>CAWKEE010000004.1:0-980000 GCA_963848555.1 uncultured Alphaproteobacteria bacterium | reverse complement strand
GTCGCTGCCCGGAGAGTGATAAAGTCATCCGTTCCGCGAGGACAGCGTCGCTGCCGTAGCCGGCAAATCCGAGCGGAACCAATTAGATCAGGATCAGCGCCTACCGGAGCGGCGGATGCCAGCCGGCAGCTCAGCTCCCCTAATCGATGAATTCGGCGCGATCGTGACCATGACCGCGAACTCGCACCATCCCGGCCTTCGCCGGGACATGGGACGCCACTCGGCCCCGTCGAGCCATCCGCGCTTGCCGCGCTCGCCGTCACAATTTCCCAATCACAGCCACCCCGCCCCGACCCCGCTTCGGCGGGGCTTTTCGCGTGGCCGCGGATCGCTTGAGATTTGCCCGGGAACATGCTTCATTCCCGCCCCATCCAACAGGGAGGGATCAATGACAGACGGGCCGATCAATCCGACGCCGGGCGGCACGCCGCCGGGCGCCCCAGTCTCTCTTGTCGACCGGGTCAAGAATATCCTGACCAGCCCCGCCACCGAATGGCCGCGGATCGACGCGGAAGCGACCTCGGTCGGCCGCCTCGTCATCGGCTATGCGCTGATCCTGGGCCTGATCGCGCCGGTGGCGATGCTGCTCGGCTTCCTGCTGCAGATGGGCGGGTTCGCCGGCCCGGTGATGGGCTTCCTGATCAAGATCCTGATCATCATCTATGTGATCAATGTCGGCGTGATCGTCGCGCTCGGCTTCATCATCGATCTGCTCGCGCCCAATCTCGGCGGCACGAAGAACAGCGTCCAGGCGATGAAGCTCGCCGTCTATTCGGCGACCGGCCTGTGGGTCGCCGGCATCGTCCTGATCCTGCCCGGCCTGTGGTGGCTGTGGGCGCTGATCGGCATCGCTTATGGCGGCTACCTCATCTATGTCGGCCTGCCGACGCTGATGAAGGTGCCGGCCGACAAGGCGCCGGCCTACACCGCCGCCGCGGTCGGCATCTGGTTCGTCCTGTTCATCATCGCCCAGCAGATCGGCTGGCGGCTGATGTTCACCGGCTACGGCCTCTATTATGGCGGCGGCCCGTTCTGATCCCGCCTGCCCCCGCTGAGCCGGCGGGGGTGGATCGGCCGGCCTGACGCGCACTGCCGCGCCCGCCGAACCGCGACAAAAAAGGGGCCCGCCGCGTGAGCGGCGGGCCCCTTCCTTTTGCGTTGCCGATCAGCCGAAGATGATGTCGGTGCCGGCGAGGTTGACGTCGTCGCCCTTGACGATGATCGTCAGCTCGTAGGCCGCATCGCCGTCGGTGTTGACGAACAGCGAGTCCGAAGCCGCGTCGAACGCGACGTCGGAGCTGTCGACGCCGACCAGCTCGGTGAGGTCGATCTTGTCGACACCGGTCTTGAAGTCCTTGATGGTGTCGACCGAACCGTCATCGACGAAGATGAAGGTGTCGGACCCGCCATTGCCGGTCAGCTCGTTATTGGCCGAGTTGCCGTTGATGCGGTCGTCGCCGCCGCCGCCGATCGCGTTCTCGATGATCGCGCCGTAAGCGATGCCGATATTGTTATCCATGACGAAGTCGGTGTCGACGATCTCCGACCACGGAATCCCCTCATTGGCGCCCGGACGGCCGCCGAAGTAGAGATCATAGGCCGCCGTCCGGCTGCCGAGACCGGCGGCCGCATTGTTGGCGTTGATCTCGGCGAGGCTGAGCTCGTGGCCCGGTCCGCCGGCGCTGCTGTAGGCACCCGGCCGCAGGTCGATGACCGAGTTGCTGTCATAGCCCGACAGGTCGAGCGTGTCCTTGCCGCCGGCATCCCAGATCGAGAAGATGGAGATCATCTCGTCGTCTTCGAACCGCATCGCTTCGTTGGTGACGTCGGCCGTGGCGTTGAAGCCGTAGGTCGTGTCGCCGGTGCGGGTGGTCATGTCGGCGCCGTACTTCTGCTGGATGACCGCGATATCGTGGACCATCGGCGTCGACGGATAGACGAAGCGCATCAAATTCCAGTCGATCTGGTCGTTGCCGGTTTCGAACGAGTTGAAATAGGACATGATCGTGTACTGGTGGCTGTCCTGGAAGTAGAAGGCGTCGCCCTCGTACGTGATCGGATCCGGCACGCCGTCGCCATCCGTGTCGTCCCCGAAATTGTAGTTGCCGGGGTGGCTGAGGCCGAGCGTGTGGCCGAGCTCATGGTTCAGCGTCTGCAGGCCGTAGAAGCCCGGAGCGAGCTGGGCGTTGGAGCCGTTGACGCGCGGATCGGCGATCCAGGTGTCGCTCATCAGGTGGTTATAGCCCGGCCAGCCGTAATTATACGGATAGTAGGCCCAGGCCTGCGCCGGCCCCGTCGTGGTGTTCGCCATCACGATGTCGGCGCCGCCCGACCCGTTCACTTCCTTGAAGGTCGGCGCAATCAGCTCATCCCAATTGTTGATCGAGATGCGTCCCGCCTCGCGCTGCGCGGCGGTGAACGGCGAGTAGCCGAACTGCTCGGTGAAGCCCTGATTGGGGTTGTTGTAGATGCCGGTCGCATGCGCGGAATCCAGGAATGCGAAGGTGATCACGCCCTTGTGCGGTGCGATCTCGACGCCCGCGTCGAGCTGCCACCGGACGTTTCCGGGGGTGTTCGACGTTCCAATCTCCAGGACAGGCTTGCCGCGGATCGTCTCGCCGGGCTCGGCGAGATCCGGAAGGCCGGGGCCGGTGCCGGGCTCGGGGAAGGTCGCGTTGAAGGCCGTCGCGTCGGCAATATAGCCGGCGAAGGGGCCGATGTCGCCGGTGCTGAGCCCGGTATCCGCGGTGGTTTCCACGGCAGTTGCTTTATTCTTATCGTACGCCAAGATTTCTCTCCCAAAGATGAGCGGGTCGCTTCAGACAACGTTGAGGGGTTTGCGAATCGACCCTCCCCCCGGTGCATGGAAGCAGACTTCCCACGCCAGAAATCAGACTATTTGTCAAATGGTTAATCGTTGCACCTGCGATGCGTCGTGCAAAACGAAGGGCCCGCCGCGTGAGCGGCGGGCCCTTCTTTTCTTCGGCAAGCCGATCAGGGCTTAGAAGAAGAAGTCGGTCGCCGCCGCAGTGGCGGTGCCGAGGTTGATCGTGAAGTCGGCAACGCCGTTGCCGTCCACGTCGCCGGCGACGAAATTCTCGCCGCTTTGGCTGTAGGTCCGCAGCTGACCGGCGACGTTGCTGAACGCGCTGTTGCCGATGAAGGTGAAGGCCTGGTTGCCGGCGGCAGTGCTGTTGGCGTCGATCTCGGTCAGCCCGATCTTGTCGGAGCCGCTGACGAAATCGGCGATCTTGTCGTTGCCGCCGGTCCCGGTGAAGCGGAACTCGTCCGCACCGGCGCCGCCGGTGAGGAGGTCGTTGCCGCCCAGGCCGTTCAGCACGTCGTTGCCGGCATTGCCCGAGAGCTTGTTGGCGACGTCGTTGCCGACCAGATAGTCCTTCTGCGAGCCGCCGATCGCGTTCTCGATGACCGTGTTGTAGGCGATCGAGATGTTGCGGTGCGACGTGGCGGTGACGCCCGACACGCCGGTGTCGTTGAACACGCGGTTGGCGCCGATATTGCCGATCGTGTTGACCCAACTGTCATAGGCCGGCTGCGTCCACAGCGCGAAATCGCCCTGGACCTCGTCGGTGGCGGCGTTGAACACCTCGGTCGCCGCATTGGCTTCGGCGAGGCTCAGCGCGCCGGCGGTGGCCGAGCTGAAGCTGCCCGGACGCAGGTCGACGAACACGCCCTTGTTGGCGGTCGAGAAGTCGAACGTGTCGTTGCCGCCCGCATCATAGACCGACAGGTAAGGGAACGGATTCTCGGTGAGGTCGAAGACGTCGCGGCCGGCCGTCGAATTGGCGAAATAGACGGTGTCGCCCGCGCGGGTCGTCGGATCCGCGCCATATTTGGATTGGATGGTCAGGATGTCGTGCAGCAGCGGCGTCTGCGGGTTGTTGACCAGGCCGAGGTTGACGTCGACCGGCTGTGCGCCGGTCTTCTGCGCGCTGAAATAGGACATGATCGAGAATTGCTTCGTGTCCTGCGCGTAGAAAGCGTCCGCCTCGTAGGTGATCGGGTCGGGCTGGCCGTCGCCGTCATTGTCGTCGCTGAAATTGTAATCACCCGGATGGCTGAGGCCGAGCGAGTGGCCGATCTCGTGGACGAGGGTGGTGCGGCCGTAACCGCTATAATCGAGCCACTGGTTGGTCCAGTTGACGCTCGGGTCGGCGGTCCAGACGTCGCCGGAGACCTTGACGCCGTTGTCGGGATAATAAGCCCAGGCCTGAGCCGGACCGGTGGTGGTGTTGCCGAGAATGATGTCGGCGCCGTTGCCGGTCTTCTCGACGATGCTCTGCTGGATCAGGTCGTCCCACATCACCATCGACTCGCGGGCGACGGCCTTTTCGGCCTCGCTCATCGGGCTGGCGCCGGCCGGCTCGGCGAACCCGTAATTGGGGTTGTTGTAGATGCCGATCGTGTGCGGACCGTCGAAGAAGCTGTAGCTGATCGTCTTGCCGGCGTTGACGACGCCGCCGTCGATCTGGTTGATGACCTGCTGCTGGTTGAAGATCGGCTTGCCCGCCCAGGTGGCGAGGCCGATATAATCCTCGAGCAGGAAGGGCAGCGCGTCCGCAATCAGGACGCCGTCCGACAGCAGGACGCCGTCCGAAAGCAGAACGCCGTCGCCCACCAGGACGCCATCGGAAATCAGGACGCCATCCGCGCCATTAATTTTCGCAGTTCTCACGAATCTCTCCCTCAATGTTGGATGCGTTTCCAGGCAACGTTGAGGGTCTCGTATCGCCCCTCCCCCCGCGCGTGAAAGCGGGCGAACCCATGGCCGAGAAGATGTTGGTTGTCAAATGGTTAATAGGACAGGGAGAGCCAGTTGCGCGGCCGACCGAAATTGGGACAAGAAAATCGTGCTGCTCCGTCCGAATTCGTACACTCCCGTCAGAACGAAGGCAGAAAATCCGCGGCGATTCCCTGTATTTCTCCGTCGAGTACCGCTTGCTTCGCCCAATTCAGATCGGGCGCCATCATCCTGTCGGCGCTCAGCATCGGGACGCGCTCGCGGATCGCGCGGCGGACCCGCTCGAGCGGGTCCGACGTCGCCAGCGGCGCGTGAAAGTCGATGCCCTGGGCGGCGGCGAGCAGCTCGATGCCGATCACGCCGGCGGCGTTTCGGGCGATGCGCCGCGCCTTGAGCGCGCCGTGGGTCGCCATCGAGACATGATCCTCCTGGCCGGCCGAGGTCGGGATGGTGTCGACGCTGGCGGGAAAAGCGAGGCTCTTATTCTCGGACACCAGAGCGGCGGCGGTGACATGGGCGATCATGAAGCCGGAATTGACGCCGCTCTCCTCGACCAGGAAGGGCGGCAGGCCGCTCATCTTCGGGTCGATCAGCACCGCGATCCGCCGCTCGGCGATCGAGCCGATCTCGCACAAGGCGATGGCCAGCATATCGGCGGCGAAGGCGACCGGCTGGGCGTGGAAATTGCCGCCGGACAGCGCCTCCTCGCCGAACAGCAAAGGATTGTCGCTGACCGCATTGGCCTCGATCTCGAGCGTCCGGGCGGCCTGGCGCATCAGGTCGAGCGCCGCTCCCATCACCTGCGGCTGGCAGCGGAAGCTGTAGGGATCCTGGACGCGGCCGCAATCGAGATGCGAGCCGCGGATCCCGCTGCCGGCGAGCAGGCGCTGCAGCGCCGCCGCCACCTCGATCTGGCCCGGCTGGCCGCGCGCCGCGTGGATGCGCGGGTCGAAGGCGACGTCGGTGCCCTTGAGCGCGTCCACCGACAAAGCGCCGCCGACCAGAGCGGCGCCGAACACCCGCTCGGCGGTGAACAAGGTGTCGAGCGCGATCGCGGTCGAGGCCTGGGTGCCGTTGATCAGCGCCAGTCCTTCTTTCGGTCCGAGCACCAAAGGCTCGAGCCCGAGCCGCGCCAGCGCCTCGCCGGCGGCGAGGGTCTCTCCGTCGAGCGCGATCTGCCCCTCGCCGATCAAGGCCGCGCTCATATGAGCGAGCGGGGCGAGATCGCCGGAGGCGCCGACCGAGCCCTGCGACGGGATGATCGGCAGGGCCGCGGCCTCGATCAGCGCGAGCAGCCGTTCCACCACCGCACGGCGCACGCCGCTGTGGCCGCGGGCGAGACCGATCACCTTCAGCACCATCATCAGCCGGACGATCCGGCGATCGAGCGGCTCGCCGAGGCCGGCGCTGTGCGACAGGATCAGGTTTCGCTGCAGCTCCTCGAGCCGGTCGGCCGGAATGCGCGTCTGGGCGAGCAGCCCGAAGCCGGTATTGACGCCGTAGACGGTGCGGCCGCTGTCGAGAATCCGGCCGATTGCCTCGGCCGAAGCGTTGACCGCCGCCCAGGCTGCATCGTCGAGCGCGACCGGCGCCCCCTCCCAGACCGCCCGCAAATCGGCGAGCGTCACCGAGCCGGGCCTGAGCAGGATCATTTGCCGACCATCGGCAGGTCCAGCCCCTGCTCGCGCGCGCACGCGATCGCTTCCTCATAGCCGGCGTCCGCGTGGCGCATCACGCCGGTGCCGGGATCGTTCCACAAGACGCGCCTGAGCCGCCGTGCCGCCGCCTCGGTGCCGTCGGCGACGATCACCATGCCGGCATGCTGCGAATAGCCCATGCCGACGCCGCCGCCATGGTGGAGCGAGACCCAGGTCGCGCCCGAGGCGGTGTTGAGCAAGGCGTTGAGCAGCGGCCAGTCCGACACCGCGTCGGAACCGTCCTTCATCGCCTCGGTCTCGCGATTCGGGCTGGCGACCGAGCCGCTGTCGAGATGGTCGCGGCCGATCACCACCGGCGCCTTCAACTCCCCGCTCGCCACCATCTCGTTGAAGGCGAGGCCGAGCCGATGGCGCTGGCCGAGCCCGACCCAGCAGATCCGCGCCGGCAGGCCCTGGAAGGCGATCCGCTCCCGCGCCATGTCGAGCCAGCGGTGGAGGTGCGGATCGTCCGGGATCAGCGCCTTCACCTTCGCGTCGGTGCGGTAAATGTCCTCCGGGTCGCCGGACAGCGCGCACCACCGGAACGGACCGATGCCGCGGCAGAAAAGCGGCCGGACATAAGCCGGCACGAAGCCGGGAAAGTCGAACGCATTGGCGACGCCTTCGTCATGCGCCACCTGCCGGATATTGTTGCCATAGTCGAAGGTCGGAACGCCCATCTCGCGATAGGCCAGCATCGCCTCGACATGGATCGCCATCGAGGCGCGGGCGGCATGCTCGACCGCCCTGGGATCGCGCTCGCGCCGGTCGAGCCACTGCTCGACGCTCCAGCCGATCGGCAGATAGCCGTTGACCGGATCGTGCGCCGAGGTCTGGTCGGTCAGCGCGTCGGGCCGGATGCCCTGTTTCACCATTTCCGGCAGGATCTCGGCGGCGTTGCCGAGCAGGCCGACCGAAATCGGCTCGGCGGCCGAGCGGATGATGTCGAGCGCCTCGTCGATGCTGTCGGCGCGGCGATCGAGATAGCGGGTCTCGAGCCTCTTCTCGATCCGGCTCGGCTGGCACTCGATGGCGATGCAATGGGCGCCGGCCATCACCGCCGCCAGCGGCTGCGCGCCGCCCATGCCGCCCAGTCCGGCGGTCAGGATCCATCGCCCGCCAAGGTCGCCGCCATAATGCTGGCGGCCCATTTCGGCGAAGGTCTCGTACGTGCCCTGGACGATGCCCTGGGTGCCGATATAGATCCAGCTGCCGGCGGTCATCTGGCCGTACATCATCAGCCCCTGGCGATCGAGCGCGTGGAAATGCTCCCACGTCGCCCATTTCGGCACCAGGTTCGAATTGGCGATCAGCACTCGCGGGGCGTCCTCATGGGTCGGGAAGACGCCGACCGGCTTGCCCGACTGGACCAGCAGCGTCTCGTCCTCGCCGAGACGGCGGAGCGTCTCGACGATGCGGTCGAAGCATTCCCAGTCGCGCGCCGCGCGGCCGATGCCGCCATAGACGACCAGCTCCTCGGGCGCCTCGGCGACCTGCGGATCGAGATTGTTCATCAGCATCCGCATCGCCGCCTCGGTGGTCCAGCTGCGGCAGCTGAGCCCGGTCCCGGTCGGCGCCTCGATGCGGCGGCTGTTGTCGCGACGCGTCAGAGTGCTTCTCCTTCCTCTCCGTCATTGCGAGGAGCGAAGCGACGAAGCAATCCAGAAAGGCGCCGAGACTGGATTGCTTCGCTCCGCTCGCAATGACGAGCCTACACGCTCGCTCGCCGGCGCGAGGTCACGCATCCTCGCCGGCGAAGATCCGCCGCTCCGGCCCCGGCAGCCCGATCCAGTAGCAAAGCTCGGCCGGCCGGCCGATCCGCCACAGGCACAGGTCGGCGGCCTTGCCGGGGCTGATCGTGCCGGTCTCCTCCGCCAGGCCGAGCGCACGGGCGCCCTCGCGGGTCATCCCGGCGAGCGCCTCTTCGGGCGTCAGCCCGAACAAGGTGCAGGCCATGCTCATCATCATCGTCGGCGACAGCACCGGCGAGGTGCCGGGATTGCAATCGCCTGCCACCGCCATCGGCACACGGTGACGCCGGAGCAGATCGACCGGCGGCTTCTTGGTCTCTCTCAGCGCATAGAAGGCGCCGGGCAGCAGCACCGCCACCATCCCGGCATCGGCCATCGCGCGCACCCCGGCCTCGTCGACATGTTCGAGATGGTCGGCGGACAGGGCCTCGAACCGCGCCGCCAGCGCGGCGCCGCCGAGATTGCTGAGCTGCTCGGCGTGGAGCTTGACCCGCAAGCCGAGCTCGCACGCGGCTTCGAAGAACAAGCGGACCTCCTCCGGGGTGAAGCCGATCCCTTCGCAAAAGGCGTCGACCGCGCTCGCCAGGCCGCGGCCGGCGACCCGCGGCAGCAGGCTGTCGGTGGCGAGCCGGACGAATTCCTCGCGCCGGTCGCGGAATTCCGGCGGCAGCGCATGCAGCGCCAGCAAGGTGCGCTCGACCCGCACCGTCTCGCTTCCGGCCAGCGCCTGCGCGGCCTCCAGCATCTTGATCTCGGTTTCTATGTCGAGGCCGTAGCCGGATTTGATCTCGACGGTGGTGACGCCGCCGCGCATCAGCGCCCGCAGCCGCGAGCGCGAGGCTTCGACCAGCTCTTCGCGGGTCGCCGCGCGGGTCGCGGCCACCGTCGACAATATGCCGCCGCCGGCGCGGGCGATCTCCTCATAGCTGGCGCCTTCGAGCCTTTGCTCAAACTCTCCGGCCCGGTTGCCGCCGAACACCAGATGGGTGTGGCAGTCGACCAGGCCGGGCGTGACCCAGGCGCCGCCGAGCGGCTCGACCCTCCTGGCCTGGTAGCCGGCGAGCTCGGTGCGCCGCCCGACCCGGACGATACGTCCGTCCTGGATGCCGATCGCGCCATTCTCGATCGCGCCGAACGGCCCCGGCACGGCGGGGTCCATCGTCGCGATGTTGCAGTCGACGAGCAGCCGGTCCCACATGGCTCGCTTTCTACGGCGACCGGAGTGTAAGGGCAAAGGATGAGCTGGAAGTCGATCGCCGACCTGTTCGTCGATAGCGGCGGCGCCGACGTCGCGCTGGTCGGCGCGCCGATGGAGGCGGGGTCGGTCACGCCCGGCCGCTGCGATCTGGCGCCGGAGACGATCCGGCGCACGCTGCGCCGCTTCAGCACCTATGACGTCGAAACCGGCGACGAGCTTGCGCTCGCGGTCCGCGATGCCGGCGACGCCGACGTCGTCGGCGCGATGCCGGCCGACGGCTTCGCGCCGATCGTCGAGGCCGTCGGCCGCTGCACGGCCGATCATCGCCTGACCATCCTGCTCGGCGGCAACAATGCGGTGACCCGCCCGGCGGCGCACGCGCTCGGCCGTCCGCTCGCCGAAATCGGCCTGATCACGCTCGACGCCCATTTCGACCTGCGCGAGACCGACCGGGGGCTGATCAACGGCAATCCGATCCGCGCCTTGCTCGAGGACGGCCTGCCCGGCGCCAATATCTGCCAGATCGGGCTGGCGCCGTTCGCCAACACGCTCAAGATGCACGCCGATGCCCGCGCGTGCGGCATCGGCATCTGGACCATCGCCGATTGCCGGGCGCAGGGAATCGCCGCGATCCTCGAGGCGGCGCTGGCGCGGCTCGGCCATTGCGCGGCGGTGGCGGTGGACTTCGACATCGACGTCATCGATCGCGGTCAGTGCCCCGGCGCTCCCGGGGCCCGTCCCGGCGGCATGCCCGCGACGATGTTCTTCGAGGCGGCCCGATGGCTCGGCGCGCGGCCGCAGGTGCGGCTGGTCGACCTCACCGAGTTCGATCCGAGCCTCGATGTCGGCGACGTCACCGCTCTCACCGCGGCCCGCTGGGTATGCGAAATCCTCGCCGGCTATTCCAGGCGCGGTCGATGACCGACAGCGCCGCCGACCTCGCTCTCTCGTTCCGCAAGGCGATGCGGCGGGTCGCCTCGACCGTCAACGTGATCAGCATCTGCGTCGACGGCCAGCCGATGGGGATCACCGCCACCGCCATGTCGCCGATCTCGATGGACCCGCCGAGCCTGCTGGTCTGCATCAATCGCGCCGCCTCGGTGCACGGATCGATGGAGGACGTCTCGCATTTCCGCGTCAACGTGCTGCATTGCGACCAGGAGGAGGTCGCCCGGATGTTCGCCGACCGCACCCAGCACCGCCTGCGCTTTCTCTCCGGCTGGGAGCTCGACTGCTCCCGCGCGCCCCGGCTGGCCGAAGCCCAGGCGACGATCCTGTGCCGGCGCATCGACAGCCACAGCTTCGGCACCCACAGCATCTTCATCGGCGTCGTCGAGGAGGCGAGCGCGCGCGAGGAGGTGGACCCTTTGGTCTATCTCGACGGCCGCTTCGGCGGCGCCGGCCGCTGAGCCCCGGATTCCATCGTCGTTGCGAGCTCCCGAAGGGAGCGCGGCAATCCGGATTCCGTCAGGCTGGATCGCCACGGCGCTTCGCCCCTCGCGATGACGGCGGAAGCCGTCATTTCGCGAACAGGTTCGCCGGGTCGCGCATCGCCTTGATCTCGAGCGCATTGCCGGACGGGTCGAGGAAGAACATCGTCGCCTGCTCGCCCGGCTCGCCGGCGAAGCGCACGGTCGGCGCGATCATGAAGTCGACGCCGGCCGCTTCGAGCCGTTCGGCCAGCCGCCGCCATTCCGCGATGGCGAGCACCGCGCCGAAATGCGGCACCGGCACGTCATGCCCGTCGACCGGATTGCTGCGACCGCGCGGCCGCGCCCCGGGATCGAGATGGGCGACGATCTGGTGGCCGAAGAAATCGAAGTCCACCCACATGGCGGCGCTGCGCCCCTCCGGGCAGCCGAGCAGCCCGCCATAGAAAGCGCGGGCCTCTTCGAGGTCGTGGACCGGGAAGGCGAGATGAAAGGGCGGCAGCGTCATGGCGGCTTCCATAGCGTCCCGGGCCGGAGGCTGCAGCCCCCGCATGCGGCAAAGCGTGGCTGGCGCGCGGCGCTGTGGCTTGAGGTCCCCGGCTTTCCATGCTGCTGTGGCGAGGCGATCATCAGGGGGGTGTCGATGCGGCTTCATACGGGTGCGCTGTTGCTGCTGGCGGTGCCGCTGGCGGGCTGCGTCCGGTCGGCCGCGGAGGCCCCGCCGGCGGTCCCGCCGCCGCCGCCGGCCTACACGACCGTCGGCCTCGAGAGCGTGATCGGCGCCACCGCCCGCACGCTGGTCGCCCAGTTCGGCCGGCCCGATCTCGAGCTGCGCGAGGGCGAGGCGCGCAAGCTTCAGTTCCTCGCCCCGGCCTGCGTGCTGGACGCCTATCTCTACCCGCCGCGCGGCGGCGGCGAGCCGGTCGTCACCCATGTCGACGCGCGGCTTCCCGACGGCCGCGAAATGGACCGTTCGTCCTGCGTCGCCGCCCTCACCGCCCGCCAGCAGGTGCGCTAGGTCCGACGTCCAGGCGGGCGAGCGCCCAGCGCGCCGCCTCGGCGACGACCTCGTCCGGATCCGACGCCAGCGTCTGCAGTGCCGGTATCAGTTCGGGCCGGCCGCTATTGCCGGCCGCGATCGCCGCGTTGCGCACCATCCGGCCCCGGCCGATCCGCTTGATCGGCGAGCCGGCGAACAGCTTGCGGAACGCCGCGTCGTCGAGCGCCAGCAGGTCGCCGAGCGCCGGCGCGGCCAGCTCGGCGCGCGGCAGGAAGGCGCGATTGCGCCGGGCGGCGCCGGCGAAGCGGTTCCAGGGGCAGACGGCGAGGCAGTCGTCGCAGCCGTAGATGCGGTTGCCGATCGCCTCGCGAAACTCCTCGGGGATCGCGCCCTTATGCTCGATCGTCAGATAGGAGATGCAGCGCCGCGCATCGAGCCGGTAGGGTGCCGGGAAGGCGTCGGTCGGGCAGATGTCGAGGCAGCGCCGGCAGCTGCCGCAGCGCGCCGCGTGCGGCATGTCCGGTTCGATCTCCAGCGTGGTGTAGATGGCGCCGAGGAACAGCCAGCTGCCGTCCTGGCGGCTGACCAGATTGGTGTGCTTGCCCTGCCAGCCGATTCCGGCCGCCTCGGCCAGCGGCTTTTCCATCACCGGCGCGGTGTCGACGAACACCTTGAGGTCGCCACCCGCTTCGGCGACCAGCCAGCGGGCGAGCGCTTTCAGCGCCTTCTTGACGACGTCATGATAGTCGGCGCCCTGGGCATAGACCGAGATGCGGCCGCGCTCCGGGCTGTCGGCGAGGGCGAGCGGATCGCCGGCCGGAGCATAGCTCATGCCGAGCGAAATGACCGACCTGACCTCCGGCCACAAGGCTGCCGGCGAGGCGCGCCGCGCCGCCGTCTCCGCCATCCACAGCATGTCGCCATGCGCGCCGTCGGCAAGCCACGCCTGGAGCCGCGCGCCGGCCTGCGGCGCCGCGTCGGCGGGCGCGACGCCGACTGCGCAGAAGCCCAGTTCAACGGCCTTTTGCTCGATCGAGGCGCGCAACTTTGTCTTGCCTTTCAAACCTTTCTCCGCTTTACCCCTTCAACTTGTCAACAGGGGGCGACAAGCCGGCGTGGCGATCGATTTAGCTATTGAGGCGAGGGGGCTTTTCAAGGCGTTCGACGGAAAGCCCGCGGTTCGCGGCATCGACATTGCCGTTCCGGAAGGCAGCATTTACGGCATTCTTGGACCCAATGGCGCCGGCAAGACGACGACCTTGCGGATGCTGCTCGGAATCATCGAGCCCGACCAGGGGCATCGTTCGCTGCTCGGCCATGACCGGCCGCTCGAGGCGGCGAAGATCGTCGGCTACCTTCCCGAGGAGCGCGGCCTCTATCCGGCGATGTCGACGCGCGAGTCGATCGCCTTCATGGGCGCGCTGCGCGGATTGCCGCTCGACGTGGGGCGCAAGCGCGCCGAGATCCTGCTCGCCGAGAACGGGCTCGGCGACTATGTCGACAAGCCGATCAAGAGCCTGTCGAAGGGCATGGCCCAGACCGTCCAGCTGTTCGGCACGATCGTCCACAAGCCGAAGCTGATCGTGCTCGACGAGCCCTTTTCCGGGCTCGACGCGATCAACCAGGGGCGCCTCGAGCATTTGATCCGCGAGGAGGCGGCTTCGGGCACGACCGTGATCTTCTCGACCCATGTCATCTCCCACGCCGAGCGGCTGTGCGAGCGGATCGCGATCATCGCCGGCGGCCAGATTCGGTTCGAGGGGCTGGTCGCCGAAGCGCGCGACCGGCTGCGGCCGAACGTGCGGTTGCGGACGCGGGCGGCGGAGGGCGGCTGGCGCCGCGCGCTTCCCGAGGATGCGCGCGCCCGTGACGGCTATTGGGAGTTCGAGCTGCCCGACGGCGGCGTCGAGCCGCTGTTGAAGGCGTTGGTCGATGACGGCGCCGGGATCGAGGAACTCTCGATCGAGCGGCCGGGCCTCCATGACGCCTTCGTCGCGATCGCCGGCGAGGCGGCGGCGCGCGAGATGGAAGAGAGCGCTCGCGCCGATCTGGGGGTGGCGGCATGATCGGCCTGTTCGAAGCCGCCTGGGTGATCGCCCGCCGCGATTTCGTCGCCACCGTCTATTCGCGCAGCTTCATCCTGTTTCTGGCGGTGCCCCTGCTCGTCTTCGTCACCGCCTTCGTCGTCGGCCAGATCGCCGACGAAAACGACCTCAGCGCCTCGCAGCCGGTGGTCGCCGTCATCGCCGACAGCGACACGATCGAAGCGCTCGAGGCGGTACGCGAACGGCTGGCCCCGGCGACTCCGGAGCACAGCCTGCCGCTGCTGCGGCCGGTGCCGCCGGCGGAGAATGTCCAGGTCCAGGCGGGGCGCCTGCTCGCCGACGAGCAGGCCGGCTATTCGGCGGTGTTCAGCGGTACGCTGGACGCGCCGGTCCTTACCGGCCCGGCCAAGGTCGAGGACAGCGTCACCCGGCGTGTGGAGTTGCTGATCGACATGGCGCGCCGCACCGCCGCGCTCGAGCGCGCCGGCGGCGCTCCCGAGCCGGTGCAGATCCGGCGCGTCGTGACCGAGCAGGCGGCCGGCAATCTGCAGATGGTACGCCGCAAGCTTGCCCAGGGCGCGCAGACCGCGATTTTCGCGATCACCGTATTGCTCGCCACCTTGCTGCTGTCCAACCTCGCCGAGGAGAAGTCGAACAAGGTGATCGAGGTGCTCGCCGCCGCGGTGCCGCTGGATGCGGTTTTCCTCGGCAAGCTGATCGCGATGCTCGGCATCTCGCTGGTCGGGCTGATGCTGTGGGGTGGCATGCTCGCCGTCGGCTACCTGTTCCTGCAGGTGCTGCAGGACTGGATGACCATGCCCGAGGCCGGCCCGGCAGTGGGCTGGCCGATCTTCATTTTCCTGGTGCTCGTTTATTATGCGGTCAATTACATGCTGCTCGGCGCCCTGTTTCTGTGCATCGGCGGCCAGGCGAGCAACATTCGCGAGATCCAGACGCTGTCGATGCCGGTGACGATGCTGCAGGTGCTGGTCTTCCTGCTCGCCATGGCGGCGGTCGACAGCGAAGGCGGCGCGATGATGTGGGCCGCCTATGTCGTGCCGTTCAGCTCGCCGCTGGCGATGGTAGCCCACGCCGCCCAGCATGGCAGCCTGTGGCCGCATCTCGTCGCTTTGGTCTGGCAGGCGTTGTGGATCGTCATCATCATCCGGGTCTCGGCGCGTCTGTTCCGGACGACGGTGCTCAAGTCCGCCCCCGGCGGAGCCTTTCTCAGCGTCGCCGCTCTGTTCCGGCCGAAAGCGGAGTGAGGGGACAGTTTGGGGACAGTTAAGTAACTGTCCCCAAACTGTCCCTCCGCCCTGGCCCGTTCAGGCCGGCGCCGGCCCGAGCTGCTGCCACAGCTCGATCTTGATGCCGTCGCAGTCGAGGATCCAGGCGAACTTGCCATAATCCTCGTCCTGCGTGCCCAGCACGTCGATCCCCTTGGCCTTCAGCTCCGCCAGCAGGCCGTCGAGATCGTCGACGCGCAGGTTGATCATGAAGGACGATGCCGACGGTTCGAAATAATCGCTCGACTGCTTGAACGGGCTGAGCAGGCTGAACGGGTCTTCCTGCGGCTCGTCCTGCCAGCGGAAGGCGGCGCCCCATTCGCCGCCGATGCCGAGCGTCTCCTGATACCAGGCCCGGCTGCGCTCGGGATCCGCCACCTTGTAGAATAGGCCGCCCAGCCCGGTCACTTTCGCCATCGCCCGCTCTCCCTTCGCACCGGCGGCGTAGCAGGTTCAGGCGGTTTGGGCGAGCAGCGCCGCCGCCTCGCGCTCGCCGAGGATCAGCGGCCGGCGCCAGTGCCTCAGGTCGGCGAAGGGCCGTTCCGCATGGACGACGGCCTCGAACCGTTCGAAGTCGGTCCAGCCCTCCTCGTCGCGGCAGAGCACGACGCCGCCGGTCGCCCGAACCAGCGCCAGTCCGCCGGCCACGTCCCAGACATTGGGCCGCTCGAAGCGGGCGACGCGCAGCAGGCCGGCGGCGACGAAGGCGCATTCGATCGCGGCCGAGCCGGTCTTGCGCACGTCCCACGGCAACCCCTCGCGCGTCGTCGCCTCCGGCTCGCCGGCCAGCCAGCGCCGGACGGCGGGGTTGCCGACATGGTCGATCGCCTCGCGGTCGAAATGGAGCTTGCCGCCGCTTGCGGCATGATAGACGCCGGCGCGCAGCGCGTGGCTGGCGCTGCACCAGACCGCGCCGGCCACCGGCACATGACGGTACAGCACGCCGATCGACGCGGCGAAGAGCGGAAAGCCGTTGACGAAGTTGGTGGTGCCGTCGACCGGGTCGACCGCCCAGACGAAATCGCTTTCCCGCCCCGGCCTCTCCTCCAGATTCCTCGCCGAGAATGTCGTGGCCGGGGAAGCGCTCGCCGAGCCGGGCGCGGATCAGCAGCTCGACATTGCGGTCGACCTCGGAAACCGGGTCCCTGAGCGTGGCGGCATCGGCGGTGCTTCCCTTATATTCCACCGCCAGCACCTTGCCGAGCGTGTGCTCGATTTCGGCGCCGGCGAGGCGGGCGAGCTCGGTGGCGGTCGCTTCCAGGTCGGCGAGCAGGCCAGGATCGAGCGAGCTTGCTTGGACGGCTGCCATGGCGGCTCCTAACCGGCGAGGGCGGGGCGATCGGGCGGCGCGAGCAGCTGGACCGGTTCGCCCTCCAGCCGGATCGTCACTTCCGAACCCGGTTCCAGCCAACAGCATTCGTCATCGATCCGCATCGTCACGCCGCCGCCGCGGACCACGACCTCGCGGCCGCTCCACTGCGTCACCGGCGGCTCCTTTTCGCTGGTTCCGGCCAGCCAGGCGCGCATCGCGGCGCGATTCTCCTCGCGCAGGCCGGAGGCGTGCAGGCGGCCGTCGCCGGCATCGGCGTCGGGTGCCAGCTTCAGCCTCGGTCCGGTCAGCGGCACGTTCATGATCTCGGCGAACAGCAAGTCGTCCGGCAGCGGCTCGCCGTCGAGCGCGATTTCGAGCGGCATCGGCGCGGCGTCGCCGAGCGCCCGGCGCATCGCGTCGCGGCCGGCGCGCAGCTTGGCCCGGCCGTCGACGTCCGGCGCCAGTCGCAGCGAATTGGCGAACAGGCCGAAGCCGACCCCTTCGGCGAACGGCCGGCAGCCCCAGGGGCAAAGGGCATTGCCGACGTCGAACCGGCGCCGGCGGTCCATGTCCCAGCCGGCGACGATCGCCTCCGGATCGCCGTCGATGCCGACCGAGCGGGCGATATTGTTGGCGGTGCCGGTCGGCAGGATCGCGACCGGAACCGATCGATCGGGCAGCATCGCCAGCACCTTCGCGACCGTGCCGTCGCCGCCGGCGACGACGATCAGGTCCGGCTTGGCGGAGCGGATCGCCTTGGCGCCGGCTTCCTTGCGCGACAAATGGCGGACCTTCCAGCCTTCTTCCTCGATCAGGGCGACCAGCGCCTTGCGCGAGGTGGCGCCGTCGCCCGCGCCCTCGTGATGGATCAGCAGCGCCTTCATCGTCCGGCGAAATGGGCCGGGCGGGAAACGGTTCCCTCAGCCGCCGAGGCGGGCGATATAGACCTGGGCTTCGCCGATCCCTTTCAGCACCGTCGCATGGGGGTCATATTCCTGCTCGGCGCGGGTTTGGAACCAGGTCGCCTCGGACACGGCGACGCCATTGGCCGGCGCCGCCGCCTGCAGCCGGCTGGCGATGTTCATCGTGTCTCCCCAATAATCGTAGGCGAGCCGGGTGCTGCCGATCACCCCGCCGACCACCGGCCCGGTATGGATGCCGATCCGCGCCTTCAGGTCGAGCCCGGTCCGCGCCGCGATCGCCTCGAGCTCTGCGATCAGGTCGCGGGCAAAGGCGAGCGCGGCCCGGCTGTCGGCGGTGCGCGAGCCGGTGCCGCCGGCGACGGCCAGATAGGCGTCGCCGATCGTCTTGACCTTTTCGAGGCCGTGGCGCTCGGCGCAGCGATCCGCCGCGGAGAAATAGAGGTTGAGCGTTTCGACCAAATGGCCCGGCGAGACCCTGCGGGCGAGCCCGGAAAAGCCGACCAGGTCGGCGAACAGCACGGTGACGTCGGAAAAGGCGTCGGCCACCGCCTCGCCGGCCCGCAGCCGCGCCGCCACTTCCCTCGGCAGCACATTGTAGAGCAGCGCCTCGGTCTTGGCCCGCTCCGCCTCGAGCGCCAGATTGGCGGCGAACACCTTGCGCGCGCGCCGCTCAGTGTCCCAGTTGAAGTAGAGGGCGAAGATGAAGAAGGTGCTGAAGTTGGTCAGCGTGTAGAGCTTCGCGATCGCCGTCACGTCGCGCGTCGCGAGCCAGGCGGCGAACAGCGCGACCACGCCCAGCGACCAGACCAGATACAAGCGGAAGGTGCCGGCGAAGCCGACGCTGGCGAACACCACCAATATCCCCATCTGGACCAGCGCCATGGCGTGCGGAGGGAAGGCGGTGACCGCCGCCTGGTCGGCCAGCGCCAGCGTCAGCGCCTTCATGCCGGCGGCCAGCGCGACGAACACCGGCAGGTCGATCCACGGTTTCTCCAGGTAGAGACGGGTGCGGGTCAGCAGGAAAAACCCGGTCAGCAGCGCGATCAGCGCGCCGGCCGCGACGCCGTAGGCGATCACCCCCTCGCGCGGGAAATGCATCGGATTGAGCAGGATGTAGGAGAACAGGGTCGCCGCGGCGATGATGATCAGGGCGCGGATCGCCTGGCCGCGCTCCGCCCGCTCCGCGCGCAGGAAAGCGCGTTCCGTCTCCGGATCGTCAAAGCGTTGCAGCACCGCCTTCACCGGCCCTCCCGAGGCCGTCAAGGCTAAGCGGGATGCGGGGGCAAGTCCACGATATGCTTCCTCGCCTTTTTTCCTCTATGAAGGCGTGATGGCTGGTGAGGGACTTTCGGCTGCCGACGCGCTCGAGCTGCTGCGCGACGAGCGCGACCGGGCGATCGAGATGCTCCGCCTGATCGAGGAAGAGGGCTGGACGCATCACGAGATGCGCGGCGACGATATATTGCGCGACGTCACCCGCAAGCGCGTCAACCGCCAGCGCCAGATCATCGAGCGGATGGAGCGGCTGATCGCCGCCCACCAGGCCGACGTCGGGATCTGATCAGCCGCGATAGGCGGCCTGCGCCGCCTCCTTGAGGGCCTGCATCGCCAGCTTCCAGGGGAAGGGGCCGTGACTGATCCGGGCGACGCCGGCGGCGCCGACGTCGGCCGCCGACGGCGCGCCTGGAAAGGCCATGAAATTGACCGGCAGCGGCGAGCGCTCGCACAGCCTCGCGAGCAGGTCGAGGTCGGCGAGGCCGGGCGCGAAGAATCCGCTGGCGCCCGCATCGGCATAAGCGGCCGCGCGCTCGATCGCGGCGTCGACCATCGCCCGGTCGTGGCCGTCGCGCTGCTTGAGGAAGATGTCGGTGCGCGCGTTGAGGAAGAAATCGGGGCCGGCGCCGGCGCGCGCCGCCCGGATCCTGTCCGCCTGCCGGGCGATCGGGTGCAGGCCTTCGCCGCCGACCACCTGATCCTCGAAATTGCAGCCGACCGCGCCGGTCGCCGCCAGCCGCTCGATATTGGCGCCAAGCTCATCCGGATCGACCGCATAGCCGCCCTCGAAGTCGATCGTCACCGGCAGGTCGACGACGGCGGCCACCCTTGCTGCATTGGCCAGCGCCAGGTCGAGCGGCAGCGCCTCGGCGTCGGCGAAGCCGTGCGCGCCGGCGACCGAGGCGCTGCCGGTCGCGATCGCGGTCGCGCCAGCCTCGGCGATCACCTTGGCGCTCCCAGCGTCCCAGGCATTGAACAGAATCACCGGATCGCCCGGCCGGTGCAGCGAGGCGAACAAGCGGGCTTTGTCGGACTGGGACATGGCACCCTCTCCAAAATGGGGACAGTTACGTAACTGTCCCCATCGGAAAAGGCGTCCCGCGGCTTGCGGTCAATCCTATTGCTGCGTGCCCAGCCGGCGCGACGAGACGATCCGGTTGGCGGTGTCGGTCACCACCTCGATCAGCTGGCCGCTGCTGTCGGTCACCCGCCGCACGGTCTGGCCGGTGCTGTTCACCGTCCGCGACACCTCGGTCAGACCGGCGCGGGCGAGGTCGAGCAGCTGGCCGTTCTGAAGCAGGCTGCTCGCGACATTGCCGACGGTGCCGACCGCATTGTTGGCGACGCCGCCGACCGTGCCGACCGCATTGTCGACCGTCGACAGCAATTGGCTGACCAGCTGCGGATTGTTGTCGAGCGTCTGCAGGGTCCGCTCGATGATCGCCCGGACATTGTCGAGCCGCACGATCAAGGTCGCCTGGGCGCGCACGCCGCGAATGTCGATCTTGACGTTGTCGATGCTGGCATGGGCGCCTGCGGTCAGCCGCAGCAGGTTGGCGAGCCGGGCGTCGAGGGCGAGATCGACCTGGAGGTTGTTGACCTCGATCGTCAGCTGCTCGACCGACAGGTTGGGAACGTCGAGCAGGACGTCCGGCTGGTCGCCCGAAGCGAGCGCCTGCTGGGCGAGCGGCGAAGGCTGCGAAGGCTGCTGCGCGTCGCGCTGGTTGCGCTGCGCGGCGGCCGGGGTGGCGATGATGAGGGCGGCGGCGGCCGCGGCGGCGGCGGTGAGCTTCGAACGCATGGACATCTCCCTGTTACGGGGCGCCCAACGTCAGTCCGGGCTGGGAGTTTCCGCTACAGGAGGATTTTGCCGCGAGTCGGCGAGGCGGGCCTCGGCGTGGACATGGACGTCGACGTTGCGCAGCCGCTGCCGCCCGTTCGCGGCGGGCTTGTCGACCCGCACATCGCTGCCGGGGCCGCCGGTCACCGTCAGCGAGGCCGTGCCGCGCCGCTCGATCCGCACCTCGCGCGCCGTTACCCGGGCGTCGAACTCGATGTCCGGCGCCTGGGCCGCCGTCGCCGCCTGCAGCAGGAACAGGATGAACATTTCTTTTCCCTAATGGACGAACCGCGCCACCACGTCGCGGTAGGAACGGCTGACCTTCACCTGCGATCCCGAGCCCAGCACCAGGAAGCATTCGCCGTTGGTGTGCGGCTTGACCTGGCGGACCTGGTCGAGATTGACGATGGTCGAGCGATGGACGCGCTGGAAGCGCCTGGGATCGAGGCGCTTTTCCAGATCCTTCATCGTCTCGCGCAGGATCAGCGTGTTGTCGCCGGTATAGATGCACATATAGTCGCCGGCGGCGTCGATCTTCTCGATGCTGTCGACGTCGACCCGGAAGATCTGGCCGCGATCCTTGATGTTGATCATCTTCTCGTAGCGGTTGGCGGCATGGGCGTCGTCGCCCGTCTCGACGCTCTCCATCGCCTCCGGCGCCACCTCGGCGAGCACCTCCTTGAGCCGGTCGACCTCCTCGACCCCGCGCTTCTCGGCCAGTCGCTGGCGCACCCGGTCGAGCGTGTCGGCGAGCCGCGCCTCCTCGACCGGCTTCATCAGATAGTCGACGGCCTGCGCCTCGAACGCGCGGATGGCATGGTCGGTATAAGCGGTGACGAAGACGAACAGAGGCGGCTCGACCTCCATCAGCCCCTGGATCACCGAAAAGCCGTCGAAGCCCGGCATCTGGATGTCGAGGAAGACGAGATCCGGCTTGTGCGTCTTGATCGAACGGATCGCTTCGCGGCCGTTCGAGCAGGTATCGACGATCTCGACATCGTCGTGCGGCTCAAGCCGCAACTGCAGGCCCTGGATGGCCAGCGGCTCGTCGTCGACCAGAATCGTACGGATGGTCATCTCGGCTCCTCGGCTTCTTCGATCTGATAGGGAATCTCGATCAAAACGCGAAACCCCCCTGTTATCTCCGACTGTGTCTCGAAGCGGTGATTGTCGCCATAGGCCTGCGCCAGGCGGTCGCGAATGTTCGCCAGGCCGACGCCGGTCGATTCGGCGGCGCGCTTGCGATAGAGGGCGTCGGCGCCGGGCCCGGTGTCGGAGACGTTGATGACGACGCGGTCGACCTGGCGCCGCACCTCGATCGAGATGTCGGCGCCCTCCTCCTGCGGCGTCACCGCATATTTGATCGCATTCTCGATCAGCGGCTGCAGCAGCAGCGACGGCAGCTGGGCGCCGTTGCAGCTCGGATCGATGTGGAAATGGGGGCGCAGCCGCTCCTCGAACCGCATCTTCTCGATCTCGAGATAGAGCTTCAGCGTCTCGATCTCCTGGGCGACGCTGACCAGCCCGATCGATTCATTGACCAAAGTGTAGCGCAGGAAGGAAGAGAGGCGCGACAGCATCGCATTGGCGCGATCGGTCTGCTTCAGCAGCACCAGGGTCGAGATCGAGTTCAATGTGTTGAACAGGAAATGCGGATTGAGCTGGTAGCGCAGCATCGCCAGCTGGGCGTTGGAGGCCTGGCTTTCGAGCCGAAGCAGCCGGTCGCTCTGCGCCTCGAGCAGCAGGTAGAAGTTGATGCTGTAATAAAGCGCCGACCAGGCGATGAGCAGCGATACGGTGAGCAGGATCGCCCCCATGAAGCGTATCCCCTCCGGCCGCGTGCCGGGCTGGATGAAGGTGGCGACGCTCCACGTCTCGATCGCCGAGAAGCCGGCGGCGGCGACGATCACGATCAGGATCGAACCGACCCAGGTGTAGAGCGGCTTGGTGCGGATGAGCCGGCGATAGGCGGCCGCCATCAGCAAGGTGATCGAATAGCCGGTGGCGGTCAGCAGCAGCGTATGGAGAACATAGCTCCAGCCCATGTTGTTGGCGATGCCGGAAAGGGTGCGCAGCACGAAATAGCCGCCCCAGCCGATCGACTGCAGCGTCCAGAAGGCGCGGTTCTTGTCCTCGAAGAACGGACGGCCGTGGAGCCGGAACGGGTTCCAGCTGCTATTGGCCTGGCGCGGGGCGGGCGCGGCGATCTGGACGGCGCTATCGGCCACTTGGTGCTTCTCGTTCCCCGCTTCCTCTAGTCGGAAGGACGAGCATCGACCAGTCACCCTGATCCGCGACCAAAGCGGCGACCGCCTGACGCACCCGTTCGGGAGTCAGCGCCCGATAGTCGGCGAGATAGGAGCGGACCGCGGCGATCTCCTCGGGATGGTCGACCCAGTCCTCGATCGCGTCGATCCAGTAGCCGTTGCTCGCGACCCGGCGCTCGATTCCGGAAACGATCGGGTTCTGCGCGCGGGCGAACTCGTCGGACTCGACCGGGCGGGCGGCGAGATCGGCGAGGATCTCGCGCCCGACCCGGAAAAAGGTCGGCGCGCTTTCCGGCCGGATCTCGGCGGCGGCGTAGAAAATGCCCCAGGCCGGGAACGCGTCCGAGCTCAAATGGGCGGCGCCGGGCGAATAAGTGGCGCCCTCCTCCTCGCGCAGGCGGTCGAACAGACGCACCTCGAACATGTTGGCGGCGAGCGCCAGCGCCCGCCGGTCGGCGATCCGGTCGCGGCCGCCGATCGTCGACCAGCCGATCAGGGCATAGGCCTGGTTGGGGTCGCCCTGGTGGGTGAAGGTGCGCGGCGCCGGCTCCGGCGCCGGCGGCTGCAGCGCGGCGCCGCCGGCCGCCGGCTCCGGCTGCGGCCGCGTCGGCAGCGAACCGACCGTCCGGCGGATGGCCTCGACCGCCGCCTCGAGCTCGACATCGCCGACGATGATCGCGTGGATCGGCCCCCGGGCGAGCAGCGGCGAGAAAAACTCCCTGAACTGCTCGACGGTCGCGGCCGCCATCTCCTCGCGCTCGATCGGACGCCAGCGCTGGTCGCGGGGACGGATCACGCCGCCCAGCTCCCGTCCGGCGCGGGCTGCCGCCGAAGAGAAATGGAGATCGAAGCTTTCGACCGCGCCGGCGCGGAAGCGCGCGAACAGCGCCGGATCCCAGCCCGGATGGGTGAGCTTGGTGACGAGCAGCCGCAGCTGGTCGGGCAGCTCGGCGGCGCTGGTCTGGCCGCCGAGCACGAAGGCGTCCTCGTCGACGCGGAAGGCGAGCCCCATCCGCCGTCCGGTCAGCAGCCGCTCCATCGCCTCGAGGTCGAGGCCGGCGAGGCCGGAGGGGGCCACCAGCCCGCCGAGCCAGGCGAGCGACGGCCGGTCCGGCGCCAGCCCGGCGAGGCCGGATCCGAAGCGCAGCCGCACCGCCACTGCGCCGCGATCATAGTCGGTGCGCTTGAAGGTGAGGGTCGAGCCGTTGGCGAAGCGGACGATGGTGACGTCCATATCCTCGATCCGCTCGCGCGACAGCTCCCGGCCCGGCGGCCCGAGCGGCGGCAGATCCTCGAAGCTGACCCGGCGCTCGGCGGCGCGTTCCGCCGGCGCGGCGGCGCGGGCGGCGGCGAGCCCGGCCGCCAGCGCCGCCTCCCCGCCCTCGACCGGCGTCGGCGAAACCAGCATCATCCGCGGCCCCGACCCGGTGAACAGGGCCCGCATCGCCGCGCCGATCCGCTCCGGCGTCATCAGCGGCGCGTTGCGTTCGAAATTCTCCAGCACCGTGCGCGCGGTCGCGATCACCGCGCCATTGTCGATCGCGCCGATCAGCTGCTCGGCGCGGGTCTGCGACTGGATCGTCGCCTCGCCCTGGAGCGCCGCGGTCGCTCCGGTGCGCAGATTCTGAAGCTCGCGGTCGATCTCGCCGGCGCTGGGCGGCGCGCGCAGCGCGTCGGCGAGGATGGCGAAGCTCTCCGCCAGCGCCGGCCGCCACGCGCCCTCGCGGGCGACGACGGCGAGCTGGGTCGCCTCGGCGATGTTGCGCGAGCGGCTGGCACTGACCGAAGCGTTGATGAACGCCGATCGGCCGCGGGCATGGGTCTCGAGCCGCCGGTTGAGGATCCGCTCGGCCAGCGCTTCCTCGAGGAACAGCCGCTCGCGCTCCATCGTGTGCGGCAGCCTCCGCCACGGCCGCAGCCACACCAGGGTCGTCGCGGTCGGCACGCCGGGATAGACCAGTTCGGCGACCGGCTGCGCGACCTCGGCGATCCGGCCGTAATCGGGGTCGGGCGATGCCGGCCCTTCACCTTGCCATCCGCCGAACCGCTCCCGGATCAAGGCTTCCATCATCGCTTCGTCGGCGTCGCCGACCATGACGATGGTCGCCCGGTCGGGCCGGTACCAGCGGCGGTAAAAGGCTTTGAGCGCGTCGGCGCCCGCCGCCGCCAGCGTCGGATCGGTGCCGATCGTGTCGCGCTCGGCGAAGCGCAGGCCCGAATAGAAAAGCGTGCGCGACAGCTCGATCATGCGCTGGCTGAGCTCGGGCCGGCGGCCCTTCTCGGCAAGGATGACGGCGCGCTCGGCTTCGACCGCGGCCGGTTCGAAGCGGGCCCGCGACACCATCTCGGCGAGCACGGCGAGGCTGGTGTCGAGCGCGTCGCGTGAGGCGTGCGGCAGGTTCAGCACATAAACGGTCTCGGTGGCGCTGGTGCGGGCGTTGCTGTCGCTGCCGAAGCTCGCGCCCAGCTCCTGCCACACCTGGCGCGCGCGCCGGTCGGGATAGTTTTCGGTGCCGCGGAACAGCATATGCTCGACGAAATGGGCCCAGCCGCGCTCGCTTTCCTCTTCGTGCAGCGAGCCGGCGTCGATGCGGACGCGGATGGAGACCTGGCCGGCGG
The DNA here is from genome assembly GCA_963848555.1 of uncultured Alphaproteobacteria bacterium. Lineage (GTDB taxonomy): Bacteria > Pseudomonadota > Alphaproteobacteria > Sphingomonadales > Sphingomonadaceae > Allosphingosinicella. The sequence goes on along the minus strand of CAWKEE010000004.1, from coordinate 954,595 downwards.
GCAGCGGGTTGCGCCGGATCGCGTAGCGCAGGCCGTTGGCCAGCGTTCCGAACCGCCACGTCGGATCGCGCTCGATGTCGCTGTCGCGGTAGAGCCAGTCGGCATCGCCGCCCTGGGCGGCGGCCGGGACCGCGGCGAACAGGGCAAGAACGAGCAGCAGGGAACGCAACAGCATCGGCCCAATAGGAGCGCAGGCGACCTCGTGTCGAGCCCGCCACGGCTGCACGGCCGCCGCGCAACCGCTACGGCAGCGCAACAACCCACGGATTTTGCTTGAATTTCTGCCGCTTTGTCGACATAGGCGCGCGGTTGGGGTGGGGATCGCTTTTTGGCCTCAAGGCGCCGCCGGCATTCTGCCGACGCGAATTGCCTGGCCGGCTCTCCAGATAGGAAACCGGAATGCTCAGCCCCGGCGGGTCTCACCGCCGCTTGAGGCCTGAGGATTGCAGCGTCGGAAGGCCGCCGTGAAGAATTGGGAATTTGACATCCTTCCGCTTGCCGCGGAGCCACTGACGCGGCAGGACGGGGCGTTGCCTGGCTCCGCGACGGCGGAGACGGTCAATGTCGCGCCGACGGTGACGATCGCGCCCGGCCTCGGCGCGGCGCCGGCCGGCGATCAATTCCGGATCAACACGATCACCGACGGTGACGAGTGGAACGTCGACCTGATCGCGCTCGCCGACGGCGGCTTCGTCGCCACCTGGGTTGCCGGCTCGCAAGACTATGGAACCGAGATCGTTCCGATCGGCTATGCGCAGCGTTACGACGCCGCCGGAGCCGCGGTCGGACCGGCGATGCCGATCGGCACCGAGGGCCGCCGCATCGGCGTCGAGGGCAGCGGCCATGTCGGGCTGATCGCGCTCGACGGCGGCGGCTTCGTCGCCTTTCACAGCTTCAAGCAAGAAGACGGCCCTCGCGACATCTACGCGCAGCGCTACGACGACGCGCTGATGCCGGCCGGCGATCCGTTCCGGGTCAACAGCGTCGTCGATCTCGACCAGGCCTGGCCGACCGGCGCCGCGCTCGAGGGCGGCGGCTTCGTCTTCACCTGGGAAGGCCCGGACGGCGGCAATACCGGCATCTTCGCGCAGATCTTCGACGCCGACGGCAGTCCCGTCGGCGAGGAATTCCGGGCCAACGCGGTGGCGACCTACGGCCAGCTGATGGGCGAGACCATCGCCTTGCCCGGCGGCGGCTTCCTGATCAGCTGGGTCAGCGCCCAGCCCACCGCGCTCGGCGGCGGCGACATCTTCGCGCAGCGCTTCGACGCGGCGGGCAACCGGGTGGGCGGCGAGTTCAAGGTCAACAGCTACATCCCCGGCACGCAGTGGAATCACTCGATCGCCGTGCTCGAGGATGGCGGCCTGATCTTCGTCTGGGACGGCCGCGGTGCCGACGGCTTCCAATCGATCTTCGGCCGCCGCTTCGACGCCGACGGCAATCCGCTCGGCCCCGACTTCCGGATCAACGAATATGACGGGGTCTACCAGCAGGGCCCGTCGGTGACGGCGCTGCCCGGCGGCGGCTTCGCCGTCGTCTGGGACGTCAGCACCATCCATACCGACAATATCCTCGCCCGCACCTTCGACGCCGCCGGCGATCCCGTCGGCCCGCAGTTCGTGGTCAGCCCGTCGACCGCCGACGGGCAGCAGGCGCCGCGCGTGAAGGCGCTGGCGGACGGCCGGTTCGTGGCGATCTGGAGCTCCAGGGAGGAGGAAGGCGACCCGGGCAGCGGCGTCTACGGCCGGATGTTCGCGCCCGCTTATCATGCCGCCGAGCAGGAGCCGCTCGACCTCACCGGCGCGATCCGGATCGGCGACGCCGATGCCTCGGCAGTGATGACGGTGACGCTGTCGGTCGATCATGGCGTGCTCGGCGTGCTGGCCGGCTCCAGCGGTGCCGCCGTCGACGGCAACGGCACCGGCACCGTCATGATCACCGGCACGCTGGCCCAGATCCAGGCGCTGCTCGGCGGCGAGGCCGACAGCGCGGTCGGCTATTTGGCGGCCGACGACGCTCCTCCCGCCACCGCCTCCCTCACCGTTCTGGTCGATGACGGCGGCAATGGCGCCGATGAAGCGCTGAGCGCGAGCGTCGTTGAAACCATTCATATCCAGCCCGTCAACGATGCGCCGGTCAACCATGTCGGCGGGACCGCGGCAGAGCTGGTCGGCGATCCGATCGCGCTCACCGGAATCGCCGTCGCCGATCCGGACGCGGCCGGCGAGATCACCGTCCATCTCGGCGTCGCCCACGGCACGCTCGCTATCCTCACCGACGTGCCGGGCGGGATCGGCGCGGACGACATCAGCGGCGGCGGCAACGGCACCGGCGGCATCACCCTGACCGCGACCGCGGCGCAGATCAACGCGACCCTGGCGGCCGACGGCGGTCTGATCTACCGCGGCGAAGCCGGCTTCACCGGTCTCGACGCGCTCACCGTCTCGACCCATGACGGCCTTTTCACCGATGCGCCCAGGCTCGTCCCGTTCGGCGGCAAGGGGGTCGGCGCGGGCCCCTCGGACATCGCCGCCGCCGACCTGAACGGCGACGGCAAGCTCGATCTGGTCGTCGCCAACAAGACCTCCGGGACGGTCGGCGTCCTGCTCGGTCCGGGCGACGGTTCGCTGGGAGCGCTTGTCACTTATGCGGTCGGCTCCGGCCCGTTCAGCGTCGCTTTGGTCAATACCAACGCCAACCAGGACAATTTCCTCGACATCGTCGTCACCAACTCGCTGAGCGGCACGATCGGCGTGCTGCGCGGCTACGGCAACGGCACCTTCCAGGCCCAGACCACGACGCCGATGCGGCTGGCCGAGGCTTTGGTCTCGGCCGACTTCAACGGCGACGGCCTCGCCGACATCGCCGTCACCACGCGCAACGACGGCGTCGAGGTGCTGCTGGGCACCGGCAATGGCGGCTTCGGCGCCGCCGCCCATCACGGGCCCGGCAGCGAGGCCGAGGGACCGTTCGCCCCGGTCGCGATCGACAAGGGCGACTTCAACCGCGACGGCCTGGTCGACCTGATCGTCGCCAACTTCGCCGGCGGCACCGCCGACGGCAGCGTGTCGCTGCTGCTCGGCGCGGCGGACGGCGGCTTTGCCGAGGCGATCGTCATCCCGGCGCCGACGCGGCCGCGGGACATCGCCGCCGCCGACCTCAACGGCGACGGCCGGCTCGATTTCGCGCTGGCCGATTCGCTCACCGGATCGGTCTCGGTCTTCCTCGGCAATGGCGACGGCAGCTTCCAGCCCGGCGCCGCTTATGCGCTCACCCGATCGGCCGTCAGCCTTGCCGTCGCCGACCTGAACGGCGACGGCCGGCCCGACATCATCGCCGGCGTCGAGGACACCAGCACCCATTTGGCGGTGCTCGAAATCCTCGTCGGCCAGGGCGACGGCACCTTTGTGCCGGCGAATCCCTTATTCGTCTCGGGCGATCCGGTCGCGCTGGTGACCGGCGATTTCAACGGCGACGGCCGGGCGGAGGCCGCCTACGTCGCCAGCGGCGGCAACAGCGTCTCCACGCTCACCAATCAGGGCACATCGCTCAGCGACGTCGACAGCAAGCCGATCATGGTGGTCACGCCGAACCAGGCGCCGGCGGGCGCCGACCGCACGGAATCGATGCCCGAGGATGGCGTGTTCGTCCTTGCGGCGTCGCATTTCGGCTTCAGCGACAGTGACGGCGATGCGTTCGCCGGGGTCCGGGTCGCCGCCGCGCCGACAGGGGGCAAGCTGTTCTTCGACGCCGACGGCGCCGGCGGCACGGCTGCGGTCGAGATCACGGCTTTCCCGTCGGCTTTGTTCTCGGCCGCCGATATCGCCGGCGGCAAGCTGACTTTCGTGCCGCCCGCCAATCTCAACGGCGCCGGCACGGCCTGGATCGACTTCAAGGTCCAGGACGATGGCGGCACCGGCTGGGGCGGGCAGGATGCGGACGACAGCGCGAACCGGCTGACGCTCGACATCGGCGAGGTCAACGACGCGCCGGCGCCCGCTTTCGCCGGCGTGCTCGTCGCCGAGCATAGCCAGGCGGGCTCGGTGGTCGGCTGGGCTTCGGCGACCGACGTCGACTCCCATGCAGCGACCCTCTCCTTCAGTCTTGCCGACGATGCCGGCGGGCGGTTCCACATCGGTTCGTCGACCGGCGCGGTGACGGTGCTCGACCGGGCGTTGTTCGATTTCGAGAATGCGTCCAGCTATGAGATCGTCATCCGGGTCACCGACCCCGACGGCGCCTTTGCGACGGTCGGCGCGACCATCGGCCTGACCGACATCGCCGAAGTCCTGACCGGCGGCCCCGACGCCGACTCGCTGGAAGCGCTGAGCGACGAGGATTGGGTGCTCCAGGGCGCCGGCGGCGCCGACCAGCTCTTCGGCCACGCCGGCAACGACCGGATCGACGGCGGCGCCGGCGCCGATTTCATGGACGGCGGCAGCGGCGACGATGTTTATCAGGTCGACGTGCCCACCGATTTCGTGGTCGAGATTGCGGGCGGCGGGTCCGATACCGTCAACAGCTCGGTCAACTATACGCTGCCGGCCGACGTCGAGCAGCTGGTGCTTGCCGGTGGCGCGCTGAACGGCCTCGGTAACGGCCTGGCCAACCGCATCGTCGGCACCGGCGCGGACAACAGCCTCGACGGCGGCGGCGGCGCCGACAGCCTGGAAGGCGGAGCCGGTGACGACTTCTACGTCGTCGACGCCTCGGCCGACCGGGTCGTCGAGCTCGCGGGGCAGGGTTTCGACACGGTGCACAGCTCGGCAAGCTACACCTTGTCCGACCATGTCGAGCAGCTGAAGCTGACCGGGGGCGGCAGCAACAACGGCACCGGCAACGGCCTCGCCAACACGATCACCGGCAATAACGGCAACAACCGGCTCGACGGCAAGGCGGGCGCCGACACGATGGCCGGCGGCGCCGGTCACGACACCTATGTCGTCAACAGCGCGCTCGACCTGGTGATCGAGGCGGGCAGCAGCGGCACCGACACGGTCGAGAGCGCAATCGCCTTCCGGCTGCCGACCCATTTCGAGAAGCTGATCCTGACCGGCGGCCTCGGCTATGACGGCACCGGCAATGCCGGCGCCAACATGCTCACCGGCAATAGCGGCGGCAACTTCCTCAACGGCGGCCGCGGCGACGACATTATCGACGGCGGCGCCGGCAACGACCGGCTGATGGGCAATCTCGGCCAGGACCGGCTGACCGGCGGCGCCGGCGACGACCGTTTCTATTTCAACGTCGCGCCGGGCGGCGCCAATGCCGACGACATCCTCGATTTCTCGGCCGCCGACGACAGCCTCTATCTGCTGCGCTCGGCCTTCACGCGCGCCGGCGCCAACGGTACGCTGAGCGCTTCCGCCTTCCATCCGGGCAGCGCCGCCGCCGACGCCGGCGACCGCATCCTCTACGACGCCGCGACCGGCAGCCTCTTCTACGACGCCGACGGCACCGGCGCCGCCGCGCCTTTGCTGTTCGCCACCGTCGACGCCGGCACGCCGCTCAGCCACGCCGATTTCGTCATCTACGGCTGATGGGGGTCCCCCAACGGGGACTGTCCCCGTTTCCGCGCCGGGCGCGTCCGTCTGCGGCCGCGAAGCCTTTGCCCGAAGAACCGGTGCGGAGGCGTAACAAGATAAGAATATTAAGATTTTTCCCCGATATTCGCGGCGTTCGAAAAAGACCGGCCGGAAACAACCGGCGGTCGGGAACGAGTGGGGAGATGGACAATGACCGATTTTACCGGGAGCGCGGCTGACGACGCATTCGTCGGCACCCTTGAAAACGACCATGTGAACGGCATGGGCGGCGACGATCGGCTCGAAGGCGGCGCAGGGCGCGATTTTCTCATTGGGCAGGTCGGCAGCGATACTTTGATCGGAGGCCTGGACGACGATACTCTCCACGCCGACCTGGGCGGGCTGGACGTGATCGACGGCGGCGATGGCGCCGACAGTATCACGCTCGCCCTCGGTGAAGGATCGATCGTCGCGACCGGCTCGGTCGCCCGCCTCACCGGAGGCGTCGGCAACGATGGCGTCCGACTGGTAATCTACGGCGCCCCCGACGCCGCCATCGAAGTCGATCTCGGCGACGGCGACGACGGCGTCGGGCTGTTCGGCTTTCGCGCTTCGCTCGTCACCCTCGGCGACGGCCAGGATCACGTCGGGCTCTATTATCCCAACGAACATATGACCGCGGACGGCGATCCGATGGTGATCACGGACTTTGTCGCCGGCGACGGTGGCGACCGGATCGACTGGAACGAGTTTCTGGATTACGCCCTTGCCAATTACGACCATGGCAATCCGTTTGCGTCCGGCCATGTGCGGCTTGTGCAGGAGGGCGGCGAAACGCTTGTCCAGGTGGACTTCGACGGCGCCGGCAACGCGCGCGGCTATGTCGATTATTTCCGGCTGGAGGGCGTGACCGCCGCCGATCTCACCGTCTTCAACTTCAGCGGCTACGCGCCCGACGGCAGCGCTCCGGCGGGGACGACGCTGATCGGCACCGAAATGAACGATTATTTGGACGGATCGACGGGCGACGACCATATCGAGGGCCGGGGCCATCTGGACTCCATCGCCGCCGGCCCCGGCGACGATGTGGTGTCCGGCGGCGCCGACGGCGACATGTTGTGGGGCCAGTCCGGCGACGACTGGATCGACGGCGGGACCGGCGACGACCTGCTCGAAGGCGGGTTCGGCAATGACACTTTGCTCGGCGGCGACGGCGATGATGACGTCAGAGATGATCTCGCTGACGAGCGCGGCTCGGACTTTCTCGACGGCGGCGTCGGCGCGGACATCATGACGGGCCATGGCGGCGACGATGTCTATATGGTCGACGATGCCGGCGACCAGGTTCGGGACTGGTCGATCGGCGGCGGTGAAGACGAGGTCCGCACGGGCCTGGCCGACTACACCCTTCCCGAAAATGTCGAGAGGGTGACCGGGCTCGGCGAGGTCGATCAGGCTCTGATCGGCAATGCCATGACCAACTTCCTCAATGGCGGCGCCGGCGCCGACCGGATGGAAGGCGGCGACGGCGACGATTTCTATGTCGTCGACGTGTCCGCCGATCAGGTCGTCGAGCTGCCGGGTCAGGGTGTGGACACCGTCCGCTCGCCGTTCGGCTACGTCCTGTCCGCCGAGCTCGAGAATCTGGTGCTGTCGGGCGGCGGCAGCGTCGACGCCACCGGCAATGCCCTCGCCAACGACCTCACAGGCAATAACGGCCGCAACCGCCTCGACGGCAAGGCCGGCGCCGACGCCATGGCCGGCGGCGGCGGCCACGACGTCTATGCCGTCGACAATGTCGGCGACCGGGTGGTCGAGGGCGGCAGCAGCGGCGTCGACACGGTCGAGAGCCGGATCGACTACGCCTTGCCGACCCATGTCGAGAAGCTGGTGCTGATCGGCAGCGCGGCGCGGCTCGGGCGCGGCAATTCCGGCGACAACCTCCTCACCGGCAATGGCGTCTCCAACGTGCTGAGCGGCGGCCGCGGCGACGACCGCATCGACGGCGGCGGCGGCAACGACCGGATTTTCGGGGGCGGCGGCAATGACGTGCTGAGCGGCGGCTCCGGCGCCGACCTGTTCTATTTCAACGGCGCGCTCGGCAGCACCAACGTCGACCGGATCCTCGATTATTCGGCGCCCGCCGACAGCCTCCGGCTCGACCGCTCGGTGTTCGGCGGCACCGGCCCCGACGGCACGCTGGCCGCCTCCGCTTTCCATCAGGGCGGCACGGCGGCCGATGCCGATGACCGCATCCTCTACGATGCGGCGACCGGCAGCCTCTTCTACGATGCCGACGGCAACGGCGCCGCGGCGGCGGTCCTCTTCGCCACCGTCGCCGCCGGCACCGCCCTTACCCACGCCGACTTCGTCATCTACGGCTGACGCGGCCGGTCGGGGGGATCGCAACGGGGAATCAATACTTTGGCCTCATTAAGAGGCGGATTGAGCAGGGCCGGTTCACGGCGCATCAGCGAGGGGTTTTCGATGTCAGGGCTTGTCGGCATGCAAAGCGAGGAGCTTCGCGCGAGCGAGGAAGGGAGCGGCCACAGCATCAGCGCCCTTGCCGGCGGCGGCTTCGTGATGAGCTGGCGTCGGGATTCGGGCGGCATCGTCGCGCAGCAATTCGACGCCGACGGCATTGCCGTCGGCGACCGGATCGCCGTCAGTCCGGACATCACGACCACCTGCGTCGCCGGACTGGCCTCGGGCGGGTTCGTCGTGACCTGGATCAGCGACGGCCTGGTCAACGGACAGATTTACGACAGCTCCGGCACGGCGGTCGGGGCGGAATTCGTCGTCGCCGACGAGGCGTACCGAGTTTCCGGGGTATTTGCGCTGCCCTCGGGGGGCTTTGTCGTCAGCTGGACGGACGAGGGCGACCATTCGAGGGATTCCGACTTCAACCTGCACGCCCAGTTCTTCAGCGCCACCGGCGACGAGGTCGGGCCCGAGACGGTGGTCAACGACTATCCCCGCGGCTACCACCTGTTTCCCGCCGGCGTCGCGCTCGATTCGGGCCGGTTCGTCCTCGTCTGGGAGGATTTCGAGTCCCGGCCCGAGGATCGGGTGTACAGCATCGGCGTCCAGATGTTCGAAGCCGACGGGACGCCGGTCGGCGACGACTTTCTCGCCAACACCATCCTCATCGACAGCCAGACGTCACCCGATATCGCGGCGCTGCCCGGCGGCGGCTTCGTGGTCGTCTGGAACAGCCTTCATCCCGGCTCCGATGAGCCGGGAGACCTGCCGGGCTGGCGGGCAAAGTACCAGATTTTCGACGGCGATGGCGCCAAGGTCGGGGAAGAGCGGCTGGCGAGCGCGGTGGGCGACGAAACCACGGGCGTCAAGGTTTCGGCCCTGCCGTCGGGCGGCTTCCTGGTGGCCTGGGAGAATTATCCCCCGCCCTCGTTCGAAGAGGGCGAGATCAGGGCGCAGCTGTTCGACAGCGACGGCAACAAGGCCGGAGCGGCTTTCGACGTCAACTCCATTGCCGTCGCTTTAGGCGCGCGACCGGACCTCACCACGCTGGCGTCGGGCGACATTGCCGTGGCATGGCTGAATTTCGATCCCGAAGCCGATGAGGAAGACCGCGGCATCAAGTTCCAGATTCTGGACTTGCCGTCGCTGGGCACCTCCGGCGCTGACCGCCTCCCCGGCACGGACGGCAACGACCATCTGGCCGGCCTGGCCGGGGCCGACGACATGGGCGGCGGCGGCGGCAATGACCGCGTCGACGGCGGCGCGGGCGCCGACGCGATGGCGGGCGGCGATGGCGACGATTTCTATATCGTCGACGTGGCCGGCGACAGCATCGTGGAGCTGGCCGGCCAGGGCATCGACACGGCGCGGAGCCGGGTGAGCTATCGCCTTGCCGACCATGTCGAAAACCTGATCCTCGGCGGCGGCGGCCGCATCGATGCCACCGGCAATGGGCAGGCCAACGGCCTCACCGGCAACAACGCCGCCAACCGGCTCGACGGCGCCGCCGGCGCCGACGTGATGGCCGGCGGCAAAGGCCACGATTTCTACCTCGTCGACGAGGCCGGCGATCGCGTCGTCGAGCTGGGTCGCGGCGGCATCGACACGGTGCAGGCCTCGATCAGCTACACCCTCCCGGTCCATGTCGAGAAGCTGATCCTGTCCGGCAGCCTGGCGGTGATCGGGCGCGGCAATGCCGCGGCGAACACGATCACGGGCAACGACATCGCCAATGTGCTGAGCGGCGGCCGCGGCGCGGACCGCATCGACGGCGGCGGCGGCAATGACCAGATTTTCGGCGGCGCCGGCAATGACGTGCTGAGCGGCGGCTCCGGCGGCGACCTTTTCTATTTCAACCTGGCTCCGCCCGGCGGCGGTTTCGACAGGATCCTCGACTTTTCGGGCGGCGCCGACACGATCTGGCTCGACGGTGCCGGCTTCAGCGGCGGCGGACCCAATGGCACGCTCGCCGCTTCCGCCTTCCATGCGGGCGCGACGGCCGCCGATGCCGGCGACCGCATCCTCTACGATGCCGCCACCGGCCATATCTTCTACGACCCGGACGGCAGCGGTGCCGCCGCGGCGATGCTGTTCGCCGCCGTTGCCGCCGGCACGCCGCTCAGCCACGCCGACTTCGTCATTTACTGAGGCGCCGGGCCTGGCACCTCGGCCGGCTTGACTCTGCCGTCGCACGGGCGGAACATAGCATGAACATAAGAGTTCGAGTCGCATGCATGCTCCGTCTTCATCCGACGCGCGCCTCGACGCCTTGCGGGCGGAGGTGCGGCGTATCGAAAGCGCCGGCCGCGCCGCCGCCGGCAGCCGGCTGCCGTTCGGCCTGGCGGCGGTCGACGGCCGGCTGACCGGCGGGGGGCTGGCGGTGGCGGCGCTGCACGAGGCGGCGCCGGCGACGCCGGCTTTGGGCGACGAGGCCGCGGCCACCTTGTTCGTCGCGGCGCTGGCGGCGCGTCTCGCCGGCGCCGGCGCCGGCGGCGAAGGAACGGTGCTGTGGACGCTGTCGCGCCGCGACCTGTTCGCCCCCGGCCTCGTTCAGGCGGGGCTGGCGCCGGACCGCCTGATCTACGCCAAGTGCCGCCGCGACGAGGAGGTGCTGGCGGTGATGGAGGATGCCTTGCGCCATGGCGGCCTCGCCGCCGTGGTGGGCGAGATCGGCCGGCTCGCTTTCGCTCCCGGGCGCCGGCTTCAGCTCGCCGCCGAGCAGAGCGGGACGACCGCCTTGATGCTGCGGCGCTGGCGCCGGAGCGACGCCGACCCGCTTGGGCAGCCGTCCGCCGCCGTCACCCGCTGGCGGCTCGCCTGCGCCCCTTCCGCGTCGCTGTCGCTGCCGGGCCTGGGCCGGGCGCGCTGGCGCGTCGAGCTCGTCCGCCAGCGCGGCGGCGAAGCGCATGACTGGATATTGGAGGCTCCCGATGCCGAGGCTCGCCTCGCTCTACCTGCCCGAACTGGCGATCGACCGGATCAGGCGGGCGGAATGGTCCGCACAGCGGCCTGAACATTCCTCCCCATGCGCAGCATGGGGAGGGGGACCGCCCGAAGGGCGGGGGAGGGGTATTGGCACCGACTATGTTCCTACCCCTCCACCAGGCTTCGCCTGGTCCCCCTCCCCATCGCTTGGCGATGGGGAGGAACTTGCTTGCTCCTGTCCCAGTGCGCCCGGCTTCCGCCCCGGCGCCCGCTGGGCGCGCGACGAGACGCCGCGGGCCGTCCCCCAATCCGCGTCGGAGCAACCCCTCGTCACCGCCCGCCGCGACGGCCGGCGTCTCGTCGTCGCCGCCGCCTGCCCGGCGGCGCGCGCGCTCGGCCTGGCGCCGGGCATGGCGCTCACCCAGGCGCGCATCCTCGTCCCGGGTCTCGACGTCCGCGACGCCGACCTCGACGGCGACGCCGCCTTGCTCCACCGGCTCGGCCTGTTCGCCGCCCGCCGCTGGACGCCGCGCGCCGCTGTCGCCGGCGCCGACGGCCTGTGGCTCGACCTCACCGGCGTCGCCCATCTGTTCGGCGGCGAGGCGGCGATGTGCCGGCGGATCCTCGGCTTTTGCGCCCGGCTCGGCCTGGCCGCGCGGATCGCCGTCGCCGGCACCGCCGGCGCCGCTCATGCGCTCGCCCGCTTCGGCGGCGAGCCGATCGCTTTTTGCCCGTCCGGCCGCGAAAGCGAGCGGATCGCGCCGCTGCCGCTCGCCGCGCTCCGGCTCGACGAGGACCGGCTCGCCGCCGCGCGCCGGCTCGGCCTGGACACGATCGGCGCGCTGATCGCGATGCCGCGCGCGCCGCTGCAGCGCCGTTTCGGGCCGGCGCTGCTGACCCGCCTCGATCAGGCGCTGGGCCGGGCGGCCGAGCCGCTCGAGCCGATCGTCCCCGAGCAGCCGCCGGGCGTCAGCCTGTCCTTCGTCGAGCCGATCGCCACCGCCGAGGCGATCGCGCAGGCGCTAAGCGAGGCGGTGCGCCGGCTGGTCCGCGACCTCGAGCAGGCCGGCCTCGCCGCCCGCCGGCTGGCGCTGACCTGCGAGCGCGTCGACGGCGTCGACCAGATCGTGGCGATCGGCACCGCTCGCGCCACCCGCGACGGCGGACATCTCGAGCGCCTGCTGGCGATGAAGATCGAGGCGATCGAGCCCGGCTTCGGCATCGAACGGATGCGGCTCGTCGCCGGCCGGGTCGAGCCGCTCGGCCCGCAGCCGATCGCCGGCGCGCTGGCCGGGGACAAGCCGCCGCCCGATCTGGTGCCGCTGGTCGACCGTCTCGCCGGCCGCCTCGGCGCGCGCCGGCTCTACCGGCTGACCGCGGTGGAAAGCGACGTGCCCGAGCGCAGCGTCCGCCGCGCCGGCCCGCTCGCTCCGGCGGCGGGCTGGTCCGAAGGGCCGCGGCCGGTGCGCCTGCTGTCGCCGCCGGAGCGGATCGAGGGGGTGGTCGCGTTGCTTCCCGATCAGCCGCCGCGGCGCTTCACCTGGCGCGGCCGCGCTTATTCGGTCCGCCAGGCCGACGGGCCCGAGCGGCTGTACGGCGAATGGTGGAAGCGGGCTGCCGAGGCGGAGGCGGTCCGCGATTATTTCCAGGTCGAGGATGAGGAAGGAAAGCGCTTCTGGCTGTTCCGCCGCGGCGACGGCGTCGATCCGCGCACCGGCGATTTGAGCTGGTATCTGCACGGAGTGTTCGGGTGAGGAAATTCCTCCCCGGAACGGGGAGGGGGACCAGGCGAAGCCTGGTGGAGGGGTCCCACGCCTCCACGGTCGCTGAGCCGGGCCCCCTCCACCGTCCGGCTGCGCCGGCCGGTCCCCCTCCCCGTTCCGGGGAGGACTGAATGTACGCCGAGCTCCAGGTCACCAGCCATTTCAGCTTCCTGCGCGGCGCTTCGTCCTGCGAGGAGCTGTTCGCGGCCGCCGCCAATCTCGGCATTTCGGCATTGGGGATCGTCGACCGCAACAGCGTCGCCGGCATGGTGCGCGCCTGGGACGCGGCGAAAGTCACCGGGGTCAGGCTCGTCGCCGGCTGCCGGGTCGACCTCGTCTCGGGCGAAAGCCTGCTGCTTTATCCGCAGGATCGGCCCGCCTGGTCGCGGCTCACCCGTCTGCTCACCGCCGGCCGTCCGCAACAGCCGGTCGACGGCAAATGGCTCGGCAAGAGCGAATGCCGGCTCGACTGGCACGATGTGGCGCCGTGGAGCGAGGGGCTGATCGCCGCTTTGGTGACGGACGAGCCGGACCGGGCGGCGCTGGATCGATTGCGGGACCTGTTCGGCGACCGCGCTTATGCCGCCATCTGCTACCGGCGGCGGCCGGGCGACGTCATGCGGATCGAGCGCCTGCGCCGGGCCGCCCGCGCCGCCGGCGTGACGCCGCTCGCCACCGGCGACGTGCTGTTCCACTCGCCCGACCGCCGCCTGCTCCAGGATGTCGTCACCGCGATCCGCCACAATGTCACGATCGACGAGCTTGGCTTCCGCCGCGAGCGCAGCGCCGATCGCCATCTCAAGGGCGCGGCCGAGATGAAGCGGCTGTTCGCGCGCTGGCCGGAGATGATCGAAGCCGGCCTGGCGATCGCCGAACGCTGCCGCTTCGATCTCGACCAGCTGCGCTATCAATATCCCAGCGAAGCGCCGGACGGCGTCGAGCCGCAGGCGGTGCTTGAGCAAAGGGTGCGGCAGGCGGCGCGGCGGCGCTTTCCCGACGGTCTTCCGGCCGAATATGAAAGCCAGCTCGCCCACGAGCTCAGGCTGATCGGCCAGCTGCGCTACGCGCCCTATTTCCTGACCGTCGATGCGATCGTCGCCCATGCCCGCAGCGAGGGGATATTGTGCCAGGGGCGGGGGTCGGCGGCCAATTCGGTGGTCTGCTACCTGCTCGGCGTCACCTCGATCGATCCGATCAGGCATCAGCTTCTGTTCGAGCGCTTCGTGTCGAGCGAGCGCGACGAGCCGCCCGACATCGACGTCGATTTCGAGCATGAGCGGCGCGAGGAGGTGATCCAGTGGATCTATCGACATTACGGCGCCGACCGGGCGGCGCTGACCGCGGTCGTCATCCGCTACCGCAGCCGCGGCGCGGTCCGCGACGTCGGCAAGGCGCTCGGCCTGCCGGAGGATCTGACCGGCGCGCTCGCCGGCCAGGTCTGGGGCTGGTCGAACGAAGGCGTCGCCGAGCGCCATGTCGAGGAGCTCGGCCTCGACCGGTCCGATCGGCGCCTCGCCCTCGTCCTCGATCTCGCCCGTCAGCTGATCGGCACGCCGCGCCACCTCTCCCAGCATCCGGGCGGCTTCGTGCTGACCGAGGAGCGGCTCGACGATCTCGTTCCGATCGCGCCGGCGACGATGCCGGACCGGCGGGTGATCGAATGGGACAAGGACGACATCGCCCTCCTCAATTTCATGAAGGTCGACATATTGGGCCTCGGCATGCTTGGCTGCATGCGCCGCGCCTTCGACCTGCTCGCCGCGCACAAGGGCCGGCGGCTCGATCTCGCCTCCGACGCGCTGCAGACCGACGACGATCGCGTTTATGCGATGATCCGCAAGGCCGACACGATCGGCACCTTCCAGATCGAGAGCCGGGCGCAGATGTCGATGCTGCCGCGCCTTCGCCCTCGCGAGTTTTACGACCTCGTCATCCAGGTGGCGATCGTCCGGCCGGGGCCGATCCAGGGCGACATGGTCCATCCCTATCTGCGCCGGCGCGAGGGCAAGGAGCCCGAGGAATATCCGTCGGAAGCTTTGCGCGAGGTGCTCGCCAAGACCAAGGGCGTGCCTTTGTTCCAGGAGCAGGCGATGAAGGTGGCGATCGTCGGCGCCGGCTTCACCCCGAGCGAGGCGGACTCGCTCAGGCGGTCGATGGCGACGTTCAAGCATACCGGCGGGGTCGGCGCGTTCCGCGACAAGCTGGTCGATGGCATGATCGCCAACGGCTATATGCGCGACTTCGCCGAGCGCACGTTCAGGCAGATCGAGGGATTCGGCAGCTACGGCTTTCCGGAGAGCCATGCCGCCAGCTTCGCCAAGATCGCCTACGCCTCGGCCTGGATGAAATGCCATCATCCGGACCTGTTCTGCGCGGCTTTGCTGAACGCCCAGCCGATGGGCTTTTACGCCCCCGCCCAGATCGTCCGCGACGCCCGCGAGCATGGAGTCGAGGTCCGGCCGGTCTGCGTCCAGGCCAGCCAGTGGGATTGCACGGTCGAGGGAAGTTCCTCCCCGCGGCGAAGCCGGGGGGAGGGGGACCATCCGAAGGATGGTGGAGGGGTAAAAGGCGAAGGCCGGATCCAAATACCCCTCCACCAGGCTTTGCCTGGTCCCCCTCCCCATGCAGAGCATGGGGAGGAACTGTATCCTCTCCGCCTCGGCCTGCGGATGGTCAAAGGCCTTGCCGCCGCTCATGCCGAGAAGATCCTTGCCGCCCGCGCGCAGGCGCCCTTCGCCTGCCTCGAGGACGTCTGGCGCCGCTCGGGCGTGCCGGTCGCGGCGCTCGAGAAGCTCGCCGATGCCGATGCCTTCGCCGGCTTCGGGCTCGACCGTCGCCAGGCCTTGTGGCGGGTGAGGGGGCTGAGCGAGGCGCCGCTGCCCTTGTTCGCCGTCGCCGGCGAGGCGCGCGGGCTCGAGCCCGAAGTGACGCTGACCCCGCTCGCCGCCGGCCGCGAGGTGGTCGAGGATTACCGCTCGGTCCAGCTCACCTTGCGCGCCCATCCCCTGAGCTTCGTCCGGCCGGAGCTCGAACGGCGCGGCGCCGTCCCCTGCGCCGCGCTCAGGCAGATCGCGGACGGGCGCAAGGTCCGCCTGTCCGGGATCGTCCTGATCCGGCAGCGCCCCGGCGCCGGCAACGTCACCTTCGTCACCATCGAGGATGAGAGCGGCATCGCCAACATCATCATCTGGCAGCGCCTGTACGAGGCCCAGCGCCGCATCGTCCTTTCGGCGGCGATGATCGCGGTCGTCGGCCGCGTCCAGAAAGAGGGCGACGTCATCCACGTCATCGCCGACCGGCTGGAGGACGAATCGCCGCTGCTGCGCGCGGTCGGCACCAGCGATTTTCCCCACCCTCCCGGCCCCGGCGACGGTGCCGCGCACGGCGGCCCCGACCCGCGCGGGCGCCTCCGCCCGCCTTTGCCCGCCGGCTCCGACGCCGACGGCATCCGGGTCAAATCGCGCGATTTCCACTAGCCGTCCGGGCTTTGCGCTTGTCCTGCGCCCGGAGGGCACCCTAAAGTCGGAGCAGAAGGAGTTTCGAATGCGTCCCGCCGTCCTTGCCGTCGCCCTCCTCCTCGCCGCGCCGGCCGGCGCGCAGGATCTCGGCGAACGCAGCCGCAGCCCGGAATTGATGGTGCCGGCGCTCGGCCTGGCGCCGGATCAGGACGATCTCGCCGCGGCGATCGCGGCGGCGCAGGCCCATCCGCTCGGAACGGCCGGCAATCCGGTCCGCGTCGGCGGCCCCGCCGGCGAGCGCGCCTATATCGCCCGGCTGCGCTGCGCCGACGGCTCCGCGCCCCAGATCGGGCCGCGCGCCGACGCCGGCGTCGGCGCCTTCGGCACCGTCATCGCCGCCTACCCGCTCCGCTGCGGAGCGGATGAAAGCCGCATCGCCTTCGACATGTATCATGAGGAGCATGTCGAGACCCGCGCGCCCGCGGGCTTCACTCTGGGCCAATGACTGGGTTTGGACCCTCAAGCTGCCGGAAAGGAACGATCGATGCGTCTCGCTCTTGCCCTGATGATCGCGGCCGCCGCTGCCCTTCCCGCACCCGCTTCGGCGCAGCAGCGGACGCCGCGCCAGACGCTCGAAGAAATGGGCCTGGCGCCCTCGGCCGAGCAGGTCCGTCGCGCGGTCGAGCGTGCGGCCGGCGAGCCGCTCGGCAGCGAGCGCAACCCGGTGCGGGTCAGCAGCCCCGCCGGGCAGCGCGCCTATATGGCCCGGCTTCGCTGCGCCGACGGAACGCCGCCCGAGGTAGGCCAGCGCCACAATGCGGGCGAGGGGCCGTTCGGCACGATCATCGACATCTATCCGCTCGACTGCGGCGGCAGCGCGCCGAATCAGGTCCAGCTGGCGATGGACATGTATCATGACGACCATGTCGAGACCCAGGCGCCCGCCGGATTCACCCTCGTCGCCGCGGATTCGAATGCCGAACCGAAATAGGCTGCCGGCCGTGAGGGTCCAAACCCAGTCCCGGAGGCGGTCGTGACGGGCTGGATTTGTTGTCCGGCGAGGAGCGAGGAGGGAGCAATGGAGACCCCATTGTGACCGACGAGCGACGACGTCCGGGCGGCAAATCCAGCCCGCCGCTCTGCGGTCGGCCGGGGAAGGCGGCTGGTGGCGTCGAACGCCTTGGCCGGACTGCCTGGTCCGGCCGGCGGCGCTCTCCTACCCAGCCGCCTTCCCCGGCCGATCCCGGCCACCTCCGGGATTGGGTTTGGACCCTTAGAGCCTGACGTGAAGCGCCTCGCCTTTGCGGCGCTGCGCGGCCTCGGCACGGCGCTCCTGTTCCTCGTCATCGCCATGTGCTTCGCGCCGACATTGGTGCCGCCCTTCCTCGACCGCATTTATTATCGGGGTCCGGCGAGCGGTCATTTCGACGGCGCGCGCTTCTTCAACCCCGGCGGGCCGGCGCCGCCGAGCCGCGGCCGCCGCAATTTCCTCAGCCGCTGGTCCAGCGACGAGGAACGGGCCGACTGGCCCGAGCGGGTGCCGGTACGGCCGACGGCGCCGCCGGCCCGGGTCGACGGCGGCGCGATGCTCGTGACCTGGGTCGGCCATGCCAGTGTGCTCGTCCAGACCGAGGGTCTCAACATCCTCACCGACCCGATCTGGTCCGACCGCGCCTCGCCTTTTGCGTTCGTCGGGCCGCGGCGAGTGCGCGCGCCGGGCGTGCGGTTCGAGGATCTGCCGAAGATCGACCTGATCCTCGTCAGCCATAATCACTATGATCATATAGACCTGCCGACCTTGCGGCGGCTGTGGCGGCGCGACCGGCCGCTGATCGTCACCAGCCTCGGCAACGACACGATCATCGCCGCCGCCGGCGCGCGGGCTGTGGCGCGCGACTGGGGCGGGCGGGTGCCGGTGCGGCCGGCGCGGCGGCGTGACGACGGCACCGTCGCGGGCGCGGTCGAGGTGATCGTCGAGCGCAACCATCATTGGGGGTCGCGCTGGTTCACCGACCGCAACCGCGCTTTGTGGTCGGCGTTCACGATCGTCACGCCGGGCGGCAACATCTTCTTCGCCGGCGACACCGGCTGGGGCGACGGCTCATGGGTGCGCGAAGCGGCGCGGCACGGGCCGTTCCGGCTCGCGATCATCCCGATCGGCGCCTACGAGCCGCGCGACTTCATGCGCACCCACCATGTCAATCCGGAAGAAGCGGTGGCGATCTTCGAAGCGCTCGATCCGGCCCGCGCGCTCGGCGTCCACTGGGGCACGTTCCAGCTCACCTTCGAGCCGATCGATGAGCCGCGCCGGCGGCTGGCGGCGCTGCGCCGGCAGCGCAATATCGACCCCGGCCGCTTCGTCGCGGTCGAGGCGGGCGGCGGCTTCACGGTGCCGGCGCTGAATCAGGCGGCACGATGAGCTTCAGCGCCTTCGGCCTGATCCGGTAGCGCAGCGGCGTCGCCATCGTCACGGTTTCGCCGTCGAGCGAAAGGATGAGGGCCGGGCGATCCGCCGCGATCTCCAGCTCCGCCACATAAAAGGTCAGGAAATCGCGCTGCTGGTCGAGCCTACCGAACAGGCCGCGCAGGCCCGCCCAGAGCAGGTGGGCGCGGCTGCGGGCGCGTACCGCATGGAGGCTGAGCTCGCCGCGATCGAGCGCCTCGCGGCGGCCAAGCGCGAACAGGTTCACTTGGTAGCGGTTGTTGCCGATGAACAGCAGAGGTGTCCGCACCGGCGCCTCCAGCCCGCCGGCCGAGATCCACAGCCGCCGGCGCCGGAACGAGCGCAACGCACGCAGGCTCGCGCTCAGCATCGCCAGCCGCCTGCCGCGGCCGCTGCGGGCCTGCTCCTCTTCGCGGAAGCGGACCATGTCCGGATAGAGGCCGACCGCGCTGTTGTTGACGAAGATGCGGCCGTTGACCTCGGCGACGTCGATCGACCGCACCGCACCGCCGGCGATCGCCTCGACCGCCGGCTCGATGCCGGACGGAATTCCGGCGTCGCGGGCGAGATGATTGAGGGTGCCGAGCGGGACGATGCCCAGCGTCCGGCCGGTGCCGGCCAGCGCTCCCGCCGCGCAGCTCACCGTGCCGTCGCCGCCGCCGGCGACGATCGCCTCATATCCGGGCGCCGCCGCCGCTGCCGCGAACGCCGCCGGCAGCTCGTCGGGACCGGCCAAACTGATATCGGCCTCGACGCCGCGCGCGGCGAAGGCCGAGCCCAGCCGCTCCGCCGCCTCGCCGCCTTTCCCCCCGAGGGTGCCGCCGCTCCGATTGACGATCACCCGGACCTTCATCGGCTTGCCTAGGCGGGGCCCATCCGGAACACGCACAGCTTGTTGCCGTCCAGATCGCGGAAATAGGCGCCGTAAAAGGCGCCCGGGCCGTCGGGCGTGCGCAGCCCCGGCGGCCCCTCGTCGGTTCCGCCAAGCTCGAGCGCTTTGGCGTGCAGCCGGTCGACCGTCGCGCGGCTGTCGGCGGCGATCGCGGTCATCGAGCCGTTGCCGACCGTCGCCTCGCGCCCGTCATAGGGACGGGTGACGGCAAGGCCCGGCCGCCGCTCGCCGGTGCCGTAGAGCGTGAAGCCGGTCTCCGGAAACTCCATCTTGCGCGAGGCGCCGATCTCGCCGAGCAGCGCGTCGTAGAAGGACCGCGCCCGTTCGAGGTCGTTGGTTCCCAGCGTCACATATCCGATCATTAACCTTCTCCTCCCTCGCATTCGCCGATCCGCCGGCCTCTTGCCCGCACTTCCAGCGTCATGCTGGCGCCACCCGGCATCGGGCTCTGCATTTCCATCCGCATCTCATAGCCGCGGCTGCCATAATGGCCGTCCATCCGCGCCGTCGCGCCCGGGCACGACATGGCGCCGCGCAGCCGGCCGTCGACCAGGCTGACGTCCTGATAGGCGCAGGCGCCGTCGGAGCGCATGGCGAGGAAGTTGGCGCTCGGCTGCTCGGCCTGCTCGGCGCTGATGCAGTGCCGCATCCGGCTGCGCGGGCCGACCATCCGGTTCCTGACCTCGAGCGGCAGATCGGGCGCGCGCACCTCGGTGACCTCGCTGGTCAGTTCCCACAGGCCCGGCTCGATCCGCAGCTCCGCCAGCTCGGCCGCGACGTCGGCGGCATTCATCTCGCGCGGCCGCTCCTCCTCGCCGCAGCCGGCGGCCGCCAGCAGGCCGGCGAGGAGGAAGGCGCCGCGCTTCGGGGCCTGTCCTGCGAAGCGCCGCCAGGCGCGAAGCCGGATCAGCCCGACGCGCATTCCCCGGTGCGGCGCGACGAGAAGGTGCCGGACATGCGCACCGATTGCGGGCCGCCCGGGGTCGCGCCGGCCGGCGCCTGCACTTCGCTCGAAATGTTCGCCTGCATCGTGGTGGCGGTGTAGGTGCCCTCCATCGACATTTGCGCGGTGCCCTGACCGGGCTGCTGGCAGCTGCCGCGGACCCGGATCGCGCCCGCCGCGAAGGTGTTTTCGGTGAAGGTGCAGGCATTGCCGGCGCCGCCGCTCATCATGTTGCCGGCCGGATTGGCCGCCTGCTGCGGCGTGATGCACTCCGAGCGCGTCTGCGGCCGGCTCATCATCTCGCGCATCTGGGCAACCGCCTGTTCCGGCATGCCGGGGACTTCGATCGAGGTGAACTGCACCGTGGTTTCCCACTGGCCCGGCTGCAGCGAGACGTCGCCGCCACCGATTCCGCCCTCACCGCAAGCAAACAGCAGCAGCGCCGGCGCGGCGGCCATCCAATGTCGCATAATGTCCTCCCTTTGTTTTCCTGCACATGGCAGGCGCCCGCTTATCGGTCCGCAAAACGGGGCGATCCGAAACGCCGGGCCGCCTGCGCGCCTGTCGCGGCGGACGCTAGCGCTCCCGGCGGCGAATGGCCATATGGAAAGCCATGGGCATCGCCATCCGCACCAGCCTCGAGGAACCCGAGACCGGAGAGGTGTTCGTTCCGCACCGGCCGCAGCGTCCCGACAAGGCCGAAGGCGGCCGCCCGTTCAGGATCGTTTCCGATTACCAGCCGTCGGGAGACCAGCCGCAGGCGATCGCCGAACTGGTCGACCAGTTTCGCGCCGAGGAGCGCACCCAAGTGCTGCTCGGTGTCACCGGCTCGGGCAAGACCTTCACCATGGCCAAGGTGATCGAGGCGCTGCAGCGGCCGGCGCTGGTGCTGGCCCCCAACAAGATCCTCGCGGCCCAGCTCTATGGCGAGTTCAAGAGCTTCTTCCCCGACAACGCGGTCGAATATTTCGTCAGCTATTACGATTACTACCAGCCCGAAGCCTACGTCCCCCGCTCCGACACCTATATCGAGAAGGAATCGAGCGTGAACGAGGCGATCGACCGCATGCGCCATTCGGCGACGCGGTCGCTGCTCGAGCGCGACGACGTCATCATCGTCGCTTCGGTCTCCTGTCTCTACGGCATCGGCTCGGTCGAGACCTATTCGGCGATGACCTTCTCGCTGCACAAGGGCCAGACGGTCGACCAGCGCGAGATCGTCCGCAAGCTGGTCGCGCTGCAATACAAGCGCAACGACCAGGCGTTCGCCCGCGGCAATTTCCGGGTGCGCGGCGACAGTCTCGAAATCTTCCCCTCGCATTATGAGGACATGGCGTGGCGGGTCGCCTTTTTCGGCGACGAGATCGAGGAGATCGTCGAGTTCGATCCGCTGACCGGCAAGAAGATCGCCGCCCTCGATCACGTCAAGGTCTATGCCAATTCGCACTATGTGACGCCCGGGCCGACCCTGAAGCAGGCGATGGAGGCGATCCGCCACGAGCTCGGCGAGCGCCTGAAGGAGCTGATCGCCGAGGGCAAGCTGCTGGAGGCGCAGCGGCTCGAGCAGCGCACCCATTTCGACCTCGAGATGATCGCCGCCACCGGCAGCTGCGCCGGCATCGAGAATTACAGCCGCTTCCTCACCGGGCGCCTTCCCGGCGAGCCGCCGCCGACCCTGTTCGAATATCTGCCGGACAATGCCCTGCTGTTCGTCGACGAGAGCCACCAGACGGTGCCGCAGGTCGGCGCGATGGCGCGCGGCGACCATCGCCGCAAGCTCACTTTGGCCGAATATGGCTTCCGGCTGCCGTCCTGCATCGACAACCGGCCGCTGCGATTCAACGAATGGGATGCGATGCGCCCGCAGACGGTGGCGGTCTCGGCGACGCCCGGTCCCTGGGAGATGGACCAGACCGGCGGCGTCTTCGTCGAGCAGGTGATCCGCCCGACGGGCCTGATCGACCCGCCGGTCGAGATCAAGCCGGTCGAGGACCAGGTCGACGATCTGATCGCCGAGGCGCGGGAGACCGCGCGCAGGGGCTATCGCACGCTCGTCACCACCCTGACCAAGCGCATGGCCGAGGACCTGACCGAGTTCCTGCACGAGGCCGGCCTCAGGGTCCGCTACATGCATTCCGACGTCGAGACGCTCGAGCGGATCGAGCTGATCCGCGACCTGAGGCTCGGCGTCTATGACGTGCTGGTCGGCATCAACCTGCTGCGCGAGGGGCTCGACATCCCCGAATGCGGGCTGGTCGCGATCCTCGACGCCGACAAGGAAGGCTTCCTGCGTTCGGAGACCTCGCTGATCCAGACCATCGGCCGCGCCGCCCGCAACGTCGAGGGCAAGGTCATCCTCTACGCCGACACCATCACCGGCTCGATCGAACGCGCGCTCAGGGAAACCGACCGCCGGCGCCAGAAGCAGACGGAATATAACCAGGCGCACTCCATCACCCCGACGACGATCAAGCGCAACATTTCCGACATCCTCGCCGACGTCTCGAACCGCGACAGCGTCATCATCGACACCGGCGATGCCGACACTCCCCACCTGGTCGGCCACAACCTCCGCGCCCACATCGAGGACCTCGAGGGCCGCATGCGCAAGGCCGCCGCCGACTTGGAGTTCGAGGAAGCCGCGCGGCTGCGCGACGAGATCCGCCGCCTCGAGGCGGACGAGCTCGGTCTGCCCGACGAGCAGAAGCGCGCGCCGCGCATCGGCCACTCCACCGAAGGCAGGCCCGGCACCCGCAAGACCCGTTACGGCAAGCAGCAGGCGATCCGGATGGGTCGTCGGAAACGTTGAAAATCCTGATCGACTCCTTTATTAGCGTTGAATCGAGCCCTAGCGTCTGGGACTGCCGATTGATGGAACATCGCTATCATATCAATGTCTTCTGGTCCGCCGATGACGCGTGCTGGATTGCGGACGTTCCCGATCTTCGCCCTTGCTCCGCCCATGGAGCGACGCCGGTCGAAGCGCTTGCGGAAGCTCAGATCGTGATCGGCATGTGGCTGGATTGGGCGCGCGAGAAGGGCACCCCGATTCCCGAACCACGCTATCGCCCGTCCGCTGCGTGAGCTGTGCGCAAGTCCGCGCGGCTCGCGGCCGCGCGCGACAGCAACCACCCCTCGGCGATTTCGGCGGCAAGCCGCGGGAAGCCGTGTTGCCCGCGAGCTGCCAGGCTCATGCCATGGCTTACCCGATCGATCCGCTTGCCGTCACCGAGGAACTCGACAGCCAGGGATGCGCCCGGCTGCCGAGGCTGCTGAGCAAGGAGCAGTGCGACAGCCTGCGCGCCCGCTGGGACGAACGCGATCGCTTCCGCAGCGAAATCGTCATGGCCCGCCATGGCTATGGCAGCGGCGCTTACCGCTATTTCGCTTACCCGCTGCCCGAGTTGGTCGCCGGGCTGCGCGCGGAGCTTTATCCGCCGCTGGCGACGATCGCCAATCATTGGGCCGAGGCGCTGGGCAGCGAGGCCCGCTATCCGGCGCATCATGACGAATTCCTCGCCCGCTGCCGTGCCGCCGGCCAGGCGCGGCCGACGCCGCTCATGCTCCGCTACGAGGCCGGCGACTGGAACGCGCTGCATCAGGATGTCTATGGCGAGCACGTCTTTCCGCTCCAGGTCGCCCTGCTGCTGTCGCAGCCGGGCGAGGACTTCACCGGCGGCGAGTTCGTGCTGGCCGAGCAGAGGCCGCGCATGCAGTCGCGCGCCGAGGTGGTGCCGCTCGAGCGCGGCGACGCGGTCGTCTTCCCGGTGCGCGAGCGGCCGGTGCGCGGCAGCCGGGGCTGGCATCGCCGGACGATGCGTCACGGCATCAGCCGCCTGCGCTCCGGCCTTCGCTTCACCCTCGGCATCATCTTCCACGACGCGCTTTGAGCCGCGACGGGGTGCGCGCGCCCGGCGGCTGGGCTAAAGCCGCGAATCAAGAGGAGGCTTGTTCGATGGCTGTTCGCGCGCTTTTCCCCGCTTTGCTGCTGCTCGCCGGCTGCGCCCGTTCCGAGGATGCGAGCATCGTCGCCGACCGCAACGAGATACAGGCGGTCGAACGCGTCCGGGCTCCGGAACGCGACGATGACGATGTCGCGCTCGGCGAATGGCGCGAAACGCTGCAGGACGAGAATGTGGCGCTCGAATTCGGCCCGGCCGGCGCGCCGCCGGTGTTCAGCCTGCGCTGCGACACGCGGCGCAGCGTCTTCCTGCAGCGTCACGGGACTTTGCCCGCGGGCGATTTGCCGATGATGCTGATCTCGATCGGCAGCGAAACGCGCCGTCTCGCCGTCACCAATGTCGGCGGCCCCTTGCCGATGCTTCGCGCCTCGCTGGCGCCGAGCGACACCTTGCTCGGGACGCTGACCGCCTCGACGACGCCGATGGCGGTTCGGGTCGGCGATTCCCCGCCTTTGGTCCTGCCGGCAAGCCCGGCGATCGGCGCGTTCCTCGACCGGTGCGGCAGCGGAGCGACGGCGACGCCGACCCCGGCGAGCGAAGAAGGGGCAGGCGACAACGCCGCCCAGGCGAACCAGGCGGCCGCGACGCCGGCCGGTCGCTGAACCGGCGAACCCGCGTGTCGATGCGGAAATTCCGTCCCGGCTGGGCCGCTTTGGCCGCTGCGCTGCTCGGTTCCTGCGCGCCGCGCCCGGCGCCGCCGGCGCCTGCGCCCGCGCCTGCGCCCCCGCCGCCGCCGGTCCAGCCGCCTGCGCCGCCGCCGATTGCGCCCGGCTGGGAGGATGCGCCGCTGAGCGGGGGCGACTGGAGCTTCGGCGATGCCCAGGGCCGCTCCCGGGCCCTGTTCGGCGCGCAATTCGCGATCGAATGCGAAGCGCCCGGCCGGATCCGGCTGGTCCGGGCCGGCGCCGGCGGCAACGCGCTGACCGTGCGCACCAGCAACGCGCTGAGGAGCCTGCCGGCAGCCGTGCAGTCCGACGGGCTCGCCGCCCGCCTGTCCGCCGGCGACCCGTTGCTCGACGCGATCGCGTTCAGCCGCGGCCGTTTCGCGGTCGAGGCGGCCGGGGTGCCGCCGCTCGTGCTGCCGGCCTGGCCGGAGCCCGCCCGGGTGGTCGAAGACTGCCGCGGATAAGAAAAAGGCGCCCGTGCCGGCGCCGCGAAGCATGGAATCTTAGCGTCAAAAAAGTTCAGATCAAGACTTGATCCGCGATTCGCGGCGAATCATACAGGTGACAAGTCCAACAAGCGAAAGGAGGTGATCCGATGTCTCATGGTTCAGCAGAGAGGTCGGTCAGGTCCGTTCGGGAGATGAAAGGCTAAGCTTTTCATAGTCTTCCGGGCTGGGTATCTCCGGCCGCTGACCATGTAAAAGGGCCGTCGGGAAACCTCCCGGCGGCCCTTGGTCTGTCCGGCGAAGGCGTGCGGAACGCCGTGCGCCGCCGGTTCGTTGACCGGCGAAAGGAGCGCGCGATGGAGCAAGATCGCGGCGAGCGCGGCCGGCGGGCCGGCTTCGACCCCGCCACCGGCAAGGTCCACGGCAGCGGTTCCGGCGCCGGCGGCGGCAATCCCGGCGAGGATTATGACGGCGATGCCGCAGCGGGCGCCGGCGCCGATCCGGTCCAGGCCCCTCCGCCCGAGGAGGCGGCGCAGCACGACTCCCCCGAACCGGTCGAAGGGCGGCACGGATGAGCGGCAAGGGACACCCGCTGCCGCGGAGCGACGAAGCCCGGCACAGTGAAATCCCCGAGCATCTCGAGCAGGAGAAAGGCTGCGGCGACGACGCCAGGGCCGCTGTACAGCCCGCCGGGGAGGCGGTCGCCCCCGACGGCGAGCCCTATCTCGGCGGTCGCGATCCTGTCGCCGAAGGCGATGAGGACAAGCCGGCCGAGGATCAGGCGGCGCACCAGGACCGCGGCCAGAGCGTTGCCGAGCGAGAGGCGGGCCGGAACTAGGCGGCCGGCCGCCGCGGCCGCCGCGGCCGCCGCTGCGTGCCGCGACGGAACTGTTCGGCGCTTCGTGGGTCTGTTACGCATCTGATACGAACAGCAGGAGGCCTGAAGATGGCGAAGAAAGGATCCTCTGGCGGCAAGTCGGACAATGGCCGCCGCCGCTCGAGCGCGGACGCGATTCCCGACGCGCTGCGCGAGGCCGGCCGGCGCGCGGCCGAGCTGGCCCAGAATCCGGTCGCGCGCAGCCTGCTGGCCGCCGGCCTGGTGACCGCGGCCGCGGCGCTCGCGGCCAACAAGACGGTGCGCGATACCGCCAAACGCAGCGCCCGCCAGGCGCAGGACGCGGCGGAAGCCGCCGCCGACGCCGCCGCCGAGAGCGCGAGCAAGATCGGCGCGGCGATGATCAACGCCGCCACCGAGGCGGTGCGGCGGATGATGGCGGGCGGCGCCACCGGTGAGGCGGCCGCTGCCGGGCCGCGCGCGCGCGGCAGGAGCGGTGGCAAGACGGGCGGCAAAGCGAGCGCGGCCGGGTCACGGGCCAAGACCGGCTCGGCAAAGCCGGCGGCCCGCCGCGGCGGATCGAGCGCGGGCGCCGGCACGGCCGCGACCGGCGGATCGAGCGCTGGGACCGGCACGGCAGCCGGCGGATCGAGCGCGGGTACCGGCACGCGGGCCAAGGGCGCAGCGAAGGGTCGGGCGTCGGCCGGCTCCGCCAAGAGCAAGGCCGGCGCCGCCAAGGGCAAGTCCGGCGGCGCGAAGGGCAAGGCCGCCGGCGCCAGGCGCAAATCCGGCGGCGGCAAGGGCCGCGGCAGCGCCGCCAAGGGCGGATCCCCGTCGACCGGGGGCGGCGCCTGACAGGCGAAGCGGCTCGGGCAAAGGAAAAGGGGCGCCGGCGACGGCGCCCCTTTCTTCATCCCGCGGTGGCTAGCGGCAGCGGCGGCGACCGCTGCGGGCAACCTCGCGTCCGAGCAGCGCGCCGGCGGCGGCGCCGATGATGGTGCCGGCGGTGCGGCTGCGGCCGCCGTCTATCTCGCGGCCGATCAGCGCGCCGGCGGCGCCGCCGATAATCAGCCCGACCGTGCCGTTCGATCGCCGGCAATACATCCGCCCGTCGCGGCCGCGCCAGGTCGGCCCGTAATAATAGCCGTCGCGATAATATCGGCTCTGCGCGTCGGCCGGCTCGATCGGCACCGCCATCGTCGCCGGTACGGCCATTGCCGTCGCCGAAACGGCAAGAATCAGCTTACGCATGACACCCTCCTTGGGAAGTTCGGGAAATCAACGCCTTCGCGCAGCGGCCGGTTTCATTAACCTAAAACAACGAACCGCCGCTGCGAGGGCGGCGCTGGACGCGCGGCCTGCCTCATCCTAGAGGCGGCCGGTCCGTTCTTGGGGAAATCGGTTTTGGCAAATGTGACGGTCATCGGCGGCCAGTGGGGCGACGAGGGCAAGGGCAAGATCGTCGACTGGCTGTCCAGCCGGGCCGACATCGTCGCCCGCTTTCAGGGCGGCCACAATGCCGGCCACACTCTGGTGATCGGCAACCAGATCTACAAGCTGTCGCTGCTGCCGTCCGGGATCGTCCGCGGCAAGCTGTCGGTGATCGGCAACGGCGTCGTGCTCGATCCCTGGGCGCTCAAGGCCGAGGTCGAGCGGCTCGGCGAGCAGGGGATCGAGGTCACGCCGGCGACGCTCAGGATCGCCGACACCTGCCCGCTCATCCTCCCTTTCCATCGCGATCTCGATGCGCTCCGCGAGGATGCCAGCGGCGCCGGCAAGATCGGCACCACCCGCCGCGGCATCGGCCCCGCTTATGAGGACAAGGTTGGGCGCCGGGCGATCCGCGTCTGCGACCTCGCCCATCTCGGCGGGCTCGGCCCGCAGCTCGACCGGCTGTGCGCGCATCACGATGCGCTGCGCGTCGGCTTCGGCGAGCCGCCGATCGATCGGGCGCGGCTCGAGCGCGACCTTGGCGGCATCGCCGATTTCGTGCTGCGCTTCGCCGCGCCGGTGTGGATGACTCTGCACCAGGCCCGGCTCGACGGGAGGCGCATCCTGTTCGAGGGCGCCCAGGGGGTGCTGCTCGACGTCGACCACGGCACCTATCCGTTCGTGACCTCGTCCAACACCGTCGCCGGCACCGCCGCGGCCGGCAGCGGCCTTGGTCCGTCGGCGGCCGGATTCGTGCTCGGCATCGTCAAGGCCTATACCACCCGGGTCGGCTCGGGGCCGTTCCCGACCGAGCTCGATGACGCCGTCGGGCGTCGGCTCGGCGAGCGCGGCCATGAATATGGCACCGTCACCGGCCGGCAGCGCCGCTGCGGCTGGTTCGACGCGGTGCTGGTCCGCCAGTCGATGGCGGTGTCCGGGGTCACCGGCATCGCGCTGACCAAATTGGACGTGCTCGACGGGCTCGACGAGATCCGCATCTGCACCGGCTACCGGCTCGGCGACGCCTTGCTCGACCATTTGCCGGCCCACGCCGCCGACCAGGCCGCGGTCGAGCCGGTCTACGAGGCGATGACCGGCTGGCGGGACTTCGACCCGCGGCGCCCGCAGCTGGGCCCAGCTGCCCGCGCAGGCGATCAAGTACATCCGCCGCATCGAGGAACTGATTGCCTGTCCGGTCGCTTTGGTGTCCACCAGCCCCGAACGGGAAGACACGATTCTCGTGCGGGATCCGTTTGCGGACTGACGATTCGGTAGCGTAACAGAAAAAAGAGCATGACCACTCGCGAAGCCACCAGCCTGCTGCCGCGCTCCGGCGACGATGTCATCGGCGACTATGCCCGCTCGGCCTCCGAATGGGCGGCGGTGCTGGCGTTCGGCGCCATCCAGTGGCCCTGGCTGCTGCGCAGCCTTCACGGCGGCCGGCTGGCCGACAAGCAGGCTTTGCTGGACCGGCTGAACCTGCCCTATGACGCCTTGCCCTATCTCGGCAGCTGGAAGGCCGATACCGGCCTCCTGAGGCTGCTGGTCGACCATATACTGGCGCACAAGCCGCGGCTGGTGGTCGAGTTCGGCACCGGCGCCTCGACCCTGATCATCGCCCGCGCCATGCAGCAGGCCGGCGGCGGCGAGCTGATCAGCTTCGACCAGCATGTGGATTTCGTCGACGCGACCCGGCAATGGCTCGCCGATTACGGGCTCAAGGCCGATTTGCGGGCGGCGCCGCTGCGTCCTTCGCCCAATGGCTGGCCGGGCCTGTGGTACGACCATGGCCCGCTGCCGGGCGGAATCGGGCTGATGCTGATCGACGGTCCGCCCTGGTGCGTCCATCCGCTGACCCGGGGCGCCGCCGAAACCCTGTTCGACAAGATCGCGCCGGGCGGCACCGTGATGCTGGACGACGCCGCCCGCCCGGGCGAACGGCTGGTCGCGCGCCGCTGGCGCAAGCTGCACCCCGATTTCACCTTCGAGCTCGACAAGAGCGGCACCAAGGGCACGCTGATCGGCCGCCGCCGCGATTAGGCCGGATTCGAAGACAGCAAGAAAGCCGTCATCGCGAGGCGCGAAGCGCCGTGGCGATCCAGTCAGCGCCGGCTGGATTGCCGCGCCCCTTCGGGGCTCGCAATGACGACCGAATAGCGATCTAAGCCGTCGGCCGTGTCTTGAAATCCGCCGGGACTTCCTCCTCGGTTTCCTCCACCTCGATCCTGTCGACCCGCGCGGCGGGCGGCCTGGTCCGGCATTGCGAGATCAGCCGCTCGACCGATTCCTCGTCGCCGGCGACCAGCATCTCGACCGAGCCGTCCGATCGGTTCCTTACCCACCCGCGCAGGCCGAGCGCGCGGGCGAGGTCGGCGCTCCAGGCCCGGAAGAACACGCCCTGCACCCGCCCATGGATGCGCAGCCGCCGGCTCGTCTCAGCCATCGCGGCCGCATTGCGCCCGGTGCAGGAGCTTGTGGTCGGCGAGCACCAGCGCCACCATCGCCTCGACCACCGGCGCGCCGCGCAGCGCCACGCACGGATCGTGGCGGCCTTCGACCCTGATCTCCGCGGCCTCGCCCTGCGCGTCGACGGTGGCGAGCGGCCGGGCGATCGAAGAGGTCGGCTTGAACGCGGCGCGCAGCACGACCGGCTGGCCGGTCGAGATGCCGCCGGCTATGCCGCCGGCATGGTTGGACAGGAAGTCCGGCCCCCGCGCCCCGGGGCGCATGAGGTCGGCATTTTCCTCGCCGCCGGCGCGGGCCGAGGCGAAGCCGTCGCCGATCTCGACGCCCTTGACCGCGTTGATCGACATGATCGCGGCGGCAAGCTCGGCGTCGAGCCTGGCATAGACCGGCGCGCCCCAGCCGGCCGGCACGCCCACAGCCTCGCAGGAGACGATGCCGCCGAGCGAATTGCCGGCGGCGCGCGCCTGCTCGATCAGGCCGGGCCACCGCGCCTCGTCGGGGTCGCCGCCGATTTCGGTCACCCGCGCCCGGATCGCGACTTCCGCGATCACCAGCCGCGCGATCGCGCCCGCGGCGACCCGCGCCGCGGTCTCGCGCGCCGAGGCGCGGCCGCCGCCGCGCCAGTCGCGATGGCCGTATTTCGCCTGATAGGCGAAATCGGCGTGGCCCGGCCGGAACAGGGCCGCCGACGGCGCATAATCGGCGGGCCGCGCATCTTCATTGTCGATCACCAGGCTGATCGGCGTGCCGGTGGTCTTTCCCTCGAACAGGCCGGAAAGGATCCGCACCCGGTCCGGCTCCCGCCGCCGCGAGGTGAGGTCGCTCGCCCCCGGCCGGCGGGCGTCGAGCCAAAGCTGGATGTCGGCTTCGCCGAGCGCCAGCCCGGGCGGGCAGCCGTCCACCACCGCGCCGATCGCCGGGCCGTGACTCTCGCCCCAGCTGGTGAAGCGGAACATGCGGCCGAAGCTGTTGAAGCTCATCCGTGAGGGCCTTGGCTGTTTCGACTTGTTGTATTATGCATATAACACAGTTGGGGAGGGCGAGGCCTTGTTGAAGCAAATCTCGCTCGCGATTGCCAGCGCGGCGCTGCTCGTCGGCGCCGCTTCGGCCGCGAGCCCGCCGGCGCCGTCCGCGCCGGACGTCGAGGCGATGCGCGACTATGTCGCGAAGAACCGCGCTTATTCGCCGGCGGCGCGGGCCGAAGCGCTGCGCCGGGTCGAAGCGCTGCCCGCTTTGTCCGGTGATCCGGCCCGCTTCGAGCTCGAGGCGGCGGCGATCGCCGCGCTGGCCGACAATGGCCACAGCGTGCTGTTTCCGCCGCAATGGACGACCCGCTATCCGCGCAGCCCGGTCCATTTCGGGCTGTTCGCGGACGGATTGTTCGTCATCGCCGCTCCGCCTGATCTGGCCGGCCTGACCGGCAGCGAGGTGATCGAGATCAATGGCCGCCCCTGGCGGTCGCTGCGCGAAGCCTTTGCCCGCTATCAGGGCGGCGAGCAGGCGTTCCGCGACCAGTTCGTCACCTATTTCATCGAGACGCCGGAGCTGCTGCACGCGGCCGGGCTCGGCGGGGACGGGACCAGCCTGACGCTGCGGCTCGAGGGGCGCGACGGCGAGAGCTTGACGGCCAACGTCGCCGCGCGGCTTTCGCCGCTCGAAGGCGAGGCGGCCTTCGTCGGCCATCCGCAGCTGCTCGAGGCGGCGGCCCTGTTGCCGGCAGCCGGTCGGCCGCTCTATCTCCAGCAGGCCGAAGCGCCCTGGCGCCTCGTCTTCACCGACGCGGTCGACGGCGCCTACATCCAGCTCAAGACCACAGCCGGCGACGGCATCGGCGATTTCCTGCAGGGGGCGCTCGTCGAGCTGAGGGCGCGGCGCCCGCGCAACATCGTCGTCGACCTGCGCTTCAATCTTGGCGGCGATCTCAATCTCGCCCGCGACTTCATGCAGGCGCTGCCGGACCTGGCGCGCGGCGGCCGCCTCTACGCGATCACCTCGGGGCGGACCTTTTCCGCCGCCATTTCGAGCCTGGGCTATCTCGAGCAGGCGGCGGGCGACCGCCTGACCATCGTCGGCGAACCGATCGGCGACCGGCTCGAATTCTGGGCCGAAGGGCAGATGGTCCGGCTTCCCGGGACGGGATCGATGCTGCTCTACGCGACCGAGCGCCACAATTACATGACCGGCTGTCCCGAAGCCGACTGCCACGCCGCCATCCGCGACCATCCGATCCGGGTCGCGACGCTCCGGCCCGACCTCCCGGTGCCGCTCCGCTTCGCCGATTTCCTTGCCGGCCGCGATCCGGCGATGGAGGCGATCGCCGCCGACATCCGCGCCCGCGCCGGCCGCTGACGCTCAGTCGAGCCCGGCGAAAGCGGGCGCATAGTCGGCGCGTCCGGCGGCCGGCAGCGGCACGTCGGCGAGGCGACGGGCCATCAGATAAGGGCCGGCATAAGGCGAGGCGAACGGCGCCGCCTCGGCCGCGGCAAAGCCGAAACGGCGATAATATCCGGGTTCGCCGACCAGGAAGACCAGCTCCTCGCCGCGCTCGCGGGCGATCGCCAGCGCCTGCTCGATCAGCCGCCCGCCAATGCCGCGCCGCTGCCTTTCCGGGCGACCGCGACCGGCGCCAGGCCGAGCGCGCGGAAGGTTCGGCCGCCGCCCTCGACCCGCATCCGGCTCATCAGCATGTGGCCGACGATCCGGCCCTCATCCTCGGCCACCAGCGCGATTTCGCAGTCGCCGTCGTCGCGGAGCCGCTCGACCAGATCGGCCTCGACCGCGGTCGGAAAGGCGGCGAGCAGGACCGCCCTCACCGCCCCGGCATCGGCGCCCGTCTCGTCTCTGATCCTCACACCGTCGCGATGTCCGGCGCGTCCTCGGCCTTCATGCCGATCACATTGTAGCCGGCGTCGACATGGTGGACCTCTCCGGTGACGCCGGAGGCGAGGTCGGACAGCAGATAGAGCGCGGCGCCGCCGACATCCTCGATCGTCACGTTGCGCCTCAGCGGGCTGTTATATTCGTTCCACTTCATGATGTAGCGGAAGTCGCCGATGCCGCTTGCGGCCAGCGTCTTGATCGGCCCGGCCGAGATGGCGTTGACCCGTATCTTCTCGGGGCCGAGATCCATCGCCAGATATTTGACGCTGGTCTCCAGCGCCGCCTTGGCGACCCCCATCACATTGTAATGGGGAATGACCTTCTCGGCGCCGTAATAGGACAAAGTGAGCAGGCTGCCGCCTTCGGGCATCATCGGCCGCGCCCGCTGGGCGACGGCGACGAAGCTGTAGGCTGAAATGTTCAACGTCATCAGGAAGTTGTCGAGGCTGGTGTCGACGAACTTGCCCCGCAATTCGTTCTTGTCGGAAAAGCCGATGGCGTGGACGAGGAAGTCGATCCTTGGCCAGCGCGCCCGCAGCGTCTCGAAGGTGCCGTCGAGATTGTCCATGTCGGCGACGTCGCATTCGATCAGGAAATCCGCGCCGAGCTGCTCGGCGAGCGGGCGCACCCGCCGCTCCAGCGCCTCGCCCTGATAGGAGAAAGCGAGCTCGGCGCCCTGGGCGGCGAGCGCCTTGGAAATGCCCCAGGCGAGCGAGCGGTCGTTGGCGAGGCCCATGACCAGCCCGCGCTTTCCTGCCATCAAGCCGCTCATGGCTCCTCCTGTCGGGTTTGCTGGACGGCCTGCTCGACCGCCTTGACGTCCGCCTCTTCCGCCCGTGCTTCGGCCTCGACCGCGGCTTCTTCCATCACTGCCGCCTCGACATCCTCTTGGCTGGGCGTGGGCGTCTCGGCAAGCGCCGCATTGAGTTCGGCGCCGATCACCAGGCCGAGGCCGATGACGAAGAAGAAGATGAGCGCGATCATCACGCCGGCGAGGCTGCCGTAGGTGAGATCGTAGCCGCCGAGATTGGCGAGCATGACCGGCAGCAAGGCGGTGGTCAGCACCCACCAGCCGGCGACGAACGCGGCTCCAGGCCATTTCGGGCAGGCCCCGATGCGGTAGCGCTTCGGCGTCAGCGTGTAGAAGAGCAGATAGAGCGAGAGGAACAGCACCAGCGCCGGCGCCGCGCGCAGCAGCGTCAGCAGCCCGACCACGTCGTCGGCGCCGGGGATCAGCCGGACGATGAACTGCTGCACGCCCGACAGCAGGATCGAGGCGGCGAAGGCGACCATGGCGAGGATCACCGCGGCGATGATCATTCCCGCCGATCCCAGCCGATATTCCCAGAACGGCCGGCTGTAGCTGACGCCATAAGCGCGGCGGATGATGTCGCGGATGGTCTCGATGAAGCTGCCGGTGGTCCACAGCCCGATCAGCGCGCCGAGCCACAACAGGCCGCCCGAGCGCGCCTCGATGACGTCGCGGATCGGCCGCCGCAGCACTTCGGCGACGTCCTTGGGCATCGTCTGCAGCAGCGCGTTGACCGCGTTCATCCCTTCCTCGGTCTGCCCGAACAGGCGGGCGATCGCCGCCGCGACGATGACGAACGGGAAGATCGACAGCAAAGCCAGATAAGCGAGGTTGCCGGCATGGATGAAGCCGTCCGAATAGACGCCGATCGCCACCCTCTTGATCACTTCCCAGCTGCGCGAGCGGCGCCGGAAGCTCTCGCGGATGGTGCCGAACCGGGCCTTGGCCTTGGCGAGCCGCTTGCGGCGGGCCTCGGGGGATTCGGGTGAGATGTCGAGCACGGGTGATCAGACGCCCAGGCCGGCCCTCGGGTTTCCTTTGCCCTTTCCGGCCCAGCTTTCGAGGAAGCGGGCGAGGTCGGGATCTTCGGGCACGTCGACCATCAAAGTGACCAGCTGGTCGCCGCGCTGGCCGTTGCGGCCGGTGAAGCCTTTTCCCTTCAGTCGCAGCACCTTGCCCGAAGAGGAGGATTTCGGCACGCTGAGCATCACCGGGCCCTCGACGGTCGGCACGCGCACCTTGCCGCCGAGCACCGCCTCGTCGAGCGAGATCGGCAGGTCGAGCCTGATATGGTCGCCGTCGCGGCGGAAGAAGCGGTGCGGCCGGATCGCGATGGTGACGATCGCATCGCCCGGACCGGCCGGGCCGGGCTGGCCCTGGCCGGCGAGCCGGATCCGGGTGCCGTCCTCGACCGCGGGCGGCAGCTTGATGTCGAGCGTCTTGCCGCTGCCCAGCGTCACCCTTTGCCCCTTGAGCGTCGCCGCATCCTCGAACGGCACCTCGAGCCGATAGGCCATGTCGGCGCCGCGCTGCGGCGGCGCGCTGCGGCGGCCGAAGCCGCCGAAGCCGCGGCGGGCGCCGCTTCGGCCGCTGCCGCCGAACAGCCCCTCGAACAGGTCGGACAGGTCGGCCGCCTCGCCGCCGAACTCGAATTCGGATCCGTTGGCGCCGCGCCGGAAGCCGCCGCCGGCGCCGGCCTGCGGTCCGCCGCCGCCATAGCCGAACGGCGCGCGCGGATTGCCGTCCTCGTCGATCTCGCCCCGGTCATATTGGGCGCGCTTGTCCCTGTCGGTCAGGATGTCATAGGCTTGGGTGACCTTCGAGAAACGCTCCGACGCCTTCGGATTGTCCTTGTTGCGGTCGGGGTGCAGCTCCTTGGCGAGCTTGCGATACGCCTTCTTGATGTCGGCTTCGCTCGCGCCGCGCGCCACGCCGAGGGTCGAATAGAGGTCGGCCATGGCGCTTCGTTCTCCAGATGCACGCAAAAGTCCACCATTTTGGGCGAATCAGGCGGCTTAGCGGCGGCGCGATCGAGCCGCATTTCGCGCATCGCGAAGGACCCGTGCCGCGCACGTTTCAAGCTGGCCATCCCAGCATGAACCGCTGCTGCTTGCGAACACCCCGGAATCAGCGCCACTGAACTGGACGGCAAAGACAGTCTGCACACGTCCGTCGATCCCCCTCGCTTGCAGATGGGGGATCTGGACGATCAGCGCTCCGGCCCCTTGATCGAAACCGACGATGAATTCGGGCGACTGACGAAAAGCGGCTTCGAGTGCCTCCGCGAACCGCACCGTCGCACCGTCATCGCCGCTCCGGCGAATCTCGACGGCAATCGGCGGCGGGGATGCCGTCGCGCACCCGGCACAGGCGCAGGATGCCAGAATGATCGCGAGGAGCCATTTCATGGCCGTGCCTTGAGCAATGCCAGCGCCTGGGGATAGCGGCGCGAAAGCGGTACGGCGGTGCCGTCGGTCAGCGTCAGGCCGTAGTCGCCCGAGCCTTCCGCGGCCGCCTGCACGACGTGGCGGGGATTGACAAGCCAGGAGCGGTGGGTGCGGACGAAGCCGGCATCCGCAAGCTGCGCTTCGACCCCGGCCAAGGTCGTCCGCATCAGCGGCCGCCGTTCGTCGGCGAGCAGGAATTCGACATAATTCCCCGACGAGCGGGCGCCCAGTATTTCGCCTTTGGCGATGCGGATCAGGCGCTGGCCTTCGTCGATCGTGAACAGTTCCGGCGGCGCCGGCTGAAGCTCATTGCGATGGCGCAGCCGCCTGACGATCCAGTAGGTGGCCGCGTAAATGGCGTAGGAAATGAGGTCCTTGCGATATTCGTAGACCAAAGCGCCGCTGCCGCCGGCGAATTCGTAATCGTCCCCGGCGGCGAAATAGATCGCCTCGCGCAAGCCGATCATCAGAACGATATGGGCGAGCGAGAAGGGGATGGTCGCCGCCAGATGGGCGGCAAGTCCGCGCGGCACGAAGCCCTGCTCCGGCGGGAAGCGGCGGACCATCAGCATCG
Source organism: uncultured Alphaproteobacteria bacterium (assembly GCA_963848555.1). Lineage (GTDB taxonomy): Bacteria > Pseudomonadota > Alphaproteobacteria > Sphingomonadales > Sphingomonadaceae > Allosphingosinicella. The sequence goes on along the minus strand of CAWKEE010000004.1, from coordinate 917,648 downwards.
CCGCCCAGGCCAGCGCCAGCAGCACCAGGCCGCTGGTCCCTTTCCAGGTCGCCGGCCGCCACCATTCGATCGGCTCGCCCCTCATCTCGCGCTCGTCGAGATAGGAGAGCACATTGACCGTGTTGACCGCGAGGGTGACCGGGACCAGCACCGCATAGGCGACCGCCCAGTCGGGCCACCGGGCGATCCCGCTCGTCCCTGCCGGAGCGCCGCTCGTCACGCCCCGATTCCGGCCGTACCGCCCGAATCGCCGTCCGCCCCCGGCCGATTGACCGCCGTGCGCGCCTCGCGCCAGTCCTTCGGCACCCACCGATCTGCCAGGGACCCGACATGCAGCAATGCAACTCTTCCCCCTCCCGCCTCGTCTATCTGGACTGGATCCGCGTCGCCGCCTTCGGGCTGCTGATGCTCTACCATGTCGGCATGTTTTACGTCACGTGGGACTGGCACGTGAAGAGCGCCCATGCCTCGCACGCGCTCGAGCCGCTGATGCTGCTCACCAATCCGTGGCGGCTGACACTTTTGTTCCTGGTGTCCGGCGCGGCGACGCGGTTCATGGCCGACAAGCTCAGCGTCGGCGCCCTCGCCGGCCGGCGCACGCTCAGGCTGCTGGTGCCTCTGGTCTTTGCGATGGCGGTGATCGTGCCGCCGCAAAGCTATTACGAGGTGGTCGAGGCGATCGCCTATGACGACGGCTATCTCGCTTTCTGGGGCAATTATCTCGCCGCCGATCCCACTTTCTGCGACGCCGACGGCTGCCTCGACGTGCCGACCTGGAACCATCTCTGGTTCGTCGCCTATCTGCTCGTCTACACTTTGCTGCTCGCCTTGCTGCTGACGGCCGCGCGCGGCCCGCTGCTGCGGTTCGGCGCCTGGCTCGGCGCGCGGCTGCGCGGCGCCGGCCTGCTGCTCTGGCCGATCCTGTTCCTCGCCGCGGCGCGGATCGGGCTGCTGCCTTTGTTCGAGGTCAGCCATGCGCTGGTCGACGACTGGTACAATCATGCCGTCTCCTTCGCCGCCTTCCTGTTCGGCTTCCTGCTGGTCAAGGAGGGCAGCGTAACGGCCCAGTGCACGCGCCTGCGCTGGCCGGCGCTGGCGCTGTTCCTCGCCGCTTTTGCCGCTTACGCGACCTACGCCTGGGTCTGGCGGGCCGAGGACGCGGTCCCGCCGGAGACACTGCGCACCGTCATGCGCCTTGTCTATGCGGTCGACCAATGGACCGCGATCGTCGCCGTCATCGGCTTCGGCGCGCGCCACCTCACCCGCGATGGACCGCTGCTGCGGACGCTCACCGAGGCGGTGTTCCCGGTCTATATCGTGCACCAGACGATCATCGTCGTCGCCGGCCACAATCTGACTCCGCTCGGCCTGTCCGCGCCGATCGAAGGCGGCCTGCTGCTGGCGATCACCGCCGCCGGCTGCTGGGCGACCTATCTGATCGTCCGCCGCGTCACGCCCCTGCGGCCGCTGTTCGGGCTCGGCCCGGCGAAGCGGCCCGCGCCCCGGGCGCTGACTCTCGACCCGGTCGCCATCGCCGAATAGGGCATCGAACGATCGGCCGATCGTTCGAGGCTCCAATTCCCTCCTTGCCGCATCCTCCGAGTCGCCGGGTGTTTCCACCCGGCTCGAGAATGCTTTAGAGGCGGCGGCATGGCCGCCGATCCGCACGCTTTGTTCGAGGAATGGCTGACCGAAGCCCGGCTCGGCGAGCCCAACGATCCCGAGGCGATGGCGCTGGCCACCGCGGACGGCGACGGCGTGCCTTCGGCGCGGATGGTGCTGCTGAAGGGCCATGACGAGCGCGGCTTCGTCTTCTACACCAACGCCGAGAGCCGCAAGGGCGACGAGCTCGCCGCCAACCCGCGCGCCGCCTTGATGTTCCACTGGAAATCGCTGCGCCGGCAGGTGCGGATCGAGGGCCGCATCGAGCCGGTCGGCGACGCCGAGGCCGACGCCTATTTCGCGAGCCGCGCCCGCAATTCCCAGCTCGGCGCGCTGGCGTCGGACCAGTCGCGGCCGATGGCGAGCCGCGCCGCCTTCGAGGCGCGCTACCGGGCGCTGGCCGCCGAGCATGAGGGGCGGGAGGTGCCGCGGCCGCCGCATTGGCGCGGCTATCGGCTGGTGCCGGACCGGATCGAGTTCTGGACCGGGCGCGAGCATCGGCTGCACGACCGGCGGCTGTTCAGCCGCGCCGGCGACGGCTGGGCGGAAAGCCTGCTCTATCCATGACCGCGCTCGGCCCGAGCGAACGCGCCGTGCTGACCACCCGCGCGGCGCTCGCCAGCTTCGCCGTCGCTTCGTTCCTGCTCGTCCTCAAGGCCTGGGCGGCCTGGGCGACCGGCTCGGTGGCGATGCTCGGCTCGCTCGCCGACACCGCGCTCGACGTGATCGCCTCTCTGGTCACCCTGTTCGGCGTGCGCATCGCCGCCATCCCCGCCGACCGCGACCACCGCTTCGGCCACGGCAAGGCCGAATCGCTCGCCGCCCTCGTTCAGGTCGGCATCATCGCCGTCTCCGCGCTCGGCATCGCCTGGCGGGCGGTCGACCGGCTGCTCGCCGGCGCCCCGACCGCCCGCGCCGGCGAGGGCATCGCCGTTTCGGCGGTCGCGATCGCCGCGACGCTGGCGCTGATCGCCTATCAGAAGCTCGGTGGTGCGCCGCACCGGCTCGATCGCGATCGGCACCGACCGGCTCCATTATCAGAGCGACCTGATGCTCAACCTGTCGGTGATCGCGGCGCTGGCGCTCGATCAATATGCGGGGCTCACCGGCGCCGATCCTTTGTTCGGCCTCGCCATCGCCTTCTGGCTGCTGTTCGGCGCCTGGAGCGCGTCCAGCCGGGCGGTCGACCAGCTGATGGACAAGGAGTGGCCCGACGAGCGCCGCCGCCGTTTCGTCGCGGTCGCCGCGCGCCATCCGGAAGGGCGCGGCATCCACGATCTGCGCACGCGCAGCAGCGGCGACCGCGACTTCGCCCAGTTCCACATGTGGGTGGATCCGCAGATGACGGTCGCGCAGGCGCACCGGGTGATGGATGAGATCGAGCAGGAGCTGGAGGCTGCCTTCCCCGGCGTCGAGGTGCTGATCCATCTCGACCCGGAAGGCCAGGTCGACCAGCCCGACAATCCGCTCGCGGAAAAGGATGAAACGGAAGGATTGCCCGAATGACCGAGCTTCGTATCGTCCAGGTCGACGCCTTTGCCGACCGTCCCTTCACCGGCAATCCGGCGGCGGTGATGCCGCTCGACCGCTGGCTGCCGGACGAAATGCTGCAGGCGATCGGCATGGAGAACAATCTCAGCGAAACCGCCTTCACGGTGCCGATCGACGATGGCGACGGTGAAGCGGATTACGAGCTGCGCTGGTTCACGCCGGCCACCGAGGTGGTGCTGTGCGGCCATGCCACGCTCGCCAGCGGCCACGTGCTGATGAACGAAGCGGGGCGGGTCCGCTTCCGCACCCGCCGGGCCGGCGCGCTCGAGGTGGCGCGCGCGGGTGACGGCTATGAAATGTCGCTGCCGGCCTGGAAGCCGGAGCCGAGGCCGCTGCCGGAAGTGGTCGCGGCGCTCGGCTGCAGCGCGGTCGACACGTTGTGGCACCCCAACCGCTACGCGCTCGTGGTCGTCGGGACGGAGGGCGAGGTGCTGGCGCTCCAACCCGATTTTCGCGCGCTCAAGGCGCAAGGCGACATCCTGACCATCGTCACCGCGCCGGGCAGCGAGACCGACATGGTGAGCCGGGTGTTCGCCACGGGGGCCGGGATCGACGAGGATCCGGTCACCGGTTCGGCCCATTGCGTGCTGGTGCCTTACTGGGCGGAGCGGCTCGGCCGGAGCCAGCTGACCGCTTTTCAGGCCAGCCCGCGCGGTGGCCGGCTGACCGGCCGCCTCGAGGGCGACCGCGTCATCCTGGGCGGAAAGTGCGTCACCGTCATGGAAGGGACGATGCGGGTCTGATCGGCCTGCCGCTGCCACCGAATCGTTCGTCGCAAAGTCGCTCCCCTGCACTTCCCCTTGGCGCGCTTTTGGCAAAGAATCGAGCCGGTTGCGGGGCAGCGGGAGAGGGGGCCGCCATGCTCAACATTCTGATCGTCGAGGACGAACCTTTGTTCGCGGCGACGCTGCGGCACCTGGTCGAGCTCAACCCGCGCTACGTCGTCTCCGACGTCGCCGAGGACAGCGCCGGCGCACTCGAAGCGGTGGCGCGGCGGCGCCCCGATCTGGCGCTGGTCGATCTCCAGCTCGCGCGCGGCTCGACCGGCTTTTCGGTGGCGGCGAAATTCGCCGAGCTCGGCATTCCCTGCCTGTTCACCAGCGGCAAGGCGCCGTCCTTCCCGATCCCCGATCTGGCGCTCGGCTGCCTGGTCAAGCCGTTCAGCGAGGAGGATCTGGTGCGCGCGCTGAAGACCGCCGAGGATCTGCTGCGCGGCCGCGAACGGCTGCGGCCGAGCCGCCCGGAGAATTTGCGGCTCTACGCCGAAGAGCAGGCGCACGCCGCGGCGGCCACGACCGCGGCAGAGCCTGCCGACCTCCGCGGGTCGATCGGCGGCCGGTTGTCGGGCTGGTGGAGCGGCGGCGGCCGCAGGGCCTAGGGCGTTCGTCCGCGCCGGTTCGGGTAAAGTTTATAAAGTTAAGTCGCCAACGCGGGCCCGCGCGAGTCAGGCTCGTTTGGACTTGCCTGGAAGCGGCCGCCGCGGTTGGTAATTTGCGGAAGTTGCGGGTCCAACGCGCCCGGGCGCGCCCGCGCGCGCAAGTCGAGCGCCCTCGCCGCAGCCGAACGCGGCGGCGGCCGGGCGTGTTGACGCGCCCGCCTCTGCCTCGGCCCGCCGACCGTTCAGGCTGGTTCACGATAAGAAAGAGCCGCCTTCCGCCGGCAAGGAAGGCCGAATCAAACGCGCTCGAGCACCCGGCTATACCACAAACCTTATAACATGTCAATAGTTATCTATTAACTTCGTCGCGCACACGGGGCCAAGCGCGAGAACGGCCGGACTAGGCCGGCGCGAGGGGACTGAAGGTGAGGTCGAAGGCGAGCGCGCGGTCGGCGGGAAAGCCCGCCGGCAGCTGCAGCGGCGTGCAGCGGAGCACCGCCGCGATCGCCGCCTCCGCCATGCGCCCGGCATAAGGCTGGTTGCGCGGCGTCACGCCGGTCTGGCCGATCACCACTGGCAGTTGCGCCAGCTGCCCGTCGCCGCTGAACCGGACCCGAAGACGGGTGACGATCTGGCGCCCCTCGAAGCTCACCCGCGGCGCGCGGTAGCAGCGCCGGACCTGGGTGGCGGCCACCGCCAGCACCTCGTCGACCGCGACCCGAGCCGCCGGCCGCGCGGCCGTCCGCGCCGGCGGCAGGTCGGCGCAGCCGGACGCAAAAGCGGCCGGCAGCATCACCAGAGCGAGGCGGCGATTCATGCGCATCTCACGCGATGTTCGGCCCCCTTTTACGCCAGCCTGTCGTCGAGGGCCACCGCTGCGATGCCCGTGCGGCTTTCCGGAACCTTCCCCGCCGCCCGGGCTTTGCTCCAGCGGCCGCTTCCGCCCGATTTTCGGAGATTTCGCATGCGCCGCCTGCTGTTCGCCGCTTTCTTCATACTCGCCGCCTGCACCGCCGCCGAGACGAACGATCAGGCCAACGCGCAGATCGGGGAGCGGCAGGTCGCACCGATCCTCACCACCGAGGACGCGCGCGACGAGGACAGCTTCGCCCGCCCGCAGGTGGCGCGGGTCACCCATGTCGCGCTCGATCTCAACGCCGATTTCGAGGCCCGGCGGATGGCGGGGACGGCGACGCTCGACATCGAAGCGGCCTCGGGCGCGCAGGAGATCGTGCTCGATTCCAAGGGCCTGGAGATCGAGGCGGTCGCCGACGGCGAGGGCCGTCCGCTGCAATATGCGCTCGGGCCGGGCGACGAGCGGCGCGGACAGCCGCTGACCGTGCGCATCGGCGAGGCGCGGAAAATCGCGATCCGCTACCGCTCGGCGCCGGAGGCGGAGGCGCTGCAATGGCTGACGCCGCAGCAGACCGCGGGGGGGCGCCACCCCTATCTGTTCAGCCAGGGCCAGGCGATCCTCAACCGCAGCTGGATCCCGACCCAGGACAGCCCCGGCATCCGCCAGACCTGGGAGGCCCGGATCACCGCGCCGGAGCCGCTGAAGGTGGTGATGTCCGGCGAAAGGCTGACGCCCGAAGGTGAGCCGGCCGGCGAGGGCCGGCGCGTTTTCCGGTTCCGGATGAACCATCCGGTCGCGCCTTATCTGATCGCGATCGCGGCCGGCGATCTCGCCTTCCGCGAGCTCGGACCGCGCACCGGTGTCTGGACCGAGCCGGCGATGCTCGATTCGGTGGCGCGCGAGCTGGCCGACACCGAGCGGATGATGACCGCCGCCGAGGCGCTGTACGGGCCTTATCGCTGGGGCCGCTACGACATGATCGTGCTGCCGCCGTCCTTTCCTTATGGCGGCATGGAAAATCCGACTTTGACCTTCCTCACCCCGACCCTGATCGCCGGCGACCGCTCGCTGGTCGGGACGGTGGCGCACGAACTGGCGCACAGCTGGTCGGGCAATCTGGTCACCAACGCGGTCTGGCCGGACGGATGGCTGAACGAGGGCTTCACCACCTATTTCGAGAACCGGATCATGGAGGCGATCTACGGTCCGGAGCGGGCGGCGCAGGAGGCCGCGCTGAGCTGGGACGAGATGCAGGATGCGCTGACCGAGCTCGGCGCCGACTCGCCCGACACGCGGCTCCATGCCGCGGGCCAGCAGCCCGACGCCAGCAGCAGCGGCATCGTCTACGACAAGGGGTCGATCTTCCTGCGCACGATCGAGCGGACCGTCGGCCGCGAGCGGTTCGACGCCTGGCTGCGCGCCTATTTCGACCGCTACGCCTTCCAGCCGATGACCTCGGCCCGCTTCCTCGCCGATATCCGCGCCGAGCTGGTCCGCGGCGATGCGGCGCTCGAGCAGCGGCTGAAGCTCGACGAATGGGTCTACCGGCCCGGCCTTCCCGACAATGCCGCGCGGCCCGATCCGGCGGCTTTCGCCCAGGTCGACGAAGCGGTGCGGGCGTTCGGCGCCGGCGGCGCCGCTTCCGGCCTCGCTTATCCGCGGTGGAACACGGCCGAGCGCATCCGCTTCCTCGACCGGCTGCCGCGCGAGCTGCCGGCGGCGCGGCTGGCCGAGCTCGACCGGGCGCTGGGGCTTTCGGCGACCGGCAATGCCGAAGTGCTGTTCGCCTGGCTGCAGCTCGCCCTTGCCAACCGCTACGATCCGGCGGTGCCGGCGGCGGAACGCTTCCTGACCAGCATGGGCCGGCGCAAGTTCGTCGCGCCGTTGTTCGAGACGCTGGTCGGCGAAGGCGAATGGGGCCGGCCGATCGCGACACGCATCTATGCCCGCGCGCGAGGCGGCTATCATGCGGTGACGACGGCGACCGTCGATCGCACGCTGCGCGGTCCCGGGTGAGTCCGGACCCTCAAAATGATTGAAAGGCAATTTAACGATCCATCAAATCTCTGCGGCTAGGAGAAATCAGCACATCCCGAGCCGCATGGATTTAGATGTATCACGCCTCCGTACCGCTGGATGCCGATCCCGACAGCATAGACAAGGCTGTCGAAGGGGCGGACGCGCTTACCGGCGACGCGGCCAGCGAACGTCTGCGGGAGGCCCATCTTCACAACCGGCAGGTCGAGGCGCGCGGGATTTTCGCGCCTTTCTTCGGCGTCACGGCGGTCGCCGCGGCGCTGATCACCGCCTGGTCGATGATCGGATCGGAGCGGATGGACCTGGTGATCGGCTGGGTCGCCCTGGTCGCCTTCGCCAACTGGACCTCGACTCGGCGTGCCATGGCGGTCGCCGCCTGGGGCAGCAGCCGCACCGCGCGGCCGCGCGCGAGGATCTTCGCGGTCGCCGAAGCGGTCGGGCTCGCCTCTTTGTGGACGGCGCTGCCGACCTACGCCTTCGCCACCCAGCCACCGCACGTCCAAGTGGTGATCGGCGGCGCGATGGCGGCAATGATCACCGCGACGATCGCGCTGGCGGCGATTCCGGCCGCCGCGATCGCCTGGATCGCGACTTTGACCGCCTCGTTCGGCGCCGCTTACTATCTCGGCGGCGCCTCGCTCGACCCCAAGATCGGCCTCACCTTCATGCTGGTGGCCGGCGCCGGCGCGTTCAGCGTGCTGCTGCTGACGCGCTGGACCTTCGTCCAGCTGAAGCTGGTCGCCCGCACCACCACCCAGGCGGAATCGATCCGGCTGCTGCTCAAGGAATATGAGCATCGCGGCGTCGGCTGGCTGTGGCAGGTCGATGCCGAAAACCGAGTCGTCTACATCTCCTCGCGCATGACCTCGCTGCTCGGCCGCTCGGCCAGCCAGCTGATCGGCCATTCGCTGCCCGCCTCGCTGGGCGGCACCAGCGCGCTCGGCCGCACCCTGCTCTCGCGCCAGCCCTTCGCCAATCTCGAAATGGAGCTGAAGACGCGGCGCGGCACGCGCTGGATCAGCCTGGCCGGCGACCCGATCGTCGACGTCACCGGCCAGTTCCAGGGCTTTCGCGGCGTCGGCCAGGACATCACCGAGGTCAGGAAGACCCAGGAAAGGCTGACCAACCTCGCCAATATGGACGTGCTGTCGGGCCTGCCCAATCGCGGCCGGGTGCGCCAGCTGCTCGGCGAGGCGCTGTCGGGATCGTCGGGCGGCGAGGCGCCGTGCGCGATCATGTTCCTCGATCTGGACGGCTTCAAGCCGGTCAACGACACGTTCGGCCACCCCAAGGGCGACGCCGTGCTCAAGAGCGTGTCGCAGCGGCTGGTCAAGGAAGTCGGGCCGTTCGGCCATGTCGGACGAATGGGCGGCGACGAGTTCGCGATCGTCATCAAAGACGCGACCAGCCGGCGGATGGTCGAGACGCTCGCCGAGCGGGTGATCGCCGCCATCGCCGAGCCCTATCATATCGACAAAGCGGAGATCCGCATCGGCGTGTCGATCGGCTGCGCGTTCGGCCCGGTCGACGGCCACAGCGTCGATGATCTGATCCAGAAGGCCGACCTCGCTCTGTACCAGGCCAAGGCCAAGGGCCGCGGCACCTGCTGCTTCTTCAACGCCGACATGCAGAACGAGGCGGAGGACCGGCTGCGGCTCGAGCAGGACCTCAAGGTCGGTCTCGCCACCGGCCAGTTCCGCCTGCTCTACCAGCCGCTGATCAGCGCCGCCGACCAGAGCCTGATGGGCTTCGAGGCGCTGATCCGCTGGCACCACCCGACCCGCGGCGTGGTGCCGCCCAACGAGTTCATCACTCTGGCCGAGGAATCCGGGCTGATCATGGAGCTCGGCGACTGGGTGATCGAGGAGGCGTGCAAGGCGGCCTCCTGCTGGCCCGAGCATATTTCGGTCGCGATCAACATCTCGGCCAAGCAGCTCATCTTCCCGGCGCTGCCCAACACCGTCAACGAATCGATCCGCCGTTACCGGCTGCAGGCCAACCGGCTCGAGCTCGAGGTCACCGAATCGGTGTTCATGGGCGATTCGCAGAACGCGCTCGACGTGCTCAAGCGCCTCAGGGCGCTCGGCGTCGGCATCGCGCTCGACGATTTCGGCACCGGCTATTCGTCGCTGGGCTATCTCAACAAGGCGGTGTTCCACAAACTGAAGATCGACGGCAGCTTCGTGCGCGAGGCGGCCGACAATCGCGAGACGGTGGCGATCATCCAGTCGATCGTCCAGCTCGCCAAGAGCTTCCGGATGACGGTCACCGCCGAGGGCGTCGAGACCGCCGACGAGTTCACCCGGATGCGCGATCTCGGCTGCCACCAGATACAGGGCTATCTGTTCGGCCGGCCGATGGACTTCGAACGGGCGAGCGAGCTGGTCCACGGCATCCAGCAGCGTTTGAGCGCCTGAGCGAAAGCGCGGCAGGCGACGCCGGCCGCCGCTCCTCCGCCCGAAATGGACGATATGGCGGGTACCGCGCCGCGCGCGGCGGGTCTATCCTGACCGCTGGAGGTGGCGAATGGCTCATCGTGCAGCGGTGTGGATCCTGGGGCTTGCCCTTTTCGCGGCGCCCGCGCCCGCGCAGTCGCCGGCGGACAGCGCCTATACCGACCTCGACACCGACAATTGCGAAATATTGTCGCAGGTCGAGGAGGGAGAAAGCATCAGCTGGCGATGCCCGGGCTTCAGGACCTTCCCGGTCTATGTGAATGCGGGCGACGGCCGCTTCGACGTCGACGCGGGCCTCGACGATGAATCCTTCGACACGATCGGCCAGTTCAACGCCCCCGGGCCGCGGGTCGAGTGGCGGCTGCGGGACCAGGCCCCGTTCGCGATCATCTACCGGCTGCGCGAGGTCGCGCTCGACGCGCGCGGCTCGACCCTGTTCGTCGAGACGATCGGCACCGCCGGCGTGCCCGGCTGCACCGTCGCCACCGTCGCCGGCGAGGTGCCCGACGCCAACCAGATGGCGCGCGACCTGGCCGACGCGCTCGCGCCGAATTTCCGCTGCGGCGTCAATCAGCCGGCCCGCGTCGGCCCGGTCGAAGAATGAACCCCTCTCCCAGCCCGGAGAGGGGTTCATTCAGCGCTGCGGCCCGGCGGGAAACCGGGCGTGCGGCGGCGCGGTTCAGCGCTGGCCGGCGGCGAGCTGCCTTTCGTTCGGGCGCGCCGGCTCGAACGAGGTCAGCAATATCTGCCCCTGCGGACCGGCCGCGCACTCGAAAGTGTAGCGGCGGTCGGCATTGACCGCGAAGGTCACGCGGGTGCGCCGGCTATTGCCCTCGATCGAAACGACGCGATGGTCGCGGACCGAGCCTTGCGCGAACTGGCCGAGCAGCTCGGCGCGGCACTGGGCGACGGCACGCTCGTCGGGGCCGCCGCCGGCGGCGGCGGGGGCCGGGGCGAGAGCGAACAGGGCCGGGGCCAGGAAAAGCGGGATCAGGCTGAGGGGTCTGGTCATCTTCACCTCCATCTGCTATTTATGTACCTTACCGTATAGTACATAAATAGGCATGGCAAGAGGTTTCTTTAACGCATGGTACAGAAAAGTTCTGCCGCGCCGGTCCGCGGCCGTCCGCGCAGCTTCGACACCGACCAAGTGCTCGGCCGCGTGCGCGACACCTTCTGGCGCTACGGCTATGCCGGCACGTCGATGGACCAGCTGTCGGCCGCGACCGGGCTGCACAAGCCCAGCCTTTACGGCGCGTTCGGCGACAAGAAGCGGCTCTATCTCGCGGCGCTCGACAATTATCTCGCCGAGATCCGCGCCCAGTTCGGCGAGGCCTTCGCCATCCCGGACCTGTTCGACTCGCTCGACGCGATGATCGAATGGGCGATCGACAAGTTCGTCGGCAAGGACGGAGCCGGCGCCGGCTGCTTCATGATGAACACCGCCATGCCCGAGGCCGCCGAGGATCCGGAAATCTCGCGGGTGATCCGCGAAGCGATGGATTCGCTCGATCGCGCGCTCGTCCGACGGTTCGAAAAGGCGATCGAGGCGGGGCAGATCTCGCCCGACGCCGACCCGCAGGCGCTGGCGATGGTGATGGTCGCCAATCATTACGAGATTTCGGGCCGGGCGCGGGCCGGCTATTCGCGCGAGGAATTGCGGGCGCTGGGCGATCGGACGCTGAGGCTGGTGCGCGCGATGTGCGGCCCGCCCGCCGGGCGTCATCCCGCGACCTGACCGTCAGAGCCTGCTAGCGTTCGCGGCGGCGCGCGCGGCGCTCCGCCCGCCAGCGGCGCAGCATGTCCTGGGTGCAGCCGGTATGGCCGTTGCTGCCGACCACCGAGCAGCTGTCCGGCCTGGTGTCGCGCTGCGCCTCCTCCAGCTCGGCCGCCTGCACCGACCAGGAGGATTCGGCCGGCTGCCCGTCCCGGCGCAGCGGCGCCGGGATGCGATAACGCTCCTCCTCCGGCCGGCGGGCGCAGACGACGACCTCTTCGGGCGTTTCGGGCTCGGGGCAGGCCTCCTCGCCATAGACGATGGCGCTGCGCTCGCGCTCCGGCGGCTCGCTCTGCATGGCGCCGGCGGGAGCCGCGATCAGCAAGGCGGTCACCGTCGCGCACCAGCCCAGCTTTTTGTCCAGCGCGCGCATCCGTGTCCCCGCTTTGCCCTGCCTGACGCTGTTGGCGCGGCGAGGCTGAACCCCGGCTTGCGCGCGGCCGTTTCGTCGCTCCTTCAATCGCCCCGACCGCGGGCTTCCGCCTTTTTCGTGCGCAGCGTCGGCGCCGCGGCCGCGGGATCGTCGGGCCAGGGATGCTTCGGGTAGCGGCCGCGCATCTCCTTCGCCACCTCCTTCCAGCTGCCGCGCCAGAAAGCGGGGAGGTCGCGGCTGGTCTGGATCGGCCTGCCGGCCGGCGAGGTGAGGGCGAGGATGAGCGGCACGCGGCCCGCGGCCACCGCCGGATGCCCGGCGAGGCCGAACAGCGCCTGGACGCGGACGGCGACGGTCGGCCCGGCCTCGGCGGCATAGTCGATGGCGTGGCGGCTGCCCGCCGGCGTCTCGAAATGGCTCGGGGCGAGCCGGTCGACGGCTTTGCGGCCCTCCCAGCCGAGCCGGCCGTCGAGCGCGGCGGCGAGGGCGGCGGCATCGACGTCGCCGAGCCGCCGCCGGCCGGCGAGCAGCGGCGGCAGCCAGGAGTCGAGCGCCGCCAGCAGCGCCTCGTCCGACAGGTCGGCGAGACCCTCGTCGAAACGCCGCGCGAAAGCGGCGCGGCGGCGCAGTGCGAGCGCGGCCTCGCTCCAGGGCAGCCGATCGAGGCCGTGGCGGCGCGCGCCTTCGAGCAAGGCGGCCTCGATCGCGGCGGGATCGGCGCGGCTGTCGCCACCGCCGGCAAGGAGGACAGCGCCGAGCCGGCGTCCGTGGCTGGCGCGGACGGCGCCGGTGGCGGGATCGAACGCCACCTCGGCGCCGATGCGAATGCGGTCGGCGAACAGAGTTTCGACCGTTTCGGCGTCGATCGCGGCGGCGGAGAGGATCCGGGCCCGGGCGGCGCTGCCGCTGACTTCCGCCACCGCCAGCCAGGACTCGCGCGCCAGCGGCGATGCCGGATCGAGCCGGAAGCCGCGCCCGCCGACGCTCAGCCAGTCCTCGCCGGAGGAATCGCGCCGCTTCGCCAGCCGGTCCGGGAAAGCGAGCGCGACGCAGGCGCCCACTTCCCCTCTCTCCTGAAGGGGAGGAGCGGCAAGCCTGAGCCACCTCTTCGCCAGCCCTCTCGCCGCTTCGGCGCGCCGCCCCTTTTCGCCGCGCCAGCGCCGCAGCCTCGCCTCCAGGTCGACGTCGCTGCCGCCGAGCCCCCGTTCCGACAGCAGCACCGCCACCTCCGCGGCGAGCGCGCCCCAGCCGCGCGCGCCGGCCTCGATCAGCATATGGGCCAGCCGCGGCGGCAGCGGCAGCGCGGCGATGGCGCGGCCATGGGCGGTCGGGCGGCCGTCCGGCCCAAGCGCGCCGAGGCCGGTCAGGCGCCGGCGCGCCTCGGCGATCGCCGCCGCGGGCGGCGGATCGAGCCAGCGGAGGTCGCGCGGGTCGGCCACGCCCCACAAGGCGCAGTCGAGCACCAGGCCGGACAGGTCCGCCTCGAGGATTTCGGGCGGGTCGAACGGCGGCAGGCTCCGGGTCGCGGCCTCCTCCCACAACCGGTAGACCCGGCCCGGCGCCTGGCGGCCGGCGCGGCCGGCGCGCTGCGCGACCGCGGCCTGGCTGGCGCGCTCGGTGACGAGGCGGGTGATGCCGGCGCCGCGGTCGTAGCGCGGGCGGCGGGCGAGGCCGCTGTCGACGACGATCCGCACGCCGTCGAGGGTCAGGCTGGTCTCGGCGATGGCGGTGGCGAGGACGATCTTGCGCCGGCCGGCGGCGGCGGCGGCGATCGCGGCGCGCTGCTCGCCGGGCGCGAGGCTGCCGTGCAGGCGATGAAGGTCGACGTCCGGCGGCAGCGGCTCCAGAAGCTGTGCGGTGCGCTCGATCTCGGCCACGCCGGGAAGGAAAGCGAGCAGGCTGCCTTCCGCCTCGCCGAGCGCGCGCCGCACGGCGCCGGCCACCTCGTCCTCGATCCGCTTTTCCGCGCAGCGGCCGAGATGGACGAGATCGACCTCATGGCTCCGGCCGAGGCTCTCGATCAGCGGCGCGCCGCCGATCAAAGCGGCGAAGCGGCCGCCGTCGAGCGTCGCCGACATCGCCGCAAGCCGGAGGTCGGGGCGCAGCGCGGAGCGCGCGTCGAGCGCGAGCGCCAGCCCGAAATCGCTGTCCAGGCTGCGCTCGTGGACTTCGTCGAACAGCACCGCCGACACCCCGGCCAGCTCGGGATCCGCCTGGATCCGGTTGCGGAAAATCCCCTCGGTGACCACCAGGATGCGGGTTCGCGCCGAGCGGGCGCTGTCGAGCCGGGTGGCGTAGCCGATCGTCCCGCCCGCTTTCTCGCCGGCCAGCTCGGCCATCCGCTCGGCGGCGGCGCGCGCCGCCAGCCGGCGCGGCGACAGCAGCCATATCTCGCCGGCGCACCAGGGCTCGCCGAGCAAGGCCGGCGCGACCGCGGTGGTCTTTCCGGCGCCGGGCGGCGCGACCAGCACCGCCGCACGCGCGTCGCGCAGCGCCGCAAGCAGGTCGGGAAGAATCGCGTGGATCGGGAGCGTCACGCCGGCTGGTTAGGCGTGCCCGCCTGCGCTTCCAAGCCGGACGCGTGTCCGGAGGCGCGTGAGCCGACGGATCGTGCGGAATGGCGCGGAACGAAGCGCCGCACCGGCCGATCGGGGGTCGGTGGCAACCATCTCCCGCGCAATCGCCGGGTGGCCGGGCGCGTCCTGCCGCTGGCGCGGCGCCTCGCGGCGCCTCGGCCAAGCTCAGACCTAGATGAAGACGGGGCCTCCGCGACGAATGATGTTGCTAAGCTTCGTCACCTCCAGGCTATTGTTGGCGAGCGACACCGATGCGCGGATCTCGTCCTCCTCGAAGAGCGGGGCCGGATCCTCGTCCAGATCCTTGGCTGGCAGAGCGACAAGATGGTGACGCGGGATCGGCCTCGTCGAACGGAAAGTGATGGGCGCACTGAACACCAGGCCGTTGCGCAGGGGCCTGCTGCCAAGATCCTCGCCAGGCCCCAGATCGTCGCCCATCAGCACGACGGATTCCCTGAAGGCGACCCGCAGCTGCACGTCCAGCACGTGGCCGCGTATCGTGTAGCTCACGAGGGCGGCGGCGGCGCCTTCCTTTTCGACCAGTTCGAAGCGTAGATTTGCGATCGAAGGCATGGGGGAGTCCTTTCAGGTCGCGTCGCCTCGCCGCCGGGCGGGGTCGTCCAGAGGTCGCGGCCATCAGCCGGGATCAACGCGATAACGGCCGGGTTACGGTCGAACAGGAGAAGCCGCTGTGACTTATGACACGTTGCGCCTTTCCGGTTGGGATGGTGCGGCCAGGCGTTTTGTGCGCCGCGTCAAACGCGTTGCTTCCCGGGCGGCCTGTGATAGCGGAAAGGCGAAACAGTCGGGATAATGGGCGCGCATGACGGGAAGTGAAGACGAAAAGGAAGAGCTTCGCGGCTTTGTCCGCGAATGGACCCGTTCGCTGGTCGAAAAGGATCTGGAAGCGGCCGAGGCGCTGCGCGAGCCGGATTATGTCGCCCGCATTCCCGGCGGGGGCGAGCTCGACCGGGCGCAGGAGATCGCGATGATCGGCGCGCCCGATTTCCATCTCGAGGGGATCGACGCGCGCAACCTGCGCGTCGAGGCGCAAGGCGGCGAGGGTCGGATCGTCGCCGACCTGTTCGTGCGCGGCGCTTCGATGGGAACGCCGATCGAGACGCTCTACCACGTCACGCTGGCGGTGCGGAAAAGCGGCGGCCGCTGGCGCGCCGCTTCATCGGCGGTCGAGGAGGCGGGGGGATCGCCGGCCGCTTCCTTCCGCGAGGACCGTCCAGGCGGGGGAAGCGGGCTGAAGCGGCTCGTCCCCAGGAAATTGCGGCCGTGGCTGAAAAGCCGGCTGAGGCGGCTCGCCCCGACCGTCGCCTCGTTCCAGGACCTCGCTTATCTGCCGCACAGTCCGGGCTCGGACTATGTCCTTCCGCCGCTCGACGCCGAGCCGGCGCCGACGGGCTCGGACCTGCCGATCCCGCCGCGCGAGCTGTGGCTCGGCTATAATTATCCGGCGCACGGCAAGCTTCATGTCGACCGCATGATCGAGCTCGTCACCGGCTCGGGCTTCGCGCTGCGGCCGGGCGACCGCATCCTCGATCTCGGCTGCGGCGCCGGCCGGATGATCCGCCATCTCCGCCATCTCGCCGCTTCCTGCGAGATCTGGGGCGCCGACATCAGCGCCGATCATATCTTGTGGTGCAAGCGCCATCTGAGCCCGCCCTTCAACTTCGTCACCACCACCAAGGTGCCGCATCTGCCGTTCGAGGACCGCAGCTTCCGGCTGGTCTATTGCGGATCGCTGTTCACCCATATCGACGATCTCGCGGACGCCTGGCTGCTCGAATTGAGGCGCATCCTGGCGCCCGGGGGCCGCGCCTATCTGACCCTCCACGACAATTCCACGATCGAGCAGTTCGAACGCCCGCCCCATGCCAATGCGGCGATCGTCCGGACGATCAAGGCGGCCCGCACCTACCAGCAGGCGAAAGCGAGCTTCGGCATGTTCACCGTCGGCCGCGACAACGAATCGCAGGTATTTTACGACCGCGCCTTTTTCGCCAACATGGTCCGGCCGATGTTCGACCTCGTGTCGGTGACGCCGGAAGCCTATTTCTATCAGACCGCCTACCTGCTCGAACGCAGGGGCGGCTGACCGCCGACATTCAATCCCCCCCGGAACGGGGAGGGGGACCATGCGAACATTGGTGGAGGGGGCCCACGCACGAACCTATGCGGCGCTGGGCTTCAGCCACGAACGGAGCAGGCGCGTTACGACCAAGACCGCGGCGAGACTGCCGGCGTGGGCCCCTCCACCGCCGGCTGCGCCGGCCGGTCCCCCTCCCCGTTCCGGGGAGGAATAAACTCAGAAAGCCCGGGCGATGGCGAACTCGACCGCTTCGACCAGCACCGATTTGGCGCGCCCGGCGGGGAAGGGGCCGAGCGCGTCGATCGCGCGCTGGCCGTAATGGCGGGCCCGCTCGAGCGTGTCGTCGAGCGCTCCGCTGATCTTGAGCAGCCTTGTGGCATGGGCGAGGTCCGGCTCCTCCACCCGGCCGCCGGCCATTGCCTGGCGCCAGAAGACGCGGTCGGATTCGTCGCCGCGGGCATAAGCGAGGATCACCGGCAGCGTCACCTTGCCGTCGCGGAAGTCGTCGCCGACGCCCTTGCCCATCGTCGCCGCATCGGACGCATAGTCGATCGCGTCGTCGACGAGCTGGAAGGCGACGCCGAGATTGCGGCCATAGGTGTCGAGCATTTCCTCGACCCCCGGTTCGTGCTCGGCGACGACCCCGGCGATGCGGCAGGCGGCGGCGAACAGGGCGGCGGTCTTGGCGGTGATGATGTCGAGATAGCGATCCTCGCTGGTCTCGACCTGGCGCTGCACGGTCAGCTGGTTGACCTCACCCTCGGCGATGACGCTCGACGCGCGCGACAGGATGCGCAGCACCTTGAGGCTGCCATCCTCGACCATCAGCTCGAAGGCGCGGGCGAACAGGAAATCGCCGACCAGCACGCTCGCCGGATTGCCCCAGATGATGTTGGCGGTGCGCCGGCCGCGCCTCAGCCCGGAGCCGTCGACGACGTCGTCGTGGAGCAGGGTCGCGGTATGGATGAACTCGACGGCGGCGGCGAGCTTGTGGTGGCGGATGCCGGGATAATCGAGCAGCTGGGCGCAGGCCAGGGTCAGCATCGGCCGCATCCTCTTGCCGCCGCCGGCGATCAGATGGCCGGCCAGCTCGGGGATCAGAGCGACCTCGCTCTGCATGCGATCGAGGATGACCGCGTTGACATGGTTGAGGTCGGCCGCGACCAGCTGGATCATCGGATCGAGCGAAGGCGCGCGACGGCCGCCGATCGTGTGAAGGGTCGCGGTCATTCGCGGCGCGGTCTGCGCGATGGCGCCGGCAAAGGCAAGGGCCGCCGCCGCGCGCGGCCGCGTTGTATTCCCTGCCCGGTTCCGGCACGATGCGCCGGGGAGTGCAGCGCGGCCCGTCATCCGGGTCGCCGTTCGACAAGGGGGGCGGCAGCGATGAAGAAGTTCCGGCGCGCGCCGTTTCTCATCGCCGCGGCGGTGATCCTGCCGCTGATCAGCTTCCTCGGCTTCCAGCTCGCTTTTTCGGCGCGGGACCAGCGCATGATCGCCCGCGCCGAAGTGCTCGACAAGACCGAACGGATCCTGGTCGAGGCGGACGGCGCGCTGCAGCGCACCTTGGGCGCGCTCGACCTGCTCGCGACCACGCCGCCGGTGACCAATGGCGACTGGCTCGAACTGTATGAGCGGCTGGAGCAGGTGCGCCGCCTCAATCGCGGCCTGGTGACGGTGCGGCTGACCGACGTCGCGCAGCGCCGGGCGCTGTTCGATCTTCGCTATCCCTACGGCACGGCGGTGCCGGAAGACGGTTTCGCCGTGCCGCCGCCGGCGCGCGCCCGCCCGATCGCTTTCGTCGGCGACATGGGCGGCAGCGGCCCGGGCTGCCCCTGCGCGCTGGTCCACCGTTTCCTCTATCGCGACGGCCGGCCCACCCAGCTGATCACCGTCGCGCTCGACACGACGGTCTTCTACCGGATCGTCGCCACGCAGGTGGAGCCGGGCGGAGTGAGCGGCCTGGTCGACCGCAACGGCAATTTCGTCGCGCGCTCGATCGATCACCGGAGGCGGATCGGCACGCCGGCGACACGCTATGTCCAGGAAGCGATCCGGCGGGGCACCAGCGGCATCTATCCGGGGCGGACCTGGGAGGGGTTCGAAAGCTACACCGCCTACAACACCTCGATGCTGAGCGGCTGGTCGGCCCATACCGCTTTCCACACCGGACTGCTCGATTCGCCGCGCTGGCGCTCGCTTGCCTCGGCGGGTTTCGCGGCGCTCGCTTCGCTGCTGCTCGCCTCGGTGCTGATCTGGTTCACC
The DNA here is from genome assembly GCA_963848555.1 of uncultured Alphaproteobacteria bacterium. Classification (GTDB taxonomy): domain Bacteria; phylum Pseudomonadota; class Alphaproteobacteria; order Sphingomonadales; family Sphingomonadaceae; genus Allosphingosinicella. The sequence continues at coordinate 898,619 of CAWKEE010000004.1, read as the reverse complement.
CTGCGGCAGCTGGCGGAAGGGCGGCGCGTCGAGGAACGCCTCCAGGAGGCCCAGAAGATGGAGGCGCTCGGCCAGATCACGGGGGGCATCGCCCACGATTTCAACAATCTGCTGACCCCGATCATCGGCGGCCTCGAGGTGATCGATCGCAAGGCACAGCTGGAAGGGCCGCTGCGGCGGCTGCTCGAGAGCGCCTTGTCCTCGGCGCGGCGGGGGGCGAAGGTGACCGGGCAGCTGCTCGCTTTCTCGCGGCGCCATAAGATGGAGATCGGGCCGGTCGACCTTGCCCGGCTGCTGGCCGAGATGAAGTCGCTGCTCGACCAGTCGGCCGGACCGCAAGTCGGCATCGAGATGGAAGTGGCGCAGGCGCTTCCCTGGGTCACGACCGACGCCAACCAGCTCGAGCTTGCCCTGCTCAACCTGGTCCTGAACGCGCGCGACGCGATGCCGGAGGGCGGCATCGTCAGGATCCGGGCCTGGGCGTCGAGCCGGGGCAGAAGGGCAGGCCGGCGATGGTCGCGCTCGAGGTCAGCGACAGCGGCGTCGGCATGCCGGTCGAGGTGACGCGCCGCGCCGCCGAGCCCTTCTTCACCACCAAGGCCTCGGGCAGCGGCACCGGGCTGGGCCTTGCCCAGGTCTACGGGACCGCCCAGCAATCCGGAGGCAGCCTCGCCATCGACAGCGAGCCGGGGCGCGGCACCCGCGTCGCCCTGCGGCTTCCGGTGGCGAGCGCGCCGCCAGCGGCGGCCGAGCCGGCCGAGGCGGCGCCGGCGCCGCGCGCGCTGGACCGCGCCTGGGCCAATGAGCGAATCATCCTGTGCGACGATGACGACCTAGTCCGCGGCTTCGTCGCCCGGGTGCTCGACGAAGCCGGCTATATCGTCGAGACCGTCTCCGACGGCCACACCGCGGTCGAGCTCGTCCGCCACGCCTTCGCCGACCTGCTCGTCGTCGATTTCGCGATGCCGGGCATGAACGGGGCGGAGGTGATGCGGGCGGCCCGGGCGATCCGGCCCGATTTGCCGGTGCTGATGATCACCGGCTATGCCGACAGCGAATCGGTGAGCGGGCTCGGCGCCGAGGTGCCGGTGCTGCGCAAGCCGTTCGAGGCCGGCGCGCTGCTGGCGATGGTGCGCGGCACCATCCTGGCGCGCGGCGAATGAGAGGGCAGGATCGAAAAGCGGATGAGGCCGTTGGCGGAGAGATGATGGACGTTTCTGTCGAGATCCATTGCGAGGCCTGCGGCAGCGCCAATTACAGCCTCCCCGGCGGCGGCGAGGACCATGCCCCCGTCCAGTGCAACGATTGCGGCCGCCGGCTCGGCAGCGTGGCCGAGCTCAGGACCGAGATGCTCGAGCAGGCGCTCGCCCATTCGGCCGAGGAGCTGCGCCGCGGCGTCGAACGGCTGGCCGGCGACGAGGCCGCTTGACCCGCCGGCGGGGCTTGAAGGCCAGGTTTCCTATGGGTCGGACCGCCAGGAGCCACTGCCGATGCGCCCGCTCGCCTTCCTTCCGCTGCTGCTCGTGCTCGCCATTCCCGCCTCGGCGCAGTCCGACGACGAGGTCGGCGCCGACGACCGGCTCGCCCATGACCGGATGATCGTGCTCGATACCCATCTCGACATTCCGATGCGCTTCGACAGCGGCGAGTGGGACTTTGGCGAGCGTCACCGTTACGAATGGGATCTGAGCCAGGTCGATCTGCCGCGGATGGAGCAGGGCGGCCTCGATGGCGGCTTCTTCGTCATCTATACCGAGCAGGGCGCGCTCACCGTCGAGGGCTATCGCCAGGCGCGCGACGCGGCGCTGCTGCGGGCCGCGGCGATCCACCGGGTGATCGGCGAGAATCGCGACCGGATCGGTCTGGCGCTCACCGCTGACGATGCCGAGCGGCTGCACCGCGAAGGGCGGCGGATCGCCTTCATCAGCATGGAGAATAGCTGGCCGCTGGGCGAGGACCTGTCGCTGCTCGCCACCTTCCACCGGCTGGGGGTGAGGATGGCGGGCCCGGTCCACAATGGCGGCAACCAGCTCGCCGACAGCGCCGGCGGCGAGCTGCGCTGGAACGGCCTGTCGCCGCGCGGCCGTCTGTGGGTGGCGGAGATGAACCGGCTCGGCATGGTGATCGACGCCAGCCACAGCTCCGACGCCACCTTCGACCAGATGCTCGCTTTGAGCCGGGCGCCGATAATCCTGTCCCATTCCGGTCCCAAGGCGATCCTCGACCATCGCCGCAATCTCGACGACGACCGGCTGCGGCGGCTCGCCCGCGCCGGCGGCGTGCTGTTCGTCAACAGCGTGTTCCTGGTCGAGAACGACTTCTCGCCGGAGCGCGAGGCGATCAACCGGCGGCACGAAAACTGGGCCCGGCTCAATGCCGAGGAGCGGCGCCGGCTGCTGCGCGACCGGGCCGCGCTCGACGCGCGCCGCCCTTATACCACCGCCGATTTCGACCTGTTCATGCGCAGCCTGCTGCACGCGGTGGCGGTGATGGGAGTCGACCATGTCGGCCTCGGCGCCGACTGGGACGGCGGCGGCGGCGTCATCGGCCTGGAGGATGTCTCGCTGCTGCCGCGGATCACCGCCCGGCTGCGCCGCGAAGGCTATGGCGAGGCCGATATCGCCAAGATCATGGGCGGCAACCTGCTGCGGGTGCTTCGCCAGGTGGAACGCGCCGCCGGCGGCTGACGGCTTTTTCCTTCCTTCCTGGCCGTCGCGCCGCTAGATTCGCGAGCGGGGCGGGACGAGCGTTGAGGAGTGAATTCGCCTCCCATGAAGCCCGATTTGCCGCAGCCGGCCCCGCGGCCGGAAACTCCGCTGCCGATCCCGCCCGGCGGTCCCGGATCGGCGGCGTTCGCGCATGACTGGGCGTCGACCCCGCTCGGCGCGCCGGCGCAATGGCCGCAGGCGCTCAAGACCGCCGCCGATATCGCTTTGGGCTCCAACATCCCGATGGTGATCGCCTGGGGCCCGGACCTGCTCGTCGTCCACAATGACAGCTATGGCGAGATACTGGGCGACCGCCGGCCGGCGCTGGGGCGGCCGCTCAGGGAGGTCTGGGCGGACATCTGGGACGAGGTGAGCGGCCCCAATGTCGCGCGGGTGCTGCGCGGCGAGACCGTCTATATGGAGGCGGCGCCGCGCCCGCTGCGGCGCGAGGGACGGTCCGAGACCGCCTGGCTGACCTTCTGCTACAATCCGCTGCGCGATGAAAAGGGCGACATTGCCGGCCTGTTCGGCGTGGTCACCGCGGTCAGCGGCGACGAGCGCACCGAGCAAAGGCTGCGCGAGAGCGAGGAGCGCTTCCGGCTGATCGCCGAATTCGGCGCCGGTGCTGATGTGGGTGACCCAGCTCGATCGCAGGCGCAGCTTCGTCAACCGCGCCTATGTCGACTTTCTCGGCATCACCTACGAGGAAGCGGTCGATTTCGACTGGCGCTCCATCATCCATCCCGACGACGCCGATCGGATCCTCGCCGAATCGATCGCCGGCGAGGGGTCGCTGAAGACCTTCGTGCTGATCGGCCGGTTCCGCGGCGGCGACGGCGAATGGCACTGGATGCGATCGGTGTCGCAGCCGCGCTGGGGCCCGGGCGGCGAGCATATCGGCTTCATCGGCGCCGCCCACGACATCACCGAGACCAAGCGGGCCGAGCAGAGCCTGCGAGAACTGAACGAGACGCTCGAGCGCCGGGTCGCCGAGCGCACCGCCGACCTTCGCGCCGCGCTCGACCGGCTGCAGGACGAGATCGCCGAGCGCGAGCGCGCCGAGGAGGCGCTTCGCCAGGCGCAGAAGATGGAGGCGGTCGGCCGCCTCACCGGCGGCATCGCCCACGATTTCAACAATCTGCTGACGCCGGTGATCGGCGGCCTCGAAATCCTCGCCGCCAATGTCGAGGAGCCCCGGCTGCAGCGGCTGGCGCAGGCGGCGCTCGAATCGGGCCGCCGCGGCGCCAAGCTGACCGGCCAGCTGCTCACTTTCTCGCGGATCCAGCGAATCCGCATCGCCCCGGTCGCGGTCAACCAGGTGATCGACAATCTGCGCCAGATATTGAGGCACACGATCGGCACCGGCATCGCCATCAGCACCGAGCTCGGCGGGGCGTCGCTCCACGCCTTATGCGACGAGAACCAGCTTGAAAATGCGATCCTCAATCTGGCCATCAACGCCCGTGACGCCATGCCGGAGGGCGGCGCGCTGACCATCGCCACCGACGTCGTCCGGCAGCCCGGCGATGCCGAGCTCGAGGCGGGCGACTATGTCCGCATCTGCGTCTCCGACACCGGCACCGGCATGCCGCCGGAAGTCGCCGCGCGCGCCACCGAGCCGTTCTTTTCGACCAAGCCGTTCGGCAAGGGCACCGGGCTCGGCCTCGCCCAGGTCTACGGCATTGCCCGTCAGGCGGGCGGCACGCTCAGGATCGACAGCCGCGAGGGCGAAGGCACCAATGTCTGCCTGCTGCTGCCCCATGTCGAGCCGGCCGCGGCCGGTGCGGACGAGGAAGCCGCCGCCAACGCGCAAGCGGCCGCGCAGGGCGCCGTCCGGGCGGCGCGGATCATGGTGGTCGACGACGATGCCGAAGTCCGGCTGTTCCTGAAGGAGCTGCTCGAGGACCATGGTCACGAGGTGGCGACGTTCGACGGGCCCGAGGCCGCCGTCGCGGCGATCGGCGGGACCGCGCCCGACCTCGCGCTGATCGATTTCGCGATGCCGTCGATGAACGGCGCGCAGCTGGCGCGGGCGCTGCGCGAATGCCGGCCCGACCTGCCGATCGCTTTCGTCACCGGCTATGCCGAGAGCCAGCTGCTGGAGAATGCGCTGGGCCCCGAAGTCCCGGTGCTGCGCAAGCCGTTCGGCACCGACGAGCTCGCCGCTCTGGTCGAAAGGATGCTCGACGGCGGCGATCCGCCCTAATGTGCTGGATTTGAAGTTCGCCTGATTGCCGGGGCAAGCTCGGAGCGAACTTCAAATCCAACAAACGCACTCAATTCATAAAGTTGCCAGTGTGGCTGAAGATTCGGAAATTCGCTCCGATGCGCCTCCAGGATTAGGCGAATTTCCGAATCGCCACACTAGCCGTGAACCGGCCGGCGGGCGGTCTTGAACCGCCTGATTCATTGCCTAGATGAAAAGCCGCCGGAAGACCGCGTTGACGGTTTCCGGCGTGTGAAGCGGGGGCTCGTGCCCGTCCGGGGCGAGCCTCGTCATATGTTGCTCAAAGGAGGACATTTGCATGAGAGGCCTGGATTTTTCTCCCTATCGCCGTGCCACCGTCGGCTTCGACCGGCTGTTCGACTTTCTCGAAAATGCCAGCCGCGCCGACCAGGACAATTATCCGCCGTTCGACATCGAGAAGCTGAGCGACGATTCCTACCGGATCACGCTCGCGGTCGCCGGTTTCAAGCGCGAGGATATCGACATCGTCGCCCAGCAGAACATGCTGGTGATCACCGGCCGCCGCGGCGAAAGCCGCAGTCGCGACGGCAATTTCCTGCATATCGGCATCGCCACCCGGGCGTTCGAGCGCCGCTTCGAGCTGGCCGACTTCGTCCGCGTCACCGGCGCCGATCTGCGCGACGGGCTGCTCGCGATCGAGCTGGTCCGTGAGATACCCGAAGCGATGAAGCCGCGCAGGATCGACATCGGCAGCGGCGAGGCGACCTCGCTCGACCCCGAGCCGGCCGGTGAGAGCCGGACCGAGGCCACGGTCGAGGAAGATCAGACCGCCTAGACGCAAAGGGGACAGTTTGGGGACAGTTACCTAACTGTCCCCAAACTGTCCCAAGGAACCTCCGGCGCCGGTTCCGCATTGCAGGGCGATGATCGACACCGATCCGCTCGCCCTTTTCTCCTGGACCGAATTGCTGCTTCGCCTCGGCGCGGCCTCGCTGATCGGCCTGCTGCTCGGCCTCGACCGCGAGCTCACCGGCCACGAAGCCGGCATCCGCACCCACGCGCTGGTCGCGCTCAGCTCGGCGATGATCATGGCCTCGTCGCTGATGCTGACCGTGCAGCTGCGCGGCGACGGCTTCGCCCCCGATCCGCTGCGCGCGGTGCAGGGCCTGTCGCAGGCGATCGGCTTCATCGCCGCCGGCGTGATCTTCGTGCGCGGCGCCAATGTGGTGAACATGACCACCGCCGCCAACCTCTGGGTGGCGGCGGCGGTCGGCATCGCCTGCGGCGCCGGCCAGTACCGGCTGGTGATCGTCGGCACCGGCCTCGGCCTGATCCTGCTGACCCTGGTCAAGCTGTTCGAGCGCCTTCTGCCGTCCGGCAAAGGCAATCCGGAAAAATAGGCGATCCATCGTCATTGCGAGCCCCGAAGGGGCGCGGCCATCCAGCACGGCCAAAGCTGGATCGCCACGGCGCTTCGCCCCTCGCGATGACGGCCCGCCATGCAGACGCGGCCCGATTGAAGGCGAATGCGCCCTTGGCACCGCCAGTTCAGCCCCGGTTTAGCTTGTCGAAGCCAAGGCTTTGAGTGCCCGAGGCCGCGGCATCCGGCGGCGGCGACGGGACGGACGAAGAGGTCGGTGATGAAGCTCTGGAAAAAGCTGCAAAATCCCTACGCGCTGGTGGCGCAGGGTTTCGTCCTGGGCGGCCTCATCTTCTTCGCGACTCACAGCGAATCGCTCGCCGCGGCCCCCGCCCTCGACTCGCTGATCGGCTCGGCCCAGGTCCAGCGCTGACGCCTTGAACGCCGCCGCGGCGGCTGTATAGCGGGCCTCATGGTTCGCTTTTCGTTCTGTGGCCGGGAGCTGGTGGCGCTGCCGCAGGGAGCCTTGTTCTGGCCGGACCGGGGCGCGCTGCTGGTCGCCGATCTTCATCTCGAGAAAGCGAGCTGGTTCGCGCGGCTCGGACAGATGCTGCCGCCCTATGATTCGCTCGCCACCCTTTCCGATCTCGAGGCGCTCGTCGCCGCGACCGGCGCGTCCGAAGTCTGGTGCCTCGGCGACAGCTTCCACGACCGCCATGGCTGCGACCGGCTGCCGGCGCGGGCGCGCGACCTGCTGACCTCGCTGACCGCGGCGACCCGCTGGACCTGGATCGTCGGCAATCACGATCCCGGTTTCACCGATCATTGCGGCGGCGCGATCGCCGAGGAAGCCGAACTGGACGGGCTGGTGCTGCGCCACCAGGCCGATCCCGCCGAGCCGCGGCCGGAGCTGTCCGGACATTTCCACCCCAAGCTCAGGATCACCCATCGCGGCCGGCTGGTGTCGCGGCGCTGCTTCGTGGCCGGCCGCCGCAAGCTCATCCTGCCCGCCTTCGGCGCGCTGACCGGCGGCCTCGACGCCTGCCACCCGGAAATATTGCGCGCCGCCGGCATGCCCGCCGAGGCGCTGGTGCCGGTCGCCGAGCGGCTGCTCCGCTTTCCGCTCGAAGCCGCCAGGTTGCGCTCAGCCTGATTTCGCGCCGTTGCGTCGCGGCGGCGCCGGCTCGAACCGCCAGATATCGCCCCCGCGGCATTTGATGCCGGCAAGGGTCGCCGTGCCGCCCGCCTGCAACGCCGAGAGCAGGCGGGTCAGCTTCGGCCCGGCCGGATCCGCTCCGGTCAGCATCCGCATCACGTCCCGGACCAGCCGCCGCTGCAGCTCGTCGGGGAGCCCGGCCGCATCGAGGGTGAATCCCGGCGGCTCGCCCCCGATTCTTTCGCGCAGCAGCGCATTGGCGGCCCACGACAAGGCGGCTTCCGAATCGGCAAGGTTGGCCGCGGCGGCGGCAAGCCGCTCGGGGGCGAGCCAGGGCGTCGACGCGAGCAGCTCGCGGGCACGCGTCCGGTCGAAACGCGGGTCGCGATTGCTCGGGTCTTCGACGGCATCGAGGCCGGCGCGCGCGACGACCTCGATCAGCTCAAACTTGCGCCAGCCAAGCAGGGGCCGGACGGCCCAGACGGCATGGCCTTCGCGACCGAACAGCCCGATCTGACGAATGCCCGAAAGCCCGCTCAGGCCGGAGCCGCGGGCGAGGCGCAGCAGCAGGGTTTCGGCCTGATCGTCGAGATGGTGGCCAGTGGCCACCCAGCGGATCGCGCGCGCGGCGGCCCAGGCCCCCAGCTCCACATATCGGGCCTCCCGGGCGAGCGCCTGGACGTTGCCGGACGGCGGCTGCGGCCATGACAGCGCCAGCGTGGCGTGCCGGACTTCGAGCTGGCCGCAGATTTCAGCCACGAACGCCGCCTCTGCGGCGCCTTCGGGTCTCAGCCTGTGGTCGACCGTCGCCGCTTCGACCCGGCCCGGAAAGGCCGCCGCCGCGAGCAGCAGCAGCGCGAGGCTGTCCGGCCCTCCGGATACCGCGACCCCGAGCGGCTCGGCGCCTCCGTGACCGGTCAGCGCCTCGAGGTCGGCGCGAAAGCGCTCGACCAGCTGCGGCGAAGGCGGCGGGATGGGCATCGCCTTCCTCTAGCCGTCTCGCCCGCGCGAGGAAAATCGCTTATCCGGCGGATAAGGAGATGGGCATGAAACCGACGCGCCGGCTCAGCCGACGTTCGTTCCTCGCCCGCGTCGCCGGCGGCGCCGCCGCGGCCGGCGGCGCGTTCGCGCTGCTCGGCTCCGCGGCGCTCGCGCAGGCCACCGACTCGGACAGCGGCCCCAAGGCCGATCCGGCCGGGCGCGGCCGCGGCCGGACCGGCGAGAGTGACGGCGACAGCGGCGAGCATGGCGATCCGGCCGGCTATGGCCGGCCGCGCACCGGCTGCACCGATTCCGACAGCGGCGCCGGCGCCGATCCGGCCGGCCGGGGTCGCTGTCCGACCGGCGAGAGCGATTCCGACAGCGGGCCGCGCGGCGACCCGGCCGGACGCGGGCGCCCCCGCACCGGGCTCAGCGATTCCGACAGCGGCGCCTTCGCCGATCCCGCCGGCCGCGGCCGAGGCCCGGGCAGCTGCAGCGACCGCGACGGCGCCGAGCTCGCCGACCCGCCGGGGAGAGGGCGACGCTGCGTGCGGCGGTAGCGACGGTCGTCGGCTCAAATGGTCGCCATCGCGAGGCGCGAAGCGCCGTGGCGATCCAGCTGGTGCGTGAATGGATTGCCGCGCGCCTTCGGCGCTCGCAATGACGAGCTGATCCTAGACGGGGGACTTCAGGGCAGCCGTCAATTCCCTCCGGCCCCGCAGCGCGCGTCGGTGCGGGCCCGGGGCAGCCGCTCGCGCAGGAAATCGCGCATGTTGGGATAGACCTGCTCGAGCTCGGCATAGACCCGGCAGGCTTCGGCGCGGCGGTTCAATCGGGCCAGCGCCTGGCCGAGGAAATAGAGGCTGTCGGCGGCCCGCTCGCCGCGCGGATTGTCCTGGTAATTGGCGAGGAAGATGCGCGCCGCGGTCGCCGGCTTGTCGTCGTCCAGATAGGCGCGTCCTTCCAGGTTGCGCGCCCAGCTCGCCCAGCGGCTGTTGGGATAGCGGGTCGCCGCGGTGTTCAGCGTCCGCTGCGCCTCGGCATAGCGGCGCGAATCCCACAGCCGGAAACCTTCATTATAGGCCTCCTGGGCGGCGTCGGCGGCGGCCGCGGCCGGCTCCGGCGCCGGTTCGGCCGCCGGTTCGGCCGGCGGCGGCGGAGGCGGCGCCGGCGCCGGCACCGGCGGCGGGCTCGCGCCCCTGCTGCTCGATCCGGTCGAGCCGCCCCTGCAGGTCGGTGCGCAGCCGTGCCAGCTGCTCCTCGAGCTGGCGGCTGCGGAAGCCCTGCTCCTCGACCTGGCCGGTCAGGCTGCGCAGCTGGGCTTCGAGCGCGTCGACCCGCGCCACCAGGCTGGCGAGCGCGTCGCCCGACAAAGGTCGCTGGGGCGTCCCGATATCGGGCTCGATCTCCGGCTCGACGAACTGGGCGCGGCCCTGCGGGAACACCCGGCGCTGCACCGCGCGCATCTCCTGCTCGAGCCGGCCGACGCGGCGTTCGATCGGCTCCTCGCGTTGCGCCGGCGCCGGCGTGGCGGCGGCGGCAAGCAGAATCAGGCCAAGAAGATGGATACGCATGACTGTCCCCCGCGTGCGCTGACCCAAAGGATCCAAACCGGGCGCACTTTATTGGAGGATCGGACCTGTCGCCAGCCTTAAGCGCGAGCACCCGCCTTACGGCTGCGGCGCCGCCCCGCCCTGCAGCCGCGCGCCGAGGTCCTCGGGCCGCAGGCTGACGTCGGAGACGGTGCGCTCGACCGGCTCGAGCGGGCCGAGGTCGCGCCCGCCGACGCTCACCCGCAGCACCTGCGGCCGCCCGGTGCGAAGCAGCGGCCGCTGCGCCGTCGCCGGCACCGCGAAGCTCTGCCCCGGCGTCAATATCCCCTGGAACAGCGAGGCGCCGGCGCCGTCGCTGATCCGCAGCCACACTTCCCCGGTGGCGACGAGCACCACCGGCTGCCCGGCCAGCGCCTGCGGCTGCGGCGCCGGCGCGGGTCGGGACGTTGCGGCCGGCGGCGCCTTGGCCTGCGGCGCGGTCGCCACCGCGGCGGGCGATTCCTCGTCGTCGAGCGTGCTGCGCCAGATCGCGTAGCCGACGATCAGCACCAGCGCGAGGAGGCCGGCGATCACCGCCAGCGATCGCGGCGGCACCCGCGCCGGATCGGCCGGACGATAATATTCCGGGGCTGGCGCCCGGCTGCGCGTGCCGCCGAGGCGGTCGCGCAGCTCGCGGCCGAGCTCGGCGCCGTCGAGCCCGACGGTATTGGCGTAGGAACGGACGAAACCGACGCAATAGGTCGCCGCGGGCAGCGAGTCCCATTCCTCGCGCTCGATATGCTGCAGGTGCCGGATCGGGATGCGCGTCTGGCTGGCAACGTCCTCGAGGCTGAGCCCCTTCGCCTCGCGCGCCTGCTGCAGCCGCTCGCCGATCGAGAGCGGCTGAAACTGCTCGTCAAATGCCTGCTCAGCCATCGAACCGAATCCGCTTACCTACCGAGGCCGCTTTCATCGCAGCCGTGGCTGGCCTGTCAACCGATGCCGTCTGCGGATGCTCCAAAGGGTCCAACCCCCGGGCTCAGGCGATCGAGACGCCCTGGGCCTCGGCCCATTCGGCCAGCGCGGCGCGCATGTCGGCGGGCGGCGATTCGAGCAGCCGCTCGAGCAGCGCCATGGCGGCGCCGCGGTCGAGCGAGCGGATCATCGCCTTGATCGGACCGACCGCCGCCGGGGTGATCGACAGGCGGCGGATGCCGAGCCCGATCAGCGCCATCGCCTCGAGCGTGCGCCCGCCCATCTCGCCGCACACCGCGACCGGCACCTTATATTCGCGCGCCTTGCCGACCACCCGCTGCAGGAAGCGCAGGATCGCCGGGCTCAGCCAGTCGTAGCGCTCGGCGAGGCGCGGATTCGAACGGTCGGCGGCGAACAGGAACTGGGTGAGGTCGTTGGTGCCGATCGACAGGAAATCGAGATTCGGCAGCAAGAGGTCGAGCGTCTCGGCCAGCGCCGGCACCTCGAGCATGGCGCCGTAATGGACCCGGATCGGGAGCGGCTTGCGCCGCTCGACCAGCCACTGGCGCTGGGCCTCGACCAGATCCCGGGCCGCCTCGATATTCCCATGGCTCCGAGACCATCGGGAACATGATGTAGATTTCGCGGCCGCCGCCCGCTTCGAGCAAGGCGCGGGCCTGGGCCTTCATCAGCGCGCTGCGGTCGAGCGAGAGGCGCAGCGCCCGCCAGCCCATCGCCGGATTGTCCTCCTCCAGATGGTTCGACCGCAGATAAGGCAGCGCCTTGTCGCCGCCTATGTCGAGCGTCCGGAACACCACCAGCTTGTCGCCGGCGGCGTCGAGCACCGCCTTGTACAGCCGCAGCTGGGCCTCGCGGCGCGGCAAAGTGGCCGAGACCAGGAACTGGAATTCGGTGCGGAACAGGCCGATCGCGTCGGCGCCGGTCAGGTCGAGCGCCTCGACGTCGTCGCGCAGGCCGGCATTGATGGCGACGGTGAGCCGCTCGCCGTCGAGCGTCACCGACGGCAGCGACTTGAAGGCGGCGAATTCCGCGCGCTGCTTCTGGGTGGCGGCGAGCTTCGATTCGAACGCTTCCTCGACCGGCCCGGTCGGCCGCGCGAACGCCGCCGCCTCGCCGCCGTCGAGCAGCACGTAATCGCCTTCGCCGACCTGCTGGCGGACATCGCGCACCCGGCCGATCATCGGCACCCCCATCGCCCGCGCGACGATGGTGACGTGGGCGGTCAGCGACCCTTCCTCGAGGATCACGCCCTTCAGCTTGCGCCGGTCATATTCGAGCAGCTCGGCCGGGCCGAGGTTGCGGGCGATCAAGATGGCGTCGCCGGCAAGCCCCATCTGCGCCGCCGTGCCGAGCTTGCCGGACACGATCCTCAGTAGCCGGTTGGCGAGGTCGTCCAGGTCGTGCATCCGCTCGGCCAGCAGCGGGTCGTCGATCTCGCGCATCCGCATCCGGGTGCGCTGCTGGACCCGCTCGATCGCCGCCTCGGCGGTCAGGCCGGAATCGATCGCCTCGTTGATCCGCCGCGACCAGCCCTCGTCATAGGCGAACATCTTGTAGGTCTCGAGCACCTCGTGATGCTCGCCGGCGGTGCCGAATTCCGGCGCGCTGGTCATCGCGTCGATCTGCTCGCGCATCTTGCGGAAGGCGGAATAGACGCGGTGGCGCTCGGCCTCGATGTCCTCGGCGACGGTATGCTCGATCAGCACCCGCGGCTGGTGATAGACGGCGTGGCCCCTGGCCATGCCGACCACCAGCCGCTGGCCGGACAGCCGCGCCATGCCGGCCTCGCGACTGCCGGCGCCGGCCACAACGGCCTTGTCGGCGAGGCCGGCATTGGCGATCAGCTCCGACAGCACCATCGCCACCGTCTGCAGCGCCTCGATCTCGATCTCGTCATAAGCGCGCGGGTCCGCATGCTGGACCGCCAGGACCCCGATCGCCCGCTCCTTGCGCACGATCGGCACGCCCGCGAAGCTGTGGAACAGCTCCTCGCCGGTTTCGGGCCGGTAGGCGAATTCGGGGTGGCTGGTCGCCTCGGCGAGGTTGAGGACGGCGACCTCCCTGGCGATGGTGCCGACCAGGCCTTCGCCCATCGCCAGCCGGGTGACGTGGACCGCGCTCTGGTTGAGGCCGACGGTGGCGAACAGCTCGAGCAGCCCGTCGCGCAGCAGGTAGATCGAGCAGACCTCGCTGGTCATCGCCTCGGCGATGATCCTGACCACCTTGTTCAGCTTGGCCTGCGCGCTCGCTTTCGAGGCCATCACCTCATGGAGGCCCGTCAGTATCTCGCGGGCGGAGGCGGCGGAGGCGGTCGGCATGATCAGCCGCTATCAGAAAGCGGCCCGCCTTTCCAAGGGATAGGCATGGGGACAGTCACGAGTGACTGTCCCCTATGCCGAGCGCCGCTCGAGCGCGTGGGCGGCCTCGTCGACCAGCTGGGCGAGGATGTCGGCGACCGACTGCTCGGCCTTGACCATGCCGACCGACTGGCCGGCCATCACCGATCCGCTCTCGACGTCGCCGTCGATCACCGCGCGCCGCAGCGCCCCGGCCCAATAATGCTCGATCTGCAGCTGGGCCTCGGCCATCTCGACCTCGCCGCGGTCGAGCAGGTCGGCGACCTCGCGCTGCTTGCGGGCGAAGCTCTCCATCTCCCGGTTCTTGAGGGCGCGGACCGGAATCACCGGCAGCCGCGGGTCGATCTGCACCGAGGTGATGGCGTCGCGCGCCGAGGCGCGGATGAACGCCTTCTTGAAATCGGGATGGGCGATGCATTCGTGGGCGCAGACGAAGCGGGTGCCGAGCTGGACGCCGACCGCGCCCATTTCGAGATAGCCGGCGATCAGCCCGCCATGGCCGATGCCGCCGGCGACGAAGATCGGCACCTCGGCGGCGAGCGGCGGCAATATCTCCTGGGCGAGCACCGAGGTCGATACCGGCCCGATATGGCCGCCCGCTTCCATCCCCTCGATCACCAGCGCGTCGACGCCGGAGCGGATCAGCTTCTTCGCCAGCGCCAGCGCCGGCGCGAAGCAGATCAGCCTGGCTCCGCCTTCCTTGACGCGATCGATGGCCCCCGCGGGAGGAAGGCCGCCGGCGAAAACGACATGGCTCACCTCGTGGCGCTTGCAGACCTCGATCAGCTCGGTGAGCGCGGGATGCATGGTGATGAGGTTGACGCCGAACGGGCGCTGCGCGCGCTTCTTGGTCTCGGCGATCTCGGTGTCGAGCAGGTCGGGGGTCATCGCGCCGCAGGCGATCACCCCGAACGCGCCGGCGTTGGACAGGGCCGAGACCAGGCTGCGCTCCGAGATCCAGCTCATCGCGCCGCCCATGATCGCGACCTCGCAGCCGAGGAAGTCGGTGCCGCGCCGCATCAGGCGGGCGAGGCGGTCGTGGCCGATCGTGGAGGGGGCGGAACTCATCTCGTCATCCCGGCGAACGCCGGGATCTCGGGACAAGAAGTTCACGCGGGTCCCCCTGAGGTCCCGGCTTTCGGGGTCCCAGCAAAGTGATACTTTGCGGGGTGCCCTTTCGCCGGGATGACGCTTTTCATTCCGCATCCTCCGCGTCGAGCCCGTAGGCGGTATGCAGCACCCGCACCGCCAGCTCGGTATAATCCTCCGGGATGAGCACCGAGACCTTGATCTCGCTGGTGGCGATGGCGAGGATCTCGATCTTGCGCTCGGCCAAAGTCGCGAACATCTTCGCCGCCAGAGCGGGATCGGAACGGATGCCGACGCCGACGATCGACACCTTGCAGATGTCGGTGTCGGTGGCCAGCGCCTGATAGCCGATCCGCGCCTTGTTCCGCTCGAGCAGGTCGGCCGCCTGCGCCAGCGAGGCGGCGGGAACGGTGAAGGTGAGCGCGGCCGGCGCGCCCTGGGCGATCATGTCGTAATTGATCCCCGCTTCGGCGAGCGGCGAGAAGATGGCGGCGGCCGAGCCGGGGCCCTCGGGCAGCCCGGTCAAAGTGAGGCGGGCCTCGTTGCGGTCATAGGCGATTCCGGTGATCAGCTGTCTTTCCATCCTGTAATCCTCAAGCTCCTGCTCGCCGACGATCAAGGTTCCCGGGCGGTCCTCGAACGAGGAGAGCACCCTCAATGGCAGCTGGTGGCGCATGGCGAGCCCGACCGACCGGGTCTGCAGCACCTTGGCGCCGACGCTGGCCAGCTCCAGCATCTCCTCATAGGTGACGATCCCCAGCTTGCGCGCGCGCGGCACGATGCGCGGATCGGTGGTGTAGACGCCGTCGACGTCGGTGTAGATGTCGCAGCGGTCGGCTTTCATCGCGGCGGCGAGCGCCACCGCCGACGTGTCCGAGCCGCCGCGGCCCAAGGTGGCGAGGCTGCCGTCGGCGGCCACCCCCTGAAAGCCGGGGATGACGGCGATGCCTTTTTCGTCGAACACCCGCTCGAGCACGTCGACGTCTATCCCTTCGATCAAAGCGGCGGCGTGGCCGCTGGCGCGGATCGGCAGCTGCCAGCCCATATAGGAACGGGCGTTCAGGCCCATGCCCTGCAGCGTGATGGCCAGGAGGCCGCTGGTCACCTGCTCGCCGCTCGCCACCACCACGTCATATTCGCGCGGGTCGTAGAGCGAGGCCGCCTCGCGGCACAGCTGGATCAGCCGGTCGGTCTCGCCGGCCATGGCCGAGACCACCACCGCCACCTGTCCGTCCTCCGCCTCGCGCCGCACCAGGCCGGCGACATGGCGGATCCGCTCGATCCCCGCCATCGAGGTGCCGCCGAACTTCATCACGATGCGGGTCATGGATAGGGTCAGCCCGGACGAAAGCCGTGGGAAAAGAGGAGGCGTCTTGATAGGTAGGGCGCATGGCCGAGACAAGCCGGGATAAGCCGCCGCGGCGCAAGCGAACGCCGCGCGCGCGTCCCGCCGACCCGGTCCGCCCGGCCCGTCCGTTCGGCCATTCGCTGGCGGATTTCGAGCCGCTGCGGCCGCTCGAGCACGAAGTGCTGCAGGCCTGCGCCGGCGGCAGCGTCGCCAAGGGCGCCGGCCGGGCCCTTCGCGGAGAAACCCCATCGGTGCGGGGCGAATTCCTGCGCTTCCTGATCCTCGGCGGCGACGAGCGGGCGCCGGTGCACGGCAACGGCGTCCGGCTGGCGGCGATGAATATCGAGGGCCGGCTCGACCTGACCGGCTGCGCCGTGCTGTTTCCGATCCTGTTCGTCGACTGTCATTTCGACCACGGCCTGATCCTGAACGACGCCAGCCTGGTCAGCCTCGTGCTCGGCGGCAGCCGGCTTGAATTCGTCGACGGCGACCGGCTGCGCTGTTCCGGCGAGATCCGGCTGGACCATGTGCGGATCGTGCGCGGGCTGTCGCTGGTCAGGTCCGAGCTCAACAGCGACCTCAATCTCACCGGCGCCCGGCTGGTGTTCGAACCCTACATCGCCCATGTGCCGCTTTCGCTCGACGAGGCGAAGATCAATGGCAGCCTGTTCCTGGTGCGCGGCTTTGCCGCGCATGGCGAAGTGCGCCTGAAGAAGGCGCAGATTGCCGGGAGCCTGTTGATCGTCGAGGCGAAGATCGACAATGGCGACCGGTTCGGATTGATCGCCGACAGGGTCGAGGTCAAAGGCGATATCGTCTTTCACGAGGCGGAGATCATTGGCGGCGTCACGCTCGCCGGAGCGCGCGCCGGCGCCTTGATCGACGACGTTTCCAAATGGCGGCCGCCGGTCGTTCTCGACGGCTTCGATTATCAGCGAATCGGCGCCGGCGCCTCGATCGACGTCGCGGCCAGGATCGAATGGCTTCGGATGCAGCCCCGCTTCGAGCCCGGGCCGTGGGAGCATCTCTACCATGTGCTGCGCCGGATGCGGCGCGGCGAGGAGGCGACCCGGATCGCCATCGCCAAGCAGCGCGAAAGGCGGCGGCTCGGGCTGGTCGGCGGGCGTCCGGTCGCCGGCGTCCCGATCCTGACCCGGTGGCGCAACCGCCTTCTCAACGGGGTCGAGCGGGCGCTGCATCGCAGCTATGGCGCGCTCGCCGGCTATGGCCACCGCAAGGTCCAGGGCGCGCTGTGGGCGGCGATCGGCTTCTGGCTGGCCGCCGGCATCGCCTTCATGGCGGGCAGCGGCTATATCGGCCCGACCAGCGGCGCGCTGATCGAGCATCGCGACGAGTGGCGGTGCGGCTATCGCGGCGAGCCCGGCCGCACGGAGTGGACCCGGTGCCGCCGCATCCCGCCCGAATATGCGCGCTTCCAGCCGCTCATCTATTCCGCGGACCTGATCCTGCCCTTCCTCGACCTCCAGCAGGAGGAAGCGTGGGCGCCGATCGTCAGCGACGCGGCCGGCGATCCGCTGTTGCCGGGAAGGGCGCTGCGGATGCTGATGTGGCTGGAGATGCTGTTCGGCTGGGCGGTGGTCGGCTATCTGGTGAGCCTGATCGGCAAGCTCGCCGGCAAGGAGCCGGAAGGCTGAGTCCGGACCCCGGGAGGCGTGATGGCGTCGCGAAGCACGATCGACCCGAAGGAAGCCGCCCATTTCGGCGCGCTGGCGGCGGACTGGTGGGACCCGGACGGCTCCTCGGCGATGCTGCACCGGCTCAATCCGGTCCGGCTTGCTTATATCCGCGACCGCATCGACCAGCATTGGGGCCTCGACGAGCATGATCTGAAGCCGCTCAAGGGTCGCCGCGCCGCCGATGTCGGCTGCGGCGCGGGCCTGCTCGCCGAGCCGCTGGCGCGGCTCGGGGCCGAGGTCACTGCGCTCGACGCCGCGCCCGAGAATATCGAGGCGGCGCGGCGCCACGCTTTGGGCCAGGGGCTGGAGATCGACTATCGCGTCGGCGGCGTCGAGCGCCTCGACGGGCGCTATGACCTCATCACCTGTCTCGAGGTGGTGGAGCATGTCGCCGAGGTGCGGCCGTTCGTCGGCGGCCTCGCCGGCGCGCTCGCGCAGGACGGCCTCCTGATCCTGTCGACGCCAAACCGCACCGCCTGGTCGCGGCTGCTGATGATCACCATCGGCGAGGGCAGCGGGCGCATTCCGCGCGGCACCCACGACTGGGACAAGTTCCTCTGTCCCGACGAGCTGTGCGCGCTGCTGCGCGACGCCGGTCTCGAGATCATCGATGTCACCGGCATCGGCTGGACCCCGAGCCGCGGCTTCTGCCTCACCGACGACAAGAGCCTCGATTATCTGGTGACCGCGAAGCGGGCGTAGCTCCTCCCCGGAACGGGGAGGGGGACCGGCCGGCGCAGCCGGACGGTGGAGGGGCCCACGCCTGAAAAGTCGCAAAAGTGGGCCGCTCCACCATCCTCCGCCTACGGCTCCGGATGGTCCCCCTCCCCGTTCCGGGGAGGAATTATCTCGCTTCCCGCGTCAGCCTTGTGATCAGGATCGCGGCGCGGGTCGCCTGCCGGGCGAGGCTGTCGAGCTCGACCCATTCGCCCTCGGCGTGGGCGCCGCCGCCGGCGGCGCCGAGCCCGGCCAGAGTGTCGACGTCGCCGGCGACGAAGCTCGAATTGGCGGCGCCGCGGCGGGCCGGGTCATATTCCGGCATTTCCGCCAGCCCGAGGTCGCGATTGACCGCATTCAGCCGCGCGAGCAGCGCGCGATTGCCGTCGCTCGGCGCCATCGACGGATAGCCGTCCTCGGCGAAGGCCAGCTCGGCGTCGGTCTGCGGCAAATGCCCGGCGACGATCTCCTGCATCCGCGAGCGCACCCTTTGCTCCTGCTCGGCGGAAAGGGTGCGGATGTCGCCGCGGGCGATCGCGGTCTCGGCGACGATGTTGGTCTTGCCCGACGCGGTGGCCCGGAAACCCTGCTCGTCGATCTCGGCCGGCGTGCCGCCGGCGATCACCCCGACATTGTAGGTGAGGTTGGGCTCGGGCAGCTCGCGGCGGAAGGCGTCGAGGATCCGCGCCATTTCGTAGATCGCGCCATAGCCGAGCCCCTCGCGGAAGATGCCGCTCGAATGGCCGGTGCGGCCGCTGGTGCGCAGCGTCCAGCTGGTCGAGCTGCGGCGGGCGACGGTGCCGAAGTCGCGGCCCTCGTCGCGCGCCAGATTCTCGAATTCGAGCGCGAAATCGGCGTTGCGCCCGGCTTCGATCAGGTCGCGTCGGGCCCGCTCGAGCGGCGCGCCCGGCCGCTCCTCGTCGCCGGTGACGACGATGGTTATGTCGGCGTCTCCCAGCGTGCCGGCGGCGTGCATCGCGCGCATCGCCGCGACGATCACGACGATCCCGCCTTTGTCGTCGCCGACGCCGGGACCGACGGCGCGGTTCCCGTCGCGCACGAAGCGCTGGAAGGGCGATTCGGGCTCGAACACGGTGTCGAGATGGGCGATCAGCAGCGCCCTCTTGCCGCGGCCGCTGCCACTGTGGGTGGCGACGATATGGCCGGCCCGTCCGGTCTCGCGCATGTCGATCCAGCGCACGGTGAAGCCGAGCGGCTCCAGTTCGGCGCGCACCATCTCGCCGACCGCCGCCACGCCGGCGAGATTGAGGGTGCCGCTATTCTGGTTGACCAGCCGCTCGAGCAGGGCGATCGAGCGCATATTCTCCCGCTCGACGATCTGCGCCATCCGCCGCTCGTCGGGGCGCAGATCGGCACTGGCGGGAGCCGCCGGAAGAAGGAGCAGGGCGGCAAGGCAGAGCGGGACAAGTCGCATGCCAAGCCGATAGGAAGATCGGCCTGCCGGATCAACTTGTGCCGTGAAGGGGGACAATCCCCTTTTCGGGGCTTCGCCCCGCTTGCGCCCCAATTCCGCGCCATGCTCGCGCCGTGGACCAGAGCTTCGCGATCGTGCCGGCGACGCCGGCGGACATCGAGCCGATCCGCGCGATCGAAGCCGACCCGCGCTATGCGCGGCTGGTCGGCCGCTGGTCGGCGGCGCAGCATCGGGCGGAGATGGCGCTGGGCTCGTCGCGCTATTTCCTGCTGCGCGACGGCGACGGCGAAGCGGCCGGCTTCGCTCTGGTCCAGGGCTTCGGCGATTCCGACCGCAAGCTCCATTTGAAGCGGATCGCGGTGCGCGAGCCGGGGCGCGGCCTGGGCTCGCTGCTGCTGCGCGGGCTGCTCGAGCGCGTCTATGCCGAAACCGACGCCAACCGCATCGATCTCGACGTCTTCCTCGGCAATGACCGCGCGCGGCGCGCCTATGAGAAAGCCGGCTTCCGGGTCGAAGGCGTGCTGCGCGACTATCACCGCAATGCCGACGGCAGCTTCAGCGACATGTGGCTGATGTCGTTGCTGCGCCGCGACTGGATGGGACTGGATGGGACAGTTACCTGACTGTCCCCCGGGGGACAGTCAGGTAACTGTCCCCAAGCCCCTAGTCGCCGAACAGCCGGCCGACGTTGAAGCTGTAGGACAGGCCGAGACCGGCCGAAAACTGGTCGCGCGAGCCGAACGCGCGGACGATCGGCGAATCGGCGGCGTCGCCGATCAGCCGGTCGTAGCCGGCAAAGCCGTAAATGCCCCAGCTGCGGTCGAGCATATAGGTCAGGCCGGCGGCCACGCCGACCGCGTGGAAGCCGCTGCCGGCGTCGAACGCGGGCAGGCCGGTCGCCGCCGCCACCGCCGGCGTCACCCCGAAATAGGCATTCTGGAAGCGGTCGTCGGAAAGCCGCGCGCGCGGGCCGATGGTGAACACATAGGTGTCGCGGTCGCGCAGCACGAAATCGGCGCTGAGGTCGCCGACCCAGCCGTCATGGCCGCCAATGCCGCGCCGCCCCTCGACGCGCAGCCGTAAATTGTCGCTGACGAAGACCTGGGCGAAGGCGCCGACCTCGACGGTGAAGCCGACGTCGCCGACCGGCGCGCCGACATCCTCTTCCTGGCGCTTGCCCTGGAGCTGGAGCGCCGGCCCGAAATCGAACGCGCTCTCGTCGCTCAGGAAGCCGAAGCCCGAGCCTTCGTCGGGCGTTTCGACCGGCAGCGGCGCGCCTTCGCGGCGCAGCCCGAATATCCCCATCGGGTCGAAGCCATATTCGTCGGCGCCGGGATATTTGGGATCGACCCGGGCGCCGGCGCCGAGCGTCAGGATCCAGTTGTCGCTCGGCTCTTCATCCTGGGCCGCGGCCGGCGCCGCGGTCAGCAGGGCGAAAGCGGCCGCGGCGAGCGCGGCCGGGCGGAGCGGGGCGAAGCGGGGGATCATGCCCGGCCGAACGCATTGCCGCCGGGATCGTTGCGGGCCCAATACAAAAACGCCGATATTCATTTCACCTTCATTTTGGGGCGACTGATCGAAGCCCTGCCGCGCCGGAGCGAGCCAGAATGGCCGGAACGGCCGCTGCCCCCCGCTTGTTGTTAAGGCAAGTCGAAATGGAGTTTTGCCATGCGCAAGCTGATGCTGCTGGCCAGCGTCGCCGCCCTCTCGGTGTCGATGCCGGTCCTCGCCAAGGACCAGGATCGCGGCGCGGCGGCGGCCGCGGCCAGGCCGCCGAGTCCCACAAGGGGGGCGGACATGACCGCGCCCAGCGCGCGCGCGGCCGCGACCGACAGGTCCGCGGCGAGCGTCGCCAGGCCCGGGCCGAACGCCGTGGCCAGGACCAGGCGAAGGCCGAGCGCCGTCTCAATCAGCGGGAACGCCGCGTCGAGCGGGCGATCCAGAACGAGCGTCGCGAGGTGCGGCAGGCGCGCCGCGACGACCGTGTCGATCGCCGCGAACGTCGCCTCGCCCAGGCTCCGCGTGAAGACCGCCGCGACTGGCGCCGCTGGAGCGACCGTCGCCTCGTGCTGCGCGACCGCTTCGACGACGATTTCTTCAGGCGCCGCGGCGACCGCGGCCGCCACCTCGCCAACCGTCGCGCCGGCTGCCCGCCGGGGCTGGCGCGGCAGAACCGCTTCTGCATGCCGCCGGGCCAGCTGCGCAAGGCGCGGTTCATCGGCCGCAGCATGCCGATCGCGAGCTGGCGCTACAATGTGCCGGTCCGCTATCGCTACCGGTTCCTCGACGATCGAGACTGGTTCTACCGCTACGACAATGCCGGCTATGTCTACCGCTTCGATCGCGGCAGCCGGCTGGTGAACGCGGTGTACCCGCTGTTCGGCAGCGACCTCATCATCGGCGAGCCGATGCCGCTGGGCTATCAGGTGTATAATGTGCCGATCGCCTATCGCAGCTTCTACCCCGATACGCGGGATTATTATTATCGCTATGACGACAGCGCCATCTATCGGGTCCGCAGCGACACCATGCTGGTCGACGGCATCGTCGCTTTGCTCAGCGGCGGCGGCGGGCTCGGTGGGCTCGGCGTCGGCGATCCGCTGCCGATCGGCTATGACGCCTACAACGTCCCTTATGCCTATCGCGACCGCTATCATGACAGCGGCGACGCCTGGTACCGCTATGCCGACAATTCGACTCTATCGGGTCGATCCGGAAACCCGGCTGATCCAGGCGGTCATTTCGCTGCTTGCCTGACGAGCCCGAGCGGCCGTTCCGGATCGTCACGCAACCGGAACGGCCGTCATGCATTGACGCGCGGTTGGAGACACGAATCATGAAGACGCGCAACCTGCTGACGCTTTGCCTCGCCGGCGCGCTCGCCGCCGCCTGCGGCGATGCCGGCGGCAACAACGCCGCCGCCCCCGGAAACGCCGCCGCCGGCGAGGCGGCGGAGCCGGCGCGGACCAGCGTCGGCGACGCGCTCGCCGCCGCGGCCGATCATAGCGACTTCGTCCAGGCGCTGCAGTCGGCCGGGCTGGCCGAAACGCTCAAGGGGGCCGGGCCCTATACCGTGTTCGCTCCGACCAACGCCGCCTTCGCGGCCCTGCCGGAGGACGCCCGCGGGCGACTCGCCGCGCCCGAGCAGCGCGACCAGCTCATCTCGCTCCTGAGCTTTCATATCGTTCCGGGAACGGTGACCGCCGCCGATCTGCGCGGCGCCATCGACCGCGGCGAGGGCGGCCGCGCCGAGCTGGCGACGGTGACCGGCAGCAACCTCACTCTGTCGCGCGACGGCGACGCCATTCTGGTCGCCGACGCCGGCGGCGCGCTGGCCCGCATCGCCCGACCCGACCAGCTCCATTCCAACGGGGTCATCCACAGCATCGACACCGTGCTGATGCCCGGCGAGTGAGGATTGGCAATTGGCAATTGGTGATTGACCGGGACCGCGGCCCATTTGCCGTTCGCCAATTGCCAATCACCAATTGCCAATCACCTCACCTCACTCGAACTCCAAGATCACCGCGTCGACCGCCAGGCTGTCGCCCGGCCGGGCGTTGATCTTCGCGACTATTCCGGCTTTTTCCGCGCGCAGCGATATTCTCCATCTTCATCGCCTCGACCACGGCGAGCGGCTGGCCGGCCTCGACAGACTCGCCTTCGCCGACGTGGAGGGCGGTCAGCAGGCCGGGCATCGGGCAGATCAGATATTTCGACAGGTCGGGCGGGACCTTCTCGATCATGTGCCGGCTCAGCTCGGCGACATGCTCGGGCAGCACGTCGGCGACATGCGACGCGCCGCGCGTGGTCAATCGCCACTGGCGGCCGCGGCGGGCGACGCGGACGGTCCGGCTGCGGCCGTCGATCGTGCCGCGAAACCGCAATTGTCCCGGCCGCCAGCGTCCGACCACGTCGTTCGGCTCGGCGCCGTCGACGAAGGCGAGGAAGCCGCCTTCATAGGGCTCGATGCGCAGCCGATGCTCGGCGCCGGCGAGCCGGACCACCCGCACCTCCGGCGCCGGCACCGGACCGCTCAGCCGGCCGCTGATCGCGCAGCCGCGGCGGTCGGTCTCATAGGCCGCGAGGCCGGCGACGATGGCGAGGTCGGCGATCAGCCGGTCGTCGGCCGGGGCGCCGGCGAATCCTTCCGGATATTCCTCGGCGATGAAGCCGGTGGTGAGCTCGCCGGCGCGGAAGCGCGGGATGCTGCATCAGCGCCGACAGGAAATCGACATTGTGGCCGATGCCGTCGATCAGGAAAGCGTCGAGCGCCTCGATCTGACGGTCGATCGCCGCCTCGCGCGTGTCGCCCGAGGTGATCAGCTTGGCGATCATCGGGTCGTAGAACATCGACACCTCGCCGCCCTCGGCGACGCCGTCGTCGATCCGCACCCCGTCCCCGGCCGGCGGCGGCCGGTAGCGGACCAGCCGGCCGGTCGAGGGCAGGAAGCCGCGATAGGGGTCCTCGGCATAGACCCGGCTCTCGATCGACCAGCCGTCGAGCTTCACGTCCGTCCTGGGTCGAGCGCCAGCTTCTCGCCGGCGGCGATCCGGATCATCTGCTCGACCAGGTCGAGGCCGGTCACCTGCTCGGTCACCGGATGCTCGACCTGCAGCCGGGTGTTCATCTCGAGGAAGTAGAAGCTGCGGTCGGCGCCGGCGATGAACTCGACGGTGCCGGCGCTGAATGATAGCCGACCGCCTTGGCCAGCGCGACCGCCTGCTCGCCCATCGCCCGCCGCATCTCCGGCGTCACGAACGGCGACGGCGCCTCCTCGATCACTTTCTGGTGGCGGCGCTGGATCGAGCATTCGCGCTCGCCGAGATAGAGGAGATTGCCGTGCCGGTCGCCGAGCAGCTGGATCTCGATGTGGCGGGGATGCTCGATATATTTCTCGATCAGGATGCGGTCGTCGCCGAAGCTGGCCAGCCCCTCGCGGCGGACGCTGTCGATATTGTTCTCTCACCTCCTGCTCGGACGAAGCGAGCCGCATGCCCTTGCCGCCGCCGCCGGCCGAGGCCTTCATCATCACCGGATAGCCGATGCCGCCGGCGATCCCGGCGGCGTGGGCGGCGTCCCTGATCTCGCCGATATGGCCCGGCACGACGCTGACCCCGGCGGCCTGCGCCAGCTTCTTCGATTCGATCTTGTCGCCCATCGCCGCGATCGCTTCGGGCGGCGGGCCGATGAAGGCGATGCCGGCCTGTCGCCAGCGCCCGCGCGAAGCTCTCGCGCTCGGACAGGAAGCCGTAGCCGGGATGCACCGCCTCGGCGCCGGTCGCGCGGCAGGCGTCGATGATCAGCTCGGCATCGAGATAGCTTTCCGACGCCGGCGGCGGGCCCAGCCGGACGCTCTCGTCCGCCAGGAGCACATGCGGCGCGCGGGCGTCGGCGTCGGAATAGACCGCGACCGTCGCGATCCCCATCCGCCTCGCGGTGCGGATGACGCGGCAGGCGATCTCGCCCCGGTTCGCGATCAGGATCTTGCCGAACATGCCGGCTATGGCTCGCCGAGCGGCTGCAGCTGGGCGGTGCGCTCGCGGGTCAGCCGGGCGCGGCAGCCATTGTAGATCATCGCTTCCATGCTGCCGCCGCGCGCTTCATGGCCTTCATAGGTGCACTGGGCGTCGCGGAAGAGGATCCAGGCGCGCTGCGCCTCGCGCAGCATTTCCTCGCTGGTCGGCGCCTGATCGAACTCGCGGTCGATCTCGGCGTCCATCGCGATCGCGCCGGCAATGACCTCCTGCCAGACCGCGTTCAATTCGGCATCGGCGGCTTCGAAATCGATCGCCGCGCAGGCATTCATGTCCGCCTGGTTCTGCGGGTCGTCGCAATGATGGTCCTGCCAGGGCGTCTGCAACGCGGCCAATGCGGCGAGCGCGAGCTGAAGCGACGGCACCATCTTTTTTCCCCTAGCGCCCCTATTCCGCCGCTTCCTCGAGCGGCGGCATGTTGTGGCCGAGGAGCTTCAGAACTTCGCCGGCGGCGTCAACCAGGTTGGTGCCGGGGCCGAAGATCGCCTGCACGCCGGCTTCGCGCAGCATGTCGTAATCCTGCGGCGGGATGACGCCGCCGACCACCACCTTGATGTCGGGCCGGCCGAGGTCGCGAAGATGGTCGATCAGCTCGGGCACCAGAGTCTTGTGGCCGGCGGCGAGGCTGGAGGCGCCGACCATGTCGACATCGGCGTCGACCGCCATTTGCGCGCTCTCCTGCGGCGTCTGGAACAAGCGGGCCGGCGACGACCTCGAAGCCGAGATCGGCGAAAGCGGAGGCGACCAGATTGGCGCCGCGGTCGTGGCCGTCCTGGCCCATCTTGGCGACCAGCAGCCGCGGCTGGCGGCCCAGCCGGCGCTCCGATGGCGCTCGACCCCCGATTCGCGCCTGCCGCCATTTCGGATCGCCCTGCCAGGCGCCGCCGTAAATGCCTCGCACCGGCTCGGGGGTGGTGCCGTAGCGGCCGAACGCCTCCTCCAGCGCGGCGGAAATCTCGCCCAGGGTGCAGCGCGCCCGCGCCGCCTCGACCGCCAGATCGAGCAGATTGGCGTCGCCTTCGGCGCCGTCGCGCAGCGCGTCGAGCGCCGCGCGCGCTTGCGCCGCGTCGCGGCTCGCGCGCAGCCTTTCGAGCCGGGCGATCTGGCCGGCGCGGACCCTGGCATTGTCGACCTCGAGGATGTCGAGATGCTCTTCCTCGTGCCGCCGGTAGCGGTTGACGCCGACGATCACCGTCTCGCCGCGGTCGACCCGGGCGGCGCGGGCGGCGGCGGCTTCCTCGATGCGACCGCTTGGGCAGGCCTTCGGCGACCGCCGCGGTCATTCCGCCGACGCTTTCCACCTCCTCGATCAGCGCCCAGGCCTTGTCGGCCAGCTCGCCGGTCAGCGCCTCGACATAATAGCTGCCGCCGAGCGGGTCGGCGACATAGGCGATGCCGCTTTCCTCGGCGAGGATGAGCTGGGTGTTGCGGGCGATCCGCGCCGAGGTATCGGTCGGCAGCGCCACCGCCTCGTCGAAGCTGTTGGTGTGGAGCGACTGGGTGCCGCCCAGCACCGCCGCCATCGCCTCGATCGTGGTGCGGATGACGTTGTTATAGGGGTCCTGCTCGGTGAGGCTGACGCCCGACGTCTGGCAGTGGGTGCGCAGCATCGTCGATTTGGGGTTGGCCGCGCCGAACCCGAGCATGATCCGGTGCCACAGGAAGCGCGCCGCGCGCAGCTTCGCCACCTCCATGAAGAAGTTCATGCCGATGCCGAAGAAGAAGGACAGGCGCGGCGCGAAATGGTCGACGTCGAGCCCCTTGGCCTGCGCCGCCCGCACATATTCCATGCCGTCGGCGAGGGTGAAGGCGAGCTCCTGGACCGCGGTCGCGCCGGCCTCGTGCATGTGATAGCCGCTGATCGAGATCGAGTTGAACTTCGGCATTTCGCGCGCGCAATATTGGATGATGTCGGCGACGATCCGCATCGACGGCGCGGGCGGGTAGATATAGGTGTTGCGGACCGCGAACTCCTTCAGGATGTCGTTCTGGATGGTGCCGGTGAGCGCCGCCTGCTTCACCCCCTGCTCCTCGGCGGCGACGATGTAGAAGGCCATCACCGGCAGCACCGCGCCGTTCATCGTCATGCTGACCGACATGTCATCCAATGGGATGCCGTCGAACAGGATCTTCATGTCCTCGACGCTGTCGATCGCCACCCCGGCCTTGCCGACGTCGCCGACCACCCGGACATGGTCGCTGTCATAGCCGCGATGGGTGGCAAGGTCGAAGGCGACCGAGATGCCATGCTGCCCTGCATCGAGGTTGCGGCGATAGAAAGCGTTCGAATTCCTCGGCGGTCGAGAAGCCGGCATATTGGCGGATCGTCCACGGCCGGCCGGCATACATCGAGGCATAGGGCCCGCGGGTGAACGGCGCGAAGCCGGGCAGGCCGGGATCGATGCCTTCCGCATCCTCGGCGGTGTAGAGCGGCCGCACGTCGATCCCCTCGGGCGTGCGCCTGGTCAGGTCCTTGCCGCGCACCTCCTTGGCGGCGGCGGCTTCCCAGTCGGCGCGGGTGGGTTTCTTGTCAGCTCAATCAACACTCACCGTTCGGGCTGAGCCTGTCGAAGCCCTCTATTCCCTTGCTCCGTGCCCAGAACAAGAAACGGCCTTCGACAGGCTCAGGCCGAACGGAGCGAGTCGGACTCTCAATGCGCTTCCTTCGGCGTCTCCATCAGCTCCACCAGCACCCCGCCCATGTCCTTCGGGTGGACGAAGATCACCAGCGTCCCGTGCGCGCCGATCCTGGGCTCACCCAGCACTTTCGCCCCCTTCGCCTCCATCTCCGCTTTCGCCGCATGGATGTCGGGCACCTCGAAGCAGACATGGTGCTGCCCGCCGGCCGGGTTCCTGGCGAGGAAGCCGTGCAGCGGGCTCTCCTCCCCCAAGGGCTCGATCAGCTCGATCTGGCTGTTCGGGGTGTCGACGAAGCACACCCGCACTCCCTGCGGCGCCAAGTCGAACGGCGCGTGGATCCGGGTCGCGCCGAGCATCTCGCGATAGAGCGCGACGCTCTGTTCGATCGAAGGCGTGGCGATCCCCGACATGGTTGAGGCGGCCGAGCTTCATGTGGAGATGATCCTTTCCGGAAATGCTGGCGAGGTTGGCGCGCTGCCCAGCGGGACGACTTCATCAGGCTTTGCGTTCAGACGCAGGGAATGCGCGTTTCGGCGGCGGGAGTGAACCGATTGCCGCGACGGACATAGCGCTCGGTGAAGCGATCGGTGCCGGTAAAGCGCACCTCGAACGAACGGTCGCGCCGGATATCGGCGATCGCGCCGTTCAGATCCTGGAGCCGTTCGGCCTCGTCGGTGGCGCCTTCATTCGAATAGCCGGTCCAGATGAGATCCGATCGGACCGGGCCGTCGGGGCCCAGCTCGGTCAGGGTCGCGCTGCGGCAGATGATGCCCTGACCCATGAAATGGCCTTCGGCATAGATTGCCGGATGCCGCGTGAAGCGGTTGCTGATCGACCATATCTGCGGCGGAGCGCCATATCCCCAGCCTTCGACGGCCGCCGGCCAGGAGCCGATCAGCTCGAAGCGATTGCCCGCGGCCCGCAGATAATGCACGCCGAGCGCGCCGGCGCAGGCATGGCAGTCGGTGCGATTGGTACCGACAGTGATCAGCACCGCCCGGTCTCCGTACCAAAGCAATCGTTCCGGCTCGTAGGCGACAATGCTGCCCTCGATCCACACCGTCGGCGTTCTGAGGCCGCCGAACACGGTGCGGAAGGCGAAGGTGAGCTGCTCGGCAGCGGGCAGCGTGCGAATGGCGCCGGGAGCGACGAGGCTCAGATTCGGCTCGGGCGCCGCCGTCCGCACGACCTTTTGCGCGGCAGCCGTTGGAGACGCCGGCGCTGCCGTCGCCGGCGTCGCTTGGGGAGCAGGCCCGTTCCAGGCCCAGGTCACGGCAAGAGCGACCGCGATCGCGGCGGCCGCGGAACCCCCGACGAGCATCCAGCTTCGACCGAACAGACCGACGAAACCGAGCGGCGGATCGTCTTGCTCGCCCGCTTCGCTCAGCACAATCATCTCACCGGTCCTCCGTCCAGCCGGCGCAGCCGCGGTCGCGCGCGCGAGCGATGCTACCAGATTCCGGTGCCGATGCCGAACAGCAGGTCCAACGAAATGAAGATCAGGGCCGCCCTCGGCCGCGCGTGGCGTGCTTGGGGCCGCTCACCCTTTGATGTGGTGCCGACGATAATAGGCCTGGATCGCCGCGAGCAGCCTGCGCTCGACCTCGACCGCGAACGACCGTGCTTCGGCCGGCATCCGGAACCGGACGTTGACGCCGAGGCCGTTGTTGAGAATGTCTCTCAGCCGGTCGTCGTCGTCGCAGGAATCGAGCAAAGCGGCGAGTTCCCGGCGGGCCTGCTGCAGGATATTGATGGGATATTCGGCGATCGCGTTGTCAACCGCCATTTCGGGCGTGACGCTATATTCGGGCCAGTCCTCGCCCAGGTAGAAGCCGAGGCATTCGTCGAGCGCCGGATAGCGCGCTCTCGTTGCTTCCCGCATGTGATCGCGCCTGCCCATGGTGCAGCAATAGCACGGGGTGCGAAGCTGTTTGAGGGATAGGCTTGAAGATGCCAAGCGTGCCGGGATCGCGTCACCGTCGATCGGGAAAAGCGTTGAGGCCGTCCAGGGTCATGTCTTGGCATCGCTCGCATTCGCTTTCATCTCGAGCGCCAGCGGCAGCGCATGATGCCGGGTCAGCGGCGCGAGGATCAGGGCGTCGCCGGCCTCGGGGTCGATCCAGACCGCTTCCTCTATCTCTCCCCCGGCGCGGATTTCGCTGCGCAGCTCGGCCGCGAACAAATCGGCATCGACCGTCCAGCCCGGCTCGTTCGCGGCGGGCGCGCGGAACCGTCCGAGCGGCCGGAACGCTGCGGCCTCGAGCCGGCAGCCCAGTTCCTCCTCGATCTCGCGCGACAGCGCCGCCAGGCTGGACTCGCCGTCGGCGGGCTTGCCGCCCGGCTGCATGAACGCCTCGGTGCCGCGTTTGCGCACCACCAAAGTCCGGCCTTTGCCGTCGAGCAGGATCGCGGCCACGATCCGAACCACCCGCTCGGGCGGGCGATCGAGGCGGCCGGCGCTCAAAACGCGTCCCGCATTCCGAGGTTGAACAGGAGATCCGCCGCGATCGCCGCGACGATCAGCAAGGACAGGAAGTGGAGCGCGAGCAGCACCTTGAAGCGGGCGCCGGCGTCGCGGCTGACATGGGTCCGGTAGAGCGGCAGATGCCCGTCGCGCAGCCCGCGCGCGATCCGCCATCCGATCAGCGGCAGCAAAGCCAGCGCGACGACGCCGACGAAAAGATCCTCGGCACGCAGTGGGCTCAACGCGTCATCGCCTTGCTCGTCACTCCCGCGAAAGCGGGAGTCCGGACGGCCCTCGAGCCCGGTCCCGGCCCGGTCGGGTTTCCCGCTTTCGCGGGAATGACGGGCGAGCCGTCAGAGCGGAATATTGTCATGCTTCTTCCACGGATTTTCGAGCGGCTTTCCACGCAGCCTTGCCCGCATCATTTGCGAGGCAGGCGGGGCTTCGACGCCGCGGCCGCGCCCTCGATGAACCCTTCGAGGCGCGCGACGCGCTCGGAGAGATCGACATGGCTTCTGGGAGAGCTTGGCGATATCCCCTTGCAGCTCGCTCATTTGCTTCTGGATGCGCTCGAGCGTTTCGCTGAACGTCAAGACGTTCTTCATGACGCCGATGGCTTTTTCGGTCGCGCTCATCCGGCTTTGGCCACCTGCTTGAGGCATTTGCGGATCGAGGCACGAGCCTGACCGATGGACCTCTCCATCGAGTCCAGGCTGGCGTGGATCTTCGGGATCGTCGCTTCCAGTTCGCGTGTCAGCGCCTCGAGCTCAGCTTCATCCGCCTCCGACAGCTTGCCGAAATTGTCGACCGCCAGGCGGACGAATTCGCCGCTCGACACGCCGCGGGCAGCGGCCCTTGCCTCGATCGCGGCCTTCTCGTCCGGCTTCATCAGGACTGTCAGGCGCGCGGTTCGCATCGGCAGCTCCTTATAATGAGATTATAAGGCACACCATCGGCCTGCTCAAGCCCTCAGAGCGGAATATTGTCATGCTTCTTCCACGGATTCTCAAGCTGCTTGTCGCGCAGCTTCCTCAAGCCACAAGGCCATCCGGCAGCGGTTCTTAGCGTGATTGAACTTTCTAACTTTCATACTCCGCAACAACAAGGAAGTTAGCACACCACCTTCGATGAGGATGGCAAGCGATCACCTCGGCAGGCTGATGCAAAGGCTAAGGCGAGCGGGGTCGGCGTTAAGAGGCGCAAGCGTAATGAGCTGCTGCCGATATCCTTTGAGCTCTCCAATCGAGTTAGGAGGCCGCGCGCCAATAGGATATCGCAGCTTATTGAGTATCGTCCAATGATGTCGTTTCATGAGTATCTCGATCGGGTCCACAAGGTAGGGACCAGACGAAGCACTCTCCACAGTCAAGACACGTAGTTTCCGCTAACAAAGTCTCCTAAAATTTACCTTGATCATCGTACAAAAGACCGTTGTGAAAGCTAGCTTCTCAACCCCAAAATAGAATGGTCTAAGCATAACTTCCGTTCCGCTTCGCAAAGATGTATCAAATGCCGACGGCTCCGTGTGCCCCTGAAAGCCGGCATTGAGCGCCGTGTCAACTTGTGCTACCAAATTATTCGAGACTATTTCTTCCAACAAGCTACATCTTGGCCGCTTAGTGACGACAGGATTTCGACAAAAACACCATGAACTCGATCTGGTTCTTCACTGCTGAAGCTAACAGTCTCGCCCACTTTCATGGGGCTATCCTCCTCCTCGAGCGAAGCCTTTTCCATGAACGATTAGAAATCTAAGCGGATTTCCTTAATGTTCAGATTTCTCTCGCGCGATCTCTCTCGTTCGCTGATTATCTGAGAACGACTTCCACCTATAATCTAATTCCAATTCTCCCCCTCCATACCAAATTACAAACCACACTCTCCATCTCACTCATCCATCCTCAGAGCGGGATGTTGTCATGCTTCTTCCACGGATTCTCGAGCTGCTTGTCGCGCAGCTTCCTCAAGCCCTGCGCGATGCGGCGGCGGGTGGAATGGGGCATGATCACTTCGTCGATGAAGCCCTTGGCGGCGGCGACGAACGGATTGGCGAAGCGGGCTTCATAATCCTGCGGTGCGCTCGGCGATCTTGTCGGGGTCGCCGATATCCTTGCGGAAGATGATCTCGACCGCGCCCTTGGCGCCCATCACCGCGATCTCCGCGGTCGGCCAGGCATAGTTCAAATCGCCGCGCAGATGCTTTGACGCCATCACGTCATAGGCGCCGCCATAGGCCTTGCGGGTGATGACGGTGATCTTCGGCACCGTCGCCTCGGCATAAGCGAACAGCAATTTGGCGCCGTTCTTGATGATGCCCTCATGCTCCTGGGCGATTCCGGGCAGGAAGCCGGGCACGTCGACGAAGGTCAGGATCGGGATGTCGAACGCGTCGCAGAAGCGCACGAAGCGCGCGCCCTTCTTCGAGGATTTGATGTCGAGCACCCCGGCCAGCACCAGCGGCTGGTTGGCGACGACGCCGACGGTGCGCCCCTCGATCCGGCCGAAGCCGATGATGATGTTGGCGGCGTGGGCCGGCTGCAGCTCGAAGAAGTCGCCCTCGTCGACCACCTTGGCGATCAGCTCGTGCATGTCGTAGGGCTTGGCTGGCGCTGTCCGGGATCAATGTGTCGAGGCTCTCCTCGATCCGGTCCCAGGGATCCTCGCACGGCCGCGTCGGGCAGCTCGTGGCGGTTGCGACAAGCGGCAGGAAATCGAAGAAGTCGCGGGTGGCGAGCAAAGCGTCGATGTCGTTCTCGAAGGCGACGTCGGCGACGCCCGATTTGGTGGTGTGGGTGACGGCGCCGCCCAGTTCCTCCTGGGTCACCACCTCGTTGGTCACCGTCTTCACCACGTCGGGGCCGGTGACGAACATGTAGGAGCTGTCCTTCACCATGAAGATGAAGTCGGTCATCGCCGGCGAATAGACCGCGCCGCCGGCGCACGGGCCCATGATCAGGCTGATCTGCGGGACGACGCCGGAGGCGAGCACGTTGCGCTGGAACACTTCGGCATAGCCGGCGAGGCTGGCCACGCCTTCCTGGATGCGGGCGCCGCCGCTGTCGTTGAGGCCGATCACCGGCGCGCCGACCTTCATCGCCATGTCCATGATCTTGCAGATCTTCTGGGCGTGGCGCTCGGAAAGCGAGCCGCCGAACACGGTGAAATCCTGGGCGAAGACATAGACCAGCCGGCCGTTGATCGTGCCCGATCCGGTGACGACGCCGTCGCCCGGTATCTTCTGCTTCTCCATGCCGAAGTCGACGCAATTATGCTCGACATACATGTCATATTCTTCGAACGAGCCGACATCGAGCAGCACCGTCAGCCGCTCGCGCGCGGTCAGCCGTCCCTTGGCATGCTGGGCCGCGATCCTCTTCTCGCCGCCGCCGAGCCGCGCCTGCTCGCGCCGTCGTCTCGAGCTCGTCGATGGTGGTCGCCATGAAGGGAGGTTCTAGTTGCGGCGGCGGACCGACGCAAATCCTCCCCGGAGGGGGAGGGGGGACGCAGCAAATGGGGAGGCCCACGCTGAAGCGCTCGGACGTGGGCCCCTCCACCACGTCGCTGGCGCGTCGCGGTCCCCCTCCCGCCGGGGAGGAATTATCCCGCCAGCGAAAGGCCCGCGCCGACGATCACCAGCGCCACTCCGGAAACCCGTTCGCGCCACACCGCGGCCGGACCGGTGGCGAGGAAGCGCCCGCCGCGCGCCGCGATCCAGCCGTAGCTCGACAGCACCGATATGTCGGCGAGGATGCCGGTCACCGCGAGGATCGCGAAGCGCAGCACGATCGCCTCGTCGTCCGCGCGGAAATCGACGAATTGCGGGAACAGCGCGCCCCAGAACAGGATCGACTTGGGGTTGGCGAGCTGGTTGGCGAGACCCTGGACGAAGGGATGGCTCCACAGCGGCACCTTCCCGCCCTCGCCGGGCTCGCAGCGCTTTGGGCGCGCGGACGATGGTCCTGACCCCGAGCCAGACCAGATAGAGCGCGCCGGCATATTTGAGCGCCAGGAAGGCGGTCGGCGAGGCCGCCAGCGCCGCGCCGACGCCGGCCGCCGACAGCAGGAAATAGACCAGATTGCCGAGCTGGGTGCCGAGCACGACGGCGAAGCCGGCGGCAAAGCCGCGCGCGATCGCCTGGCTCGGCGGTCAAGAGCACCGCCGGCCCCGGCGTGATCGCGAACAAGAGGCAGAACAGGAGATAAGCGAGCCACAGCTCGAACGGCATGTCAGCGGCCGTCGAAGCCCGGCTGGCGCTTCTGCAGGAAGGCGAGCACCGCCGACCGGAAGTCCGCCGTCTCCCCGGCCTCGGCGCTGCGCGGCGCGCTCGGCGGCGAGCGCGTCGGCGAGCGGCAGCTGCGCCGAATCCCGCGCCAGCCGGCGGATCAGGCCGAGCGCCACCGTCGGTCCCTGCGCCAGGCGGGTCGCCAGCGCCACCGCTTCCGATGCCAGCTCCTCGATCCTCGACGACCCGGGCGATCATCCCCCATTCGAGCGCCTGCTCGGCCGGGATCCGCTCGCCCAGCATCATCATCTCGATCGCCCGCGCCCGGCCGGCGAGCCGCGGCAGCAGCCAGGTCGCGCCGGCGTCGGGAATGAGGCCGATATTGACGAACGCCTGGAGGAAATAGGCCGAGCGCGCCGCGATCACGATGTCGGCGGCGAGCGCGAGCGAGCAGCCGGCGCCGGCGCGCCGGCCCGTTGACCGCCGCCACCACCGGAATGTCGAGCGCGAACAGCGCCAGGACCAAAGGGTTGAAATGCTTCTCCAGCGCCAGGCCGGCGTCGGCCGGCAGGCCGCCGCCGGAGGCGAGGTCGGCGCCGCTCGAAAAGCCGCGTCCCTCGCCGGTCAGCAGCAGGCAGCGCGCGCCGGAGCCGGCCAGGCTCTCCACCGCCGCGCGCAGCTCGTCGACCATCGCGCCGTTGAGCGCGTTGAGCCTGTCCGGCCGGTCGAGCGTGATCGTCGCGACCGCCGCCGGGCTCTGCTCCAGCCGGATATGCTCGAATTCCATCGCCCCGGCTCTGTCACGCCCGGCTTCGTGCCGCAACTTTGTTTCGCTAGTGTGCTGGATTTGAAGTTCGCCTATGATCGGATCACGCCCGGAGCGAACTTCAAATCCAACAAGCACACGAGTTTTATAGGGTGGCTAGTGTGGCTGAAAATTCGGAAATTCGCTCCGGCGCAGCCATGTGGTCAGGCGAATTTCCGAATTGCCACACTAGTGAAGCAGGCTATTCTCGCCGCCGGCCGCGCACCGGGCCCGAACGGCCCGCAGCGGCAGGGAGAGGGGACATGCGGTCTTTTGCCTTGGGCAGCGTCGTTGCTGCGGTGCTGATGTTCGCTTTGGGTTTCGTCTTCTTCGGTCTGCTCGGCATCATGAAGTTCGATCCGTTGAGCGCCGATGCGGCCGCGTCCGCGCAGGCTGCGCTCGGCGGCACGCTGCCGGCGACGGGGACCTATATGGTCCCGGGCGACGAGGAAGCCTTCATGCGCGGCCCGTCCGCGGTGGTCCAATATGTCGCCGCCGGCGGCCTGCCGACCCTGCCGATGGCGCTGGGGATGGGGTTCGTCCACTTGCTGCTGTCGGCGCTGCTGATCGGCTATGGGCTCAAGGCGGTCGGCGGCGATTTCTCCCGCCAGGCGCGGGTCGTGCTCTGGTTCGGCCTTGCCGCTTCGGTGTTCATGCATCTCGGCGACCCGATCTGGTACGGCCTGTCGTGGCGGTCTTCGCTGTTCGAGTTCGTCGCCGATGCGGTGATGTTCATCGCCGGCGGACTGGTGCTGGCGCGCTGGTTCACGTCGGAGCGGGCGGCGCCGTCAGCGGTCGCCTAACGCTCAGGCGATTGCTGCTGTCCCGGTGAGCCGGTTCTCGCTTGACCGCCACCTCGGGCGGGTGCAGCCCGGGAGCTGGGCCGGAATTTGCCGTGCGGAGGGGTTGGCTTGACGACATTCAGGCGGTTTCGGTGGTCGATGCCGGCCCGATCCTCGTTGCTCATCCTGCCGCCTCTTCTTGTCTTCGCGGTGGTGAACTTCCTGACCGTGCAGTTCGGCGAACCGGCCGGCTACTTCGCGCAGCCCTGGGTTGCAAACGGCGCCTCCGAGGCGGCCGGACGGACGAGAACGATCGCCGCCTTCTTGCTGTTCGCCGGGATGGCGGTCACCGTGCTCGTCTATTCGGCCGGCGCCCTCAGGATTCTCGACCGCCGCTCCGCACGGCGGGTGCTAGCGGTCTATTTCCTGACCACCACGGCTGGTCTGGCGGTCGTGCTCTGGGCCGGCGCTTTCCACGGCACGACTTATCTGGACCAAGGGTTCGCCTGCGCCTCGTTCGGCCGTCTTGAAGCGCCTCGGCCCGCCACCACGGCGACAAGCTCCGCGCCGCAGACGCCGAGCTGCCGGCGCGCCACTTCCGGAAAGGCCGGCGCCGCGGCTGCTGAATGACAAGGATCGGGGCTGGGCGAGCGATTGCACGGTCCGGCAATTTCGCATCCTGCAGACACTGATCCGCGTCCTCGGCGTGCTGCTGCTCTTTGCCATGCCTGCGGTCATTTTCGGCGCGATTACCTGCCTCGCTCTGCCATCAGCCGGCTCTGAAGAGGAGCGGCGCGCGGCTTGGTCCGTGCAGACCCGCAGGCTGGCGAACTTCCTCTACCTCGCCGCCGGCTACATGGTAAGCGCGTTGCTGTTCATCAGCGCCCATCTGCACTGGGTGGCATATTCGCTTCATCCGGACGATGCCGGGCCCTTCCGCGCCTATGCCAGCAGCATCGTGATGCACAGCGGCATTTCGAATTCACTGATGATCGCGTCTTATTATCTTCCCGTCGCGACATGGTTGGCGGCGCGGCGTCCGCCAACGGTCGGAACCGCACCAGCGGGCGAACTGGCCGCAGGCGCGGCGGAAACGCCGCCCGACCCGTTCGCGCCGCTTAGAGCGACCGCGGCCATCCTTGCACCGGCACTGATCGGCCTTCTCAGCGAATTGCTGAAGCTCGGCGGCTAGCCCAGCCGCACCCGCTTCCGGCGCGACGAACTGCGTGCGGCGCTGACCCGCCACACCGCATTGCCGACATCGTCGGCGACGAGCAAAGCGCCGTCGCGGGCGATCTGGACGCCGACCGGACGGCCCATCGCCTCGCCGTCGGCGACGAAGCCGGTCAGCACGTCGACCGGCATCCCCGCCGGCCGGCCGCCCGCGAACGGCAGGAACACCACCTTATAGCCGCTGCGCGGGCGGCGGTTCCACGATCCGTGCAGGCCGATGAAGGCGCCCGACGAGAAAGCCGGGCCGAGCCGGGCGCCGTCGGCGAAGGTCAGTCCGAGCGGCGCGACGTGCGCGCCGAGCGCATAATCGGGGACGAGCGCGCGCGCGACCATGTCGGGCCGCGGCGGCTCGACCCGGCGGTCGACGTGGCTCCCGTAATAGCTCCACGGCCAGCCGTAGAAGCCGCCGGGCTGCACCCGGGTGAGATAATCGGGGACGAGGTCGCTGCCGAGCTCGTCGCGCTCGTTGACGACGACGTACAGGTCGGCGCTGCCCGGCAGGAAGGCGAGGCCGACCGGGTTGCGCAGCCCCGAGGCGAAGACGCGGTGCTCGCCGGTGGCCGCGTCGATCTCCCAGATCGCCGCCCGCCCCTCCTCCTCGTCCATGCCGTGCTCGGCGACGTTGCTGTTCGATCCGACGCCGACATAGAGGCGGCGGCCGTCCGGGCTCGCCGCCAGGCTCTTGGTCCAGTGATGGTTGCGCCCGCTCGGCAGCGCGGCGACGGTGCGCGGCGCGGCGGCGAGGCGGGTCGCGGCCGGGTCGTAGGGAAAGGCGACCAAAGCGTCGGCATTGGCGACGTAGAGCGTCGTCGCCGACCAGCGCCATGCCGAACGGCGAGGTCAGGCCGGTCGAGAAAGGCGAGCGCAGTCTCGGCGACGCCGTCGCCGTCCGCGTCGCGCAGCAGGGTGATGCGGTCGGCGCTCGGCACCGCCGATCCGGCCTCGCGCATGAACATCCGCATGAAGAAGCCCTTGATCCCGCCGCCGCCGGTGCCGGGCGGCGGCGGCGGGGCGGCGCTCTCCGCCACCAGCACGTCGCCGTTCGGCAGCGCGAGCAGCCAGCGCGGATGATCGAGGCCGGTGGCGAAGGCGTTGACGCCGAGGCCCGGCGCGGCGACCGGCGCGGCGCCGGCCGGCCAGCCGGCCGCCTCGGCGATGTTGACGGTGGGCAACAGGGTGCGCGTCGGCTCCGGCAGACGCGGCGCCGGCCCGGTGCCTTCGGCGATGCCGAGATTGGCGGTGTCGCCGCAGCCGGCGAGCAGCAAGGCGAGGGCAGATGCCCAGGCAGGCCGGGTCCATTGTGCATGACCACCTCCTCGAAAGGGGGATCCCCTGTCGGCCGTTCAAGCCGTCAGCCGCGCGGAGGTTCCGCCTCGCGCTCGCTCGTACCGATCGACGTCAAGATTCTGCGGCGCCGCAGGGCAAGGCCGATGACGCCTTGGTTCCCGTGACGGGGATCACGGCGGCCCGCCAGGGACTCTGGCAAACGCATCGAGGCGAGGCCGGCGGGCAAGCCGAGGCATAGCCTCGAGGAGGGAATCATGACCGCTGCAGACAAACCGATCCGTGCACCTACTCCGAATCGTACTTTGTGGTGGGGTTATCTGGCGATCGCGCTGGCGCCGGTCCTGGTGTTTCTGTTCGCCCAGGGGCTGCTCGAAGCCTATGACCCGGAGATCGATCCGCCTGCGCGGCTCGCCGAATTCGACGTGTACCGGGAAGGGGCCGCGCGGCTCGGGACGCTTGCCGCGCTGCTGCTGTTCATCGCGGCGGCGCTCGGCGCCGTCATTCTGTTCTTCCGCCTGTGTGGCGCCTCGACTGGAGAAGCCTTGGGTGGGTCGCCCTGGCTTTCGTGGTGTTCGCTGCACTTGGTATTTGCGAGCTGGAAAACGGCTCCCGCGATGCGCGCGATCAAATAGGCCGCCGCTTGATCTGTTTCGCCGCGGGCTTCGACCAACGCACAGCGACGCCGCGCGAACTTGGCGCGCAAAGCAGAGGAAGACCGGCAGTCGCGCATCCGAGCCCTCTGCCTTTGCCTCCGTCGACTCGGTATTGCCGGCGGGCGTGGCCGTGGACCAGCTCGGTCCCCAGCCATGCCCCATCCGCCGCCGACAGGATGGCGCGCTTCCTGCGCTGGCAGGTATGGCCATGTGCTGGCGATCTCCGCCCTCATCTTCGGCGCGATCGCCTGCCTTGCGGAAATTGCTCCGCGGCCGGTAAGAAGGAGGAGCTGGACCATTGGAACAACAATCCGAATGCTCAACACCTATCTATACGCATCGGCCTTCCTGCTCGCCTGCGGCCTCGTCTTCATCAACGCCTTCCTGCTGTGGCCAAGCTATGCGCTCCTGCAGGCCGAAGCGTTCAAGGCGCATGTCGGGGCGCTCGTCGCGTTTTACGGTTTCACCTACACCGTGATGCTCGCCTCCTTCTACATTCCCGTCGCTACTCTGCTCAGCAGCAAGGTGCGCCGCTCAAGCCGCCGGCCACCGAAGTCGAAGCTGCCGCTAGCGTTCAAGGGCCGTTCCAGTCCTGAAGATCGTCTTCGCGCTGATGTCGACCGCCTCGCCAGTGTGTTCACCGGCTGTTGGGCCTCGCAGTCTGAGGCGCTGGCCTCGCCTAGTCGACGTCGCGCTCTCCTCGGGCGCGTGCAGCCTCAGCCGGGTGACCTTGCGGCTGTCGCCCTCGGTCACCTCGAGCCGCCAGCCGCTCGGATGCTCGACGATCTCGCCGGGCTGGGGGATGTGGCCGGCGAGCACGTAGGCGAGGCCGCCCAGCGTTTCGACATCCTCCTCGACCGCGGCCAGCCGGGCGTCGATCGCCTCGGCGACGTCCTCGAGCTCGGCGCGGGCGTCGGCATCCCAGCTGCCGCCCTCGAGCGGGATCAGCAGGCCGGGCATCTCCTCGTCATGCTCGTCCTCGATGTCGCCGACGATCTCCTCGACCACGTCCTCGATGGTGAGCAGCCCTTCGGTGCCGCCGAACTCGTCGACGACGATGGCGAGGTGGACCCGCTCCGCGCGCATCCGCGCCAGCAGGTCGAGCACGCCCATCGACTCCGGAACGTAGAGCGGCGTGCGCAGCAGCACCTTGATGTCCTCGGGCGGCTCGGCGCCGGTCACCCGCACGGTGAACACGTCCTTGACGTGGATCATGCCGACC
Source organism: uncultured Alphaproteobacteria bacterium (assembly GCA_963848555.1). Classification (GTDB taxonomy): domain Bacteria; phylum Pseudomonadota; class Alphaproteobacteria; order Sphingomonadales; family Sphingomonadaceae; genus Allosphingosinicella. The sequence continues at coordinate 858,208 of CAWKEE010000004.1, read as the reverse complement.
ACGGTGTCGAGGCTGTCCTCATAGACCGGCAGCCGGCTGTGGCCGGCCTCGGCGAAGGCGGCGACCAGGCCATCGAAGGTGATGCTGGCGGGGACGGCGATGATGTCGCTGCGCGGCACCGCAACGTCGCTCGCCGTCTTCTCGCCGAAGTGGAGGATGTTGCGCAGCATCTGCCGCTCGGCATGGGAAAGGTCGCCGACCTGCGGCGCCTCGCCTTCCCGATTCTCGATCGCTTCCTCGATCTCGTCGCGAAGCGTCGCCTCGCTGTCATCGCCGAACAGGAAGTTCCTGAGGCCGCGCCAGAAGCTGCGCCCGTTCTCGTGGGTGCCGGGACTGTCGTCTTCCATGATTTAGGCTTGCACCTCGGTCACGTGATAGGGATCGTCGATGCCAATCGACGCGAGCGCCCGCCGTTCCACTTGCTCCATCTCCTCGGCGTCCTCGTCGCTCGTTTCGTGATCGTAACCTAGCAGATGAAGCGTGCCGTGCACCACCAGGTGCGCGGCGTGCGTCTCGATGGCGACGTCCTTGTCCGTCGCCTCGGCCGCGCAGACGCCGTAAGCGAGAACGATGTCGCCGAGCAATTGGGCACTCGCGAGCTCGCCCTCCTCAGCCATGGGAAAGGAAAGGACGTTGGTCGCCCTGTCGTTGTCGCGCCAGGTGGCGTTCAAGGCGCGCACCTCGTCGTCCGAGGTGAACTTGACCGAAATCTCGCTGTCGCTGAGCCCGGCGTGACGACTATGGGCGATGGCGGCATGAACCGCGCTGCGGGCAAGAGCGGGCCAGTTGATGCGACTGTCCCATTCCCCGGAAACGTCCGTTTCGACCCCGATCATTCCCCCTTGCCCTCATAGGCTTCGACGATCCGCCCGACCAGAGGATGGCGGACGACGTCGCCGGGCCCGAAGCGGATCATCGACATCTTGGCGATGCCCTCGAGCCGCGCGACCGCGTCGTGCAGGCCGGACTTGCCCGGCTCGGGCAGGTCGACCTGCTTGGGATCGCCGCAGATCACCATCCGGCTGCGCATGCCGAACCGGGTCAGGAACATCTTCATCTGCGCCGGCGTCGTGTTCTGCGCCTCGTCGAGGATGATGAAGGCGTCGGACAAGGTGCGCCCGCGCATGAACGCGATCGGCGCGATCTCTATCTCGCCCGACGCGATCCGCCGCTCGACCTGCTCGGTCGGCAGCATGTCGTAGAGCGCGTCGTAGAGCGGCCGCAAATAGGGGTCGACCTTCTCCTTCATGTCGCCGGGGAGGAAGCCCAGCCGCTCGCCCGCCTCCACCGCCGGCCGCGACAGGATCAGCCGGTCGACGCTGCCGCCGATCAGCTGCTGCACCGCCTGCGCGACCGCGAGATAGGTCTTGCCGGTGCCGGCCGGCCCCAGCGCGAAGATCATCTCGTCGCGCCCCAGCGCCTCCATGTAGAGCGCCTGGGCCTTGGAGCGCGGGACGATCGTCTTCTTGCGGGTCCGGATCATCACCTTGGGCGGCTCGGCCACCTCGGGGGCGATGATGCCGTCGAGCGTCGGCTCGCCGGACATGCCGATGATCGCGTTGACCGTCTCGGCGTCGATGTCGTGGCCCTCGTCGAGCCGGTTGTAGAGGCCGAGCAGCACCTCGCGGGCGCGGGCGGCGTCGTGCGGGTCGCCCTCGATCTGCACCTTGGCGCCGCGCGCCGCGATATAGACGCCGAGCCGGTCCTCGATCGCGACCAGATTGCGGTCGAACTCGCCGAACAAGGGCCCGAGCAGATGCGGCTGCTCGAACTCGATCTCGAGCCGCGCGCGCGGCCCGGCCGCCTCCGCTTTCTTGTTCTGCGCCATTAAAGCGTCGCCCCGGGAAGGGACCCCATCAAAGTAGGACTTTGATGGGAACCCGCGAAGGCCGGGGCCTCAGGGGGACCCGCCGAGACTATTGGTCCCGAGGTCCCGGCTTTGGCCGGGATGACGGGCCTCCCCGCCAGGCTGTTCGGACCGGCGCGAGACGATCTCGACCTCGACGATGTCGCCGACCGCGCCTTCGGTCTCGAGATGGACCGATTGCAGCCAGGGCGACTTGCCGACCAGCTGGCCCGGCTTGCGACCGGCGCGCTCGAGCAGCACCCGGGTGCGCCGGCCGACCGTCGCCTGGTTGAAGGCCAGCTGCTGGGCATTGAGCAGCGCCTGCAGCCGCTGCAGCCTTTCGTCCATCACCTCTGCGGGCACCTGTCCGTCCATTCCGGCCGCCGGCGTTCCGGGGCGGGCCGAATATTTGAACGAGAAAGCCTGCGCATAGTTCACCGCCTCGACGATGCCGAGCGTCGCCTCGAAATCCGCGTCGGTCTCGCCTGGAAAGCCGACGATGAAATCGCCGGAAATGGCGATGTCGGGGCGGGCGGCGCGGACGCGGTCGATGATCCCGCGGTAGCTTTCGGCGCTGTGGCTGCGGTTCATCGCCTTCAGCACCCGGTCGCTGCCCGACTGCACCGGCAGATGGAGATAGGGCATCAGCTTCTCGACTTCGGCATGAGCGCGGATCAGGCCTTCGCTCATGTCGGTGGGATGGCTCGTGGTGTAGCGGATGCGCCTGAGGCCGGGGATCGCGTCGAGCGCGCCGATCAGCGCCTCCAGCCCGCGTCCGTCGCCGCTGCGCCAGGCGTTGACGTTCTGGCCGAGCAGGACGATCTCGCGGGCGCCGGCCTCGACCAGCGCCTCCGCCTCGTCGATCACCGCGCTCCACGGCCGCGACACTTCGGCGCCGCGCGTATAGGGGACGACGCAATAGGTGCAGAATTTGTCGCAGCCTTCCTGGACGGTGAGGAAGGCGGACGGGCCCTGGCGGCGGCGGGCGGGCAAGGCGCCGAACTTGGACAAAGCCGGCATCCCCGTGTCGAGCGCCGGCCGCCCGGCCGCCGCCCGCGCGACGAGGTCGGGCAGGTTGTGATAGGCCTGCGGCCCGACCACAATGTCCACTTTGGCGCGCCGGGCGATCTCCTCGCCCTGCGCCTGCGCGACGCAGCCGGCGACCGCGACCATCGGCCGGCTGCCGTCGGCGCGCCTGAGGCGGCCGATCTCGGAATAGACCTTCTCGGTCGCCTTCTCGCGGATGTGGCAGGTGTTGAGCACGACCAGGTCGGCGTCGCCGCCGGCGCCGCCAGGGGCGGCGCTCAGCCCCTCGGCCTCGAGCAGCTCGGCCATGCGCTCGCCGTCATAGACGTTCATCTGGCAGCCGAACGACTTGACGTGGAAGCTCCTGGGGGCGGGCCTGCTCATCGCGCGCCATATAGGGGCTGAGGCTGCGCCGCGAAAGCGCCGAGCGCCTCGGCGACCTCGGACTGGGAGCGGCCGGCGAGCGTCTTGCGGTCACCCGCCAGATGCGGGTCGACCGGATCGAGGAAGCGCAGCACGACCGGGATCCCGCCCTTGCGCGACAGCACCCGCTTCGCATTGGCGCCGGCTGCTTCCGCGCCGACCCACGCGACCTCGTCGGCCAGCGCGCCATAGTCGATCGCCACCGGCTGCACCCTGACCCCCGGCAGCGGCGGAAACAGCGACGCGAACAGGCTCGGCCGGAACGGCCGCAGGGCGTGGTCGGTCGTGCCTTCGGGAAACAAAGCGACGGCGCGGCCGGCGGCGAGCGCGCGGCGCAGCCGGTCGGCCTGGCCGTGAACCTCGCGCCGGGCCTGGCGGGCGACGTAGAGCGTGTCGTTGAGCCCGGCGAGCCAGCCGACCAGCGGCCAGCCCTCGACATCGTCGCGCGACACGAAGATCGCCCGCGTCGCCCCGCCCAGAGCGAGGATGTCGAGCCAGGTCACGTGGTTGGCGGCGAACAGCACATGGTGCCGGAGCGGCACGCCCTCGATCCGGACCCTGAGCCCGCAGCAGCGGCCGGCAAAACCGAGAAAGACCTGCGGCCAGATCGAGTGCGCGCCGAAGAGCCTCCACAGATAATGGAGCGGCACGCAGAAGATCATTCCGGCCGCGACGGCGGCCACGCGGAGGATCAGCCTCACAAACTAATGGTCGCGAGCGAGGGCGACGCCGTACAGCTCCATCCGGTGGTCGACCAGGCGGAAGCCGAGCTTTTCGGCGATTCGCCGCTGCAGCGCCTCCAGCTCCTCGTTGACGAACTCGATGACGTTGCCGGTCTCGACGTCGATCAGATGATCGTGATGGGTCTCGGCCGCCGCCTCGTAGCGGGCACGGCCGTCGCCGAAATCGTGCCGCTCGAGGATGCCGGCTTCCTCGAACAGCCGGACGGTGCGGTAGACCGTCGCGATCGAGATGCCCGGGTCGATCGCCGAAGCCCGATGATGGAGCGCCTCGACGTCGGGATGGTCCTCCGATTCGGACAGGACGCGGGCGATGACCTTGCGCTGCTCGGTGATCCGCAGGCCCTTTTCGGCGCACAGCGCCTCGATGTCGATGCTGCGTGTCATGCTGGCGCTACATTAGAGCGATCGGGGCCGGATTCAAAGCGAGCAGGAAGCGAGGCGCCGCTCCCTCCGCAGGGGGAGCGGCGCGAGCCTGGATCTGCCCCCGATCCGCCTTACTTGCGGCCGGTGCGGCGGCGCTTGGTGCCCAGCCCGATCTTCTTGGCAAGGGTGCGACGCTGTTCGGCGTAATTCGGCGCGACCATCGGATAATCGGCGTTCAGGCCCCATTTCTGCCGATATTCGTCGGGCGTCATATTATAATGGGTCATCAGATGCCGTTTCAGCATCTTCAGCTTCTTGCCGTCTTCCAGACAGACGATGTAATCCGGCTTGATCGACGAGCGCATCGGAAACTTTCGGCTCCGGCTTGGGCGCCGGTTCTTCCTTGCGTTCGCCGAGACCGGCCAGCGCGTTGTGAACGTTACTGATGAGCAACGGCAGGTCCGAAACCGCGACGCTGTTGTTGCTGACGTGAGCCGAAACTATGTCGGCGGTGAGGGTGATCAACGTCTCCCTGAAATTGTCTTGATTTTCCATATGTCGGTACCAACTTTCGTCTAGGGTGCAGTGTGCCTGCCATTGGCCGTGACAGACATCCTATCAAATAGGTCCGTTTTGGTGCTTTTGACAAGCTGAAATGATGCGAGCCGGATGCCTAGTCTCGGCTGCTCGCGGCCTTAGCTAAGGTCAGGGCGTCATAGCAATAGCCGTCATCGCCCGTATAGTAATTGCGCCGACGCCCCACTAAAGTGAAGCCGGACTCCTCATATAACTTAACTGCATGATTTCCTTCGCGTACTTCGAGATGAAGACGCGAGGCCCCGCGCATCTTGGCCAGGGCTTCAAAGCGCTCCAGCAGCATCTTGCCGACGCCGCGGCGTTGGGCGTCGCGACTCACCGCCAGCAAAAGCAGCTCCGCTTCATCGGCGACGAGCCGGGCGAGGCCGAATCCGATCACGCCGCACTCGTCGCGGGCGAGACTGAGCCACACTCCCGGCATCGGCAGCAGCCCGGCGCATTGCGGGGCGGTCCAGGCTTCGCCGTAACGGGAATCGAAGCTGTCCTCCATCACCCGCATCACCGCCGCGAGATCGGCCGCGCCGCCTTCGCCGAGCGTGACGTCGCGGCCGCTCATGCCATCGGCTTCGCGTCGGGCGCCCGGCCGTAAATCGGCCGCGCCGGAAGCGACCTCAGCCCCGGCGGCAGCAGGCCGGCGTCGGCGGCGCGCGGCAGCGCGTTCACGGCGCGTCCGTAGCCGCGCGCGGCAACGACCGCGTCGGCCCCGGAGCCGATGACGAGATCGCTGCGAAGGAATCGGGCCGCCTCGGCCGGTGCGAGCGACCGCAGGTCGGCGATGGGCGCGAGCGGATCACCGCGGTAACTTTGCACGAATAGCTCGCCATGTCCTCCCTCGAGCGCGACCCCGACTTCGCCCGCTTCGCCGGCGGCCGCGGCGAGCAAGGCGAGCGACGAATAGCCGGCCGGCTCGAGACCCCATCCGATCGCCAGCCCGTGCGCCGCCGCCAGCCCGACCCTGACTCCGGTGAAGCTGCCGGGGCCGCAATCGACCAGCAGCGAATCGGGGCGGCGGCCCGCGAGCAGATTTTCGATCATCGGCACCAGCCGTTCGGCATGGCCGCGGCCGACGATTTCGTGGCGTTCGGCGATTACGCGCCCGTCCTCGTCCAGCAGGGCGACCGAACAGGCGGCGGTGGCGCTGTCGATCACCAGCTGCATCGAACGAAATTCCCTGGGCCCACGCCGCCATCGTCACTCCCGCGAAAGCGGGAGTCCAGACGAAGTTTGCAGGTGGCTCGCGCCCGGATCACGGCCGACGAGAAGGGTGCGCTAGACCGCTTCGACCGTCTCGACCTCGGGCACGTAATATTTGAGCAGGCTCTCAATCCCCTGCTTCAGCGTCATGGTCGAGGACGGGCAGCCGGAGCAGGCGCCGTGCAAAGCGAGATAGACCTTGCCGTCCCGGAAGCCGCGATAGACGATGTCGCCGCCGTCCTTGGCGACGGCCGGGCGGACGCGGGTTTCGATCAGCTCGCGGATCTGCGCGATCACCTCGGCGTCGGCGGGATCCTCCTCGATCACATCGGCCGGCGGAACGGCAATGCCGGCGGCGCTGCCCGGCCGGAACAAAGGCGCGCCGCTGGCGAAATGATCGAGCAGCACTTCGAGCACCTGCGGCTTCAATTGCCGCCACTCGACCCCGGGCGCGGCGGTGACCGAGATGAAATCGCGGCCGAAGAACACGCCCTCGACCTCGCCGGTCGAGAAGATCGCCTCGGCCAGCGGCGAGGACTTCGGCCTCCTCGGGCGTCGCGAAATCGCGCGTGCCATGGTCCATCACGGTCTGGCCGGGCAGGAATTTGAGCGCCGCCGGATTGGGCGTGGTTTCGGTCTGGATCAGCATGCGGATGATGTGGTCGGTGCGGCGGCCGGTATCAAGAGCGGGCGCGCCGCGCTAGGATAAGACATGCTGCTCGGCCTCGCTCTCGCTTCATTGGCAGGACAGACGCCGCCGCCGCTGCCCCGAGTGCCGCCGCGGGTGCTGCGGAGCGCGCTGCCCTCGCCGCAACCGGTCGCCCGGGAGCGCTGGATCACGGCCGAGGATTATCCGATCGCCGCCGTTCGCCGCGATGCCATGGGCTCGGTTTTCTATCGGCTCGAGGTCGATTCCGGCGGCCGGCCGCGGCGCTGCGAGATCGAGCGGTCATCGGGCGATGCCGAACTCGACGAAACCACCTGCTCCCTGCTGCTCGCCCGGGCCCGCTTCCGGCCCGGCCGCCATGACGGCAGCTACCGGTCGAGCCTGCACTGGAGGCTGCCGCCCGGCGACGAAATGCCGTTCACGACGATACGCACCGTCACCTACTTCACCGTGGCGCCGTCCGGCGCGGTCGACTGCCAATATCGCACCGGTGAGCTGCGGCCGGAGCCGATGCCGGCCGCCGACTGCGAAGGCATCGGCGTCGAGCTGCGCGCCGCCGGCGTCCCCGGGCTCGACGCCGGGGCGCGGGTGGCGCTGCGCGCGACCGTCATTCCCGACGGCGCGCCGGCCCCGCCGGCGGCATCGGTCGAGGGCCGCCGGCTGTTCGCGATGGAGATCGCGTTCGAGCTGCTGCCGGACGGCCGGCTGGGCCGCTGCGAGCTGGTCGCCGCCGACCCCGCCGGCCCGGCGACGGCGCTCGGCGGCGCGTGCGGACTGTTCTGGGCGATCGGTCTCAACGACGAATTCGTGGCCGGTCCGCCGTCGCGCCGCGGCCGGCTGCGCGGCGAGGTCATCGTCCAGTCCGATTGACGAGCGCATCGTCATCCCGGCGAAAGGGCACCCCGCAAAATATTACCTTGCGGGGACCCCGATAGCCGGGACCTCAGGACCGGCAGGCTCGGACCTGCCCGCCGAGACCCCGGCTTTCGCCGGGGTGACGCCCCCGCGCCGGGGTGACGGCCCTCTTCGGGGCCGTCAAAAATCGACCTTGTCGTAATGGGCGGGGGGCAGGATCACTTCCATCCGCTCGCTGAGCAGCGGCCGGAAGCTCGGCCGAGACTTCATCACCGCATACCAGTCGGCGGTCTGCTTGTGGCCGCGCCAGTCGAGGCCGCCGAGATAGTCGGCGACCGAGAGCTGGGCCGCGGCGGCGAGGTCGGCCAGAGTCAAAGCGGGCCCGGCCAGCCAGCGGCGATGGTCGAGCAGATAGTCGATATAATCGAGATGGCCGTTGGCGGCGGTCATCGCCTTCCTCAATTCGCCGGTGTCGGGCGGCGCCCGGCTGACCAGCCGCTTGCGCATCCGCTCCTCCATCAGCGGGGCGACCACGTCGCGGTGCAGCTTGCCGTCGAACCAGGCGACCAGCCGGCGCACCTCGGCGCGGTCGATCGAGGTGCCCGGGATCATCGGCGCGCGATCGAGCGTCTCCTCGAAATATTCGCAGATCGCGCCGGAATCGATCAGCACCTTGCCCTTTTGCTCGTCGACCAGCACCGGCGTCTCGCCAGTCGGATTGAGATCGGCGAAATCGTCGTCCTGGGCCCAGGGCGACACCCGCTTCAGCTCATGGGCGATGCCTTTTTCGGTCAGCATCAGCCGGACCTTGCGGGAAAAGGGACAGAGGGGAAACTGGTAGAGCTGCCACATTGGTGGCGCTTCTTTAGCCGACGCCCCGGCCCAGTCCACCGGTCATTTCCGCGGCCGGTTCGGGTTCCTGCCCGGACCCTCAGTCTTCGGGATAGGGTTCGCGAGACTCTTCGGGATAGGGTTCGCGATCATAGGCCTGGTCGCGCGGATCGCCGCGGCGGCGGTGATAATCGTCGATCGCCGCGCCCATCGCCCGCTCGACTTCGCGCAGCGATCGGGCCAGCGCCGGCGCCGCGGCGCCGAACGCATTCATCATCCGGGCGATATCGGCGGTGGCTCCGTAGAGCGACGAGCGCACGCGCTCCTCGAAATAGGGGTCGTCGCGGCCGGCCAGCGCGCCGATCGTGCGCCCGCGCCGGCCAAAACCGGGGCGGCGATGCCAGGGATCGGCGGCGTCGAGGATCGGCCCGACATCGACGCTCATCAGCGCGCCGACCGAGCGATCGAGCGCCGGCGCCATCGCCTCGACCTCGTCGGCGGCAGGGACGGCGCGGCGGATCTCGTCTTCCAGCGGGTCGGGCGCGGCGGCCTGCGCAAAGGCGGGGGCGGCGAAAGCGGCGGCGGCGGCGGCGATCAACAGCTTATGCATCACAGGCCTCCTGATACAGGAACAGGCGCGGCGAACAACGCGCCGCGGCCCGAGTCGGTTGCGCTATGCGCCGTGCGCGATGAGCCGGGGCTGAACGTCTGAATAGGGGACAGTTACGTAACTGTCCCTCGGCGACAAGGCTGTTGCCAATGGGGGCGGCGGGTCTGCTAAGGCGCGCGCTCGTCTCGATCCGCCGGAATCTCCATGACCTTTCTTCAGCTGCTGATCATCGCCATCGTCCAGGGCGTCACCGAATTCCTGCCCATCTCCTCGTCCGGGCATCTGATCCTGATCCCCAAGATCATGCAGATGCCGGACCAGGGGCCGCTGATCGACGTCGCCGTCCATATCGGCTCGCTGCTTGCCATCATCCTCTATTTCTGGCGCGAGGTGCTCGGCCTCGCCCGGGGCGCGCTCGCCTCGGTCGGGATCGGCAAAGGCCGCCGCGTCGCCGCAGGCCGGGTCACCGAAAGCGGGATCGCCCCGGAGCCCGACCAGCGGCGGCTGTTCTGGTGGATCGTCATCGGCACCGTGCCGGCGGTCCTGTTCGGCCTGTTCCTCAAGCAGGGCGACTGGCTGTCCAGCTTCCGCACCACCACCCTCGTCGCCGTCAATCTGATCGCCTACGGCATCCTGCTCGGCATCGCCGACCGGGTCGGCCCGAGCCGCAAGCGCTACGAGGACATGACGCTGAAGGACGCGATCGTCGTCGGTCTCGCCCAGGCGCTGGCTTTGATCCCCGGAACCAGCCGGTCGGGGGTGACGATGACGGCGGCGCGGTTTCTCGGCTACGAGCGGGTCGAGGCGGCGCGCTTCTCCTTCCTGCTGTCGATCCCGGCGGTGGCGGGGGCGGGGACGCTGGCGGTGCTCGACCTTGCCGAAGCGAGCGCAACCATGCAGTGGGACGCCTTGATCGCCGGCATCATGACCTTCGCCGCCGCCTTCGCGACCATGGCCTTCCTGATGCGCTTCCTGCGCCACGCCTCGATGCTGGTGTTCGTGCTCTACCGGATCGCGCTCGGTGCGGCTTTGCTCGTGATTTTCGGGATCTAGCGAAGCCTAGGCCCAGAGCGCGGCCATCGCCTCGGCGAAATCGTGCCACCAGCCGCTGCCCATCACCGGGAACATGATCAGCTGGCTGGCCAGCATGAGAAGGCCGCCCCAGATCCAGACCCGGTGAATTCGACCGCGCGTGCGCCAGTCATAGGCGATGCCGGCCAGAGTGATCAGATTGGGCAGGAAGATGAAGGTGAAGGGCGCGCCGGCCTGCAGCATCGGCACCGGGATGCGCGCGATGGCGGCGCCGATCAGGCCGACATTGGCGAGCAGGATCAGCCTTTTGTGCGTCTCGGCGCGGTTGCGCCAGACGACCGCCAGCGCCGCCGCCACGGCGAAGCTGTTGATCGCGAAGAACGGCACCGCATAGAAGACATAGGGGTCGCCCAATCCCTTGAAGCCGCCATGCATGGCGGCGATCGCGGCGAGATTGCCGACCACCACCATCGCCGCCGCCAGCGCCGCGCCGGCATAGCCGAGGCGGCGGTGCAGCCGCAGGTTGCGCGACGCGATCAGCATCGGCTGGGCCACCATCAACGCCATCCAGCCGGTGAAGACGCCGCCATGGACGTAGAGCAGGGGCGTCCAGTCCGGCGCGGTCGGCGGCGGCGTCAGCCAGCGGGACAGATAGAAACTGGCGGCAAAGCCCCACAAGGTGGTCGCGGCGATGGCGAGACCCATCGTCGTGTAGAAAAGCCGGTCGCTGCGGATCCGGGCCGCCGGCTGCGCCATCGTCGCCATCGCACCCCCCGTGCTGCTGGTGGCCTAGGGTCCAAACCCTAGACCTAACATCGCCGCCGCGTGCTTGCCAAGCCTGGCGGCGCGGACCATGGCGAGGCGATGCGACGCAAGGCGCGACAGGCCGTCCGGCCGGACAAACGCCCTCTTTTCTGGGGCCGTCACGCGGTCGCCGCGGCGCTCGCCAACCCGGCGCGCGAGATCGTGCGGATCTGGGCGACGCGCGAGGCGGCCGCCGCCTTCTCCATCGACCGCTCGATTCCGGTGACCTTCGCCGACGTCGCCGATCTCGGCCGGCTGGTGCCGCATGACGCGCCGCATCAGGGCATCGTCGCCGAGGTCGAGCGCCTGCCCGACATCCTGCTCGCCGACCTGCTCGATGCAGCCGGAGACGGACGGCCGCTGGTCGTTCTCGACCATGTCACCGATCCGCACAATGTCGGCGCCATCCTGCGATCCGCCGCCGCTTTCGATGCGCTCGGCCTGGTCACCCAGGACCGGCACGCGCCGCCGGAATCCGGCGCGCTCGCCAGGGCCGCGAGCGGTGCGCTGGAGACCATGCCCTGGGTGCGGGTGGTCAATCTGGCGCGGGCGCTGGACGAAATGGCCGAGGCCGGCTTCTGGCGCATCGGCCTCAGCGGCGAGGCCGAGATGAGTCTCGCGCAGGCGCTGGGTCCGCCCCGGGTGGCGCTGGTGCTGGGCGCCGAAGGCGAGGGCCTCAGGCAGAATGTCGAGGCCCATTGCGATGCGCTCGCCCGACTGCCGATCAGCGCCCGCATCGAGAGCCTCAACGTCTCCAACGCCGCCGCGGTGGCGCTCTATGCGGTGCGGGCATAGGGGACAGTCACTTTTCCGCACCGCGGCGGCGGATGGTCACTGCTGTGCGAAAAAGTGACTGTCCCCTAATCCTCCGGCGCGATCTGCACCCGCAGCCCGTCCAGCTCCGCGCTGAACTCGATCTGGCACGACAGGCGGCTGGTCTCGACCCGGTGGTCGGACGTGTCGAGCAGATCGTCCTCGTCCGGCCTGGGCGGCCCGACCGCGGCGATCCATTCGGGATCGACATGGACGTGACAGGTCGCGCACGAGCAGCAGCCGCCGCACAGAGCGAGCAGCTCGTCGAAGCCGTTGTCGCGGATATTCTCCATCACGCTCCAGCCGATCCGGCCCTCGACCGTCCGTTCGGCGCCGCCGCGGGTGACGATGTGGAGCTGGGGCATTCGCAACGATCCTGATCGCAAGAAAGGGGAGGCGTCGGGCGCGACCTATGCTAGGCGGCGCCGGCAAGCGCAAGGCGGAGCGGGGCGAAGATGGATGCGGAGCAGCTGAAGCAGTCGCTCGACGCGCTGGGCCGGATCGAGCCCGCCTTCGCGGCGGCGGTCGCCCGCCTGGGCTATCCCGAGCCGCGGATCCGGCCGCGCGGCCACCAGACCCTGGTGCAGGCGATCGTCAGCCAGCAGGTGTCGGTCAAGGCGGCCGCCTCGATCCTCGCCAAAGTGGAGGCGGCGACCGGCGGCACCGCCGACGTCGCCAACCTCGCCGGCGCCAGCGAGGAGGATTTGCGCGCCGCCGGCCTGTCGCGGCAGAAGATCGCCTATATGCGGAGCCTCGCCGAGGACGTCCTGTCCGGGCGGCTCGATTTCGCCGCGCTGCCGGAGGATGACGAGCAGGCGATCGCCGCTCTGACCCACATCAAGGGCATCGGCCGCTGGACCGCCGAAATCTATCTGCTGTTCGCCGAGGGCCGACCCGACGCCTTTCCGGCCGGCGACCTCGCCGTCCAGATCGAGATCGGCCGCATCCTCGGCCTCGAGGGCCGGCTGACCGAGAAAAAGGTGCGCGAGCTCGCCGAGCCGTGGCGACCGCACCGCGGCGCCGCCGCCATCTTCGCCTGGCATCACCGGCGCATGGTGCCGCTCTGATTGTCGCGTTGCTGCCGCACGGCAGCGTTTCTAAGGGGGTTGCGGATCGCATCAGCGGAGGGAGCGATGGCCCAATTTCGGCAGGGCGACGCGGTGCTCGGACATTATCGCGGCGGACGCTTCCTGTTTCCCGGCGTCGTCGGCGAGGCGGACAGCCAAACCGTTACGATTGCCTATGCCGATGGCGACCGCGAGACGCTGCCCGCCGATCGGGTGCGGCCGTTCGACTGGCAGGCGGGAACGATGGTCGATGCGATCCGGTCGGGCGATGGAGGCTGGTATGCGGCGACCATCACGGAAATTGGCGCCGGCGATCGCCTGACGGTCCGGTTCGACGACGGCGTCGTCGAGGAGACGGAGCGCGGCCGCTGTCGTTGCTACGCCGCCGCCGGCGATTTCCAGCCGGGCCAATGGGTGCTCGGCCGGTGGCGGTCGGGCGGACATTGGTTCCCCGCCCGCGTCGAGGCGGCGAGCGGCGGCCTGGTGCGGCTCGCTTATGCCGACGGCGATCGCGAGACGCTGCCGGCTGACCTGGTCAGTCCCTTCGACTGGCGCGTCGGATCGCGGATCGACGCGGTCTGGTCGGGCGACGGCAGATGGTATGCGGCGATCATCACCGAGGTCGAACCGGAAGGCGCCGGCCTCACCGTCCGCTTCGACGACGGCATCGTCGAGCGCACCGAAGTCGCGCGCTGCCGGTCGGAATGAAGCCGCTTCCTGTCGCTCCGGCCATGCTGTGCGCCGCGATGCTGGCTTCCTGCGCCGTCGACCGCAACCGGACGAACGTGCAGGACCCGAGCTCGCCGATCACCGGGAATATCTACTCCTGCGCGCGGGAGTTCGAAGCGGGAACCCGCGGCGAGGCTCCCGACCTGGTCTTCGTCACGGTCGATGTGAGCGAGGATGGACGTGTCCTGAGAGTCGATGTCGTCATCGACACCGACGATTGGAGCGCGCGGTGGGAGCTGCTCCCCGAGCCGGTCCGCAACTGGCGGCCGAGCGGGGCGTCGATTGCCCGCCCCTGGGCGGCGACCGAGCTTGAATTCTTTGTCGAGCATGAAGTCGGCCGCCCGCTCCCGGACGGGGCCGTCGCCATTCTCGCTCTCGATGGCCGGGAGGTCGCGCGACGGCTGCATCGGGCGGAGCCCTCCCATGGCCTCGGCGTCGGGACCGGGTTCACCATGCGGCGCATGGATGGCGACGACGTGGCCAACGTCTTCGGTCGTCGCGTCATGACGATTTCGGCCTATGCGCCGGATGGCCGGCGGCTAAGCCGCCAGCGCATCTCTTTGCCGGACTGGGAATGGATCGGGCGACGGCTGAGCAGGGCGTTGTCCAGCATCGCCGCCGATCTGAATGGTCCCGGCTGTCCGAGTTTGCAGCCGCCGCCGACTTGAGCGATCCTCCCGCCGGGGACTATCTTCAGGCGGTCCGCGCTCGCCGCCGCTCGGCCAGCCGCTCGCGCAGCAGCGCGTCGAGCTCGTCGAGCGTGAATGGCTTTTCGAGAATCTCGATATCCTGGCCGGCAGCGGCGCGCAGCGCCCGCAGCGCCGCATGGCCGGTGGAGAAGACGATCGGCAGGTCCGGGTCGATCGCGCCGATCTCGCGCGCCACCTCGGCGCCGTCCATGCCCGGCATCAGATAATCGAGGATCACCAGGCTCAGCGCTTCCTCGCGCACGATGGCGAGCGCGGCCGGCCCGTCGGCGGCCTCGCGCACCGCATAGCCGAGCGCGGCGACCGCGCGGCCGATGGTGGCGCGCACCGCAACATCGTCGTCGACGATCAGGATCATGTCGTCGGTTCCGGCATCCGCCGTTCAACCCCGCCTGGTGCGGGGCGGTTCCTCATTCGGCGGCCGCCTGGTGAAGCCAGGCCTCGTCGGCGCCGTGGCGCAGCAGCGGGAAGGCGTCGGGATAGCCGTAATCGACCACCGCGCGCAGCCGGTAGGAAGCGCTGGCCGGCGGCCGCCGCGGCGGCGCGGCCATCGCCGGAATGATGCGCGGCCGGCCCTGCGGCCGGCGCACCACCATGTCGCGGAACCATTCGCCGACATAGGTGCCGTCATAACGGTGCACCCGGCAGCCGACGATGCGGCCGAGCGGCGTGCCGTCGAGATCGTAAATGTCCGTTTCGAACACGAAGCCGACGGGCTCGCCGTCGGTGCTGTACACATACATCGCCAAGTGATGGTCCCCGCTCATTGCCGCCGGACGGAACCGCCCGCCCCTGGACAGCGACGTCATGACTGTCCCGCCGGCCTTTCTGCCGGATGAACGAGCGCGTCTCGGGCGCCGCTCGCAACCCATCCTGCGACGGGTTGTTATGCGCAGGCGGCGGGTGGATGATCGCCCGCCCATGCAACCGGGCGCCCCGGCCAGGTCGTTGCGGGAGCGTTTTGAATGGAGGAAGGGATGAAGCTCACCCTCGTCGCGGCCGCAACGGCCGGCCTGATCGTCCTCGCCGCGCCCGCCGCGGCCCAGAACAGCAGCGCGCCGCCGGTGATCACGCCGCCGCCGCCGGCCAAGACCGAGACGCCGCCGCCGACCACCGCTCCGCCTCCGTCCGAGACGACGCCGCCCGACCCGGTGACGACGTCGCCGCCCGACACGGTGGTGGTGGTGCCGCAGTCGGTGCCGGCGCCGCCGCCGATGGAGCCGGTCACTATCGATCCCGACGTCGCTTACCCCAACGGCTTCGCCGACCCCGCCGACCCGTTCGGCAACGGCATGTCGCTCGCCTATCGCGAGGAGCGCGGCTTCGACTGGGGCCTGCTCGGCCTGCTCGGCCTGCTCGGCCTGATCCCCCTGTTCCGCCGCGAGCGCAATGCGCGCACCGTCTATGTCGAGCGCGACGACGAGGCGCGCCGCGAGGTGCGCCGCCATTTGATCGACGAATGAGGCTGATCGCGGCGGCGGCCGGGCCGGTGGCGGCGGCGCTGCTGCTTGCCGGCTGCGCCGCCGTGCCGCCGCCGGCGGCGGCGGTCGCCGCCGGGCCGCGTTCGGAGATCGTCTTCTACGATTACCGCACCCCGGACGCCCGGGTCGGCGAGCTCGCCGCCCGGTTCGACGACGGCGGCGGCGAGCGCATCGTGCCGCCGTCCGAGTTCCGGCCGCGCGAATGGGGCTTTCCGAGCTCGATGACCTATCCGACCCGCAGCGCCGGCACCGTCGGCGTCACCGTCTCGCTGCGCCATGACGGGCGGCTGAGCGAGGGCAGCTTCGCGCTGCCGCTGCAGCCGGACTGGCGCCACGGCATCGCCATCCATCTCACCGCCGGCGAAGCGCCGGAAGGCTGCATGGGCTGCATCGGCGGCAAGGCGATCCCGCTCGCTGCGCCGATCGGGCGCTACACCACATTGTTCGTCGCCTGGGGCGGCAACAGCATCGCCCATCCGCTGCCTTCGTGATCCCGGCCTCGTCATCCCGGGAGGGACCCCATCAAAGTAGTACCTTGATGGGAACCCTGAAAGCCGGGATCTCGGAGGGAAGGTCTGAGCCTTCTCTCACTGAGGTCCCGGCCATCGGGGCCCCCGCAAAGTATTACTTTGCGGGGTACCCTTTCGCCGGGATGACGCCTACCGCGCGTCGACCAGCACGATCTCGGCGTCGCCGATCGCCTGCACAATCACCTTGTCCTCGCCGGTGACGGCGATCCCGTCGCGCGCCTCGGCCCTGACGCCGTTGACCTCGATCGGGCCCCTGGCCGCGACCAGATAGACGTGGCGCGCCGGGTCGAGGCTGACCTCGGCACTCTCGCCGGCGGCGAGCGTGGCGCCCATCACTCGCGCGGCCGAGTTGATCCGGAGCGCGCCCTCGTCGCCGGCAAAGCCGCTGGCCAAGGTGACGAAGCGCCCGGAACGGTCCGCCTTGGGGAATTGCATCGCGCCCCAGCCCGGCTCGGCGTTCGGCCGGTCGGTCAGCACCCAGATCTGGAACAAAGTGGTGGTCTCGTCCTCGAGATTATATTCGGCGTGCCGCACGCCGGTGCCGGCCGACATCACCTGGACGTCGCCGGCCGCGGTCCGGCCCTTATTGCCCATCGAATCCTGGTGGGTGATGGCGCCGGTGCGGACGTAGGTGATGATCTCCATGTCGCGGTGCGGATGGGGCGGAAAGCCGGAGCGGGCGGCGATCTCGTCGTCGTTCCAGACGCGGATCGCGCCCCAGCCCATCCGCGCCGGATCGTGATAGTCGGCGAAGGAGAAATGGTGGCGGGCGTTGAGCCAGCCATGGTCGGCATGGCCGAGGCTGTCATATTTGCGGACGTCGATCATGGGAGACTTCCTCACAATTCCGTCATTCCCGCGTAAGCGGGAATCCAGACGATGGTTCCTGTTTCCTGCCGCCCTACCGGATCCCCGCTATCGGGGTCCCCGCAAAGTAATACTTTGCGGGGTGCCCTTGCGCGGGGATGACGTAGCACGGAAGGGTATGGCAGCTACGCCGCCAGCCTCAGCTCGCTGCCGGCGAGGGCGTTGAGCCGCGCGGCGGCGGCCTCGACCGAGGTCTGGGCCGCCTCCGGCCCGTAGCCGAGCTTCTCGGCGCGTACCCAGTCGACATCGTCGATGCCCATGAAGCCGAGCAGGGTTCGCAGGTGCGCCTCCTGATGGTCCATCGCCGCGCCGGGTCCTTCGCTGTAGAAGCCGCCGCGGCTCTCGATCACCACCGCCTTCCTCCCCTTGAGCAGGCCCTCGGGACCGGCCTGGGTGTAGCGGAAGGTGACGCCGGCACGCGCGACATGGTCGAACCAGGCCTTGAGCGTCGAGCTCATGCCGAAATTGTACATCGGCGAGGCGATGACGATCAGGTCCGCCGCCTGGAGCTCGTCGATCAGCGCGTCCGACAAAGCGCGGGCGGCACCCTCCTCGGCGGTCCGCGGGCTGCCCTTGATCGCGGCGACCGTCGCCGCCGTCAGATGGGGCAGCGGGTTGGCGCCGACGTCGCGGAGCACGACATGGGCGGCGGGATCGGCGGCGCGCAGCGCGTCGACGAACCGGCCGGCGAGGCCGCCGGAGACCGAGGAATCGCCATTGGCGCTGCTGCTGACAACCAGGATGTTCACTTCTTTTCTCCCTGCGGAATGGATTTGCCTGGCCTGAGATAAGCGGCTATCGGTGTTGCCGGAAGATCGGCAAAACGTATCTTGGTGTTGCAGAATATGGAACGCTCCTCGACCGACCTCGTCGACGTGCTCGCCTTCGTCCGGGTGGCGGAGACCGGATCCTTCGCCCGCGCCGCCGAACGTATGGGCCTGTCGAAGCCGGTGGTCTCGCGGCGGGTGGCCCGGCTGGAAGAGCAGCTCGGCGCGCGCCTGCTGACCCGCTCCGCGCGCGGCGCCCAGCCGACCGACATCGGTTCGGCTTATTATGCCCGGGCCGCCAACATCCTCGCCGAGCTCGAGGCCGCGGAGGAAGTGGTCGCCGAGGCGGCGACGCGGATCGCCGGGCCGGTGCGGCTGACGGCGCCGCTCTCCTTCGGCATCCGTCATCTCGCCCCGGCGCTCACCGATTTCGCCGCCGCGCACCCGCAGGTCGAGCTCGACATCACCCTCGAGGACGCCACCGTCGACCTCGCCGCCGGCGGCTACGATCTCGCGGTGCGGATCGGACGGCTCGCCGATTCGACGCTGATCGCGCGGCGGATCGCGCCGATCCGCGGGGCGGTCGTCGCCAGCCCGGCCTATCTCGCCGCCCGCGGCCGCCCCGAAAAGCCGGCCGACATCGCCGGCCATGACGTCCTCCTCTACGCCCACGACCAATGGCGCTTTCAAGTCGGCCGACGCTGGGAGACGGTGCGGGTCGCGCCGGTGATGCGCAGCAACAATGGCGACATGCTGCTCGCCGCCGCCGAGGCCGGCCTCGGCCTCGCCCGCCTGCCGAGCTTCATCGCCGCGCCGGCGATCGAGGCCGGCACGGTCGAGGTGCTGCTGCGCGATTTTCCGCTCGAGGAAGGCGCGCTGCACGCGGTGATGCCGCCCGGCCGCGCCACCACCGCAAGGGTGCGGGCGTTGGTCGACTTCCTGGTCAGGCGCTTCGGGCCCGAGCCGGACTGGGACCCGTGCTGGCGGGCCGGGCAGCCAATGAGTCCTCCCCGGAACGGGGAGGGGGCCCGGCCGGCTTAGCCGGACGGTGGAGGGGGCCAGCGCTGGCGGGGATGGAGAGGTGGCCCTCTCCACCACCAGCCTGCGGCTGGCGGTCCTCCTCCCCGGTCCGGGGAGGGGTTAGCACGGCTGGACGATATGCGGCGAGGCGCTAAGAAGCGCACAGCTCTGAACCGCGAAGGAATCGCCCGTGAAGCTTCGCCTCTCGCTCGCCGTCCTGCTCCTCGCTTCCGCCGCCTGCGCGATGGTGCCGGAGCCGGCGCCGGCGCCGGCCGCGCCGCCTCCGGCGGCCGCGCCCGCTGTCGATCCGGCCACCGAGGACGCGCGCCTCAACGCCTTCCTCGACGCCGCCTTCGACGCCCAGGCCGAGCTCGATCCGCAATTGCTCACCAGCCTCGGCATCAAGCGCCATTACGACCGGCTCAACGACTATACCGACGCCCACCGCCAGCGGCGCCTGGCGCTGTCGGAACGGCAGCTCGCCGATCTGCGCGCCGGGTTCGATCCGGCGCGGCTGAGCCCCGCCGGCCGGCTGTCCTTCCGGCTGTTCGAGAAGGAGGTCGAGGACGACCGCGAGGCGTTCCGCTGGCGCTGGCACGGTTTCCCGGCGACCAACAATGGCAGCCCGATGGGCAATCTGCCGGTCTTCCTGATCAACAACCACCGCGTCGACACGGTCGAGGACGCGCAGGCTTATGTCGCGCGGCTGGTCGAGGTCGAGCGGGTGATGGGCGAGATCAGCGCCAACATCCGTCACCAGGCCGAGCTCGGCATCGTGCCTGCGCGCTTCAATTTCGATCCGGTGCGGGCCGACGGCCGCCGCATCCTCGCCGGAGCGCCGTTTACCGACGGCGCCGACATGCCGGTCTTCGCCGATTTCAAGGTCAAGGTGAGCCGGCTCGACATCCCCGAGGCCGAGAAGGACCGGCTGATCGAGGCCGCGCGCGCCGCACTGACCGGGCCGTTCCGCCGCGGCTACGAGACGATGCTGGCGACCCTGGACGCGGTCGAGCCGCGCGCGACCGGCAACAATGGCGCCTGGAGCCTGCCCGACGGCGCCGCTTTCTACGAGCAAAGGCTGCGCCAGTCGACGACCACCGACCTTTCCGCCGACGCCATCCACCGGATCGGCCTCGAGCAGGTCGAGCGCATCCATGGCGAGATGGAGCGGATCAGGCGCCAGGTCGGCTTCGCCGGCACGCTCCGGCAATTCTTCCGCCACATCAACGACAGCGCCGAGTTCAAATATCCGAACACCGACGAAGGCCGGCAGGCCTATCTCGCCGACGCGCGCCGCTTCATCGCTTTGGCGATGGAGGCGGCGCCGCGCTGGTTCCGGCGGCTGCCGCGGGCGCCGCTCGAGGTCCGCGCGGTCGAGGCGTTCCGCCAGGACACCGCTTCGGTCGCTTTCTACAACCGGCCGTCGGCGGACGGCTCGCGGCCGGGCATCTATTATGTCAACCTCGCCGACATGAACCAGGTGCTGCGGCCGCAGACCGAGGCGATCTCCTACCATGAGGGCGCGCCCGGCCACCATTTCCAGATCGCGCTGGCCCAGGAGCTGCCGGACGTGCCGAAGTTCCGCCGCTTCGGCGGCTACGGCGCCTACACCGAGGGCTGGGGTCTCTATGCCGAGGGGCTCGGCAAGGAGATGGGCTTCTATGACGAGCCGATCTCCGAATTCGGCATGTATTCGACCCAGCTGTGGCGGGCGATAAGGCTGGTGGTCGACACCGGCATCCACCACCAGCGCTGGACCCGCGAGCGGGCGATCCAGTATTTCATGGACAACGGCCTCTTGTCGCTGCGCGACGCCACCAAGGAGGTCGAGCGTTATTTCAACAATCCCGGCCAGGCGACCAGCTACATGATCGGCCGCCTCAGGATCCTCGAGCTGCGCGACCGCGCCCGCCAGGCGCTGGGCGAGCGGTTCGACATACGCGAGTTCCACGGCGTCGTGCTCGAGAACGGCTCGGTGCCCCTGGACGTGCTCGAGCAGCTGGTCGACGCCTGGATTCAAGAGAGAAGGAACGGCTGATGGCCGATGACAATCCCCCCGACCGCCTGTCGAACAATCCGCGCAGCCCGCATTTCGACGTCGATGCCCTCCAGCGCGGCGTCGGCATCCGCTTCAAGGATCGCGAGCGCGAGGATGTCGAGGAATATTGCGTCTCGGAAGGCTGGATCCGGGTCCAGGCGGGCAAGGCGGTCGACCGCCACGGAATGCCGGTGACGGTCAGGCTGTCCGGGCCGGTCGAGACCTGGTGGCGCGACCAAAGCGCGGAATCCCCCGACGCGGCCGAGCCGGACGAGGCGGAATCATGAGCGCCGCGGCGGGCAGCGGCGTCGCCGCTTCGCTGACCGGCGCCGGCACGTTCCAGGTCCGGCTCGGCCTCGCCGGCGGCCCGCTCTTCGCCGACGAGCCGGTCGCCGCGGGTGGCCTCGGCAGCGGGCCGAGCCCGTACGAGCTGGTCAGCGCCGGCCTCGCCGCCTGCACCGCGATGACGATGAACCTCTATGCGGCGCGCAAGGGCTGGGACCTGTCCGGCCTGACCGTCGAGGTCGCCCATGCCCGGATCGGCGCCGCCGACCGCTTCACCCGCCAGATCGGCTTCGGCCCCGGCCTCGACGAGGCGCAGCGAACGCGGCTGGTCGAGATCGCCGGACGCTGCCCGGTCCATCGCACGCTCGAAGGCGGCGCCGAGATCGTCACCCTCCTCGCCGACGCGATCGACGAAAGCCTCGGCGCCGAGCCCGCGGTCCAGCATGCCCAGGACATGCGCGAGGCGTGCGAGCAGCAGCAGGGGTAAGGGAGTGCCCGCCCGTCATCCCGGCGCAAGCCGGGACCTCGGGACCAGAAGTCACGGACCTTCTCCCTGAGACCCCGGCTTTCGCCGGGGCGACGTCGCGGTCGGTGCTCGGAACCTGACCAGCCCGCGAATAGTCTCACCCGCCGTGAAGATCGCCACCTTCAACGTCAATGGCGTCAACGGCCGGCTCGAAACACTGCTCGACTGGCTGGAGCAGGCGGCGCCGGACGTCGCCTGCCTGCAGGAACTCAAGAGTCCCGACGAGAAGTTTCCGGCAAAGGCGATCGGGAAGGCCGGCTACGGCGCTATCTGGCACGGCCAGGCGCGCTGGAACGGCGTCGCCATCCTCGCCCGCGGCTGCGACCCGGTCGAGACCCATCGCGGCCTGCCCGGCGATCCGGAGGATCGCCACAGCCGCTACATCGAGGCGGCGGTCGCCGGTGTCTTGGTCGGCTGCCTCTATCTGCCCAACGGCAATCCGGTGCCGGGGCCGAAATTCGACTATAAGCTCGCATGGATGGAGCGGCTGATCGCGCGCGCGGCCGAGCTTCACGGACTGGACTGCCCGGTCGTCCTCGCCGGCGACTATAATGTGATTCCCACCGACCTCGACGTCTACAAGCCCGAGCGCTGGCTCGACGACGCTTTGTTCCAGCCGGAGCCGCGCGCGCAATATGTCAGGCTGCTCGGCCAGGGCTGGACCGACGCGCTCAGGCATCTCCATCCGGACGAGCGGATCTACACCTTCTGGGACTATTGGCGGAACGCCTGGGCCCGCAACGCCGGCATTCGGATCGACCATCTTCTGTTGAACCCGCCGGCCGCCCGACGACTCAAAGCGGCGGAGGTCGACCGCGAGGTCCGCGGCCGCCCCCATGCCAGCGACCACGCGCCGGTCTGGGTGGAGCTCAGCGAGCGCTGAGCCGGCGCCAGGGCTCGAGCACCTCATAGACCGGCGCCGAAGTCGGCCCGTCGCGGGTCGCGGCAATGAGCTGCCGCCGCGTCAGGTGGCGGACGGCGGCCTGCACCGCCGACTTGGACAGGCCGGTCCGGTCGGCGATCGTCTGCAGGCTGGCGCCGATCCTCGGCCTTCCCTCGCCCCGGCTCATCCGCCACAGCCACAGATAGACCAGGAAGGCGGACGGCGATCGGTCGTGGCCGGCCAGGTCGCGCATCAGCACGTCGACGATATAGGGGTCGAGGCCGAGCTGCCGTGTCATGTCCGGTACTATAGTGTTTATCGGACCCCTTGTCCCGCGCGGTCACCGCGCCCTTAAGGCGCCCGAACCAGGGAGCCATTCACATGATCACCCACGTCAAGTTCGTCAGCATCCCGACCAGCGACCAGGACCGGGCGCTCAAATTCTGGACCGAGCAGGTCGGCTTCACTTTGATGACCGACCAGCCGTTCAGCGAGGCGCAGCGCTGGATCGAGCTGAAGGTCGGCAGCAGCGACACCCGCTTCGTGCTGTTCACGCCCGACGGCCAGGAGGAGAGGATCGGCAGCTTCTTCAACGGCGCCCTCGCTTGCGACGACGTCGAGGCCACCCACCGCCAATTGAGCGAGCGCGGCGTCCAATTCGACTCGTCGCCGCAAAAGCAGCCCTGGGGCACGTTCGCGACCTTCCGCGATCCCGACGGCAACCAGTTCGTCCTGAGCTCGCGCTGACCGGCCGATGGGCGGAGTATGCCGCCGCTCAAGGGGGCAAGGCGAAGCCCTTCGGTGCTGCTGTTTCAACCCGGGATAAGCAGACGCCTGAGATAATCGACTATCCCATCGACCTGGCTGCCAAGGCTTTGGTCGTCGGAGAGGATGAATCGGCGATAGCTGACCAGGCCGGCGCGAAGGAGCGTCGAATTCGGCTTGCTCATGCACCACCGGGATGATCGGCAAGGCGATATCGCTCCTCAAGGCCGACCGCTGCATCCACTTCACCTCGTGGGCCATGGCCGCCACGTCGCTCTTGTCATCGAGGATGGGCATATAGGCATCGGCTGCCGAAATCCGCCGTTGCCGGGTTATCCTATCCAGGTCGCCCCTGAGCCCGGTTTCCCGATAGCCGACGAGTTGCATAGCCTCGAGGCGGACCCCCTTTTCCAACATCGCCAGCACTTTCTCGCACCAGTCGCTCGCACCGGCATAGGCATAGATCACCGGATGGTCGCGTTTCGCCGCGGATTGCGCCGTCTCGACGCCGCGACGGCGGGCGGCGTGAACGAACTCGTCGCGGCTGGAGGTGAGGAGGTCGACGTGCGCGAATCCGTGCACCAGCAACGCAGCGATGGTTTCACAGGCGAAGCTCACCGGGTAGCTGGCGCTGCGCACGCCGCTCGAATCCGAGGGCTCGATGAGGACGGCAAGCTCTTCCCCGAAGGTCCATCGCGGAACGTAGGGAATCGTCAGCAGATCGATCAGCTTTAGCGTGTCGATCCCGGCCGGCGCCCAGGCGGCGAATGCGGGCTCGAGTGCGCCGGCGAAATGCCGGCGCCACAGCTGCGCCAGCTCATATTCCTCGCGCTGTTCGAATCGCGCCGGGATCGGCAGCGGCAAGAGCGCCGGACGATCAACCGGCATCGACCGGCGCGCCTCCATTGCGCGTCTCACGATCTCGGTGCAACCGGTCAGGCTCTGCTGATTCGCGGTGAACATGAAGGCCAGCACGTCCGGCAGCTGTACAGTGGTAAGGCCGCTGAAATCGGTGACGCCGGTGCGGCTGTCCACGAGCACAAAATCGAAATGTTCGACCCATTGCGCCCTCAGCGCTTCCATTTTGGCGCCAAGCCCGTGCAACCGATATAGTCTGTCCCAGTCGAGTTCCTGGACCAGCCGCGCATAGTCCCGATCGCGATCTCCCTGGGCGGTCATCAGCTTAAGCTTGTCGTCAACCCCTGGGATATCGAGGGGCACTACATAGCTGTCCCATCTCAGCGGCCGGCCGTTGCGACAATCGTCGAGGAAGTCGATGACGCCGGCCGACGTGCGGCTGGTCAGGCCGGGGAAATAATGATTGAGGCCAGGCGCTTCGATGTCCCAGTCGACTGCCAGAACGCGATGACCCCATTGCGCCAGCACGACCGCGACATTGGCGACGGCAAAGCTGCGTCCAACTCCCCCTTTGTAGGAATAAAAGGTGACCACCCGCCCGGTCACAGCACTGGCCTCGGCATCACGACCTCCGGCAGCGGTGCCGGCTGGACAATCGGAAAGTCATGCCGCCAAGCCGGAACGTGGGCCAGCTTGTCGATAAGATCGAGCGCCACAGCGGTGACGAGGTCGTCGAACTCGAGCCATTTCACCGACTGCCGGAAGACTTCGTCAGGATAATTCAGGGCCGAGAAATCCCGGCTGCACTGGGTCGCTCGGGCCTCCGGGTGAAAATAGGCGCCGTCGGCATAACGTATCGGGTAGACAAGGCTTTTGACGACTCCGCCCGTCTGGTCAACCTGCTGTTCCCGCTTCCGGAAGCTCTGCCATTCAGCCATGCACCAAGTGGAACGGAAATAATCGGCCGACCAGATGGCGAGAAGCAATCTGGATTTCCGGAGCCGGTCCTTGAGCGCGGCAGCCCAATCGTCGCCTTCCGCAATCAATTCGTCACAGAAGACGTCGACCGGCGAAGCCGAGTTCTCGTCCAATCGCGCCTGGAGGCGTGGCAGGAAATGATTTCGCACCCAGCAGCCGACTGTTTCAGTCCTTCTATAGGAGATAAAGATCTCGCTTTCGTAGGCCATGATCCGGGCTCGTCATTATCTGAGCTGCGTCTCTCCAACTCTGTCACTCGGGCAGTGCCATGTCGAGCCGGCTCGGCAAGCCGCATTCTCGATCGGGTCGGCCGACAGAATTTCGCCTCAGTCGAGGCTGGACGCACCGGAGGACCGCGGGTCGGGGGCATTTGGGCGGCGAGAAGGTTAGAACAGCCCCTCGGCAGGTCCGAAAACGGCGAAGGCAGCCAGTGCGCCGCCTACGGTTCCGACCGGCAGTCGCCATTGCGAGCTGTGCAGCGCTCGCGCCAGCGGAAATCCGATCATCAAAGCCGCCGCGCCCGCCGCCGGCGGCACCCACCAGCGATAGACCAGGAAGGCGTAGCCGAAGCCCGCCAGCGCGGCCGCGGCGGCGGCAAGCCCGGCGCGGCCACCGGCAAAGGCGACCGCCATCAGGCAGGCGAGGCCGGCGGCGAGATAGAACAAACTGGCCCCGTTTCGGCTGGAGATGAGGGGATGGTGCCCAGAAGAGGACTCGAACCTCCACGCCCTTGCGAGCGCCAGCACCTGAAGCTGGTGCGTCTACCAATTCCGCCATCTGGGCACGGGGTAGGAGGGGCGAGGTAGGAGCCGCTCCCGCCATTGTCAACGCGAGGCTTGCCGACTCCGCCCCGAGGCGGCAAGGGAGGCCGCCATGACCCGAAAGACCGACCGGCTGGTGACCCTGTTCGGCGGCGGCGGCTTCATCGGCCGCTATGTCGCCCAGGCGCTGTTCCGCGCCGGCGCCCGTCTGCGCATCGCCGAACGCGAGCCGCGCCGCGCTTTCTCCCTGCGACCGCTGGGCGGCCTCGGCCAGATCCAGTTCCTGCGCGCCGACATCTCCCGGCCCGACGAGGTCGCCGCCGCCGTCCGCGACGCCGAGGCGGTGATCAACCTGGTCGGCATCCTCAAGGGCAATTTCCAGGCGGTCCATGTCGACGGGGCCGGCAACGTCGCCGGCGCCGCGGCGGCGGCGGGCGCCCGCGCCCTGGTCCATGTCTCCGCGATCGGCGCCGATCCCGACAGCGAGTCCGTTTACGGCCGCTCCAAGGGCGAGGGCGAGCAGGCGGTGCGCGCCGCTTTCCCGGCGGCGACGATCATCCGCCCGTCGATCGTGTTCGGGCCGGAGGACGTTTTCGTCAACCGCTTCGCCGGCATGGCGCGGCTGCTCCCGTTCGTGCCGGTCATTCGCGGCGGCTGGAAGCTGCAGCCGGTGCACGCCGCCGATCTCGGCCGCGCGATCGCGCTCGCCGCGCTCGATCCCGCCGGCCATGCCGGCCGGACCTACGAGCTCGGCGGCCCGCAAATCGTCTCGATGCGCGAGATCAACGCCTGGATCTGCGAGGCGACCGGACGCGGCTCCAAAGCGGTGGTCGAGATACCGGACCCGGTCGCCCGCATGCTCGCCCGCCTGTTCGGCTGGGCGCCGGGCGCGCCGCTCAGCTGGGACCAGTGGCTGATGCTCCAGCACGACAATGTCGCGAGCGGCGCCTGTCCCGGCTTCGAGGCGTTCGGCATCCGCCCGGCGCCGCTCGCCGCGACGGCGGAAGGCTGGCTCCCCCTCTACCGCCGCCACGGCCGCTGGGCGAAGCCCTCGCCCTCTTGAGCCGGCGGCGCAGCGAAGCCCGGCCCGGCGGTCCACTCCTCACCGCGTTGACAGCCGCAACCCCTTCCGCCAATTGGGCCGCCTTCCTATATGGCGCTCCCACGGACAGGTGGCCGAGTGGTTAAAGGCAGCAGACTGTAAATCTGCCCGGGATTCCCGTACGCTGGTTCGAATCCAGCCCTGTCCACCAGCCTCCTTCGCGACGATCCAGGCGGGCCGGCCGGGAACGGCCTTGTCAGAGATGCGCGGTCGATGGGCGCCATTCGACGCTGGGATCGAGTCCGCCGTCGAGCATGAACCGCTGGGCCACCATGACCGCGACATAGGGTTCGATGAAATGGTCGCCCGGCCATTCTTCCCACTCGCCGGCGATGCCGATCCTCACCGTCTCCTCCGGATCGCCGTCGGCGATGGCGGTCAGTCCCCGGCCGTAGCCATCGACGTGGGTCACCATGTAGCGGCCGTCTTTCGCGTGGTGGAGGATCAGCCGGGCGTCCGGGCCTTTCCCCCAGCGCAGCGCCAGCTCGTTGAGCGATCCGGCCACCAGCTCCGGGTCGCCCTCATCGATGCCGCGCCACACCGCTTCCCGCGACAGGTCGGTGCGGATG
Source organism: uncultured Alphaproteobacteria bacterium (assembly GCA_963848555.1). Classification (GTDB taxonomy): domain Bacteria; phylum Pseudomonadota; class Alphaproteobacteria; order Sphingomonadales; family Sphingomonadaceae; genus Allosphingosinicella. Next base: position 830,471 of record CAWKEE010000004.1, on the reverse strand, counting down.
CGGCCGTTGGCGTCGCGGATTTCCAGCATGGTCAGCGTGCCCTTATGATCAGCGGCGGCGAGCCCGCCGCCTGCCCACGAGTGTATATGCGCAGTTCGGGAATGCCCAGATAGGCGGCGACCAGGCTCAAATTGGGCCCGCAGCTCTCGCAGGTGGCGCGGTCGACGAACAGCTCGACCACTTCGGGCATGGGCTTGCCGGCCTTGCGAAGCTCGCCGCGCAGCTCGATCAGCGAGGCGATCTCGGCGTGGTGGACGAAGCGGGGATCATTGGTGGTCGCGTTCGGGTCGAGCCCCAGCGCCTTCAACAATCCCAGCAGGTCGGTGCGCTCCTGGTGGGTCAGGTTCACGGTCCGCGCCGCCAGCGTCGAGTTGGTGCCGACCCCTTCCGCGCCCGCGGCCCGCGCGATCGAAACCGTGCCCGCTTCGGTCGCTTCGACATAGGCCGGCAAGCTTTCCTCCCGGCGGTAGCGATCTATGTCCTTTTGCGCACTATCCTGATGGTCCTTGTCGCGCAGCGGCACGACCTGCGGATCCCGCTCGCCCGAGAGGTTGCGCGCCGCGAAGGTGTTGAGCGCCGAAAGGCTCACTTCGACCTCCCCGGCGCCCGGAGCGTCGAGCAATATCCGGATGACGTCGCCGTCGACTTTCATGACCGTGCCGCGGCCGGATACCGAATTGTCGACCCGCATGCCGGGGACGATGGCGTCATCCTTGCCCAGCGGTTTGCGGCTCTCGAAATCGGTGTCGACCCGGTTGTCGAAAGGGCTGCCCGTGACGTCCTGCGGGCCGCGCAGGTGAGCAACCGCCGCCGTCAGGCCGCTGCGGAAATCGCCGATTTCCAATCCCCGCATCGGCTCCATCGCGGCCAGCAGGGACGCCGCGTTGGCGGCTCGGCCGGCATTTTTCGGACTCTTGAGCTCGGACTGGTCCTTCAGCTTCTGGAAGAAGAAGGTCTCGGCGTCCGCGCCCGCCTCCGCCACATTGAACTTCTTGAAATATTTGGCGGCGATCGCCGCGAAAAGCTGGGGGTCGCGCGCCGCCAGCACGGCCAAAGCGGGCGAATGGGCGACCGCACGCTGCATGTTGGCGGGGACCGCGGCGGCGGTCGGGTCGGCCAGCTCTCCGGCGTGCAAGAGGTCCGCGATCGCGCGGGTCGGACCGCCGATCCGCTTTTCCAGCGCACCGAGCTCGCGCAATATGCCCTGGATCCTTTTCTTCGGCAGGCCCTGTGCCTCGAGCTTGTCGGCGATCGCCTGGCGGGCGACGGTCCTGGCGTCGACGTTCGACTCGAGGATGTAGCTGGCGACGACCGAGGGAGCGATTTCCGGGAGCCGCGCAATCGCCTCGCGGATCGGCGTGTTGAGATAGCCGAGCAGCGAATCCTCGAGCTTTTCGAGCGCGTAGCGGGCCGCCAGCACCTCCTTGCCCGGAATCTTGGGGTTCTTCTGGGCCGCGAGCTGGGCGACGATCGCCTGGCGCCGCAGCGCCCGCGCCGCCGGATCCGGATCGCGCACATAAGCGGTGATCTCGGCTTCGGTCAGTACCTTGTGCTTCTCGACGACGCGCCCCACCAGTCCTTCGAGCTCCCTCAGCGTCGGCGTCAGCGCGAGGTCGATGGCACGGCCGAAATGGGGCAGGGTCTCCGGCTCCGGAATGAGCGGCGTCGGCTTGGGCGGCGGCGCCGGCGGGGTCTCGGGATCGGCCGGCAGCGTCTTGGCCGGAGGCACCTCCGCCGTCGGCTGCTGGTCGGTCGGCTTGCCGGCCTTGGCGGCGTCCTCCGCCGACGGCTCGTCCACGGTGCGCGCGACGATCGGCCCTTCGGGGTGCTCGGGCATCGGCGTGGCGCGGCGGAAGCCGAGCTGGCTATTGAGGGGGTCCATCGCCCCCTGGGTTCGCGCGGCCTGCTGGTCGCCACGGCCCCAGCCGCTGGTCATCGGCCCGCCGAGCTCGCCGAGCACGTAATCGGGCCGCGCCAGGTGCGGCTCGTTGCTGGTCTCGGCGAGATGGATGAGGAACCTCTCGAACACCTCGCCGCGATTGCCGCTTGCGTCGAAGGTGCCGAACGGCTGCGGCTTCAGCCATTCGCTCAGATCGGCCGGCATCGGCCGCAATCGCACCTTGTCGCCGATATAGGCGTTGATATTGGCGACGACGAACGCTTCCCAGGCGGCGCGATGGGGCCCGCCGGGCGAGACGTCGACGACCACGCCGAGGTCGCGGCCGCGCATCACATAAGGGAAGATCTCGCCGCGCTGGGCGTCCTTCCGGCCATGCTCGATGTCCATCCGCGCATAGGTCTCGGCCGCCTTCACATGGGTGGTGAGGTAGAGGCCGCGGCCGAAATCGTCATTATGGCCGCCGATCACCTTGTCGAGCCGCATGCCGCCCTCGCGGATCGAGCGGGCGCGGCCCGGTGTCGCGCCGTGGAGCATCAGCATCATCGGCTCGCCGCGCTCGAGCTGGCCGGTCTCGATCAGATGCTCGCGGGTCGCGCCGGCCACGGCATCGGCGATCGCCTGGCGGGTGGGCAGGTCGATCGAAAGATCGTTCATCAGCAGATGCAGGCGCGCCATCGAATTCGGCCTCGCCGACCAGGCCGAGCGCCTTCACCGCCGGCGCGCGTTCGGCGATCGCCTGGTCGGTCCAGCCTCGGGCGGCTTTCAGCGTCGCCTCGCTCGCACCCTGATCCTTGAGCAGGTCGACCGCCTTGCGATGCTCGACGACCTCGGTCAGGTCGGCGACCAGTTTCGCGACGGCGGCGCGGTCGCCGGTGGTGAGCTCGCGCTCCTTCGAGCCGGGCGCCAGCGCGCGCGGCTCGGCGGCCTCGTCGGCGCTGCGCGCGAGCCGCGGGCCGCCCGCCTCGTCCGCGGCCGCCGGGCGCGCGGCCGGCGGCCCGGTATCGGCGCCGGCGTCGGCGGTCCGCGCCGGCCCGGGATGGGCGCCGGCCGCGGCCAGCGTCGGATCGGCGATGACCCGGCCGAGATAGGCGTTATAGGCGCCGACGTCGGCGAATTCCTGGCGGGTGCGAGCGCCGGTGACCGGGTCGGGGAAGTTGACCCAGACCTTGCCGGTGTCGGCGTGGAAGCCGAAATCGGTATAGTTCACCCGGCCGTTGTCGATGAAATAGATGCGCGAGCTGTGCTGGTCGTAGCGGTATGTCTTCGCCTCGCGGATGTTCACGCCGAAATCGCCGGTGGCCCCCGACGGCAGACGGCGGGAGAAACGGGTGCCGGCCTCGCCCGGCCGGTTCGGATGATAATGGTGGCGAAGCACCCAGTGGCCGCCGGGCTCGGGCACGCCGGCGCGCGACACCGGCAGCGCCGCCCCGATCCGCTCCAGCTCGCCGCCCGGACGCACCGAGGCGACCCAGGTTTCGGCGCCCTGGACGACGATATATTCGCCGGTGATCGGATTGTGGTAGACCGCGACCTCGCGCGACGGGTCGGCGTTGATCAGTCGGCCGAAATTGTCGTTGGCGGCATTGAGGTTGCGCGAGTCCGGATGGACCAGCACCGACCCTTCCGGCAGCTTGCCCATCGACAGCATCACCGTCTCGTCGAGCGCGATCCGGACGTGGCGCGGCGCATCCGGATTGTCGTTGGCGGCGGCGATGATCCGTCCGGCCCCGGCCGGATCCTCGTCGGCGGTCCGCGCCGGCATCGCCCCCTCGTCGAGACCAGGCTCGTCCGGGCGCGGCGGCGCCGGCGCGGTCTCGTCCGGGCGCGGCGGCACCGGCACGGTCTCGTCCGGCTCGGCCGCGTCCTCCGGCCGGCGCGCCGGCGCCGCGCCTTCCTCGGCTTCGGGCGCGCCGGGCACGCCGGGCGCGCGCGGCGGGGCTCCCGGTCCGCCCTCGGCGGCCGGCCGCGGCGCGGTCACATTCTCGATCAGCCCGGTGCGGACCGCTTCGTCATAGGCCGCCTCGGCGCCGCGCCGGCGATAGTCGGCGGCGTCGTCCTGCTGGGTCCAGGCGTGCTCGGCGGCGCGCTGCTTGCTCAGCCGGCGCATTCCGCGGTCGGCGCCGCCCTCGAGCCCGCCCTGGAACACGCCCTGGACGCCGGCCTTCAGCATCTCGTCCCAGAACTGTCCGGCCGTATAGCTCTTGCCCATGAACACGTTGTCGAACGCCATCTCGCTGCCGCGCGACAAGGCGTTGGCGGCGCCGGTGGCGAGCGCCCGCCCGCCTATTTCGGTCAGCGCGCTGGTGCCGAAGGCGCGCGCCCTGAGCGCGGCGAAGCGCGAGGCGGCCATCGGCGAGGCGCCGCGCGCCAGCGCCTCGCGGGCGCCGCTGCGGGCGCCGAACGAGCGGGCGAGGTTCGAGGTGCCGCCCATCACGCCGCGCATCGCACCGGCGCTTGCCGCGCCGCCGGCAATGCCGCGGAAGAAGCTGCCCAGCACCTGCATGCCATAATTGTCGGCGCGGCGCGCTGCCGGATCGAGCGCGGTGGTGGCGGTGCCGGCGAGCGCACTGGTGCCGGCGCCGATTGCCACGTCCTCGGCCAGGGTGAGCGCGCGCAGCATCGCCTGCTGCCCCGCCGCCTTGGCCAGCGCCTGCTCGCTCATCCGCAATGAGCCGGCCAGCGCCTTCAGCGCCGGCGCGCCGCCGCGCAGGGCGGCGCCGGCGGCGGCGCCGATGCCGGCGGTCGCGGCCTGGACGACGGTGCTGACCAGGTCGCGGACGATGTCGTCGCGGCTGTAGCGCTCGCCCTTGATCGCGACGTTGAGGCCGATGCCGACCAGCCCGGCGCCGGCAGTGACCAGCACCGGGATCCAGATCGAGGCGGCGGCGCCGCCGGTGGCGATGGTCGACACCACCGCGGCGATCACGACCAGAGCGGTGGCGATGAAATTGGCGATCTTGTCGACCGCGGCGACATAATTGTCGGCGGTGATCCGCGACAGCACGATCGCCCGCTCGAACGCGGTCGCATCACCCTTCTCGACCGGCACGAAATCGCCGTTCTTGTCGAAATTGCCCCATTTGAGCGGCTGGCCGGTCTGCGGGTCGACGGTGGCGCGGATGCGGCCGCGCGAGTCGATCTCGCCCTTGCTCACCCCCATCAGCCGGCGCAGCTCGGCGGCATTGTCCTTGAGGTCGTCATATTCCTCGCCGGCCAGCGCCCGGCCGAGGAAGCCGGACTGGTCGATCTGCTGGTCCATGATCCGGAGCGCGACCTCGCCCCGTTCCTGCGGGTTCTGCGGCACCCCCATGAACGCGATCTCGATCTCGTTGGCGTCGTCGCCGCTGAAGGTCGCGCCGTTCCAATTGTGCCAGTTCCAGTGATGGCCGTTGATGCCGAGCACTTCCTCGAGCCCGGGCTCGCCCCGGTGCGCCGCGGCATAGTCGTCGACAAGCTTCTGGATCTCCCTCGCATCCATCCGCTTGAGCTGCTTGATCGCGATCTCCTTATTCTCTTTGGAGATGGCGAGCTCGATGGTGGCGAGCGCATTGCCCTTGGGGCCGGACAGGATGCCGAGCGCGTCGTCCTTGGCCTTCTTGTCGTTGCCGAACTGCTCCGAGACCTTGGCCTTCAGCTCTTCGCGTATCTCCTCCGGCGTCTTCTTGCTTTCCTCGCAGATGCCGGCCTTCTGGTTGGCGCGGTCGAGCTCGTCCTGCGCGTAGATCTTGAGGACCTCGTCCTGGTCGCCCTGGGCCTTGGCGAGCCCCTTGTCGCGCTGCTCCTGGTTGTAGCGGCCGAGGTCGACCGCGTCGGCGGAAGCGAAGTGCATCGCTTCCTGGAGTCCGTCGCGGTCGGCCTTGCCGCCCTTGCGGTTCATCTCGATGCCGAGCTTGGCGGCGCGCGTCGCCTTCGAATCGGCTCCCGTTTCGACGATCCGCTGGATCCACAATTTGTGGCGGTCGCCCATCACGTCGACCGTGTCCCATTCGTAGCTGCCGCCGTCCGGATCGGAGGATGAATGGTGATGGGTGATCGACTTGGTCGCCTGCTCGATGATTCCCTTCTGGGCGGCGCCGAGCTGCTCGGCCTCGGTCGGCTCCTTGCCGTCCTTCGGCGCCGCCACCGCTCCGGTCAGCTTGCCGTAGGCGATCTGGGTCTTCTTCCATTGATCGAGATCTTGCTTCTCGCGCTCGGCGCCGCTCTCGAGGCCGAACGGATCGTCATTGCCGGAAAGCGCCGACGCGCCCGCGGTGCGGCTGGCCTGAGCGAGCGCCTCGCCGGTCTTGTCCCAGCCTTTCTCGCCCTCGGTGTCGCGAGCCGACTTCATCGCCTCTTCGAGCTTGATCGCATTGTAGGCGGCGGCGGCCTGCTCGAGCGGCAGCTCCTTGCCCTCCGAATCGTAGCCGATCAGCGCCTCGAACTTCTTGCGGTCGGCGCCGCTCAGCTCGCGCGCCATCGCGAGCAGCTCGGGACCGTGATTCTTGCGCAGCTCGGCCAGCTCGGCGACCGACAGAGCGAGCAGGGCGTCCTGGGCCCGCTGATTCTGGTCGGACCAGTGGAACGAGGCGCGCAGCTCGTTGAGCGCCGCGTCTCCCTTCTTGCCGTCGAGCGCCGAGATCGCCGACCGGATGTTGGCGCGGATCGTGCTCGGCATCGCCCAGCCGTCCCACAGGTTGCGGCGGATGCGCTCGTCGAGGCCGCGGCCGCGGGCGAGCTTGGGATGAGCGCGATATTCCCGGCCCTGGATCTGGGTGGTGCCGCGCAGGTTGCGGACGACGACATCGCCGTCGGGAAACCAGGTGCCCAGCTCGGTATTGATCGCCTGGGCCTGGCCCTCGAGCTTCTTGGTGACCTCGCGCATCGCCAGAGTCTGGAAGTCCTTGATCACCGCGTCCTTGGTGACGTCGGTGCCGATGTCGCGGGAAAGATCGATCAGCTTGTAGACCGTCATCTGCTCGGCGCCTTCGGCCGGCGTCTTGGCCGGCGCCTTTTCGCCGGTCTTGGCCGGCGGCCCGGGCGGCTCCTTGGTCCCGCTTTCCTGCCCCTCGGCCCCCTTGTCCTCGCCCATGCAGCCGTGCGCGGTGCACGAAACCGGCGGCGGTGCCGGCTTGCCGGCGGGCTTGGGCTTGCCCGACGCGGCGGGCGGCCGCTGCACCTTCGGCGCCGGCGACGACATGCTCGACATCATCGGCTGCGCCGGCGTCTGGCCGAACGCGTCGAGCCCGTCGTCCATCGTGCACATTTGCGGGCCGGCTTCGTCGCCGGCGGCGTCGCCTCCGGTGCCGCTGCCCTCGCCGGTCAGGCTCGCTTTCTTGCCGATCAGCATCGCGTCGATATCGGCGCCGGCGGCGTTGACCGCGGCGTCGAGCTCAGCGACAGCCTGCTTGTAGCTGTCGCCGACCGGGTCGAGGTAACCGGCGCAGAGCTGGTAGATCGAGCCGGGCACCGGCTTCAGCTCGGTCACCATCTTGCCGGTCTCGTCGGCGAAGCCGTCGAGGCTGTTGACGACCATCTCGCCGCCGGTCCGGGCGGCATCGCCGACCGACCGGGCGATGCCCAGGTCGAAGCGCTCGGCCTGCTGCCCGAGGCTCTGGGTCAGCTGTGCGACCATCTGATAGGCGGCGGCGGGCTGGCGCCCCGCGGTCGACAGCAGCGACGCGCGCAGCCGGCGCGACGCGGTGGCGGCGACCCGGCCGAACTCGCTCTCGGGGCGTTTCTTCTCGTCGGCGAGCCGGTCGAGCACCCCCTCGACCGCGTCCGACTGCGCCGCCGCCGCGGCGGTCAGCGTGCCCACCTGCGACCGGCCGGTCGCCTCGATCCGGCCCGCCTCGCTCGCGGCATTGGCTTTGGCCGAAGCGACATAGCGCGCGCGCGCCGCGTCGTGCTGCTTGACCAAGGCGTCGTCGGTTCCGGCGGCGCCACGCTCGATCATGTCCTCGAGCTGCAGCTCCGCGGTGGCGATCGACGTCAGGCCGGCGTCGCGCGCCGCCTTGATCGCCTTGGGCCCGAGCGTTTGGACATTGTCGACCCGCGCGTTCATTTTGGCGAAGGCGATTTCGAACTTGCACGGCAGACAGTTGGCGAACTTGGTCAGCGGCTTCTGGAAGCTCTCGACCAGCTTGCCGAAGTCGGTCGCCTCCTTTGCCGCCGGCGTCGGCAGCTTGGCCTCGATCGCTTCGTTGATCGAGTTGCTCCAGACGCCGCCGCCTTCGACATAGGCTCCCGACGGGGCCATGAACAAGGCGCCGAGCTTGCCGATCGCGTTCGCCGATTCGGTCGCGAGATCGCGGACGGCGTTGTTGGTGCGGTTGGTGATCGACCACCGGTTCTGCTCCGGCGTCGCCATCGCATTGGTATATTCGATGTAGAGCTTGGCGAGCTTGGCGAGCGATGAAGTCGATGCGCCCCACACCCGCCGGCGCAGCGTGCCCATCTCGTCGTGCAGGGTGGCGAGCGCCGCCTCACGCCCCTGCGCGAGATCGCCGCGCGCTTTCTCGAGATCGAACGCCAGCCGGCCGAGCTCGCCGGCGAGCGCGTTGGCATGGCGGTCGGCGAGCCGCCGGTCGAGCGTCTGCAGCTGGTCGGCGACCCGCCGGGCGCCGTCATTGAGCTGTTGATAAAGCCGGAAGCTGGTCTCGGCCGCTTCGGAAAAGACCGAGCGGAAATCGGGCTGGTCGGCCGGCGGCGCCTTTTCCGGCTTCTTCTCCTGGCGCACGCCGGTGAAGGGGAGCGTGCGGGGAGCGGTGAAGGCCGTCGCCTGCACTTCGACCCGTACCGGCTCGCGCGGCACCTGCGCCGGACCGCTGGCCGGCGTCATCGGCTCGTGGATGAAGACCAGCTCGAACATCCTGCCGGTCGCCGCCGCCCCCTTGCCTTTGCCTTTGCCCTTGCCGGCGGCGGCCGCGCGCTCCTTGCCTTTCCCCTTGTCGGCCTTGCCTTTCGGCGTCCCGGCACCCTCTTCCTCGCCCTCTTTCTCGCCCGCTTCGTCCCTGGCCTCGGCTTTGTCCCCGGCGGCTTGATCTTTGGCCGTGGCGCCGGCGGCCGGTGTCTGCGCCGGCTTCGGCGCCCCGAGGTCGGGCAGGCCGCGGTCGATCTGTTGATAGAGCGACGGCGCCGGCCTGGGGCGCTCCCTGGCGAAGCCGGCTTCGTCCGATCCGTACATCGCGTCGAGCTTCGCATAGAGGCTGCCGTCCAGCGCCGGCGCCGCCAGATCGGGCTTCAGCGTGAGCGGCGCGTCGAGCTGCCGGTCGAGCTGCCCGTCGAGCTGCCGGTCGAGCTGCCCGTCGAGCTGCCCGTCGAATTGCCCGTCGAGCTGACGGTCGAGATAGGCGGGGGTCCTGGAATCGAGCTTGCGGTCCAGCTCGCCGCCCGCGGCACGGCTCATCGGCCCGGCCGGGACTGTCCGGGGAGCCTTGTCGGCCGGCCCCGCCGACCGCGGCCGGCGCGCCGCGGCGCTCAGCATGTCGGCAATTCGGGCGGCGAGCGGCCGAGCTTGGCATATTCCTCGGCGGCGGCCGCGGCGACGTCGGCGAAGGCGAGCGGCCGTTCGGCGCGCCCGGCGCGCACCGCGGCGCTCAGCACGATGTTGCGGATGTGGCCGCCGGCCAGGTCGATCGCCACCGACAGCGCGTCGATCTGCCGCGCGGTCAGCGCCTGGCCCTCTCCGACATGGGCGCGCCACAGATCGCGACGCGCCGGTGCATCGGGCAGCGGGAATTCGAGGATCGAATCGAGCCGCCGGACAAAAGCGGGATCGAAACGGTCGCGGCTGTTGGTGGCGAGGATGGCGACGCCGTCGAAATCCTCGATCCGCTGCAGCAGATAGTTGGTCTGGGCGTTGGCGAAGCGGTCGTGGGAATCGCCGACGTCGGTGCGCGCGCCGAACAGCGAATCGGCCTCGTCGAAGAACAGGACGACGTCGGCATGCTGGGCGGCGTCGAGCACCGCCGACAGATTCTTCTCGGTCTCGCCGATCCACTTGCTGGTCATCGCCGCCAGGTCGACCCGATAGAGCGGCAGCCCGGTCCGCCGCGCCAGCCAGTGCGCCGCCAGCGTCTTTCCGGTGCCCGATTCGCCGGTGAACAGGGACCGCACGCCGGGCCGGTAGCGCGCCCGCAACGACGATCCGAGGCCGTCCGCCAGCCGGTTGCGCAGCCGGATCCGGTCGACCAGCAGGTCGAGCGCTTCGCCGAGCGCGACCGGAACCACCAGATCGGCGCGCTCGACGCGGGCGCAGGAGCGCCGCGCCAGCATGTCGAGCTGGCTGGCGCCGCTTTCGACCGCTTCGGCGAGCCGCGGCCAGACGTCGCCGTCGCGCTCCGCCGGCGGTCCGAGCCGGTCGATGATCTCGGCGATCCGTCCGGCGCCGTGGCGATAGGTGCGGGCGGCGTCGGCGGCGGCTTGCCGCTCTATCCCTCCCATCCGCCACAGCGAGGCGCGTTCCTCCTCGTCGGGAACCGCGACGCTCCATTCGCTGACCGGCATCGGCGCCTCGATCACGCCTTCGGACCCGGCCAGGACGAGGATCGGGCCGCGATGGTCGCCGGGCGGGTCGAGCCGGCATTGCTCGCCGGGGCCGAGCGTCCGTCTCAGCACCGGCAGGCTCGAGGTCGCGGCCAGCCAGCAGGCGTGGCGGCGCGGCGCTTCCCCGCCCATGTCGACCGCGGCCAGATCGAGCGCGGCGGCCACCGCCCCGGCCAGCGCCTCGCCTTCGCGCACGCAGGGCGTGCGGATGACGAGCAGCGACGCGCCCTCGGTCCGCGCCGCCAGCCGGCCGCGCGTCCCGGCCTCGCCGATCAGGCTCGTCGGCAGCGCGGTGCGGGCGGGCACGAGCGGATGCAGCCCCTCCGGCTCGAGCCGCCGGCCGGCCAGAGCGGCGACCAGCGGCAGCGGCATCATGACCGAGCGCTCCGCCAGCGGCGCCGGCTCGTCGCCGAGCTTCAACAGCCCGATCCGGTGGGCGGCGCCGCTCGCCAGGCCGACGCAGTCGAGGCCGGACGCGGCGAAGATCGTCGCCAGGAAGCCGGCCAGCGGCCGCGATCCGCCGACCGGCGCCTGCGCCGCCGCCACCAGCCGCGCGCTTTGCGGGTCGGATTCGACCGCGAGGCACAGGGCCGCGGCCAGCAGCTCGCCGTCGGTGAGACCGAAGCGGCCGGCAAGGGCGACCAGCCGCTCCTCGTCCGGCGCCGGCGCGGCGGTGAGCGCGCCGAGCATCGCGCCGGTCTCGGCCGGGCTCGGCGCCGCGCCCGCCTCGCTGCAGGCGGCGCGAAGCATGGCGACGGCCAGCCCGCGCAGCGTTCCGGCCGAAGGCTGGAACGGCGCGTTCACCCGACCGGCCTTTCGGCGAAAACGTAGCGCACCGACAGGCCGAGCCAGTCGGTCCAGCCGGGATCGACGTCGAGCGCGTGGCGCCGCAGGCGGATGTCCGCGGCCGCGGCCGGGAACCGCACCACCAGCCGGTCGTCGGCGCAGCGCAGCCACCCCCGCCGCCACACCAGATGCGCCAGGCCGACGCGGGCGCGGCGTCGCAGCCAGCGGTCGAGGCCGGTCCGCCACAGAAGCGCCCAGGCGGGCGGCTCGAAGCCCGCTCTCCCCGGCGGGAAGAGGGGTGTCGGGGGCCGAATGTCGATACAGCCGGCTTCCGCTTCGGCGGACGCCAGCGGCGCCAGCGCCGGATCGTCCGGCGGAACGCGGTGGTGCGCCGCGATCGTCCGCAGCAGCAGGCGGCCGGGATCGGTCGCCAGCAGCTCGGGCCGGTCCGCCAGCCATTCGCGCCATCCCAGCCGGATCAGCGAGGGAATGACCAGCCACAGGCCGGCGGCCGGCGAGGCGAGCTCGGCGAGCGGCGCGGCCGCGAGCGGCGGCGCCGGCTGCGGGGCGGGCCGGTCGGCCCGCGGCGGCGGGGTCTGCGGCGGCGGCCGCTGCCGGCTCGATCGCGCTTCCGGCGGCGCTGCGTCGCCCTCGGCCTTCGCCGTCGGCGGGGCGCGGTCTGCCATCACTGCCCGCGCTTCGGCAGCGGCTCGGACGACCGCCTCCGGCGCGGCCTCGGGCCGCCGCCGGGGCGCCGGCGCCGACAGCTGCTGCGCATAGGCCCGGACGAGCTGGTCGAGCAAAGTCCGCGACAGGCTGAGCGGCGGGCTGGCGCGCACCAGCAGCCGCTCGAGCAGCAGCGCGGCGGGCCGGCTCGACGGGCCGATCCGGCGGACCAGCGTCTCGGCCGAGGCCGTCAGCGAAACGCCGAGACCGGCGCGCAGTCGCGCCAGGGTCGCGCCCGGATCGGCGATGAGCGCGGGCTGAGGCGGCGGGCCGCCGGGTCCGGCCGTCCCGGCTCGCTGCCGCGGCGGCGGATCGGGCGGCGGCCGGTCGCCGGTGCCGGCCGTGCCGCCGTTTCGCGCCAGCGCTTCGACCACCGCCTCGGCCGCGCCGCCTTCGACGGCGAGCGCGACCAGCTCGAGGAAATCGCCGCCGTCTCCCTCCGCCGCGGCGACGGGCAGCGATTGCGCAAGCCAGTCGGCCAGCGATCCGCTTTGCCATTCGGGAACGGCAAGACGCCAGAACCAGCCGGCGGGCCGCCGCCCGGCGAGCAGCGCCCTGAGCAGCAGGCGGCGGGCTTCGGCGCGGCTCTCGAACCAGACGCAATTGGCCGCAGCGGCGCCGTCGTCGCCGCCATGGCGGGCGCCGTTGGTCGCCTCGTCATAGGCGCGGCGCAATGCCGGTCCCCGCTGCCCCTGGTGCCCGGCCGTGACGCTGCGGCCGAGCTCGAGGCGGCGGATCAGGATCAGGCGATCGCTCGCCGGCAGCGCGGTCCGGCACGCCTCCTCGATCAGGAAGGTCGCTCGCGGCACGCGCTCGGGCGGGCCGCGCAGCCGCAGCCGGTTCATCGCGACCGAGGTCACGCGATCATCCCTTTCCCCGGATCAGCTCGAACCGCATGTCGGAGGACACCGTCGTGATCGCGGCGAGATTCTGCACGATCACGGCGCTGGCATGGCCGTCGATTATGTCCTCGATCACCGCCCGCGACACGATCCGCTCGTCGCGGTCGCGGATCAGCGCCGTCATGCCCTTGCGGATGCGCGAAATGTCGAGCGCGAGCTGGAAGCGGCCGCCGACCTGCGCCGGCGCCGGCGCCACCAGCCGCGCCGGAATGACGCCGTCGACCGGCGCATGGGCGGCCATCAGCAGGCAGATCCGGACCAGCTCGTTCACCGCGTCCCTCGCCTGCTGGTCGTTGCGGTCGATGCGGCCGAACAGCCAGTCGACGAAGCCCTGCAGCGTCCGCCGCAATTCCATCGGCACTTCCGCCCAGCCCGGCAGCCCGGCGAGCGAGTGGAGCGGCGCCGGCCGGTCGAACTCGGACAGATCCTCGGCCCAGGCCAGCCGGACGATCGGCGCGACCTCGCCGAACCCCTCGTGCAGGCAGCCGGCGATCTGCTCGATGCCGTCTATCTCCTCGGACGCCATCCGGGTCAGCGCCGGCTGGCGATGGCGGCCGTCGAGCAGGTCGCCGATCGTCGCCATCTGGCGGATTTGCACATGGGTCTGCGCCAGCGACAATGTCGGCAGGATCGCCAGATTCATCTGGGTGATCGTGATCCGGCGCTCCTCGACCAGCCGGCGCTGCACCGACAATGCGCGATGCACGCCGAGCAGGAATTTCGGCGGCGCGGGCGACGGCGCGAACAGCCGCAGCGGCATCATCGCCCGGTAGCGCATCGCCTCGATCGCGGCGCGCGCCGCGTCGAGCCGCTGGATGCGGCCGACCTCGGCGGCGAGGCGCGGGAACCAGCGCACCGGCGCGTCGCGGAGCAGCTCGACATAATCCTCGATCTCGTCGGCGACGTCCTCATGCTCGCGCTTGCAGGCGACGACCGGGTCCTCGGCCAGCCCCGAACCCATTTCCATCACCGGCGCCGGCCGGCGATGCTCGGCCTCGCGCACGCGCCGCCAGGCGATCGCGTCGACATGGTTGGCGAGGATGAAGGCGCGGCGGGCGTTGGTCGCCTCGATCCGGGCCCGTTCCTCGGCCCGCAGCCGCTCGGCGACCGAAAGATCGTGCCGCGCCTCCTCGACCTCGACGTCGACCGAGCGCAGCCAGGCGGCGGCCTCGTTGGCGAGGCGGAGGATCTCGTCGCGCAGGTCGCAAATGCTCTTGCGCAGCTGCTCGAACAAGGCGATCCGGCCCTCGACCTGGCGCATGATCGCGACGCTGTTGTCGATCGCCTGCACGGTGGCGGTGAAATAATCGGATTCGTGCTTGCCGGCCGGAAGCTCGTCGGAATCGACATATTCCGGCGTCGCCTTGGCGCGGTCGGCGATGAACAAAGCGAGCGTGGGGACGTAGCCGGCATCGCTCTCCCGCTTGGTCTTGTGCCTGAAGCCGACCAGCAGCAGGTCGCCCAGCGCGATGCCGTTGGGCTTGGTCGGGTCGTTCGGCGCCAGGCTCATCAGCGTCCGCACGATCGACGCCTTGGTGGCGATCGCATAGCTCAGCGCCTGCCAGGCCGGCGACGGCGTCAGCCGCTCGGCGATCGTCACGGTCCGCTCGACCAGCCCGGCGACCGGTGACTGCAGCCGGATATCGCTCGGCCGGTAGCGTATCTCGTCGAACCCCATCCGGGCGACATTGAGGCTGATCGCCGGCTGCATCGTCAGCGGCTGGATCATCATCGGCAAGGCGGTCGCCATCATCGGCGTCGCGGCGGCAAAGGTCGATGCCGCCGGCATCGCCGGCGCGCTGGCGGCGCTCGCGGCGAAGGTCGACACCGTCCCCGCCGTCATCGCCGGCGCGGCCATCATCATCATCGGCGAGCTCATCGCCGAGCTGACGGCCGACACGTTCAGCGTCATGAAAGCCGACGAGAAACCCATGTTCATCGGCTGCACCGGTGCCGGCGGCGGCGCGGGCGGCGCCGGGACCGAGCGGGCGGACGCGGACGCGACCGACGCATTTCTCGCCGCGTCGAGGAACTCGCTGATGCCCTTGCTGGTCGCGCGCGCGCCTTCGTCGCGGATCGAGACGTCGGCCAGCGCCGGCGAGGTGACCAGCCGCGAGGCCGAATCGGCGCCGAGCATGATCTGGCGCACCCGGTAGATATCGGAGCGGGCGCGGACGAAACCGAGATCGACCGCGTCGTTGGTGACCTTGAGCTCGCCCTCGACGCTGTCGAGGAAGGCGGCGAGGCCGTCTTCGTCGATCCGCGCCATGTCGGCGGCGAGAAAGTCCTGCGGCCATTGGCTGCGAAAGCCGTCGAGCGCCGCCACCCGGCGCACGCCGGCGGTCCGCACCGTGCCGAATTCCGGCACCGCCAGTTCCTCGCGGCCGGGGACGGGCTGCCACGGCCAGCCGGTGCCGGGCTGCCCGCTCACCGTCAGCGTCGCGCCGGCGGGCGCGTCGTCGCCGATATAGGTATAATTGCGGCCATTGGCGTCGGTCTTGCCGAACGAGCCCCATTCGACCTCGCCGCCGCGCTGGGTGAACTCGACGCTGCTGACCAAGAAGCCGTCGAGCGGGTGGCCGGCGACGTTCCATTTGGCGCTCGCCGGTATTTCGAGCCGGTGCCACACCCCCGCCTGGGGCAGCTCGCCCGCCTTGCGGTCCTGGACGCCGGTCATATCGGCGGCGAGCGGCATCGCATCCTGAACGCCCCAATAGACTCCGGCGCTGAAAGTCCCCTGCTGCGCCTTGCTGCCCAGCCGCAGCGACAGGCCGGTGAGCTTGGTCGCCGAATGGATCCGCAGCCACAGCCACAAGGTGTCGCCCTTGGCGACCGGCATCGTCGCATTGGCGCCGACCATGAAATGGGACCGGGCGGCGCTCTGCTCGTTGAAGCGGCGGGTGCGCGTCATCTCGACCGGCACCTCGACCCGCGGCGCCGGGCTGTTCTCCTCGATCGGCAGGTCGGAAACCGGCCAGCCGGTGACCAGGCCCGACACGCTTTCCATCAGCCGGTCGTAGCGGCGGCGGCCGCTTTCGCGGCGCGTCAGCCAGTTGGCGCGGTCCTTGCGGAAATCGGCGATCGCCTCGGCGAAGCGCGGGTCCTCGACCGCCACTTCGAGCAAGGAGGGGTCGTAGAGCGCGTCGGGCACCGGCACCAGCAGCTCGACCCGGTCGGGGATGCTGCGGTTGAAGCTGCCCAGCGAGGCGGCTTCGCGCACCGCCAGCTGGAGGTTCGAGCGCGGCAGCGGCACCGCCGACACGCCGAAGCTGCCCGGGAAGAAATGCTGGCGGCGCAGCATCGGATCGAAAATGTCCGGCGGCAGCACCCCGGCCGGCGGCATGCGGACGAAGGCGGCGCGCAGCGTCCTTTCGTCCATCGCCGGCAGGTCGGCGAGCTGGCCGACGAACTGGTCGATCCGCGCCTGCCACAGCCGCGCATCGCCCGACAGCGGCACCATCGGCGTGCGCGCCCTGGGCGTGCCGCCGATCCTCGCCACCGCATACCGGTCGACGAAGGCCAGCCGCCACTGGGCGTCGAAGGCGGCGACGGCGAGCGGGACGCCCCAGGCCTCCCACGGATGCATCTCGTCGGCGAGGAACAGTTTCTCATTGTCGAAGACGCTGTAGGCCAGCCGGTTGCGAAGCGCGGCGTCGGCCGCCGGCAGCGCGTAATCCGGTCCGCCGTCCAGCGCCGTCACCTCGCCCGGCCACAGATAGAAGACGATCTGGCAGCCGTCGATCCGCTGCAGGTCGGCATAGGGATCGTCGCGGGGATCGGGCGGACAGGCATCGACCGGGCGTCCGAGGATGGTGGTCGTCACCGGCTGGGCGACCAGCACGCCGACATGGGGCAGAGCGGCGCTTTCGGGATTGGCGGCGACCTCGCCGAGGGCCGGGCCGAGCCGGCGCGGCCGCACCGGCCGCAGCCGCGCCGCCATGCCGCGCGCCTCGATCGCCTCGGTCCTCGATGGAGCCGGAGCGTCGGGCTGCGGCGCGCCTTCGCCGGCCAGCCGGTCGGCATGGTCGGTGCGAAGCACGACCGGAAGCTCGGCGAAGCGCAGCCGCCGCAGCGCGCCGACGCTCACATCCTCGCCGGAGCGGGCGATGCCCGAGCCGGGCGCGACCTGGAACGTCGCGTCCTCGAGCCCGGTGCCGACCGTCCGGGCGTCGGGCAGGATTTCGAGCCCCTCGACGCTGCCCGGGGTGAGCGCCAGTCCGGCCAGCCGCTGCATGCCCGAACGCAGGTCCTGCTCGGCGGTCAGCGCCCGGTCGGAGACGGCGCGGCCGGCGAACGGGTTGATCCGCCGCCGCCACACGCCCGGCAGCTCGGGCCGGAGCGGCGGATCGGTGCCGATGACATGCTCGTCGGCGAGCGGGCGCCTGATCTTTTCAGTGACGTCCATGGCCTCTCACCTCGTCTGCTCGAGCACCTTGTCGATGCCGTCGCTTTCCTGCCTCTCGACCGCGCGGGCGAGCAGCCCGGCGAGATCGCCCAGCTTCTCGCCCGCCACGCCGCGGAAGGCGCGGTCGATCGTGAGCGCCTTGCCGGTGCCGCCGAGCCACAACGCCCCCTTGGCGTCGGGCCAAGCCTCGCCGAGCGCCCGATCGAGCCGGCCGAGTCCCTCGCCGAGCCGCGGGTCGCTATAATCCTGGGCGATATCGAGCACTTCGCCTTCGCTGAGGCTGAGCGGCGTGTCGGCGCGGGCGACCGCCGTGACGCCCGCCGCGGCGGCCAACGCCGCCCGTTCCATGCCGGCGCGCGCGTCGGCGAAGTCGGCGCTCGCCGGCTGGGCGCGGCCGACGACGTTCGGGTTGGTGCTGACGAACGCGCTGCTCGCGAAGGTCGGCGTCGCTTCGCGGGTGAGGATCGGCCCGGTGTCGGCCACCGGGAAGCGGTCCACCGGCGCCAGCTGCGGCCGGGGCAGATCGTCGCGCGCCACCCGCTCGAGGTCGTGGATCACCGACACCGTCAATATGTCGGAGCCGGCGATCGCCCGCGAGCCGAGCAGCGCCATCAGCCGCGCCGTCGCCTGCGGCGTCGCGCTGCCGTTCAGCGCGGCGACGCGCTTCTCGAGCTTCAGCCGTCCGAGATTCTCGTTGACGATCGCGTCCATGACCACGTCGTCGCCGCTCACCGCCACGGCGACGCCCGCCACCTTGCTCTGGAAGGCGATCGCGCGGCGCCTGATGTACCAGAACAAAGGCGGCCGCCCGCTTTCCATCGGCAGAGCGGCGACGGCTTCGTGGAAGGCGGCGTGCCAGGCCTTGATCTTCAGCGCTTCGGCCTCGGCCGCGGCGGCGGCCTCGGCGTCGCGCTGGGCGCCTTCGACGAGCTTGCG
This sequence comes from uncultured Alphaproteobacteria bacterium, assembly GCA_963848555.1. Lineage (GTDB taxonomy): Bacteria > Pseudomonadota > Alphaproteobacteria > Sphingomonadales > Sphingomonadaceae > Allosphingosinicella. The sequence goes on along the minus strand of CAWKEE010000004.1, from coordinate 812,293 downwards.
GCGCCTGGCCACCAATGTCGCCAGCAGGTCGAAGGCGGGCTTGGCCGCCGCCGCCCCCGGATCGGCGAGAATGGCGGTCGCGGTCGATCCGAGCGCATGATCGAAGCGCTGGAAGCGCTGCCGGGTCACCGGGACCAGGATGAGGATGCCGGTGGCGTCGAGATCCGCCGCCTGCGCCTCGAGGTCGATCGGCGGCAGCGCGAGCGATTCCTCGACCAGCGCGCCGATCTCGTCGCCCGGCACGAAAGCGAGGTCGACGTCGACGGTGGGCGGGAAGTAGAATTGCCGGAAGCCGAACGCGTCCGGCTGGACCACCGCCGCCGGCAATTGCCCCGCCGCCGGCAAGGTCGCGAAATGCTGCGCGGCGGCGAAAACCGGCGGCATGCCGCGCCCCTGCATCTCGGCCAGCACGTCGGCGAGGTGGCCGCGATGCTGCAGCACATGCGCCTCGGCGAGCGCTTTGGGTCGGCCGCCGAAGGCGACGTGGACGCCCGATTCGGCGCCGGTCTCGCGCCGCACCATCGCCATGTCGACCCACCGTACCGTGCCGCGCTCGACCGCCAGCATCGCCAGCGGCAGCGCATCCTGCGGCAGGCCTTTGGGCCGCCGGGTGAAGATCTGCCTGGCGACCGCCCGGCGGGCCTCGTGCAGCGTCGCCGCCCCGCTCGTCTCCGGATAGGGAATCAGGGTGATCGCGGTCGCCTCGATGATGTCGCCATCCTCGACGGTGCGCTTGCCGGTGATCGTGCGCGGATAAGCGGCGATCGGATTGGCGGTGAACTCGACCGCGCGCAGCGCCAGGATGAACAGGCCGGTGCGCCGGCCGAGCGGGACCCGCGGCTCCTCGCGCAGCCCCATTGCGGCGTCGAGCTGCCGGGTCAGCGGCAGGTCGAGCAGCGGCACGTCGCGCGGCTGGGTCAGCATCACCACGTCGCCCGACGGGGTCAGACCGACTCCGGCCTCGATCCGCATCGTCTGGCCGCGCGCGAGCGAGAAGCTGCGCACCTGCAGGCCGGAGATGACGCCGGCGCTGCTGGCGCGGGCGACGTCGGCCTGGCGCTGACGGACATAATCCTGGTCGCGGGTGAGGTCGGCGCCGGTCAGGAAGCGGCCGTCGAAATAATGCGGGCGGCGCCTGAGGCCGTCGAGGATCAGCGGACCGCTGCCGAGCTGGTCCTCCAGATCCTCGCGCGCGACGATCTGGCGGCCCGGCGAGCCGACCATGCGGGCGATCTCCGACGCGTCGGCGACCTCGATGACGAAGCGCTCCTGGGGTTTGTCGAGCAGGGCCATGATTCACTCCTCAGGGTTCGGAGACCGGGACGTTGGCGGCGGCGCGGCCGAGCCACTTGCCGGGCAGGAAGATGAAAGGACGGAGCGCATTGTCGACGCGGGTCGAGCCGACCAGGTCGAGCACCGGCCGCGTTCCCGACGGCGCGTCGGCGGCGAGGGTGACCGGGATGGCGATGCGGGCGAGCAGCACCGCCGACAGGTCTTCGCCCTCGACATGCTCGGTGAGCGGCTCCAGCCCCTCCTCCATGCCGCCGGCGAGGCCGATGTCCCACGATCCGAGCACCGCCTTCAGCTTGTTCTCGGCGCTCGCATTGGCCGCCGGCCAGAAATTCGCCGGCGTCGGGATCGGGTCCGGGCCGCCCTCGGCCCGCAGCACCAGGCTCAGTTCCGGCTGCTCGGCCAGCCGCGCCGGCACCAAGGCGTCGAGCGCGTCGAACGGGCCGCTGGCGAGGCTCGGCGTCTTGCCGCGCTCGCACTGGTGGGCGGCGATGAACACGTCGGCGACGACCGCGACCGGGTGCGGCGTGCGCGGCGCGCGATGGATAGCGGCGCGCAGCTCCGAGGTGTCCCGGGCGGCGAACCAGCGGGCGAGGCGGATGCAGTAAGGCGCGCCGAGCTCGATCAGGCGGCCATAGCGGTCGAGCGCGACCCCCGGCTCGACCCGCAGCTCCAGCTCATTGTCCTCGGTGACCGGGGCCCGCACCGCGAGGCCGGCGATCGTTCCGAAGCCGACCAGGTGCCTGAGCGCGACCGCGAGCCGGCCGCGATGATAGGTCTGCTCGTCGCGGAAATCCTCGGCCTGGAGCAGCACCCCGGTGGCGTAATTGACCCGTTCGGGAGCGGCGCCGCGCTCGAGCGGGTCGGGGTGGGTGTAAAGGTCGGCTTCGCTCATTCTTAGCCTCCCGGTCGCTGCGGACGGATGGGGGTGAGGCGCTCGACGACGATGCGCTCGCGCGGGATGATTTCAGGCCTGATGACGGTACGCTGCCGCACGGTGACGGTGAGCATGGCGGGCTCGCTGGCATTGCCGGCATCGTCGACGCAGACCAGCTGGAAGCGGTAGCTGCCCGGCTCCAGCCGGTTCTCCACCAGCAAAGTCGGCTGGGCGCTTGCCACCATCCGTCCGGTCGCGAGGATCGCCATCAGATCCCGACCCGGTCCAGCAGGGTGAACCGATATTCCTTCACTTTTCCGGGCGGGACGTCGCTCGAACGCGCGCCGGACAGGATGAAGGAGGCGCCCGCCGACACGGCCGGCTCGAGCACGCGGCCGTTGGCGTCGACCATGTCGAGCACGGCGGTCGGCTTCTCGGTGTCGCGGACCACCACCTGGAGGATGACGGGCTCGGATTCGTTGCCCGAATCGTCGACCACCACCAGCCGGAAGCGCTGCGGGCCGAGCGGCAGCGGCGCACCCCGCTTGACGTCGACGGTGACCACCGGGTCCGCCTGGACCACCGGCACATTGGGTTTGAACTCCGCCATCTCTCTTCCTCCTCGAAACTCTTCCCTCGGGTCATTCCCACATCCAGATGTGGCGCTCGACGCGGCGCCCCGCGGCCGCGGTCGACCGCAGGCCGCTCACCGTGAAGCTCGATCCCGACCAGACCTCCTTCGGGCCGTCGGCGCGCGCGCGCGGCGGCGGCGACACCGGCCCGTCGGCGCGGCGGTCGAGATGGCCGCTGCCGGCGACGAAATCGCCGGCGCCGACGATCGTCCGCCCGAGCCGCACCTGCTCGAACGGCTCGGCCTCGGCGAGATAGGAATCGATCCCGACCAGCGAGGCGGCGCCGACGATCAACGGCGTGCGCGCGTGATGGACCTGCGGCTCGACATGGGCCGGCACCTGCGCCTCGACGATGTCGGTGAGGCGCTTCACTTCCATCGGGTCGGTGACGCCGCGCACCAGCACCAGCACGCGATGGGCGAGCCGCGCATAGAATTGCTCGACCGCCTCGGTGTCGCGCCGGCCGGCGTCGATCTCGTCGCGATAGAGGCTGAGCAGCTCGGCCCGCGCCTCGTCGCCGAGGATCAATGTGTCGCCGACGAAGCTGTTGCCGGACCGCACCAGCCCCAGCGTCAGCGGGTCCTCCTCGTCGGCGAGGTCGGCGCCGAGGATGGTGGCGAAGGTGCGGCGCAGCCGGAATCCCTCGACGATGATGATGTCGCCTTTGGTGACCGCGCCGCCGGCGAGCAGCGCGCAGCTGCCGTCGCGCCGCGCCGACAGCATCAGCGCCCGCAGCGCGACGTCGCCCATTCGCGCCACCGCCGGCGTGCCGGGGGGCGGCACGGGACGATCCGGATCGAGCCGGCCGCCGCCGATGAAGATGCCGCCGGTGCCGAGCTCGAGCGCCGCCGCGAGGCCGCCGAGCGTGCCGTTGAGCGCGGCGGTGTGGGGCGCGGCGAGCAGCGCCTGGCGCATCCGCGTCACGCTCTCGCCGTTGCGCCACGGCACTCCGATCCATTGCCCGATCCACGGCACGGCATGGTCGGGCGCGGCGGCCGGGTCGGTCAGCAGCCAGGCGCCGGCGATCCGCCCCTCGGTCTCGGTCAGCACGCCCTCGAACAGGCAGAGCAGCCGCTCCATGAAATCCTGCCGGGTCGCGGTGCCGGGGGCGTCGGCGTCGCCGCCGCCGAGCGTCTCGCGATAGAAAGCGGGCAGATAGCGGTCGCGATAGGAGAAGCGCCGGGCATAGACACGGATCGCCGCCAGTTCGGGCGAATTCTGGCTGTCGCCGGTCAGCGTCAGATGAAGCCACAGATAGCGGCCGGCGACGCGCCGCACCTTCCGGCCCGGCTGCTGCAGCAGCAATGTGAACAGGCCCGCGCTGCCCGGGCGCGGCGGACAGGCGAGGGCCGGCGGCGCGAACGGGATTTCCGACGCCTGCGGGCACCAGCTCGCCTGCGGGATTCCGCCCGCCTCGGAATCGGCCGCCGCGGCGACGCGGTGGCGGGCCCAGGCCGGCGCGCCGTCGGCGCCGGGAAGGACGGGCGCCGCCGGCGATTCGGCGGCGAGCGCGGCGATCTCGATCGCGCCGCCGCTCGGCACCGCCGCCTCGACATAGAGGCGGTGCCAGACGCAGCCGGTCGTCTTCGAATCGATCGGACCGACCAGCACCGTTCCCATGCGGGCATAGCGACCGCCGGACAGGGGGCGCAGCGGGCGGACCGCCGCCGGCGGCCCGCCGGGTTCGCCGGCGACCAGATAGTGCGGGACCTCGGCGGGGGCGTTGCAGAACTTGCTCGGCCACGGCCCGATCAGCGGATGGATGCGCCCGTCCGGCGGCAGATGGCGGTCCGGCAGCGGCGGCAGGTCCATCGGGTAGACGAAGGCCTGCCGCGCCGGCGCCGCGCCTTCGCTCGCCAGCACCGCTATCTCGGCTTCGCCGCTCCAGCCGAGCGAGAAGGGGAATTTGAGGCCGGCCAGCCGGAAGCGCAGCACCAGCCCGTCGGGCTCGAGGCTGAACACGGCCGCATCCTCTCCGTCCTCCCAGGCGAGCAGCGCCAGCCGGCCGCCCGGCGAGGCGGCCATCGCGACGGCGGTGAAGGCGGCCGGGATCCGCGCCTTGCGGACCGGCAGCAGCCGCGGCGGATCGGGATTGGGCTCGACCGGGTCGAAACGGTCCGGGTCGGGATCGCGCAGCCCGGTGAAGCGCAGCGGCCGCCCCTTCATCCGCGCCAGCCGGCGCCCGGCGACGTCGAACGCCCACACGCCGCCGTCCGGAACCGGCGCCAGCAGGTCGGCGCGGAAATCGGCGCGGCGGGCCGCGGCCGGGCGCCAGCGCTCGCGCAGATCCTTCATCACCACCGCGCCGTCACGCGCGAAGTAGATCACCTCGTCGGCGCCGAAGGCGAAGTCGCTCGGGCCGACCGGCGTCGGCGGATCGGCGACGGGCAGTGGCAGCACCGTGCTGCCCGGCGCGAAGCCCGACGCCTCGAGCTGGCGGCCGGCGGCGTCCCACCAGGCGAAGCCGCCCTGGCCGTCGGCGATCGGCGACGGCGAGGAGGCCATCAGCCGGGCGAAGGTCTCGTCCTCCTGAAGCTGCGGCACCTCCTGCTGCTGGGCCAGCCGGACGTGCCCCTCCGCCTCCTTATAGTCGAGCGCGGCGGCGATGAACGGCGCCTCGCTGTCCTCGGCGAGGCCGAAGGCGCGCCGGCCGGCAAGGTCGAACATCGGCAGGCCGTTGACGTCCATCAGCACATCTCCGGCACGACCGGGATGGCGACGCCGCCGCCGGTGCCGTCGCCATCGCCGAAGGGCGAACCGCCCGGCGGCAGCGTCGCCGACGCGCTGCTGCCGACCCCGACCGACAGCATCGCCAGCTCCGGCAGCTGCCAGGGCTGCACGTGGATCAGCTCGCGCCCGCCGGAATCGGGCCGGACGACGAGCCAGGTCCGGCCGCGTCCGCCGCGGGTGAACAGCCTCACCGGCGCCACCGAGCGCACACCGGGCACGCGCGCGATCGCCGTCTCGATCAGCCGGTCGTCGACCGGGCGGCCGAGCGGCCATCCGGTCCCGTCGGGGCCGCCCGGGGCGAGCGGCCACAAATGCAGCCGGATCGTCTCGGAGACCATCTCGAGCACCGCGTCGCGCTGCTCGGGGTCGATCAGCTCGACCGCCGCGGTGACGCCGATCGGGACATAGTCCGGCGCGATCACATAAAGCTCGGTCGACAGCGGCCGTCTGAGGTCGAGCCAGCCATGGACCGTCTCGAGCATCGAGCGGTCGGCGCGCGGCGCCGGCTTGGCGGTGCCGGCGCGGGCCGGGATCACCATCACCGAGACGATTCCGGGGATGTTCGACCGCCGCTGCTGCGGCTTGAACCGCTCCATCACCTCGACCCGGCCGATCGCGACCCCCGGCGTGCGCAAAGCGAGCTCCTGTATGTCGCTCTTCGTGACGCCGCGGCCGCCATGGCGGATCGTCGCCGGGATGCGCGCTTCGGCTTCCTCGATCCGCTCGGCGTCGACGCCGCCCGCCATCGGCAGCGGCTGCGCCACCTTGAGCCGGGCCGGGCCGGGCACGGCGATGGTCTTCAGGGATCCGGGCGGGAGGTTGCCGGCGCTGCCGCCGCCGGCGCGCATATAGGCGACATGGATCGCCCGGCCGAGGCCGGGGACGGCGCCGCGCACGCCGTTGCCGAAGCGGATCAGGCCGGCCTCGCTGTCGAGGCTGTAGACGCGGTCGCCGCGCCCCGCGGCGTCGACGTCCGGCACCTGCCGCCAGACCCGCATGCCCTCTTCCTCCTCGACCTCGATCCGCAGCGTGGCGGCGTCGACCGACTGGCTGCCGAGCGGATATTCCTGGCCGGAGGCGCCGGTGCCGCGCCCGATCTGCTGGCGCCCGAGCGTCTTGCGCTGCTCGGCCATCACCGCGTTGATCCCGGCCCAGGCGAGCTTCAGCGAGGCGAGCCGCGCCTCGCGCGCCGGCCGCAGCCTGATCCAGGCGACCAGCCGCGCCGCCGTCACCGGATCGTCGATCCGCGGCGGCCGATCGCCGACGCCGGCGCGGAAATTGGCGAGCAGGTCGTTGGTCGGCGCGCCGAAATCGTCTGCGCCGGGCAGCAGCAGCCGCACCACGCCCGGCCGCACCAGCCCGGCGGTGCCGTCGGCCAGGGTCTCGAGCGCCAGATATTCGTCGCCGTCGCCGGCGCCGGTGCAGATCTCCCAGATATGGGGGATCGGCGCGCGGGTCGAGATCGCCTCCAGCGCCGCCGGTATGTCGATCGCCGGGGCGAGGCCGATTGTGAGCACGACCCGGCGATTGTCGTCGCCGCCGGCCAGGCTCTTGCGCACCGCCGCCACCGTCGCCGGCGCCGGGTCGGGCGCCAGCAGGGCCATCCACAGGCACTTGTCGAGCGACTGGGCGACGAAGTCGCGGCCCTGCGGCTCGGCGGCGCCGTCGACGAACACCGGCGTGGTGACATAGGCCGCGGTCCGGCCCGACACGCCGTACAGCTGCCGCAGGTCCGCGATCAGTCCGGAAAGCTGGCCGGTCTCGCGCCCGTCGGGGCGGCGCTTGATATAGCAGCGGCCCTCGACCGGCTGCACGACCAGCTCGGCTTCGGTCTCGAAATGAACCGGCTTGGCGATCGCCGAGCGCGGCGGCAGCGTCACCGGCAGCACGCCTTCGGCGATCGCCAGCTGGACCAGCCCGCGGGCGGGCAAGGCCGGCCGCATCTGCTGGCCGAGCAGCCGCAGGAAGGCGAGCCGCTGCCGTTCGGGGATCAGGTTGGCGCGGTAGAGGATGGTGTCGCCGAGCCAGGCGAAAAGGTCGATCAGCGTCCGGCCCGGGTCGCCGTCGCGCGGATCGGTCCATTCCGGCGTGTGGGACGGGATGCGCCGGACGAGATCGGCGACGAGGTCCTCGAAGCCGCGGTCGTCAAGGGCTGGCGGGCGGATCGGCATCAGGCACCTCCCACCGGCACGTGCGCCGATATCTGCGTCGCCACGCCGGTCGCGCGGATGCGATAGGCGATGGTGATCGCCAGCTCGCGAAGATCCTTGCCCGGAACGACGGTGACCCGGTCGAGCAGGATGCGTGGTTCGTAAGCGCCGACCAGTGCGGTGACCCTCTCCTGGGCGCGCGCGCGTATCTCGGCGGTGTTGGGCTTGTGGACCAGCAGCTCGAGCCCGGCGCCGAATTGCGGGCGCATCAGCTGCTCGCCCGGGCTGGTGCGCAGCACCGCCTCGATGCGCTGGCGGATCGACGTGTCGAGGTCGGGAAAGCCGAGCCGGCCGTCCTCGTCGGGCACCGGCATCAGCGGCCAGCAGATCGGGGGCCGGAAGGCGTTGCCGCGCGACGAGGTGAGAATGGGACCGGACATCTTTCAGCCCTTCTTCGGGATCGGGATGCAGATCTTGATGAACATCATCCACCGCAGGAACAGGTCGAACAAAGACAGGAAGATGTTGAGGACGATGAAGGCGCACAGGGTGATGATCGGCAGCGCGAAGCTGCAGATCCAGCCGACCTCCAGCCCGGAGGTCGATCCTTCGCCCTCGGCGAGTTTCTTCATGTCGCCCTTGAGCATGTTGGCGATGGCGGGCGGCAGCTCGAAGGCGAAATTGGGCTTCATGTCCTTGATCTGCGACAGGTCCGGCAGCGACACTTTGACCTGGGGCCCGTCGCCGTCCCACCAGGGGGCGATGCGGAACTTCTCGCTGTAAGGGCTCCACACCAGCCGGTCGGGACAGCCGTCGGGGCCGCGCACGCGGATGAAGCCGCGCACCGCATATTGGTCGGTGGCGAGGTCATGCTTGCCCGGCGCGGTGGCGAGCTCGGCATGGCGCGCGCTCAGGCAGTCGAGCGCGGCGCGGGTCAGCCGCGCGCCGCGCGCGGCGTCGATCCGCGGCCATTCGAGCGGCATCGCGATATTGTCCAAATTGGGCTGGCGGTCGATCAGCACCGCCGCGGCCTTGCGCAGGAAGCGGGCGGCGTCGATGGCGGCGGTGACGTTGCCGCGCACGTCGCGGGCGAGCGGCAGATTGAGGCCGGAATAGGCTGCCATCAGCGCGGCGGCGGCCGGTCCCTGGCCGAACGCGTCCAGTTCGATCTTCAGCTGCTGGAGGAAGATGCCGAAGGAATTGAGCTGCGCCGCCGGGGTCGATCCGGGCGCGGGCGGATCGAGCACGTTCCACCCGCTCGTCAGCCTCTGGCCGGGGCGCGGCATCGCCAGCTGCGGCCGCGCCTTCAGATATTCGGACAGATGGGCCACCATCTCGGTGAGGCGGGCGGGCGGCAGCGCGGCATAATCGAGCGGCTCCTTCGGCGCCTCGTCATTGCTCATCACCGGCACGACCCCGAACAATATGGTGCGGCCGCGCGCCGCGCAGACGTCGGGCGGCACGAGGTGGAGCGGCACGATCTCCTCGGCGAGCCGCGACGGCGGCGTGCGCCGCGCGATCAGATCGCGCACCGCCTGGTTGGCGGGATGCGCGGCCTGGCGCAGGATGGGATCGGGATCGACGTCGCCGGCGTCGAGAGGCTTCCAGCCCAGGGCGTCCTTGCCCCGCTTCATCCAGCCCGCCCAGTCATGGCGGCGGCGGCGCAGCACCATGCCCATCGACTCGATCTTGTCCGGGTCGAGGCGCGGCGTGCCGGGCTCGGCGCAGACCGCCTCGAACAAGGCGATCTGGGTCTTGCGGTGGATCGGCAGGCTCAGCCGCAGCACGCCGTCCGCGTCGCGCCGGGCGCCGCGCATCGCGGCCAGCCGGGCGCGCCAGTCCGGCGCCGCCACATCCTCGAACAAGGCCTCGACGAAGTTGCGCACCTTGCTGGTGCCTATGATCGTGCGCGCGTCGCCGGCGCCCAATGGCCGCAGCACGACCTCGTGGTGCGGCTCGGGCGGCATCAAGGGCGCCAGCCGCCGGCGCTCGGCCGGATGGAGCAAGGCGGCGCTCACCACACGTTCCCGATGCCGGGCGCATAGGTCGACGAGGTGATCATCGTCGACGTCAGCGTCTTGCAGTCCACCGCCAGGGAGAAGGTGGCGAGCGGCGTCTTCACGTCGAACTGGCCCGCCTGCATCACGATCGTCGCGGCCTTGACGCTGAACTCGTTGGCGGTCTGGATCGCGATCCCGGACTGGCCCATCACGACCTTGTTGGTGCCGACCTTCAATCGGATCTCGCCGCCCGAAGCGTCGGTCAGGGTCGCGGTCGCTCCGCCCGGCGTGCTGATCTCGACCTTCTCCTGGCCGCTCGCTTCCTCGACGATGGCGATCCGGGTGCCGTTGGGGCCGGTCAGCGTCCAGCGGTCGACCGCGTCCTTGGTCAGGCTCTCGGGCAGCGCGGTCTTGCCGTTCCACAGCGCGCCGACGACGATCGGATGGCCGGCGTCGTTGGCGGTGAACACGACCAGCACCTCCTCGTCGATGCCGGGGATCAGGAAGGCGCCATATTTGTCGCCGGCATAAGGGACCGCGACCCGGGCCCAGACCAGGGCCTCGCCGTCCGGGTCGGCGGCGAGCAGCCGCACCTGGACGCGGCCCAGATTGGCCGGGTCCTTGACCGAGACCACCCGGGCGAGATGGGCGCCGGCGAGCCACGAAGCGGGTGCGGGGAAATTCCCGATCAGGTTCATTGCGCCTCTCCCAGATAGGCGCATTCGGCCTCGAAATCGGTCCGATAGCCTTCCTGCCGGTCCCAGCGGTGGACCGCCTTGGTCACCGCAAATTCGTTGTCGAACTGGGCGTTGACGCCGGCCATCGTCACCCAGCTGCCGACCCGCAGCTCGCCATTGCCGGTCGTCGTGCCGCTGGCGCGGACGAAGGCGCGGGCGCGGCGCGCGCATTCGAGGCCGGCGCGGGCGTCGGCGCCGCTCTGGGTCATCGGCCCGAACCGGCCGAGATGGAGGCTGACCGCGCTGAACTTCTCCTTGAGGATGTCCGGGCCGCTCTTGCCCTTGCCGGGTCCGAAGCCGGCGCACTCGGCGCGGGCGTCGACCGGCTCGCCGCTCGCCGGATCGAAGCTGGTCAGCCGGACCTCGGTGACCTGGTCGGCGACGTCGGCGACGATCCGCGCATATTTGAGCGTGTTGCCGGCATGGAGCGCGACCAGCGAGCGGCGATCCATCCCGATCCGGCCGACCTGCAGCTTGTCGCCGACGATCTGCGCGTCGGCGTCGCAGCCCGCCAGGATGCGGCGCAGGAAGGCGAGGTCGGTCTCGTCGGCCTGCAGCCAGTTGCCGGTGGCGGTGTCGACGCCGTCCCGGACCTCGGGCGTGAGGCGGTGGTCGGAGGCGATCGCGCCCACCACGTCCTTCAGCGTGGCGTCCTCGAACAGCCGCGTGCGCCGCGCGCGCCGGGCGGAGAACAGCCGGTCCTCGGCCAGCAAGGTGAACAGCGGTGGGCTGGCCTCGCGCACCTCGGCCTCGATGGCGGTGATCTGGCCGTCGAAAATCTCATAGGCGCCCGCTTCGGAAGGGCCGGCGAAGACCCGGATGCCGGCGCCGAGCTGGAGCGGCGAGCCGGCGCCGGCGGCGTGGGTGGCGCTGCCGTCGCCCTGCGTCGCGCTGTCGGTCAGCACCAGCTCGAGCGAGGAAAGCCCGCCCAGCGCCTCGCTGACCCGCATCCGCTCGAGATTCTGCGCCATCATCGGGTAGCTCTTCCCGTCGACCTCGACGGTCGGCGAGGCGGTGAGCAGCAGCAGAGGGTCGGCCAGCGCCATGTCAGTCGGCCCACAGCCGCTGGGCGCGGTGCCGGCGCCGCGCCATCTCGAAAGCGAGCCGTTCGAGGTCGAGCGGCGGCGCCGCCGCGCCGGACGGGGCGGCGGCGGCGGCGCCGGCGACCGGCGGCTCGGCCACTTCGGAGACGACTTCGTCGATCACCACGGACATTCTCGGCCCTTCCTTCTAGAAAATGGTCACGCTCTCATGGACGGCATAGCCGGCGGCCGCCTGGCCGCCGGACGTCAGCAGCCGGCCGCTGCTGTCGAACTGGGCGAACGGCCCGACCGCCGGCGACGGCGGGCCGATCAGCCGGGTCGGATCGAAGGCGGCGCTCGGCGCGGTCGTCTTGGAGACGCCGAGGCCGGCGAACGCGCCCTGGCTGGCGGCGAGGCCGGCGGTCGCGGAACCCGACATGTAGGAGACGCTGCTCGAGCTGGTCGTCCCCAGCGGCCCGGCAAAGCTGCTGTGGCTCTCGGTGCGGGTGACGCCGTCGAAGCCGGTCACGCTCGTCGTCGAGGAAGTGGACAGGCCGAAGCCGGATCCGCCCCCGCTCATGCTCATGCCCGCCCCGGCCGACATGCCCATGCCGAAGCCCGCTCCGGCCGACGCGCCCGCGCCGAAGCCTGCCCCGGCCGATGCGCCCACGCCGAAACCCGCTCCGGCCGACGCTCCCGCGCCGAAGCCGGCGCCGGCCGATGCGCCCATGCCGAAGCCCGCCCCGGCCGACGCTCCCGCGCCAAAGCCGGCGCCGGCCGATGCGCCCATGCCGAAGCCCGCTCCCCCCGCCATGCCGACGCCGACGCTCGCACCGAGGCCGGCCGAGGCGCTCGCCCCCGCCGAGGCGCCGATGCCGAAGCCGATCGCGGCGCCGGCGCTGACGCCGCCGCTCATCTGGAAGCCGGCGGCGGCCGACAGGCTCACGCCGGCCGAAGCGCCGAACGAGGCGCCGGTCGGCGCCCGCATATTCTCCAGCCCGCTCATCGCCGCGAGGAAGCGGCCGGCCGCGGAATCGCCGCCCTGGCTTGCCGCGCCGGTGGTGCCGGTGCCGCCGGCCGGCGCCTCGACCGCGGGCACGTCCTGGATGTCCGGAGCCGGATTGTCCTTGCTCGCCTTCGACTGTTCGAGCCCTTCGACCCTGGCGAGCGGCGAGCCCTTCATGCTGATCTGCAGCGTCGCCCGCAGCGGCACGCCGTCCGACGACCAGTAATCGAGCGTCTCGTTCAGCGATTCGATGACGCCGGTGAACTTGGTGGTGCCCCACTGGAAGATCGTCTTGGGCAGGCTGTGATTGGCCTCTTCCTTCGGGTTCTGCTTGCCCTTGCCGCCGCCCTTGGCCGCCTTGGTTTCCCCGGTCGCGGTGGCGAGGCTGTGCAGCAGCGCAATCTCGCTGCGGACGTCGAAGCCGGTCTCGGTGGTGTCGAACAGCAATTCGACGTCGAGCTTGGCGGTGGTCGGCTTGGCATGCTGGTCGGGCGGGTCCTGGCCGAACTGGTTGGTCAGCGTCACCTTGAGCGAGGTCGGGTTGAAGTGGACGTACAGCCGCTCGCTGTCGTCCGACCCTTCCTTCTGGAAGAAGGCCTGGCCCTCGACCGCGCTCATCCGACCACTCCCTGCATCTCCAGCCCCTCATGGGCGAGGTGCAGCTCCTCGACCGCTACGTCGCTGCCCTTGGCGTTGAGGTCGCCGACCCGGAACTTGACCGGCATCGCGTTGCGCAGCCGCCAGCCGAGCCGGATGCTGCGGTCGCCGGCCTCGGTCGCGCTGGTGCGCGTCTCGCGGATCAGGCCGATCAGAACGTTGCCGCGATTGTCGAGCGTCGGACGGGCGTCGATCGCGCCGTCGGCGCCGGCGAACATCGCCCACCAGCGCCACAAATGCCGCGCCTCGACGATGCCGCGCTTCATGATGACGGTGCCGAAGCTGACCGGGCCCGCGCGCAGCTGCGGCCCATAGTTCGAGCCGCCGATCTTGATCACCTTATGCTCCATCATCGCTTCGAGGCCGGAGATCTCGGAAAAGCCGCCGATCAGCATCGCATCCTCGATGCCCTCCTTTGGGCTGAATGTGCCGGTCACCGGCTCGATGCTGACGTGGAAGGCGAAATTGGCGTAGGGGGTGCGGCCGTCCTCGCCGGGGGGGAGCGAGATCGGCATCAGGCCGCCTCCCTCGTCGTCGCGGCCGCCTCGAGCAGCAGCAGCGACACGGTGATCCGCTCGATCGGATAGGCGGCGGTGAACTGGATCCGGCAGATCACCCGCCCGGCGTCGAGATCGGCCTGGGTCATGCTGCCTTCGTCGCACCGCACGTCGAAGGCATCGGTGCGGGAGCGGCCGTCGAGCGCCCCCTGCCGCCACAGCCGTTCGAGGAAGGCCTCGACGGTGGCGCGGACCCGCGCCCACAGATGCGGGCCGTTCGCCTCGAACAGCAGGTCGTCGCCGAGCTGCCGCGCGGCGCGCAGCACGATTCCCATCAGCCGCGACACGCCGCCGGCCCGCCACTTGCGGTCGTCGGCCATGGTCGCGTCGCTGATCAGCTCGATCCGGCCGCGCTTGAGGCCGATGATCGACAGCCGCTCGCCGAGCCAGTCGGCCTGGCCCCCGGGCAGGCCGCGGGCGAGGTTGCTGGTCGAAATGTCGGGATGGAGCCGCCGCGGGCTGCGGCAGTCGCGGCCGGCGGCGCTGCGATAGGCGCCGTCGATCAGCGAGGTGCGGGCGATCAGCCCGGCGAGCAGGCCTTCCGGGCTTTGCAGGCCCTCGGGCAGGTTCACCGAAGCGGCGGTCTCGACCCAGGGATAAGCGAGCTGGAGCCGGGCGCTGCCGATCGCGGCGGGATCGCGCAGCCTGAGCCCGGGCGCGGCGAGATCGGCAAGGTCGATCAGCGCCAGCGGCCAGCTTTCGGCGTCGCCTGGAAATCCGGCCTCGATCAGCGGCAGCGGAAAGGCCGAAAGCAGCATCACGTCGCGCCGGTGGGCGGGGCCGCGCGGGCGGCCGAGCAGGTCGAGGCTGTGCCGCAGCGCGCCCGCCCACAGGGCATAGCCGTTCCGGTCGAGCCGCGGCGCGCGATATTCGGGACGGGCCACGCGCGGCTCCGGCTCGACATTGGGCGGCACCGGCGCGCACGGCCGGAACGCCTCCGGCGGGCCCGGCACCGGCTCCGGCGCCGGCAGCGGCGCCGGGCTGCCGGCGCAAATGTCGATGAGGTCGGGCAGCACCAGCATCGCCGCGTCGTCGACCGCATAGACCATCGCCGCGCCGGCCCAGGTTGCCGGGTCGGCCGGCTCGGCGCTGCGGCCGAGCGAGCGGAAGCCGGGCAGGATCGGCACCCGCCGGCCGGCGTCGGGCGGCGGCGGGTTCTGCCAGCTCAGCAGGCGGAGCTTGATGGCGGTGAACTCGTCCGGGGTGACATTCGGGTCGGCCAGCGGCAACGGGTCGCCGGTCCGCACCACATAGGCCTTGGCGCCGCCTTCCTCGAAGAAGCTCTTGACCGCGAGCCCCAGCGGCGTCGGCAGCATGTCGGTCGAGCCCGGCGCCGCCGGCCGGCGCTCCCAGGCGAACAAAGCGTCGAACTCGGACCAGCTTTCGAGCGCCACCGGCAGCCCGAGCAGGTCGTCATACCGCTCGGGATCGGTGGCGAACAGCCCGGTGGGAGACCAGCCGGCGCGTTCCAGCTGCGCGCGCAACGCCTCGGGAAGGGCGGTCGCGCGCCGGCCGACGCAGCCGACGAACAAGGCGACGTCGGCGCGCGACGTCAGGCCTCGGACGATCGGCCGGCTGGCCGAAAAGCTGATGCCGGGAAGGAACATGGCCTACGCCTCAGACCTCGGCGAACTCGAAACCTTCCGAGGCGATCACCAGCTCCTCCATCGCCACGTCGCTGCCGCCCTTGGCGGCGAGGGTGGGGCCGGTCCATTTCATCGGCCGGGCGTTGATCAGCTTCCACTTCAGCACCGGGTTGCGCTGCTCGTCCTGCAGCGTGATGTTGACGACCCGGCGGTGGGTCGGGTCGACGCGGGTGATCTGGATCCATTGCCAGAAATTGGTCTGGCCCATGATCCCCCGCTTCAGCGTCACGTCGCCGGACTTGTGAAGGGCGGGGATCTTGCGGACCCGGTTCTCCTTGTCGTTGCCCTGGCGGTATTCCATCAGGGTGATCTCGGTGCCGAGCCCGGAGACGTCGGAGAATCCGCCCAGAGCGGACGTTGCCGGATCGTTGCCGTCGAACTCGACCAGGAAATTATAGGCGCCGTAGGGCGTGTCGCGGGTTGGCATGTCATTCACTCCTTATCCGCGCGCATCGGCGGTCTTCTGGCCGATGCGGAAGATGACGAATTCGGCGGGCTTGATCGCGGCGACCCCGACGAGGCAGACCAGCCGGCCGTTATCGAGGTCGTTCTGGGTCATGGTCGACCGGTCGCAGCGGACGAAATAGGCCTCCTTCGGCGTGGTGCCGAGCAGCGCGCCGCTGACCCATTCATTGTAGAGGAAGTCCGACACGGTGGTGCGGACATTGGCCCACAGGGCCTCGCCATTGGGCTCGAACACCGCCCATTGGGTGCCGCGGTCGATCGACGCCTCGAGGTAGAGGAAATAGCGCCGGATGTTGACATATTTCCATTCCGGATCGGAGCTCAGCGTGCGCGCGCCCCAGACGCGGATGCCGCGGTTGGGAAGCGCGCGGATGCAGTTGACGCCGAGCGGATTCAGCACCTCCTGCTCGCCGAACCGGACGTCGCGCTGCAGCCCGATCGCGTCGGTCACCGTCTCGTTGGCGGGCGCCTTCCAGACGCCGCGCTGGACGTCGCTGCGGGCGTAGATGCCGCACACCGCGCCGCTCGGCGGCACGTCGAGCACGGCCGGCTGGGCCGGATCGGTCCCCGCCAGCGGATTGGCGATGCGGATCCACGGATAATAAAGGGCCGCATATTTGCTGTCGATCCTGCTCTTCAGCGTCCTGACGTCGGCGATCTGGGCGAGGCCGGGCGGGGTGTCGAGCACGGCGATCCGGTAGGCGCGCCGCCGTTCGGCATGGCCGATCAGCTGGCTGGTGATGGCGGTCGCCTTGACCGCTTCGTAGCTCGACGATCCGGGCGCGGCGACGATCGAGATATCCTCGAGCGCGAGCAGCGAATCGAGCGCGTCCTGGAAGTCCTGGGTGGCGGGTGTGGCGGTGCCGTCGCTGCCGCCGACCAGATCCTCGGTCCTGACCGTCTCGGGCGCGGTGCGGAACATCGCGCCGAGCAGCTCGAGCGGCGTCGTGGCGGCGCCGATGTCGATCGTCACCGGGGTCGTGAACGGGTCGCCGGCGGCGCCCATCACATTGCCGATATAGCGCGGGTGCAGCGGGTGGACGCCGAGCCCGCCGGCTTCGTAGACCATGCCGGACGGGTCCTCGACCTCGATCCCCACGGTGACGATGGTTCCGGCGTCGCCGGCCGCAACCGCGTTCAGCGTGGCGTTGTTCGCATTGGTGTCGACGCCGACGAAGAAGCTGTTATTGCCGATCTGGAGCAGGGTGCCGGGCGGCTGCGCCAGGCCCAGCGTCTTGGTCGTCGCCAGCTCCTGCCTGCGCATCGTGATCCGGAAGCTGGCGCCGGTGCCGGCGATGCGGGCGCCGCCGGGCTGCCGCGCGACGAAGCTCACGCGCTTGTTGACGGCCGGAGTGCCGCTGTTGAGGACCGCCGTCCTCGCCGCGGCCGGGCCGGTGCCGAGCAAGCGGGCGACGTAGAGCCGGCCGCCGCCATTGTTGAAGAAGGCGCGCGCGGCGAGCGCGACATAGTTGCGCACCGCCGCATTGTTGATCATGAGGTCGTCGACCCCGCCATAATAACGCTCATAGTCGCTGAAGCTGGTCAGCAGCGGCGGCGTCGGGTCGCTCGGCGTGACGCTGACCGGGCCGCGCGCGGTCATGCCGACGAAGGCGGCGGTGCTGGTGCCGACGCCCTCGATCGACTTGGCGCGAAAGCTGGTTTCCTCGACGAACACCGCTGGTGCGAGATATTCAGGCATTGACCGCCTCCTTGGATGGGCCGCGGATCGGCCACATGGGTGGGAAAAGACTCATGGCGCCTGCCACGACAAAGCGAGCGACGGCTGGCGGCCCGCCGCCAGCCGCACCGGGGCGCCGCCGGCGAAATCGGCAGCGACCGCGCCGATCGTGTCCGGATCGGCATGGCCGCTGGTGCGGCCGGCGGCCGCCGCGGCGGCGCGCTCGACATCCTCGGCCGCGTGGAAGCGCGCCGCCGCCGGAACGACGGTGACCGCGACCCGGGCCGGAAGATCGGGGTCGACATTGGCGCCGGCGCCCGGGAAGGCGAGCGGCAGCGTCGGGAAGACCAGGCAGGCCTCGCCGCGCGCGTCGGTGAGCGCGCGGGCGGTGAAGCGGCCGTCGTCGCTGCGGCCGCGCACCAGCGCGTTCTCGACGCGGCGGCCATCGTCGTCGCGCACGACCGACACCCTGACCAGGCAGGCGCTGCCGCTCTGGCCGACGCGCGGCGTCGGCAGCATGTCGATCAGCGCCGGCTTGAACAAAGATCCGGCCTGATCGGCATGATCGGGGTCGGGATCGCGCGGCAGAGCGAGGTCGAACCGGCGCGGCGCCGCCGCCGCGTCCGCCGGCGTCAGGTCGATCATGATGTGCTGCGAGCCGATCGCCGGCGCCGGCGGCGGCGCTTCGAAGGCGGCGCTGTGCGCCTCTAGCCCGGCCGCGGCGAGGATCGCATATTCGCCCGGCCCCTTGGCGCAGAATCGCACGCCTTCGCCTTCGATCCTGACCGGGCCGGCGACCGGCCGGCCGAACGCGTCGATCAGCCGGATCAGCGCCAGCGCGCGGCGGTCGAGCAGGTCCGGGGCGAGCATCGCCATCATAGAGCCGGCTCCACCGCCGGGTCGCCATGGGAGAAAGCGAAGCGGCTCGCCGCCACCGGCAAAGCGTCGCTGGTCGGGCCGTAGCCGATCCGCACGATCCGCGCCTTGAACAGACTGCTCAGCCGGAGCTTCTGCTTGAGCGCTTCCCACAGCCGGAACAGGCGCTCGGGTTCGGCGTCCTCGGGAACGATCTGGATCGATTCGCCGCGTTCCCAGGCGTCGCCGCCGACCAGCTGACCCTTGTCGAGGACCGCGTAGCGGCCGAGCTCGAGCATCGCCCAGCTCAACAGCGCTTGCTCGTCCGCCGGCGTCGACGACCAGCTTGCCAGCAGATAGGAGAGTTCGAGCGAGATGCCGGTGCCGAGCGACGGATCCTCCGCCGGCAGCCGGCCGAGCTGATGGTCGGACCGGGCGACGTGATAGCAGGTGATGCTCAGCCCCGAGCTTGGCGGGCTGGCGCCGATCAGCTTGGCGATCGAGACGTGGGCGATGTCCTGCGACGGCGGCACGACGTCGAGCCGTCCCTCCTCGGCGAGCAGCGACCGCCGCGACCGCAGCAAAGCGGCGATCAATTCGCCGACCAGGTTCACGGCGCCGAGCGAGGCCATCAGTGGCTCCCCGCGACGCGGCGGATCGCCTCGACCACGTCGTCGGCCGCCTCCAGGTCGATCTCCTGGCGCACGAAGGTGACCGCGGCCGCGTCGCGCCCGTCCTCGCCGATCGCGAAGATGCTGAGCGGCGGTCCGCACAATATCGCCCTGAGGCAGGTGCCGCCGTCGCCGCCGGCGGCGGTGATCAGCATGTCGGCCCGCACCTGGCGGGCGCGCAGCAGCGCATCCTCTTCCGTCTCCGAAATGCCGACCACCTCGAAGTCCGATTCCCGGGCGAGCAGGTCGTTGATGATCGCGCGCAGCATCGACGGCATCTGGCCAAGATGAATGCGTATCGGATTCACCGGGTTTCCCGCTCGACTTCGAAGCGCGCGACTGTGGGCCGGCGCGGCGCCGGGCGAAATCCGCCGTGCGGCCCGGAAAATGGCGGGGCGGGCGGTCCCGGACCGTTCGGCCGCCGGCCCGCGGCCGCCGGTCGGGTCGCGGCGGCGATTGCGGCGGTCGCGCCGCCGGCCTGCGCTCAGTGCGGTTTGCGCGAATAGACCATTTGGCCCGGACCGTTCGGAACGGCGCGATAGGTCCAAAATGGTTGGGGTTGCTTTTTCTTTTGCAGTTCTCCGACCCGGCAACCTATGTTAAGGGCCGTTTTACAAGACCAGTTTGGGCGGCCGCGCGTGCGGCGATCCAGATCATACGGGGAATGAGAGCGTGCTGCCCAGGGCGGGAGCGGCGCATTGTTTGCCAGCCGCTTCGTTGGAGGGGCGTATGATATGGTCCCAGGCCATTGGCCGGTCCGGGAAGATTGAGACCCAGTTCAGGACAGCTCCCCGGGTCGTCATCGTCAGCAACGTTTTATTGTATCGCGACGGACTGGTCGCCAGCCTCGTCCGCGACGGCCGGCTCGAAGTCGCCGCCGCCTTGAGCGCGCCCGACGCTTTGGTGGCCCTGGCCACCTTGCCGGCCGACGCCTTGCTGCTCGACGCCTCGATGCCGAACGGCCTCGCGCTCGCCCGCGAGCTCCGATCCTCCTATCCGGCGATGCGGCTGATCGGCTTCGGCATCGCCGGCGGCGCCGCCAGCCTGCTCGCCTGCGCCGAGGCCGGGCTGGCCGCCTTCGTCGACCGCAACGGCACCGTCGACGCCCTGGTCGGCGCGGTCCACAGCGCGCTCAAGGGCGAATTGAACTGCTCGCCGCAGGTGATGGCGATGATGTGCGACCGGCTCGCCTCGCTGGCCGGGGTCCAGAACGGGTCGGGCGAGCCGCTGACCCGCCGCGAGCGCGAGGTCGCCGCTCTGGTCGCCGAGGGCCTGTCGAACAAGGAGATCGCGATCGACCTGCGCATCGGCCCGGCCACGGTCAAGAACCACGTCCACAACATATTGGACAAATTGAACGTCCGCCGCCGCGCCGCCGTCGCCGGCCGGCTGCGCGAGCCGGGGAGGGCGCGGCCGATGCCGGTGCGGGCGGCGCCAGCCGGATGATGGGCGGGCGAGCCGGCCCGTTCATCCGGACATCGCTGAAATCACCGCCCCGGTCGGATGATCTCTGACGTCGCATCCCGGCAGGGCTCAATCGAGCGCAAGCGACCAACCCCGGTCGTGGCAGCGCTTGAGCCATTCGATCATCATCGCGTTGAAGGCCGTCATGCGCGGTCGATTCACGGGAGCCGCAGCGCGAAACTGGGCCAGGATGGCATCGCCCAGCGACGCGTCCACGACGACGGATTCCTGCCGCAGGCGGCACCACTCCCTCAAGCCGAACCACAGACCCGCCTGCATGGGCCTGATGCCCTCGTCCGGCGCGCCGGGCGGGATCAGCGCCAATGCCGCCGCAAGCCGGGGATGGCTTGCCGGCCGGGGCAATGTCAGGTGCGGATTCAGCAGGCGCGCGCCTCCCAGGAGCTGGAGCCATTCGGCGACGTGAAGAGGGGGATGATCGGGCGTTGGCCGCTCCGCCTCGACTCGCCTCCAGAGTGCCGGATGGCTGAAGACAGGCGCCAGCCAGTCCCGATCGTCCATCGCTACGGACCGAACAACTCCGGCCAGTGCGCCGACCGTCGCGTCCCGGGAGCCATATTGGCCGGCCAGCCATTCTTCAGGGATGCATCTCGCGATGAATCGCTCGACTTCCTCCTGTGTACGTCGATGGGGGGAGGTCAAAATGAACGACAATTGAGGCAGCGTGCAAGCCGGCGAGGACAAGTCTTGAGCGCGAGCGGTCCGGATAATCGCGTCAGCTATCAACCCTGCCAAGTCTCCTCTATCGATTTTGTAGCACAGCGTGGCAAACCCACGGAACCACACCGGCGTACAAAAATAATGATCGCCCCACCATTCAGACCAAAGATCTATGTCAATCGTTTTCAACGATTCCGTAAACGCTTCGTCTTGCCTGCAAAGCGAAAGGATTTTTTCAGGATTGTATCGGCTACGACGTTCAGCCATCGTTTCGTTCGGCAAATCAGATAGAAGTCCGCTGAGCAACGATGAGTACAAGGACGGGGCACCAGTTTTCAGATAAGACAGCAAAACTCCGAGATGATCGGAAGACGTCTCGCGCGCGTGCTTCGTGAAAGCTTCGACATTTTGAGCGAGACCGTCGAGTATGACATCGAGGAGGTCGGGCGCGCCGACTTGCGCATATTCCAGGAACGCGGTGAGCTGTTCGAGCGGCGCCTCCAAAGCGCGCCGCACCTGGTCATCCGGCTCCTTGGCAAGCCCATCGGCGACGGCATCGGCGACGCCCGGCATTTGACTATCCGCAAAGAGAAGGAACGCGCGCAGATCCCCGAAAGAGAGTTCCGCCGCTTTGCGAACCAACCCGACGCGATCCCCGGCCAATTGCTCCTGGACGGCCTTGGCGACGGTCGGCATCACGCGGTTGAGGTAGGTGAGGAAGGACGGAAGGGAATTCAGCGGCGCTTCCAGCACCCGTGCGACAACCTCTCTCCAGTTCGCGGCCAGTTCGCGGTGGATCGCCAATCCCACCTTGCGCAATTTTGCTCTGGCGTAAGTGGCGAACGAGCCCAGTTGATCGATCGGCAGGGCCACGGCGCGCCTGGCCAGCTCTCCAGCGCGCTCATCGACACGATTTCGGATTTGCCTGGCCAGGTCCGGCAGATGGATCTGCGCATAGTCCAGGAACGCGGGCAGATCACCCAGCGGCATCTCCATGACTCGCGCAGTCAGAGTGCCGGATTCCAGGACAAAATAGTTACTGAGGGCCCTGGCAAGATCAGGCGCATCGGCTTGCGCATGCTCAAGGAACTGAAGAAGGGCATTCGGGTCGGCTTCTGTGGCCAGCCTGGCCAGTGCGTCAGGGTTTCGGACAAGACCATTGTGGATTGTTGCTGCGGCCTCCGGGGCCTCTGCCCTTGCATAATCCAGGAACGGCCTGAGCAGGCTCAACGGCGTCAGCAGGGCCTGCTCGACCAGCTGTTCCGGCTTGCTCGCCCACTCTTCATGTACCCTCCTGGCGACAGGGGGGCACTGCGTCAGAGCGAAGGACAGGAAGGAGGGGAGAACGCTGAGCGATGTCGCGGAGGCCCGCTCGATCAGGCGGTCCGCGTTATCCGAAAGTCCTTCACAGAGTATCCGGGCGACCTCCGGCATTTCGCGCTGGAGGTACAGGACAAATGGCGGGAGGTAGTTGAGTGGGGCGGCCAGGGTCCGATTGAGCAGCCCGGCAGGGTCTTTCTCGAATTCCTCCCGGACCGCGGCGGCGACGGCAGGAATTTCCGCCTTGGCGTAGGTCAGAAATAATTGAAGGCAATGAACGGGGGACGCCAAGGCACGTTGAACCGACTGGTGCAAGTCATTCCCAAGCAACTCGCATATCGCCTCTGCGACTTCTGGCATTTCAGTTTGGGCGAAGGTGTGGAAGGTTGGAATATGATTAAAGGAGGTCCCGAAGAGCTGGTTCCGCAGCCCTTCCCGGTTCTCCAGGAGACTCTTCCGAACGGCCTCCGCAACTTCAGGCATCTCGGTTCGCGCATATGATAGAAACACCGGGAAAAAGGTGAACGACGTCTTCAGGGCATGGGTCACAACGGTGTCCGAGCCGGCCGCAAGGCCCTCGCGGACCGCCTGGGCGACGTGGGGCATGTGCGATCGCGCATAAGCGAGGAAGGGCGGAAGATCGGCCAGCGGCATCCGCAAAGCGTGCGCAGCCACCTCCCCGGGGCTGGCCGCCAGACCCTCTCGGAGCGCGATCGCAATATCGGGGAATTGAGCCTGGGTGTAGGCCAGGAACGGCAAGAGACTGCTGAAGCGGGTCAGCGCCCGTTCCAGCAACAAGGCGCGTGTTCCCGATTCGCACAGCCAGGCGCGGCTCCGGTCCGATAATTGCTGCCGGTCGAGAACGCCGAGCTCCTGCGTCAGCGTCAGCGTGCTGGCCCACCAATGCAAGCCAAGGCTCCCCGGCGGCCAGGTCGCATTGCGCCACATCGCGGCAATCAGGTCCGCCGCTTCCCTCTGTTCGCCAATCCCCTGGAGCCTCTGGGCGAGGATGATGCACGCATAGGGATGGGGGGCCAGCAACCGGCCGCGGGCCTCGCGCGACTTGTCCGAAATTCCCGCTGAGTCCCGGAGCAGCGTGCCAAGGCCGGCGTGGGCAAGGCGATAATAGTCAATCGTCTCTTTGCCGCCGCGTGACTCGACCCATACGATCCCGCGGCGAATCGGTTTCGTGAGAGCACCCTCGGGAAACGCCTCGACCGGCGCATAGCCTTCCACTTCCGCCACGGCGGCCAAATCGAGCAGCGCCGCCTGCTCGGCGGCAGACGCATTGTCGAGGTAGCGGTCGCGAACATAAGCGCGAGCATCGGCCGGCTCGAGCGCGTCCGCCTCTCCGCCCCGATCGAGGAGCCCCAGGACCGCGGCGCTGAATGACATGAGGTCGCCGCCGAAGAGCCGCTGCCAGCGGCGAAGGACATCGAATCCCACGGGAGCGGCGTCTCCCCCGCGCCGGGCAAAATAGTGACGCCGGTAGACCCCTTCCAGGTCGGCGGGCTCGATCACCAGATCGAAGGACGGGACGGTGATGGTTTCCAGTTCAGGTTCTGAATTCCAAACCTGCACTTTGGGGCGGACTCGACGGGCAAGTATCAGCAGGTTCGATTCCCGGCCGAAATCCTCCCAGTGACTGAACAGTCGAGCCGCCGCCGGAGTATCAAGATGAGCGTTATCGAGTATGAAGAGTATGCCGCGACTGGCAATGGCGGCAATCGCCTCCTCTGCGCGCTCGGTTAAGGTCGGGTCGGCTGCTGTCGCCGTCAAATCGAGATAGTAAGAGGGTGCGAACCTGAAACGCGGCCGATGGGACAGAAGCATTGCAAGCGTGGTCTTCCCCGAAGCTCCATGACCGATGACCATCGCCGCGCGTCTCTCTGTCAGCGCTCCTTCTACGTCGGCGAGTATTGGCGGGGAGTAGACCAGATCATTCTCATACTCTTCGCGCGTTGGAAAGGCTCCCGAGGAGCGGCGCATATTTACGCGCCCAATGACGTCAGTCACGCGGCTCAGCGGGCCTGGGGTTACTCTCAAGCCAAGATCATTGATCCAGAAATTGGCGTGAAACGGCAGGTGCAGTTGAGCACAAGCTTCCCTTTGGAAGAGGATGTGGATGTCTTCTGGACCGATGCCCAGAAGCCGCGCGGCCTCGCGCATTCGCAGCACATCGGCCGGTCTTGGCGGTTTGCACCAGGCTAGCCAGACGAGACCGCCGCGGCATGTCGGAGGCAGATTGTCGGCGAATTTGGCCAGATCGTCGGGCCAGTGTTTTTTCGCGGCATTGCCGGCCGTCGTGGCTTCGATTGCAATGAGACTTCCGTCAGCTTTGGTCATGAATGCATCGGGCCAGCCTCGAATCGACTTGTCGTTCGACAGACGGCCGTAGGGCACCAGACCCGGCGCAAATTCGACGTAAAGGCCGCGAGCAATTTGCTCGGCCACGCGCTGCAGGAAACCGGGACTTCCGATCCGGGCCTCGATAGCCGCTTGGATGGCTGCTTCGGAGGGCGCAAACGAAATTACCGGCACGTCCTTTGTCCTGCTCAATCAGTCACTGGACGACGCATCGAACTGAAAATGCCGTTTCCGGCAAGATGCGACCTAGCATCTCGCCAGTCTGGCCGCGACGGGCATTTCCGGTCGGACAGGTCGATGCCGCACGCGAGATCGCGCCGGGTGGCGCGATGACCGTTTGATCGGATCGATCGGGGACGGCGTGAAGGCCCGGGACGCGCGCGGCGCGCTGGCCGAGGTGCGCACCCGCAGCCGCCGGAAGCTCGGGCCGGCCGGTTCGTGGAGGAGGCCGTCAAGCGCGCCGGACACCGCGCCGTTTCCCTCCACAAGGGGGCGTGCGCGGCAGGGCCGGTCCCGGCTTCGCTTTCAGCCGACCAGCTTCAGGGGGGGCGGCGGCGGGCGCCGCAGGCGATAGACCGGCATCTCGCCGATCCCCTTGAGCACCAGCGTCTGGGCCGGCTCGAACTCGCTGCTGGCCCGCGCGCGCATGTAGGTCGCCTCCGACGCGGCGACCCCGTTCGGCTCGGCCACGCTCTCGATGCGGCTGGCGATGTTCATCGTCTCGCCCCAATAATCATAGGCCATGCGGGTGGCGCCGATCACTCCGCCGACCACCGGGCCGCTATGGATGCCGGTGCGGACCTGGATCTCGATCCCGCATTGCGCCTTCACCTCCGGCAGGCCGTCGATCACCGCATTGGCAAAGGCGATCGCCGCCTCGGCGCTGTTGCGGGCGGGCGCATTGCCGCCGCTGATCGCCAGATAGGCATCGCCGATCGTCTTCACTTTCTCGACGCCGCAGCCGGCCGCGCAGCGGTCGGCCAGCGAGAAGAAGGCGTTGAGCAGGTCGACCAGATGGCCCGGCGAAATCACCTTGGCCAGCGCCGAGAAGCCGATCACGTCGATGAAGATGACCGAGGTGTCGGAAAAGGAGTTGGCGATGATCTCGCCGTCCTTGAGGCGTTGCGCGACCTTGGGCGGGAGGACGTTGTAGAGCAGCTCCTCGGTTTTCGCGCGTTCTTCCTCCAGCGTCTCGCGCAGCACGAAGGAGGCCCGGTGGGCGCGGTCCAGCGCCCAATGGAGGAACAGCATCACCGCCGCCCCGGAGGCGTAGCTGAGCGTCCCGTAGAGGCGGCCCGCCACGCTCGTATCGAACAGCATCACGGCGGCGCCGTAAATGGCCACATGGGCGGCGAGCCAGGCGAGGAACCAGCGCGTGTGGCCGACCATCGCGAAGGCGGCAAAGGCGGTGACGATCAGCGGGTCGATCGCGATCGCCGAATGCCGGCCGGGATCGAGTCGCTGGAATTCGGCGAGCAGCACATAATCGTCGCCGAGGATGAGCAGGCCGAGGATCAGCAGGCACAGGAAATCGATCGCCGGGTGGTGCGGATAGCCGGACCAGAAGGTCGAAGCGAAATAGCCGGCCAGGATCACCAGCGTCGGCACCACCAGCATCATGAACCAGGCTTCGTCGACCAGCGTGAAGAAGAACGGGTTGAGGATCGTGTAGGCCAGCACGACGGCCGCCGCGACGGCGGCGTAGACGCGCACGAACGGCAGGCGGCCCCGGCGCTCCTCGAGCCCGTAGCGTCGTTCCACCTCCGGGTCCGCGAACCGCCCGGTCAGCGCCCGGTACGCCATTGGCCTCCCCCATCCGACGACCCCGCCTGGCCCGCAGTCTAAGATCAGGCCGCGCCGGGCGCCACGGGGAAAATGCCGGGCTCGATGACCGGGCCCGCACCGCGACCGGTGCCGCGCAGCGGGGCGGGAGCGATCGAACCGCCTGGTTCCTGACCGTGAGAAAGTCGCTTGTCGGGAAGGACAAAGGACCAAGCCGAATGAATCGGCACGAGCCTCAATTAATGTTTGTCTTTGAATCGATTGTCGTCTGTATTTCCCTGACGCGACTCGGGGGGGACGCAATGAATCGTACGGAAAAGGCGCTGCTTGCCATTGCTGCCCTGTCGGCAGCGGCGGCGACGATGGCGTCGGAGACCATCACCTATACCTACGACACGCGTGGCCGGCTGGCCAGGGTCGAGCATAGCGGCACGGCCAATAGCGGCGTCAACACCAGCTTCACCTACGACAAGGCGGACAACCGCACCAACATGACGACGACCGGCGCCGGCGCCGCCGGCGCCGGAGCGCCGGCAACGGCGTCCGAAGAGCCGATCCTGCCCGAAAGCTCCGCGCCGGCGCTCGAGCTGCCTTCGGATCCGCCGGCGCCCGACCCCGGCGCGGCCGCCGGACGATGAGCCCGCGCTTTCGCGCAAGCGGTCGCCTCGCGGCAGCTGAACCGTCGCGAGGCGGCGGAATGAGCAGGCCGATTCCCGCTTGGCCGCGAGCAGGCGCCATAGCCTTCGCGCTGATCGCGATGACGGCCATCTCCGCGCCGGCCTTTGCGGAAACGCCGGTCGACCAATGCGCGGATTCGGGCTCGCCGCCGAGCGCGCCCGCTCCGTCCGGCACCGGATTCCAGCCCGAGCCCAACCTCGCTAGGGCCACCGCCTCCAGCGCCGCGCCCAATCTGGGCAGCGTCGACCGGAGGAGCGGCGCCTTCACTTATTCCGGCGAGGACCTGGCGCTGGGCACGGGCGAGTTCCCGGCGAGGCTCAATCTGGTCCGAACCTACAATTCCATCCACGACGGCCCCAATGGCGAGGAGGTCGTGCCGGATGCGCCGTGGTCGGCCGGATCGATCAAATGGTACGCGCTCGGCCGCGGCGCCACCCACAACCTCGACATAAGGTTCCAGGAAAACGAGCAGTCGCTGGGGGGACAACGCTATGTGATCGTCGAAATCCGGATGGGCTTCGCCGTCGAAGCGTTTCAGCGCTGCCTCGACGGCCAGTATGTCAACACCCGGCAGAACGGCTCGCGCCTGTTCGCGGACGCGACCTATTCGGCGGGCGGCTACCGGTACGAGGGCAGGGACGGCACCGTCCTGCTGTTCGAAAAAACGCCGTCCTCCGGCAGCGTCTTCAGCTGCGAACGCGTCTGGTCGTGGAGCCGCGTCTGCGGCGTGGCGCGCCGATGGAGCGCGCCCAACGGCGACTGGGCCGAGTTCGAGTATGAGACCTATTACAGCCATCCGTCCAACCGGGCGGAGACAACGCTCAGCGGGGGAACCATCACCCACTGGGTCTACAATTCCACGATCCAGGAATGCTATCCGAACTTCGCGGGGCAGAGCGAATGCCACGGCGTGATGTATCCGAATTACTATACGACAACCGCGCAATTCTATCCGGAGGTCCTGGCTTATCCCGTCATGGACCGGCGTCTCACCAGGGTCCACAACAGCCGCGGCTACGAGTTGCGCTTCCAATATGTCGATCCCGGCACCGGGGGCAGTCCGACCAGCTATCCGGCGGTAAACTACTATCTCCAGCGCAACCGGCTGGCGTCGGTGAGCGGACACTGGGTGTCGCCGACCGGCCAGTCGACGAATTTCGGGCAGGTCGCTTACGGCTATTCCAGTTGCTGGGGCACCAACCCGGACTGCCTGAGCTCCATCCAGGCCGTGGACGGTGCGACGACCCTCATCAACCGAACCGGCTACTCGCTTGCGATCCAGCTGCCCGGCGAGACGAGCGCGTCGACCACCGTGACCTTCGTGAACGCGCCGCTTTATCATTATTATCCCGACCGGCCCCGAGGCTATTACACCACCCTTCCGCGGCTTCCCCGCTATTATCTGCGCGTGTCGAACCAGGCGTTCGCCGACGCCACCAGCGTCCAGTACGCGCCGACCTTCGCCGACCGGTGGGTCGCCGAGCCGCACGGCATGTGGGCACGGATGCCCTATGTCGCGAGCATGCGGATCACCGAGCCGGGCAGCGCCGTGACGACGCTCGATTATGTCGACCAATATGATGAGCATGGCGGGCCGGTTTCGATCACCGACCCTCTGAACCGCGTCACGGAGCACAGCTACAACGGGGTCGGGGCGCTCGTCAGCACGACCGCGCCCGAGGGCCAGCGGACCGACTTCAACTATGACGTTCGCGGCAATCTTCTGTCCACGATCCGATACCCCAAAGTGATAGCCGGCAGCACGCTGGACGAGATCACCGAAAGCCAGACCTACCATGGCGGCCCCACCGCGACGGCCAATGCGTGCGCCAATCAGCGGCTCTGCAACCGGCCGACCAGCCGAACCGACGCGCGCGGCTTCCGCACCGACTATGTCTGGGACAGCGCGACCGGGCTCCTCGTCAGCGAAACGCGGCCTGCGGACGCGGCCGGCCTGCGCCCGACCGTCACTTACGGTTATGCGAGCTTCACCGGCGCCGATTCGAGCCCGATCACCTTGCCGGTCTCGCGGACGGAGCGGATCGACGCCTCCGCCAACGCGGTCGCCGGCTATGGCTATGCCGCCAATATACGGCTGGCGCCGAGGGAGCAGACCCGTTCGGCCGGCGGCACCATCCTGCGCAGCTGCTACCGCTTCGACACGATCGGCAATCTGATCAGCGAGACCGAGCCCAATGCCGCTTTGGCGAGCTGCCCGTGACCGGCCGTCTCCCGCCATGCGCCACGGTCCGCGAAATCGAGGTTTCGAAATGACCGGCGGCGCTTCGATCGGCTGGAAGGGCGGCGCGATGGCGCTCGCGCTCGCCGCCGTTCTGGCGCCAGCGCCCGCCTCGGCGCAGGCATCGGCTTCGCCCTACACGACCGGCGTCCGCTATGACGCGATGCGCCGGGTGACCGGGACGATCAGCCCCGATCCGGACGGCGCCGGTCCATTGCATTACGCCGCCGTCCGCAACACCTACGATCCCGCCGGGCGGCTGACCAGGGTCGAGCAGGGCGAGCTCGCCGCCTGGCAGAGCGAGGCGGTGTCGCCGGCCAGCTGGAGCGGCTTTACGGTGATCCGGAAGGTCGAGACGGAATATGACCTGCTTGGGCGCCGGATCCGCGACACGGTGATCGGCGGCACGACGACTTTGACCATCACCCAATATGAATATGACGGCAGCGGGCGGCTCGAGTGCACCGCGGTGCGGATGAACCCGTCGGCATTCGGCTCCACGCTCCCGGAAGCCTGCACGCCTGGGCCCCAGAGCAGCACCTACGGCAGAGACCGGATCACCCGCCGCGAATATGACGCCGCCGGCCAGCTCTTGCAGCTGCGCGAGGGGGTGGGAGGGGGCGCTGAGGGGACCGAGGCGACCTGGGCCTACAATCTCAACGGCCAGGTGACGACGATCGTCGACGGCAACGGCAACCGCGCCACGCTGCGTTACGACGGTCACGGCCGGCAGGACCGCTGGATCTTCCCCTCGACCGCGCGGCCTCCCACGTTCAACGATGCCACGGCCGCGACCGCGCTCAGCACCGCGGGCAGCGCCAACGCCGGCGACTATGAGCATTATGGCTACGACGAGGCCGGCAACCGCACCAGCCTGCGAAAGCGCGACGGATCCACCATCACCTATCAGTATGACGCGCTCAACCGCGTCACCCTCAAGACGGTGCCGGCGCGCACCGGATTGTCCTCGATCCATACGCGCGACGTCTATTACGGTTACGACCTGCGCAGCCTGCAGACCTTCGCCCGGTTCGACAACGCCGCCGGCGAGGGCGTGACCAATGCCTGGAACGGGTTCGGGCGGCTCACCTCGAGCAGCATCAACATGGATGGGGTCACCCGCACGCTCACCTACCTGTACGACGCCAACGGCAACCGCACGCGGGTCACCCATCCGGGCGGGCAGGCTTACACCTACGACTATGACGGGCTCAACCGGCTCGAGAATCTCTACGAGGGCACCGGCACCAGCGTCCTGCTCGACCATTTCCAATATGGCTCGAACGGGCTGGTCGAGCTTCGCACCGAAGGCGTCGGCAGCAGCGTCGACTATGGCTGGGACGCGATCGGCCGGCTCACCAGCCTGAACGATGCGTTCGCCGGCGGCGGAGGCAACGTCTCGCAGACCTTCACCTTCAATCCGGCGAGCCAGATTCGCACCCGTACCCGCTCGAACGACGATTATGCCAGCGACACCGCCTATGACGTCAGCCGCCCCTATACGGTGAACGGGCTCAATCAATATGCGGAGGCCGGTCCGGCAGACTTCGTCTACGACCAGAACGGCAACCTTCTTTCGGACGGCTCGACGACCTTCCTCTACGACGTCGAGAACCGTCTGGTCGGCGCCAGCGGCGGCCACACCGCCACCTTGCGCTACGATCCGCTCGGGCGGCTCTACGAAGTCGCCGGCGCCTCATCGACGCGGCGGTTCCTCTACGATGGTGACGCGCTGGTCGCGGAATATCAGACTACCGGCGCGCTCGCCGCCCGGTTCGTGCACGGCGTGGGCGCCGGCGACGATCCGCTGATCTGGTATGGCGGCGGCGAGAACCGCCGGCTCCATGCCGACCATCAGGGCTCGATCGTCGCGATCACCTACGGCACCGGCGCGATCCGGTCCATCAACGGCTATGACGAATGGGGCATTCCCAATGAAGACAATGCCGGCCGGTTCCAATATACCGGCCAGGCCTGGCTCGGCGACGTCGGCCTCTACCACTACAAGGCGCGGGTCTATTCGCCGACATTGGGCCGGTTCCTGCAGGTCGATCCGATCGGCTATGACGACCAGATCAACCTCTATGCCTATGTGGGAAATGACCCCGTCAATGCCGTGGATCCCGACGGCACGGAATCCTGGGGCGATTTCCTCTATGAGAGCTTTGTTGGTCCCCGATCATTGTATGGCAGACACATCGTCACGCCCTTCTACGGTGGCGTCGACCTCCTCGCCAACTCGCCGGCTGGAGATCCGGGCCTGTGGATGTCCGTCCAGCAGGCAGGGCCCCAGGGCGCCATCCCCGGGACAATCGGCCGCCTGGGCGCCACTGCGCTGCGCTCAGCCAATAATTTTGCGCAGGCAGCGCGCGCGCGTCAGGTGCACAGCGTGCTGCATCCCATAGCTCAAACGCGGCGAACGACGGCGGTGCTGGACACGTCGAGGGGGAGGATCGTGGCCGGCGGAGCGCGCGATCTTTCCCCCGCCCAGCGCGCGGCCCTGCGGTCGGGAGAAACGCCGGCAAGCTCGCCCGGCGCACACGCCGAAGTGACCGCCCTGGGGCACGCCGCCTCATCGGGCGCCAGGCCTCGGGCGATGGGCGCCTCGCGCCCGTTTTGTGCGAGCTGCGCGGCCGCGATAACGGAGAGCGGCGGTCGCGTCATTTCCGGTACGACGGCTGTGTGGCCGAGGCCGTGGTGGAGGTTCTGGGAAGGGTGGCGATGAGCCTCCGGTACGACGAGCAACAGCTTGGCGAGCAACTGTCGAACCTGCCTCCGATCGCCGCCCTCACCTTTGCGCTGGCCTGTGCGGCGAGGCTGGAAAATACCGCCCGAAACGTGGGCGCTGACGAAGGCCTGAAACGCCTGCTGTCGCGAACCCTGGATGCAGCCATTGATTGCGTGAAAAGCGAATTGACGTTCGACACCCTGGCAGCCGAACAGGCGTTGCTGGATGCCATGCCCGATGAGGACGCCTGCGGGGAGCTTCCCGCGGCCGTCGCGGAGGATGCCGCCTCAGCGGCGGTTTATGCGCTGAGGCTGATTCGAGACGGCGATCCCCAGGACGGAATATGGGCCGCCCGATGTGCCTATGACACAGCTGACTCGGCCGTGCTTGGAACCCTGGATGTCCGGGAAATCGGGAAGTCCGAGGAAGCTTATATAAACCAGCATCCTGTCGTTCAGACGGAATTGCAGAGGCAGTCCCGCGATCTGGATTCGGTCGCCAGGATCGGCGGCGAGGCGCGTGCCGATCTATCCGCCGTGATCGAGTTGGCGCGCCGCGAGAACATCCTGCCTTATGGTCGTTGAGGACGCCCGCGGCAGGTGCCCGCGACCGGCCCCTCTTATTGCTCCCTGAGCGCCGTCTCGCCGAGCTTGGTGATCGGCGACAGGATATATTGCAGCACGGTGCGGGTGTCGCCGAGCACGTCGACCTCGGCGACCATGCCGGCGCCGATCGGCAGCGGCCGGCCGCGCTGGTCGCGCAGCGCGTTGGTCGAGGTCCGCACCCGGATCAGATAGAAGGTCGCGCCGGTCTGCTCGTCGAGGATGGCGTCGGGCGAGATGGCGACGACGCGGCCGTCGAGCGCGCCGAACACCGCCCGGTCGTAAGCGGTGATCGCGACCCGCGCTTCCTGGTCGATGCTGACGAAGGCGATGTCCTCCGGGGTGATCCGCGCCTCGACCATCAGGCTCTCGTCGGACGGCACGATCTCGACCAGAGGCTGGCCCGGCTGGACGCTGCCGCCGCGGGTTGTGACGAGCACCCGGTTGATCCGCCCCGGCAGCGGCGCGCGCACCACGGTGCGCTCCATCCGCGAGGCGAGCGCCGGCAGCGAGCGGCGGCGTGCGGCATATTCGGCCTGGACGGTGGCGAGCTCGTTGGCGGCCTGCGCCCGCCATTCCTGGCGGATCCGCGCCAGCGTCGAGCGGGCTTCGGCGACCGCGGCGCTGGCGCGGCCGATCGTCGCCGACGCCGCCTGCGCCTCGCTGGCGGCGACCGCGGCGGCGCTTTCCGCCTGCGACGAGGCTGAGCCGCGGCTCGATGCCGCGCTCGACCAGCGGCCGCAGGATGCGGACCTCCGATTCGCGCGCCTCGCGGGCGGAGACGCGCGCCTCGTACGAGGCCTGGGCCTCGGCCACCGACCGCTCGGCCTGGGCGACGCGCGCCTGGGACGCCGAGACCATTCCGGAAAGGTCCGCCATCCGCGACGCGTGCAGCGCCTGCTCGATACGGATCTGGTCGGCGACCGCCGGATTGGCCGCCGCCGGATAGGACGGCGCCCGGCCTTCTATCTCCGCCTGCAGCCGCGCGATCTTGACGATCAGCGCCGCCAAGGTCGCCTCGCCGCTGCCGAACTCGGCGCCGCTCTGGGTCTGGTCGAGACGGATCAGCTCGTCGCCGGGGCGAACCTGCTGCCCCTGCCGGACCAGTATCTCCTCGACGATCCCGCCCTCGAGGTTGGAGACGATCTGCAGCTGCGAGCTCGGGATCACCCGGCCCATGCCGCGCACCGTCCGCTCGAGCTCGGCGAACGCCGCCCAGATGAAGAAGATCACGACGAACGCGGTCACGCCCCACAGCAGCCAGGTGGAGGCGGTGCGCGGCTTCACGACGTCGGCGAAGTCCTCGAGATGGGTGCCGTGCATGGCCGATCTATTCCCTTCAGGCCGCCTTCGGCCGCATGATCTTCTGCAGCACCGCGTCGCGCCCGCCGTCGGCGACGACCTTGCCCCTGTCGAGCAGGATGATGCGCTGGACCAGCTGCAGCAAGGGCGGGCGGTGGGTGATCAGGACCAGGGTGCGACCCTGCAATTCCGCCGCCAGCCGCTGGATCAGGCCGGTCTCGGTCTGCGCGTCCATCGCGCTCGACGGCTCGTCCATCACCACGATCGGCGGCCGCCCGGCGAGCGCGCGGGCGATCGCGATCGACTGGCGCTGGCCGCCGGACAGGCCCTCGCCGCGGTCGGCGAGCCTCAAATCATAGCCGTTGGCGATCTGGCCCATGAACTGGTGGGTGCCCGAAATCTCGGCGGCGCGGATCAGCTCGGCATCGTCGACGGCCTTGCGGTCGAGCACGATATTCTCGCGCACCGATCCGGTCAGCAGCACGCTCTCCTGCATCGCGGCGCCGACCTGGGCGCGCAGCTCGGCCGGGGCGAGCTGGCGGATGTCGGTGCCGTCGATCATGATCAGCCCCTCCTCGGGAGGATAGAGGCCGAGGATCAGGCGAGCGATGGTCGACTTGCCCGAGCCGACCCGGCCGAGCAAAGCGACATGCTCGCCGGGCGTGATGGTGAAGCTGACCTCGTCGAGCGCGCGCTCGGGCGCGCCGGGATAGCGGAAGCCGACGTTGCGGAACTCGATCCGCCCCTCGACCTTGCCGAGCTTCAGCGCGTCGCCTTCGGGGCCCTCCGGCGGCAGCTCCATCATCGCGTTGATCTGCCGGTAGGCGGTGCGGGTCGAGGTCAGGCGGGTCAGCAGCTGCGAGATCTGCGCCAGCGGCGCGATCGCGCGGCCGGCGAGGATCGAGCAGGCGATCAGGCCGCCCATCGACAGCTCCTGCTCGGCGATCAGATTGACGCCGACGATGACCACGCCGGCATAGGAGATGGTGCCGGCCGAGGTGGCGAAGGTGACGCCGATCGCCGACACCAGCCGCTGGCGCAGCGAGCTGTCGCTATGCTGCTCGACCGCCTGCAGCCAGCGCCGCGTCAGCAGCGGCCCCGCGCCCGACGTCTTGACCGTCTCGAGGCCGCCGATCGCCTCGACCAGCACCGACTGCTTCAGCATCGCCTCGCCCAGCGAGCGGGCGGAGAGCCGTTCCAGCGCCGGATGGGTCAGCCAGCCGATCAGGATCACGATCGGCACCATCAAAGCGGGCACCAGCACCACCGGGCCGCCGATGATCCAGACCACCGTCAAAGTGAGGAAGATGAACGGCACGTCGACCACCGCGGTCAGGGTGGCCGAGGCGAAGAAGTCGCGCAGCGCCTCCAGCTCGCGCATCATGCTCGCCAGCGCGCCGGTCGATCCCTTCTTCAATTCCAGCCGGATCGCCATCAGCCGCTCGAACACCTCGCCGCCTATGTCGCGGTCGATCTGGGCGCCGGCATGGTCGACGAAATAGGCCCTGAGCATCTTCAGCGCGAAGTCGAAGATGATGACGATGCCCAGCCCGATCGACAGCGCGACCAGCGACGACATCGCGTTGTTCGGCACCACCCGGTCGTAGACGGTCATCGTGAACAAGGCGGTCAAGCAGCCCGAAGATGTTGATGAACACCGCCGCCACCGCCACCTTCCAGTAAGTGGAGCGGTTGCGGCGCATCGGCTCCATCAGCCAGGCGGCCAGCCTCGGCTTCGGAATCTTGACCAGATTTTCAGCGCTCACTCTCACCTCGCAGCTGGTCGGCATCGATTTCGAGCGCGTCGAGCAGGCGCCCGGTGCGCGATAGCAGGATGTAACGCGCCGCGTCCAATTCCGTCAGCGACTGGATGTAGGCGGTCGCCGAATTCGAAATAGGCGTCCTCGGCGGCG
Organism: uncultured Alphaproteobacteria bacterium; assembly: GCA_963848555.1. GTDB lineage: Bacteria > Pseudomonadota > Alphaproteobacteria > Sphingomonadales > Sphingomonadaceae > Allosphingosinicella. The sequence goes on along the minus strand of CAWKEE010000004.1, from coordinate 776,247 downwards.
ACGATGTCGAACAGGGTGCCGCGGGCGGCGCGGAAGCGCTCGGCGATGACGTCGCGCGAGCGGCGGCTGGCGATATAGGCGGTCTCCAGCGCCTCGAGCTGCTGCTCCAATGCGCGCACGTCCGACCAGGCGATCGCCGCGTCGCGCGCCGCTTCCTCCTCGATCCGGTCGGCGCGGGCGTCGGCGGCGCGGGCGCGGGCGGAGGCCTGGGAGGCGCGGGCGTCGCCATTGCCGAGCAGCCGCCAGCGCATCGCCACCCGGCCCCTGATGTCATAGTCGCGCTCATTCTCGAACACGCCGTAGCGGCCGGCGTCGATGCCGGCGCTGATCTGCGGGAGGCGGTCAGCGTCCATCGCGCGCGCTTCCTGGCGGCTGGCGTCGGCGATCGCCCGGGCGCTGCGGACTTCCGGCGCGTCCGCCGCCGCCAGCGCCGCGTCGTCGCGGTTCATGATGCCGGCCATGGCGGCCGGCGCGCGCTCGAGCGCGGCCGGCGGCGGCGACCCGGTCAGCTCGGTGAAGCGGGCCTCGGCGCTCGCCAGCAGGCGGCGGAAACGGGCGAGCCGGGTCTGGGCCTGGGCGATGTAGGAATCGATCCGGGGCAGGTCGCCTTCGGCCGAAGCGCCCTGGCGGATGCGAAACTCGACCGCGGCGCGCAGCTCGCGCTGGCTTTCGAGGAAGGCTTCGGTCAGCGCGACCAGCGCGCGATAGGCGAACAGATCGTACCAGGCGGCGACCGCGTTCAAGGCGACGCGGTCGGCGCTCGCCTCGAGGTCGGCGCCGGCCGAGCGCAGCCGGGCGCCGGCCGCCGAGATCCGCCGCGCGGTCGCGCCGAAATCGAAGATGGTCTGCTGCGCGGACAGGATCGCGTCGGTGCGCTGGACCGGCCGCGAGCGCTCGATGATGTTGGTCGGGTCGTTGGAGAAATCGCGCGAGATGACCCGGTAGGAGGTGATCGTCGCGTCGACCGTCGGCAGCAGCGCCGATCGCGCCTCGCCGAGCACCGCCACCGCCTCGTCCTCGGTCGCGGCGGCTTCGGCGGTGCCGGGATGGCGCAGCACCGCTCGCGGCGATGGTGGCGCGGAACGTCTCATAATCGACCTGCTGCCGGCGCAGCGTCAGCACCGGGTCGGCGGCGAAGTCGATGTCCATCGGATATCCGGTCGGCTCGGGCAGCGACTGCTGAGTGGCGGGCACGACGGGCTGCTGCGCGATCGGCGGCGGCTGCACGGTCGGCGGCGGCGGCTGCAGCACCGACGGCGCCTGATAGGGGGGCAGGCTCGGCGGCGGTGCGGGCGGCGGCGTCGGCTCCTGGGCCGACGGCCGCTGCTGGATGGGCAAAGGCGGCTCCTGCGCGGGCGCCGAAGCGCCCACCGCCATGCAGACAGCAAAGGCCGTGACCCGAAGCAAGCCGTGCAATATCCCGCCCGAAATGACCGAAGCCGCGGCGTTTAGTCCGCGCCGACGGCGAAAGCCAGCCTTAACTCGGCTCCTGGTCACATTTCTCTTTCAGCTCAAAGCTTTGGACGACCCGGCGCGATCGCGCCCGCGTCGCTGCTGGTGTCGACCTCCTCGCGCAGCCGCCGCTCCTCCTGATCGTGGTGGCGGTGCGGCGGCGCGAAACGCAGCACGAGATACCCGCCAACGGCCGACAGCGCCGATCCGAGCAGGATGCCGATCTTGGCCTCCTCGATCAGCGCGCTCTGGCCGGGAAAGGCGAGCGCGCCGATGAACAGGCTCATCGTGAAGCCGATGCCGCACAGGATCGACACGCCATAGACTTGCAGCCACGTGGCACCAGGCAGCGGAGCGGCGAATTTGAGGCGGACCGCCAGCCACACCGCTCCGAAAATGCCGACCTGCTTGCCGGCGAACAGCCCGGCGGCGATCGCCAGCGGCAGGGGCGCGAGCATGGCGGCGAGGCCAAGTCCGCCGAGCGCGACGCCGGCATTGGCGAAGCCGAACAAGGGCACGATCAGGAAGGCGACCCAGGGAGCGAGGATATGCTCCAGCCGGTGCAGCGGCGAAACGCAAGAATCCGGCGCTCCCGGCGAGCGGACGATCGGCACCGCCGAGGCGGCGAGCACGCCGGCGACGGTGGCGTGGACGCCGGAAAGCAAAGTCGCGTACCACAGCAGGGCCGCGCCGAGCAGGTAGATCCACAAATGGGTCACGCCGCTTTTGCCGATCGCGTACAGCGCGACCAGGATCGCCGCGGCCGCACCCAGCGCCAGCGTGTTCAGATGGTCGGTGTAAGCGAGCGCGATGATCGCCACCGCGCCGAGATCGTCGGCGATGGCGACGGTGGTCAGGAACAGCTTCAATGAGGTCGGCGCGCGCGAGCCGAGCAGCGCCAGCACCCCGATCGCGAAGGCGATGTCGGTAGCAGCCGGGATCGCCCAGCCGGAACGGAGCCCGGGATGACCGGCGGCGACGAAAAGGTAGATGAGCGCCGGCACGACCATGCCGACGGCGGCGGCGACCACCGGCAGCCGGCGCCGCTCCCAGGTCGCCAGCCGGCCGTCCAGGAACTCGCGCTTGATCTCGAGCCCGACGAACAGGAAGAAGACCGCCATCAGCGCGTCGTTGATCCACAGCAAAGGTGTCATCGGCCCGAGCTTCGCGCTCAGCGCCGGTCCGATCTCCGCGCCGAGCAGCCGGCGATAGTCATCGCCCAGGCCGCTATTGGCGACGACCAGCGCCGCCGCGGCGGCCGCCATCAGCAGCAGGCCGCCGGCCGCCTCGCTGTCGAGAAAGTGGCGCAGCGCCGATCGCGTCGCCGCCGCGCCGGACCTGTTCCGCCATGCTCGCTCCTGCGGGTTCGCCGTCCTGTTAGGGGCTGGCGCGCCGCTCGCGAAAGCCCGCTCGGATCTTCGGCCTCAGTCGCCGATCGCGCCGAACGGATCGCCCGCACCCCAAGGAATTTCACCCGGGCGCTATGAACCGGTCTTCCCATTCGTCCCACCTATGCAGAGAAGGGTCGAAGGGGACGGGGACGGTGAGCAGCCAGCCGGCGGAGAGAGCGCTCGACGAATATCTGGTCGCTTCGGCCAGGATTGGCGACCGCCGTGCCTTCGGGCTGCTGGTCAGGCGATGGAACGGCAAGCTGCTGGCCCATGCCTGGCGGCTGCTGGGCGATGGTGAAAAGGCAAAGGACGCGGTTCAGGACGGCTGGAACGAAATCATTCGAGGGCTGCCGAAACTCGTCGACACACGGGCCTTTCCGGCCTGGGCGTTCCGGATCGTCTCGAGGCGATGCGCACGCCTCATAGGACAGGCGCGGCAGGATCGGCGGCTGCGGGATGCCCTCGAAAACGAGTTTCGCGCGGACTCTTATGAGGCGTCCCACGATCGGCTCGAATTCGAACGGATTCGGCAAGCGATGGCGGCTCTCCCGGCCGAACAGCGGGCAGCGATCGCGCTGTTCCATCTCGAGGAATTGAGCGTCGCCGAGGTGGCGGTCGCTCTCGACGTCCCGGTGGGCACGGTGAAGACCCGCCTGATGAATGCCCGGCGCCGGTTGCGCGCCGCGCTGGAAGGAGACGAAGGATGAGTGATTTCGACAGAATGATCGATGAAGCGCTCGATGAGGAGGAGCGTGAAGTGCTGCGCCGCATCGGCCAGGAGCCGGGCTTCTTCGCCCAGGCGCTCGGCGTTTTCGGCGGCCGGACCGGATGGGTGAACGTCGTCCTGATGATCGTCCAGAGCGTGGCGTTCATCGCCGGGGTATGGACCGCCTGGCACTTCTTCAACGCCCTGGACCCGGTGACGCAGCTGCGCTGGGGCCTGCCCTCGGCCGTGCTGCTGATCATGGCCGCGATTCTGAAGATGGCGCTGCTGCCGCGGATGGAGACCAACCTCATCATCCGCGAGCTCAAGCGCATCGAGCTCCAGATCGCGCGCCGGAAAGCGTGACACCCTCGGGTGGAGGCGGGCAAGCTGCTCGGCTCCACAGGCGCTCGCTTGCAAAATGCGTGGCGGACCCTAGGTCTAGCGGCTCTGAGCGCGGGTATAGCTCAATGGTAGAGCACTAGCCTTCCAAGCTTGTGACGCGGGTTCGATTCCCGCTACCCGCTCCAGCCGCCCATTTCCAATGACGCGCTCACGCAGCCCTGAGCTCCCGCGTCTCCACGGTGGCGCGCTTGCCGCACACGGCAAGCGCCTGCTCCAGCTGGGCGACGGTCGAGGCGTGCCGAAGATCAAGCAGCCGGTCGATCTGTCGGGGGTTGAGACCCATCGCCCGGGCGAGATCGGCCTTGCGCCAGCGCCGGTCGCGCATCGCCTTATAAACCGACAGCTTGAGCGCGCCGAGCAAAGTCGGTGAAACGGTCGGCCGGCGTCGGGCCGGTGACGGGCCGGGAATATCCCGCCGGTCGAGGATATAGGCGGTTAAGATCGTTTCAAGCGCGTCTACCGCCCTTGCCCGCGCTTCCGATTCATCGACCCCGAAAGTCACTGCCTCCGGAATGTCCGGAAAGGTCACCAGAAGGGTGTCATTGTCGTCGGGGGTAAATTCGACCGGATAGTCCCACATGGAAATAGACATTAGTGTCTATTCGCACCACCGGCAAGCGCACCAGCGCTGGGTGCTTGCTGATTTTTGACTCCATCGAGATGGGAGCATTTTCCTCGACGGGAGTGAGATACTTCTTGACCCGTTCGCTCTCCCGTCGACTTCGCATGAAGCAGGACCGGAGGTAGGGAGTTCACAGACCGTGACTGTGCCGGTCCATTGATCGCGTCGGGCGACGGCTTCGCTTGGTCGATGCGCAAGACCGAGTAACGCTACCGAAGGCTATCAATGCGCTCACGCTCAGGCCGACACTGACAGATGCGTTGTCGACTATGATGCTGGGTTTGATCGTTGCAGCCTCGTTTCTTGCCGCGGCACAACCTGCTGAACTCAGATCACCACGAACTCGCTCGCGCTCATCGCCACTCCCGGATCGAGCCGGGCGAACAGCACCGAGCCGCCGGCGGCATTGCCGTTGCTGTCATAATAGAGGTTGCCGGTGTCGGTCTCGTAGATGATCCGGTGCGACGCGCTGGTGGCGACGCCGGAGGCGTTGGCGGTGAACGCGCTCGCGGACAGCGTGCCGAGCGTCGTCAGCTTGGTGAAGATGGCGTTTTCGAGCCGGATGACGTCGTCGGTCTTCGAATAATTGAGGATCCGGTCGACATTGCCGGAGCCGAGTGTCGAGTTGAACAGGAAGACGTCCTTGCCGCCCTTGCCGTCGAGCGTGTCGGCGCCCAAGCCGCCATTGAGGATGTTATTGCCGCTGTTGCCCGTGATCTTGTTGGCCAGGCTGTTGCCGCTGCCGCTGATGGGGGCGGTGCCGGTCAGGGTGAGATTCTCGACGTCGCCGACCGCCCTGGTGCTGGCGAGGCTGAAGCTGATCGACGAGCGCACCAGGTCGACGCCGTCGCCGCCGTCGTTCAGCTCGTCGACGATGTCGGCGATGTTGTCGACCACGTAGATGTCGTTGTCGATGCCGCCGGTCATCGTGTCGGCGCCGGTGCCGCCGTCGAGCGTGTCGGCGCCGAGGCTGCCGCGCAGCATGTCGTTGCCGCCGCGGCCGGAAAGGGCGTTGGCGAACTGGTTGCCGGCGAGCGTGTCGTTGACGGTGCCGCCGATCACATTGTCGATCTCATAGAGCGTGTCGTTGCCGATCTGGGTGCCGCTCGCCTGGAATCCGCTGTCGAAGGAGGAGAAGCGCAGCTGGACCGTCACCGCCGCGGTCGAGGCGGAATAATCGGCGGTGTCGATGCCGGCATCCTGGAAGGCGTTCTCGCCGCCGAGCAATATGTCGTCGCCGAGTCCTCCGATCAGCACATCGTTGCCGGCGCCGCCGTCGAGCTCGTCATTGCCGCTGCCGCCTTTCAGCGTGTCGTTATTGCCGAAGCCGGCGACCCGGTCGTTGCCGGCGCCGGCGTCGATCACGTCCTTCTGCCCGGTGCCCATCGCCGGGCCGCCGGTGCTGCCCCACAGCTGGGTGAGCGTCTTGGTGGCGGCGTTGTAGCTGTGGCTGAGCAGCGTGTTGGCGGGCGGCGCATTGGGGCCGTAGAGATAGCGCGCCGCGGCCGGGTCGAGCGTGCCGAGCGTCGACACCGCCGCGCCGTAGGAGAGCACGGTGTCGCCGGTCGTCGCGCCCGAGAACAAAGGATCCCCTTCGAACGGATGCTTGAAGCCGATGGCGTGGCCGATCTCGTGCAGCAAGGTGTAGGCGAGCACGGTTCCGGTCGGAGTCGCCACCGAATCGATGAAGATGTCGCCGTCCTGGGCGATCGCCGACAGCCCGGCGCCGTTGAGGTTGAAACCGCCGCGGGGATAGGAGGCATAGCCGCCGGAAAGCGGATTCGGGCTCTTGTCGAGATCGATCTTGTTGAAGGTGATCTCGCCTTCGCCGGCGGCGACCTCGATGAAGATCAGGCCGCAGATGTTGCCCCATTGGGCAAGCGCGTTGCGCGCTGCCGTCTTCTCGGCGGCGGTGAAGGTCTCGAACGTGGCGGCGGCGCCCGGCTGATAGCCGGAGAAGTCGCCGGAGACATAGGCCGGCGCGCGCGTCTCGAACGAGAAGGTGACGATGCACGGCCGTCCCGCGACGAAATATCCGTTCCAGCTGTTGCCGGTAAGGATCGCGGTATGATCGGTGACATTGGCCGCGAGGACCGGCTCGAAACCGCTGGCCGCGAATTCGCGATTGCCGCTGCCGAAGTTCGCCATCCTTGCCCCCTCCCCGAAGCGGGCCCTGTATAGAGGCCCGCCGACGCCCTTTCGGAACAGTCTCGCTCCCGGTCGCGGCACCGCCCACCTGTGCGATGTTCCCCCCGCCGATCCGGTCATCCGCGCCGTGAATCACCCGTCAGGCGCCGGGCTCGGACCATATCATGAAATCGAGGCGGAACAAGGGAATGGCCGGGGCCGCCGTCTCGTTTTGGTGCCGGAACGGGTTCGTGGTTCGGACCGACCGCGCGGGGTGCGGCCGGCCGCGCCGGCGCTCAGCGCTCGCGCTTGAGCCAGACGATCAGCTCGTCGAACGGGATCAGCTGGTTGAAGGCGATGCCGCAGCCGTCGTCGCGCTGCCAGCGCACCGTGGCGGCGAGCGGACGGAAATATTCGAGCGTCACCACCACCTCGGTGCCGGGCTCGAGCGGCCGGTCGGTATCGACCTTGACGCCCCCCTGAGAGATGTCGCGAACCTGCACCCAATGGGTGTCGGCGCCGGCGCGCAGCGTCGCCAGCCGGTCGATCTCGACCCGCGGCAGCCGCGGCCGCCAGCCATTGTCGAGCTGCGCCGGATTGGCGAGCAGCTCGGCGATGTCGACCGGAGCGTCGAAGGCGATTCCGGCATTGCCGTCCTCGGTCCAGATGAACCGGCCGCCGATCTGCTGGTTCGATTTCAGCTCGACCGTGACCGGTTGATCCGGCTGGACCGGCGTATAGATGTGGGCGAGCAGTCCGCCGGCCGAGATGTTGCGGATCAGGCAGAGCTCGCGCCGTCCGTCGATGACGAGGATGCCGACCCTGAGGATGGTGAGCTGGCGTTGCTGGTTGCGGCGCTCGGGCGGCTCCGGCACCTGCTCCGACAGTGAAAAACCGGTCTCGGCGATCTGCCGGCCTGCCAACATCGTCCACCCTCAGCCACTCGTCCCAGTGTCGCCCTCATGCACCGAAAGGGCTTTAAGAAGTGCTTACCGCATCGCGAGTTCTTCACGGGCTCTCGCGAAGTTATTCTTCACGCGCTGGTTACTATACTTTGCATCGCCAAATGATGGACGAGGTCAGGCGTTGCCGGCGACGAAGCAGGCGAGGAACATCAGCAGGCCGGCGAAGCGGTTCGATCGGAATTTGGCGAGCGCGTCGGCGGCGTCGTCGGGCTCGAGCGCCGCCGCCTGCCAGCCGAGATGCAGCGCGATCGGCAGCAGGCCGAGCAGCGCGAACCCTTCCTGCCGCACCTCGCGCAGCGCCGCCGCCCAGAGCAGCAGCGCCAGCGCGTAGCACAAAAAGACGCCGAGCCGCGCGTGCCGGCCGAGCGCGCGCGCCGACGACTTGACCCCGACCAGCGCGTCGTCCTCGCGGTCCTGCAGCGCATAGACGGTGTCGTAGCCGATCACCCAGAAGACCGACCCGGCATAAAGGAAGAGCGCCGCCGGCGCGATCCCGCCGGTCGCCGCCGGCCAGCCGACCAGAGCGCCCCAGGAGAAGACCAGGCCGAGCCAGGCCTGCGGCCACCAGGTCAGCCGCTTCATGAACGGATAGGCGGCGACCAGCAGCAGGCTGGCGAGGGCGATCGCCTGCGCGAGCCGGTCGAGCTGCAGCAGCACCCCCAGCCCGATCAGGCTCATCGCCGCCAGCAGCGCCCAGGCGCCGGCGAGCGGCACCCGGCCGCTGGCCAGCGGCCGCAGCCGGGTGCGCTCGACCTGGCGGTCGAGCTCGCGGTCGACGATGTCGTTATAGACGCAGCCGGCGCTTCGCATCGCCCACGCGCCCAATGCCAGCCAGGCGATCAGCGCCCAGCCGTTCGCGCCGATGCCGGCCAGCGCCACCGACCAGGCTCCCGGCCAGAACAGCAGCCAGGCGCCGATCGGCCGGTCGAGCCGGATCAGCGAGGCATAAGGCCGCACCGGCGCCGGCAACGCCCCGATCAGCCCGCGCCGCTCGCTGTCGGGAACGATGTCGGATGGGGGCAGGCCGGCCATCCGATACCCCATACCGTTCGGCCCGAGCCTGTCGAAGGCCATTTCTTCTCTTGATGTAGGGGAAGGAAAGGGCTTCGACAGCCCCGGACCCGATCCGGGGCCGAACGGATTGGTGAATCTGGAGCCTCCGACCGATATGCCCGCCACGCCCGCCTGGCCGCCTGCCAGCCTCCCGCGGCTCTATGTCGCGGACACCCTCTCCGAAGGCGCGGTCCTGCACCTCGAAGGCGTACCGGCCAATTATCTCGCCAACGTGCTGCGGCTGCGGCCCGGCGCGCCGGTCAAGCTGTTCGACGACCGCACCGGCGAGTGGCTGGCTGAGATCGCCGAGGCGGGCCGCAGGCGGGTGACGCTGAACGTCCGGCATCGGCTGCGCCCGCGCGAGCCGGTGCCGGACCTGTGGCTGCTGTTCGCGCCGATCAAGCGCGGCCGGATCGACTGGCTGGTCGAGAAAGCGACCGAATTGGGCGTCGCCCGGCTGGTGCCGGTGCTGACCGAGCGCACCGTCGTCGACCGGCTCAACCTCGACCGCCTGCGCGCCCACGCCATCGAGGCGGCCGAGCAATGCGACCGGACCGCGCTGCCCGAGCTGGCCGAGCCGGCGCGGCTCCCCGCGCTGCTCGGCCATTGGCCGCCGCAACGCTCGCTCTATTTCGCTGACGAAGGCGGCGGCGAGCCGCTCGGCGCCGTCGCCGGACCCGGCCCCGCCGCCATATTGATCGGACCGGAGGGCGGCTTCACCGACGGCGAGCGCGAGGCGATCGGCGGCCTGCCGCCGGCGCGCGCGGTGTCCTTGGGCCCGCGCATCCTGCGCGCCGACACCGCCGCCGTTGCTGCGGTCGCGCTCTGGATGGCCGCCGCCGGCGACTGGTCCCTTCCTCCACGTCGCGAAGCGAGGGGGCGGGGGAGGAGTAACTGACGAAGCGCAGGAATCACCCCTCCACCAGGCTTTGCAGGGTCTCCCTCTCCATCGCCAGGCGATGGGGAGGAATCGGTCCGTTGCCGATTGAAACGCGCTGGCGGGGGGCCGGGACGGCCGCTAAGGGGCGGCGATGACCACCCGCACCGGCCCGCCCAGGGGCGACCACAGGATCGAGAGCCGCGACGACCTCATGGCCGTGTTCGCGGGCGGCGAGAAGCCGCGCGACGCCTGGCGGATCGGCACCGAGCATGAGAAGTTCGTCTATCGCTGCTCCGATCATCGCGCGCCTTCCTATGACGAGCCGGGCGGCATCGGCGATCTGCTGAAGGCGATGACCCGGTTCGGCTGGCAGGCGGTCGAGGAGGGCGGCAACATCATCGCGCTGACCGGCCCCGACGGCGCGATCAGCCTCGAGCCGGCCGGCCAGCTCGAGCTGTCGGGGGCCCAGTGCGAGCATCTCCATTTGACCTGCGCCGAGGCGGGCCGGCATCTCAAGCAGGTGAAGGAGATTGGCGAGGAGCTGGGCGTCTGCTTCCTCGGGCTCGGCATGTGGCCCGACAAGAGCCGCGCCGAGCTGCCGGTCATGCCCAAGGGGCGCTATCGGATCATGCTCGATTACATGCCCAGGGTGGGCAGCCTGGGCCTCGATATGATGCTGCGCACCTGCACCATCCAGACCAATCTCGATTACGCCTCGGAAGCCGACATGGCGCGCAAGTTCCGGGTCGGTCTCGCTTTGCAGCCGCTCGCCACCGCCTTGTTCGCCAATTCCCCGTTCACCGAGGGCCGGCCGAACGGCTTCCTCTCGTTCCGCAGCCACATCTGGTCGGACACCGATCCCGACCGCACCGGCATGCTCCCCTTCGTGTTCGACGACGGCTTCGGCTATGAGCGCTATCTCGATTATGCGCTCGACGTGCCGATGTACTTCGTCTTCCGCGACGGCCGCTACATCGACGCCGCCGGCCTCTCGTTCCGCGATTTCCTCGACGGCCGGCTGTCCGTCCTGCCGGGCGAGAAGCCGCTCGTCTCCGATTTCACCGACCATTTGTCGACCCTCTTCCCCGAGGTGCGGCTGAAGAGCTTCCTCGAGATGCGCGGCGCGGACGGCGGGCCGTGGAGCCGGATTTGCGCGCTGCCGGCCTTGTGGGTCGGTCTGCTCTACGACGACGGCGCGCTCGCCGCCGCCTGGGACGAGGTCAAGGGCTGGTCGCTGGCCGAACGCCAGCTTCTGCGCGACTCGGTGCCGGAACTCGGCCTTGCCGCGCCGACTCCGGGCGGCGGGACCCTGCTCGAGCTCGGCCGGCGCGTCCTCGCCATCGCCGAGAGCGGATTGAAGGCGAGAGCGAAGCTCAACGCCTCGGGCGACAACGAATCCGGTTTTCTCGATCCGTTGCGCGACATCCTCGCCGCGGGGCAAAGCCCGGCCGAGCGGCTGCTCGCGCGCTATCACGGCGAATGGCGGGGGGATTTGAGCCGCATCTACGAGGAAGAGAGCTTCTGATGGCCGAGCGACGCACCCTTTATCCCCCGATCGAGCCCTATGAGACGGGATCGCTGGACGTCGGCGACGGCCACCGCCTTTATTGGGAGCGCTGCGGCACGCGCGGCGCCAAGCCCGCAATCTTCCTGCACGGCGGCCCCGGCGCCGGCTGCAGCCCCGACCATCGCCGCCAGTTCGATCCGGAACGCTACGACGTGCTGCTGTTCGACCAGCGCGGCTGCGGCCGCTCGACCCCTCACGCCTCGCTCGAGGCCAACACGACCTGGCATCTGGTCGCCGACATCGAGCGGCTGCGCGAGATGCTCGGCATCGATCGCTGGATGGTGTTCGGCGGCTCCTGGGGATCGACCCTGGCGCTCGCTTATGCCCAGGCCCATCCCGACCGCGCCACCGAGCTGGTGCTGCGCGGCATCTTCACTTTCCGCCAGACCGAGCTCGACTGGCTCTACCGTTACGGGGCCTCGGAAATCTTTCCCGACAAGTGGCAGGAGTTCCTGGCGCCGATCCCGGAAGCCGAGCGGGGCGACCTCGTCGCCGCTTATCACCGCCGCCTGACCGGCGACGATCCGAAGGCGCGGCTCGCCGCCGCCAAGGCGTGGAGCAAATGGGAGGCGGAGACGGTCACATTGCTGCCCAATCCCGAAGTGATCGAGGAGCATTGCAGCGACGATTTCGCCATCGCCATCGCCCGGATCGAGAATCATTACATGATCAACAAGGGCTGGATCGAGGAAGGCGCGCTGATCCGCAATGCGGCGCTGCTGCACGGCATAGAAGGCGTCATCGTCCAGGGCCGCTACGATTGCTGCACGCCGCCGGCGGCGGCCTGGGACCTGAAGCAGGCCTGGCCGCAGGTGGCGCTCGAGATCGTCCCCGACGGCGGCCATCTGTTCAGCGAGCCCGGCATCCTCGACGGGCTGATCCGGGCGACCGACGCCTTCGCCGCGCGCTGACTGAGGGGGTTTGACATGCGCTTCATTTGCGGAATTCGCATCGCCGCGGCAGCGGCCTCGCTGGCCGCCGCCGCTGCTTCGGCGCAGCCCTCGCGGGACCATCCCTGGACGGCGGAAGGCCGGCTCGAGGACGGCGACACCGTCGACCTCGACGGCCAGCACCGGTTCGACGATTTCGGCTTCCGGCTGGAAGCGGGCCGCCGCTACCGGATCAGCGCGTCATCGGACGATTTCGACACCCTGATCCGTTTGTTCCACGCCAGCTCGTCGGATCCGGTCGCCGAGAATGACGATGCCGGCGGCGGTCTCGATTCGCAGCTCGTCTTCGTCCCGCCGCAGACCGATTCCTATGTGCTGCACGTGACCTCGTTCACCTCCGACGGCCGCGGCGCCTATGCCGCGCGGGTCGATGAGCTGCCGCCGCTGCCGCCGCCGGTCAGCGCGCCGGGCACGCCGGTCGCGGCGAGCGGCAGCTGGTGGCTGTGGCAGGGCGAGCTCGGCCCGGCCGACCCCGACGAGGACGGCCGCCATTATGACGATTATCTGGTGCGGCTCGAGGCCGGGCGCACGCACTGGATCTCGCTCGAGGCGCCGGGGTTCGACCCGGTGGTGCAGGTGCTGCGGGCGGCCGGCGGCACCGCCGATCCGGCGGCCCCGGTCGACGGCGACGACGATGCCGGCGTCGGCTTCAACGCGCTGCTCGCCTTCACCGTCGAGGAGGCCGGCGACTATGTCGTGCGCGTCGCTTCCTACGAGCAGGGCGCCGGCGGCGCCTACCGGCTGTGGATCAGCCGGTAGCGGCCGATTCCGCGATCACTCGGCAGCGACCGGCTCCGGCGGCCGCGCAAAGCGCGGCTTGAGGCGGTTGATCAGCCGCGGGATCGGGCCGTTGCGGTCCATCCACTCGGCATATTCGCGATAGGCCGGATCGGCCATCAGATGCGCCTCCTCGGTGCGCGCGCGCCAGTAATAGACGCCGCTGACCAGGCCGAGCACGACCGTGTTGCGGATCATGTCGACCGGATTGCCGGTGGTGGCGAGGAACGGCAGCACCGCGAACCACCAGAACAGGTTCTTCGACACATAGGCCGGATGCTTGGTCCAGGCATAAGGTCCGTGGGTCAGGATGCCGCGATGGGTGAGGTTGGAAAACCGAAAGCCGAAGGCCACCGTCGCCCAGGCGTAGACGCCGGTCAGGAACACCAGCCATGCCCCGATCAGCGCGGTCACCAGCGGATAGGCGGCCAGCCAGTGGGCCCAGCCATTATCGCCGAGCGTGCCGATATGATAATCGAGCGGCCCGCCGGGATACATGAGCAGGAAGGGCGGATAGCAGATCAAGGCCGCCAGCCAGCCGGCCGCATAGGGATTGGCGGTGCGGATATGGGCGTCGAGCGGCTTCATCGTGAGCACGTAGCCGACCGTGGCGAAGGTGACGTCGACCATGAACATCGCGCCGATCAGCCACCGCGCCAGATTGACCGGATCGTCGGTGATCCATTGCGATTCGGCGTGGACCGTCACCTGCCAGTTGCCCGGGACGATCGAGATCATGAAGGCGAGGAAGAAACCCTTGACCGCCCAGGCGCGGAAGAAATCGTAGATCGTCTCTCGGTCGACGCAGTCGAACCGGCCGATCAGCATCTGGCCGAACTGCCAGGCGCCGTCGTGCGGCTCCTTCAGCCGCCGGTCGAGCCAGATCACATAGGGCACCGACAGCAGCAGGCACGGGATGATTCCGATCCCCAGCACCTGCATCGCGAACAGATAGGCGCCGTCCCAATACCAGCGGGCGATGCAATAGAGCGCGCCGATCACGCCCCATATCCCCCACAGCCCGGCGAGCTTGGCGATGCTGATGTCGAGCGTTTCGGCATAAGGGCGCGGCGGCCGCGACCAGTCGATGCCGGTGGTCGGATTGAGATGGACCTTGTCGACCAGCAGCGACCAGAGCAGCATCGGCACGCCGCAGGCGAGCAAGGCGACGAGCGCGGCGTACGGGCCGTCCATGCCGAAGGTGCGGGCGACGATCGTCCAGATCGCCAGGCCGACCAGGCCGGCCACGCCGACTCCCGTGCTGACCGCGGATCTGGGCCGCGGATCGGCGACCAGCGCCGGCTCGATCTTCACCTGTGCATTCATGGCCCGGCGGCTTAGCGCAGAGAGGTAATCAAGTGGTGAAGCGGGCCGGTGGGAAGGCACAGGCCGGACCGGCGAGGTCGCGCCTGTACTCCCCATTGGGGATCGCCTAAGCGCCTGCCGATGTTGACGGTCGTGCAAGCGGAAGAACGGGCTGCCGCTCTGGTCGAGGCGGCGCTCGCGGCGGGGGCGGATGCCGCCGACGTGCTCTATGTCGGCGACGCTTCGACCGAGATCCAGGTCAGGCTCGGCGCGCTCGAGGATGTCGGCCGCTCCGAGGGCGAGGAGATCGGCCTCAGGCTGTTCGTCGGCCGGCGTTCGGCCAGCGTCTCCTCGTCGGACCTGTCGCGCGACGCGCTGGCCGCATTGGTCGAGCGGGCGGCGGCGATGGCGCGCGAAGCGCCGGAGGATCCCTATGCCGGGCTCGCGCCGGAGGACAGGCTCTACCGGGGCGGCGCGCCCGACATCGAAGGCGATGACGGCGCCGATCCCTCGCCGGCCGAGCTCAAGCGGGGCGCGCTGGCGATGGAGGAGGCGGCCCGCGCCGTTCCCGGCATCACCAACAGCGAGGGCGCCGGCCTCAGCGCCGGTCGCAGCCTGGTCGCGCTCGCCACCAGCCACGGCTTCGTGCGCGGCTACACGACCAGCGGCTATAGCGGCGGCGTCAGCGTCCTCGCCGGCAGCGGCGGCGACATGCAGCGCGATCACGCCTCGCACAGCGTCCGCCATTATTCCGATCTCGATCCGCCCGAGGCGCTCGGACGGCTGGCGGCCGAGCGGGCGCTGAAGCGGCTGCATCCCGGGAAGCTGCGGAGCGGCACGATGCCTGTGCTGTTCGACCCGCGCGTCGGCGGCAGCCTGGTCGCAAGCCTCATCTCGGCCATGTCGGGGCCGGCGATCGCCCGCAAGACCAGCTTCCTCCTCGGGCGCGACCATGAGCCGCTCTTCCCCGACACGATGACCATCGTCGACGATCCGCACCGGCCGCGCGGGCTGCGCTCCCGCCCGTTCGACGGCGAGGGGGTGGTGACCGGCCCGCGCCGGCTGATCGACCGCGGCCGCCTCACCGGCTGGCTGCTCAATGTCGCCTCGGCGCGCCAGCTCGGCCTGAAGCCGACCGGCCATGCCAGCCGCGGCATCGGCGGAGCGCCCGGCGTGGGGGCGAGCAACGTCCATGTCGAGCCCGGGCCGCTCGACCCCGGCGCGCTGTTCGCCGACGTCAGCCGCGGCCTCTACGTCACCGAGATGATCGGCCAGGGCGTCAATCCGGTGACCGGCGATTATAGCCGCGGCGCTTCGGGCTTCCTGATCGAGGATGGCCGGCTTGGCGCCGCGGTCGCCGAAATCACCATCGCCGGCAATCTCCTCGAAATCTATCGGCACATGACCGCCGCCAACGACCTCGAGCATCGCCGCGCGGTCAATGCGCCGACGCTGCGGGTGGAAGGGATGACGGTCGCCGGTGCTTGAGAAAGTGGCCGGCATCGCCGCGGAGGCGGGGCGCATCGCCGCCGGGCGCTGCGGCACCGGCTTCCGGCAGTGGGAGAAGACGCCCGGCCATCCCGTCTGCGACATCGACCTCGAGGTCGACGCCTTCCTCAACCGACATTTGCGCGCGCTCGATCCCGAAGCGGGCTGGCTTTCGGAGGAGACGCTCGACCTTTCGGACCGGATCGAGCGGCGGCGGCTGTGGGTGATCGACCCGATCGACGGCACCCGCGACTATCTGCGCGAGCGGCCCGGCTGGTGCGTGTCGGTGGCGCTGGTCGAGGATCGCGTCCCGGTGCTCGGCGTGCTCGCGGCGCCGGCGCGGGGCGAGTTGTGGACCGCGTCGCGCGGTCAGGGCAGCCGGCGCAACGGCGAGCGGCTGCAGGTCGGCCGCCGCACCCGGCTGGCCGGAGCGCGGGTCCCGGCCGACACCCTGCCCGAGCCGGACCGCGACCTGATTGCCGTGCCCAGGCCCAATTCGATCGCGCTGCGGATGGCGATGGTGGCGGCCGGCGAGGCGGATCTGGTCGCGACCCTGAAATGGGGCTTCGAATGGGACATCGCCGCCGCCGCTTTGATCGCCGAGGAGGCGGGGGCGATCGTCACCGGCGCGCTCGGCCAGCCGCTCGCCTTCAACACCGCCTCGGGCGAGGCGTTCGGCGTGCTCGCCGCCACTCCGGGCATCCACGCCCAGGCGGTCGAGCGGCTGCGCGAAAGGGCGATGGCGGTGGTTTAGGGCGCCCGATTCGGATATGATGCCCCGACGGGAGAATGGGCATGCTTATTCGCTTCCTGGCCGGCCTGATCGCCATTGCCGCCATGCCGCTGGCGGCGCAGCCCCAGTCGGCGCAGGTGTCGCCGCCGCCCGCGGCCGAACCCGAGGTCGAAGTCACCGAATCGATCGACCTGGGGGTCGACCGCACCGCGCGGATGACGGTGCCGGTCAGCATCGACGGGCGCGGACCTTATGGCTTCATCGTCGACACCGGATCGGAGCGCACCGTCATCGCGCGCGAGCTGGCGCAGGATCTCGGGCTCGATCCCGGCCGCACCGCGACGGTCTACAGCCTGACCGAGGTAAGCCGCATCGGCACCGTGGTGATCCCGGCGCTCGAGGTGGGCCGGCGCACGGTCAACGACATTCACGCGCCCGCTCTGGCGCGCAGCGATCTCGGCGCCGAGGGCCTGCTCGGCGTCGACAGCCTGCGCTCGCAGCGGGTCGAGCTCGATTTCGTCCGCCAGGAGATGACGGTGACGCCGTCGCGGCGCGAGGAGCGGCCGTGGCCGGACGACACGATCGTCATCGAGGCCCGCAGCCGCTACGGCCATCTGATGCTGGTCGACGCCGAGTTCGAAGGCGAGCGCATCTATGCGATCGTCGATACCGGCGCGCAGGTGACGGTCGCCAACAATGCGCTGCGCCGGCGGCTGGAGCGCCGCGGACGGCTGGGGACGCTGCACCCGATCGAGCTGCTCAGCGTGACCGGCGGCCGGATCCAGGCGGAATATGGCCTGGCGCGGCGGATCCGGCTGGGCAATGCCGGCATCAACAACCTGCCGGTGGCGTTCGCCGAGGTTCATCCGTTCCGGCAGCTGCGCCTCACCGATCAGCCGGCGATCCTGCTCGGCATGGACGCATTGAGGCTGTTCGACCGGGTGTCGTTCGATTTCGCCAACCGCCGCGTCCGGCTGCTGGTCGGCGGCAGCTCCAGCCTCGAGCCCGATGAGCGGACCGCGTCGCGCGGGACCCTGCGCTGGCGGATCTCGGGTTAGTTTTGCGCGCCCTCTGAGTCATTCCGGCCTTCGCCGGAATGACTCTAACCCACCGGCGGCACCCTGAGCCGCGGTATCTCGATCTTCGGGCACCGGTTCATCACCACCTTGAGCCCGGCCGCCTCGGCGCGCTCGGCGGCTTCCGGGTTGATCACCCCGATCTGCAGCCAGACCGATTTGGCGCCGGCGGCGATCGCCGCGTCGACCGCTTCGCCGGCGGCCAGCGGGCGGCGGAAGATGTCGACCATGTCGATCGGCTCGCCGATCTGGGAAAGGTCGCGCCAGACATATTCGCCATGGACATGCTCGCCGGTGATCTGCGGGTTGACCGGCAGCACCCGGTAGCCGCGGCTCTGCAGATAGGCCATCACCCCGTAGCTCGGCCGGTCGGGCCGGTCGGAGGCCCCGACCATCGCGATCGTCCGGGTCGCGGCCAGCAGGTCGAATATATCCTGGTCCTGTTCGAGCGGCATCGGAGTCTCCTCGCCGGGATGACGGGATAACCGTCAGCCGGCCTTGCGGTTCACCTGCTCGAGCAGCCGGGCGGCGATCGCCCGGAACATCGCCGCTTCCTCGCCCTCGCCCGCCGCCGGTGGCGTGCCGGCGTCCGAGGCGCGCCGGATCGCCAGCCGCAGCGGGATGCGGCCGAGGAAGGGCATCTCCATCACGCTGGCCGCCGCTTCCGCGCCGCCGCTGCCGAACGGGTCGCTGGTCTCGCCGCAATGGGGGCATTGATAGCCGGCCATATTCTCGATCAGGCCGATGATCGGCACGCCCATCTTGCGGAACATGTCGATCGCCCGTGTCGCGTCGATCAGCGCCAGGTCCTGCGGGGTCGAGACGATCACCGCGCCGGCCGGCTTCCATTTCTGGGTCAGCGTCATCTGCACGTCGCCGGTTCCCGGCGGCATGTCGACGATCAGATATTCGCAGTCGCCCCAATCGCCTTCCATCAGGTTGGTGAGCGCGCTCGCCGTCATCGGCCCGCGCCACGCGACCGCGGTGCCGGGCTCGATCAGCTGGCCGATCGACAACATCCTGACGCCGTGGGCGGGCAGCGGCACGATCTGCTCGTCGATCAGCTCGGGGCGGCCGTTCTGGCCCATGATGCGGGGTTGCGACGGTCCGTAAATGTCGGCGTCGACCAGCCCGACCTTCTTTCCCATCCGCGCCATCGCGACCGCGAGGTTGGCGGCGACGGTCGACTTGCCGACGCCGCCTTTGCCGCTGGCGATGGCGAGGATCGTCCGCTCCAGCCGCTCGGCGGTCATCGCGACGCGGATGTCGGCGACCCCCGGGACCCCGATCAGGGCCGCCCTGACCCGTCGCTCGAGCCGGGCGCGATCCTCTGCCGACACGCCGGTGGCGTCGAGCATGACGGTCGCAACGCCCTCCTTCAGGCGGGCCATCACCACCCGTTCGCCGACGCCGTCAAGCTCGGCGAGGGCAGCTTGCACCGGGTCGCTACTTTCGGTCATCGCAACGCCGATAAGCAATGGGGCTCCGCTTGGCACTGTTTTTCCGCGGAGGCGGTTTATATAGAGGCCGCATGAAACGCTTTTTCGGGTGGGGCAAACGTACCGGCCCTGTGTTCAGCGACAATCGCGGCGGTCCCTGGGGGCCGAGCGGCGGCGGCGGCGACGATGGCGGCTCCGGCGGCGGCGACGGGCCGCGCAATCCCTGGGGGCAGCCGCCGCGCCGGCGGCGCCCGAAGGGGCCGGGCGAGGTCACTTCGCTCGACGAATTCCTCAAGAAGAGCCGCGACCGCCTCGGCCGCCGCTTTCCGCCGCAGGACGGCCGGCCCTACTGGCTGTACGGGCTGGTCGCCTTCGCCCTGCTCTGGATCCTGTTCACCAGCGTGCACCGGATCGGCCCGCAGGAACGCGGCGTCGTCACCACCCTGGGCTATTATGAGCGGACCATGCAGCCGGGCATCGGCTTCTCCTGGCCCTCGCCGATCGGCCGGGTGCAGAAGGTCGACGTCGAAAATATCCGCGAAATCACCATCCCGGAGAGCACCGGCACCGAGAATCTGATCCTGACCGGCGACCAGAACGTCATCGACCTGGCCTATACGGTGCGCTGGAACATCAAGGACCCCCAGCGCTTCCTGTTCCAGATCGCCGAGCCCGAGCAGACCATCCGCGAAGTCGCCGAAAGCGCGATGCGCGCGGTGGTGGCGCGCGTCTCATTGGACGACGCGATCGGCGCCGGCCGCTCCGAGATCGAGACCAGCGTCGAGCAGAACATGCAGCAGCTGCTCGACGATTACGGCGCCGGCATCCGCATCCAGGGCGTCGCGGTCAACCAGTCGGTGCCGCCGGCGGCGGTCAACGAAGCCTTCCTCCAGGTGTCGGCGGCGCAGCAGCAGGCGCAAAGCTATATGAACGACGCCCGCGCCTATGCGCTGCAGATCACCGCCAAGGCGCAGGGCGACGCCGCCGCGTTCGAGAAGGTCTATGCCGAATACCGCACCGCGCCCGAAGTGACCCGCCGGCGCATGTATTACGAGACGATGGAACGGATCCTGTCGCGGGTCGACACGACGATCGTCGAGGCGCCCGGCGTCACGCCCTATCTGCCGCTGCCCGAGCTGCAGCGGCGCGCGCCCGCCCCGGCCCAACCCCAGCAGGGAGCCCAGCAGAGATGAACCGGATCGCCCGCAACCCGATCACCCTCATCTTCCTGGCGATCGTCCTGCTGATCCTGGTCGGCAGCACCTTCGCGATCGTGCCCGAAACCAAGCAGGCGATCATCGTCCGGTTCGGCGAGCCGCAGCGCATCCTCAACCGCTACCGCGCCGGCGAGACGTTCGGCGCCAGCGGCGCCGGGCTGGCGGCACGGCTGCCGTTCCTCGAGCAGATCGTCTGGATCGACAAGAGGATCCTGTCGATCGACATGGAGAATCAGCAGGTGCTCTCGACCGACCAGCTGCGGCTGCAGGTCGACGCTTATGCCCGCTACCGGATCGTCGAGCCCCTGCAGATGTACAAGGCGGCGCGCACCGAGGAGCGCGTCAGCGACGCGCTGCGGCCGATCCTCGCCTCGGCCCTGCGCAACGAGCTCGGCCGGCGCCCGTCGGCCGCCTTGCTCAGCCCGGAGCGGGGCCAGATGATGGATAATATCCAGAACGCGCTCAATCGCGTGGCCATCCAATATGGCGCCCAGATCGTCGACGTCCGCATCAAGCGCGCCGACCTGCCCGACGGCTCGCCGCTCGATTCGGCCTATCAGCGGATGCGCACCGCCCGCGAGCAGGAGGCGCGGTCGATTCAGGCCCAGGGCCTCAAGCAGGCGCAGATCATCCGCGCCGAGGCCGACGCCGAGGCCGCCAACACCTATGCCGGGGCGTTCAACCAGGATCCGGAATTCTACGATTTCTACCGCGCCATGCAGTCCTACGAGGCGAGCTTCATCAGCAGCGCCGGCGGCAACGAGGCACAGCGCGGCCGGACCAACATCATCCTGTCGCCGAACAACGAATATCTGCGGCAGTTCAGGGGACAGCGCTGAAGCATTTTCTAGTCGGGTCGAATGACCCGACAACTCGGAAAATGCGACAAACAAGGAGAATCTAGAGCATTGGCCGATTCAACAAATCGCCCAATGCTCTAAACGCGCGGCGACCGGGGGGCGGCCCATTCAATTTCCGTTCAGCCACCCCATCTAGCCTGCGACGAATGTAGCGATCCGACCGGGTCGGTCGGGGGGCACCGGCCCGTCAGGACGGTCAAGGAGGATTGGACACGTGCGTTACGTCTATGGAGTGAGTGCGGCGATTCTTCTCGGCGGCGCTGCCGCGACCCTCACATTGAACCCGGTTGGCGCCCAGACCGCGCAGAACGAGCCTGCCGCTATGGCCGCCGCGGCGCCGCGCGCCGGCGCGCCGATGAGCTTTGCCGAGCTGGCCGAGCGGCTGCAGCCGGCGGTGGTCAATATCTCGACCCGCCAGAGCGTGCAGATCCAGCAGCGCCGGCTGCCGCCCGGCATGGAGGAATTCTTCCGCCGCTTCGGCCAGGAGGCCCCCGGCGGCGGCGACGGCGGCGACGGCGGCACCATCACCCAGCGCGGCGGTTCGCTGGGCTCGGGCTTCATCATCTCGGCCGACGGCTATATCGTCACCAACAACCATGTCGTCGCCCCCGCCCGGCCCGACGCGGTGGTCGAGCAGATCACCGTGACGCTGGCCGACCGGACCGAGTTCGAGGCGGAGGTGGTCGGCCGCGACGTCGTCTCGGATATCGCCGTGCTGAAGGTCAACCCGACCCGGCCGCTGCCGTTCGTCCGCTTCGCCGAATTCGACCCGGGTGCGCGTCGGCGACTGGGTGGTCGCGATCGGCAACCCGTTCGGCCTCGGCGGCACCGTGACGGCGGGCATCGTCTCGGCGCTCCACCGCAACATCGGCGCCGGCGTCTACGACCGTTTCATCCAGACCGACGCCTCGATCAATTCCGGCAATTCGGGCGGGCCGATGTTCGATCTGAACGGCAATGTGGTCGGCATCGCCACCGCCCTGATCTCGCCGACCGGCGGCAATGTCGGGATCGGCTTCGCGATCCCGGCCGAGCAGGTCCGGCCGGTCGTCGAATCGCTGCGCCGCGGCGAACGCGTGCGCCGCGGCTATATCGGCGTCGCGCTGCAGGAGATTGACGAGGGCGTCGCCGCCGCGCTCAACATCGAGCGCAACCGCGGCGAGCTGATCCGCAGCGTCACGCCCGGCGGGCCGGCCGCCCGCGCCGGCGTCGAGCAGGGCGACGTGGTGATCAGCGTCGCCAACCAGCCGGTCACTCCGGACCAGACCCTCGCTTATCTCGTGTCCCGCCAGCCGGTCGGCTCGCGCATTCCGCTCGAGATCATCCGCGGCGGCGAGCGGCGGACGATCAACGTCGCCATCGCCGAGCGGCCGTCGGAAGAGGAGCTGGCGCGGCTGAACAATATCGAGCCCCAGGCGCCCGCGGCCGACGATGCCAACAAGGACGAGCCGCAATCGTCCGGCCAGCGCTCGACCCAGGGCAGCCTCGGCCTCAGCATCCAGACGCTGACCCCGACGATCGCGCGGCGTCTCCAGATCGCCGATGCCAATCTGCGCGGCGTCGTCGTCTCCGCCGTCGATCCGAACAGCGATGCCGGACAGAAGGGCATCCAGACCGGCGACATCATCCTGTCGATCAACCGGACGTCGACGCCGACCCCGGAGGCGGCGGCCTCGGCGATCGAGGCGGCCCGCCGGTCCGGCCGCGACACCGTGCTGCTGCTGGTCCGCCGCGGCAACACGACGCCGGCCTATGTCGGAGTTGAGCTCAACCGGCAGTAAGGAGAGAACCGCCAACTTGCGTCGTCATTCCCGCGCAAGCGGGAATCCGGGCTGAGTCGGCGACCTGCTCTGCCGCCGCCTGGGCTCCCGCTTTCGCGGGAGTGACGGGGTGAGCTGCGGATATACATGGCCTCCTCGTCGACTGGGGAATAACCTCGATCGAAGGTTGCTTGCCGAGACGCGCCGATCGCGACTAGGCTCGCCGCTCGATCCGGGGCGCGCGGCCGCCTCGTCTGACGGGAGGCGGCGGTGGCTGGACACGCGGACACGATGCGCGAGCTGACGCTGCGCTCGATCATTCTCGGCGGCGCCATCACAATCGTCTTCACCGCCGCCAACGTCTATCTCGGGCTGCGCGCCGGCCTGACCTTCGCCACCTCGATCCCGGCCGCGGTCATCTCGATGGCGGTGCTGCGCCTGTTCGCGAATTCGAACATCCTCGAGAACAATATCGTCCAGACCGTTGCGTCGGCGGCGGGCACGCTGGCGGCGATCATCTTCGTGCTGCCCGGCCTGGTGATGGTCGGCTGGTGGACCGGCTTTCCCTACTGGACCACGGTCGCGGTCACCGCGGTCGGGGGAGTCCTCGGCGTCATGTTCTCGGTGCCGTTGCGCCGCGCCCTGGTCGTCGACACCCCGCTGCCTTACCCCGAAGGCGTCGCCGCTGCCGAAGTGCTCAAGTGCGGCTCCGGGTCGGCGGAGGCCGATGA
The DNA here is from genome assembly GCA_963848555.1 of uncultured Alphaproteobacteria bacterium. Lineage (GTDB taxonomy): Bacteria > Pseudomonadota > Alphaproteobacteria > Sphingomonadales > Sphingomonadaceae > Allosphingosinicella. The sequence continues at coordinate 752,746 of CAWKEE010000004.1, read as the reverse complement.
GGAGAACCGGCGCGGTCTGCGCGTGATCACGGTCGGCGCCGTCACCGCCGCTTTCTACACATTGGTCGCCAAGACGAGGCTGCTGGCCGAGGAGGCCGCCCAGTTCTTCCACGTCGGCGCCTCCTCGACCGGCATACTGGGCGGGCTTTCCTTCGCTCTGGTCGGCGCCGGCCACCTCGTCGGCATTTCGGTCGGCATGGCGATGCTGCTCGGCCTGATCACCGGCTGGTGGATCGTCCTCCCCATTCTGACCGCCGGGGTCGAGGGCCCGGCCGAAGAGGTCGCCCGCGCCGTCTTCGGGTCCGACGTCCGCTTCTTCGGCGCCGGCGTGATCGGCGTCGCGGCGGTCTGGACCCTGCTCAAGATCATCGGTCCGATCCTGCGCGGGATCGGTTCGGCCATCGCCGCCTCGCGCGCGCGCCGCCATGGCAAGGAGGTGCTGGCGCTGGTCGAGCGCGACATGCCGATCGGCATCGTCGCGGCGGTGATCCTCGCCTCGCTGATCCCGATCGCCGTGCTGCTGCGGCTGTTCATCGTCGGCACGCCGCTCTCCGGCGCCGCGGTCCCGCTGATCGTCGGCACCCTCTGGTGGGTGCTTGTCGCCGGAATCGTCATCGCTTCGGTCTGCGGCTACATGGCCGGACTGATCGGCGCGTCGAACAGCCCGATCTCGGGGATCGGCATCCTCGCCATCCTGTCCGCTTCGGCGCTGCTCGCTTTGGGCTTCGACGGCGCCGATCCCGAGGAGGTCCGCGCGCTGATCGCCTACGCTTTGTTCGCGACGGCGATCGTGTTCGGCATCGCCACCATCTCCAACGACAATCTCCAGGACCTCAAGACCGGTCAGCTGGTCGGGGCGACGCCGTGGCGCCAGCAGCTCGCTTTGGTTTACGGGGTGATCTTCGGCGCGATCGTCATCCCGCCTGTGCTGTCGATGCTCAACGCCACCTACGGCTTCGCCGGTGCGCCGGGCGCCGGCGAAGACGCGCTCGCCGCGCCGCAGGCGGGGCTGATCTCGGCGCTGGCGACCGGCGTGCTCGGCGGCGACCTCAATGTGCGGATGCTGAGCATCGGCGCCGCGGTCGGCGTCGGCGTCGTCATCCTCGACGAGCTGCTCGGCAAGGCCGGCAAATTGAGGCTCCCGCCGCTCGCGGTCGGCATCGGCATCTATCTGCCGATGGCGGTGACTTTGCCGGTGGTGATCGGCGCGGTGCTCGGCAAGCTGTACGACCGCCGCGCCGAACGCATGGCCCATCCCAAGTTCACCAAGCGCATGGGGGTGCTGCTCGCCACCGGCCTCATCGTCGGCGACAGCCTGCTGAACGTCGCCTTCGCCGGGATCGTCTGGTGGAGGGACGACCCCGATGCGATCGCCCTGGCCGGCCCCGAATTCACCCCTTATGCGATCCTGGCCGGGCTCGCCATTTTCGTCGCCTGGCTCGCCTGGCTCTATCGTTTCACGGGTCGCCAGTCGCTCCCCAGCCCGGCCTGATCAATAGCCGAAGCCGGCGACTTCCCGGTCGGCGAGCACATGCTCGCGCAGCTCCTTTGCGCCCCAGCTGCGCTCGACCCCGGCCTCGGCCTGCCTGACCAGCTCGACGATCCGTTCGTTGACCGGCGCCCGCCGGCCGAGGGAGTGAGCGAGCCTGACCACCTCGCCGTTCAGCCAGCCGATCTCGGTCGGCCGCCCGGCGGCGAAATCGTCGGCCATTGACGAGCGCGCATCGGCGTCGATCTTCTGCGCCTTCAGCACGGTGTTGCGGAAAACCAGGTTGGGCGCGGCGATGACGTGCGGCAGCAGCCGGGGCGGGACCGGGCCGATCTGGGCCGGCTGGATGCCCGCCGCCTCGAGGATTTCGAGCGCCTCGACCTGCGAGGCGGCGACGACGCGCCGGTAGTCGCGGTCGCTGAGCTGGTCGAGCAAAGTCTTGCCGGACAGAGCGTTCACCGCATTGTTGAGGTTGATCAGCAGCTTCCCCCACAGCACGCTCTTCATGTCGGACGACAGCCGAAGGCCGCCTCCGATCTTGCCGATCCGTGTCGCGAGCGCGCGCGTCGCCGCATGCTCCTCGGCCCACAGCGCGCCCGCCACGCCTTTGTGCCAGCGGCCATTGCCCATCCGCGCAACGTTGAACGGCACCATGCCGCGCAGCACATTGAAGCCGGGCAGCGCCGCTTCGAGCAGGTCGGCATTGCTGACGCCGTTCTGGAAGCTGATCACGGTCGCGCCGCGGCGCGCATGCCGCTTCATCTCCTTCGCCGCGTCGGCGGTGGCGTTGCTCTTGACGGTGAGCGCGATCAGCCCGGCGCGGGCGAGCGCCTTCGGACTGATCGAGAAATCGACCTCGTCCGGCCTCAACTCGATGCGCCGGCGCTCGCTGTCGGTGACGGTGAGGCCGTTGGCGGCGATCTCGTCCCGCACGCTCTCGCGACCGACGAATGACACGCCGAGGCCCGCCGCCCGCCAGGCCGCGCCGATATAGCAGCCGACCGAGCCGGCGCCGTGGATGACGATATGCGGAAGGCTGTCGGCGGCTTCCGCCAAGGCTCAGCCCCGGCCGCGATAGGGCGCGACGCCCTGGTCGGGAATCCAAAGGCCGGCCGGGGGCTCGCCCGATTGCCAGAAGACGTCGATCGGCATGCCGCCGCGCGGATACCAATAGCCGCCGATGCGCAGCCATTGCGGCCGCATTTCCTCGACCAGCCGTTCGGCGATGCCGACAGTGACGTCCTCGTGGAAGCCCTTATGGTTGCGGTAGGCCGACAGGAACAGCTTGAGCGACTTGGATTCGACGATCGTCTTGCCGGGCGCATAGTCGATGACGAGATGGGCGAAGTCGGGCTGGCCGGTGACCGGGCAGAGCGAGGTGAATTCGGGTGCGGCGAAGCGCACAAGATAAAGCCGGCCCGGCCGCGGATTGGCCACATAATCGAGCTTCGCCGCCTCCGGCGAGGCGGGCAGCGCGCTCGATCGGCCGAGATGGGTCAGGTCCATGACCGGCTCCTGGCCGCCCCGCGCGGGCGTCAGTCGAACAGCTCCTCGAGGAACGACTTGCGGCGCTTGCGGTGGCCGTAATGGCGGCCGTCGTCATAGTCGCGATAGGATTCGCGGTGATGGCGCGGCTCGGCCTGCGGCGGCGGCATCGGCGACGGCATCGGCGACGGCGGAGCGGCGCTGCGTTCGATGACTTTGTCCAGTTCGCCGCGGTCGAGCCAGACGCCGCGGCAGGTCGGGCAATAGTCGATCTCGATCCCCTGCCGCTCGGACATGGTCAGCGGGGTTCGGTCGACGGGGCACAGCATGGGTTCGTTGGGCATGCCGGCCATGTGGAAGCGCCCGGGCGGCCTGTCAAGCGAGGGGACGGGAGGGGACAGTCACTTTCACGCCTGATCGGTCGGACGAAAGGCATGGGCCTTTGCAAAAGTGACTGTCCCCAATTCGGCGAGGGGGACAGCCACTTTTCTGCCGCTCTGCCCCCCGCTCCCATTTCGGTGCGTGAAAGTGACGGTCCCTTTTGCTAACGGGCGGCCATGGCCAGCGACCCCGCCTCCACCGCCCGTCCCACCGGAGCGCGCGTCGCGGCGCTGGCGGTGAGCTTCGCCGTCACCGCCGCCGCGGCGGTGGTCACCTTGTGGTTCCTGCACGAGGTGACGATCGCGGTGCTGCTGCTGTTCTTCGCGATCGTCGTGGCGATCGCGCTGTCGGCGGTGGTCGACTGGTTCGTCGGCCGCGGCCTGACGCGCCACCTGGCGGCGGTGCTCACCCTCGTCCTGTTCTTCGCCGCCATCGGCCTGGTCGGCTGGCTGGTGATCCCGAGGCTGGTCGGCCAAGTGATGCTGCTGATCAACGATCTTCCCGCTTTCATGGCGCGGCTCCAGAATCAGCTGGCCGGCCTGCTCGCCGACTATCCCGAGCTGCAGCCGTTCGTGAGCGTCGACGGCGCCAGCGGCGGCCAGGACCTGGTCGTCCTGTTCCGCGGGGTCGGCGCCTTCTCGCTGTCGGTGATCGGCGGCATCGCGCTCACCATCATCTTCTTCAGCACGGTCGCCTATATCGTCCTCGACCCGCGGCCGATCCTGAGGGGCTATCTCGGCAGCCTGCCGCACGGATCGCGGCGGGCGGGGATGCGCGCCTATCGCCGGGCGTCGCGCGCGGTGGTCGGCTGGAGCAAGGCGAGTCTCGTGATCGGCGCGCTCCAGTCCGTCGCCGTCTTCATCTTCCTCACCCTGATGGAGGTACCCGGCGCCTTGGTGTGGGCGGCGCTCGCTTTCTTCTCCGACTTCATCCCGCGCATCGGCGGCTATGTGATGGCCTTCCCGCCGGTCGTGCTGTCGCTGACGCTGGAGCCGATGACGGCGGTGTGGGTGGCCTTGTTCTACCTCGTCAGCACCGAGATACTCGGCAGCATCGTCGCGCCGAAGATACGCGGCGCGACGATGCAGCTCCATCCGGTGCTGCTGATCTTCTTCACTCTCGCCTTCGCGCTCGCCTTCGGGCTGATGGGGGCGATCGTCGCCACCCCCGCCGCCGCTTTCGCCTCGGCTTATTACAGCGAATTCTACCTGAAGCGGCCGCTGGTGCGCTGATGGACCTTGGCATCGCCGGCCGCACCGCGATCGTCTGCGCGTCGAGCCGCGGCCTCGGGCGCGCCTGCGCGCTGGAGCTGGCGCGCGCCGGCTGCCGGCTGGTGATCAACGGCCGCGACCCGGACCGGCTGGCGCGGAGCCGCGACGAGATCGCCGCCGATTGCGTTGCCGAGGTCGTCGCCGTCGCCGCCGACCTGTCGACGCCCGAGGGCCGCGCGGCGCTGCTCGAGGCCGCCCCGGCGCCGGACATTCTCGTCAACAATAATGGCGGGCCGCCGCCGCGCGATTTCAGCCAGATCGACGAGCAGGCGCTGCGCGCCGGCCTCGAGGCGAACATGATCGCCCCGATCGCGCTGATCCGTGCCGTGCTGGACGGGATGGTCGAGCGCCGCTTCGGCCGGATCGTCAACATCACGTCGGGCTCGGTGAAGATGCCGATCGCCGGCCTCGACCTGTCGAGCGGCGCGCGCGCCGGACTCACCGGCTTCGTCGCCGGCATCGCCCGCGCCGTCGCCCACGCCAACGTCACGATCAACAACCTGCTTCCCGGCGCCTTCGACACCGACCGAATTGCCGCTTTGGTCGAAAATCAGGCGCGGCGGACCGGCGCCGAGGCGGCCGAGATCCGCGCGCGGCGCGAGCAGGCGATCCCGGCGCGGCGCTTCGGCGACCCGGCCGAATTCGGCGCCGCCTGCGCGTTTCTCTGCTCGGCGCAGGCCGGCTACATCACCGGCCAGAGCCTGCTCATCGACGGCGGCGCCTTTCCCGGCATAATGTAGGCGGGTAGGGGAGGCTGGACTCTTCAAGGAGGCGCATGGACTCGCTGGTTTCCACTTCATGGCTGGAACGGGAGCTGGGATCGCCGGACCTCAGGGTGATCGACGCCACCACCTTCCTGCCCGGCGCCGGCCGCGACGCCCGGGCCGAATATGAGCGGGAGCATATTCCCGGCGCGGTCTTCATCGACATCGACGAGGTCAGCGACAGCGACAGCCCGTTCCCGCACATGCTGCCGTCCGAGCACAAATTCGCCAGCCGGATGCAGTCGCTGGGGCTCGGCGACGGCAACCGGTTCGTCGTCTACGACAATTCCCCGCTGCACAGCGCGGCGCGGGTCTGGTGGATGCTGAAGACGTTCGGCGCCCATTATGTCGCGCTGCTCGACGGCGGCCTGGCCGGATGGAAGGCCGAAGGCAGGCCGCTCGAAGCGGGCCGCCGCGCGCATCGCCACGCCCATTTCACCGCCTTCCTCGATGAAAAAGCCGTGGCGGACAAAGCCGGCCTTCTCGCGCTGGTCGGCGCCGGCACGCACGAAATCGTCGACGCCCGCCCCGCCGCCCGCTTCGAAGGCGGCAGCGGCGAGCCGCGGCCCGGCCTGGCCTCGGGCCACATACCCGGCTCCCGCAACCTGCCGCAGAGCGAGCTGTTCAACGCCGACGGCAGCTGGAAGCGCGGCGAGCCATTGCGCGCCGCCTTCGCCGCCGCCGGAGTCGACCTTGCCAGGCCGATGGTGACGACCTGCGGCTCGGGAGTCACCGCGGCGGTGCTGCTGTTCGGCGCGCATCTGCTCGGCAAGGACGATGTCCGGCTGTACGACGGCAGCTGGTCGGAATGGGGCGCCGATCCCGACACGCCCAAGGCGACGGGCGCCGCGTGAGCGCGAAAAAGCCGGAGACGCGGCTCGTCGAAGCCGGCCGCCGCCCGGAGTGGACCGGCGGCATCGTCAATCCGCCGGTGTGGCGGGCCTCGACCATCCTGTTCGACAGCGTCGCGGAGATGGAGGCGGCCAACCCGCCGCGCGAGGGCCGGCTTCATTACGGCCGCAACGGCACGCCGACCATTTGGGCGCTGTGCGACGCGCTGACCGGGCTCGAGCCGGGCGCGGCGATGACCCGGCTCTATCCTTCCGGTTCCGCCGCCGTCGCCGCCGCCTTGCTGTCGGTGCTCGAGGCCGGCGACGAGCTGCTGATGGTCGACAGCGCCTACGGCCCGACCCGGGCTCTTTGCGAAACGGTGCTGAAGCGTTTCGGCGTCGCCACCCTTTATTACGACCCGCTGATCGGCGCCGGCATCGAGGCGCTGATCGGCGAGCGCACCCGCGCCGTCTTCATGGAAAGCCCCGGCACCCACACGTTCGAGGTGCAGGACGTGCCCGCCATCTGCGCGGCGGCGAAGGCCAGGGGGCTCGCCACCCTGATCGACAATACCTGGGCGACGCCGCTCTTCTTTCCGGCGATCGCCGCCGGCGCCGATTTCTCGATCCTCGCCTGCACCAAATATGTCGGCGGCCATGCCGACCTGATGCTCGGCTCGGTCACCGTCACCGCGGATTATTCGGCGCGGCTCGACCAGACGCGCCGCGTGCTCGGCCAGACCGCCGGGCCCGACGAGGCGTGGCTGGCGCTGCGCGGCCTGCGCACGCTCGACGTCCGGCTGCGGCGCCACCAGGAGAACGGTCTCAAGGTGGCGCACTGGCTGAAGGACCAGCCGCAAGTGGCGCGGGTGCTCCATCCCGCGCTCGCCGACTGCCCGGGCCACGAAATCTGGGCGCGCGACTTCGGGGGCGCCACCGGCCTGTTCTCCTTCGTCCTGGCCGGCGGCGACAATGCCGCGCGGGCGCGGCTGATCGACGGCCTGGAGCTGTTCGGGATCGGCTATAGCTGGGGCGGCTTCGAGAGCCTCGCCGTGCCCGCCGACCCGGTGCGGACCGCGACCCGCCTCGAATATGAGGGGCCGATCGTGCGGCTCCATGTCGGCCTCGAGCATCCCGACGACCTGATCGCCGATCTTGCCGCCGGCCTCGGACGCCTCGAGGCGGACCGATGAGGCAGACGGCGTCGAGTCTCGGCATCGCCATCCCGGAGACGCCGGACCTTGCCGCCGCCGCGGCCGCCGTCGCGATCGTCGCCGTGACCGCCATGCTCGCCTGGGCGATCGGCCGGTGGGTCGGACCGCGCCTCGCCGACTTCTGGGAGAAAAAGGCCGGATCACGCGCCGAAGGCATCGTCCCGCGGATGTGCGCCCTCGTCCGCTATGCGATCATCTGGCCGGTGCTGGCGCTGGCGCTGCGCGCCGATGCCTGGCCGCCGCTCGCCTCGCTGCTGCTCGGCCTCGCCGCCGCCGCCGCCGCCGCCATGCTGGTGCGCAACGTCGTGCGCGGGCTGCAGCTGTCGCGCTGGATCGCCTGGGCGCTGGCCGCCTTCCTGTTCGTCGCCATCCTCGCCGATGCGGTCGGCGGGCTGAAGCCGATCGCCGAGACGCTCGACCGGCTCGCTTTCTCCGTCGGCAGCCGGCGGCTGTCGCTGCTCATCGTCATCCAGATCGCGGTGGCGCTGCTCGCTCTGTACCTGGTGGTGCGGTTCATCAACCGCCTCGTCGGCCAGTCGATCCGGCGCTCCACCGGCCTCGACCCGACCCAGCAGCTGCTCGCCCAGAAGCTCGCCGCGATCGCCATCATCGCCATCGCATTCTTCGTCGCCATCGATCTCGCCGGCATCGACCTTACGGCGCTGGCCGTCTTTTCCGGTGCGCTCGGCCTCGCCGTCGGCTTCGGACTTCAGAAGACGTTCGGCAATCTGATCGCCGGGATCATCCTGCTGATGGACCGTTCGATCAAGCCGGGCGACGTCATCTCGGTCGGCGAGACGTTCGGCTCGGTCAGCAAGATCGGCGTGCGCGCGGTCTCGATCGTCACCCGCGACGGCAAGGAATATCTGATCCCGAACGAGATCCTGATGACCGAGGAGGTCGTCAACTGGTCCTACTCGACCCGGGACGTCCGCATCAGCATCACGATCGGCATCGCTTATGATTGCGACGTCAAGCTTGCCCAGCGCCTGATGGTGGAAGCGGCGACCGCGTCGCCGCGCGTCCTCAACGCGCCCAAACCGGTCGTCTGGATGACCGGCTTCGGCGAATTGGCGGTCGATCACGAGATTCGGGTATGGATCTCCGATCCCGAGGCGGGTCTCGGTGCCGTCCGCTCGGACATTCTCAACCGCGTCCTCGAGCTGTTCAGGGAGAATGACATCGCCATTCCCTTCCCGCAGCGCGAGGTGCGGGTGAAGGAATGGCCGGCGGCGGCCGGCCGTCCGGCGGACGCCGGCGGGAGCGGCGGTCCAAGGGTTCAAACCCAGTCCCCGAGGCGGTCGTGACGGCCCGCCGCTGCGCGGTCGGCCGGGGAAGGCGGCTGGTGGCGTCGAACGCCTTGGCCGGACTGCCGGTCCGGCCGGCGGCGCTCTCCTGCCCAGCCGCCTTCCCCGGCCGATCCCGGCCACCTCGGGGACTGGGTTTGAACCCTATCGGCGGATCAGAGCCGTCAGCTCGCTGAGCGCGCGCTCGAGGTCGGCGGCGAGGCGGCCGGCCGCCGCCCGGGGAGGGGAAGAGCTGCCGGCGATCAGCAGCGCCTCGACGCCGGCGGCGGCCCAGGCCGCGGTTTCGGAGGCGAGCGCGTCGAACCGGCGCTGCACGACGGGCAGCGCCCGGTCATAGGCCTCGCTGGCCCGCACCGCCTGCTCGAGCTGGCGGTCGCGATCGGCCGGGACGGCGTGGCCGGCGATCCGGTCGACCAGCTGCAGCGCCTCGCGCAGCTGGGCGAGCTGGCGCCCGGCGTCGGCGCCGCCGACCGGCGCGCGGGGAGGCGCGTGATGGGTCATCGCCGCCGACGCTACCGGCTCATGGCTAATGAAGCGTGAACGGGCCGCGATAGGCGTTGCGCCGCGGCGGCCGCTCGGGCAGTCGGGAACGACAGGAGCTTCGATGTTCAGGTCCATTGCCTTCGCCCTCTCGCTCGCCGCCGCCGCCGCACCCGCCGCGGCGCAAGAGGAACCGGCCGAGGAGCCGGCCGGGGAGCCGACCGGCGTGCCCGGCTCGGCGCTCGACGTCAGCGCCGAGGTCAATCTGCTCACCGACTATCGCTTCCGCGGCGTCTCGCGCTCGGACGAGGATCCGGCGCTGCAGGCGGCGCTGACCGCGGTCCACCGCAGCGGCTTCTATGCCGGCGCGCGCGGCACCACGCTCAAGGGCCTCGACGGGTTGCGGCGGCGCGATCTCGGCGAGGTCGAGCTCGACCTCTATGCCGGCTTCGGGCGCGAGCTCGGCGGCGGTTTCGAGATCGACGCCGGCGCGCTTTATTATCTGTTCGCCGGCGCCGACGGACCGACCGACTATGTCGAGCCCTACGCCTCGCTCTCCTATTTGATCGGTCCGGTCTACGCGACCGCCGGCGCCAAATATGCGCCGTCGCAGCGCGCCATCGGCAATGAGGACATGCTCTATCTGTTCGGACAGGTCGAGGTCAGCATTCCGTTCCAGCCGTGGAGCTTCTCCGCCCAGCTCGGCCATCAGGATTGGGGCCGGTTCGGCTCCTACTGGAACTGGTCGCTCGGCGTCGAGCACCAGCTCCGCATCGGCGGGATAGCCGATACCGCGGTCGGCCTGCGTTACGTCGACACCGACCTGCCGTCGGCTTCCGGGCGCGACGCCGGGCTGGTCGGATCGATCAGCCTGCGCTTCTAGAACCGCGGTCGCGGCGACTTATTGCGGGACCTGGATCGACGCTTCCTGGCCGTCGCCCTGCGGCAGCTGGAGGATGGTCTGGACCAGCACGCCGCGATTCACCACCGTCGTCTGCGGATCGCCGGCGACCGAGCGGGCGCCGAGCGCGGCGCGATCGGCACCGGCGTGCTGGAGCATGTCGCGCTCGACCGCGCTGCGCGGCTGCGGACCGCCGAACAGGGCCTGCAGCGCCTGGGCGCGCGCGTCGCCCCCGGTTTCGGCCTCGCCCGGACGCGGCGGGGTCAGCGTGAAATCGGGCGGCACCACCAGCGGCGCGTTGCGCCCGACCGCGAACTCGTCCGGACGGTCGCGGCCGAACACGCCGCCGCCGCCGCAGCCGGCGAGCAGGATCGCGGCCGAACCGGCCAGAATGACAGGAGATAGACGCATCGCTCAGACTTCCTTCTTCGAGCCCTTGCCATCGCGCATCAGCAGCGCCCGCACAAGCAAAAGCAGCACGCCGATCGTAATCGCCGCATCGCCGACATTGAAGACCAGGAACGGCCGCCATTCGCCGAAATGGAGGTCGGCGAAGTCGACGACATAGCCGAACCGGACCCGGTCGACGATGTTGCCGAGCGCGCCGCCGAGGATCATCGCCAGCGCGATCGAATCGTCGCGCCGGCGCTCGCGCCACATCCACACCGCCACGAACAGGGCGATCGCGGCGGTCATCGCCACCAGCAGCCAGCGGCCGATCTCCGAGCCCGCGCTCAGCAGCCCGAGCGAAACGCCCTTATTCTCCACCCAGCGCAGGTTGAAGAAATCGGTGATGCGGATGTTCAGATCGGGCTGCCCGCGCAGGTTCAGGGGATAGGTCACCACCCATTTCGTCGCCTGGTCGAAGACGAAGATCAGCAGGGCGATGACGAAGCCGACCGAACGGTTGCGCCTCAGCTTCAGCTCAGCCGCGGCCATTCACCACCTCGTCGCAGCGTGCGCACAGGCCGCCCTCCTCCGTGACCTCTGGCCGGTGCCGCCAGCAGCGGCCGCATTTGGCATGACCGGTCCGGGTCACCTCGACCCGGTCGGTCTGTCCCGGCGTCACTTCGGAGACGATATAGATTTCCGCAAGATCGGCGAGCGCCTCGTCGGTGAGGTCGAGTTCCAAATTGGGATAGAGGATCTTCGCCTCGAGGCTGGAGCCGATCACCTTTTCCCTGCGCAGCGGTTCGATCGCCTCGGTCACCCGCTCGCGGGTGGCGCGGATCAGCGCCCACCGCTCAGCCAGCGCCTCGTCGCGCCAGGCGGGGTCGATCTCCGGCCAGACCAGCAGGTGGACGGAACCGTCGCCGGGGAAGCGCGCAGCCCAGACCTCCTCGGCGGTGAAGCACAGGATCGGGCTGACCCAGCGCACCAGCGCGTGGAAGACGAGGTCGAGCACGGTCCGGTAGGCGCGGCGCTTCGGCGAGGACGGCGCGTCGCAATAGAGGCTGTCCTTGCGGACATCGAAGAAGAAAGCGGACAGGTCGTCGTTGGCGAAAGCCGTGATCGACCGGATGTAGCGGTCGAACTCGAAGCCCTCGGTCGCTTCCCGGAGCTCGGCGTCGAGCGTCGCCAGCCGGTGCAGCACCCAGCGCTCCAGCTCCGGCATGGCCGCCGCCGGCACCCTTTCCGCCTCGCTGAAGCCGTCGAGCGCGCCGAGCAGATAGCGGAAGGTGTTCCTGAGCTTGCGATAGGCGTCGGTGGTGGTCGCGAGCACCTCCTTGCCGATCCGCACGTCCTCGAAATAATCGGTCGAGGCGACCCACAGCCGCAATATGTCGGCGCCGTTGTCGCGGATCACGACCAGCGGATCGACGACGTTGCCGATCGATTTCGACATCTTGCGTCCCTGACTGTCGAGCGCGAAGCCATGGGTGAGCACCGACCCGAACGGCGCCCGGCCGCGCGTGCCGCAGCTCTCCAGCAGCGACGACTGGAACCAGCCGCGATGCTGGTCCGAGCCCTCGACATAGACGTCGGCGCGGACCTCCTCGCCGTAGCGCGCCTCGATCACATAGGCATGGGTCGAGCCCGAATCGAACCAGACGTCGAGTATGTCCATGACCGGCTCGTAATCGTCGAGCCGGTAGCCGTTGCCGAGCAGGGCCTGGTGGTCGGCCTGGAACCAGGCGTCGGCGCCGCCCTCGTGGAAAGCGCGGATGATGCGGCTGTTGACCGCCGCGTCCTTCAGATAGTCGCCGGTCTCGCGATCGACGTAGAGCGCGATCGGAACGCCCCAGGCGCGCTGTCGGCTGATCACCCAGTCGGGCCGGCCCTCGACCATCGCGCGGATGCGGTTCCTCGATTTCTCCGGGACCCAGCGCGTCTCGTCGATGGCGCGAAGCGCGCAGTCGCGCAGCCCCTCGCCGCGCCCCGGCGGCAGATCGTTCAGCGGCGGTCCGGCCATCGGGATGAACCATTGCTGGGTGCAGCGGAAGATGATCTTGGCCTTGGAGCGCCAGCTGTGCGGGTAGGAATGGAGGAAGTCCTGGCTGGCGGCGAGCAGCGCGCCGGCCTCGGCAAGGTCCGAGCAGATCGGCCCGTCGGGCGCGTTGAACCGGCTGTTGATCACGCTGCCCTGGCCGCCGAGCCACAGCCAGTCGTCGCGATAGCGGCCGTCGTCGGTCACCGCGAACACCGGATCGATCCCGGCCGCCTTGCAGACCAGGAAATCCTCCTCGCCATGATCGGGGGCCATGTGGACGAGGCCGGTGCCGGCCTCGGTGGTGACATGATCGCCCGGCAGGAACGGCCGCGGCTCGGCGAAGAAGCCGCCGAGCCGGTGCATCGGGTGGCGGGCGATCGTGCCGGCGAGCTGCGAGCCTTTGATCCTCAGCCCGTCATTCCCGCGAAAGCGGGAATCCATGCTGACTTCGGGACCTTCACCGGCGCCGTCTCGGACTCCCGCTTTCGCGGGAGTGACGGGAGAGGGTCTGGGTGGCCAGCTCTTCCGCGACCAGCAGCCCGTCTTCCCCGGGCTTCGACGAGGACGTAATCCACGTCCGGCCCATAGGCGATCGCCCGGTTGGCCGGGATCGTCCAGGGCGTCGTCGTCCACACCACCGCATGAGCGCCGACCAGCTCCGGGATCGGGCTCTCGACGATCTCGAACGCGACGTCGATCTGGGTCGAGGTGACGTCCTCATATTCGACCTCGGCCTCGGCGAGCGCGGTCTTCTCGACCGGGCTCCACATCACCGGCTTGGCGCCGCGATAGATCTGGCCGCTCTCGGCGAATTTCATCAATTCCTCGACGATCTTCGCCTCGGCCTCATATTTCATCGTCAGATAGGGATCGTCCCATTCGCCCTGGACGCCGAGCCGCTGGAACTGGGCGGACTGGACCGCCACCCACTTTTCCGCATAGGCCCGGCATTCGCCGCGGAACTGCGCCCGCGGCACCTCGTCCTTGTCGAGCTTCTTCTTGCGATACTCCTCCTCGACCTTCCACTCGATCGGCAGGCCGTGACAGTCCCAGCCGGGAATATAGGGCGCGTCCTTGCCGAGCAGCGACTGCGAGCGCACGACGATGTCCTTGAGGATCTTGTTCATCGCATGGCCCATGTGGATGTCGCCATTGGCGTAGGGCGGGCCGTCGTGGAGGATGAAGCGGGTCCGGCCTTTGCGCGCCTCGCGCAGCTGGTCGTACAGCCGCGTCTCGGCCCAGCGGGCAAGGATCGCCGGCTCCTTCTGGGCGAGGCCGGCCTTCATCGGAAAGTCGGTCCTGGGCAGGAAGACCGTATCTCTATAGTCGCTTTTGTCGGACATGGCCGGCGGGCTTAGCGGGGAAGGCGGCGATTGCAAGCGCGCAGCCGCCCCCGGCGCCGCAAGGCGCGGCCAGGTCTCATGCCGCCAGCCGCCGCTTCGCCTCCTCGGCATCGGCGGCAATCCGCGCGGTCAGCGCCGGGACGTCCTCGAACACCATCTCCTCGCGAATGAAGGAGACCAGATCGACCTCGAGCCGTGCGCCATAGAGGTCGCCGTCGAAGTCGAAGAAATGCGGCTCGAGCAGCTCGCGCGGCGGCTCGAACATCGGCCGGACGCCGAGATTGGCGACGCCGTCGAGCGTGCGGCCGTCCCCCGGCCGGCCGCGGACGGCATAGACGCCGAAGCGCGGCCGCACATAATTGGCAAGGCCGATATTGGCGGTCGGGAAGCCGAGCGCGCGCCCTCTCTTGTCGCCATGCTCGACCACACCCTCGATCGCGAACGGGCGGGTGAGCAGCCGCGTCGCCGTCTCGCAATCGCCGTCGCGCAGCGCCTCGCGGATCCAGCTCGAGGAGATGGGCCGGTCCCCCTCGGCGACCGGGGCCACGGCATCGACCGAGATGCGGTTGGCATGACCGAGCAGCTTCAGCTGGGCGACGTCGCCGCCGCGATCCTTGCCGAAGGTGAAATCCTCGCCGGTCGCGACGCCGGCGGCGCCGATCCGGCGGATCAGCCAGTCGGTGACGAAATCGGCGGCGGTGACGGCGGCGAAGTCGGCATCGAACTGGAAGACGAGCATGGCGTCGGCGCCGGCGGCGAGCACCAGCCGTTCGCGCTGCTCCAGCGTGGTCAACCGGAACCAGGGCGAGTCCGGCCGGAAATAGCGCATCGGATGGGGATCGAAGGTGGCGACCAGCACCGGTCGATCGTCGGCGCGGGCGCGCGCGACGGCGCGGGCCAGCACCGCCTGGTGCCCCTTGTGGAAACCGTCGAAATTGCCGAGCGCGACGATGCCGCCGCGTAACGCTTCCGGAACCGCCGAGCCCCCGTCCAGGCGCTCCATGAGGCAAGCTCATAGCAGACCCGTGGGAGGCGGCAACGCGCCCGGCTATCGTCTCCGGCCGAGAGTGACGAAGCTGAAGGCCGGCTGTCCATCCCGGGCGGGGTGGGCCTCGCGCCCGGTCTCCTCCCAGTCGGCCGGGTCGAAAGCCGGCAGGAAGGTGTCGCCGTCGGGCCGCGCATGCACCTCGGTCAGCTCGACGCGGTCGGCCAGCGGCAGGAACAGGCGGAAGATCTCGGCGCCGCCTATCACCGACAGCTCGGGACAGTCCGCGATCGCGATGGCGCTCGCCGGATCGCGGGCGGTCTCGGCGCCCTCGGCCCGCCAGCCGAGGTCCCGGGTCAGGACGATGTGGCGGCGGCCGGGGAGCAGGCGCGGCAGGCTGTCGAACGTCCTGCGGCCCATCACCATCGGCTTGCCCATGGTCAGCGCCTTGAACCGGCGCAAATCGTAGGACAGGTGCCAGGGCAATCCGCCGTCGCGTCCGATCACGCCATTCTCGGCGCGCGCGACGACAAGGGTGATGAAAGGGCGGGTCATTGCCCTGCCTGCGTCATCCCGGCGCAAGCCGGGATCTCGGGGGGACCCGCCGTGACCTCTTGTCCTGAGGTCCCGGCTTGCGCCGGGATGACGCCGGTCAAACCGCCACCTCGGCCTTGATGTGGGGGTGAGGATCGTAGCCGCTGATCTCGAAATCCTCGTAGCGATACTGGTCGATCGCGCCGGGGCGGCGAAGCAGCGTCAGCTTCGGCAGCGGGCGCGGCTCGCGCCCGAGCTGCTCGCGCGCCTGGTCGAGATGGTTGGAATAGAGATGGCAGTCGCCGCCGGTCCAGACGAAGGTGCCGGGCTCGAGCCCGCATTGCTGGGCCAGCATGTGGGTCAGCAGGGCATAGCTGGCGATGTTGAACGGCACGCCGAGGAAGACGTCGGCGCTGCGCTGGTAGAGCTGGAGGTTGAGCCGGCCGCCGGCCACCTGGGTCTGGAACAGGCAATGGCAGGGCGCGAGCGCCATCAGGTGGATCTCGGCCGGGTTCCAGGCGGTGACGATCTGGCGGCGCGAGGCCGGATCGCGTTTGATCAGCGCGATCAGCTCGGCGATCTGGTCGATCTCGCGGCCGTCGGGGGCGAGCCAGCGCCGCCATTGCTTGCCGTAGACCGGTCCGAGGTCGCCATCGGCGTCGGCCCATTCGTCCCAGATGCTGACCTTGTTGTCGTTGAGCCAGCCGATATTGGTGTCGCCGCGCAGGAACCAGAGCAGCTCGATCAGGATCGAGCGCAGGTGCAGCTTCTTGGTGGTGAGCAGCGGGAAGCCGTCGGCGAGGTCGAAACGCAGCTGATGGCCGAACCAGGACAGGGTGCCGACACCGGTGCGGTCCTGCTGCGGGACGCCGCGATCGAGGATCAGCTGCAGCAGGTCGAGATAGGCGCGCATCGCCCGATCTTATGGCGGCTCGTCCGCCCGTGCGCCACCGGAATTCCTCCGAAATGGCGCCGAAATGGCGGCGACTGGCCGGGGCCGCGACAGCGCGACGTGGCAGGGAGCGGCGATGATCGTCGACACTGCCCGCGATGCGGCCGATCTTGTCGCGCCGCTGCTGGACGGCGAGGATCCGCAGCTCGTCGTCCTTCATCTCAACTCCGAGCGCCGCCTGCTCGCGCTCGACCGTCAGCCGCTGGCGGCGGCGACCGCCTTGCCGTTGCCGGCACGCGAGATCATCGCCGAGGCGCTGCGCCACGGCAGCGCCGGGCTGGTGATCGCCCGCAGCCGCGCGGGCGAAGATGCGGAGCCCGGCGCGGCCGATATCGAGGCGACGCGCCGTCTCGCCGACGCCGCCGCCGCGCTCGACATCTGGCTCCATGACCATCTGATATTCGCCGGCGGCCGCTGCCGCAGCTTCCGGGAGCTCGGCCTGCTCTAGTGTCCCCGTCATTGCGAGCCGCCGAAGGCGGCGCGGCAATCCAGCTCCACGGCAATGGATCGCCGCGGCGCTTCGCGCCTCGCGATGACGAAAGTCACAGTTCGCAGGTCGGTATGTCCTCGGGCGCCGGCTTGGGGCCGCGCGGCTCGAACGAGGCGAAATAGGATTCGGTGTCGGCCAGCCGTTCGAACCGCCTCAGCTCGTAGCCGACCGCGTTGAACTCGCACACCAGCAGCTGCGGCGGGGTGCCGTGGCGGTCGGTCGGCCGGTCGGCATCGACGACGATGATGGTGCCGCCGCGGGCGAGATCGTCGTGAAGGTGCCACAGGAATTCGCTCGGCAGGGCGATCTCGTGATACATATGGATCATCAGGATGCGGTCGAACGAGGCGTCGGGCAGCTGCGGGTCGTTGGGCTGTCCGAGCTTCAGCGCGACATTGTCGAGCCGCTCGCGCTGGACGCGGCGGGCCAGCTCCTGGATCGTCGCCGGCACGATGTCCTCGGCCAGCACCCGGCCGCCGCGGCCGACGATCGGCGACAGCCGCACGGTGTAATAGCCCTCGCCGGCGCCGATGTCGGCGACCGACATGCCCGGGCGGATCTCGGCGAGGCGGACGACGGTCTCGACCTCGCCGGCGCTGTCGCGCGCGTCCTCGTTCAGATAGCCCGAGGAGACGATCGGCGCGACCGGCCGCTGCGGCTCGGGAAAGCGGGATTGCTCGCGCGGCTCCGGTTCGCGGCAACCGCCGAGCAAAGCGAGGGCGAGGAGGAGGGCCCTATTCGACATCTTCCACTTCGACCTTCTCGCCGGTGACCCGCTGCGACAAGGCGGCGGCCATGAAGCGGTCGAGGTCGCCGTCGAGCACGTCGGCGGGCGACGTCGAGGTGATTCCGGTCCGCAGATCCTTGACCAGCTGGTAGGGCTGGAGGACGTAGGAGCGGATCTGGTGGCCCCAGCCGATGTCGGTCTTGGCGGCATGCTGGGCGCTCGCTTCGGCCTCGCGCCGCTGCAGCTCCGCCTCGTAGAGCCGGGCCTTGAGCATCTTCATCGCCTCGGCGCGATTCTTGTGCTGCGAGCGCTGATTCTGGCAGGCGACGACGATCCCGGTCGGCAAATGGGTGATCCTGACCGCGCTGTCGGTGGTGTTGACGTGCTGGCCGCCGGCGCCGGACGAGCGATAGGTGTCGATCTTGAGCTCGGTCTCGTTGACCTCGACGTCGATGTCGTCGTCGACCACCGGATAGACCCAGACGCTCGAGAAGCTGGTGTGGCGGCGGGCATTGGAATCATAGGGGCTGATCCGCACCAGCCGGTGGACGCCGCTCTCGGTCTTGGCATAGCCATAGGCGTTCTCGCCCTTGATCATCAAAGTCGCCGACTTGATCCCGGCCTGCTCGCCGGCATGATGGTCGACGAGCTCGACCTTCATGCCGTGGCGCTCGGCCCAGCGCGTGTACATGCGCTGCAGCATCTCGGCCCAGTCCTGGCTTTCGGTGCCGCCGGCGCCGGCATTGACCTCGATATAGGTGTCGTTGGCGTCGGCCTCGCCCGCCAGCAGCGCCGTCACCTTGTCGCGCTCGGCGCGCTCGGCCAGCGCCGCCAGCGACGTGACCGCGTCGTCGACCAGAGCGTCGTCGCCCTCCGCCTCGGCCATCTCCATCAGCTCGACCGTGTCGGCGAGCTCGCTGGCGATCGCGCGGGTGGCGCCGATCGCCTCGTCGAGCCGGCGGCGCTCGCGCATCACGTCCTGCGCCGCTTTGGGATCGTCCCACAGGCTGGGGTCCTCGACCCGGGCATTGAGCTCGTCGAGCCGCCTCAGCGCCCGGTCCCAGTCGAGAAACCGCCGCAGCAGGTCGAGGGCCGACCGGATCTGGTCGATTGAGGCTTGCGCTTCGGCGCGCATCGAATGGTTCTCCAATGGCCCGTGCCCCGGCGAAGGCCGGGGCCCGGAGAGTCGTTTTGAACGGGCTGGATCCCGGCTTTCGCCGGGACACGGCCCGCACTTTCGTGCGGGCCTAGTAAATCCCGCCCTGGCTTTGCAAGAAATCGCTGTCGCGGCTGTCGGCGCGCGGCGCGGCGCGGCGCGCCGGGGCGCGCTGGGCGAGGTCGATCTGGTCGCGGGCGACGGTCCGCCGCGGCTCGCTTTCCGGCTTGAACGCTTCCCAGATCACCGCCGCCCTGGGATCGGTGCCCGGCCATTCGCCGAACACGCGGTGGCCGGAACGGCGGTCGATGCGCACCATCCTTATCCCCTGCGGAGCACGGAACGGCACGATCGGCATGCCTTCGAACGCGGTCCGCGCGAACTGCCGGAAGATCGGGGCGGCCACCCGGCCGCCCTGCGCCCAGTGGCCCATCGGCCGCGGCTGGTCATAGCCGACATAGACGCCGGCGACGACGTCCTGCGAGCCGCCGACGAACCAGACGTTGGTCGGGCCGGTCGAGGTCCCGGTCTTGCCGAACAGCGGCCGATTGAGGTCGCGCAGGATCGTCGCGGTGCCGCGCTGCACCACGCCCTCGAGGATATGCACCATCTGATAGGCGGTCATCGGGTCCATCACCTGGCGGGTCCGCAGCGGCGGCCGCGGCATCGGCCGGCCGTCCCAGTCGCCGAAGCCGCCGTCGGCGGTGCGCGGATTGCAGCCTTCGCAGGGCCTTGTGTCGGCGCGCCAGATGACGCGGCCGCGGCGGTCCTGGACATAGTCGATCACCGTCGGCGTCAGCGCCCGTCCCTGATTGGCCATGATCGCAAAGGCGTTGGTCAGGCGCATCGCCGTGGTGTCGCCGGCGCCCAGCGAGATCGGCAGATAGGGCGTGCGCGAATAGTCGCCGACCTCGAGCCGGCGCGCCAGCCGGATGACCTG
Source organism: uncultured Alphaproteobacteria bacterium (assembly GCA_963848555.1). Lineage (GTDB taxonomy): Bacteria > Pseudomonadota > Alphaproteobacteria > Sphingomonadales > Sphingomonadaceae > Allosphingosinicella. Next base: position 733,066 of record CAWKEE010000004.1, on the reverse strand, counting down.
GTCGATGCCGATCTGGCTGGCGGCGCGGACGGTCATCAGGTTGCGCGATTGTTCCAGGCCCCAGCGCATCGTCTGCGGGCCGGCATTGCCGCCGGAGAAGTTGCGGAAGCATTTGGCGGTCGGCGTGCCCTGGTTGGTGCAGAACGGGCCGTCGATGATGATCGACGCGGGCGTCATGCCGTTGTCGAGCGCGGCGGCATAGACGATCGGCTTGAACGCCGAGCCGGGCTGACGCTGCGCCTGGGTGGCGCGGTTGAAGTCGGAAAGGCGCGCGTCGAAGCCGCCCTGCATCGCCAGGATCCGTCCGGTGGCGACCTCCTCGGCGATGATCGCTCCGGAAATCTCCGGGATCGACCGCAGCGCCCAGGCCTCGCCGTCCCGCTCGACGGCGATGACCGCTCCGGGACGCAGCGCCGCGAAGGCCGGCTCGCCGCTGCCGCGCCGCGGCATCGAGGCCTCCGACGCGGGCAGGGTGCCGGTGCTGCCGTCGACGAAGCCGATGGTCGCGCTTCCCCCTTCCTTCGACAGCACGACCGCCGCCCGCCAGTCGGCATAACCGACGCCGAACGGCGCGATCGCCAGCTGCGAGCGCCAGTCGCGCGACAGGTCGACGCTGAGCCCGGGATCGCGCCAGCCGCGGCCGCCCTCGAAGCGGACGAGGCCGTCGCGCAGCGCATCCTCGGCGGCGCGCTGCATCACCGGGTCGTAGGAGGTGCGCACCCACAGCCCGCCCGCATAGACGCTGTTCGGGCCCGATTCCGCCGTCTCGCCGTGACGCTGGATCAGGATGCGCCGCACCTCTTCCATGAAATAGCCGCCGACGTTGCGCACCGTCTCCTCGCCGCCGCGCACCGCGTTGATCGGCTGGCGCATCGCCTCGTCCCGCTCGGCGGCGGTGATGAAATTGTTGCGGGCCATTTCGGCCAGCACCCAGTTGCGCCGTCCGAGCGCCTCGCGCGGGCGCCGGACCGGATCGTAATTGCTCGGCGCCTTGGGCAGAGCGGCGAGATAGGCGGCTTCGGCGATCGTCAGCTGCGCCACGTCCTTGTTGAAATAGGCGCGCGCGGCCGCCTGCACGCCATAGGCGTTCCGGCCCAGGAAGATCTGGTTGAGATAGAGTTCGAGGATCTGCTCCTTCGACAGCGTCGCCTCGATACGGCGGGCGAGGAAGGCTTCGCGGATCTTGCGGGTCACCGAATATTCGTCGCCGGTGAAGAAGATCTTCGCCACCTGCTGGGTGATGGTCGAACCGCCGCGCGCGCGTTCGCCGGTGCCGGACTTGGCGACATAGTCGATGACCGCGCCGATCAGGCCGGGATAGTCGAGCCCGCCATGGCTGAAGAAGGTGCGGTCCTCGGCGGCGAGGAAGGCGTTGATCAGCCGCGGCGGGAATTCCTCATAAGCGAGCTGGACGCGCCGCTCGCGCGCGAAGCTCTGCACCGGCTGGCCGTTGATGTCGCGGACATAGGTGGGAAGCACCGGCTCGTAATTGAGCAGCGATTCGGCCGAGGGCAGGCCGCGCGCGAACAGCAGCCAGAGGATGAAATAGGCGACCACCGGCAGCGCCAGCAGCACCGCGACCACCTTCACCCAGCGCCGCCGCCAGGCGCCGCGCGCGAAGGCGCCGGCGCGGTCGAGGCCGCCGGCATAGCGGCGAAGCGTGAGACGCTGCGTGGCGGCTTCGGAGCTCATCGAGGCTGCTCTATCCGAACCGGAGCGGGGCGGGAAGCTCGCGAAATTGCGGTCATTCGCGGGGCTGCACCACCACCCGCCTGGCGAAATGGGCCTCGATCGCCCGGCGCATGCCGTCGGCGATCTGGCGCTGGCCCTGCGCCGACTGGATGTAGGCGGCGTCGGTCGCGTTGGTGAGATAGCCGGATTCGAACAGCACCGACGGAATGTCGGGCGCCTTGAGGACGACGAAGGCGGCGAAGCGATGCCAGGCCGGCCGGAACGGAAAGACCGGCGCCGCCTCGCGGTACAGCAGCCGGGCGAAATCGGCCGAGACGTTCATGCTCTCGCGCTGCGCCAGGTCGATCAGGATCAGGTTGACGTTCGGGTCGGGGCTGAGGCGGGCGCCGGCGATCAGGTCGGATTCGTTCTCGCGCTGGGCGAGCTGGGCGGCCTCGCGATCCGAAGCGACTTCGGAAAGCGTGTAGACGGTGGCGCCATGGGCCTGGTCGTTCAAGGGCGCCGCATCGGCATGGATCGAGATGAACAGGTCGGCGCCCAATCGGCGCGCAATCTCGTAACGGTCCTGGAGCAGCAGATAGGAATCGTCGTCGCGGGTGAGCGCCACCCGCACCCGGCCGAAGCGGGCCAGATCGTTGCGGATCGCGCGGGCGAGGGCCAGGGTGATGTCCTTTTCATGGGCGTTGCCGAACGGCGAGGCGGCGCCGGGGTCGCGGCCGCCATGACCGGGATCGATCACCACCAGCGGCGGGTTGGGACCGCGCGCCTGGGTGACCGGCGGCAGCCGGCCGCGTTCGTCGGCCCCGGGCGGCTCGAGCGGGATGGTGACGCTGCCGTCGCTCGCGCCGCCGCCCGAGCCGCCGTCTCCAGAGAGGCCGAGCATCGCCAGCAGCAGCATCACCAGCCAGGTCATGGCTTCATCCTGCCGCGAGCGGGCGCATCGGGTCCACTGGAAAAATGGCCGCGGCGGTTGCCGCTCGCGGCTCCGGGTGCTAGCAGCCATGCATCGCATCGCCATCGGCGGCCACGCCTTCGGCCGGTGCGGGAGTTTCGCCGGCTTGAAGCCGGCCATCTAGGTTGACGCTGCATGTGGTATCCCTCCGACAGGCTGACGCGCACCCTTTTGGGTGTCGGCGTGCCTGACGGCGAGCCGGTCACCGGCCTGCCCCGCGCAGCAGACGCAAGAGATTTTCATTCAACCCGGACAACGGACGCGCGGACCGAGTTCGCCGCGCGGCGGTCCATATTCGAGCGCGCGCGCCCCCAGGTGGCGGCCCGCGCGTGGAGTGACATTGATGACCATGCGCATGTTGATCGACGCGCGCCACCCGGAAGAGACCAGGGTGGCCGTGATCAAGGGCAACCGGATCGAGGAATTTGATTTCGAGTCCGCCGAGCACAAGCAGCTCAAGGGAAATATCTATCTCGCCAAGGTGACCAGGGTGGAGCCGTCGCTGCAGGCGGCGTTCGTCGACTATGGCGGCAACCGCCACGGTTTCCTGGCCTTCAGCGAAATCCATCCCGATTACTACCAGATTCCGAAGGAGGATCGCGACGCGCTGCTGCGCGAGGAGGCCGAGCATGCCGCCGAGGAGGCGCGGCTGCGCGCGGCCGAATTCGATCGCGAGGACGGCGGTGACGGCGGCCTCGTCGAGGTCGACGACGAACCGATGTCGGCCGAAAGCGATGAGGAAGAGGCCGCGCCCGCGCCTGCCGAAGAGGCGGAGAACGGGTCGGAGGAAAGCGCCGCCGAGAGCCTGCGCCGCAAGCGCCAGGCGCTCCGCCGCCGCTACAAGATCCAGGACGTCATCCGCCGCCGCCAGGTGCTGCTGGTGCAGGTCGTCAAGGAGGAGCGCGGCAACAAGGGCGCGGCGCTGACCACCTATCTGAGCCTTGCCGGCCGCTATTGCGTGCTGATGCCCAATACCAGCCATGGCGGCGGCATCAGCCGCAAGATCTCCAACGGCTCCGATCGCAAGCGCCTGAAGCAGATCATGGCCGATCTCGCCTTGCCGCCGAGCATGGGGCTGATCGTCCGGACCGCCGGCCTGTCGCGCACCAAGACCGAGATCAAGCGCGATTTCGACTATCTCGCCCGCTTGTGGGACGAGATTCGCGACAACACCCTCAAATCCTCGGCGCCGGCGTTGATCTATCAGGACAGCGACCTGATCAAGCGCGCGATCCGCGACATCTACAATCGCGACATCGACGAGGTCATCGTCGAGGGCGACGAGGGCTATCGCGACGCCCGCGCCTTCATGAAGCTGCTGATGCCGAGCCACGTCCGCCGGGTGAAGCAATATGTCGATCCGGTGCCCTTGTTCCAGCGCTACGGCGCCGAGGACCAGCTGTCGGCCATGTACCAGCCGCTCGTGCAGTTGAAGTCGGGCGGCTATGTGGTGATCAACCCGACCGAGGCTCTGGTTTCGATCGACATCAATTCCGGCCGGTCGACCCGCGAGCACAATATCGAGCAGACCGCCTTCCAGACCAATCTCGAGGCGGCCAGTGAAATCGCCCGCCAGTTGCGGCTGCGCGACATGGCCGGCCTGATCGTCATCGACTTCATCGACATGGAATCGAGCGGCCATATCCGCAAGGTCGAGAAAGCGATGAAGGAGGCGCTGAAGAACGACCGCGCCCGCATCCAGGTCGGCCGCATCTCCTCATTCGGTCTGCTCGAGATGAGCCGTCAGCGGCTCCGCACCGGCGTGCTCGAGGCCTCGACCCGGCCCTGCGCGCATTGCGACGGCACCGGCCTGATGCGCACCGCTTCCTCCGCGGGCCTGTCGGCGCTGCGGATGCTCGAGGACGAGGCGGCGCGCGGCCGCGGCTCGCGCATCCTGCTCCGCGCCGGCCGCGAGGCGGCCATCTATCTGCTCAACCGCAAGCGCGACGAGATCATCGACGTCGAGCGCCGCTACGGCGTCGCGATCGAGGTGTTGATCGAGGAATCGTTCGAAGGCGCGCGAATGGCCGTCGAATCGCTCGGGGCGCCGCCGGCCGAACGGCCGCGTCCGGTCGCGGTCGCGCCGCTCGAAGCCGACGACGACGAGGAGGAGGACGAGGAAGCGGCCGAGGAAGAGCCCGAGGCCGAGGAAGAAGAGCCGGTCGAGGCCAGGGATGAGCCGGCCCCGGCGCGTGGCGAAGGACGTCGGGAGCGTGAGGAGCGTGAGGAGCGCGAGGAACGCGAGGGCCGGCGCCGCCGTCGGCGTCGCGGTCGCCGTGGCGGCCGGCGCCGGGAACGCGAGGGCGTGCGCGAGGACGCGGCCGGCGAGGAAGCCGCCCCGGCCGAGGCCGAGGCCGCTCCCGCCGAGCCGGCTTCCGCCGAGCCGGCCCCCGAAACAGCGGAGGGAGCCGAGCCGCCGAAGAAGAGCCGCCGCCGCCCGCGCGCCCGCAAGCGCGACGAGGTGACCGGCGAGGCCGCGGCTGCGGCGTCCGAGGCCGAGGCGGAGGTGCCGGAGGTCGCGGTGCCGGAACCGGAGGCCGCGGCGCCGGAACCGGAGGCCGCCGCCGAGCCGCCGGCCAAGCCGAAGCGCAGCCGCCGCAAGAAGCCCGAGCCGGAGTCCGCGCCGGCATCGGCGGAAGCCGCGCCGGCGGCCGCCAACGACCGCGGTCCGGCCCCGCGCCGCCGCCGCGCCGCCAGGCCGGCCGAGCCGGCGGCCATGATCGCGCAGCCGCGCGAGGGCGATGGCGAGGGCGACGGCGAAGGCGAGGGTGAGGCGGGATCGCCGCGCCGTGGCTGGTGGCAGCGCACTTTTGGCGCCTGAGCCCGGCCTCGTTATAAGGCCGAAGCTGCCCGCTCATCCCGGGTTCAGCCGGCAGGAGGGATAGCGCGAGCAATGGCTGTAACCTGGACCAGGTCGGGGTGGGGGGCGTCGATCGCCCGGCTGCTGATGCTCCTCGCTTTGAGCTTCGCGATGCTGGCGCAGCCGGCGGCGGCGCAGTCGGTGCTGCGCGACTCCGAGACCGAGGCTTTGCTGCGCGACCTTGCGCGGCCGCTGGTCGAGGCCGCCGGGCTCGAGCCCGGCAACGTTCGCGTCGTGCTGCTCCACGAGGATGAGATCAACGCCTTCGTCGCCGGCGGCCAGATCGTCTACCTCCATTCCGGGCTGCTGACCTCGGCCGAAAATGCCAACGAGGTTCAGGGCGTGATCGCCCACGAGCTCGGCCATATCACCGGCGGCCACATCATCCGGCTCGAGCAGGGTGTGCGCCAAGCGACCGGGATCATGATCCTGTCGATGCTGCTCGGCGGGCTGGCGATGGCCGCCGGCGCCGGCGAGGCGGGCATGGGCGTGCTGGCGGCGGGCCAGCAGGCGGCGATCGGCCGCTTCCTCGCTTTCACCCGCGTCCAGGAGAATAGCGCCGACCAGGCCGGCGCTTCCTATCTCAGCCGGGCCGGGATCAGCGGCCGCGGCTCGCTCGCTTTCTTCGAGCGGCTGCAGAATCTCGAATTCCGGATGAATATCCCGCAGGACAATGGCTATGCGCGCACCCATCCGCTGACCGGCGAGCGCATCTCGGTCCTGCAGAACATGTACGAGAATGATCCGGCCTGGGATGCCCGGACCGATCCGGCGCTCGAGGAACGCTTCCAGCGCGTTCGCGCCAAGCTGATCGGCTATGTCGACGACCCGCGCCAGGTGCTCACCCGCTATCCGGAAACCGACCGGTCGGTGCCGGCGCGCTATGCCCGGGCCTATGCCTGGCATCGCACCGCCCATCCCGACCGCGCCCTCGCCGAGACCGAGAGCCTGCTCGCCGACCGGCCGGGCGACCCCTATTTCCTGGAGCTCAAGGGCCAGATCCTGCTCGAATCCGGCCGCCCGCGCGAGGCGCTCGATTCGCTGCGCGAATCGGTGGCGCGTGCCCCCGATCAGCCGCTCATCGCGTCTTTGTTCGGCCATGCGCTGATCGCCACCGAAGATCCCGGAAATTTCGAGGAGGCCAAGCGCGTGCTGCGCGTCGCCGTGCAGCGCGACAACGACAATCCGTTCGCCTGGTATCAGCTCGGCATCGTCTATGATCGCGAGGGCGACCAGGCGCGCGCCGCGCTCGCCACCGCCGAACGCTACAATCTGGTCGGCCAGCCGCAGCTGGCGCTCGCCAATGCCGAGCAGGCGATGATGGGGATACCGGTGGGCAGCCCGGACTGGCTGCGCGCGCAGGACATTGCGATGGTGTCGCGCAGCGCGGTCGAGCAGCAGCGCGGCCGCGACCGCTGATGGACGACGTCCCGCGCCCGGCGGCGGGCGGCTGGAGGACGGCGCTGATCGCGGGGCTGGTCGGGCTGGCGGTCGGGGCGGGGGCGATGCTGCTCGCCAACGGCTATTTCATCCGCTCCTATCTGCTCGAGCATCCCGAGATCCTGCCCGAGGCGATGGACCGGCTGCACCAGCGCCAGGCGGCGCAGGCGATCGAGCGCCATCGCGCCGCGCTCGAACGGCCGTTTCACGGCGCCTGGGCGGGAGCGGCCGACGGCGACGTCGTGCTGGTCGAGTTCTTCGATTATGCCTGCGGCTATTGCCGTGCGTCCAACCCGGACGTCGAGCGGCTGCTCAGGGAGGACCCCCGTCTCAGGGTGGTGTGGCGCGATTATCCGGTGCTCGGCCCGGCCAGCGACCGGGCGGCGATCGCCAGCCTGGCCGCGGCGAAGGCCGGCCGCTTCCGCCGCTTTTACGACCGGCTGTTCGCCACCGCCCGTCCGACCGAGGCGTCGATCGCGGTGGCGCGGACCGCGGCCGGCCTCGGCGAAGTGGAGCTGACGGCGGAGATGCGCGACGAACTCGAGCGCAATTTCGAGCTCGGCCGCGCGATCGGCGCCACCGGCACGCCGACCTTCGTCATCGGCGACCGCGTGCTGCAGGGCGCGGTCGGCTACGAGGCGCTGAAGGAAGCGATCGCAGCGGCGCGTTCGCGCGATTAGCGATTGGCAATTGGCAATTGGCAATTTGCGATTCCAATCACCAATCACCAATTGCCAACTACCCCTTGAATCCCTGCGCTACCACATACCATTCCGACGAACCTTTGCGGCTGGCTGGCGGCTTGGCGTGCTTGACCGCAGCGAAGCGGCGCTTGAGTTCGGCGACGAGAGGGGCGTCGGCGCCGCCGGCGAGCACCTTGGCCACGAAGGCGCCTCCCGGGCGCAGCATTTCGACGGCGAAATCGAGGGCGGCCTCGACCAGCGCCATCGTCCGCAGATGGTCGGTCTGCGGATGGCCGACGGTGTTGGCCGCCATGTCGGACAATATGAGGTCGGCCGGGCCGCCCAGCGCCGCCTGCAGCCGCGCCGGCGCGTCGTCGGCCAGGAAATCGAGCTCGATCAGGGTCGCGCCGGGAATCGGGTCGGTGGGGAGCAGGTCGATCCCGACCACCGCCGCCTGCGGCGCCTGCTGCCGCACCACCTGCGTCCAGCCGCCGGGCGCGACGCCGAGGTCCACCACCCGCTTGACGCCCTTGAGCAAGCCGAACCTCTGGTCGAGTTCGATCAGCTTGTAGGCGGCGCGCGAGCGATAGCCTTCGGCCCTGGCGCGCTTGACATAGGGGTCGTTCAACTGGCGCTCGAGCCAGCGGGTCGAGCCGATCTTGCGCCCCTTGGCGGTGCGGAGGCGGGTCACGGCACGGAATGGGGACAGTCACTTTTCCACACGGCGTCACCAGCTTGTCGCCGGCGAGCGGAAAAGTGACTGTCCCCCTCGGATTCGCTCATATCGCGTGGCCGTCGCGGGCCATGAGCGAGCGCAATATCCCTTCGCGGATGCCGCGGTCGGCGACGCCGAGCGTCTCGGCCGGCCAGATGTCCATGATCGCCTCGAGGATGGCGCAGCCGGCGACGACCAGATCGGCGCGCTCATGGCCGATGCAGGGGAATTGGGCGCGCTCGTCATGGCTCATCCGCGACAGGCGGGTGCTGATGTCGCGCATCGCCGCCGCCGGCATCATGAGCCCGTCGACCGCGCGCCGGTCGTAGCTCGGCAGCGCGAGATGGACGCTGGCGAGCGTCGTCACCGTGCCGCTGGTGCCCATCAGCCTGATGTCGCGCCGGCACTCCGGCAGCAGCTCGGTGAAATGGCGGAAGGCGTGGCGGACGCGCTCGCGCATCCGGCCATAGGCGGCGAGCCGTTCCTCGGGGCTGGCGAAGTCGCGGCCTTCGCTTTCGGTCAGCGAATAGACCCCCCACGGCGCGCTCCACCAGCATTTGATCCTGGGGTCGCCGCCGTCGGTGTCGACCAGCACCAGCTCGGTCGACCCGCCGCCAATGTCGAAGATCAAGGCCGGGCCGTCGCCGGGCTCGAGCAGCCGGTGGCAGCCGAGCATGGCCAGCCGCGCTTCTTCCTCCGGCGAGATGATGTCGAGGCAGATGCCGGTCTCGCGCTTGACCCGCTCGACGAACTGGCGGCCGTTGACCGCGCGCCGGCAGGCCTCGGTCGCCACCGAGCGGGCGAGGCCGACGCGGCGGCGGCGGAGCTTCTCGGCGCAGACGGCGAGCGCGGTCACCGCCCGGTCCTGGGCGGCCTCGCTGATCTTGCCGCTGGTCGCCATGCCCTCGCCGAGCCGGACGACCCGGGAGAAAGCGTCGATGACGGTGAAGCCGGCCTCGCTCGGCCGGGCGACGAGCAGCCGGCAATTGTTGGTGCCGAGGTCGATCGCGCCATAGGTGTGGCGCGGCGCCGCGCGGCGGGAAGGGAGGCTGGGAAGGTCCGCCTCGGCCGGTTCGGGAGCCGGCGCTTGCGGAGCCAGAGCGGCTTGCTGCGGCATAACCCAAGACTTCTCGTTCTGTTCTCGTTCCCGGACCGGCTGAGGCCGCTCCGTTGACCTGAGGCCGTTGTACACGAGGGGGGAGAGGGCGGCAAGCGTGGGGGGTTTGGCCCGCGCGGCAGGGTTGACCGGCGCCGGGCCCACCCCTATCTCGCGGCCCTCGCTGCCCCGTCGTCTAATGGTAAGACTACGGACTCTGACTCCGTCAATCGAGGTTCGAATCCTCGCGGGGCATCCATCTTCTCCGTGAACTTTCAATGGGTTGTGTGCGCAGCTCCCGACTGAGCCCGATTTCCAGTCTGACCCAAAAATTCCTGCGGTTTTCCGCATTTTTCCCGCCGCCGGCAGCTGCTCCGTTCACCAAGGATACAACATGCGCCAACCCAGTTCGTCGACAAGTCGGCTGCAGCGGGCGGTAACGGTCCTCGTTGAGCCGGCAGGGGCGACCCGAAGCCCGATCTCAACAAGAGCGGCGCCAAGGATGCGGCCGTCGCCGTCGATCGTCCCCACGAATTTCTCGATGCCCTGCGAAATGCGTGAGACCTCAGAGCGGAGGTCACAGTCGGCAACATTCCAAGCCTACGTTCCTTTTGTTCACGTTTTTTAGTCCAGGGAGACTCAGGCTACCGAGCTGCGCCGCCGACGGTTAACGTGCATCTGTGGTAGACCATATTTCGGTTAGATGCGGGTGGCCTAAGGGCTCACTCTGATCTGGGCCTTGGCTCAGCCTCCAGCTCGTCGACCAATTCGAGCAGCTTCTTGCCGCCGGTGGCGCGGGGGGCTGCCAGCCCAAGCATGAATTTAGGGAGATAGAACGGTTGGCGGAAATGCTCGAAGAGCCGGGCTCCGTCGTAAACGACGATCCGGTCGATTGTCGCAAGCCGCGCATTTCCGAACAGTCGGGGGAGCGCGCGCTCGATGTCCGCTGGCCTGAGTGGGCAGCCTTCTGCAAATCCGACGAGCACAGTCGGGGCTTGGCCGGCCTTTTTGCCGATCGCGCTCACCGCACCATCAACGGTGGTCGCTTGCAGACTGACTCCGTCCATCAATCCCTCTCCCCATACCGTGTCGGCATAGCGCACATTTTTGACGTTGGCCGCAAATCTCGCCGGCCTTGGATAGTCGATGGGCATGATATCCTTGGGCAGGCCGATCATCGGTTCCTTCGACAATTTGCTGGCGCCCTCGAATAGCTCCAATTCGTGCTGCTGGAACTTGCTGCCCGGCAGTCTTTGGAATCCTTGGAGCGACGACCCCAAGCTGTCATGAGCGATCTTCAGCCAGAGCCCGGCAATGGCGTCTTCGGACATTCGGCAGAAGAAGAAGGTCGTGCGGGCCAGCTCGACCTCGGTCAACGCGTCCCCTCGCGAAATTCTGCCCATCAGGACCAGAAATTCGCGAAATTCCGCTTCCGGCAGCCGGCGCAAGCCGATCGCGATTTGCATCGCATGCGGTATCCGCTTGACGGTTTCCAGGAGCCTGTAGACCCGTCGATATTCGAGTGCGATTTCAACTCCCCTGCGCGTGATCCGCCCGACGTTCGATGCCGTGCGCAGTACCGGTGCTGCGACGTGGCTGAGAATGGTCGGGAGGACGAGCGCCAGGCCGTTCATCGCGCGCTCGGCGTGGCTCAGCTTACGTCTCGTGATGACCGATTCCCCGACCAGCGCCTCGTAAATGATCATTGCCTCGCCGAGGACGGGGACCAAGCCGAGATAGATTTCCGCCCACTCGTCCGCGCCGGACAAGACCGACGTCTCCACCGTCCGCTCGCCGGCGATGATTTCCATGAACTCGCGCGCCAGCCGCATTTCCTGGACCGCGAGGACGATTCGTCCGCCGCCGAGCGCCTGGATCGGCGGCTGGTTCCTTCCCCGCGAACCCAGCCTTTCCTGGGTCGCGATGACCAGGCTTTTCGCCCCGTCTTGTGCCGCGCCGAGAACAACAATCGCGGGAGTACGCCCAAGCATCGGCCATTGGACCTCATTGAAACGCATCCGCAACGATAAGACGAAGTCGTGGACCTCCTCGGCGATCGCACCGGCGGCTTCCAACGATTCGGCCGGCACCGTCGGCGCCGGAGCGGCGCGAAGATCGTCGGTGCCGCGCGCCAACGCCACGCCATGCTCGAACATCGCAATTGCAAATGGGACAGTTCCGAACGCCATGACTCCGCGTCGCCGGGCTGCCGAGCCGGCGGCGGGCCTCTCGGCGTCGGTACATTCTAACCGTAACGATCGTAAAACGCCAACATGGACGATTGGCACCCGGCGCCTCATATTAGACTAAACTGAAACCTGCTAAAGTAAAATGCTCAACATGGCCGACTCGTGATTGAATTCGGGGCTTGGAGATCTTCCCGGCGAAAGGATTGGCTTATGAAGCGCGACCCCCGATTTAAGGGCACGTTGCCTTATGCGAGCGAGGTCTTCGGCGTCTACCGGCCCTTGCTCGGCTGGCGCTCGAAGCGCGCCGAGATCTGGCTAACCGCCGGCGTCACAGGCGATCGCAATCGCGCCATCCAGGCGCTGCGCGCCAAATATCTGCCGCGTTACACGCTGGACATCAGCGCCGATCGAGTGCTCACCGACATCAAGGATCTCGCCGCGGGCGTGCCCGGCGGCATGCCGGTACAGGACACGGTGCTGATGCGCGAAATCCAGCGCGACCTGCCGCCGCGCGACAAGGTAAAGCCCACGCTCTGGGCGACCCTAATCACCGAAGCCAAGGTCAACCGGTTGCTCGCCGGCCCGGTACGCGATTTCTACCTCGATTGGTACGAGGCGAATGCGGCGCTCATCCGCCGCCGTCACGGCGGCGATCCCGAAGCGGCGCTGAACATCGTCGAGACCAGCCTCCGGCGCGAATCCGGGGTGGCTGGCCTGCTGCTGGCCATGCAGGCGCAGCGGATGGATGAGGCGCTCGAAACGGCGTTTTACGGCGAGCCGGCGGCGGAGGCAATGGACGCGCTGGCAGGTCTCGCTTCCACCAATCCGTTCGACCTGATCGATCCGCACCGCGAGCTCGACCGGGTGGGGCTGTCGCCGATCGGCACAGTCGACCTGTTCCGCGAATATTTCTTCGCGTTCGGAACCTTCCTTGGCCCGGCCGTTGGCCATGTCTGGATCAGCCCTGGGTCGACCGTCGAGCTGGTCGAGATCAGCACCCGCCGCTCCCTGACCGAACGGACCACCGAGCAATTCTACGAGTTCGATCGCCCGCTCCGAGAGCGAGGTCGGCAGTCAGGACGACCTCTCCCGCGCGGTCAAGACCGACAATCGCCGCGAGACGAAATTCGCCGCCAACGTCAAGGTTGAGGAGAATTGGATCTGGGGCAGCGCCAGCGAAAGCGCCAGCTACGATCTCACCAGGATCCAGCAGGAATCGCGCGACGAAGCGTATAAGCATATGAGCCGGCAGTCGCAGAAGTTGTCGAATGAAATCCGACAGAATTACAAGACCACACTACGCGTCCTCACCGAGACGACCGACACGTCGAGCAAGCGATATGTGCTCAACAACCCCACCGAAAAGCTGATCAATTACGAACTCCGCCGCAAGATGCAGCAGGTCGGTGTTCAGGTGCAGGACGTTGGTTCCTACCTGTGCTGGCAAGCCTATGTCGACGAGCCGGGAGTTGCGCTGGGGATCGCCGAGCTCGTCCACGTCGCCAAGCCGCCGACCCAGACGTCGCCGCCGCTCAACGAAATCCCCCCGCCCAAGCCGATACCGACCGATGCCCCGCTGATCATCGATTTTTTGGATGTCGCCGAGGAAGGGGCGACGATGGAAGTTGAGTATCGGGACGGGGATCATCACGTGGTTATCAATACCGGGTTCAAAAAGGTCGACTTCACGGACCAATCGATCAAGCCCGATTTCATCTTCACGGCGCTGCCCCCGCGATCGGGCTATACGCTCGATCCGAACATCTGGTTCGAGCGACACGACCATGAGGTCCAGCTGTCGACGACCATCACCAAGCAGCCCGATGCCGCGAACCCGGCCGCCGAGTTCAAGGTCCATCTCGAGCGGATCAACTTCCAGGGCGTCTCTCCGCTCACCCTCACTGCCAAGCTGACCTGGCAGCCGACGGCGACGCTCGCCAAGCAGATCGAGGCGGAAAATGCCAAGCTTCTCACGCAGCACAAGAACCAGATCGCCGAGGAGGGCCGCCGGGCCTTCATCGAGGCCGCGCGCGAGCGAATCAAGCTCGCCAGCACGATCACCCCGCGGCGCTACGAAGATCTGCGCGAGGAGGAACGGATCGTCGTCTATCGCGCTCTTATCCAGAACCACCTGATGAAGGACCTTCCGCTCGAGAAGCCGGGCGCGCGCCATGCGGTCTCGGAGTTGGTCAATTCGATTTTCGACGTCGACAAGATGCTCTATTTCGTCGCCCCCGAATGGTGGAAGGCGCGCCGGCATTACGGCCAAAGCCTCAGCGACCCGCTCGGCAATTATCGAGATTTGAGCGCCCTTGCGGGCCCGGATCGTGCCGACCCGCCCTCCACCCTGCTGCCGGCCGAAGGGCTGGCGAGTTGGGGCGGCGCAGGCGACGCCGCTCGCAAGGACAATTACTACATCACCGAGAACTCTGCCCCCGCCCCGCTTGGCGCCTCACTGGGTTGGCTGCTGCAGCTCGACGGCGACGACTTGCGCAACGCCTTTCTGAACGCGCCGTGGGTCAAAGCAGTGATCCCGATCCGGCCGGGCAAGACTAAGGCCGCGCTTGCCTGGCTACAGCATGTCGAGGGGGCGGACGGGATCGGCCCGACCGACTTCTATCCGGGCGACGAGGATGGCCTCAAGGGCAAGACGATGGCCGAGGCGCTCGAGATCCTCGCCGGGCGGATCGCCGATAAGCAGAAGAAAGAGCGTGAGGCCGTGCTGCCGCCCAGCGACGACGAGGAAGAGGAAGCCAACAAACCTGTGATCGACGACGACAATGTCGTCACCACCACTCCGGTAGACCGAGTCTTCGAGCATGGCTACGACCCGCTCGGCACGGGCTTCCGCGCGACGCCGATCTACGGCGAGAAGACTAATGACGATGGCTTCTTCAAGACGTTCGCCGACTGGATCGAGGTGCTGCCGACCGACCAGATCGTCGCCGTCGAGGTCGGCTACGACCCGAAGACCGGCGCCCAGCTCGACCTCTAGCGCTGCCGCGACGCCGGCCGGCGCGCGTGGAGTGGCGCGACAAGGTAGTGCCGGTTCCGCCCGTTCGCGCTTCTGCTCTCGTACATTACTCTTCGTTGGGCGCCGGGCGCTTTGATCCTTGGGTCCCGGCGCCCGCGCGACGCCAATCGTAGACGGGTGGGGACATGTCCCAACTCGCAAGTCTGTAGACTTGCGCAACGGGACCGGTGTCCCATCTCGTTGGGACCAGGCGGTGCGTCCTTGCCGGTCCGGGTCGTGTCTGGGATGAAGGGCGCCATGGACATGGAGGAATTGCTCACCGACGTCCTGGCGGCGGTCGAGCCGCAGCGCGGGTCGGGGCGCGTCGCCAGCTACATCCCGGCATTGGCCGGCGTCGATCCGAACAAGTTCGGCATCGCCTTCGCCGATGGCGACGGGCGGGTGCACGGCGCCGGCGATTGCGACGAGACCTTCTCGATCCAGTCCATCTCCAAGGTGTTCATGCTGGCGCTGGCGCTGGAGAAGGTCGGGCCGACCTTGTGGGACAGGGTCGGCCGCGAGCCTTCGGGCAGCGCGTTCAACTCGATCGTCCAGCTCGAGACCGAGCGCGGCCGTCCGCGCAACCCGCTGATCAATCCCGGCGCGATGGTGGTCACCGACACTTTGATCGGCGATGGCGGCGCCGACACGGCGATCGACGGCCTGCTCGCTTTCCTGCGCCGGCAGGCGCGCGACGAGACGATCGCGGTCGACGAAGAGGTGGCGCGATCGGAAAGCGAGACCGGCGCCCGCAACCGCGCTCTGGCCTGGTTCATGAAGAATTTCGGCATCCTCGCGAGCGACGTGGACACCGTGGTCGGCGCCTATTTCCGGCAATGCGGCGTGGCGATGAGCTGCCGCCAGCTCGCGCGCGCCGCCTTGTTCCTGGCTTTCGACGGCCGCGATCCGGAGAGCGGCGAGCAGGTGATCGCCTGGCACCGGTCGCGGCGGATCAACAGCGTGATGATGCTGTGCGGCCATTACGACAATAGCGGCGAGTTCGCGTTCCGCGTCGGCCTGCCCGGCAAAAGCGGCGTCGGCGGCGGCATCCTGGCGATCGCGCCGGGTCACGGCGCGGCGGCGGTGTGGTCGCCCGGGCTCAATCCGGCCGGCACCAGCCTGGCCGGCGCCGCCGCGCTCGAGGCTCTGGTCGAACGCACCGGCTGGTCGGTGTTCGTGTGAAGGGAGATGCGAGATGGTTCTGCCGATCGTCAGCGAGGCGCTTCGCGAATGCCCGGTCGATCGGGCCGTCTACCATTTGCGGACCGGCTCGTTCGAGCCGCCGGAATATACAGCCGGCTTCGCGCGGCAGGACCCGCGCAAGGCGGAGCGCTACGACCTCGTCTTCTGGCTGAAGACGCCGAAGCGGACCTGCTACTTCTCGTTCAGCGAACCGGACTGGCATGACGGGCCGTTCATCTCGCCCGACCTGGATCCGAAGCGCTCGGCGGCGATGAGCGACTGGGAGCTGGAATATCAGGCCGACCAGCTCTCGCGCGAGCGGCAGCCGATCGAGTTCGATACGTTCAGCCCCGAGCTCTACAACTGGCGCGTGCCCGCCCTGATCAATCCGCCGCCGGCCCTGATCTTCGCCCGCGGCCTGACGCGCGAGCTGTGGCACCATCCCGACCGGCTGGGCAACGGCGACCATCGCGCCGAGCAGGAGGACATGCCGATCGGCCTGTTCGTGCTGTCGCAATGCGCCGCCGCGCCGCACTGAGTGCACATTCCGCACATGCGCCGTCGAAATCGTCATTCGGGCGCGGCGCCGGCCATGCTAAGGCCGGACCATGGCTGACGGCGAGACGGCATTGCTGCTGGCGCGCGCGCAATTCGCCTTCACCATCTCGTTCCATTTCATCTTCCCGGCTTTCTCGATCGGCCTCGCTTCCTATCTGGCGGTGCTCGAGGGGCTGTGGCTGCGGACCGGCCGGGACGTCTATCTCACCCTGTTCCGCTACTGGCTGAAGATCTTCGCGCTGACCTTCGCGATGGGCGTCGTCTCGGGCATCGTCATGTCCTACCAGTTCGGCACCAACTGGTCGGTCTTCTCCGACCGCGCCGGGCCGATCGTCGGCCCGCTCATGGCCTATGAGGTGCTGACCGCCTTCTTCCTCGAAGCGGGCTTCCTCGGCGTCATGCTGTTCGGGATGGAGCGGGTCGGCCGCAGGCTGCACTTCGCGGCGACCTGCATGGTGGCGCTGGGGACCGCGATCTCGGCCTTCTGGATCCTGTCGGTGAACAGCTGGATGCAGACCCCGACCGGCTGGGCGCTCAATGAGGCGGGGCAGTTCGTGCCGGCGGCCGGATGGTGGGAGATCATCTTCAATCCGAGCTTCCCCTACCGGCTCGTCCACACCGTCACCGCCGCCTATCTGACCACCGCTTTGGTCGTCGGCGGTGTCGGCGCCTGGCATTTGCTGAAGCGGCGCGACACGCCGGAAGTGCGCAAGATGTTCTCGATGGCGATGTGGATGGCGGCGCTGGTGGCGCCGGTGCAGATCGTCGTCGGCGACCTGCACGCGCTCAACACGTTCGAGCACCAGCCCGCCAAGATCCTCGCGATCGAAGGCTATTATCAGGCCTATCCGGACGGCGCCCCCTGGCACATGATCGGCCTCCCCGACGATGAAGCGGAAACGGTGCGCTGGGCGGTGTCGCTGCCGAAAATGGGCTCGCTCGGCATTCGCCACGACATGAACGCGCCGATGCCGGGGCTCGACGCCTGGGCGCCCGAGGACCGGCCGTCGGCGGAGATAGTGTTCTGGTCGTTCCGGACCATGGTCGCCCTGGGCTTCCTGATGGCCGCGCTCGGGCTGCTCAGCCTGTGGGCCCGGCTGCGCAGGCGGCTTTACCAGTGGCGGCTGCTGCACCGGTTCGCGCTGGTCATGGGGCCGAGCGGGTTCGTGGCGGTGATCGCCGGCTGGATCACCACCGAGGTTGGGCGGCAGCCCTGGGTGATATACGGGCTGCTGCGCACCGAGGATGCGGTGTCGCCGATCGCCGCGCCGGCGGTGACCGGATCGCTGATCGCCTTCGTGCTGGTCTATTTCACCGTGTTCGCGGCCGGCACGCTCTACATCCTGCGGCTGATGGCGCACGCGCCGCAGGCCGGCGAGCGCGGGGAGCCGCAGCCCCCGATCCGCACGGCGGGTATCACGCCGGCGCCGTCGCTGGAGCGCGGGAAGGAGGCGCGGTGAGGCGAGGGTCCGTCTTTCCTCCCTGTCGCGAAGCGATGGGGAGGGGGACCATGCGAAGCATGGTGGAGGGGCAAAGGGGCGCCCGATTGCCCCTCCACCGCACTTCGTGCGGTCCCCCTCCCCACGAGCTGCGCTCGCAGGGAGGATAGCCATGGACCTCACCATCGTCTGGGCGTTCCTGATCGCCTTCGCCGTCGCCGCTTATGTGGTGATGGACGGGTTCGACCTCGGCATCGGCATCCTGTTCCCGACTTTCCGGGTCGGCCGCGAGCGGGACCAGGCGATGAACGCGATCGCGCCGGTCTGGGACGGCAACGAGACCTGGCTGGTGCTGGGCGGCGGCGGCCTGCTCGCCGCCTTTCCGCTCGCTTACGCCATCATCCTGCCGGCGCTCTACGCGCCGCTGATCGCGATGCTGCTCGGCCTCGTCTTCCGCGGCGTCGCCTTCGAGTTCCGCTGGCGGGACGCCGGCCATCGCGCCGGGTGGGACGCCGGCTTCTGCTTCGGCTCGGTCGTCGCGACCTTCGCCCAGGGGGTGACATTGGGCGCGCTGCTGCAGGGGATCGAAGTCGAAGGACGCGCTTATGCCGGCGGCTGGTGGGACTGGCTGACGCCGTTCAGCCTGCTGACCGGGACCAGCCTCGTGATCGGCTATGCCCTGCTCGGCGCCTGCTGGCTGATCTGGAAGACCGCGGGGCCGCTCCAGGCCGACGCCCGGCGACTGGCGCGCCGGCTGGCGCCGGCGCTGCTCGGGGCGATCGGCGCGGTCAGCGCGGCGACGCCGTTCGTCGAGCCGCAATATTTCGAACGCTGGTTCGATTTTCCCGGCCTGATCGTCGCGCTGCCGATGCCGCTGCTGGTCGGCGGTGTCGCCTTGGCCTTGTGGCGCGGCATCGACCGCGGCCGCGACTGGCTGCCGTTCGTGCTGGCGCTGGCGCTGTTCCTGCTGTCGATGGCGGGGCTCGCCGTCTCGATCTGGCCCGACATCATCCCCGGACGGGTCACCATCTGGCAGGCCGCGTCGCCGCCTTCCAGCCAGCTGTTCATGCTGGCCGGCGCCGCTGTGCTGGTGCCCTTGATCCTGGCTTATACCGGCTGGGCCTATTGGGTGTTCCGCGGCAAGGTCGGCGAGGGCTACGGCCATGGCGAAGCCGCTCCGCCGGACGAGCCGAATTGACCGGGGAGGCGCCGGGGCCGTGGTGGCGGCGGCTCGCCTGGTTCGTCGCGCTCTGGGCGGCCGGCGTGGCGGCGACGGGCAGCCTCGCCTGGCTGCTCAAATACTGGCTGGTGCCCTGAGACCGGCATTGCGGCTGACCGGCGTCGCCCATATTCTGGCCCTTCGCTCTCGCCTCTTCAACGGACAGGGGGACCGATCATGAAAGCCGCATTTCCCGCGATCGCCGCCGTGCTGGCGGCCGGATTGGCGGCCGGCGATTCGCCGGCGCCGGCGATGGTGAGCGCCGATACGCTCGCCATGCTCGATCCGACCCGGCGCGCCGTCATGATGTGCGGATCCCGGCAAAGCGGCGCCGCCTTGCAGGCGCGCCTGAGGCTGGCGTCGGCGATCGGGCAGGCTCCGGCCGCAAGCGGGGGTGCGAGCCTGGCGGCGATCGCGGTGCCCGACGCGATTCGCCTCGATGTGACCAGCGCCGATCCGGAGGTGGCGCGGCTGGTCCGCCAGGGGCTGCTGCTCGCTTACGGCTTCAACCACCAGGCGGCGATCGACGCCTTCCGCGAGGCGCAGCGGCGCGATCCCGGCTGCGCGATCTGCTTCTGGGGCGAAGCCTATGCGCTCGGCCCCAACATCAACGCGCCGATGGAGCCGCAGGCGCTGCCGCAGGCGATCGCCGCGGTCGGGCAGGCTTCGCGCCTCGCCCAGGCCGCCTCGCCGGTCGAACGCGCGCTGATCGAGGGGCTGGCGCGGCGCTATTCCGCGGAGCCGGGCGCCGACCGTGCCGCGCTCGAAGCGGCCTATGCCGACGCGATGCTGGCCGCGGCGACGCGCTTCCCGGATGACGACGACGTCGCAATGATCGCCGCCGAGGCGGCGATGAACACCCGCCCGTGGGATTATTGGGAGGCCGACCGGACCACGCCCAAGCCCAGGATCGGCGACGCGATCCGGCTGGTCGAGACCGTGCTGGCGCGCCGCGGCGACCATCCGCAGGCGCAGCATCTCTATATCCATCTGGTCGAGGCGAGCGGCGATCCGCGCCGCGCCGAGGCCGCCGCCGACCGGCTCGCCGCGGCGTCGATCACCAGCGCCGGCCATCTCGTCCACATGCCGGGCCACATCTATTACGTGCTCGGCCGGTTCGCGGATTCGATACGGGTCAATGTCGAGGCGGCGCGGGCCGACGAAGCCTATCTCGCGCAGGCCGGCGAGAACCCGACCTACCGCTACGGCTATTATCCGCACAACGTCCATTTCCTGCTGACCTCGGCGCAGATGGCCGGCGACATGGCGGTGGTGATCGAGCAGTCGGCGCGCCTCTCCCGGATCGTCAACCCGGAGGTGGCGGCGCAGCTCGCCTGGCTGCAGCCGGTGACCGCCGCGCCCTACACCGCTTATGCGCAGTTCGGCTCGCCCGACCAGATCCTGGCGCTGGGCGAGGCCGACGCGCGCCTGCCGTTCGTCGTCGCGATGCGCCATTATGCCCGGGCGGTGGCGCGCGCGCAGCAGCGCAACCGGGCCGAGTTCGACCGCGAGCTGGCGGCGCTGCGCGCGATCCGGGACAGCGACGCGATCCAGCCGATGCTCGACCAGGGCGCGCCGGCGCGCGACCTGCTGCGTATCGCCGAGCATATCGCCTTGGGTCGGCAGGCCTTCGCCGCGGGCCGCCATGACGAGGCGGTGGGCCATTATGGCGAGGCGGCGGCGATCGAGGACACTATCCCCTATCTCGAGCCGCCCTGGTGGTATTATCCGGTCCGCCAGTCATTGGGCGCCGCGCTCTACCGCGCTGGCCGGCTCGACGAGGCGAAGGCGGCGTTCACCGCCGCGCTCGCCCGTTCGCCGAACAATGGCTGGGTGCTGTACGGCCTCGCCCGCACCGAGCGCGCGCTCGGCAACCGGCTCGAGGCGGCGGCGACCGAGGCGGCGCTGCGCCGCGCCTGGCTCGGCGACCGGCGCTGGCTCAGGATGGACCGGCTGTAGCGGTAAGTCCGTCATCGCGAGGCACGAAGTGCCGTGGCGATCCAGCGCGCCCAGGCTGGATTGCCGCGCCCCTTCGGGGCTGGCAATGACGATAGACTTGAACCCGCCGCGCCTCAGCCCGCTATCCACTCCCGCACCCGGCGCTGCAGCACGGTGAGCGGCATCGAGCCGCCGAGCAGCACCGCGTCGTGGAACGCCTTGATGTCGAAGCGGCCGCCCATCCTTTGCTCGGCCTCGCCGCGCAGCCCGGCGATCACCGTCTGGCCGACCTTGTAGGCGCAGGCCTGGCCCGGCCAGACGCTATAGCGCTCGATCTCCCTGACCGCGCTGCCTTCCGGCTCGGCGGCATTGTCGATCATGTAGCGGATCGCCTGCTCGCGGCTCCAGCGCTTGTGATGGAGGCCGGAATCGACGACCAGCCGCACCGCGCGGAACAGATAGGATTGCAGATAGCCGATCCGGCCGAACGGATCGCCTTCATAGACGCCGAGCTCGTCGGCGACGCGCTCGGCATAGAGCGCCCAGCCCTCATTGTAAGCGGAAAAGCCGCCGGCGCGCCGGTAGAGCGGCAGCTCGCCCTGCTCGCGCGCGATCGTCACCTGGAAATGATGGCCGGGCACCGCCTCGTGATAGGTGAGGGTCGGCAGGCCGAGCTTCGGCCATTCGTGGGTGTCCTTGAGGTTGATATAATAAGCGCCGGGACGGGAGCCGTCCAGCGAGGCGCCCTGATAATAGCCGCCCGGCGCGCCGGCCTCGATGTCGACCGGCACCCGCCGGATCTCGACCGCGGCGCGCGGCAGCGTGTTGAACACCCGAGGCAGCAACGGTTCGATCGCCCGGACCTGGGCGTTGAGCGCCGCGATCAGCTCGGCGCGGCCGGCGTCCGTGTTCGGATAGAGGAAGCGCTCCTCGCGGTTGAGCGCGTTGATCCGCTCGCCGACGCTGCCCCGCATATAGCCCTGGGCGCGCAGCATCGTGTCGAGCCGGCCGTGCAGCTCGGCGACCTGGGCGAGGCCGGTCTGGTGGATCTCCTCGCCGGTCATCGTCGTCGTCGTGTTGGCGCGGATGCCGTGCTGGTAATAAGCCTCGCCGGCGGGAAGCTTCCAGACGCCGGCGTCATGGGTGGCGCGCGGCCGGATCGCGCGGAAGGCGGCGACCTGCGCCTCGATCCCGGCGGCGACGGGTCCGGCGACGAGCCGCAGCGCCTGCGGCGCATAATCGCCGAGACCGGCCTCGCCGGCGCGGCGGACCAGCGAGCGCACCAAAGTGGTTTCGGACGCGGGCGTCGCCTGCATCCGCTCGAGATTGCCGATCGCCTTGTCGACGATGAAATCGGGCGGGACCACGCCGACCGAGGCGTCGTGGCGGATCCGCTCCGCCTCCTGGTTGAGGTTGCGGGCGAACTGCTCGACCCGGGAAAGATAGGCGTCGGCATCCTCGCGGGTCCGGACCGGATGCTGGGTGTCGAGGAAATCGGGGACGCTGTAATAGGCGCCGCCGAGCTGGGTGACGACATAGGGGTTGGGACGCCCGCCGGCCGACCCGTAGCGGAAGCGCGCGCCGTCGGCCGCGACCGACTGGCGGAACTCGGCGATGTCATAATTGAGCTGGCCGGCGCCGGTCAGGCCGTCGCGGCCGAACGCGGTGAGCTGGCGATGGCGCGCCACCGCTTCGGCCCGCTCCTCGTCGGCCTTGGCGAGCGAGGCGTCGCCGAGCTGGGCGCGCAGCGGCGCGAGCGGGCCGACGTCGAGGCCGAGATTGGTGGCGAAGGCCGGATTGTCGCGCAGATCCTCCTGGAACCAGCCGTCGAGCATGGCATCCAGCGCCTGGTCGCGCTCGGCCGGCGTCTGGCGGGCGGTGGTGGCGCAGCCGGCCAGCGCGGTGAAGCCGAGCGCGGTCGTGCTCAGCAGGAAGGTGCGGCGGTCGAGCATGAGCGGGTCTCCCTCGGAAAAGAGGGCGTTAGTGCGCGCCGCCGGCCGCTTCAAGCGCCGGCTATTGCATGAGCGTCTTTCGTTGATTCGTCATTGCGAGGAGCGAAGCGACGCGGCAATCCAGCCGGACTAGGAGGCCGCACTGGATTGCTTCGCTGCGCTCGCAATGACGACGTGAGTCAGCCTGACCCCATCACGCCCTACGCCTCGCTCATCAGCCCGAGCAGATTGCCCTCGCTGTCGCGGCAGGCGGCGAGCCAGATGTCCTTGCCGCCGACCCGGGCGATGCAGCGCGCATCCTCCTCGAAAGCGACGCCGTCCGCGGCGAGCCGCGCCTGCGCCTCGCGCGCGTCGGGCACCGCATAATAAAGGATCGAGCAGCCTGCCGCTTCCGCCCCCTCCGGCCGGCTCAGCATCAGCCGGGTCGCGCCGCACTGGAAGAAAGCGAGGCCGGGAGGCGCGTCGAACAAATGGGCGAGGCCCAGCCGGTCGCGATAGAAGGCCTTGGCCCGTTCGAGATCCTGGATCGGGATCGCCACCTGGGCGAGGTGGGAAGGCTGGATCGAAGCCATGGCGTGTCGCTCCTGTTCGTGCTAACTATTGCTTATAGCTAATCGTTAGTACTGCTAACTATTGGAGTCAAGCATGAACGAAGGCGAGGTTCGGGACGTGGCGACGCGGCTGCACGCCGCCTCGATCCGGCTGCTGCGAACGCTGCGCCGCGAGGATGACGGCAGCGGCCTGTCGGCGCCGCGGCTGTCGGCGCTGTCGGTGGTCGCCTTTGCCGGGCCGATGTCGCTGGCCGAGCTGGCGGCGGCCGAGCAGGTCCGCCCGCCGACGATGAGCCGGATCGTCGACGCTTTGGTCGAAGCGGGCCTGGTCAGCCGCGACATGGATCCCGACGACCGGCGCAGCGTCCGAATCGCCGCCACCGCGGAGGGCCGGCGGGTGATGGAGGCGGGCCGCGAGCGCCGGGTGCGGGCGCTGGTCGAGCGGGTCCGCGGGCTCGCCGGGAGCGAAAGGCGCGCGCTGGCGCGGGGGGTGGAGATACTGGAACGGGTCACCCGTTGAGCGCTGGCCCGGTCCGGATCGTTCCCTCCGGGCCGGCAAAAGCCTTGATTTCCTATGGAGTTGGTTACAGACCCGTGGCTCGGCATAAGGCGGGGATTCAAGATCGTGGCAATTTTCACCGGCACGGCCGGGGACGACATGCTGGACGGCACCTCGTCGGCCGACCAGATTGACGGGCTCGGCGGCAATGACGAGCTGAACGGCCTGGCCGGCGACGACGATATCGACGGCGGCGACGGCGACGACACGATCCAGGGCGGCGAAGGCTTCGACATATTGCGCGGCGGCCGCGGCGAGGATTTCATCACCGACGATCGCGACGGCGGCGAGGCCCATGGCGGCGACGGCGACGACTGGATCCAGTTCTATTTCCACTATCCGCAAGGCAACAGCCTGCTCGTCGACGGCGGCAACGACAACGACACGATCTTTATCGGCACGCTCAGCCCCGGAGCGGTGACCATCCTCGGCGGCGCCGGCTCGGACCGGGTCTCGCTGGTGCGGCTCGCCGATACCGCCGAGATCAGCCTCGGCACGTCGCGCGACATCCTCGGCTTCCTCGACGGCTTCTTCGGCGAACAGTCCGACAATTTCCTGATGTCGGCGATCATCGTGACCGACTTCGCCGCCGGCAATGCCGGCGACGTGTTCGACTGGGACCTGTTCCTCGGCATGAGCCTGCTCACCTGGGACCAGACCGCCAATCCGTTCGGGGCGGACTTCATCCGGCTGGTCCAGTCGGGCACGAGCACGCTGCTCCAGATCGATTTCGACGGCGCCGGCAGCGACTATGGCTGGGGCACCTTCATCACCCTCGAGAACGTCACCAAGACCGCGCTCACCGCGACCAACTTCGACGGCTACGATCCGGACGGCGCCGATGTCGAGGGCGAGACCTTTATCGGCACCGACGGCATCGACAATCTTGTCGGCACGATGGGCGCGGACACGTTCGACGCACGCGGCGGCAACGATTCGGTGTTCGGCAGCGGCGGCTCGGATGAGATAGAGGGCGGCCTCGGCGTCGATACTTTGTTCGGAGAGGTCGGACACGACATCCTCAGGGGCGAGGACGGCAACGACTTCCTGATGGGGGGAACCGGCCACGATCAGGTCATCGGCGGCGAAGGCGACGATTCCCTCTACGGCGATGAAGGCGACGACCATGTCACCGGCGGCGCCGGCAACGATGCGCTCAGCGGCGAAAAGGGCGACGATGTGCTGCTTGGCGGCGACGGCGACGATTCGCTCGACGACGGCTTTGGCTCGAACCATCTCGACGGCGGCGCCGGCAACGACATCATCCACATCGGCGCCAGCTACCCCGAGACCAATATGGTGCTGGGCGGGTCGGGCAACGATCTGATCCAGATCTACGCGCCCAACGTCGAATCGCTCATCATCGATGCCGGCACGGGAGACGACCGGATCGAAATCGTCGGCAATAGCGGCCCGATGACCGCGACGCTCGGCGACGGCCATGACGAGCTGGCGCTGATCGGCTTGTCCGACAGCGTCTCGCTCGGCGACGTCACCGTCACCGACTTCGTCTCCGGCGTCTGGGGCGAGCGGCTCGACTGGACCGCCTTCCTCGAATCGACCCTGATCGGCTGGAACGGCACCTCCAACCCGTTCAACGCCGGCTTTCTGCGGCTGGTCCAGTCGGGCGGCTCGACCCTGCTGCAGGTCGACGCCGACTCGGACGACTTCAACTTCAGCTTCGAGACGATCGTCGAGTTCGAGAATGTGCTCGCCACCGACCTGACGATCGAGAATATCGGCTGGCATCTGATCCCGGTCAAGAACGGGACCGGCGACCACAACACAATCTACGGCACGTCGGCCGCCGAGCGGATCAACGGGCTTGGCGGCAACGACAGATTGTTCGGCCAGGCCGGGCACGATCTGCTGGTCGGCGATGCCGGCCACGACACGCTCGACGGCGGCAGCGGCCAAGACCGCCATTATGGCGGCGCCGGCAACGACGTCTTCATCGTCGACAATGCGGGCGACCGGGTGTTCGAGCGGGAGCAGGAGGGCCTCGACCTCGTCCGCAGCCAGGTCAGCTTCACCCTGTCCGAAAATGTCGAGAATCTGACGCTGGAAGGCGCGGCGGCGATCGACGGCATCGGCAACGCTCTGGCCAATGTCCTCACCGGCAATGCGGCCGCCAATCTGCTCAGGGGCGGCTACGGCAACGACGTGCTGAACGGCGCCGCCGGCGCCGACACCATGCATGGCGGCGGCGACGACGACCTCTATGTCGTCAGCGTCGCCGGCGACCAGGTCGTCGAGCTGGCCGGCAACGGCAGCGACAGCGTGCAAAGCGCGGTGAGCTACGCGCTGCCCGACCATGTCGAGCATCTGATCCTGACCGGCGGCGCCGACCTGGACGGGACCGGCAACGGCCTCGCCAACAGCCTCACCGGCAATGACGGCGACAACCGCCTCGACGGCGGCGCCGGCGCCGACGCGCTCGCCGGCGGCAAGGGCCACGACACCTATGTCGTCAACCATGCCGGCGACCAGGTGGTCGAGGAAGGAAGCAGCGGCAACGACACGGTCGAAAGCTCGGTCAGCTACGGCCTCTCCGTCCATGTCGAGAAGCTCGTCCTGACCGGCAGCTTCGGCATCGACGGACGCGGCAATGCGGGCGCCAACACGCTCAGCGGCAATGGCGGCAGCAATTTCCTCAACGGCGGGCGCGGCAACGACCTCATCGACGGCGGCGCCGGCAATGACCAGCTGATGGGCAATCTCGGCAACGACGATTTGAGGGGCCGGGCCGGCGACGACCGCTTCTATTTCAACGTCGCGGCCGGCGCCGCCGACGCCGACGACATCCTCGATTTCTCGGCCGCGGACGACTCCCTCTATCTGCTGCGCACGATGTTCAGCCAGGCGGGGCCGAACGGCGCGCTGGCCGCCTCGGCCTTCCACCAGGGCGCGGCCGCGGCGGATGCCGACGATCGCATCCTGTACGACGCCGCGACCGGCAACATCTTCTACGATTCCGACGGCACCGGCGCCGCGGCGGCGATGCTGTTTGCGTCCGTTGCCGCCGGCACGCCGCTGAGCCACGCCGACTTCGTCATCTACGGCTGACGCCGCACGGCGCCGGACAAGCCTATCGGGCCGCAACCATTGTTGTTAGAACGGGAAATTGCCGACCGGCCCGGGCGCCGGTTGGCGGGGTGGGGAAAGTCATTGGCGATAATCACCGGCACCGCCGGCAATGACGCGCTGAACGGCACGCCGGATTCCGACACGATCGACGGTGTCGGCGGCGACGACGTCATCAACGGCGCCGGCGGCGACGACGAGCTGGAGGGCGGCGCCGACCGCGACCAGATCAACGGCGGCGACGGTTTCGACATCCTTCACGGCCAGGGGGGCGACGACCGGCTCGACGACGGCACCGGCCCGGGCGAGATGCATGGCGGCGACGGCGACGATTTCCTGCAGGTCTCCTCCTTTTTCACCGCCGGCGTCGCCAAGCTCGCCGACGGCGGGCCCGGCGACGACAGCTTCAACATCAGCATCGCCGATCCGACCCAGGTCGAGGTCGTGGGCGGCACCGGCGCAGACGCCGTCTTTTTCTCCAATCTGTGGGGCACCGCCGAGATCGGCCTCGGCAGCGACAGCGACAGCGACACGATCACATTCTTCCATCCGCTGTTTTACGAAAACGGCGCCCAGTCGATCTATTTCGATTCCATCACGGTCAGCGACTTCGCCGGCGGCGCGGCCGGCGATCTGATCAACTGGGACAATTTCCTCGGCACCAGCCTGACCGGCTGGGACCAGTCGGCCAACCCCTTCTCGACCGGCCATCTCGAGCTCGTCCAGTCCGGCGCGGACACTTTGGTCCGGCTCGACATCGACGGCGGCGGCGACGCGTACCAGACCCTGCTGCGGCTCGAGGACGTCGCCAAGAACACGCTCACCGCCGCCAATTTCGACGGCTACGATCCCGGCGGCGCGCAGGCGGCCGGCGGCACCTTCGAGGGCGGCATCGGCGACGACATCATCTTCGGCACGATCGGCGACGATGTCGCTCACGGCCATGCCAATCACGACCAGTTCATCGGCGACGGCGGCAGCGACGAATTTTACGGCGGCGACGGCAACGACACGATGTTCGGCCAGGTCGGCAACGATTATTTCGAGGGCGGCGCCGACGGCGATTTCGCCCAGGCCGGGCCGGGCGCCGATCATCTGGTCGGCGGTGCGGGCGACGACGTGCTGTCGGGGGAGCATGGCGACGACCTCATCGAGGGCGGCGACGGCGACGACCGGCTGATCGGCGGCCGCGGGCTCGACCAGCTCGCCGGCGGCGCCGGCAACGATCTGCTCGAGAAGAATGAAGGCGGCGGCGGCACCCTCGACGGCGGCGACGACGACGACACGATCCTGGCCGACGCCTTCACCTCCGCCCCGCTCGCGCTGCTCGGCGGCGACGGCGACGACGTCATCTCGGTCGCGCCGGCCACCGCCAATATTCCCGAGACCCATGTCACCGCCGACGGCGGCGCCGGCGACGACCGGATCGAGATCAGGTCGAGCAACGCGCCGATGCAGGTCTATGGCGGTTCCGGCCAGGACGTCGTCGCGATCGACGGCGGACCGTTCAACTATTTCTTCGGAGCGCTGTTCCTCAAGGACTTCGTCGCCGGCCTGTGGGGCGAATTGTTCGACTTCACCTCGTTCCTGACCGACAATCTGGTCGGCTGGAACGGCACCTCCAATCCGTTCGCGGCGGGCTATTTGCGGCTGGTCCAGTCCGGCGGCACGACCCTGCTCGAGGTCGACGCGGACGCCGCCGGCGCCGCCTCCTTCTTCTTCGCGCTGGCACGGTTCGAGAATGTCGCGACCGGCGACCTCAGCACCGAGAATCTCGGCTTCAGCCCGATCCCGGTCAGGACCGGCACCGCCAAGGACGACCACATCATCGGCACCGCCGCCGGGGAGCGGATCGACGGGCTGGCCAGCGGCGACACGCTGCGCGGCGCCGGCGGCGCGGATCTGCTGGTCGGCGGCGGCG
Source organism: uncultured Alphaproteobacteria bacterium (assembly GCA_963848555.1). Taxonomy (GTDB): domain Bacteria; phylum Pseudomonadota; class Alphaproteobacteria; order Sphingomonadales; family Sphingomonadaceae; genus Allosphingosinicella. Next base: position 704,023 of record CAWKEE010000004.1, on the reverse strand, counting down.
GCGACGATCTGGTCGACGGCGGCGCCGGCATCGACCGTCATTATGGCGGCACCGGCCACGACATTTACGAGGTCGACCAGACCGGCGACAAGGTGTTCGAGCGCGAGCAGGAAGGGATCGACCTGGTCCGCAGCCTCGCCGGCTTCACGCTGCCCGACCATGTCGAGAACCTCACGCTGACCGGCGCCGGCGCCATCGACGGCACCGGCAACGCGCTCGCCAACGCCATCACCGGCAACGGCGCCGTCAACCTGCTCATCGGCGGCGCGGGCGACGACATGCTGAACGGTGGCGGCGGCGCCGACGAGATGCGCGGCGGCGCGGACGACGATGTCTATATCGTCAATGCCGGCGCGGATCAGGTCGTCGAGCTGTCCGGGCAGGGCAATGACACGGTTCGCAGCTCGGCCGCGAGCTACGTCCTTTCCGCCAATGTCGAGACTCTCGTCCTGACCGGCGGCGCCGATCTCGATGGGATCGGCAATGCGCTCGCCAACATTCTCACCGGCAACACTGGCAACAACCGGCTCGACGGCGGCGCCGGCGCCGACGCGATGGCCGGCGGCGCCGGCCACGACACCTATGTCGTCAACAATGTCGCCGACCAGGTGGTCGAGGGCGGCAGCAGCGGCAACGACAGTGTCGAGAGCGCGGTCGGCTTCCGCCTCCCCACCCATGTCGAGAAGCTGATCCTGACCGGCACGCTCGGCTATGACGGGCGCGGCAATTCGGGCGCCAACACGATCACCGGCAATGCCGGCGGCAATCTGCTCGCCGGCGGCGGCGGCAACGACGTCATCGACGGCGGCGCCGGCGACGACCGGCTGATCGGCGGCGCCGGCCAGGACGAGCTCGAGGGCGGCGCCGGCGACGACCGCTTCTATTTCAACGTCGCGCCCGGCGCGGCCGATGCCGACGGGATCGTCGACTTCATCGACGTCGACGACGCTTTCTATTTGCTGCGGTCGGAGTTCGCCGGCTCCGGGCCGAACGGCATGCTCGCCGCCTCCGCCTTCCACCAGGGCGCGGCGGCGGCCGATGCCGGCGACCGCATTCTCTACGATGCCGCGACCGGCAACCTCTTCTACGATTCCGACGGCACCGGCGCCGCCGCGGCATTGCTGTTCGCCAGCGTCGCCCCCGGCACTGCGCTGACCCACGCCGATTTCGTCATCTACGGCTGAGGGGGACAGTCCCCGCTTCCGCCCCGCTTCCGCCGCGAGCGTCTTGTTGCAGTGCAACATAAACGCTATATCGCGTCCGAACCTTCTTCCTTGTCCGAGAGTTTACCCGAGATGAGCCTCAGGAACGTGGCGATCATCGCCCACGTCGATCACGGCAAGACGACCCTTGTCGACCAGCTGTTCCGCCAGTCCGGCACCTTCCGCGACAACCAGCGCGTGGAGGAGCGGGCGATGGATTCGAGCGACCTCGAGAAAGAGCGCGGCATCACCATCCTCGCCAAATGCACCAGCGTCGAATGGCACGGCACGCGGATCAACATCGTCGACACGCCGGGCCATGCCGATTTCGGCGCCGAGGTCGAGCGCATATTGTCGATGGTCGACGGCGTCATCCTGCTGGTCGACGCCGCCGAAGGCCCGATGCCGCAGACCAAGTTCGTCACCGGCAAGGCGCTGCAGCTCGGGTTGAGGCCGATCGTCGTCGTCAACAAGATCGACCGTCCCGACGCGCGCCCGGCCGAGGTGCTCGACGAGATATTCGAATTGTTCCTGAGCCTCGAGGCCAATGACGAGCAGCTCGATTTCCCGACCCTCTATGCCAGCGGCCGCGCCGGCTATTCCGGGCTTTCCGACGATGTGCGTTCGGGCGACCTGACGCCATTGTTGGAAACCATCGTCGGCCACGTGCCGCCGCCGCGGCTCGACGCCGACGGGCCGTTCAAGATGCTGGTGACCCTGCTTTCCCGCGATCCGTTCGTCGGCCGCATCCTCACCGGCCGCATCGAGAGCGGCACGCTCGAGCTGAACATGCCGATCAAGGCGATCGACGTCGACGGCCAGGCGGTCGAGGAGGGCCGGGCGACCAAGGTGTTCGCCTTCCGCGGACTCGAGCGAGTGCCGGTGGAGCGCGCCGAGGCGGGCGACATCATCGCCCTCGCCGGCCTCACCAAAGCGACGGTGTCGAACACCATCGCCGATCCCGGGCTGAACCAGCCGCTGCGGGCGCGGCCGATCGACCCGCCGACGCTGGCGATGAGCTTCGCGGTCAATGACAGCCCCTATGCCGGGCGCGACGGCGACAAGGTGCAGAGCCGGGTGATCCGCGACCGGCTCGAGCGCGAGGCCGAAGGCAATGTCGCGATCCGCGTCACCGAAAGTGCCGACAAGGACGCCTATGAGGTGGCCGGCCGCGGCGAGCTGCAATTGGGCGTGCTGATCGAGACGATGCGGCGCGAGGGGTTCGAGCTGTCGATCAGCCGGCCGCGCGTCCTCTACCGCGACGGCGCGGACAGTATTTCCGGCGGCCGCGAGGAGCCCTATGAGACGGTCGTCATCGACGTCGACGACGAGCATGCCGGCACCGTCGTCGAGAAGATGGCGCTGCGCAAAGGCGAGATGACCGACATGCGCCCGTCGGGCGGCGGCAAGACCCGGCTGACCTTCTCGGCGCCGTCGCGCGGCCTGATCGGCTATCATGGCGAGTTCCTGTCCGACACGCGCGGCACCGGCGTCATGAACCGGCTGTTCGAGAGATACGGCCCCTACAAAGGCCCGATCCAGGGCCGGCAGAACGGCGTCCTGATCTCGATGGAGAACGGCCAGGCGGTCGCTTATGCGCTGAACGCGCTCGAGGAGCGCGGCACCCTGTTCATCTCGCCGGGCGAGGCGCTCTACGAGGGCATGGTGATCGGCGAGAACGCCAAGCCGCAGGACCTCGAGGTCAATCCGCTCAAGTCGAAGCAGCTGACCAATTTCCGCGCCTCGGGCGGCAAGGACGAAAGCATCCGCCTCACCCCGCCGCGGCGGATGACGCTCGAGCAGGCGATCGCCTACATCCAGGACGACGAGCTGGTCGAGGTGACCCCGAAGGTGATCCGCATCCGCAAGCGCTACCTCGATCCGCACCAGCGCAAGCGCCAGTCGCGGCGCGCCGAGGCGGCCTAGGTGCAGCTAGGCTAGGGAAAAGCGACCGATAGCGGACTGTCTCGTCATCGTCTGGGAGTTGGCGAGGCCGATGATCGACCGGAACTCTAATGGTCCTGTGCGTCGTTCGTCAAAATATGTGCTTCTTGCATATACTCTGGAAGCCCCGCTGCTGCATTCGGAGGATCTTTGATCACGCAGTCGGAAAAATCCGTGCCTGTCCACTCTCCGTTGATCATATCGGTCTCGTGTAATCGAGCTGAAATCGAAATCGCTGTTCCTCCCGAGTACGTTCTGGAATGAACAATTTCCGAAAAAGCTCCCGAGAAACTCCGCATCTTCGAGTCTGGCGTAGTTGAAAGTCGTTTCGCTGAAAGCGAGTACTCGCAGCTCGGTACCCTTGAGATCGATGCCCGAAAGATCGAGTTCGCACGGGAACCGTACTGACGGATGCCAGCCAGCCGCGTTGATCCGACCAACATAGAGTTCGAGAAACTGGTTGACGCCGTCCGGGGTCGATGGCGCGAACGCCCACCATTCCCCGTCGTCCCGGCGGATCCGAGTTTGATAACGACGCCCGTCGGACGATGGTGATCCTGCCCCCTCCCAGGTAGCTATTGCAGTCTCGGCGGGTGTGGGACGGGACGCGATCCATCCGGTCGTCTTGTTGATGTGGAAGTGCAGCGCGCAGTTCAAGCGGAACAGCGCATCGCCTAGATGGGCGTCAACCGTCGTAATGCGAACGGGTTCTGGCAAGGTGCCCCTAGGAAGCTCGGGAGGCGCCATCTGAATGATGAGGCGGGTGGCGTATGGCTGTTCAAATTCGACCCCGCTTTTTCCCTTGGGCCGGTAGGGCTGTGGCCTCAAGTGGACGCCCTCCGCCCACCAATCCCACATGTCGACGAGCCGGTCGCGCACCCGCTCCCACGTCGGCAAATCCAGCGGAACCGTCTCGCCCCGCCCTTGAGAACTCTCCGTCCGCCCTCGCAGAGCGTTCGATCTCCCAGCCGATCAGTCCCGTCAGGTGGTGCGATACCTCCGGGCTTATCCACTGCGGGCCGAGCAGCAGCCCCATCTCCTCGACATTGACGCGCAGCCGGTGGCCGTCGTCGAACTCCTTCCAGTAGGGCGATCGCGGCGCGAGCGCTTCCGTCGGTTCGGCGACCCGCTTGAGTGCTTCCACGATTGCCTCGGCGAACAGATATTCCCTGAAAGACTTGTGGATGAACTCGCAGCCTTGCTCGCTGTTTCCGGTGTTGAAGAAGAAGCTCAGCATCAGCTTAGCCATCTCGCCCTCGGCCGCGGCGCGATCGACGACGCTCTTGGCGAAGTCGAGGCCCCCGGCCTCAAGGCGAAGCAACAGCTCGTCGTATGAGATGTGCTCGGCTCCGCGCAACGTCATGGCGGCGGCGGTGCGCTGCAGGAGGTCGCGGAGCTCGCCTCCGGTAATCCTTGCGGTGGCCGGGCCCAGGGGTTCGACGTTGCCGCCCTCCAGCGTCGTGAGGTCGACGAGTCGTCGGTATAATGACGAGCGCTCTGCCAGCAGGTTCTCCGGCGGATCGCGGTCATTCAGCACCAACCACACCGCAAGTAGGGCAAGCAGGGGAAGGCTGAGGATGCCGCGACCCTTGTCCAGATGGTTCCGCTCATCCTCGTCAAACTGTCGTTTCAGGGCGTCTATGCGCGCGACGATTGCGGAGGGCGGCCTGTCTCCCGGCAGCTCGGAGAAGTGATGACCCACCAGCAAATCGACGAAAGTGCCGAACTGTTTTTTCGTGAACGGTCGTAGTGTCAATATCGGCGTCTCGCTCCTCAAGAACTTAGCCTGGTTCACGTCGTCGGACGGACGGCCTGTGAGAATCACGCGAATATGGTGAGGGTGACCAACCAGCAGCCGCCGGCGTATTGCTTCGAGCGTAGTCTCGATGCGTATACGGAACCCCTCGCTCGCCGAGATGCTTATCTCATCCCAACCGTCGAAGATGAACACGTAGGGAGAAATTACTGCCTCCCCGAACCGGATCGAATTCGTTGAGTATTGGTGCGATATCTATGTTGGCCCCGTTGGGCCTTGGCCCCATGATTGCGTCATATTCCTCGTCGCCGCTGTTCTGCGCGATCGCGAGTGCCATGTCCTCGTATAGTGTGATCCCGCGATCGAGGGTGAGGTCGCGCATACGGATACGGATTGGCCGCAGACACTGTTCCCGCAGCAATGTGCTCAGATGCAACATCGAGACCGACTTTCCTGCGCCAGCGGTCCCCTGGACGATGATCGCGTCGTCGAAGTCGCGGCGGCCGACAAGCTCGATGATCCGGGCAGACAGCGACGTCCGACCCCCGAAATCCTCGTCAAATGGATTCGTGCGAAGTGCGGTCGCAGATTTTGCATTCAACCCGCGGATTTCGCCCCAATCCAGCGTGCCGCAGTCCAGCGGCTCGAACACCTGTCCAAGAGGACTGCGCATGCTTGAAGAGCCGATACCGCCGAGCACCGGAGATTTGGCGAACCGCCAGAGCTGGTAATCAATGTGGCGCTGAAGTGCAGCGTAGGTCGAAACCTCGTTTCCGCTGAGCTCCAGAAGCCGGAACAGTGGATCGAACTTTTCCTTGACGTTCCCATCGGAGATAAGCGTGCGGAACTGTTCCGGCAAACGCACATGGACGCCTTCAATCACCCGACGCTGGAGTTCCTCAGGATATCCGAGGGCGCTCGTGAACGCGTATACCGCGTCATCCGCCCGCCGGACGAGCGGATGGCCGAGCATCGAGGTCAGTCGGAACCCCGTGAAAGCCTGAGGCTCCTCCTTTTCGCCCAAGGCGTTGCGGTGGAGGCGGACGGCCTTCCGCGACGTGATGCATTTGCGCATCGACGGGTCGGACGCGATCTCCTTGACAGCGCTCGCGAGCGCGGACTGGTAGGCGAGCGAGCAAGCCAGCAGGCCCAGCGCATATGGGTCAGTCTCGCGAGTGAGAAACTTGGCAATGCTGAGCACCGCCTTAACTGGGGGGAGGGCCTCTCCCAATGCATCCGTGGTCGCCATCAGCCAAGGCGCGGAAGCCTCGAGTGCATCACTGAGAACGTCCGGCAACCGGTCAGAGAGATCGGTCGCCCGTTCCAGGAACTCGGAACCTCCTCTAAGGCGTCGCCCAGAAATTCCGTAACGGTCTTGACCTCTTCAACACCGTCTTGCAGCTGGTCGTTTGTTCCAGAGCTGATGCCGAGAAATTTTGTTAATCTGCTCATCTATTCTCTCAACTTAGCGCGCATCAGCAATGGAGCACAGACTATTTGGCGGCACAAGATGTCGCACCCTTGGGTTGTTTTCGATCCCAAGTAGCGCCCGCGAATCCTGCGGGTTCGCCCGTGCCGCACCGCTTGCTCCACGACGGTGGGACGCCCGATCGGCGGAACACGCTCGTCGCAAGGTTGGGTGCTTCACTTTGGCGACGCAGCCTGCTTCAGGCTTCCGGTCTCGAAAATGGTTCCTCGGTCCTTTTCAGCCTCCGCCGCGCAAGGATCATCGCGCCGACGAGGAAGGCGCCGAACAGCGCGCCTTCCAGGGCGCCGGTCGCCGGCCTGGCTGACCGGTCCGAAGCCGCTTTCGCCGAACAAGCGCGCCGATCGGGTCGAGGCGCAGCCGCGAATTGGGAAAGCCGCGGGCGAGCAGATCGAGGCTGCCGCCCAGCAGCCGCCCTCCCGCCAACGGGATCAGCAGGCCGGCGCCGGCGCAGGTCAAAGCGGTGGCGGCGACGCTGCGCCGGAGCGAAAGCGGGCCCGCGCCGCGGCTTCCCAGCCAGGCGCCGAGTTCGACCGCCCCGCCGAGCAGCGCGCCCTCGGCCGCCCCGGTGATGTCGCCGGGCGATCGGCCCAGCAGCAGCGCGAACGCGTCCAGGCTGATCAGCTTGACGAAGGCGCCGACGACGAGGCCGCCGAGCGCGCCGCCGGCGACGCTCCACGGCGCCCCGCGGCCGGAGGCGAAGCCCGCCGCGACCCCGAAGCTGACGCCGGCGCCGCCGATCAGCGCGACCGACAGAGTGACGCAGACCAGGACGAGCAGCACCGAGCGCGGCGCCGATGCCCGGCTGCAGCGGCTGCGACGCCCCCGCCAGTCCGTAGATCAGGCCGCCGATCAAGTCCGGCAACCAGCGGCTCCGATCGTCCCGGCCCCGCCGAGCAGGAAAAGCTGCCGCCACGACAAAGGCGGGCCGGTTCCGGAGCCGGCCCGGCCGTCGCGTCCGGCCGTGCGCCGGGCTCATCGCCGATCCGCTCGACCGGCGCGATGAAGCGGTAGCCGTGCTTGGGGACCGTCTCGATGAAGCGCGGGCTGGCGGCATCGTCGCCGAGCTGCTTTCGCAAGGTCCTGATGCACTGGGTGAGCGCTTCGTCGGTGACCGGCACGCCGTGCCAGACCTCGTCGAGGAACCGGTCCTTCGAGACGAGCCTGCCGGCCTCGCGCACCAGCAGGGCGAGGGCGTCGAAATATCGTGCGTTCAGCTCCACCGGCGCCCCGTCGCGCCGCAACTGGCGGTCGCGCGGGTCGAGCAGATAGCCCTCGAAGCGGAAGCACGTCATATTTCAGCAAAGCCTCATAAATTGCTCATGCCGCTCAGCGGAGGATTGAGGCAAAGCATCAAGCCTCAATCACCGGCGGAGGCAAGGTCATGACGGGAATCGCGGCAACTCACGGCGGATGGCGCCGGAGCCCGTGGCGGATGGCGGTCTGGGGCGGCGCGGCGTTGCTGCTGCTGCTGCCCGCGGTCGCGATGCAGTTCACCGCCGAAGTGAATTGGGACGAGACGGATTTCATCGTCATGGGCGCATTGCTGTTCGGCGCGGCCGGTGCGTTCGATCTGGCCGCGAGGATGACGGCCAGCCTCGCCTTCCGGGCCGCCGTCGGCGTCGCGGTGGTCGCGGCCTTCCTCCTCATCTGGATCAACCTGGCCGTCGGCATCATCGGCAACGAGGACAATCCCCTGAACCTGCTTTTTGCGGGCGTGTTCGCGGTCGCGGTCCTCGGCGCCCTCCTCGCGCGCTTCCGGCCCCGCGGCATGGCGCTGGCGCTGTTCGCGACCGCGCTCGCCCAGATCATGGTTGCGATGATCGCCCTGATCGCGGGCACCAATGAGCCGCCGGGGATGATCGGAATCCTGGCCCTGAACATGGCCTTCGCCGCCTTGTGGCTGATCTCCGCCACCTTGTTTCGGGCGGCGGCGCGCCAGCGCATTTCCGCGCGCGCAATGCCCGGCCGCTGACCGGTCGCCGGCACCCATGGCCGACGGTCATGGCCGGGCGAGACGGAATTTTTCCAGCGTTTACGGGATGTAAAGGCACGCCTCCGTAACCACGGGGCATAACCGGTGGGGAGGAAGCCATGCCATTCTATATTCGCACCCGCGACGAGTTCGCGGTCAACAGCTTCACGGCCGCGAACCAGACCGCGCCGTCGATCTCGACGTTCGCGGACGGCGGTTTCGTCGTCGTCTGGGGCTCGCTCGATCCGGCGCAGGACGGCGACGACAGCGCGATCAAGGCGCAGCTGTTCGACGCCGCCGGCCGCAAGGTCGGCGCCGAGTTCCTGGTCAACAGCGCCGCCTCGGGCGCGCAGTTCACCGCCTCGGTCGCGACGCTGGGCGACGGCAGCTTCATCGTCACCTGGGTGGCGAGCGGCAGCGAGGACGGCACCGACGGCATCAAGGCGCAGATGTTCGGCCCCGACGGCGATCCGATCGGCGCCGAGTTCCTGGTCAACAGCTCGACCTGGGGCAGCCACTTCTACCCCAATGTCGAAGCGCTCGCCGGCGGCGGCTTCGTGATCAGCTGGGACGACTGGTACGGCTGGGACGCCAAGGCGCAGATTTTCGACGCCGGCGGCGCGCGCGTCGGCGGCGAGTTCAGGCTCAACACCAGTGCCGGCGCCACCGAGGATTCGACCGACGTCACCGCTCTGGCCACTGGCGGCTTCGTCGCGACCTGGCGGACCAGCAACAGCGCGGCGGACGGCAGCGGGGACGCCGTCAAGGCCCAGCTGTTCGACGCCTCGGGCGCGCGGGTCGGAACCGAGTTCCTGGTCAACAGCCAGACGATCGATTCGCAATATGATCCCAGCATCACCGCGCTTGCCGGCGGCGGCTTCGTCATCACCTGGGCGACGCGCCACACGGCCCAGGACGGCAATGCCGGCGCCGTCAAGGGGCAGGTGTTCAGCGCCTCGGGCGCCAAGGTCGGGCCTGAGTTCCTGGTCAACACCCAGGCCGCCGATATCCAGCGCGAAGCGGTGGTCACCGGGACGCCCGATGGCGGCTTCACCGTCGCCTGGACCAATTACAGCAGCAGCCAGGACGGCAGCGGCATGGCGATCAAGGCGCAGGCGTTCGACGCCGCCGGCGCGAAAATCGGCGGCGAGATGCTGGTCAACACGCTCGCCACCGGCTCCCAGTTCCTGCCCGCCATCGACACCCTCGCCGACGGCCGCCTGATCGCTTGCCTGGACCAGCGAGAGCGGCGACCGGGAAGGCTATTCGGTGCGCGCGCAGATCCTCGGAACCGAGCCGGCGCCGCCGCTGCCGAACACGGCGCCGTGGATCATCAGCAACGGCGCCGGCGCTTCGGCCGCGCTCGCGCTCGACGAAAATATCACTGCGGTGACGAGAGTTGTCGCCTCGGACGACGGCGAACCCAACGACCTTCGTTATTCGATCAGCGGTGGCGCGGACGCCGCCTTGTTCTCGATCAACGCGCTGACCGGTGCGCTCGCCTTCATCCAGCCGCCCGACCACGAAGCCCCGCTCGACCAGGGCGGCGACAATATCTACGACGTGATCGTCTCCGCGTCCGACGGCGAGTTCATCGGCTCGCAATCGCTCGAGATCTCGGTCCGCCACGTCAATCAGGTCGAGATCGTCTCGGACGGAGGCGGCGATTTCGCGATGGTCTCGGTCGACGAGAACCAGACGGCCGTCACGACCGTGATGGCGATCGACAGCGACGGCGCCCCGCTCACTTATGCGATCACGGGCGGCGAGGACGCGGGCTTCTTCACTATCGACGGACAGACCGGCGAGCTGAGCTTCGTCGTCCCGCCGGACTATGAATGGCCCGAGGATTGGTACGGCGACAATGTCTACATCGTCGAGGTGACGGCCGGCGACGGCAATGTCAGCGACACCCAGGGCATCGCCGTCGAGGTGGCCGACGTCGACGAGGGCGGCGGCGTCGTCATCACCTCGGACGGCGGCGGCGACCAGGCCGCCTTGACCGTGGCGGAAAACGGCACCGAAGTGACGGTCGTCGCGGCAAGCGGCGCCGGCATGGTCTATTACGAGATCGTCGGCGGCGCCGATGACTGGCAATTCACCATCGACCCCTATAGCGGCGCGCTCGCCTTCGTCTTCCCGCCCGATTTCGACTGGGCCAACGACGCCGACCTCGACAATGTCTATGAGGTGATCGTCCGCGCCGGCGACGGCACATCGTTCGACGATCAGCATCTGTTCGTGTCCCTCACCAACGTCGACGAAGCGCCGGAAATTGTCTCTTATGGCCGGGCGGCCAATGTCTCGCTGACGATGGCCGAAAATGGCTGGCAGGTGGGCCGGGTCGAGGCGTGGGATCCGGACGGCTATTACCCGCCCGTGACCTATTCGATCGCCGGCGGCGCCGACGCGGCTCTGTTCGCCGTCGATCCCGACACCGGCGAGCTCACCTTCATCTATGAGCAGCGGCCCGACTTCGAAGCCCCGACCGACGCCGACGGCGACAATGTCTATGACGTGACGGTCGCCGCCAGCTCCGGCGGGTTGAGCAGCGACGCAGACATTCGCGGTGACGATCCGCAACGAGAATGAGGGCATCTTCATCACCTCGAACGGCGGCGGCACCAGCGCGTCGGTCGCGCTGGACGAGGGCGAAAGCCACGTCACCACCGTCGTCGCCCACGATCCCGACGGCGACCATCCCGGTCTATTCCATCGTCGGCGGCCCCGATGCCGCCTGTTTCGCGATCGACGCGCAGACCGGCGTGCTCACCTTCATCGCCGCGCCCGATTACGAGGCCCCGGCCGACATGGCCGAGGACAATTTCTACACCGTCCAAATTGCCGCCAGCGACGGCGAATACAGCAGCTGGCAGTCGGTCCAGATCATGGTCGGCAATGTCGACGAACCGGTGACGATCGGCTCGCACGGCGGCGCCGACCAGGTCGCGCTCACGATCGGCGAGAACAGCCTTGCCGTGACCCAGGTCGCCGCCGCCGACGCCGACGGCGGACCGGTCAGCTACGCCATAGCGGGCGGAGCGGACGCTGCTTTCTTCGCGATCGACGAGGAGACCGGCGCGCTGAGCTTCGTCGCCGCGCCCGATTTCGAAGCGCCGGCCGACGACGACGGCGACAATGTCTATGAAGTGGTCGTGTCCGCCACCGACGGCAGCTTCACCGACAGCCAGGGCTTCGCGGTGACCGTCGGCGGCGTCGACGAAGCCGTCGCCATCAGCTCGAACGGCGGCGGCGGCAGCGCCGCCGTCACGCGGGCCGAAAACGGCGTCGCCGTCACGACCGTGACCGCCGCCGATCCGGACGGCGGCCCCGTGACTTATGCCATTGCCGGCGGCGCCGACGCCGCGCGCTTCACGATCGACGCGTCGACCGGAGCTCTGGCCTTCCTCTCGGCGCCCGATTTCGAGGCGCCCGCCGATACGGGCGCGAACAATGTCTATGACGTGATCGTCTCGGCGAGCGACGGCAGCTCGACCGACAGCCAGGCGATCGCCGTCACCGTCGGCAACGTCAACGAGCCGGTCGCGATCTACTCGAACGGCGGCGGCGCCAATGCCGCCGTCTCGATAAATGAGAACGCTTCCGCCGTAACCATTGTCGCCGCCACCGACGCCGACGGCGGCGCCGTCACCTATTCCATCACGGGCGGCGCCGACGCTGCGCGGTTCACGATCGATGCCGGGACCGGCGCGCTCGCCTTTGTCGCTTCGCCCGATTTCGAGGCGCCGGCGCGATGCCGGGGCTGACAATGTCTATGACGTGATCGTGTCGGCCAGCGACGGCAGCATTCGCCGACGACCAGGCAATCGCCGTCACGATCGGCAACGTCAACGAGCCGGTGGTGATCAATTCGAATGGCGGCGGCGCCAGCGCCGCCGTTTCCGTGGCCGAGAACGGCTCTGCCGTCACCATTGTGGCCGCGACCGACGCGGACGGGGGCGCGGTGACCTATGCGATCGGCGGCGGTGCCGACGCCGCGCGCTTCACGATCGACGCGTCGACCGGCGCCCTCTCGTTCATCTCCGCGCCGAATTTCGAGGCTCCCGCCGATGCCGGGTCGAACAACGTCTATGACGTGATCGTCTCGGCGAGCGACGGCGCTTTGACCGACAGCCAGGCGATCGCCGTCACCGTCGGCAACGTCAACGAGCCGGTCGTGATCAGCTCGAACGGCGGCGGCGCCAGCGCCGCCGTCTCCGTGGCGGAAAACGGCTCTGCCGTCACCACAGTGGCGGCGACCGACGCCGACGGCGGCGCCGTGACCTATGCGATCACCGGCGGCGCCGACGCGGCCCGGTTCACGATCAACGCCGCGACCGGCGCGCTCGCTTTCGTCGCTGCGCCCAATTTCGAAGCGCCGGCCGATGCCGGGGCGAACAATGTCTATGACGTCATCGTCTCGGCGAGCGACGGCACGTATAGCGACCAGCAGGCGCTGGCGGTTACGATCACCAATGTCCTCGAAGGCAATGTCATCACCGGGACCGGGAGCGGCGACACCATCGCCACTACCAAGACGGTTTCGGGCCAGCCTTTCGCCACCGCGTTCGAGGACACGATCTACGGTCTCGGCGGCGCCGACACTTTGATGGGCGGCGGCGGCGCCGACATCATCGACGGCGGCTCCGGCAACGATCTCCTCTACGGCGACGCCGGCGCGGACCGGCTGACCGGCGGCATCGGCGCCGATCGCTTCACCCTCAAGTCGACCGCCGACAGTCAGGTGGGCGCGCCGGACCTGATCACCGACTTCAACCGCAGCCAGGCCGACCGGATCGGCCTTGCCGACATCGACGCGAGGACCAATGCCGGCGGCAACAACAGCTTCACGTTCATCGGCACCGCTGCTTTCTCCGGCGTCTCCGGCCAGCTGCGCTACGAGCAAACGGGCGGCAGCACCTTCGTCACCGGCGACGTCAACGGCGACCGCGTCGCCGATTTCCAGATCCAGATGCAGGGATTGGTGGCGCTGACCTCGGCGGACTTCATCCTTTGACCTGATTCGGAGCGGAGCGCCTCGTCTAGCGGCGCTCCGCCATCCGGATGATCGCCGCCCACTCCTCCTCCCGCACCGGGCTGACCGATAGCCGCGACTGCCGGATCAGTTCCATTCCGGCCAGCTTCGGCTCGGCCTTGATCGCGGCCAGCGTGACCGGCCCGAGCGCCCGCACCGGCTCGACCGGGACCTTGACCCAGGCGCCGTCCTCGCCGTCGGGCCGGCCCGGGCCGGCGATGCGCATGATGCCGACCACCGCGCGCTCGTCGCCGCTATGGTAGAAGAAGGCCTCGTCGCCGGGCTTCATCGCCCGCAAATGAAGCCGCGCGGCGTTGTTGCGCACGCCGTCCCAGTCGGTGGCGCCGTCGCGGACCAGGTCGTCCCAGCCGTAGCGTGCCCGGCTCCGACTTCATCAGCCAATAGGCCATGGCGCTCGCTCCTATCGCCTTTGTCGCCGAGCCCCGGTAAACCCGGCGGGATGAAGGCTCAACCGGGAGCGATTCTCGCCTTCCTGCTGCTGCTCGCCGGCTGCGGCGAGCGGGTGGCGGACAATGGCGACGGCGAGGGCTCGACGACGCCGCCTTATGTGCGGCCCGAATCGAACGCTTTGCTCAACGACGCCGTGACGCCGGTCCGGGTCGGCGAGCTCGGGCCGAATTTCGCCGCCTGCAACGGCCGCGGCGCGACCCGCGACCGCGCCGGCGGCGGCCCGGTGCCGGTGCGGGCGGCGCCGTTCGAGCAGGCCGAGGAGATCGACCGGCTGGCGGCGGGCGCCGAATTCTTCATCTGCTCGCGCAGCCACGACCAGCGCTGGTTCGGCATCGTCTATGACGAAGGCGGCGAGGCGGCGGAACGCTGCGGCGTTTCCGCTCCGCTGCCGGCGCGCCGGGACTATCAAGGCCCCTGCGCCGCCGGCTGGGTGCCGAGCGCGCGGATCCGGCTGATTTCCGGCCTGCCGCACCAGCTGCCGACCCAGCCGCCGCCCGAGCCTCCGCTTGAGCCTCCGCCAAACGATTGATTCGAGAGACGAATTGAAAAGGTTCCGCAGCTTATCGCACGGTCGGCCCCATCCGCCGCGCGGCCGACTGATGCAGGTTGCATCCGCCGGTCCCATCGACCATCTGCCCAATCACTGAACAAGAGCGGGAGCCGCCCGGCCGGAGAGCCGGCGGCTGAGCAAGACGGGGAGGCATTGAGCCGGGATGCAACCGCATCCGCCGGACCAGCCCACCGCATAGAAAACGGGATCAGATGATTCGAACGGTTCGCGCCGCGGGCTTTGCCGTGGCTGCCTTCTTCCTTGCCGCGGCGATGGGAAGCGGTCCACTGCAGGCTTGGCAGGGCGATGTCGCCCCGGTCTCCAGCTCGTGGCTCGACCATGGGCAAGCGGCGATCGAGACCGGCGATCTCGGCCTCAACGACGTCGAAGCCGAAGGCGGCGACCGCATCGCCCAGGCGGGGGAGCTGGCCGATCATCTGGTCGCGCTCGCCGACGCCGCGATGCCGCGGCCGCGCAGCCTCGACGAGCTGGTCGGTCTCTATGCCGGCGGCGCGACCGAGAATGCGGAGCAGGACTGCCTCGCCAACGCCGTCTATTTCGAGGCCCGCGGCGAGCCGATCCAGGGTCAGCTCGCGGTCGCCGAAGTGGTGCTGAACCGGACCCGCTCCGGCCGCTATCCGCAGACGATCTGCGAGGTCGTCACCCAGCCCTGGCAATTCTCCTTCGTCAACGCCACCGGCCGCATTCCGGCGGCGAATCGCGGCTCGGCGGCGTGGCAGCGCGCGGTCGCGGTGGCGCGGATCGCCGAGGCCGGCGCCAGCCGCCTGCTGCCGCGCGACGTGCTCTGGTACCATGCCGATTATGTCAGCCCGAGCTGGGGCCGCCGCCTCGCGCGCAACACCAAGATCGGCCTTCATATTTTCTACTCGTGATTCCTCCCCGTCGCAGAAGGGGAGGAGGACCGCGGCGCGAAACGGCGTGGTGGAGGGGTAAGAGACGCGGCCGCGCCTTTTACCCCTCCACCCCACTTCCTGTGGTCCCCCTCCCCACGGGATGCGCCCGCGGGGAGGAAAGCAGCGTCCGGAACGTCACCGAGTAACGCAGCGTCGCCACCGGCGGGAGGCTGTGCTCCCATTCGCTGCGCGCCGGGCCGCGCAGCAGATAGGCCGAGCGCGGCTCGACGGCGAGCGAGAAGCGCTGCCACTTGTCGCCCCGGCGGCGGCGGAAGCGCAGCGGCGCGGGCGCCAGCAGCGAGAGGCCGATGACGTCGCCGAACACCGGCCGGTCGCGGTGCCAGCCGAGCCCGGCGCCCGCGTCATATTCGATCAGCAAGGCGTGCTCGAGCGCCGCCGCGTCGAGCCCGGCGAAGGCGGCGGCGCGCGTCCGCAGCGCCAGCAGCCATTCGGGCATCGGCTCGGCCGGACCGAGGCCGCTGCCGTCGAACCGGTAGGACCAGCCGAACGACACGGTCCGACGCTTGCCGAGAAAGCCCTGAAACTCGAACGGCCGGAACGGCAGCTCGCGCATCCGCTCGATCAGCGCCCGTTCCTCGGCCGCATCGATCAGCTCCGGCCGGTAGGTCAGGCCTTCGGGCGCTGCGTCCGGCGGGCTGAGGAAGCTGAGCTGGGCGTCGGCCATGTGACGCCGAACGCGCGTCGGAGGAACTGGCTGCCGCCGCCGCCGTTCTGCTGCGCGCCGGGGCAAGCCTGTGCCGGAGCGCCGCACCGCCTCGCGGGGGAGGAGAAAAGTCCTTGCGCATCGCCCAGATCGCGCCGCTGGCGGAGGCCGTGCCCCCGAGCCTCTATGGCGGCACGGAGCGCGTCGTCGGGTGGCTGACCGAGGGACTGGTGGCTCGGGGCCACGACGTGACTCTCTATGCGAGCGGCGATTCGGTGACGTCGGCGCGGCTCGTTGCGTGCGCGCCGCGGGCGCTGCGGCTGGCCGGGATCGACGATCACGCCCCCAGCCTGCTGGCCATGGTCGAGCGCGTGCTGCGCGACGCCGGCCGCTACGACGTCCTCCATTTTCATGTCGACCTCATCCATTTCCCGGCCTTCCGCCGTCTTGCCGGCAAATGCCTGACGACGCTGCACGGCCGGACCGACCTGCCCGAGGTCCATGCGGCGTTGCGCGCCGGTCCGGAGATGCGGCTGGTCGCGGTTTCCGCCGCCCAGCGCCGCCGGGTGGCCGCCGCGAACTTCGCCGGCACCATCCATCACGGGGTGCCCGCGGACCTGATCCGATGCGGTTCCGGCAGCGGCGGCTATCTCGCCTTCATCGGCCGGATCTCGCCGGAGAAGCGCCCGGACCGGGCGATCGAGATCGCGCGGCGGACGGGTATCAGGCTGAGGATCGCGGCCAAGGTCGATCCGGTCGATCGTGCTTATTTCGAGGCGCGGATCCAGCCGCTGCTGGCCGACCCGCTGATCGACTATGTCGGCGAGATCGGCGACCTCGAAAAGTCGGACTTCCTCGGCGGCGCGCGCGCTTTGCTGTTCCCGATCGACTGGCCGGAGCCGTTCGGGCTCGGCATGATCGAGGCGATGGCGGCGGGGACTCCGGTGATCGCGTGGCGCGAGGGCTCGGCGGGAGAAGTGCTCGAGGAGGGCCGCAGCGGCTTCCTCGTCGACAGCATCGATCAGGCGGTGGCCGCGGTGGCCAAGGCGGCGGCCTTGTCCCGCCGCGAGGTGCGGGCCGCCTTCGAGGCGCGGTTCACGGCGGACCGGATGGTCGAGGATTATCTGCGGTTGTACGCGCTGGTCTGCGCCGGAGCCGATCGCGCCGCCGCCGGGCCGGCCGCTTCGCTGGTCGCCGAACCGCCCGACTCGCGCCCGCTCATTTCCTGGGATCGAGGCTCGCCGTGAAGTCGCGAAAAGCGCCGCGAGATCAGTCGGCCGGGACCGGCGTGCGCGGCTCTTCGACCTTCTGCCAGTGCGCGAAGACGAAATTGAAGATCGCCAGTTCGGTCTCGATGTTGCGGGCCCAGGTGATGCGATAGAGCCTCAGCAGGGCGAAACCGAACAGGATCAGGCCGAGAATGACCGCCGGCGCGCCGCCGACCAGGAAGACGAAAATGAACCCCGCCAGTAGCAGCGGCAGCACCAGCCCGAGGTCCATGTTGATCTCGATTTCGATCCCCTCGGTCGAGAGATTCGGTGCCTTGACGCTCAGCCAGAGCTTGCAGAATTCGCGCACATAGGATTCCGATCGCCGCGGCAGCCGCCGCGCGATGGCCGGGTCGGTCGCCCGTTCGAAGATGGCGTAGCGGGAGAGCACCTTGTCGACCTCGCTCCCGTGGACCGCCCTGATCTGGTCGAGAATCCGGTCGAGCCCGCGCGTCGGCCGCATTCCGGTCCACAGCCAGAAATCGCTCGCCCAAAAGGCCAGGTCGCGCGCGACATAGCCCAGCGTGATCGCGCCGGCGAGGATCGCGACCAGCACCGCCGCGCCGAGCAGGGACGGGCCGATCAGGGCGTAAGCGGCGAGGAGGTCGGCCAGGAACGAGCTTGCCTCCGGCCGCGTCGCCGCATGGTAGATGAAGGCGAACTCGCCGAACAGCAGCAGGCCCGGAAACCACACGCCGACGATGATCCGGCGGGCATAGCTTCCCAGGCTTTCGATCAGCCCCTTGATGCCGGACGCCACGTCACTCATCCCGATGCGGCCCCGACAGGGGACGAAACCGGCTTGCGGCGATCGCGCCGGACCGCGTCCCGGGCCTGACGCGCGCGCTCGGCCGCCAGTGCATGGTCGGTCAGCAGCAGCCGCGCCTGCAGCAGCAGCGAGTTGGCGGGGACAGGCGGCCACACCCGCGCGCCGCCAAGGAAGCTGATCCCCGCCGACGCGCAGATCAGATCCGAATCGGGATGGAGGGCGCCGTCGGGATCGGCCACGAGTATCGCTTCCTTCATCTCGCTCAGCAGGGCGCGCCGCGAGATCGGCAGGATAGACCTGGGGGCGGCGATGCGCAAACCGGGGAAAAGCGCGCGCAGCGGCGCCAGCGTCTCGCAAACGGCCGGATCGGCCAGGACCGTAAGGGCCGGACGCGCATGGCCCCGCGGCCGCGGGAGGCGCGTCGGGATCGCGATGCGCGGCAGTGGCAGCACGTCGGACGCATGCCCTGTCGGGCGATCGCCGGGGCCGGCGGGCAAGGCGGCCCTTGCCGGAGCGGAGCGACGGCGCGCAAGCCGGGCCGGCGGCCGACCGGCACTTGCGCCGAGCAGGGCGGCCCATCGGTCGGCAACAGGCTCCCAATCGTAGCCCAGCGCGAAGTCGCGCGCCGCGCGCGACCGTTCGCGGAGCAGATCGGGGTCCTCGAACAGGCGCCTGAGCGCCGCCGCCGCGGCGTCGCGATCGATGAACGGCCGGACGATGCCGAATTCGTCCACCGCCTCATGGGAGGCCGGGATCGCGAAGCCGTGATCGGCGAGCAGCTCGCCATTCGCCGAATGGTCGCCGCCGATCGGGACGACGCCGGCACTGGCGGCCTGAAGCGTGGGGAGGCCGAAGCCTTCGCCATAAGAGGTCTGGAGGTGGACGTCGGCCGCCGCATAAAGCGCCGCGAGCTCGCCGGCGCCGAGCCGTCCGTAGCCGTCGTCGAGGCGCACCTGTCGCGCCAGCCCGCTCACCGCCAGGTCGGCTCGCAGGTCGTAGGCATAGCTGTCGCGATCTTCCCCGGGCCGCAAATTGGTATGAAGGTGCAGCAGGAAGGCTTCGTCCGGCAGCGCGGCCCGCCTGACGATGTCCAGCATTCGCGGCAGCAGCTTGCGGCGATGGTTGCGGGTGTCGGCGAGGATGACGAACCTGCCATCATAGCCCAGGTGCCGCTTGGACGCTTCCCGGCGGTCCGGCGGCGTGAACAGCGTGGTGTCGCAGCCGTGCGGGACGTAGGCGGCCTTCATGCCGGAACGGGCGCAGGCCGCCGCGCCATAGCCGCTCATCGCCACCGCCAGGTCGGCATGGGACAAGGTGCGGCGCCAGTCGGGCGGCAGCATCCCGTCGCGTCGGGTCCCGTCGATCGGGAAATGGCAACACCAGCGCGTGCCGTTGCGGCGAAGCGCCCCCGCCACCTCGCGCGAGGCGAGCCAGGCTATCCACGGCAAATCGGCCAGGCTCACCAGAAAGTCGGGACGCAGCCGGTCGAGCCATGCCGCCAGCACGGGCGCCGCCTCGGCCGGCGCGACCGGGCAGGGCTCGACGCCCAGCCCGGCGAAGTGCCGCCGGCGACCGTCGCCCCACCAGCCGAGAAACGTCACCTCGCATCCCCGCGCGGCGAGGCGCCGCCCGACCTCGCCGCTGACAATGCCGAAGCCGCTCATCCGCAACGGCGTGTCCGAAAGCCACAATATCCGCATCGCCATTACTGGCGCCGGGAGGAGGATGGGCGCAAGCCCTGGGCGGCAGCCTGGTCGAGGCTGGGTGGAGCGGCGGGCGAGGCGGGCGCACGGTTCGCCGGGCCGAAGCCGGGGTGCCGCTTTGCTGCGCCGCGGCAATGGTCTAAAGCGCCCCCATGTCCACCTACACGATCGACACCGCGACCAGCCGCGCCACGCCGACGCCGGCGCCGATGAAGCGGCTGACCGCACCGGCGATCCAGGCGCGAAAGGGCGGAGAGCCGATCGTCGCGCTGACCGCCTACACGATGCGGATGGCGCAGCTGCTCGATCCGCATTGCGACCTGCTGCTGGTCGGCGACAGCCTCGGCCAGGTGATTTACGGCCTGCCGTCGACGATTCCGGTGACGCTCGACATGATGGCCGCGCACGGCGCGGCGGTGGTGCGCGGGTCGTGGCACGCTCTGGTTGCCGTCGACATGCCGTTCGGGTCCTATGAGGAGAGCCCCGGTTTGGCGTTCCGCAACGCCGCCCGGCTGCTCAAGGAAACCGGGGCGGCGGCGGTCAAGCTCGAGGGCGGCGAGGCGATGGCCGAGACGATCGCCTTCCTGGTGCGGCGCGGCATTCCGGTGATCGGCCATGTCGGCCTCACTCCGCAGGCGGTGAACGCGCTCGGCGGCTATCGCGCGCGCGGCCGCGACGCCGCCGAGGCGGCCAGGATCCTCGCCGACGCCCGCGCGGTCGCCGAGGCCGGCTGCTTCGCTCTGGTGCTGGAAGGGGTGATGGAGGAGATCGCGATCGAGGCGACCGGCGCCGTCGCCTGTCCGACCATCGGCATCGGCGCGTCGGCCGAGTGCGACGGCCAGATTCTCGTCACCGAGGACATGATGGGCCTGTTCGAGCGCACGCCGCGCTTCGTCAAAAGGTTCGGCGACCTGGCCGCGGAGATCGGCACCGCCGCCGCCGCTTACGCCGCCGACGTCAAGGCGCGCGCCTTTCCGACCGCGGAGCAGACCTATCACGTGAAAAAGTGAGGGGTCTTTTCCTTCGCCCGGGGGGTCGGTAAGGAGAGCGCGGGGCGCGCCCGCCGGCGCGCGGGCGGACGCCGGACAAGGGATTGGAAGGGCAGCGGAGGCGCTTGCCTTCGCAGACGGAGAAGCAGGTGGCGATCAAGCCGAACGATGGCGAAACCTTCCTGCGGGAAGTCGACGAGGAGCTGCGCAGGGAGCGGGTCAACCGGCTGTTCGCGCGTTACGGCTGGGCGATCGCCGCCGCAATCCTGCTCGTGCTCGGCGCGATCGGCGGCTTCATCTGGTGGCAGAACCGCCAGTTCGAGCAGGCGGAGGCGCAGGGGGAGACCCTCGCCCAGACGCTCGACGAGCTGGAAAGCGGCAATCGCGACGCCGCGCTGCCGAAAGTCGATCAGCTCGCCGCCAGCGACATAGAAGGTTATCGCGCCGCCGCCTTGTTCGCGCGCGCCACCGCCCAGTCCGAGGCCGGCCGGAATGACGCGGCGATCGCCACCTTGCGGTCGATCGTCGCCGACGAGGATTTCGCCGAACCCTATCGCCAGGCCGCTTTGATCCGTCAGACCGAGCTGGAATATGACCGGCTGACGCCGCAGCAGGTGATCCAGCGGCTGGGGCCGCTGGCCCGGCCCGGCAGCGCCTGGTTCGGCAGCGCCGGCGAGATGGTCGGCATCGCCCACATGCGGATGAACCGGCCCGATCTCGCGGCGCCGCTCTTCGCCGGCATCGCGCGCGACCAGAATGTGCCGCCGTCGATCCGTACAAGAGCCATTCAGATGGCGGGTGGCTTTGGTATCAACGCCATGCCCGATCAGCCGGCCGTCGAGGCGGCGCCGGCGGCAGGCCAGCCCGTTCCGGGCGCAGCGGAGGAAAAAGCCGAATGAAGCGTATCATCGTCGCGCTGACCGCCGTCAGCCTGCTGGCCGGCTGCGGCATCTTCGGCGGCGGGAGGCGCGGGCCGACCACGCCGACCGTCGGCGAGCGCATCCCGGTGCTCTCCACCGACAACCAGGTCGAGATCGACCCGCAGCTGGCCGGCATTCCGGTCGCCGTGCCGGCGCCGCTCCTCAACAATGAATGGGCCCAGTCGGGCGGCAACGCCGCCAAGTCGGTCGGCCATGTCGCGCTCGGCGATTCGATCGCCCAGGCGTGGAGCGTCAGCATCGGCCAGGGCAGCAGCGCCCAAGCGCGGCTCGCTTCCGAGCCGGTGGTCGCCGAGGGCAGGGTCTATACGATCGACACCAGGGCGACGGTGCGCGCGTTCAGCGCCGACACCGGCGCCCAGCTGTGGACGACCCAGGTGCGCGGCGAGAATTCGCCGGGCGAGGCCTTGTTCGGCGGCGGCGTCAGCTATGACGGCGGCCGCCTCTACGCCACCAACGGCGCCGGCGACGCGGCCGCGCTCGACGCCGCCACCGGCGCGATCGTGTGGAACGTCAAGCCGGGCGGGCCGCTGCGCGGCGCCCCCACCGTCGGCGGCGACAACCTCTATGTGGTCAGCCAGGACAATCAGCTCTACGCGCTCAACACCGCCAATGGCGAGACGCGCTGGACCGGCTCCGGCACGTTCGAGCAGGCCGGCGTGTTCGGCAGCGCCGCGCCGGCTTTCTCGCAAAGCACGGTGGTGGCCGGCTTCTCGTCGGGCGAGCTCACCGCCTATCGCTACGAGAACGGCCAGGTGGTGTGGCAGGACGCGCTGGCCCGGACCGGGGTCAGCACCGTCGTCGGCACCATCTCCGACATCGACGCCGATCCGGTGATCGACCAGGGCCGCGTCTTCGCCGTCGGCCAGGGCGGGCGCATGGTCGCGGTCGAGCTGATCACCGGCCAGCGCGCCTGGGAGATCAACATCGCCGGCATCTCGACGCCCTGGGTCGCCGGCGACTGGCTGTTCGTCGTCACCGATCGCGCCCGATTGCTCGCCATCGCCCGCGCTTCGGGGCGGGTGCGCTGGATCTCCGATCTGCCGGCTTTCCGCCGGCCGCCGCGGCAACGCGATCCGACCCGCGCCGAGGCACGGCAGGGGCGCACCGGTCGAATCCGGCAGGGGGAGGGGGCGATCTTCTGGCGCGGGCCGGTGCTCGCCGGGAACCGGCTGGTCCTGACCAGCTCGCGCGGCCAGATCGCGTTCGTGTCGCCGGTCGACGGCACCTTGCTGTCGACCACCGAGACCCGCTCGCCCATCTCGCTGGCGCCGGTGGTCGCCAACAACACGCTCTACATCCTCAACGACGACGGGCGATTGACCGCCTGGCGTTAGAAGGTTCCTCCCCATCGCCCTGCGATGGGGAGGGGGACCATGCGAAGCATGGTGGAGGGGTGACGGCGCAAGCCTGAGCCATTCACCCCTCCCCCAGCCTTCGCCTTCGGCTACGGCCGGTCCCCTCCCCACAAGCTTCGCTCGCGGGGAGGAACTTGACCCGTCCCCACCTACCCGCCACTGCCGCGCCATGTCCCGCCCCGCCACCGTCGCGATCGTCGGCCGGCCCAATGTCGGCAAGTCGACCCTGTTCAACCGGCTGGTCGGCAGGAAGCTGGCGCTGGTCGACGACCGGCCGGGCGTGACCCGCGACCGGCGCGAGGGCGAAGCCAGCCTGCTCGGCCTCGAATTCCGGGTGATCGACACCGCCGGCTATGAGGATGAAGAGCCGGAGACCCTGCCCGGCCGGATGCGGGCCCAGACCGTCGCCGCGGTGCGCGACGCCGACGCCGCCTTGTTCCTGGTCGACGCCCGCGCCGGCATCACGCCGCTCGACGAGGAGCTCGCGCGCTGGCTGCGCTCGGAGGCGACGCCGGTGATCCTCGTTGCCAACAAGGCCGAAGGGCGCGCCGGCGAGGCGGGCATCCTCGAAGGCTGGGCGCTCGGGCTCGGCGAGCCGGTCCCGGTCAGCGCCGAGCATGGCGAGGGCGTCGTCGATCTGTTCGAGCTGCTGCGGCCGCTGGTCGAGGGGGCCGACGAGGAACCGGGCGGGGAGGAAAGCGAAGGGCCGCTGAAGCTGGCCATCGTCGGCCGCCCGAATGCGGGCAAATCGACCCTGATCAACACTATCCTCAGCGAGGAAAGGCTGATCACCGGCCCGGAGGCGGGGATCACCCGCGATTCGATCGCCGTCGACTGGCAATGGCGATCGCCGGACGGGAGCGTGCGTCCGGTGCGGCTGATCGACACCGCCGGCATGCGCAAGCGGGCGAAGGTCGAGGACAAGCTCGAGAAGCTGTCGGTCGCCGACGCCCGCCGTGCCGTCGATTTCGCGGAAGTGGTGGTGCTGCTGCTCGACGCCACCC
The DNA here is from genome assembly GCA_963848555.1 of uncultured Alphaproteobacteria bacterium. GTDB lineage: Bacteria > Pseudomonadota > Alphaproteobacteria > Sphingomonadales > Sphingomonadaceae > Allosphingosinicella. The sequence goes on along the minus strand of CAWKEE010000004.1, from coordinate 679,997 downwards.
GCGGCCTCGAGGCGCAGGACCTCAGGATCGCCGACCATGTGCTGGCCGAGGGCCGGGCGCTGATCGTCGCGATCAGCAAGTGGGACGTGGCCGAGCAGGCCAGCGGGCTGTTCAACGGCATCCGCGCGGCGCTCGACGAAGGGCTGGCCCAGGCGCGCGGCGTGCCGCTGCTCACCGTCTCGGGCAAGACCGGCAAGGGCCTCGATGCGCTGCTGGCGGCCGCCTTCGATCTGCGCGAGGCCTGGTCGCGCCGCGTCTCGACCGGCACGCTCAACCGCTGGTTCGAGGAAACGGTCGAGCGCAATCCGCCGCCGGCGCCGGGCGGCAAGCGGATCAAACTCAGATACATCACCCAGGTCGCCGTCCGACCGCCGAGCTTCGTCGTCTTCGGCAACCGCACCGAGACGCTGCCGGAAAGCTATCGCCGCTACCTCGTCAACGGCCTTCGCAAGGAATTGGGCTTCGGCGCGGTGCCGGTGCGGCTGGCGCTGCGCGGCGGCCGCAACCCCTATCGTCCGCCGGGCTAGGGGACAGTTGCTTCTTGCCGCAGGAAGGAACTGTCCCGATTCCGCCATTTCCGCGGGGAAAGGGCGAAAGCCCGCAGCGCGGCGTAAAGCCGCTGTTTACCGGTGGCGGCTAGTTTCGCCGACGTGCGAACGAGGGACGGATGATGGACGAAGCCGCCGCGAGCGTGGTCGACTGGGTCAAGTTCGCCAGCATGCGCGCCGAGCTGGGCGGCGACTTCATCCGTATTCTCGGATATTTCCGCGAGGATGGCGAGAAAGCGGTCGCCCGAATCGAGGCGGCGATGCATCGCCGCGACGCCGCCGCTTTGGTCATCCCCGCCCACACGATGAAGAGCGAAGCGCGCCAGTTCGGCGCCGATCCGCTCGGCGATCTCGCCGAGGAGATCGAGCATGCCGGACGCCGCGCGCTCGAATCGCGGCTGTTTCCCGACCAGATCCTGCCGCAGGTGGCGGCGCTGCGCCCGCTCTACGAGGAGACGATGGCGTTGTTCGAGCAGGAGACCAATCCGCTCGTCGCGCGCCGTCCCCACTCCGACCGCAGCGCGAGCAACCAGGAGTTCGGCCGCCTCTGAGCCCGCCTGCTCCGATGCGCGCTCCTCAGCTGAAGACGAGGCGCGCCACCTCCGTTTCGACGTCCCGGTAGATGATGGCGAGCGCGGCAAGGTCGAAGCCGATATGGGCGAAGATCGGCAGCCAGAGGCGGCCCGTGGCCGCATAGACGCCGCCGAAAACCAGGCCGACGATGAAGGCCTGCTGCGCCCCCGGAATGCCCTGGTCGGCCAGATGCGCCGCGCCGAACAGGATCGACGTCACGCCGACGATCGCCGCTTTCGCGCCGGTGCCGGGGCCGAGCAGCCTGCCGAGCCGCTCGAACAGATAGCCGCGGAAGAATATTTCCTCGCCGAAGCCGGCGCCGATCACGATCATGTAAAGCGCGCCGGGAAGCGCGCCGCTATTGCCGGCCAGATAATGATAGGCCGCGTTCACCGGCGGCGCGCCGAGCAGCGGCATCACCAGCGCCTTCATGATCAGCTTGAACGCGATGCCGAAGGCGAGGCCGGCGACGATCGCGGCGAGCCAGCGGCGCGGGGCGGCAAGGCCGATGTCGCGCCAGGGGGTGCGCGACCGCCATGCCCAGGCCAGCACCAGCAAGGCGGTCAGCGGCACGACAAGCGCATTGCCGAGAAAGATGACGATGATGGCGAGCAGGCCGACCGGCCCGAAACCGCGCAGCGCGGCGGCCAAGCGATCGTCGGGCGCCGCGGCCGCGGGCGTCACCGGGCGAGGGCCTAGGAAGTCGTCGCCAGCGGCCGCGGCTTGCGCATCGGCTCGATCCGCCAGCGCGACAGCGAGCGCCACAGCCATTCGAACGGGCCGTAGCGGTAGCGGTCCAGCCACGGCTTCGACCAGAGCAGCATCAGCGCCCACATCGCCAGCACCACCAGCCACAATTCGATCCGGCTCATCGTTCCGAACAGGCCGATGCCATAGCCGTAGAACAGGGTCGTCATCAGGATGGAGGTGCCGAGATAGTTGGTGAAGGCGGCGCGGCCGGCGGCGGAGATCCGCTCGACCAGCGGCCCCCGCCGGCGGGTGGCGAGGATGATCAGGGCGGCATAAGCGATCACCATCAGCGGCCGGAACGGCACCGTCGCCGCGATCTCGATGGTGACGATCATCGGCACGCTGAAGCCTTCGGCCGCCACCACCCAGGCGAGCAGGGCATAAGCCGGAACGGTCAGCGCGAGGCCGATCACCGCGACCTTGAAATAATCGAGCGGCTTCCACTGCGCCTTGAAGAAGCCGGTCTTCAGCGCCGCCATGCCGAACAGCATGTAAGCGAGCGTCTCGAAGCCGAAGAAAAGGAGGCTGGTGAACGGCGTGTCGCCGTCCTCGACCAGCCGGTGATGAACCAGGCCTTCATAGGTGCCGCGGAACAGACCGAGCTTGTCGGCGAGCGGCTGGCCGGTGAGCACGCCGAATTGCGCTTCCATCTCCCGCCATTGCTCCAGGCTGTCCCGATCCGGCGGCACGGCGAGTGCCGCCTCGCGCATCCGGCCCAGCTCGAACGCGAAGCCGAGATAGATGAGCAGCTGCAGCACCAGCAGCACGCCGCCCCAGATCACCATCGCGCGCGGGCTCAATCGCCGGAAGAAGAACAGGAGGAGGCCGATCATCGCGTAGCCGGCCAGGATGTCGCCGTACCAGATGAAGTAGAAATGGATCAGGCCGAAGGCGAGCAGCCAGAACATCCGGCTGTAATGGACGAAGGCGGCCGACTGGCCGGACGCCTCGGCCCGCTCGATCACCAGGAGGGTGCTGGCGCCGAACAGGAAGGAGAACAGGCCCCGCATCTTGCCGTCGATGAAGATGAAGCTGAACAGCCATGAGGCGAAGTCGGCCCAGCTCTCGCCGCCATAGGCATTCGGGTTCATGTAGGCGTTGAACGGCATCGCGAAGGCGACGATGTTCATCGCGAGGATGCCGAGCACGGCGACCCCGCGGACGATGTCGAGCGCGGCGATCCGCCCCGGCTGGGTGGTGGCGTTCATCCTTGTCCCCTCCGCCTGCGGCCGACGTTATCGGATTCGACGGGAGGTTCAACTATGGGACAGAGCTAGCCAAGCCTCATGCCAAGAAGCTATCGGCTTGTTCCTTGCCAATGCGGGCTGGCGCACCCTTTGCCCGGGCCAATGCTCGGATAAGCAATCTTTTTTCGGTTCGTGACCCGTTGCAGTAGAAATCAACAAATCTGAGCGCTTGTTGATATTTTTTCACTATGATGAGCTTTCCGCCGACCGCGCCTTGGCTATAGGGATCACAATCGTCGCACCAGTAATACGGCACCCTTGCATTGCCGATGTACAACGAGGCCTGAGTAGCGAGCTCGCGGCAACGAGTGCATTTTTCTTCGAAGGGACGTGCGTCAAATTTTTTTATGTGCGCCCTGAGCGCCGCCGGCACGGTCCCATCTTGGACGTTCTGTAGGAATGCTTGCACCCAATCGGGTTCTTTCAGAACCAGTTCCTGGGTGCTCTTTCCAGCTTTCTTTCCGCTTTTGATGATCATCGCCAGCCTATTCCTCAGCCGGCTTGCTCTGCAGCTGGATGTAGTTCTGCAGGCCCATCTGCTCGATCATGTCGAACTGCTGCTCGAGCGTGTCGATATGCGCCTCCTCATTCTCGAGGATGTCGGCGAACAGGTCGCGGCTGACATAGTCGCGCACGCTCTCCGCATGGGCGATCGCGCCGCGCAATTGCTCGACCGCCTCGCGCTCGAGCTCGAGATCGGCCTTCAATATCTCCTCAACATTCTCGCCGACCCGCAGGCGGCCGAGCATCTGGAAATTGGGCAGGCCTTCGAGGAACAATATGCGCTCGGACAGCCGGTCGGCATGCTTCATCTCGTCGATCGATTCGTGCCGCTCGAACTCGGCCAGCCGCCTCACCCCCCAATTGTCGAGCATGCGATAATGCAGCCAATATTGGTTGACCGCGGTGAGCTCGTTGCGCAGCGTCTCGTTGAGGTGCTGGATTACCTGGTCGTCGCCCTTCATCGCGGCTCTCCCTTCGCGTCGTCCCCTATAACGCTCCAGGATGCGGAATGCACCGCGAAAAATGGCGGAAAACCGCGAAAAATCGGCCGCTATTGCGAAGGATTTTCAGGCGGTGGCGCGCTCGGCGGCGATGATCTCGCGTGCGAATGAGAAGCATTGGCCGCAGCGCGGCTTGCGGTCGAACAGCTTGTAGGCGCTGGTCGGGCAGGACGCGCCGTCGCGCGCGGCCCGCCTGAGGTCGGCCTCTCGAATCGCATTGCAGACGCAGACGATCATGGAGTTCGGATATATCGATAATGCGAGGCGTTCGCAATAGTATTCCTCCCCGGAACGGGAAGGACTTCATCGCCGCGCCCGGCGCACCATCAGCTTGAGGCCCGACCAGATTGCGTCGACCGCGCAGACCTTGACGTCGACCAGGTCGGTCTCGGGCAGGATCACCTCGCGAATGCCGTCCTCGGTGATGTCGGTGGCGACCTTCGAGGCTTTCTTCGGCCAGCTCACCCAGATGAAGCCGGCCGGGGCGAGCAGCGGCCGCAGAATCGTCAGCTTGTCCTCCATCTCGGCGCGCAGGGTGACGAAGATGTGGGCGGCGTCGATCGGCGCCTCCGGCCGGTCGAGATGGTGGAGGGCAAGGCCTTCCCGTTCGATCTCGTCGGCCACCGCGTCCGGCACGCCGTCCCACCAAGTCCGCATGCCGTCCCTGAGCGACAGCTTGCGCGCCAGCGGCGTGCCCGAATAGCCCGCGGTCATCCCGCCACCGCCGGCTCGCCGCGCATCAGAGCGGGAAAAAATCCCTCATGGGCCCGGCGGAGGTCGGCGAGCGCGATCGGCGCGTGTCCCTCGAGCCGGATCGAATCGCCGCCGACCGAGCCCAGGAAGAGGTGCGGCACCTGGCTCGCCGCCAGCCGGCGCAGCATCGGATCGGAATTGCCGGTGGTGACCAGATAGAGGCCCTGGTCCTCGCCGAACAGGAAGCCGGGATCGTCCGGCACGGCGCCGGCAAGCCGCGCGCCGATCCCGCCGGCCAGCGCCATCTCGGCCAGCGCGACCAGCAGCCCGCCGTCCGAAATGTCGTGCACCGCGCTCACCAGCCCGTGCTCGATCAGCGCGCGCACCGCCTCGCCATGGCGCCGCTCGGCGGCGAGGTCGACCGGCGGCGGCGGGCCGGCTTCGCGGCCGTCCCGCCCTTCTATCGTGCGCAGCCAGAGCGACTGGCCGAGATGCGCCGGCTTCTCCCCGATCAGCCAGAGGTCGTCGCCCTCGGACTTGAACGCGATCGTCGCCGCCCTGCGCCAATCCTCGATCAGGCCGACCGCGCCGATCGCGGGCGTCGGCAGGATCGCGCGGCTCGTTCCGTCCTCGCCCCTGGTCTCGTTGTAGAGCGAGACGTTGCCCGAGACGATCGGCAGGTCGAGCGCCCGGCAGGCTTCGGCCATGCCTTCTATGCAGCCGACCAGCTGGCCCATGATTTCGGGCCGCTGCGGGTTTCCGAAATTCAGGCAGTCGGTCGCCGCCAGCGGTCGGGCCCCCACCGCGCAGAGGTTGCGCCAGGCCTCGGCGATCGCCTGCCTGCCCCCCTGGCGCGGGTCGGCGAGGCAATAGCGCGGAGTGACGTCGGTGGTGATGGCGAGCGCCCGGTCGGTGCCGTGGACGCGCACCAAAGCCGCGTCGCCGCCGGGCGCCTGCACCGTGTCGGCGCCGACCTTGTAGTCATATTGCTCCCAGATCCAGTGCCGCGAGGCGAGGTCGGGCGAGCCGATCAGCCGCAGCAGGTCGGCGGCGATATCGGTGCCGGGCGGAAGATCGGCCAGCGGGGCAGGCGGCACGGATCGCACATAGGGCCGGTCGTAGCAGGGGGCGTCGTCGCCGAGCGGGCCGAGCGGGATGTCGGCGGCGGTCTCGCCATTCCATTTGAGCACCAGCCGGCCGCTGTCGGTGACCCGGCCGATCACCGCGAAGTCCAGCTCCCATTTGCGGAAGATCGCCTCCGCCTCGGCCTCGCGGCCGGGCTTCAGCACCATCAGCATCCGCTCCTGAGATTCGGACAGCATCATTTCATAGGGCGTCATGCCCTGCTCGCGGCAGGGCACGGCGTTCATGTCGAGCTCGATGCCGACGCCGCCTTTCGACGCCATCTCGACGCTCGACGAGGTGAGGCCGGCGGCGCCCATGTCCTGGATGGCGACGATCGCGTCCGACGCCATCAGCTCGAGACAGGCCTCGATCAGCAGCTTCTCGGTGAACGGGTCGCCGACCTGGACGGTCGGTCTCTTCTCCTCCGAATCCTCGGAGAAATCGGCGCTGGCCATGGTCGCGCCGTGAATGCCGTCGCGGCCGGTCTTCGATCCGACATAGACCACCGGATTGCCGACGCCGGCGGCGGCGGAATAGAAGATCCGGTCCCGGGCGGCGATCCCCACCGTCATCGCGTTGACCAGGATGTTGCCGTCATAAGCGGCGTCGAAATTCACTTCGCCGCCGACCGTGGGCACGCCGACGCAATTGCCGTAGCCGCCGATGCCGGCGACGACGCCGGCGATCAAATGACGCATCCTGGGGTGATCGGGACGGCCGAAGCGCAGCGCGTTCAGATTGGCGACCGGGCGCGCGCCCATCGTGAAGACGTCGCGCAATATGCCGCCGACGCCGGTCGCCGCGCCCTGATAGGGCTCGATATAGGAGGGATGGTTGTGGCTCTCCATCTTGAAGATGGCGGCCAGGGGGGTGCCGCCCGGACCGGGACCGATATCGATGACGCCGGCATTCTCGCCCGGGCCCTGGATCACCCAGGGCGCCGCCGTCGGCAGCTTCCTCAAATGGATCCGCGAGGATTTGTACGAGCAATGCTCCGACCACATCACCGAGAAGATGCCGAGCTCGGTGAGGTTGGGCTCGCGCCCGAGCGCGTGCAGCACGCGCTGATACTCGTCCGGCGACAGGCCATGCTCGGCGACGATTTCGGGGGTGATAGCGGATTCCATCTGCACTCCCTGCGCGTCACTCCTGCGAAAGCGGGAGTCCGGGCGGCGGCTGAGCGGGATTCCCGCTTGCGCGGGAATGACGGTGAAGCTTCGTCCGCGCCCCCTAGCGGCGAGCTGCGGCATATCCAACCTCGATTCGATTCCGCTTGGCCGAACGCCCCCGCCGGGTGTATCGTTGATCACCTTTTGTTCCAGCATGGAGGAGGCGCGAAATGGCCGTCAGCCACATTCCCGAAGGCTATCATAAAGTTACCCCCTATCTCATCGTCGACGGCGCGGCCGAGGCGATTCGCTTCTACGGGGAGGCGTTCGGCGCCACCGAGGTGCTGCGCATGCCGATGGGCGAGGATAAGCTCGCCCATGCCGAGATCAGGATCGGCGACAGCTTCGTGATGCTGGCCGACGAATTCCCCGACATGGGCTTTCTCGGGCCGAACAAGCGCGGCGGCGCCACCGCCAGCCTGCTCATCTATGTCGAGGACGTCGACGCCGCTTTTCGCCGCGCGCTCGACGCCGGCGCCACCGAGGAACGGCCGCCGGCCGACCAGTTCTGGGGCGACCGGATGGGGACGCTGCGCGACCCGTTCGGCCACCGCTGGAGCCTCGCCACCCATGTCGAGGATGTCGCCGAGGACGAGATGGAGCGGCGCATGGCCCAGGCGTTCCAGCCGCCGCAACCCCAGCCGGCCTGAACTCGCGCTCCCCGGCTTGCAGCGGAGCTGGAGCGTGATCGCTCTTGATTGATCCGTCATTGCGAGGAGCGGAGCGACGCGGCAATCCAGTCGGCCTCGAATGCCGCTCTGGATTGCTTCGCTCCGCTCGCAATGACCTAGTCAATCGGTCTGAGGCAATCGCTTTCTACCCGGATCTCGGCCCATATAAGAAGGCCGGCCCGCGCTCGGCGGACCGGCCCGATCTTTCACCCGGCTTCAGCTCAGGTGTGGCAGGTCTGGGTGCCTCGCCCGGGCGAGGTGTAGGTGACATTCTCGCCATCGCCGCTCAGCGCATAGCCTTCCTGGCCCACATATGGCGGGTTGCCGCCGTCCGACGTGAGCGAGGCGACCGGATCGCCGCCCAGCTCGTTGCGCACCAGGGCCGTGTTGTTGGTGTAGAAATCGACATAGATCAGGCTGTTGTCGCGGCAGCGATAGGAGCGGGTGGCCTGGATCATCGGCGGCGGCGCCACCGGCGCGGCATTTTTCAGCGCCTCGGCCTGCGCATCGTAGCGGTTGACGGTGACGACCTCGGGCTCGCCGCAGGCCGCAAGGGTGAGAAGGGCCGCGCCCATGGCAGCGGCAGTCAGGTGGGTCTTCTGCATCGGGGCCCCTTCGCGAGTGCGGCAAAACACGTCAAGCGGAACTTTGTGGCAAATATTCGGGCTTTCCGCCAGCCTTTCGACGGGGCGGGCCGCGGGTTCGACAAAGGGCGCAGGCGTGTTAGATTGGCACAGGAACGAAGTTCGGAGGCGGACGGAGCGAATGCAGAGGGTTCGGATCGGGCTGACCGGCCTCGCCTTCGTCTTTCTCGCCGTGCTGCTGGCGGCGGTCTTCACCAGCGAGCCCGCCGGCGAGGCGCCGATCACCGCCAATCTGATCGAGCAGCAGCGGGCCGGCCAGCCGGTCGCGCCGGGGCCGGCGGAGACGCCCGCCAACCCCACCGAACCGCTCGCCGAGCTCGGCGTCGCGCCCGGCAATGCCGATTCCAACGCGACGGCGCCGGCCGCCGCCGGGCCGGGTGCCGCGCCGCCCGCCCGCTAGGGTTTGGACCCTGGTGGGTCCTCACTCCAGGCCGATCCCGCTGCCCTGGCTGCTCGCCGGCGCCGCCGCTTTCGCCGCGGCCGAGTTCGCCGCGGGGCTGCTGGTCGGCCGCTTCTTCGCCTGGGGCCGGGCCGAGGCCCTTCTCTTCCTCGCTTTCCGCCCGGCGCTGCTGGTCGTCACCGTCCTGCTGGCAGCGCGTTACGGCTGGCGGTGGCGCGCCGCGCTCTATGGGCTGGCGCTGCTCACGGCCGGCTTGAGCGAATCGCTGCTGCTGACGGCGGTCGGCGGCGCGCCTTGGCTCGAAATGCTGCGCGGCTGGGCCGCGGGCGCGCCGCTCGCCTTGCTGCTCGACCTGGCGATACAGCTCGGACGCCGGATCCGCGGCCGCGTCGGCCAGGCCGTCGCGGCGGCGCTGGCCGCTTTGCTGCTGTTCGTGCCCGGCGCGCTCGCGCCCTACGAGGCGCTGGTTCTGGGCCCGACCGGCGCCCGGCCGGTCGCGGCCAGGCCGGAGCTGCTGCTGATGACCGGCCTGCCCATCGTCTGGGGCGAGACCGGGCCGTTCGACCCGGCCGGCCGGCCGGCCGCCGCCTACCGGCTGCTGCAGCAGGAATATGCCGTCCGGCCGCTCGATCATCTCGACGCGCGCACCCTGAGCGGCGGGCGGCTGATGCTGCTCGCCCAGCCGCGCATGCTCGAGCCGACCGAGCTGGTCGCGCTCGACGACTGGGTGCGGCGCGGCGGCCGCCTGCTGCTGCTCGCCGATCCGGCGCTGCGCTGGCCGAGCCGGTTGCCGCTCGGCGACCTGCGCCGGCCGCCGCCGGCCAGCCTGCTCTCGCCGCTGCTCGGCCATTGGGGGCTGCGCCTCGAAACCGCGCCGGACCGGCCGCTGGTCGTCGATCATCTGCGCGCGCGGGCAGCGACGCGGCGGCTGGCCCTCGCCGCGCCGGGCCGGTTCGCCGCGCTCGGCGATCGCTGCCGGGTCGGGCCGCGCGACTTCCTCGCTTTCTGCCGGATCGGAGCGGGCCGGGTGCTGCTGGTCGCCGACGCCGACCTGCTGCACGACCATCTCTGGGCGGGACCAGGCGGGCGCGGCGCCGAGCGCCATGCGCGGCAGGCCGACAATGGGCTCTTGATCGCCGACTGGCTGGACCGGCTGGCCGGGCTGGACCGCCGGCGCGCGGCGCGGCCGGTACGCTGGCTGCTGCCGCCGGTGGATCGCGGTCGCGCGGTGGCGCTCGGCGCGCTGCCGATTCTGCTGCTGCTGGCCGCGGCCGGAATCCACCGGTTTATCCACAGGCCCGAAAAGGGGAACATCGGTGGAACAGAGAGTCCGAAAAGACCATGATCAGGCTGGCCGGCCCATAGAAATGGCATGAAATCCCACAAATAGGCATTGAAAACCCTTTCAATCCCATGACACTTGAGTTATCCACGGCCGGTTAGTCAGGGGCATTTCCTGTTGAGCCGCGGCGGCAACGCGGACGCGATCTTGTGCGCGTCCGCGAACGGGAGAGGTCCGCGTGCGTGGGGGACGGACCTCGGTGGAGCTCGAGCATCTCTTCAACGGGAGCGCGCTCAATGCGGTCGACGCCAAGGGGCGTCTGTCCGTCCCCGCCTTCATTCGCCAGGTGATCGAGCGCCGCTCGGACGCCAAGGCGATCATCATCGGCGCCCATGAGGTCGACCCCTGCCTCACCGCCTATGACCGCAACTATGCCCGCAACCTGCACGGCGAGAATGAGCGCCGCCGCCTCAACGAGGAAAGCGCCGATCCGCGCGCCCATTTCGCCCGCGCCCGGCGCACTTTCGGAATCACCGAGGAAGTGCCCTATGACAGTTCCGGCCGCATCGTCCTGCCCCCGATGATGCGCCGCAAGGGGCGGATCGAGGATCTCGCTCTGTTCGTCGGCGTCGGCGGCACATTCGAAATCTGGAATCCGCGGCTGGCGCTGGAGAGCGGCGATGCCGACCTGCGCGAGCTCGCCGCCTACCGGCTCGAGGAAAGGGGAGTCGCGCCGTGAGCCCCGCCGCCGGCCAGAGCGCAGCGCACATTCCCGTCCTTCTCGACGCCGTCATCGAGGCGCTCGCCGTCGCCCCCGGCGAGACCCATGTCGACGGCACGTTCGGCGCCGGCGGCTACGCCAAGGCCATCCTGGCAAAAGGGGCGGCCCGCGTCTTCGCTTTCGATCGCGATCCCGAGGCGATCCGGTATGGCGAGACGCTGGCCGCTACCAGCGGGGGGCGCCTGACGCTTGTTCCGGAGCGTTTTTCCCGGATGCGTCAGGCGCTTGCCGCCCGCGGCGTCGATGAGGTGGACGGCGTCGCGCTCGACATCGGCATTTCCTCGATGCAGCTCGACCGGCCGCGGCGCGGCTTCTCCTTCCAGGCCGACGGGCCGCTCGACATGCGGATGAGCGACGAGGGCGAAAGCGCCGCCGACTTCCTCAACCGGGCCGGGGAAGGCGAGATCGCCGACATCCTGTTCCATTATGGCGAGGAGCCCAAGGCGAGGCGGATCGCCCGGGCGATCGTCGCGGCGCGGCCGCTCGCCCGCACCGGCCAGCTCGCCGACATCGTCCGCCGCGCCGCCGGGCACCGGCCGGGGGCGAAGAAGGACCCGGCGACGCGCAGCTTCCAGGCGATCCGCATCCATGTGAACGAGGAGCTCGAGGAGCTCGAGGGCGGGCTGGCGGCCGCCGAGCGCGTGCTCGCGCCCGGCGGCCGCCTCGCCGTCGTCACCTTCCATTCCCTCGAGGACCGGATCGTAAAACGCTTTCTCAAGGCGCGCAGCGGCGACCTCCCGGCCGGCTCGCGTCACCTGCCGGCCCGTGCGAAAGCCGGGCCGGCCCCTACTTTCGAAGCGGTCGCCAAGCCGGTCCGTCCCGGCCCGGGCGAGGCGGCCGCCAATCCGCGCGCCCGCTCCGCCACTTTGCGCGCGGCGCGCCGGACCGCCGCTCCGTCATGGGCCAGCCACAAGGGAGATGCGAGATGATCGCCAGGGGGTTCAAGCCGGTCGCCTGGGTCGCCGCCATCGGCACCGCGGCACTGGGCTGCTACATGCTCTCGCTCCAGGTCGCCGCCGAGCGGGCCGAGCTGGCCGCGCTCGAGCGGCGGATCGTCGACACGCAGCGCGACATTCGCGCGCTGCAGACCGAGCTCGGCACGCGCGGCCGGTTGTCGCAGCTCGAACAGTGGAACGCGGAAGTGCTGGCGCTGTCGGCGCCGGCCGCCGGACAGTTCCTCGAATCGAATCTCAGCCTTGCCCGCTTCGATGTTCGCCAGCGCACCCTCGCCGATCAGGCCGAGGTCAGGCTGGCCGCGGCCGGGCCCGCGCCCGCCGCGCCGGCGCAGCCGCCGGTGCGGATGGCCGCCGCTGCCGCGCCGGCCGCCGCCGCCGCCGCGCCGGTCGCCGCTCCGTCGCCGCTCGTCCGCCGCGCCGGCCTCGACCTCGCGCCGGCTTCCCCGGCTCCGACCCGGGCCGCCCTGGCCGCACGTCCGGTCGCGGCGCGTCCGGTCGCCGCCGCGCCGCGCGGCGCCGACGTCGCGGCGCGTCCGGCCGCGGTTCCGGCGCGGTCGACCGGCCTGCTCGACGCCGGCACGCTCAGCGAGCTCGGCGAAGCGGCCCGCACCGAACGCGGCGGAGGCGCCGGCCGCTGATGGCGACGCTTGCCGCCCGGATCGAGCCGGCCACGCCTTTTGGCGACGAACGCCGCGGCCTCGCGCTGACCTACCATCGGCTGATGCTGCTGCTTTTGGTCTTCGCCGGCGTGACCGGACTGATCGTGCTGCGCCTCGCCTGGCTGCAGCTGTTCACCGATCGCACCGGCGCCGCCCAGTTCGTCAATCCGCTCATCCCGCCGCGCGCCGACATCGTCGACCGCAACGGAGTCCCGCTCGCCCGCACCATCGAGGCCTGGGCGATCGGCGTCCATCCGCGCCGGATCATCGGCGACCGCGCCTTGCTGGCGCAACGGCTCCACGATCTGATGCCCGAGCGCAGCGCCGAACATTATCGCGCGATGCTGTCGGCCGAGAGCAACTATCTTTATCTCGCGCGCCGTGCCGTCCCCGAGCTGGTCGAGGCGGTCAACGCGCTCGGCGAGCCCGGCATCGTCTTCAACCGCGAGCCCGAGCGGCTCTACCCGCAGACCGCGCTTGCCGGCCATATCCTCGGCTGGACCGATTTCGACGGCCGCGGCGTCGCCGGAATGGAGCGTGTGCTCGAGCAACGGCTGACCGCGCCCGGCACCCGCGCCGAGCCGGTGGCGCTGTCGATCGACACCCGCGTCCAGGCCGCGATGGAGAGCGAGCTTTCCTCCGCCGTCACCGCGCTCAGCGCCGAGGGCGGTACCGGCATCGTTCTCGACGTCGACACCGGCGAGGTCATCGCCATGGCCTCGGCGCCGACCTTCAATCCCAACGCCGCCGGCCGCTCCGACCCGAGCGCGCTCTACAACCGGGCGACGATGGGCGTGTACGAATTGGGCTCGACCTTCAAGCCGATCACCATCGCCGCCGCGCTCGAGGCCGGGGTGGTGACCGGGATGGAGCAGCGCTGGGACGCCTCGTCGCCGGTGCCGATCGGCCGCTTCCGGATCAGCGACGATCATCCGCAGGGGCGGCCGCTGACCATCCCCGAGATCCTCGTCCATTCCTCCAACATCGCTTCGGCGCGGATCGCCGATGCGATGGGCGCGGAGCGGATGCAGGCGGCGTTCCGCGCCGTCGGCTTCGACGAGCCCGCCCATATCGAGCTGAACGAGCGCAGCCGCACCTTGTGGCCGCGCGAATGGAGCCGGGCGACGGTGCTCACCTCCGGCTTCGGTCATGGCGTGGCGGTGACCCCGCTGCACCTGGCCAGCGCCTATGCCGCCCTCGTCAATGGCGGGATCTGGCGGCCGGCGACGCTGGTGCGGATCGGGCCGGGCCGGGCGCCGCGCGGGCGGCGGGTCTATTCGGAGGCGACCAGCCACCGGATGCGCCAGCTGCTCCGGATGATCGTCCAGCACGGCACCGGCCGGCGCGGCGAGGCGCCGGGCTTCCGCGTCGGCGGCAAGACCGGGACGGCGGAAAAAGTCGCGACCGGCGGCGGCTATTCGCACCGGGTGAACGTTTCCACCTTCGCCGCGGCTTTCCCGATGGACCGGCCGCGCTATGTGGTGCTGGTGATGATGGACGCTCCGCGCGGCAATGAGGAAACCCATTTCCTGACCACCGCCGCCTGGACCGCGGCGCCGGTGGTGTCGCGCGTCATTTCGCGCACCGGCCCGCTGCTCGGCATCATTCCCGACGCCAGCCGGGACATCGACACGTCTGACCTGGTGCCGCTGGTCGCCGCAGCGAGACACTGATGCGGCTGGGGACGCTGACCGGCGGCGACGACAGCACGCCCGTCACCGGCTTCGCGATCGACCATCGGAAGGTCGCGCCGGGCACCGTGTTCGGCGCCTTCCGCGGCACCCGCTTCAACGGCGAGGACTTCATTCCCGCGGCGGTATCGGCCGGCGCGGTGGCGGTGGTGTCGCGGCCCGAGGCGAGGGCCGAGGGCGCGGTCCACATCGCCGCCGCGGAGCCCCGGCGCGAATTCGCCCGGCTGGCGGCCAAATTCTTCCGGCCCTTTCCGAACAGGGTGGTCGCGGTCACCGGCACCAACGGCAAGACCTCCAACGTCGAGCTGACCCGTCAGCTGTGGCGGATGGCCGGCCATCCGTCGGCGAGCATCGGCACGCTCGGGGTCACCACTTCCGACGATCAGGTGACCACCGGCCTGACCACGCCCGACATCGTCACCTTCCTCTCCAACATGGCCGGGCTCGCGAAGATGGGGATCACCCATGCCGCGTTCGAGGCGTCGAGCCACGGCCTCGCCCAGTATCGGACCGAGGGGCTGCCGGTGCACGCCGCCGCCTTCACCAATTTCAGCCGCGATCACCTCGACTATCACGGGACGATGCAGGCCTATTTCGAGGCGAAGATGCGGCTGTTCGAGGAGGTGGTCGAGCCGGACGGCACCGCGGTGATATGGACCGACGATGCCCGGTCCGACGAAGTGGCGCGGCGCTGCCGGTCGCGCGGCCTCGAAGTGATGACGGTCGGCAAGAGCGGCGAGGCGCTGAAGCTGGTCTCGCGGGAAACCACCCCGCTCGGCCAGAAACTGGTGGTCGAAGCGCAAGGCACGGCGCATGTCGTCAATCTGGCGCTGATCGGCGCCTATCAGGCGGCCAACATCCTGACCGCGGCCGGGCTGGTCATCGCCACCGGCGGCGAGCTTCGGCAGACCCTCGCCAATCTGTCGCGGGTCCATCCGGTGCGCGGCCGGCTCGAGCGCGCGGTGATCACCCGCGCCGGCGCGCCCGTCTATGTCGATTATGCCCACACGCCCGATGCGATCGTCTCGGCGATCGAGGCGCTCAGGCCGCACGCCGGCGACCGGCTGATCGCCGTGTTCGGCGCCGGCGGCGACCGCGACGTCGGCAAGCGCGCCGAAATGGGCGAGGCGGCGGCGCGCCTCGCCGACCTCGTCATCGTCACCGACGACAATCCGCGCAGCGAGGATCCGGCGGCGATCCGCCGCGACATCCTCGCCGGCGCGCCGGCCGCGCGCGAGGTGGCCGGGCGCCGCGAAGCGATCCGCGCCGCGATCCGGGAAGCGGGCGCCGGCGACATCATCCTGCTCGCCGGCAAGGGTCATGAGCAGGGCCAGATCGTCGGCGACCGCGTGCTGCCGTTCGACGACGTCGCGGTCGCGCGGGAGGAAGCGGCATGAGCCTCTGGACCTCCGCCGAGATCGCCGCGGCCACCGGCGGCACCGCGCACGGCCGCTTCGCGGTCGGCGGCGTCGCCTTCGACTCCCGCGAGATCGGGCCGGGCGACCTGTTCGTCGCGCTCAGGGGGGAGACCACCGACGGCCATCTTTTCGTCGATCAGGCCTTCGGTTCGGGAGCGGCGGGGGCTTTGGTGTCCGAAGCGACGGCCCAGCCCCACGTGCGCGTCGCCGACACGATGGCCGCGCTCGCCGCGCTGGGCCGCGCCGCCCGCGCGCGCAGCGGCGCCCGGGTGATCGGCGTCACCGGCTCGGTCGGCAAGACCAGCACCAAGGAAGCGCTCCACGCCGCGCTCGACCGCGCCGCGCCGGGCCGCGCCCACCGTTCGGTCAAGAGCTACAACAATCATACCGGGGTGCCGCTGAGCCTGGCGCGGATGCCGCGCGACGCCCGCTTCGGCGTGTTCGAAATGGGCATGAACCATGCCGGCGAGCTTGCCGCTCTGACCCGGCTGGTGCGGCCCGACGTCGCGCTCGTCACCACCATCGCCTCGGCCCATCGCGAATATTTCGCCAGCGAGGAGGAGATTGCCGACGCCAAGGCCGAGATTTTCGAAGGGCTGGAGGAAGGCGGCGCCGCCATCATCCCGTTCGACAATCCGTATCGCGACCGGCTGATCGCCGCGGCGGAGCCTTATGCCGCCCGCATCATCACCTTCGGCACAGGCGAGGGCGCCGACGTGCGCGCCACTTATGCGATCCGCGGCAAATGCGGGACGATGGCGACCGCCACCCTGCCCGATGCGCCAGTTGAGCTTCACCGTCGGCCAGCCCGGCGAGCATTGGGTGACCAACGCGCTGGCGGTGCTGGCCGTTGTCGACGCGGTCGGCGGCGACCTCGCCGCCGCCGGCCTCGCGCTGGCCGACCTCGGCGGCCTCGCCGGCCGCGGCGAACGGCGCCGGGTCGCGGTCGAAGGCGGCGAGGCGCTGCTGATCGACGAAAGCTACAACGCCAATCCCGCGTCGATGGCGGCGACCTTGAAGGTGCTGGGCGACGAGGAGGTGCCGGGCCGCCGCATCGCCGTGCTCGGGGCGATGCGCGAGCTCGGCGCGGCGACCGCCGACTTCCATGCCGCGCTGGCGGAGCCGGTCGAGGCGGCGCGGGTCGACTATGCGATCCTGGTCGGAGACGAGATGGCCGCGCTCGCGAAAGCGCTTGGCCGGCGCACCAAATTGGCGCATGTGCCGGACGCGGCGGCCGCCATAGCAATCGCCCGCGTAGCGATCGGGCCGGGCGACGCCGTGCTCGTCAAGGGCTCCAATTCGATCGGACTGGCCGCCGTGGTGGAGGCGCTGGCGGGCGGGAAGGGCTGATGTTTCTCTGGATTGCCGAACAGCTGGGTTTCCCCGGGGTTCTGAACCTCTTCCGCTACATCACCTTCCGCGCCGGCGCGGCGACCGCCACCGCTTTGCTGATCGGCCTGATCATCGGCCCGCGGTTCATCGGCTGGCTGCGGGTGCGGCAGGGCAAGGGCCAGCCGATCCGCGACGACGGCCCGCAATCCCATCTCGCCAAGCGCGGCACGCCGACGATGGGCGGGCTGATGATCCTCACCTCGCTGACGCTGGCGATGCTGATGTGGATGGATTTCGGCAACCGCTATCTGTGGGCCTGCATGCTGATCACCGTCGGCTTCGGCGTGATCGGCTTCCTCGACGACTATGACAAGATCAAGAAGCGGCACCACCAGGGCGTGTCGGGCCGGATGCGGCTGCTCGCCGAGTTCCTCGTCGCCGGCATCGGCTGCTGGATCATCAGCTGGGGCGCCGGCACCGAGCTCTACATCCCCTTCTATAACGGCCCGGTCATCGACCTGGGGCCGTTCTACATCCTGTTCGGCGCCTTCGTCGTCGTCGCCTTCGGCAACGCGGTCAATCTGACCGACGGGCTCGACGGGCTGGCGACGATGCCGGTGATCATCGCCAGCCTCGCCTTTCTCCTCATCTCCTACCTCGCCGGCAACGCCGTCTTCGCCCTCTATCTCGGCATCCCGCACGTGCTCGGCGTCGGCGACCTGACCGTGCTCTGCTCGGCGATCGTCGGCGCCGGCCTCGCCTTCCTCTGGTTCAACGCGCCGCCGGCCGCGGTCTTCATGGGCGACACCGGCAGCCTCGCTCTGGGCGGAGCGCTCGGCGCGATCGCGGTCGCGACCCAGCACGAGATCGTGCTCGGCATCATCGGCGGCCTGTTCGTGGTCGAGGCGCTCTCCGTGATCATCCAGGTGTTCGTCTACAAGCGCACCGGCAAGCGCGTCTTCCGGATGGCGCCGATCCACCACCATTTCGAGCAGCTGGGCTGGTCCGAGCCGACGGTGGTGATCCGTTTCTGGATCATCAGCTTCGTGCTGGCGCTGGCCGGCCTGTCGACGCTGAAGCTGCGATGATCGCCGGCCCCGCCTTCGCCCTTTCCCGTCCTCCCGGCGAAAGCCGGGATCTCGGGACGGCCATACGCAGGAACTCTCCACGAGGCCCCGGCCTCCGCCGGGGCGACGAGAGATGATCACCAGCCCCGCTTTCGCCGGCCGGAAATATGCGGTGCTGGGGCTCGCGCGTTCCGGCCGCGCCAGCGTCGAGGCGCTGGTGGCGAGCGGCGCCGAAGTGCTGGCCTGGGACAATCGCGAGGAAGCGCGCGACGCCGTGGCCGACAAGGCCGAGATCGGCGATCTGCTGACGGCCGACCTCGGCGGCTTCGCCGGCATCGTCGTGTCGCCGGGCGTGCCGTTGAACCGCCACCCGATCGCCGGCAAGGCGCGCGAGGCGGGCGTGCCGATCATCGGCGACATCGAGCTGTTCGCCTTGGCGCGGCCGTCGCTGCCGCCGCACAAGGTGGTCGGCATCACCGGCACCAACGGAAAGTCGACGACCACGGCGCTCATCCACCACATTCTCGCGACGGCCGGCATCCCGGCGACGATGGCCGGCAATATCGGCAATCCGATCCTGGCGCAGGATCCCCTGCCGGCCGGCGGCGTCTATGTGCTGGAATTGTCGTCCTACCAGCTGGACCTCACTCACAACCTCGATTGCGACGTCGCGGTGCTGCTGAACGTCACGCCCGATCATCTCGACCGCTACGCAAGCTTCGAGGCCTATCGGCAATCGAAGCTGCGCCTGTTCCGGATGCAGTCATACGGGCATCTGGGCGTCGTCGGCATCGACGATCCGATGCTGAAAGCCATCGTGACGGACATGACCGGCGGACCTGGCCACTGGTCGTGGATTTCCAGCGCCAATGTCCTGGAGCATCTCGACACGTCGCGCTGGCCGGCGCTGCAGGGCCCGCACAATGCGCAGAATGTCGGCGCGGCGCTCGCCGCGACGGTCGAACTCGGCGTCCAGTTCGACATTCGCATGGCGGCGCCGGAGACCTTTCCCGGCCTGCGGCACCGGATGGAGCTCGTCGCCCAGCAGAACGGCGTCCGTTACGTCAATGACAGCAAGGCGACCAACCCCGAGGCGGCGGCGCCGGCGCTGGCCGCCTTTGCGAAGGTGCACTGGATCCTCGGCGGCCTGCCCAAGTCCGGCGATCTCGGGCCGTGCGAGGCCCATCTGGATCATGTCCGCGCCGCTTACACGATCGGCGAGGCCGGGCCGCTCTTCGCCCGCTTGCTCGAAGGCAAAGTACCTGTAAAGCAATGTGAAATGCTGATCGAAGCGGTCCAGTGCGCGGCCGACGCGGCGGTGCCGGGCGAAGTGGTCCTGCTGTCGCCCGCCTGCGCCTCGTTCGACCAGTTCCGCGATTATGAGGCGCGCGGCGAGGCGTTCCGCGCGGCGGTGGAGGCATTGGGCGAGAGGGTCGGGGCATGAGCGTCGGGGGTGTGAGCGTCGATCAGGCGGGTCCGGCGGCGAAGGCGGCCCGGCTCGGCCGCTCCGATATGAGCGCGCTCGGCCGCTGGTTCTGGGAGATCGACAAGCTCCTCCTGATCCTCGTCGCGGTGCTGATCTCGATCGGCCTGATCGCGGTGGCCGCCGCCTCGCCGGCGGCCGCGACCCGCTATTCGGGCGCCGGCATCAGCTTCGCCCCGCTTTATTATTTCTACCGCCAGCTGATCTGGATCATGGTCGCGGTGCCGGTGCTGATCGCCGTGTCGATGCTGCCCAAGTCGACGGCGCGTCGCCTGTCGCTGCTCGGCGCAATCGTCTTCACCGGGCTGCTCTTCCTGGTTCCCGCGATCGGGCACGAGGTCAATGGCGCGCAGCGCTGGCTCGGCGTCGGCTTCACCCAGTTCCAGCCGTCCGAATTCCTGAAGCCGATGTTCATCGTCACCATCGCCTGGATGCTGTCGCTGAGGGACAGGGATCCGTCGCTGCCGATGGTGCCGCTGACCGCTTTGCTGACCGGAATCGTCGCGCTGCTGCTGATGCAGCAGCCCAATTTCGGCGAGACCATCATCTTCGTCGCCGCCTGGGTGCTGCTGCTCGCTTTGTCCGGTTCGCCGATGCGCCACCTCTATCTGCTCGGCGCGGCCGGCCTCGCCGCGATCCTGCTTGCCTATCTCTTCTATCCGGTGGCGACCGCGCGGATCGACGGCTTCCTGTTTTCCGAGGGCGACAATTACCAGGTCGAATCCGCGTTGCGGACGCTCACCGCCGGCGGGCTGTTCGGCGCCGGTCCCGGCGCCGGCACCCGCAAATTCTCGCTGCCCGAGCCGCATACCGACTATATCTTTTCGGTGATCGGCGAGGAGTTCGGCATCGTCGCCTGCCTCGCCATCGCCATCCTCTACATGACGATCGTCGCGCGGGTGCTGATCCGGCTGCTGCACGAGGAGGACAAGTTCCTCGTTCTCGCCGCCGCCGGCCTGGTCTGCCAGTTCGGTCTGCAGGCGCTGATCAACATGGCGGTCAACGTCAATATCGCCCCGTCCAAGGGCATGACGCTGCCGTTCATCTCCTATGGCGGCAGCTCGATGGTGGCGCTGTCGATCGGCTTCGGCCTGCTGCTCGCCTTCAGCCGCCGCAATCCCTACCTCCACCGCTCGCCCTACGTGGTCAGATGGAGCGGCCTCAAATGAGCATGGCGCGCCACTATGTCCTCGCCGCCGGCGGCACCGGCGGCCACATGATGCCGGCCCATGCGCTCGCCGAGGAGCTGCTGCTGCGCGGCCATCGCGTCGCGCTGGTGACCGACGATCGCGGCGCCCGCATTCCCGGGCTGTTCGAGCGGGTGCAGGTCCATATCCTGCCGGCCGGGCGGCTGTCCGGCGGCCCGGCCGGCTGGCTGCGGGCGGCGCGGGCGATCCTCACCGGCCGCACCATGGCGCTCAGGCTCTATGAGACCTTCCGGCCCTCGGCGGTGGTCGGTTTCGGCGGCTATCCCGCCTTGCCCGCCTTGCTGGCGGCGCGCCGCGACCGCATTCCGACCGCGATCCACGAGCAGAATGCGGTGCTCGGCCGCGTCAACCGGCTGGTCGCCTCCAGGGTCGACGCCATCGCCACCGCTTATGCCGACGTCGAACGGCTGCCGCGCGGCGCGCAGGCGCGGGTCGAATATGTCGGAAATCCGGTCCGCGACGAAGTGCTGGCGCTCCGCGAGCGGCCCTATCCGCCGCTCAGCGAGGACGGCATCTTCCGACTGCTCGTCACCGGCGGCAGCCAGGGCGCCTCGATCCTTTCCGACGTCGTGCCGGAAGGGCTGGCGCTGCTGCCCGAGCATTTCCGGCGCCGCCTCCAGGTCACCCAGCAATGCCGGGCCGAGGATATCGAGGAGGTGCGCGCCCGCTATGCCGAGCTCGGCATCCCGGCCGACCTCGCCACCTACATGCCGGACCTGCCCGAGCGGCTCGCCTGGTCGCACCTCGTCGTCGCCCGCGCCGGCGCCTCGACCATTGCCGAGCTGACCGCCGCCGGACGGCCGGCCATCCTCGTCCCCCTGCCCAGCGCCACCGACGACCATCAGACCGTCAATGCCCGCGAGATGGCGCGGGCCGGCGGCGCCCGCACGATCGCCCAGTCCAGATTCACCCCGGTCGAGCTCGCCAAGCAGATGCAAAAGCTCGGCCTCGACCCGGATTCGCTCGCCAATGCGGCGATGCGGGCGCGCGCGATCGGCCGGCCGAACGCCGCCCGCGCGCTTGCCGACCTGGTTGAGCGGATCGGCCGCCACCCCGGCGCCGACCCCCAGTTCGTTCGCGAGAACATCCTCCAGCCGATGCCCAACGGAGTGCCGGCATGAGGGGCGTCGGCACCGATATCGGCACCATCCATTTCGTCGGCATCGGCGGCATCGGCATGTCCGGCATCGCCGAGGTGATGCACATATTGGGCTATCGGGTGCAGGGCTCCGATTTGGCCGATTCCTATGTCGTCGAGGGCCTGCGCCAGCGCGGCATCGAGGTGGCGATCGGGCATAGCCCGGACAATCTCGGCGACGCCGCCGTCGTCGTCGTCTCGACCGCGGTCGGCAAGGACAATCCCGAAATCCAGGCCGCCTATGAGCGCCGCGTTCCGGTCGTGAAGCGGGCCGAGATGCTCGCCGAGCTGATGCGTCTCAAGGCGACGGTCGCGGTCGCCGGCACCCACGGCAAGACCACCACCACCTCGATGATCGCCGCCCTGCTCGATGCCGGCGGCATCGATCCGACGGTGATCAACGGCGGCATCATCAACGCCTACGGCTCCAATGCCCGGCTGGGCAGCTCGGACTGGATGGTGGTCGAGGCCGACGAGAGCGACGGCAGCTTCCTGCGGCTCGACGGCACCATCGCCGTCGTCACCAATATCGATCCCGAGCATCTCGACCATTATGGCAGCTTCGAAGCGGTCAAGGACGCCTTCGTCGAGTTCGTCGAGAACGTCCCTTTCTACGGCGCGGCCCTGCTCTGCGTCGACCATGCCGAGGTCCAGTCGGTGATCCCGCGCCTCAGGGACCGGCGCATCATCACCTACGGTTTCGCCGCCCAGGCCGACATACGCGGCGAGAATGTCGAGGCGGTCCCCGGCGGCAGCCGGTTCGACGTCTCGCTGCGCAACCGCGGCGGCGAGGTCAGGACGATAAACGGCATCGCGCTGCCGATGCCCGGGCGCCATAATGTCCAGAATGCGCTTGCCGCGATCGGCGTCGCCGCCGAGCTCGGCATTGCCGACGACGTCATCGCCCACGGCTTCGACCGGTTCCACGGCGTCAAGCGCCGCTTCACCCGGGTGGGCGAGGTCGACGGCGTCGCCATCATCGACGATTACGGCCACCATCCGGTCGAGATCAAAGCGGTGCTGTCGGCGGCCCGCGAGGGCGCGGAGGGGCGGGTGATCGCGGTCGTCCAGCCGCACCGCTACAGCCGCCTCCACAGCCTGCTGGACGATTTCCAGGGAGCGTTCAACGACGCCGACATCGTGCTGGTGGCGCCGGTCTACGCCGCCGGCGAGGCGCCGATCGACGGCGTCGATCATCGCCTGCTGGTGGAGGGCCTGAAGCAGCGCGGCCATCTCGGCGCGCAGGCGGTGGCCGACCCCGGCGAGCTCTGCCGCCAGCTGCGGGATCTCGCCGCGCCCGGCGACATGGTGATCTGCCTCGGCGCCGGCGACATCACCAAATGGGCCGCGGGCCTGGCCGACGGCATCCGCGCGGCGAGGGCCGCGCGATGAGTGGGGGACAGTCACTTTTCCCCGCGGCGGGCGAAATGTCGGACGAAGCTGCCGGAAAAGTGACTGTCCCCATTCCCGCGCTCGAGGGCAGCGCCGAGCGCCGCGGCAGCCTCGCCGACTTCATCTGGTTCCGCACCGGCGGGCCGGCCGATTGGCTGGTCAGGCCGTCGAGCGTCGAGGACCTGTCGCGCTTCCTGCGCGAGCTCGACCCGGCCGTGCCGGTGCTGCCGGTCGGGGTCGGCTCGAACCTGATCGTCCGCGACGGCGGCGTGCCCGGCATCGTCGTCCGCCTGCCCAAGGCGCTCGCTTTTGTCCATGTCGAGGCGGGCAACCGGGTGCGGGCCGGCGCCGGGGCGATGGGCATCACCGTCGCCAGCAAGGCGCGCGACGCGCATATCGCCGGCCTCGAATTTCTCCGCGGCATTCCCGGCACGGCCGGCGGCGCGGTGCGGATGAATGCCGGCGCCTATGGCCGCGAAGTCGCCGACATCCTGGTCGAGGCGAGGGTCGTGCTGCGGGACGGCCGGGTCGAGACCTGGCCGGCCGAACGGCTCGGCTACACTTATCGCCACAGCGAAGTGCCCGAAGGAGCGATTGTCGTCGAAGCGCTGTTCGAAGGCGTCCCCGGCGACCGCGCGGAGATCGCCGCCGAGATGGACCGGATCGCCGAGGAGCGCGAGGCGAGCCAGCCGCTGCGGAGCCGCACCGGCGGCTCGACCTTCAAGAATCCGCCCGGCACCAAAGCGTGGAAGCTGATCGACGCCGCCGGCTGCCGCGGCCTGACCGTCGGCGGCGCCCAGGTTTCCGAGAAGCATTGCAACTTCCTTTTGAACCTCGGCGACGCCAGCGCCGCCGACATCGAGGCGCTGGGCGAGGAGGTCCGGCGGCGCGTCAAGGCGCACAGCGGAATCGAGCTGGAATGGGAGATCCAGCGGGTGGGAGTGGCCAAGTGAGCGTGGCTAACCTCGTCATCCCGGCGAAAGCCGGGACCTCGGGACAAGAAGTCTCGGTGGGTCTCCCTGAGGTCCCGGCTTTCGCCGGGATGACGGCTCATGCTTGATCCCCTCCACATCGTCGTGCTGATGGGCGGCTGGTCGGCCGAGCGCGAGGTGTCGCTGGTCACCGGCGACGGCGTCGCCGACGCGCTCGAGAGCCGCGGCCACCGCGTCACCCGGATCGACATGGGCCGCGACGTCGCCGAGCGGCTCGCCGAAGCGGCGCCCGACATCGTCTTCAACGCGCTCCACGGCACACCGGGCGAGGACGGCACCGTCCAGGGCCTGATGGACCTGATGGGCCTCAAATACACCCATAGCGGGCTCGAGACCTCGGTGATCGCGATCGACAAGGAGCTGACGAAGATGGTGCTGGTGCCGGCCGGCATCCGCATGCCGGCGGGACGGATCGTGGCAAGCGAGAGCCTCTATGCCGGCGATCCGCTGCCGCGGCCCTACGTGCTCAAGCCCGTCAACGAAGGCTCTTCGGTCGGGGTCGCCATCGTCCGCGACGGCGGCAATCATGGCGATCCGATCACCCGCGAAGCCGACGGCCCGTGGCAGCGCTTCGACCGGCTGCTTGCCGAGCCGTTCATCGCCGGCCGCGAGCTCACCGTCGCCGTGCTCGGCGACGAGGCGCTGGAAGTCACCGAGCTGCTGCCGAAATCCGGCTTCTACGATTATGACGCCAAATATACGGACGGGCTGACCGAGCATGTCTGCCCGGCCGACATCCCCGCCGGGATACGCGAAGCCGCGCTCGACATGGCGCTGCGCGCCCACCGCATCCTCGGTTGCCGCGGCGCGTCGCGCTCCGATTTCCGCTGGGACGAGGAAGGCGGCGCCGGGGAGCTCTATCTGCTCGAGGTCAATACCCAGCCCGGCATGACGCCGCTGAGCCTGGTGCCCGAGCAGGCCCGCGTCCGCGGCATCGATTATGCCGAGCTGGTCGAGCGGATCGTCGCCGAAGCGCTGGACGAAGGAGGAAGCCGATGACGGCGAGGATCGCGCGCGGCGGGCCGGCGCGCGGCCGGCCCAGGCCGCGGCCGGCGAAATCGGTGAGTACGCGCCGGGCGAAGAGTCCGAACATGTTCGAGGAGTTCGGCTTCGCCGCGGGCACCGGCCGCCGCATTGGCGGCTGGATCGCCGCCGGCATGGCGGTTGCGGTGATCGCCGCCGCCATCCTCGCTTTCCGCCTGCCGCAACTGGCCGGCTTCGCGATCGGCGAGGGGATCGGCAATGCCGGCTTCACCATGCGCCGGGTCGAGATCAGGGGCGAGCGGCGGGTGTCGACGCTCGACATCTACAATGTCGCCTTCGACCAGCAATCGATGGCGATGCCGCTCCTCGACCTCGACGCGATCCGCTCGCGGCTGCTGCGCTTCGGCTGGATCAAGGAGGCGCGCGTCCACCGCCGGCTGCCCGACACGCTGGTGATCGACGTCGTCGAGCGCACCCCGGCGGCGATCTGGCAGCATGCGGGACGATTGAGCCTGGTCGACGGCGAGGGCGTGGTGCTGGAGCCGGTGCGGATCGAGGCGATGCCGGACCTGCCGCTGGTCGTCGGCCCCGGCGCCAACCGTCATCTCGCCGCGCTCCAGGCTTTGCTGGTCGCGGCGCCCCATTTGCGGCCGCAGGTCGCCGGCGCGACCTGGATCGGCGGCCGGCGCTGGGACGTGCGCTTCCAGACCGGCGAGGTGCTGGCGCTGCCCGAGGGGGATGCGGCGGCGAACCGCGCCATCCTCAACTTCGCGCGGATGGACCAGCAGACCCAGCTGCTCGGCCGCGGCTTCGCGCGCTTCGACATGCGCATCCCCGGCCGCTTCATCGTCCGCCTGTCGCGCGAGCCCGGCTCGAGCGTGCCGGAGCTGGCGCCGCCCGATCCGGGCCGGCCGCCGCCCGATCTCTCGAGGACCATTTGAGAAGGCCGGCGCCTCCCCCGGTGCGAAACCTGGTCGCCGCGCTCGACGTCGGCTCGTCCAAGGTGTCGGCGATGATCGCCGAGCCGGAGGAGGACGGGCGGCTGCGCATCCTCGGCACCGGCCAGCGCGAGAGCCGCGGCGTCAAGCGCGGTTTCATCGCCGACATGGAGAAAAGCGAGCTCGCCATCCGCGAGGCGGTCGAGCAGGCCGAGCGGATCGCCGGCACCAATATCGACCAGGTGTTCGTCGGCTTCTCGGCCGGCGGCCTGGTCAGCAACATCGCCAGCGTCGAGGTCGCGATCGGCGGCCGGCGGATCGAGAAGCAGGATATCGACGCCTTGCTCGGCGCCGGCCGGGATTCGATCGACCCGGAAGGGCGGATGATCCTCCATGCGCTGCCGGCGCTCTACACGATCGACGGAGTCACCGGCGTCAAGAACCCGCGCGGCCTCCATGCCGACAAGCTCGCCGTCGACATCCACGTCATCGCCGCCGATGCGGCGCCGGTGAAGAATTTGGATCTTTGCGTCCGATCGGCCCATTTGGGCGTTGAAGCGATCGTCGCCTCGCCGGTCGCGGCGGGGAAGGCCTGTCTGAGTGACGAGGAGCGCGAGTTGGGCGTGGCGTTGGTCGAGTTGGGCGCGGGCGTCACCAATGTGTCGGTTTTCGCCGGCGGCATGCTGGTCGGGCTGAAATCGCTGCCGTTCGGCGGCAACGACATCACCGACGACATCGCCTCGGCCTTCGGCACCCGCCGCGCCGCCGCCGAGCGGATCAAATGCTTTTACGGCTCGGCGATGACCTCTCCGCGCGACAATCACGACATGATCGAGATCGCGCCGATCGCCGGCGGCCAGGAGGGGATCGAGGCCGCCCGGATCACGCGGGCGCAGCTGGTGTCGGTGATCCGGCAGCGGCTCGAGCATCTGATCGCGCAGGTCGAGGACGCGTTGAAGACGCTGGGCTTCGCCGGGCCGTTCGGCCGTCAGGTGGTGCTGACCGGCGGCGGCGCCGAATTGAAGGGTATCGCCGATTACGCCCAGGGCGTGCTCGGCCGCGCGGTGCGGGTCGGCCGGCCGAGCATGGCGGGGTTGCCGGAGGCGCATAGCGGCCCGGCTTTCTCGACGCTCGCCGGGCTGGCGCAGTTCGCCGCCTCCGACGAGCTCGATCTGCGCGCGGGTTTCGCGCAAGCGGGAAGTGAAGACAAGGCCGCCGGCAACCTGCTTCAGCGGCTGATTGCGACATTTAAGACTCAGTATTGAGGAAAAGCTGTGGATCGCGTTAACTTTTTGCTCGCACCCGAGAATCCCATAGGGCAAAAGAGCTTAGAGGGCGCGCGTTGTACGGCGCAAGGGCACAGGGGAGACAACGCATGAGCATCGATTTCATTCGTCCCGAGGTGGAAGAGCTTCGACCGCGGATCAGCGTGATCGGCGTCGGCGGCGCCGGCGGCAACGCCATCGCCAACATGATCCAGTCGGACGTCCAGGGCGTCGACTTCATCGTCGCCAACACCGATGCCCAGGCCCTCAATCACAGCCTCGCCGACCGCAAGATCCAGCTCGGCCTCAAGATCACCCAGGGCCTCGGCGCCGGGTCGCGGCCGGAGATCGGCAAGGCCGCCGCCGAAGAGGCATTGGGCGAGATCGAGCACGCCCTCGACGGCGCCCATATGTGCTTCATCGCCGCCGGCATGGGCGGCGGCACCGGCACCGGCGCCGCCCCGGTGATCGCCAAGGCCGCGCGCGACCGCGGCATCCTCACCGTCGGCGTGGTCACCAAGCCGTTCAGCTTCGAGGGCGCGCGCCGCGCCCGCGCCGCCGAGGCCGGGATCGACGAGCTGCAGCAGCATGTCGACACTTTGATCGTCATTCCCAACCAGAATCTGTTCCGCATCGCCAATCCGAACACGACCTTCAAGGAAGCGTTCATGATGGCCGACGAGGTGCTCCAGCAGGGCGTTCGCGGCATCACCGACCTGATGGTCATGCCCGGCCTCATCAACCTCGATTTCGCCGACGTCCGTTCGGTGATGAGCGAGATGGGCAAGGCGATGATGGGCACCGGCGAAGCGGCCGGCGACAATCGCGCGATCGAGGCGGCCGAGCAGGCGATCGCCAATCCGCTGCTCGACGGCGTCAGCATGAAGGGCGCCAAGGGCGTCATCATCTCGATCACCGGCGGCGAGGACATGCGGCTGATGGAGGTCGACGAGGCCGCCAACCACATCAAGGAGCTGGTCGACCCGGACGCCAACATCATCTGGGGCTCGGCGTTCAACGACGACCTTGGCGGGCGGCTGCGCGTCTCGGTGGTCGCCACCGGCATCGACGTCGAGGAAGCGACCCAGGCGGCGCCGTTGCAGGCGAAGGTGTTCGCTTTCCCGGCGGCGCGCGGGGCCGCGCCCGAAGCCGCTCCGGCCGAACCGCCGGCGCCGGCGCCGGCGCCGGAGCCGATCACTTTGACTCCGCCCGAGCCGCTGGCCGAAGAGGCGGAAGCCGGGGAAGAAGAACCGGTCAGCTTCATCAACGAGCCGACCGAGGCGCCGGCCGAGCTCTCCCTCGCCGAGCCCGCCGAAGAGGATGAGGGCGAAGGAGACGAGCTGCTGCTCGACACGGTCGACACGGTCGACACGGTCGACGGTCGACACGATCGACGCCGTCGACACGATCGACACGGCCGACGTCGAGGAGGCCGGGATCGAGCCGGCGGCAGAGGAAGATCCGGAAGCGGCGGCGGGCGGGCGCCGCACCTGGCTGACCCAGGATGCGGCCGAACCGGAGGCGCCGGAGGCGAAGCCGGCGCGGGAAGGCGGCACGCTGTTCGAGCGGATGTCGAACATCGCGCGCGGCGCCGCCAAGGCCCAGGTCGAGGAGGAGACGCCGTCGCTGCGTCCCGCCCGCGATCCTCTCGACATCCCCAGGTTCCTGAACCGCCAGAACAATCAATGATAGGCGTCATCCCGGCGAAAGCCGGGATCTCAGCGGGAAGTGCAGTGGTTTTTTCGGCCTGAGGCCCCGGCTTCCGGGGTTCCCATCAAAGTAATACTTTGATGGGGTCCCTTCGGGGTGACGACTGCATTTCGCCGCCGCCCTGCACCGCCTCGCCGCAGCGGCCGCGCCCAAGTCATTGCCGGTAAAGGTCGGACCGGGTCTAGCGCGGGGATGAATTCATCAACGATGCGGGGGGTGCGCCGCGGCCTGATGCTGCTGGCGACGGGAGCGATCGTTGCGGCGGCCGCCGCGACGGCGTCGGCCGCCCAGCAGCCCCCTCGCATGCCGCAGGGCGCAAGGGTCCAGCCGCTCGGCCAGAACAATGGCGCCGAGCTGCGGCGCAACCTCACCATATTGGCCGATAATCCGCGCAGCCTCGACGCGCTGATCGGCGCCGGCCGGGCCGCGCTCGAAATGGGCGACGCCGAGGCGGCCTTGTCCTTCTTCGGGCGCGCCGACGAACTGTCGCCGCGCAATGCGCGGGTGCGTGCCGGCATGGCCTCCGCCTTGGTGCAGCTCGGCCGGCCGCAGCCGGCGCTGCAGCTGTTTGCGGAGGCGGTGACGCTCGGGGCGCCCGAGGTCGAGATTGCCGGTGACCGCGGGCTTGCCTTCGACATGGTCGGCGACCCGCGCCGCGCCCAGCAGGATTATGCGCTGGTCTTGCGGCGCCGCGACCATCCCGAAACACGGCGGCGGATGGCGCTGTCGCTGGCGATCAGCGGCCAGCGCGAGGCGGCGCTGAGGCTGATCGACGGCCAGCTGCGGAGCAACGACCGCGCCGGCTGGCGCACCCAGGCGCTGGTGCTGGCGCTGACCGGCGACGCCGAGGGCGCCAATCGCACGGCCCAGGGGACGATGCCGGCGGGCGCCGCTCAGGCGATGGCGCCGTTCCTCGCCCGGCTGGCGCATCTCAGCCCGGCGCAAAAGGCGATGGCGGTGCATTTCGGCCATTTCCCGAGCGACGGCCGTTCCGCCGCCGCGGCCACCGACGCCACCGCCGATCCCGGCGCGGTGGCGATGGCGATGGGCGGATCGCCCCCGGCCGCCGCGCCGCGCGTGCGCCCGGCCGAGCCGGTGCAGACCGCGGACCGCCGCCGTCCGCGCAGCGCCGAGCCGGCCCGCGCCGCCCCCCGCCGCCGCGCCGACCGCACCGATTCCAGCGATCCCTATGGCCTGCGAAGCGCCAGCCCGCCGGCGCGGCGCACGGCGCCGCCGTCGCCGGCGCAGCGGACGCCGGTCGAGGTCGCCCGGACCGACGTGCGCCGGGTCACGCCGACGCCGCAGTCCTCCGCGCCGCGGCCGCAGCCGCCGGTGCCGCAGTCGCGGCCCCAGCCGGAGCCGCCGCCCGTCCAGCCGGCGGCGCCCGGGCCCGATCCGGCGCCGCCGCCGCCGGCCCCGGCGACCGGCGCGACCGCCGGCGGCGAACCGGGGGGGATCGTCATGACGGCGGTGCCGCCGTCGACGCCGCCCCCCGAGACGCCGTCCGCCGGGCCGCCGTCCGCGTCCGCGCCGATCGTCGCTACCCCGATCCCACCGTCGGCGCCGGCCGCCGAGCCGGTCCCCGGCGCCTCACCCGGCTTTACCCTGAGCGAGCCGTCGCCGCTGACGACGGCATCGACCGCGAGCGGGCGCGCGCCGCTCTCCGACATCGCTTCGATCGTCAACGCGCTGCCGCAGGAGCAGGATCCGGTTCCGGCGGCCGCCTCTCCGCCGCCGGCGCCGGCACGGCCGACTCCGGTCCGGTCGGCGCAGGCTCCGGCATCGGCGCCGGCCCGGGCGCGCGCGGCCGCGCCCGCCCATCCCAGCCGCCACTGGGTCCAGATCGCCACCCTGCCCGAGCGGGCGGCGCTGGCGCGCGAGTTCGCCCGGCTGCGCGGACGCGCGGCCGAAGCGCTCGGCCGCCGGGCCGCTTATGCGGCGCCCTATGGACGTTCGTCGAGCCGGCTGCTGGTCGGCCCGTTCGCCACCGCCCGCGAGGCGCAGGAATTCGTCAACCGGCTCGCCCAGAGCCAGGTCGCCGCCTTCGCCTGGACAAGCGACGCCGGCCAGGAGATAGAACGGCTCTCGACGGGCCGATGAACCTTGCTCCCTACGCGTCCGACCCCGCCGTCTCGCGCGGGCGCCTGCACCGGGAAGAAGCGCGTGCCGCGCGCGGACCGCGCGACGCCTATCAGCGCGATCGCGACCGCATCATCCATTCGGTCCCGTTCCGCCGCCTGCGGCACAAGACCCAGGTGTTTGTCGCGCCCGACGGCGATCATTTCCGCGTCCGCCTCACCCACAGCCTCGAAGTCGCGCAGATCGGCCGGACGATCGCCCGTGCGCTCGCCCTCAACGAGGACCTCACCGAGGCCCTGTGCCTCGGCCACGATCTCGGTCACCCGCCTTTCGGCCATGCCGGCGAGGAGGCGCTGAAGGCGGCGATGGCCGCGGCCGGCGGCTTCGACCATAATGCCCACACGCTCCGGCTGCTGACCCGGCTCGAATATCCCTATCCGAATTTCCGCGGCCTCAACCTGAGCTGGGAGACGCTCGAGGGTCTCGCCAAGCATAACGGCCCGGTCGCCGCGCCCGGCTGGGCGCTGGCCGAGGCCGATGCCGAATTCCCGCTGGAGCTTTCGACCTGGCCGGGGCTGGAGGCGCAGGTCGCCGCCTTGTCGGACGACATCGCCTACGACAATCACGATATTGACGACGGGCTGCGCGCCGGCCTGTTCGCGCTCGACGAGCTGCTCGAGGTGCCGCTGGTGGCGGCGGCGTGGCGGCAGGTGCGGGCGCGCTATCCCGCCGTCGAGCCGCCGCGGCTGGTCGCCGAGCTGGTGCGCGACCTGATCGGCACGATGGTCAACGACCTGCTCGCCGAGACGCGCCGGCGGATCGCCGGCCTGGACACGCCCGGCGACGCGCGGCGGGCGGGCGCGGCCTCGGTCGCTTTCTCGGCGCCGATGGCCGAGGCGGAACGCCGGTTGAAGGCCTTCCTGCACGCGCGCATGTACGAGGCGCCGCCGGTGCTGGCGGTGAAGGCGGAGGCGCAGCTTCTGCTCGCCGCCCTGTTCGCCGCCTATCGCGAGGATCCGGCCCGGCTGCCGCCGGAATGGCGGCCCGCCTCCCTGGACCCGGTGATCCGGCTGCGGGCGATCGGCGACTTCATCGCCGGCATGACCGACCGCTACGCGATCGGCCGCCACCGCGAGCTGGTCGGCCCGGTCGACCTGCCCGAGGGATTCTAGCGGACGAGGTAGAAATAGGCGGCCGCGGCGAGGGCGAGCACGATCGCCGCCGCCAGCAGCCAAATGCTGGCACCGGTGCCGGCCTCCGGTGCCGGCGCGGGTTCCTCGCGCCTCAGCTCGCTGTCGCGGGCCGGAGCGCCGGCATCGGCCGGCGGCGCGTCATCGCTGTCCTGCGCCGGCGGTGCGGGCGGCTCGGGCGGCTCGGGCGGTTCGGGCGGCTCGGGCGGCTCGGGCCGCGGCTCCTCGTCGGCCGCCGGCGCCTCGTCGGGATGCGGGCCGTCGTCCGGGCCGCACGTGGCCGCCGCTTCCGCTTCGGCCGGGATCCGGCGGAGCAAGGCTTCCAGTTCCGCTTTCGCCTCTTCCCCGGTTTCGGCTTCATAGGCTTCCGCCCAATGTTCGAAACGGTCCCTGAAGCCCTCCGGGGCCTCGGGGTGCGGATTCTGTTTGAGATGCTCTTCGAGCTCGCGCCTGAGGCTGGCAATGTCCATCATGTCTCCCCCGATCCCAGGGTGTGCGGCGAACGACAGCCCGGTCTGTACCATGTTCCGCGCCGGCCGTCGCCTTCGAAGCGCCGGGCGCGGACCGGTGCCCGCGGAGGTGCCGGAGCCGGGGAAGGCGGCTTGCGCGCCGCTTCAAATCCCCCCGCGCCTCCGCTAAGGCCGCGCCTCCGGCTGCAAACGGATGACGATGTGACCCTCTACGCCCGCTTCGCGGCTTATGTCGACGCCGCCCTCGACGCCCTCGAAGGCGAGGGCGCGCTGCCGCCTGGCCTGGCGCGGGCGGCGGTCGCGGTCGAGCCGCCGCGCGATCTTGCGCATGGCGATCTCGCCACCAACGCCGCGATGGTGCTGGCGAAGGGGGCGGGCGCCAATCCGCGCGGCCTCGCCGAGCTGATCGCGCCCCGGCTGCGGGCGCTGGCCGAGGTCGAGGCGGCCGAGGTCGCCGGGCCCGGCTTCATCAACATCCGGCTCGGCCGCGCCGTCTGGGAGCAGGAGCTGCGCGCCATCCTCGCCGATGGCGGCGATTACGGCCGCTCCGACCTGGGGCGGGGGGAGACCGTCAACGTCGAATATGTCTCGGCCAATCCGACCGGGCCGATGCATATGGGCCATTGCCGCGGCGCCGTCGTCGGCGACGCGCTGGCGAGCCTGCTCGAATATTCCGGCCACCGCGTCATCCGCGAATATTATGTCAACGACGCGGGCGGCCAGGTGGACGTGCTCGCCCGCTCGGCCCATCTGCGCTACCGCGAGGCGCTCGGCGAGACGATCGGCGGGATTCCCGAGGGCTTCTATCCCGGCGACTATCTGAAGCCGGTCGGCGAGCGGCTCGCCGCCGAGCATGGCGGCCGCTTCGTCGCGGCGCCCGAGAGCGAATGGCTGGCGCTGTTCCGCCGCACCGCGGTGGCGATGATGCTCGACCAGATCCGCGCCGACCTCGCTTTGCTCGGCATCCATCACGACGTCTTCGCTTCCGAGGCCGCGGTCCATGACCAGGGGCTGGCGGACGCCGCGCTGGCGACGCTGCGCGAGCGCGGTCTGGTCTATGAAGGCGTGCTCGAGCGGCCCAAGAGCCTCGATCCGCACGACGAGTGGGAGCCGGTCGAGCTCACCTTGTTCCGCGCCACCCGGTTCGGCGACGATCAGGACCGCCCGGTCAGGAAGTCGGACGGCAGCTGGACCTATTTCGGCGGCGATCTCGCTTATCATTTCCAGAAGGCGCAGAAGGCCGACCAGCTGATCGACATCTGGGGCGCCGATCATGCCGGCACGGTCAAGCGGATCCGGGCGGCGGTGGCGGCGCTGACCGAGGGCAAGGTGCCGTTCGACGTCAAGCTGGTGCAGATGGTGCGGCTGCTGCGCGCCGGCGAGCCGGTCAAGATGTCGAAGCGGTCGGGCAATTTCGTCACCCTCGCCGATGTGGTGGACGAGGTCGGCAAGGACGTGGTGCGGTTCACGATGCTGACCCGCAAGGCCGACGCTCAGATGGATTTCGACTTCGCCAAAGTGGTCGAGGCGTCGAAGGACAATCCGGTCTTCTACGTCCAATATGCCCATGCCCGCATTTCGAGCCTCGGCCGCAAGGCGGCCGAAGCCGGCGTCGACCGCGACGCGCCCGCCGATTTGTCGCTGCTCGACGAGGACGAGCTGGCGCTGGTCCGGCTGGCGGCGCAATTCCCGCGCGTCGTCGAAAGCGCCGCTGCCGCCCACGAGCCCCACCGCGTCGCCTTCTACCTGGGCGATCTCGCCGCCGCGTTCCACGCCTTGTGGAACAAGGGTAATGACGACCCGGAAAAGCGTTTCCTTGTGGCACAGCGGCCCGACCTCACCCGCGCGCGACTGGAACTCGCGGCCGCGATCGGGCAGGTTCTGCGCAATGGCCTCGCCATCATGGGCGTGGCGGCGGTCGAAGAGATGCTGTGACGCCGATTCAGGGCGTCGGGGAGAAGCGCAGATGAGCGACGAACGCACCGAAGAGCCGGGCGACGAGGATCGGCTGCCCTGGCTCGAGGCGGTCGAGGAGGAGGATGAGCGCGAGGGCCCGTCGCTCGCCAAGCTGATCGCCGCTATCCTGATCGGCCTGGTCGCGATCGGCCTGATCGTCGGCGGCCTGTTCTGGCTCGGCAATCGCGGCAGCGAAGGCGGCGACGGCGAGCTGATCGCGGCCGACGAGGGCGATTACAAGGTGCGGCCCGACGATCGCGGCGGCATGAACGTCACCGGCACCGACAACATGTCGCAGGCGGCGAGCAAGGGCGACGCGACGCCGGGCCGGATCGATACCCGCGCGGTGCCGGAAACGCCGGTGGCGCGGCCGCCGCAGCGTCCGGCGCAGCCGCAGCCGCAGCCCCGGCCGCAGCCGCGTCCGACCCCGCCGCGCCCGGCGCCGGCGCCGGCGGCGTCCGGCCCGACCATCCAGCTCGGCGCCTTTTCCAGCCAGGCGGGGGCCACCCGCGCCTGGAACGCGATGGCGGCGCGCTTTCGCTATCTTGCGCCGCTGAGCCATTCGGTGGTGCCGGTGCAGAGCGGCGGCCGCACGCTCTATCGGCTCCGCGCCAGCGGCGCCGACGCCGTCTCGGTGTGCCGCCGGCTGCGTGTCGCCGGCGAGGATTGCGCCGAGGTCCGTTAGGGATTGGGCGGCCGGTCGCGGCGGACCGGCAGCGTCTGCCGGATCCGCTCGCGCAGCATCTCCTCGCGCTCGTGCAGATTGGCGCGGTGCGCGGCGGCGCGCTCGACGAGCAGCCGCGCGAGCAGGATGTCGTCGGCCGCCAGCCGCAAATCGGCCTGATCGAGCGGAAAGGGCTGCACGAAGCGGGCGCCGAACTCCTTGCCGCGCCGCCAGCTGACCCAGGCCTTGGCCGGCTCGGCGCCGGGCAGCTCGAGCGTCACTTCGTCGCCGATCCGGACGCGGGCCTCGCAGCAGGCGCGAAAGCCGCCTTCCGAGCAGTCGAGCAGCCGCACCTCGAGGCTGCACCAGCCGTTCGGGTGCAGCCGGGCGGCCGTATCGACGATGATCCGTTCGGTCTTGCGCACGTCGCTCCTCCATCGAGCCGCGGCAAGCATAAACCCGCCACGGTTAACGAACGGCTTCAAGGAAGAAAGGACAGACCCAGGGCCTGTCCGGCCAGCCCGCATCAACGACCTTTGCCTGCGCAACCCGCTCGCATCGCTAGCAATTCGGTAAGAGTTGCGGTGCATATAGGCGTCGCTTCCATTCGGGTGGCCTGACATGCACGAATTCCGAACCGCGATCATCGCCGGCGACGTCAAATCGGTTCTCGATCCCGCTCCGAGGAAGGAAGCCTGCCGGCGCCGCAACCGCGACGGCCCGACCCTGATCGACATCGCCATCCCGCGCGAGGAACGGCGCGTCGCCGACCAGCGCCGCGAAGACCGCTTCCACGGGGTCGTCGACCGCGCCACCCTCGTCTTCCGCGGCAAGAAGTCGCTGGTCCGGGTCGTCAACGTCTCGGCGAGCGGGGTGATGGTCGAGTGCGGCATCCTGCCGCAGATCGGCGAGACGGTCGCCCTCGAGTTCGAGGGGTGCGACCGGCTCGAAGGGGCGGTGCGCTGGATCAAGCAGGGGCGGATCGGCCTCGACATGGGCGACGGCGCAATCGATCTCGGCTGATCCGCTGTGACGCTGCGGCTTTTCGTCGCCGCGCGATTCCGTCTAAGCCCGCCCGATGCTTCCGGCGATCCTCGGCCTCAACGGTGAGGCGCTCGACGACGACGAGCGGGCTTTCTTCCGCGAGGTGGAGCCGGCCGGCTTCATCCTGTTCGCGCGCAACTGCCGCGGCCGCGAGCCGCTGCGGCGCCTGACCGACTCGCTGCGCGAGCTTTCCGGCCGGGCCGACCTGCCGATCCTGGTCGACCAGGAAGGCGGCCGCGTGGCGCGGCTGCAGCCGCCGGAATGGCCGGGCTTTCCCGCCGCCGGGCGCTTCGCCGAGCTGTACCGCAAGGCGCCGATCAGCGCGATCGAAGCGGCGCGCGTCAACGCTCTGGCGATCGCATTCACCCTCGGCGAGGTCGGCATCAACGTGAATTGCGCGCCCTTGCTCGATCTGCGCCGGCCCGGCGCGCACGGTGTGATCGGCGACCGCGCGCTGGGCGAGGAGCCGATGCAGGTGGCGGCGCTGGGCCGGGCCATGCTCGACGGGCTCGCCGCGGGCGGCGTCTGCGGAATCGTCAAGCACATGCCCGGCCACGGCCGCGCTTCCGCCGACAGCCATGTCGAGCTGCCGGTCGTCGACGCCGGCGAGGAGGAGCTGGCGGAAGATCTGGCGCCATTCCGCGCGCTCCATGACGCGCCGATGGCGATGACCGCCCATGTCCTCTATCCCGCCTGGGACGCGGAGCGCTGCGCCACCTTGTCGCCGACGATCATCGCCGGGGTGATCCGCGGCGAGATCGGCTTTGACGGCCTGCTGGTGAGCGACGATCTCACGATGGAAGCGCTGTCCGGCACGATCGCCGAGCGCGCACGGAGCGCGATCTCGGCGGGCTGCGACCTGGTGCTGCACGGCTCCGGCGAGCTGCAGGAGGCCGAGGAAATTGCTGGCGCGCTCGGCGCGATCAGCGAAGCGGCCGCGCACCGGCTCCAGCGGGCGATGGATCGGAACGCTCTGGAGACGCTTCCGCTGAACTTTGCCGCGCTCGCCGCGAAGCGCGACGCGCTGCTTGCTTATGCTTCGGAGTGACCTAAAATGCCGGTTCGCTGTCCATAAGCGCCTTGGATACAGGGCAACTAATGCCCAAGGCGCGAACGGCCCGGGTTACGGTCTCCAAGAACCAAGACCTACACGCTGGGGAGACGTGAATTTCGGTCAACAGTCTGTCGACGTCCAGGGGAATCTCGAGGCCTGTTTGAATGAGCGCGTTCTCAATGCCTGTGCGGTCCATGGCGGGGTTAACTAGGACTCTCACTTCCTTCTCGAAGGCGAAACACCTCCTCTTATAGAAGAAGGGGCTTCGGCGGTCGCAGGTCGCAAATACCTCCTTTTCATAATCTTTGTACTGTATCCGACCCATGTAAGCCCAATCCGGCAAGGCGTCCCCAAGCAGTTTTGCAGTCGTGCGAATTGCCACCGATCCATCCCCACCGAAGCCGGCGAGACGCCACATGGCATATGAGTTATGATCACCAGAATACCAAC
This sequence comes from uncultured Alphaproteobacteria bacterium, assembly GCA_963848555.1. Classification (GTDB taxonomy): domain Bacteria; phylum Pseudomonadota; class Alphaproteobacteria; order Sphingomonadales; family Sphingomonadaceae; genus Allosphingosinicella. The sequence goes on along the minus strand of CAWKEE010000004.1, from coordinate 641,970 downwards.
AGCTTACGAACGTTTTTGAGCGCTCTCGGCGGTGAAGGGCCGCTTGCTGCCGTCCAACCTCGATTAGCGCGGATTGAGGGATGCGAACTTTACGTTCTTTAACAGGCTTGAAGCGCCTGCTGGCCATCTGCTCCGATTATAACGGCGTGGCACGCTGCCTTCGAATGGATCAATATTATAGAGTTGGTCTACTCGAACAAGATAGAGTGCTCGTTTCTGAAGCATTGCCAGAAGCTTGGCAAAGCTCATGAACCGCCATAGGGATACGTGGCCAGCAGGGATGCTAATCGCAGCGGGAAGGACACCAGCCATCCACGGGTTCTAACATGCGGATGCGGACGAAGCGATTGTCTGGCCGGAGCTTCGACGCCAGTAGGGAAAAGCTGCGGCTCAGCGCACTTGGTAGCTGAATTATTCTACGGTGGCCCGGCGCCCTGCGCCAACCTGCCGACGCCTGCGCATCAGCAGCAAGATGCCCAGCACCGCCAGCCATGGGATGCCGAAGGCGGAATTGATCCGTTGCGAGATGCCAACATTGGCGCGCGTGACCAGCTCGCCGACCCCGAACATGATTCCCAGCAGCGCCACCTGGTCGCAGAAGATGATGACGAGGAAGCCGCGCATCGTCCCCGCGCCCGGCACGCGCCACAAGGCGAGCAGGGTGAAGAGCGGTACCAGCAGCCCGGCAAGGCCTTGGCACTCATGCTGAGCTTCCCTTCCGCCCGCGTGGCAGGGGTGAGTTGAAGAGGAAGCGCGAAAAGACTATATTCGAACCGAATTCAGTCCTCGGAGCCGGTGATGCGTTATTCCTCGCAGGTGAAGCCGATCAGTTTCCTCAAGGCCAATGCCGCCGGGGTGCTGGCCGACCTCGCCGAGCGCCGCGAGCCGATGGTGATCACCCAGAATGGCGAGGCGAAGGCCGTCATCCAGGACGTCGCTTCGTTCGAGGCAACGCAGGAGACGCTGGCGTTGCTGAAGCTGCTCGCGCTCGGCAATCGTGACATCGAGGCCGGGCGCACGCGCCCTGCGGTGGATGTGGTGAACCGCCTCAGGAGCAAGCGCGCGACAGGTTGATGACCGGGCCGGTCTATGAGGTGCGACTGACGCTCGGCGCCGAGTTCGACCTCGAGGCGCTTCATGCCTATCTCGAAGAGCATCGGTCGATCGAGGAAGCCGACTCGCTTCTCGACAGGCTTCTCAACAAGATCGAGAGCCTTGAACGCTTCCCCGAGCGCGGCAGCGTACCGAAAGAGCTCGCCGGACTCGGGATCCGGGAGTTCCGGCAAATCCTCCTCCCACCCTATCGGCTAGTCTACAAGATCTCCGGAACCACGGTCTATGTGATGGTGGTCGCCGATGGGCGCCGCGACATGCAGTCCCTGCTCGAGGCACGGCTCCTGGCTTCGTGACGCTGTTGGGCGCCGCGACCTGCGGCCTTTGCCCGGATCTCGTCTATCGGATTGGTTGCGCTTGTGCCGGTGTGCCTCCGCTGACCCGATCACGGCCCAGCAGCCAGATTCCCAGCACCGCCAGCCAGGGAATGCCGAAGCCGCTATTGATCCGCTGCCAGATGCCGACATTGGCGCGGGTGACCAGCTCGCCGACCCCGAACATGATCGCCAGCAGCACCACCTGCCCGACGAAGATGAAGGCGAGGAAGGCGCGCATCGACCCGGCGTCGGGCACGCGCCACAAAGCGAGCAAGGTGAAGAGCGGCACCAGCGGGCCGGCGAGGCCGACCCCGAAGCCGCCATGGCGCTCGTCCGGTATCGGAAACCAGCCTCCCATCACCATGCCGACGCCCCACAAGGCGAGCGCGAGCCCGGCGAGCAGCGGCCACAGCCGCCCGCCCGAATGGTCCCTGAGCGCGCCGGCCAGCCCCACCGCGCCGAGCAAGGCGGCGATGCCGCCGACGATGATGCTGTAATTGAACAGGTCCGGATAAGGCGCTTCGGGGCCGCCCAATTCGCTCGCATAGCGGGTGACGTGGCTGTAGCCGGGATAGGTGGCGGCACCGACGATCAAGGCGAAATAGTAGAAGACCGGAACGGCGATCACCGCCGCAAGCTCGATTCTGCGCATTCTTTCTCCCCCTCTTTTCCGGACCGCATCTAGACCGGCATGGCCCGGATCAGGCCGCGCACGTTGTTGCCGATCAGGAAGCCCGAAGCGAGGTCGGCCTCGATCAGGTCGGCCTCCTCGGCACGGCCTTCCTCGATCAGCCGCTCGCGCAATATTCCGGGCAGCAGGCCGCGCGCCAGCGGCGGCGTCAGCAGCCGGGCGCCGCGCTCGACGAACAGGTTGGTGAAGCTGCCCTCGGTCAGGAACCCCGCCGGGTCGCGGAACAGGATTTCGAACGTGCCGGCGGCCTCGCGCGCTTCGTCGTAGAAGGCGCGGTCGCTGGTCTTGTGCGCCAGCCGGAAGTCGTCGGCGGCCACCGGCAACGGCGCCACCGCCACCTCGACCGGCTGGTCGGGTGGCGGCGGCAGCGGCCTCAATTCGATCGCCAGCGCGCCGCTCGCTGACAGCAGCAGCCTGATCCGGCTGGGCCCGGCGCGAAAGGTCGCGGCCTGCAGCTCGTTGCGCACGACGTGGCGGTCGAACGGATATCCGAACGTGTCGGCGCTGCGCTTCAGCCGGGCGAGGTGGCGGTCCAGCTCGGCGATGCCGCCATGCGGATCGAACTTCATCGTCTCGATCAGGTCGAACCGCCTTTGGTCTGCCACGAACGCCCCTTTCGCCAGACACTCGCGCCATTCCTCGCCGGCGCGGCTGTCGGCCACGATGCCGGAGCCGAGGCCGAGGCGCGCGACCGCCGCTCCGCCGCTTCCCCCCGCGAGGGTCAGCGTCCGGATGGCGACATTGAACGCGGCTTCGCCGTCCGGCGCAACCCTGCCGATCGCGCCGCAATAGACGCCGCGCGGCTCCGGCTCGAGGTGGCGCAGGATCTCCATCGCCCGGATCTTCGGCGCGCCGGTGATCGAGCCGCAGGGATAGATCGCCTCGATCAGGTCGACCGCGCTTTGGCCGTCCGCCAGCTCGGCGGTGACGGTCGAGGTCATTTGCAGCAATGTCGGATAGGATTCGACCTTGAACAACTCCGGGACGGCGACGGTGCCCGGCCGGGCGACGCGCGACAGATCGTTGCGGATGAGGTCGACGATCATCAGATTCTCGGCGCGCTGCTTGGGATCGTCCCGCAGGCTGGCCGGATCGGCGCCGGCCGGGGCGGTGCCCTTCATCGGCCTTGTGGCGACGCGGCCGCCGGAAAGGGTGAAGAACAGCTCGGGCGAGAGGCTCAGCAGCCAGTGCGCGCCGGTGAAGACGAGCGCGCCATGGCCGGCGCGGGCGCGGCGGCGCAGCGCCGCATAGAGCGCCGCCGGGGCCCCGGCGGTGCGGACCTCGGCCTGAAAGGTCAGATTGGCCTGATAGACGTCGCCGGCCAGGATATGCTCCAGCACCCGCGCCAGCGCGGCGCGATAATCCGCTTCGGCCACCAGCGGCCGCGGCCGGCCCGCCCAGGCGCCGGCGGGGTCGGGCAGGAAAGCGTCGGGGTCGACCCGCTCTGCCCGATCGAACAGCCCGAACCAGAGCAAGGGCGGCGCTTCGTCGGGCGGCGCCGCGGCGAGCGGCGCGAGCCGCGGCTCCAGCGCATAGCCGGCCTCATAGGAAAGAAAGCCGGCCGCGCGGCTGCCGCGCAGCCTGGCCAGGCAGGCGCGGACGGCGGCGGGATCGCGGGTCTCGACGATTTCGACCGGATCGGAGAACAGCCATGCGTCGCCGCCGGGGCGCGCATCGTCAATGAGGACGAACGGCGCGGTTGTCATTGCCGGCGCAAGCGCCCATTTCGGGCACCCTGGAGAAAGCTCTTGGTCGCAAGCACCTTCGACCTGTTCAAGATCGGCGTCGGCCCGTCGAGTTCGCACACGATGGGACCGATGACGGCCGCTTGCCGCTTTGTCGAGGGGCTGCGCGACCGGGATTTGCTGCGCAGGGCGCAGCGCGTCGAGGTCGACCTGTACGGTTCGCTGGCGCTGACCGGAAAGGGTCACGCCACCGACCGGGCCATATTGCTCGGCCTGTCCGGCGAGCGCCCGGACGGCATCGATCCCGACGAGGCCGAAGCGACGGTGGCGCGGATCCGGGAGAGGAAGCGGCTCGATCTCGCCGGCGAGCATGACATCGCGTTCGACGAGGCGAGCGACCTTCGCTTCAACCAGCGCCAGCGGCTGCCGCACCATTCGAACGGCATGCGCTTCGCCGCCTTCGATGCGGAAACCGAGATCGACGCCCACATTTATTATTCGGTCGGCGGCGGCGCCGTCGTCGACGAATTGGCGGTCGCGCGCAACGCTCCGCCGGAAGGGGTGTGGGACGTGCCCTACCCGTTCAGCTCGAGCGGGCAGCTGCTCGATTTCGCCGAGCGCGAGGCCCTGAGCATCGCCGACATCGCCCGCGCCAACGAGCGGGCCAGCCTGACCGACGCGGAGATAAACCGGCGGCTCGACGCCATCGTCCAGGCGATGGCGGCCTGCATCGACCGCGGCATGGCGGTCGACGGCATCCTGCCCGGCGGGCTCAACGTCAAGCGCCGAGCGCCGGCGCTGTTCCGGCTCCTGACCGAGCGGGCGGAGCGGGCGCTGTCCGATCCGCTGACGGTGCTCGACTGGGTCAACCTTTGGGCGCTGGCGGTCAATGAGGAGAATGCCGCCGGCGGCCGGGTCGTCACCGCCCCGACCAACGGCGCGGCCGGGATCGTGCCGGCGGTGCTGCGTTATTATCAGCGCTTCACGCCGCGCGCGACTTACGAGGGCGTCCATGTCTTCCTGCTGACCGCGGCCGCGGTCGGCTCGCTGTTCAAGGAGAATGCGTCGATCTCCGGCGCCGAGGTCGGCTGTCAGGGCGAGGTCGGGGTCGCCTGCTCGATGGCGGCGGCCGGGCTGACCGCGGCGCTGGGCGGCACGCCGGGTCAGGTCGAGAATGCCGCCGAGATCGGCATGGAGCATAATCTCGGCCTGACCTGCGATCCGGTCGGCGGCCTGGTTCAGGTGCCCTGCATCGAGCGCAACGCGGTCGGCGCGATCCAGGCGATCGAGGCGTCGCGTCTGGCTTTGGTCGGCGACGGCTCGCACCGGGTCAGTCTCGACCAGGTGATCGAGACGATGCGCAAGACCGGGCTCGACATGAACGAGCGCTACAAGGAGACCAGCCTCGGCGGCCTCGCCGTCAACGTGGTGGAGTGCTGAGCCTCCCGCCGCTACAAGGACGCACGGCGATTAGCTTGGCAAAATTAGCACGAAACTGTAGGTCATGGCCATGGCTCAGATGAACATTTCGCTTCCGGAGAAGCTGAAGGCGTGGGCAGACGCACGCGTTGCCGAAGGGCGGTACAGCAGCACCAGCGATTATGTTCGGGATTTGATGCGCCGCGACCAAGAGACGGCGGAAGCCCGTCAACGACTTCAGGCGGCGATCGATCACGGTCGCGCCTCTCCTCCGAGCGATCGCATGATCGAGGACATCATCGCCGCCCGCCGCAGTGGCTGAGGTCCGCCTGCGCGCAGCTGCGGATGCCGATCTCGCGGAGATTTTCGACTATAGCGTCACCACCTTCGGCCCGGCCGTCGCGGAGAAATATCTGAGAAGCTTCGACGAAGCTTTCGACCTCCTGCGACGACACCCCTCTGCGGGAGCCTTGCGGCTGGACATAGTTCCACCGATCCGGTGCCTGCCGCATCGCAGCCACCGCATTTTCTACGATATTGACGGAGCGACCATCTGGATCGTGCGCGTGCTGCATCACGCGATGGATGCCCAGAAATGGCTTAGCGAGTAGGCGGAGCTGACGCCAGACGTCAGAAAACCCGCGTCAGCCCGTAGCAGAGCGCCGCCATCAGTGCGGCGGCGGGCAAAGTGACGATCCAGGCGAAGACGATGTTGCCGGCCACGCCCCAGCGCACCGCCGAGAAGCGCCGCGCCGCGCCGACCCCCATGATGCAGCCGGTGATGGTGTGGGTGGTCGACACCGGAATGCCGAGCCAGGTCGCCGAGAACAGCATGATCGACCCGCCGGTCTCGGCGCAGAAGCCCTGGTGCGGGGTCAGCCGGGTGATCTTCGATCCCATCGTGTGGACGATCCGCCAGCCGCCCATCAAAGTGCCGAGCCCCATCGCCGCCTGGGCCGAGATCACCACCCAGAAGGGCACGCGAAAGTCGCCCTCGAGATAGCCCTGGCTGAACAGCAGGACGGCGATGATCCCCATCGTCTTCTGCGCGTCGTTGGCGCCGTGGCCGAGCGAGTAAGCGGCGGCCGAGACCAGCTGGAGCCGGCGGAAGACGCGGTCGGAGGAAGCGGCGCTGAACGGCTTGAACAGCCACGAGGTCAGCACCACCAGCAGCAGCGCCACGATCATGCCGATCGTCGGCGACAGGAAGATCGCCACCGTGGTCTTGATCACCCCGGACGATTCGACCACCTCCAGCCCGCCTTTGGCGATGCCGGCGCCGAGCAGGCCGCCGATCAGCGCGTGGCTGCTGCTGGAGGGGATTCCGAGCAGCCAGGTGATGACGTTCCAGGCGATCGCCCCCATCAGCGCCCCGAACACCACCGCCGGGTCGATGATCAGCGGATCGACGATGCCCTTGCCGATCGTCTCGGCGACGTGAAGGCCGAAGAACATGAAGGCGATGAAGTTGAAGAAAGCGGCCCAGACGACGGCGACCTGCGGCGTCAGCACGCGCGTCGACACCACGGTCGCGATCGAGTTGGCGGCGTCGTGAAGGCCGTTCAGGAAGTCGAACAGCAGCGCCACGCCGATCAGCGCGACCAGCAGCGGGAAGGCGAGCGTCGGGTCCATCAGGCGTGGTCGATCACGATGCCCTGGATCTCGTCGGCGACGTCCTCGAGCCGGTCGAGCACCCGCTCGACATGGCTGTAAATCTCGCGGCCGACGAAGAACACCATCGGCCGCTCGGCGCCATGGGCCTGGAACAGCGCCTTGAGGCCGCGTTCGTGCAGCTCGTCGGCCCGCCCCTCGAGGTGGACGATGCCCTCGGTGATCTCGTGCAGCCTTTGGCCGTTGCGGCCGACATTCCTGAGCAACGGCACCGCCTCGAGCACCAGCCTCGCCGCTTCGGCGGCGAGCCGGCTCATCTCGAGCATCTGCGGCTCGAAGCTTTTCACCTCGTAGAGGGTGATCGCCTTGGCGGTCTGCCACATCTCGTCGAGCGCATCGTCCATCGACGAGGCGAGCGCGGTGATCGCGCTGCGGTCGAACGGCGTGATGAACGATCGCCGCACGGCGACGAGCACGTCGCGGGTGACGTCGTCGGCGGCGGTCTCATGCTCGGCGATGCGGCGGCAGGATTCGGCGATGCCCTCCTCGCCGGCGAACATCGCCGCCATCGCGTCGGCGCCGGCGACGATTATCCCGGCATGGCGGGCGAACATGTCGAAGAACCGGTCTTCCCTCGGCATGATGCGGCGAATGATGTTCATGCCTTTTCCCCTGCCGAATCGATTCCGGCCCTTAACGAGCGCTCCCGCTTCCGTATAGCCGGCGGCGTCGGGGCTGAATCCCAGGATCAGCGCCTTCAATTCGGGCTCGTCGACCGCGAGCGCCGCCTTGCGCGGCTCGAACCAGCGGGCGGTGCGCTGGGTGCGCTCCGGCCAGTCGTAATGCTGGCGCAGGACGCGCATCGCATAGACGGTCACCTGCGCCATGGTCGCCTCGCCCGAGCGGCGCCTCTTTTCGTAGGAGAAGCGGCCGATCGGCGCCTCCGACATCGGGCCTTCGATCCCGGCTTCCTCATAGGCCTCGCGGCGCGCCGTCTCGTGGCCCCGCATGCGCGGCATCGGATTGCCCCTGGGGATCACCCAGCGTTCGGTGTCGCGGGAGGTGACGAGCAGGATCTGGACGCCCTTTTCCTCGTCGAGCCGGTAGGGGAGGACTCCGTATTGCGTTATCAAAGGCCGCTCCGCTGCTTCCCGAGGCCGTCGACGCCCGACGCCCGGCTGCGCCGCATTGACAACCGCCAAGCCCTGTGAGGGTATGCCGGCGCCCGCAACGGGGCAGTCTCTATCATGCGTATCGACCTTTGGGGGAGGGCGGCAATGGGCGTTTCAACGATCGACGGCACGCTCGAGGAAGCGGTGCTGAAGAAGGTCCGCAGCAATCTGCGCGTCTATGAGCGCCTCACTTTCCGCCTCGCCGACGGCACCACCCGGTCGGTCGCCAAGGCGATCGTCGACGCGCCGGTGGCCGAGCGCCTGCTGCCCGGCACGAGCGGCCGTTTCTACCTGTTCACGGCGATCGACCATCGCGGCGTCCACGGCCTGCGCGACGCGAGCGGCGATTCGGTCTGCTCCTATCCGACCAACAATGAGAAGGCGCTGCTGGTCGTGACGCCGATCATGCTGCTGCTGATCCTTGTCATGCTCGCCCTGCGCGGCGGCCTGATGATCCTCCCCACTCTGGTGCTGCTGATCAGCATCCCGTTCTACTTCATCTATCGCGGTACGCGGCTGGAGGCGCGGCGCCAGTTCGAGGCGGACAGCGGCTATTCGCCGCCCGCGGCCGGGCCGGCCGCGTCGCCGGCGGGAGCCTGATGGCGGCGCCGCCCGACCGCTGGACCTGGCGCGATGCCGGAGGGCTCGCCGGCTGGGTGCAGCGGCTGCTCTGGCTCAACGCGGCGGTGGCGGCGGCCACGATGCTCCTGGTCTGGCAGCGCGGCTTCGGCGCCCGGCCGGCCGGGCCGTTCGAGGACATGGTGCTGCTCGCGCAATTCCTGCTGTTCCTGGCCACCGCCGTCGCGACGTTGCGCTGGATCTTTCTCGCCAACGCCAATGCCCATGCGCTCGGCGCGGCGGACATGATGGTCAGCCCCGGCTGGGCGGTCGGCTGGTATTTCGTGCCGCTGATGAACCTCGCCATGCCCTTCATCGCGATGCGCGAGCTGTGGAAGGCGAGCGCCAGGCCGAAGGACTGGCAGCTCGAGCCGGCGCCGGCCTCGATCCTGGCCTGGTGGCTGGCCTGGCTGGTGTCGGGCATCGCCGGCGCGGTCAGCATTCGGCTGTGGCTGGAGTTCGGCAAGAGCGGGGTCTCGGCGGCCGAAACTTTCGCCTTCGTCTCCGACCTCGCTTCGATCGCCGCGGCCCTGCTGCTGGCGTGGATCGTCGGTCGCATCCAGGCGATGCAGACGCGCGCCCGTCCGGAGGGGGTTTTCGGTTAGGACGCTCAGTCGACGCGGCGGGCGCGCCAGCCGCCGACCGCGTCCGGCGGCGCGCCCGGGTCGGCGACGATTTCGGCGTCGCCGACGATTCCCCGGAAGGTTTGCGGCCCGCCCGGCAGCACGGCCATGAAGCGCAGGCTGCGGCCGCGCAGCGCGACATTCTGCAGCGGCCGTCCGTCGAGCGTGCCGGTGACGTCCTGGAACCTTTGCTCCAGCTCGAGCGGGAGGCGCGCGCCGTCGGCCGTCTCCAGCAGCCACCGGCCTTCCGCCACCGCCGGCACGATCCACAAATGCACATTGGCCGCATTGACCTCGCGGCTCGCATCGGGACGCCAGTCGCCCATCGTGAAGGCGTGGCTGACGATTCGGGTGCCGGGCCGCAATTCGGTCAGCAGCCGCGGCCGCAGCCGCAAATTGACCTGCGGCAGCAGATAGAGGGTGACCACGCTCGCTTCGCGCAGCGGCGTTTCGAACAGGTCCTGCCGCCGGAACTGCGCCCGCGTCTGGACCTGCGCCATGGCGGCGGCGGTGGCGGCTTCGGCGACGCGGTCCGGGTCGAGGTCGACGCCGAGCGCGCGGGCGCCGCGCTGCGCCGCCATGATCGCGATCCGGCCGTCGCCCGAGCCGAGGTCGATCAGATAATCGTCCGGCCCGACCTCGGCCAGATCGAGCATCGCCGCCACCACCGGCCGCGGGGTCGGCACATAGGGGACTTCGAGATCCTGCTCGGCGACAAGCGCGCGCGGTGCCGGCCCCTGCGGCACGAGGCCGCCCCCGCCGAACGCGCAGGCGCCAGACAGCATTGGGGCGAGCAGCAACGAGGCGAGCGGAAAGGCGCGCATCCGGCCGCGATAGCAGAGCGCTTCGCTATTGTATCGCGCGCGCCGCCGCGCCATCTGCGCGGCGATGACGATGCCGCCGCTCAAGGTCGCGATCATACCGGTGACGCCGCTGCAGCAGAATTGCTGCCTGATCTGGTGCACCGCGACGATGAAGGGCGCGTTCACCGATCCCGGCGGCGACCTCGACCGGCTCAAGGCGGCGGCGCGCGCCCAGAACGTCGCGATCGAGAAGCTGCTGCTCACCCACGGCCATATCGACCATTGCGGGTCGGCCAAGATCCTCGCCGACGAGCTCGGCGTGCCGATCGAGGGGCCGCACGAGGCCGACCGCTTCTGGATCTCGCGGCTCGAGGATGACGGCCGCATGTACGGAATCCGCGGGCGGACGTTCGAATCGGACCGCTGGCTGGTCAATGGCGACCAGGTCACGGTCGGCGAAATCGTGTTCGACGTCTATCATTGTCCCGGCCACACGCCGGGCCACGTCGTCTTTCACCATCCGCCCTCGAAGCTCGCCATCGTCGGCGACGTGCTGTTCCAGGGGTCGATCGGCCGCACCGATTTCCCGATGGGCAACCACCAGGATTTGATCGACGCGATCACCGGGCGGCTGTGGCCCTTGGGCGACGAAACCGCCTTCGTCCCCGGCCACGGGCCGATGAGCACCTTCGGCCAGGAGCGGCGCACCAATCCGTTCGTCGCCGACCGGGTGCTGGCGCGGGCCTAGCTCCGAGTCATCCCGGCGGCAGCCGGGACCCATGAACACCGCCGTTTGAACGGGACGCAGGGGCGCTTGCGCCTCGTCGCGACCGCCGCCGTTCATTGGGCCCCGGCTTTCGCCGGGGTGACTCATGGAGGTACGCTTCCTATCCTTTCGGCTCGGCCGGCAGCTCGGCCGAGCGGCCCGGCCCGAGCTGGATCTGCTGGCCGCGCGTGAGCGGCTCGCGATAGGCGAAGGACAAAGCCCAGCCGGCGAGGCCGAGCAGCAACACGGTGCTCAGCACCGAGCCGATCATCCGCCACCGGCCGAGCTCGCGGCGGTCCATGCCGAAACCATGGGCGATGCGGGCGAGCACATAGGCGATGCCGGCGCCCCACAGGATGTTCTTGTCGCCGCCGGCGATCTCGATCAGGCCGAGCAGGATCAGGAACAAGGGCGTGGTCTCGGCGAAATTCGCATGGGCCCGCATCCGCCGCAGCACGCCTTCGTTGCCGCCGTCTCCGACGCTGATCTTCAAGGGGCGGCGCGCGCGCACGATGCGGGCGGACAGCCAGATGTGCAGCAGCGCGCAGGCGCCGGCGATGGTGAGCGTGATCGGCAGGATGATCATGAACAGGTCCCCTCCCGGCGGAAGGTCGCATGCGCCGCCCGCGCTTGCAACCGCGGCTGAAACGGGTATAGGGCCCAGCCTTCACGCGAGAGCAGATCGGGCCGCGAGGCCAGCGGCCGGCCGGGCCGTTGACCCAAGGCTCCGCGCTCGCCACATCATGCAACCGTTTCAAGCGAATAGGTGCCAAAATGGCCGTCCCAAAGAGAAAGACCTCGCCGTCCAAGCGCAACATGCGCCGCAGCCACGATGCGCTGAAGGCGGGCCAGCATCAGGAATGCCCCAATTGCGGCGAATTGCGGCTGCCGCACAATCTGTGCCCGAGCTGCGGCCACTATAAGGGGCGTGAAATCCTGAAGTCCGAGGCGTAAGACGGGCCCGGCTCAACGGTCCTGGTACGGGAGACGGTGAAGGTGGGCAGCGCGCCACGAATCGCAATCGACGCGATGGGTGGCGACAGCGGTCCGCCGGCGATGGTCGCCGGCGCCGCCCGCGCCCGCGCCCGTCGCGCCGATCTGAGCTTCCTCTTGTTCGGCGACCAGGCGCTGATCCGCGAGGAGCTCGACCGCCATGACGGCCTGCCCGGCGCGTGCGAAATCGTCCATTGCGACGACGTCATCGCCGGCAGCGAAAGGCCGAGCCAGGCGATCCGCCGCGCCCGCACCACCTCGATGGGGAAGGCGATCGCCGCGGTGAAGGCGGGCGAGGCGCACGCCTGCGTCTCCGGCGGCAATACCGGGGCGCTGATGGCGATGGCCAAGCTCGCCTTGAGGACGATGCCGGGCATCGACCGGCCGGCGCTCGCCGCCTTGCTGCCGACCTTGGGCGAGAACGATCTCGTCATGCTCGATCTCGGCGCCAACACCGAATGCGACGTCCAGAACCTCGTCCAGTTCGCGGTGATGGGGGCGGCCTATTCGCGGGTCGTGCTCGATCTCGAGCGGCCGCGGGTCCAGCTGCTCAACATCGGCACCGAGGAATTGAAGGGCACCGACGAGCTCAAGGAGGCGGCCGCGATCCTGCGCGAATCGACCGATCTCGGCATGCGGTTCGACGGCTTCATCGAGGGCGACAAGATCTCGCGCGGCGGCGCCGACGTGGTGGTGACCGACGGCTTTTCCGGCAATATCGCGCTGAAGTCGGTGGAAGGAACGGCGCGGTTCGTGACCGATCTGCTGCGGCGCGCCTTCACCAGCTCGGTGCGCTCGAAGATCGGCTTTCTGATCTCGCGCCCGGCGACCGAGCTGCTGCGCCACCATCTCGATCCCAACAACCATAATGGCGCGGTCTTCCTCGGCCTCAACGGCCTGGTCGTGAAGAGCCATGGCAGCGCCAATGAAAAAGGGGTGGCGAATGCGATCCGGGTCGCGGCCCGGATGGTCCGCGCGGATCTGACCCGCAAGATCACCGACGATCTCGCCAACGTTTCGGCCCAACGAGCACAGCTGGGCGCCCAGCTTGCCGCGCAATGACCCGGCGCGCGGTCATCGCCGGCACCGGCTCGGCGCTGCCGCCGCGGCGCGTCACCAATGCCGAGCTCGCCGAGCGGGTCGAGACGACCCATGAATGGATCGTCGAGCGCACCGGTATCGAGGCCCGCCATATCGCCGGTGACGGCGAAACCACCGCCACCCTCGCCACCGAAGCGGCGCGCAAGGCGCTCGACGCCGCCGGCCTCCCCGCCGACCGGATCGGCCTGATCGTTCTCGCCACCGCGACCCCGGACCAGACCTTTCCGGCCAGCGCGACCCGGGTGCAGACCGCGCTCGGCATCGACGATTGCATCGCCTTCGACGTCCAGGCGGTGTGCACCGGTTTCCTCTACGCGCTGTCGATCGCCGACAATATGGTGAAGGGCGGGATGGCCGATCATGCGCTGGTGATCGGATCGGAGACGTTCAGCCGCATCCTCGACTGGGAGGATCGCGCGACCTGCGTGCTGTTCGGTGACGGCGCCGGCGCGATCGTGCTGGAAGCGCGCGAGACCGAGGATCAGGGCATCCTCGCCACCCGGCTGCATGCCGACGGGCGGCACAACGACCTGCTCTATGTCGACGGCGGCGTTTCCACCACCGGCACCGTCGGCAAATTGAGGATGAAGGGCAAGGAGGTGTTCCGCCATGCGGTCGTCAACCTCGCCGACGTGCTGAACGAGGTGCTGGAGGCGTGCGGGCATCGCACCGAGGAGGTCGACTGGGTGGTGCCGCACCAGGCCAATAAAAGGATACTCGACGCCACCGCCCGCAAGCTCGGCCTCGATCCCGCGCGGGTGATCGTCACCGTCGATCAGCATGCCAACACCTCGGCCGCCTCGGTGCCGCTGGCGCTGGACGTCGCCGTGCGCGACGGCCGAATCAGGAAGGGCGACCTCTTGGTGCTCGAAGCGATGGGCGGCGGCTTCACCTGGGGCGCGGCGGTGGTCCGTTACTGAGCGCCACCGCGGTATCAAAGATTCTGACTTTAGCAGACTTCGATTGCGCTGGCGGCTAAGCTGGATTAATGTTTATCATTCAATAGGGAGGGGATACCTTCAATGGCGGACGCAGGGACGATCAGGAAACCGGTCGTCGGCACGCTCACCCGTGCGGACCTTGCCGATATCGTGCATCGCGAGATCGGTCTGTCGCGCGCCGATTCGGCGGGAATCGTCGAGGGCATTCTCCACCATATGTGCGCGGCGCTCGCCGACGGCCAGAATGTGAAGATTTCCGGCTTCGGCAGCTTCATCCTGCGCGACAAGGGCGAGCGGATCGGCCGCAACCCGAAGACCGGGGTCGAGGTTCCGATCGCGCCGCGGCGCGTGCTGACCTTCCGCGCCAGCCAGATCATGCGCGAGCGGATCGCCTCCGGCGGCTGATGGCCGAGCAGGCCCGCAAAAGCGAACATGCCTTCAGGACGATCGGCGAGCTTGCCACCGAGCTGGGGGTGCCCCAGCACATCCTGCGTTACTGGGAGACGCGCTTCCCGCAGCTGAAGCCGCTGCAGCGCGCCGGCAACCGCCGCTATTACCGGCCCGACGACGTCGCGCTGGCGCGGCGCATCCACCGCCTGCTCAATCAGGACGGCTACACCATACGCGGCGTGCAGCAATTGCTCGCCAGGGGCGAAAGCGGCGCCGGCGAGGAGGCGGTCGCCGCCACCGGCGCGACGCCGGCCAACCAGGGCGAAGGCTTCCCTACCGACGAGCTGCGCGCACTGCGCCAGTCGCTCGCCGAGGCGCTGCAGGAGACGGCGCTCTAGATGGTTCGTCACTGCGAGCCCCGAAGGGGCGCGGCGATCCAGCCTGACGCCGGATGGATGGCCACGGCGCTTCGCGCCTCGCGATGACGGCTTCTTCCCTGTGCGGCTAACGCCTTCCGCCCTCGGCGATCTCCGCGTCCGGCCCGAGCGCGGGGTCGAGGTCGCGCGGGCGGATGAAAAGCATGACGCGGCCGGTGCCGGCGGCGACGTCGCGCCAGCGATCCACCGGCAGGCCGATCTCGACGATCGCGGCGGTCGGATATTTGACCGACAGCTTGCCGCGCAGGCCGTCGCCGTCGTCGCGGGTCAGCAGCATCGCCAGCCTTTCGAGGCCGGGATTGTGGCCGACCAGCAGCAGCCGCTGCGCGTCGTCGTCGGCCCCATGGACCGTGTCGAGCAAGGTGGCGACCGAGGCCAGATAGAGGCGCTGGTCATAATAAGCGCGGATCGGTTCGCCATAGGCCTGGCCGACATCGGCAAGGGTCTCGACCACGCGCGCGGCGGGCGAGGCGATCACCCGGTCGAAGGCAAGGCCCCGCTCGCGCATCTCGGCGCCGATCAGGCACGCCGCCCGCCGGCCCTTGCGGTTCAGCGGCCGGTCGAAGTCACGGGCGGCCGGGTCGTCCCAGGCCGATTTGGCATGCCTCAGCAGCGTCAGCGTCTTCATCCCGGTGCCTGACATAGGTCATCGAATCGGCGGATGACAGCCGCCATCTTACCCGGTCGATGGCGTCGGCAAGATGAACGCGGGCGATGCGGACGCCGGCGGGGAAAGCGTCGAGCAGGCGCGACGGCGTCGCCGCGGAGAGCAGGACGAACAGGCCGCGATCCTGCTGGCGGCGGATCAGCCGTCCGAACGCCTGGGCGAGCCGGGCGCGCACGACGCGGTCGTCATAAGCGGCGCCCCGCTCATCCGGGGCCCGGCGCAGGGCGGCGGCGCGGCGCGCGGCGTGAAGCACGGTCGGGCGCGGCCACGGCACCCCCTCCATCACCACCAGCCGCAGCGAGTCGCCCGGAATGTCGACGCCGTCGCGCAGCGCGTCGGTGCCGAGCAGCGAAGCGCGCGGATCGTCGCGGAAGATGTCGACCAGGGTGCCGGTATCGATCGGATCGACATGCTGGGCATAAAGCGGCAGCCCGACGCGGGCGAGGCGGTCGGCGATCCGGGCATGGACCGCGCGCAGCCGCTGGATGGCGGTGAACAGCCCGAGCGTACCGCCCTCGGCCGCCTCGATCAGCCGGGCATAGGCGCCGGCCAGCGCCGGCAGATCGCCTTTCCTGACGTCGGTGACGATCAGCACCTCGCTGCAGGCGGCATAGTCGAACGGGCTGGCCGTCTCGAAGCGCTCCGGCGGGTGGCCGACATGGCAGGCGCCGGTACGGGCTTCGGCATTGGCCCAGTCGTCGCTGCCGCCGCGCAGGGTCGCCGAGGTGACCAGCACGCCATGGGCGGACTTCAGCACCGTCTCGGCCAGCGGCCGGGTCGGATCGAGCCAGCGGCGATGCAGGCCGACGTCATATTCGCGTCCCTCGACCCGTTCGACCGCCAGCCAATCGACGAAATCGGGATCGGCCGGGCCGCCGATCCGCGCCGCCAGCGCGATCCAGGCGGCAAGCGTCTGGCTGCGCCAGCCCAGGCCGCCGATCGCGCCCTCGACGCGGGCGCGGGCCTGCGCGTCGAGCCAGTCCGGCGCGTCCTCGATCAGCGCCTCGAGCCGCTGGCCGAGCGCGATCAGCGGCCGCAGCAGCAGCTCCAGCGCCTCGACCGCCGGTGCCGCCGCCTCGACCAGCGAGGGGTCGGGCTCGGCCAGTTCGGTCTCGAGGCCGTAGCCGGCATCCTGGGCGGTGGCGCGGGCGTAGACCGAGCCGCGCACCGCCGCGAGCAAGGTCTCGACGGGGCCGAACGCGCTCCCTTCGGCCAGTCGCTGCAGCCAGCCGTCGCCGGGCAGCGCGCCGGCCGTCAGCACCGCCGCGTCGAGCGCGGCGGCGCCGGCTTCGTCATAGGCGGCGACGTCGGCCAGCCGCGCGGCAAGGCCGCGCCGCCGTCCTCGCGAGCGGCCTTCCGGTCCGAGGATCCAGCGCCTCAATTCGATCGCTTCCTGGCCGGTGAGAGCGGCGGCGAAGGTCGAGTCGGCGGCATCGAACAGATGATGGCCCTCGTCGAACACGATCCGCGTCGGCGGCTCGGCGCCGCCTGCGCCGCCGGAGGCCGGCGTCCGGCCGCGGGCGGCGTTGACCATCAGCAAGGCGTGGTTGGCGACGACCAGGTCGGCGTCGTGGCTCGCCCGCGCCGAGCGCTCGATGAAGCAGCGGCGATAATGGGGACAGCCGGCATAGACGCACTCGCCGCGCCGGTCGGTCAAAGCGGTCGCGCCGGCGCGTCGGAACAGGGAGGTCAGCCAGCCCGGCAGGTCGCCGCCGACCATGTCGCCGTCGCGCGTATAAGCGGCCCAGCGCGCCACCAGCTGCGCCAGGATCGCCGCCCGGCCGGCAAAGCCGCCCTGCAGCGCTTCCTCGAGATTGAGCAGGCACAGATAGTTTTCGCGGCCCTTGCGGATCACCATCCGGCGCCGCCGCTCGGCCGGATCGGGGAACAGCCGCTCGCCCTCGCGGTCGAGCTGGCGCTGCAGCGCCTTGGTGAAGGTCGACACCCAGACCGCGCCGTCGGCTTCGGCCGCCCATAAGGAGGCGGGGGCGAGATAACCCAGCGTCTTGCCGATGCCGGTGCCGGCCTCGGCGAGCAGCAGATTGGGCCGTCCCTGCTGCCGGCGCGGCGCGAAGACCGAAGCGGCGGCGGCGGCATAATCGCGCTGGCCCTCGCGCGGCTCGGCGCCGCGGCCGGCCAGGGTGGCGAGCCGTTCGACCGCGGCTTCGGCCGCGATCCGCACCGGACGCGGCTGCGGCCGGGCGCCTTTTTCCTCCCATTCGGGGAGCCGCGTGAACAGCCAGCGTTCGTCGCGCTCCGGCCGCCGCAGCCGTTCGGCGACCGCCGCCCCCCACGGCCAGCGCAGCCGATGGAGCGCCTGCGCCGTCGCCCAGGCGCCCTCCCGCTCCGGCCAGTCTCCGCTCAGCGTCGTCAGCAAGGTCGCGGCGGCGTCGCGCAGGAAGGGCGCCGCTTCCTCGTCGCCGGACGGCGGCGGCAGGCCGAGCGCGTCGGCCAGTCCCTTCGGCGTCGGCACCGCGAAGCGGGCCGGATGGACGAAGGCGAACAGCTCGAGCAGGTCGAGCCCGGACAGGTCCGGATAGCCGAGCCGGTTGCCGATCAGCGGCGCGTTGAGCATGACCATCGGCGTCTCGGCCGCCCGCGCGATCGCCGCGCCGCGCCCGACCGTCTCGATCCGCCCGTCGGTCCAGGCGATCCAGATGCCGGCATGGGTTGCGTGCAGCGCGGGATAGGGCAAAGAGGCCGCCACCCGCCGGTGATGGACCGGGCGGAACGAAAGGGCAACTCTTGTCGGTCGCAGCCGAGCTTCGCGAAGCGGCAAAAGTCTCGAAGGCCTGGCCCTATGAGGAGGCGCGCAAGCTCCTCAAGCGCCATCCGGACGGGCCCGGCGAGCGCGCCATCGTCTTCGAGACCGGCTACGGACCCTCCGGTCTGCCGCACCTCGGCACCTTCCAGGAAGTGGCACGCACTTTGATGGTGCGCCACGCTTTGGCGGAAATGGTCGACTGGCCGAGCCGCCTGATCGCTTTCTCCGACGACATGGACGGGATGCGCAAGGTGCCGCCGGGCGTGCCCCACCAGGACATGATGCACGCCCATCTCGATCAGCCGCTGTCGGCGGTCCCCGACCCTTATGGCTGCGGCCACAAAAGCTATGCCGACCATAATAACGGCCTGCTCAGGCAGTTCCTCGACCGGTTCGGCTTCGACTACGAATTCGTCGCTTCGTCCGAATGCTATCGCTCCGGCCGCTTCGACGAGACGCTGAAGCAGGTGCTTCGCCGCTATGACGCGATCATGGCGGTGATGCTGCCGACCCTGGGCGAGGACCGGCGCCGGACCTATTCGGCGGTGCTGCCGCTCAGCCCCGCCACCGGAAAGGTGCTCCAGGTCCCGGTCGAGGTGGTCGATCCCGAGACCGGCCTGATCGCCTTCGAGGACGAAGGCGAGCGGATCGAGCGCTCTATCCTGTCGGGCGGCGCCAAGCTGCAGTGGAAGGTCGACTGGGCGATGCGCTGGGTCGCGCTCGGCGTCGACTATGAGATGTCGGGCAAGGACCTGATCGACAGCGTCACCCACAGCAGCCGGATCGCCCGCATCCTCGGGGGGACGCCGCCCGAAGGCTTCAGCTACGAGATGTTCCTCGACGAGAATGGCGAGAAGATCTCGAAGACCAAAGGCAATGGGGTCACGCTCGACGAATGGCTCACCTACGCGCCCGAGGAGAGCCTCGCTTTCTACCTTTACCGCGACCCGAAGAAGGCCAAGCAATTGAGCTTCTCGGTCATCCCCAGGGCGGTCGACGAATATCACCAGTTCCTCGCCGCTTATCCGGGCCAGGAGCTGGACAAGCAGCTCGGCAACCCGGTCCACCACGTCCATGCCGGCCGGGTGCCGCCGGCGCGCATGCCGGTCAGCTTCGCCTTGCTGCTCAATCTGGTCGCGGTCGCCTCGACCGACGACAAGGACCTCTTGTGGGGCTTCGTCCGGCGCTATTGCCCCGAAGCCTCGCCCGACAGCCATCCCGAGCTCGACCGGCTGCTCGATCACGCTCTGGCCTATTTCCGCGACTTCATCGCCAACTCGCTGCGCCACCGGCCGCCGAGCGACATGGAGGCCGAGGCGCTGCGCGACCTCGACGCGCGGCTGGCGAGGCTGCCCGACGATGCCGACGGCGAGACGATCCAGGCCGAAGTCTATGAAGTCGGCAAGGCGCACGCGTTCGAATCGCTGCGCGACTGGTTCCGCGCCCTCTACGAGATATTGCTCGGCACCTCGCAAGGCCCCCGCATGGGCAGCTTCATCGCGCTTTACGGCATCGCCGAGAGCCGCCAGCTGATCGCCGAGGCGCTCAGCCGGAGCGATTAGGCGCTGCCAAACGCAGGAATGGAGCGACGGAGGCTGGACCTGGCATCCATATTGTGGTGAAGTTGAAGTTGCTTGGCTGAAATTTCTCCGAAGGGAGGAAGATCATGCCTTCCCCGCCGCCGAAGCCGTCGCTGCCCCCATCGAACCGCGAACAGGCAATCGCGACGACCGGACAGCCGTTATTAACCCGGACGCAACGCTCATTTTGGAACTCGGTAGTGCTCGGCGGTGTACTAACCGCGCTGATCAGCGCAGTGGGCGCCGTGGTGACGGAGAGGATTGCCGAGCCGACGGGGGCGGTTTGCCAGGCTGCTTTCGCTGCGCTTGGAGATGAAACATTCAATCCCCACCTGACTCCAGCCCAGGTGCGATCCTATATAGAGGGCAATCTGACAACGGTGCACGAGTGCCAAAGGAGGATTAGGCATGACTGAATTCTTCATGGCGCTAACCGGGTTGGGCCTTGTCGTGGTAGTAATCGGCCTCGTCGGAAAATACCGCGAAATGGCCCGGGACGACTAGCAGCGCTGCGGCCGCTCGTCATTCCGGCGAAAGCTGGAATCCATACCGACTTGTCACTCGCTCAGCATGGACCGCAGCCAGCGCTGGGGTGACGGGAAGATGGGCCGGCGCCGCGGAGATCACCCCGCCCTTTGGCTGGCGATCCAGTCGTCTATCTTGCGCTCGAGCACGGTCAGCGGCAGCGCGCCGGTCATCAGCACCTGGGCGTGGAATTCCCTGAGGTCGAAGCGGTCGCCCAATGCCTGCTCGGCGCGCGCGCGCAGCTCGAGGATCTTGAGCTGGCCGATCTTGTAGGCGAGCGCCTGGCCGGGATTGGCGATGTAGCGCTCGACCTCGGTGGTGGCCTGGGTCTCGCTCAGGCCGCTATTGTCGAGCACGTAGCGGATCGCCTGTTCGCGCGTCCAGCCCTTGGCGTGGATGCCGGTGTCGACGACCAGCCGGATCGACCGGTACATGTCGGCATTGAGGCCGCCGAAGCGCTGATAGGGGTCGGTCTCCATGCCGAGCTCGTCCCACAAAGTCTCCGCGTAAAGGCCCCAGCCCTCGACATAAGCGGTGTTTCCGCCGAAGCGCATGAAGGCCGGCAGCGTCTCATTCTCGTTGGCGAGGCTGATCTGGAAATGGTGGCCCGGCGCGCCTTCGTGCAGGTAAAGCGCTTCCATGCCATGCGTCCGCCGCGACGGCAGGTCGTAGGCATTGTAATAGAAGACGCCCGGCCGCGACCCGTCGGGATTGCCGTTCTGGTAGGAGCCGGTCGAGGCGTTGCGCTCGCGGAAGTCCTCGACCTCGCGTATCTCCAGCCGCGTCCGCGGCAGGGTGGAGAAGATCTCGCTTATCCTCTGGTCGACGCGGCGGCCGATCGCATAATAGCCTTCGCGCATCCAGTCCCGGCTCGGCGCCGCGAATTGCGGGTCGGTGCGCAGGAATTCGAGGAACTCGGCGAGGGTGCCGTCGAAGCCGACGCGGGCATTGATCGCCTCCATCTCGGCGCGGTTGCGGGCGACCTCGCGCAAGCCGATCTCGTGGACCTCGTCGGCGGTCATGCGGCAGCGTCGTGTTCTGCTCGACGAGGCGGCGATAGAGCCGGTCGCCGCCCTGCATGTGGACGAGGCCGTCGCCGTCGCGGGCGTGCGGCAGATATTCGTTCTGAAGGAAGTCGCGCAGCCGGCGGTAGCCCGGATAGATGCCGTCGCGGATGATCGCGATATGCGCGTCGCGCAGCCGGGCGCGCTCGCTCTCGGGGACCGCGTCCGGGAAGTTCCGGACCGGGCCGGCATAAGGCGATTGCTCGGGCGGCGTGTTGAGCTGGGTGTCGAGCTGGCCGATGACGTTGCGGATGGTGAGCTTGGTGTCGACCACGCCCGATTCCATGCCTTGGCGGAAGCGGGCGATCACCCGGTCGAACACCTCGACGAACTGGCGGTGGCGGCTCAGATTGTTCTCATAATCCTCGACGTTGCGGAACGGCGCGGCGCTTTCCCCCGACGCGAACGACGGATAGAAAGTGTGGAAGCCGGTGAAATGGTCGACCGGGCGCACGACCGTCAGCGCCATGAGGTCCGGCTGCAGATCGCGCAGATCGTTCTCGCGCTGATATCTGAACACGTCATAGGCGATGCGATCGGTGGCATCGAGCGCATTGCGGTCGATCGTCTCCAGCGCCGCCAGATCCTGCTCGGCCGCCGCTTTCTCGGCGGCATAGGCTTCGTCCGTGAACCAGTCGCCGAGCCGGTCGGCATAGCGATAGTCGCCGCGGAACATGCCCTGCAGCGGGTTGCGCCGAAGGCTCGCCTCGTCGCTTTCGCGGAACAGCCGGTGCAGCCGCTGGCTCACGCTTTCTTCGGCGGGAGCCGCGGCCGGGGCGGGCGGCTGGCCGGGCTGCGCCGTGGCCGCCGCGGCGATCGAAACGAGAAAGGCGGTCAGCAACGCGCCTCGGGTCATGGGCTTCTCTCCACTTGAGGTTCGGGGCTTCAGCTCGCGCGTCGGCTGGCGATCCAATCGTCGATCTTGCGCTCGAGCACGGTCAGCGGCAGCGCGCCGGTCATCAGCACCTGGGCGTGGAAGTCGCGCAGGTCGAAGCGGTCTCCCAGCGCCTGTTCGGCGCGCGCGCGCAGCTCGAGGATCTTGAGCTGGCCGATCTTGTAGGCGAGCGCCTGGCCGGGAATGGCGATGTAGCGCTCGACCTCGCTGGTCACCTCGGTCTCGCTCATGCCGCTATTGTCGAGCATGTAGCGGATCGCCTGCTCGCGCGTCCAACCCTTGGCGTGGATGCCGGTGTCGACGACCAGCCGCATCGCGCGCAGCATCTCGTCGTTGAGGCCGCCGAAGCGCTGATAGGGGTCGGTCTCCATGCCGAGCTCGTCCCACAGGGTCTCCGCATAGAGCGCCCAGCCCTCGACGAAGGCGGTGTTGCCGCCGAAGCGCATGAAGGCGGGCAGCTCGGTATTCTCGTTGGCGAGGCTGATCTGGAAATGGTGGCCGGGCGCGCCCTCGTGCAGATAGAGCGTCTCCATCCCATAGGTGCGGCGCGACGGCAGGTCGTAGGCATTGTAATAGAAGATGCCCGGCCGCGACCCGTCCGGGGTGCCGTCCTGATAGGAGCCGCCGGCCTCGTTGCGCTCGCGGAAGGCTTCGACCTCGCGGATTTCGAGCCGGGTGCGCGGCAGCGTCGAGAAATACTGGCCGATCCGCGAATCGACGGTGCGGCCGATCTCGTAATAGCGGTCGCGCAGCGCCTCCCGGCTCGCCGGGGCGAATTCGGGGCTGGTGCGCAGATGCTCGAAGAACTGGGCGAGCGTGCCGTTGAAGCCGACCCTCTGCCTGATCGATTCCATCTCGCCGCGGATGCGGGCGACTTCGCTCAGGCCGAGATCGTGGACATAATCGGCGGTCAGCGGGAGCGTCGTATTCTCCTGGATCAGCCGCTCGTAGAGCCGGTCGCCGCCCTGCATGTGGACCAGGCCGACGCCATCGCGGGCGCGCGGCAGATATTCGTTCTGGAGGAATTCGCGCAGGCGCCGGTAGGCCGGATAGATCTGGTCGCGGATCATCTCCAGATGGGCCTGCCTCAGGCGGGCGCGGTCGGCTTCCGGCACCGCGTCCGGGAAGTTCTGCACCGGCCCGAAATAAGGCGATTCCTCCGGCGGTGCGGCAAGCTGGGTGTCGAGCTGGCCGATCACGTTGCGGATGGTGAGCTTGGTCTCGACGACGCCCGATTCCATGCCCTGGCGGAAGCGGCCGACGACGCGGTCGAAGGCCTGCACGAACTCGCGGTGGCGGCTCAGATTGTTCTCATAATCCTCGACGTTGCGGAACGGCGCGGCGTTGCGGCCCGAGGCGAACACCGGATAGAAAGTGTGGAAGCCGCTGAAATGGTTGATCGGCCGCACCGCGGTCAGCGCCAGCATGTCGGGACGGACGTCGATCAGATCGTCCTCGCGCTGATATTTGTACACGTCATAAGCGAGCTGGTCGGTTGAGCTGAGCGCTCCGCGGTCGATTTCTGCCAGCACCGCGAGATCGCGCTCGGCGGCGGCGCGCTCGGCGGCATAATATTCGTCGGTGATATAATCGCCGAGCCGGTTGGCGTAGCGATAGTCGCCGCGGAAGATCGCCGTGATCGGATTCCGCCTGAGATTGTCCTCGTCGCTCTCCCGGAACAGCCGGTGCAGCCGCTGGCCCGCGGTTTCGGTCGCTGGTGCCGTTGCGGCCTGGGCCGGCGCGGCCGCCGGCTCCTGGCTGGTCGCGGTAGTCGCGCAGGCGGTGACGAAAAGAGCGGTTGCGGCAAGCAAGGCGGCGCGGCTGATCATTCGAGACTCCCTTCAGGTGTGGGACGTCCTTAATACAGCAAAGCGGGCGGGGCAATGCGGGGACAGTCACTTTTCCGACCGCGCCGGGGACAGTCACTTTTGCGCGCTGCGGTGAGCAACTGGAGGCTGGCGGTGGGAAAAGTGACTGTCCCCGACGACTGTCCCCTCAGTAGGCGACAAGGTCGGAATAGGACCAGGGTCCCTCGCGATACCATTTGGTGACGATATATTTGACCCCGGCGGTGACCGGGCGGCCGCAATGGAGCGAATAGGGGTTGGGCTGGCCGTTCGGGTCGAGATTGTTCCAGGTGAGCAGATTGCCGGCGCGCGGCGCGATCCTGATTCCGGCATTCTCGAATTCGGTGTGGCCGCCGCCTTCGGGGACGTTGAGGAAGATCATCGCCGTCCACGTGCGCTGGCCGCCGCAGCGCTGCATTTCCGGCCAGTAGGGCTCGTCGGGATGGAAGAAATCGTGATGCGCCTTGAACTGCTGTCCGACCGCGTAGCGCTGGCCCTGGATCGTCTCCCCCTGGACCGGATCGATGCCGATCAGGCCGGTGATCCTGTCCTCGATCTGCCGCACCAGATCATGCTTCGGATCCATGTTGCAGCTCTCGCTGGTGCGATATTCCGGATCCTCGATCGACGACAGCAGCTGTGACGGGACGCGCTGGGCGTCGATCAGCCGGATCAGCCCGGCGCATTGCCCGGCATCGAGGAAGCCGTTCGCGACGAAGATGTCGAGCTCGTCGCAGGGAATCCGGGAGACCGAGGGATTGCCGTCGAGGCGCCTGGCCACCCAGGCGCCGATCGCGATCCGGTACTCCGTCACGGGGTCGGTCACGAGCAGGCCCCTGCCTTCACTCGACGGGGCGGCCGCGCACCATCGCGAAGTCGACCCGCTCGAGCACGCGCACGTCGGCCAGGGGGTCGCCGGAGACGGCGATCAGATCGGCGGAAAAACCGGGGGCGATGCGGCCGATCTCGTTCTCCAGGCCGAGCAGCCGGGCGGCGCCGGTGGTCGCCGAGGCCAGCGCCTCGGCCGGGCTCATCCCGGAATGCTCGACCAGCAGCGCGAACTCGCCTGCATTGCGGCCGTGCTCGAACACGCCGGCGTCGGTGCCGAACACCACCGCCACGCCGGCCGCGCGCGCGGCGCGCGTCGCCCGGCCGAGCTGCGCCAGCGCCTCGCGCGCCTTGACCGCGACCGGCGGCGTGTAGCGATTGGCGGCGAGCCCCTCGCGCACGCCGGTGAAGGCCATCAGCGTCGGCACCAGCGCCGCGCCGGAGCGGCGCATCGCCTCGAGCGCGGCGGCGTCGGCGAAGGTGCCGTGCTCGATCGAATCGACCCCGGCCCGCGCCGCCGCCTCGATGCCGCGCGCGCCATGGGCATGGGCCGCGACCCGGAGGCCGAGCGCGTGGGCGGTGGTGACGATGGCGCGCATCTCCTCGTCGGTGAAATGGGCCTCGAGACCCCGCGCCTGCTGCGAGAGCACGCCGCCGGTGGCGGTGAACTTGATCACCTCGGCGCCGGCGCGGGCGAATTCGCGCACCCGCGCGGCGCACTGGTCGGCGCCGGTGCAGGTGTTGTCGACCGACAGCGCCTCGATCACCTCGGGGCGGAAGCCGCTGACGTCGCCGTGGCCGCCGATGATCGAGATCGCCGGACCCGAGGCGATGATGCGCGGGCCGGCGATGATCCCCTCGCGGGTGGCGCGGGCGAGGGCGAATCCGACCCGGGGCGGCGAGCCCAGATCGCGAACGGTGGTGAAGCCGGCGCGGGCGGTGATGCGGGCGTTCTTGACCCCGATCAGCGTCCACCATTCGTCGGGCTCGACCGCTTCGCGCCAGAAGTCGCCGCTGGGATCGCCGGCCAGGTGGACGTGCATGTCGATCAGGCCGGGCAGCACGGTGCGGCCGGAAAGGTCGATCAGCCGGGCGCCGGCCGGCGCCGGATTGAGCCCGGCGGCGACGCTCTCGATGCGCCCGTCGACGATGGTGATGGTGGAGGGGCCGGCGGCGGGCCGCGACGGATCGGCGATCAGCCGGCCGGCATGGATGACGAGGGTTTCGGCGTTGGCAGGGGCCGCAATCAGCAGCAGCAGCAAAGCGAGCAGGCGCGCGAGCATGGTCATCCCCTCACAGAGAAGGGCGTTCAAATGCGTCAGGAGTTGCCGCCTTTACAAGCGAAAAGCCCGGGGCAGCCTGCGCTGCCCCGGGCTTTCCTGCCCGTCCGGCAAGGCGGGTGCCCTACCAGAAGAAATCGTAGATGACGTCGATGACTTCGCCGCTCCAGGTGTCGACCAGCAGGACGTCGTTATAATAGCGGACCCACTGCGTTCCCGGAGGCGCCGGCGGCAGCCGGTAGTGATAGGGATCGCCGATCCAGTAGCGCTGGTTGAAGAAGAGCGGCTCGAGGAAGAAGCCGATCGAGAAGCGCGAATAGCGGTGGTTGCGGTACGGCGAATAGTAACGCGAGCTGCGGAAGATGTCGCGGTTGCGGTAGCGCCAGCCGTTCCAGTCGTAGCGATTGTCGCGGCGCCAGTCGCGATTCCAGTCCCGCCGCCAGTCGCGCCGGTCGCTGCGCCGGTCGCTGCGCCAGTCGCGGCGGTCGTCGCGCCGGTCATCGCGCCAGTCGCGGCGGTCGTCGCGCCGGTCGTCGCGCCAATCGCGGCGATCGTCCCGCCGGTCGTCCCGGCGCTCCTCGCGCCGTTCCTCGCGCACGTCGCGGCGCTGCTCGTCAGTGCCGTAGCGATACTGGTTGCGGCGCTCGAGCCGCTCATAATGGCCGCGCCGCGGATCGTTGGGATTGCCCTGCCACGCCTGCGGATAGTCGCTCTGGCGGCCGCTGCTGCGGCGCTCGATCACCGGAGCCGTCTGGCGCCGCTCGACCTGAGCTTCGCGGCGGAATTCCTGCCGGGCCGAACGCCGCTCGACCTGGGCCTCGCGGCGGACCTCCTGGCGCGCCTCGCGCCGCACGACCGGCGCCTCGCGGCGGACCTCCTGGCGCTGCGTGCGCTGCTCGGAGCGCTGCTCCTGGCGCTCGATCCGCGCCTGGCCGCGCTGCTCGGCGCGCTGGACGCGCTCGGCGCGGCTGCCGCGGCCGCGCTCGCCGCGTTCCTGTGCCTGGGCCGCGATCGGGGTCATCACCGTCGCCGCCATAATCAAACCGATCAATGCCTTTCGCATCGAGATACTCCTTCACTGCCCGCGGCGAACCCCGCCTCGATCACGGGCGAGCTGTGCACCAGGCCGGATGAGCGGATGCTGAACCGGGCGGAAAGCATGGCGAAAGAAAAGGGCTCGAACCCGATGCTTAGCGGCGGCCACGGCCTCCCGGCGGCGGCCGCTCGGGGCGCAGCGCCGGCACTTCGCGGGCGGCATCCTCCGGCGCGATGCCGGGCGCCGGCGCGCCCTCGATCGTCTCCCGCCCGGTCTTGATCCGGGCCGCGCGGCGGATCGATTCGCGCAGGCGCGGATAGATGCCGCAGCGGCAGATATTGGTGATCGCCCGATCGATCTGGGCGTCGGTCGGGCTGTCGTTGCGGTCGATCAAAGCGGCCGCGGCCATGATCATGCCGGGAATGCAATAGCCGCATTGCGGCACCATGTCGGCGGCGAAGGCCTGCTGGACCGGATGCGAGCGGTCGCGCGACAGGCCCTCGATGGTGGTGACGAAGCTGCCTTCGATATCGGCGATCCTGACCCGGCAGCTGCGCACCGCATTGCCGTCGACATGGACCGTGCAGGCGCCGCAATGGCCGGTGCCGCAGCCGAACTTGGTGCCGGTCAGGTTGGAGGCGTCCCGCAAGGCCCACAGCAAGGGCGTCTCGGGGTCCATCCGATAGTGGACGGGCTGGCCGTTCACGGTAAAGCGGGTCATGGCGAGCGACCTTAGGCGCTGAAGACGCTGTTTCAACCGTCATTCCCGCGCAAGCGGGAATCCCGTGCGGCCGGGGTGCCGGTCGCCCTGGACTTCCGCCTTCGGGGGAGTGACGAGCAGAAGGAAGGAAGGCCGGGATGACAGCCGACCGGATCCACGTCGAGGCGGCGGACGGGGTGGCGCATGTCGAGCTCGCCCGTCCCGACAAGATGAACGCGATGGACCGCGACATGTTCGCCGCGATCGGCGAGACGTTCCGGGCGCTCGGGCGCGATCCGCAGGTCCGGGCGATCCTGCTGAGCGGCCGCGGCAGGCATTTCACCGCCGGGCTCGACCTCGAATATGCTTCGCGCCAATTCCCGCCGAGCGCCGACCCGGGGCGTGCGGCCGAAGCGCGCCTGCGGCATATCGAGTGGCTGCAGGACGCGTTCAGCGCGGTCGAGCAGGCGCGGCCGCCGGTGATCGCCGCCGTGCATGGCGGCTGCATCGGCGCCGGCGTCGACCTCGCCAGCGCCTGCGACCTCAGGGTGGCGAGCGACGACGCCTTCTTCCAGGTCGCCGAGGTCGACGTCGCCATCACCGCCGATCTCGGCACCCTGCAGCGGCTCGGCTATCTGATCCCGCACGGCGTGCTGCGCGAGCTCACCTTCACCGGCCGCCGGATGCCGGCCGCCGAGGCGGCGCGCTACGGCCTGGTCAATCGGGTGGAGGCCGGCCGGGACGCCGCGATCGCCGCCGGCCTGGAGCTCGCCCGCGCGATCGCCGCCAAGTCGCCGCTGGCGGTGGCCGGCGCCAAGCGCAGCCTCAACCACAGCCGCGGCCGGCCGGTCGAGGAGGGGCTGCGCGACGTCGCCTTGTGGAACGCCGCCGCTTTGGTCAGCGCCGATCTCAACGAGGCGGTGAAGGCGCGGCTGGCGCGGACCGAGCCGAAATTCGGCCCGCTCGCCGACTAGAAGGCTTCGATCGATCGGGAGGCATCAAGCGTCATCGCGAGGCGCGAAGCGCCGTGGCGACCCAGATCAACCGCAGCGGGATTGCCGCGCCCCTTCGGGGCTCGCAATGACGTCCAATTCAGCCGGTCGCGGTCAGCCGCCGGTCCGCAGCCGCACCAGCTCCTCGGGCGTCAGCCGGTCGCGGCCGTTGACGCGGCGGATGAAGTCGGCGTCGATGCCGTGGATGCGCAGCCGCACGATCTCCTCGGCGGAAATGCCGGAATAGCCGAGGCGGCTCAGCGCGCCGACATAATCGCCGTCGACGCCATGGTCGCGCATCCGGACGATGTCGGCGGTGCTGAAGCCGGCATAGCCGTGCTCGCGCAGCGCCGCGATGAAATCGGGCATCACGCCATGATCGCGCATCCGGGTCAGCTCCTCCGGCGGGATGTCGCTTATGCCGTGGCGCGCGAGCTGGCGGACATAATCGGCGGTGACGCCATGGTCGCGCAGCCGGATCATCGCGTCCGGCGTCAGGCCCGGATAGCCGAGCTGGCGAAGCTCGCCGACATAATCGGCGGTGACGCCATGGTCGCGCAGCCGCACGATCTCGTCGGGCGGGATGTCGCGCACGCCGAGCCGGGCGAGCTCGGCGACATAATCGGGGTCGACGCCATGGTCGCGCATCCGGATCAGCATGTCGAGCCGGCCGACCCGATAGCCGTGCGCGCCCATGCCGCGCAGATAGTCGAAGGTGACGCCATGGCCGCCGGCCTGGGCGAGCTCGGCTGCGCTCGGCGTCGCGTAACGCTGCCGCTCGAGCTCTTCGACATAGGCCATGCCGATGTCGTGCAGCGCCATCGAGAATTGCTCGTTGACGCTCGGCCGGCCGATGCCGCGTTCGGCGAGCGCGGCGGCGAATCCGGCGTCGGCGGCGAAGCTGCACTCGCCGGTGCCGCGGCCGCGCCGCGCCACGCCCTCGCAGGCGAGCGTGCCGGCGTCGCGGGCGATGCGGAACGCGACCGGACCGCCGTCGCCGTCCAGCTGGCCCTGGGTGAGCCCGTCGAGCGACGACAAAGCGACGGTGTGGCCGATCGTCCAGTGGCTGTTGCCGGAGCGGCGGCTGATCTCGAGCTGGACGTGGCCGCCCTGGCCCGATTCCTCGATCTCCCAGTTGATCCGGCCTGACGGCTGGGCCTCGGCGGCGCCGGGCTGGGCGCAGGCCGAGCCGGCGAGAAGCAGGAGAGCGGCGATGGAAAGCGGCAGGCGCATGAAAATCTCCCGATGATTTGCTTGCGCGATGCAAAGACCGGGCCAAAGCTTTTCTCTCGCGAGCCGCGCCGCAGCCTCGCCCGGCTGTCCGCCTTCGAACAGAATCCGTCCGGATTTGAACGCTTTCGAGAGTTCGACAGGATGCCGGAGCGGGCGGGCACAGGTTCCGACGACCCTCAAGTCGATCTGGAAGCTTCTTGTTCTTCGCCGGCTGGAATCCGGCTCGTCCACCCGCTCGGGCCGCTTGCGCCCAACCCGGCGGCGCTCGGCCGGCTCAGGGGTCCGAACCGGGCTTGTCGCCGAATTGCTGCTGCATGATCTGATCGATTTCAGGCCAGCCGTAGAAATTGGTCGCATTACCCGGCCGGAGCTGGACGTGCCCGGAATCGCGTCGGGTGAAGTAGAAACCGGCGGTGAGCCCCAGATTCTGCGCGAGCTCGGCATAGGTCCGGTAGCAGGGATCCTCGCCATCCTCGACCATCCGGCCGTCACGGAAGCAATAGCAGTCCGCGGCCTCGCCCCATTGGTGCCAGCCGGCCCCGGGGGCGGCGTCGGTCAGCCAGCGCGGCTGGCGCGCGATGTCGCGGAAGCTCGTCAGCAGCTGCGCGGTCCACAATGCCCCCAGCGCCTCCAGCTCGGCGGCCTTGGCGTCGATGTCGGCCGGCGACCGCTGCGCCCATTTGCAATAATATTGCGCCTGGCGCGCGGGCGTGCGCAGCCCCTGGCTGATCCTGAATTGATGACCGCGCTCGAGGCAGGCGCCGAGCAGGGCGGTCAGTTTCTGCGCGAATTGCGGGTCGAGGCCGAAGCCGGCGAGGCTCGGGTCGATGCCGTTCCGGGCCGGCGGCGTCGCGGCCGCCTGGGCCGGCAACGAGGAGCCCGGGACCAGCGCGCCGCAGCCCCCCGACCAGATATAGCTGCTTTCGTCGAGCCGAAACCAATGGGCATTGCCCTGCACCGTTTCGCCGATGACCAGGCCGACCACCGTAACCGGCGCGCCGGCGGCGAGCTTGCGGAGCACCGGAGCGGAGCGATTGGGAGCGCCCTGCCGGACGTTGACCCTGGCGGTGACCTGGACGGTGCCGGAGACGGCGATCAGCACGGTGTCGGGCATGGTTTCATCCTACCGAATTGTCGGCGGTGGCGGTCGAGGGAACGCCGATCGCCTCCTGGCCGGGGGCCGCGTCCGTCGTTCCGGGAACGCGGGAGATCAGGCCTTCGATGAGGTCGCCGCCGGCATAGCCGGCCGCGATCAGGGCGAAGATTTGCTGGGAGGGCACCAGGCGGATGTCCTGGATCAGGAAGATTGCCGACAGCGCGCCGGCGACGAAGCCGATACCGAGCGACACGAAGAGCTTGCTGGCTTCGATCATCTGCCCCAGGCGGGCGTTGGCGCTGCTGGCCGCGTCATGGGCTTTTTTCAGTCCGATGATCGCCCGCGCGCCCTGTCCGACCGCGCCGGCAAGCCCGCCGAGCGCGATCAGCTGGGTCCATTCGAAGATGGTCATGATCGCCATCGGTTTCGCTCCAGGCCTGCGGTCGGCGATGACAGGGCTGGATTGAGGACAGCGAGCCGTCTGTGGCGAAACGCACAATGCGACCGGCTCGGCGGATGCCGGTCGTCCAGGCGCGGATATTTTGTCGGGACAGGCGCTGCAGCGCAGCAAATCGGCCTTGCGATCCCGCCGCGCTTCGGCCAGCTTGACGCGCATGACCGAGCAGCCCGTCCCCGCTTTATCGATCGCCACCGCTTCGAAAGCAGCCAGGGTCGGCGACCTGATGTCGCCGCCGATCGCGGTGTTCCGCGGCGAGATGACCGTCGCCGAGACGATCGAGCAGCTGCGCGAGCTCACCCGCGAGGCGCTGGTCACTTACGGCTATGTCACCGACGAGGCCGGCAAGCTCGTGGGCGTGGTGGTGATGCGCGACCTGCTGCTCGCCGAGCCGGAGACCCGGCTCGACGCGCTGATGATCCGCGACCCGTTCGCGCTCGGCGAGACGATGCCGGTCACCGAGGCGCTCAAGGCGGCTCTGGTGCGCCACTATCCGGTCTATCCGGTGTGCGACGAGGCCTGCGTGCTCAAGGGCCTGGTGCGGGGCGAGGAGCTGTTCGCCGAGCAGGCGATCGCGATCAGCGCCCAGGCGGGGCAGATGGTCGGTGTCGAGAAAGAGGAAAGGCTGGCGACGCCGCTCGGGCGCAGCCTCCGGCTCAGGCATCCGTGGCTGCAGATCAACCTGCTCACCGCCTTCGTCGCCGCTGCCGTGGTCGGCCTGTTCGAGAACACGCTCGCCGAGCTGGTCATCCTCGCCGTCTTCCTGCCGGTGATGGCCGGGCAGACCGGCAATACCGGCTGCCAGGCGCTGGCGGTGACGCTGCGCGGCATGACCCTGGGCGAGCTCACCCCGGAGATTGTCGGCCGGCTGGTCGCCAAGGAGGGGCTGCTCGGCCTCTTGAACGGAATCCTGGTCGGCCTCACCGCCGGCGCCGGCATGATCATCTACGCGACCCAGCAAGGCGAAGCGCAGCCCTGGCTGATGGGCGCGGTGGTCGCCTTCGCGATGACGGTGAGCTGCGCCGTCGCCGGCGTCGCCGGCGCCCTGATCCCGCTGACGCTGAAGCGGCTCGGCGCCGATCCCGCGACCGCTTCCAGCATCTTCCTGACCACCGCCAGCGACGTCGCCAGCATGGGCGTGTTCCTGTCGCTCGCCACCATGCTGCTGGTCTAGCCGCCCTTCATCCCAACCCTGTTGATTGACTTTTAACCCCTTCGCCCCCACATGGCGCTCAGCGAGGCGTCAGGCAGCGTGAACAGGCGGGTCAACCGCCGCGGCTCCGTCTCGGTTTTTCCCAAGAGCTTCCCTTTTCACGCGGGTCGTTCAGAACCCGCCGCGTTGCGCGCGCCATTGGGGCTGCGCGCGGCGCCGCATTTGAAGTGAGTTTCCAACCAAAATGTCATTCCAGACCCTCGGGCTGTCGCAGCCCGTGCTTCAGGCGCTCGCGCACAAGCAATATAGCGACGCCACCCCGATCCAGACCCAGGCGATCCCGACCCTTTTGAAGGGCCGCGACCTGCTCGGCATCGCCCAGACCGGCACCGGCAAGACCGCCGCCTTCATGCTGCCGTCGATCGACCGGCTGAGCGCCGCCAAACGCCTGCCGCGGCCGACCTCGTGCCGGATGCTGGTGCTGGCGCCGACCCGCGAGCTGGCCAGCCAGATCGCCGAAAGCGCTTCGGCCTATAGCCGCTTCTCGCGCCTGTCGGTCACCACCGCTTTCGGCGGCGTGCCGATCGGCAAGCAGAGGCGCGCGCTCGAGCGCGGCGTTGATATCCTCGTCGCGACGCCGGGCCGGCTGATCGATCTCGTCGAGCAGCGCTATCTGACGCTGCGCGAGGTCGAGATCCTCGTCCTCGACGAGGCCGACCAGATGATGGACCTGGGCTTCATCCACGCGCTCCGGCAGATCGTGAAGTGGATCCCGGAAAAAAGGCAGACCCTGTTCTTCTCGGCGACGATGCCGAAGACGATCCGCGAGCTCGCCGACCGCTTCCTCACCGATCCCGCCGAGGTCCGGGTGGCGCCGGCCGCCACCACCGTCGAGCGGGTCGAGCAATTTGTGAGCTTCGTCCGCCAGAGCGAGAAGCAGGCGCTGCTGACGATGATGCTGCGCGTCGGCTTCGGCGCCAACGGCTCGATGGAGCGGGTGCTGATCTTCACCCGCACCAAGCACGGCGCCGACCGGGTCGTGAAGCTGCTCGGCGGCAGCGGCATCGTCGCCGCCGCGATCCACGGCAATAAGAGCCAGCCGCAGCGCGAGAAGGCGCTGGCCATGTTCAAGGCCGGCGAGGTCAGGATCCTGGTCGCCACCGACATCGCCGCGCGCGGCATCGACGTCACCGGCGTTTCGCACGTGATCAATTTCGAGCTGCCCAACGTCGCCGAGCAATATGTCCACCGCATCGGGCGGACGGCGCGCGCCGGCGCGGCCGGCGTCGCGGTCGCTTATTGCGCCGAGGACGAGCGGCCCTATCTGCGCGACATCGAGAAGCTGACCCGCCAGCCGATCGCGGCAGTGCCGCTGCCGGCCAATTTCACCGCCGAGGCGGGACGGATCGAATCGAGCCGGACCGCGCCGCTGCGCGACGAGCGGCCGGCGCCGCGTCACGAGGAGCGCCGCCGCCACCGTCCGCAGGGTCAGCGCGGGCGCTACGCCCATGCCGTCAGGCCGATGGGCGCGAGCAAGCGGCGCGCGCGCGGCTGAGGTCCCGGCGCACGGCGGGCGGCTTGCCTTTGGCGGGCTTCTTTGCTAGTGCGCCGGCCGACGCCGCGGGGAAGTGCTTCGCGGCGCAGCTGTTTTTGGATCAATATTTTCTTGACGGGCGCCCGCTATCGGGCGCCGCGCGGTCTCAATCGCTTTGAAAAGGAAGAGTGGCGAGCTTTTATGCAGATCATCGTTCGCGATAACAATGTCGACCAGGCGCTGCGGGCGCTCAAGAAGAAGCTGCAGCGCGAGGGCGTGTATCGCGAGATGAAGCTCCGCCGCCATTATGAGAAGCCGTCCGAGAAGCGCGCCCGCGAGCGCGCCGCGGCGATCCGCCGGGCCCGCAAGCTCGAGCGCAAGCGCGCGGAGCGCGACGGCGTCCGCTGATCCGTCATCCCGGGAGGGCCCCCATCAAAGTGTTACTTTGATGGGAACCCCCGAAAGCCGGGACCTCGGGACAAGAAGTCGCAGCGATGCTCCCTGGGATGACGAGGGATCGCTTGGAATAAGTGGCGGGCGGCGATAGAGCATCGCCGCCCGTTTCCTTTTGGGGGTTGCTTGATGTCCGTCACCGCCGTGCCGCTTCGCCCGCTCGCCCGCCGCTCCGTCCTCAAGCTGTGGATCGGGCTCGCCTTGCTGGCGCTCGCCGCGGCGGGCCTGGCCTGGATCGGCACCCGCGGCCAGCAGGTGACCACCACCGATTCGGGGCTGCGCTACCGCGTCCTCGAGGAAGGGAGCGGGCCGACGGTGACGCCGGCCGACCTCGTCGCTTTGCGCTACCAGCTGCGCAAGGAAGACGGCACGCTGATCGAGGACAGCGACCAGTCCGGCCAGCCGTTCGTCACCGGCACCGAGGGTCTGTTTCCCGGTTTCTCGGAGGGGTTGCAGCTGATGCAGGCGGGCGGCCGCTACCGGTTGTGGATTCCGCCGGGGCTGCACGTCCAGCAGGCGACGCCGCCGGGGACGCCGTTCACCCGCGAGGACACGCTCGTCTTCGACATCGAGGTGCTGCAGATCGCGCCGGGCATGGCGGCGATGCGGCAGCTGATGGGACCGCCGGGAGCCGGGCCGCCCGAGGGCGCCGAGCCGGGCGAGGACGCCGCTCCGCCGGGCCGCGAGCGGCCGTCGGAACCCGAGGCCGAAGCGCCCGCCGCGCCCGCGGCACCCACCGGCAATCGCCAATAAAGCCGTCGTTGCGAGGACCCCGGCGCAACGGCACCCCGCAAAGTGCTACTTTGCGGGGACCCCGCAAGCCGGGGGCCGCGGCAATCCAGTCGGCCTCGAGAGCCGCTCTGGATGGCTTCGCTCCGCTCGCAATGACGGGTTGAGTCAGGGCGGGACCACCCCGCTCTAGAGCGCGATCCGCTTTGCCGGCGGCGGCGTGCGGTCGTCGACCGATTTCTGCTCGAGTGCCGCCTTGATCATCGCCACGATCGGATCGGCGAGCGCCAGGCCGAGCAGGCCGAACAGGGCGCCGAAAATGACCTGGGCGCCGAGCACCAGCGCCGGCGCGAGGTCGACCGTCTTGCGGGCGACATAGGGCACGATCAGATAGCCGTCGACGACCTGGACGATGACGTAGACGGCGATCGCCCACAGGCCGGTGTCGACGCCGGCGCTGAAGCCGACCAGCACGATCAGCACCCCCGACAGGATCGCGCCGATATTGGGGAGGAAGGCGAGAATGCCGGTCAGCAGCCCGAGCAAGGCGGCCATCGGCACGCCGCCGGCCATCAGCAGCAGCCAGGTGCCGACGCCTTCGACCGCCATGCCGACCAGCCTGCCGGCCATCAGCCGCCGCAGCGTGAAGCCCATCCGGTCCGAGGTGCGGTAGAAGCGCTGGCGGCCGGCCAGCGGCAGCATCCAGGCGACGCCGCGCTCGTAGATGCGCGGCTCGACCGCGACGAACAGGCCGATGACGATGATCATGACCATCGAGGTGACGCCGCCGATGGCGGTGGTGACGGCGGAAGTGAGCAGGCCCAGCGAGCCCATCAGCTGCTCGAGCAGCTGCTGCGGCTCGACGCTGTCGGTGCCGAGGCCGTAGGTCGCCGCCAGCGCCACCAGCCGGTTGATCTGGACCGCGACGATGTCGCGCAGCGCCGCCGCCTGGCCGGCGAGCTGGACGCCGGCGAGCCAGACCGTGCCGACCAGGAAGGCCAAAGCGGCGAGGGCGACGATCAGCAGCCGCCAGCCGCGTCCGATCGGCAGCACCCGGCCGAGCAGCCGCGCGCCGCCGTCGAGCATCGAGGCGAAGACGATGCCGCCGAAGATGAGCAGCAGCGGCTGGGCGAGGAAGATGATCGCGAGGATGGCGAGCCCGAGCCCGAACCAGACGCTCGCCCGCTTCAGCTCCTCCCGGATCAGCGGGTCGCGAAACTCGGCCGGGCCGGCCTGCTCGACATGGCTGTCGTCCGGCGCCGGCGCGGGGCCGGCCTGGGCGGCGACGGCGGCGCCGGCCGGGCCGTCCTCGCTCATCGTCCCCCGCTCCCGGCCGGCGCCGTCCGCTCGGGATGGAGCGAGCTGCCGGCGCGGCCGCCGCGCAGCGCGGTGAACCAGCTGATCGGGTTCAGGTAGCTGGAGCTGCCGTCCAGCGAGAAGGTGATGAACTCGGCCCGCCCGCCGATATTCTCCCACGGCACCGGGCCGCCGAGGCCCTGCTCGCGGATCGGGAACCGGCTGTCGGCGCTGTGATCGCGATTGTCGCCCATCAGGAAGACGTGGCCGGGAGGCACGGTGACGCGCGGGCGGTTGTCGCCCGCGCTGTTGCCGACGTCGATCGTGTCGTAGGCGCGGCCGTTGGGAAGGGTTTCGCGGAACACCGGCAGCCGGCAATAGGTCCGGCCGTCGGGTCCGCGCGCCCGGAAGTCGCCATACAGGTCGCGCTGGCAGGGGAGGTTGTCGTCGATCGGCAGCATCGCCGGCGGCCGCGCCTCGCGCCGCACCGGGTTGCCGTTCAGGTAGATGGTCCCGTCGATCAGCTCGACCGTATCGCCGGGCAGGCCGATCACCCGCTTGATATAGTCCGCGCTCTGACCGGGCGGAGTGACGATGACGATGTCGCCCCGTTCCGGCAGCTCGCCCCACAGCCGCCCGTCGGTGGGCGGGAAGACGTGGAACGAGGGCGACACCCACGACCAGCCATAGGGAAATTTGCTGACCACCAGCCGGTCGCCCTTCAGCAGCACCGGCATCATCGATTCGGACGGGATGTAGAAGGGCTTGGCGATGAAGCTGTGGAAGGCGAGCACGGCGAGGATCAGCCAGAAGATCGCCTTGATCTCCCCCCACCAGTCGGTGCCCTTCCGCTCCGGGGCCGCGGCGGCCGGCGCCGGCTCGGCCGGCTCGGCGGCGTCGGCCGGGAGGGCGGCTTCGGCGGCTGGATCGGCCGCTTCTCTGCGGTCGGGATCGGTCAAATCGGGCGCTCCTCGGGCACGGCGGTGATGATGACCACCGCCAGCGCGAAAGGATGGTCGTCGGTCATCGTCAGGTGGATGCGCGCGGCGTGGCCCGGCGGCGTCAGCGCGTCAAGCCTCTCCTTGGCGCCGCCGGTGAGGCGCAGCGTCGGCTCGCCGCTCGGCAGGTTGACGACGCCGATGTCGCGCATGAAGACGCCGCGCCTGAAGCCGGTGCCGACCGCCTTGGCGAACGCTTCCTTGGCGGCGAACCTCTTGGCGTAGGTGCCGGCCCGGGTGAACGGGCGCCGCTCCGCCTTGGCCTGCTCGGTCTCGGTGAACACCCGTTTGAGGAAGCGTTCGCCGAACCGTTCCAGCGAATTTGCGATCCGCTCGATGTTGCACAGGTCGGAGCCGAGGCCGAGGATCATGAAGGCCCCCCCAGGCCGTCGCCCCGGCGAAAGCCGGGGTCTCTGCGGGACCCCATGGGCCTTCTTGTCCTGAGGTCCCGGCTATCGGGGTCCCCGCAAGGTAATACTTTGCGGGGTTCCCTTTCGCCGGGATGACGCCCCCTCCACCACGCGGCTGCGCCGCGCGGTCCCCCTCCCCGGCCCGGGGAGGAGTTAATCACCCCGCGCCCCGTCGATCAGCTCGCGCATCCGCCGCACGCTCGCCTCGAAACCGGTGAAGATCGCCTCGCCGACCAGGAAATGGCCGATGTTCAGCTCCTTCAGCTGCGGGATGGCGGCGATCCCGGCGACATTGTCGAAGCTGAGGCCGTGTCCGGCATGGGGCTCGATGCCGGCCTGGACCGCCAGCGCCGCGGCTCTGGCGATGCGCCCGGCCTCGGCCGTCCGCTCGTCGCCGGCCAAATGGGCGTAACGGCCGGTGTGGAACTCGACGACCGGCGCGCCCAGCCGCGCCGCGGCCTCGACCTGGTCGGGATCGGGCTCGATGAACAGGCTGACGCGGATGTTCGCGCCGCGCAGCCGATCGACATAATAAGCGAGGTGATTGTGCTGGCCGGCGGCGTCGAGCCCGCCCTCGGTGGTGCGCTCCTCGCGCTTTTCCGGGACGATGCAGGCGGCGTGGGGACGATGGTTGAGCGCGATCTCCAGCATCTCCTCGGTCGCGGCCATTTCGAGATTGAGCGGGATGGCGAGCCGCGCCATCAGCCGGTCGATATCCTCGTCGGTGATGTGCCGCCGGTCCTCGCGCAAATGGGCGGTGATGCCGTCGGCGCCGGCGTCGGCGGCGGCGAAGGCGGCGCGCACCGGATCCGGATGGTCGCCGCCGCGCGCGTTGCGGATCGTCGCGACATGGTCGATGTTGACGCCGAGGCGCAGAGGACGGGTCACGTCGGCGACCGGCTCAGGAACAGGTCGATATGCTTGAGGCGATCCTTGAACGTCAGCTCCCTCTCTTGTTGCCGCGCCGCTGCGGCCATCGCGGGCAATGCCGCTTCAAAGAGCCGATAGCCCTTTTCGATCACGGAAGGGCTGGGAAGAGTTGCGCCGATGTGAGTGCCGAAAAAATTCCGGACTTCGCCAATCGCTCTGGCCGGCGTGCCGCCATGCGCGGAAATGTCTATGCCCGCCAGGTCCGACGCGAACGTCTGATACCGGTAGCGTTCGGTATCCAGCACGAGCATGTGGTGGTCGCGGAGGCGAGCCCGCCCTAGATATTTCATACCCAAGGCAGCTCCCAGTTCGATCGGCATGTTGAACCGCGGCAAGCCGCTGTCCTCATCGAGCTCCACCCGCGAAATATCGTGAATGCTGAACCGGCTCGATTCGAGCAGTCGCATGATCTTTTGCAGACGCAACTCGCCGCTGTCGGCGATCTCGAGCGCGCTGCGGACCTGAAAGCCGCAGGCGGTCGCCGAGAAGATGATGGCATTGAATATCGAGGTGAAAGCGGCGTCGAACGGGCAATTGATGAAGACGCTTCTATCCCGATCCGAATCCGCCAATCGGTCAGGCCTTTGCCGTCTGAGCGCCGTTGGCTTCTGCAAACTCGGCCAGCGCCCGATCGAGCGCGGCCTCGACCCGCTGTCGCTTCCGTCCCGTCATGCCGGCTATCCGGATGCGGCCGGGCCGCACCGATAATGGTCGACCCTTGGCGTCGACGAACCGCCAGCGATAGTGGCCGTCGTCTGCCTTGAAGACTTCGAGCTTCTCCATCGCCCTTCCTCAATCCCAACGGACATATAAGCAAGCGGGTTGCCAGCCGCAACGCGGGTCACGCCCCCGCGACTTCGCTCGGCGAAGGCGCCTTGCGGCTGCCCGGCTTCTCGGCGGGGATGGCGGCGAGCTCGGGCGGCAGCGCGTCCGGCGGGTAAGCGGGTATGTCCACCTGGGCGAGCGAGACCAGCGGCACGCCGATCTCGGCCCGGCCGCCCGAACGGTCGATCAGGCAGGCGGCGCCGAGGATCTCGCCGGGAAAGCCGCGCACCACCGCCAGGCATTCGCGCAGCGAGCCGCCGGTCGAGACGATGTCCTCGACCAGCACGAGCCGCGCGCCGGGCGCGATCTCGAAGCCGCGGCGCAGCGCGAAATCGGCGCCGTCGCGTTCGACGAAGATCGCCTTGCAGCGCAATGATCGCGCGGTCTCGTAGCCGGGGACGATGCCGCCGACGGCGAGCGAGACGACCAGGTCGACGGGTCCGAACGCCTGGCGAATGCGTTGGGCGAGAGCGCCGCACAAGCGCTCGCTCCGCCGCGGATCCTCGAAGATGCGCATCTTCTGCAGGAAGACCGGCGAGCGCAGGCCGGAGGAGAGGATGAAATGGCCCTCGAGCAACGCGCCGGCGGCCCGGAATTCGGCCAGGACTTGCTCTTCGGTCATTCGCTTTTTTCCAGCTTCGAGGGGCGCCAGCCTGATAGGCAAGGGCAGAGCGGGCATCAAGCTTCGAAGGGGCGCCGCAACATGCTTGAGGGACGCCGGGAGCCTGCCTATAAGGCGCCGCGTCGCGTCCGCCGGCGCTCGAATCTACCCGCTCCCCCGCAGCGGTCCACAGGGGTTTAGATGAAGACTTTCCTCACGCTCGCCGCCGCCGCCGCCGCGTTCGGCCTGGTTCCGGCCGCGGCGGTCGCCCAGCCGGCCGCCGCCCAGCCGACGCAGGCGCAGCAGCCGTCGGCGCCCCCGACCGACGCGATCAGCGCCCGGTCGCAGGCGCAGCCGGCCACGCCCGAGCAGACGAGCGACCCGGCCTTGGCCAATTTCGCCTCCGACGAGCCGAGCGACGCCAGCGTCGCCAATGCGGCCGGCTTCGCCAGCACCGCCCGCGCCGAGCCCGGCGTCGGCCAGCCCGACGGGCGGGCGGCGCTGCAGGACCAGTTCACGCCGATCGGCGAGGAAGCCGCCTGGTTCCACAACGTCATCCTGATGCCGGCCATCACCGTCATCTCGCTGTTCGTGCTGGCGCTGCTCGGCTGGGTGATCATCCGCTACCGCCGCGGCGCCAATCCGGTGCCGTCGCGCACCACCCACAACACCGTGCTCGAAATCGCCTGGACGCTGGTGCCGGTGCTGATCCTGGTGGTCATCGCCGTGCCCTCGATCCGGCTGCTCTCGCACCAATATTCGCCGCCGCGGGCCGATATCACCGTCAAGGCGATCGGCAACCAATGGTACTGGACCTACGAATATCCCGATCACGGCATCGAGCTGGTGTCCAACATGCTCGACGACGAGCAGGCGAGGGCGCGCGGCGAGCCGCGCCAGCTCGCCGTCGACGAGCGGCTGGTGGTTCCGGCCGGCGCGACCGTGAAGATGATCGTCACCTCCAACGACGTCGTCCACGCCTGGGGCGTCCCGGCTTTCTGGACCAAGATCGACGCGGTGCCGGGCCGGCTCAACGAGACCTGGTTCCGCACCGACCGGCCCGGCCTCTATTACGGCGTCTGCTATGAGCTGTGCGGCGCCCGCCACGGCTATATGCCGATCGCCGTCGAGGTGGTCCCGCCCGAGCGGTTCGCCGCCTGGGTCGCCTCCAAGGGCGGCACCATGCCCGGCGCCCGGCCCGCCGCGGCCGCGGCACCGGCACCCGGGATCACTGCCGGCCAGCCGACCGAGGCGACGCCCGCGCCCACCAACATTGTCGAGGGAGCCGCCGCCGCGCCGGCGCTCCCCCGCGCCAGCACCCCGACCAACTGAGGCGGCATCACCGACATGACCGACACCACCGCAAACGCCGTCCATTTCGAGGCCGACCGCGCCCATGACGCGCATCACGACGCCGACCACAAGCCGGGCTTCTTCGTCCGCTGGTTCATGTCGACCAACCACAAGGACATCGGCACGCTCTATCTGATCTTCGCGGTCAGCGCCGGCATCATCGGCGGCGCGATCTCCGGCCTGATGCGCTGGGAACTGGCCCAGCCCGGCATCCAGCATCTCGAATCCTGGGCCTCGATCGTCGCCGGCAGCCAGGCGACGTTCGACGAGGGCCTGCACATGTGGAACGTGCTGATCAGCGCCCACGGCCTGATCATGGTGTTCTTCATGGTGATGCCGGCGATGATCGGCGGCTTCGGCAACTGGTTCGTGCCGCTGATGATCGGCGCGCCCGACATGGCGTTCCCGCGGATGAACAACATCTCCTTCTGGCTGCTGCCGCCGGCCGCCATCCTGCTGCTCGGCAGCTCGTTCGTCCCCGGCGGCACCGGGCTCGGCGCCGGCGTCGGCTGGACCGTCTACGCGCCGCTTTCCACCACCGGCTCGGTCGGGCCGTCGGTCGACATGGCGATCTTCGCGCTCCACCTCGCCGGCGCCAGCTCGATCCTCGGCGCGATCAACTTCATCACCACCATCTTCAACATGCGCGCGCCCGGCATGACGCTGCACAAGATGCCGTTGTTCGTCTGGTCGATCCTGGTCACCGCCTTCCTGCTGCTGCTGGCGCTGCCGGTGCTCGCCGGTGCGATCACCATGCTCCTGACCGACCGCAATTTCGGCACCCATTTCTTCGACGCGGCCGGCGGCGGCGACCC
This sequence comes from uncultured Alphaproteobacteria bacterium, assembly GCA_963848555.1. Taxonomy (GTDB): domain Bacteria; phylum Pseudomonadota; class Alphaproteobacteria; order Sphingomonadales; family Sphingomonadaceae; genus Allosphingosinicella. The sequence continues at coordinate 599,229 of CAWKEE010000004.1, read as the reverse complement.
GGTCCTCTACCAGCATCTGTTCTGGTTCTTCGGCCATCCCGAGGTCTACATCATGATCCTGCCGGGCTTCGGCATGGTCAGCCAGGTGGTGGCGACGTTCAGCCGCAAGCCGGTGTTCGGCTATCTCGGCATGGCCTATGCGATGGTGGCGATCGGCGTGATCGGCTTCATCGTCTGGGCGCACCACATGTTCACCGTCGGAATGGACGTGAACACCAAGATGTACTTCACCGCGGCGACGATGGTGATCGCGGTGCCGACCGGCATCAAGATCTTCAGCTGGATCGCCACCATGTGGGGCGGCAGCCTCACCTTCCAGACGCCGATGCTGTGGGCGCTGGGCTTCATCTTCATGTTCACCGTCGGCGGCGTCACCGGCGTCGTGCTCGCCAATGCCGGCGTCGACACGGTCTTCCACGACACCTACTACGTGGTCGCGCACTTCCACTACGTGCTGTCGCTGGGCGCCGTCTTCTCGCTGTTCGCCGGCTGGTATTACTGGTTCGGCAAGATGTGGGGGCGGATGTACAACGAGGTGCTCGGCCAGCTCCATTTCTGGTTCTTCTTCATCGGCGTCAACGTGCTGTTCTTCCCGATGCACTTCCTCGGCATGGACGGCTTCCAGCGGCGCGTGCCCGATTACACCGACGCCTACTCCAGGTGGAACGAGGTCGCGACCTGGGGCTATATCATCATGGCTGTCGGCATGGCCTTCTTCTTCATCAACCTGTTCTGGTCGCTCGCCGCCGGCCGCAGGGCGCCGGGCAATTATTGGGGCGAGGGCGCGACGACGCTCGAATGGACGCTGTCGAGTCCGCCGCCTTTCCACCAGTTCGAGACCCTGCCGAAGGTGGATTGACGGCGCTCCCCGTCATCCCGGGAGGGACCCCATCAAAGTACGACTTTGATGGGAACCCCTCGAAAGCCGGGATCTCGGCGGGCCGCGCCGTGACTGCTTGTCCTGAGACCCCGGCTTCCGCCGGGGTGACGAATGGGTGAATGATGACGACCCGTACGCTGAGCTCCACCCACACCCTCCCCGCCGAATGGCGGGATTTCGTCGCGCTCACCAAGCCCAGGGTGATGAGCCTCGTCGTCTTCACCGGCCTGTGCGGCCTGCTGGTCGCGCCGGCGCCGCTGCATCCGGTGCTCGGCCTCACCGCGGTGCTGTGCATCGCGCTCGGCGCCGGCGCGGCGGCGACGCTCAACCAATGGTATGAGGCCGACATCGACGCGCTGATGAAGCGCACCGCGTCGCGGCCGATCCCGGCGGGCCGGATGGCGCCCGATTCGGCGCTGCAATTCGGCGTCGCCCTCGCGGTCTTCTCGGTGCTGCTGATGGGGCTGGCGACCAACTGGTTCGCCGCCGCCATGCTCGCCGTCTCGATCCTGTTCTACGTCTTCGTCTACACGATCTGGCTGAAGCGGCGCACGCCGCAGAACATCGTCATCGGCGGCGCCGCCGGCGCCTTCCCGCCGCTGATCGGCTGGGCGGCGGCGACCGGCCAGGCCGATCTGCTGCCGCTTTTGCTGTTCGCCTTGATCTTCCTGTGGACGCCGCCGCATTTCTGGGCGTTGTCGCTGTTCGTCCGCTCCGATTATGCCGGGGCCGGCGTGCCGATGCTGCCGGTGGTGGCGGGCGTGCGGGCGACGCGGGTGCAGATCATGCTCTACGCGCTGCCGATGGCGGCGGTCGCCGTCGCGCCCTGGCCGCTCGCTCTGGCCGGGCCATTCTACGGCATCGCCGCGGCGGCGCTCAGCCTCGTCTTCCTGTGGCTCGCGCTCCAGCTGCTCTTGAGCCGCGCCACCGAGCCGGCCGCGATGAAGCCGGAGAAGCGGCTGTTCGCCTGGTCGATCCTCTATCTTTTCGCCTTGTTCGGCGCGCTGGTCGCCGATCGGCTGATCTGGCCGTGAGCGCTCGCGACCCGCTCACCGACGAGGTGCGCCGCCGCCAGCGCGCCCGCGCGCTGGCGATGGCGCTGGCGCTCGGCGCCTTCGTCGTCCTGCTCTATTTCGTCACCATCGCCCGCATCGGGGGGCAGGGGTGACCAGCCTCGCTCGCCGGAACGGCCGCACCGCGGCGCTCGCCACCCTGCTGGTGGCGGCGATGGTCGGCCTCGCCTTCGCCAGCGTGCCGCTTTACCGCCTCTTCTGCCAGGTCACCGGGCTCGGCGGCACGACCCAGCTCGCCGCCGACGGGCGGGCGCCCGGGGCGGTGGCGCAGCGGATCAGCGTGCGCTTCGACGCCAATGTCGCGCCGGCCTTGCCGTGGCGGTTCGAGCCGGTCGACACCAGCCGCGAGGTCGCGATCGGAGCGCGCAGCATCGCCCTCTACACCGCCCGCAACCTCTCCGCCCGGCCGGTCACCGGGACCGCGACGTTCAACGTGACGCCGGTCCAGGCCGGGCAATATTTCACCAAGATCCAGTGCTTCTGCTTCACCGAGCAGACGCTCGCGCCGGGCGAGGAGGTGCGGATGCCGGTCGTCTTCTACGTCGACCCCGCCCTGCTCGACGATCCGGCCGCGCGCGGCATCAGCGAGATCACCCTTTCCTACACCTTTTACCCGGTGGACCGGGCGGAGAGCGGAAGCTAGAGCAACCGTCGCCCCGGCGGTAAGCCGGGGCCTCGGGACGGGAAGGCGCGGTCCTTCTCCCCTGAGATCCCGGCTTCCGCCGGGATGACGGACAGAGAAGCAGAGGGAAAAATGGCCGGAGCGCACAACCACCCCTATCATATCGTCAATCCGAGCGTCTGGCCGCTGATCGGCGCGGGCTCGGCGCTGGCCCTGTTCGGCGGGCTGGTGATGTGGTTCCACGACAAGCCCTACGGCCCCTATCTGTTCTTCGCCGGCGTGCTCGGCGTCGTGTTCACGATGTTCAGCTGGTGGGCGGACGTGATCAGGGAGGCCCATGGCGGCGATCACACGCCGATCGTCCAGCTCCATCTGCGCTACGGCATGATCCTGTTCATCGCTTCCGAGGTGATGTTCTTCGTCGCCTGGTTCTGGGCCTATTTCAACGCCGCCTTGTTTCCCTCGACGGTCGAGACGATCGGGGGCGTGTGGCCGCCCGAGGGCATGCACGTCATGGACCCGTTCGGCTTTCCGCTTCTCAACACCCTGATCCTGCTCTGCTCGGGAACCACCGTCACCTGGGCGCATCACGCTTTGATCACCGGCGACCGGCGCGGGCTGATCAACGGGCTGTGGCTGACGATCGCGCTCGGTCTGCTCTTCACCAGCATCCAGGCCTATGAATATTACCATGCGCCGTTCGGCTTCAGGGACAATATCTACACCTCGACCTTCTTCATGGCGACCGGCTTCCATGGCGCCCACGTCATCATCGGCACGATCTTCCTGATCGTCTGCCTGGTCCGCTCCTACCAGGGCCATTTCAGCCCGCAGCAGCATTTCGGCTTCGAGGCGGCGGCCTGGTACTGGCATTTCGTCGACGTCGTCTGGCTGTTCCTGTTCATCTGCATCTACGTCTGGGGCGGCTGGGGCGCCGAATTCCATTGATCCTGTTCCTCCCCATCGCTGCGCGATGGGGAAGGGGACCATGCGAAGCATGGTGGAGGGGTAAATGACGAGGCTTGGGATGCTACCCCTCCACCACCCTGCGGGTGGTCCCCGCTCCCCATGGGCTGCGCTCACGGGGAGGAAGGTGAAAGAGCCCTCCCTTTTGCAGGTCGCGCTGCGCGGCCTGTGCCCGCGCTGCGCCAGCCGCACCCTGTTCTCCGGCGTCGCGACCTTCGCGCCCGAATGCCGTGCCTGCGGGCTCGATTTCAGTGCGTTCAACGTCGGCGACGGTCCCGCCGCCTTCCTGATCCTGATCGTCGGCGGCGTCGTCACCGCGCTGGCGATCGCGCTCGAGCTCGCCGCCGAGCCGCCTTTCTGGGTCCATATCCTGCTCTGGCTCCCGCTCACTCTGGCGATGGTGGTCGGCCTGCTGCGGCTGGCCAAGGCGCTGCTGCTGGCGCTCGAATACAGGCAAGGCGCGCGCGAGGGCCGGATCGGCGGCGACCGGTGAGGCGCATCCCTCCGCTCGCCACCTTGATCGTCGCCGTCGCGGTCGCGGTGATGATCGGGCTCGGCGTCTGGCAGCTCGAGCGGGCGGAGCAGAAGGACCGGATGATCGCCGAGCTTGCCCGGGCGGCGGCGATGCCCGCGCTCGACCTCGATCCGTTGCTCGATCGCGGCGAGGAGGCGCTGCCGCCGCTCGCCTTCCGGCGCGTCCTCGTCACCTGCCGCGTCGTCGACGCCGCGCCGGAGCTGCGCGGCGGCCGCAGCCGCGACGGCGCCGGCGGCTACGCCTATTTTCTGCCGTGCCGGCCGGGAGCGAGCGGTCTGGCCGGACGGCTGCGCGTCAATGCCGGCTGGACGCCGCTGCCCGACGGGGAGCGGCGGCTGTCGCTGGAGGGGGTGGTCGCCGGCACGCTCGGCGCGGTCCGCGCCGGCGAGCCGGTCATTCTCACCAGCGCGTCGCCGGTCCCGCCGCTGGCGGCGAGCGCGCCGCCGCGGATCGAGGACATTCCGGACAACCACCTTTTCTACGCCTTCCAATGGTTCTTTTTCGCCGCGGCGGCGGTCGTCATCTACGGGCTCGCGCTGCGGCGGCGATTGTCGCCGGCCCCGTGACGCCCTAAATCGCTCGCGATGATGCAATTGACCGTCCTGCCCTCCGGGCTTTGCGTCGCCACCCGGACCATGCCCGGTTTCGAGACGGTGGCGGTCGGTCTCCACGCCGATGCCGGTTCGCGCCACGAGACCGCTGCGCTCAATGGCATCGCCCATTTGTTCGAGCATATGGTGTTCAAGGGCGCCGGCGGCCGCTCGGCGCGCGAATTGAGCGAGGCGATCGAGGATGTCGGCGGCGACCTCAACGCCTGCACCGACCGGGAAGGAACCAGCTTCACCGCCTCGCTGCTGGCCGAGCATCTGCCGCTCGGCATCGAGCTGCTCGCGGACCTGGTGCTGCGGCCGCATTTCCGCGCCGACGACCTCGATCGCGAGAAGGAGGTGGTGCTGCAGGAGCTCGGCGAAGCGCGCGACACGCCGTCGGACATCATCTTCGACGAGCTCTGGTCCGCCGCCTGGCCCGATCAGCCGCTCGGCCGGTCGATCCTCGGCGACGAGGCGAGCATCGCCGCCATCTCGGTCGACGATCTGCACGCGTGGCGGATCGGCCGTTACCGCGCCGGCAGCCTCTATCTGGTCGCCGCCGGCAAGGTCGATCATGACGCGCTGGTGCGGCTCGCCGAGGCGCGCTTCGCCGGCCTGACCGAGGGCGCGATCGAGCCGGCGGCGCCGGCCCGCTTCGCCGGCGGGGTCCGCGCCGGCCGCGCGCGGGCGGACCAGGCGCATCTGGCCGGCGCCTATGCGGCGCCGGCCCTGCTCGACCCGGACTATCATGCGGCCCGGCTGTTCGCCGATCTGGTCGGCAACGGCGCCTCGTCGCGCCTGTTCCAGGCGGTGCGCGAGGAACGCGGGCTCGCCTACAGCATATGGGCGTCGCTCTCGCCCTATCGCGACGCCGGCCTGTTCTATTTCTATGCGGCGACGGCGCGCCGCCAGGCGGCCGCCGCCGCCGCCTTGATCGACCGGATCGTCGCCGACGCCGCCGCCACCGCCAGCCAGCGCGAGGTCGACCGGGCGCGCGCCCAGGCCAAGGCGGGCCTGATGATGTCGCTCGAGAGCAGCTGGGGCCAGGCCGGCTATGTCGCGCGCCAGCTGTCGGTCCACGGCCGGCTGGTCGAGCCGGCCGAGCTGGTCGCCGATCTCGACCGGGTGACGCTGGACCAGGTGCGCGCGGCCGGCGCGGCCATGCTCGCCGGCCCCCGCGCCGGCGCGACGATCGGCGTGCCGGCGGTGCGCGCGGCGTGACCGCGCCCGTCATCCCGGCGAAAGGGCACCCCGCAAAGTACTACTTTGCGGGGACCCCGAAAGCCGGGACCTCGGGACGAGAAGTCCCAGCGGGTCCCCCCGGGGTCCCGGCTTTCGCCGGGACGACGAGTGTCCTTATCGCGGAGCCCTGGGCCGATTACGGGCTGGTCGATTCCGGCGACGGCCGCAAGCTCGAGCGCTACGGCCCTTACCGCTTCGTCCGGCCGGAGCCGCAGGCGATGTGGCCGCCGGCCTCGGCCGGGTGGGAGGCCGACGGCGAGTTCATCCCCGGCTCCGACGAGGAGGGCGGCGGCCGCTGGCAGTTCGCGCGGCCGGTGCCGCGCGACGGCTGGCCGCTCGAATGGCAGGACGTCCGTTTCCGCGCCTCGGCGACACCGTTCCGCCATCTCGCTTTCTTCCCCGACATGGCGCCGCAATGGACGTGGATGCGCGAGCGCCTCGGCGAGGGGAGCGAGGCGCTCAACCTGTTCGGCTATACCGGCGTCGGCACGCTGGCGCTGGCGGCGACCGGAGCGAAGGTCGCCCATGTCGATGCGTCGAAGAAGTCGGTCGAGGCGGGCAAGGCCAATGCCCTGCTGTCGGGCATGGCCGACCGGCCGATCCGCTGGCTGGTCGACGACGCCGCCAAATTCGCCGCGCGCGAGGTGCGGCGCGGCCGGCGCTATGACGGCATCATCCTCGATCCGCCCAAATATGGCCGCGGCCCCGATGGCGAGATCTGGCGGCTGGAGACCGACCTGCCGGGGCTGATCGCCGACTGCCGCCGGCTGCTCGACAGCGACAGCCGCTTTCTCGTCCTCACCGTCTATGCGGTGCGGATGTCGGCGCTGGCGATCGGCGAGCTGCTCGGCCAGGCGCTCGGCGGGCTCGGCGGCCGCATCGAGTGCGGCGAGATGGCGGTGCGCGAGGAAGCGAGGGGCCTGCTGCTGCCGACCGCGATCTTCGCGCGGTGGGTCGGCCACTTGAGTAGGTTCCCGACTACTTGCGCAATTTTGCCCGCGCTTCCTCAGCCATGTCGTTAATAATCCTCCCTCCATTTAGACTGGGATGGTCCCCATCGTTAAAGCGGTGCGCGCGGCAGTGACGTATCGAAACTGCGCCCATCCACTACCAGGTTCCGGTAGATCGAGCAACCGTCGGCTTGGTAGGCGGTTCCCTTTTTCGCTCGCGATCATGGGAGTAACAGGGTCTACTCCCGCGCCGCCCTGATCGCCGCCCCCGCCACGAACGGCGCCCCCGCCACCAGCAGCAGCGACATCGCCGCGAGCAATCTCAGCGCCCCGGCCTCGTCGCCGCGCTCGATTTGCCCGGCGCCGAAGATCAGCAGCGGTACCGCCAGCGGCAGCAGCAGCAGCCCGGCGAGCGCGCCGCCGCGCCCGAGGCCGGCGGTGAGCGCGGCGACCCCGAGCGACAGGGCGGCCAGGCCCGGCGTCCCGGCGAGCAGGCCGAGCTCGAGCCGGATGAGCACGTCCGCCGGCAGCTTCATCAGGGCGGCGGCGGGGATGGCGGCCGCCATCAAAGGCGGACCGAAGCTCAGCCAGTGGCCGGCGAGCTTGGCCAGCGCCACCCGCTCCTCGCTGATGCCGCGCATCGCCAGCTGGTCGAGCACGCCCGACACGCGATCGGGCTCGATCAGCCGGTCGACCGGCAGCAAGGCGGCGAGCAGGGCCGCCATCCACAAGGCGCCGCCGCCGGTGCGGGCGAGCAGCGGCCCGTCCGGCCCGACCGCGAACGGGAACAGGGTCGCCACCAGCAGGAAGAAGATCAGCGGGAGCAGGGCCGCGCCGCCGGTCGCGGCCAGCCTCAGCTCGCGCAGCGTCAGCCCGATCATCCCAGCGCCACCATGCGGGCGTCGGCCAGCGCGACCGGCTGGTGGCTGGCCAGCAGGACGGCGCCGCCTTTCGCGCGGTGCGCCGCCATCGCCGCGGCGAGCTTTTGCTGCCCTTCGGCGTCGAGCGCGTTGGCCGGCTCGTCCAGCAGCCACAAAGGCGCGCTGCCGGCCAGCACGCGCGCCAGCGCCGCGCGCTTGCGCTGGCCGGCCGAGAGCATCCGCACCGGCACGAGCGCCAGCCCTTCCAGGCCCATCGCCTCCATGCCGGGCCAGGCGGAGACGCGGTCGAGCCGGGCCCAGAAGGCCAAAGCCTCGCCGAGGCCCAGCCGCTCGTCGAGCGCCGGATGCTCGTCGGCGAGCGCGGCGTCGGCCCGCTCGACCGTCCCCGCCGCCGGCCGCAGCAGGCCGGCGGCGATCCTGAGCAGGCTCGACTTGCCGGCGCCGTTGGGACCGGTGACCAGCGCCGCTTCGCCGGGGCCGAGGGCGAGGTCGAGCCGTTCGAACAAGGTCCGCCCGCCGCGGCGGCCGGTGACCCCGTCGAGCCGCAGCAGCAGGGTCACCCGGCCTGGTCCTCGATCGCGTGCATCTGCGCGTCGGAAAAGCCGAAATGGTGGCCGACCTCGTGGACGATGACGTGGGTGATCAGCTCTTCCAGGCTGACCCCGCTGTCCGCCCATTCGTCGAGCAGGGGACGGCGGTAGAGGTGGATCATCGGCGGCAGCTCGCCCGATGCCCAGCTGTCCTGCTTGTCGAGCGAGCGGCCGCTATAGAGGCCGGTCAGGTCGAACGCATCGTCGATGCCGAGCGACTTCAGCACGTCGTCGTCGGCGAAATCGTCGACGCGCAGCACGACGCCCTTCAGATGGCGGCGGAAGGTCCCGGGCAGGCGCGCGATCGCCGCGTCGGCGAGCCGCTCGATCTCGGCCGCGTCGGGCGCGTAGGTTTGACCCGTGGCCATGGACGACGGACATAGAGCGCTTGCGCGGGGCCTGGGAACCGGTTTTGCAATCCCGCCCCGCTTCGCTATGGAGATCGTCGATCGGAAAAGGAGGATGAAGTTGGCCCGGCTGAACGACGCCGACCGAGCAAATGCGCTGGCCTCGCTTTCCGGCTGGACCTGGGACGGCGTGCGCAGCGGGATGGCGAGAAGCTTTCTGTTTGAGGATTTCGCCGAAGCGTTCGCATTCATGACCAGGGTGGCCATGGAGGCCGAAAAGGCCAATCATCATCCCGAATGGAGCAACGTCTGGAACAAGGTCGAGATATTCCTGACGTCCCATGAGGCGGGCGGTCTGACCGCGAATGATGTCGAGCTCGCACGCAAGATCTCCGCAATCGTTGACAAGCGTTGAGTGCGTGATCGGCGATCCGGCCCGTTTGGACGGTTCGCCGGCGACGGAAGATGAGCGCCTGATGCGGCGGGACGCGTGAATTTGCTGTCGCAAGCGGCTAAGATGTCGGCGGCGAAGCAGTATGAGGACGATGGCGAGGACCGGTCATGATCGACGTCTTCCTAAGCTATCGTCGGACGCAGAGCTTTATGACCGAAAGAATCCACGAACGGATTTGCTCGGTATTCAAGCGCGACCGGGTGTTCCTTGATCGATCGGAGATCAAGCCGGGCGCCAGATTTCCGGAGGAAATCGCCAAGGCGCTGGATGCGGCGAAAATCATGCTCGCGATCATCGATCCGGATTGGATTTCGGTCCAGGACGAACGCACGAAGCGCCGGCGGCTGGAGTTGCGGAACGACTGGGTCCGGATCGAGCTGGAGCGCAGCCTCAAGGCCGACAAGATCGTGATCCCGGTGCTCATCGACGGCGCGGTCAGGCCCACGCGCGAACAGCTCCCCGGCCCGCTGCAGGGCCTGGCAATCCGACAATATGTGCAAGTCGGAAGGGAGAAGTTCGCCGAGGACGTCGACGCCCTGATCGACCATATCAAGGTCAGCATCAGCGAACGCGAGCTGCAGGATCTCCTTGACGACAAGAGGCACCCCTGGCCCGAGCGCGGCGAGTTCAGGCCCGTCGCGGTCGAAGGGGAGCTTCTCGAGACGATGATGAAGCAGCTTCCGCACTGGAAGATCGTCGAATCGCCGCTGACGGACGACCCTCGCCCGGGAGTCCCGGCCATGCGGCGGGAGATCGTGCGGCATTTCCGCTTTCCCTCGTTCCTCGATGCGATCGCCTTCATGGAATCCGCATCGAAACCGATCGACGAATTTGGACATCATCCTCGCTGGGAGAACATCTTTCAGACGGTCCGCGTCGCGCTCAGCACCTGGGATATCGGGCACCAGCCTTCCGATCGCGATTTCAAGACGGCGATCATGCTGGAGCGTCATTATGAGAAGTTCATCGTCGGCCGTTGAGACGCTCGATCCGGTCGGCCGTCGAGCGCGGGCACCGCTTGCCCTGTGCCGGAGCGCTCACTAGATCAGCGCCTCCAGGACCTGCGGAGCGGTGGCCGAGTGGTCGAAGGCGCTCGCCTGGAAAGTGAGTATACGGCAAAACCGTATCGAGGGTTCGAATCCCTCCCGCTCCGCCACCCTCCTTCGCGCTTCGCAGGACCGATCGCTTCATGCGGCGAACGTAGCGGCGCAGCATCTGGATCTATTCCGACGGTTTGGGCGAACTAAGACGTTTCTCGAAAGCAAATACTGACCTAGTGGCAAATTAAGCGTCGAATTATCTAATCTGTTGCGCAGAAGTGCCGAAATAACCAGAAAATCCTTATGCCCAAGGGATGGAGGACAAACTTCGCAAATTCGCTTCATTTAACTGCGCAATGCGAGGAGATTTTCTGCCAGTGCATAAAATGTGACATCGGCCGCACATAAAATCGGCGCCGTCATTGAATCCGGCTTCCTGCTTCCCCACCTGTGGTTTTTACGGTATTTCTGCGACTCGCCGAGGGGCGAAGCAGATCAAACGCAAGGGAAATTCGGATGGCCGACACATTGTATGTGGGCGCGGGCGGGTTCGCGACTATTCAGGCCGCGGTGGACGCCGCCAGTGACGGCGACACGATCGAAGTGGCGGCGGGGACCTATGTCGAGCAGGTCATCGTCGACGGCCTCGACAATCTGACGATCCGGGCGGCCGACGGGGCCGACGTGACGATCGAGGCGCCCGCCGACCTGGTGGAGACCGCGCGATCCTCGAGCGACCGCGAGATCCATGCCGTGCTGACCGTCACCGACGGCCTCGACGTCACGATCGAGAATATCGGCATCGACGGCGCCGGCCGCGGCAATACGGTCGACGAGGGCGGCGGCGCCGGCCAGGCGAACTTCTACGGCATCTTCTACCGCAACGCCTCGGGCAGCCTGCTCGGCGTCGACATCACCGGCGTCCGCGATCCCTATCCCGGCGGCACCGCCGCCGGCGGCGAGCCGTTGGTCAGCGGCGTCCAGCGCGGCGTCGGCCTGGTCGTCGACAACGATTCGATCCTCGCTTTCGCCATGACCGGCGGTTCGATCAGCGACTTCCAGAAGAACGCGACCGTGTTCAACCGCGCCGATCTCGACGTCAGCGGCGTCACCATCACCGGCGGCGGCGCCCAGACGATCAACGCCCAGAACGGCTTCCAGATCAGCAACTCGACCGGCACCCTCTCCGGCAACACGATCACCGGCATCGGCTATGCCGGGGCGGCCAACGCTTATTCCGGCGCCATCCTCGCCTTCGGCAACACCGATCTCCACATCACCGGCAATGCCATCACCGGCAGCAACGAGGACAGCCTCGATGCCAAGGTGGTCGGCATCTACATCTTCCAGTCCGGCGCGCCCAACAGCGGCGGCTCGATCAGCGGCAACACTATTTCCGACGTCGACATCGGCATCGGCGTCTATGACGACGTCACGCCCAACGGCATCCTCATTCAGAACAACAATATCAGCGACATCGACACCAGCGATCCGTTCGCGGCGGGAGTCGATTTCGAGCCGAATTCGGCGCTGCCGACGCCGTTCGACGTCGACGGCAGCGACGGCGACGACATCCTCATCGGCGGCGCCGGCCACGATGTCCTCTCGGGCCTTGGCGGCAACGACCAGCTCACCGGAAACGGGGCCAATGACACGCTGAGCGGCGGGACCGGCACCGACCGCGCCATCTATGACGGCGGCCGTTTCGACTATTCGATCACCGTGCAGACCGTCGGCGGGCGCGTGACCGGCTTTACCGCGGTTTCCGACAACAATGCCGGCAACGGCAATGAGGGATTCGATACGCTGAGCAGCGTCGAGATACTCGAATTCTCCGACCGCACTTTCGACACCACCCAGGCGGTCCAGCTGTTCGACCAGAACAACCAGCTGCTCGGCACGTTCGACACCATCCAGGAGGCGATCGACCTCGCCCAGGACAATTACACGATCCGGGTCGCGGCCGGAACGTTCGACGAGGATCTGCTGATCGACGTCGGCGTCCGCATCCTCGGCGCCCGCACCGGCGCCGTGACCGGCCGCGACGCCGTCGACGGCGTCGGCGAGACCACTATCATCGGCCATGCCAAGGTGACCGCCGAGGACAATGTCACCCTGACCGGCCTGCGTTTCCTCAACGACGCGACGACCACCGGCGGCGGCCCTTCCAATCCGACGCTGCAAATCCTGACCGGCGGCGGCGCCACCGGCCACATGCTCACCAATTCGATCTTCTGGTCGACCGTGATGGGCGGCGCCAACGGCGTCGACGACCGCGCGATCTCGACTCCGCTGATCGCCGACGGCCAGCTGACGATCACCGGCAACCTCATTTCCGGTTCCCAGCAGGGCCTGTTCGCCACCGCTTCCTGGGGCCGGGGCATCTGGTTCGACGGCGGCGGCGTCAATATCGACATCTCGGACAACATCATCGAATGGACCCGCAGCGCGCTCACGCTCGATCTCGCCGGCGGATCGTTCGCCGCCGTGGCCAACAACAATCTCCGCAACCTCGGCACGGCCTTTTCCCTTGCCACCAGCGAGGATAATCTCGCCGCCGCCAGCAACGACTTCACCAACGTCGGCACCGAGTTCAACTTCCGCAACCTCGCCGAGGAAATCGTCTTCGACGCGTCGTTCGCGGTCGGCAGCGTCACCCCGGTCGGCGACCCGAACGACCTCGTCGTGGTGCTCGGCGGGTCCGGCAACGACCAGCTGACCGGCACCTCCGGCGCCGACGTCCTCGACGCCAACAACCGGCCCGGCTTCCTGACGGTCGCCGACCAGGACACGCTCAACGGCGGCGCCGGCGACGATTTCCTGTTCGGCCGGTTCGGCGACGACATGCTGACCGGCTCGCTCGGCCTCGACACGATCGACGGCGGCGCGGGCATCGACACCGCGTTCGTCGGTCCGACCGCGGGCTTCACCGCCAACGGCAGCAACTGGACCGTGTCGTCCGCTTTGGGCGCCGACACGCTCACCAATGTCGAGATCGTCGTTACCCAGCTCGGCGTCACCACCCTGCTCGTCGGGTCGGGCGGCTTCGCGACCATCCAGCAGGCGGTCGACGCCGCCAGCGACGGCGACACGATCCTCATCGCGGCCGGCACCTATGTCGAGCAGGTCGTCGTCGACGGCCTCGACAATCTGACCATCAAGGCGGCCACCGGCGCGCAGGTGACGATCGAGGCGCCGGCCGACCTGGTCGAGACCGCCCGCTCGTCGAGCGACCGCGAAGTCCACGGCGTGCTGACCGTCACCGACGGCACCAACATCGTCATCCAGAATATCGACATAGACGGCGCCGGCCGCGGCAATACCGTCGACGAGGGCGGCGGCGCCGGCCAGGCGAACTTCTACGGCATCTTCTACCGCAACGCCTCGGGCAGCCTGCTCGACGTCGACATCACCGGCGTGCGCGACCCCTATCCGGGCGGCACCGCCGCCGGTGGCGAACCCCTGGTCAGCGGCGTCCAGCGCGGCGTCGGCCTGGTCGTCGACAACGATTCGATCCTCGCTTTCGCCATGACCGGCGGCTCGATCAGCGACTTCCAGAAGAACGCGACCTCGTTCAACCGGGCCGACCTCGACATCAGCGGCGTCACCGTCACCGGCGGCGGTGCCCAGACGATCATCGCCCAGAACGGCATCCAGGTCGCCAACTCGACCGGCACCATCTCGGGCAACACGATCACCGGCATCGGCTATGCCGGGCCGGCCAACGCTTATTCCGGCGCCATCCTCGCCTTCGGCAACACCGATCTCGACATCCAGGACAATGTCATCACCGGCAGCAATGACGACAGCCTCGCCGCCAAGGTGGTCGGCATCTACGTGTTCCAGTCGGGCGCCCCCAACAGCGGCGGCTCGATCACCGGCAATACCATCTCGCACGTCGACACCGGCATCGGCGTCTATGACGATGTCACGCCCAACGGCATCCTGATCGAGAATAACAATATCACCGACATCGATACGACGGACCCGTTCGCGGCCGGCGTCGATTTCGCGGCCGATCCTTCGCTCGCAACGCCCCACGACGTCGACGGCTCGGCGGGCGACGATTTCCTCAAGGGCGGGGCGGGCAATGACAGCCTGTCCGGCCTCGGCGGGAGTGACGAGCTCACCGGCAATGGCGGCGACGACACTCTCGACGGCGGCGGCGACGAGGATACCGCGGTCTACGCCGGCAACATCGCCGATTACACGATCACCGCCATCACCGACGGCAATGGCCATGTCACCGGCTTCAGCGCGGTCGTCGACGACAATGCCGGCGACGGCGACGAAGGCAGCGACACGCTGACCGGCATCGAGCGGCTGGAGTTCGCGGGTACCATTGTGGATCTCGATCAGCCGGTCCAGCTGTTCGACGACGGCGGCAATCTGGTCGGCACCTTCGACACGATCCAGGCGGCGATCGACGCCGCGTCCGACGATTACACGATCAGCGTCGCCGCGGGCACCTATGACGAGGATCTCGTCATCGACGTCGGCGTCACCATCAACGGTGCCCAGGTCGACGCGGCGGTCGGCGGGCGCGACGCCGCCAACGGCGTCGGCGAGACGACGATCGTTGGCCACGCCCACGTCACGGCCAGCGACAACGTCACCCTGAACGGGCTTCGCTTCCTCAACGATGCGACGACCAGCGGCGGCGGAGCGGCCAATCCGACCTTGCAGTTCCAGACCGGCGGCGGCGTCACCGGCCACCTCGTCACCGATTCGATCTTCTGGTCGACCTTGGCCGGCGGCGCCAACGGCGTCGACGATCGCGCCATCGCCGTGACGCCCGCGGCGGACGGCCTGATCACGGTCACCGACAATCTGATCTCCGGAGCGTCACAGGGCCAGTTCGGCACCGCCTCCTGGGGCCGCGGCCTCTGGTTCGACGGCGGCGGGGTCGACCTCGTCGCCACCGGCAACGTCATCGAGTGGGCGCGCACCGGGCTCAACCTCGACATGTCGGGCGACAGCACCGCCGACGTTTCAGGCAACAATTTCCATGGCCTCGGCAGCGGCATCTCGCTGGGCATCGACTCGGTCGGGCTGACCGTGGCGGACAATGACCACCAGCAGGTCGGTTCGGACTTCAACTTCCGCAACCTCACGACCGACGTCACTTTCAATGCCGGCGACGCGATCGACACTTTGACTCCATCCGACGCGGCCAATGACGTGGTCGCCGTGCTCGGCGGCTCCGGCAACGACACGCTGACCGGTACGGCCGGCGTCGACCTGCTCGACGGCAATAACGGACCGACCCCGGCGGCGACCGATACCGACGCGCTGAACGGCCTCGGCGGCAACGATTTCCTGTTCGGCCGCGGCGGCACCGATACGCTCGATGGCGGCGCCGGCGACGATGCGCTCGACGGCGGCGCGGGCATTGATGCTGCCGTTTATGCGGGCGCGGCGGTGATCGCGGCCTCCGGGGGCGGTTGGACCGTCACGGATTCCGGCGGCACCGACACATTGACCGGCGTCGAGATCGTCGATGACAATTCGGCCGGAAGGACCCTGCTGGTCGGCAATGGCGGCTTCACCACCATCCAGGCGGCGGTCGACGCCGCCGCCGACGGCGACACCATCCTGGTCGCGGCCGGCACTTATGACGAGGACGTCGTCATCGACGTCGGCGTCACCATCCTCGGCGCGCAGCACGGCGTCGCCGTCGGCGGCCGCGACGCCGCGGCCGGCACCGGCGAGACGACGATCATCGGCGACACCAAGGTCACTTCGGTGGCCGGGGTGACGATCGACGGCATCCGCTTCCTCAACGATGCGACGACCAGCGGCAACGGCCCGTCCAACCCGGCGCTCGCGTTCCAGACCGGTGGCGGCGCCGGCGGCCACAGCGTCACCAACTCGATCTTCTGGTCGACCCTGGCCGGCGGCGCCAACGGCGTCGACGATCGCGCCATCTCGGTCAACGCGATCGCCGACGGGCTGATCACGGTCACCGACAACCTCATCTCCGGCGCCTCGCAGGGCCAGTTCGGCACCGCTTCCTGGGGCCGCGGCCTCTGGTTCGACGGCGGCGGCGTCGATCTCGTCGCCACCGGCAACACGATCGAGTGGTCGCGCACGGGCCTCAACCTCGACATGTCGGGCGACAGCATCGCCGACGTCTCGGACAATATCTTCCACGGCCTCGGCACCGGCATCTCGGTCGGCGTCGACGCGGTCGGCCTGACCGTCTCGGACAACGACCACCAGCAGGTCGGCGACGACTTCAACTTCCGCAACCTCACCACCGGCGTCACCTTCGACGCCGGCGCCGCGATCGACACGCTGACTCCGGTCGGCAACGCCAACGATCTCGTCGTCGTTCTCGGCGGCTCGGGCGCGGACGACATCACCGGCACCGCCGGCGCCGACGTGCTCGACGGCAACAACCATCCCACGCTGGGCAGCGCCGCGGACGCCGACACGCTCGACGGCGCCGGCGGCGACGACTTGCTGGTCGGCCGCGGCGGCGACGACGATCTCGACGGCGGCGGCGACACCGACACCGCCGCTTATGCCGGACCGCGATCCGATTATGATCTGACCGTCACCACCGACGCCATCGGCCGCGTCACCGGCTTCACCGCCATCACCGACGACAATGCCGTGGGCGGGGACGAGGGCAGCGACACGCTGACCAGCATCGAGCGGCTGATGTTCAACAACGTCACGCTCGACCTGGCCGATCCGGTCCAGCTGTTCGACGGCGGCAACGAGCTGGTCGGGACGTTCGACACCATCCAGGCGGCGGTCGACGCGGCTTCGAGCGGCTACACCATCATCCTCGCGGCCGGCACCTATGCCGGCAACGTCACCGTCGACGAGGACGTGACGATCAAGGGCCCCAATGCGGGCACGGCCGGGACCGACACGCGGGTCGCCGAGGCGATCATCGACGGCGGCGTCTATATGCACGCGGCCGGCGCGACCCTCGACGGCCTCGAGGTCCTCGGCGGCGGCAGCCTCGCCGGCAATCCGGCCGGCATCTATGTCGACGTCGACGACGTCACTTTGACCAATTTGATCGTGCAGGGCGACGGCAGTGCCGGCACCGGCATCCTGACCCCGTACGGCGGCGGCGTCACTGGGCTGGTCTTGAGCGACAGCCGGATCGACGACTGGACCAACGGCACCTATTTCAACCCGACCACCGGCTTCACCGCCAGCGGCAATGCGTTCGACGGCAATGCGGTCGCGCTTGACCGGCGACGACTGGGCGGACGGCACCACCATCTCCGACAATGATTTCACCAACAGCAGCGTCGGCCATGTCGGCTATGGCGTGCTCGACACGGTCGACGATGTCGGCGCCTATTTCGGCACCGGCAACACGTTCGATCCGTCCGGCGGCCGGATCGGCATCTTCGCTTATGGCGACGGCGACGCCGGCGGCCAGACCGTCACCGGCACCCAGTATGGCGACTATATGGCGGGCGTCGAGTTCGTTCCCGGCTCGGGCACCGACGCCATTTTCAACGGCGCGGGCGGCGACGATTATATCGACGCCGGCACCGGCGACGACACGCTGAACGGCGGCGCCGGTGAGGATCTGCTGCAAGGCGGCAGCGGGACCGATACCGCCCTGTTCGCCGATGCGATCGCCGCCGCGGACATCGCCGCAATCGCCGATTCCGATCCCGACACGGCCGGCGATCAGCCGGGCTGGACGGTGACGAGCGCGACCGAAGGCACCGACAAACTGGGCGGGGTCGAGATCGTCGACGGCGCCGGCGCGGGCAGGACCCTGCTGGTCGGCTCGGGCGGGTTCACGACCATCCAGGCGGCGGTCGACGCCGCCGCCGACGGCGACACCATCCTGGTCGCGGCCGGCACGTATGACGAGGATGTCGTCATCGACGTCGGCGTCACCATCCTCGGCGCGCAGCACGGCGTCGCCGTCGGCGGCCGCGACGCCGCGGCCGGCACCGGCGAGACGACGATCATCGGCGACACCAAGGTCACTTCGGTGGCCGGAGTGACGATCGACGGCATCCGCTTCGTCAACGACGCGACCACCAGCGGCAACGGCCCGTCCAACCCGGCGCTCGCCTTCCAGACCGGCGGCGGCGCCGGCGGCCACAGCGTCACCAACTCGATCTTCTGGTCGACTTTGGCCGGCGGCGCCGGCGGCGTCGATGATCGCGCCATCTCGGTCAATGCGATCGCCGACGGCCTGATCACGGTCACCGACAATCTCATCTCGGGCACCTCGCAGGGCCAGTTCGGCACCGCTTCCTGGGGCCGCGGCCTCTGGTTCGACGGCGGCGGCGTCGATCTCGTCGCCACCGGCAACACGATCGAATGGTCGCGCACCGGTTTGAACCTCGACATGAGCGGCGACAGCATTGCCGACGTCTCGGACAATATCTTCCACGGCCTCGGCACCGGCATCTCGGTCGGCGTCGACAGCGACGGCCTGACCGTCTCCGACAACGACCACCAGCAGGTCGGCGACGACTTCAACTTCCGCAACCTCACCACCGGCGTCACCTTCGATGCCGGCGCAGCGATCGACACGCTGACCCCGGTCGGCAACGCCAACGACTTCGTCGTCCTGCTCGGCGGCTCCGGCGCCGACGACTTCACCGGCACCGACGGCGCCGACGTGCTCGACGGCAACAACCATCCCACCCTGGGCAGCGCCGCGGACGCGGACACGCTCGACGGCGCCGGCGGCAACGACCTGCTGTTCGGCCGCGGCGGCGACGACGATCTCGACGGCGGCGCGGGCACCGACACGCTGACCGGCGGCGACGGCGACGACGAGCTGGCCGGCGGCAGCGAGACCGACACCGCCTCTTATGCCGGCAACATCGCCGATTACACGATCACGACGATCACCGACGGCGGCGGCAACATCATCGGCTTCAGCGCCGTCGTCGACAACGAAGCAGGTGACGGCGACGAAGGCAGCGACACGCTGACCAGCATCGAGAAGCTCGTCTTCGCCGATGCGACGCTCGAAGCGGCGAAGCCGATCCAGCTTTATGACGCCGGCGATGTGCTGGTCGGGACGTTCGACACCATCCAGGCGGCGGTCGACGCGGCTTCGGACGGCTACACCGTCATTGCCGCGGCGGGCACCTATACCGAAATCGTCACGGTCGACGTGGACGTCACGATCAAGGGTCCCAATGCCGGCACGCCCGGGACCGGCACCCGGGTCGCCGAGGCGATCATCGACGGCGGCGTCTACATGCACGCGGCCGGCGCGACCCTCGACGGCCTCGAGATACTCGGCGGCGGCAGCCTCGCCGGCAACCCGGCCGGCATCTATGTCGACGTCGACGACGTCACCTTGACCAACCTCATCGTCCAGGGCGACGGCACCGCCGGTACCGGCATCCTCACCCCGTTCGGCGGCGGCGTCACCGGCCTCACCCTGAGCGACAGCCGGATCGACGACTGGACCAACGGTACCTATTTCAACCCGACCACCGGCTTTGACGCCAGCGGCAATGCGTTCGACGGCAATGCGGTCGCGCTGACCGGCGACGACTGGGCCGACGGCACGACGATCGCCGACAATGATTTCACCAACAGCAGCATCGGCCATGTCGGCTATGGCGTGCTCGACACGGTCGACGATGTCGGCGCCTATTTCGGCACCGGCAACACGTTCGATCCCTCCGGCGGCCGGATCGGCATCTTCGCTTATGGCGACGGCGATGCCGGCGGCCAGACCATCACCGGCACGGCGTTCGGCGACTATATGGCGGGCGTCGAGTTCGTTCCCGGCTCGGGCACCGACGGCATTTTCAACGGCGAAGGCGGCGACGATCTCATCGAGGCCGGCACCGGCGACGACATTCTGAACGGCGGCGCCGGCGCGGATATCCTCGACGGCGGAACCGGCACCGACACGATGAGCGGCGGCGCCGACAACGACACCTATCGGGTCGACACCGGCGCCGATATCGTCATCGAGGTGGACGGCGAAGGCACCGACACGGTCGAAAGCAGCGCGGCCAGCTATACGCTGACTTCATTCGTCGAGAATCTCGTCCTCACCGGCGCCGCGGCGATCGACGGCACCGGCAACGGCCTCGCCAACGACCTGACCGGCAATAGCGCGGCCAACCGGCTCGACGGCGCCGGCGGCGCCGACGACATGACCGGCGGCGGTGGCGACGACACCTATGTCGTCGACCAGGCCGGCGACGTCGTCACCGAGCTGGCCGGCGGCGGCACCGACACGGTCGAGAGCGCGATCAACTACACGCTCGGCGCCGAGCTCGAGCGCCTCATCCTCACCGGCGGCGCGCTGACCGGCACCGGCAATGGCCTGGCCAACTACCTTGCCGGCAACGCGTCGGCGAACACGCTGAACGGCGGGACCAACACCGACGTCATGGAGGGCGGCGACGGCGACGACCTCTATTTCGTCGATGTCACCGCCGACCAGGTCACCGAGCTGGCCAGCCAGGGAACCGACACGGTCAGGGCCCGCGCCAACTACACGCTGTCGGCGAACATCGAGAATCTGACCCTGTTCGGCGGCGGCAACATCAACGGCACCGGCAACGGCCTCGACAACGTCATCAACGGCAACGACGCCAACAACATCATCGACGGCGGCGTCGGCGCCGACACGCTGAACGGCGGCGACGGCCATGACGTCTATGTCATCGACAATGCGGGAGACATTGCGTTCGAAGCCGGCAGCGCCGGCAACGACGAAGTGCAAAGCTCGGTGAGCTATCTGCTCCCCGTCCATTTCGAGAAGCTGACCCTGACCGGCACGTCCAACATTGCTGGGCGCGGCAATGCGGCTGGGAACACGATCACCGGCAATAGCGGCAACAACTTCCTCAACGGCAACAGCGGCAACGACACGATCGACGGCGGCGCCGGCAACGACCGCCTGCTCGGCAGCTTCGGCAACGACATGCTGACCGGCGGCGCCGGCAACGACCGGTTCGAGATGACCAAGCCGCTCGGACCCACCAATATCGACAGGATCCTGGACTTCACCGTCGGCGAGGACAAGATCCAGCTGCTGAACACGATCTTCACCGGCAGCGGCCCCAACGGCACCCTCGCCGCCACCCGCTTCGTCGCGGGCACGGCGGCGGTCGATGCCAGCGACCGGATCATCTACGACGCCGCGACCGGCAAGATCTTCTTCGATTCGGACGGCAATGGCGCGACGGCGCAGATCCATTTCGCCACGGTCGACGTCGGCACCCCGCTCACCGCGTCGGATTTCGTGATCTTCGGCTGAGCCATTTTCCTCGCGGGGAAAGGGACATTCCAGGTCCGGCCGTCACAACTCCTCCCCGGAACGGGGAGGATGGACGCCGGTCGCGAACGTCGGGAGCGTCGAGCCGGCGTTTAGGCGCTGGGGCGGGTGAGGATCCAGCTGCCGCCGATCAACGCGGCGGCGGCAGGGATCAGCGACCCGGGAAAATCCAGCAGCGCGAAGCCTGCCGCGGTGCTGATCGCGAAGGCGATCAGCGCCGCCCGCTTGCCCCGGGGGCTGATCGCGCCGCGGCTTCGCCACGCCGCGATATGCGGCCCGAACGTCCGGTGCCCGACCAGCCATTGCTCGAGACGCGGGCTGGAGCGTGCGAAGCAGAAGGCGGCGAGGATGACGAACGGCACCGTCGGCAGCAGCGGCACGAAAACGCCGATCGCGCCGAGCAGCAGCGCCAGCACCCCGCCCAGCAAATAGCCGATCCTGATCATCTGCCTCTTTTTCCGTCGTCGAACGACCCTGCGCGTAGCGGAACGAGCATGGCCTGGAATGGCCGGGAAGTATGCGGGGGCTGCGCGGGTTTGAAGGGCTCTTTCGAAAACCCCGCCCGGCTCCGATCCAGACGCTTTATCCTGTCCGGCGCCGGCCGGCCGGTTTGCCGCCGCCCGTCATGCTCATTTCATTGGCGACAGGCCGCGGAATCGATGCATAGTCGATGGCACAGCCGTTGCGGCTCTCGCAAAGGTCTGCCGGAATATTCGTCATGTCAGCAGCCCCGCTCGTCGTTCATGTGATCTGGCATCCGGCTTCGGATGCGCTTTGCCGGCCGCTCGCCGAATATCTCTATTCGAGCCTGAATCGCGACGCCTACCAGCCGTTGCTGCCGGGCATCGGCGTGCCGGTCTGGTTTCGCTGCGTGAGCGGCGACGGTTCGCCCGATGGGCCGCCCGCGCCGATCGCCGTGGACGGCGATGCTGCCGACCTCCGGCTGTTCCTGGTCACGCCGGAGTTCGTCACCGCGGCGGCATGGCAGGATTATCTCGATGCCTCCTTCGGTCAGGTCCGGACAGCGCCGCGGCGCGGATCGGTGCTGCCGATCATGCTGGCCCCCGGCCTTGCCGACGGCGACTACAAGGCGGTGGTGGTCGAAAACCCCGAGGCGCCGGAAGGGCGGCACCGGCTTCTCCAGACGATATTGCTCGAGGCCTGCCGGCTGCTCGGCGGAGCGAGCGGCGATCGCGGCCCGCGGCCGACGCGGCTGTTCCTCAGCCATACCAAGCGCGACGAGAAGGGTCTGGCGGTGGCCAAGGCGCTCAAGGCGCAGCTCGAGACGATGACGGTGGACCGCTTCTTCGACGAAGTCTCGATCCAGCCCGGCGACAGCATCGCCGCCGAGCTCGACGCGAGCATCGCCGATTCGGCGCTGGTCGCCATCCGCACCGACGGCTATGTGGCGAGCCCCTGGTGCCGGCTGGAGATCGCCGCCGCCAAGCGGGCGCGCCGCCCGATCGTGGTGATCGATGCCCTGAGCGACGTCGAACCGCGCTCGTCGCCCTTGCTCGGCAACCTGCCGAGCGTCAGGATCGATCCGGACCGGTTCGAGCGCGAGGACATCGAACGGGCGGTGACGTTCATCGGCGTCGAGCTGCTGCGCTTCCTCTATTCGAACGGCCTGCTCGAACGGCTCAAGGCCGAGCACCGGATCAGCCCCGACGCCGTCCTGCTGGTCCGCCCTCCGGAGCCTGCCGACCTGCTGCCGGCCGGGCGGGCCGGTGCGATCTTCGTCCATCCGGATCCGATGCTCAGCGCCCAGGAGATCGCGGCGATGGAAGGCTGCGGCGTCGACATCGCTACGCCGACCAGTCGCTGGCGCGGATGCCTGGCCGGGACCGGGATCGGCATTTCCGTCTCTCCCGGCGATCCGGTCGACGAAGCGCGCCGCGGCGTGTCGGCGATCCACGTCGAGGACGCGGCCCGCGTCATCGCCCGGCAGCTGCTCATCGCCGGGGCCAGGCTCGTTTACGGCGGCGCGCTCGCCATGCCGGCGGCCGGGAGCCGCAATCTCACCGAGGCGCTGGTCGACATCGTCGCCGCCTTTCGCAAGGACGAGGTCGATCTCGAGCCGCTGGAGAATCATGTCGCCTGGCCGTGGCAGCTCGACGTCGACCTGCTTTGGCGCGCGACGCGGCGGCGCACGCTCAAGCTGGTCGAATATCCCCGGCCGGCCGGGATCGGCGTAACCGCCGAATGCGAGACGGCCGGCGCGGTCGGGCGTCTGGCCGCCAGCGGCGAAGGGCGGCTGGCGCTCGCGCTCAGCCTCGGCGAGATGCGCCGCGGCCTGGTCGGCGCCTCGTCGGCGCGGATCGCGCTGGGCGGCAAGCCGACGGGGTTCCTCGGCTTCATGCCCGGCATCCTCGAGGAAGTGCTGCTGACGATCGAGGCCGGCAAGCCCTGTTTCGTGATCGGCGGCTTCGGTGGCGCCGCCGCCCTGATCGCCGAAGCGCTGGAAGGCGGGCAGCCCGAACAATTTTCGGTCGAGGCGCTGGCCGCCGCCGACCCGGGCTATGCCGCCCTGAGGGACCATCTCGCCGCGACCGGCACCGATCCCCCCGATTTCGCGGCGATGATCGCCAGGCTGAACGCCCTCGGCACGGAGGGCCTGGGACAGGTCAACGGCCTTTCCGCCGACGACAATCGCGCCTTGTTCCGGACCGCGGACGTCGACCTGATCCTGGAGACGATCATGCCCCGGCTGGCGGTCCTGGCCTGACGCGCCTCCGGCGGATCCCGCCGGCCCGGGCGTGTGACATTGATCACAGCCATGGATAGTGTCGACCCGATATTCGGGAACCGGCAGAATCTTGCAAAGGGGAGGCTCCTTGTCGGGAAGCGATGCCGCCAGTCTCGGCCTGACCGGCGAACCGCCGCTGAACGTCGAGCGTCGGCCGTTCGTGCGGCGTCTGCTCGATTTCGTGTTCGGCTATGACTTCTTCATTTCCTACGCCTGGAGCGACGGCCGGACCTATGCCGAGCAGCTCGCCCGCCGGCTCGAGACGAGCGGCTTCGACGTCTTCCTCGACCGCGACGACTTCGCCTCGGGCGACGACTGGCGGAGCGTCGGCGGCTGGACGCTGCGCCGCACCGGTCAGCTGATCCTGATCGGCTCGCCGGACGCGCTCCGCTCCGAGCCGGTGGCCCACGAGATCGAGATATTCGCGCAAACCGGCCGGAGGATCATTCCGATCGATTTCGGCGGATCGATCGATCGGGTCGATCCGGCCAGCCCGCTGAAGCGCCATCTGTCGCGCGACCTGCTGAAGATAAGCGAGCCGGCGGAGGCGCTCGGCGCTGGACCGAGCGACGAGACGCTCGCGACGATTCGCCGCACCTTCACCATCGTCCGGCAGGACAAGAAGCGTGTCCGCGTCCTTGCCGTGATCGCCGCGGTGCTCGCCGCGCTGGCGATCGCGGCGGCGATCTTCGGCGTCCGCGCCTCGATCAGCGAGGGCCGCGCCCAGCAGGCGAATCAACTGGCCCAGAAAGCGCTGGTCGCCGAGCAGCGCGAACGCGAGCGCGCGATCCGCGGCGAGGCCGCAGCGGAGGAGTTGGCGCGGCGCGCGCGCGCGGCGCGCGACCGCGAGGCGGCGGCGCGCGAAGCGGAGGCGGAACAGCGCCGGATCGCCGTGGACCGCCAGCGCTTTGCCGAGCAGCAGCGCCGGATCGCCGAGCAGCAGCGCCAAATCGCAGTCGAACAGCGCCGCACCGCCGAGATGCGCCAATATGCGGCCGAGGCCGGCCAGCGCTTCACCGAAGCGGCGACGCATTTCGCGCGCGCCGAGACGGCGGGCTCGGACAGCGACGTCGAGATATTGCGCCGGCGGGAGCTGCGCGAGCAGATCGCGGCGCTCGGCCAGCCGGGCGAGCCGGCGGCCGAGGCCGCCCGTCAGCTGCGCCTGCGCAATCTCGAGGCGGAGGTCGCCGAGGCCGAGCGTCGGCTGGCGGCTCTGGCCGAGGAGGCGCAGCGTGAACGCGCCCAGGGAAGCACGCGCCTGACCGAGGGGCAGGATCTATGGGGACGCGTGCAGGCCATGGGCGGCGCCGGGCCCGGCCTGCCGGCCTTCGCGCCGCAGCTGCCCGGCCTGTTCGCGGTCGAGGTGCTCAGCGTCGCCGGCGGGCAAAGCCTGATCGTCCATTACGGACCGCCTGACGCGCCCCGGTTCGCGGTGATCGACGGCGGGGCGGGACGGGTCTTCCAGCGGTCGCTGGGACCGCGCCTGCGCAGCCTGCGGCAAAGATGGTCGCCGTCCGGGCCGCTGAGGCTCGAGCTGGTTGCCGTCAGCAACCAGGATGACGAGCGGTTGAACGGCATCATGGATCTGGTCGAGGAGCAGCTCGACCGGCGCGGCCAGGGTTTGGCGCCCGAATTCGAGCCGGCGCGCGTCTGGCACAATACGTTCGGGCCGACCGATCGCGCCATCCCGAATCAGAAGATGCGGAGTCGGGCGCTGATCGAGGAGCTCGGGCTGCCGCTGAACGCACCGTTCGATCATCTGGTGATGCGTCCCCCATCCGGACGCTTGACGATCGCGCTCCCCGGCGGCCTCAACGCCACGATCCTTCACCCGACCGAAGAGGCTTTGCGCAATCTCTTCAGGCTCTGGCAGAGGAACATCGACGGCAGACGCCGGGGATCGGACGGTGCGACGGCCGCGGCCGCGCCGCTCGTCTTTCCGACCGAACGCTTTTCGTCGCTTGCAATCGCCCCGCCCGGCGGAGTCCCGCGCCTCTCGCCCGAGCAGCTCGTCGCGCTGCGGCGCCCGGAGCCGGGAACAAGGGGGCCCGACATGTCGCTGCCGAACCTCGCGAGCCTCGTCATCCTGTTCGAATATGGCGGGCGGCGCTTTCTCCACACCGGCGACGCCCGCGGCCATCAGATTCTGGAGGGGCTCGATGCCGCCGGGCTGCTCGACGAGAATGGGCGCATCGACCTCGACCTGCTCCTCATTCCGCACATGGGCAGCGAGCGCAACGTGACGACTGAATTCTTTTCGCGGGTGCGCGCCCGCCAATATCTGTTCACCGGAGACGGCACGTTCGGCAACCCCGACGATGGGACTCTCAACATGCTGTTCAATGCCAGGCGCGGGGACGGCGATCGCGGGGACTGCATCGAGCTGCTGTTCCTCAACCGGGACGGCGAGCCCGAGTTCGGGCCGCGTATCGATGCCTTTTTCGCGGCGCTTCCGGAAGGAACGGGCTGCTTCCGCCGCGTCTTCCGGTCGGGGTCTCGCGGAGCGCTGACGGTCGATCTGCTTGGGCGCATCCGTTACTGAAAGGGGATCGCCGCATGGTCATGATATGGAGACGGGGGATGGCGGAGAAGAGCTCGAGCTGGCGCGAGCATCTCGAGCCGTACGAACGCGACGGCGTCGCCTTGTTCGACAAGGACTTTCTCGCCCGGTGGGGCGATCAGGACTGGGACCCCGGACAGGACGACAGGAATGCCGCCGGCCTGTTTCACATCGAGCTGGTTTCGCGCGTCACGACCCAGGCGCTGGGCTATTCCGACGGCGTCGAAGCGAGCGCCTTGAAGAGCGTCTACGACCTGTTCGAACGGGCGCGGACGATCTGCGCGAGCCACATCGAGGCCAGGCATTTCGAGCCGATGGTCTGGCACGTTCTCAACCATCGCGTTCGTCCGTTCACCGCCAAGTGGCACCGCCGCTCTTCCTTGCCCACGTTCAGCGCGCTCGACGCCACCGACGAGTTCCGCGCCGAGCTGGCGGAGCTGCAGCCGGTGCTGTCGCTGTTCGACGAGCTCCTGCTGGAACTGCGCGACCAGACGCGGCCGCCGCCGGCGGTCTGCCGGACTGCAGGATTCGCCGTTGCGGGCGGAAATGGAGCGGCGGGTCGCCGCGAGCATCGATGCCAGCCCCAACGCCGCCGAGCTGGAAGTGGCGGAGCATGAAGCGATCAGGCGCCGTCGCAACCATTATGCCACATTCTATCCGGGCCCGCCGAGTGAGGAGGCCGAGCCTCACGACGTCGTCGGCCTGGCGCTTTCGGGCGGCGGCATCCGGTCCGCGACTTTCTCGCTGGGCGTGCTGATCAGCCTGGCCAGGCGCAATCTGCTGCCGCAGGTCGACTATCTCTCGACCGTGTCCGGCGGGGGCTATCTCGGCGCCTTTCTCTCCACCTATCTCGAAGGACCGGCGCCGGCCAAAGCGGCCGCCGCGGCCGGGCCGGCAGGCGAGGCCGGAGAAGCGGCGGCCGGGCAGGGCCCCGAAATCGGCCTGAGCAAGTGTCAATTGCCGTTCTGCGAGACCGACCGCGAAGCGACCGCGATCGGCCATATCCGGCAGAACAGCCGTTATCTGCTGTCCGGCTCGGCCTGGTCGCGGCTGCAGATCGCCTTCGCCCAGATTTTCGGGCTGATGGTCAACCTGATCGTCGTGGCGGCGTTCGTCGCTCTGTTCGCGCTCGCCGAAGTGGTCCTGCGCGAGTTCATCGCGCTGCCATGGAGTCCGAGAGCCACGCTGATCGTGCTGGCGGGCCTGCCGCTCGCCGTCGCCTTCGCGCTGCTGATCCTGATGCGGCTATGGCCGCCCGTCAGCGGCGTCGCCGACCGGCTGTTCGCCGCTTCGGCGCTGCCCTTGATCGGCGCGGCGCTGTGGATCGGCCTCGCGCGTCTCCAGGGCAGCGTCGAGCCCTATTATGACCGGCCGACGCTGGTTGCGCTTTCGCTGCTGGCGCCCGCGATCCTCGCCGGCCTTGCCATCCTTGCCGGGCGCATGCTGGTCCGGTTCAAATTCCTGCTGAAGCTGCTCGCCAGCCTGTCGGTGCCGCTGTTCCTGTTCGCCCTCTATCTCGCCTTCCATGGCTTGTTCGCGCGGTTCGATGGCCTGGCGCCTGCACTTTCGGCGATCGCGATCCTCGGCCTCCTCCTCATGGTGCTGATCTGGGCGCTCGACGTGAATTTCACCGGCTTGCATCGCCATTATCGGGACAAGCTTGCCGGCGTCTTCCTGGTCCAGCAGGCCGGCGAGGATGTCGCGCCGGTGGCGCTGAAACTGTCGCAGCTGACCGCGAAGAACGCCGCCCCCTATCCTTTGATCAACGCGGCGCTCAACGTGCCGAGCTCGAAGCGGCCGGATATGCAGGGGCGGCTTACCGATTTCTTCCTGTTCAGCCCCGCTTATTGCGGCAGCCCGGTCCTCGAATATTGCAGGACCGCCGATTGGGAGGCGGCCAACCGGACGCTGGATCTCGGCAGCGCGATGGCGATTTCGGGTGCGGCGGCTTCACCGCAAATGGGGGTGAACACGCCCGGACGCCTGAGCTTCTGGCTTGCGCTGATCAACCTGCGGCTCGGCTATTGGCTGGCCAGGCCGGGCAAGGGTTCCGGCCGGCCGGGCCTCTTCTGTCTGCTGCGCGAAATGTCCGGATGGATGGACGAAAGGTCGCGGCACGTGAACGTCTCGGACGGCGGGCATATCGAGAATCTGGGCGTTTACGAGCTGCTTCGCCGGCGCTGCAAATATATCATCGCGGTCGACGGCGAGGAGGATGCCGGCATGACGTTCGCCGGCCTCACCACGCTGCAGCGCATGGCGGCGATCGATCTCGGGGCGCGGATCGAGATCGATCTGGAAGACCTCAGGCTCAACGAACGGGGGCTCAGCCGCTCGCACTTCCGGTTCAGCCGCATCCGCTACCGCAACGGCGACATCGGCTATCTGCTCTATCTGAAGCTGTCGCTGACCGGCAACGAGGGCGAGTTCCTGCGCCGCTACAAGCTGGACGAGCCGGACTTCCCGCATCATTCCACTTTGGAGCAGGTGTTCACCGAAGCGCAGTTCGAAGCCTATCGATCGCTTGGCGAGCATGTCGGCGACAAATTGTTCCTCGAGGCCATCGTCGGCGATCTGGCGGCGCAGGGCACGGTGGCGGTGGACCAATGGTTCGCGGCGATCGGCCGGAGCTTCCTCGAGCCGGACGCGTCGGCGCCCAAGAGTAAATGCCCCGTGAATCCACAGTAAGCCCGGTTGTTTCAGCGTCTCATGCATTGAGCTGCACGCTTTGCTCCAGAATGCGATGAGAAATGGCGGCGCCCGGCCGCAGAACACGCGCTGCGGCGGGAGCTTCGGCCCCGGCGTCGCGGGCTGCTGGGCCAGCCACCATCACGGGGCGGGGCGGCGGGTGCTCGCCTGGGTCGCCGATGCCGCCTGTTCGCCGCCTCCCTTCGATCCGGGCATCCCGCCCTGGGACCAGATCGTGACCCTGCTTCCGCATGGTACGCCTGTCAGCCGGCTGCCGCCCCCCCGCCGATCGCCATGTCGTGAGCTGGTACGCGCCCGGGTCCCGCTACGCGCATCGAGAATCTTCGAGGCAGACTATGCCGAAGCTGAGGACGAAGGGACGGCGGACATCAAGGGAATGGACTTCGAGCGCGGCGCTGAAGAAGAGCTCGAAGCCTTTCATTCCGTTCGGGCTGCTGGTCCAGCAGAAGTGGGACGAGCTTCTCTCCGACGAGGACGAAGCGTTCAAATGAGGCAGACCTCCCGTGACGATTCGGTACGCCGCGCGGCCCGCGCTGGTGCGAATTGCGCGTGGCTCACGGCCGGAGCCTCCGGACTGGCAGACGCCTGGCCGGGCGAGATCAGCCTGTGGACGCAAGCAGCGCCTTCACGCCGCGCGCGGCCTGGCGGATGCGCTGCTCGTTCTCGACCAGGGCGATCCGCACATAGCCTTCGCCTTCCTCGCCGAAGCCGACGCCGGGGCTGACCGCGACCCGCGCTTCGGCGAGCAGGCGCTTGGCGAAGTCCATCGAGCCCAGATGGCGCAGCGGCTCGGGGATCGGCGCCCAGGCGAACATGCTCGCTTGCGGAGGCGGGATCTCCCAGCCGGCCCGGCCGAAGCAGTCGACCAGGCAGTCGCGGCGCGATTTGTAGAGCGCCCGGTTCGCCTCGACGAAATCCTGCGGCCCGTTCAAGGCGGCGACCGCGGCCGCCTGGACCGGCGTGAAGGCGCCATAGTCGAGATAGGATTTGACCCGCGCCAGCGCCGCGATCAGCTCCTTATTGCCGACCGCGAAGCCGATCCGCCAGCCGGCCATCGAATAGGTTTTCGACATCGAGGTGAACTCGACCGCCACCGCCTTCGCCCCCGGCACTTCGAGGATCGACGGCGTCGGCTGATCGCCGAAATAGATTTCGGCATAAGCGAGGTCGCTGATCACCCACAGCCCATGCTCGCGCGCGAAGCCGACCACCTGCTCGTAGAAAGCGAGGTCGGCGACATAGGCTGTCGGGTTTGACGGATAGCCGATCACCAGCACGGTCGGCTTCGGCACGGTGAAGCGCACCGCCCGGTCGAGGATGTCGAAGAAATCGGGTCCGGGCGCGGCCGGGATCGAGCGGATCGCGGCGCCGGCGATGATGAAGCCGAACTGGTGGATCGGGTAGGACGGATTGGGCGCGAGCACGACGTCGCCGGGCGCGGTGATCGCCTGCGCCAGATTGGCGAGCCCTTCCTTGGAGCCGAGCGTCACGATCACCTCGCTGTCGGCATCGAGCTCGACCCCGAACCGCCGCCGGTAGTAAGCGGCCTGCGCCTGGCGCAGCCCCTTTATGCCCTTCGAGGCCGAGTAGCGGTGGGCCCGCGGATTGCGGGCGACCTCGGCGAGCTTCTCGATCACATGGGCGGGCGGCGCGCCGTCGGGATTGCCCATTCCGAGGTCGACAATGTCCTCGCCGCGGGCCCGGGCCGCCGCCTTCATCGCATTGACCTCGGCGAACACATAGGGCGGCAGGCGGCGGATACGGTAAAAATCGCTGGTCACGCTTGGTCCTTCAGAGGGGGGCCGGACCGTTCCCTACACGGCGATGTCCGGCATGCGCCAGATCGGTGCCGGGCAGCCGGACGGCGCGGGTTTGGACCCTAATAGGGGCCTGGGACAGAGGCCCCGGCATAAGGGTCGGCATTGCCCGGTTCGTCGATCACCGGCGGCGGCGGCGGAAGCGGCGGCTCGGGCCGGTAGGCAAGCTCGCCGCCGCCGCCGCCGGGACCGATGAACGTCTGGATGCCGGCGACGATCGACGAGGCGCCGAACAGGATGAAGCAGCCGGCGATGACGGTGGCGCCATGGCGCAGGCCGATCCGGCCGCTGAGCATCATCAGCCCGACCGAGGCGACGGCGATGACCGCGACCGTCGTCGCGACCGTGCCCAGCAGCGTCTGCTGCAGCCAGGTGACGGCGGCGACCAGCACGCTCGAGCCCGCCGGATCCGGCAGCGGAGCGTAGGTCCATGCGCTCGAGAACAGGTTGGACAAGGGCGACACCGGACAGTCCCGCTTGGCTTTGGCCGAGCCTGCCACGACTCGCCGGTCCGGTCAAAGCGCTGATCGCGGCCGATGCCGGGCCGCGGCTTCGGCCGCACGGTCCGCCGCGTCCCGGGAAAATCGCCGAAAAAGCGCTCGAACGTGTCAAAGATCACAGACTCGCCGCGAATCGGGGCGGCAGTCTGGCATTCGTCGAACAAGGGGCAGCGCCATGGCCAAATTCATCAGCAGCAAGCATATCGAGAATGTCAGCGACCTCACGCTGACCGCGCCGATCAAATCGGGCTTCATCGACGCCTTCGAGAGCGTCACCTACGAAACCCGGCTGAAGATGGTGATGAAGGCCCTCTTCAAGATCCGCTCGACCGCGCGCGAGCATTCGAAGGTCAAGCCGTTCGTCGACACCGCCGAACGAATCCTGTCGCTGCTCGATTTCCGCCTCGCCATCCTCGACACCGAGCCGCGCCAGCTGCTGCTGTCGGCCACGTTCGACCGGCCGCTGGAGCCCTATATGCGGCTGATCTGGGATCCGCTCGGGCCGCTGCTGGACGTCATCTTCTGCAATTGCGAAGGCTATGTCACCGCGACCGAGCACGGTTTCCCGGACTATCTCGCCTGGGTCCGCAAGAGCCAGGTCGACAGCAACTTCTTCTATGCCGCCAGCGGGCACAGCATCGACGACATTCGCTACCTGACCAAGATCGAGCGGCTGCAGCGCGAAGCGGGCGACGATCGCCCGTCGGCGGTGAAGGTGGTGGTCGACGATCTCAAGAAGGAGGCCAAGAAGGTCCGCGAGGCCGTGCAGACGCGCATCGAAAGCAATCAGATGGGGATGCAGGCGCTGGTCGCCCTCTATCGCCTCACCGACGTCTATCCGCCCGACCAGCCGGACGGCGACGGCAAATATCTGCGCTGGGCGACCCAGCAATTGCTCGATGACTGGGGCCGGGACCAGCTCGACGAGGATGGCTGGTCGGAGGTGGTGCAGGAGCAGCTCAAATGGCTGGAAGCGGATCCGATGCCGGCGAAGATGGGCAGTGCCAGGCGCCTCGACTTCCACGACACCGACATCCAGGCCGGGATCCTCGAAAATTACAAGGACGTGCAAACCGGCGCGATGGTGCTGATGCGGATCAGGGATGACGTCAAGGCGCGCAAGTTTCTCGGCGAGATCGAGATCGAGCGCCAGCTGGGCAAAGGCGCCGACGAGACGACCGCGCAGGAACGGGAGGCCCGGACGAGGGAGCATTGGGAAAGGTACGCGACCGAAGACGAACGCCGGAAGGCGGAGGTCACCAGGACGCGGCGCGAGCAGGATGACATCTATCTCAATCTCGCTTTCACCCATAATGGCCTCGTCAATATCGGCGTCCCCCCGACCGATCTGAATCGGCTTCCGCAGGAATTCCGCGAGGGCATGGACGAGCGCGCCGGCCTGCTCGGCGACGTCCGCGATAGCCATCCGCGCCGTTGGAAACTGCCGAAGCGATACGGAACCGGAGCCGGAGCGATGCGGCGCGTGGAGCTGTCCGAGGTCGACATCGTCATCCAGCTGCGCTCGACCGCCGCTTCAAAGACCTTCGAGATCGAGCGGGGCCATCCGCTTTATGAGAGGGTGGAAGAGCTCGCCAATCATCCCGACTCCGGACTCGAGCTGCTCGCTGCGGAGCCGATGCAAAGGGCTTCCCTCGAGGGCAAGGAGGACCATTTCGGCTTCCGGGACGGGATCAGTCAGCCGATACCGATGGACGACCCGCCGGAGACGGAGAAGGACAAGGTCGCGCGCGGAGAGATATTCCTCGGCTATGCGAACGGCTGCGGCGATTCGCCGCAACCGCCGAGCGCCATTCTCGACAACGGCACGTTTCTGGTCGTGCGCAAGCTGCGCCAGCATGTCGCCGAGCTGGAGAGCTTCGTCGACAAGGCCTGTGCAATACAGAGATTCACGAAGGGCGAGGACAGGCAGCCCTACAGGCTCGACCGCGAGGAGCTTTACGGCAAGCTGATGGGACGCCGGCGCAACGGCTCGGTCATGCATCCGGACTGCGCGCCCGACGACGGCAAGTTCAACCAGTTCGACTACACACGCGATCTCGACGGCAAATTTTGCCCGTTCCAGGCGCATATCCGCCGCACCAATCCGCGCACCGACCCGGGTGACAATAATGGCCGGCCGACGCCGCGGATCCTGCGCCGCGGCCTCTCTTACGGGCCGCGCAAGGACCAGGGCCCGCCGGACGCCGAGCGCGGCGTCTACTTCATGGCCTATAATGCCAGCATCGCCGAGCAATATGAGGTGATCCAGCGCTGGGTGAGCGGCGGCAATCCGACCGGGGTCGCGTCCTGGCAAAGCGATCCGCTGATGGGCGTCGCCCAGGACGGGGACAAGCGCACCTTCCAGTTCCAGTACCGGCCCGAGGGCCGGGCCGAATGCGAGACGGTGGCGATCAACATGCCCCAGCCGTTCGTCACGCTCGAATGGGGCGCCTATCTGTTCGTGCCGTCAATGGCCGCCATCCAGGCCATCTCCAGCCTGTCGCCGGTAGAGGCCAAGGAATATGCCAGGGCGGCCGAGACGGAAGAGGCCCGGCGCGGCGAGGAGATCATCGCGCGGCTGCTGGCGCAGGCGGAGCAGGGGCTCGAGGGCCGGATCGCCGCCGCCGCGGGGTGGAAGACCTGCCTCGAGGATTTCGGCGCCAAGGACCCGGCGGAAACCGCTCGGGGGCCGGCGGTCTGGGCCGCGATCCGCGCCTGTCACGGCGGCGTGATCCGCGTTCCCTACGGGATTGTCGGCGACGGCGAGGCGCCGCGCGACGCCGTGCTGGTGGCGAGCAAGGACCTCGTCATGCGCGTCTTCAGCGACAAGGACCGGCATTATTCGATGAGCGGCCAGATGGCGCGGATGAAGCAGTCGTTCGGGCCGATCTTCCTCGGCCTCGACGACGGCCCCGAATATAAGGCGGACGCCGAGATCAACAATTTCATCATGGAGGTGAGCGAGTTCGAGACGTTCGCGGTCGCCTATGCGGCGGCGACCCTCTGGCTGGAGGAGGCGCTGGCCTTGTTCTGCCAGCTCTACGGCCCGCCGGATCAGAAGCCCGAGCTCGGCCGATATGGCGAGCTCGACCTCCGGCGCGACTTCATCACGCCGGTGCTCGCCGCCGTCTGCAATCACTGGTTCGGCATCCCCAATTCGCTCCGCATTCCGGCGCATCCCAGCTCGGGCATCAACCGGCCCGAGCCGGAACAGACCGTCGACCGCTGTCCCTTCAACCATGTCGATCCGGGCGGCTGGAGCTGGGATCCGGTGCGCAAGCCGCGCTGCCCCGGCGATTTCCTCGCCACCTCGCGCTACTGCTTCTATCCGGATCCGGTGCCGCGGGTGCAGGCCTATGGCAAGGCCCAGGGCCAGGCGTTGCGCAGCGCCGTTCGCGACCATTTCATCGCGACCCCGGCGCCGCGGGCGAAGCTGGCGGCGCATATGATGACGATGGACGCCTACAATAAGGACATGGACAAGTTCGCCCGCACCCTGATCGGCGTCATGACCGGATTCCTGCCGCCCGCCGACGCCAGCCTGCGCTGGGCGCTGTACGAATGGCTCGAGGAAAAGACGTTCTGGCGAATCCAGCACGACGTTGTCGGCGCCGCCGTCGACGAGGCGGAGAAGAGCCGGATGGCCAGGAAGCTGGCGGAAAAGGCCGGCGGCGCCGGCGCCGCGGCGCTCGCCAGGGCGGTCGCCACCGCCGGCAGCGCCGGGGCCGCGGCGCTCGACAAGGCGGTCGCCACCGCCGCCAGCGCGATCAATCCCTATCTTCGCGCCCGGGCAGGCCTGGCGGAGCCGCTCAAGCGGGCGATGCAGAAGCGGCCGGCTCCCGACATGCTGTGGCGCACCGCCACTCGCCGGCACAGGCTCGGCGGGGTCGAGGTCGAGGATGGCGACCGCATCTTCATCGGCATCGTCTCGGCGATGGCCGAGGACGCCAATGCCGGCGTGACCGACGTTTATCCGGTGTTCGGCGGCAAGCGCGAGGCCGGGGAGGGCGCTTACCCGCGCCATGCCTGTCCCGCTTATCAATTCGCGATGGGGACGATGATGGGGATGCTGACGGCGCTGATGGACAAGGTGCGGGTCGAGGCGCTTCCCGCGCCGCTGCTCGTCAAGGTGAGCGACCTGAAGACCTGCAAGCAGCATCAGAAGGTGCGGGAAGCCCAAGCTCAGCCCGGCACTCTTCCGTCGCCGCAAGTTCATGCGGAGCCTGTCGAGCACGAGCCGGTGAAGTAGCGCAGTCGAGGAACCAGGCCGGCGGCCGCGCGCCGCCGACCGCGGCCGCGCGCCGCGCCAGCGCGCGCAGCGCCATCGCCTCGCCGAGACGGTCGCGCTTTCGCGCCCGCCGCATCGCCCGCTTGGCGAAGCGGAGCGCGTCGGCGAACCGCCCCTCGGCCACCATCATCTCGGCCAGCCAGCCGTGGTTGAGCGAGGTGAACTGGCCGCGCGCGCCCGCCTCGAGCCAGGCGGTCGCCTCGACGATGGTCTGCACGGCGGCGGGAAGGCGATCGATCGACCAGCAGGCGAAGGCCCGGATCGAGCGGCTCATCGCATGCGAATAATGGCTGTGCACCTGCTCGGCGGCGGCCATGCCTTCCTGCGCGAGCCGCTGCGCCTCGTCGAATCGCCGCTGCCAGAGGCACACCACCGCATGCTGGTTCAGCACCGAGACCTCGACCTCGCCCATCCTGCCCCTGATCGCCGCCATCGCTTCCTCGAAGCAGGCATGGGCGTCATCGAACCGGCCCATGTCGCCGAGCGCGAAGCCCTTGCACGACAGCGAATAGGCAAGGCCGATCGGGGGTTCGCGACCGGTCAGATGCCGCCGCTTGATTCCGATCGCGTCGTCGAGCAGCGCGAGCGCGCCGTCATAATCGGCGGCGGCGGCCTTCGCCTGGCCGAGCGTGGCGCGGATCTGGACCGCGAGCGGATCGTCTTCCGGCGCCGGCAGATCCTGCAGCGCCTGCTCGCAGCAGGAGATGGCGGCGAGCGGCTCGCCGAGAGCATAATTGATGTAGCCAAGCCAGTAATACGACCGTGCGAGCGCCATCGCATCGCCCCGCGCCTGCGCACGCTCGACCGCCCGCGTGAAGATCGGCAGCTGACTGGGGGACGGGTCG
Source organism: uncultured Alphaproteobacteria bacterium (assembly GCA_963848555.1). Taxonomy (GTDB): domain Bacteria; phylum Pseudomonadota; class Alphaproteobacteria; order Sphingomonadales; family Sphingomonadaceae; genus Allosphingosinicella. The sequence goes on along the minus strand of CAWKEE010000004.1, from coordinate 562,340 downwards.
AACACTCCGGCGCGGAAATAATGGGCCGCGACGCGCTCCCAGCCACCCTCGTCCCGGGGGCTGCGCGCCAGCGCGTCGAGCGCGAGGCCATAATGGAGCTGGGCGCGGTCGAGGGCCGAGGAGGCGAGCGCCTTGTCGCCGGCGAGCTCGGCATAATGCGCGGCGGCGGGATCGTCGCCGGCCGCGGTGAAATGATAAGCCAGCGCTTCGACCGGCTCCTCCTCGCCGGGCTCGGGGCCCCCGCTTTGCAGCGCCCTGGCGACGAGCATGTGCATGACCGCGCGGTCGCGCGGGCTGATCGATTCATAGACCACCTCGCGGGTCAGGCCATGCTTGAACCTCAGCGTGCCCTGGCGCTCGCCGGGATAGATGAAGTCCTGCTCGGCAAGGCCGAACACGATCGGATCGCCGGGATCGAGATCGCAGATCCTCGCGAACAGCCATGCCGGGACGATGTTGCCGATGATCGCCGCCGCCCGCACCAGATCGGCCTGCTCTTCGGGCAGACGCGACAGGCGGGACCGGATCAGGGTGCGCAGCCACGCCATGCGGTCGCTCGGCATCGGGTCGGCCTGCCCGCTCTCGATCGAATGGCACATCTCCTCGATGAACAGCGGCGTGCCACCGGTCGAATTGCGGATCTGGGCCAGCAGGAATGGATCGTCCGATCGCAGCAGGGCGATCGCCGCCTGCACCGTCTCCTCGCCGCTCAGCGGGTCCAGCGCCAGGATTTCGGCGTCGTCGATCTCGGCCCCCTGGAGCTCGTCATGGCGGGCGGTGGCGAGAATGAGGAGCGGTGCGACGCCGCGCAGCGCCGAGCGCATCGCGCGCGAGGCGTCGTCGGCGGCGTGCCAGTCGTCGATGAACAGGATCAGCGGCCCCAGTTTCGTCAGCTTTTCGATCAGGGCCTGCAACGCCGCGGCCGATCTCTTCGCCTCCCGCTCCACCTCGCGAAGCGGCTGGGCCGGTTGCGGCTTCCCTTTTTCCTCGGCGAGCCCGAGCAGGCGAAGGAAGGCCCGGCGGTGGACGAACAGGGCCGGATCGATTTCCGCGAGGCTCAGCTCCACCCGGCTGATCGACTCCTCCACCGACATTTTTTCGCCGATGCTGAAGACCGATCGGGCGATCTGCAGAAAAGGCCGCAGCGGCTCGGCCATGACGTCGCATCCGCCGCGATGGACGAGGCAGAGGCGGTCGGCGGCGTGGGTCAGGAATTCCTCGGCGAGACGGGTCTTTCCCTCGCCGGGCGCGCCGACGATCTTCAGGAACAGGCTGCCGCCGGCGATGACGTCGCCGAGCCGGCGGGACAGGTGCCGCAATTCCGCCTTGCGGCCGAAGAACGGCGTCAGGCCGGCGCGCTTGCCCGCAATGTAGCGGGAATTTTCGGGAGTCCGTCCGAGGATCGGCACGGTCGGGACGACCTCGTCCTTCCCCCTCAGCCGGACGTTGCGTATGGCTCCGGTGTAGAAAAGGTGACGTTCGGGCCCGAGCGCCGCATCGCTGACCAGTATCTCGTCCGGCCCGGCGGCATCGCTCAGCCGCTTGGCGATGTTGGTCGCCTGGCCATGGATTTCGTAGCGGCCGCGGACATCGTCGCCGGCGATGACGAGGACGTTGCCGGCATGGACTCCGCTGTGCAGCCTGGGGGCCAGCCCATGACAATCCCGCCTTTCGCCGAGCGCGCGCACCGCGCTGCGCAGGTCGAGCGCCGCTTCGACCGCTCTTCGGGTGTCGTCTTCGCGCGGCCGGGCGAGGCCGAAGATCGCGGTCACGCCGTCGCCGGTGATCTGGACGATCTCGCCGCGATGGTCGGCAATGACCCGATGGAATATCGACGCGAGCCGGCCGAGCAGCTCGCTATAATCCTCGGCCTCGAGCGTTCCGGAGATGCGGGTCGATTTCGGACAGGTCCGAACACAGGATGCTGATCGAATGACGCCTTGGAGTCTCGGTCGACGCGGAATCAGGTCGCGTCGCCTCGGTCACCGGCGCCGCCGCCCCGAATCGACCATGTCCCTTACCCCCCGGAAACTCTTTTCTTACCATAATTTGCCGGAAGCGCCCCGGTTACAAGCAAAAACGGGTCCAAATCCGGGTCGGTTATTTGACCGTCGGCCCGGGGCTGGAATAGTGAGGAAGGCAAGTGTGCTGGATTTGAAGTTCGCCTGATTGCCGGGGCACGCCCGGAGCGAACTTCAAATCCAGATAGGCACACTGGATCATAAGTTTGCTAGTGTGGCTGGAGATTCGGAAATTCGCTCCGACGCGTCTCCATGACCGGGCGAATTTCCGAATCGCCACACTAGCTCGAGGGAATATTATGGAGGATGGGCGCTCAGGGACTCCTCCGGCGGCGGGGACGATGCCTGCCGGATTGGCGGAGCGATTGCTGGCCAGCGCGGTCCGGTTCCATGCCAAGGCCGGACGAACACTCATGTCCCAGGGAGAGGCTTCGACCAGCGTCTATATCGTTCTCGAAGGCCGCCTGCAGGTGATGCTGTTTTCGCTCGACGGCCGCGAAATCATCTTGCGCGACATCGCCGAAGGCCAATTGTTCGGCGAGCTGGCGGCGCTCGACGGGCTGCCTCGCTCGGCGACGATCGTGGCGCTGTCGGACTGCCTGCTGGCGAGCGTCGACGCCAGGGCTTTCTGCGCGGCGATCGGCGAGCTTCCGGCGGCCGCTTTGTGGCTGGCGCGGCGCCTCGCCGGCCAGGTCCGGGATCTCACCCAGCGCGTGTTCGAGCGCAACACGCTGCGGGTGAAGAGCCGTCTCCATTGCGAGCTGCTGCGCCGCTGCGCGGTGGTGAGCAGCGACGAGATCAGGGTGTCGCTGCAACCGGCCCCGACCCATGCCGAGCTGGCTTCGTGCATCGGCACCCATCGCGAGGCGGTGACGCGGGAGATGGGCTTTCTCGCCCAGCGCGGCATCATCGAGCAGCAACGCCGCTGCATCATCGTCAGCGACACCCGCGCTCTGGCCAGGCTGGTCCAGGCCGTCGCCAGCAGCTGAGCGCCGCGCGACGCCGTGCGCGGTGACGGCGCAAAGCGTCCAGGCCTGGTGGCCGGCTTGCGGCCGCGATCGAGTCGGCAAGGACCTTCCCGCAGGAATCTCTATGCTGTCCCCGCTTTTTTCAGCCGGTATGACGAAGAAATGCTGAGCGCATCCATCTTCTCCGGACGGCGTGGACCGCTGGCGTTCGTGGGCGGCGTGACCGCCGTGACGGCGGGCGTCCTGCTCCATCTCCCGATGTTCCTGATGGGACGGGACATGGGCTACCGTCTCTACGGCATGCCGATGGGCAACGACATGATCGTCGGCATGGCGCTCATCGTCGGCGGGATCGCAATCACCTGCTACGGGCTCTTGCCGCGCAACGTCTCGCAGCAGCTCGCCGCGTCGCAGGAGATCGTGGTCTCGGCGCCGGAGGACGCGCCGCTCGGCGCGGCGCACTGGCGGCTGATGGGCGTGCTCGTCGTCGCCCTGATCATCGACGTGATGAAGCCGGCAAGCCTGGGTTTCGCGCTGCCGGGGATGATGGACGAATATCGTGTCGACAAGGCGACGGTCTCTTTGTTCCCGCTGTTCGCGCTGATCGGAACGGTGTTCGGCTCGGTCCTGTGGGGCGCGATCGCCGACATTTACGGGCGCAAGGCCTCGATCCTCTTGTCCGCGGTGATGTTCGTCGGAACGGCGATCTGCGGCGCGATGCCCTCTTTCGCCTGGAATGTCGGCATGTGCTTCATGATGGGCGCCGCCGCCGGCGGGATGCTGCCGGTGACCTATGCCTTGCTCGCCGAGATGATGCCGAGCCGGCACCGCGGCTGGAGCCTGGTGCTGGTCGGCGGATTGGGCGCGGTCGGCGGCTATTTCGCCGCCAGCGCCGTTTCGGCGCTGCTGCAGCCGGTGTTCAGCTGGCGCATCCTGTGGCTGATGAACCTGCCGACCGGCCTCTTTCTGGTGCTGCTCGGAGGGCTGATCCCGGAATCCGCCAAATTCCTCCTCGCCCGGGGCCGCAAGGAGGAAGCGCGGCGCGTGATGGCGCGGTTCGGATCGCAGGCGCGCACGACGCGCCGGGCGGAAGCGATCGCGCTCGAGCGCGGGCCGTCGGTGGCGCTCACCGGCAGGGCCTTTTTCGGCAAGCTGTTCGCGCTCAGCCTGGCGGCGATCTGCTACGGGCTGATCAACTTCGGGCTCCTGCTCTGGCTGCCGGCCGACCTGGTCGCCAAAGGCTACAGCATGGAGCTGACCAGCCGCCTGCTCGCTTTGTCGGCTTTGATCGCCTTCCCGACCATCTTCGCCGCCGCCTGGGTCTACAGCCGATTGAGCACCAAATGGTCGGTGGTCGGCTCGATCGGCGTCACGCTCGCCGGCCTGATCGGCGTGCTCGCGCTCGAGCTGCGGCTCGTCGCCAGCCCGGTGCTGCCGGTCGCTTTGATCATCGTCGGCACCAACGCTTTGGTCGCCATGCTGCTGCCTTATGCGGCGGAGAGCTTCCCGCTGCGGATCCGCGGCCGCACCACCGGCACCGTCGCGGCCTGCACCAAGGCGGGCGGCATGTTCGCCCAGTTCCTCGCCATCCTCGCGCTCGTGCCCGCGCTCGAGATCGTCTCGATCGTCGTCTTCGTGCCCACCATCGCGGCTTTGCTGCTGGTCGCCTGGTTCGGCAGGGAGACGCGCGGCCGCGACCTGCGCGACCTCGATCCCGACGGCCACACCTTCGCCGTCTAGGGGACAGTCACTTTCACGCGCCGACGCGAGACATTACCAACCACCGTGCCGAAAGTGACTGTCCCCATTTCGCGCGGGCGCCGCGGGGACAGTCACTTTCACGCGCCGACGCAAGACATTACCAACGCCGTGCCGAAAGTGACTGTCCCCATTTGAAAGTAACTGTGCCCGCGCCGGGCGAAAAACGGGCCCGAGCCGTCGCAATGACGATGTCATAGCTTCTTCACCTCCGGCTCAGGAGAGCCGCGCCACGTCATCCGGTACACCTCACCTTGTGCGACCGACTGGACCGCGTGCGGAAACAGCGCCGCGACGCAGGTGCCGCCGGGGTGTCGAACCGACGGGTAGATGATGCCGTTGAGCCCTGTTGCCCGCACCGCTTCCGCCAGGGCATTGCCGACGGGATATCCAATCGCCTTGTCCGGGTGCAGCGAGGGATGATCGGGGTGAGGTCGCAAATCCAGGAACTCGCCCGCGAAGCCGGCAAACAGTTCGGCATATTCGGCCGATGCTTCGAATATGCCGGTGGCCGCCAGCATTTCCGTCATGTGATGCGTCACCTCGGCCATGCACGTGTCCACGTCCAGGCCGGCGTACCAGGCCCCGCGACCCGGCCCGTTGAAGCGGTTCAGCTCACGCGGCTTGGCATAGGCGAAGGCCGCGTTGATGAAGACCGCATGAGGAACGCCGTACACCAGCTCGTTCGGCTGGATCTCCCCGGCTCCCCTGGCCTGGGCGAGCAGACGGTTGTTCGTGGCGCCTTCGATCTCGGCCAATGCGGCGAGGTCTTCCCGGCCGACGAGATCCAGCAGCACCGACTCCCTCAACCGCGCCGTCGTCACCAGCCTCACGGTTCTGGGCAGCGCTTCCCGGGCGACCGTCAGCCCGTCGATCATCAAGCTAGATTCCGCCCCTCACGGCGTCGATGTAGCGACGAGTCTCGAGCAGAAGCGGAATGCCGCCCTCGAGCATCGCATCCACAGGACTCTTCCGTTGAAAGATCGGGCCACGGTTTGGCAGCTTCGGCCACCGGTCGGCCATCCGGTCCGCGAACAGAAGATGCAGACCCTTGTAGATACCGATCGCTGCTGAAGCCCGCGTCAGCTGGTCCTGCGACAGCGGCTGATCCCAGGCTCCCCGCTTGATCCGGTCCCACGTGCTTTCGCTGACGCCGAGCAGCGCCGCGGCCTCATTGTTGAGAAGGCCCCAACGTTCGGCGAGCGCCTTATAGGCCTTCAACGCGACTCCGGAGAGGCGCGCGCGATCGTCCGCATTCGCGAACGTCTGGACGTCTGTCGGCGCCACCGGAGCCTTTGTCCCGAGATCGACCGCGCCGGTCATTCCCATTTCTCCGATGTGGACTTCTTCCTATATACGTCATCTGACGCGATATCAAGCACCAAATGACGCGACCACCGGAATTCCCACACGAGGCGCCGCGGGGACAGTCACTTTTACGCGCCGCGGGGACAGTCACTTTCACGCGCCGACGCAAGACATTACCAACCGCCGTGCCGAAAGTGACTGTCCCCATTCCCTAGCCGGTCATCTCCTCCAGCTCGCGGCCGCGGGTCTCGCGGACCATCGCACGCACGAAGAAGAAGGAGATGAGCGCGCACAAAGCGTAGAAGCCGTAGGCGCCCATGAGGCCGATCGTCACCAGCATGATCGGGAAGGTCATGGTGATCCCGAAATTCGCCGTCCACTGCGCGAAGCCGCTGACGGCGAGGCCGGAGCCGCGTATCTGGTTGGGGAACATCTCGCCGAGCATCACCCACATCACCGGCCCCCAGCTGCCGTTGAACAAAGCGGCATAAGCGTTGGCGCTGATCAGCGCGACGAGGCCGGCCGTTTCGGACAGCTGCAGCGTCCCGTCCTCGGCCAGCGATCCGGTCGAGAAGGCCGCCGCCATCAGCCCCAGGGTGACCGCCATGCCGGCCGAGCCGATCAGCAGCAGCGGCCTGCGCCCGATCCGGTCGATGACGGAGATCGCGATCAGGCAGGACAGGATCGACAGCGTGCCGGAGAGGATGTTGATCGCCAGCGCGTCGCTTTCGGAAAAGCCGACCGCCTGCCACAGCACGGCCCCGTAATAGAAGACGACGTTGATGCCGACCAGCTGCTGGAACACGGCCAGGCCGATGCCGGCCCAGACGATCGGACGCACCCGGCCGCTGGCCTTGTCGATCAGGTCGGACAGCCGCGGCTGGTGGTCCCGGGTCAGCGAATCGCGGATCTCGGCGACCTTGGCCGGAGCGACCTGGCGCCCGAACAGGCGGGTCAGCACTTCTTCGGCTTCGCGTTCCCGGCCCTTGACCACCAGATAGCGCGGGCTTTCCGGGATCAGCAGCAAGGCGAACAGGAAGATGCTCGCCGGGATCACCTGCACCCAGAACATCCAGCGCCACGCCGGATAGCCGAGCCAGAACTCGGCGGTCGAGCCGCCGGCCGCGCCGGCGAGCAGCCAGTTGGAGAGGAAGGCGGCGGTGAGGCCGATGATGATCATGATCTGCTGGACGCTCGACAGCCGGCCGCGGATCGCCGCCGGCGTCACCTCGCTGATATAAGCGGGCGAAAGCACGCTCGCCGCGCCAACCGCGAGGCCCCCGAGGAAACGGCTGGCGACGAACACCAGCGACGAGCCGGCGGCGCCGGTGCCGATCGCGCTGACGATGAACAGGAAGGCGGCGATCAGCATGACGTTGCGGCGGCCGATGCGGTCGGCGAGGCGGCCGGCGATGAACGCGCCGACCGCGCAGCCGATCAGCAGCGAGGCGACGTTGAAGCCGGTGCCGATGCTGCCCGAGCGGAAGGTCGTCTCCAGCCCCTCGACGGTGCCGTTGATGACGCCGCTGTCATAGCCGAACATGAAGCCGCCGATCGTCGCGACCGCGACGATGGCGGCGATGAAGCGCATGTTCGCCCGTTCCGGACTGGCTTCGGTCATCGGCTGTCCCCCCTGTCCGGGCCAGCCTATGGCCGCCTCCCCCGATATGCAATCGCGCAGCGGCGCCCCTCTCCCCGGCGGGGAGAGGGGTTGGGGTGAGGGGGCTCGGTCTCCGAGATGCCGAACCCGTGGCGTGGGTTCAGTCCGAAGTCTCTTCCAGAAGCTCGCGAAAATCGACGCCGAGCGCCTGCGCGAGCTCGTAGAGCGTCACCAAGGTGGGGTTGCGGCGGCCACGCTCCAGCCCGCTGATATATTGCTGCGAGAAGCCCGATCGCTCGGCGACCTGTTCCTGGGTCAGGCCTTTCTCGCGGCGGAGCCGACCGAAGTTGCGCCCGACCAAATGACGCATGTCCATCGGCCAGGGATGGCGCGCGGCCGCGCCTGAGTGTATCAACTATAATATGTATTCGCTGTGGCGGAGAATTCGTTCGACGGGTAATCGAGGGGTGGTGATCATCGTGATAGCGGTCGCCGCTCTTATCCTTTTCGGATGCGCTGCCGGCCTCCGGTAATCCCGCTGGGAAACTCGGCGATTACGGTGACAGCGATTACGGTGACAGTGCACTCATTAGCGAGGCTGTCCCACCTCGTCATTGCGAGCGCAGCGAAGCAATCCAGAGCGGCCTCTGAGTCCCGGCTGGATTGCCGCGTCGCTTCGCTCCTCGCAATGACGAACCCTGCCCTCTCATCGAATCAGCCCATCCATGCGTCTGGCCCATGATAGACGTACCGCCGCGCCCTGCGCGGCTCGCGCGGCGCCTCCCAGGCGACGCACATCAGCCCGAACGCGTCGGCCGCGTGCGAGGACCAGTCATGCTGCGGCCCGAGGCCGATATTGCGGGTCTCGTCGCGCCGCTCGTGATACCAGCCGAGCGCCTCGCGCCCGCTTTCGGTCGTCGCCTCGTCGAACCAGATCGAGCCGAACAGCCGGCGCGCCGTCTCGATCCGGGCCGCCGCCGCGCCCTGCCCCTGGTTGGGAACGATCGTCACCGCATAGCCGGCGTCCTTGAGCGCGCTCTCGTAGGACACCGCATGGACGCGGTCGTGGGTCGCCCCGTCATGGGGCAGCCAGAACTGGGCGCGGTCCGGCCCGTAGCCTTTCCCGCGCAGCCAGTTGAGGTGCGCCGAGAGCGGCTGGCCGACCGCTTCGTAATAATCCCGGACCCTGATCTCGCGGCCGACATATTGCGCCGGCCACATCGCGAAGGCGTCGGCCCGCGCGCCGGTGCCGCCGATGTCGCAGAACAGCCGGATCGTCATCAATGGGTCGAACGCGACTTGGCCGATCCGCCCCTCCGCCTTCGCCGCCGCCAGCTCCCGCGCAAAATAGGCGCCTTCGCTCACCGTGACGTAGCCGCCTTCCCAGATATGGTCATACTGGTCCGGATGGATGCGGAGGCAGTCGAGCCGCTCCTGCCCGAGTTCGTCCGGAAACAGGTCGTTGTCGCTCCAGTTGGCCCGGACCACCAGGGCGCCGGTCGGAACCTCGGGCCCGCGCAGCAAGCGGTCGACCGGATCGCTCCTGAAGCGCGGGTTCCAGCTGAACCAGAGTTCGGACCCTGCCGCGCGGATCGTCGGCCGCAGCAGCGCGATGCTGCGCCGCGACAGCATCTGCGCCTCCTCCACCCAGGCCCGCCCGAATCCCTCGAGCGACTTGATCGACTCGGCGGTGTGGTCCTGCATGCCCTGGAACAGGATGATGCCGTCGCCCGGCGTCTGGATCACCTCGCGATAGACCCGGAAGCCTTCGGCGCGGCCGCCGCATGGCTGGCGCAGCTTGGCTTCGATCAGCCGCTTGACCGAATCCTTCAATGACTTCTGCACCTCGCGGATGCAGACCGACAGCAGGCCCGGCTGGCGCAGATGATGCTCGACCATCAGCTCGGCGAAGAAATGCGACTTGCCCGACCCGCGCCCGCCCCAGGCGCCCTTGTACCGCGCCGGCGCCGCCAGCGGCCGGAACACCGCCATCGGCTCGAATTTCCGAGGCGACGAAGGCCCGCCCGATCGCGACGCCGCCCCGCCGCTCCGAGCCGCCGCCCGCCAGCCGCTGTCACGATTTGCGCGCAAGGGCTCACCCTCCCTCATCCCGGCTCAAGCCGCCCCGTCATCCCGGCGAAAGCCGGGACCTCAGGACAAGAAGTCCGCTGCGGGCGAGCCGGCGCGAACCTGCGTTCCATGTTCCGTCGGCTGGCCGGCCCATCGTGCCGGTCCCGGCAGGACCCCGGGCCACGCGCAGCCAATCGCTGCGTCGTGCGGCAGGGGGGAGCCGGGGTCTTGTGGGAACTCCGCGCCGCCGCGTCGGCGGGGGAAGGCGGCAGAGTCGAAGGAAGGCAATAAAAAACCCGCCAGCCATCGGGCCGCGGGCACAATCCCACTTATGAGTTATCTAATACCATATGGGTGCGCATTTGTCAATCCCAATCGGAAGATCGGATCCCGGCGGTGGGGCGCAAACCTGAACGCGGATCCGGATGTCAGCTACGGATCGATGATAGTGAGCTCCTCATGTCGGTCGCCGTCGAGGAGCCGCATCGTGAATGACTTAGGATCCGACGCCTGCGCGTCACTGATCAGCTCGACTGCCACGGTGTCGAGCTGCGCGATCGTCTCGTCGCTCGCGCCTTGCTGTTGCAGATCGGCGCGCAGGTGGTCGTAGGCGTCAGGTCCGGCACGCTGGATCGCGACCACGAGGATCGCGGTAAGCAGCCCAGCCTCGTTGAGGGTGAGCGCACAGATAGCCGCGTTGGCCCAAGCTTCCACGTCGCCGGGCTGGACGAACGCACAGGCGAGGAAATGCGGCAACGCATCACGATGCGCACCCATTTGGCTGCAATGTATGCCGAGGTTGAAGTGCGCAAGCGGGTTGAGGCCATCGACTTCACGGATTACCCGGCGCAGATTTGATGCGCTGTCCTTCCCGTCCGACCCCATCGCGTCGCAGCCAGCGCGGCGGTCAACAGCGAGCCGCTCCTTGCCCGTTTCCTCACGCAGCCACTGGCAGGTCAGCCGCTTGAGCTCGGCTTCCTGAACGAGAGGCCCCGGGCGGTGGCGCTCGGCGGCCACTGCAAACTGGTGCTCAGCTTTTGCGATCCGACCGCTGCGCATTAACGCGTCGCCGAGGAGGAATGCGACGAACGGGTCATCGTCGATCGCATACGCCGCCTCATAGGCTTCGACCGCCCAAGTGGAGTGTCCCGCCTCGTATAAGAGTCCGCCAAGCTCGCGCAGGAAATAGCCCGCCACGAGATAGGCCGGGCGGAGCTGGCGCGCGCGGTTATAGTGATGTACCGCCCGCGCTGCGGTCCTCAGCGCGCGAAAGTAATTACCCATCGAGTAATGTACCGCCGCCTCGGTGGCCGGGTCGGCGGCCGAGGCGACATCTAGCGCCGCGGCGAAGAATCGTTCGGTGGCGGCGGCCCGCACAACAGCAGGCCCCGGCGCGCGCAGTAGCTCGAACTGGATCGCACCATAGGCTATTCCCGATTGCTGATGGAAGTCGTTGCGGATCGCGAGTTCGACCATTGCCAATGGGTCGCCGGCTAACGCCTGACAGCTGACAAGCGCGAGCGGTTCGCTGTGATGTGGGTCGCCGCGTTCAAGGATCACGCGCGCGATTGTCTCGGCCTGTCGCGCCAGGCCCTTGTGAAAAAGTAGCTTCGCCATCGCGTACAGCGCCGAGCTCGCAATCAGCGCAGGATCGGCATCGGGGAGATCGAAGGTAACCGATGTCAACGCGTCGATCCGTACCGCCAGATAATTGGGCTCGGGAACGATTTCGATCTCGATCAGCCGCCGTTCGCGCGGGCGCGTCAGCGCGCCAGTGCATTGCCCGATTGCGTCGCCGAGGGCGCGCTCGACTTTGTAACGCTGTGTGACGGGAAGCCGGGTAAGTTCGAGGCGTACCGGGACCGCCGCGCCAGCGGGATAGGTAGCGAGCGCGCGCCGCACCTTGAGCGTTCGTTCGATCGACTGCGGTGTCGCCTTCATCCATCGCTCGGCCTCGCTGAACCGGTAGGTGACGCTCGCCTGTCCCTCCACCGGCGCGATCCGTGCGCGGATCAGCGTATCCCATTGCCAGTAGAAGCTGTCGGTCGCACTACAGTAGCGCACGACCGCGACGGGGAGGTCGAGCTGGCGATAGTAGTCGAGCTCGTCGGTCTCGAGGCGAACGCGATCGGCCCTGTCGGGATCGTCAGTTGCGCGCAGCTGCACGAGGAAGGCGAGACCGGTCGAATTGCCCTCCGCATCGAAGATCTCGACCTCGCCATCGATCCCATAGTCGGGCAGCTTGAGCCGGCACACCCATTTGCTTGGCAACAGCTCTTTGAACCGCGAGACCGACAGTTCTTCCAGCTCGTGTGAACGCGAACGCTTCGGCATTGCCTCAACTTGATCTAATTGATGCTGAAATATGGGCGGCGGTGGGCGCGATGCAATCAAGGACCCTCACGTCGGGCAAGCCTATCGGATGATTAACTTGATCTTCGCCGGGCCTCTCATCGATCGATCCAGTATCGGGTGACCACCTTGACGCGCAGCGCGCGCAGCGACGGAACCAGACGGTCGAGCGCCAATAGGTCCTCGACGGGCGATCCAGCCAGCTTCGGCACGGCGCGATCACCAGCTTCACAATTCCATAGTCGCCGCCAGGCGCACCACTAGCTCGAGACGCGCATCATCGCCCGTTTCACTTCGTTGAATGTCCGGTTGTCGATGCAGCACTCAATCGGCCTTCGATTGTCCCAGAACGGGTTCGGGCAATCCAGAAACAAGCGGGCATGGTCTGGTTTGCGCGTCTGTGCTGCGAGCCCAAGCAGACTCCCGCGTAGTCTCTCTCGCTCGAGCCGTTCGAGCCTTGTCGTGCAGTCGGTTGCCAGACAGGCAAGGGTTCGCTCCAGGCCTTCGCTATTGGTTCGCGCCACTGCGCGGGGCGTCTCTCCCAGCTGAGCATGTGCTGTGTCGAGCCAGGCCGCGGCATCGCTCTGAAGCGATTGCAACGCGGCGGCCTGCAGGGCTTCGAACTCGATACTCCTGCGCCCTGCGTGTCTGCTCGATCGCGGCGAGGCGTTGCTTTTCCTGTTCGGCCCGTTTTCGTTGGATCGCCCTCTGCCGCTCAGCCGCCAGCGGAAGGCCCATCAGGTCATCGACGATGTCGCCATTGCGCAGCACCATGGCCTCGAGCTGGTGAAGCTTGAAGTTCAACTGGACGGCTGCATCTCCCCCGCTGGCGATCGCTTCCCCAAGCGAAACCCCCGCCTCGGGATCGACTCCTTCCATCCACTTAGTCACGGCGAAGCCTTCCCGTTCGTTTTCCGGCAAGGCCTGGAGCATGCGGGTCACGCTCGTACGCGCTGCCGCCAGCATTTCAGCCCTTCGACGCTCGCGTGCGCGATATTCGGACCATTTGCGGCGGCCGTTATGACCGACGGTCCAGATCTTTCCCAGCTGGGAGAGAATAAACTCACCTTGCAGGAAACGCAGATACGCGTCCACAATACGGTAGGGTGATTGGAAGCCCGGAATCCGTGCCTTCAACGCTTTTTCGGCGGCTGGATCGAAATAAGTCGGGTATCCGGGTCGAAACGCATTGCGGCTCTTCAGATGATTGAGAACGGCGGCCGCTCGAAAGCCGTGTCCGTCGCCGAGTTCGAGCAGCGGGATGACGAAATTGGCTACGATCTCCGCCTGCCAGCAATGGTTGGACACCCGGAAGCAAAAGTCTCCGTCGACGGAGTAGCCGACGAGCTCGTCGAAACCCATGCTGGCCACAAATTCGATCGCCGTCGATCGCATATTAGCGGTAGGTCGCGGGAGCTTCTGCGCTGCCAGCACCCTATTCTCAAAAGTTGAAATGCGCGCTTCTTCTCCGACCCTTTGGCGCTCGGCTTCGACGCGGGCCGCTTCCCGCTTGGCCAGGATATGGGCCTCCAGCAGCTCGGCTGCCTCTTCCAGCTTCGGATTGAAGAGCCACCAACGGGCCGCAGATGCCGTAAGCGCTTGTCCGACCTGCTCCCGGGTAGCGTCGCGGGGAAGAGAACGAAGATCGACTTCCACGCACGCGATGCCGAGCGCCTCGATCCGTGCAATTTTTTCAAGATCGCATCGGTGTGCAACGAACATCTCGACCAGCAACCGGTGCTTGCCCTTACGAACGATGACGTCGGGGACGATCGTGTCGAGATGATGCTCAAGTACGGCATCATCGAAGCGATGTACCTGCTCTTCGTGCGTTACGAGGGTTTCCCGATCTTTCCGGGCGCCCACGGCTGGCACGAGCAGTTCGAGCCCCCCATTCAGCATTTCCTTCGCCAGCTTGTGCAGCGCGCTCTCACGGGCATGGCGGCAAGGGAGCGTGCCATGGTGAGCGAAGTGGTGGACCTTCTCCACGCCCTTTCGAGCCACGAGACGCGAATTACAGCCCGGACAGACACAGTTGCACGAAAGACCGGAAGGGACCTCCGAGATGTGAGCGATGGTCCCGTCCTTCCGCTCGCCATAGGCAAGCTGGACATCCAGGCCGCGTGCGGCGCGCGGAATGATACAGCCTAGCGGCACGCCACCCGACAACGGCAAGTCGCCGCCGCCCTCCAAATCGTCGTCTTCAGCCCAGTCCATTAGCGAGGCTCACTTGGAATTTGTCGCCAACCCACACGGCAAACATAGCTGCTCAGCATGCTTCCCGAAACAGAGTCCGACCATTCATCCACGTGAAACTGGGCCGGCGATTACCCACTCTGGTACGATGAAGAATCCCAGCTCGGGCTCTAGCGGCCCAACTTAGGATGCTTTGCGCCGTGTGAGCGCCATGAGAAATCAAAGAAAATCGCGCTCTGCAGCCTCGACCACGGCGTCCCTTCTGCCGCCGGCAAGCATCTCGAGCGGCGTCTTCATGTCCAGGCGCCCATGCGGCTGACGCAGCCAGAGCCAGGCGGCCCTGGCGTCCGGCGCGATCCTGGCGACGTCGCCGACGCCGGCCATCGGCCGCGCATCGATAAACTGCTCGAGCGGATAGACGCGCTTCCGCTCGCCGCGCAGCAGCCCGACCACCGCCCCGCGGCGATGCCATTCGCTGAGCGTTGACCGGGGGATGCCGAGTTGTTCTTCGATCTGTCCCGCGCCGCCGACCGGACCCGCCCACTCTTCGATCGGCCGTGGCGGCGCGTAGCGCCGAAGGCGCTGCAGGCCGTCGTCCAGGCTCAGACGTTTGCCCAGCCCCCCACCGACGCTGGTTTCTGGGCCATCCTGGGTGCTTCCGGTCGCCGCCAGTAGGGCGGAGCGCAGTCGCTTGCCTTCGACGGAAAGCTTGCGCTGCTCGCCTGGCGACATGTCCGCAAGCACCCGCGAAAGGGCGGCAATGGCCTTTGCCAAACGGTTGATCGTGGCTTGGGGCGCCTTCGGATTGTGCTCGGCAAGCACGGAGCGGAGCTCAGACTCCGGCACGCTCTGGAGCTTCGCCTCGCGATTTTGTGCGCCAAGGGCTGCTTGCGACATGATCGCCTCCACTTGAATTCGCGTGCCATATAGGCTTGATTGAACGGATCGTCTAGATTGACCAACATTCCGACGGCCTAGGCAGCCAGTAGTCAGCTAATCCACTGTTGACATTGTTCACGTAGTGTTCTATTATATCGTGCCGGTTCGATTCGTGCGCCGCATGCCCTTGCTTGCACAATCAGCTGCACATCGGCCGCGGCCGGAGGAGACGGACTATGAGCGCGGACGTGGACTCCCTCTCGCTGAGCCCGGCGGCGACCGCCGGCGATCTTCACCCGTCTCGGCCCGACAGCGACCCGGACCAGGATGGCCGCTCGCTCTTCGAAGCGGCGCGCGCCGCTGGCCGCGACGTCCGCCCCGGTCGCGCCACCCGCGCCGACGGCTGGACGCCCGAGCGCATCGCTATCTTCCTGAACGCCCTGGCCGAAACCGGCTTCGTCACCGAGGCGGCTCGCGCCGCCGGCATGAGCGGCCCGAGCGCCTATGGGCTGCGCAACAGCGCCAAGGGCCAGTCCTTCGCTTTGGCCTGGGACGCCGCTTTGTTGCGCGCCAGCCCGTCGCTCAACCAGACGCTGACGTCACGCGCGATCCACGGCTGGGATGAGCCGGTCTTCCGCGACGGCAAGATCTGCGGTCACCGCCGCCGCTACGACAACCGCCTCGCCATGAGACTGCTCCATTGGCACGAACGGCGAGCGGCGAGCGACAGGCGGGCAGCCGCGGTCCGGCTCGTAGCGGACGAATTCGAACAGTTCGTCGGCATCGTCGCCCGGGGAGGCGAGGGCGCCGCCGACTTCGTCGGCCAGCGGCTGCTCGTCGGCAAGGGCGACTTTGACGAGGCGGAACTGCTGGAACGGGCGGACAATTACGTTCGCTACGGCGCCGGCCTTGCCCGCGAAATCGACGTATCAGACCTCGATCCTGCGAAACGGGCCAGCTGGACCGAAGAGCAGGCCGAGCGCGCCCGACGCGCGGGCCTCCTGGACCCGCTGGAGGAGCAACAGGAGCAGGATCCGGGTGACGACCCGCCGCATCGGGGCGGGAGCCATCCGGAATGATCGGCCGGACGACTCACGCGCGCCCGCGTTGGCGACTTAACTTTATAAACTTTACCCCGGTCACGCGGCCTGAACTCTTGCTCGGAAGGTCGTGCAGAAAAAAGCCCTTCATGCGCGATGCATCTGGCGTGGACAGCTTTGACTTTCGGCGGGACGGGTCGCCTCGAATCCGTCATGTTGCTATGACACGGTGTCGGCGCTTCTTTTCTTGCCGGCGCAGCGGGAAGAACGGGCAATCGGGAGTGGGGCCCTGCCATTTTCGGAAACGAACGGTGACGACAATTCTCTTATCCCCCAGGCGTAGCCTGCTGGCCGCCCTGGCTCTGCTGCTCGCCGGCTGCTCGGCCGGTGGCGAGGACAAGGCTGGGCCGCCGCCCGCGCCCCCGGTGACGGTCGCCGCCCCGCTCGTCCAGGAGGTGCTCGACTGGGACGAATATGTCGGCCGCTTCGAGGCGATCCAGAGCGTCGAGGTGAAGCCGCGCGTCTCGGGCTATCTGGTCGGCACCCATTTCAGCGACGGCCAGTATGTGCGGGAGGGCCAGCTCCTTTTCACCATCGATGCGCGCCCCGCTCAGGCCGAGCTCGATCAGGCGCGCGCCGAGCTCGCCCGCGCCGAGGCGCAGCTCGTCAACGCCCGCACCGAGCTCGCCCGGTCGCGGACGCTGGCCGCACAGCAGGCGGTCAGCGTCGAGGAGATGGAGCAGCGCCAGGCGGCGCTGCGCGCGGCGACGGCCGAAGTCGCCGCCCGGCGCGCCGCCGTCCGCGCCCGCCAGCTCGACCTCGGCTTCACCCGCGTCGTCGCGCCGATCTCGGGCCGGATCTCCGAGCGCCGGATCGATCCGGGCAATGCGGTGACCGCCGACGAGACGGTGCTGACGACGATCGTCTCGACCGATCCGCTCCATTTCGCCTTCGACGGCTCGGAGGCGCTGCTGCTGCGCTACCAGAGGAGCGGCGGCGCCCGCGCCGGCGCGCCGGTGCGCATACGGCTGCAGGACGAGGCGGTTTATTCCCATCCGGGCCGGCTCGATTTCGTCGACAATGCGATCGATCCCCGCTCGGGCACGATCCAGGCCCGCGCCGTCATTCCCAATCCGGACGGCTTCCTGCGTCCGGGCATGATGGGACATCTGCGCCTCGCCGGCACGCCCGCTTATCGGGCGCTGCTCGTGCCCGATTCCGCGATCGTGACCGACGGCCTGCGCCGCCTGGTCCAGGTGGTCGACGCCGAGGGCAACGTCACCGGCCGGCCGGTCGTGCTCGGCCCGCTGGTCGGCAATCTGCGGGTGATCCGCAGCGGCCTCGACCCGCGCGAGCGCGTCGCCATCGACGGCCTCCAGCGCATCATGCCCGGCCAGAAGGTCAGCCCCCGCGCCGGCCGCATCCGGCCGTCGGGCCCCGAGCCCGCCGCCGGGGCGCCGCCTCAATCCGCTCCTCCCGCCACGGCGACTCCGGTGCAGCCGGCGCAAGCGGGTCGCTAGCATGAACATCTCGGCCTTCTTCATCGACCGGCCGATCTTCGCGTCGGTCATCTCCCTGTTCATCACCCTGCTCGGCCTGTTCGCTTATCCGGCGCTGCCGCTCGCCCAATATCCGGAGATCGCGCCGCCCTCGGTGGCGGTGGTCGCGGCCTTTCCCGGCGCGTCGGCCGAGACGATGGCCGAGACCATCTCGGCGCCGCTCGAGCAGGAGATAAACGGCGTCGAGGGCATGCTCTACATGCGCTCCAACTCGAGCCAGGGCTTCACCTCGATCACCGTCACCTTCCAGCCCGGCACCGACGTCGATGAAGCGCAGGTGCTGGTCCAGAACCGGGTCCGACTCGCCGAGCCGCGCCTGCCCGATCAGGTGCGCCAGATCGGCGTCACCGTCACCAAGCAGGAGACCAATTTCCTGATGGTCGCGGCAATGACCAAGACCGACCCGGCGATCGACATCGACTATGTCGGCAATTACGCCAATTCGCGGATCCGCGACCGGCTGCTGCGCCTGCCCGGCGTCGGCAATGTGCAGGTGTTCGGCGCCGGCAATTATTCGATGCGGGTGTGGATCGATCCGGACCGGGCGGCGGCGCGCGACCTTACAGCGGGCGAGGTGGTGGCCGCCTTGAGGAGCCAGAACGTCCAGGTTGCCGGCGGCTCGGTCGGCCAGCCGCCGTTCCGGGGCGGCGGTCCCGCCTTCGAGCTGCCGGTCCAGGTCCAGGGGCGGCTGACCGACCCCGAGCAGTTCGCCGACATCGTGCTGAGGACCGACACCGAGACCGGCGCGATCACCCGGCTGAGGGACGTCGCCCGGGTCGAGATCGGCAGCCTGGACTATGGCATTCGCGGCACCTCCAACCTCAGGGAGGCGGTGTTCATCGCCATCCAGCAGCTGCCCGGTTCGAACGCGCTCGACACCGCCGACGCCGTCCTCGCCGACCTCGAGGCGGCGTCGCGCGAATTCCCGCCCGGCATCGCTTATTCGATCCCCTACAATCCCACCGAATATGTCCAGGCGTCGGTCGAGGAAGTGCAGTCCACCCTGGTCGAGGCGATCGCTTTGGTCGTGCTGGTCATCGTCATCTTCCTCCAGACCTGGCGGGCGGCGATCATCCCGATCATCGCCATCCCGGTGTCGCTGATCGGCACCTTCGCGGTGCAGCTCGCGCTCGGCTTCTCGATCAACACGCTGTCGCTGTTCGCTCTGATCCTGGCGGTGGGCATCGTCGTCGACGACGCGATCGTCGTCGTCGAGGCGGTCGAGCGGCATATCCGCGAGGGCCTGTCGCCGCGCGAGGCCGCGCACCGCACGATGCAGGAGATTTCGGGCGCGCTGATCGCGATCGGCCTGGTGCTCGTCGCCGTGTTCGTGCCCACCGCCCTGATCTCGGGCATTCCCGGCATCTTCTACCGCCAGTTCGCCGTCACCATCGCGGCCGCCGCCGCGATCTCGACTTTGGTGTCGCTGACGCTGTCGCCGGCGCTGGCGGCGCTGCTGCTCAAGCCGCACCGGACCAAGGAGGCTCGGGAGGGCCGAAGCTGGCTGCGCCCGCTGCGCGCCGCCGGCGACCGGTTCAACCGCGGGTTCGACTGGCTGTCCGACCGCTACGGCCGGCTGACCTCGAGCCTGGTCCATCGTTCGGCGATCATGCTCGTCATCTATGGCGGCCTGCTCGGCCTGACCGTCTGGCGTTTGAATGCGACCCCGACCGGCTTCATTCCGGATCAGGATCAGGGCTTCCTGATCGGCGTCATCCAGCTTCCCCCCGGCGCCGGCCTCGATCGCACCGACGCGGCGGTCGGCCGCATCCGCGAGATCGTCTCGCGCAATCCGATGGTGATCGAGACCGCCGCCTTCGCCGGCCTCGACGGCTCGACCTTCAGCCCGGCCTCGAACAGCGGCATCATGTTCGTCCGGCTTGCTCCGCACGAGGAACGCCGCGGCGCGGGCGAGGCGGCGTCCGACCTCGCCGGCCAGATCACCGGCGCGATCGCCGAGGCCGAGCAGGGCGCCCAGGTCTTCTTCCTGTCGCCGCCGCCCGTCCCCGGCCTCGGCAACGGCAGCGGCTTTGCGATGATGGTCCAGGATCGCGGCGGGGCGGGCTATCAGGCGCTGCAGGGCGCGACCTTCGCGATGATGGGCGCGGCGGCGCAGGATCCGAACGTCGGCGGGACCTTCTCGCTGTTCAACACCGGCTCGCCGCGGATCGAGGCCGAGGTCGATCGCGACCGCGCCCAATTGGTCGGCGTTCAGCCGGCCCAGGTCTATGACGCGCTCGGCACCTATCTCGGCTCGACCTACGTCAACGATTTCAACCTGCTCGGCCGGACCTTCCGGGTCACCGCCCAGGCGGAAGCGTCGGCGCGCGACGACCTCGCCGACGTCGGCCGGCTCCAGGTGCGATCGTCGACCGGCGAGATGGTGCCGCTGTCGGCGGTCGCGACCTTCCGCTACGGCAGCGGACCGGTCCAGGTGACGCGCTACAACGCTTATCCGGCCGCCGAGCTGTCGGGCCAGGCGCCGCCGGGCGTCGCCTCGGGCGATTCGCTGGCGGCGATGGAGGCGCTGGCCGGGCAGCACCTTCCACCCGGCTTCGGCTTCGAATGGACCGGCCTCGCCTACCAGCAGCGGCTGGCCGGCAACACCGCCCCGATCGTCTTCGCCATCGCGGTGCTGTGCGTGTTCATGGTGCTGGCCGCGCAATATGAATCGCTGACCTTGCCGCTCGCGGTGATCCTGATCGTGCCGATGTGCGTGCTCGCGGCGATGACCGGCATCAACCTGCGCGGTCTCGACAACAATATCCTGACCCAGGTCGGGCTGATCGTGCTGATCGCGCTCGCCGCCAAGAACGCGATCCTGATCGTCGAATTCGCCCGCCAGGGCGAGGAGGAGCACGGCATGAGCCGGTTCGAGGCCGCGGTCCATGCCGCCCGCACCCGCCTGCGGCCGATCCTGATGACCAGCTTCGCCTTCATCTTCGGCGTGATCCCTTTGGTGGTCGCGGTCGGACCGGGCGCCGAGATGCGCCAGGCGATGGGAACCGCGGTGGCCTATGGCATGGTCGGCGTCACCCTGTTCGGGCTGATCTTCACGCCGGTCTTCTACGTCGTCTGCCGGGCGCTCGACCGCTGGCTGCCGAAGCCGCCGCGCAAGGCGTCCACTTACCCCACCGCCTATGACGAGCCGCCGCCGGAGCCGGCGGAATGAGGCGCGCGCTCGTCGCGGCCTTGGCGGCGCTGCCGCTCTCCGCCTGCTTCACCGTCGGACCCGATTACAGGTCGACCGTTCTCAGCGCGCCGGACCAGGGCCGCTTCGCCGGCACCGCCTCGCCCGCCTTCACCGGCGACGAGCCGCCGGGACGCTGGTGGAGCCTGTTCGCCGATCCGCTGCTCGACCGCCTGATCGAGGAGGCGCTGGCCCGCAACACCGACCTGCGGGTGGCCGCCGCCAATCTTCGCCAGGCCCGCGCGGTGCTGCGGGAGACCCGCGCGGGGCGGCTGCCGACGACGACCGTGAGCGGCGGCGTCACTTATGCCGATCCGGGGGAAGGGGAGGGGGCGGACCTCGTCTTCGATGCCGGTCTCGACGTCGGCTACCAGCTCGACCTGTTCGGCCGTATCCGCCGCGCGGTCGAGGCGAGCCGCGCCGACGTCGAGGCGGTCCAGGCCGCCTTCGACCTCAGCCGGATCACCGTCGCCGCCGAGACCGCGCGGGCTTATGCCGACGCGTGCGGCGCCGGCCGCCGGCTCGAAGTGGCGCGCGAGAGCCTGCGGGTCCAGGCGCAGACCTTCGACCTCACCCGGCGCCTGTTCGAGGGCGGGCGCGGCACGGCGCTCGACACCAATTTGGCGCAATCGCTGCTCGAGCAGAATTCGCGCCGTCATCCCGACGCTCGAGGCGCAGCGCCAGACCGCGCTTTACCGGCTGTCGGTGCTCACCGGCCGCCCGCCTACCTCGTTTTCCCGGGAGGCTGCCGCCTGCGTGACTCCGCCCGAAGTCGCGCGGCCGATCCCGGTGGGGGACGCCGCTTTGCTCGCCCGGCGTCCCGACGTGCGCGCCGCCGAGCGCGAGCTGGCCGCGGCGACGGCGCGGATCGGGGTCGCCACCGCCGAGCTCTACCCGGACGTCCGCCTCGGCGGATCGGTCGGCGCCACCGGAAGCTCGCCCGGATCGGGCTTCCGCTTCAGCCTCGGGCCGCTGATCAGCTGGACCTTTCCCAACATCGCGGTGGCCCGCGCCCGCATCGCCCAGGCGGAGGCGGGCGCGCAGGCGGCGCTCGCCCGTTTCGACGGAACCTGGCTTCGCGCGCTCGAGGAGACGGAGAGCGCGCTCACCCGCTACGCGCGGCAATTGGACCGGGTGGCGGCGCTGCGTCGCGCCGTCGGCAATGGCCGCGAGGCGGCGCGGATCGCCCGCCTGCGCTACCAGGCCGGCCGCGACAGCTTCCAGATCGTGCTCGACGCCGAGCGCACGCTCGCCGAGACGGAAACCGCGCTCGCCGAGGCCGAGGCGCAGCTTTCCGACCATCTCATCTCGCTCTTCCTCGCTCTGGGCGGAGGCTGGCAGGCGTGAGACCCACCTCGTCATTGCGACCCCGGACTTGATCCGGGGGAAGCAATCCAGTGCGGCTGCGCGGCCAGGCTCGATTGCCGCGTCCCCCGGCTTCCGCCGGGGTCCTTCTGTGGACGCCCCCGTCAGTGCAAGCGATTTTTGGTGGTTGGCGCTTCGTCGGATGCTGCCATCTGTCCGGCCTCTGAATGCAGCGATGATGGCTGCGGGCCTGTATGGGAGTTCGCGGACCGGGTCCAAATCACGCAAGCGTGCTGTTGGCACACA
The DNA here is from genome assembly GCA_963848555.1 of uncultured Alphaproteobacteria bacterium. GTDB lineage: Bacteria > Pseudomonadota > Alphaproteobacteria > Sphingomonadales > Sphingomonadaceae > Allosphingosinicella. Next base: position 539,788 of record CAWKEE010000004.1, on the reverse strand, counting down.
GGACCTCAACTGGTTTTCCCGATCCCGTCTCGCCGACTGTTTCGCCATACCCTCCTTCGCTCGCTTACACCTTCGACGACCTCGCGGCTGCGGCTGCCGTCAGGCGGCCACGGCCGGAGCCTGGTAGACGCCGCCTTTGGCGAGCAGCGCCCAGATGATCCGCGCCGTCTTGTTGGCCAGCGCGACGATGACCAGCATGCGCGGCTTGCGCGCCAGCATCTTCGCCAGCCACGATCCTTCCGGAGCGCCACGTCGGCTGGCCTGGCGTACGACCGCGGATGCGCCGATGATCAGCAGCCGGCGCAGCGTTCGTTCGCCGGCCTTGGTGATGCTGCCGAGCCGCTGCTTGCCGCCGGTCGATCGCTGCCTGGGCGTGAGCCCCAGCCAGGCGGCGAAGTCGCGGCCGGACCGGAACGTCTGTGCCGGCGGCGCCAGCGCCAGCACGGCGGTGGCGATGATCGGACCGACGGTGGGGATGGTCACTAGCCGCTGGGCATCCTGATCCTGCTTCGCACGCCGAACGATCTCGCGCTCGAAGCCGTCGATACGGGTATCGAGCGCCCTGATCGTGTCGATCATCACCTCGAAGGCACCTCGAGCCGCCTCCGGCAGCGCGCAGGCCGGGTCTTCGATGTCGGCCATCAGCTGCGCCATCCGGAACCGCCCCTGCGGCGCCACCCAGCCATGCTCGGCGACCAGCCCGCGCAGCGTGTTGATCAGCTGGGTGCGCTGGCGGACCAGCAGATCGCGCGCCCGGAACACCGCCGCGCTCGCCTGCTGCGCCTCGTCCTTGACCGCGACGAACCGCATGCCCGGCCGCTGCGCCGCCTCGCAGATCGCCTCGGCATCCTTCGCGTCGTTCTTCTGCCGCTTGACGAACGGCTTCACATAGGCCGGTGGAATCAGCCGCACCTCGTGGCCGAGCTGGCGCAGCTCGCGACCCCAGTGATGGGCGCCGCCGCACGCCTCCATCGCCACCAGGCAGCGCGGCTGCGACGCGAAGAAGCCCAGCAGCTTGGCACGGCTCAGCTTCCGGCTGAACAGCGCCGAGCCGGAAGCATCCGCCGCGTGCACCTGGAAAACTTGCTTTGCGATATCCAGACCAATCGTAGTAACCTGTTCCACGGGCGCCTCCCTTAATGATGGTCGTTCAACACCACCATCATGGCACATAGATGCCGTCGGGGGGCGTCCACCCCATCACGCAATGACGAATTAACCGGAGGCGATCACTCATATGGGAAGGCGGCAGGTGCGGGGGTGAAGATGATCGGATGGCGACACCTGTTGATTCCCCTCTGCCCTCTGGCCGGAGCCGCTTCGTGCGCCGCGGCGCCGAAGCCCGGCGGAATGGTCTCGCACTCCATTTCGCCGCCGCCGGTCGAAGCGCCGCCCCCGTCGCCGCCTTACCCTCCGCCCCCGCCCGCGCCGGTGCCGCCGCGGATCGTCGAGCCGCCCCGCGCCCGGATGGAGCTCGCCTCCCTGATATCCGACGCGGACTATCCCGCCTCGGCGCTCGCCAACCGGGAGGAGGGGAGGGCCGGTTTCACCCTGAATGTGCTGGCCAACGGCCGCGTCGGCGGCTGCCTCATCACCCGGTCGACCGGCTCGTCCGCGCTCGACCATGCGACCTGCGCGATCCTGGCTCGCCGCGCCCGCTTCACCCCGGCCCGCGACAGCAACGGCAACCCGGCCGCCGGCACGGTCAGCGGCAGCCTCGTCTGGCGCCTGCCGGGCCGACATCAGCCCTGATCCTGGCCATCCTCGTGGACGACGACGTTGAAGCCTTCCTCTTCCGCCGGTGGCACGAAAAAACGGGTGAACCGCTCGAAATCGGCGTCGCTGACCTGGCAGGGATGCGCGCCGGCGGCGTTGCGGGCGCGAAGGCGGGCCAGGCAGGCTTCGTCCGATGCGCGCAGATGATGAAGCGCGTGGCCGGCGTCGGCCGCTTCGAACAGGGAGCGCATCCAGGCGCGCGCCGCCGGCGTGTTGGCCTGGAAATCGAGCACCACCGAGAGGCCCGCCTCGAGCAGGCTGATGATATGCGGACCGATCGCTCGCTGAAGGCGGCGCTCGCGCCGCCCGAAATCGTCAGGGGTGAGGATTTCTCCCGGATAGAGGCTCGTGAGGAGATGGTCCTCGCTGATCAGCACCGTGCGGGGCGCGTCGGCGAGCCGCGCCGCCAGCGTCGACTTCCCGGCCGCGATCTTCCCGCACAGCATGTGCAGCGTCGCTTGTCCCTCCGCCATCGGATCACTCTCCTTTCCGGTCCCGCGGCACCCGATCTCGCCCACCTCAGCCCTGTCCCGGCGCGGAAAAACGCTCCTATTGGCTTTAGGCGTGCGACGGGGCACTATCGCGAAGGGAGGCGAATCGCGATGGCCAGCGAGAATTTACCGGCGAAAGGCAAGCACATGCGCGCGCGCGCGAGGCTTGGCCTGATCGCCGCTTCCTTGTGGTCGGGCGCGGCCGCGGCGCAGGATGCCTATGCCGATCCGGCCGGTTCGGGCGTGCTCGTCGCCGCCGTGCGCTGGCTCGAGGGCACGCTGCTCGGCACCATCGCCACGGTGGTCGCGGTGATCGCGGTCGCCACCGTCGGCCTCCTGATGCTCACCGGGCGGATCAACTGGCGCTACGGCGCGACCGTCATTCTCGGCTGCTTCATCCTGTTCGGCGCCGCCTCCATCGTCGCGGGCATCCAGTCGACGGCCAGCCTCGGCAACTGAGCGATGAACGGGCTGGAACGCGACACCTTGTTCGTGGCTCTGACGCGGCCGCAGATGTTCGCGGGCGTGACCTACAGCTTCTTCATCGCCAATGCGGTTCTCGCCACCGAGCTGTTCCTGATCTTCCGGTCGGTGTGGGCGCTGGCGGCCGCTTTGGTGGCGCATTTTGCCGGCGTCATCCTGTGCCTGCGCGAGCCGCGTTTCTTCGACCTCTGGCTGACCCGGGTCAGCCGCTGCCCGCGCGTGCGCAACCATATGATCTGGCGATGCAACTCCTATCGCCCCTGACCCGGGACCGCAAAGCGGTCGGCCGCGAGCGCTCCGCTGGCCACCATCTTCCTTATTCGCGCCACGTCGACGACCACACGATCGAGACCCGCGACGGCCTGCTGATGCAGGTGATCCATCTGCGCGGCCTGCTGTTCGAGACGGCGGACACCGAGGAGATCAATTATCGCAAGCGGCTGCGCGACGCGATGCTGCAGTCGATCGGCTCGTCGCGCTTCGCGCTCTATCACCACATCGTGCGGCGGCAGGTGGACGTCGAGCTTTCCGCCGGCCATGGCGACGATTTCTCGAAGACGTTGGATGCCGCCTGGCGCGCCCGGCTCGCCACCCGGCGGCTCTACGTCAACGAGCTGTTCCTGACGCTGATCCGGCGGCCGCTGCAGGGCCGGGTCGGCCGCGTCGACCGGCTGCGCGGCATGATCGGGCGCGCCGCCGCGCAGGATCCCGGCGCGAGCTACGAGCTGCGCCAGCTCGACACCGCCCGCGACGCGCTGCTGGCCGCGCTCGGCAGCTACGAGCCGCGGCTGCTTGGCATCTACGAGACGGTGCAGGGTCCCTGCTCGGAGCCGCTCGAATTCCTGGCCGCTTTGTACAATGGCGAGATGCGCCCCGTATTGCTGCCGATGCAGGATCTGGGCGCCTATCTGCCCTACCGGCGGGTGAGCTTCGGCCAGGAGACGGTCGAGCTGGGACCGGCCGGCGCGACGCCGCGCAGCTTTCTCGGACTGGTGTCGATCAAGGATTATCCCGGGCAGACCGCGCCCGGCATGCTCGACGAGCTGCTGCGGCTGCCGTTCGAGCTCGTCGTCTCGCAATCGTTCGGCTTCGTCGAGCGCCAGGCGGCGCTGTCGCGGATGAACCTGGCGCTGCGGCGGATGCGCTCGGCCGAGGACGAGGCGGTCAGCCTCCGCGCGGACCTCAGCAGTGCCAAGGACGAAGTGGCGGCCGGGCGCGCCGGATTCGGCGAGCATCACATGACGATCGCGATCCGCGGCGACACGCCCGCCGCGGTCGATGAAGGCATGGCCGAGGCGCAGGCGGCGCTCGCCGACCTCGGCATCATCGCGGTCCGCGAGGAGATTGCGCTCGAGCCGGCCTTCTGGGCGCAATTCCCGGGCAACTTCAAATATATCGCCCGCCGCGGCCTGGTTTCGACCGGCAATTTCGCCGGGCTGGCCAGCGCCCACAATTTCCCGCTCGGCCAGGCCGAGGGCAATCATTGGGGCGAGGCCGTCACCCTGCTCGAGACGACCGCTGCCGGCCCTTATTATTTCAACTTCCACCAGGGCGATCTCGGCAATTTCACGGTGATCGGGCCGTCCGGCTCGGGCAAGACCGTCATCCTCAATTTCCTCCTCGCCCAGGCGCGCAAGTTCAGGCCGCGGATCATCTTCTTCGACAAGGATCGCGGCGCCGAGCTGTTCGTGCGGGCGATCGGCGGCCGCTACGACCTGCTCCGGCCGGGCACGCCGTCCGGCCTCAATCCGCTCCAGCTCGACGACGATCCGGTCAATCGCCAGTTCCTGATCGACTGGCTCGGCCTGCTCGCCGGCGGCGCCGACATCGAGGAGGTGGCGCGGATCAAGGACGCCGTCGACGCCAACTTCCAGCAGCCGGTCGAGCATCGCCGGCTCAGGCATCTCGCCGAGCTGTTCCGCGGCGGCCACCGCCCGCACGGCGCCGACCTGTGGGCGCGGCTGCGGCCCTGGTGGGGCGAGGGCGAGCATGCCTGGCTGTTCGACAACCCCCGCGACCTTACCGATCTGGCCGCCGAATCGGTCGGCTTCGACATGACCCAGATTCTCGACGACCCGCAGCTGCGCACGCCGGCGATGATGTACCTGTTCCATCGCGTCGAGGAGCGGCTCGACGGCAGCGCCGCGATCATCGTCGTCGACGAAGGCTGGAAGGCGCTCGACGACGACGTCTTCGTCCGCCGCATCAAGGATTGGGAGAAGACGATCCGCAAGCGCAACGGCATCGTCGGCTTCGCTACCCAGAGCGCCCAGGACGCGCTCGAGAGCCGCATCGCCAGCGCGATCATCGAGCAGGCCGCGACCCAGATCTTCATGGCCAATCCCAAGGCCCGGGCGGCGGACTATATCGAAGGCTTCGGCCTCACCGATCATGAGTTCGACCTGGTGCGCACGCTCCCCGACAACGCCCACAGCTTCCTCGTCAAGCATGGCGGCGAAAGCGTGGTGGCGCGGCTCGATCTCACCGGCGAGCGCGATCTGCTCACCATCCTTTCCGGCCGGGAGCGGACCGTGCGGCTGCTCGACGAGATTCGCGCCGAGCGGGGCGACGACCCCGCCGACTGGATCCCGCGGCTGCTGGAGGTGGCGTGATGGCTTGTCCGGTCTTCGCTCCGCCGACCGATTTCCTCGGCACCATCCTCGAATATGTCGATTGCCAGGCGCGCACGATCGGCGCCGGCGGCTATCAGGCGCTCGCCTCGCCCGGATCGACCTTCTCGCTGATCCTGACCGGCCTGCTGACCCTGTTCGTCGCTCTGTTCGGCTATCGCATGCTGTTCGGGCAGACGCCGACGATGCGCGACGGCGTGCTCGCATTGGTCAAGATCGGGCTCGTGCTCGCGCTCGCGACCGGCTGGCCCGCCTACCGCACCTTGTTCTACGACGTCGTGCTCGACGGGCCCACCGAGCTGGCCGCGGAGATCGGGCGCCCGGCCGGCCTTCCGGGCACCGGCGGCGGGCTGGTCGATCGGCTCGAGCTGGCCGACCGCGCCTTGGTCCAGCTCGCCATAGAGGGCGTCGGACAGATCGGTGCCCTGCCGCCGCCGTCGGCCGGCATCGCCCCGCAGCCCTGGGCGGGCTTCGATCCGTTCGCCATGGGCAGCGCCCGCGTGTTCTTCCTGACCGGCGCGCTGGTCGCGCTCGGCTCGGTCAAGCTGATCGCCGGCCTCTTGCTCGCGCTCGGCCCGTTCTTCCTCGCCTTCCTGCTGTTCGACGGCACGCGCGGCCTGTTCGAGGGCTGGCTGAGGGTGCTGGCCGGGACGGCGCTGGCCGGGCTCGGCGCGGCGGTCGCGCTCGGCGTCGAGCTCGCCTTGCTCGAGCCGCGCCTCGCCGAGCTGCTCGCGCGGCGCGCCGCCGACCTGCCGATCATGGGCGCCCCCGCCGAGCTCCTGGTCATCACCATGACCTTCTCGCTGGCGCTGGTGGCGATCCTGGTGGCGTCGGCGCGGGTCGCTTTCGGCTTCCGGCTGGCGCCGCTGTGGCGGCTGGCGCCCGGGCAGCGGGTTTCGGCGCTGCGCACCGAGGAGACGCGGCTGCGCGCGACGGCAGGCGAGGCCGGCGCCGCCCCCGCCGACAGCCGCCGGGCGGCGGCGATCGCCGACGCGGTGGCCTCGACCCAGCGGCGCGAGGCCGCGCGCGCGGCCTCGGAGGCCGAAGCTGCGCCGCCGGTCCGTCCGCACGCGCGGCACGCGCTGGCCCGCGAGCTTCCGGTGCTTCGCCCGGTGCCGATCGGCCAGAGCTTCCGCCGCCGCACCCGAAGCCGTATATCGGCGAGCGCGGGACGCAGGGATCGCGCACGATGAACAAGCAGTCACGCGAGGCGCTCGACGCTTATTACCGCGAGGCGGAAAGCTGGGCGCACGATCGCCAGGAGGCGCTGCGCGCCTCGCGCAAGACGGCGTGGGTCGTCGCCGCGGTGGCGGCGACCGTCGCGCTGCTGGAGGCGGTCGCGCTGATCGTGCTGATGCCATTGAAGACGGTGGAGCCTTATACCCTGCTGGTCGACCGCCACACCGGCTTCGTCCAGGCGCTGCAGCCGCTCGATGCGCAGCGCATCTCGGGCGACGCCGCGCTGACCCAGTCCTTCCTCGTTCAATATGTCATCGCCCGCGAGAGCTTCGACATCGATTCCGTTCAGGCGAATTATCGGCGGGTCGCCTTGTGGTCGGGAGAGACCGCCCGCTCGAGCTACGTTGCCGGGATGCAGGTCGCCAATCCGGAAAGCCCGCTGGCGCTCTATCCCCGCTCGACGGTGGTCGAGACGCGGGTGAAGAGCGTGTCGCCGGTCGCCCGCAACGTCGCGATGGTGCGGTTCGAGACCTTCCGCCGCGACGGCGCCGGCCAGCCGCAGCCGCCTCAGGCCTGGGTGGCGATGATCCGCTACCGCTTTTCCGGCGAGCCGATGCAGCTCGAGGACCGGTTCGTGAACCCGCTCGGCTTCCAGGTGCTTCGCTATCGGCGCGACGCCGAAGCGCTGCCGTCGCCGCCGCCGCCGGGGCCGCCGCCGACGGCCGCCCGGCCGCCGGCGGGCGCGGCCGCCTCTCCGCTCCAGGGCGCGCCGGCGGCGCCGGCGCCGACCCCGGCGCCAACGCCGCCGCAACCCGAGGTGGAGCTGTGAGGCGCGTCCTGCTTCTCGCCTGGCTGGCGCTGGCGGCGACGCCGCTCGCCGCGCAGGTGCAGCCGCAGCCCGGCGCCGGCGACCCGCGCATCCAGGTCGTCGATTATGACGAGGACCAGGTCGTGCTGCTGCAGGCCGCGCCCGGCTATCAGGTGACGGTCGAGTTCGGAGCCGACGAGCGGATCGAGAATGTCGCGGTCGGCGACGGCGGCGCCTGGCAGGTGACCGCCAACCGGCGCGGCGACTTCCTGTTCGTCAAGCCGATCCAGGGCGTCGGCACCAACATGACCGTGGTGACCGACGCGCGCACCTATCTGTTCGAGCTGGCGCCGCTCTACGGGCCGTCGGCCGACATGGCCTATACCATCCGCTTCCGCTATCCGGGCGACGAGGCGCCCGCCGGCCAGGGCGGCGAAACGCCGGACGAGGCCCCCGGCGTGGGCACGGTCGAAGGCCGTTATCGGGTGAGCGGCGACCGCGCGCTTCGTCCGACCGGCATCAGCGACGACGGCGTCCACACCTATATCGAATGGCCGCCCGAACGTGCGCTGCCGGCGGTCTATTCGGTCGACGAGCGCGGCGGTGAGTCGCTGGTCAACGGCATGATGCGCGACGATCTGTTCGTGATCGACAGCGTCGTGCCGAGTCTCGTCTTCCGGATCGACCGTCAGGAGGCCCGGGCGGTCCGGGTCGCGCCGGGGGCGCGCCGCTGATGGCGCTGCGCGGTCCTCCAGGCGATCCCCGCGCGGTGCCGCTCGGGCCGGCCGAAAGCGACGTCAGGCCGGTCGTGGGGCTGCCGCGTTCCGGTCTGCCCGGCTGGGCGATCGCCGCTGTCGCATTGCTCGCCGGACTGATCCTGTTCGCCGTCCTCGACGCCCGCCGCCGCGCGCCCTCGACTCCCGAGATTCGCGTCCGCGCCTCGGACACGGCGGCTGTGCGCGCGCCGCCGCCACCGCTTTATCTTCCTCCCGAGCCGGCGCCGCAGGTGATGCGGGTGCCGGTTCCGGCGCCGCCGCCGCCGGCGCCGGCGCCGGCGCCGCCGCAGATCATCTACGTGCCGCAGCCGATGCCGGAGCCGGCCGTGGCCGAGGCCCCTCCGCCGCCGCCGCGCACTTCGACCGAGCCGGCGGTGGTCGTCGATACCGGCGCCGCGCCGGCGGCCGGCGCCGCCGAAAGCGACGCCACCGCGTCGGCGGCGCCGATCGCCGGCGGCCGCGCCCGCGCCGGCATGTTCGCCAACCGCTCGACCACCGTCGTTCAGGGCACGCTGATTCCGGCGGTGCTGGAGACGGCGCTCGATTTCGACCCGGCCCGGCCTTGCGCGCGCGATCGTTTCGCGCGACGTGCGCGGCTTTGACGGCCGCCGCGTGCTGATCCCGCGCGGCAGCCGACTGATCGGCGAATATCGTTCCGAGGTCGCGACCGGCCAGCGGCGCGCGCTGGTCAACTGGACCCGGCTGATCCGCCCCGACGGGGTGACGATGGCGATCGGCTCGCCGGCCGGCGATCCGCTCGGCCGGGCCGGCATCCGCGCCCGGGTCAACACCCATTTCTTCGAACGCTTCGCCGGCGCCATCCTCCAGTCGGCGCTCGACATCGGCGTCAACCTCGCCGCCGGCGCCGGCGGCGGCACCGTCGTCGTGCTGCCGGGGACCGTCCAGGGCGCCGTCGCCCCGCAGATCGTCCAGCCCAGCCAGGTGACGCCGACCCTGCGGGTCCGTCAGGGCACCAGCATCAGCATCTTCGTGGCCCGCGACCTCGACTTTACCCGGGCCCGGCGATGAGCGCCGCCGTCCACGAGGACGGCCGCGTCTATCTGCGCTCCTATCTGGCGCCGCTGACCGGCATGCTCGCCCGGCCGGACGTCACCGACATCTACGTCAACCGGCCCGGCGAATTGTGGGTGGAGACCAGCGGCGGCGCGATCGAGCGCCATGACGCCCCCCGGCTCGACGAGGCGACGCTGGAGCGGCTGGCGCGCCAGATCGCCGCCCTTTCCCACCAGGGGATAAGCCGCGAGCATCCTCTGCTGTCGGCCACCTTACCGGACGGCGCGCGGGTGCAGGTGGTGGCGCCGCCCGCGACCCGCGGCCCGCTCGCGCTGGCGATCCGCAAGCACGTCGCTCCCGACCTCGCGCTCGAAGACTATGTCGCGGCCGGCGCCTTCGCGGCCACGCGCGGCCGCGAGTCGCTCGAGCGCTCGGAAACCGACCGGGCGCTGGCCGCCTTGCTCGCCGCCGGCGACGTCGCCGGCATGCTCGCCGCGGCGGTACGGGCGCGCAAGAACATCCTGGTCTCGGGCGGCACCTCGACCGGCAAGACGACCTTCCTGAACGCGCTGATCCGCGAGATCCCGGCCGAGGAGCGGCTGATCCTGATCGAGGACACGCCCGAGCTCTACGTCCGTCACGAAAATGCGATCGGCCTGCTCGCCGCGCGCAGCGAGCTTGGCGAGGCCCAGGTCACCGCCAACGACCTGATCAGCGCCTCGCTGCGCATGCGCCCCGACCGGATCATTCTCGGCGAGCTGCGCGGCGAGGAGGCGTTCGCCTTTCTGCGCGCCGTCAATACCGGCCATCCCGGTTCGATGTCGACGGTGCACGCCGACAGCGCCGAGCGGGCGGTCGAGCAGATCGTCCTGCTCGCCCTCCAGGCCGGCACCCAGCTCAGCCGCGACGATGTGCGCCACTACATCACGACCACGGTCGACGTCTTCGTTCACCTCGCCCGCACCGCCGGCCGCCGCCACGTCGCCGAGGTCGTGCTCAGCCACTAGCTTATCGTCGGTCGCCACCGCTCGATGGCGGCTGCCCGATTGTTCGCGCGAAGACGCGAAGGCGCGAAGAAGATAGAATGGAAAAAGTCGACTCATCTCGCGAAGCGGGCATTGGAATTCCGGCTTCGCCGGAGGGGCGCGATAGCCGGTCACTCGCGCCGGCGCCTTCGCGTCCTTCGCGCCTTCGCGTGAAACAATCGGCGACCGGGCCAGGCTTGGTCGGCAGCGGATTCGCGCCGCGAAGGGCGCCGGCCAACAGCTTCAGTCCCGCCCCGGCCGAGACTCGCCGCGGCAAAGATACAGGCATAGTCTTTCCCCGTCCCGCACCGATGCGGGCAAGCAGGGAGAAAGACCATGACCAGGATCAGCAAGCGGAAAGTCTTTGTCGGATTGTTGCTCGCGGCCGGCAGCCTCGGCTGGGCGGCGCCCGCCTCGGCGCAGGCGCTTCGCACCTGGGTGTCGGGCGAGGGCGACGATCTCAATACGTGTGCCCGCAACAACCCGTGCCGGACGTTCGCCGGCGCCCTGTCGAAGACCGCCACCGGCGGCCAGATCAGCTGCCTCGACCCGCATTCCTACGGCGCCGTCACCATCACCAAGTCGATCTCGATCGTCTGCCAATATACCGGAACGCCCATCTCGGCTTCGGGCCTGGTGCCGCACGGCGTCACCATCAACGTCGCGGCGGGCGACTTCGTCTTCCTGTCCGGGCTCGACATCAACGGCGGCGCCGGCTCCGCCTCACCCGGCACCAACGGCATCAGGATCCTGGGCGGCGGCACCATCCACATCCAGGACAGCATGATCCGCGGCTTCCGGGCCAATGACGGCGTCGGTCTTCGGATCGCCCCCAACGCCGCCGCCCAGGTGACGGTGAGCAACAGCACCATCGCCGACAATGGCAGCGGCGCCAATGGCGGCGGCATATTGATCCAGCCGGCCGCCGGCATGACCGGCACCGCCCGGGTGACGCTGAGGAACGTGCTCATCCAGAGCAATGCCAACAGCCAGGTGCGGGTCGACACCACCGGCGCGACCGCTCCCATGAGCGGGATCACCTTGCTAGTCGACGACAGCCAGATCCTCGGCGGCACCAACGGCATCTCGATCAACCAGCCGGCGGCGACGACCGGCGTCACCACTATGATCACCGATTCCTACATCGCCTTGTGCAGCGGCACCGGCCTCATCACCGCCGGAACGAACACCGTGCGGATGCGGGTCGCCGACACCACGATCACCGCCTGCGGCACCGGCGTCAGCCAGGGCGGCACCACGGTCATCAACACCTGGGAAAACAACCGCACCGACGGCAACGGCGCCCCGGGCACCTTCACGCTGCCGGCGCTCATCGAGAAGTGAGCGACCGGCGCCGGCCGGGCGGCGGCGGGTCATATCCGCCGCCCGCGCCTGCCCTGTGTGGCCTTGGCGAAGCACGGTAGCCTTGGCGAAGCAGAGTTATTGCGGGGCTCCAACGGCCTTAGTTCAGTCCAAGCCGAGACTCGCCGCAGCGCCAATACAGGAATAGTCTTTCCTCTGTCCCGCACAGATGCGGGCAAGCAGGGAGAAAGATGATGATGAAGATCAGCACACGCAAAACCTTGGTGGGTATCGCGCTGGCCGCGGGCAGCCTTGTCTGCGCGGCGCCCGCTTCGGCCCAACCGGCCCGTACCTGGGTGTCCGGCGTCGGCGACGACATGGATCCGTGCAGCCGCACTGCCCCGTGCAAGACCTTCGCCGGCGCCCTTGCGAAAACCGCCGCCGGCGGCGAGATCAACTGTCTCGATCCGGGCGCCTACGGCCCCGTCACCATCACCAAGTCGATTTCGATCGTCTGCCAATATACCGAAGCGGGGGTGCTGGCGACGCACGGCGCCACCGGCATCGTCATCAACGCCGGGGTGAACGATATCGTCTTTCTGTCCGGTCTCGACCTCAACGGCGGCGGCACCGCATTCAATGCCGGCGCCGACGGCATCCGGATCCTCGCCGCCGGCGAAGTCCACATCCAGGACAGCATCATCCGCAACTTCACATCTTATCACAGCCAGGGCATACGTATCGCTCCGGGCAACGCGACCCAGGTGACGGTGAGCGATACGGTCGTTGCCGGCAACGGCGCCACTCTCACCGGAGGCGGCATTTTGATCCAGCCGACCGGCGCCGCCGGCAGCGCCCGCGTGACCTTGCGCAACCTGCGCATCCACAACAATGTCAACAACCAGATTCTGGTCGACACCACCGGCAATAGCGGGGCCGGCATCTCGCTGTTCGTCGAGAACAGCCAGATCCTGGGCGGCACCAACGGCATCCGCATCAACCAGGCGCCGGCGACCACCAATGTCACCACCGTGGTCCAGGATTCGCTCATCGCGCTCGGCAGCGGCACGGGCATCGTCACCGCCGGCACCAACACCAACCGGATGCGGGTCGGCAACACCACGATCACCGCCTGGCCGACCGGCCTCACCCAGGGCGGCACCACGGTGATCAACACCTACGGCACCAACCGCTTCGACGGCAACGGCGCGGTCGGCACCTTCACCCTGCCCCCCATCGGGCAGCAATGAGCCAATGGGGGCAATTACTTTTTGAGGCAAAAGGTAACTGCCCCATCCCTGGCCCGAAGAACCTGTCGGCGGCCGCCGCCGCTCGATGATGGCTGCCCAGGCTTTCACGCGAAGACTCGAAGGCGCGATGAGGGGAGGGAAAGAGCAGCTCATCCAGCGAAGCCGGCATTGGAATTCCGGCTTCGCCGGAGGATGCTGAAGAGCTCGCGCGCGCGGGCCCCTTCGCGTCCGCGTCTTCGCGCGCAAAAAAAGGGTGGTGCGGGCGAGCCTCGGTCGGCCTCGGCCTTACGCCGAGAACCGGACCAGCGAACGGCTTTTGTTCCGGTCCCGGAATCAACTCGTCGGCCCGAGGCAATAGGCATAATCTTCCCTGTCCCGCGCAGCTCGCGGGCGAGAGGGAGAATGGCCATGATCAGCATCAGCAAGCGTGGAAGCCTGGTGAAAATGCTTGTCGCGGTGGGCGCCATCGTGTGGACGGCGCACGCTTATGGACAGGCGACCCGGACCTGGGTCTCGGGCGTCGGCAGCGACGCCAATCCGTGCAGCCGTACCGCGCCGTGCCAGACCTTCGCCGGCGCGATCACCAAGACGGCGACCTCCGGCGAGATCAACTGCCTCGATCCGGGCGGCTTCGGCGGCGTCACCATCACCAAGTCGATCATGATCCGGTGCGACTATACCGAAGGCGGGGTGCTTTCGGCCGGCGCCGGCGTCAACGGCATCGTCATCAACCTGCCGGCGGCGACCGACACCGTGTTCCTGTCGGGGATCGACATGAACGGCGTCGGCAGCGCCCAGAACGGCCTGCGCATCGTCAGCGGCGGCATCGTCCATGTCCGCAACAGCATCATCCGCAATTATCGGGCGGCGAACGGGCTCGGCATGTCGCTCCAGCCGTCCGGCGTGCTGCAGATGAACATCACCGGCACCACCGTCGCCGACAATGGCAGCGGCGCGACCGGCGGCGGTATCCTGATCCAGCCGACCGGCGCCGGCGGCAGCGCCCGGGTGCATCTGCGCAATTCGGAGGTGGCGCACAACAGCAACAATCAGATCCGGGTCGACACCACCGGCAATACCGGCGCGGGCATCTCGCTGTTCGTCGACAACAGCCAGATCATCGGCGGCACCAACGGCATCAACCTCAACCAGGCGCCGGCGACGACCAGCATCACCACCGCCGTGGACGATTCCTACATCTCGCTCGGCAGCGGCACCGGCATCGTCACCGCCGGCACCAACACCAACCGGGTGCGGGTCGGCGACACCACCATCACCGGCTGGGCCACCGGCCTGACCCAGGGCGGCACGACGATCATCAACACCTACGGGACCAACCGCTTCGACGGCAACGGCGCGGTCGGCACCTTCACCGTGCCCGCCATCGGCGAGCAATAAGCCTGATGGGGACAGCTGCTTTTTGGCCCGAAAGGTAGCTGTCCCCATTCGCCTTGGGCGATCGACGCACGGCGACTCGCCCCGGCAGGAACAAATGCATAGTCTTTCTCCGCCCGTAATGATGCGGGCAAGCAGGGAGAAAGACATGACCTGGATCAGCAAGCGCACGGCATTGGTCGGGATCGCCCTCGCCGCGGGCACCTTCGGCTGGACGCCCTCCGCATCGGCGCAGGCGCCCCGCACCTGGGTGTCCAGCTTCGGCGACGACGCCAATCCGTGCAGCCGCACCGCCCCGTGCAAGACCTTCGCCGGCGCCATCTCGAAGACCGCCGCCGGCGGCGAGATCAATTGCGTCGATCCGGGCTCCTACGGCGCGGTCACCATCACCAAGTCGATGTCGATCGTCTGCCAATATGTCGAGGGCGGCGTGCTTTCGACATTCGGCTCGAGCGGCATGATCATTAACGTCGCCGCGACCGACGTCGTCTACCTGCGCGGGATCGACTATAACGGCGCCGCCGGGCCCAATCCCGGCTTCAACGGCATCAGGGTGGTCGGCGCCGGCATCGTCCACATCGAGGACTGCCTGATCCGCAACTATCGGGCGGCGGACGGCAACGGCATCAGCATCGCGCCGACCGGCGCGGTCCAGGTGACCGTCACCGACACCACGATCGCCGACAACGGCAATGGCGCCGCCAGCGCCGGCATCCTGGTGCGGCCGCCCACCGGCATGGCCGGCAACAACAGCAGCGCCCGGGTGACGCTGCGCAACGTGCGGGTCCAGAACAACGTCACCCACCAGGTCGCCGTCGACACCACCATGAACAATGGTCAGGGCGTCACCCTGCTCGTCGACGACAGCCAGGTGACCGGCGGCACCAACGGCATCGCGATCACCGCGCCGATGGGCAACGCCAACGTCACCGCGATGATCGTCAATTCCTTCATCTCGCTCGGCAGCGGCAGCGGCATCATCGCCACGGGCACCAACGCCCGGGCGCGGGTCCGCGAGAGCACGATCACCGCCTGGGCGACCGGCGTCACCCAGGCCGCCGGCGCGATCATCAACACCTACGGCAACAACAGCACCGACGGCAACGGCGCGCCGGGCGCGTTCACCCTGCCGGCGCTCCCGGAGAGCTGAGGCCAGGCGCGCGGGGCGGCGGACCCGGCTGCTGCCGCCGCCCCCGCTATCCATTTCCGATCGGGACTCGCGGCGGCATCGATCGCGGCCTAGTCTTTCCCGGTTCCGCGCCGTTGCGGACAGACAGGGAGAAAGACGATGACCAAGATCAGCAAGCGCACGGCCCTGGCCGGAATCGCGATCGCCGCCGGAACTTTGGCCTGGGCGGCGCCCGCTTCGGCGCAGGCGACCCGCACCTGGGTTTCCGGCGTCGGCGACGACGTCAATCCGTGCAGCCGCACCGCGCCGTGCAAGACCTTCGCCGGCGCCATTTCCAAGACCGCCGCCGGCGGCGAGATCAACTGCCTCGATCCGGGCGGTTTCGGCGGCGTCACCATCACCAAGTCGATCTCGATCGTCTGCCAATATACCGAAGGCGGCGTGACCTCCTCGTTCGGCTCGAGCGGCATCATCATCAACGCCGCGGCGACCGATACCATCTATCTGCGCGGGCTCGACCTCAACGGCGTCAACGGCGCCAATCCGGGCCTGCACGGCATAAGGGTGCTGGCCGCCGCCGTCGTCCATGTCGAGGACAGCCTGATCCGCAATTACCGGGCCACCAACGGCACCGGCATCCAGATCGCGCCGAGCACCGTCGCCCAGGTGACGGTCGTCAACACCACCATCGCCGACAACGGCAATGCCGCCACCGGCGGCGGCATATTGATCCAGCCGACCGGCGCCGGCGGCAGCGCCCGCGTGACGCTGCGCGACGTGCGGATCCAGAACAATGCCAACAATCAGCTGCGGATCGACACTGCCGGCAATACCGGGGCCGGCATCTCGCTGTTCGTCGAGAACAGCCAGTTCCTTGGCGGCACCAACGGCATCCAGATCGGCCAGTCGGCGGGCACGACCACCGTCACCAGCATGATCAACGGTTCGTACATCGCCTTGTGCAGCGGCATCGGGGTCGACATCAACGGCGGCACCAATACAAGGGTGCGGATCGGTACTTCCACGATCACCGGCTGCGCCACCGCCGTCGACCAGGCCAGCGGCATCATCAACACTTATGGCAACAACCGTCTCGACGGCAACGGCGCGGTGGGCACGCTCACTTTGCCGGCGATCGCCGAGCAATAGACCGCGGCCTGTGGGGCGGCGAACCGGCTTTCGCCGCCCCTGGTCCGGGATGGGATGCAGAATTTCTCCGGTGCGGCCGGCGTTGAATGCTGTTGGCCGCCCGAATTGGCACAGTTGCGGTGGCGAAGCCTGCGCCACGGCGTCAAGTCATTGCGCAAGTTCATCGCTTCTGGCACTTTCCCGCATCGAGACGGACTTGGCCAAAGCCGACTCGACCGGGGGCGAAGATGGAGGAGCGGGGAGCAGGCGAGCTTCGCTACAAGGCCTTCCTCAGCTACAGCCACAAGGACTCCGCTGCCGCCGCGCGGCTGCACCGCCGCCTCGAAACCTATCGCATGCCGCGCCGGCTGGTCGGATCGGCGACCGCGCGAGGACCGGTGCCGGAGCGTCTCTGGCCGATCTTCCGCGACCGTGACGAGCTGCCCGCCGCCACCGACCTCAGCGAGACGGTGCGCGACGCGCTCGCCCAGTCGGGCTCGCTGATCGTCCTGTGCTCGCCGCACGCGGCGCCGTCATTGTGGGTCGCCGAGGAGATCGAGACTTTCCGCACACTCTATCCCGACCGGCCGATCCTCGCCGCGATCATCGAGGGCGACCCGCCCGGCTGCTTCCCGGCCGCGCTGCGCGCATTCGGGCAGGACGGCACCTGGCACGAGCCTCTCGCCACCGACCTCAGGCGTGAGGGCGACGGGCCCCATCTCGGGCTGCTGAAGCTGGTCGCCGGCATCACCGGCGTCCGCCTCGACGCGTTGGTCCAGCGCGACGCCCAGCGCCGGATCCGGCGCATCAGCATGGTGACCGCCGGGGCGGTGCTGGCGATGCTCCTGATGGCGGCTTTGGCCTTGGTGGCCCTGAACGCGCGCAACGAAGCCCAGCGGCAGCGAGCCGAGGCCGAGGGGCTGATCGAATTCATGCTGACCGACCTGCGCGATAGATTGCGCGGCGTCGGCCGGCTCGACGTGATGACGGCGGTCAACAGGCGTGCGCTCGCTTATTATGGCGGGCAACAGGCGCTGGGCGGACTCAGCCCGGCGTCGCTCGAGCGGCGCGCGCGCGTCCTTCATGCGATGGGGGAGGACGATTCTACTCGCGGCAATCTCGACGCCGCCCTCGTAGCCTTCCGCGAGGCCCATCGCACGACGGCGGAACAACTGGCGCGTTCACCGGACGATCCCGAGCGGATCTTCGCCCATTCCCAAAGCGAATATTGGCTCGGTTCGATCGATCAGCAACGCGGCAATTATCGCGGCGCGCTTGCGGCCTATCAGCGCTATCGCGACCAGGCTGAGCGCATGAGTCGGCTGGCTCCGAACAATCCCCGGTACCTGGGTGAGCTGGCTTATTCGGAAAGCAACCTCGGCATCGTCAATCTGCACGGTCTCGATCGGCCGCGGCTTGCGCGCGAGCATTTCGAGCGCGCGCTGGGATGGTTTCAGCGCGTCGCGGCGCTGGAGCCCACCAACTCCGACTGGGTCGTCGAAGTGGCCGATACCCACGCGTGGGTCTCCGACACCTGGTTTGCCGAGCAGCGCTACGTCGAGGCGCGGTCGGGGCGGCTGGAGGAGCAACGGATCAAGCGCGGACTGCTGGCACGCGACCCGGACAACCGCGCCTATCTCTACGCGACCACAATCCCGATGCGATCCCTTGCCCGGATCGACATCGAGCTCCGGGAGTTCAGCCGCGCCTTGGACCTGCTCGGTCGCGCCCGATCGACGCTGGCGACGTTGCTCGCGCTCGAACTCCGAAAACCTGGTCTGGCGTGATCAGGCGACCATGGTTGAGCTCGACCATGCCAAGCTGTTCATCGCCGCCGGCCGCCCCGGCGAAGCGCGCACTGCCTTGGCCGCCGCGCGAGCCTTGCTCGACCGCGCCGCCGGTGGTGGCGCCCCATCCGGCGATCGCGAATATCTTTACGCCAGGTATCGACAATTGTCGCACCAGTTGAATGAATTAACGAGGGTGAGAGAATAGCAGAAAGGCAAATCATGGCCGAAGACATCGAGAAAAACGCTGACGTCGGATCCAAGTCCCAGCCAACCAATAGTGCAGATTCGAGGACCAACAATTATCGCTCCTTCGTCTCCGGTTTCACCTTTGCGAAAGAAGGTGGGGGAACGGGGGGATATGGCGACAGGATCCGAGACAAAAAGAGAAAAGAGGATGGTAAGTTCAAGGAGGGGTTTCGGAAACCCGAACACGTCTTCTTGATCTATATAACGTTAAAAGATTTTAGCTTAGTCGTGCGTCAGGTTGAGGCTCCGCTCGAAAATAAATCACTCAAGGTCGTCGAGCAGAACTTGTTCGAAGTAGCCAAGAAGGGCGCCGGCGGGATTCAAACTAATTTCCAGAACATGATTTGGGGTCAGCCTTGCTATATCACGGTCGTGCTGGGAATGCCCAAGGAGGACAAGCCTGTTTGGGACTTTTACTGGGTAGAAGAGGATTTGGATCACAGCCCCATTCGTTTTCATCGCCGAAAGGACATTCATGGACATGGTTCCAAGATATTCGCTCAGAACTATTCATTTTACGATGCAGAGAAGTTCGAGTTCACGGATGGAAGCGACAAAAAATATAACGGATTCAGGTGCATAAATTATATCAACACGGAATTTGGACATCTTGGAGCAGAGAGGGAACTCGACTACTGTTTCGAGATCTTCCTGAAGGTCCCGCTCTTCCATGGCAATTATATAACGATGCTGGTCGATCCCGACGGGCAGAACCAAGGGCCGCGCACGGCATAGAGTGGCTGCGCGCCACGCTGGCATCGTCGAGCCGTCGCGCTAGGCCCGGTGCGGGCGCGCACTCCGACGATCCATAATAGGCGTCCCATTGCCGTCAGTTCACGTGAGAGCCGCCAGCTCTCGTGCGCGGTCAGCCGAGCGCGACGCTGGTCCCCCGCCACGAACTCCGGCTTCTTGTTCCGCAGCGTTCTGGTGTGAGGTCCGGCGAGCATTCCTTCCGGGATGTAAGTGATCCTCGCGTGATGCGCGTCACGCGCCCGCGGAGACGCCGCTGTTAGGCAACCCCGACGGCACCACTCGGCCCGCGCTTGGTAGTGCTCGCCCTCCCCTGGTCAACGTCAGGGGAGCCGTCACGAAACGCGTATGGCGTAAACCACTGGCACGGAAAGGAATCGACAATGGACGACCAGACACTTGCGGAACTGAGGCCGAACGAAGATTTCGTTTTGACGGACAGCACCGACACGTCGCTCGTCTTGGGCAGTTTCCAAGGATTCGTCGAGGAAAGGTCAATCCGGGTGAGCAAGCTAAATACCCCCGGATACCTTGCGCCAGAACTCCGTCTACATGATCTATATGCATTTCGACGCGCAGGGAAAATTCGTCGTCAAGCAGCTGTCGGAGCGGCCCTTCTCGGGCACCGTGGCCGAGGCGGAAGGCCGCTTGCTCGCAGTGGCCAGGGGCACCAGTCAGCCCGCTGGAGACCTCATCGTCGAAGGGATCAATTTCCAGAATATCGTCTGGAAGCGGCCCCATTACGTAACATTCGTAATCGACAATCCAGGCTGGAAGACATACTGGGGGTACAACGGATTGGGAGACCCTATCCGCTTTCTCGAACGCAAACCCGGATCGACCCAGCTTTACTTAACCGACAATCACACGTTCTTCGATGCCCGTCGAGTCGAAGAATTGGGATACGGCGACGCCTTTCGCTGTATCAATTATCACCATCGCGACGCGAGCACGCTACCAGTTCTCGACGGTGATCCGAGAAAATACTGCTTCGAAATCTATTTGGAGTCGCCGTTCGCGACCTCTCAGAATCCTCGGACGCATATCGTTCTGATCGTCGATCCCGACGGCCAGAACCAGGGCCCGCGGACCTAGGTTCGGACCGGATCCGCCGCGGCTGTCGGTCGGCAAGTATGCCGGTTACCGGCTGAACGTGCCGGTCTTCCGCGTGGATCGCATGAAAAAGATGGCATGATGAAGAGTTATTCTAACCAACTCGGTCAGGGACCGCGAGGCTCCCTTGGTGCGGTCGACCACGCATCGACGCGAGCTTGGACTGGCAGTCGTGATCTTGCCTTGGAAAGGATGTCGCACGGCAAACGACGGCGGCCGTGACGCTGGTCACGCGTGCTTCGGCTTTCTTCGATTAACCATGGATTCTGTCGCAGGGGACGCTTGGCCCTGGCTTGAGGGCGATCGCGGCCCGTCGATCTGGACAACGTGTTGACCCGAAAGGACGAAACCATGGCAAACTCACTACAGCAAACTCCCTACTTCGCCGCCCGCCGGCAGACGCTCGCCGCGACCAGCCACGGTGCCAGGGTGATGGAGCCCAATCCCGGCGGCTACCCTCCTCCCGATCATATCTACCTTATCTACCTGACCCAGGATGCAGTCCACGGATGGATCGTTCGCCACATGTTTGCACCCACGGACGGCAACGTCGATGCGAGGGCGGAGCTTCTGTTCGACCTCGCCAAGGCGAATTCTGCCACCTTCCGGGTCGGCTACAACTTCGTCGATCTGAAGTGGGAAGGGCCATGCTACTTGTATCTGGTGCTCGATCTCGACGAGTCCGAGTTCATCCAGGATGGCGTCCCCGATAACGACCCAATCCAGTTCCGTGCCCGCAAGCCGATACTTGGCAGCAATCCGGTCGTATACAACAACTACGACGCCAATTATTCGTTCTACGACGGCGAGTTCAAGGATATCAGGAACAGGAAGGCGTTTCGGTGCGTAAATTACTTCAAGGACGAAACGGGTGACGACATAGAATATCCCCAGGTTCGCTTTTACGGATTCGAGATAAAATTCTTGGCGCCCTATCATATTCCCGGAATGTCCATTGTCCTGAAGCGGCCCCACGATATTGATCCCGACGGGCAAAATCAGGGGCCGCGGACCGTCGCGCTGGCGCTGGACGTCGTACCGGACGAAGCGCTTGAGCAGGAAGCCAGGGACTTGCTCGCCGCCTGAACTCGTCGCGCCATTGTTCTTGATCCGCTGGTGTCGTGCTAAAGGGGTGACGGTAGCGAACTGTGTCGACCGCCACCCCTTTGTCCACGATCATCGCTCTCGCCCGGGCGGGGGCGCTGGATCACGCCTGGTACCAGTTCGGCGCCGCCGGCTACGATCGCCATGACGACGATCCGGCGGCGCTGACCGTCAAAGGGCGGCTGCTCAAGGATTTCGCGCTGCGCGCCGCGGGCGACGAGCGCAGGCGCTTCTACCTGCAATCTGCCGACTGCTACCTCCGCTCGGCGGCGCTGCGGCCCGGCACCTATCCCTTGATCAATGCCGCCACCTTGTCGCTGCTGTCGGGCGATCGCGGCCGGGCCGAGGAGATCGCGCGCGAGGTGCTGGAGCGCATCGCGCGCGAGCCCGACGAGCCGGAGACGCCTTACTGGCGGGCCGCCACCGAGGCCGAGGCGCTGCTGCTGCTCGGCCGAACCGCCGAGGCGCGCGCGGCGCTCGAGACGGCGGTCGCCGCCGCGCCCTGCGCCTGGGAGGACCATGCCTCGACGCTGCGCCAGTTCCTCGTCATCCAGGACGCGCTCGGCGGCGAGAGCGACTGGCTCGACCGGCTGCGGCCGCAGCGCTCTTTATGTTATGCCGGCGCCGCGGCCGCTGAGGTCGATCCCGGCCATCAGGGCGCGATCGCCGCCATATTGCGCGACGAGGATGTCGGCTTCGGTTTTGGCGCGCTGGCCGCCGGCGCCGAGATCGCCACGGCGGAGGCGCTGCTGGAGAGCGGCGCGGCGCTCCATGTCGTCCTCCCTTCGGACCCTGAAAGCTTCGCCGCGCGGCTGGTCGATCCGTTCGGCCCCGAATGGCGCCGCCGGTTCGAGGTGGCGCTCGAGGCGGCGGAAACGATCTACCATGTCCGGCCGCTGCACGCGTCGCCGAACCGGCGGATGGTGGCGCTCGCCCATGAGATCGCGCTGGGAGCGGCGATGCTCAATGCCGAGCGGCTGATGGGCGAAGCCGTCGCGCTCAACATCGGCGCCGCCGAGACGCCGCCGCCGATCCGCGCCCACATGCTTCACGCGGCCGCCCCCGTTGCCGACGGCGAACCCGATCCGCGCACCAGCCTGCTCGCCCTGCTGGCGCTCAAGGTCGGCAGCGGCGGCGAGCCGGGCTTCGAGGATCGGCTCGAGCAGGCGCGCAACGTCATCGCCGGCGCCGCGGATTTCGATCTCGCGCCGTATCTCAGCGGCGATTTCATCGTCATCGGCTATGACGACCCGGTCGCGGCGGCGGCGGCCGCGCGCGCCCTCCACCGCCAGCTTCGCGCCGAGATGCCGCTGCGGATCGGCGGCCATTATGGGCTGGTGCCCTGCATCCGCGACCCTTTCAGCGGCGCGCTCAAGCCGACCGAAAGCGGCGCCGGCATCGTCACCGAGATCGCCGGCGCCATCCCGCCGGACACGATCTGCGTCGCGCACGATCTCGCCGCCCTGCTCGCCGCACGCGCGGGACCGGACGAAGCCCATTGGATCGGCGAGCTGCAGGCCTATGACGGCGGTTCGCCGATCGGACTTTACGCCCTCAAGGCCTCGGCGCCGCGGCAACCCGACGACGCACCGGCCGCCGCCGGTCCTTGATTCGGATCTCGCCGCGGGGCCCGGCACCCATTTTTTTTCGCGCAAAGGCGCGAAGGCGCGAAGAAGATAGAGGAGAGGAGGGCGCCCTTCCGGCGACAGCCGGAAAACCAATGTTCCAGCTTCGCCGGAGGAAATAGGAAGGAGGCGACCCGCCTCGGCCCCTTCGCGCCTTCGCGCCTTTGCGCGAACCGAATCGGACGGTCCATGCCGCGTTCCGAAGTCAGCCGGCTCGCATCGCCTGAATCACAGGATCAGCTCCTCGAGCCGGTGCGGCGCCACCACCGTCAGCGCCTCGCCGTCGCGGCGGATGATGCCGCGCCGCTCGAGCGCGTTGACCGCGCGCGACGCGGTCTCGCGGGTGGTCGACACCCTGAGCGCCAGGTCCGCCACCACCGGCGCCGGCCGGATCGCGAGGTCCGCGCTCTGCTGCGCCTGGCGCAGCAGCTCGGCATGGACGCGGCC
Source organism: uncultured Alphaproteobacteria bacterium (assembly GCA_963848555.1). Lineage (GTDB taxonomy): Bacteria > Pseudomonadota > Alphaproteobacteria > Sphingomonadales > Sphingomonadaceae > Allosphingosinicella. Next base: position 516,327 of record CAWKEE010000004.1, on the reverse strand, counting down.
CACCGCCGACAAGGCGGCATGCTCGTACATTCGCGATTCGGTCTGCTGCAGCCGGTCGACCAGCAGCTGGAGCAAGGCGAGGCCGATACAGCCATGCTGCTCGGCGAGGAGCGCGAGCACGCCGCCGTCGAGCAGGAAGGCGGACAGCCTCTCGACGACGATCACGTCGGCTTCGTGGGCCGTCGAGCGTGGTGAGCAGGTCGCGCCGAAGAAATCGCCGGAGCGAAATTCGTGGAGCAGCACCGCCTGGCCGTCGACCGAATAGATGATGGCGTGGGCGCGTCCGGCGATGACGACATAGAGCGTCGAGATCCGTTCGCCCCGTCTCACGATCGTCGCGCGCACTTCATATTTCCTGACCCGCCCGCGATGCCGGATTTGCGCCGCCAGCTCGACCGGACAGCCGAACACGCGACCCAGCAGGCGGCAGACATTTTCTTCCGCTTCTTCGATCGTGTCTTGGGTCTCGATCATTCCGCTCATGATATACGACAATCGCGCGGCGGCGGAACGGCATCTCTTGGTGTCGGGGACAGTCACCGGATGGGGACTGTCCCCTTTCGGCATACCGGTTCTTGTTCGCGCAGCGCCAAACCTGCCTTAATCTCCGCGCAGCGCCTCGACATAGAGACGGGCCCGCTCGAGCGTGTGCCCGGGCGACTGGCCGGGCCGGTAGAGCCCGCCGCCGAGCCCGAAGCCGTCGGCGCCGGCGTCGCGCCAGGCCCGCAGGCTGCCGGGCAGCACGCCGCCGACCACCAGCACCGGCACCTGATTCGGGAGCACCGCCTTTTGCGCCTTCAGCACCGCCGGCGACGCCGCCTCGGCCGGAAACAGCTTCAGGGCGTGCGCGCCGGCGGCGATCGCGCGAAACGCTTCGGTGGGGGTGAAATAGCCCGGGGTCGAGATCATCCCCGCGCCCACCGTCGCCTCGATCACTTTGGGGTCGCCGTTCGGCGAGACGACGATCCTGCCGCCGGCGTCGCGCACGCGGGCGACGTCGCCGGGATCGAGCACGGTGCCGGCGCCGATCAGCGCCCGCCCGCCGAGCGCGCCGGCAAGGGCCGCGACGCTGGTCAGCGCGTCGGGCGAGTTCAGCGGCACTTCGATGATGCGAAGGCCGCCTTCGTAAAGGGCGGTGCCGATCTCGGCGGCTTCGTCCGGCCGCACCCCGCGGATGACGGCGACGAGCGGGCATTCGCCAAGCCGGCGCGCCAGCTCGGCGGATGGGTCTGCGAATTCACCTCGGCCCATCGTCACGCGCGCCGGTTCTTGATCCCGATCGAGACCAGGATCAGCGAGAAAGCGGCGAGCCGCAGCAAATAGAGCCAGCTGCGCTCCTCGACCGGGATGTCGGAGAAAGTGAGCAGGCTCTGGGTCAGCCCGAGCAGCCAGAAAGCGAGCGCGAAGGCGACGAACAGTCCCTCGCCGGTGCGTTTCCAGAAGCGCAGGAAGAACAGGCCGGCGACGACGAAGCCCATCGTGATCGCGCCGGAGAGGAAGTCGATCAGCACGGCTTCACTCCTCCAGATCCCAGATGAAGCCGAACAGAAGCACGCCGACCGCCGCCAGCGACAGTTCGTGACGCAGCAGCCGGAAATCCATGTCCCGCAGCACCAGCAGGTCGACGATCACGACCAGGCTGTTGAGCGCGAGCAGCAGGAAGCAGAGCGCGCTCCACAGCAGCAGCCGCGCCCCGGTCCGCCAGTAATTGCGCGCCAGCAGCATCGCGCAGGCGCTGCCGGTCAGGAAGCAGAGCGTGTAGACCGCGGCCGGGAAATAGTCGGTCATTGCTCAGTCCTTGCGCAGCCGGAAGGCGTCGGCGAAGGCGGTGATGCTGGCATTGGCGGCCGCGACGATCATCCGCCGCACCGCGTCGGGGCTGCTCGCATAAAGCGCCTCGGCCGCGCCGACCAGCGCCTCGAGATCGGCGCTCGCCGGCGCGTAGCGCGCCGCGCCCTCCGCCTCGGCCAGGACCAGCCCGGCCGCGCCCAGCGATTCGACGCTTTGGCTGACCACCAGATCGCTTCCCCTCAGCCCCGCCACCATCTCCGCGTGGGTCAGGCTGCGCTCCCGGTTCTGCCTCAGCAGGCACAGCAGTTCCAGTGCCCAGACCGAACGGAAGCTGGTGCGGATGAAGCTGGCGACTTCCGGCCTGGACGGCATTCGAACGAACAGCACCTTTTCGCCGGAATACCGGCCGTTTCGAGTTCGTCCCCGCCCCGCCGCGCCTTCTAAGGCGCTGGATCGGCGAGACAAGCCTGAACGCGGTTAATCGTGCATCAGCCAAATTTTTGGTGGGGAAATCCACTTTGTTCTTGCTATGGTGCGCCCGCGGGCGGGGGCTTGCAGCGGATTCGGGCGGGGGCCGCGCGAAGGAGTGCTGCGTTGAACGACGTCTCCACCCGCGATTTCCTCGATCGCCGCCAGCTGGTCGGCGCGCTTCGCAGCTTCCGCCGCGGCGATTTCTCGGTCCGCCTTCCCGAGGACCTGCCCGGCACCGACGGCGAGATCGCCCGTCTGTTCAACGAGGTGGTCACCCTCGAGGAGCAGATGACCACCGAGTTCGAGCGGCTGTCGGTGGTGGTCGGCAAGGAAGGCAAGATCAGCCAGCGCGGCCGGGTGCGCGGCGCCACCGGCGGCTGGGAAGCGAAATTGCGCTCGATCAACGAGCTGATCGAGGACATGGTCCAGCCGACCGCCGAGGTCGCCCGCGTGATCGGCGCGGTCGCCAAGGGCGACCTTTCCCAGGCGATGACGGTCGAGATTGACGGCCGGCCGCTGCGCGGCGAGTTCCTGCGCATCGGCAAGATCGTCAACACGATGGTCGAGCAGCTCGCCTCGTTCGCCTCGGAAGTGACCCGGGTCGCCCGCGAGGTCGGCACCGAGGGCAAATTGGGCGGCCAGGCGCAGGTCAAGGGCGTCGCCGGCACCTGGAAGGATTTGACCGACAACGTCAACGCGATGGCGACCAACCTGACCGGCCAGGTCCGCAACATCGCCGAGGTGACGACGGCGGTCGCCTCGGGCGACCTGTCGAAGAAGATCACCGTCGAGGTGAAGGGCGAGATCCTGGAGCTGAAGAACACGATCAACGTGATGGTCGACCAGCTCAACTCCTTCGCTTCGGAGGTCACCCGCGTGGCCCGCGAGGTCGGCACCGAGGGCAAATTGGGCGGCCAGGCCCGGGTCGAGGGCGTCGGCGGCACCTGGAAGGATCTGACCGACAACGTCAATCTGATGGCCGACAATCTGACCGGCCAGGTCCGCAACATCGCCGAGGTCACCACCGCGGTCGCGAGGGGCGACCTTTCGAAGAAGATCACCGTCGACGTGAAGGGCGAGATCCTCGAGCTCAAGAACACGATCAACGTCATGGTCGACCAGCTCAACGCCTTCGCCTCGGAGGTCACCCGCGTCGCCCGCGAGGTCGGCACCGAAGGCAAATTGGGCGGCCAGGCGCGGGTCGAGGGCGTCGGCGGCACCTGGGCCGATTTGACCGACAACGTCAATCTGATGGCGGCCAATCTGACCGGCCAGGTCCGCAACATCGCCGAGGTCACCACTGCGGTCGCGAGGGGCGACCTTTCCAAGAAGATCACCGTCGACGTGAAGGGCGAGATTCTCGAGCTCAAGGATACGATCAACGTCATGGTCGACCAGCTCAACGCCTTCGCCTCGGAAGTCACACGCGTGGCCAGGGAAGTCGGCACCGAGGGCAAATTGGGCGGCCAGGCGCAGGTCCCCGGCGTCGCCGGCACCTGGGCCGATTTGACCGACAACGTCAATCTGATGGCGGCCAATCTGACCGGCCAGGTCCGCAACATCGCCGAGGTCACCACCGCGGTCGCGCGCGGCGACCTTTCGAAGAAGATCACCGTCGACGTCAAGGGCGAGATCCTGGAGCTCAAGAACACCATCAACGTGATGGTCGACCAGCTCAACGCCTTCGCTTCGGAGGTGACCCGGGTCGCGCGCGAGGTGGGCTCGGAGGGCAAGCTCGGCGGCCAGGCGCAGGTCGAGGGCGTCGGCGGCACCTGGAAGGATCTGACCGACAACGTCAATCTGATGGCCGGAAACCTCACCGGCCAGGTCCGCAACATCGCCGAAGTGACGACCGCGGTCGCCCGCGGCGACCTTTCCAAGAAGATCACCGTCCAGGTGAAGGGCGAGATCCTCGAACTCAAGAACACGATCAACGTGATGGTCGACCAGCTCAACTCGTTCGCCTCGGAGGTGACGCGCGTGGCCCGCGAGGTGGGCTCGGAGGGCAAATTGGGCGGCCAGGCGCAGGTCGAGGGCGTCGGCGGCACCTGGAAGGATCTGACCGACAACGTCAACGCGATGGCCGCCAACCTGACCGGCCAGGTCCGCAACATCGCCGAGGTGACGACCGCGGTCGCGTCGGGCGACCTTTCCAAGAAGATCACCGTCGACGTCAAAGGCGAGATCCTCGAATTGAAGCAGACCATCAACACCATGGTCGATCAGCTCAACAGCTTCGCCTCGGAGGTCACCCGGGTCGCGCGCGAGGTCGGCACCGAGGGCAAATTGGGCGGCCAGGCGCAGGTGCGCGGCGTCGCCGGCACCTGGAAGGATTTGACCGACAACGTCAATCTGATGGCCGAGAATCTGACCGGCCAGGTCCGCAACATCGCCGAGGTGACGACCGCGGTGGCGAGGGGTGACCTCTCCAAGAAGATCACCGTCGACGTCAAGGGCGAGATCCTCGAGCTGAAGAACACGATCAACGTCATGGTCGACCAGCTCAACAGCTTCGCCTCGGAGGTGACCCGGGTCGCCCGCGAGGTCGGCACCGAAGGCAAATTGGGCGGCCAGGCGAAGGTGGAAGGCGTCGCCGGCACCTGGAAGGATTTGACCGACAACGTCAATCTGATGGCGACCAACCTGACCAACCAGGTGCGCGGCATCGCCGACGTCGTCACCGCCGTCGCGCAGGGCAATCTGAAGCGCAAGCTCACCGTCGACGCCAAGGGCGAGATCGCCGCTCTGGCCGAGACGATCAACTTCATGATCGAGACGCTGTCGACGTTCGGCGACCAGGTCACCAACATGGCGCGCGAGGTCGGCATCGAGGGCCGGCTCGGCGGCCAGGCGCGGGTGCCGGGCGCCGCCGGCCTATGGCGCGATCTCACCGATAACGTTAACCAGCTTGCCGCAAATCTAACCAATCAGGTTCGATCGATCGCCGACGTGGCGACCGCCGTGACCAAGGGCGACCTCACCCGCTCGATCGCCGTCGAGGCGTCGGGCGAGATGGCGGCCTTGAAGGACACGATCAACGAGATGATCCGCAATCTGAAGGAGCAGACGCTCAAGAATGCGGAGCAGGACTGGCTCAAGACCAACCTCGCCCGCTTCTCGCGGATGCTGCAGGGCGAGCGCGACCTGGCGACGGTATCGAACCTGATCATGTCCGAGCTGGCGCCGCTGGTGAACGCCCAATATGGCGTTTTCTACGTCACCAAGCGCGAGGAGGACGAGACCAAGCTCGAGCTGGTCGCCAGCTACGGCGCCGAAAGCCACGAGGAGCTGAAGCGCGAGTTCAGCCTGCGCGAGGGGCTGGTCGGCCAGGCCGCCGCCGACAAGCGCCCGATCCTGCTGCAGGACGTGCCCGGCGACTTCATCCGGATCGGCTCCGGCCTCGGCCATGCCGCGCCGGCCAACATCAACATCCTGCCGGCCCTGTTCGAGGACGACGTCAAGGCGGTGATCGAGCTGGCCTCGTTCAGCGACTTCAACGAGACCCACCAGAGCTTTTTGAACCAGCTGATGGAATCGGTCGGCATCGTGCTCAACACGATCGCCGCGACGATGCGCACCGAGGGCCTCTTGAAGCAGTCGCAGCTGCTCACCCAGGAGCTCACGGCGCGCCAGACCGAGCTCACCACCAAGCAGGAGGAGCTGCACGCGACCAACGAGGAGCTGCAGGAGAAGGCGCAGCTGCTCGAGAATGAGAAGAAGCAGGTCGAGGCCAAGAATCTCGAGATCGAGATGGCGCGCCGGGCGATCGAGGAGAAAGCCGAGCAGGTCACTTTGACCTCGAAGTACAAGTCCGAATTCATGGCCAATATGAGCCACGAGCTGCGCACGCCGCTGAACTCGCTGCTGATCCTGTCGAAGCTGCTCGCCGACAATCCGCAAGGCAACCTCAACGAGAAGCAGACCGAATTCGCGCGGACGATCCACGGCGCCGGCTCGGACCTTCTCAACCTGATCAACGACATCCTCGACCTGTCGAAGATCGAATCGGGCACCATCTCGATCGAGATCGGCGACATGCCGATGAGCGGCCTGATGCAGCATATGGAGCGCACCTTCCGCCAGCTCGCCGCCGACAAGGGGCTCGACCTCAAGATCGAGTTCGACGACAATTTGCCCGAGACGATCCGCACCGACGAGAAAAGGCTTCAGCAGGTCGTTCTCAACCTCTTGTCCAACGCCTTCAAGTTCACTTCGCAAGGCGGCGTGACTCTGAGCGCGCGCTGCGTGGAGAGCGGCTGGAGCACCAACCATCCGGTGCTGCGCAATTTCGACCACGCGATCGAGATCGCGGTGACCGACACCGGCATCGGCATTCCCGAGGACAAGCAGAAGCTGATCTTCGAGGCGTTCCAGCAGGCCGACGCCACCACCAGCCGCAAATATGGCGGCACCGGCCTCGGCCTGTCGATCAGTCGCGAGATTTCGCGCCTGCTCGGCGGCGAGCTCCAGGTCCGCTCCAGTCCGGGCGAGGGCTCGACCTTCACCCTGTTCGTGCCATTGGAGGCGATCGCGGTCGCCGCGCCGTCGGCCGGAACCACCAATGCCCGGTTCGAGAATACCGGCGCGACCCTCGCCTCGGCGCTGCCGGCGACGATCGAGGTCAGCGACGACCGCGACAATCTCGGCAATGATCCGTTCGTGCTGATCGTCGAGGACGACGTCACCTTCGCCTCGATCCTGCTCGACCTCGCCCGCGAGGCCGGATTGAAGGGCGTCATCTCGACCGCCGGCTCGGGCACGCTGGCGATGGCGCGCAAATTGAGACCGGACGCGATCAGCCTCGACCTCGGCCTCGACGATATCAACGGCTTCGTGCTGCTCGACCTCTTGAAGCACGACGCCGAGACCCGCGACATCCCGATCCACGTCATTTCGGGCGCGGAGGAGCTGTCGTCGGTCACCGACATGGGCGCGTTCGGGGTGACCGGCAAGCCGGCCGACGACGCCGACCTGCGGGCCGTCTTCGCCCGCATTCGCGACGAGGCGAAGACGGGCCGGCGGCGCCGCCGCGCCCGGCCGGCCGAGGAGGCGCCGCCCCGGCCGCGCAAGCTGCCCGAGCTCGCCGGCGCCCGCATCCTGATCGTCGACGACGACATCAGGAACATCTATTCGCTGACCAGCGTGCTCGAGAGCTACGATGTCGAGGTGCTGCACGCCGAGCGCGGCCGCGACGGCATAGTGATCCTCGAGCAGACCCCGGGCATCGACGCCGCGCTCATCGACATCATGATGCCGGAGATGGACGGCTATGAGACGATGCGCCAGATCCGCGACCGCCCGGCGATCGCCCAGGTGCCGCTGATCGCGGTCACCGCCAAGGCGATGAAGGGCGACCGCCAGAAATGCCTCGATGCCGGCGCGTCCGACTATATCGCCAAGCCGGTCGACATGGACCTGCTGCTCGCTCTGCTGAGGGTCTGGGTCGGCAAGGCGCGCAGCCGGGCCGGCGGCGCCGAACCTGTCCTGCCGATGGCGCGGACGGCGGCCGAATAGGCATGAACGCGACGCAGCCCGTGCCCGCCGTCGAGGCGGAGCCGGCCGAGGCGCCGGCCGACGCCGACGCCCCCGGTGAGCAGGCTCACGCGCCGGCGCGGGTGCTGGTGGTCGACGACGACGAGCGCAACCTGCTCGCCATCCGCAATGTGATCGAGGATCTGGCCGAGGTCGAGGTCGCGACCTCGGGCGAGGAGGCGCTGCGGCACCTGCTCAAGGGCGAGTTCGCGGTCATCCTGCTCGACGTCTACATGCCGGGCATGGACGGCTATGAGACCGCCCAGATCATCCGCGGCCGCGACCAGACCAAGCGCATCCCGATCGTCTTCCTCTCGGCGGTCAACAAGGAGCGCGAGCACCTGATCCGCGGCTATTCGATGGGCGCGGTCGATTATGTGTTCAAGCCGGTCGAGCCGATCGTGCTTCGCTCCAAGGTCGCGGTGTTCGTCGACCTGTTCGCCATGACCCGCGAGATCCGCCGCAAGGCCGAGCAGGAGCAAAGGCTCCTGGACGAGAATCTGCGCGCCAATGCCGAGCGGCTGCGGGTCGAGCAGGAGCTGCGGCTCGCCGAGCAGCGCCAGGCGGCGATCATCAAGTCGCTGCCGATCATCCTCTATCTCGAGCCGGACGGGGTCAGCCCGCGCGTGCCGCAATTCGTCGGCGGCAATTTCGCGGCGGTGACCGGCTTCGCGTTCGACGCGGTCCAGGACCGCCCGACCTTGTGGGCCGACCGCCTCCATCCCGACGATCGCGAGCGCGCGCTGAAGGCGCTGCACGATCGCCGCGGCACCGGCGTGATGGCGATCGAATATCGCTGGCAGTGCGCCGACGGCCAGTACAAGCATTTCCTCGACCAGGCGGTGCTGCTGCGCGAGAGCGACGACGCGCCGGCCCAATATGCCGGCACCCTGCTCGACGTCACCGAGCGCCGCGATCTCGAGAACCAGCTGCTGCAGGCGCGCAAGATGGACGCGATCGGCAAGCTGACCGGCGGCATCGCCCACGATTTCAACAATCTGCTCGCCGCCGTGCTCGGCGGCATCGGCCTGATCGAGCGGCGGCTGCCGCTCGCCGACGATCACCGCAAGATCCTCGCCATGACCCGCCGCGCCGCCGAGCAGGGCTCGGTGCTTGTCGGCCGGCTGCTCGCTTTCGCCCGCCGCCAGCAGCTGCAGCCGGCCCGGGTCGACCTCGCCGACCTGTCGGCGGCGGTGACCGACCTGCTCGCCCATACGCTGGGCGGCCTGGTCACGCTCGAATGGCGCTCCGAGGACGATATCTGGTGCGCCTGGGCCGACAGCAGCCAGCTCGAGCTCGCCCTGATGAACCTGATCATCAACGCCCGCGACGCGATGCCGCAGGGCGGCACGATCGACATCGCCGCCCGCAACCAGGCCGCCAAAGCGGACAACCCGCTCGGCCTCCCCGAAGGCGACTATGTCGTGCTCGCGGTCGGCGACACCGGCGGCGGCATCGCGCCCGAGATCATCGAGCAGGTCACCGAGCCTTTCTTCACCACCAAGGACGTCGGCGAAGGCACCGGCCTCGGCCTGTCGATGGTCTACGGCTTCGCCCGTCAGTCGGGCGGCGCGCTCGACATCGAATCGCGGGTCGGCGAGGGCACCATTGTCGAGATCTGGCTGCCGCGCGCCGCGGCGTCCGCCGCCGCCGCCGGCGGTGGCGCGCCGGGCACGGCCCAAGGCCGACCTGTCGGCCGACCTGTCGGCCGAAGCGCACCTCGCGAAGGCCGAAGTGCACCGCGCGAAGGCCGATCGCTGCGCATCCTGCTCGCCGACGATCATGAGGTGGTGCGGGCGACGACGGAGGCGATGCTCACCGATCTCGGCCACACGGTCCGGGCCGTGCCCGACGGCCCGTCCCTGCTCGACCTGCTCGAGGCGGCGCCCGGCGACTATGACCTGATCGTCACCGATTATGCGATGCCTTTGGTCAGCGGCGGCGAGGCGATGATCCGCGCCCGCGAGATCCGCCCCAACCTGCCCGGCATCATCATCAGCGGCTACGCCGACGCCGAATCGATCGCGCGTAAGCCCGACAATGTCGCGGTGCTCACCAAGCCGTTCGGACCGGACGATGTGGAGCGGGCGATATTGTCGGTGTGCCCGGGGGAAGGGGATGCGGCGGCAGGCTGAGCGTAGGCCTTACAGCCGACTTGCCCACATGCTCGCCGTAGGGCGGTCGCCGGCCGTCGCCCAGAACCGGCTTTGGGAAGGCAGCTAGCGCCGATCAGGCAAGGACCTGAAAGGCGCGGGTCGCGTCGCGGGGATCGAGCAGGATGATCTTGTCGAAGCCGCCCGGTTGCACGTTGACCTGGTCGAAAAACAGCTCCTGCTCGAAGTCGTCGAGCCCGTAGCCGATATGGTCGGGTAGCACGAGCCACCACTCCGGATACTTTGCCCTATAACTCGCGATCTTGGCCGTCTTCTCCGCGATGCAGTGCTTTAGATTGGTGTCGATCTCGCCGATGAGCCAGCCGCCCGACTGCTCGTCGCTGTGGCCGGCGGGCCGGAAGAACGTCGGCTTCGGGACCGGCGAGCGGAACAGCTTGATCCAGAACTCGCCACCCACTTTCAGCCTCGTCTCGAACGGTTGTGGCGTGGCACTCGCCATGAATGGCAGGAGAAGAGCATCGAGTTGCCGCTTCAAGTCCTTCCAGGCTGGGGTAGGCCGACTGAACCGGTAGAAAACGTACCAGCTCTGACCCGAGGCCGGCGCGGGTCCGAGGCCGGTCAGGTAGTCCCGGAAGCGGCGCCAGAGGGGGATCGCCGCCTCCTCCAGGCCGCGCGGGCCCTTGCCGGTGCCGTCGTCGTAGTTCTGGTTCAAGCGCCGCACCTCGACGGCCACGCGGCCCTCGGCCAAGAAGTCGGGCGGCACGTTGCCGTCCGGCTCGTAGAGCACGTCCGTGAAGCCAATGCTCTTGAGGTAGGCCTCGACCAGATTCTCTGAGTCGTCCATAGACCGCTCCATTACATCCTGCGCGGACGCGTCGGCCGAGAGCGGCCAATTGCGCGCGGAAGACTTCCATCCGAATGCGCATAAAGCGCGCTGGGACCGGGTCAACGTGGCGCGGGAATGGGACGCGTCGAAATTGAGACGCAGATCACCTCCTCTTCGATCGCGTCCGACCACTCCTCGCATGGCTTGCCGACGTCACTTGGGCTGGCGCCTGGGGCATCTCAATCGCGGCTTGACCAAGGTCGGGTGATCCGGCCTATTCGTATTGAGAGGACTTCGCGTGGGACTGGACTACAATAGCCGTCTCCCGACTATTGCGAGGGGGCGGCAATGCTGTTCGGCCAGCTAAATGAGGACATCTTTTCCGTTTTCGGCGGCGCGAACCGACGGTTCTATGAGCGCGCGATCCTGACGATTTATCGCGAGTTCTTCCGTTCCGAACTCCTGTTTCCCAGCCAAGCAGAGGTGGTCAGTGCGATCTATTCGTTCCTCGCGTCCGAACCGAGCCTGTGGGGTGAAGACGAAGCGCCGGTGCAGCTGGACCGTCTGGTGTCGAGGGGTGGTCGACGGGTTCGGCGACGTCGTGTCGCCGGGGTGGATGGTCAGGTCACGGGCACCGCCATTTCTCGGAGCCGCCATATCTATAACAGGCTGATCGAGGCAGGCTGGCTTGAGGAGAGCCACTATGGGCTGAAGGTTACCGTGGATATGCCCTCCGGCGCCATGCGCCTGGCGGAATTCCTGACTTCGTTGTCTGAGGGCCCCGTCGAGCAGCTTGGAGGCCTGGTTGTCGAGGTGAGAAACGCCGTCCGCGCAGTTCGGGAGAAGCCTCTCGAGAATGCATTGGGTCTTAACAAGGCTGCGAGAGACGCCGCGGCGTTCGGGAGGTTTCTTCGGTCCGTGCTATCGGCCCTGCGCGAGATCGATCGTCAGGTTCTTGCCTCGGACAGCCTTGCCAAACGGCTGCGCCACTATTTCGAGGACTTCGTCGAGCGCGTCCTCCTGCGAGATTATAGCGCGATTGCAACGACCGGGCACCCGTACCGGCACCGGCACACTATCCTGGCGGCGCTCGATGCCCTGGAGGATTCCGAGGGTGACATCTCCTCGATAGCACAGGCTTATCTCGAAGCGAGGCTTGCTCCGGACACTGCCAAGGCGAGGGACGCTGTAAATGCGGATCTACTCGGGATCCGGACGGTCTTCGACCGGATCAATGAGGCGTTTGAGGCTATCCAGCAGCATCGATCAAGGCTCGAGACGAAGCTGCGCAATGTTGTTCGCTATGCCGGGCGAAGGGGCGGTTACCTCAAGCGCAGCGAAAATGTCATCTCGAAGCTCGATCGAACGCTTCGGTCTGAAAGCTGGCCGGAGGCGGACATCAGGGGGGCGATAGAGCCTCGTCAGCTGGTGCTGTCACCTTCGTTGCTCGCACGGCCGCGGACGGCTCGTGTTGGAGTGACAGGCGAGCCCCTCGTCCTGCCAGCTCCTGATCCTCTGCTTCAGCTGCGCCGGCGCTTGGAGCGCGAGTATCTCGAGCGGTTGACGGTCACCCCTGCTCAGATCGCGCGGTTTCTGGAGCGACGTGTTCCGCCCTTTGGCGAGGCGCCGGCCTCGGCCATGTGGATCGAGACAGTGGACGATCTGCTTGCGTTCGAGGCCGTGAGATTGGCCGTTGCTGCCGGAATTGGAAGCACTGCAGAATCACGGTTCCTGAAGCAGTTCGCAGGTCATTTTAAGTTTGTTGCGGGTGAGGGAATCGATGTCGACAATGAGTGGCTAGCTTGTCCCGGCTTCCTGGTTCGCCGGTTGGGGGACGATGTGACGTTAGATCGGTCTCATGCTGCTTGAGTTCAGCAATTTGGAAGAGCGCAACGCTCGTGAATTCCAGCGGGTGACGCTCGCGATCGCATATCTGCTGCGACACCAGTTCGTGCACACCGAGGATCGGGGCTCTGCGCCCATGCTTGAGACGCTGCGACGGCCTCATCTGGCAAAGCTGCTTGAGGACTATTTTGAGGTCGCCGGGTATCGAACTCATCTTCCGGGAGACGGAAGGGTGGGCCGGGATCTTGCCTGATCCCGAGCGCATCGGGTTGCCGCGAATGCGTATCGACGAGACGATCGCTCTCTTGGTTCTTCGGCGACTTTGGGAAGAGGCGCTGCAGGAGGGCGAGATTTACGCCAATGGTACGGTCCACACGAGCTTCAACGAGGCCTACGCCGCTTACGAGGACGTTGTCGCGGGAAGTGTTCGGGCCGCGATGTCGGCCGCTGACTTCAGAATTGCCGTGCAGAGCTTGGAGAGGCGCTCCGTCGTGCGCCTCGGCGAGATCGACGGAGATTCCCAGGACATGGAGCTCTCCATCCGAGCCTTGATAGCTGCGGTCGCTGGGGATGACTTCTTGGCCTCGCTTGAGCAGTTGCTCGCAAGGGGTGCTCCTGCCGAGACCGACGAGGAGCCGGCTCAATGATGGAGCTGCGGCGGATTGTCCTTGTGCGGTGGCATTTACTCATCCGCGCCGACCTCAATGTATCGGGTGACATCGCGATCCTTGGGCAGAACAGGTCTGGAAAGTCGACGCTGATCGACCTGATTCAGGCGGTGCTGACCGGCGGGTCCGGTACTTATTATCGGTTCAACAAGTCGGCTGGCGAGGGTGGCTCCAGATCGGAGCGGACCTTGCTGGGCTACTGCCTCGCCCAGCTGAACGAAGAGGTATTCCTCCGGACGGATGGCTGGACGCACCTCGGCCTGGTTTTCGAGGACTCGGAGGGCATACGGCCGCTGCTCAGCATCGGCCTATCCATAGAGGCGTCGAGGGCCCACGGTCACGACGTTGCTGGCCGCTTCGTGGCCGAGGGCATTCGACTGGATAGCGGCATGTTCCTGGAGGAGACTGCCGAGGGGCTGAGGCCCCTCGCTTGGCCGGCTCTGCGACAGCGCCTTCAGGACGCTTGCGCGGCCGGTAGCAAGGACTTGGTCGTTCCCGACAGCGCCCGCAACTTTATTCGCGAGTACATGCGAAGGATGTTCACCGCGAGGCGCACGCCCGAGCCAGAGCGGTTTGTCCGTGCGTTCGTGCTGGCGCTTTCCTTCGCAGATCTGACGTCTGTGGAGGAGTTCGTTCGAAAGCACCTCCTCGAGAAGCACGATATCGACATCGGCGAATTGCGCGAATTGATCCAGCGTTACCGGGAGATCCAGAAGACGATTCACGAACTCCGCCAACGCCTGGATTCTCTGCGGCATCTAAGTGGCCTGATCGCAAAGTTCGTTACGCAATTGGAGGAGGAGGACCTAGCCCGCCGCCTGGAGCGGCTGGCATTGCTGATAGAGGCGGGAGCGGGGCTCCTGAAGAATGCGGGCGAGCTGCGCGCAATAATTGCCGAGCATCGTGCGCTTGAGGACGAGCTACGCAGGACGCAGGAAGAGATGGCGCGCCAGTCGGAGGCGCTTGAGTCCGTCCGCGCGCAGCTCGCGGCGCAGGACGCGGCCGGTCAACGCGCCAGCGTGCAGCGTGATCTGCAGATTTACGACAAGGAGCATCGGGCTGTCGTCGACCGCCTGCAGGTGAGGTGGCTGGAGGTCGCCCGGGCCGTCCAACTGTTGGAGATGCGCAGCGCTCTCGATCCGCTCAATCCTGGCGAGCTTCTGCGGGCGTTGGAGGCCATTCGTGCGGCGAGCGAGAGCCTGGAGCCGCCGGACTGGCCCCACCATTCCGGTGCTATGGACAGACTTATTGAGCGAGCAGGCGAGGCGGCCTTATCGAGGCGCCCCAAGGCGGTCGCGAGGCGCGACGAGGCGATCGGGTATGTCCAGCAACTGCAGGGCGAGCTCACAGATGCCCTAGAACGGTTGCGTCAGGCGAGAATGGGCCGTGTTTCATTGGAACCTGCAACACTCGAATTCATGGAGACCCTTCGACGGGAAGGTATGTCGCCGCGCACCTTATGCGAAGTGGCCGAGGTCGTTGATGAGCGCTGGCGCTTGGCCGTCGAGGCGCTGCTTGTCCGAGACCGGGAGGCAATTATCGTCGACCCCGAGCACGCGCGTCGTGCGACGGAGATGCTCCGTCATGGGAGGCAGACATTCGGTAGTTGCCGAGTAGCCAATACGCGTCGCTTGGAAGGGCGCTCCAACGTCCCGGAGAGAGAGACGTTGGCGTCTGTCCTTCGAAGTGAGGACGGTCTCGCGATGGCGTTCGTCAACTTTCGCATCGGCAACGTCAGGCTAGCTAAGAGCCAGGATGAGTTGCTCGCCGGCGGACGGGCGGTGATGGATGACGGCGCTTACAACGACGGCCTCGTCACAGAAATTCGTAAGGCCTCGGAGTTCAAGATCGGCCACGCTGCAGCTCCGCTCATGGAGGCGTCGCTTGAGCGACGCATCGACGAGATCCGGGCGTTCTTGGGCAATCATCAGCGGAACGCGCACCTTTATGAGGATGTGATCCGCCGCCTCGAAGAGATTGGCCGGCAGGTCGCTCCCGAAGAGACACTGGAGCGCATTACCGTAGACTTGGCCGAGGTTGAGGAGAAGAGGATCGATGCCCGGCGGCGCCTCGCGCTCATAGCGGCACTAATCGACCCAGCGCTCCTCGACGCTGAGCGGCGGGCGCAGAAGATGTTGGACGAACTAGGCGCCGATCGTGACGGTATGATGGAGCGCCGCGGCGCGATCCGAAATCAAATTGGGGTAGTTGAGGGACGACTCAATGGGGGCGAATCGCAAGTCGGTTCCCGCCTCGCATTGAACCACCGCCGCAGGCTTTTCCGTGATGCCGTGCAGTCCCGCGGATCTTTGAGCGCTCTCGTTCCGCGTTATCGTGCTTTTGGGGCCCGAACCCCGGGCCGGATCGCCGCAGAGATGAACCGCCTGGCGGAGGAATCTCGTGAGGCTCATCGCGGACTTGAGCGGGATGTCAGGCAGGCCTTGGGCGAATATGCAATAAATTTTCCGGATCCGCTCGAAGGCTATGCATCGGCGGCGATTGTCCCCGTCGTACGGCCGTGGGTCGAGCAGGGGATCCAGGCGCTCGAGGGCAACGAGCTCATCCAGTACCAGCGCCAGGCGGACGAGGCCGCTGACCGAATTAGCCGTCTCTTCAGGACGACTTTCGTTCATGAGCTGAACAGTCGCTTCAGGTGGCTGGAAACGGAGATGGATGCGTTGAGCCGGGCGCTGAAAGCGAGACCGCTCCATGGCGAAACCTACCACCTTCAGCCGTCGGTAAAGCAAGAGTTCGGGGATTTGTATCGCTTGGCTCGCGACAGCGAGGATGACGAGACTGCCTTGGACGCGCTGTTCGGCAGAGGGGAGCCGCGGGACGAGCGGCACGCACGGGCGCTGCGGCAGGTGGAGCAACTGCTTGGGGACGAAACTCTCGATTTCTCAGCGTTCCAAGATTACCGGAATTATTTCTCTTTCGACCTGAAGCTGAAGGACGTGGCGACAGGAAGGATGACGAGCTTCGACAAGAGGCGCGGTGTCGCGAGCGGTGCGGAGCGGCAGGTGCCATTTTACGTCGTAATCGGGGCGGCGCTGTCGAGTATTTATCACGGCACCCGGCGGATGGGCGCGACGGGGGAGCTTGGCATGGGCCTTGCCGTCTTCGATGAAGCATTCAGCAAGATGGACGGCCCCAACCAGCGCACGCTGCTCGAGTTCTATCGCGACATTGGTCTCCAGGTGGTGATCGCCGCGCCCACGGAGAAGCGGGCGGTTATCTATGAGAACCTCGATTGCATCATCGACGTCTTCAGAAGCGGTGATGTTGCAGTCGCGGAATCGGTGCGGATCAAGCAGCACGCCCGCGACGCGATGCGCGCCGCCAACCCGCAGCACCTGACGGACTCGGAACTAGCCGTGAAGCTAGGGGTCGACGCTCGAGCTGCTGAGTGAGAGGCCAAGGCTTTTCAGATGTGGATGCGTTGCTCGGGTATTTACTCGACCGCGTGGAGGCGAACCCGTTCGTGACGCGCCTCTCTGCTCGAATCGACTACGGCGGCTTCGGCACCATTGCGGAGCAGGATGCGTTCTTCGCGCGTCTGACCGGGCTGGAGCGGGGCGGAGGGATAGCTCTTCGATGGACGGGCCCAAAAGGCGAGAAGGTCGCAACTGCAGTTGCGCTGCGCGATCCCGAACCGCTCTACAGGCACCTTCGTCGCAGAGCGTCCGGGGAGCGGGTCAAGCTGGCGCTGGCTCCATTGCGCGGTCGGGCAGATCTGCCCCAACGCGCACGTGACTTGGTGGACGAGGTCGGTGCCGCTTGGGAGCGCGGTGTGTCGCGTCTCGGATTAGCCCCACATGATGTGCTTGGTCTTCAGCAGGTGATCGATCTCGCTATCGCCGCTCAAGGGCGGCAAACTTCCTGCTCCGGCGCCGAGGTGGATTTTCGTACTTTCTCTCGCGCCGCCGTCGGAAACAGCAAGGCGCTTGAGCGAAACCTGGCGTCGGTCGCGCGAGCCTTCTTCAAGATCTTTCCGGAGCACATTGAACGCGGCCCTCTAAGACCGGCCGAGTTGTTGGCAACTCTGGGTATTTCTCGGCTGCCGCAGCCACTGCTGGTGAGCGGCCCTGTCGCTCTCGATGAGTCTTCGATGCCGCGGTTGCCCTATTTGGGCGTGCCCATCGAAGAAGCTCATCGGCTCCGCGTGGCTGGCCGGCCACCCTACATGCTTACGGTCGAGAACTACGCGTCGTTTATTCGACATGTCCGGGAAGTATCGGCCAGGGATGGAGCCCTGGTCATTTTCTCGGGAGGCTTTCCGTCAAGGCAGGCTCTCTCGGTGATCGCAGGTCTCGCTGTCCAGGCTCGTGCGCCGGCGTACCATTGGGGCGATATGGACGCGGGGGGTGTGCGCATATTCCATCATTTGGAGCGGGAGCTGGGAGCTCGCGGAGTAGAATTGAGGCCCCATCTCATGCAACCGGAGCTTCTCAGGCAGGTAGGCGTGCGGGCGCCCGCCAGCGTCAAACCTAATCTTGCCAATCTCGTCGGGAGCGCGGTTGAGGCACTCGGCAAACTAATTGCTGAAGAGCAGCTTGCTCATGAGCAAGAGGACTTAGCTCCCCGCGCTCCCGAAGTTGGCTAGCCCGCGTTTTTTTGCGCCGCCCAGCCCAGCTCCGGATCCCGCTCTAGGGAAATTCCAGTCGGAACCGGGCGCCCTTCGCGCTTTCCACAAGGCAGGCGTCGCCGCCGTGCGCGCGCATGATTTCACGGGTGAGATGGAGCCCGAGGCCGCAGCCGTCCCGATCCTCATGCTCGCGGCGGAATGGCTCGAACAAAGCGGGGCGAAGGGCGGTCGGCACACCGGGTCCCTCGTCCGCGACATCGAGCGTGCGCCCGCTCGTCACAATGACCCGCACGATACCCTTTCCGCCGCCATGCGCCAGGGCATTGCCGATGAGATTCGAGATGGCGCGCCCCAGCGAATGCGGGTCTCCCCTGACCGGAACAGGGTGTTCGGGAGCGTCGAGCGACAGCTCATGACCCGCGGCCATGGCCATCGGCGCAAGGTCGGCGATAACGTCCCTCGCCAAAGCGGTGAGGTCGATCTCGACGTGCGGCACCCCTGCCAGGGAAAGCCTTTCGACGTCGAGCAACTGAGACATCAGGTGCGAAGTTCGCGCCAGCACCCGCTGCAAGGCCTGCTTGCGCTCGTCGTCCGGCAGGGAATCGACCTGGAGCGAAGCGACGGCCAGCGGCGTGCGCAATTCATGCGCCACGTCCGCAATGAAGCGCTTGCGGCGGCCAAGCTCGGTCGAAAGCCGATCGAGCGCGGCATTGAAGGCCCGTACCAGCGGCAGCGCTTCGCGCGGCACATGCCGCTCCTCGAGCCTGCCGTCCGGAACATTGGGACCGATGGCCGTCGCGCTCGCGGCGACCCGCTTCAGCCCGCGCGTCAGCAGCGGCAGGGCGACAAGAGTCGCCCCGACGCCGATCGCGCCGAGGACCAGGAGCGGCAGCAGCCCTTCGCGGACGAAGAAGATGAAGCTGTCCGCAAGCGAGAGGGTATGCGGATCCACGCCGCCGACGGCGATCAGCGCCGGGCCGATCGCCGTCTCGCGCTGCTGAACGGCCGCGTCCGCCAGCGGCAAGGCGATCCCGGGCACCCGAAATTTGCCGCGGTCCAGGACTCCCGAATAAGACCGGAACAGGCGTTCGGCTTCGGCAGGCACCGGACCCGACGAGAAACGGCGTCCCCCAGCCTCTCCCAACAGCCAGAGCGACGGATTGCGCGCCGCCATCCGTGCGAAGCGGCCATCGGCGCGAAACGCGGGCGCGCCGTCCGCGCGTTCGAGGTCCGCCGCCGCGAAGCTCAACGCCACGCTCGGGCCGGAATGATGGCCGTCCCCGTCGCTGCTTTGGCTCGCAACGCTCATCAGCAGCAGCATGGCGCCGAACAGCAGCAGATAGAGCGACAGGAAGATCAGCGCGGCCCGGACCGTGAGCGAGGGGTTGCGCGTCAACATTGCCTCAGCAGATAGCCCACCCCCCTGACGGTCGCGATCTCGAGCTGTGCGCCGGCCTCGTGGAGGCGCCGCCGCAGCCGCGAGACCTGCGTTTCCAGCGCGGTGGCGGAAATGCCGTCCTCGAAGCCGTAAAGCTCGGAATCGATATGCGTCCTCTGGACCACGCGACCGGCGCGGCACACGAGCAGCTCGAGCAGCGCGAGCTCCCGGCGCGGCAGGCGGAGCGGCGCCCCGGCGACGCGCGCTTCGCGGGTGGCCGGATTGAAGCTGAGGCGGCCATATTCCACGCTGGCGGCCGTGGCGCCGCCTGCCGGCCGGCGACAGGCGGCCCGAAGGCGGGCCAGCAGCTCCCCCAGCGCGAACGGCTTCACCAGATAATCGACCGCTCCCGCATCGAGGCCCTCGACGCGGTCGCCGACCTCGTCCCGAGCGGTCAGGAAAATCACCGGAGCCGGGTGCGGCCGGGCCTTGACGACCGCGAGCAGCGCAAGGCCGTCGCCATCGGGCAGCCGCCGGTCGAGGAGGATCGCACGATAGTCCTTCAGCATCACCGCTTCGAAGGCGTCGGTCAGGCAGGCGACATGGTCGACCGTCCACTTCTGGCGAGCCAGGGCCCCCAGCATCTCCTGCGCCAGCGCGCGGTCGTCTTCCACCAGCAGGATGCGTGAGGCGTCGCTCATGGAGTCACCATCTTCTCCCAACCTTGCGGCAGTCTGGCGCAAAATCGAATAGAGCGACAGCTTCCCGCCAGCCGCTTGACCTAGGCGGTTACGCATTCGATGCGCGGAGCGGCGGGGAGCCGCCCTTCGCGGTCTGCCAGCTGCAACGCCGCTCCGGGAGTGGAGATGGACATGATCGAAACGCCGGTGAAGACCTACACCCGAGCGGTGGGGATATTCCTGATCCTGACCATGGTGGGAGGGTGGTTTGGGGAGGTGCAGATACCCTCCCAGTTCCTGGCGGGCGATGCGACGGCGACCGCCGCCCAGCTCAGAGACAATGACGGCCTGTTCCGCCTGGGATTCGCGGCCTATCTCGTCGAAGCCTTCAGCGACCTCGTCCTGGCGTGGCTCTTTTACGTCCTCTTGAGGCCGGTCCATCGCGACTTGGCGCTGCTGTCGGCATTCTTCGGAATCGTGTCGATGTCGCTCTTCGCGGTGACGAAGATGTTCTACTTCTCCGCCCCGATGTTCCTCAGGGAAAGCGGATATCTGACGGCCTTCCCGCCGGAGCAGCTCGAAGCGCTCGCGAAGGTGTTCCTGTCGCTCTACGCGGGGCTGAGCGGCCTCTTCATGCTATTCTACGGGACGGCCTGGATCATTCGCGGCTACCTCACCTTCAGATCGACCTACCTGCCGCGCTTTCTCGGGGTATTGATGGTCGTGGCGGGCACGGGGTTTGTCGCCAAGAACATCACCAAGGTCCTCGCCCCGGCCTGGTCGTCGGATTTGCTCCTGGCGCCGATGTTCCTCAACGTGGTCGTCCTGGCCCTCTGGATGCTGCTCAAAGGGGTGGATCCGGACAAGTGGGCTCGTGCGGTTGCGCACCGATTCAGCTCGGCGGCCTCTCTTCCTGAAGCCAGGCCGGCAGTCGGGCCGGCAGCATGAGCCCCAATTTCAGATCGTAGCCGGCGCGTCGCCCCCCAACCGGAATTCCGGTGACAGTGCATTCAATAGCCGCGCCGTCGTCCGCAACTGCGCGAGGCTTTCTTTCTCCGGCGACAGCTTTTGGAGAAGCCGATGGTCCTCGCGCGATCGCGCGTGTTACGGCTCCTGGGCTGCAGCGCCCCCGGTGAGGTGGCTGCGGAAAAATTCGATCATCGATTGATTGAGCTCCCGGTGGAACGCCGATCGATCGAACCCTGCCCCATCCTGGCAGAGCTGGGGCGGGCTCTCCGGGCCGCATGGCGCCAGGAACGAGAGATGCCCGGCCCCCTCGACCTGGTGGAAATCGACGGGTCCGGCGAGCCCCTGCCTGACCAGAGCGGCGTTCGTCTCGTAGGGCACGGTCTGATCGGCGGTGCCGGTCCAAAGCTGGACCGGAACCTGCACATTGGCGAGCCCGGACGGCGCGAAGGCGAAGCCCAGGCCGGGCGCGGCGAGGACGGCCGCAACGATGCGGCGGTCGTGCACCCATGCCGGAGCATCGGAGCCGGCACCGGCCGTCGGCGGCGCGGCCATCAAATTGCACACGAACTCCCGTTGCCGGGCGCAATGAGCGGCGGCCCGATCGAGATCCGGCACGCCCCCGATCGAGATCAGAGCGGTGGTCGCGCCCGCCGAGAAACCGAACAGGCCCACCCGGTCCGGGATCAGTCGCGCGCGGCCCTCCCACCCCGTGAACATGAAATCCACCACCCGGCTGACGTGGCGCGAGCGGTTCGCCAGCCATTCCGGCCTCCCGACCGCGCTGTCGTCCTGGAAATTGTCGCCCGGGTGCATCGGTGCGGCGACCACGAAGCCGGCCTCGGCCAGAGCCTGGGCCGTGTCGATGTGGCTGATCGGGCCGGCGCCGGTGCCATGGGAGATGACGATGAGCGGCAGCGCCGGGCCGGTGGCCGGGGTCCAGATGGCGACCGGGATCGGCGGATGGTCCGGATCGTCCGCGATCGCTTGCTGAACCGCGACCGGCGGGACTGCAGGGTCTGGCGTATGTGCCGTGACGGACGAGGTCGCGGCCATGGCAAGAAAGGCGAGGGCCGATACGATTCCAGGCAATTTCATGAAATGGGTTCTCCCGGCGGGGTCGGTGGCAGTGCGCTTCATCGACAATGACGGTGAGAGTGTATCGAATCGGGCGCGTTTGCCAAATCTCGGCAGCCCGGATGGCCCGGCAGCGCCTACAATCGCTTTTGCCGTCACCCTCCCTGTGGACCTTTGCTAAGCCATGACGATGGATGAAAGCCCGATACTGAGCGGTCGCGCCTGCGGCTCATGCACCCTGTGCTGCAAGGTGCTCCGCATTATCGAGCTCGGCAGCCCGCAGGGCCAATGGTGCCGGCATTGCGATATCGGCCGCGGCTGCAGGATATACGACCGGCGCCCCTCCGAATGCCGAAGCTTCCATTGCGGCTACCTCCTCTGGCCGATGACCGGCGAGCATTGGTTCCCGGCGCGCAGCAAGATGGTGATCGTGTCCGAGCTCGACGGGAAAAGGGTGGCGATCCACGTCGATCCCGACCGGCCCGATGCGTGGCGCGAGCGTCCTTATCATGACGAGATAAGGCAATGGGCGATATCCGCCGCACAGCAGGGTCACCAGATCGTCGTCTTCATCGGCAGGCGAGCCATCGTGATATTCCCGGATCGCGAAGTCGACCTGGGACCGATCGCCGATGACGAGCGCATCATCACCTTCGAGAAGCGCGGCCCCGCCGGCAACGTCTGGGAGGCCGTGAAACTGAAAGCCGACGACCCGCGCATCGCCGGCAAGGAGCCGGCGAAAGCCTGAAGGCGCCCCGGCGCGGCTAGGCGGCCTGGGTCAGCGTGTCGGGGCAGGGGGGCTGCCGCGGACCCGCGGCCTCCTCGCCGGCCGGATTGGCGCGCTCGCCTCCCGCGGGCGTGACGTCCTCGAGGACCCGCGCGACGATCCGGTCCTGCTGCGCGCCGGTGCCGATGTCGCAATAGCGAAGGTCGTCGATCTCGACATGGGGCAGCCCGGCCCGGGTCCTCGCCACCTCCCAGCTCTTGAGGATGCCGTTATACGGCTTCTTCGTTTTCGGGTTGGCGATCAGATACGGGCAGCCCTCGCACCTGGGCAGCGCCGCGAGCAGCTCGGCGGCGGCGGCCGTGAGGCGCACCTCGCGCGGCATGGCGGCGCCCTGGCGCGGCAGCCGCCAGATGGCCTTGCCCTGGTCGATATGCTCCCACTTCGCCTTGAGGATCTCGCCCTGCCTCGCGCCGGTGAGCATCAGCAAAGCGAGGATATATTTGAGCTGCCGGTTGTGGCTGGCCCGCGCCGCCTCGATCAGCGCCAGCGCCTCGTCCGCCGACAATATTCCATCCCGTTCCCGCCGCGACTCGAACCAGGCCCGGCCGGCGAGCGGGTTGGGCTCGGCGCCGGGCAGCTCCAGGTCGATGGCCAGCGACCACATTTCGCTGAGCAGCTGGTGAAGGCGGTCGGCCGTGCCCGGCGGATGGTCCTCGCTGTCGACCTTGGCGGCCAGCCACGCGAACAGGTCGGCCTGCGACATCTGGTCGAGCCGGAGCTGTCCGAATCTCGGCAGGATGTGGTTGCGCAGATCGCGCCGGGCGCTTTCGCGGCTCGCTTCGTCGCCGCCGACCGCCTCGAGGTAACGCGCCGACAATTCCCGGAATGTCGGCACGATTCCCGCCGCATCGACGGTCCCGACGATGAACGGCAGCCGTCCTGTCGGCTCCGATTGCGGGCGGGGGGCGAGCGTCACCCCGAGTTTCCTGGCCAGCTCCTCGAACGGCTCGAATGCGTCGGCGCCGTCCACCGCCTTGTTCGGATCCTGCGGCGAAGGCAGCCCCATCGTGCTGAGCATATAGGGCGAGACGCGATGGCTGGTGCACAGGCCGCCATTGCCGTCGTCGACCAGCGGCTGTTCGAAGGCGATGCCGTGCTGACGGCCCGTGGTGCGAGCGACCCGCGCGAACGCGACCTGCCCGTCGCCGAAGTCGACCAGGATCAGGTCACCGGGCGTGAGGTCTATCGTGCCGTCGAGCAGGGCTCCGGAGTCGGACAGGTTTCGCACGACCGCATCGGCATAGCGGCCGCCGTGGATCACGCCGACCTTGCGGTACATCGATTGCCGTTCGCTGCGCTGCTTGGCGAGACCCGTCGGCTCGATCACCCAATCGCCCTGGTCGAGCCGCTCGATCAGCTCGGCGGAGCTTACCGCCTTGCTGTACACCCAGCCCTGGACATGGCTCACCCTCAGGCCCCGGATCAGCCTGAGCTGATCCATATATTCTATGCCTTCGGCCGTGGTCTCCATGCCGAGCGCTTCGGCGAGCGCGACGATGGCGGCGATGATCGCGCTGTTGCGGGACTTCGGCAGCGTCGCCTCGCGCACGAATGTCTGATCGATCTTGATCTTGTCGAACGGCGCGGTGCGCAGGTAGCCGAGCGAGGAATAGCCGGTACCGAAATCGTCGAGCGCGAGGCGAACGCCGATTTCCTTGATCGCGGCGAAGGTGGTGTCCGTCTCCGAAGCCTCGCGCAGAAACACGCCTTCGGTGATCTCGAGCTCGAGCCGGTCGGGCTCCAGGCCGGAGGCCGCGAGCGCCGACAGCACGATCGACGCGAGGCCCTCGTTCCTGAACTGCAGCGGCGAGACGTTGACGGCGACGCGCAGCCGGCCGGGCCAGGTGACCGCCTCCTCGCACGCCTTGCGCAGCGCCCATTCCCCGAGCGGCCCGATCAGGCCGGCTTCCTCGGCAATGGGAACGAAAACTGCCGGCGAGATGGCGCCGTGCGTCGGATGCTGCCAGCGCAGCAGCGCTTCGACCCCGGTTATGCGGTTGGTGACGGTCTCGGCGATCGGCTGGTAGGCAAGGCTGATCTCGCCCCTGGCGAGGGCGTCGCGCAGGTCCTCCTCCAGCATCCTCTTGTCTTCCGCCGCCTGCAGCAGCTCGCTGCTGAAGAACCGGAAGCGCCCGCGCCCGCCGGATTTCGACGCGTAGAGCGCGAGATCGGCGTTGCGGATCAGCTCGTCCTTGGTGAAGCCGTCCACCGGCGCGATCGCGATGCCGATCGAAGCGCCGATGACGCAGCGGCTGCCCTCGATCGAATATGGCTGCGACAGGCTGGCAATGACGTCGTTGGCGAGATCGCCGATGATGCCGCGATTGTCGGTATTCTGCAGCATGATCTGGAATTCGTCGCCGCCGAGCCGGAACACCTTCTCGCGGTCGCCGACGAGCGTGACCAGCCGTTCCGCCACGTGCCTCAGCAGCATGTCGCCCGCCGGATGGCCGAGCGTGTCGTTGACCTGCTTGAACCGGTCCAGGTCGATGAGCAGCACCGCGCAGGGCTTCTTGTGATGTTCGGCCGCCAGCAGGCAGGCTTCGAGCCGCTCGTTCATGCAAAGCCGGTTGGGAAGCCTCGTCAGCGAGTCGTATTTCGCG
This sequence comes from uncultured Alphaproteobacteria bacterium, assembly GCA_963848555.1. Taxonomy (GTDB): domain Bacteria; phylum Pseudomonadota; class Alphaproteobacteria; order Sphingomonadales; family Sphingomonadaceae; genus Allosphingosinicella. The sequence continues at coordinate 491,004 of CAWKEE010000004.1, read as the reverse complement.
AGCTGGGAGGCCCGTTCGGACGATCGGCGATGCTCGGTGACGTCGAGCGCGCTGCCGCGATAACCGGTGAACCGGCCGGTTCGGTCGAACTGCGGACATCCCCAGACCGACCAGCATTGCCGGGACTCGCCCGCCACCGCCCGCACGATCAGCTTCTCGAACGGCGAATGCCTGGCCAGCAGGAAGGGCAGGCCGCGGCGGCCGGTGGCGTCCTCATCCGCCTGGACGAATATCTCGGCGAATCGGGATCCGAGCAGCGCGCCGCCGCCGGCGCCGAGCTCCTCTGAAATGCTGTCGCTCAGGTAGATGAGATGGCCCTCGGCGTCGGTCGACCAGAACCAGCCGTGGCGGGATTCCTCGAAGGTCTTCATCAGCTGCAGCGCTTCATCGACACTGCCGCCGCCGCTGCGCCACCGTCGCCTTCGCGAAGCGAAGGGCGGGACGGTCCTCAGCAAATTGTCGTCGGAATCTTCCTGCTGTCGCGCGCCGAAGTCCCAGAATTGCGCTTTTGCCATCAACCGCCCCACCCACTCGCCCACTCGACCCCGCAAGCGTGCTAGGCAAACAATGTTAAGAATCCCCCAAATTCCCGCACCCGCGAACAGGTCTCCGGCGCCTGATGGCACGATTTCATTGTTGTCCGGCGATATAGGTCTTGCCTTCCGACGATATGGTCTTTATCGTCCTACGATAAGAAATCGGGAGGAGTTCCTTGTCAAACGGCTATAGCGCGGTCCTCGGCGTCTCACGCGTGCTGCTCAAGATATGGCGCGTGCTCAACCTGCTGACCGGAGCGATCCTGATCGCCTGCTTTCTCGCCAGCTTCCTTTACGAGCCGGTGTTTCGCGAATTCTTCCTGAAGCAGCCGGGGCGAATCGACGCCGGCATGCTGGTCCCGATCCTGCGCGTCTGGATGCTGCTCACCGTGCCGGTGATCGCCGCGGTCCACATCATGATCTCGCACCTGCTGGCGATGGTCGCGACGGTCCGGGCCGGCGACCCGTTCGTGCCGGAAAATGCCGCGCGGATGAAGACGATCGCCTGGTGCATGCTCGGGCTTCAGCTGTTCGATCTCGCCTGCGGCGCGATGGCGGCGGCGATGAACGCCGCCGGCTCGAACATCGACTGGAGCTTCTCCGCGACCGGCTGGGTCGGAGTGGTGCTGCTGTTCGTGCTCGCCCGGGTGTTCGAGGAGGGCACGCGGATCCGCGCCGACCTGGAAGCGATGATCTGATGGCCATCCACGTCAAGCTCGACGACGTCCTTTACGCGCGGCGGATGACCCTGACCGAGCTGTCGGCCAAGGTCGGGATCACCCTCGCCAACCTGTCCATCCTCAAGACCGGCAAGGCCAAGGGCATCCGTTTCGCCACGCTCGAGGCGATCTGCGACACGCTCGACTGCCAGCCGGGCGACCTGCTCGAATATCAGGGTGCGGGAGCGAGCGACGGAGACGCACGCGCCGTCGCCAGTGGGGGAAGCCGCTCATGATTGCTGTCGTCTGGGTCCACGTCGCCGCGGGCCTGGCCGCGATTCTGCTCGGAACCGCCGCGGTCGTCGTCCGCAAGGGAGGCCGGCTGCACGCCAAAGTCGGCACCTTTTTTGCCGTCGCGATGCTGGTGCTCGGCGTCACCGCCTCGATGCTGGAGCCTTACAGGACGCCGCCCGGCTCCCCGATCGGCGGGATCATGGTCTGCTACTTCGTCGCCACCTCGTGGGTGACCGCCCGCCGGCGCGACGGGGTGACCGGCAAGTTCGAGATGATCGCCTGCGCGGCCGCGCTCGCCACCGGCGCTCTGATCGCGTGGGGCGGCCTCACCGGAGCGGCGACGACTCCGGCCGGCGTCGGCCCGGTCTTCGCCATCGCCGCGGCGTGCCTTCTCGCCGGCCTGCTCGACCTCAATGTGGTCCTGCGCAAGAAGCTGACCGCCGCCCAGCGCCTTTCGCGTCACCTTTGGCGGATGCTGTTCGCCTTCTTCATCGCCACCGGCTCCTTCTTCCTCGGCCAGCAGGACGTGATGCCGGAGGCGGTGCGCGGCTCGCCGATCCTGTTCGTGCTGGCGTTCGCGCCGTTCGGCATCATGCTGTTCTGGCTGGTGCGGCTGCGCTTCGCCAAGGCGATCGCCCGGTCGAAACAGTCGGGACTGATCTTCATCGGGCGGCACCCCCAGCCCGAGGCTTGAGGACAAGGCGGATGCTCGAGCGGCTTTTTCCAAGCCAGGTCGACAATAGGTTCGACGGGCACCGCGCTTCGCTCTGGCTGCTCGGCCTGTTGATCGCCCTCAGGCTGGTGATGAACGTCAGATCGATATTCGACACTGCGTCGGTCGCCACCGGCGACGGCATCCCGCTCGACGGCTTCGGCCCCGCCGCGGCGCGGGAAGTGCTGACCCTGTTCGCGTCGATGGCGCTTGCACAGCTCGCTCTCGTCCTGATCGCGCTCGCCGTCCTGATCCGCTGGCGGGCGCTGGTCCCGTTCATCTGCCTGGTGCTGCTGGGCGAGCAGCTCGCGCGGCGCTTCATCGTGGAGAGCCAGGCCGTGGCGCGCGCCGAGACCGCCGCCGCGATCGGCTATCTGGTCTACGGCTTGCTGGCGCTGACCGCGCTCGCGCTGGTCCTGTCGCTCATTCCCGGGCGGCGACGCGCTTCGTCCCAGCCGGCGCCGTGACCGCCCGGGTGGGCGGCTCATCCCTTCGCGAGGAGATTCGACATGGCTACGACCGCCGATCCGGTTTTTCCGGGCACGAGGGACAAAGACGACGCCGAGGTCTCGCTGTTCCGCCTGTACCTGCTGCGCGCGATGTTTCTCCTTTTCGTCGTCGGCGGGTTCATCGTCCATCCGCAATGGCTGCTCGACCCCGACCCGACCGCGCGCGGCATGACCCACGGCATGACCGCCGGTCTGTGGGTCATGTCCTTCTTCGGGCTTCGCTATCCGTTGCAATTTCTGCCCATCTTCCTGTTCGAGTTCGTCTGGAAGACGATCTGGCTGCTCGCTTTCGGGCTGCCGCAGTGGATGGCCGGGCGGGTCGACCCGCAATTGAGCGAGGATCTCCTGCTGATCGGGGGCGGCCCGATCGTCTTCGGGCTCATCATCCCCTGGGGCTATGTCTGGCGCCATTATATCCGGCGTCCCGCGGACCGCTGGCGCTGAGGGCGGGCGGCCCGCAAAATCCCGCCGAGCCGGCAGCCCAGGGGGCCGGTCCCCGCCCGGGGACTGTCCCCGCGCCGACCGGATCATGTCCCCGGCTTCGATCGGTGAAGCGCCCCTAAGGCCCGGTCGCCCCCGCCTCCGCGATCGGCTATGGCGGCCTTCGGGGGTGACGGCATGGGCTGGAAGCGCAAGGCGGGTATCGGGTGCGGCACAATCGCGCTGCTGCTGGTCGCGGCGGTGGCGGCGGCGATCTGGTTCAGGCTGTTCGTGCCGCCGGTCCACGTCGCCGAGCCGGGCCCGACCGGGCGGCGCGTCGCCGAAAGCGGGCTGCTCGGCAATTATTATCCCGGCCGGGGGGCGGGGCCGCGGCCGGCATTGCTGGTGCTCGGCGGCTCGGAAGGCGGCCTCGGCCGATCGGCGCGGCGCAGCGCCGAGGCGTTGCAGGCCGAAGGCTTCTCCGTGCTGCACCTGTCTTATTACCGGGCGCCGGGCCAGCCGCCGGACCTCGAGCTGATCCCGCTGGAAAGCTTCGCCACCGCGCTCGCCTGGCTGCGGCGCCAGCCCGAGGTCGATCCCGGGCGCGTCGGGGTCTTCGGCGTGTCGAAGGGAGCCGAGGCGGCTTTGCTCGTCGCCACCCGCGATCCGGGGATCGGCGCCGTCGTCGCCGCCATGCCCTCGAGCGTCGCCTGGCAGGGTGCCAGCATGGACCGCGGCGGCGAGTTCGACTCGTCCTGGTCCGAGCGCGGCCGGCCGCTCGAGCATCTGCGCTACGGACCCTGGAAATGGTGGACCGACATGAGCCCGGTCCTCACCGCTGCGCTCGAGACCCTGCCGCGCCATCCCGGTGCCGCCATCCCGATCGAGCGGACGCGTGCCCGGGTGCTGCTGGTCTGCGGCGAGGCCGACAGCCTATGGCCGTCCTGCCCGATGGCGCGCCAGGTCGAGCGTCGTGCGCGCGGCCATGGCCGGCCGAACGTCATCGTCCTGGCCTACCCCGACGCCGGACATGCCGCTTTCGGCCAGCCCCTGCAGGAAAGCGACGACCGTTATTCCGGCCTCGATCAGCTCGGCGGCAGCGACGAGGGCAACAACCGGGCGCGCCGCCACGGCTGGCCCCGCGTGATCGCCTTCCTGAAGTCGGCGCTGGGCAGCTAGCGCCTCTCGTTCCTCACGCGTCGATGTCCCGGCCGCGCGTCTCCGGCAGCAGCAAGACGCCGATGAAGACCGTCGCCCCCGCCACCGCGATCGGGTACCACAGCCCCGAATAGATATCCCCGGTGGCCGCGACGATCGCGAAGGCGGTGGTCGGCAGGAAGCCGCCGAACCAGCCATTGCCGATATGATAAGGCAGCGACATCGAGGTGTAGCGGATCCGCGCCGGGAACAGCTCGACCAGCAAGGCCGCGATCGGGCCGTAGACCATCGTCACATAAAGGACGAGCAAAGTGAGGATCAGCACCACCATCGGCCGGTCGATCGCCGCCGGGTCGGCGCGCTCGGGATAGCCGACCGCCTTGAGCGCCGCCTGCGCCTCGGCCTGGAAGGCGGCGATCGCCTGCGCCCGCTGCGGCGCCGTCAGCCGGCCCGGGTCGGGCGCGGCGATCTCGGCGCCGCCGATCCGCAGCCGCGCCGCCGCGCCGGCCGGGGCGGCGACATTGGCATAGGAGATTCCGGCGCGGGCGAGCCAGGACTTGACGATGTCGCAGCCGCGCGCGTCGAACCGGTTGCGGCCGATCGGATCGAATTGCAGCGAGCAGTCGGCGGGATCGGCGATCACCGCCGCCGGCGCTGCCGCCTGCGCCGCGTAGAGCGCCGGATTGGCCGCCCGCGACAGAGCGTGGAACAGCGGGAAATAGGTGAGCGCGGCGAGCAGGCAGCCGGCGAGGATGATCGGCTTGCGGCCGATCCGGTCGGACAGCCAGCCGAACAGGATGAAGCCGGGCGTGCCGATGGCGAGCGCGATCGCCACCAGGATGTTGGCGGTCGCCCCGTCGACCCTCATCATCTTCTCGAGGAAGAACAAGGCGTAGAACTGGCCGGCATACCAGACCACCGCCTGGCCGGCGACCGCTCCGAACAAAGCGATCAGCACCAGCCTGGCATTGCCCCAGCGGGCGAACGCCTCGGTCAGCGGCGCTTTCGAAATCGTCTTCTCCTCCTTCATCCGCCGGAACACCGGGCTCTCCTCGAGCTGCAGCCGGATCCACAGCGAGACGGCGAGCAGCCCCAGCGAGATCAGGAAAGGCAGCCGCCAGCCCCAGGCGGCGAACGCCTCCTCGCCGAGCCACGAGCGCAGGCCGATCACCACCAGCAGGGCGCCGAACAGGCCCAAGGTCGCGGTGGTCTGGATGAAGCTGGTGTAGAGCCCGCGCCGGTGGTTCGGCGCATGCTCGGCGACATAGGTGGCGGCGCCGCCATATTCGCCGCCCAGCGCCAGCCCCTGGACCAGCCGCAGCAGCACCAGCATGACCGGCGCCGCCACCCCGATCGAGGCGTAGCTCGGCAGCAGGCCGACGCAGAAGGTCGCCAGGCCCATCAGGCCCATCGTCACCAGGAAAGTGTATTTGCGTCCGACCAGGTCGCCGATCCGGCCGAACAATATCGCCCCGAACGGCCGCACCGCGAAGCCGGCCGCGAAGGCGGCGAGCGCGAAGATGAAGCCGGTCGTCTCGTTGACGCCGGAAAAGAACTGGGCGGAGATGATCGTCGCCAGCAGCCCGTACAGATAGAAATCATACCATTCGAACACGGTGCCGAGCGACGAGGCGGCGATCACCAGCTTCTCACTCTGCGTCGCCCGATGATGTTCGGGCCGTCCGCCCGCCTGTTCCGCCGTCGCCATCGCCTCTTGTGGCGCGGCCCCGCGCTTCGCTCAAGCCGCCGCCGCCAATGGGACAGTCACTTTCAGGCGCAGGCGGGCGCCGGTCCGACGCAGCATGGGAAAAGTGACTGTCCCCATTCGCGCCGCGGCTCACACACACTCCTTGAGCGGAATGCCGGCATCCGCCAGCCTGCTGCGGTCGGGGACGAAGCCCTCGACGATCAGCCTGCGTCCCTGCGCATAATCCCTGACCGCATTGACGCAGTCGACCGCGATCAGCCGGCCCTCGCGCAGATAGGCGACCGAGAAGCTTCGGCTCGCCGGATCGCCGCGGACCACAAGCGCGTCATGGCCGCGCCACAGCCCGGCGGTCTGCAGCCGAAGATCGTACTGGTTGGACCAGAACCAGGGCAGCGCGTCATAAGGCTCGGCCCGGCCGGCGATCGCCTTGGCGGCGACGGTCGCCTGGTCGTGCGCGTTCTGGACCGATTCGAGCCGGATCCGCGCGCCCCCGGCGAAGCGGTTGCGATGCGCCGCGCAGTCGCCGACCGCGAACAGCTCCGGCAGCGTCGTCCGGCAAAATTCGTCGACCTCGACGCCGTCGCCGCCGGCCGCTCCGGCGGCGAGCAGCGGTTCGGCCGCCGCGCCGATGCCGATCGCGACGATCACCAGCCCGGCCGGGACGAGCTCGCCGCTCGCCAGCCTGATGCCGGCGGCGGCGCCATGCTCGCCGGCGATCGCCTCGACCGGGACGCCGGTGCGCAGGTCGACGCCGCGGGCGCGATGCTCGGCTTCGTAGAAGCGCGACAGCGGCTCGGCGGCGACGCGCGACAGGACCCGGTCGGCCGCCTCGATCAGGGTCACCTTCTTGCCGAGCCCGGTCAGCACCGCCGCGGCCTCGAGCCCGATATAGCCGCCGCCGACCACCGCCACCCGGCTCGCCCGCGGCAGCTCGGCCCTCAGCCGGTCGACGTCGGCGCGCGAACGGATCGAGTGGACGCCGGCCAGCTCGCCGCCCGGACAGCGGAGCCGATAGGGATATCCCCCGGCCGCCCAGACCAGGCTGCCGTAACCGAGCGTCCCGCCGTCCTCGAGACGGACCAGGCGGCGGCCGGGATCGAGCGCCGCCGCCCGCTTTCCCAGCCGAAGCTCGACCCTCCGCTCCGCCCAGAATGGGAGCGGCCGGATCAGCATCCGCTCGAATTCCCTGTCGCCGGCCAGATACTCCTTCGACAGCGGCGGCCTTTCATAAGGCGGGTCGGGCTCCTGCGAGACGATGGCGAGGCTTCCGCAAAAGCCCAGCTGCCGGAGCGCGATCGCCGCCTGCGCGCCGCCATGGCCGCCGCCGACGATGATGACGTCGAATGACTCCATGGGGTCGCGGCGCCGTCCCTTGTTCGCGTGGACGCGCCGCGCTGCGCGGCGAGCCTGAGCCGGACCTAGAGTCTCGTCGGTCGCGGCGCAACGCCGCTGCTCCGGGCGTGGCGATCTCCCGAATACTCCCGAGCTTCGTTCGCACGCCGTTTTTCACGCGAAGGCGCGAAGGACGCGAAGGCGCCGGTGCGGGTGACCGGCTGCGCGTTTCTCCGGCGAAGCCGGAATTCCCGTGTGCCAGCTGTCGCCGGCACTTTCCTCCCTTCTCCTCTTCTTTCTTCTTCGCGCCTTCGCGCCTTCGCGTGGACAATCGGGAAAGCCGGCATGGAGCGCCGCCGAGCGGCGAAAGGCGCGATCACGGCACGAGAGAGCGCGGTCGATCGGGCCTTTCCGGGAAGCGCCAGTCATGTTATATCATTGCTTAATGAAAGGAGAGCGACATGCCGCGCCCCTTCTTGCCTCACCCCGTTGCCGCCGCCCTGTACGAGCCGGGGCCGGTGATCAACACCACGCCGCTGATCGACCTGATGCTCGTCCTGCTCGTCATGTTCATCGTCTCGATACCGGTCGCCACCCACAAGGTGCCGCTCGACCTGCCGAGCGGCGATCCCGGACCGGTCGCGGTCGCGCACCGCCTCGATCTCGACGCGGCCGGCCGGCTCTATTGGGACGGGCGGCCGATCGCCGAAGCCGCGCTGCCGCAGCATCTGGCGCGGCTGGCGGCGGACCCGTCCGAGCCGGAGCTGCACATCGCCGCCGACGCCGAGACCCGCTACGAACGGGTCGACCAGACGCTGGCGGCGATCCGCCGCGCCGGCATCAGCCGCATGGGATTCGTCGGCAACGAACGCTTCGCCGCGATGATGGACTGAATTCCTCCCCGGACCGGGGAGGATCAAGCTATTCCGCCGCCTGATGGGCGTAGCTGAACACGCGCGCCAGCCGCCAGCCGTCGGCGGTCAGCCGCCACAATTGGGTGAAGCGGGCGCGGCCGGCCAGCCGCTCCGGACCGTCGCCCTGGCGCTCGTAGAACAGATGCTCGCCATCCTCGATCGCGCCATAGCCCGGCACCGGATGGACGGTGAGGCTGGCCGCCACCAGCGCGCGCCGCGATCGCCAGGCGTCGGGCGCCTCGCGCGCGGCGCAGGACTGGCCATATTCGCGGACGAACGGCTCGGCCGTCGTCGCGACGACGCCGCCGCGATCGTGGTACATCTCGAAATCGGCGGTCAGCATCGTCCGCATCCGCTCCGGGTCGCACCCTTCGAACAGCAAAGCGAAGAAGTCGGAATCGCGGGCGGCGACCGCCGCGGTCAGCGCCTCGCCTTCGGGAAGCGCGACCTCCTCGGCGGCCGGAGCGGCGGCCGCCAGGGCCAAAGCGATCAGCATGGATTTCCTCCTACCGTCTTACATCACTAAGACAGTAGGACCGCGCTTCGTCAAGCCGGAGCGGTCAATGACCCACTCAACGGGAAGGGGGCCTGCCCTGCGTCGCCCTGGCGAAGCAGGGTTACCAGCGATAGCGCCAGCGCCGGCCGTCCCAGTAGCGCGGGTTGTGCGACCGGCCGTACCAGCGGCGGTCGTGGCGCCAGTTCCGCTCCCATTGCGCCCGGGCGAGCTCGCGGCGGCACTCGCGCAGCTCGCGGCGGAATTCACGGCGCGTGTCGGCCCGGCGCAATTCGCGGCGGCATTCGCGCTGCTCCTGGCGAACCTCGTTTCCGTAATACCCACGGTGGTAGCGCCAGCTCTGGGCGTCGGCCGAGCTGGCCGGCAGCGCCGGAATCGCGAGCAGGCCGAGGCCGACGGCGGCAAGGATGATACGCATAACCGGACTCCTTCGTCCCCAATTTTGGACGAAGTCGAAACGAACCGCGCTGTGCGGGTGTTGCATGAACCTAGAACTACGGCGCGTTCAGCCGGCGTTTAGGCGGGCCCGTCCGCTTGGGCCGGCTCGCGCTCGGTGAAGGGATAGCGCCCGCGGATCCGCCTGTTGAAATGGCGCCCCTTGCTGAAGGCGGAGCGAAAAGCGGCCGCCGCTTCGGGCGGCACGTCATGATAGACGTAGCGCCGGCCGGTGGTGAACAATATGTCGAGCTCGCGCTCGCCCGGACGATAGTCGAACCGGCGGATGACGGCCGAGGGCACGCGGCCTCCTGTCTGGCGATCGTGCGGCCCGCCGCGCGAAGGTTCGGCCGGCGGGCCGCAGCTTGCGGCGGGCTATAGGCGGCCCATCAGCAGCAGCACGATGAGGACGATCAGGACGAGGCCGAGCAGGCCGGACGGGCCGTAGCCCCAGCTACGGCTATAGCCCCAGGACGGCAGCGCGCCGATCAGCAGCAAGATCAGGATGATCAGAAGAATCGTGCCGAGCATGAAGTCCTCCACGGTTTTGGATGCAGGGGCGTAACGATCCGGATCGCCGAGGGTTGCAACGGTCCGCTTTTCCCGAGGCGGCCGCCGAAGACGGAGCTAGCCCCGCCCTTGCTGCGACGCCCGGGACCCGGTCAGAATTCGATTGAAACCCGCCCGTAAACGAAGCGGCCGTTGAAGCCGAACGGCGAGAAGCTCGAATAGGCCAGGAAGAAATTGTTGAGCCCGAACACTCCGCCGGCCGGCAGCCGGTCCGGATAGACGTCGAAAACATTGTTCGAGCCGACCGCCAGTTCCAGGCCGCCCTCGCGCCCGAGCGGCCGGACGCGCAGCTCGACATCGGTGATCCATTTCGGGCTGAGCGTGATATCGTTGTTGGCCCCGCCGACGGGGACGGTGATGTCGGTCGTGGTGCCCGGGATGAACACCCTCCCATAGCGGTTGGTACGCCCGGTGAAGCCGAACATGCCCATCGACCAGTCGAGGCCGAAATTGATCTTGCTGCGCGGCTGGCCGTCGGTGAGGCGCAGCGATTCCGGACGGGCGAAAAGGGTCAGCCCGGGCAGGGTCGGGAGGGTTGCACGATCGGTGATGCGGGTCCTGTTGTAATTGTAGCCGGCGGTGAAGCTGAGGCGGCCGATACCCATTTCCGGCAGCCGATAGCTGCCGACGATGTCGATGCCGCGGGTGCGGGTGTCGATGCCGTTCACGAAGAAGCGGGCCGAGGTGATGTTGTTGATCCCCGCCGCCTGGAGCAGCGCAAGCACGGCGGCGCCCTGCAAGTTCTCGGTGAGGACGATGCGGTCGCTGATTTCGATCTGATAGACGTCGGCGGTGATGTTGAGGCCCTCGATCGGGGTGAGGGTCAGGCCGGCGCCGAGGTTGAGCGACTTTTCGGGATCGAGCGGCTGGGCTCCCAGCGCGATCGAAACCGGGTCGGTGACCGGAAAGGTGCCGACCTCGATCAGCACGCCGCCGACATTGTTGGTCGAGGTCGCGGTGAAATATTGCTGATGCAAAGAGGGTGCGCGGAAGCCGGTCGAGACCGAGCCGCGCACGGCGACGCCGTCGACCGGCTCGAACCGCCCGGCGACCTTGCCGTTCACTGTGTTGCCGAAATCCGAATAATGCTCGAAGCGGCCGGCGACCTGGAAGGTCAGCCGGTCGCTGACGTCGGCGTCGAGCTCGACATAGGCGGCGACGCTGTCGCGGGATTCGTCCACCTCGTTGTTCGGCCGGAAGCCGGGAAAGACCTGCGAGCCGCCGGCGGCGTTGAACGGCGCGGCGGAGAACGGGCCGTTGATGTAGCTCTGCTCTTCGCCGCGGACGATCCTGAAATTCTCGTTGCGATACTCGCCGCCGAAGGCGAGCGACAGCTCGCTGAGGAAGCCGACGGCCAGGCTGCGCTGGGCATCGAAATTGACGACGGTCTGGCCGAAGCGCAGGCCGCCGGCGTCGAAGCGCCGGTTGCTGATCAGCCCGCCGAGCGAGGTGTTGACGCTGTTCTCGACGTTGTAGTCGAGCCGGTTCGAGCCGTAGGTCAGCGAGAGATCGAGATTCCAGCCGCCAGTCTCGCCGCGAACGCCCGCCGCCGCCGAAATGTCCTCGATCTGGCTGACGATCAGCGGCAGGAAGCCGTCCGGATAGATCGGAATGAAGGTGGTGGTGGAGGCGGCCCAGTCGCGGTTGCGGACGTCGTTGGCGCGGCGGTAGAAACCGGCGCCGTTGCCGTCGCGTATCCCGTAGCTGCCGAAACTGTAGAGTTCGAAGCCGCCGTCGCCGAGATCGATTCCGGCGTTGTAGAAGAAGTTCATGTCGTTCGATTCGCCGTCGCCGTAACGGTGGGTGAAGCGGTTGATGGTGAGCTCGCGCGGATCGCCGACGGTGACATATTGGCGGCGGGGATCGGCGGCGGTGCGGTTGGTCGCGTCGCGATCCTTCACTTCTGCGGTGAAGCTCAGATAGCCGGTGTCGCCGACCGGAAGGCCGATATTGGTCGCGATGGTCCAGGTCTCGCCATCCTCGAGATGGCGGTTCCGGCCGCTGGTGGTGAGCTCCAGCACGTCGTTGGCGGTTCCGCCCGGGGTGACGATGACGGGCAGGCCGCTGGCGTCGGTGGCGACACCGGTCACCTGCGGCACATCCTCGAGGCTGGTGATGTAGCGGCCGTAGGTGACTTGGGCGCGCCCGCCCGACGCGCGGCGCAGCTGGATGTTGATCACGCCGGCGATCGCATCCGAACCGTAGAGCGAGGAGGCGCCGTCGCGCAGCACCTCGATGCGATCGATCGCCAGCGGCGGAATGGTGTTGAGGTCGACGGACACCGAGCCGCGGCCGACCGAACCGTTGAGGTTGATCAGCGACGAGCTGTGCCGGCGCTTGCCGTTGACGAGCACCAGCACCTGGTCGGGCGCGAGGCCGCGCAGAGTGGCCGGGCGGAGCGAGTCGGTGCCGTCGGTCAGCGAGGGCTGCGGGAAGTTGAACGAGGGAACCAGCTGGTTGAGGATGCGATTGGTTTCGGTATAGCCGGTGTCGGTCAGGGCCTGGCTGCCGATGACGTCGATCGGGACCGGACTGTCCGCAAGCGTGCGATCCGTGCGACGGGTCCCGGTGACGATGATCGCTCGCTCGTCCCGAGCTTCCGCTTGCGCGGAGTCCACCTCCTGTTGGGCCGAGGCCGGCGCGGCGGCGAGCGCCGCGGCGGGGAGAGAAGAAAGAAGCCAGAGAGCGCGTGACGAAATCGACATGTCCATTCCCCCTGCCCACACGGACCGTGGGGCAAGTTTCTGAAGCTACAGACAAAATCCCGCGGGGGAAGTCCTGGATGCTGCGCCGCAAAAAATTGAGTGCGTCTGTGTGGCGCCGAGACCACAGATACGGGCCCGTCCGCACGTTTCCTTCGACATCGGACGGGCTTCGCCTTAGGCTCGTCCCGTGATCGAAACCGACGATCCCTTCGAGTTGGAGGCGCCGGCCCGCGAGGCGGACCGGCTGACGCTCGATCTCGACGGCTGGGAAGGCCCGCTCGATCTGCTGCTGACGCTGGCGCGGGCGCAGAAGGTCGACCTCGCGCGCATCTCGATCCTGGCGCTGGTCGAGCAGTATCTCGCCTTCATCGCCGATGCGAGGAAGCTGCGGCTGGAGATCGCCGCCGACTATCTGGTGATGGCGGCGTGGCTCGCCTACCTCAAATCCTGCCTTCTCCTTCCCAAGGATCCGGCCGTCGAGCCGGGGCCGGAGGAGCTGGCGATGCGGCTGCAGCTGCGGCTGCAGCGCCTGCAGGCGATGCGCGAGGCGGGCGCCCGGCTGATCGGCCGCGACCGGGTCGGCCGCGACGTCTTCCGCCGCGGCGTCCCTGAAGGCCTGAAGCTGGTGCGCCGCTCGGCCTGGACCACCGATCTTTACGACCTCATCGCCGCCTATGGCATCGTCCGCGCGCGCAGCGAGCCGGCCGTGCATATCGTGACGCGTCGGCCGGTGATGACGCTCGACGAGGCGATCCATCGGCTCGAGCGGATGATCGGCACGAGGCTGGAATGGACCGCGCTCGAGGCGCTGCTGCCCGAGACCCAGGATGCCGGCTTCCGTCGCTCGGCGCTGGCGTCGAGCTTCGTCGCCGTGCTCGAGCTGGCCCGCCTCGGCAAGGTCGAGATCGAGCAGGGGCGGACCTTCGCACCGCTTTATGTGAGGGCGGCATGAGGGAGCATGACGACGCGGTGCGCGCCGTCGAGGCGACTTTGTTCGCCGCCGAGGAGCCGCTCGGCATGGCGGAAATCGCCGCCTATGTCGGCGAAGCCGTCGACGTGAAGGCGGCGCTGGGCGAGCTGCAGGCGCATTATGCCGGCCGCGGCATCGAGCTGGTCGAGCGGGGCGGGCGCTGGCACTTCCAGACCGCGGCCGATCTCGCCCACATCCTCAGGCGCGAGCGCGAGGAGAGTCGCAAGCTTTCCCGCGCGGCGGTCGAGACGCTGGCGATCATCGCCTATCACGAGCCCGTCAGCCGGGCCGAGATCGAGGCGATCCGCGGCGTCCAGATCTCGCGCGGCACGCTCGACGTGCTGATGGAGGCGGGCTGGGTGCGGCCGGCCGGCCGCCGCGAGGTCCCGGGCCGCCCGCTCACTTTCGCGACGACGCAAGAATTCCTTACCCATTTCGGCCTACAAAGCCGCCGCGACCTTCCCGGAATCGACGACCTCAGGGCGGCCGGGTTGCTCGATCCGGTGGACACCGCGCTGGAACGGCTGGGGCTTGATGGGGCGCTCGACGAGGTCGAACTGGAAACCGACGACGAAGACGCCTAGATTCAGGCCGGCACTGGGAGAATTTTCATGGGTGGTTTCAGCCTCTGGCATTGGCTCATCGTCGGGCTCGTCATCCTGCTGTTGTTCGGCAAGGGGCGGTTTTCCGACATGATGGGAGACGTCGCCAAGGGCCTCAAGAGCTTCAAGAAGGGGATGAGCGAGGACGAGGAAGCCGAGCAAAGGCGGATCGCGGCCGAGCGCACCGTCGAGGCGCAGCCGGTGCCGCCCGCTGTCGCGCCCGCTCCGGCCCCCGAAGCGGCGGCGGCCGAGCGCGGCTCGGCGTCCGAGGCCGACCGCCATTAGGCGAAGGATTTCCGGCCCCGCAGGCCGGTGGGGGCGTGAACGCTGATGTTCGGGATCGATTCCGGCGAGCTTCTGATCATCGCGGTGGTCGCCCTGGTGGTGATCGGCCCCAAGGACCTGCCGCGGGTGATGCGCGCGCTCGGCAATTTCATCGGCCGCGCCCGCGGCATGGCGCGCCATTTCCGCTCCGGGTTCGACACGATGCTTCGCGAGGCCGAGTTCGAGGAGATGGAGAAGAAGTGGAAGGCGGAGAATGAGCGCATCATGCGCGAGCATCCGCTGCCCGGCGCCGACAGTGACTGGGGCAAGACCGCCGCCGGCGAAGCTGACGCGGCCAGGCCGCAGCCGCCGCCGGCGCCGGCGGGCACGGCGCTGCCGAGCGGCAGCGCGCCGCCCATTCCGCCCGCGTCGCCGGCGGGGGACCGGCCGTGACCGATCTCGACCGCAGCGCCGCCGAGCCCGCCGAGGATCTCGACGCGTCCAAGGCGCCCCTGCTGGAGCATCTGATCGAATTGAGGCGGCGGCTGCTGTGGAGCTTCGGCGCGCTGGCGATTTCGTTCGGCGTGTGCCTCTATTTCGCCCGGCCGATCTTCGGCTTCCTGGTGCAGCCGCTGCTCGCCGCCGGTCAGGACCGGCTCATTTTCACCGCCGTGTTCGAGGCCTTCTTCGTCGAGATCAAGGTCGCCTTCTTCGCGGCCTTGATGGTGTCCTTCCCGGTCATCGCCAACCAGCTGTGGCAGTTCGTCGCGCCCGGCCTCTATGCGAAGGAGAAACGGGCGTTCCGGCCGTTCCTGCTGCTGACCCCGTTCCTGTTCCTGACCGGCGCCGCGCTGGCTTATTATGTGGCGATGCCGGTCGCGCTGCATTTTCTGCTCGGCTATGAAGGCAATATCGCCGGCGTGCAGCAGGAAGCGCTGCCCGGGGTCGGCAATTATCTGAGCTTCGTCACCCGCTTCATCTTCGGCTTCGGCGTCGCCTTCCTGCTGCCGGTGCTGCTGATGCTGCTCGAGCGGGCCGGGCTGGTCACCCGCGACCAGCTGAGGCGCGGACGGCGCTACGCGATCGTCGTCGCCTTCGTCGTCGCCGCCGTGCTGACTCCGCCGGACGTCATCTCGCAGCTGCTGCTCGCCATCCCTTTGGTGCTGCTCTACGAGCTCTCGCTGATCGCGATCTGGTTCACCGAGCGGCGGCGGGCGCGCGGCTCGGCCAAGACCGCATGAAAAAGGCGCCGCCCGCGGGCGGCGCCTTTTTCATGCGTTCGGGACCCGGTCAATCGTCGACCTGGTCAGCCCCGTTCGCGACCGATTGGACGTCCTCGCCCACGCCGCGCACCGTGTTGCAGGCCGAAAGCACCAGCCCGCTGGACAGCGCGACGATCACCAACAGCTTCTTCACCATCGTCCGTCTCCTGAACCGGCCCCGGGCAGCACGTCGCGCCGGAACCTGATGCGTGGGTAAATGCGTGCCGCAAGGCGATGGTTCCGCCGCCGGGACGAACCGTCCGGCAGCCATGGCAAAGCGAAAAGGCGGAAAAAAGTTGAGCCCGGATGCGCTACCGGGGGGGGGGAGGTTAGCGCGTCCGGGCCCATGTTCTGGATAGCGAGAGCGGGGGGGCAAAAGGTCACTATCCGAACCGCTCAACGAGGAAGAAGCCGGGCGGTTCCACCAAAACCGAAATTTTTTTGCGCATCGGGTCGGACGCCCGGTGCCGCGCGGCCCGCCCCCGATGTGCGCCCCTCTTGCGCGAATCGGGAAATCGGGGGAGGCTCGTGCGGTGCCGGCCGCTCCGAGGCCGCGGCCAAGACAGGGGGTAAGAGATGAAGAAGCTTGCGATTGGCCTTGGCTGCGTCCTCGCTTTGGCCGCATGCGGGATCAGCGACGCCGATATCGGCAATCTCGAAAACTCCATTCGCGAGACCGCCGCGCAGCAGGGAATGACCGTCAAGGAGGTCAATCTGCGCAAGGAATTGAATGATCGCGTCGTCGGCGACGCCATCGTTCACCCGCGCGACAATCCGAATATGGAGATACGCTGGGACTGCAGCGCCGAGCGCCAGGACGGGACGCGGCTGCAATGGCGCTGCGCGCCTGCCGGCCAGACGGCGGGCAACACCGCCACTCCGGCGGCGACGCCCGCTCCGACTCCGGCGCCGTCGCCGGCGCCCGCTCCGCCGCCGGCCGCCGGCGGCACCGAACGGCTCGCTTATGTGGGGCGCTGGACCGAGACCAACGACTGCAACAACGTCACCCTGCTTGGCGGCGACGGCATCTTCATCACCAGCGACGGCGGCCGCGGCAATTGGGACGTCCGGGGCGGGCAATTGGGGCTCTCCGGGCCGGGCGGACAGGCGACGCTCCAGGTGTTTCTGAACAACCCCAACACGATGACGCTGACCGGCTCCGACGGCACGCAATCGATATGGACCCGCTGCTGAAAACCTTTCCCCTGGCCCGGTCTTAAGCCCTTAGCCGCCGCGCTCGACGACGCCGATCCTGACCGAATAGCGGCCGCGGTCGGCATCCCGATCCAGCGTCGATCGCAACTGGCGGGCGAGGCCGGTGATGATGCGCTCGAAGCGGTCCGCCAGCGCCTCGTCGCGACCGCCGCCGCCGATGAGGCTGTCCACTTCGACCGACAGGCGCGCCGTCGACGGCTCGTCGGCCTCGAGGACGATCGAGACCTGGCCCGCCCCGCACAGCATGCCGAACTCGGCGATCTCGGTGATCAGGAACGCGACCGAGACGGCGACGTCCTGATTGACATAGACCGGCTCGACGTCGAGCCGCATCTGCATGCCGGCGGCGGCGGGTGGGGCGGTGGCGCGCAAATTGGCGGCGAGCTCGGAGATGAGCGGCCGCAGCGCGACGCCGCGATTCTCCTCGAGCTCCGCATAATGGTTGCGATGGACGACCGCGAGCGCATCGACCCGGCGCTGGATCGACGCATAAGCGGCGGCGGCCTCCGCGCTCGGGCTGCCCCGGGAGTGGAGATTGAGCAGCGAGGCGACGACCTGGAGGTTGTTCTTGACCCGGTGATGGACCTCCCGGACCAGCCGGGTCTGGCGCTCGACCGCCGCCTCCAGCTCGGCTTCGTGGCGGGCGACGGTGCGGGTCACATTGTCGAAGGCGAGCCCGAGCTCGCCGATCTCGCGCGCCGGCGACTTGAGCGCCGGCAGCTCGAGCGGCCGGTCGCCGGGCCGGTAGGACGAGACCACGCGCTGGATGGTGCCGAGCGGCCGCAGCAACTGGCGGTTGACGATCCACCAGCCGATCAGGCCCGCCGCCAGCCACATCATCACCGGCATCAGGATCAGCACGACGTCGATCGCCCGCACCGGCACCGCGCCGAGCCGGATCCGCAGCTGCAGCCGGCCGTCGGCGATCGGTGCGGTGTCGCTGACCGTCTGGACCAGCGGCACCGGCTGATAGTCGCTGCGCAGCAGCATGTGGCGGCGGCCGTCGAGCAGCTCGAGGTTGAAGTCGGCGCGGGTGCCGGGGAGGAAGGTGAGGTCGCGCAGCGCCTCGCGGCCGAACTCGACGATGCCCTCGATGCCGCCGCCGGCATCGGACAAGGTGAGCCGCAGCCGCTCGCCGTCCGGGGAGATTTCGAGCGACTGGCCCGAGGCGTCGCCGCGCCGGCCGGGCGCCGGGTTGAAACCCGGCGAAGCGCAGAGCAGGCGATTGCCCGCTCCGTAGAGCGCAAAATGCGTTGGCGCCGCCTGCAGGCTCGCCAGCCGCCGCAACACCGTCTCGCAGAGCGGCGAATCGGGCGGCGCGGCGGCGACGGCGGCGCTCGCCGCGCGGATGGTGCCGATGGTGCGGGCGAGCAGCTCGTTCAGCCGCTGTGCCTTGACCTCGAGCCGCGTGAGGGTCTGCTCGGCCCGCTCCTCGCTATTCTCGCTGGCCGCATAGACCGAGGCGAGGATCGCGACGATGCCGAGCGGGAGCAAGGCGAGGCTGAGGATGAGCAGCATCTTCGGGCCGGTGGACAGCCGGCTCCAGCGGGAGGCGAACCAGCCCCTCCGGTCGTCGCTCACGAAGGTCTCGGAGTCATGCGGACTCTCGGAATCATGCGGGGATGGCGCTCAGGCCCTAACCGAGCTTTCCCAGCAAATCGAGCATTTCCGGAGGGATGTCCTCCTCCACCATCCGCTGATAGGCGGAGCGCAGCGCGCGGCCGACCTCGCCGGCGGGCCGGCGTTTCTTGCGGGAATGGGGTGCTCCGGAGTGGGCCTGGTCGTCCGGGTCGGACTTGCGCCTGCGCTGATATTCCCTGTCGTCCTGAAGGCTCAACTTCTTTACCCCTCACGGCCCGCAGCGCCGTGCCCGAAGCCTCGTTTTTCGCCTGAAAGAGCAGCTTCAGCCCAGCCGTCCCCGCCTGCCCAGACGCCAGTATCGGCGGACCCGCATAATGGTCCCACGCGGCCATGGAAACAAAAAACTCCGACGATTGTTCCACCTTGGCGCGAGGACGGGGCCGGGACTCCTTTTGTGCCTTTTCCCTGCGCACTCGGCGGCGGCTGCGGGCTTGCAATAGGGCGGGCGTCCACTCCATAGCCCCGGGATACGTAAAGGAGTTGCAACGACATGTCGCTCGGTGACGAACTGAAGCCGCATCTTCCCTTCCTCCGCCGTTATGCGCGGGCGCTGACCGGCAGCCAGAGCCATGGCGACAATTTCGTCCGTGCGACGCTGGAGGCGATCGTCGCCGCGCCCGAAGCCTTCCCGCGCGACGTCGATCCGCGTCTCGGCCTCTACCGGACGTTCCACGCCATCTGGTCGTCGGCGAACATCGAGGAGGAGCCGGGCCATGGCGACGGGAGCGATCCGGAAGGCATCGCCCAGGCGCGGCTGTCGCGCATCACGCCGCTGTCGCGCCAGGCGCTGCTGCTGACCGCGATGGAAGGCTTCACCCCGGAGGACACCGGCTATCTGATCGGCGCCTCGGCGGAGGAAGTCGAGCAGCTGGTCGCCGAGGCGCTGGCCGAGATCGAGCGGCAGACTCGCGCCGAGGTGCTGATCATCGAGGACGAGCCGATCATCGCGATGGACATCGAGACCATCGTCCGCGACCTCGGCCACAATGTCACCGGCGTCGCCGTCACCCGCGACGAGGCGGTGCAGCAGGCAATGGCCCGCCGGCCGAGCCTGGTGCTCGCCGACATCCAGCTCGCCGACGACAGCTCGGGCATCGACGCGGTCAAGGATATCCTGCAGGAGTTCCGCGTGCCGGTCATCTTCATCACCGCCTTTCCCGAGCGGCTGCTGACCGGCGAGCGGCCCGAGCCGACCTTCCTGATCACCAAGCCGTTCCAGCGGTCGACGGTGAAGGCGCAGATCGCCCAGGCCCTGTTCTTCGACACCACCACCGTTCCGGCCTGAGCGTGCCGGAACCGGCGGCGCGAGCGAGCGTTGCCGGACTGAAACGAATGGAACTTTCAGCCAGGGGCGGCAGCATCATGGATCAGGAGCCCGACCATATCTCGACCACCCGGGCGCGGGGCGGCACCACTCCGCACATGACCCGCTACGTCCTCGGCTGGGGACTTGGCCTGGTCATCGTCATTTTCCTCATCCTGTTGTTTGTCTGGAGTTGAGGCTTATCTTGTCCGGCCAGGCGGCGCCGTCCGGCGCTGCGCCGCGGGCCGTGTCGCGTCGCGTTTCCTAGGGGCTGTTTGATGGCGGTGTCCAAGCTGGCGGAGAATGACGAAGACAGGAGCGGCGGCACCGAGACGGTGCCGCTGTCCGATCCCGAATTCAAGGATCAGCTCGCCCAGGTGATTCCGCACCTGCGCGCCTTCGGCCGCTCGCTGTCGGGCAGCCGCGATCTGGCCGACGATCTGGTTCAGGAGACGCTGCTCAAGGCCTGGGCGGCGCGCAAGCGCTTTCAGGCCGGCACCAACATGCGCGCCTGGACCTTCATCATCCTCAGGAACCTGTTCCTCTCGCAGATGCGCCGCGCCCGCTTCAAGGGCGAGTGGGACGAGATCACCGCCTCCCGGCTGCTCGCCGCTCCGGCCAGCCAGGACCGGCATATCGAGCTTTCCGACATGCAGCGGGCGCTGCTCCATCTGCCGCAGCCGCAGCGCGAGGCGCTGATCCTGGTCGGCGCCGGCGGCTTCGCCTATGAGGAAGCGGCGGAGATTTGCGGCTGCGCGGTCGGCACGATCAAGAGCCGGGTGGCGCGCGGCCGGGTCGCGCTCGAAAATCTGCTGACCGAAGGCAAGCTGCCGTCGCGGCGCGAGCACGATGCCGGCGACCAGTCGGCGCTGCAGAGCATCATGAGCGAGGTCGACGAACTGAGCCGCGACCGCGATCCGGTGAGCGGCGCCGCGGACGAAGGCGACTGAGCGCGCGTCGGCGGAAAAGCTGCCGTCGCCGGAGATTCCCGGGCGGGACGATCAGTCGAGCCGCGCGAGCAGGTCCTCGAACTTCTTGAGCGAGCGCATTTCTCCGTCCATGTGGAAAGCATGACGCAAGGCGATGCCGATGCCGGCGTGAACGGTGGGCGGGGCCACCTTCACGAACCGCCGGGCACCGTTGCTGGCCATCGCCATCCTGCTCGAGTTGAAACTTTCCACGCAGGCTTAACGTGCGTCGACCGATTCCAGTTTCAACCGTTGCGCCGCGCGAATGGTACGGGGCCGCGTCCGTGGCATGAATGAGACACATTCCAAACACTCGGTTAACGAGGCGCTGGCCCGCGCCCGCGCTCATTCGCCTTTCCTGCGAGCTGCAGCTCGAGCAGTTTCCCGAGATCGCCGCGCGGCTCGCCGACGGCGACGTCGAGGCCGCGCTGGGCGCCGCCCGCGCGCTCGGCGAGGAGGTCGATGCGATGGCGGCGCTGCGGCGCGAGCGGAGCGGGCACGCGCTCGTGCTCGGCCTCGCCGACCTTGCCGGCCTGTTCAGCCTCGAGCAGGTCACCGCTTCATTGTCGGCGCTCGCCGACCGTTCGCTCGAGCGGGCGATCGCCACCGCCATCGCCGAGCGCACGCCCGGCGAGGCCGCGGCCGGCTTCGCGGCGATCGCGCTCGGCAAGCTGGGCGGCGCCGAGCTCAATTATTCGTCCGACGTCGACCTGATCTTCCTCTACGACCCGGCCCGTCTGCCGCGGCGGCCGCGCGAGGAGCCGGACCAGGCCGCGTTGAGGGTGGCGCAGCGGCTGGTCGAGCTGCTGCAGAAGCGGACCGAGGACGGTTATGCGTTTCGCGTCGATCTGCGCCTCAGGCCTTCGCCCGAGGTGACGCCGATCGCGCTGCCGGTCGACGCCGCGATCTGCTATTACGAATCCTCCGCTTTGCCCTGGGAGCGGGCGGCGTTCGTGCGGGCCCGGATGGCGGCGGGCGACCGGGCGCTGGGCGACTATTTCCTCGAGGCGCTGCACCCGTTCGTCTGGCGCCGGTCGCTCGATTTCGGCGCGATCGGCGAGGTCCAGTCGATCACCCGCCGGATCCGCGACCATTATGCGCAAGGGCAGGCCTTCGGCCCCGGCTACGACGTCAAGCGCGGCCGCGGCGGCATTCGCGAGATGGAATTCTTCGCCCAGATCCATCAGCTCATCCATGGCGGCCGCGAGCCGGCACTGCGCGCTCCGGCGACGCTGGACGCGCTCGCCGCGCTTGCCCGGTCGGGCCGGATCGCGCCGGTCGACACCGACAGGCTCGCCGGCGCCTATCGGCTGCTGCGAACCATCGAGCACCGGCTGCAGATGGTCGACGACCGCCAGACCCATATCCTCCCTGCCGATCCCGAAGAGCTCGACAATGTCGCACGGCTGCACGGCCTCAGCGGGGGCAGGGCCCTGCTCGACCTGCTGGAAGCGCCGGTAGCACGCGTCGCCACGCTCTATGACGGCCTTGCCGGCCAGGAGGAAAGGCGGCTGCCGGCCAACGCCGCGGCGCTCGAGGCGCAGCTGGCCCGCGCCGGCTTCGACGATCCGATCGCCGCCCGGCTGCGCATCGAGGGCTGGCGCGGCGGCAAGGCCCGATCGCTGCGCGCGGCGCCCTCGCAGGAGGCGTTCGAGGCGATGCTGCCCGGCCTGATCGAAGCGTTCGGCAAGGCGCCCGATCCGATGCGGGCGCTGAACCGGTTCAGCGACCTGGTCGAGCGGCTGCCGAGCGGCGTCAATTTCTATCGCCTGCTCGAGGCGCGTCCGGGACTGACCGAGCATCTCGCCGCCATCCTCAGCCACGCCCCGGCGCTCGCCGAGCAGCTCGGCCGCCGTCCCGAGCTGCTCGACGGGCTGATCGACGCCAGCGCCTTCGCGCCGGCGCCTCCGGCCGAGGCGCTGGTCGCCGATTTCGCCCGTGCCGACCGTGCCGGCGACGATTATCAATTGCTGCTCGACCGGGTGCGCAGCCGGGTCAATGAGCGCCGCTTCGCGCTCGGCGCGCAGCTGGTCGCCGGCCACAGCGATCCGATCGACGTCGCCGAGGGCTATTCGCGGGTCGCCGAGGCGGCGATTAACGTGCTCGCCGCCGCCACCATCGCCGAATTCGAGAAGAGCCATGGCCGCGTGCCCGGCTCGGAGATGCTCGTCCTCGGCCTCGGCCGGCTCGGCGGCGAGGCGCTCACCTTCGCCTCGGACCTCGATCTCGTCTATCTGTTCAGCGGCACCCACGAAGCGGAATCGGACGGACCGAGGCCGCTGCGCGCCACCGATTATTTCAATCGGCTGGCGCCGCGCATCACCGCCGCTCTGTCGGCGCCGACCGCCGCCGGCCGGCTCTACGAGGTCGACACGCGGCTGCGTCCGAATGGCGCCGACGGCATGCTCGCGGTCAGCCTGGAAAGCTTCGCGCGCTATCAGCGCGATCAGGCCTGGACCTGGGAGCATATGGCGCTGCTCCGCGCCCGGCCGATGTTCGGCTCGCCGGCCGGGAGGACGGCGCTGGCCGCGATCGTCGGCGAAACGCTGCGCCGGCCGCGCGACCCGGACCGGGTGACCGCGGACGCGGCCGCGATGCGCGCCGAGATCGCCGCCCACAAGGGCCCGAGCGGGCCGTTCGACATCAAGCACGGCGCCGGCGGCCTCCTCGACCTCGAATTCGCGGTGCAGACGCTGCAGCTGCGCCACCGGACCGGGCTTCATCCGCGGCTCGAAATCGCGCTGGCCGAGCTCGCCGGGGCCGGGCTGGTGTCGGCCGAGATCGACCCGGCCCTGCGGCTGCTGACGCGGATGCTGGTCATGTTCCGCCTGGTATCGCCGACGTCGGCCGAGCCGCCTTTGGCGACCCGGCCGCTGGTCGCCCGCGCCTGCGGCCTCGCCGATTGGGACGAACTGCTTGAACGGCACGAGCGGGCGCGGCAGAGCATAAGCGGGCTGTGGCGCGCGGTGCAGGGAGGATGAGATGCTGATCGAGGGCGACCGGGTGCCGGACGTCGGGCTGGAGGGAATGGAAGGCGAGCGCGTGAGCCCGGCCGATTTCCGCGGCCAGAAGCTGGTTCTCTATTTCTATCCGAAGGACGACACGTCGGGCTGCACGCGCGAGGCGCAGGACTTCACCGCGCTTGCGGGAGAGTTCGAGAATGTCGGCACCTGGATCCTCGGCGTCTCGAAGGACAGCCCCGCCAGCCACGCCAAATTCACCGACAAATATGGTCTCAAGGTCCGGCTCGCCAGCGACCCGGGTGGAGCCGCCTGCGAGGCGTTCGGCACCTGGATCGAGAAATCGATGTACGGCCGCAAATATATGGGCATCGACCGCGCGACCTTCCTGGTCGACCGCGACGGCGTCGTGAAGCGGGTGTGGCGCAAGGTGAAGGTTCCCGGCCACGCCGAGGAAGTGCTGGCCGCGGCGCGCGAGCTGCCTTGAGCGATCGCCGCCCGCCGCCCAGGAACGCAGCCGCCGGCGCTTCGTTGTTGGCGGCGATGGTCAATCCCTATACTTTGCCGGTTCTTGGCGGCTCGCTGCTCGCCGCGGTGGCGCTCGGAGTCCATCTCGGCGAGAGCTCGGTCGGGCTGATCAATCCGATCCATTTCCAGGGCCCGGCGGTGCACCCGCGCGATCGCGGCGCGGCGCTCGACGAGAGCCGCCTGCCGCCGCGGGCGCCGGCTTATGGCGAGCTTTACGGCTGGGAAGCGGGGGCGGCGGCCCGCGCGGCCGATTGCGGCGATTGCGAGGCGCTGCGCGTGCGCGCCGCTTACGCCCACGATTATTCGGCGGAGGTCCCGCAGTTCGGCGGGCCGGTCGAGCCGCGCTTCGTCGAGCCGGGCGAGGCGGACGACGCCCCGATCGTCCTCGACGGGATGGCGGCCGGGGAGGCGGCCGGGCCGAAGCATCCGGTGATGCGCTATGCCTCCTATCCGATCGCGGCGGAGGAAGTACGCGCCGCGGCGGACGTGCCGTCTGAATTCGCCAAGGATCCGTCCGCCGCCGAACCGTATCAGGAATAGACGATCCGGATCCGGCCGGCCGCCTCGGCGGCCGGCGCCCGGGCCTGCCCGATGCTGCCGGCGCGCGCCTGCGCCACCCCATTCCCCCGAACGCTGAAGCGCGTCGGCCCTTCTCCCCTCCGGCGCCAGCCGGTACAGGGCCAGGCCGGGAGACGGAAAGCGCGATGGAGACGATCGCCCAGGCCTGCCGCGCGGTGCTGGCCGCCGCCGAGCCGCGCGCCAAGGTCAAGGCGGCGCGGTCGGCGGCGCGAGCCTGGCGCCAGGGCCGGCTCGATCATCGGTTCGACGTCGGCATGCCCGACCGGCCGGCCCGGCCGGAGCGGCCGCGCGCTGCTGCCGCCTTCGCAAATGCCGAAGCGCGGCCGCGCCGGCTCCGACCGTGGCCGGATCGCGATGCTGCACGCTTTGGCCCATATCGAATATGGCGCGATCGACCTGGCCTTCGACATGGCCGGCCGCTTCGGCGCCGGCTTCCCGCGCGCCTTCGCCGACGACTGGATCGCGGTCGGCGCCGACGAAGCGATCCATTTCGCCATGCTCGACCGGCGGCTGCGCGCGTTCCATTCGCATTATGGCGCGCTGCCCGCGCATGACGGCCTGTGGGAGGCGGCGGCGGCGACCGCGGCGGATCCGCTGGCGCGCCTCGCGGTGGTGCCGATGGTGCTGGAGGCGCGCGGCCTCGACGTCACGCCGGCGACGATCGCCGCCTTCGAACGGGGCGGCGACGCGCGCTCGGCGGCGATCCTCGGGCGCATCTATCGCGACGAGATCCGCCACGTCGCGGCCGGCACGCGCTGGTTCGAATATGGCTGCAAGGCGCGCGGATACGCCATCGTTGCGCATTGGCAACGACTGATTCGCGAGCACTTCAGGGGCGGGCTTAAGCCGCCGTTCAACGACTCAGCGCGCGGCGAAGCCGGTCTGTCCCGCGAATTCTACGAAGGGGTTGCCCGGGTCGGAATTGCTTAACATTCTCCGGCCACACGTTCGGGGTGGGCACTTCCGACGTCACAAGCGGGGCAAAAGCCCAGACTTATAACGAGCGGTCGCCATCGGTGGCCGTGCCGGCCCAATTCCGGGCCGACCGGGGAAGATAATGACTGATTTTGTTCCGACGGCCAACGCCAGCCTCGCCGCGAAGTTCCGCAATTTGTTCAAACCACGCGATATTTTCCTTCATGATGGCAAGAGCCTGCGCCGCTTCACGATCGGTGCCGGCATCCAGAAGGCCGCCGCCCTGACCGCCTTCGTGCTGCTCGCCTGGTCGGCCTTCGCCACCTATTCCGCGATCGACGCGATGAACGGCGACATGGCCAAGATGGAGCGCCAGGTGGCGCGGATGCAGGCCGATGTCGCCGCGATGCGCGCCCAGACCCGCCAGCATGCCGCTTTGCTCGAGCGCCGCCAGGAATTCCTCGCCCAGGTCCTTTCCGGAGAGGCCGACGCCGACCAGCTCGCCGCTTTGATGCCGGAGCAGGAGCAGGTGCCGCACAACACGCTGTCGCAAAATTATGCCGAGGTCGACGGCATGCAGCTCGACCTCGCCGAGCGCGCCCAGGACGCGACCATGCAGCGCTACCGCGAGACGGCGCAGATGCTGCGCCGGCTTGGCGTCAACCCGGCCCGCATCCATCGCGCGTCGGGCGGCGTCGGCGGCCCGTTCGAAGCGGCCGATGCCGGCAATGCCGATCCCAGGTTTCGCGAGCTTTTCGTCAGCTGGCGCCGGCTCGAGCAGCTCGAGCAGGCGGTGATCGCCATTCCGTCGGCGCGGCCGCTGCGCAACGCCGCCAACTTCACCAGCGGCTTCGGCGTCCGCTCCGACCCGTTCCGCGGCCGCGCCGCAATGCATGGCGGCGTCGACCTTGCCGGTCCGCTCGGCACTCCGGTCTATGCCACCGCCGACGGCATCGTCGCCCGCTCCGAATGGAATAGCGGCGGCTATGGCAACCTCGTCGAGATCAATCACGGCCAGGGCATCGAGACCCGCTACGGCCATTTGTCGCGGCTGATCGCCCGGCCGGGCCAGCGCGTCCGCCGCGGCGACCTGATCGGCCTGATGGGCTCGACCGGCCGCTCGACCGGCAGCCACCTCCATTATGAGGTCAGGATCGACGGCCGCGCGGTCAATCCGGTGCCGTTCATGCAGTCGAGCGACATGCTGCTGGCGCTGCAGCGCCAGGTCGAGAGCAACCCGCCGATCGCGCTCGGCGGCCCGAGCGCCGGCCGCCGCTAGAGCTTCTCCGTCATGGCGAGCCTCCGCGAGGAGGCGTGGCAATCCCACCTCGCAACCTTTGGACTGCCAAGGCGCTTCGCGCCGCGCGATGACGGATCGGGAGGGGACAGTCACTCGTGACTGTCCCCTTTTGCTAGGCGCCGCGCAGCGCCGCGCGCCGGGCCAGGCTTTCCGCCGGCCAATAGTCCTGGAACCGATAGAATGAAGCGACCGCCGGCACCCCGCCCGGCAGCTCCAGCCAGGGCAGCTTGGTCGAGGTGTAGATATGGACGTCCGGCGGCAGAAGCGACGGATCGTCGAGGGTGCCGACCCGCACGAAGGCGACCTTGGCGCCGCCGCCGGGATAATGGCTCCATAGCGCCACCCGGCAGGACGGGCAGCGCAGGATTTGCTGCGGATTGCCGCTGGTGCCGGTCACCGGCACCGGCTCCGGCGCGACGACCCCGAGCAGCTCGACCCGATCGGTCTCGATCACCGCGTTGATCGCGAAGGCGCCGCCGGAAAGGCGCTGGCACTCGGTGCAGTGGCAGGCATGGACGATCATCGGCGGCGAGGTCAGCCGGTAGCGCACCGCGCCGCAAGTGCAGCCTCCGTCACAAGTGTCGGCCATGCTTTCCTCCCTCGAAAGTGCCGGCCAATCTTAACCCATGTGAACCTTCCTGTCCGCGGCGCGTTGAAGTGGCGCAGGGCGCCACGGCCTAGGCTACGCGTGCGTCAAGCGGGGGTGGGTTCGCCGCGGCGAGCCCGCCCCACCGCTTTTCGGGGGCCTTCAGATCGCCCTACGCTACGCTCAGGGCTGAAGCTCGGGCGGCGCCTGCCGAAGGCTCGCCTCGATGATCTCAAGGATTTCGATGATCGAAGCGTCGAACACGCCGCCCTGCGCCGCGCGCCAATGAGCGATGCCTTCGGCGGGGTCGGGGAAATCGGCGATGCTGGTCGAGAGGCGGGTCACGCTCGCATCCGGCGAGGCGCGGCTGACCGGCAGATGATCGATGCCCCCCACCTCGCCGCGCTGACCGAGCCGAAGCCCGATCAGGGTGATGTGATGGATCGGATGCCCGGAAGGGTCGATCTCGATCTGCTGGATCTTGAGCCGCGAATCCCGCTCCGTCGCTCGGGTGCGATACTCCCAGACCTGCCCCTCCGCATAAGGCGAGGGATCCGCCGCCGGCGCCTGCGGCGCGAGGGCGAGCAACGCCAGCATCATGAACTGCTTCACGGCGTCACGCCGCGGAGCGGTGCATGCGGGGCCCGGGGATCTTGCGGCCCATCTTTCGGGCGCAGTGAAGCCAGGTCGCGATGGCGTCCTCAACATTGGCGAGCGCTTCGGCCCGGGTCTCGCCGTCGGACATGCACCCCGGCAGCTCAGATACAGTGGCGAAAAACCCCCCGCCATGTTCCTCCGAAAGGGGGCGGATGTGTATCTCGAAGTCGTGGGGCTGGCTCATGCGTATCTCATGCGGACTTGCGCCGCTGTATGCCGACATGCCGTTCCAGCACCTCGCCGATCCGCGTCTGCCAGCCAGCGCCGCCGGCCTTGAAATGATCGAGCACGTGCCGCGGCAGCCGCAACGTGACCTGCTGCTTGGGCGCGTCGCCCACAGGCGGCCGGCCGGGCTTGGTAAGGGTGCCGGTTGCAGGTCGAATGACCCTCCCGCCGATGGAGATTTGCGCGCGGTCCCAGACCTCGTCCGGCCACTCGATGATCTCGTCATCCTCGGTCAAGCCGAGCTTCGTATTTCCTTTTTTCTCGGTCATTCGCTTTCCACATGGTGATGATGTGTCGTCCCTCGCCCCGCGGGGTCCAGACCACCGCAACCAGCCTGTCGTTCAGCAAACCAAACGTCACCCATCGCGGCTCGCCATAATCCTTCCTGTCATCCTCGATATCGAATGCCTCGCGCTCGAAAGCGAGTAGGGCGTCTTCAAAATCAAGTCCCCGTGTCGCGAGGATCAAAGCACGTTTTGCGGGGTCGTAGCTGATCTCCATGAACGGCGGCCCCCTTCGCGAGAAGGGGGACCAAACCCTTCTCAGTTATGTAGCTACATAATTGCTCGCCGTCAACCCGCATTCATCGGAAATAGCCGTGCCGATGTCAATAATTGCGCTAACCGATGATTTGGGAGGTGGCGCCGGCTCGCGGCCTGGGCCATATCCGGCCACATGAAAAGGGCCGCCTCGCGGCGGCCCTTCCCTGATCCATTCTCGCGCGTGACGCGAAGGCTCAGCCCAGCAGCTCCTGCTCGAGCTTCTTGGCCATTTCCTCGATATTCTCCGGCGGCCAGCCGGGGATGTCCATGCCGAGCCTCAGGCCCATGCTCGCCAGCACCTCCTTGATCTCGTTCAAGGACTTGCGGCCGAAATTCGGCGTGCGCAGCATCTCGGCCTCGGTCTTCTGGACGAGGTCGCCGATATAGATGATGTTGTCGTTCTTGAGGCAGTTGGCGCTGCGGACCGACAGTTCCAGCTCGTCCACCTTCTTGAGCAGATAGCGGTTGAGCTGGTTGGCGTCGGCCTCGGTCTCGAGCGCGCTGATCGCCACGCCGGTCGGCATCGACGTCATCATCGCCATGCCTTCGTCGAAATGGACGAACAGCTGCAGCTGGTCCTGGAGGATCCGCGCCGCATAAGCGAGCCCGTCGTCCGGGGTGACCGTGCCGTCGGTCTCGACGGTCAGCGTCAGCTTGTCATAGTCCAGTTCCTGGCCGACGCGGGTATTCTCGACCTTGTAGCTGACCTGCCGCACCGGCGAATAAAGCGCGTCGACCGGGATCAGGCCGATCGGCGCGTCGGCCGGCCGGTTGGCGGCGGCGGCGACATAGCCTTTGCCGGTCTCGGCGGCCAATTCCATGTTCAGGGTCGCGCCCTCGTCCAAATGGCAGATGACGAGGTTCGGGTTGAGCACCTCGATATCGCCCGGGCAGGCGATCTGGCCGGCGGTGATCTCGCCCGGACCGGTGGCCGACAGCGTCAGCCGCTTCGGACCCTCGCCCTCCATCTTGAGCGCGATCTGCTTGACGTTCAAAACGATGTCGGTGACGTCCTCGCGCACGCCGGCGAGCGAGGAGAATTCGTGCAGCACGCCCTCGATCCGGATCGAGGTGACCGCGGCCCCCTGCAGCGACGACAGCAGCACCCGGCGCAGCGAGTTGCCGAGCGTCAAACCGAAGCCGCGCTCCAGCGGCTCGGCGACGAAAGTCGCGCGGCGGCGGGCGTCGCCGGTCGCCTTCTTCTCGAGCGCGTTGGGCTTCTTCATTTCCTGCCAGTTCTTTGCGTTGACGGCCATGGGGTTCCTCTGGCGTTTTGGGGAAGCTGCGAGGCTTCCCGATGTTCCAAAATTCTGTCCGGCCGCGCCCGCAAAGGGCGCGGACGGCGGTCACACGCGGCGGCGCTTGGACGGGCGGACACCGTTGTGCGGGATCGGAGTGACGTCGCGGATCGAGGTGATGGTGAAGCCGACCGACTGGAGCGCGCGCAACGCGCTCTCCCGGCCCGAGCCGGGGCCCTTCACCTCGACCTCCAGCGTCCTGACGCCATGCTCGGCGGCCTTGCGCCCCGCATCCTCGGCGGCGACCTGGGCGGCATAGGGAGTCGATTTGCGCGATCCCTTGAAGCCCATCATGCCGGCCGAGGACCAGGCGATGGCATTGCCCTGCGCGTCGGTGATGGTGATCATCGTGTTGTTGAAGCTGGCGTTGACGTGGGCGACGCCGGCGGTGATGTTCTTGCGCTCGCGACGGCGAAGGCGCTGCGGTTCACGTGCCACTGATTCTCGTCCCTACCTAAATCTGTTGTGACGCCGGGCGGGCCTCATGCGTGCCTCCGGCGGAGCAATCGATCCCTGGGATCGACTACTTCTTCTTGCCGGCGATCGGCTTGGCCTTGCCCTTGCGGGTGCGCGCATTGGTGTGGGTGCGCTGGCCGCGGACCGGCAGCCCTTTGCGGTGCCGAAGGCCGCGATAGCAGGCGAGGTCCATCAGCCTTTTGATGTTCATCGCCGTCTCGCGACGCAGATCGCCTTCGACATTGTGATCGGCGTCGATCGTCTCGCGCAGGTGCAGGACCTCCTGGTCGGTCAGGTCCTGGACGCGGCGCTCGGACGGGATGCCGAGCTTGTCGGTGATCTGTTTGGCCTTGGTTCGGCCGATGCCGTGGATGTAGGTGAGCGCGATTTCGACGCGCTTGTTGGTCGGGATGTTGACGCCCGCAATACGTGCCATGTTTCAAATTTCTCCTGCTCCACAGGGCGACTGGCGACCCGCCCCATCTCAGCGCTTCGTCCCCGAAAACAGGCAAAGCCGGCGGGCGCACGAATGCGCTGCCGGGGGACCGGTTAACGGGATGAGGCGCAGATAGGAGCGCGCGGCGGCGATGTCAACATGGCGCGCGCCGCCGCCGGCCACCATTCGTGCCGGTCCGGCTGTCTAGAGCAAGGTCACGCGCAGGACATTGCCGCGGTCGCTGGTGAGGGTGCGGGTGCGGCCGCGCTCGAAGCGGCTGCGATAGGGCCAGCATTCGCGTCGCGCGCGCGGCCAGGAGAAGCACAGGCGCCGGTTCGACGCCTGCCAGCGTCCGTTGAGGGAGCCGCCGCGAAAGACGGCGCGAACGGCGCCGTTGTCGCGGAACCTCAGGCTCGTCACTTCGCCCCGCTCGGTCTGGATCCTGAGCGTGCGGCCGATCAGCTCGCCGCCCGGCGGCGGGGCGCGGCTCGTCGTGCAGGCGGCGAGCAGCACGGCGCCGGCGGCAGCGACGAGGAGGGGCCGCGCCATCGCGCCCCCTCCCCGCTTTGCTGTCGTCACGTCCATGCCGCTCAGGCGGTGGCGCCCTGCAGGCCGTGCTTCAGCGCGCTGGCGCGGTCGTGGCCGGCGCGGACCGACTGATAGGCCTCGCGGATCGCCGCCAGCGTCTCCGGCGTCAGTTCGCGATCCTCGAGCGCGGAATCATATTTGGACTTCAAATAATCCTCGCCGCGCTCGACCTCCTCGACGATCTCCTGGTCGCCGCCGCGGCTGATCGCGTCGCGCAAATCGACCCAGCGGCGATGGAGGTCGGCCTTCAGCGAGCCGTCGTCATTCGGGGTGCCGCCGAGCGACCTGACCCGCTCCTGCAGCCGTCCAACGACCTGGCGGCGCTCCTGGCCGAACTCGCGGAACATCTCGACGAACTGCGGCACCTCGGCATCCTCGGCCGAGCGCTCGAAGCCGTTGGCGCTGTCGATCGTCGTGGTGATCAGGGAATTGAGGACAGTGATGTCGTGGTCATAACCCATGGCTTACTCCTTGACTGGGGGGAGCAAACAGAACGAGCCGCACCGGCGAAGGTTCAGGGCGCCTGCCGCAAAGCCGGCTCGCTTTCGCTCAGGCCGAAACCTTTGCGTTCACGGGAAAATAGCGGCGCAGCTCGCCGATCGTCTCGCGCGCGCTGCGGTGATGGATGAAGACGCCGCCGACTTCTTCCCATAGATGGCGGTGCCTGAGCTGGTCGTCGACCAGCACGTCGCCCTCTTTGGCATGGTCGCGCTTGTCGCGTGCCAGGGTGGTGATGATCCGGGTGCCGGGGAAATATCGGGCGGCCCAGCGCACTTTCTGGTCGGCCGCCCAATTGCCGCGCGGCAGGCCGGTCAGGATGATCGGGTCGAGGTGGCGGACCGCTTCGAACAATGACATCGCGTCGGCCATCAGCGGCAGGCCGAAGTAGAAGTCCGGCGCGGTTGCGAGCTTCTGCCAGAAGCGTCCCAGGCCGTGCCGCTTTTCGAAGGCGCGCGGGTTCGTGCCGAGCACGGCGGTCGCGCCCCGGTCGAAGTCGGCGAGGACGCCGTCGCAGTCGAGATAGAGCTGCCGAGCCATCGCGCTCACGGCCAGCGAGCCGGCTCGAGCCGGACCGGCATCGGCAGTTCGAGCCGCTCCCAGCCGCGAGCGGCGATGACGTCGTTGCTTTCCTTCGCCTCGCGGCCGTCGCCGAGCGACCAGGTGATATGAAAGGTGCCGCCCCCGGGACGATCGGTGGTGCCGGCGATCGCCACCACCATCGCCTCGACGCCGTCGCCGTCGTCGGCCCGGCCGACGATCTCGCCCTCCTTCTCTCCCGGCAGCGGCGCGTTCGGGGCCGCCTTCGCGGCCAGGGTGACATGGTCGGCGACGACATGGCCGAACCGTGGCGGGAATTGCTGGAGCAGCTCCCTGCGCTGGTCGCGGTCGAGCTTCCAGCCGATGACGCTGTCGCCGCTTCCCGCCTGCGCCGCCGCTTCCGCTGCCGAAAGTGCCATGCCGCACCAACCGGGAAAAAGCGGAGCCGTTCCCGACCGGGGCACCGCTCCGCTCCCCGAGGGCCCCTGGAGAAAATCGGCGAGCGCCGCCTGCTCGGCGGGAGTCATGACGAGGCCGAGCTTGGTCCGCCGCCACAATATGTCGTCGGCGCTGCGGGCGAACTCGGTCTCGATCAGGTAGCGGACCTCGGCTTCGTAAAGGCCTGCGCCGAAATGGCGACCGAGCCGATCGACCGATCCGGCGCCGCCTGTGACGGTGCCGACGCGGCTGCCATAGGCCGCGGTCATCCGCGCCAGCATCGGCGCCGGCAGCCAGCCAGGGTGGGGCGGTTCGGGATCGGGCTCGCCGCCGGGAAGCGGCCGCGTGGCGGTGCCGCTGCGGCCGCCCACGCCCAGCTTGGCCAGCGCCCGTTCGGCAAGCGCCCGGGCGGTGGTGATCTTGCCGCCGAACACCGAAAGCAGCTTGCCGCCGCCGGCGGCGGCGAGCTCCAGATGATATTCGCGGGTGACGTCCTTGGCGGCGGTGGAGCCGTCGTCGTGGAGCGCGCGGACCCCGGCATAGGACCAGATGATGTCGGCGGGGAGGATCCGCCGGGTGAAATAGGCGCTGGCGGCCGCGCACAGATAATCCGCCTCGGCGGCGCTGATCTCCGCTTCGCCCGGACTCGCCACCGGCACGTCGGTGGTGCCGATCAGCGTCAATCCTTCAAAAGGCAGGGCGAAGACGATGCGGCCGTCGGGCTGCTGAAGCAGATAAGCGTGGCCGCCCTGCCACAGGCGCGGAACCAGGATGTGGCTGCCTTTGACGAGCCGGACCTTGCTGCGGCTGCCGGCGCCGAGCCGGCCGTTCAGCACGTCGGCGACCCAGGGGCCGGCGGCGTTGACGATCATCCGCGCCGCCACATTGCGGCCGCCGGACAGCTGCGCGGTCCAGCCGTCGCGCTCGCGACGCGCCGAAACGAGCTCGGTGCGGGTGGCGATCGTCGCGCCCGCCTCCGCGGCGGCGACGGCATTGAGGACGACGAGGCGCGCATCGTCGACCCAGGCGTCCCAATAGCTGAGCAGCCGGAATCCCGGCTGAAGCGCCTGCGCGAGGCCGGCCTCGTCGTTCGGGACGCGCCCGGAGCGGGGCAAACTGCTGCGGCCGGCGAGCCGGTCGTAGAGCGCGAGCCCGGCTCTCAGCAGCCAGGTCGGCCGGCCGCCCGGCGGATCGGGGAGCACGAATCGAAGCGGCCGGACCAGGTGGGGAGCGGTGCGCAGCATCACTTCCCGCTCGCGCAGCAACTCCCGCACCAGCCGGAACCGGTATCGCTCGAGATAGCGCAGGCCGCCATGGACGAGCTTCGACGAAGCCGAGCTGGTATGCGCGGCGAGGTCGTCTTTTTCGACCAGCATCGTCTTCAGGCCGCGCGCCGCCGCGTCGCGCGCGATCGCCGCGCCGTTGATGCCGCCGCCGACGATCAGGAGATCGAACCGGTTCACCCGCCCATATCGTCATTGCGAGCACCGCGAAGCAATCCAGATCTGCAGCCGATTTCTGGATTGCTTCGTCGCTCCGCTCCTCGCAATGACGAGGTCATGGCGGCCATGGGCGAGAATATCCTCGTCATCGACGAAGGGACGACCAGCACGCGGGCGATGCTGTTTGCGCCGGACGGAGGCTGCCTGGCCTGTGAGCAAAGCGACCTCGAGCAGCATTATCCGCGGCCCGGCTGGGTCGAGCATGACGCCGAGGAGATCTGGGAAAAGAGCCTCGCCTGCGCGCAGAGGGTTGCGCGGCAGGCCGGGGGCGCGGACCGGATCGCCGCCCTCGGCATCACCAACCAGCGCGAGACGATCATCTTCTGGAGTCGGCGGACCGGCCGGGCGCTGGCGCCGGCGATCGTCTGGCAGGACCGGCGCACCGCCGCGCTCTGCGCCCGGCTGAAGGAGCAGGGACGGGAAAAGGGGCTGCAGGAGCGCACCGGCCTGCTGCTCGATCCCTATTTCAGCGGCAGCAAGATCGCCTGGGCGATGGCGGAATGGCCGCAGCTCGCCGAGGCCGGCGCCGATCTCGCCGTCGGCACCGTCGAAAGCTGGCTGGTCTGGCGCCTGACCGGCGGCCTCCATGTCTCGGACGCGACCAACGCCTCGCGCACCGCTCTGATGGACATCCGCACCGGCCTTTGGGACGCCGAGCTGCTCGACCTGTTCGACGCGCCGGTCAGGGCGCTGCCGGAGATCGTCGACTGCGCCGGAATTTACGGATCCACGACCGCCGGTCTGTTCGGGGCGCCCTTGCCGATCTGCGGCATGGCCGGCGACCAGCAGGCCGCGGCGATCGGCCAGGCCTGCCTGCGGGAGGGCGAGACCAAGGCGACCTACGGCACCGGCGCCTTCGTCCTCACCCATACCGGCGCCCACGCGCCGGTGTCGCGCCATCGGCTGCTGTCGACGGTGGCCTGGCGGCTCGACGGCAGGCTCGCTTATGCGCTCGAAGGCTCGGTGTTCGTCGCCGGCAGCCTGATCAAATGGCTCCGCGACGACCTCGAGCTGATCGCCAGCTCGGCGGAGACGTCGGCGATCGCCGGCGCGCTCGCCGACAGCGGCGGCGTCTATGTCGTCCCCGCCCATTGCGGGCTCGGCGCTCCGCACTGGCGGCCGGAGGCGCGCGGGCTGATCGCCGGCCTCAGCTTCGGCACCCGGCGCGAACATATCGTCCGCGCCGGCCTCGAGGTCGATGGCGCACCAGACCCACGATCTGATGACCGCCTTCGCCGGCGATGGCGCCGGCTGGGAGCGGCTGAAGATCGACGGCGGCATGGCCGCCAACGACTGGCTGGCGCAGGACCTGGCCGACATGCTCGGCCTCGAGGTCGAGCGTCCGGCGTTCGTCGAGACCACCGCGCTCGGCGCCGCGATGCTGGCCGGGGTGGGGGCGGGCCTGTTCGGCTCGCTCGACGAGGCGGCCGGGATGCGCGGCCGGGTCGAGCGTTTCGCGCCGGCGATGACGGTCGACGCCCGCGAGGCCCGGCTCGGCGGATGGCGGCAGGCGCTGGCCGGATTGCTGTCCTGAGCCCTGGGCGGAAGGTGCGGGAAATCTAGATGTTCGTTCCCGGCGGCCGAGGCGGAGCCGCGGCGCCCTCGGGCGCACGCCAGCTGTCGTCGATCATCCTGATGATGCCGGAAAAATCCTTGCCGGCGCCGCCGAGGTCGCTGAACCGGGCGTAGAGCTCCTCGGCGCATGCGCCGATCGGCGTGTAGGCATCGACGCTTTGCGCCGCCTCCATCGCCAGGCGAAGGTCCTTGAGCATCAGGGCCGTGGCGAAGCCGCCGTCATAGTCGCGGTCGGCCGGCGACTCCGGACCGACGCCCGGGACCGGGCAATAGCTGGTCATCGACCAGCACTGGCCCGAAGCCTTGCTGGAAATGTCGAAGAAGGTCTGGGGATCGAGGCCGAGCTTCTGCGCCATGACGAACGCCTCGCAGGTGGCGATCATCGAAGCGGCGAGCAGCATGTTGTTGCAGATCTTGGCCGCCTGGCCGGCGCCGGCCGCGCCGGCGTGGATCACCGCTTTGCCCATTGCGGCGAGGATCGGCTCGGCGCGCTTGAACGCCTCGTCGGTGCCGCCGACCATGAAGGTGAGGGTGCCGGCTTCGGCCGCGGCGATGCCGCCGGAAACCGGCGCGTCGACCATCAGATAGCCGGCGGCGCGCGCCTTCTCATTTTCCTCGCGGGCGGTGGCGACGTCGATCGTCGAACAGTCGATCAGGATCGCGCTGGCCGGCGCGCGGCCGATCACCGAGCTTTCATAGACGTCGCGAACATGCCTGCCGGCGGGCAGCATGGTCACCACCGCTTCGACGTTCTCGACCGCGGCCGCCGCCGAGGCGGCGCGCAGGCAGCCGCGCGCTTCGGCCCGGCCCAGCGCCTCCTCGACCAGGTCGAAGGCGCGCACGTCATGGCCGGCCAGAGCGAGGTTCGCCGCCA
This sequence comes from uncultured Alphaproteobacteria bacterium, assembly GCA_963848555.1. Classification (GTDB taxonomy): domain Bacteria; phylum Pseudomonadota; class Alphaproteobacteria; order Sphingomonadales; family Sphingomonadaceae; genus Allosphingosinicella. Next base: position 453,816 of record CAWKEE010000004.1, on the reverse strand, counting down.
TCCCGCCGCCCATATTGCCGAGCCCGATGAATGCCACGCGCGCCATGATTTCACCTCTTTTCGTCATCCCGGCGAACGCCGGGACCTCAGCGGGATTGCACGCTGAGCGTTTCACCCCCTGCGATCCCGGCTAGCGGGGTCCCCGCAAAGTAGTACTTTGCGGGGTGCCCTTGCGCCGGGATGACGGGAGGGGTCAACGCCCCTTCCACGCCGCTTCCCGCTTGTCGACGAAGGCGGCCATGCCTTCCTTCTGGTCCTCGGTGCCGAACAGGCCGTGGAAAAGCCGGCGCTCGAAGACGATCCCCTGGGCGAGATGGGTCTCGTCGGCGGCATTGACCATCTCCTTGGCGGCGATGGCGGCGAGCGGCGCCATCGACGCGATCAGCTGCGCCGTCTTCAGCGCCTCCTCGATCAGCTGGTCGGCGGGCACGACCCGGGCGACCAGGCCGGCGCGCTCGGCCTCCGCGGCGTCCATCATCCGTCCGGTCAGGCACATCTCCATGGCCTTGGCCTTGCCGATCGCCCGCGTCATGCGCTGCGAGCCGCCCATGCCGGGAGTGACGCCGAGCCTGATCTCGGGCTGCCCGAACCTGGCGCTGTCGGCGGCGATGATGAAATCCGCCATCATCGCGACTTCGCAGCCGCCGCCCAGCGCATAGCCGGCGACGGCGGCGATCCACGGCTTTCGGGTCGAGGTCACTTTCTCCCAGCCGGCGAAGAAATTGCCGGAATACATCGCCGCAAAGCCCTGGTCCGACATTTCCTTGATGTCGGCGCCGGCGGCGAAGGCGCGGTCGGAGCCGGTGAGGATCGCGCAGCGCTGGCTGTCGTCCGCGTCATAGGCGGCAAAGGCGAGGATCAGCTCGCTCAGCACCTGGCTGTTGAGCGCGTTCAGCGCCTTGGGCCGGTTGAGGATGATCAACGTCACCGCGCCGCGCTGTTCGACCAGGATGGTTTCGTAAGTGGCCATTCAATTCTCCGTCATGCCAGCGCAGGCTGGCGTCCCTTGCTCGAAGGGGGGCAGTCACTGGCGACTGTCCCCATTTCAGCGCATCCGCACGTAGCTGCCCGGAGCCGGCTCGATCGCCTTCAGCCTGCCGTCCCCCGGCACCCGCGCCGGCACTCGCTCGACGCCGTCGCGGACCAGCCAGGCCTGCCAGTCGGGCCACCAGGAGCCTTCGTGGCGGGTGGCGCCCTCCATCCATTGCCCGGCGCTGTCCGGCAATGCCTCGTTGGTCCAGTAGCCATGCTTGTTGGCGGCGGGCGGATTGATCACGCCGGCATTGTGGCCGGAGCCGCCGAGCAGGAAGCGCACCGGTCCGCCGAACAGCCGGGCCCCGTCATAGGTGGCCTGCCAGGCCGAGACATGGTCGTCCTTCAGCGAGATGGCCATCACCGGGGTGGCGATCGCGCCGAGATCGATCGCGTCGCCGCCGACGGCAAGCGCGCCGCTTTCGGTCAGCTTGTTGCCGCGCAGCACCTCATTGACCCAGTCGAGCAGGAAGGCGCGGGGAATGTGGGCGCCGTCGGCGAACCAGTGCAGGATGTCGGACGGCGGCGCCTCGCGGTCGAGCAGATAATGGCTGACCACCGAAGACCAGATCAGGTCGTTGGCGCGGACCAGGCTGAACAGGGCCTGCAGCTCGTGCGCCGCCATCACCCCTTTGGTCCCGAGGTGCCGCTCCATCGCCTTGAGCTGCTCGGCGTCGGCGAAGGTCGCCCACTGGCCGAGACGGGAGAAATCGAACAGGGCGCCGATCGCGGTCGCCGAGGCGAGGCGCTGAGGTTCGCCGCGGGCGGCGAGCAAAGCGGCGAAGATGCCGGTGAGGGTGCCGCCCATGCAGAAACCGAACACGTCCACCTGGCGCTCGCCGGTCGCCTGCTCGATCGCGTCCAGCGCCGCGACCGGGCCGAGCTCGAGATAATCGGCGAGACCCTTGTCGGCGAGCTCCGGTCCGGGGTTGACCCAGGAGATGACGAAGACAGTGTGACCCTGCTCGACCAGCCAGCGGATCAGGCTCGATTTCGGCTGAAGGTCGAGAAGATAATATTTGTTGACCAGCGGCGGCACGTAGAGAAGCGGCCGCTTCCAAACCGTCTCGGTCGACGGCGCATATTGGATCAGCTGCATCAGCGCGTTCTGGTAAATCACGCTGCCGGGGGTGGCGGCGATGGTCTCGCCGAGCACGAATTCGGCGCTGGCGCGGCGCTGCGGCAGCTTCGCTTCGCTGGCCGCGTCGGCGAGCAGGTTGGCGAGGCCGGACAGCAGGCTGATCGAGCCGGTATCGATCGCCCGGCGGATCGCCTCCGGATTGGTGAAGGCGAAATTGGCGGGCGACAGCGCGTTCAGATAGGCCTGGGTGAAAAAGAGCGCGCGGGTGCGGGTCGCCTCGTCGATCCCTTCCGCCTGCTCGACCAGGCCGGTGGCCTGACGGCTGGCGAGCAGATAGGCCTGCTTCAGATAGTCGAAGACAGGCTCTTCGGACCAGGCGGGATCGTTGAACCGCCGATCGCCGCGCTCGGGCGCGACCAGCGGCTCGACCTGGCCGCCGCCGGCGCGACGGGCGGCCCGGCCCCACAGGTCGATCCATTCGGCCGCGGCGGCCTGGCTCGCGCGCAGCACGCCGGCCGGGTTGGTCCACAACTGCATCGTGAAATCGGCGAAAGCGCGGGCGGCGGCGGTGGGATCGTGCGGCAGGCTGGCGGGCGGCTGCGCGCCCGAGCGCATCGCCGCCAGCGCATTCTCGATCACCCGCGTCCAGGCGGCGGCCAGCTCGGCCGGCTCGGGCGCGCTTTCGGGAAGCTTCCAGACGCGGCTGTCGGTCATGCGTTCCTCGCCAGCGGCAGCGGCGACCAGGCCTCATCAGCGGGCAGCGGCGCAAACAGGCATTCAACCATCTCCTCGCTCACCTCCTCCGGTGTCGCCGGGCGCCATTGCGGCGCATTGTCCTTGTCGACCAGCAGCGCCCGCACGCCTTCGGCGAAGTCCGGATGGTGGGAGACATGGGCCATCAGCGCATATTCCATCCCCATCTCGCCGGCGAAGTCGCGCATCGCCGATCCCTTTTCGAGCAGCCGCAACGACACCTTGCACGCGGTCGGCGATTTGCGGCGCAGGTCCGCGGCGGTGGCCTGCGCCCAGTCCGACCCGTCCGCCTCGAGCGCGGCCAGCATGTCCTCGAGCCGGTCGGCCTCGAACATTCGGCAGATCTTGTCGCGGTCCTCTTTGATCCGGGCCGGCGGCGGCGGCACCTGGGCATGGGCGAGATGGGCGTCGATCCGGCCGGGATCGGCGGCGATGTCGTGCTTGATCTGGTCGAGATCCTCGTGCCGGACATAATGGGTGGCAAGGCCGAGCGCGAAGCAGTCGGCGCCATCGAGTCGCCGCCCGGTCAGCGCCAGATATTGCGGCAGCCGCCCCAACAGCCGCGACAGATGCCAGCCGCCGCCAACGTCGGGGAACAGCCCGATCGACGTCTCCGGCATCGCGAACAGGGTGCGGTCGGTGGCGATCCGGTAGCGGCACGGCCGCGAAATGCCGACGCCGCCGCCCATCGTCACCCCGTCCATGAACACGGCGGTCGGCTTCGGATAGGTGAAGAGCAGGTGGTTCAGCCGATATTCGTTGAAGAAGAAGGCCTGGGCGGCGGCGCCGGTTCCCCGGGTGCTGCGGGCGATCGCCACGACGTCGCCGCCGGCGCAGAAGCCGCGGCCTTCTTCATGGTCGATCAGCACCGCCTCGACCTCGTCATGATGCAGCCATTCGATCAGCGAGGCGGTCATCGCCAGCACCATGTCGAGGTCGAGCGCGTGGATCGCCTTGGGCCGGTTGAGGCTCAGGCGCCCGGCGCAGCCTTCGATGCGGGAAAGGACGGTCTTGGTCATCGCGGAGGTGCCGTGCATCGGAGCGGGCTCACTGCCGCGACAATTCGCGGCCGACGATCATCCGCATCACCTGGTTGGTGCCCTCCAGGATCGAATGGACGCGCAGGTCGCGCCAGAAGCGCTCGATCGGATAATCCTGCAGATAGCCGTAGCCGCCGTGCAGCTGCAGCGCCCGGTCGACCACCGACGAGCCGGTGTCGGTCGCCAGCCTTTTGGCCATGGCGGCGAACTTGGTCTTGTCGGGGGCGTTCTCGGTCACCTTGACCGCGGCGGCGTAGAGCAGCATCCGCGCCGCCTGCAGCTCGGTCTCCATGTCGGCGAGCATGAACTGGCTGTTCTGGAAGTCGCCGATCGGCTGGCCGAACTGCTTGCGCTCCTTGCCGTATCGGACCGCCTCGTCGAGGCAGCGCTGGGCGCCGCCGAGGCTGCAGGCGCCGATGTTGAGCCGGCCGCCGTCCAGGCCCATCATCGCGATGCGGAACCCCTCGCCCTCGCCGCCGACCAGATTCTCGGCCGGCACCCGGACTTCGTCGAAATTGACCATGGCGGTCGGCTGCGAATGCCAGCCGAGCTTCTTCTCCTGCGCGCCGAAGCTCACGCCGGCCATGTCCTTCTCGATCACCAGGCAGGAAATGCCCTTCGGCCCCTCCTGGCCGGTGCGGACCATCGAGACGTAGATCTCGTTCTCGCCGCCGCCCGAGATGAACGCCTTCGATCCGGACACGACATAAGAATCGCCGTCCTTGACCGCGCGCGTCTTGAGCGCCGCCGCGTCGGAGCCCGAGCCGGGCTCGGTCAGGCAATAGGAGCCCATATTCTCCATCGTCACCATCGACGGGAGATATTTCTCCTTGACCGCCGCCGAGCCGAACCGGTCGATCATCCAGCTCGCCATGTTGTGGATCGAGATGAAGGCCGAGGTCGACGGGCAACCATAGGCCATCGCCTCCATGATCAGGGCCGCCTCCAGCCGCCCCAGCCCGATGCCGCCGCTCTCCTCCGAAACGTAGATCGAGCCGAAGCCCAGCTCGGCCGCTTGCCGGATCGTGTCGCGCGGGAAGATATGCTTCTCGTCCCACTCCGCGGCGTTCGGCGTGATCGCGTCGGCAGTGAATTGCTGCGCCATCTCCTGGATCTGGCGCTGCTCGTCGGTGAGGTCGAACTGGCTCATGCCGCGCTCCCGATCTCGGCTTCCGCCTCCGCGAAGGCCGACACCGCCCGCTCCAGCTCCGCGCGGGTGTGAGTGGCCGAGATCTGGCAGCGGATCCTCGCTTTGCCCTTCGGCACCACCGGATAGGAGAAAGCGATCACATAGACGCCGCGCGCCAGCAGCGCCTCGGCGAGCATCGCGGCCCGCCGCGCGTCGTGCAGCATCACCGGGATGATCGGATGCTCGCCCGGCAGCAGCTCGAACTCGGCGGCGGTGAGGCCCTGGCGGAAGAAATTCATGTTGTCGCGCAGCCGGGCGCGCAGGTCGTCGCCGGCGGCGGCGAGCTCGACCGCCTTGTGCGCGCCGGCGACCATCGCCGGCGCGACGGTGTTGGAGAAGAGATAGGGCCGCGAGCGCTGGCGCAGCAGCTCGACGATCTCGCGCCGCGCGCTGGTGAAGCCGCCGCTGGCGCCGCCGAGCGCCTTGCCGAGCGTGCCGGTGACGATGTCGACGCGCTCGATGACCGCCGCAATGCTCGGGCGTGCCGCGCCCGTGCGGGCCGACCACGCCGGTGGCGTGGCTGTCGTCGACATGGACCAGGGCGTCGTAGCGCTCGGCGAGGTCGCAGATCGCCGCGAGCGGGGCGATGTAGCCGTCCATCGAGAAGACGCCGTCGGTGGCGATCAGCTTGAAGCGCGCGCCGGCGGCGTCGGCGGCCTGGAGCTGCGCCTCGAGGTCGGCCATGTCGGCGTTGCGGTAGCGGTAGCGCTGCGCCTTGCAGAGGCGCACGCCGTCGATGATCGAGGCGTGGTTGAGCTCGTCGGAGATGACCGCGTCCTCGGCGCCGAGCAGCGTCTCGTAGAGCCCGCCATTGGCGTCGAAGCAGGACGGATAGAGGATCGTGTCCTCCATCTGCAGCCATTCGGACAGCTGGTCCTCGAGCTGCTTGTGGATCGACTGGGTGCCGCAGATGAAGCGGACCGAGGCCATGCCGTAGCCCCAGCGCTCGAGCCCCTCCTGCGCGGCTCTCCTGACCCGCTCATCCTGGGCGAGGCCGAGATAATTGTTGGCGCACAGGTTGATCACGTCCTCGCCCGAGGCGACCCCGACATGGGAGCCCTGGGGCGTCGTGATCACCCGCTCGCTCTTGTAGAAGCCGGCCTCGCGGATCGCGTCCAGCTCCCGGGCCAGGTGCTGCTCGAATTTGCCGTACATCGGGACCTCGTCGTCAGTTCAGTTCGTCGGGAGACGGATGAGCATCAGTCCCACCTCAGCACGACTTTGCCGGTACCGCCCTGCAGCATCGCCTCGAAGCCGCTTTCATATTCCTGGTAGGGCAGGCGGTGGGTGATGATCGGCGTCAAATCGAGGCCGGACTGGATCATCACGCTCATCTTGTACCAGGTCTCGAAAATCTCGCGGCCGTAAATGCCTTTCAGGGTCAGCATGTTGAAGATGATCTTGTTCCAGTCGATCGCGACCTCCCCCTCGGGAATGCCGAGCATCGAGATCTTGCCGCCGTGCGACATGTTGTCGAGCATGTCCCGGAGCGCGCTGGGATTGCCGGACATTTCCAGGCCGACGTCGAACCCCTCCTTCATGCCCAGCTCCTGCTGGACGTCGGCGAGCTTCTCGCGTCCGACGTTGACAGTGCGCGTCGCGCCGAGCTTTTCGGCGAGCGAGAGCCGGTAGTCGTTGACGTCGGTGATGACGACGTGGCGGGCGCCGGCATGGCGGGCGACCGCCGCCGCCATCGCCCCGATCGGCCCGGCGCCGGTGATCAGCACGTCCTCGCCGACCATGTCCCACTGCAAAGCGGTGTGGACGGCATTGCCGAACGGGTCGAAGATCGAGGCGACGTCGAGGTCGATGCCGTCGGCATGGTGCCAGACATTGGCGTTGGGGATGACGATATATTCGGCGAAGGCGCCCGGCCGGTTGACGCCGACGCCGCTGGTGAACGGGCACAGATGACGCCGCCCGGCCATGCAGTTGCGGCAGCGGCCGCACACGATATGGCCTTCGCCCGAGACGATCATGCCCGGCGCGAAGTCGTTGACGTTGTCGCCGACCTCGGCGATCTCGCCGACGAATTCGTGGCCGACCACCATCGGCACCGGGATCGTCTTCTGCGCCCACTCGTCCCATTTGTAGATGTGAAGGTCGGTGCCGCAGATGGCGGTGCGCTTGACCCGGATCTTGACGTCGTTGATGCCGGGCTCGGGCTCGGGCACGTCCTCGAGCCACAGCCCCCGCGCCGCCTCCTTCTTGACCAGGGCTTTCATCCAGTCCTCCGGGCGGAGGCGGCGGGCCGGCGCGGGCCGGCGGCATCGGGCTGAGTCATGCGCGCGCTCTAGCGGATGAGCGAAAAATCGCAACGCGGGTTCAGCGAAGGAGTGCCTTCGCTCCCAGGATCAAGATCATCGTGGCGGCGCAAAGGGCCAAGAATGCGTAGAGCCGCCACCAAGTGAGGCGCATCTCGATGTCGAAAATGCGGCGCTCGAGGTCGCGCTTCATCTCATGCAATTCGGATTTGAGACTCGTCAGCTCGCGCGGGGCGAAATGGGAATCGTTCTCGAGCAGACTCATTCGCGATCCGATCAGCCGAGCGTTTCCAGCGTCCCCAGAATGGCGACAATCAACGCCGTCGCGCCGCCGACGACGATCCCCAAACGGCTGGTGAGCTGGTCCTTGAGATCTTTCATTTGGGCGGCCACGCGCGCCTCCAGCGCCTCCAAAGCCGCCTTGGTCGCGAGCTCATGCTCCTTGAGGCTCGCCTTGGTTGCGAGCTCATGCTCCTTGAGACTCGCCTTGGTGGAAAGTTCCAGCGATTTCATGTCGGCGTGGGTGGCAATTTGCGCGAAGGCGTTGTCGGCAAGCGCCTCGGCCAGCGCCTCCGCTTGCCGCGAATCCATGCCTGCCGCGGAAAGCCGCTTCACGAACGACAACGTATCGAAGCCGAACTGGGCCATCATCGACCCTTCATACCAACTTTTCATTTTCGATGAAAGCAGCGATGCACCCACCGCTTTTCGAAAACGGGCGGTGCTAACCCAGCTTCTCGATCACGTCGCCGAACAGCGCCTCGTCGCTGGGCAGCGTCTTGGGCACCGCCAGCGGCCTGGAGACCCAGGTCTCGTTGATCAGGTCGCGCCAAATGATGTTGTTGCTGGTGCCGGTGCCGCCCCACGAGCCGCAGCCCAGTGAGAAGGTCTGGCGCATGCCGTTCCAGAGATTGCCGCTGTTCGAGGCGGCCTGGGGCTGGTTGACCATCACGCGGCAGGTCCGGGTCGCGTCGGCGAGTTTCATGATGTTGGCGTCGCTCGTCGAATAGATGCCGCAGCTGTGGCCCTGGCCCTGATAGGACTGGATCCTGTTGGTCATCGCGATCGCCTCGTCGATGTCCTTCACCCGATAGAGCGTCATGGTGACGGTCAGCTTCTCGCCCGAAAAGGGATAGTCCGGGCCGGTTCCGGTCTCGGGGACGATGAAGAATTTCGTCGCTTCCGGAATCTCGAAGCCGGCCATGGCGGCGATCGTCGCCGGCGGCTGGGCGACGATCTTCGGGTTGAGCATGCCGTCGACCCACAGCACGGCCTGGAGCTTGGCCTTCTGCGCCTCGTCGAGCACCAGGCCGCCTTTGTCGATCAGCCGGGCGAGCATCTCGTCATGGATCGCGTCGACCAGCAGCACGCTGTTGTCCGACGAGCAGGAGGCCGCCTGGTCGAGCGTCTTCGACAGCAATATCTTCGCCGCCGCATCGTCGAGATCGGCACTCTCGTCGACGGTGATCACCGCATTGCCGGCGCCCACGCCGAGCGCCGGCGTGCCGCTCGCATAAGCCGCCTTGACCATCGCCCCGCCGCCGGTGGCGAGGATGCGGTCGCACTGCCGCATCAGCTCGTTCGTCTTGTCCAGCGTCGGCGTGTCGATCGAGATGACGAGGTCGGCCGGCGCCCCCATCGCGGTCAGCGCCGCGCGCATCTTGTCGCAGACCAGTTTGTTGGTCAGCTTGGCGCGCGGGTGGGGGGCGATGACGATGGCGTTGCGGCCCTTGACCGCGTTGATCGCCTTGATCACCGGCGTCGCCTCGGGATTGGTGGAGGGCGACAGCGCGCCGATCACGCCGACCGGCTTGGCGATGACGACGATCTCGCGCTCGGGATATTCCTCGATCACGCCGACCGACTTGTCGTCCAATATGTCCATCAGCGCAGCGCGCGTCTTGCGGAAGATCTTGAGATACTTGCCCTCGTAATTGCCGAGCTGGGTTTCCTCGACGGTGTGGCGGGCGATTTCCTCGGCGACGCCGGGCCGGGCCACCGACCACACCATGGCGCGGATCAGCGCGTCGACCTGCTCCTGGCTGTAATGCTCGATCTCGGCCTGCGCCTTGCGCGCCCGCGCGACCAGGCCGGCGATCTCGGCTGCCGCCTCGGCGGCTTCGTCACTGGCGAAAATTCGTTCCGGCTTGCCCATCGAAGACCACTCCCGGCCCGCGCCTGGAGCGGCGGGCATGTATTAGATATGTGCCGCCAGCCCCTAGCCAAGCCCTGGCCGAAATGCCAGTGGACGCGCATGAAGCTGGGCTCCCTCAAATCGGGCCGCGACGGCCGGCTGGTGGTGGTGAGCCACGATCTCGCCTGGTGCGCCGACGCGACCCATATCGCACCGACCCTGCAGGCCGCGCTCGACGAGTGGGAGCGGGTGGAGCCGCAGCTGAGACTGCTCGATACCGATCTGGCCCACGCTACCATCCCGCGCGATCGCTTCCACGAGCGTCACGCCGCGGCGCCGCTGCCGCGCGCTTTCCAGTGGGCGGACGGATCGGCCTACGTCAATCATGTCGAGCTGGTGCGCAAGGCGCGCGGCGCCGAGATGCCGGCGAGCTTCTGGACCGACCCGCTCATGTATCAGGGCGGATCGGACGAACTGCTCGGCCCGCGCGACCCGATCCCGCTCGCCGACCAGAGCTGGGGCTGCGACCTCGAGGCGGAGATCGTCGTGGTCACCGGCGACGTGCCGCGCGGCGTCTCGCCCGAACAGGCGCTCGACCACATCCGGCTGGTCGGGCTGGTCAACGACGTGTCGCTGCGCAACCTGATCCCGGCCGAGCTCGCCAAGGGCTTCGGCTTCCTCCAGTCCAAGCCCGCCTCGGCGCTGTCGCCGGTGCTGGTCACTCCGGACGAGCTCGGCGACGCCTGGCAAGGCGGCCGGCTGCGCGGCGTGCTCAAGGTCGATCTGAACGGCCGGCCGTTCGGCCGCGCCGACGCCGGCGAGGACATGACCTTCGATTTCGGGACTTTGATCGCCCATCTGGCGAAGACGCGGAATATCGGCGCCGGCTCGATCATCGGTTCGGGCACCGTCTCCAACCGCGACGCCGACGGCGGCCCCGGCAAGCCGGTCGACCGCGGCGGCCGCGGCTATTCCTGCCTGGCCGAAATCCGCACCGTCGAGACGATCCTCGACGGCCAGCCCGCCACCGGCTTCCTCGAGCCTGGCGACACCGTCCGCATCTGGATGGACGACGAGCACGGTCACCCGATCTTCGGGGTCATCGAGCAGACGGTCGCCGCTCAGTAGATCAGACGGGCCCGCCGCTCCTCGGTCCAGGCCTGTTCGTCCGGTTCGGTCAGCGCGTCGAGGTCGCCCGGCGCCGCGGCGGGATCGTCGACCCATAAGCGCAGCAGCGGCGAGCCGTTGATGACGTCGATCGCCGGCTTGTCGAGCTCATATTCGTAGGGGAAATCGCGCCAGATCTCGTAGCCGGGATACAGGCGCCGGATCGCCTTGAAGGCGAGCGCCTGCAGCCGCCACGGCCGGAAGGCGGCATGATCGTAGGCCGGGCCCTCGGCATGGATATGGACGCCGCTGCACAGCTTGCCGGCATGCTTGTGGAAAGTGGGTTCGAACCAGCAATCGCGCAGCACGCAGCCGTCCAGCCAATGCGGCGCGAGCGAGCGCATCTCGGCGATCACCTTGCGCGCGTCGATATCGGGGGCGCCGAACAGCTCGAGTGGACGGGTGGTGCCGCGGCCTTCGGACAGCGTCGTGCCTTCGAGCATCACCGTGCCGGCATAAGCGCGCGCCATGCTGAGGTTGGGCGCATTCGGGCTGGGATTGACCCAGACCCGATCGCCCAGGGGCCAGCCGAAGCCGGGCGCCGCCTCGGGATCATAGCCTTCCATCTCGATCACGCGATAATCGACGTCGAGCGCGAACCGGTCGACGAACCAGCGGCCGAGCTCGCCGAGGGTGAGGCCGTGGCGCATCGGCAGCGGACCGGCGCCGACGAAACTCTCCCAGCCCGGCCGCAGCGTCAGCCCCTCGACCGGCCGTCCGGCCGGGTTGGGGCGGTCGAGCACCCACACCGACTTGCCGTGCTGCGCCGCCGCCTCCAGCACGTAGAGCAGGGTGGTGATGAAGGTGTAGATGCGGCAGCCCAGATCCTGGAGGTCGACCAGCAGCGTGTCGAACGTGCCCATCGCCTGGCCGGTCGGTCGGCGCACCTCGCCATAGAGGCTGAACACCGGGATGCCGTGGACCGGGTCGGTGAAATCCTCGGTCTCGACCATATTGTCCTGCTTGTCGCCGCGCAGGCCATGCTGCGGGCCGAACGCCGCGCTGAGCCGGATTCCGCCGCAGCCGGCGAGCGCGTCGAGCGAATGAGACAAATCCTCGGTGACCGAGGCGGGGTGGGCGAGCAAGGCGACGCGCTTTCCCTCGAGCGGGGCGCGCAAATCGGGTTCAGCGAGCAGGCGGTCGATGCCGAACTTCATCCGATCACGCTGCTGGCGGGAGTTCGAGCGTAAAGCAATCCTCATGATGGAAATCGGGCTCGCCGGGCGGATGGGCCAGCGCCCACCAGGATTTGCGGCCGCGGCTTTCCTCGATCACCGCGCAAAGGCCGACCCGCCAGGCGAAGCCGGCGAGCGTCTCGAGCTCGACCGTCGCCGCCAGCTCGATCCGGTCGGTCGCCGACACCATTTCCAGCTCCGGCGGCGGCGTCTCCTCGGCCGCTGCCATGCCCCGGCGATAGTCGCCGAACCGATAGGCCGCCCATTGCCCCGACGGCGCGAAATTGAGCTCCCAATAAGCGGCACCGCCGGCGGGGCGCACGAACGCCTCGAAGCAGCTGTGTTGCCACAAGCCGTCCGCACGCCCAGGCGGGGCGGGCGGCGGCAACCGCAGATCGGCGACGGCGCCGGTGATCCGGTAGCGCAGCGCGAGCCTGCCGTTCGCGGCGCGCCTGGCTTCGGCCGCGATGCGGATCGCGGGCGCGGGGTGGCCGGGATGGGGCTGCAGCGAAAGGCGCATGCCGGCCTCCTAGCCGAGGGCGGCGCGGGTTGCGACTCGCTGCCGTCGGGCGCAGAAGGCCGGCCATGAACAAGCCGGTCCTCGCTCTTGCCGCTCTGCTGGCGATCGTCCCCGCCGCTCATGCCCAGCGCTCGCGATCCCCGGCTGCGCCGCCCGCCAGCCTGCGCGCGGTCGCCGACCAGGTCTCGGAACGGTCGCTGCGCGGCCATGTCGAGCGGCTGGTGTCGTTCGGCACCCGGCACACCTTGTCCGACCGCGACCATCCCACGCGCGGCATCGGCGCGGCGCTCGCCTGGACCGAGGCCGAGTTCCGCCGCTTCTCGCGCGAGTGCGGCGGCTGTCTGCAAGTGATCCGGACCGGCGACACCGTCACCGGCCGCCGCATCCCCAACCCGACCCTGGTCGAGAATGTCGTCGCCATCCAGCGCGGCACCGAGCGGCCGGACCAGGTGGTGATCATCACCGGCCATATCGACAGCCGGGTCAGCGATCCGATGAACGCGACCGCCGACGCGCCCGGCGCCAATGACGACGGCTCGGGCACGGCGGCGGTGATCGAGGCGGCGCGGGTGCTGTCGCGCCACCGCTTCCCGGCGACCATCGTCTATGCCGCCTTGTCCGGCGAGGAGCAGGGGCTGATCGGCGGCCGCATCCTCGCCGAACACGCCCGCGCGCAGGGCTGGCAGGTGGTCGCCAACCTCAACAACGACATCATCGGCAACAGCTGCGGCGCCGACAATGTCTGCGACGACGCCCATGTCCGCGTCTTTTCCGAAGGGCTGCGCTGGCAGGGCGGCGAGGAATTGCGGCCGCTGGTGCGCAGCCAGGGCGGCGAGAACGATTCGCCGTCGCGCAACCTGTCCCGCTTCCTCGCCGGGCTCGCCGAGGATCTCAGCCTCGGCCTCGACGTCCGGCAGATCTGGCGCAACGACCGATTCGGCCGCGGCGGCGACCATACCGAGTTCCTCAACGCCGGTTTCCCGGCGGTGCGCCTCACCGTCGCGGTCGAGAATTACAACTGGCAGCACCAGGATCTGCGCACCGAGAACGGCATCGAATATGGCGACACGATCGACAGGATGGACTTTCCGTATCTGCGCCGGGTGACTCAGCTCAATGTCGCCGCGCTTGCCGCCCTGGCCCGCGCGCCAACGCCGCCGGCGCCAATGGCGGAGGGAGCGGTGTCGACGGATACCACGATAAGCTGGCCGCCTATTCAGCAGGGAAGAACTCATTTTGTCATCCGCTGGCGCAGAACGGATGCTGCCAACTGGCAGCACTCGATCAGGGTTCCTCAAGGTTCATCCCGCTGGGGTGGGGGTGAATGTGTGGAGCTAATCGAATCCCCGCACATTTCGACGGCGGCTCATAGATGCACGTTGCGTGGCATCCGCGTCGACGACTGGGTGTTTGGCGTGTCCTCGGTATCGGCCGACGGTTACGAAAGCCCGGTTGCATCCGCGGTGCCGGGTGGCGCGTTCCGGCCCTACACACCACCCCCGCCGCCAGCACAGTAGGAGCGGATGGCCAAGCGACAGCCCAAAGGCGGCCTTCCCAGCCGTCAGGAGATCCTCGACTTCATCGCGAGCTCGGACGAGCCGGCCGGCAAGCGCGAGCTCGCCCGCGCCTTCGGCCTCAAGGGCCAGGACCGGATCGCCTTGAAGGCCCTGCTTCGGGATATGGCCGACGAGGGGCTGATCGACTCCGCTCCCGGCCGCGCCTTCCACCGGATGGGCGGGGTGCCGAAGGTGACCGTGCTGCGCGTCGCCGACATCGACGATGCGGGCCGCGCCTGGGCGGTGCCGGAGCGCTGGGAGGCGGACGGGCCGCCGCCGCGCCTCAGGATGATGGAGCGCAAGGGCCGCGGCGCGGCGCTCGCGGTCGGCGACCGCATCCTGTCGCGCACCGAGGAGCGCAGCGACGGGTGGATCGCCCACCCGATGAAGAAATTGCTGCGGGGCAGCGAGCTGGTGCTCGGCGTCGTCCACCAGGAAGGTCCGAATTTCTGGCTGCGGCCGGTCGAGAAGAAGGAGCGGCGCGAGCTGCCCATCTCCGATCTGGGCGACGCGGCGGCCGGCGACCTCGTCCTCGCCGAGAAGGTCGGTCGCCCGCCGCGGCTCGCGGCGCGCGTCGACACCAGGCTCGGCGACCCGTTCGCGCCGCGCAGCTTCAGCCTGATCGCCATCCACAAATACGGCATCCCCCACAAATTCACCGACGCGACGCTGGAGGAGGCGGAGCGCATCGCCCGCCTGGAACTGGGCGAGCGGGAGGATCTCACACACATCCCGATCGTCGCCATCGACCCCGCCGACGCGCGCGACCATGACGATGCGGTGTGGGCCGTCGCCGACGACGATCCCGCCAATGCCGGCGGATGGAAGGCGATCGTCGCCATCGCCGACGTCAGCTTCTACGTGCGGCCCGGCTCGGCGCTCGACCGCGAAGCGCGCAAGCGCGGCAACAGCGTCTATTTCCCCGACCGGGTGGTGCCGATGCTGCCGGAGACGCTGTCGGCCGACATCTGCTCGCTCAAGGCGGGCGAGGACCGGGCGGCGCTCGCCTGTCACCTGCAGGTGACGAAGGACGGCCAGCTCAAATCGTGGCGTTTCGCGCGCGTCCGCGTCCGGATCGCCGCCAATATCGCCTATGAGGACGCGCAGGCGGCGATCGAGGCCGCCGAGGGCGCGCTTCCGCCGCCTCGCGAGGACGAGCCGATCGAGGTCGCCTCCAGCCCCTGCTCCTTCTCCGAAGCGGACATGAACCGGCCCGAGCCGCCGGTCGCCCCCGCGCTGGTCGAAGCGACGCTGAAGCCGCTCTGGGCCTGCTGGCGGGCGCTCTACGCGGCGCGCGCCAAGCGCGGGCCGCTCGAGCTCGACCTGCCCGAGCGGCGGGTGGAGCTCGACGTCAAGGGCCGGATCACCTCGGTGGCGCCGCGCGAGCGGCTCGACGCCCACAAGCTGATCGAGGATTATATGATCGCCGCCAACGTCGCCGCCGCCAGGGCGCTCGAGGCGAAGAAGAGCCCGGTCATGTACCGCGTCCACGAGCCGCCGGGCCGTGAGAAGCTGGTCGCGCTCAAGGACTATCTGAAGACGTTCGGGATCGAGTTCGCGCTCGGCCAGGTGGTCCGCCCCGCGACGTTCAACCGCATCATCGAGCGGGTAAGCGAGGCCGATGGGCGGCCGCAGATCATGGAACAGGTGCTGCGCACCCAGACCCAGGCTTATTACGGTCCCAACAATCACGGCCATTTCGGGCTGGCGCTCGGTTCCTACGCCCATTTCACAAGCCCGATTCGCCGTTATGCCGACCTTATCGTCCATCGCGCTTTGGTCCGCGCCTGGCGGCTCGGCGACGGCGGCCTCACCGGTCAGGAAACGGATTCGATGGAGGTGATCGGGGAGCTCATCTCCAACCTCGAAAGGCGGGCGATGGAGGCGGAGCGGGACACGATCGACCGTTATGTCGCCGCCTATCTCGCCGACCATGCCGGCGAGCTGGTCGAATGCCGCATCACCGGCGTGCAGCCGTTCGGCTTCTTCGCCACCGTCGAGGCGCTGGGCGGCGACGGCCTGGTGCCGGCCTCGACCCTCGGCGAGGAATATTTCCGCTACGACGAAGCGAGCCAGACGCTGACCGGCGAGGAAAGCGGCGAGACCTACGCGCCGGGCCGGCGTCTCACCCTCAGGCTGGCCGAGGCGGATCCGGTCAGCGGCAGCCTGCGCTTCGAGCTGCCGGACCGGCCGCCGGGATCGTCGCGCGGCGGCCGCCGCGAGCGCGACCAAAGCCGGCCGCGCCGCTCGCAGGGCCGTCGCGGCCGGCCGGCCAATATCCGCCACCAGGGCCGCAAGTAAGCGGCCACCCGGGTCCCGCATTCGTCCGCCCGTTGCGCGCCATGCCGTCGGCGCGCCGGCGCGATCATCGGTCCCTTCCCATTGGGGCGAGAACCATGCGTTGCGCCAGGCCGTCACCGGCCATTGTGCGAATAATCACATTCGATCGGCCGATTGTCTCGCAAACCGGAAAGATCGGACTCGCCGGCGTCGGCGCGAAGCTCTCGGGAAACGAGGCAGGCTTCGGCCGCCGGGCCGACAGAGCATGCAGAACGGAGAAAACCGATGATCAATCGCAAGTTCTTTTTCGACCATGT
Organism: uncultured Alphaproteobacteria bacterium; assembly: GCA_963848555.1. Taxonomy (GTDB): domain Bacteria; phylum Pseudomonadota; class Alphaproteobacteria; order Sphingomonadales; family Sphingomonadaceae; genus Allosphingosinicella. Next base: position 437,308 of record CAWKEE010000004.1, on the reverse strand, counting down.
TCGGTCGAATCTTTTCGCCGGCAGGCTCTCGAAGAAGCAGGTCGAAGGTCTGGGCTTCATCCTCGACGTATGGGAAGCCTCGCATTCGCAAAAGGATGACCGCTGGCTCGCTTATGCGCTCGGCACCGCCTATCACGAAACCGCGTTCACGATGCAGCCGATTCACGAATTCGGCGGCAACACCTATTTCAGGAAGCGCTACGACATCAACGGAAACAATCCGCGACTTGCGCGGCAGCTCGGCAACGTCAATCCCGGAGACGGCGTGCTCTTCCACGGTCGCGGCTACGTCCAGCTCACCGGCCGCACCAACTATGCCGCGATGGGCAGGGCGTTCTCCTGCGATCTCACCAGCAGCCCGGCCGCGGCCGACCGCGTCCTGAAACCCGACCTCGCCGCCAAGATCATGTTCCGCGGGATGGAGAACGGCACCTTCACCGGCAAGAAGTTCGCCGATTTCTTCAAGGGCATCCGGCAGGACTGGGTCAACGCGCGCAAGATCATCAACGGTCTCGATCGCGCGACCAAGATCGCCCAATATGCGAAGGACTTCTACGCCGCGATCAGCCATACGATCTAGGCGCAAACGCGAAAGGGAGGCTGATGGGCAGGATAGGAAGGATCGCGCTCGGGTCGCTGCTGCTGGCGGGTTGCTCCGCCAGGGACGCCAACGTGGCAGACGCCAACGCGGCCGGGAATGACAGCGGCAATGCGCAGGCGGAGGCCGGCTCCGCCGGCGCGGCCGACGATTCCGCAAGGTCGGTGCGGCGGGTCAGCGCCCAGATCGATTTCTCCAACAGCGCGACGATCGCCGATCAGGTCCAGGACCTTGCCTCGAAGGTGACCGGAGCGGAGCTCGTCCATCTCGATCTGACGATCGTTCCCGAAGGGGAGGACAGCCCGAACTACCGGATCAGCGAAACCCCGCAATCGGGCCCGGTGCGGCCGCTCCAATGTGATTCGGGCGATCGTCTGGCGAGCCGCGCTTTCGCCTTCCAGTTCAATCCGGATTACAACCACCTGCTGCTCGAAATCCTGCACGGGCCGCCCGACGTCGCGCCCTTCTCGACCGCGGCCTGCGCCTATCGCGGCGGCGGCACCGTGCCGGTCTTCGTCCTGCGCGGCTATTATGCGGTGAGCGCCGTCGACATTCCTACCGCGACCGACGTCCAGCTGCGGCCCGTCAGCCCGAATTTCCGATAGCCGCCGTCGCCGGGCGGAATCGGCTGGCCGGCCTCGTCGGCGATGGCTTCACAGCTTGGGCAAGGTGACCCCCTGCTGGCCCATATATTTGCCGGCACGGTCGGCATAGCTGACCTCGCACGGCTCGTTGCCGAGCAGGAACAGGAACTGGCACGCGCCCTCATTGGCGTAGACCTTGGCGGGAAGCGGCGTCGTGTTCGAGAATTCGAGCGTGACATGGCCTTCCCACCCCGGCTCCAGCGGCGTCACGTTGACGATGATGCCGCAGCGCGCATAGGTCGACTTGCCGAGGCAGATGACGAGGACGTCGCGCGGCACCCGGAAATATTCGACCGTCCGGGCCAGCGCGAAGCTGTTGGGCGGGATGATGCAGACGTCGGTCTTGCGGTCGACGAAGCTGTTCTGGGCGAAGTCCTTGGGATCGACGATGGCATTGTCGACATTGGTGAAGATCTTGAACTCGTCGGCGACGCGCGCGTCGTAGCCGTAGGAGGAGAGGCCGTAGCTGATGCAGCCCTCGCGGCGCTGCGCCTCGACGAACGGCTCGATCATGCGCTCGGAGCGCGCCCGCTCGCGAATCCACCGGTCGGACATGATCGCCATCAGCGGCCGTCCTCGCGGAGCAGGCGGCCGCCGCAGCCGGTGAGCTCGCGCCCGCTCAGGCGCACGCGGACATGGTCCTCATATTGCCGGCCGCGGGCGCCCTCGCACGGGCCCGGCCGCGCCTGGATCGTGATGACGGCGGTCCCTTCGCCCGATTGCCAGGTGCGAAAGCCGCCTTCGGTCCGCGGCAGGGTGCGCGGGTAGACGATGTCGTCATATTCCTCCGCTTCTTCGCCGCCGTCATGGCCGAGCCGGAGCACGATGCGGTCGTCGCCGATCGTCACCATCCAGAACGGCTCATGCCCGATCGCCGAGTAACGGACATCCTCGACCGGCGCATAAGGCCGCGACGAGGTCTGGCAGCCGGCAAGCAGCAGCGGCAGCAGCAGGGGCAAGAAGCACTTCACCGGCACTGGATGCGGGCGGGCCCGCACCCAAGTCAAGGCCGCGCCACGTTCCAGTCGACCCGGCCGTCGAGGCGCCGGACTTTCATCCCGCCGCGGCGGCGGGCCCGTGCGCGTGCGAGTCGACCGCCGTCGTCGACTGCTTGATGTGGAGCACGCAGATCAGGGTGAACAGGCGGCGGGCGGTGTCGAAATCCATCTCGACCTTGCCCTTGAGGCCGTCGATCAGCAGCTCGGCCGCTTCATTGTGCAGGCCCCTTCGGGCCATGTCGATCGCTTCGATGCCGCGCGGATGGTCGGAGCGGACCGCTTTGAAATAGCTTTCGCAGATCGCGAAATAGTCGCGGATCGGGCGGCGGAACCGGGCCAGGCCGAGCCTGATCGTGTCGAGCGGCGCGCCGCCTTCGTCGCTCAATTCGATGGCGAGCCGGCTTTCCTCGACGCGCAGCCTGATCCGATAGGGGCCGTCATGGCCGGCGGCGGCGAAGCGATTCTGCTCGAGCAGGTCGAAAATGGCGACCCGGCGCTCATGCTCGATGTCGGCGTTGCGCCTCAGGATCGAGCGTTCGTCCAGCTCGATGTCGATGATGCGCGCCTCGCCCATGGCCCGCTGTTAGCGGGTGCAGCATGGCATGACCAGAGTCGTCGCGGCACGGCGGGCCGGACCTTCGCCAAACCCGGCCAATCCGGCGTTCGCAAATCAGCTGTTGATGGATTCCCCTTTGCATCAGAATGGTTTATAGGACAGTCCACAGTTCAGCCCCCGGCACATTGTGCCGGACATTTTGCCGATCGGGACCGGCGGGCCTACGGAGTTCAGCCATGGTCCAGTCGCTTGCCCTGATCGAGAATCCCGCCCCCGGAACCCAGGCGCTGCCGCACAATGTCGAGGCCGAGGCGGCTTTGCTCGGCGCGCTGATGATCGACAACCGGCTGGCCGAGGACATCCAGCTCAAGCTCCGCCCCGACCATTTCTTCGAGCCGCTGCACGGCCGCATCTACGAGCAGATATTGCGGCTGCTCGACCGCAACATGATCGCCAGCCCGGTGACGCTGCGGCCGCTGTTCGAGGCGGACGAGGAGATGAAGGAGCTGGGCGGCCCGGCCTATCTCGCCCAGCTGACCGGCAGCGGCGCGGCGATCATCGGCGCGCGCGATTTCGCCGAGCAGATTTACGACCTCGCCTTGCTCCGGGCGCTGGTCGGGGTCGGACGCGAAATGGTCGAGCGCGCGCTCGACACCAGCGAGGAGGTCGAGCCCAAGGGCCAGATCGAGGAAGCGGAAGCGGCGCTCTACCGGGTCGCCGAGGAAGGCGGCGGCGAAGGCTCGGTGAAGAGCTTCGCGGTGGCGACCCGGCTCGCCGTCGAGATGGCCGAAAAGGCGCTCAATACCGGCGGCGGCCTTTCCGGCCTGACCACCGGCCTCGATACCCTCAATGCCAAGACCGGCGGCCTTCACAACAGCGACCTGATCATCATCGCCGGACGGCCGGGCATGGGAAAGACCGCGCTCGCCACCAATATCGGCTTCAACGCCGCGCGGCGCTACGTGCGCGACATCGAGGACGGCATCGCCCCGGACAAATCGGCGGGCGCCGGCGTCGCCTTCTTCAGCCTCGAAATGTCGGCCGACCAGCTCGCCACCCGCATCCTCGCCGAGCAGTCCGGGATCAGCTCGGAGCTGCTGCGCATGGGCAAGATCAGCCAGCAGGATTTCCGCAATCTCGCCCGCGCCGCCGGCGAGCTGGAATCGCTGCCTTTCTATATCGACGATACGCCGGGCCTCACCATCGCCGCGCTGAGGACCCGCGCGCGGCGGCTGAAGCGGCAGAAGGGGATCGGCCTGGTGGTGGTCGACTATCTCCAGCTGCTCCAGGGAACGGGGCGCAACAGCAACGACAATCGCGTCCAGGAGATTTCCGAGATCAGCCGCGGCCTCAAGACGCTCGCCAAGGAGCTCGGCGTGCCGGTGATCGCGGCGGCGCAGCTGTCGCGCGCGGTCGAGCAGCGCGAGGACAAGCGCCCGCAGCTGTCGGACCTGCGCGAGTCGGGCTCGATCGAGCAGGATGCCGACATCGTCATGTTCGTCTACCGCGAGGAATATTATGTCGCCGCCCGCCAGCCGCGCGACGTCCACGACCAGGACGATCCGAAGGCGATGCTGGCGCTGCAGGAATGGCAGAAGGAGATGGATGCGGTCTACGGCCTCGCCGAGCTGATCGTCGCCAAGCAGCGCCACGGCGCTACCGGCAAGGTCAAGTTGAAGTTCGACGCCAAGATCACGCGTTTCTCCGACCATGCCGCGGCCGAGTTCCTGCCCGAGATGCGCGGCTAGGATCGGGCCGATCCTTCCGGGATAGTCGTCATTGCGAGCCCCGGAAGGGGGCGCGGCAATCCAGCGCTGCGGCAGCTGGACCGCCACGGCGCTTCGCGCCTCGCGATGAGGGCGGCGCTGACCCACCCTCCGCGTCCGTACGAAATTCGCAGAAATCAGAGGCGCTTGACACAGATCGAATCGCCGTCTCTATTGTGTTAAATTTTTAGCAGTGAGTCGATGGAACCCGAGCTTCCCAGCCTCAGCAAGCGCGAGCGCCAGATCATGGACGTGCTGCACCGGCGCGGCCGGGCGAGCGCGGCCGAGATCACCGGCGCCCTCGACGACGCGCCGACCAACACCACCGTGCGCACCTTGCTGCGCATCCTGGTCGAGAAGGGCCATGTCCGGTTCGAGCGCGACGGCAAGCTCTACGTCTACTCTCCGGTCGCCGACCGCGACGAGGTCGGCGCGTCGATGATGACCTATGTCGTGCGCACCTTCTTCGGCGGCTCGCCGGCCAAAGCGATGGCGGCTTTGCTCGGCCGCGATCGCGACGCGCTCAGCGAAGCGCAGCTCGACCGGCTCGAAAGGCTGATCGCCGAGACGCGCGAGAAGCCGCAATGATCGTTTCGGCCGCCATGCTGCTGGACATGCTTGTGAAGGGCGCCCTGCTGTGCCTGGCGGGCGCCGCTCTCGCGCGCCTCGCCCGCGGGCGCTCGGCGGCACTGCGCCACGACATATGGATGGCGGCGATTGCCTGTTGCGCGCTGCTGCCGATCGCCGCCTTGCTGGTCCGGATCCTGCCGCTCTGGCTTCCGGCCGCACCGGTGCATCGGGCCGCCATGGCTCTCGCCCCCGCTTTGCCGTCGAGCCTGCCCGGAGGAACGGTCGAGCTGGTCGACCGGATCTGGTCGGGGGACGGATCGCTGCCGCTGTCCGGCGCGGTCAAAGCGGCGCTGGTCGCGATCTGGCTGGCCGGGCTTGCGGTGGCGATCGTCCGGATCGCGCGCAGCTATCGGGCGGCGGCGGCGATCGTCCGACGCGCCTCGCCCTTCGCGTCGGCGGCGTCGCCGCGAGGCGCCAGGGTTCTCATCACGGCCGAGCTGACGACGCCGGCGGTGTCCGGGCTGGCAGCGCCCGTCATCCTGCTGCCGGCCGAAGCGGTCGAATGGCCGGGCGATCGGCTCCGGGCCGTTTTCGCCCATGAGATCGCCCATATCCGGCGGCGCGACGGCGTGCTGGAGCTGGTCGTCCAGCTCGCCTGCGCGCTTCACTGGTTCAACCCCTTGCTGTGGAGCGCCGCCCGCAATCTGCGCAGCGAGCGCGAGCTCGCCTGCGACGACCGGGTGGTGGCGGCGGGGCTGGAGCCGCGCTCTTATGCCGCCGCTCTGGTCCAGGTCGCGCGAGCGGCGCTCGGCCCCGGCCGGACGGCGCTGCTGACCATGGCGCGGCCGCCGGAGCTCGAGCGGCGGGTGCGTCGGCTGCTCGGGCCGCGCCGGCGGGCCCTCGGCCCGTGCCGGGTGCGAGCGGCGGCCGGCTGGCTGGCGGTGGCTTTGTTCATGCCGGCGGCGCTGATGACCGCGCCCGCTTCCGGCCTGCTCGCTTCGGGGAGCGTCCAGCCGGGAGGGGGAGATCTTGCCGGTCTCGACGATCCGATGAGCGAGCTGGTCCCGCTGCCTTATGACGATCTGGCCCGCGCCGCCGCCGCTTTGCCCGCGACCGGGCCGGACGCGGGGGCGATAGCCGGTCTCAAGGCCCATCTCTCGCGCGAGTCGCGCGGCTATGGCGACCTGGTCCGGCAGCGCGCGATCTGGGCGCTTTCGCAGGTGCAGGCGGGCAGGCTGGTCGAGCCGCTGGCTGAACGGGTGACGGATCGCGACTGGCGCATCCGCGCTTATGCCGCCTGGGGCCTGGCGGCGACCGGCGATCGGCGCGCGACGGCGCGGCTGGCGCCGCTGCTCGACGATCCGGTGTGGCGGGTGCGGGCGATGGCCGCGGCGGCGCTTGCCGAGATCGGCGATCCGGCGGCTGCGGACGCGCTGGTCGCGGCGCTGGACGATCCCGCCTGGCAGGTTCGGATCAGCGCCGTCCGATATGTCGGCCGCGTCGGCAATCCGGCGCTCGCGCGTCATTTGCTTCCGCTGCTCGCCGATCCGCACGGCGGCACCCGCCGCCTGGCCGAGGAGGTCTTCGCCCGCTTCTGACCGGCGCCTGCCCGGTGCGCCGGTCCCTGCGCGTAAGTGCTAAAAAACTAACAGGAGTAAGTCGACATGAACACATTGATCCGGTGGGGGGCGGCCGGCGCCGCTCTGCTTTCGGCCCAGGCGGTCGCGGCGCCGCCGCCGCCGGCGCGGCTCCCACAGGGGCTCGAGGCCTATGTCGAGCGCGCCATGGCCGAGGCGGAAATGCCCGGCATCGCGGTCGGCGTAGTCCATGGCGACGATCCCCCGATCGCCCAGGGCTTCGGCGTCCGCCGGCTCGGGCGGCCGGACCGGGTCGACGGCGATACGGTTTTCAACGTCGCGTCGCTCGCCAAGTCGTTCACCGCGGCGGCGGCGGCTTCCCTGGTCGACGAAGGAAGGCTCGGCTGGAACGATCCGGTGCGCGACCGGCTGCCCCGGCTGCGGTTCAGCGACCCGTGGCTGACCGAGCATGTCACGCTCGCCGATTTGCTCTCGCACCGGACCGGTCTGCAGCCGGCCAACACCATGTTCCGCCTCACCCATATCGACCGGGCGGAGATATTGCGGCGGGTCCGCTATCTGCGGCCGTCATCGCCGTTCCGCACCGAGCAGGTCTACAACAACGTCCTCTATACGGTGGCCGGGGAAGTCGCCGCCGCCGCGGCCGGCACGAGCTGGGAAGAGCTGGTTCGTGCCCGCCTGCTGCAACCGCTGGGCATGGCCGCGACCACCGCCGGCGCCGGGGCGCCGCACGGCGTCAATTTCGCCGCCCCGCACGCAATGGTCGACGGCCGCCATCAGCCGATCCGCCCCGCTTCCTATGTCAGCATCGCCCCGGCCGGCGGCATCAACTCGACCGCGCGCGACATGGTCCGCTGGCTCGCTTTCCAGCTCGGCGACGGCAGCTTCGAGGGACGCCGTATCCTTTCCGCCGAGGCGATGGACGCGATGCATCAGCCCTGGACGATGATCCCGACGACGCCGGAGATGCGCGCCAACCGGCAGGTCCAATTCTTTGCCGGTTACGGGCTGGGCTGGAACGTGATGGACTATCGCGGCCACAAGCTGCTCTGGCACAGCGGCAATGCCGACGGCATGCCGACCTATATGGCGCTGCTGCCCGATCGGCGGATCGGGGTGGTCGTGATGCTGAACAGCTGGAAGGCGCCCTATCTGCACGGCGACATCGCCTCGCGCATCCTCGATCATTATCTCGGCCTGCCGACGCGGGACTATGCCGCCGAGACGCTGGAACTGATGCGTGCCGCCGAGGCGCGCCGCGCCGCGCCGGCCGCCGCGCCGGCGGCGGGCCTGCCTTCACTGGACCTGGCCGCCTATCAGGGCCGCTATTCGAGTGATTTGTTCGGCCCGATCACGATCGACCGGCAGGGCGCGGGGCTGGTGTTGAAGATGGGCGAGGGCGAGGAAGCCGATCTGCTGCCCCTGAACCGCGACACCTTCACGGTCCGCTGGCGCGACCGCGTGATCGGCGAGGACAATGACACGAACGTCACCTTCGCGCTCGATGCCGAAGGCCGCGTCGCGAACCTGGCGATGCAGGTGCGCCGCGACCGGATCGAGGCGAGCCGGGTGGAAGCGACGGGCCAGCCCTAAGATCCGCAACAGCTGCACGTCCGCGCGTGATTGAGCAAGCCGGAGAGCGGAAACCCCAAATGGCTTTGCCCTATGGGCGCACGGCTGCTATATTCGAACAGCACTTCAGGCGTAGGTGCCGCCCCGATCGCCGGGTCCTCCGCGGGGCAGCACGCAACACCAGTAGTCCAGCCATGTGGAGGGCTGGCTTTAGGAGTTGTGCCTGTGGTGGACCTCATTACCGCCCTGAGCAGCTTGTTGGCCTCTCTTGCGCTGCTTGGTGCCGTGCTGTTCCTTCATCGCATCGCAAGACCGTTAGGTCATGCGCTCACAAATCTTTCGCTCAACGCTGCCGGAAAGCGCATAGTCCGGCTTCTCAAGCTCGCAGAAGATAGTCGCTCGACCCTTTCGGAACCGAATTCGGACGACTCTCTTTGATCGGACTCGAAGTTCCGACAGGCGCTCGTGCAACTCCGCTGCTGCCGCCGGCTGCCACCAGGTGAATTGACATCGAGACGGGAACCCTCTCCCCCTCAGGGCGAGGGTAGGATGGAGGTGTTCGGCGTCGGGAACATTCTCAGCCTCGGAACCCGCGGACCCCAACCCTCTCCCCGCCGGGGAGAGGGAGTTGGGGCGGTGAACGTCGATACGGCGCTAGCCTTCGATATTGGCCGCGGCGGTCGGGTCGGCGAGACCGATGCCGATCGTCGCGCGGGCGCTCTCCGCCTCCGAGCTGGTGACCGGATAGGCGCAATAATCGGCGGCGTAATAAGCGCTGGGGCGGTGGTTGCCGGACAGGCCGATGCCGCCGAACGGCGCCTTGGAAGGGGCGCCGTTGGTGGGGCCGTTCCAGTTGATCACCCCGGCCCTGACGCCGGCCCAGAAGCGGTCGTAAAGCTCGGGGGCGCCGCCGACCAGCGAGGCGGCCAGGCCGTATCGGGTCGCATTGGCCTCGGCGACGGCGCTGTCGAAATCGGCCACTCGCACGACCTGCAGCACCGGCCCGAACAGCTCGGCGTCGGGCCGGCGGGGAATGTCGGTGACGTCGATCAGCGCCGGGGTCAGGAACGGCCGGTCGTCGGTCTTGCGGTCGAGCCGGCGGATGGCGCGGCCGCCTTTGCCCATCAATTCGAGGAAGGCCTCCTGCAGATGGTCGGCGGCCAGATTGTCGATCACCGGCCCCATGAACGGGGCGGGCGTGGCGTGGGGATGGTCGACGATCAGCCGGTCGATGATGCGGGTGATGGCCTCGATCAGTCCCTGATGCTCGCCTTCCTTGACGATCAGCCGGCGCGCCGCGGTGCAGCGCTGGCCGGCGCTGAGATAGGCCGACTGGACCGCGATGGTCGCCGCCGCATGCAGGTCCTTCGCATCCCACACCACCAGCGGGTTGTTGCCGCCCATTTCCAGCGCGAGGATCCTGTGCGGCGATTCCGCGAACTGGCGATGCAAGGCGAGACCGGCGCGCGCCGATCCGGTGAACAGCAGGCCGTCATGGCCGGGATGGGCGGCGAGCGCCTTGCCGGTCTCGGGTCCGCCCTGGACGCAGCGCACCACCCCTTCCGGCACGCCCGCCTCATGATAGAGGGCGGTGAGGAATTCGCCGACCGCCGGCGTCTTCTCGCTCGGCTTGAACACGATCGCATTGCCGGCGATCAGCGCCGGCACGATATGGCCGTTGGGCAGGTGCGCCGGGAAATTATAGGGCCCGAGCACGGCGAGCACCCCGTGCGGTTTGTGACGCACCGCGACCCTTGCGCCCATCGCCCCTTCCTGGCGGCGCTGGGCGGTGCGCTCGGCATAAGCCGAGACCGAAATGTCGACCTTGTTGATCACCGCCTCGACCTCGGTCCGCGCCTCCCACAGCGGCTTGCCGGTCTCGCGGGCGATGAGGTCGGCAAGCGGCTCGAGCTTTGCGCGCGCGATGTTGGCGAAGCGGCGCAGCGTCTCGACGCGGACCGCGAACGGCTTGGCGGCCCAGCCCGGCCAGGCGGCGCGGGCGGCCGAGACTTCGGCATCCGCATCGCCCGCGGCGCCGGTCCACAGCAGGTCGCCGGTCGCGGGCTCGATCGAGGTCAGACTTTCGGCCATCGCCCCCTCATGCCGGGAGCGGGGGAATTTTCAAGCATTTGCGCCCGGCCCGGCCTGCATCGCCTCGCCCATCCGCCGCACCGCCGCGATCCTGGCCTGCAGCGGCGCCCAATCGTCCGTTTCGTCGATCGCGCTCCAGATCGCCTCGACCTCGCCGATATGCATCGATACGGGCGCCTCGTCGCCCCAATAGGGATGGTCGAGCGCGCCCGGGACCGGCGAATGGCGCTCGATCAGCGTGCGCAGGCCGGCGAAGGCCTCGCCGTCATAGACCCCGGCCGCCCCGCGCAGGCCGCCGCCGCGCCAGTCGAAGAAGAAGCGATCGATCTCGACCGTCTGCCCGGCCAGCGCGGTTTCGACCGCGACGATCAGCTCCATGTCGCGCGCGAGCGCGCCGGGCTCGATACCGAGCCGGGCGAAGATCGCGTCGCGCAGCGCCGTCTGGAAGCGATCCGGAAAGCGCTCGAGCATCGGCGTCAGCGCCTCGGCCGGCGCCACCAGCCGCAACGCGCGCGCGAGCTGGACCAGGTCCCAGTGGATCGCCTCGGGCTGGCGGCCGAAGGAATAAAGCCCCGCATGGTCGAAATAGGCGGCGGTGAAATGGCCGTCCCAGCACGGCGTCCAGCGCCACGGACCGTAATCGAAGCTTTCGGCGGTGATGTTGATATTGTCGCTGTTGAGCACGCCGTGGACGAAGCCGGCGGCGATGTAGGAAGCGGCCAGCCGCGCGGTGCCGGCGGCGACGCGATCGAGCAGCCTGGCGGGCGCATCGCCGCCGCCTCCTTCCTCGCCGAAATAGTGTCGCAGGCAAAAATCGACGAGCCTGGCGATCTCGTCCGCCTGCTCGAGAAAAGCGAGCCGCTGGAAGGTCCCGATCCGGATGTGGCCGTGGCTCAGCCGGACCAGCACCGACGAGCGGGTCGGCGAAGGCTCATCACTGCGTTCCAGGGCTTCCCCGGTCTCGATCAGCGAGAAGGTTTTGCTGGTCTCGACGCCGAGCGCCTCCAGCATTTCGGTGGCGAGGATTTCGCGAAGGCCGCCCTTCAGTGTCAGCCGGCCGTCGCCGAAGCGGCTGTAGGGGGTCTGGCCGGAGCCCTTGGTGCCAAGGTCCAGCAGCCGGCCGGCGCCGTCGCGCAGCTGGGCGAACAGGAAGCCGCGGCCGTCGCCGATATCGGGATTGTAGACCCGGAATTGATGGCCGTGATAGCGCAGCGCCAGCGGCCGGGCGAGATTGTCCGGCAGCGGCCGGAACCGGCCGAAATGGTCGATCCACCGATCGTCGCTCAGCCCGTCCAGCCCCACCGCCGGCGCCCAGCGGTCGTTGCGGAACCGGAGGATAAAGTGCGGAAAATCCGCCGCCGCCACCACGTCGTAAAATGACTCGCCGAGCGCCAGCATCGCGGTCTCGGCGCGGTAGCGACCGGGTTGCGGAAGCGTCGCCATCAGTCGATAGGGAACGGGCTTGGTCGGGGGCGTTGCATGGCGGATTGGTCCGATGGTTATTGGCAGTCGAGTGACGGGCTGAAGCTCCACTATCGCGATTATGCCGGCTCGGCGAGCCGGCCCCCGATCATCTGCATCCCCGGCCTCACCCGCAACGCGCGCGACTTCGAAGGGGTTGCCGCGCGGCTCGCCGGCGAGTGGCGGGTGATCTGCGTCGACCTGCGCGGCCGCGGCGAAAGCGCCCATGCCCGCGATCCGATGACCTATGTCCCGCTCACCTATCTCGGCGACATGGAGGCGCTGATCGCCGAGCTGGCGCTGGAGCGCTTCATCCTGTTCGGCACCTCGCTCGGCGGGCTGATCACGATGCTGATGTCGATGACCGACGGCGGGCGCCTGTCCGGGGCGCTGCTCAACGATATCGGGCCGGTGCTCGAGCGGCGCGGGCTCGAGCATATCCGCTCCTATGTCGGCAAGCCGCAAAACTGGCCGACCTGGCTCCACGCTGCCCGTTTTCTCGCCGAGGCGCAGCGCCATCGCTATCCCGACTGGGAGATCGACCAGTGGCTGGTCTACGCCAAGAGGCTGGGCCGGCTCACCGCCGGCGGGCGGATCGTGCTCGACTATGACATGCGCATCGCCGAGCCGTTCAGGCTGCCCGGCGGCGAGGCCGATTTCGATCTGTGGACCGCCTTCGCCGGCCTCAGGGGCATCCCGTCGCTGGTCGTTCACGGCGAGCTGTCGGATCTGCTGAGCGAGGCGACGGTGGCGCGGATGAAAGCGGAGAATCCGGCGATGGAAAGCGTCACCGTGCCGCGCGTCGGTCACGCTCCGACGCTCGACGAGCCGCAAGCGGTTGAGGCGATCGACCGGCTGCTGAAACGGGTCCGCGCCCGGCGGAAATGATGGGACAGTCACTTTTCCGCACGCCGTCAGCCATTTCCGGCGGAATGGGGACAGTCACTTTTCCGTACGCCGTGAGCAATCTCGGCTCAGAGTGCGGAAAAGTGACTGTCCCCCTTACAGGTCCAGCCGAAGCGCCAGGAAGCCGGCGACTTCGTCGCCTTCCTCCTGGCTGATCGACGTCGTCGCATTGAGCTGGAGCGTCGCCGCGCTGCCCAGATCGACATTCACGCCGGCGGTGATCCGGCCGTAAATATCGTCCGATCTTTCCGGCAGCGCCCACTGGTTGACGATGGTCGGAGCGGTGGTGAGCGCGTAACGGATCGTGCGCGCACTGCCTTCGAACTCGCGTTCGACCGACGCCCGGCCATAGGGCCGGACTTCGATGCCGCCCATGTCGAGCGTGCCGCGGGCCTCGATGCCGGCGCTGCCGACCAGGCTCTCCAGGCTCTGATCGCTCACGTTGAGGGTCAGCGCCGGATCGCCCGCTTCGGTGAAGGCGTCGACGTCGACTTCGGCGTAGCGCGCGCCGATCACCGGACCGACCCGCGCCCCGCCCAGATCGATCAGATAGCCCGCCTGGCCGCCGGCGGTGAAAACGGTGCCGTCGGTGCCGGCCTCGATCGTGTCGATGACCGCGGCGCGATCGATGTCGTAATCGAGCCAGCCATAGCCGGCATAGCCCTGGACGAAGGCGCCGCCGCCCGACCAGCCGCCGTAGAGGCCGACCTGCCAGGCGTTGGCCTTGGCCCGGCCGGTCTCTGTCTCCATGTCCGCCTCGGTTCGGGAATAGTTCACCGCCGCGCCGACGATCAGGCCGCCGCCGGCATCATATTCGGCGCCGGCGGTGCCGCCGAACGTGTCGAGCTCATAGCCGAGGCTCATCGCGGTCGGGTCGCGCTCGACACTGGCGCCGTTGCCGCTGATGTAGAAATGGAGGCCGCCGCCGCCCGAACCGCCGAAACGCGCGTCGGCGAGGTTGAGCCGGCCCTCCATCGTCGAGCCGAACGAGGATCCCGCCTGCAGCCCGACTTCGGCCTGCGCCTGCAGGTGCAGCGGCGCCTCCAATTGCCGCACCGCATAGCGGCCGACGATGGCGAAGCCGGTCGAGGTCAAATGGACCTGGTCGACGTAGAACAGATGGCGGGTCAGCAGGGTCGGGTCGGTCGTCACGCAGGCGATCGGGCAGGCGCCGGCGCTGATCAGGCCGAAGGCGCCGAGATTGGCCTCGACCACGTCGCCGATCCGGTTGAGATCGAGATAGTTGACGATCACCCCCTGGCTGGCGAGGGTGGCGAGCGGCGCCTGCATGCCCTGGTTGAAAGCGGCCGAGTAAGCGCTTCCGACCGCCGCCACCGGCGTCCCGCGCACCTCCGGCAGCCGGCCGACGTCGCCGGCGAGGAAGGTGATGTTGCGCGCGCCGGCATTGACCAGGGCGTTGAGGCCGGCGGCCGCTTCCGCGACCCGCTGCGGCGCCTGGGTGGGCACGCCGGCGATCAGGCCCTGGATCTGCGCGGCGCTCGGGGTGCGGCCGAGGCTGAGCTCATAAGCGCGCGCGTCGTTGCCGCCGATCGAGATGACGACCAGGTCGTCGGCGTCGAACGTGCCGCTGACCCGCGGGAAGGCGGCCGGCCCGCCGCCGGCGAGAAAGGACTGCCATTCGGTGACGAAGCCGGGAATGCCGGGGCCGTTGATATTGCCGTTGCCGGTGAAGGCGCCGCCGATCGCGAAATTGTCGACCGGGACGACGAGGATCTGGGCCATCGTGTCGACGAAGTTGGTCTGGTCGGAAAAGCGGCCGTTGGGATAGACCGCCGGGCGCGGAATGCCGAGCAGCTCGAAAAGATTGCCGTCGTCGGCATAGCTGTCGCCGAAGGCGACGATGCGGTCGACCCGCTGCGCCGAAGCGGGGGAGGCGGCGGCGATCGCGGCAGCGGCGGCCGACGCGCAGAGCAGAGTTTTACTGAGCTTCATCTTACGGGACCTCCCCCAGAACGAACATTCGTGTCAGCAGGACATGAAGCGTTTCTCCCTGGCTGGCAAGCGGGCGCGGACAGAGCGCGCCTGTTCCCCGTCGCGCGGCTGGGGCATAAGGGCGCATGGCTGCGCCGGTCCGCATTCTCCATTGTCATTCGACCTTCGCGCTCGGCGGCAAGGAAGCCCGGGCGGTCCGGCTGATGAACGCGTTCGGCGACGCCGCCGAGCATGCGGTGCTGAGCGCGACGCCGGGCCAATTTGGCGCGCGCGCGGCGATCGCGCCCGGCATCAGGGTCGCCTTTCCCGGCGATGCGCCGCCGCTCGCCGGCCGGCCCGATCCGCTGCGGCTGTGGCGGCTGTCGCGCTATCTGCGCCGGTTCGACCTCATCCTCACCTATAATTGGGGCGCGTTCGACGCGGTGATGGCCAACCATCTGTTCGGCGGCGCACCGCTCATCCACCATGAGGACGGATTCAACGAGGACGAGGCGATTGCGCTCAAGAGCCGGCGCAACCTCTACCGGCGTTTCGGCCTGCACGGGGCGCTGCGCCTGGTCGTGCCGTCGGCGCGGCTCGAGCGGATCGCGCGGCGCGCCTGGGGGCAGATTCCGGCCCGGATCGTGCGTATCGCCAATGGCGTTCCGGTCGCGCGCTTCGCCGCGCCGCCGCGGGTCGGGGCGATCCCCGGCTTCGAAAGGCGCCCCGGCGAGATCGTCGTCGGCACCGTCGCCGGATTGCGCGCCGTCAAGAACCTGCCGCGGCTGGTGCGGGCGGTCGCCGCCATGGCGACACGCGACGCGCGCCTGGTCATCGTCGGCGAGGGGCCGGACAGCGAGCGGATCGCCGCCGAGGCCCGGGCGCGCGGCATCGCCGCCCGGCTGCTGATGCCCGGCTTTCTCGCCGATCCGGCGCGCTGGATCGGTCATTTCGACATCTTCGCTTTATCGTCGGACAGCGAGCAGTTCCCGATCTCGCTGGTCGAGGCGATGGCGGCCGGGCTGCCGGCGGTCGCCACCGCCGTCGGCGACGTCGCCGCCATCGTGTCGGACGACAATCGGCCGCTGATCGTGGAGCCGGGGGACGAAGCCGGGTTCGCGGCGGCCCTCGACAGCCTCGCCGACCAGCCGAACCTCAGGCGGGCGATCGGCGCCGCCAACCGCAAGAAGGCGGCGGCGGAATATGAGGAGAGCCGGATGATCGCCGCTTATGCCCGACTTTACGGTGAGGCGATCGGCCGTCCCGAAGCGTTCGGCAAGCTCGCATGATCTTTGCCAGCAAGGCGCAATGCGCTTATAGGCTTGGGTTCGGGATCTTCGGAGGGACGATGTTCAAGGGTGTTCGCCCTATCCTTTATGCGGGGCGCGAGGTGCTTCCGCTGATCGAGGGCGGCAAGGGCGTGTCGGCGACGAACCACAGGAGCTCGGGCGCCTGGGCCGCCGCGGGCGGGATCGGCACCGTCTCCGCGGTCAATGCCGACAGCTACGATCCGGAAGGGCGGATCATTCCCCAGGTCTATAACGCCCTCACCCGGCGCGAACGCCATGAGGAGCTGATCCGCTACGCCATCGACGGCGCCGCCCAGCAGGTCCAGCGCGCCTATGAGATGACCGGCGGCAGGGGCGCGATCAACATCAATGTGCTGTGGGAGATGGGCGGCGCCCAGCGCGTGCTCCATGGCGTGCTCGAACGGACCAAGGGCCTCGTCGCCGGCGTCACCTGCGGCGCCGGCATGCCGTACAAGTTGAGCGAGATCGCCGCCTCCTACGGGGTCAATTATCTGCCGATCATCAGCTCGGCCCGCGCGTTCAGCGCCTTGTGGAAGCGGGCCTATCACAAGGCGGCCGACTGGCTGGCGGCGGTGGTGTACGAGGATCCCTGGCTCGCCGGCGGCCATAACGGCCTCAGCAACGCCGAGGACCCGCTGGCGCCGCAGGATCCCTATCCGCGGGTCAAGGCGCTGCGCGAGACGATGCGCGACGGCGGCATTCCCGACGACCTGCCGATCGTCATGGCCGGCGGCGTCTGGAACCTCAAGGAATGGGAGCATTGGATCGACAATCCGGAGCTCGGCCAGATCGCCTTCCAGTTCGGCACGCGGCCGCTGCTCACCCAGGAAAGCCCGATCCCGGAGCATTGGAAGCAGCGGCTGATGACGCTGGAGGAGGGCGACATCCTGCTCCACCGCTTCTCGCCGACCGGCTTCTATTCATCGGCGGTGCGCAACCGCTTCCTGCGCGCGCTCGAGGCGCGCTCGCAGCGGCAGATCGCCTTCACCAAGGAATCGCTCGGCGACCACCGGTTCCAGCTCGACGTCGGGGTCGGCACCAAGAAGAATTTCTGGGTGACCCGGGGCGACCTGCTCCAGGCCCGGTCATGGTATGCGCAGGGCTATACCGAGGCGCTGAAGACTCCCGACGAGACCCTGGTGTTCACCACGCCCGAGGAAAAGCATCATATCCGCACGGACCAGTCGGAGTGCATGGGCTGCCTCAGCCAGTGCGCTTTCTCGTCCTGGGCGGACAATGAGAAGAACACGACCGGCCGGCTCGCCGACCCGCGCAGCTTCTGCATCCAGAAGACGCTGCAGGAGATCGCCCATGGCGGCCCGGTCGACGAGAATCTGATGTTCGCCGGCCATTCCGCCTTTCGCTTCAAGTCGGATCCCTTCTATTCGAACGGCTTCGTGCCGACCGTGAAGCAGCTCGTCGAGCGTATCCAGACCGGCTACTGATCGTCGCGAAGGGGGACAGGATGATCCGGCGCATCGCGGCTTTCCTGATGATATTGCTCGGCGGCCTCGCTTTGTCGGTGGCCGAGGCGCAGCCGAGGCGCGAGACGCCTTATTGGGCCTCGATCGCGTCCGGACGGGCGATGATGCGGGCCGGGCCGGGGCGCAATTATCCCGGCACCTGGCTTTATGTCCGGGCCGACCTGCCGGTGCGGGTGACCGAAGTCTATCAAAGCTGGCGCAAGGTCGAGGACCCGGACGGCACGACGGGCTGGATGCTGGTCAATCTGCTCAGCGACACCCGCACCGCGATCGTCCGAGGCCGCGGCCCGCAGCCGATGCACGAGCGGCCGGACCAGGCGGCGCCGGTGCGCTTCCGCGCTCAGCCGGGCGTGGTCGGGCGGATCTCGCGCTGCGCCGGGGGCTGGTGCCGGCTCGACGTGCGCGGCCGCGCCGGCTTCATCCGCACGGATCATATCTGGGGCCTCGGCCCCGGCGAGAGAATCGGTTGAGGGGGGAAGATGCGCGAGCTGACGATCGACGATTTCGCCCGGCATCGGGGCAAGCCGATGACGGTCGACGGCCCAGGCGGCGCAATCCAGCTCAAGCTGATTCATGTCCAGGAGCTGCCGCCCTCGGGGCGGGCCGCCGGCGCGTTCCGGCTCGAATTCCACGGCCCGCTGCAGCCGTTCCTGCCGCAGGGCGTCTATCCGTTCCATCTCGGCCGCGATCGGCCCGGCATCTTCATCGTGCCGATCGGCCCGACCGGCGACGCGATGCGCTACGAGGCCCTGTTCCTTTAGGGTCCGGACCCTAAGGTTCGCCCGGACGCTGATCGTCGTCGGGCGGCCGCCATTCCATCAGCAGATAGATGATCCCGTCCTCGATCACCGTGAAACCGAGCCGATCGTAGAGCCGGCGGGCGGGATTGTCCCGCTCGACATGCAACGTCACTCTCCGGCCGGCGTCGCGCGCGGCATCGAGGATGTCGGCGAGGATCGCGCGGCCTATGCCCAGGCCGCGCTTCGCCGGAACCAGCGACAGGTCGATGATGTGGACCAGGCCTTCCGATGAATCGAGATAGAGGCGGCCGACCGGCTCGCCGTCCCGCTCGACGATCAGCCATTCCGCATCCGGATACTGGCCCCGATAATGAAAATGCTGGGCGTGGTGCTGCTGCGCCAGGAAGGCCTGCTGCAATTGGGGCGCCCAGCCGGTCTGCGCGACCTCGTCGGCGCGCGTCGCGGCGTAGAGCGCGACGATGAACGGCATATCGTCCTCGGCCATCGGCCGATAGGCGATTCCGAAACGGGCCGCCGCGCGCAGGGGAGGCGGCATGCCGAACCTAGTTGAAGACGGCGAGCATCCGCCGCGGATCGCCGGTACCGGTCAGGAACAGCGGCAGCGCGCCATATTGCGCGTGGCTGGCGCTGTAGATCAGGTCCTCGGCCAGCGTGCCGCCGTTCAGCACCTCGAACACCGCGGCGAAGGCGCGGTCGCGCGCCACCGCGGCCGGCCGCGCGCCTTGCGAATGGAGCGGCCGCACGCCGGCCAGCCGCAGCCTGTAGCCGCCCTCGAGGCGGAAGGCGGAGCCGACCTGCGCGGCCCATTCGCCTTGGCCGGCGTCGGCCAGCGACACGAAGCGCCGGGTGAAGCGGTTGCCGGCGAGCAGGCGGCGGGTGCGCTCGCCCATGCTCGGGCTCAATGCGGTCGTCGCGATCACGGCCGAAACGGCGGCCCCGGCGAGGCCGAGCAGAATGCTCCGCCGGGAGACGGTGGAAACACGTTCCATCACTTGGGTACCTCCCCTGGAAAGAAGGTCATTGGCGCGGAGGGAATACCCCCTGCATGGCGATGCAATAGTTGAGCACGAGCGAGGGCATCACATTGTTGTGCGGCAGGCTGGCCCCGGCGACCGACAGCGACTGGAAGTTCATCGTCTGGCCGTTGGGGGCGCCGGTCTTGTAGATGTTGCCGTTGACGCTGCGCGCCAGCGCGTTGGCCGGGGCCGGCGCCTTCAGCGTCCCCGGGGTGATGGAGACCATCGCATTGTGGGTGTGGGCCGGCATTTCCGATTCGAGCAGGGTGACGAACTCGCTGCCCGCCGACTGCCCCAGGAAGTAATCGGACAGTCCGGGGCCTTGGCCGACGCCGTTGACGCAACTGCTCTGGATATTGGGCAGTGCGAAGGTGCTCTTGCCGTCCCCGCCGTAGAAGGTGCCGAGCAGCGAGAAGAGCGCGGTGTTCTGCGAAATCGGCAGCAGCTGGCCGTTGCACTGAGCCCACCCGGTGGGCGCGAAGTTGAATCCGAAGACCCGGATTTCAGCGACGAATGGCGAGGACATCGCGCTCTCCTGTCAATGAGGGAAGATGCCGAACAGCGAAATGATGTAGTTGATCGTGATGTACGGTTGCATGTTGTCGTGCGGCTGGCTGCCGCCGACGGGCGAGATGCAACCGGCGTTCATCGGGCTGGTCGGCGTGCTCGGACGGTAGAGCAGCACGGTCGGGTTGGAGGAAAGCAACTGGTCGGCCGGCGCCGTGCCCTGGCCCGGGTCGGTCGTCGCTATCCACGCATGGTTGTGGATCGGGATCTGGTTGGTGCTCAGCGTGACGCTTTCGACGCCGCCATTCTCGCCGAGCTGGTAACTCTGGGAGATGCCGGGGCCCTGGCCGTTGTGCATCGGCACGCGGCCCTGCAGGTCCGGCAAAGCGAAGGTCTCCTCGCCGTCGCCGCCATAAGTGGTGCCGAGCAAGGTGAACAGGGCATCGTTCTCGGAAATCGGCTGCAGTGCGCCGTTGCAGATAGCCCAGCCCGCCGGCGCGAAAGAGCCGCCGAACATCCGAACTTCACCGATAAAAGGATCTGACATGTCTCGCTCCCCCTCAGTTGCGCGACGGGAAGACGCCGATCAGGGCGACCATCCAGTTCATCACCAGGAAAGGCTGGCGGTTCTCATGCGGCTGGCTGCCGCCGACATTGCTGACCGACGGCGGCAATTGCGTCGTCAGGTTGGCGGGCCCCGCATAGCCGTTGTTGAACGAGCCGAGCGAGTTGCCGGTGCCGAGATCGGTATCGGCATTGTTGTTGTTGGCGATCATGAAATGGGTGTGCGCCGGCATCTCGCTCATCGTGATGGTGTGGAACTCCTGGCCCGACGCCTGGCCCTGGACGTTGAACGAGCCACCGACGTGGAGCGGGATGCGCCCGCGCAGGTCCGGCAGCGCGAACGTGGTCTGGCCGTTGCCGCCGTACATCGTGCCGAACAGCGAGAACAAAGCCTGGTTCTGGTTGATCGGCAGGAACTGGCCGTTGGCCTTGGCCCAGCCCTGGATCGGAATGTCGTACGGGAACAGCTTCAACTCACCCAGAAATGGTGTGCCCATGGCAGCAATCCCCCCGCGCCCTGATGAGAAGGCGTCAACTTCAACCTTGGATTGAAGGCTGGCAAGCTTTATTTTTCGTCGTTCTTCGCGGGTTTTCCCACCACGATTCATCGAAAACGCGCGGCCGGGTTGAGATTCGGCGCCGCGCTTGCCAACGAGGGTCATGGCCGACCCGCCCCCGCCGCCGCCCGAGCTGCTCGATGGCGCCGCTTTGTTCCTCGATTTTGACGGGACGCTGGTCGATCTGGCCGATTCGCCCGACTCGATTCGCGTTCCGCCGCGGCTCGGCCCGCTGCTCGAGCGGCTGCGCCGCCGGCTCGACGGCCGGCTCGCGATCGTCAGCGGCCGCTCGCTCGCCGATCTCGAACGGCACGTTCCGCTGGCGGGAATCGCCTTCTCGGGGTCGCACGGGCTCGAGCTGCGGTTCGCCGACGGCACCCGCCTGCCGCTGAGCGTTCCGATCGGCCTCGACGACGTGCGCGAACGGGTGGTCCGCTTCGCCGGACGCGATCCCGGGCTGCTGGTCGAGGAGAAGCCGGCCGGCATCGCGCTCCATTTCCGGCGCGCGCCGCACCGGGCGGCGGCCGCCGCCGCGTTCATGGAAGGGCTGGCGGCGGAGCGCGGCTGGTCGGTCCAGCCCGGCAGCATGGTCGTCGAGCTGCGCCCGCACGGGGCGACCAAGGGCGACGCGCTTCGCGCCTTCATGACGGAACCCGAATTCGCCGATGCGCGTCCTGTCTTCGTGGGCGACGACCTGACCGACGAGCACGGTTTCGAAGCCGCCGCGGAGCTCGGGGGCGCCGGCATCCTGGTCGGACCTTCCCGGCGGACCGCGGCGCGCTATCGGCTCGTTTCGGTGGCCGCGGTCGCGGACTGGCTCGGCACAGACCCTGAGTTTGCGGCGTGAGCAGTCTGAACCTCTGGCCGATCGGCAACGGCCAGGTGAGCGCGCTGGTCGACGAGGCGGGCGGCTTCGTCTGGGGCTGCCAGCCGCGGGTGGACGGCGACCCCCTTTTCTGCGCCTTGCTCGAGCCGAAGCCGCTGGGCGGAGAGGCGCCGCGCGGCGAATGGCGGATCGGTATCGAGCGGCAGGTCTCGGCCGAGCAGCATTATCTCAAGAACACGCCGATCCTCGTCACCCGCCTCACCGACGCGGACGGCGCGGTCGTCGAGGTCTTCGATTTCTGTCCGCGCTTCGAGCGCGAGGGCCGCATGTACCGGCCGGTCGCCTTCCTGCGCATCGTCCGGCCGATCGTCGGCGCGGCGCGGCTGAAGGTGTGGCTCAATCCCGCCACCGACTGGGGCGCGGCGGATGCCGAACGGACCAGCGGCACCAACCATATACGCTATCTGCTCAAGCCGCAGCCGCTGCGGCTGACCACCGACGCGCCGGTCATCCATCTGCTCGACGGCCGCAGCTTCCGGCTGGAGAAGTCGCTGCATTTCTTCCTGGGACCGGACGAGCCGTTCGTCGGCAACGTCACCCAGGTGCTGGCCTCGATGCTCCATCAGACCTCGGATCATTGGCGGGAGTGGGTGCGCGGCCTGGCCATCCCGCTGGAATGGCAGCGCACCGTCATCCGCGCCGCGATCACTTTGAAGCTGTGCCAGCATGACGAGACCGGGGCGATCGTCGCCGCGCTCACCACCTCGATCCCGGAGGCGCCCGATTCGGGGCGCAACTGGGACTATCGCTACTGCTGGATCCGCGACGCTTATTATACCGTGCAGGCGCTCAACCGGCTCGGTGCGCTCGACGTCCTCGAAAAATATCTCGGTTATCTGCGCAACATCGTCGACCAGTCGAAGGGCGGCCACATCCAGCCGCTCTACGCCGTTTCGGGCGAGCCCAGGCTCGACGAGGGCATCGCCGAGTCGCTGGCCGGCTATCGCCGCATGGGACCGGTGCGGATCGGCAACGCCGCTTTCACCCAGGTCCAGCACGACGCTTACGGCCAGATCATCCTGTCCAACGCCCAGGCCTTTTTCGACGAGCGGCTGCTGCGCAAGGCCACCGAGGAGGATTATGCCAGCCTCGAGAAGGTCGGCGGGCTCGCCTGGACCCGGCACGATTCGCCCGACGCCGGCCTGTGGGAGTTCCGGACCCGCACCGGCGTCCATACCTACAGCTCGGTGATGAGCTGGGCGGCGTGCGACCGGCTCGCCAACATCGCGGTCGAGCTCCGCCTCGCCGACCGCGCGAAGCTGTGGCGCCAGCGCGCCGACGCGGTCCGCAAGGCGATCGAGAAGCAAGCCTGGCTGAAGAAGGAGAAGAGGTTCGCCGCGACCTTCGGCGGCGACGAGCTCGACGCCAGCCTGCTGCAGCTGCTCGACATGCGCTTCGTCGAGGCCGGCGACCCCCGATTCGTCAACACCTTCGCCGCGATCGAGAAGGGGCTGAGGCGCGGCGAGCATATGCTGCGCTATGCCAGCGAGGATGATTTCGGCCTGCCCGAAACGGCGTTCAACTTCTGCACCTTCTGGTTCATCGAAGCGTTGCACATGGTGGGACGCGAACAAGAAGCGAGGTCGATGTACCAAAAGATGCTGGAACGTCTGACGCCGGCCGGCCTGCTTTCGGAAGATACCGACTTCAAGACCGGCGAGTTGTGGGGAAACTATCCGCAATCCTATTCGCTGGTCGGGCTGATCAACTGCGCCGGGCTGCTGTCGAGGCCGTGGAGCGCGGTGCGATGAGCCGGCTGATCGTCATCTCCAACCGGGTGTCGGCGCCCAAGGCGCGCAGCGCCGGCGGGGCCCAGGGCGGGCTGTCGGTGGCGCTGGCGGCGGCCTTGCGGGAATATCGCGGCCTTTGGTTCGGCTGGTCGGGCAACAAGACCGACGAGTTCACCGGCCATATCGACCTGCAGCGGCACGAGGGCGTCACCACCGCGACGATCGACCTCGAGGAGCAGGATATCGACGAATATTATAACGGCTACGCCAACCGCACCTTGTGGCCGCTGTTCCATTATCGGATCGACTATGCCGAATATGACCGCAGCTTCGGCAGCGGCTATGAGCGGGTCAACGAGCGCTTCGCGGGCACGGTGGCGCCGCTGATCGAGCCCGACGACCTCGTCTGGGTCCACGATTATCATCTGATCCCTCTGGGCATGCAGCTGCGCGAGCGCGGCCTCAAGAACCGGATCGGCTTCTTCCTCCATATCCCCTGGCCGCCGCAGCGGCTGATCGTGTCGCTGCCCTTCCACCAGCGGCTGGTCCGCTCGATGCTCGCCTACGACCTGATCGGCTTCCAGACCGAGGACTGGCTCGACAGCTTCCACCATTATATCGAGCGCGAGATGGGCGGCACCGTCGACGAGGACGGCACCATCCGGGTCGGCGGCCGCAGCGTCCGCACCGCCGCTTTCCCGATCGGCATCGACGCCAAATCCTTCACCGATGCGCTCAAGACTCCGACCGCGATCCAGGCCTGCGCGCGGCTGAAGAAGAGCGCCGAGGGCAAGAGGGTCATCATCGGCGTCGACCGGCTCGATTATTCGAAGGGACTGGGCGAGCGCTTCCTCGGCTATCGCCGCTTCCTCGAGGAGCATGACGATTGCCGCGGCAAGGTCACCTTCCTGCAGATCGCGCCGCCGTCGCGCGGCGAGGTCCACACTTACGAGCATATCCGCGAGCATCTCGACGAGCTGTCCGGCCGCATCAACGGCGAGTTCGCCGAAGTCGACTGGGTGCCGATCCGCTACGTCAACCAGGGCTATGGCCGCGAGGATCTGGCCGGCTTCTACCGCGCCGCCGACATGGCGCTGGTGACGCCGCTGCGCGACGGCATGAACCTCGTCGCCAAGGAATATGTCGCCGCCCAGGATCCGGCCGATCCCGGCGTGCTGATCCTGTCGCGCTTCGCCGGCTCGGCGCTGCAGCTGAAGGACGCGCTGCTGGTCAATCCCTACAGCAAGGACGAGATCAGCGACGCCATCGCCAAGGCGCTCGCAATGCCGCGCGGCGAGCGCATCCGCCGCTGGCGCGCGATGATGGACAAGGTCGAGCAGGAGGACGTCGTCTGGTGGCGCAAGCAGTTCGTCGAGGCGCTGCAGGCGGTGCGCTGCCACTCGCCCGACAAGGCCGAAGCGGTCGAGCCGGCCGCGGCGGAGGGATGAAGCGCGCGCGGGCACGGTTCGACTTCGTCTTCATTTGAGCTGGTGACGGCACCGCCGGGCGCTCCCGGCGTTCCTACGCTCGCGGGAAGGCACGAGGCCTTGCGTCGAGGAAACGGGCTTGGCGATGGCGGGTGCGTTGCGGATCTGCGGATGGGCCCTGGCCTTGTGGCTGTGCGCGACGCCGGCCGTCGCCGCGGTTCCGGTCGCGTCGGGCGGGGGGGATGTCCTGCAGGGGCTCGAGACCGGCGGCTTCGTCTGGCAGCCGGAGCGGGCGCCGGCGGGGCCGGTCGAGATCGTCATCAGCCTGCCGCAGCAGCGCGCCTTCGTGTTCCGCTCGGGCGAGCTGATCGGCGTCTCCACCGTCTCCAGCGGCCGGGAGGGGCATGAATCGCCGGTCGGCCGCTTCCAGATCCTCGAGAAACGCCGTCACCACCGCTCGAACCGCTACAATTCGGCGCCGATGCCGTTCATGCAGCGGCTGAACTGGTACGGGGTCGCGCTGCACGGCGGCGAGGTGCCGGACCGTCCCGCCTCGCATGGCTGCATCCGCCTGCCTATGGCTTTCGCGCGGCACCTGTTCGGCGCGACCGAGGTCGGCAGCTTCGTGTTCGTCGCGCGCGACCCGATCGCCTCGCCCGAGGCGGCGCTGGCGCTCGCCCGCGCTCACGCCGATGCGCCGATGCGGCCGGATCGGACGCCGGAGGGGATGCGCGGCTCGCGCTGAGCCTCGTCAGCGCATCTGCGCCAGCCGCGCCAGGATCAGGTCCATCGCCGCCGGCGAGATGTCGTGCTCGCGGCCGGTCTCGTCGGCGATCGCGGTGAAGTCGCCGGGCCCCAGCGCACGCACCGCGCGGCGCACCGTCGGCGCATAGGTTTCGGCGCGTCGGCCGGCGAAGCAGCAGGGGTCGTAGCGGTTGAGGATCTGCACCGACCGCCGGCCCTCGCCCGACGCCGCCAGCACCATCAGCTCCAAATGGGTGGCGAGGCGATAGAGCGCCGGATCGCTTTCGTCATAATCGCCGAGACGCGATCCCTGCATCAGATAATATGGATAGACGCTGGCGACGACGAAGCTCTCGCGGATGCGCGGATCGAGCGCCGCCGCCAGCAGCGCCGTCCGCCCGCCGCCCGAATAGCCCATGATGGCGATGCGCCGGTATTGCGGCGCCAGATGGTTCACCGCGCGGATCGCCGGCTCGTAGAAATATTTGAGCGGCTGGCCCAAAGCGGGCGCCAGCAGCCGCATGTCATTGTGCGAGGTCAGCCGGAATCGCCCGATCCGCGGCAGATCGAGCAGCGGCCGGCTGTTCGGACCGTAGAGCGGCATGAACAGCTCGACCACGGCATAGCCGGCCTCGAGCAGCCGGCCGATCCGTGCCCGGTCGCGCGCCGATCCCGCGGTGTGGCCGTGATGATAGAGGATGACGGCGCCGTTGGGCCGGTCGGGGACGAGATGATAGCCGATCGAGACGAGGCCATGGTCCATGTTCGTGGTCAGCCGGTCGACCCGCGACAGATGATCGAGGCCGTCATACCGGGCCTCGGCGACGCCGCTCTCGATCCGCTGCGGCGGTCCGGCCGGCAGCCCCGCTTCGCCCCACAGGAAGGCCGCGACTTGCGCGCGCAGGCGGCCGACATCCTCCGGCTCGCGGATCGCGATCAGCCGGCCCGGATCGGTCCGGAACAGCGCCGGCGGCGTCGGGCCGTGCGCGGGCTTGTCGACGAGATAGCGGTCGTGGAGCCGGTTGAGCTGGGCATAAGGCGGCAGACCGTAGCGTGCCGAGGCCATGCCCCAGACGAGGCCGGCGACGAACAGCAACAGGCCGGACAGAAGAAAGCGACGTGGGCGCCGGATCGGGAGAGCGCCGGACCGGTTGGCGTCGGCGGGTTGCGGGCGGCTGGCCATGGCGCAGACTGTCACGACCCCGCCGGCCTTGCCACCGATTTCCCGGGGGAGCGGTCGCCGCGGCCGCCGGCAGGCGCCATGACAGGCGGGCGGGCGCTTGACATCCGTCCATTTCTAATACAGCGTATGACAAATGGCGCCGTCCACCTCCCTCGGCCAATTCGAGCAGCTCGTGCTGACGGCGATCCTTGCGCTTGGCGAGAAGGCCTATGGGGTCACCATCCATGCCGAGGTGGAATCGCTGTCGGCCCCGCGGACGGTGGCGCTGGGGGCGGTATACGCCACGCTCGATCGGCTCGAGGACAAGGCGATGGTGACGTCCTGGCTGTCGGACCCGACGCCCGAGCGCGGCGGTCGGGCCAAGCGCTTCTATCGGCTCGAGGAAGCCGGCCGGCAGGCGTTGCTCGAGGCGGCGCGCACCGCCCGGCGGATCTGCGACGCGGTCGAGCGATGCTGGGGAGAAACGATGTGGAACCCGATTTGAGCGGGCGCCGCCCGCCCGCGGCGATCAGCGGCCTGTTCCGGCTGCTCATTCCGCCGCCCGCGCGCGAGGCCGTGATGGGCGATCTCGAGGAGCGCTACCGCTCGCCGATCCAATATGCGTCAGAAGGGATACGAACCATGCCTTATCTCATCGCCAGCCGCGCCCGGCGCACGTCGAGCATTCCGATCGTCGGCCTTCAGGGCTTCGTGCTCATCGCCTGCCTCGGGGTTACCCTGCCCGATTTGCCGGGCCAGGCGGTCCCGAGCTGGGCCCAGGGCGGCATCCCGGCCGCCGCGGCGCTGATCGCTTTGGTCCTGCGCGCCGTCTACCGCGGCGAGGAGACGCCCGTACGACGCGGCCTGCTCGACGCGGTGGCCGCCGCGGCCGCGATGCTGCTTTCGCAGGCGGCGCTGGCCGGACTCGCCTCGGCGGGAGTCGTCGGACCGGACTGGTTGCTGCCCACGGGCCTCTACAGGCTCGGCTTCTTCGCGCTGCCGACCCTGTGCATCATCGGTGCCGCCGAAGGCGTTTCGGCCGCCGGGCGATCCGGGCTCGGCCCGAAGCCGCAAATCGCGGCCGTCGTCGAGGATTATGGGCGCTTCGAACGCCGCGTGCGCGCCCGCAACCGGGCCGAGATGCTCGCGCTCGGCCTGATCGTCTTGCTCTCCGCCGCCCTGTTGCTGCGCTTCGATCCGCCGCTGGAGCCGGTAGCCTGGCCTTTCCTCGCGCTCTTCGTCGCGATCATGGCCTGGCTCGCGACCCGCGGGTCGGCACGGCCGATCCCGGCCGCCGCCGGGCTCGAACCGGTACGGGCCCATTACGGCCGCGAGCTCGCCCGCCAGAACGGCCTGCGCGGAATCATGTGGTGGTTCTGGCTCGGGCCGCTGTTCATCGGCCTCGCCACCAATCTCGTCCTGTTCGGCCTGTCGGCGGACCAGCCGCTGCGGGCGGCGGCGGGGGGCGGGGCGATCCTGCTGCTGGCCGGCTTCATCATCGCCCTCAACCGCAATCGCGGCCGCGAAGTGGAAAGCCGGATCGCGGAGCTGTCGGCGATCGCCGAGCCGGCCTGACAAGAGTTGCCTTCGACCCGCTCCCGCCGGACGTGCGGCCGGCGGGAGCGGGCCGATGGCGGCTCACCGGCTCGAGGCCAGGACCGGCTCGGACTGGCGCTGCGCGACGGCGATCGCGGCCTCGCGCTGGGCAAAGGCGGCAGTGCGGGCCTCTTCAACGCATTTTTCGGCATCGGCACGGCCGCGCGGATCGGCCGGCGAGGGCGTGCCGCAGGCCGTCCGTGCCGCATGCAGCACCCTGAGGTCGAGCGCGGCGCGGCCGGCGGACGTGGTGAGATCGAGATCGGCATGGCTGATCACGATCCGGTCCGGTCCGCCGACCTGGGCGATTGCGGGCGAGGGGGCGGCGGCGAGGCTGGCCGCGATCAGGGCGGCGGCGATGGTCGTCAGGGATGAGATGCTCTTCATGATCTGTCTCCGAATGTGAGAGTCGGGTGAGCCAGCGCTGGCTTGCGGACCGGGATAATGAGTTGCAAATCGCAACTCAATCAGCGATATTGCACGCCGGTTCTGCAAAAGTGCAGAATGAGGGGCGCCAAAGCAGGCGCAGAGGGAAGGCCATGCCGGCAACGTCGCTCGACTGGAACGATCTCAAATATCTGCTCGCGGTCGCGCGCAGCGGCAGCACGCTCGGCGCCGGCCGCGCGCTCAGGGTCAGCCAGACGACGGTGGCGCGCCGGCTGTCGGCGCTGGAGGCGGCGCTCGGCCTCGTCCTGGTCGAGCGGCGTCAGGCCGGCTACGCGCTGACCCCGGCAGGCGAGGCGCTGGTGGCGCAGGCCGAGGCGGTGGAGGCCGCCGCTTCCTCCTTTGCCGAAGCGGCCGGCGCCCAGTCGCGCGAGGCGAGCGGAACGGTGTGCCTGACCGCTCAGGAGCTCTATGCCGTCACCATCCTGCCGCCGATGCTCAGGGACCTGCACGACGCCCACCCGAATTTGCGGATCGAGCTCGACACCGCCGATCTGCCGCGCGACCTCGGCGCCGGCGAGGCCGACGTGGCGCTGCGCGGCGGCCATTTGCCGGTCGACTCCGGCCTGGTCGGGCGGCGGATCGCGCCCGATCCTTGGACGCTCTATTGCAGCCGCGACTATGCCGCGGCCCATGCCCGGCCGCGCACCGCCGCGGATTTGCGGCGGCACCCGATCGTCGGCGGCGGCGGCGACAAGGTCTGGCCGCTCTACCGCGCCTGGCTCCGGCGCCACCGGCTGGAAGAAGCGGTGACCATCCACCACAGCTCCGGCACCGGGCTGCTCGCCGCGGTTCGCGCCGGCGCCGGGCTCGCGGTGCTGCCGAGCTTCCTCGCCGACCGCGAACCCGATCTGGTCCGCTGCCTCGACCCGATCGCCAATGACGATGCCGAATTATGGCTGCTGACCCACGAGCGCCTCCGCCACACGCCGCGCGTGCGCGCGGTGATGGATTTTTTGGGCGCGCGGCTGGCCCGGCTGGCGCGGCAGGCGCCGGTCCCTGACGAGGGGCGCTGGGCGGCCTGACGGCGCAGTCGACGACTTGCAGGCGAGTCAGAGGGTATCGGGCGCTGTCCCCCGCGACTGCGATAACGCTATAGCCCTGCCGCCTTCCGCAGAGCCTCGTTCAGGCGCGTCTGCCAGCCCGGGCCGGTGGCGCGAAAATGGTCGAGCACGGCCTCATCGAGGCGCAGCGACACGAGGCGCTTGGCCGAGCCGGGCGGGCGGCCGCGGCGGATGACCTTGTCCCCGATCATGAAGTCGGCCTTCTCGAACCATTCGTCGTCGAGTTCCGGCGCGTCGTCCGGATCAGACCAGTCGTTCCCGGTATCTTTTCTGCTCACGTTCATTCGCCTTTCGCATCGAGATGATGTGGCGGTCCTCATCTCGGTTCGTCCAGATTATGACGACCATTCGGTCCTTCAGCAGGCCGACCGTCGTGATCCGCACCTCGCCATAGTCCTGCCGATCGTCCGCGAACTGGAATTTGGGGCCGTCCAGGACGTCGGCGGCATCGGCGAAGTCGAGTCCTCGTTGGGCGAGGTTGCGGTCGCGCTTTACCGGATCGAAGGTGATCGCCATGAATAAATGTAGCTACAAGAATTGTCGGAGTCAAGCTTTCGCGACTAGCGGAGCCGCGGTGAGAAGGGGGTAAAGGAACGGGCTCTTAGTCCACGAGCTCCACCGCCATCGCGGTCGCTTCGCCGCCGCCGATGCAGAGGCTCGCGAGCCCGCGCTTGCCCCCGTGGGTTTCGAGCGCGCTGAGCAAAGTCGCCATCACCCTTGCCCCGCTGGCGCCGATCGGGTGGCCGAGCGCGGTGGCGCCGCCATGGACGTTGATCCTGTCGTGCGAGATGCCGAGGTCGCGCATCGCGATCATCGCGACGCAGGCGAACGCCTCGTTCACCTCATAGAGGTCGACGTCGGCGACGCTCCAGCCGGCTTTGTCGAGCGCCTTGCGCATCGCGGCGACCGGCGCGGTGGTGAATTTGGCCGGCTCGTGGGCGTGGGCGGCGTGCGCGACGATGCGGGCGACCGGCTTCAAACCGAGCCGGTCGGCGACCGACTGGCGGGTGATCACCATCGCCGCGGCGCCGTCGCTGATCGAGCTGGCATTGGCGGCGGTGATCGTGCCGTCCTTGGCGAAAGCGGGCTTGAGGCCGGGGATCTTCGAAGGGTCGCCCTTGGCCGGCTGCTCGTCCTTGTCGACGACCGTCGGGCCCTTGCGGCCGGCAATCTCGACGGCGACGATCTCGCGGTCGAACGCGCCGCTCTCCTGCGCCTGCCGGGCGCGGGTCAGCGACTGAATCGCATAATCGTCCTGCGCCTCGCGGGTGAACTGATAGTCGCGCGCCGCCTCCTCCGCGAAGCTGCCCATCAGCCGGCCCTGCTCATAGGCGTCCTCGAGGCCGTCGAAGAACATATGGTCGATGATCCTGTCGTGGCCGATCCGGGCGCCGCCGCGGTGCTTGGTCATCAGGTAGGGCGCGTTGGTCATGCTCTCCATGCCGCCGGCGACGATGATGTCGGCCGACCCGGCGGCGATCGAGTCGGCGGCCATGATCGCCGCCTGCATGCCCGATCCGCACATCTTGTTCACCGTCGTCGCCTCGATATGCTTGCCCAGCCCGGCCTTCAGCGCCGCCTGGCGCGCCGGCGCCTGGCCGAGGCCGGCCGGCAGCACGCAGCCCATATAGATCTTCTCGATCGCCTCGTGGGCGATTCCGGCGCGCTCGACCGCGGCCCCGACCGCGGCCGCGCCCAATTCGGTGGCCGAGGCGCCGGCGAGGCTGCCCTGGAAGCTGCCCATCGGCGTGCGGGCGTAGGAGAGGATGACGATCGGGTCGGCGGCTTCGTTCATTCGACACGGCCTTTCATCGTCATTCCCGCGAAAGCGGGAATCCAGCGGCTTTCACCTCGCCCTTGCCGGGAAACTGGATCCCGCTTTCGCGGGGATGACGGGTGGGGTTGAGGTGGCACGCACATAGGCGCGGTCGCGCGCTTGTTCAAATCGCGAAGCCTCTGCTAGGGCCGCGTGCGAAAAGGAGAGGGAAATGGCCGAGCTCGGGCTCGATTTCGCGCTGGGCGAGATGGCGGACATGATCCGCGACACCACCCGCCGCTTCGCCGCCGACAGGATCGCGCCGCTCGCCGCCGAGATAGACGAAAAGGACTGGTTCCCGCGCGAGCTGTGGCCGCAAATGGGCGAGCTCGGCCTTCACGGCATCACCGTCGAGGAGGAACATGGCGGGCTCGGCCTCGGCTATCTCGAACATGTCGTCGCCCAGGAGGAGGTGGCGCGCGCCTCGGCCTCGATCGGCCTGTCCTACGGCGCCCATTCGAACCTGTGCGTCAACCAGATCAGGCGCTGGGCCAATGACGGGCAGAAGGCGAAATATCTGCCCAGGCTGATCAGCGGCGAGCATGTCGGCGCGCTCGCCATGTCGGAAGCCGGCGCCGGCTCCGACGTCGTCGGCATGAAGCTGCGCGCCGACAAGGTGCAAGGCGGCTACGTCCTCAACGGCACCAAATTCTGGATCACCAACGCCGCTTATGCCGACACTCTGGTGGTCTACGCCAAGACCTCTCCGGGCGAGGGCTCGCGCGGCATCACCACCTTCCTGATCGAAAAGGACATGCCCGGCTTCTCGGTCGGCCAGAAGATCGACAAGATGGGGATGCGCGGCTCGCCGACCGGCGAACTGGTGTTCCAGGATTGCGAGGTTCCCGACGAGCAGGTGATGGGCCCGGAAAATGGCGGCGTCGCGGTCCTGATGTCGGGGCTCGATTATGAGCGCACCGTGCTCGCCGGCATCCAGCTCGGCATCATGCAGGCCTGCCTCGACACGGTCCTGCCCTATGTCCGGGAGCGCAAGCAGTTCGGCAAGCCGATCGGCGCCTTCCAGCTCATACAGGCCAAGGTCGCCGACATGTATGTCGCGCTGAATTCGGCGCGGGCCTATGTCTATCAGGTGGCGCGCGCATGCGATTCCGGCCGCACCACCCGCTTCGACGCCGCCGGCGCGATCCTGCTGGCGTCGGAGAATGCGGTGCGGGTGGCGGGCGAGGCGGTGCAGGCGCTGGGCGGCGCCGGCTACACCAAGGACTGGCCGGTCGAGCGCTACATGCGCGACGCCAAATTGCTCGACATCGGCGCCGGCACCAACGAGATCCGCCGGATGCTGATCGGCCGCGAGCTGATCGGGGCCGGGGCGTGATGGGCATCGTTTCGTCCTCCCGGCGAAAGCCGGGATCCCGGCGGGTGGAAGGCTCCGCGATTTTCCGGCCCGAGGCCCCGGCTGGCGCCGGGGTGACGGTGGGCCATGACTGAAGCCCTCGAATGGTTCGCGACCATCGCCGGCATCGTCGCCGCCTTGCTGATCGCCGGCGACCTCGGCCGGCGCGCGACCGGCTACGGCTTCGTGCTGTTCACTTTCGCCAGCCTGTCGTGGATCGCTTACGGGCTGATGGATGAGGAGGGCGGCCTGCTGACCCAGAATATCGTCCTGTTCGTCATCAACCTCATTGGCATCTATCGTTATCTGATCCGCAAGCGTCCGCCGGGAGCGCCCGCATGAGCGTCCTCCCCACCGCCGTCGACGACGGCTCGGACGCCTATCGGCGGTACGCCGCCCACAACCGGGCGCTGGCGCAGGCGCTGCGCGAAAAGGTCGCGCAGGCGGCATTGGGCGGGCCTGACAAGCATCGCGAGCGCCATGTCGGGCGCGGCAAGCTGCTGCCGCGCGAGCGGGTGCAGCGCCTGCTCGATCCCGGCTCGCCCTTCCTCGAGATCGGCCAGCTCGCCGCCTGCGGCATGTATCGCGACAGCCACGGCCAGGACGGCGCGCCCGGCGCCGGCATGATCGCCGGCATCGGCCGCGTCGCCGGGCTCGAGACCCTGATCGTCGCCAACGACCCGACGGTGAAGGGCGGCGCCTATTTCCCGATCACCGTCAAGAAGCATTTGCGCGCGCAGGAGATCGCGCTGCAGAACCGGCTCCCTTGCGTCTATCTGGTCGATTCGGGCGGGGCGAACCTGCCGCACCAGGCCGAGGTCTTTCCCGACCGCGACCATTTCGGCCGGATCTTCTACAACCAGGCGCAGATGTCGAGCCTCGGCATCGCCCAGATCGCCTGCGTGATGGGCAGCTGCACCGCCGGCGGCGCCTATGTCCCGGCGATGTCGGACGAGAGTGTGATCGTCCGCAACCAGGGCACGATCTTCCTCGCTGGTCCGCCTTTGGTCAAGGCGGCGACCGGCGAGGTGATCTCGGCCGAGGAGCTGGGCGGGGCGGAGGTGCATGGACGGCGTTCGGGGGTGGTCGACCATGTCGCCGACGATGACGACCATGCGCTGGCCATCGTCCGCGACATCGTCGCCCGCCTCAATCGGGTGAAGCAGATCGACATCGACCTCGCCGAGCCGGTCGAGCCGAGGCTCGATCCCGCCGAGCTTTACGGAATCATCCCCGACGACGTCCGCACTCCCTATGAGGTGCGCGAGGTGATCGGCCGGATCGTCGACGGCAGCGAGTTCCACGAATTCAAGCATCTCTACGGCGCCACTCTGGTGTGCGGCTTCGCCCGCATCTGGGGGATGCCGGTGGCGATCCTCGCCAATAACGGCATCCTGTTCTCGGAAAGCGCCTTGAAGGGCGCCCATTTCATCGAGCTCGCCTGCCAGCGGCGCACGCCCTTGCTGTTCCTGCAGAACATTTCCGGCTTCATGGTCGGCGGCAAATATGAAGCGGGCGGCATCGCCAAGGACGGCGCCAAATTGGTCACCGCCGTCGCCACCGCCCAGGTGCCGAAAGTGACCGTCCTCATCGGCGGCAGCTTCGGCGCCGGCAATTACGGCATGTGCGGCCGGGCCTATGGCCCGCGCTTCCTGTTCACCTGGCCGAACAGCCGCATCTCGGTGATGGGCGGCGAGCAGGCGGCGAGCGTGCTGGCCACCGTGCACAAGGACGCCGACAAATGGACGCCGGAGGAAGCCGAGGCGTTCAAGGCGCCGATCCGCCAGCGCTACGAGGACGAAGGCAACCCCTATTATGCCACCGCGCGCCTGTGGGACGACGGCATCATCGACCCGGTCCAGACGCGGGACGTGCTGGGCCTGGCGTTTGCCGCGGCGCTCAACGCCCCGATCCCAGAGAGGGCGCAGTTCGGATTGTTCAGGATGTGACGAAAATCCATGGTTACGGCGCGATGTCGTGCGGTTATTGCAAGCCTGTGGTCAGGAGAGATGAAAGAACCCAAAGCTGGCTCTCGCTCGGTTTGCGATACCTTACGTTCGCTGTAACCGGCGCATCACTGCTTAAAATACTGATTCATTTCTCCAGCATAAGATTAACCAACTGGTTTGCTTCTATTATCGAGCTTTATAAACAAACAATCTATCCAATACACCATTACACATATGAAATTATCTTAAGAGCCGTAGGGCTGAATTTGACTGACTTTCATCGAGATCTTCTAAATATCTACCTTATTGGATGTGCAGCGCAAGCTAGATACTTGACATATCTTAGATCACGTCTTGATCCAGAGTGTGGCATGGGAGTAAATGTTCCATTGATCGTATATAGAGGTTGGCTTCCTAAGACAATCTATGTATTATTTTGGCCGATAGTCATCTTGATCGACACACCTGTTCGCTTTCTGAAACGTCGCTTTTGGCTCTATTTTATGCGCCGATCACCCTATCCGGTGGCGATAGAAGTGTTCAATGATATGATATCTTCTCGTTACGCAATTGCGGGGTTTGCTCGAGGAATGGTTCAAATCGTTCTTATCGTAGCGGTATTTTTATTGGCGAATGCGGTTGGTGTCTCTCTAAGCACCTGACTGTCTCGGAACTATTCAACACTTACCAGGGAGTGTTGCTTGCTCGGTAAACTGCTCATCGCCAATCGCGGCGAGATCGCGTGCCGGATCATTCGGACGGCGCGGCGGCTCGGAATCCGCACGGTCGCGGTTTATTCTGATGCCGACGCCAGCGCGCTGCAAGTCCGGGAGGTGGATGAGGCGGTTCATATCGGCCCGTCGCCGGCGCGGGAATCCTATCTGGTCGGGGACAAGATCATCGCCGCCGCGCGCGACACCCGGGCCGAGGCGATCCATCCCGGCTACGGCTTCCTTTCCGAGAATGCCGATTTCGCCCAGGCGGTGATCGACGCGGGCCTGGTCTGGGTCGGGCCGAACCCGGATTCGATCCGGGCGATGGGGTTGAAGGACGCGGCGAAGACATTGATGGCCGAAGCCGGCGTGCCGGTGACGCCCGGCTATCATGGCGAGGACCAGGACCCGAAGCGGCTGCAGAAGGAGGCCGAGGCGTTGGGCTGGCCGGTGCTGATCAAGGCGGTGGCCGGCGGCGGCGGCAAGGGCATGCGGCGGGTCAACCAAGCCACCGAATTCCAGGACATGCTCGCCTCGTGCAAGCGCGAGGCGGCGTCCTCGTTCGGCGACGACAAGGTGCTGATCGAGAAATATGTCGAGCGGCCGCGCCACATCGAGGTGCAGGTGTTCGGCGACACCCACGGCAACATCGTCCACCTGTTCGAGCGCGACTGCTCGCTGCAGCGCCGCCACCAGAAGGTGATCGAGGAAGCGCCGGCGCCCGGCTTCGACGGCGCGCTGCGCAGCGTCGTCTGCGGCGCGGCGGTCAAGGCCGCCAAAGCGGTCGATTATATCGGCGCGGGCACGGTCGAGTTCATCGCCGACGCTTCGAACGGGCTGCGCGCCGACCGGATCTGGTTCATGGAGATGAACACCCGCCTCCAGGTCGAGCATCCGGTGACCGAGGCGATCACCGGCGAGGACCTGGTCGAATGGCAGCTGCGGGTCGCGTCGGGCGAGACGCTGCCCAAGCGCCAGGACGAGCTCGAAATCCAGGGCCATGCGCTCGAGGCGCGGCTTTACGCCGAGGATCCGGCCCGCCAGTTCCTGCCCTCGACCGGCCGGCTCGACCATTTCCAGCTGCCCGCGACGGTGCGGATCGACACCGGCGTCGCCGAGGGCGACCGGATCAGCCCCTGGTACGACCCGATGGTCGCCAAGCTGATCGCGCACGGGCCGAGCCGGACCTGGGCGATCGACGAGCTGGTCGCCGCGCTCGAGGCGGTCGAGGTCTTCCCGGTCAAGACCAATGCCGGCTTTCTCGCCCGGGCCGCCGGTCATCCCGACTTCGCCGCCGGCGAGGTCGACACCGCCTTCATCCCCGCCCGGCTCGACGCCTTGCTGCCCGATCCGGCCCCGGGCGACGGCGTGTGGAACCTGGCGGCGCTGGCGATGATCGCGTCATCCGGCGATGGCGGGGATGAGGATCCGTGGCGCGCGCTGGTCGGCTTCCGGCCGAACGCCGCCGCGGCCGACCGGGTCAGCCTCAGCCATCACGGCGAGACCCGCACCATCGAAGCGGCCGGCGACCTGCCGCTCGAAGGCGTCGCCACCGCGGCCGGCGGCAGCGTCCTCGTCTTCGCCGACGGCCAGGCCTTCGCCTTCACCCTTCCCGGCGGCGGCGGCGCGGCCGGCGGCAGCCACGCGCTCGACGGCGACATATTGTCGCCGATGCCCGGCCGGGTGATCGCCCTCGACGCCGCCCCGGGCATGGCGGTGGCGCGCGGCCAGAAGCTGCTGACGCTGGAGGCGATGAAGATGGAGCATAGCCTCGCCGCCCCGTTCGATGGCATGGTGACCGAGGTCAATGTCGCCGAAGGCGCGCAGGTCACCGAAGGCACCTTGCTGGTGCGGATCGAGAAGGGGGAGGAGGCATGACACGCGTCATCCCGGCGAAAGCCGGGATCTCATGGGGAAGGGCCGTGAACTCTGGTCCCGAGGCCCCGGCTTTCGGGGTCCCCGCAAAGTATAGCTTTGCGGGGCGCCCTTTCGCCGGGGCGACGGTTTGATGCCCGGCCGCTATTACGAGCAGTGGACGCTGGGCGACCGCATCCGCCATCAGCCGCACCGCACCGTCACCGAGACCGACAATCTGCTGATCTCGGCGCTCACCCACAATCCGCAGCCGCTCCATCTCGACGAGACCTATGCCGAGGCGACCGAGTTCGGCCGCATCGTCGTCAACGGCACCTTCACTTTCGCGCTTCTGGTCGGCCTTTCGGTCGGCGACACCACCTTGGGGACGTTGGTCGCCAATCTCGGCTACGACAAGGTGCGGATGCCAAAGCCGGTGTTCATCGGCGACACGCTGCGCGCCGAGACCGAGGTGGTCGGATTGAAGGATTCCCAATCCCGTCCCGATGCCGGCATCGTCACTTTCGAGCACCGCATGTTCAACCAGAAGGACGAGCTGGTCTGCGTGATGGAGCGCACCGCGCTGATGCAGAGGCGAAAGTGAGGGGAGGAGCCAGGTGAAGCTCCGCTCCCTCCTCTTCGTGCCCGGCGACCGGCCGGACCGGATGGAAAAGGCGCTCGGGTCGGGCGCCGACGCCTTGATCCTCGACCTCGAGGACGCGGTCGCGCCCGCCGCCCGGCCGGAAGCGCGGCGCGCCGTCGCGGCGTTTCTCGACGCCAATAGCGCCGCCCGCATCTGGGTCCGGGTCAACCCGCTCGACAGCCCGGAATGCGACCGCGACCTCGCCGCCATCCTGGCCTCGCATCCGGACGGGATCGTGCTGCCCAAGGCCGAAAGCGGGGCCTCGGTGGCCGAGCTCGCCCGCCGGCTGTCGGAGCGGGGCAATGCGACCGCGCAGATCCTTGCCATCGCCACCGAAACCCCGGCGGCGATGTTCCAGCTCGGCAGCTATGGCGGCGTCAAGCGGCTGGCGGCTTTGACCTGGGGGGCGGAAGACCTGCCCGCCGCGATCGGCGCGGCCACCAGCCGCGAGGAGGATGGCAGCTTCACGCCGCCCTACCAGCTCGCCCGGTCGCTGTGCCTGTTCGGAGCGGCGGCGGCCGGGGTGGCGCCGATCGAAACCGTCTATCCCGCCTTTCGCGACCTCGACGGGCTGGCGCTTTATGCCGGGCGCGCCCGGCGCGACGGCTTTGCCGGCATGATGGCGATCCATCCCGGCCAGGTGCCGGTGATCAACGCCGCCTTCACGCCGAGCGAGGCGGAGGTCGAGCAGGCGCGCAAGGTGGTGGCCGCGTTCGAGGCCAATCCCGGCGCCGGCGCACTGTCGCTCGACGGACGGATGATCGACCGGCCCCATCTCGTCCAGGCGCAGCGCATCCTCGCCGCCGGCACCGGATGAGCTCGGCCGATCCGGATCTTCTTTTTCTCGCGCTGGGGCTGATTTTCGGCGCGATCGTCGGCAGCTTTCTCGCCACCCTGCTGATCCGCTGGCCGCAGGGGCGAAGCGTGGTCGCCGGCCGCTCGCGCTGCGACGGCTGCGGCGCGTCGCTCGGCGCGCGCGACCTGGTGCCGGTCCTTTCCTATGCCGCATTGCACGGCAAATGCCGGCGCTGCGGCGGCCGGATCGATCGCCGCCACCTTGCCGCCGAGCTGGCGGCGGCCGCGATCGGGCTGGTCGCGCTCATCGCCCATCCGCTGCCGCTCGCCCTCGTCACCTTGCTGCTCGGCCTGTGGCTGCTGCTGCTGGCGATGCTCGACGTCGAGCATCACTGGCTGCCCGACCGGCTGACGCTGCCGCTGATCGCGCTCGGCCTCGCCGCCGCCTGGGCCGGCTTCGGTCCGCCTTTGCTCGACCGCGCGGTCGGCGCGGCGCTCGGCTGGGCCGCGCTGGCGCTGATGGCGCTGGCCTATCGGCGGCTGCGGGGGCGCGAGGGGCTGGGCGGCGGCGATCCCAAGCTGCTCGCCGCGATCGGCGCCTGGGTCGGCGCGCTCCAGCTTCCCTTCATCCTGGTCGGCGCCGGCCTGCTCGGCCTCGCCGCCGCCCTGCTGATGCGGCTGCGCGGCCACGAGGTCAGCGCCACCACCCGGCTTCCTCTGGGCGCGCTGATGGCGGTGGCCGCCTGGCCGGTCTGGCTGCTGGTCGCGGGATAGGACCCGGCCTCTGCCGCGTCGTCATTCAGCCTTTGTCCAGATTCCCTATGCTACCAGAGACGCTTAAGGGCGGCGTTCTTCCCTAGAGGCGCCGCCCGACCCCTGTCCGGCCCCCATCCGGTCACCTCGCCGGCCGCCGATTCTTGGCCTTGCGCCCCGCCCCAAAAGCTGTGAACGTCCGCCCCGCACGACTCTTCGGGGAAGGGGAGGCGTTTCAGCCATCCATTTCAAGGCGATGAGCCGTCTCGTGCGTCCGCGCGCTGTCTCGAAGGAGTTGCGGAACGGACTTATCGGAGCCGCTCGGCTCGTTTGGGGAGGGAATCGGTACGGCGATGCGCTTGGCGATCAACCCGCGCGCCGTGCGGCTGTTCGGCCGCCTGCCCCGCCCGACCGTCTACAGCGCGCTCGAGCTGCTGCTGCTGGCGCTGATCGCGGTCCAGGCGGCGCGTCTGGTCTGGACGCTGGTGACGCCGGTCGGTCCGGTCGGCGAATATCAGGGTCCGGCGGCGCTGACGCTTCCGGCCGACGGTTCGGCGCTCACCGACTTCGATCCCTTCTTCAGGCTTTCCGCGGATGGGCCGGCGGTCGTCACCTCGCTCAACCTCAAGCTTTACGGCGTCCGCGAGGACCGCGCCACCGGCCGCGGATCGGCGATCATCGCGCTTCCCGACGGCACCCAGCAGAGCTTCGCGGTCGGCGACGAGATCATGCCCGGAGTGACGCTGGCCGGGGTCGGCTTCGACAGCGTCACGATCAGCCGCGGCGGCGCGCCCGAGCAGATCTTCCTCGATCAGTCCGAGCCCGCCGCGACCGCGGCACCCGCCGACGTCGCGGCCCAGCCGACGCCGGGGGCGCCGCCGACCGCGCCGAGCCTGGCGCCGCCGCCGGTCGCGCCCCGCATGGCGCCGCCGGGGGCGCCGGCCGCGGAAATCCTGCTCCAGCCGCGCTCCAGCGGCGGCCGCGTGCAGGGCGTCGCGGTCGGCGGCAATGCGCAGGCGCTGCGCGCCGCCGGCCTCATTCCCGGCGACATCATCGTCTCGGTCGCCGGCCAGCGGGTCACCTCGACCGAGCAGGCCTGGGCGCTGCTGCGCCGATCCGGCGGCGAGGCGGACGTGGTGGTGAACCGGGGCGGCCGCGCGGTGCCGATCCGGGTCAGGATCGAGCCGTGAAGCGCCTGCTGATCGCTTTCGTCCTGCTGCTTATGGCGCCGCTCTCGCCGGCCGCGGCGCAGCATGTGCTCAACCTGCGCGACGCCGACATCCGCGCTTTCATCCAGGATGCGGCGCGGGTGACGGGGCGCACCTTCATCATCGATCCGGCGGTGCAGGGACGGGTGTCGGTGGTGACCGACCGGCCGCTGTCGCGCAGCGAATATTTCGAATTGTTCCTGTCGACCCTGCGCGCCAACGGCTATGTCGCCGTGCCGGCCGCGGGCGGTGCGCTGCGCGTGCAGCCGATCGCCGGCGCGGCCGCTTCCGCGCCGGTCGGCGGATCCCGGCGCGGCAGCCCGAGCGGCTTCATCACCGAGATATTGCGGGTGCGCAACATCGACGCCGCGGCGGCGGTCGAGACGCTGCGGCCGCTGGTCAGCCAGGCCGGCTCGATCACCGCCGGCCGCAGCTCGATCGTCATCTCGGATTTCGCCGACAATGTCCGGCGCATCCGCCAGGTGCTCGCCCAGATCGACGTCGATTCCGGAATCAGCCGGGTGATCGGCCTCGACCATGCCGGCGCCCGCGAGATCGCCGACGCGCTCGGCGAGCTCGCCCCCGAGGGGGTGTCGGTGGTGCCGGTCGACAGCTCCAACGCGATCGCGCTGCGCGGCGACGCGCGCTCGGTGGCGGAGCTGGTCGCGATCGCCGAGGAGCTCGATCGGCGCGCCGCCAGCGGCAGCGAGATCCGCGTCGTCTTCCTCGAGCATGCCGACGCCGAGCAATTGCTGCCGGTGCTCCAGCAATTGCTCGGCCAGCCGGCGACGCCGCCCTCGACGCGCGAGCGGCTGCGCCGCAGCCGGCGCGCCGACAGCGGCAGCGGCGGCACGATGGAGGATGAGCCGCCGGCGCCGGCGCCGGCGCCGGTCGCCGCGCCCGCGACCGGCACGCCGCCGCCGACCGCGCGCAATGCGGTGGTGACCCGGTTCGAGGGCGCCAATGCGATCGTCATCTCGGCGACTCCGGACGTGCAGCGCATGCTCGGCGAGGTGATCCGCCAGCTCGATATCCGCCGCCAGCAGGTGCTGGTCGAGGCGATCATCGTCGAGATTTCGGACACCGCCGCGCAGCGGCTCGGTGTCCAGCTGTTCCTGTCGGGGCTCAGGGGCTCCAACATCCCGTTCGCGGTCACCAATTATTCGAACATCGCCCCCAACGCCAATTTGATCGCCGGCGCGATCGCCGCGCGCGAGCTGGGCGCGTCGGACGATCTCGTCGACGACCTCGAGGATGCGGCGATCGGCTCGATCGCCAGCGCCACCGGCGGCCTCGCCGGCGCCGCCTTCCGCACCGGCAACGAGATATTCGGCGCGATCGTCAATGCGGTGCGGTCCGACAACCGGTCGAACATCCTGTCGACGCCGTCGATCATGACCCTCGACAATCAGGAAGCGCGCATCCTGGTCGGCCAGGAGATACCGATCACCACCGGCGAGGCGTTGAGCCAGAATTTCGACAACACCTTCCGGACCATCCAGCGCCAGAATGTCGGCATCACGCTCGAAGTGCGTCCCCAGATCAACGCCGGCGGCACGATCAAGCTCGATCTGCGGCAGGAAGTGAGCTCGATCGCCGGTCCGGTTTCGAACGATTTCGAGGATCTGATCCTCAACAAGCGCGAGATCGAGACGACGATCACCGTCGACGACGGCGAGATCGTCGGCATCGGCGGCCTGCTTGACGACAATGAGCGACGCACGCTCGAGCGCATTCCGCTGCTCGGCGACATCCCGATCCTCGGCAATCTGTTCCGGTCGCGCGGCCGCCAGCGCGCCCGCACCAATCTGATGGTGTTCATCCGGCCGACCATCCTGCGCTCGGCCGAGGACGCGCGGACGGTGAGCGCGCGCCGCTACGGCTATGCCCGCGGCCAGCAATTGCTCTCCAATCCGCGGCGCGAGCCGACCCTCGACGAGCTGGTGCGCGACTATCTCGGCACGGTGCCGCCGACCGCGCCGGCGGTCCCGCAGCCGCAGGACCAGGTGGTGACCCCGGCCGAAATACCGCCGAGCGAGGCGCCGCCGCAATGAGGATCGGCCGCGGCGAGGAGTTCGCCGGGACCGAGCCGGCGCCGGCGGCGCCCGCCGTCTTGCCGGCCCGGCCTGTTCCCTATGGCTTCGCCCGCCGCCACGGCCTGGTCGCCACCGGGGAGAGCGACGGCCGGCCCGAAGTGGCGATGCGCGAAGGCGCGGATCCCGCCTTCTTGGTCGAGCTGCGGCGCTTCCTCGGCCGCCCGTTCACGCTTCGCCGGGTCGATGCCGCCGCGTTCGACCGGCTCCTCTCCGATCTCTACGCGTCCGGCGCCGAGGCGGCCGCCGACGCGGCCGGCTCGCTCGGCTTCGAGGACGATCTCGGCCATCTCGCCTCCGCTTTGCCGAGCGCGGAGGATCTGCTCGACACTTCCGACGACGCGCCGGCGATCCGGCTGATCAATTTCATCATCGCCGACGCCGCGCGCCGGGGCGTTTCCGACATCCATATCGAGCCCTACGAGACCGGCCTGGTCGTGCGGATGCGGATGGACGGGGTGCTGAAGGAGACGCTGCGCATGCCGCCGCACGTCGCTCCGGTCGTGGTCAGCCGGGTCAAGGTGATGGCGCGGCTCGATATCGCCGAGCGGCGGCTGCCGCAGGACGGGCGCATCGGCCTCACGCTCGGCGGCAAGCTGATCGACGTGCGCGTCTCGACGCTGCCGAGCCGCGCCGGCGAGCGGGTCGTGCTCAGGATCCTCGACAAGGAGAATGCCGGCATCGACCTCGACCAGCTCGGCATGAGCGAGAGCGTCAGGGCGCTGTTCCGCGGCGCGCTCGCCGAACCCAACGGCATCCTGCTCGTCACCGGTCCGACCGGCTCGGGCAAGACCACCACCCTCTATGCCGGCCTCAAGCTCCTCAACGACGGCAGCCGCAACATCCTGACCGTCGAGGATCCGGTCGAATATGCGGTCGACGGGGTCGGCCAGACCCAGATCAATCCGCAGGTCGGGCTGACCTTCGCCGCCGGTCTTCGCGCGATCCTGCGCCAGGATCCGGACGTGGTGATGGTCGGCGAGATACGCGACCGCGAAACCGCCGACATCGCGGTCCAGGCGGCGCTCACCGGCCACCTCGTCCTTTCCACCGTCCACACCAACGATTCGGTCGGCGCGATCACCCGCCTTCGCGACATGAAGGTCGAGCCGTTCCTGATCGCCTCGACGGTGCGGGCGGTGCTGGCGCAACGGCTGGTGCGGCGGCTGTGCGGCGAGTGCCGGCTGGCGGTGCCGGCCGCCGATTCGCTGTCGGGCCTGCTCGGAATCGCGGCCGGAACCCGGATTTACGAGCCGCGCGGCTGCGCCGCGTGCGGCGGTGCCGGCTATAAGGGACGGATCGGGCTGTTCGAGGCGGTCAGGGTCGACGACACGATCCGGCGGCTGATCAATGCCGGCGGCGACGAATCCGCGATCGCGGCCCACGCCTTCCGGTCGGCGCCGACGCTGGCGGCGGCGGCGCGCGCGCTGGTGGTCGACGGCGCCACCAGCCCGGAGGAAGCGATCAGGGTGTCGCGCGCCGAGGCGGTCGATGCCTGATTATGCCTATGTCGGCCTCGACACGGCCGGACGCGAACGCCGCGGCTCGGTGCGCGCCGACACGGCGGACGCGGCGCGGGCGCAGCTCG
This sequence comes from uncultured Alphaproteobacteria bacterium, assembly GCA_963848555.1. Lineage (GTDB taxonomy): Bacteria > Pseudomonadota > Alphaproteobacteria > Sphingomonadales > Sphingomonadaceae > Allosphingosinicella. The sequence goes on along the minus strand of CAWKEE010000004.1, from coordinate 392,598 downwards.
TCTCGCGCCGGCTCTACGTCGTCCGGATCGAGCCGGCCTCGGGGCGCCAGGCCGCACCGCCTTTGCTTTCGCGCGGCCTGCTCAGCCGCGGCCGGCTGAGCGCCAGGCAGCTGACCTTGTTCACCCGCCAGCTGGCGACCCTGATCCAGGTGGCACCGCTCGAAGAGGCGCTGCGCACGCTGTCGCGTCAGGCCGAGCGCGACGAGGTCAGGCGCATCCTCGGCTCGGTCCATGCCGGAATAGTCGAGGGCCGCCGCCTCGCCGATGCGATGGGCCGCGAACCGAAGAGCTTCCCGCCGCTTTACCGGGCGATGGTCGCCGCCGGCGAGACTTCGGGGACGCTGCCGGCGATCCTCGAGCGTCTCGCCGCCTTGCTCGAGCGTCAGGCGCAGGTGCGCGGCAAGGTGCTGTCGACGCTCGCTTATCCGCTGGTGCTCGCGGTCGTCGCCGCGTTCGTCGTGTTCGCGCTGATGATCTTCGTCGTGCCCAAGGTGGTGGAACAGTTCGAGGATGTCGGCCAGCAGCTGCCTTTGCTCACCCGGATGGTGATCGGCCTCTCCTCTTTCCTCAGCAACTGGTGGTGGGCGCTGCTCATCCTCGCCGGCCTGGCCGCCCTGGCGGGCGCTCGGGCGCTCAGGGAAGAAGGGCTGAGGATGCGGTTCGACCGGATGCTGCTCCGCCTGCCGCTGATCGGCCGGCTGATCCGCGACCTCCATGCGGCGCGGATGGCGCGGACGCTGTCGACGATGGTCGCCAGCCGCCTGCCGCTGCTCGAAGGGCTGAGGCTGACCACGGGCACCGTCCACAACCGGGCGCTGCGCGCCGCCTCGGCCGACATCGCCGAGGCGATCCGCACCGGCGGCAGCCTGTCCGGCGCGATGCGCAAGGCCGGCATATTCCCGCCCTTGCTCGTCTATCTCGCCGCTTCGGGCGAGGCGTCGGGCCGGCTCGACCTGATGCTCGAGCGGGCGGCCGACTATCTCGACCGCGAGTTCGACGCTTTCACGACGACCGCCCTTGCCTTGCTCGAGCCGGCGATCATCATCGTCATGGGGGTCGTCGTCGCGCTGATCGTGCTGTCGATCCTGCTGCCGATCCTGCAACTCGACACGCTCGCCGGAGGATATTGATGAAACAGGCACGTCATCCCGGCGAAAGCCGGGACCTCAGGACAAGAAGGCGCCTTAAGCGTCATCCCGGCGAAAGCCGGGACCTCGGGACAAGAATTCACGGGGAGTCCCCCGAGATCCCGGCTTGCGCCGGGATGACGGGCCCAACGAAGAAGGCTTCTCGCTCGTCGAGCTGATGGTGGTGATCGTCATCATCGGGCTGCTCGCCACCATCGTCATCATCAACGTCATGCCCGCCGCCGACCGCGCCGCGGTCACCAAGGCGCGCGCCGACATCGCGACGCTGGAGCAGGGCGTCGACATGTACCGGCTCGACCATAGGCGCTATCCGACCAGCGCCGAGGGGCTGCAGGCGCTGGTTGACGGCGATTATATCCGCCGGCTCCCCGACGATCCGTGGGGCAATCCCTATCGCTACAGCGCGCCGGGAGCGGAGGGGCGGCCGTTCCAGATTTCCTCGCTCGGCGCGGACGGCCGCGACGGCGGCAGCGGCGAAGATGAAGACATCAGCAACTGACCCCCCGGCCGCGGCGCCGCTGCTGATCGTCTTCGCCGACGAGACGGGCCGGCTCGGCTGCTGGCTGCTGCTCGACCGGGATGAGTCCGCCAGCGGCGAGGTCGCGGCGGGGCTTCCGGCGGGCCAGGCGAGGACCGTGCTGGTCGTCCCCGGCGAGCAGGTGACTTTGCACTGGCTGGAGCTGGCCGAAGGACTGACCGGGCCGCAGGCCGCGGCGGCGGCGCGGCTGATGCTGGCCGATGCCAGCGCCGATCCCCTTGCCGACATGCATGTTGCCGTCGGCCGCGCCGAGCGGGGCCGCACGCCGGTGGCGCTGGCGCCGGCCGCTTCGATGTCGGCCTGGCTGGCCGCGGCGGCGTCCGTCGCGCTCGATCCGGACCTGGTGACGCCCTCGCCGATGCTGCTGGCGCCGCCGGACGCCGGCTTCGTCCGCCGCCAGGTCACGACGGTCTGGGATTATCGCGGCCCGGCCGCGGCGTTCGCGATCGAGCCCGAGCTGGCCGGGCCGCTGGTCGGGGAGGCGAGCGTCGACACGATCGACGAGGCGCGGTTCGCGGCCGGGCTGCCGGCCCTGCTCGCCGCGCCCGCGCTCGATCTGCGCCAGGGGCCGTTCGCTCGCCGCCGGCAGTGGCGGATGGAGGGGCGGCGGCTGCGCCGTGTCGCGGCGCTGGCCGTCGCCCTCGCCGGGCTGAGCCTGGCGGTGCAGGTCGCGACGATCCTCAGTTTCACTTTCGCCGCCGACCGCCTCGAGGCCGAAGCGGCGGCGCTCGCCGGCGCTCCGGGCGCCGGTGCCGATGCGCGGCCCGGCTTCGGCGCCGCCGCCGCAATCCTGTTCGAGGCGGTTCGCGCCACGCCCAATGTCGAGCTCTCCCGGATCGACTATCGCGCCGACGGCAGCCTGGACGCGACGGTGATGCTGGACAGCCCGGCCACCTTCGCCGCGCTGCAGGCGCGGATCGAGGCGGGCGGCCTCAGCGTCGAGCCGGGCGAGCGGCGCAGCGCCGGCGGCCGCCCGACCGCGGACCTGACGGTGAGACCGGCATGACCGGCGCCGCTTCGATCTGGTGGCGGGCGCGGACGCTGCGCGAGCAGCGGCTGCTCTTGGTCATGTTCGGCCTGCTCGCCTTGCTGGCCGTCTGGCTGCTGGTGATCCGTCCGCTGTCCGATGCTCTCGACCGCGCGCAGCGCCGCCATGGCGAGGCGGTGACGGCGCTGGCCGAGGCCCGCGCCCGGTCCGAAGCGGCGCGCGGAGCGCAGGGCCAGCCGGCCAGCGCGCCGACCTTGCCGGTCGACGCCCTGCTCGGCCGGACGGCCGGCGAGGCGGGCTTTACCGCCGCGCGCATCGACGGCCAGGGGCCGGCGCGCGCCACTCTGGCGCTCGACGCCGCGCGGCCGCAGGCCTTTTTCGCCTGGGTGCGGCTGATGGAGCGCAGCGGGCTGGTGGTCGAAAGCCTGCGCGCCCGCGCCAATGTCGATCGCACGCTGGCGGTCGAGGCCGCGTTCCGGGCGCGGACCGGCTGATGCGGATTCGGCTGCCGCTGGCGCGGTCCCTGCTGCTGCTCGCCTTTTTCCTGTTCGCGCTGGTCGCTTTGCTGCCGATGCGGCTGGCGGTCGCCGGGCTCGGCTTCGCCGAGCGCGGCCTCAGCGCGCGCGCGGCGACCGGCAGCGTCTGGCTCGGCGCGCTCCAGGAAGCGCGGGTCGGGCCGGTCGCGCTCGGCGACGTCCGCGCCCGCCTCAATCTGTTGCCGCTGCTGCTCGGCCGAGCGCGGCTGACCCTCTCCGGCACCGACGAGGCCAGCCCGTTCAACGGGGCGGCGACGGTGTCGCGGCACGGCTTCGGTTTCGAGGATGTCACCGGCCGCTTCCGGATCGGCGGCGCCGACGGCCCGCTCGCTTTATCCTCGCTCGACCTCAGCGACGTCAGCGTCGGCTTCGCCGGCGGCCGCTGCACCCGCGCTGAAGGCCGGGTGCGCGCGGCCGCCGCCGGCGATCTCGCCGGCTTGGCCCCCGGCCTCGCCGGCAATGCGCGCTGCGCCGACGACGCGCTGCTGATTCCGCTCGCCGGCGAGAGCGGCGCCGTCCGGCTCGACATCCGCCTGTTCGCCGACGGCCGCTATCGGCTCGATCTGCTGGTGCGCACCGACGATGCCGCCGCCCGCGCCCGCCTTGCCGCCGCCGGTTTTCGGGCGGGCGCGCGCGGCTATGCGATGCAGGTCGGCGGACGCTTCTGACCCTTCGCCGGGTTTCCGGCCGGGTCAGGGAGAAAATACCGGTCCGGGTCGTTACTTGCACACACTGCACTTCCGGTGCGGGCGTGGGGGCTTTCGGCCGGCGACGTATTCCCGTCGCAGGACAAATGGCAGGAGGCCATGAAATGAAACATTATTTTGCCGCAGCCGGTGCGCTGCTGCTGGGGACGTCGACCATCGCTTTGGCGGCCGACGTCAAGCCGCTCGACACGAACAGCGTCGAGACCGCGGACACCAAGGTCGCCGTCGATTCCAAGTCGGCCGCTACCGGTTGGGACAAGACGGCGATCGTCGCCAAGTCCGAAGTCGACGCCGGCACCGACGCCAAGGTCGAGCTTGCCGCGCTCGACAAGAATTTCGAGCCGCTGGCCTCGGCCGAGACGGGCAAGGTCGAGACCGCGTCGGTTGACACTTTTGCCGCCGCCAAGGCGGAGACCGCGTCGGTCGACAGCTTCGCCACCGTCAAGGCGGAGACGGTCGACACGTCCGACGGCGCCAAGTGGCAGACCGCCTCGGCCGAGACGGTCAAGGCCGAGTCCGCCGCCATGGGCGGCCCGTTCGAGACGGCCAGCCTGACGCCGCGGCCGGCGACGGCCAATTATCCGCCCTGCGATCCGGGGCCGGGCGACGATCATTGCATCCAGCTTTACGAGGAGGGCGTGCGCGAGCAGCTCGCCGGCTGGAACCGTCCCACCGGCGGATTGCTCGACAACAGCGCGACGACCGCGATGGGCGGGCCGTTCGAGCCGGTCGAGAGCAGCGCGGTGACGCACACGCATTCGGCCATCCACGACGCGGCGCTCGCCGGCGAGACCGAGACCGGGGTCGGCGGCCCGTTCGAGCCGGTCGAGGGCGATGCCACCCAGGCCGCGATGAACGGCGACGGCTCGATCGACGCGCTGGCGGGTGAGACCGAATCGACCGAAGCCGGCAGCGACACGTTCGCCCAGGCCGAGGTCGACCAGCACGGCGCCCTCAACGGCGTCGGCGGCCCGATCGAGTCCCAGTCCGGCTATCCGGCCTGCGAGCCGGGTCCAGGCGACGATCGCTGCGTCCAGCTTTACGAGGCGGGCGTCAGCGGCGCCGGCAACTGAGCTGAGGGACAGTCAGGGGACAGTCTATCTGACTGTCCCCCAGGCGGGGTGGGGACAGTCAAATAGACTGTCCCCTAGCCTCCCGGCTCCGCTTGCGCGGGGCCTCCCTTTTCCTGTCCGGCCAGCCAGGCGTTGACCTTGGCCAGGCTGCGCTCGAGCGCCGCGGCGATCCGCCGCACCTGCTCCGGGTCCTTGTCGGCCAGCGCGACGTCGGAAAGCCAATAGGTTTCCGCCAGCCATTCCTCGCCGTCGTCGCGTCCGGCGACGGCAATGCCGAGGAACGCCTCCTCGGCCTCGACCCATTGCTCGCCTTCGGCGCGCACGGTGTGGAGGCGGATCCGCGCCGCTTCGCGAAAGTCGCTTCGGCAGATCTCGCGGGCGGCGTCGAGGAAGGGGGCGATCAGCTCCCAGTCGAGCTTGCCCGCCGCCATCGTGTCGATCACCGCGTTGACGATCTGCTTCTGGACGACGGTGTGGAAATCGGCGGTGGTGAAACTTTCTTCGGCCATGATTCAGGGCTGTCCCAAGTGACGGCCCTGGTCAACCCGGCTGCCGAACCAGGCCGGTTCAGGCGCGGCTCCGCCGGGTCCGGCCCAGGAGCGCGAGCAGCGCCGAAAAGGCGCCGAGCCGGGCGATCACCTTCGGCAGGGAGGGCCCGTTCCCTTTGACCGGCGCTTCGCCCTCGGCCGGCGGCACGGCGCTCGTCACACCGTCGTCGCGCACCTCGCCGCGGCCGACCTTGATCTCGATGATCGCGTTCAATTCGGCGCCGAGCAGCGCGATATAGGCGGTGAGATAGAGCCAGGTGAGGAAGACGATCACCGCCCCCAGCGAGCCGTAAGTGGCGTTATAGTCGCCGAAATTGGCGACATAGGCGCCGAAGCCGACCGTCGCCGCCAGCCAGGCCAGGGTCGCCAGCGCCGATCCGGGCGTGATCCAGCGCCACTGCGCCTTCGGCCGGTTCGGCCCATAGCGGTAGATCACCGCCAGCAGCAGCACCACCGCCGCCGCGGCGATCAGGAAGAAGGCCGCCTTGACCAGGAATTGCGGCACGCCGCCGAGATGCGGGAGCAGGGCCTCGAGAAAATTGAGCGCGGAGATGGCGAGGATGGCCAGGAACAGCACGATCACCGCCCCTGCCGTCATCGCCAGCGCCATCAGCGTGCGTTTGACCAGGCCGCGGCTCTCCTCGACCTCGAACACGATGTTGAGCGCGGTCATGATCGAGCTCGCGCCCTTGCTGGCCCCGTAAAGCGCGACGGCGATGGCGACCAGCAAGGCCAGGCCGGTCCTGGCGTCGCTGGTTTCGGTCATGCTCTTCAGCTGGTCGCCGATGATCGCGGCGGCATTTTGCGGCATCACCCCGGTAAGCGTCTGCATGTGGCGGACCACCGACGCGGGCTCGGCGATCAGCCCATAGCTCAGCACGAAGGCGGTGAGCAGGGGAACGAAGGCGAGGAAGGCGTAGAAAGCGACGCCGGCGGCGACGAGCGAGACATTGTCCTCGCCGGCATCCTTCCAGGTAGCGAGGAGTATCTCCTTCCAGCCGCGCGGCGGGATGTCCTCCGGCCCGTCGACCGGCGCTCCGGCAGGCCGGACTTCGGGGGAGGGGGATCGCGCGGCCACTCCTGCCAAAGCCGCGATATCCGGGTCGGTTCCACCGGGCAAACATGTTCCAAAGCGCCGGAGGCCATAATAAGGCGATTCCCGATGAGCGCCGCCTGGACCTTCTCGATCGACCGCGGCGGCACCTTCACCGACATCGTCGCCCGGTCGCCCGAAGGGCGGCTGGTGGTGCGCAAGCTGCTGTCGGACAATCCCGAGCAGTATGACGACGCCGCCGTCGCCGGCATCAGCCGGATTCTCGACGAGCAAAGCGGCGCGTCGGTGGCGTCGGTGAAGATGGGGACCACCGTCGCCACCAATGCCCTGCTCGAGCGCAAGGGCGAGCCGGTCCTGCTCGTCATCACCGCCGGCTTCGGCGACGCGCTCCGGATCGGCTACCAGGCGCGGCCCGACATCTTCGCCCGCCGCATCGTCCTGCCCGAACCGCTTTATGCCCAGGTCGTCGAGGTCGACGAGCGGGTCGGCGCCGGCGGCGCGCTGCTGCGGCCGCTCGACCGGGAGAAGGCGCAGGCGGCGCTCGCGCACGCTTATCGAAGCGGCCTGCGCGCGATCGCCATCGTGCTGATGCATGGCTGGCGGTGGACCGCGCATGAAGCCGAGCTGGCCGCGATCGCGCGCGAGATCGGTTTCACCCAGGTCTCCGCCAGCCACGAGGTCGAGCCGCTGATCAAGCTGATCGGCCGCGGCGACACCTGCGTCGTCGACGCTTATCTGTCGCCGGTGCTGCGCCGCTACGTCGACCGCGTCGTCGCCGGTCTGAGCGGCGCCGGGCGATTGTTCTTCATGCAGTCGAACGGCGGCCTCACCGACGCGGCCGCGTTCCGCGGCAAGGACGCGATCCTTTCGGGGCCGGCCGGCGGCATCGTCGGCATGGCGCGAACCGCCGAAGCGGCGGGCTTCGATCATGTCATCGGCTTCGACATGGGCGGCACCTCGACCGACGTCTCGCATTTCGCCGGCGCCTATGAGCGGACCAGCGAGCGCGCGGTGGCGGGCGTGCGGGTGCGGGCGCCTATGCTCGAAATCCATACGGTGGCGGCGGGCGGCGGCTCGGTCTGCCATTATGACGGGCGCCGATTCCGGGTCGGCCCGGACAGCGCCGGCGCCGTGCCCGGCCCGGCCTGCTACCGCCGTGGCGGGCCGCTGACCGTCACCGACTGCAACGTCGTGCTCGGCAAGATCCGCCCCGAACATTTTCCGCACGTGTTCGGGCCGGCCGGCGACCAGCCGATCGATGCCGCGGCTTCGCTGGCCCGCTGCGCCGAAATCGCCGATCGCGCCGGGATCGGCCTGGCGGCGGCGGCGCACGGCTTCATCCGCATCGCCGTCGACAATATGGCCAATGCGATCAAGCAGATCTCGATCGCCCGCGGCCACGACGTCACCCGCTACACCTTGCAATGCTTCGGCGGCGCCGGCGGCCAGCATGCCTGTCTGGTCGCGGACGCGCTCGGCATCGGGCGGGTGATGATCCATCCGCTGGCGGGCGTGCTCAGCGCCTATGGCATGGGCCTCGCCGACATGGTCGAGTTGCGCCAGCGCACTCTGGCCGGGGCCGAGCTCGAGGCGGTGCTCGCCGAGCTCGAACGGGAGGCGGCGGCGGCGTTGCGCCGGCAGGGCGTCAATGAGCCCGCCATCCGGCGCCGCGCCGCCTTGCGCTACGAAGGCAGCGATACCGCGCTCGAGGTCGAGGTCGGCGAGGGGATGGAGGCGGCGTTCGAGGCCGCGCACGCCGCCCGCTTCGGCTTCGTCGCCGACGCGCCGGTGGTGGTGGAGACGGCGATCGTCGAGGCGGTCGGGAAGGGGGAATATAGTTCCTCCCCATCGCCAGATGGGGAGGGGGACCGTCCGAAGGACGGTGGAGGGGTAAGTGGCGAGGCCTCGGCAATACCCCTCCACCAGCCTGCGGCGGGTCCCCCTCCCCAGGCACAGCTTGGGGAGGACCTGTTCGACCGCGCCCGCCTCCGCTCCGGCGACCGCATTGCCGGACCGGCGATCATCGTCGAGGACACCGCCACCACCGTCGTCGAACCCGGCTGGCAGGCCGAGGTCGATGGTCTCGGCAATCTCATCCTGACCCGCCGCCGGCCGCGCGAGGCAGCGCCGGCGATGGGCACCGACGTCGATCCGGTGATGCTCGAGGTGATGGGAAACCTGTTCATGGCGATCGCCGAGGAAATGGGGGTGGCGCTGCAGAACACCGCCTCCTCTGTCAACATCAAGGAACGGCTCGATTTCTCCTGCGCCGTCTTCGATCGCGACGGCAATCTGATCGCCAACGCGCCGCATATCCCGGTCCATCTCGGCTCGATGGGCGATTCGATCCGCACCATCATCGAGGCGCGCGGGCGCCGGCGCGACGGCCGCGGCATCCGGCCGGGCGACGTCTACGCGCTCAACGCCCCCTATCGCGGCGGCACCCATCTGCCGGACATCACCGTGATCATGCCGGTGTTCGCCGCCGATGGCGACGCCGACCCGGCCTGGTTCGTCGCCGCCCGCGGCCACCATGCCGACATTGGCGGGATCGCGCCCGGATCGATGCCGCCCGACAGCCGCGACGTTCACGAGGAAGGCGTGCTGATCGACAATTTCCTGCTCGTCGACGCCGGGCGCTTCCGCGAAGCCGAGATTCGCGCTCTGCTCGGCGGCGGCGACTGGCCGGCGCGCAATCCCGACCGCAACGTCTCGGACCTGAAGGCGCAGATCGCCGCCTGCGCGCGCGGCGCCGGCGAGCTCAAGCGGGTCGCCGGCGACTATGGGCGGGGCGCGATCGACGCCTATATGCAACATGTCATGGCTTATGCGGAAGAGGCGGTAAGACGCTTGATCGACAGGCTTTCCGACGGATATTTTAAGTATGAAATAGATAATGGGGCAGTCGTCTGCGCGGCGATATCGGTCGATCGCGAGCGGCGCTCGGCGGTGGTCGACTTCGCCGGCACCAGCGCCCAGCAGCCGAACAATTTCAACGCCCCTTATTCGATCTGCCGCGCCGCCACGCTCTACGTCTTCCGGACCATGGTCGACGACGCCATCCCGTTGAACGACGGCTGCCTGCGGCCGATCGCCCTCAGGGTGCCGCAAGGCTCGATGCTCAACCCGGTTTATCCGGCGGCGGTGGTGGCGGGCAATGTCGAGACCAGCCAGGTGATCACCGACTGTCTGCTGGCGGCGGCCGGGGCGCTGGCGCCGAGCCAGGGGACGATGAACAATTTCACCTTCGGCAATGAGCGCTACCAATATTATGAGACGATCGCCGGCGGCGCCGGGGCGGGCCCGGGCTTCGACGGCGCCAGCGCGGTCCACACCCACATGACCAACAGCCGCCTCACCGATCCCGAAATACTCGAGATGCGCTTTCCGGTGATCCTCGAGCGCTTCGCCATCCGCCGCGGTTCCGGCGGCGGCGGCGCCCATCGCGGCGGCGACGGCATCGACCGCCGCATCCGCTTTCTCGAACCGATGAAGGCGGGCATCCTGTCCAACCGCCGCCGGGTGCCGCCCAGCGGCCTCGCCGGCGGCGGCGACGCGCAGCCCGGCATCAACCTGGTGGTGCGCGCGGACGGCAGCGAAGAGCGGCTGACCGCCACCGATTCGGCCGACATGGAGGCGGGCGACATGTTCGTGATCCTGACGCCCGGGGGAGGGGGATATGGGGAAGCGGCGTGAGGAAATGGTGAGGGCATTCGGCCTCGAATTCCTCCCCATCGTCAGATGGGGAGGGGGACCGTCCGAAGGACGGTGGAGGGGTAGATGGCTGAGCCTCGAATATACCCCTCCACCATGCTTCGCATGGTCCCCCTCCCCAGCCAAAGCTGGGGAGGAATGATGACCTACCTCCCCCTTTTCGGCATCCTGATCGTCGTCGCCGGCTTCGCGCTGAAATTGAACCCGATGCTGGTGGTGACCGTGTCGGCGATCGCCACCGGCCTGCTCGGCGGCATGGATCCGGTCGAGGTCGTCTCCACCTTCGGCAAGGCGTTCAACGACAATCGTATCATCGCCATCGTCTGGATCGTGCTTCCGGTGATCGGGCTGCTCGAGCGCTACGGCCTGCAGCAGCGCGCCAAGGCGGTCATTGCCGGCTTCCGCAACGCCACCGCCGGCCGGCTGCTCATTCTCTACCTCGTCTACCGTCAGATCACGGCCGCGATCGGCCTTCACTCGACCGCCGGCCATCCGCAAACGGTGCGGCCGCTGGTTGCGCCGATGACGCTGGCCGCCGCCGAGCAGCAGCATGGCGCGCTCGACGAAGCGACCGAGGAGAAAGTGAAAAGCTACGCCGCGGCGACCGACAATGTCGGACTGTTCTTCGGCGAGGATATTTTCTTCGCGATCGGCTCGATCGTGCTGATCCAGCAGACCCTGGCCACCTACGGCATCGATCTGGCGCCGCTCGATCTCGCCGTCTGGGCGATCCCGACGGCGATCGCCGCCTTCCTGATTCACGGCGCGCGCCTCTTGCTGCTCGATCGGCGGCTGGGTGCCGGTGTTGGTCCCCAATACCGTCATCCCCGCGAAAGCGGGGATCCAGCGGGACTCGCTGCAGGCTCCGCGGCCGGACTGGATTCCCGCTTTCGCGGGAATGACGAGGCGGGGCAGGCGAATGGCGGGAAGGGGAGCGGCCGGCCATGATCACCCTCCAATGGCTGTACGTCCTCGCCGGAGCGATGTTCGCCGCTTTCGCGCTGCTGAGCGCGCTCGACCGCAGCAATGGCAGGCGCTTCGGCAATGCCGCTTTCTGGGGCCTGATGGCGTTGAGCCTGCTCGGCGGATCGTCTCTCGGCGATTTCGGCAACGGCCTGCTCGTCCTCGGCCTGGCCGGGCTCGCCGGCTTCGGCTTCATCGGCCGCTCGAGCCCGCCGACCACCAGCGAGGAGGAGCGCACGGGCTGGAGCGCAAGGCTCGGCAACCGGCTGTTCCTCCCCGCTTTGATCATCCCGGTGACGGCTTTGGTCGGCACCCTCCTCCACAGCTACACGCCGCTCAGGGATTCCGGCCTGTTCGAGGCACGTCGGGAAACCTATGTGCTGCTCGGCCTCGGCGTGCTGCTGGCGCTCGCGGTGATCTTCCTCTGGCTGAGGCCCCCCGCATTGGCCCCGCTGCAGGAGGGACGGCGCCTGATCGACGCGATCGGCTGGGCGGCGGTGTTGCCGCAGATGCTGGCGGCTCTGGGCGTCGTCTTCGCCGCCGCCGGCGTCGGCACGATCATCGGAGACACCACCCGCGCGATCATCCCCGAAGGCAGTGTGTTCCTGACGGTGCTGGTGTTCGCGCTCGGCATGGCCCTGTTCACGATGATCATGGGCAATGCCTTCGCCGCCTTCCCGGTGATGGCGGCGGCGATCGGCGTCCCGCTGCTGATCCAGGGCTATGGCGGCGATGCTGCCGTGGTCGGCGCGATCGGCATGCTGGCCGGCTTCTGCGGGACGCTGATGACGCCGATGGCCGCCAATTTCAACATCGTGCCGGCCGCCTTGCTCGAGCTGAAGGACCGCAATGGCGTCATCAAGGCGCAGATCGGCACCGCGCTGCCGCTGCTCGCGGTCAATATCGGGCTGATCTATTTGCTGGCCTTTTAGGGGACACTTTGGGGACAGTTCATAAACTGTCCCCAAAGTGTCCCTCGAACAGATGCAGGTGCACAGGGTCGACGCCGTAGCGCTGGACGATCGGGTCGGGATAGCGCGGCTCGCGGACGATCGGGCGATAGCCGAAGCGCTCCAGGATCGGCTCGAAATCGGCGCCGTCGCCGCGCTCGCAGCGCGCGCCGCCGCCGGTCCCCTCATTCGGCACCACCATCAGATAGCGCACCTTGTGCCGCGCCAGCAGCCCCACCCACCAGGCGATCGCCTCCATCGTGCATTCGGAAAAGCTGTGGATATTGGTGGCGATGTCGATCCTCGTTTCCGCGAGCAATTGCTCGACCTCGTCGAGCGGGACGACGGTCGCGTTCGAGGCTTGGCGGTGATCCAGATAATATTCGCTGATGAAGGTGGAGGGGGCGAAGGCGTCGGTGGTGAAGGTGCGGACCCTCTCGCCCATCGCCTGGTGCAGCCGGAAAGCGAGGCGGCCATAGCCGGCGCCGATGTCGAGCAAAGTGCGGGTCCGCTCGCCGAGCCCGGCATGGCGGATCAGGAACTGGATCTCGCGCGCCGAATCGATCAGGTCGCGCGAGACGGCGCGGCCGTCGATGGTGAAAATATGGGCGCCGAACCGGCCGTCCTCGTCGAGCCGGTCGAGCAGCCCCTCTTCGTCGCCGGCCTTCACCGCATAATAGCAAAGCGCGTAGGTGAGCGGGTTCTGATTGAGCCGGCGCACCTGCCAGACGAAGGCATTGTCGCCGCGAAAGTGCAGCAGATCCTCCGCCGGCAGGCGGCTGTCGGTCCAGCGCCACGGCGTCGTCACCGCCGGGTCGAAGGCGCGATAGCGTCGCTGCAGCTCGGCGAGGCGCGGATGGTCCGGCCGCAGCCGGTCGGCCGCGCCGGCCGGATCTGCGCTGCCGGCCATCGCGCCCAGCCGGCGCTCCTCGCGCTGCCACGGATAAAGGTCGGCGTTGCGGATCAGCCTCAATCCGAGCCGGCCGGACATGGTCTGGTTGAGGCGCTTGAGCAGCCGCTTCATCTCTGGACAGTCCCTTGTGAAAGGGGACAGTCACGAGTGACTGTCCCCAATTGCGCCCGCCTTGGGCAAGTGAAGCCGTTTCTGCAACGGTTTCATTGAATGGGGACAGTCAGTAGTGACTGTCTCCGATGGAGCACCGCCTCACCGCGCGCATCGCCAACCGCTTCGCCGAGCTCGCGCTCGGCCACATCACCCGCGAATTTCCGCACAAGCTCGACCATGTCATGGAGGGGCCCGAGGACGCGCTCGGGCCGCGCGCGCTGCATCCGATCTTCTTCGGCAGCTTCGACTGGCACAGCTGCGTCCACGGCTATTGGCTGCTGCTGCGTACCCGGCGGCTGTTTCCTTGCCTCGAGGTCGCCGCGAGGGTCGAAGCCCTGCTCGACGAGATGCTGGTCCCGGCCGGGGTCGAAGGCGAGCTTGCCTATCTCGATCGCGCTTATACCGGCACGTTCGAGCGTCCTTATGGCTGGGCCTGGCTGCTCGCGCTCCACGCCGAGGCGCAGCGTCACGATGCCGAATGGGCGGCGAATCTGCAGCCGCTGGCGCGGGCCTTCGCCGACCGGCTCGCTTTCTATCTGCCCCGGCTGACCTATCCCGTCCGCACCGGCACCCACTTCAACACCGCTTTCGCCCTGATCCTCGCGCTGGACTGGGCGGAGGCCGAACGAAGCCGGTCTGGCGGAGCTGATCCGCGACCGCGCGGCGGCCTATTACGGCGGGGATCGCGGCTGTCCTGCCTGGGAGCCCGGCGGCGACGACTTCCTCTCGCCGGCGCTGACCGAGGCGCTGCTGATGCGCCGGCTGCTCGACCCGGAGGGCTTTCGTGCCTGGCTCGACGCCTTCCTGCCCGATCTCGCCGCCGGCCGGCCGGCCAGCCTGTTCGTCCCGGCCTACGTCTCCGACCGGTCGGACGGCAAGATCGCCCATCTCGACGGCGTCAATCTGAGCCGCGCCTGGTGCTGGCGCGGCCTCGCCGGCGCGCTCGATCCCGATCTCGCCGGCCTCGCCCGCCGCACCGCCGGCGAGCATCTCGACGCCAGCCTGCCTTATGTCGCCGGCGATTATATGGGCGAGCACTGGCTCGCCACCTTCGCGCTGCTCGCGCTCGAGGCGGGGCAATGACGCGCGGCCCGCTGGCCGCTTTGCTGGCGGCGGCGGCGCTGCTGCTGGCCGCCTGCGCGCCGGCGGCGCGCCCCGCCGAAGGCGCGGCGGGCGAGGCGCGCGTCCTGCTGCTGGCCGGCGGCTTCGTCGTCGACCCGTCGAACGAGGGTCCGGCCCGGCGCGCCGACGTGCTGATCGTCGGCGACCGGATCAGCGAGGTCGGCCCGCGCCTGCGCGCGCCTGCCGGCGCGTTGCGGATCGACGTCCCGGGCCTCTATCTCGTCCCCGGCCTGTGGGACATGCACGCCCATGTCGCGGCGATCGGCCCGACCGGCGACGCGCTCGAAGATTATGTCCGGCACGGCGTGCTCGGCATCCGCGACATGGGCGGCCGGATCGACGAGGTGCTGGCGCTGCGCGACGCGGTCGCGCGCGGCGAGCGGCCCGGCCCGACGATGGTCGTCGCCGGGCCGACCGTGAACGGCATGCAGGGTGGCGACTTCCATCTCGTCGTGCGCGACGCGGCCGAAACGCGGGCGGCGGTGCGCGAGCTTCACCGCCGCGGCGTCGATTTCGTCAAGATCCACCGGGGTTTGTCGCGCGAGGCCTTTTTCGCGCTCCGCGACGAGGCTCGCGTCGTCGGCCTCGCCTTCGCCGGCCATGTGCCGCTGGCGCTCGAGTGGGACGAAGCCGCGGTGGCCGGCATCCGCACCATCGAGCATGTCCAGACGATCGTCGAAAATGAGCTGGAGCCCGGCGGCGACCCGGTGGCCGCGGCGATGGCGGCGATGGACCGCCTGGAGCGACGGCGCGGCCACGAGATCTTCGCCGCGCTCGCCCGCAACCGCGTGCCCTGGACGCCGACCCTGATCTACTACGAGTCGAGCTGGCAGTCCGATCCGCCCGAGCGACGCGCGCTCAAGCAGCGTTTGTACGCGCGCATGGCGCCGCTGGTCGGCCTCGCGCACCGCCTCGGCGTGCCGATCCTCGCCGGCACCGACCTCATGGAGAATCGCGGCGCCGGCCTGCACGACGAGCTCGACCGGCTGGTCCGCGCCGGCCTCACCCCGCGCCAGGCGCTGGCGGCGGCGACCACCAACGCCTTTGCGGTCGCCGGCCGCGGCCCCGGCCCGCTCCGCCCGGGCGGCGAGGCGAGCCTGATCGTGCTGGCGGCGGACCCGACGGCGGATATCGCCAACATCAGGCGGCTCGAGCTTGTCGTGCTGCGGGGAAGAATACTTCCTCCCCATCGCTGAGCAATGGGGAGGGGGACCACCAGCCGTAGCCGCAGGCGAAGGCTGGTGGTGGAGGGGTAGGGGCGAGGCCTCGCTTTCAATCACCTCTCCACCGCGACGCCGCGCATCGCGGTCCCCCTCCCCGTTCCGGGGAGGAACGTCGGTATGGTTTACAAATCGTTACCGGTTAACCTTCGCCCCCCGCGCTTTTCCGTCGCTGGCCCGCTTCTTGCTCCCTTCCGGCCATGTGGAAGAAGATCGGCAGACTGTTCGTCATCAAGACCCGCCTCGAGGCGATTGCGGTGATCTATGCGATCGCATTGGGTGCGGTCGATCGCGGCTTCCATTATGTCGAGCGTTATCCCGGGATCGGCGGCTGGCTGATGTTCGCCGCCTGCACCGCGGTCGTGTTCATGGTCGGCGGTAAGCTGATGGATTTGACCCGCAAGGACAATAAAGAGCGCCGCCGCAAGAGCGATTTCGGCGCCCAGGCCGGCGCCGCGGTGGCGGAGCCCGGACGCGCCGCCCGCCCGGTCCGCTCCTGACCTTCGCCGTCAAACCCAAACATTGGTGAAATTTCCCAACCCCCGGCGGCCGCCCGGCGGGCGTCGGTCGCGCCTCAGCCCGAAGAAATGGCGGATTTCCGCCGAAAGTTGGAGTTGGCACGGCTCTTGATACCTTGGTCGCATCGAGTTTCAACCAAGGTTTCAAGGAGCAGGGCAATGATCAACTTCAACAACTTCCACCGTATCGCCACCGCCGCGGTCGGCGCGCTCGTCATCTCCACCGCCTGCGTCACGGCCGCCGTCGGCCCCGCCGCTTCGGCCGGACAGCCGGTCGCCTATGCCGCGACTTCGATTTCCGCTTCGGCTCAGGCCAACGCCTGACCGCGGGCACAAGCGGCCGGGGATCGGCCCACCCCCTGACCGGATCCCCGGCCGCCGCCCAAAGCCCAAGCCGATCGGAGTATCGAAATGAGCATCTTTTCCCGCACCCGCGACATCATCGCCGCCAACGTGATCGACCTGGTCAACCGGTCGGACGATCCGGCGAAGACGATCCGCGTCGTCATCCTCGAAATGGAGGAGACCCTGGTCGAGGTGCGCGCGTCGGCGGCCCGTTCGATCGCCGACCTGAAAGAGAAGAAGCGCCAGATCGCCCAGCTCGGCGAGCTGCAGGACAGCTGGACCGATCGCGCCGAGCTGGCGCTGAGCAAGAGCCGCGACGACCTCGCCCGCGCCGCTCTGGTCGAGAAGGAGAAGCTCACCGAGCTCGCCGGCCAGATCAGCGACGA
This sequence comes from uncultured Alphaproteobacteria bacterium, assembly GCA_963848555.1. Lineage (GTDB taxonomy): Bacteria > Pseudomonadota > Alphaproteobacteria > Sphingomonadales > Sphingomonadaceae > Allosphingosinicella. Next base: position 375,722 of record CAWKEE010000004.1, on the reverse strand, counting down.
GATGGCCGGGATCGACACCACGCTGCGCGCTTCCGAGGCCGATATCGCCAAGCTGCAGGCCAAATTGAGGGAAGCGCGCGTCCGTCAGAACGCGATCGCGACCCGTCTCGAGAGCGCCGAGCATCGCGCCCGCATGCGCGAAATGTATGCCGGCAGCCGGGTCGAGGAGGCTTTCTCCAATTTCGCCCTGCTCGAACGCCAGGCCGATCTCGCCGAGGGGCATGCCGACGCGCTGATGCTCGCCGCGCCGCCCAGGACGCTCGAGCAGGAGATTGCCGAGCTGAAGGTCGCCGAGCGGGTCGACGCTGAGCTGGCCGCGATGAAGGCGGCGATGAAGGAGGCGGCATGACGATCTCGGTGAACGGCAACGAGATTTCCAACGCGATCGAGATCGCGATGGCGGTCGGCGGCCTGGTGTCGCTGCTGATCGTCGGGCTGCTCTTCTATCTGCTAGTGCGCCCGCCGCGGCGCCCCCGGGTCGAAGTCCGGCCCGAGCCGGACGCGATCGAGGTTGAGGAGATGCTGGCGCTGATCGACCGGATGGAGCGGCGGCTGGAGGTGCTGGAACGCGCGCTTCCCGCGGAAGAGCGGCAGCCGAAGAGGATCTTGGAAACGGGCGAGGGCCCGGAAAATAGGAGGATGAAATGAGGGTTAGCGGCAGGCGGTTCGAAGTGGACCGGGCGGAAGGCAAGTTCCTGGGCGTGTGCGCCGGGATCGCCAATCACACCGGGGTCGACGCCACCATCATCCGCATCGGCCTGGTGCTGGTCACCCTGCTCGGCGCCTTCCCCTGGACGGTGATCGCCTATTTCGTGGCGGCCTTTGTCGGGCAGAAGAAGCGTCAGGCGGCCTATGCGCCGAGCCGGCTCGCCGCGCGCGAGGAATCGCGCGAGCGGATGCGCAACCTCGATTTGAGGATGCAGGCGATCGAGACCTACGTCACCAGCTCGAACAGCCGTCTCGCCCGCGAGATCGAAGAGCTGCGCTGAGCTGAGCAGGGACGATATTTTTCAGGGGAGTGAATGAGATGGAGCCGGAACCGGCCTTTGTGATGGGAGTGATGTTCGGAGCGCTGCTGCTCTGGTTCGTGCAGAGCCTGTTCAGCGCCCGCCGCCGCCGCCGCGAGGCGGAAGCCCGACTGGCTCAGGCGGCGACCACCGACGGCGGCCGGTTGCGCGAGATCGACGAGCTGCACGCACGGCTCGCGGTGCTCGAGCGGATCGCGACCGATCCGGCCGGCCGGACCGCATCGGAAATCGAGAAGCTGCGCTGAGCGGCGCTCGAGCGAAGGGAGGAGAGAATGACCGCAGCGATGACCACCATCACTCTGGCGAGCTTCGGATTGCTCGCGCTGAGCATCGTCCTCTTCGCCGGGCTGAAGGGGTGGCAGGGCTGGCTGGAGGTGAAAAGGCTGGAGCTGGCCGGACCCACCCGCCGCGAGCCGCGCGGCCCCACCGCCGACCTGATCGAGCTGGCCGATCTGAAGGAGCGGATCCGCAAGCTCGAATCGATCGCCGCCTGCATTGATTTGTGATTTGCGGGGGATTGGTGATTGGCAATTGGTGATTGGTGTAAGAACCGCGCTATCCCAATCCCCAATTGCCAATTGCCAATTGCCAATCACCAATTGCCAGTCCCACCCAGCCTGAACCGCTGCGTCATTCCGCCGGCCACCCGCCAGATATCCCCGAAATCCTCGTGCACCAGCGGCCCCGGCCGCTCGCCGCCGAGCTGCTCGATAATGTCGGGCACGGTGTTCGAGTGGCCGACGATCAGCGCCGGGAACGGCCCCTGCCGCACCCGCGCGAGCAGGCCGGGCGTGTCGGCGGGGTCATAGAAAACCGGAATCAGCCCCAGCCTGGCGGCGAGCGGCGCCGCCGTCTGCTGCGACCTTTTGTAGGGGCTGACATAGATGGCTTCGAGCGCCTCGACGCCGAACCAGTTCGCCAGCAGCGCCGCGTGCCTCTGCCCTTCGGCGGTGAGATCGGGATCATGCTCGCCGGCCGGCGTGTGGAGGTGGCGCATCACGAAATAGACCGGCTCGGGCGGCGGCGCGGTGGTCGCGCAGGCGGTGAGGGTGGCGAGCAAGGCGGCGAGGAGAGCGATAAGGGGCATCGGAAATCATCCTTCACAAAGGTTCGTGGCGGCATCCCCATCCGCGGTAAACGCAGGCCGGCAGCGCGGGGGACAGGCGCTGGGCCAGACCGTCACCTGCCAGCGGCCGATTGCGCGGCTGCATCGTCCCAACCCTGCCGGTGGCGCGGCGGCTTCAGTAAATCGGGCAATGGGCGAAATCGCAATCTTGAACCCGCTTCAAAAGTCGGTGACGGCGTCGAAAACCGGCGGCGGCCGGGATCAGAAACCCTCCTTGGCGATCGGGAGAGTCTCCAGATTGCCATGAATTTGGGGGATGAGTTTGATCGTGTAGCCGCTCACACCTTCTGAAATCGGTGGCGAAGTCGAGCGTTCGATCGGCCTCCTGAAAAGCGGTTTCGCGGCCGAACAGCTGCTCGGTCCCCTGCCAGACCGTACCCGTGGCAAAGCGAACGCGAATGCGACCCAGCGGAACTTGTGTTTCGAACGTTTGCCCGCCGCGAATAAACATCGTCATGATCGCGGCTGAGCTGTCTGCGTCGACCAATTTGACGAAATAAGAGGTATCTCCTTCCGGCGTGATGATCTGCAGGGGCGCTATTCGATCGGCCCGGGAAAAGACTTCGACGACGCCCTGCTCGATCGCAACTTCCTGAACCGGCGGAGCTTCAATGACATTCGCTGCCAAAGTCGGATCATCGTAATTACCGATCTCGAGCGGAAGTTCCTCTGTGAGGTTCGTGGTGGTCGCGAAGCCGTCCAGATTTTCAATCGGTTCCTCCGCACATTGGCTGGACAGGACCAGAATGACGGCACAGCAAACAATGCGGCGATATGCTCGCCATGGGCATGAACCGGTGCGCAGACAGAAGATCATGACATCCTCCACCACTACGTAAGTTCTCGATACGCCGCGGCTGCATGTTTGCCATTACTTGACTGCGCGAGTCCATATCCGATGGCTGGGAGCCTCGCGAGAAGGCACCTCCTGAGAAGGGGTGCAAGCGGGCGAAAAATCTACTAACGGCATCGCGAACCGCAACCAACAGGGCTGAGGATGGCCGACAGATCCGAGCGCCGCAACCGGCCGGCGCTCTCGCTTCACGTTCCCGAGCCCGACGCCCGCCCGGGCGACGAGGTCGATTTCAGCGGCATCTCCATTCCCGCGGCGGGCAGCTGCGCGCGTCCCGACGTCGCCGCCGCGGCCGCCGAGACCCATCCGCTCTGCTTCACCCTGATCCGCGTGCTCGACGACGCGGGGAAAGCGGTCGGCCCCTGGGATCCCGGGCTCGATCCGGACACGCTGCGGCGGATGCTGCGCGACATGGTGCTGGTCCGCACTTTCGACGACCGCATGTACCGCGCCCAGCGGCAGGGCAAGACCAGCTTCTACATGAAGTCGACCGGCGAGGAGGCGGTGGCGGTGGCGGCCGCGCACGCGCTCGCCGCCGACGACATGTGCTTCCCGACCTACCGCCAGCAGGGGCTGCTGATCGCGCGCGATTACCCGCTGACCGAGATGATGTGCCAGATCTACTCGAACAAGGGCGACAAGCTCAAAGGCCGCCAGCTGCCGATCATGTATTCGGACCGGGCCAAGGGCTTCTTCTCGATCTCGGGCAATCTCGCCACCCAGTTTCCGCAGGCGGTCGGCTGGGCGATGGCGAGCGCGATCAAGGGCGATTCCCGGATCGCCGCCGGCTGGATCGGCGACGGCGCCACCGCCGAGGGCGACTTCCACAACGCGGTCACCTTCGCCGGCGTCTATCGCGCACCGGTGATCCTCAACGTCGTCAACAACCAGTGGGCGATTTCGACCTTCTGCGGCATTGCCGGCGGCGAGCTCACCACTTTCGCGGCGCGTGCCGTCGGCTACGGTATTGCGGGCCTGCGCGTCGACGGCAACGACCCGCTCGCCGTCTATGCCGCCACCCGCTGGGCGGCCGATCGCGCCCGCTCCAATCTCGGCCCGACCCTGATCGAGACCTTCACCTACCGGGTCGAGGGCCATTCGACCTCGGACGATCCGACCGCCTACCGGCCGCAGGGCGCCGGCGCCAAATGGCCGCTGGGCGATCCGGTCGCACGGCTCAAGGCGCATCTCGCCGGCCTCGGCGAATGGGACGAGGAACGGCACAAGGCGCTGGAGGAGCAGCTTTCCGCCGAGGTCCGCGCCGCGCAGAAGGAATCGGAGAAGCTCGGCACGCTCGGCAGCGGCCATTATGACGACGTGCCGTCGATGTTCGCCGACGTCTTTGCCGAGCGGCCCTGGCACCTTGCCGAGCAGCAGGCGCAGGCCGAGGCGCGCCGCAAATGAGCGTCATGAACATGATCGAGGCGCTGAACAGCGCCCATGACGTGATGATGGCCCGCGATCCTGACGTCGTCGTGATGGGCGAGGATGTCGGCTATTTCGGCGGCGTGTTCCGGGTCACCGCCGGGCTGCAGAAGAAATATGGCCGAACCCGGGTGTTCGACACGCCGATCGCCGAGGGCGGCATCGTCGCCACCGCGATCGGCATGGCGCTTTACGGCCTCAAGCCGGTCGCCGAGATCCAGTTCGCCGACTACATCTTCCCGGGCTTCGACCAGATCTTCTCCGAAGCCGGACGGATCCGCTACCGCACCGCCGCCGAATGGAGCGTGCCGATGGTGGTCCGCTCGCCTTATGGCGGCGGCATTTTCGGCGGCCAGACCCACAGCCAGTCGCCCGAGGCCTTCTTCGCCCACATGCCCGGCATCAAGACGGTGATCCCGTCCAACCCCTATGACGCCAAGGGGCTGCTGATCGCGGCCATCGAGGATCCCGACCCGGTCGTCTTCTTCGAGCCCAAGCGCATCTATAACGGCCCGTTCGACGGCTTTTACGACCGGCCGGTGACGCCCTGGGCGAAACATCCGGCGGCCGAGGTCCCCGACGATCATTACATCGTCCCGATCGGCAAGGCGCATGTGGCGCGGCAAGGGGAGGCGGTCACCATCCTCGCCTGGGGCACGATGGTCCATGTCGCGCTCGCCACCGCCGAGGCGGAGGGGATCGACGCCGAGGTGATCGATCTGAGGACGATCGTCCCGGTCGACATCGCGGCGATCGAGCAATCGGTGGAGAAGACCGGCCGCTGCGTCATCATCCACGAGGCGACCCGCACCGCCGGCTTCGGCGCCGAGCTGTCGGCGCTGGTGCAGGAGCGCTGCTTCTATCATCTCGAGGCGCCGGTCGTCCGAGTCACCGGCTACGACACGCCCTATCCCCATTCGATGGAATGGACCTATTTTCCGGGCCCGGCGCGGCTGGGGCCGGCGCTCAAGGCTGTTCTGGAGGACTGAGCCCAAATGGCGCGCTACGAATTCAAGCTGCCCGATATCGGCGAAGGCATAGCCGAGGCCGAGATCGTCGCCTGGCACGTCAAGGTCGGCGACGAGGTCGCCGAGGACCAGCAGCTCGCCGACCTGATGACCGACAAGGCGACGGTCGAGATGGAATCGCCGGTCGCCGGCACGGTGCTCGAGGTCGCCGGCGACGTCGGCGACATGATCCCGATCGGCAGCGTCCTCATCGTGCTCGAGACCGAAGGCGAGGCGGCCTCGCCGGCCGAAACGGAAGAGCCGATCGCCGACGGCATGGCCGAGGTGCCGGCCGCGCTCGAAGAGGTGGTCCCGACCACCGACGTCGAGCCGGAGGAGCGCCGCGCCGCTGCCGACCGCCGCCGCGGCGAAGACCGGCGGGCGAAAGAGCGGGAAGAGGAGGATCGCCGGGTCGGCGAATGGCGCGCCGACCGCGCCTCGGCCGACCGCCGTGCCGGCGACCGCCGCTCCGGCGACGACCGCCGCGTCGACGAACGCGGTGAGCCGGACCGGCGCGGGGGCGATCGACGGACCGCCGGCCAGCCGTCGGCGGACCCGGGCAGCACGGTCGCTTTCAATCCGCAGCCCGATCCGCCGGTCACCGACGAGCGGGCCGTCCTCGCGTCGCCCGCCGTGCGCGCCCGCGCCCGCGACCTCGGCATCGACCTTTCCCGGGTGAGATATTCCGGCGACCGCATCCGCCACGCCGATCTCGACGCGTTCCTGCTTTACAGCGGCGCCGGCGGCCGCGGCGCCCGCCAGGGGCCGCGCCGCCAGGACGAGGAAGTGAAAGTGGTCGGCCTCCGGCGCCGGATCGCCGAGAACATGCAGGAGGCCAAGCGCCGTATCCCGCATTTCACTTATGTCGACGAGGTCGACGTCACCGCGCTCGAGCAGACCCGGGCGATGATGAATTCCGACCGCGGCGACGGCCCCAAGCTCACCTTGCTGCCGTTCCTGATCGCCGCCATGTGCCGGGTGCTGGCCGACTATCCGCAGATCAACGCCCGGTTCGACGACGAGGCCGGGGTCGTGACCCGCTCCGGCGCGGTCCACATGGGGATGGCGACGCAGACCGATAACGGCCTCGCCGTGCCGGTCATCCGCAATGCCGAAAGCCGCGACGTCTGGGGCCTGGCCGGCGAGATCCTGCGCCTCGCCGACGCGACCCGCGCCGGCAAGGCGAGCCGAGAGGAATTGTCGGGCTCGACCATCACCATCTCCAGTCTCGGCCCGATGGGCGGCATCGTCTCGACCCCGGTGATCAACCGCCCGGAAGTGGCGATCATCGCCGTCAACAAGGTCAGGGAGATGCCGGTGGTCGTCGACGGCGACCTCGAGATCCGCAAGATGATGAACCTGTCGCTGTCCTGCGACCATCGCGTCGTCGACGGCTGGGACGCGGCGAGCTTCATCCAGGATCTGAGGAAGCTGCTCGAGGCTCCGCTGCGCCTGCTGTCGGGGCGCTAGGAATGGGGACAGTTACTTTTCGACCCGAAAAGTAACTGTTCCCATCAGCCGTAGATGATGAAATCGGCGTGGGTCAGCGGCGTCCCGGCGCTGACGATCGCGAACAAGATCGCCGCGCCGGCGCCATTGCCGTCGGCATCGTAGCAGATCCGGCCGGTCGCGGCATCGTAGAGGATGCGATCGTCGGCGTCGGCGGCAGCGCCCTGGCGGAACGCGTCGGGCGAGAGCGTGCCGTTCGGCCCGAGGCCGGCAAAGGCGTAGCGGGCGAGCCAGATCGCGTCGTCGGCGACCGAGAAATCGAGGATCCTGTCGACATTGCCCGGACCCGGCGCGGTGTTGAACAGGAAGCGGTCGAGCCCGGCGCCGCCCACCAGCACGTCGCCGCCGGCCTCGCCATAAAGGCGGTCGTTGCCGGCGCCGCCCTTGATCGTGTCGCCGCCGGCGCCGCCGAGCAGCAGATTGGCGGCGCCATTGCCGGTCAGGCTGTTGACGCCAACATTGCCGCGTCCGGCAAGCGGACCGGATCCGCTCAGGATCAGCTGCTCGACATGGTCGGGCAGCGCGAAATCGACCGAGCTGGTCACGCTGTCGCTGCCCCCGCCTGCGGCTTCGATGATCCGGTCGCCGGCATCGTCGACGACATATTGGTCGTGGCCCTTGCCGCCCGCCATCACGTCGGCGCCGGCGCCGCCGTCGTGCCGGTCGTTGCCGTCGCCGCCCGACAGCTTGTCGCGCCCGATGCCGCCGAGCAGGCGGTCGGCGCCGCTTGCCGCGACCAGATGGTCGTCGCCGTCGCGGCCGCGCAGCACGTCGTTGCCGGCGCGGCCGAACAGGATGTCGGCCAGAGCGGTTCCGTCGAGCGTCTCGCCGGCGCCGGTGCCGGCGACCTCGTTCAATTCGGCGGTGAGTCTCGTGCTCCAGCTCAGCCACCTATATTGGGGCAGCAGTTCCTGCAGGTCCCGGCCGGTCTGGATGAAAGCTTCGACCGCGGTCATCGCGGCGTCGTGGACCTCGGCCGAGACGTCGTAAAAGACGATGTTGGCCGGATCGATCCGGTACGACCAGCCGATATTGTGCTCGACCGGGGCGACCGTGACCCGGCCGCCGATCCGGGCGCTGTCTTCGGTGTCGCCGGCGATCAGCGCGCGCGCATGCTCGACCTTGGCCGGATCGTCGATGATGACGACGAACGTGTCGCGCCCGCCGGCCGAGTCGGAGCCATCGGTGAAAGCGAAATAGGGCACCCGTTCCCCCCGGAAAAAGCCTGCATTCGCAAAGGCTAGGACAATCCCGCCCGGGCCGCAAGCGGCGCCGGCTCAGATGTATCCGTAGAAGTCGATCGCCTCGAGATCGGTGCCCGGCGTCACCGTCGCGAACAGGATCTTGGCGGCGGCGCCGGTGCCGTCGCGATCGTAGAAGAGGCGGCCGTTCGCCTGGTCGTAGACGATCCGGTCCTCGGCGTCGCGCGCGACAACGCCCTCGACATAGGCGTCGGCATCGAGCTGCCCGTTGGCCGAAATGGCGCGGAAGATGTCGCGGTCGAGGAAGATGGCGTCGACGTCGACGGTGAAATCGGTGATCCGGTCGACGTTGCTGCCGGCATTGAGCGCGGTGTCGAAATGGAAGTCGTCGGTGCCGCTGCCGCCGGTCAGCACGTCGTTGCCCGAGCCGCCGAACAGGAAGTCGTAGCCGGCGCCGCCGGACAGCCGGTCGGCGCCGCTGCCGCCATAGAGGTCGTCGTCGCCGGCATAGCCGTACAGCCGGTCGTTGCCGGCCAGCCCTTCGAGCCGGTCGTCGCGGTCGCCGCCATGGATGAAGTTGGCGAGGCCGTTGCCGATGCCGGTGAAGTCGCCATAGCCGTCATAGACCAGGTCCTCGACATTCGCCGGCAGCCGGTAGGAGGAGGTGAGGGTGTAGACGCGGTCGATGCCCTCGCCGGCGAACTCGACCACCTCGTCGTTCACGGAATCGACGAAATAATAATCGGCGCCGGTGCCGCCCTCCATATAGTCCCAGCCGGACCCGCCATAGAGATTGTCGTCTCCCGAGCCGCCGAACAGATCGTCGTCGCCCGACCCGCCATAGAGGTCGTCGTCGCCGCCATGCCCGAAGATCAGATCGTGGCCGCCGAAGCCCTCGATGATGTCGCTATTGTCGGTGCCGTCGATCTCGTCGCTGAACCGGCTGCCCTTGATCCACGCCATGGCGCTACTCCTACGCTTCTACGCCCCCGGCCGACGCACCCAAGCGCCGCGCCAGTTTAACCGGCGATGAAGCGGACGAATCCCGACCCGTCATTCCAGCGAAAGCGGGAATCCCTAAGGCGTTCGCGATCGTGCCAGGCTCAGGATGGGGTGACGAGGGGGAGCTGTGCCCCGGATGCCTTCAGCCCTTCTGTCCGGGAAGCGGCGTCGGCGTGTGCAGCGCCTCCTGGACGTAGAGCCGCTTGACCATCACGAACATCACCACCGTGAAAGGCGCGGCGAGGATGACGCCGGTGACGCCGAAGACGAGGCCGCCGGCGACCAGCGCGAACAGCAGCAGAGCGGGCGGCAGGTCGACGGCGCGCTGCTGCACCAGCGGCTCGAGCACATTGCCTTCGAACTGCTGGATGGCGAGGAACAGAAGGCCGGTCCAGATCGCCTTTTCCGGGCCGACGGCGAAGGCGAGCAAAACGGCCGGGATCGCCGACAGGATCGGGCCGATGAACGGCACGAATTCGAGCAGGGCCGCGAGCAGGCCGAGCGCCGCCGCCGAGGGCACGCCGATCAGCGTGAGGCCGAGCCAGGTCAGCAGCCCGACCACCGCCATCGACACCAGCCGGCCGAGCAGCCACAATCGCAGGGCGCGCGCGCTCGCGTCCAGCGCGTCCGCCGCCAGCTCGCGCCCGCGCTTGGGCACCAGCTTGAGCATGCCGGTCCGGTAAAGCTCGGGCTGGGCGGCGAGATAGATGCCGCCGACGATCACCAGCAACGTGTCGGCGATGCCGTTGCCGACGGTCGCCGCGATATTGCCGAGATTGGCGACGACGCCGCCGCCGGCGCGGAGGCTGGTCGTCCATTGGCGCATCGCTTCGCCCAGGCCCCAGGCATGGAGCCGCGCCTCCAGCGCCGTCCAGGCGGCCGGGATCGCCTCGCGCAGCGCCTCGGCCTGGCGCGCGACCTGCGCGCCGAACGTCCAGAAGGCGGCGATGGTCACGCCGACGACGATCAGCACGGCGGCGAGCAAAGCGAGCCAGTCGGGCAGGTTCAGCCGCTCGCGGATCGGCCGGGCGACGATGCCGAGGATCACCGACACCAGCACCGCGCCGAACACCAGCATGAACAGCCCGCGCAGGTTCCAGATCAGCAAAGCGACGCCGATCACGGCGATGGCGATGACCAGCCGCTCGATGAAGATCCGGTGGCTGATCGGCTGGCCGCTCAATCGCGCATCCTCCTCAGCTCGCAACGGAACTTTCAGAGGCCCGCGGCGCTGTGCCGGCAAAGTAACCGAACAATGGAGAATGACAATGATCGGCAAGCTCATCGGTGCCAGCATCGGCCGCCGCATCGCCGGCCGCCGCGACGGGATGAAGGGTGCGTTGCTCGGCGCCGCGGCGCCGTGGCTGCTGCGCCGCGCCTTCACGCCGCTCGGGGTCGTCGCTTTGGGCGCCTATGGCGCGAAGAAGCTCTACGACCGCCGCCGCGCCCGCCGCGTCGCCGCTTTGCCGCCGCCGGTGGCGCCGGTGGCCGCGGCACCGGCCGTCTAGGCGGTCCACCGTTCGATTCGGATAACTTGCCGTCATCGCGAGGCGCGCAGCGCCGTGGCGATCCGGATTCCGTGCGGCTGGGCCGCTGCGCGGCTCGCAATGACGACCGAAGCTGAAGCCCAGGCCTTTTAGCCGTCCTGGTCCGGCGGCGGCTTCGGCTCGGTCGGCGGGATCGGGGGCGGGGCGACGACTTCCGGGATGTCGGGCTGCGGCGGGGGGACGTCCCCCGGCCCCGGCAAGGCCGGCCCGGGCGCCGGCGCCTGCGCATTGGCGTCGACCGGCGCCGGCGCGCGGTCGGTCTGCGACAGCGGCACCGGCGCCGGCCGGGGGGCGGCGCTGCGTATGCCGAGCGCGTCGGCCATGAAGCGGTGCCAGATCTGCGCCGGCGTGCCGCCGCCGGTGGTGCCGGGGAGCGGCCGATTGTCGTCATTGCCGACCCACACCCCGACCACCAGGTCGCCGGCGAAGCCGATGAACCAGGCGTCGCGATAGTCCGACGTGGTGCCGGTCTTGCCGAACGCCGGCACCGGCAGCGCGGCCGAGCGGCCGGTGCCGCGGGTGACGACATTGTAGAAGACGTCGCGCAACATCGGGAAGGCGCGGTCGCGGCTATAGCCTTCGTCGGTCGAGCCCCAGCCGAACCAGCCCGGACTCTGCTCGGGCAAACCGTGCGGCCGGATCGGATAGCGCCCCGCCGCCACCGCCGCATAGGCCGCGGTCAGCTCGATCAGGCTGACGCTGCCGGCGCCGAGCGCCAGGCTCGGATCGGGGCGCAGCGGCGTCGAGATGCCGAGGTCGCGGGCGGCGCGGATCACATTGTCGCGGCCGATCCGCTCCTGCACCTGCACCGCGACCGAATTGCTCGAGAAGGTCACCGCTTCGCGCACCGTGATCCGGCCGCGATAGCTGTCGCCATAATTGCGCGGCTGCCAGCGGCCCAGCCGGATCGGCACGTCGTTGACCGGCGTCTCCGGCGTGTAGCCGGCGCGGAAGGCGGCGAAATAGACGAACAATTTGAACGCCGATCCGGGCTGGCGGCGGGCCTGGGTGGCGCGGTTGAAGGCGCTGCGGCGATAATCCTTGCCGCCGACCATCGCCACCACCCGTCCGTCCAGCCGCATCGCCACCAGAGCGGCCTGGGCGCGGCCGAGGCCGGCGCGGCGGACCGCGCGCACCGCCATGCGCTGGAGGTCGCCTTCGAGCGTGGTCTGCACCTGGCGCTCGCCATAGCTGCCTTCGGCGAGCTCGGCCGCCTGCGGGATCACCCAGTCGGCGAAATAGGTGCCGGTCGGAACGTCGTCGCGGCCGCCGCGCCTCAGCCGGGCGGGGCGCAGCCGGTCCATTTCCTCGTCGGTGATGAAGCCGGCGCGGGCCATCTCGCGCATCACCAGCCGCGAGCGCTCCTGCGCGCCCTCGAGGTTGCGGGTCGGCGCGAGCCGCGACGGCGCGTTGACCAGGCCGGCGAGCATCGCCGCCTGGGCGAGGGTGAGATCCTCCGGGTCGGCGTTGAAATAGTGGCGGGCGGCGGCGCGCAGCCCGTAGACATTGTCGCCGAAATAGACGTTGGAGAGATAGCGGCTGAGTATCTCCTCCTTGCTCAGCCACACTTCGAGCCACAAAGCGATCAGCGCCTCCTGGACCTTGCGCGCGGCGGTGCGGTCGGGGCTCAGGAAGCTGGTCTTGGCGAGCTGCTGGCTGATCGTGCTGCCGCCCTCGCGCACCCGGCCGGCGCGCAAATTGCGCACCATCGCGCGGGCGATGCCCCACGGGTCGATGCCGATATGGCTGTAGAAACGGCGGTCCTCGATCGCGAGGAAGGCCTGGCCGACATGGTCCGGCAAGGTCGTCACGTCGACCGGCTCGCCGATGACCGCGCCGCGCCGGGCGATCGGCTCGCCCTCGGCGGAAAGGATGGTCAGCCCCGGCGCCCCGATCGGCTGCAGCGAGCGCGACAGCGGCGCGGTGACGATCAGCCACAGCAGGATGAGGGCGAAGACGATCAGCGCGATCAGCGCGACGCGCTTGACCTTGCGCACCCGCGACAAAGGCGGCTGCGGCACCGCCTCCTCGTCGGCGGCCGGAACGGCGGGTCCGGTTTCCAGTGCCTCCCCAGCGAGCATTCAATCTCCTCGGCCGCTGAACGAAGCGCCTGTCAGCATGTTTCGTGAGCTCCGATCAATTGCCGAGCAGCCGCTCGGGCGCAAGGTCTGCCGTCGCGACGCCGAGCGCGGCGAGCGCGTCCGGCCAGCGCGAGCCGGTGACCAGCGCCTCGACCGCTTCGGCGACGGCGGGCGCGGTCTGCAGGCCGAAGCCGCCCTGGCCGGCGAGCCAGAAGAATCCCGGCGCATCGGGGGCGAAGCCGGCGGCCGGCGTGCGGTCGGCGGTGAAGGTGCGCAGGCCCGCCCAGCGATGGGCGATGCGCCCGACGGCGAGAGTCGTGTAGCGCTCGACCTTCCAGGCGGCGAGCGCGACGTCATATTCCTCGGGCTGGACGTCGCCCGGCTCGCTCTCGATCTCGTCCACCGGCGACGCCATCAGCCGCCCGGATTCGGGCAGGATATAGAAATCGTCGACCGCCGTCTTGACGAACGGCCAGTCGCGGACGTCGGCGTCCGGCGGAGGATCGACGACGATGATCGTCCGCCGCAGCGGCCTCAGGCCGAGCGGCCGCACCCCCGCCATGGCGGCGACGGCGTCGGCCCAGGCGCCCGCCGCGTTGACCAGCACCGGCGCGCTCCAGCGCTCGCCGGCCGCGCTCGCCGCCGTCCAGCCGCCGCCGCCGGCGAGGATCGAGGCGATGCGGCGGCCGGTCAGCACCTCGCCGTCCGCCTCGCGGATCGATCGGGCATAGGCCTGGAGCATGGCGTCGGAATCGAGCCGCAGGCCCTCCGGACAGACCAGGCCGGCAACCACCGCCTCTCCGCCGGTGCGGAGCGGCGGGAACAGGCGCCGCATCGCGTCGGCATCGATCGGGCGGACGCCGTCGGTGAAGGCCGCCATGTCCTGCTGCAAGGCGTTGAGGGCCGGGACCATCTCCCCGGTCGCGACGAACAAGGCGGTGCTGCGCCGGCTGAGCGTGCCTTCCCCGGCGCCGAGAAAATGGTCGCGGCTGTGCGCGGTGAGCGCGCGCACGATCCGGTTGCCGATGCCGAAATGGGAAAAGGTCGCGCTGCGCCCGGAGCTGTGATAGCCGAGCGCCGCCTCCGCCTCGAGCACGATCACCCTTCCGTGCCGCGCCAGCCGAGCGCCGGCCGAAAGCCCGGCGACGCCGCCGCCGACGATCAGGAAGTCCGCACGCTCCATGGCGCGAGCGCTACCACTCCCTCTCCCCAAGGGGGAGAGGGTTGGGGTGAGGGGGTTCGGCCGTCGGGATCCTCCCCGTCATTGCGAGGAGCGAATGCGACGAAGCAATCCAGCTATGGCCGCTGGATTGCTTCGCTGCGCTCGCAATGACGAAGGAGTTGCGCCCCTACGGCGAGGCAATTCTTTCGGTCACTGCCCGCCGCGAAAGCGGCGAAGCAATCCAGCTACCACCCTGGATTGCTTCGCTTCGCTCACAGTGACGTCGGGACGGAAACCTTATTCGGGGTCGTTGGTGCGGCTCGCATCGGCGCGGCCGGCGAGATAGGCGGCGCAGCTCGAGCGCAGCGACTGGCTCTCGTCGCCCGACAGCGAATAAGCGGTGCTGAGCCGGGCGATGAAGCGCGCCGGATCGGCCTGATTGCCGGCCGCCCGGCAGATGGTGGTGATTTGTGCAAGGTCGAGCGTGCCGGCGCTGGCGGCGCGGCGCGGCACCGGCCGGCGTACCGGCTGGGTGACGGCGGCGCGAGGCTGCAGCGCCTCGGCCCGGGCCTGCAGCTCGAGCGCATCGCGGTCGATCGTCGGCAGGACCGTCTTGCCTGCCAGCAGCGCAGCCAGAATGATCTCCATGGCAATTCCCCCCGGAGAACAGCCTCCGTGGACCAAATGGTTAACGGCACATGGTAAAGAAGCCGGTTAACCATAAGCGGCCCTCTCGCCAAGCGTCGCCGGTTCGGGCAAGGCGCGCCGGCAACGAGCAGAAGGGTGACGCGTGACCGACGAAGATCTGGCGGCTTTGCTCGCCGAAGGGGCGGGCCGGCTGCTGATGGAATTGCGGCGGCAAAGCTTCCTCGCCGGGCGGGCGCTCGGCATCGTCGGCGACAAGGTCGCCAATGCCTTCATCCTGACCGCCTTGCGGGAATGGCGGCCGGAGGACCCGATCCTGTCGGAGGAGAGCCCGGACAAGGTCGAACGGCTGCGCAGCGATCGCGTCTGGATCATCGATCCGCTCGACGGCACGCGCGAATATACCGAAGGCCGGGACGATTGGGCGGTCCATGTCGCGCTGGCGGTCGAGGGCCGGCCGGTGCTCGGCGCGGTCGCGGTGCCGGCCAAAGGCGGGCTGTTCCGCTCCGACGGGATCGCGCCGCCGCCGCCGCCCGAGCGGACGCGGCCGCTGATGCTGGTCAGCCGCACCCGGCCGCCGCGGGAGGTGGAGGAGATCGCCGCCCTGATCGGCGCCGAGCTGGTGCCGATGGGGTCGGCCGGCGCCAAGGCGATGGCGGTGCTGACCGGCGAGGCCGACATTTATTACCATGCCGGCGGCCAGCACGAATGGGACAATTGCGCGCCGGCCGCGGTGGCGCTGGGCGCCGGCCTCCACGCCACCCGCGTCGACGGCTCGCCTCTGCTCTACAACCGCGCCGACACGATCGTGCCCGATCTGGTCATCGCCCGCCACGAGCTGGCGCGGCGGGTGGTCGCTTACTGTCGGAGATAGGCGCGCAGCGTCATCCAGGCTTCGCGCTTGCGCGCGAAGGCCAGAGTGTAAGCCGGGCTGCTGGAGGGAAGGTCGATCAGGTCGAGCCCCTCGACCGCGCCGAGCTCGGCGCGGCCGATCCTCGATGAGGTGCCGCCGTTGAAGGCGATGGCGCGCAGCCGCGGCAATTTCGCCGTCAGCGCGGCAAGGTCGCTGGCGGCGTGGAGGCGGATGTCGGCGTCGAGGCTGCCCTCGCGGGTCGCCGCGGCGACCGTGTCCCACAGCCCGACGCCCGCCTCGAGCAAAGCCTCCAGCCGGGCCTCGTAATCGAGCGGCACCAGGTCGCGGCCGATCGTCTCGCCGATCAGCCGCCAGAACTGGTTGCGCGGATGGGCGTAATAGCGCGCCTGCCTCAGCGATTCGACGCCGGGCAGGCTGCCGAGCAGCAGCAGCCGGGTATCGGGCCGGGTGACGGGCGGGAAGCAGTGATGCATAGGGCCTTTCCATGAAGATCGAAGGCGGTTGTCATTGCAAGGCGGTACGATTCGAGGCCGAGGTGCCGCGCGCGGTCGAGATACTCGACTGCAACTG
This sequence comes from uncultured Alphaproteobacteria bacterium, assembly GCA_963848555.1. Lineage (GTDB taxonomy): Bacteria > Pseudomonadota > Alphaproteobacteria > Sphingomonadales > Sphingomonadaceae > Allosphingosinicella. The sequence continues at coordinate 359,691 of CAWKEE010000004.1, read as the reverse complement.
CTCGATCTGCGCCAGGACCGGCTTTCGCCACCTGATCGTATCCCATGGCGACTTCCGGCTGCTGAGCGGCGCCGAGGCGCTGACCAGCTACCGCTTCGGCACCGGCGCCGCCGACCACCTCTTCTGCCGGACCTGCGGCGTCAAGAGCTTCTACCAGCCGCGCTCCCACCCCGAGGCGTGGAGCGTCAACTTGAACGCGGTCGACGACGTGTCGGGCCTCGACATCACCGCCCGCGCGTTCGACGGCCGCCACTGGGAAAAGGCGCGCGGCGCACTCGACTGAACCCTCACTTCGTCATTGCGAGCGGAGCGAAGCAATCCAGTGCGGCCGTCGAGACCCGCTGGATTGCCGCGTCGCTTCGCTCCTCGCAATGACGGATCCGATGGCGAGCGCCGCCGCTTTGCTCAATCAAAGCGGCAGCAGGGGCCGGCCGGCCACGGCCTGGAAGAAGATTCCGAGCGTCACCGCGACATAGGCGGCGATCCCGGCGGCGAGGATCAGCCGGCGCGTCGGCGCCGCGGCGCCGGCGACCAGGGCGCCGAGCAGGGGAATGGCCTGCTCGGCATGGATGCCGAGGAAATGGGCGGCGCGCAGGTCGCCGCCGCTGCGGTTCCAGCCGACCAGCGGCACATGGCCGCCCTCCGCGCCGACGGCATGGCCCGGCTGCGCGCTCATATAGCCGCCGAGGATGCCGCCGAGCAGGAAGGTGAGCAGCAGTCCGCTGACGACGGCGGCGACATAGTCGCGGCTCAGCCCGGCCGCCGGACGCCGCCCGATCTCCCAGGCCAGCGGCAGGACGGTGCCGATCAGCGAAACGGCGAACAGGCCCATCAGCGAGTACATGACCGAATGGAAAGCACTGTCGTTGTTGAAATGGGATTCGAGGCCGCGCGCGCCCTGCCAGCCGATCCAGGCGAGCTCGAGCGTCCCGGCGACGATCAGGATCGCCGCGGTCCGGCGCATCGCCCGGCCAGTGCGGCGCTCGGGGCGGACATAGCCGAAGAACCAGGCGGCGGTCAGCGCGAACACCCCTACCGAGACGAGGAACTTGGTCGGCTTGACCCAGACGTTGACGCCGCTCGCCAGCAGCCGCGGATCCACCGCCTGCATCGCCGCGGTGAAGCAGGCGAGCCCGAGCAAAGCGAGGCCGTAGCAGGCGAGCGGGCGATGCCGCGCGACCAGCTCGGCGAAAAGGCCGGAGGGGGCGAAGGGGGAGGGCAAAGCGTGGCTGGCCATCAGGCGGGCTCCGGGACGGCGCGCTCGCCGAAAGCGAGGCGAAGGATGAGGAACAGGAGCAGCCCGGCCGGCCCGAACAGCAGGGTCAGCGGCAGCAAGGGCAGGAGCAGCAGGCCGGGAACGCCGCGCTCGAGTCCGTCGCGCACGATCCAGCTGCCGACGAACAGGTCGAAGGCGAGATAGTGGAACCAGCCCGCGACCAGCGCGCTGTCGTCGGCGAACAGCGCCCGGATCTCGGCGATCGAGCCGTATCCGCCGCCTTCGGCGCCGCGCATCCCCGCCCAGATCAGCAGGACATAAGCGAGGGCGAGCAGGGCCGGGACGACCAGCCCGGCGAAGGTCCAGGCGATCGGGCGCACCGCCTTGACGAACAAAGAGAGGATCAATCCCGCCCAGCCGGCCATGACGAGGGGCCCGGCGAGCGTGAAAGCGGTCGAAGGGTCGAGCATGGTTGCGGCTCCAATCTTGACACTGTACAGACCAGGATATGACAGACGATCTGAACAGTGTCAAGACTGCGTCGCGCAAGCGGGCTTATCATCATGGCGCGCTGCGTCCGGCGCTGCTCGCCGCGGCCGAATCGGTGATCGCCGAGCGCGGCGTCGACGGTTTCTCGCTGCGCGAGACGGCGCGCCGGGCCGGCGTCTCGCCGGCGGCGCCGGCCCATCATTTCGGCGACGCGCGCGGGCTCTTGACGGCGCTCGCCGCCGAGGCGTTCCGGCGCTTCGGCGACGCGCTCGAGGCCGCCGACGTCGGGGCGACCCGCGGCGAGCGGCTGCGCGCGCAGGGACGCGCCTATGTCGCCTTCGCTTTGGCCGAGCGGGCCAAGTTCGACCTGATGTGGCGTTACGCCCTGCTCGACGACGACAATGAGGACTATCGCCGCGCGACCCAGCGGGCCTTCTCGATCCTCGACGGCGCCGCCCGCGGACCCGGCGCCGGCCAGGACGGCAAGGCCGACGCTGCGCTGGCGCCGGCGATCGCCCCCTGGGCGATGGTCCACGGCTTCGCGCGGCTCGCGCTCGACGGCGCCTTCGGCCGCGAGCCGGAAGCCGCCGAGCATGCCGCGCGGACCTTGCTCCCGCATGTGCTCGAGCGTCTGCGCATCTAGATCCCCTCTCCCCGGCGGGGAGAGGGGGCAGGGGTGAGGGGGCTCGGCCTCCGAGGGTCTGCACCGGCACCAGCTCCATGCTTCCTCTGGTCCCCTCCCTGCTTCGCGAGGATACTTCGCGCGTTTACAAGAAAACTATTGACATATTGGCCTGCTTATGATAGACCTCTCCCGGTCGAATCGAAAGAGAAACGCCCACAGTTCAGGCGGCCGGTACCGTCGCCCGTCCTGAGCGGTTCCCGCTTCCCGATCGGCTTGGTTCCTGTGAGCGCGGCGCGACCGGTCGTGCCGGCTTGCGCGGACCCATGTGAAGCGACCGGCGGCTTTCGTCGGCCGGCAGCCGATCTGCGCCAGGGTCGCGCCCTGCGTGGAGATCTTCCGGCCGGCCTGGTTCGGGCCGCTGTCGTTCCACGGCTCTTTGACAGGGTGAAGATCGAAATCCGGCGCGACGCACCGCGCCCGCCTCCGCACGCGCGCGCATGCGCGCAAGGGGGCGCGTGCGGGCGCGTTGGGCCGTAACTTTTACAACTTTTGTGACCTTTCGGCGCCGCCGCCACCGCTGGTCGCCAAGCCCATCGGCAGTCCCCTCGCGCGCCCTCACGCGCGCCCGCGTTGAGTGTGAATTTTATGAACCTTACCTGGTCGCACCGCCTGGACTCCGCCCCGGCGCCCGGCGGCGCACTGTCCCTGGCGATCGGGCGACACAGGCGCCTCCGCGCGCGCCCGCATTGGGCGTCAATTCCATCAACTTTACCCGAACCGGCCGGGAGGGTTTGCAAGGGGCAGGTTCCTGAACCTCAGCGGCCGGTGGCGGCGACGGCACCTTGCGGGGGCGGCCGCTCCCCGCTTAGTCTGGGCGCACAGGCGTGGGGGAGCGGCGATGGCGACGGCGGCGGTGGCCTACGGGTCGGACGATTTGCGCAGGACGCGGCTGGTGATCGGCGCCTCGTCGGTCGGCACCATCTTCGAATGGTACGATTTCTTCATCTACGGGACGCTGGCCGCGTCCGGGATCATCGGCCGCACCTTCTTCCCCGCCGGCAACGAGACGCTGCAGACCCTGCTCGCCTGGCTCACCTTCGCGGTCGGCTTCGGATTCCGGCCGCTCGGCGCCATCCTGTTCGGCTATATGGGCGACAGGCTCGGGCGCAAATACACCTTCCTGGTCACCATCACCCTGATGGGCCTCGCGACCGCGGGCGTCGGCCTGGTGCCGTCGGCGGCGGCGATCGGAATCGCCGCGCCGATCATCATCATCCTGTTGAGGATCATGCAGGGTCTGGCGCTCGGCGGCGAATATGGCGGCGCCGCCATCTACGTCTCGGAGCATGCGCCGCCGGGCAAGGCCGGCTTCTACACCAGCTTCATCCAGGCCTCGGTGGTCGGCGGTTTCGTGCTGAGCCTCGCGGTGATCCTGGGCACCAAAGGCCTGATCAGCGCCGAGGCCTGGGACGCCTGGGGGTGGCGCGTGCCGTTCCTCATCTCGCTCCTGCTGCTCGCGGTCTCGCTGTGGATGCGGCTGAAGCTGTCCGAGAGCCCGGTTTTCAAGGCGCTGAAGGAGGCTGGGGAGTGCGCCGCCAATCCGTTCAAGGACAGCTTCACCTATCCGGGCAATCTCAAGCGGCTGTTCGTCGCCCTGTTCGGCATCGCCGCCGGGCTGACCGTGATCTGGTACACGGCGATGTTCTCGACCCTGTCGCTGCTCCAGAACACGATGCGGGTCGAGGCGACCACCGCCCAGCTGATCGTCGCGCTGGGCGCCTTCGCCGGCTGCGGCTGGTACATATTGTTCGGAGCGCTGTCCGACCGGGTCGGGCGCAAGAAGCCGATCCTGATCGGCTACGCGCTCACCCTGCTGCTGCTGTTCCCGATCTACTGGCTGATGGGCTCGGCCGCCAATCCGTCGCTGGCCGAGGCGGCGGCGCGGGCGCCGGTGACGATCGAGCGGGCCGGCTGCGACTTCGATCCGTTCGCGGACCGGCAGGCGGACCTTTGCGGGACCGTGCTGGGCGAGCTCGGCCGGCTCGGTGTCAGCTACGAATTTTCGGGGGGCGAAGCCGGGGGGAACGACCCGGTCGGCATCGGCGTCGGCCCGACGCGCGCGGCCATGACCGACGCGGCGCAGGTCCGGCCGCTGCTCGAGGCGGCCGGCTACCGCTTCGACCCGGTGGTGCCGGGGCCGGGCGGCGTCGCGCTGATCCTGATCGCGCTTGCTGGGAATCACCTGCCTTTCGGGCATGACCTACGGCCCGGTCGCGGCCTTGCTGTCGGAGATGTTCCCGCCCCAGATCCGCTACAGCTCGATGTCGATCCCCTATCATATCGGGACCGGCTATTTCGGCGGATTCCAGCCGTTCATCGCCAGCTACATCGCCGCCACCACCGGCGATCCCTATGCCGGCTTGTGGTACACCTGGGGGGTGGTGGCGATGGCGCTGGTCGTGACCTTCTTCTGGCTTCCCGAGACGGCGGGGAAGAGGCCGGATTGAGCGGCGGTCAGGCCGCCGACAGCCAGCCGTACCAGGCGATCAGCAGCACCAGGCGGGGCGCGAAGGCCGAGCGGGTCCAGGCGCCGCGGGCGTGATGAACGCGATCTGCAGAATCAAACCATAACGGTGTCAGATCGGTGCAAGTAAACTGGCTCTGCATGTCAGTTGTAATGCAACAATTTCTTATTACCAGAGTTCAGTGTAGTCTGTTGTTGCGTTTGGAGTACTTGCCCGCCTGATCGGCGTTCCCATCCTCATTGTCATCGCAGAAAGGCCGGTGCCATGAAACCGAGGATTGTTGTTGCTTTGCTTGCTTCGATCGCGCTGACCGCGGTCGCCCATAGCCAGGAGGCGCCGCGCACCCAGACGCCGGAGGAGGCGATCAGGGCCGATGCGCGATACATTGCCAATAGTTTCGGCGTTTCGCTGGACGAGGCGGTCCGGCGGTTCGAGCTTGAGCGCGATACGGCGGACGACATCGCGGCCCTCAGGGAAACTTATCGCGACCGCATGGCCGGCATCTTCATCGAGCACCGGCCGGATTACCACGTCGTCCTGCGGCTCAAGGGCGCTGCCGCCGTCGCGCCCGTGACGCTCGGGTCCGGAGACCGGACGGTCCGGGTCGAGGTCGTCACCGGAGCGCCCGCGACGCTCCAGGAGCTGCAAAGCGCCATCACGAGCAATCTGACGGCGCTCGCCGCACTTCTTCCGGGAATGCTCGGCATCGCCGCCGATGAGCGCACCGGCGAGATCGCCATCGACGTCCAGGCCAATGCCGTCCAGGCCCCGGCGGTGCAGGCCCAGCTCGGCGCAGTCCGACAATTGCTCGGTCATCCGGTCCGCCTGCGCACGCTCGACGCGACCCACACCACGCAAGCCGTACGCGCCGGCTCCAACCTGCAATATGCCTGCACCTCCGGTTTCGTCGTGCAGACGGGCACTTCGAAAGGGCCGATGACGGCCGCCCACTGCCCATCCACCCTCGATTATTACGACCTGCATGACGGCACCAACTACACGCTGACCGGGCCGCCGACAGCAATGAAGCACGACGCGTCGCACGACGTGCGCTGGCTCAACGCCACCACGAACTCGCCAGTCGCACAATTCTATGCCGACACGGCGACGCCGCGAGTCGTCACTGGCAAGCGGTCACAGTCGGCGACGACGGTCGGCAGCACGGTCTGCCACCAGGGCATCGGCACCGGCTATAGCTGCGGCAGCGTCGAGAGCACCGCCTACACGCCGACCAAGCCGGTCTCCCCGACCAACCCCAATCCCTATTATTGCGGGCCCAGCGGCAACATCACCTGCGCCAGCACCTGGGTCCAGATAGGCGGCTCGTCGCTCAGATGCGCGGGCGGCGACAGCGGCGGGCCCTGGTTCGCGGGCACGCTCGCGCTCGGCGTCCATACCGGCGGGACCGTCAGCCAAACCGGCTATTGCGTGTCCGCCTGGTATATGAGCACCGATCGGATTTCCACCGGCCTCGGCTCGGGTTATACACTCCTCATTGGTACGTGACCTTATGCTTCGACTGACGATCATAGCGCTGGCGGCCGCCGCGACGGCCTGCGCGATGCCGAGCGAGGGATACGGCGACATGAATGAAGCTGTCCCGCCCGCCGGCCCAGGCGAGGCCGGCGCGGATCCGCTGGCGCTCGTCGGCGAGTTCGGGCGGCGCCGGCCACCAGGCCCTGCTGACCGGCCGGCTGATGCTCGAGGGCGGTTGCCTCTACGTCGTCACCGACCGCGGCGAGCGCTGGATCCCGGTCTTCCGTTCGCCGCTGACCCGCTGGAACGCCGCCGCGCGCAGCGTCGAGACGAGCTACGGCGAAACCTGGCGGGTGGGCGAGACCGTCCGCCTGACCGGCGGCATGTCGCAGCCCCGGGCCTGGAGCAAGGCACCGCCACCGGGATGCAGCGGCAGCAATTACTGGCTGGTCAGCGCGCCATTGGTTTCGCGACCGGGCTGACCGCCCAATCAGGCCGCCGACAGCCAGCCGTACCAGGCGATCAGCAGCACCAGGCGGGGCGCGAAGGCCGAGCGGGTCCAGGCGCCGAGCAATATCGAAGCGGCCGAGACCGCCGCGCCGGTCGCCAGCGCGAGCGTCAGCGGCTGCAGATTGCCGTCCAGCGCGCCGCGGACGACGGCCGGGACGGCGAGCGTCAGCGACCAGCCGATGCCGGCGGCGGCGAGGGCGAGACGGCGCGCCATCGGCGGGAAGCGGGCGGTGCGGGTCAAGGCGAGCAGGCCGGGCTGCTCGCTGCGGCCGGCATGGGCGGTGAGGCCGAAGATCAGCAGCAGCAAAGCCGCCGGCCCGGCGACGGTGCGGTAATCGACCAGCAGGCCCGACGCGGCGACCAAAGCCGCGAGCAGCAGCCACAGCCTTCCTTCGGCGACCAGCCGGAACTCCGCCGCGAGCAGGCCCATCAGGGGTGCGCCCGAGGGACGGGCCGGCGGCGCGTCGCGCTGCGGCGCCGGCGGCGCCCCCGGCGCCAGCAATCGGGCGATCCGGCCGCTGCGGCGGCGCTCGGGCCGCGGCCGGTGCGGGCGGTAGACCAGGCCGGCCAGCGCGGCGAGGAGGATGGCGATGCCGGCCCAGGCGAAGCGCGATGCGACATAGCCTTCCGAGCGCAGGCCGCTCATCACGTCGAGCGCGATCCGGCCCTCCCCGACCGCCGACGCGCCGATCGCGAAATTGGTCTTCTGCCCTTCCGGCATGGCAAAGCTGAGCGGGCGCACGAAGCCGGCGAAATCGAGCATGTTGCCGGCCACGGTCACGCTCCGCTCCGACGCCGCGACCGGGACGATGATCGAGGCCATCCAGACGATGAAGAACATCACCTCGCCGAACGGGCCGCGGGTCAGGGGGCGCGAATCGAACAGGATGCGCAGCGCCGCCACCCCCATCAAGGCCGGCGCCGCGATCAGCCACAGGCCCAAAGTGACGTGCCCCAGGTCGATGCTGTCGAGCGGCGTCACCAGCCAGGCGATGAACCAGCCCGCGACCGTCATCGCCGCCAGCACCGCGCCCATCACCGCGACGTCGGCGGCGAAGCGGCCGAGCGCGACCGCGACTCGCGACGCCGCCGTCACCTCCTCGACCTGCCACGGCTGGCGGCGCGTGGCGTTTGAGCGCAGATAGATGAAGGCGACCGGTAGCAGCAAAGTCGAGGTGACGATGCCGAGCGTGACGCCGAGCATCGCCGAGGTCATCACCGGCGCCTGGTCGTTGACGGCGATGACGACATTGGTGTCGTTCTCGTCCGGGATCCAGAATCGCGCCGCCACCGGCGCGACCAGCAGAAGAAGCCATAGGCCCCAGCTGCGCGAGTAACGCGCCAGCGACGTCGTCAGGGACGAGCGCGCGACAGCGGCGACGCTCATTGCCGAGGCGCTTCGGACGCTGTGACTGCGCCGTCTTCGACCCGCAGGATCGCGGCCGCGCGCGGGGCGAGCTCGTCGGACAGGTGGGTGGTCATGACGATTATGGCCGATGCGGCGCGCTCGAGGATCAGGGCGCCGAGCTTGTCCGCCGTCTCGCGGTCGAGCTCGGCGGTCGGCTCGTCGAGGGCGAGCAGCCGCGCCTCGCCGAGCATCGCCTGGGCGAAGATCAGCCGCCGGCGCATGCCGCCCGAAAAGGTCGAGATGCGGTTGTTGATGTCGGCGTGCAGGCCGATCCGGTCGGTGATCGCGCCGAACTGGCGGTCGGCGGCAGCGAGGTCGAGCCCCTTCAGCGCGGCGATGTGCATCGCGAACTCGCGGGCCGTGAGGTCCTCGGGCAGGTCGACCGCCTGCGGCGCATAGCCGAGGGTATGACGCAGCGCGCCGCGGGCCGCCGGCAGCCTGACGCCGTCCCAGGCGATCTGCCCGGAGCTCGGCTTCTCCGCGGTCGCGATCAGCCTCAGCAGCGTCGACTTGCCGGCGCCGCTGGGACCGGTGAGCAAGGTGAGCCCGGGCGCGAAACGGTGGGACACCCCGTCCAGCACCGTCTTGCGGCGATATTTCTTGCCGACATCCTCCAGCAGCAATTCGCTCATGCCCGGCTCCCGTTCGTTGCAGGTGTATTATACTAATAATACACATAGGCAAGCCCGCTTTGTCCCACCTCTTCTCTGCCGCGTCGAGGGGCCGGGGTGACACTGCCGGACCGCCACGCTACGGCCCCGCTCATGGCGCACGTCCCCCTGCGGCTGATCCTCGACGGCGACGCTTTGGTCGCCAACTGGCACTGGCTCGCCCATCGCGGCGGCGGCGCCGCCTGCGGCGCGGCGGTCAAGGCCGACGGCTACGGGCTCGGCGCGCGCGAGGCGGTGAAACGGCTGCAGCATGCCGGCTGCCGGGACTTCTTCGTCGCCACCTGGGCCGAGGCGGGCGAGCTGATGCCCTGGCCGAGCGACCTCAGCCTGTCGGTGCTGCACGGCCCCGGCCCCAGGGACCAGCGCGCCGCGACCGCCTCGCCGGCTCGGCCGGTGCTGAACAGTGCCGAACAGGTGGCGCGCTGGCGCGAGACGAAGCGGCCGTGCGACGTGATGGTCGACACCGGCATCAACCGGCTCGGCCTGGCTCCCGCAGACGTCAAGTCCGGGATGCTCGACGGCCTCTCCATCGACACGCTGATGAGCCATCTCGCCTGCGCCGACGAGGATGTGCCGACCAATGACGCGCAGCTGCGGGCGTTTCGCGAGCTCGCCCTCAGGGTGCGGTCAAAGAGACTGAGCCTGGCCAACAGCGCCGGCATCTGCCTCGGCGCCGATTATGCGTTCGATCTCACCCGGCCCGGCCTCGCTCTCTATGGCGGGGTGCCGCGGCCGGAGGCGCAGGGCCATATCCGCCAGGTAGTGCATGTCGAGGCCGAGATCGTCCAGCGGCGGCGGATCGAGGCGGGCGCCAGCGTCGGCTACAACGCCACCTTCACCGCCGAGCGGCGCCACGAGCTGGCGATCGTCAATATCGGTTATGGCGACGGCTATCTGCGCGGCTTTTCCGGCACCGGCCGGGCGCGGATCGGCGGCGGCTTCGCGCCGGTGGTCGGGCGCGTGTCGATGGACTTGACCGCCCTCTGCGTCGACGCGGCGCCCGAGCTCAGGGAAGGCGACTGGATCGAGCTCGACTACGATCTGCCGCGCGCTTCGGCCCAGTCGGGCCTCAGCCAATATGAGCTGCTCACCGGCCTCGGCCAAAGGTTCGAGCGGGTGTGGAAGTAATTCCTCCCCGGCAATTGCCGGGGAGGGGGACCACCCGAAGGGTGGTGGAGGGGTAACTGTCCCGGCCGTTGGGAACATCCCTCCACCATGCTTCGCATGGTCCCCCTCCCCATCGCGACGCGATGGGGAGGAAACCCCCGCCTCCTCCTCTCGTTCTCCCCCCGCATGGCCCGCATCGCTCATCTGTCCGACGTCCATTTCGGCGCCCACGACCCGGTGGTGGTGGCGGGGGTGGAGGCGTGGCTGATCGCCGAGCGGCCGGACCTGGTCGTGATCAGCGGCGATTTCACCCAGCGCGCGCGGGTCGGGCAATATCGCCAGGCCGGCGCCTTCCTCGACCGGCTCGAGGCGGCCGGCCTCGCAACGCTCGGCGTGCCGGGCAATCACGACGTGCCGCTCTACGATGTGCTGCGCCGTTTCGCCCGGCCGCTCCACCGCTACCGCCGCTTCATCGACGAGGAATTGTGCCCCTGGTTCGAGAATGAGCGGCTGGCGGTGCTCGGCATCAACACCGCCCGCTCGCTGACGATCAAGGACGGCCGCATCGATCACGAGCAGATGGCGCTGATCCGCGACCGCTTCCGCGACGTTCCCGAGGCGCGGACCAAAGTGCTGGTCACCCACCATCCTTTGTTCGCGATGCCGATCGGCGAGGAAGGGACGCTGACCCGGGTGGTCGGCCGCCACCAGGACGCGCTCGCGGCGGTGTGCGAGGCCGGCGTCCACATCCTGCTCGCCGGCCATTTCCACCGCACCTTCTCCGGCTCGGCGAGGGCGATGGTCAAGAATGCCGGCCCGGCGCTGGTGATCCAGGCCGGCACCGCCACCTCGACCCGGCTGCGCGAGGGTGAGGCGCAGAGCTTCAACCTGATCCACGCCCGCCGCAACGACGCGGTCGACCTCATGGTGGTGGCCTGGGACGGCGCCGCCTTCCGCGGCGGCAGCCACGCCGCCTTCGCCTTCGACGGCGAAAACTGGCATTCGCAGCCGGCGGTCGCGGAGGCGTGAATGGGGACAATCGCAAGTGACTGTCCCCTAAGTGTCCCCCAAACTGTCCCCTAAGTGTCCCCCAGCACCTCATACTCCCCGATGCGGTGCTCGCAGCGGGTCCAGGGCTCGGTGCGGCCGTCGAGCGCCTCGTAATCGGCGCGGTGGTCGGCGAGGAAGGCGTCGAAATCCGCCTTGGCGCGCCACACGTCGAGGGTGAGGTAGGAGCCGTCCTCGGCCCGCATCAGCTCGGTGCCGCGATAGCCGCCGCTGCGCGCGAACAGCCGCGCCCATTCGCCGGTCGGGCCGTAGGTCGCCTCGAACGCGGCGCGATGCTCGTCCCGCACTTCGTAACGCCAGATCAGCGCGATCATCGTTCTTGCCCCTCGGCCGCATTATCGCCGATCGGGGCCGGCCGCCAAGGGGAGGGAGGGGGACCAAGGGGCGCTGTCTCGAAACGAAGCGGTATGGGACAGTCTGGGGACAGTTTCTAAACTGTCCCCAGACTGTCCCTGGGCAGCCTGCGGTAGCGCGCTTCGACCAGGCTGAAGAGCCCGAACAGCAGCAATCCGGCGGCGACGATCATCTCCAGCGTCGGCGGAAGCGAATCGAGCGCCTCGCCGAGCCCGCCCGCCTGGTCGGCGCTCTGCTCGACGCCGGCGCGCCAGAAGAACCAGCCGACGATCAGGAACACGATGCCGCGCGCCGCGAAGCCGGCGCGGCCGAGCCAGGCGATCCAGCGACGGCCGGGCGCGTCGGCGTCGAGATATTTGAGGAAGCCGAGCTTCCACGCTTTGACGAGCTGGTACAGGCCGGTGGCGAGCAGGCCGGCCGCGACCAGCATCAGCAGGGCGCCGCCGCCGGGATAGCCGAGCGCCGTTGCCGCGCCCTGCTCGCTCGAATCGCCGCCATCGCCCCCGCCGCCGAGCACGTGCCGCAGGGCGAGCAGCCCAAGGCCGATATGCAAGAGGCCGGACACCGCGCCGCCGGCCCGGACCAGGGCGCCCTTCGTGCCGTGGCCGTGGCCGGACGAATCGGTCCAGGCATCGAGCAGCCGCCAGATTCCGTAAGCGAAGAAGCCGGCGGCCATCAGCGCGAGCACCAGCTTGCCCGCGCCGCTGTCGAGCCAGGCGATGATGCCGGCGCCGTCCTCGGTCCGGCCGCTGCGCAGCGCCAGATAGCCGATCAGGCCGTACATGATCCCGCGCGCGGCGAACCCGATCCGGGTCGCCGCCGCGAAAGCCGCATGCTTCCCCAAGAGGCTCTCCTTCCGGTCTGGCTCAACCCCCGGCCGCGCGCCCCGTTCCGGGATTCCGGAACGCCGGAGGCCTGGGCGCTCAGCCGGCCAGGTCGCTGCGCTCGCCGCGCGGCGTCGCCGGCGGCAGCGGCGCGAACGGCACGATGCGGAACAGCGGCTGATCCTCGTCCATTTGCGGCAACCGGTGGCCTTCGCGGTCGAACGTCCGGGTCACATAGACGCCGGGCTCCGTTTCCTCGGTGCCGAAGCAGATGCCGAGCCGGTCGAAGCGCTCGGCGATGTGACGGATCGAGAAGAAGGCGATCGTGTCGGCCTGGGTGGCGGCGATCCGGGGATCGGAATAGAGAATGGTCTCGGTGCGGTGCGAGCAATAGGCGCGTCCCACCCGCCGATTTTCGGCCCGCATCACCATCACCAGCCGCGGCGACACATGCCCGATCTCGATGTCGATGTCCGCGCCCTCCACCACCGGGCCGTAGCGCCCGATCGGCTGGAGGTCGGGCGCCAGCAGCGTCTCGAGCGGATGGCCGACGAAATAGGTGCGCTGCACGCCGAAGTGGCTCGCCGCGTCGGTCATGTTGCCGGCAAGGCCGCCGGTTCGGGCGGCTGCCTCCTGCTCGAGATCGACGCCCCGATCCTGCCAGTTCTCCACCCGCTCGCCCCGGGTCATTCGTCCCGCCAGCACGCCGTCGAACATTTCGGCCATTTCTCCGTCGGCGATCGAGCTCAGCACCTCCTCGGTGATCAGCCCGCTTTCCAGGCCCTCGAACAGGCTTTGTGCGTCGTCGTCGGGCGCCAGCAGCTCGGCCGGTATCTCGTCGCCCGGCAATTCCTGCGATCGCGCCGGTCCGGCGAGCAAAGCGAGGATGGCGGCGGCGGCCAGTCCGCGGCGGATGGCGGGACGACGCATCGCGGTCAGTCCCGCTCGATGCAGAGCGCGATGCCCATGCCGCCGCCGATGCACAAGGTGGCGAGGCCCTTCTTGGCGTCGCGGCGGCCCATTTCGTAGAGCAGGGTGGTCAGCACGCGCGCGCCGCTGGCGCCGATCGGATGGCCGATGGCGATCGCGCCGCCATTGACGTTGACCTTGTCGGCGTCCCAGCCGAGCTCCTTGCCGACCGCCAGCGCCTGGGCGGCGAACGCCTCATTGGCCTCGATCAGATCGAGGTCGGCGATCGTCCAGCCGGCTTTGTCGAGCGCCCGCTTGGTCGCCGGCACCGGGCCGATGCCCATGATCGACGGGTCGACGCCGGCCGAGGCCCAGCTCGCGACGCGGCCGAGGATCGGCGCGCCGCGCCGCTCGGCTTCCTCGCGGCTCATCAGCACCAGGGCGGCGGCCCCGTCATTGAGCCCCGACGCATTGCCCGCGGTCACCGTGCCGTCCTTGCGGAAGGCGGGCCTGAGGCCGGCCAGTGCCGACTGCTCGACCCCGTCGCGGATGAATTCGTCATTCTCGACCAGGGTCTCGCCCTTGCGGGTCTTGACCGTGACCGGAGCGATCTCGTCGCGGAACCGGCCCTCGGCGCGGGCCTTGCTCGCCTTGTTCTGCGAAGCGGTCGCGAAGGCGTCCTGGTCGTCGCGCGTCACCTGATATTGCTCGGCCAGATTCTCGGCGGTGATGCCCATATGATAATTGTTGAAGACGTCGGTGAGCCCGTCTTTGATCATCGTGTCGACGAGCTCGAGCCCGCCCATCTTGGTGCCGGCGCGGACATGCTGGGCGTGGGCCGACAGGCTCATATTCTCCTGGCCGCCGGCGACGACGATATCGGCGTCGCCGGTCTGGATCGCCTGGGCGGCGAGCGCGACCGCGCGCAGGCCCGAACCACACACCTGGTTGACGCCCCAGGCCGGAATCTCCTTGGGGATGCCGGCCGCCATCGACGCCTGGCGGGCGGGATTCTGGCCCTGGGCGGCGGTCAGCACCTGGCCGAGGATCACTTCCGACACTTCCTCCGCCGCGACTCCGGACTGCTCGAGCGCCGCCTCGATCGCGACCCGGCCGAGTTCGTGGGCGGGAGTGGCGGCGAAGGCGCCGAGAAAGGCGCCGACCGGAGTGCGCTTGGCGGCGGTGATGACGACGTCGGTCATGGGGTAGGGCTCCTTTGCTCCCTCTCCCGTTCGGGTAGAGGGTCGGGGTGAGGGTCTGAGGTAGGTGGGGGTCGCTTACGTCATTCCCTCACCCTGCCGCTGACGCGGCTTTCCTTCTCCCCCACAGGGGAGAGGGGTCGGCGGGAGCCCCTAGCACTTTGCTGCAGTGCGGGAAAGCCGGAGAAAGGCGGCCGTCCTGTCCTTAGCGGCGGAACAGGACCGTGATCTCGTCGGGCAGGGAGACGGTGACCGGGCGGCGCCGGTCGAGCTCGACATAGCCCTGTGTCGACAAGGTCCAGGCCGTGGGGATCTGGTGCCAGGGGGCCGGCCGCTGGCCGGCGAGCTGGATCGTCCGCCGCCAGGAGAAGGTGTAGGCATATTCGTGCCGGCCGCCGCTCAGCCGCGGATAGACCGGCCGCTCGAGCCGCAGGTAGAGCGTTTCGGTGGCGTCGTCGCCGGCGGAGGGAGTCTCGCCCCGGCGCCGCGCCTCGCGGGCGTCGATGCGCAGGGTCTGGCCGACGGCGATGACGCCCTGCCAGACGGTCGCGCCGGAGCGGCGCACCTCGAAATGGACCGCGGGCGCGTCCGCTGCCGCCGGGGCCTGGGCCAGAGCGGCGGCCGCCACGGCCTGGACGAGGGCCAGGCTCATCGCCGGCTGACCTCGATCCGATAGTCGCCGGCCGGGATCGTCACCGTTCCGCCGGCGGCGAGGTCCACCCTCATGTCGAAATCCACCTCCAGCCGCTCCTCGCGCTGCACGAAGAACGTTCGCCCGGTCGGCCGGCCATCCTCGCCCGGGACCGCGACCCGGACGCGGGCCTTCGGCTCGTCGCGAAACGTGTTGAGGGTGACGAGGACGAGCCGCGCATCGTTCGCCCGGATTCGCAATGTGGTGCGGTCGGTGGATGCCGCCAGGCAGCGCGGCACCCGGCCGCGAGGCCGGCACGCAATCCTGCGCGGTACATGATGTTCGAGCGCGATCCTCGCCTCGTCGGCGCTCGTCTCCTGGTGGAGCACGCCCTCCCACAAGGTCCGGCCGGCGCGCCTCACCGTGACCGCGAAGTCGGCGCCGATCGGACGCGGCGGCTGCTCGGCCGATCGCCACGGCGTCCCGGCCGCCGCCTCGGCCGGCCGGCTGAGGAAGGCCTCGAACCCGGAAGCGGCGTCGATCCGCACCCGCTCGCCCGGCGGCAGCGGCACCTCGGCCTCGAAGCTCAGCTCCTCGGTGCGCTGGTTGGGCTCGCGGCACGCCTCGAACGAGCGGGCGAGCGGCACGATGGCGCGCCAGTCGAAGCGGAAGAAATAGGTCTGCGAGCCCGGCCGGTGCGGCCTCACCTCGACCCCGATCCGGTCGAGCGCCCGCATCGCGGTCGGCTGCGGGCCGGTGTCGATCCCGTGGCAGAGTGGAAGCCGCCGCGATTCGGCGAGCAGCTCCATCTTCTGGCCCCTTGGGCTGAGGCCGGGCTGAAGCCGGCCCAGCCAGAACAGCCGGCCGTCGCGCCTGATCTCGACGGTGACCGGGTCGGCCGCCGTCTCGTCGACCAGCGCTGGATCGCGCCGGGTCCCGAACGCCTGGGCGAGAGCCGGGACGGGGAGGGCCAGGAGCGCGGCGGCGGCCAAAGCGGCAAGGCGCATCGTCATCGCCGCTGGACCTCGACGACGAGGCCGCTTTCGGTCTCGATCCGGATCGACTGGCCCGGCCGGAGGATCAACGTCTGCGCCAGCCGCGTCAGGTTGGTCGCGCCATGGCGCGCGCAGGCGCCGTCGCGGCCGCGCAGGGTCGGCGGCAGGCTGGCCTCGACGATCAGCCGGACGCCGTGCGCCGGCGCCGGCAGGTCGTGGACCGGGTCGGGCGGCCCATGCAGGCCGACCGAGACCCGCCGCAGCGTCGAGCGCCCGCTTCCGTCGGGACCGGCGCAGGGATCGCGGACGAAGCTCGACCATTCGCGGCGATAGATTTCGCCGAGGCCGGGGTCGGTGCGGATCATGTCGCGCTCGACCAGCAGTTCGCTGCCGAGGCTGACGCGGACGTGGAAGCTGTAGAAGATTGCGGGCGCGCGGTCGCGTGCCGCGGCCGGAGCGGCAAGCGCGATCAGCAACGGAAGCAGAAGGGCCCGACGCACGCAGCGGGCCATAGGCCGGGCCGGTTAAAGATTTCGGTAGACGTCCCCGGCCGCCCGATCAGCGGGCGAGCCAGCCGGCGAGCGGCTCCCAGAGCATCGCCTTCGCCTTCGAGCCGACCACCATCCCGACATGGCCGAGCGCGAGGTCGAGCCGCTCGCCGCCGCGCATCGCGCTGGCGTGCGGCACGATCCGGTCGGTGGTCGAGACGATGTTGAGCAGCGGGATGGTCAGCCTGGCCGGATCGATCGCTTCGCCGCCAACCTGCCAGCGGCCGGCGCCGGGCAAATCGGCGGCGAAGAAATCCTCGAACAATTCGCGCGCCGCCGCGCCGGAGACCGGCGCGCCTTCATTGGCCCAATCCTCGAGCGTGACGAAGCTCGCCGCGGCTTCGCCTTCCAGTCCGGCATAATCCTCGAACTTGGCGACCGTCCGCGCCGGGTCGAGGCTCCAGAAGGCGGCCTGCAGCACTTCCATCGGCAGCAGGCCGAGCGCCTCGACCGCGGGGCGCGCGTCGGTCCACAACCGCCCGAGGCTGGCCCGGCTGTCCTGCGGAAAGCCGGAAAAATGCCAGGGCGCGGCGATCGCCGTGACGCCGCGCGCCGGCGCCCGTTGCGCCGCCGCCACCGCCATCGTCCCGCCGAGGCAATAGCCGACCAGGTCGGGGGGCTCGTCCAATCCGGCGATCAGCGGCAGCAGGATCCGCTCGACATGGCCGGCGACCGACAGCGACGCCCGCCCCGGGCCGGGCCAGCCCCAGTCGAGCAGCAGCACATGCCGGCCGCCTCGGGCGGCCAGCCAGCGCAGCAGCGACCGTTCCTCATTGAGGTCGAGGATGCTGGGCGGATTGATCAGCGACGGCACGAACAGCACCGGCCGCCCGGCGCCGCCATAGTCGCGAATCGCGGCGCCGTCGGCCGTCGCGATGGCCGGCATGAGCGGCGGCGGCGGCGTCCGCTCCGCCTGCTGATAGCGCCTGAGGCCTTCCAGCCCGCGGCGCATCAGGTCGGGATTTGCGGCGCTTCGTTCGCGCAGCATGGCGAGGAACAAGGGCAGCGGGCGCGGGCCGTGTTGCGGTGCCGCAATCTTTGGTGTTAGGCTCGATCCCTCGCCTCTCGAGGAGTTCGGCATGGCGGCGTCCCGGTCCGATGACGATGTGGTCATCATCAAGAAATATGCGAACCGGCGCCTCTACGATACCGAAAGCTCGGCTTATATCACGCTCGAGCGGCTGGCGCAGATGGTTCGCCAGAAACGCCAGTTCAAGGTGGTCGACGCCAAGAGCGGCGAGGATATCACCCGCCAGGTGCTCGCCCAGATCATCATGGAGGAGGAATCGCGCGGTGCGACGATGCTGCCGGTCAATTTCCTGAGGCAGCTCATCTCGCTCTACGGCGATTCGATGCAGTCGGTGGTGCCGCACTATCTGGAAGCGTCACTGGAGCAGCTGCAGCGCAACCAGAGCCAGTTTCGCGAGGCGATGGCGGGCGCGCTCGCCGCCAACCCGTTGGCCGAGCTGGCGCGACGCAACATGGAGATGTTCACCGCCGCCGCGGCGGGGGGCGCGCGCGGCGCCGGGCCGGAGCGCCCGGCCGAAGCCGGCAACCGCGCCGAGCTGGACGAGCTGAAGGCGCAGCTGGCCGACCTCCAGAAGAAGCTCGACCGGCTGTCGGGCTGACCGTCACCCCGGCGCAAGCCGGGATCTCAGCGGCAAGTGCCGCGCGTCATCCCGGCGAAAGCCGGGACCTCGGCGGGAGTGCCGTGCGTCATCCCGGCGAAAGCCGGGATCTCAGCGAGAAGGTCCGTGACCAATGGTCCCGAGGTCCCGGCTTGCGCCGGGATGACGACACCCACCGTCATTCCCGCGAAAGCGGGAATCCATGCAGCGTCTGCGCCTGATCCGGAGTCAGCCTGGACTCCCGCTTTCGCGGTAGTGACGATTTAACTTTTGACCTCCGCTATTCCCTATTCCGGCTTGACGAACCTCAGCGTCATCCGGTCGCTCTCGCCGATCGCCAGATAGCGGTCGCGGTCGGCCTCGCCGCGGCGCAGCGTCGGCGGCAGCGTCCAGACGCCGTCGGGCCAGTCGGCGGTGTCGCGCGGATTGGCGTTGACCTCCGAGGCGCCGGCGAAGCGGAAGCCGGCGGCCTCGGCGAGGCGGCGCACGGTCGAGACCTTGATATAGCCGCTGGTCTGCTCGCGGGCCGGGTCGGCGTCCTCGGGCAGGCGGTGATCGACGACGCCGAGCGTGCCGCCCGGGCGGAGCATCGCATACATCTGGCGGAACGCCTCCTCGCTATAGTCCTGGCGGTCGCGCTGATAGCCCATCCGCCAGTTATGGACGTTGCGGAAGGTGAGGACGACGTCGGCGCTGCCGTCCGGAACGCGCGTCGCGGCGGCGTCGAAGGCCGGGAAGGTGGCGAGGCGGATGCCGCCGTAGAGCGAGGAATTGGCCGTCATCAGCCGGCGCACGCCGGTGAGCTGGTTGTCGGACATGCCGGCCGCATAATAAGTGCCGCCGCCGCTCAGCACATAAGGGGCGAGGATCTCGCTGTACCAGCCGCCGCCCGGCCAGATCTCGACCACCGTGTCGGACGGACGGACGCCGAAGAAGCTGAGCGTCTCATAGGGGTGGCGGTAGCGGTCGCGGGGCGTGTTGGCGGCGGTCCGGGTCGGCGCGGCGATCGCCGCCTTGAGCGCCGTGTCATGGGCCGGAGCCAGCGTGAACGGCTCGGTCGTGGCGGCGGCGCAGGCGGCGAGGGCGAGCGAGGCGGCGGCGAGGCTCTGGCGGATCATGCTTCTCTCTCCTATTCGGCGGCGCGATGCTGATGACCGAGCGGCGATGACGACGCAAGCCTGGCTGTGGACGGCGGCCGGCGCCGCGCTCGCGCTGGCCTTGGTCGCCGGCGTCGCCGACTGGCGCCGCACCCACCGGCGCCGGGCGATCGACGCGGTCGGCTGGGTGCCGTGGCGCGGCCTCCAGGTCGCCGGCCTGTTCGCCGCCTTCCTGCTCGCCTTGCTCGCGGTGAACGCCTGAGGCGGCGCAGGCCTGGCGGCGCGGCGAGCTCTCCTCCATCGGCAAGCCTCAGGGAACGCTGGCGGAATCCGGCCGTTCAGCCCCGGACGCCGCTATGGCGAAAACATGGGAGCAACGACATGGGCAATGAACGCGAGCTGGTCGATACCGGCACCGACAAGCGCTATGTGCGCCGCGACGAGGAGGGCAAGTTCAAGGAGAGCGACGACCAGGGCAAGTCGCTCGGCCAGGACGTCAGGCAGCATGCGAAAACCGAAAAGCCGCGCAACCAGGGGGATAAGGGAGACTGAGCCGGACCTGGGACCGTCCGGTCTGCCCCCGCTTTAGCGCGGCTGCGCCGGCGCCCTCCCGTCATTCTGGCCTTCGGTGACCTGGGCGCCGAGCGGCAGGCGGTTGGTGCGCTCGTCCTCGTCCTGCCATTGCTCGGCGGTGCGGCAGCGGCGCGGGGTGCGGATGCGGCTGCTGATCGTCCGGGTCGCGCCGCGGCAGACCAGGCGCGGCTTGGGCGCCGGCTCCGCGGTGACTTCGGCGCCCGGATCGTCGGCCGGAGCGGCCGACGGCTGCGCCGAAAGCGCGCCGGCGGCCGCCAGCGCGGCGGCGAAGGCGATCGCGAGGACGGGTCTGGCAGTCATCTTCCTGCTCCGCATCGAGCCCGCGTGCAGGCTAATGAAGCCTCGACATTTGGCAAGCCGATTGGCGAGCGCGTGTCGGCAACGCTTTGTCCGCCGGCGGCCGCTGGCGCGCGAAAGTGGGCGATGGCATAATCGCGCCGTCATCGCCGGAGCCGGACATGCGCCTGATTCTGCTGCCCTGCCTCGCTTTGTTGCTCGCTGCCGTATCGCCGGCGGCGGAGCGGGCGAGGGAGCTGCTCGATCGCGGCGAGGACCAGGCGGCGTTCGAGCTGATCGAGGCGGCGGCGCCCGGCGACGCCGACGCGCTCGACTATCTCGCCTGGTTCTACGACCAGGGCCGCTACGTGCCGCAGGACCGGCCGCGCGCCGCCTCGCTCTACCGCCAGGCGGCTGAGCGCGGCCAGCCCCATGCCCAGTGGCGGCTCGGCGTGATGCTCGACCTTGGCGAGGGCGTCGACGAGGACCCCGGCGAGGCGGTCATCTGGCTGCGGCGCGCGGCCGCCCAGGACCATCCCGAGGGTCATGCCAGCCTCGCCGTCATGCACGCCACCGGCCGCGGCGTCGACGTCGATTATGATGCGGCGATGCGCCACTATCTGCGCTCCGCCGAGCTGGGCTCGAGCGGCGGCTTTTTCGGCGTCGGCGTGCTCCATGCGCTCGGTCAGGGGGTAAGGGAGGACCCGGTCGAAGCTGCGGCCTGGTTCCTGATCGCGTTGATCCTCGACGACGACCGCGCCGACGGCGCGCTCGAAGATCTGGCGCTGGCGGGGGACGAGACGGAGCGCGCGGTCGCGCGCGGCAATGTCATCCTCGAGCGGCTCGGCCGCAACGAGCGGCTGAGCTACGAAAGCGGGGCGAGACTGACCTGAGCCACTGCGGACGGGTCAGTCGAGGATCGGTTTCAGGCTGTCGATCGTCAGCCGGCCCGGGTCGTTCTCGCCGCCGAACACTTCGCGCACCTCGGCTGAAGCGAGCAGCTCGCGGATCGGAGTCGGGAACCCGGACGGGGTGAGGGCCCCTTCAGCGATCTCCGGCCAGTTGCGGACCAGATAATCGGCGAGCAGCGGCCAGCGCAGCTCGACGATCGTCCAGCGCGCGAGCGCCTCGACCGAGACGTCGCGGTCCTCCAGATAGGCGCGCGCCTGGTTGAGGCCATAGGCATTGACGAGCCGCTTCATCGCCCGCGGATTGGCTTCGAGCAGGCCCGCGAACGGCTGCAGCCGGTGCTCGACGGCGCGGATCGCCTCCTCGGTCGTGGTCTGCCGGGCGGCGGCGGCGAGCCGCGCCTCGCGCTCGAACGTGCCCGGCTCGACCTTGTCGATCTGCTGCTGGACGTCCTCCTTGCGCGTCATGCCCTTGATGTCGGCTTCCGCGCGCCGCTCGGCCTCGAGTTTTTTCTCCGGGCGCAGCGCCGCCGCTTCAGGATCGTTGCGGTCGAGCAGCTGCTGCCAATATTCCGCCTGGCGGCGCGCCGACAGGCGGGGCATCGAAGTGGACAGCTGGAATACCTTGTCGAGGAACAGATAGCCGAGCGGCCGGCCGGGAGCGCCGATCTTCTCGCTGAAGTCCGCATAATGCTTCTCGAAGCTCGAGCAGATCCAGTTGCGGTCGCCGGCGACGACATAGACGATCGGCGCGGCCCGCAGCGAGGTCTGGATGCCCTCGAGCAGCTCGATGACATAGTCGCAATCGCAGCGGTCGAGATCGTCGACGAACACCGCGACCGGACGATGGATCGCCCACACCAGCCATTCGAACAGCCGGACGATCCGGCGGAACGGCTCGGACTTGGATTCGAGATAGATTTCGGCGTTGCGCTGCGACCCAAGGCTGAAGCCGCGCGCCATGGCGATGAAGCTGGCGGCGGCCGCGATGATCGCGCCGAGCGCCTTCAATGCATCCTCGGCCGCCTTGGTCAGGCCGAACAGGCCGCGCTCGGCCGCCTCGCCGCCGGCCGCCGGCTCGGTGCTCCACACCAGCAGGCCGGCGATCGAGATGAGCAGGAGGGCGAACAGATAGGAGAGCCAGTCCATCCGGATCCGCCACCAGAGCCAGACCAGCCAGACCGCCGGCAGCGACCAGCTGAAATGCCGGACGGCGGTGCTGCGCACCTCGAGGATCAGCGGCAGCCAGGCGGGCCGGCGGCGCTGATTGCGCCAGGCGTTGAACTCGATCACCAGCCAGCGCGGCTTCGCCTGCTCGAGGTCGGCCTTGAGGAAGTTGAGGATCGACGATTTGCCCGACCCCCAGGGCCCGTCCATGTGCAGGATGAACGCCGAATCCGAATTGGCCCCGACCTTGCGCAGACCGGCGCCGACATCCCGGATTCGGGCCCCCAGCACCTCGGCGAAAGTCCGCCGGCCGAGCGTGTCGACGATCGCCGGCGCGTCGGAATGGGTGGTCACCGTTTCCTGCGGCCGCGTCAGCGCCTTCCAAGCCTGGATATCTTCGCCCGATTCGGGAGTCGCGACGATACGGTCGACCAGGCGCGTCCGCAGCCGGGCGAGCCTGCGATACTCGAACAGCTCGCTCAAATCCCCATAATTGCCGCCGGGCTCGTCGAGCAGCGCGAACAGGACATGGCGCAGGTCGGCGCGGTCGCGACCGACTGTCGCGCGGGCGAGCTCGAGGGCGGCGGGCAGGATGCGGTCGCCCAGCATTCCCAACAGCTCGATCTTGACGCCGCGCTCAAGCGCGTAACCCACCGAGAACGGATCGTCCCGATCGGTTGAAGCCGAGGCGATGAAGCGCTGCGGATCGATCTCTTCGGCTTCGATCCATTCGACCAGCCAGGACGAGGTCGCGAGTTGGCTGCGATTGCGGATGCCGTCGGCGATAATCGCTCTGAACAGCGCGGCTTCGCCGATCTGGATCCGTTCGGTGTGGGCCCGCGCGGTCTGGGCCGCCTGCTTCTCGGTCGGGCCCCAGAACAAGTCGGGGTCATGAAGCCTGGCGAACTCCGGCAGGATTTCCACCACGCGGCGAAGGCCCGGGGAGCTCGGATTGAAAAAAGGCTGGAACGCCTCGAACACGTTTTCGGCGAATTGACCCAGTGTCTGCACGCGAAAGTCCCCCGGCTGGACGGGAGACTAGCAAAGGATCAGTCCCCTACAAACAGGCTTCGAGATAGGGCTGGTCGAAGCCGAACATCTTGGCTTTCTCGAGCGTGTAGGGGCGAAGGCCCATGCAGCGATATTCGCCGATGATCTTGCCGTCCGGAGTTCTCGTCCAGATATTCGAACTTGAACAATTCCTGGGTGACGATGACGTCGCCTTCCATGCCGATCACCTCGGTGATGTTGGTGCAGCGCCGCGAGCCGTCGCGCAGGCGCTTGACCTGGACGATCAGGTCGACCGAGTCGGCGATCTGGCGGCTGATCGCTTCCTTCGGCACCTTGATGTCCGACATCATCACCATATTCTCCATGCGCGCCAGGCATTCGCGCGGGGAATTGGAGTGAAGCGTCGCCATCGAGCCGTCATGGCCGGTGTTCATCGCCGCCAGCAGGTCGAAACATTCGGAGCCGCGGATCTCGCCGAGGATGATGCGGTCCGGGCGCATGCGCAGCGCGTTGATGACGAGGTCGCGGATCGAGATCGCGCCCTGGCCTTCGAGATTGGGGGGGCGGGTCTCGAGCGGCAGCCAGTGCGGCTGCTGCAGCCTCAATTCGGCGGCGTCCTCGATCGTGATGACGCGCTCGCCCGGGTCGATCAGCTTCGACAAGGCGTTGAGCATCGTCGTCTTGCCCGAGCCGGTGCCGCCGGAGATGATCACGTTCATCCGGCTCGCGCCGGCGATCTTCAGGATCGTCGCCATCTTGTCCGAGAGCGAGCCCCAGCTCTTCATCATGTCGACGGTGATCGGCTTTTCGGAGAATTTGCGGATCGAGATGGCGGTGCCGCGCAGCGAGAGCGGCGGGATGATCACGTTGACGCGGCTGCCGTCCTGGAGGCGGGCGTCGGCGAGCGGCGTGGTCTGGTCGACGCGGCGGCCGACCTTGTTGACGATGCGCTGGGCGATCTGGAGCAGATGCTCCTCGTCGCGGAACTGGATCTGCGCGACCTCGAGCTTGCCCTTGCGCTCGATATAGGTCTGGTTGGGGCCGTTGACCATGATGTCCGAGACTTCGGGGTCGTTGAGCAATTCCTCGAGCGGACCCAGGCCGAGCAGCTCGTCGACCAGCACCTTTTCGAGCGCGAACTGCTCGCGGCGATTGAGGTTGATCTTCAGCTCGGCGAGCACCTCGCCGATGATCGGCCGGAACTCCTCGGCGAGCTCGTCCTTGGACAGCGTCGCCGCCGCCTCGGGGTCGACGCGCTCGAGCAGGCGGGGAAGGACCTGCTCCTTGATGCGGTGGATCGAGGCCTCGAAGCCCTCGCTGCGCGAGCTCGCCTGCTCGCCCGACTGGGCCTGGCGGTCGGCGAGCCGGGCCATGGCGTCGCTGCGGTCGACGGCGGGGGTGAACTCCTCCTCGGCGAGCGGCAGCGATTCGATCGGCGGGAACTGGCTGCCGCCATTGTCGGCGGGCCGGGTCAGCGCCGGCCCCTTCATCGGCTTGGCGGTGCCGAACGCGGGACGGCCGCCCGAGCCGTTGCCCATGCCGCTGCGTCGTCCAAAAGCGCTCATGCGTCCGCAAACCCCTGCGTCACCGATCAAGGTGGGTGGTGAATAGGCGGGAAACTTTGACAATTGCCTAATCGGGAGGTGCGGGCAGGGAACGCGCAGGGACCGGAGAAACCCCCGGTTCGGCCCCGGACCTGATCCGGGGTTGTCGAAGCCCTTCCTTTCGCTTCCCCGCAGCCCGGAAAAGAAGGAAAGGCCTTCGACAGGCTCGGGCCGAACGGAGACAGGGATATGGACAAAGTGGACGCCCGGTGACGGCGCATTCCACCCGCACGGCGCTCCTCATCGCGCTTGCCGGCTTCTTCTCGCTTTCGCTGGGCGACGCGATCGTCAAGTCGATGGCCGGCGACTGGCCGGGGACGGCGGTGGCGGCGCTGCGCTACAGCTTCGGCGCGCTCGGGCTGACGCTGGCGGTGGCGTGGCGCCACGGCCGCGCCGGCTTCGTGCTGCCGCGGCCGGCCTTGCAGGCGGGGCGCGGCGTCGCCGTCGCCTTCGCCACCATCTGCTTTTTCATGGCGGTGATGGCGATGCCGCTCGCCGACGCCACCGCGATCCAGTTTTCCAGCCCGATCCTGACCGCGGCGCTGGCGCCTTTGGTGCTCGGCGAGCGGACCGGCCGCGCCACCTGGCTCGCCACCCTGCTCGCGTTCGCCGGCGTGCTGGTGGTGCTGCGGCCCAACCTGCTGGCGCTCGGGCCGGCCGCCTTCTGGCCGTTGGGCGCCGCCTTCGGCATGTCGTGGCTGATGATGCTCAACCGCAAGGCGGCGGGGCTGGCGCCCAACCTGGTCATGCAGCTCCTGGTCGCGGCGGTGGCGACGCCGTTGCTGGTCGCCTCCGCGATCTTGCTCGACATCTTCGGCGGCGCGCCGTTCGAGATCGGCCGGCCGAGCGCCGAGGTCGTCGTCAAGTGTCTTGGCGTCGCCTTGTTCGCGACCCTCGGCCACATTCTGATCTATGCGGCGGTGGTGCGCGCGACCGCGCAGGCGGTGGCGCCGATGACCTATGTCCAGCTGCTGGTCGCGGCCGGGCTTGGCTGGGCCTGGTTCGGCGACGCCCCCGACGCGGCCACCTTCGCCGGCGCCGGCCTGATCATCGCCGGCGGGCTGCTGCTGTGGCAGGGCCAGAAGACCGCGACGCCCCTCCCTGCAAGGGAGGGGACGGGGGTGGGTTCAGGAAGAGGCGGCTCGATGCCGTCTCTTCCTGAGTAGCAGGAACTCGCTTCGCTCGTACCCACCCCAAGCCCCTCCCTTGCAGGGAGGGAGATCGCTCAGGCGGGTACGTCCGCTTTCTCCGCCAGCACGGTCAGCCCCTTGTCGTTGACCTCGGCGAAGCCGCCCTGGATGGCGATGCGCTCGGGCTCGCCGCCCTGGGTGCGGTAGATGGCGAGCTCGCCGTCGCGGATGGTCGACATCACCGGCGCGTGGCCGGCCAGCACGCCGAAATCGCCCTCGGTGCCCGGGACGACCACCATATGCACGTCCTCGGAGCGGACCAGGCGCTCGGGCGTCACCAGCTCGAAATGCAGGTCGGCCATCACGCGTCCTGGGCCAGCTTCTCGGCCTTGGCGACCGCTTCCTCGATGCCGCCGACCATGTAGAAGGCGGATTCGGGCAAATGGTCATATTCGCCGGCGACCACCGCCTTGAAGCTCGCCACCGTGTCCTCGATGGCGACGAACTTGCCCGGAATGCCGGTGAACACCTCGGCGACGTGGAACGGCTGCGAGAGGAAGCGCTGGAGCTTGCGGGCGCGCGAGACGACCAGCTTATCCTCTTCGCTGAGCTCGTCCATGCCGAGGATGGCGATGATGTCCTGCAGGCTCTTGTAGCGCTGCAGGATCGCCTGGACGGCGCGGGCCGTCTCGTAATGCTCCTGGCCGACGGTGCGCGGCTCGAGCACGCGCGAGGTGGAATCGAGCGGGTCGACCGCCGGATAGATGCCGAGCTCGGAGATGGCGCGGCTCAGCACGGTGGTGGCGTCGAGGTGGGCGAACGAGGTCGCCGGCGCCGGGTCGGTGAGATCGTCGGCCGGCACGTAGATCGCCTGCACCGACGTGATCGAACCCTTGTTGGTCGAGGTGATCCGCTCCTGCAGCGTGCCCATGTCGGTGGCGAGCGTCGGCTGGTAGCCGACCGCCGAGGGGATGCGGCCCAGCAGCGCCGACACTTCCGAGCCGGCCTGGGTGAAGCGGAAGATATTGTCGACGAAGAAGAGCACGTCCTGGCCCTCCTGGTCGCGGAAATATTCGGCGAGGGTGAGGCCGGAAAGGGCGACGCGCGCGCGGGCGCCGGGCGGCTCGTTCATCTGGCCATAGACCAGAGCGACCTTCGAGCCCTCCGAGACGGCATTGCCGTCCTCGTCCTTGGCGATGACCCCGGCGTCGAGGAATTCGTGATAGAGGTCGTTGCCCTCGCGGGTGCGCTCGCCGACGCCGGCGAACACCGAAGTGCCGCCATGGCCCTTGGCGATATTGTTGATCAGCTCCTGGATCAGCACCGTCTTGCCGACGCCGGCGCCGCCGAACAGGCCGATCTTGCCGCCCTTGGCATAAGGGGCGAGCAGGTCGATCACCTTGATGCCGGTGACCAGGATCGCGCTTTCGGTCGACTGGTCGACGAAGGCGGGGGCGTCGGCATGGATCGGCGCGCTCATGTCGCTGCCGATCGGGCCGCGCTCGTCGATCGGTTCGCCGACGACGTTGATGATCCGCCCCAGCGTCTTCGGTCCGACCGGCACCCGGATCTGCGAGCCGGTGTCCCTGACCTCCTGTCCGCGGGTGAGGCCGTCGGTCGAATCCATCGCGATCGTGCGGACCGTCGATTTGCCGAGATGCTGGGCGACCTCGAGCACCAGTCGGTTGCCGCCATTGTCGGTCTCGAGCGCCGACAGGATCTCGGGCAGCTCGCCGTCGAACGTGACGTCGACGACGGCGCCGATCACCTGGCTGATCCGGCCGACTATGTTGGTGGTGGGGGCGGTTGCGGCGGTGGCCATTTTGTTCTCCGAGGAATTATCTGAGTGTGATTGGAATTCAGGTTCGATCGCGTACGATTTCGGTGGCGACCATCAGCTTCTGACCATCATACCTGCCCCAACACGCATTCGCCGCGCGCGACGATGTCGTCGTGCATGCGGTCGGGTGCAAGGTCCAGTTCGCCCGGCCAGGTAACTGCGCCCATTGTGACGGTAGCCTCGGCAAACCGCTCGGGATCGACAAGGGGCGCAAAGACACCGCGAAAAAAGCCTGGTTCAAAGCGCACCACGCCTTCGACGCCGTCAACGAAGCGCACCTTGATCGTGCGCTCGCCAATGAACTGCATGTCGGTCACGCGCCACGGGGCGCGACTTTCGAGCGCCGGGTTCACGGCAGGGGAGCAATCTTCGCGGGTGACTTGCCCGCGCTTGCCGCCGCCCATGCCGCCATCAGCTCCTCCTGATGTTCTCGCGTCCATTCAAGCACCATGGCCTGAGCGCGCTTCGGCAGCGATCCATTCAGCACTGACACCTCCTGGATGTCGATCTGAACCTCGTGTTCCGCATAGCGGGCGTGGAAATGAGGCGGCGCATGGTCGTACCAGTAAATCTGGATGACGATGCCGTAGAAGATGCTGAGCGTCGGCATGCACGTGCGGGTTCCTCAATTCAAAACCGGTTCGTCTTCGCCGTCGCACGGCGTCGGACCGTCGATCCACACCCACTCGCCTTCGGCCTGCTGCAGGATCGCCTCGTGGCTGGCCCAGTCGCCGTCGGCGCCCTGCAGCTGGTAGCGGCAGGTGAACTGGATCGAGCCTTCCTCGGCTCGCGCGCAGCTGACGTTCCGGGTCGTCGCGGGAAGATCGGGGCAGGCCGCGGCCAGCGCGGCATTGAACTGGGCGACGGTCGGGCCGCCGGACGCCGCTGTCGCGGCGAGCATCAAAGCGAGGAGGAGGGTCTTCATAGCGCTTCGGCTCCGGAGATGATTTCGATCAGCTCCTTGGTGATAGCCGCCTGACGCGTGCGATTATACTGAATTGTCAGCCGGTTGATCATGTCGCCGGCGTTGCGCGTGGCGGCATCCATCGCCGTCATCCGGCTGCCCTGCTCCGAGGCGGCATTTTCGAGCAGGGCGCGGAAGATCTGGACGGCGATGTTGCGCGGCAGCAGCTCGGCGAGGATCTCCTCCTCGTCCGGCTCATATTCGACGGCCGCAGGCACGCCGGCCCCGGCTCCCGCCTCGCCCTCGACCGGGGGTATCGGGATGATCTGCTGGGCGATCGGCTCCTGCACCAGCGCCGACTTGAAGCGGGCGTAGAACAGGTGGACGACGTCGATGCCGTCGGTGATGTAGCGGTCGACGATGTCCTCGGCGATCGCCGAAGCGTCGGCGAAGCTGACAAACTTGATCGCGCTGGTGTCGTGATGGTGGATGATCTGCTTCGGGAACAGCCGGCCGATCACCGGCCGCGCCTTGCGGCCGACCAGGTAGAAATAGACGGTCTTGCCTTCCCGCATCAGATCCTCGGCCTTCCGGCGGGCGGCCCGGACGATGTTGGCGTTGAAGGCGCCGGCGAGGCCGCGGTCGGAGGTGGCGACGACCAGCAAATGGGTCTGGTCGCCGCCGGTGCCGGCGAGCAGCTTCGGACTCTGCGGCCCCGGCGCGATGCGCCCGGCGAGGCTGGCCAGCACCGCCTGCATGCGGTCGGAATAGGGCCGCGCGGCCTCGGCCGCCTGCTGCGCGCGGCGCAGCCTGGCGGCGGCCACCATCTTCATGGCCTTGGTGATCTTCTGGGTCGACTTGACCGAGGAGATCCGGGTCTTGAGCGCCTTGAGGCTGGCCATTCTTTTTCTTTCACGTCATCCCGACGAAAGCCGGGACCTCAGTGGGAAATTTCCCGAAGGTCAGGCAAAAGTCTTCACGAAATCGCCGAGGATCGATTTCAGCTCGCCGACCGTGTCGTCGTCGAGCGTCTTGGTGTCGCGGATCCTGCCGAGCAGCTCGGCATGGTCGGACCGCATGTGCGAGAGAAGCGCGCCCTCGAACCGGGTGACCGCCTCGGTCGGCACGCTGTCGAGGAAGCCGTTGACGCCGGCGAAGATCGACACGACCTGCTCCTCGACCGGCATCGGCGAATATTGCGGCTGCTTCAAGAGCTCGGTCAGGCGGGCGCCGCGATTGAGCAGGCGCTGGGTCGAGGCGTCGAGGTCCGAGCCGAACTGGGCGAAGGCGGCCATCTCGCGATACTGGGCGAGCTCCAGCTTGATCGAGCCGGCGACCTTCTTCATCGCCTTGGTCTGGGCGGCCGAACCGACCCGGCTGACCGACAGGCCGACGTTGATGGCGGGACGGATGCCCTGGTAGAAGAGCTCGGTCTCGAGGAAGATCTGGCCGTCGGTGATCGAGATCACGTTGGTCGGAATATAGGCCGAGACGTCGCCGGCCTGGGTCTCGATGATCGGCAAAGCGGTCAGCGATCCGGCGCCGTTCGCCTCGTTCATCTTGGCGGCGCGCTCGAGCAGCCGGCTGTGCAGGTAGAAGACGTCGCCCGGATAGGCTTCGCGGCCCGGCGGCCGGCGCAGCAGCAGCGACATCTGGCGGTAGGCGACCGCCTGCTTCGACAGATCGTCATAGACGATCACCGCGTGCATGCCGTTGTCGCGGAAATATTCGCCCATCGTGCAGCCGGTATAGGGGGCGAGGAACTGGAGCGGCGCCGGCTCCGAGGCGGTGGCGGCGACGACGATCGAATATTCCATCGCGCCATTCTCTTCGAGCGCGCGCACGATCTGGGCGACGGTCGAGCGCTTCTGGCCGATCGCGACGTAGATGCAGTAGAGCTTCTGGCTCTCGTCGTCCGACTTGTTGATCTCGCGCTGGTTGATGAACGTGTCGAGCGCGACCGCCGACTTGCCGGTCTGGCGGTCGCCGATGATCAGCTCGCGCTGGCCGCGGCCGATCGGCACCAGCGCGTCCAGCGCCTTCAATCCGGTCTGGACCGGCTCGTGGACCGACTTGCGCGGGATGATGCCGGGCGCCTTGACCTCGACCCGCCGGCGCTCGCTCGTCTCGATCGGGCCCTTGCCGTCGATCGGGTTGCCGAGGCCGTCGACGACCCGGCCGAGCAGCGCCTTGCCGACCGGCACGTCGACGATGGTCTGGGTGCGCCGCACGGTGTCGCCCTCGCCGATCGTGGCGTCCGAGCCGAAGATGACGATGCCGACATTGTCGGCCTCGAGGTTCAGCGCCATGCCCTTGATGCCGCCGTCAAACTCGACCATCTCGCCGGCCTGGACGTTGTCGAGGCCGTGGACGCGGGCGATGCCGTCGCCGACCGACAGCACGGTGCCGACCTCCGAGACCTGGGCCTCGGTGCCGAAGCTGGCGATCTGGTCGCGGATGACCTTGGAAATTTCAGCGGCGCGGATGTCCATTTTCAGCCTTTCATCGAAGCCCTTGCGGGCCTTCAGCCCTTCATCGCCAAAGCGAGATTGTTGAGTTTGGTGCGGATCGAGCCGTCGATCATCCGGCTGCCCGTCTTGACGACGAGGCCGCCGAGGATAGCGGGATCGACCGTGAGTTCGACGGCGATGTCGCGGCCCATGCGGGTGCGCAGATTCTGCCTGATCGCCTCGACCTGGTCGTCGTCGAGCGGCCGCGCCGAAATGACCTCGGCGCTGATCTCGCCGCGGTGGCGGGTGGCGAGCAGGTTGAAGGCGCGGATGACGTTGCCGAGCTGCGGGAGCCGGCGATTCTGCGCCAGCACGCCGAGAAATTTGGTGGTGAGCGGGTCGAGCCGCATCGCCCCGGCGGCGGCGGCGACCGCCTTGACCGCCTCGTCGCGGCCGATCAGCGGGCTGGTCGTCAGCGTTCGGAAATCCTCCGATTCGGCCAGCCCCTGGCGCACGGCGGCGAGGCTGGCGCCGACCGCCTCGAGCTTCTTCTCGTCGCGGGCGAGCCCGAACAGAGCGAGCGCGTAGCGTCCCGCCAGGCTTGCCTGAATGCCGCTGGAAATATCCACGCGCCGTGTAACTCCCGGATCGGTTTATGGGGTCCGAAGCGCCTCCCGGGGGGAAGGCGCGACCCCGAAAATCGTACCCCGCGAAGGGTCGCGCGCCGGGCGCTCCCGCTGGGTCGCGGGCGCCCTAGCAGGGGCTTTGCTGCGATGCAAGATGAGCGATCGTCAGGAGGTCGGTCGCGGGAGCGTGACGATCCGGCAGCCAGGCTCCGATGTCGGACGAAAACTCCAGATCGCCATTTGCGCGATCGGCGCCGACCATTGCTCGACCACGACGATCCCGGGCATCAGCGCGCAGACGCTGGTCCGCTCCGGGCCCCGATCATAAACATTGATGAGCGCGGCATAATCGAGCGTCTCGGGGAAGCGGCTCTCCACCGTAAGAGTGAGGCTGCCGCCGCGGACCTGGCTGAGGGCGAAGCGCACTTCATCCTCGCCGGGCTGGGGCGCGGTATCTCCGGCTCCGCCGCGAACCAGCCTGGGGATCAGATCGACTCCTCTCCGATCTAGCCGGATCGTCACCGATTCGCCCGGCGTCAGCAGCACATTGTCCTCAACGACCCACGGCAGAGTTTGATTCACGTCGACGGTCTCGGACTGACCGGAGGCGCTTTCCAGCCGGATCGAGCCGACCTGACGGCAGGCCTCTGCCGCATCGGGGCTTTCGCACGGATTCTCCGCCTGCAGCGCGAGCGCCATCAACCAAAGAAGCATCGCATTCCCCCTCCCCGAGCCGGAGCCAGCGTGTCGCCAACTCCCGGCCGAGTCAAACCGCAAACTTTGGAAGCAAGCGGCGGGACGCGGGCGCGCTGCGGATGGGGCAAAAGCGGGTTCGAAAGGAGCTGCGGATCATGGCCTACCGAATCGAGGGACTGGCGCCGGAGCCGTTCGCGGCGCTGTTCGACCTTGGCGACGACGAGCTGACAGCCCGCAACGCGCGCCGCGTGACCGCGGACTCGCCGACGGCTTTTCCCTGCCGCGTGTCGCTTCAGGACGCGGCGCCCGGCGAGGAGCTCGTGCTGCTCAACCACGTCTCGCACGATGTGTCGACGCCGTTCCGCACCGCTTATGCGATCTATGTGCGCAAGGGCGCGGAGCCGGCTTCCTATGTCGACGAAGCGCCGGCCTATCTCGATTCGCGCACCCTCGGCCTGCGCGGCTTCGACGCCGAGGGCATGCTGAAGGGCGGGCTGCTGGCGATGCCGGGCGAGGCCGACGCCAGGATCCGCGAGCTGTTCGCAGCGGCCCGACATCGACACCATCCACGCCCACAATGCGGCGTCGGCTGCTTCCTCGCGCGCATCGAAAGGAATTGACCATGGCCAGCCTTGCAACCCTTCCCGGGCGCGATAGACGGATCGCGGTGAACGATTTGCCGCCCATCTCCGACGAGGCCGCCTGGACCGCGGTGCTGGCGCGCGACCGCGCGGCGGACGGGCGCTTCGTCACCGGCGTCCTCACCACCGGCATCTATTGCCGGCCGTCCTGCGCGGCGCGCCACCCGAAGCGCGAGAATGTCCGCTTCTTCGCCGGCGGCGCCGAGGCGCGGGCGGCGGGATTGAGGCCCTGCCTGCGCTGCCGGCCCGATGAACTGAGCCGCGAGGCGGCGGCGCTCGAGCGCGCCTACAAGCTGATCGGCGAGGCCGAAGAGGCGCCTTCGCTCGACGCGCTGGCATCGGCGGTCGGCTATTCGCCGCACCATTTCCACCGGCTGTTCAGGCGCGCCACCGGCGTCACTCCGGCCGCTTATTATCGCAGCCTGCGCGCGCGCCGCGCGCGCGAGGCGCTGGCCGACAATGGCCGGATCACCGACGCCATTTACGACGCCGGCTATTCCGGTCCGGCGCGCTTCTATGCCGACGCCAGGGTCAGGCTCGGCATGACCCCATCCGCCTGGCGCGACGGCGGCCGCGGCGAGACGATCCGCTGGGCGACCGCCGAGACCGATCTCGGCACGATGCTGGTCGCCGCCACCGACAAGGGCATTTGCCGGCTGTCGTTCGACGAAGGCGAGGACGAATTGCGGCGCCGTTTTCCGAACGCGGCGGTCGCGCCCGGCGGGGCGGCGATGGCCGAGCTCGTCCGCCGCACCGTCGCGGCGGTGAACGCGCCGGAAAAGCCGCACGACCTACCGCTGGACGTGCGCGGCACCGCTTTCCAGGAGGCGGTGTGGCGCGAGCTGACCCGGATCCCGCCGGGCGAGAGCCTTTCCTATGCGGCGCTGGCGGCGCAAGCGGGCCGGCCGTCGGCGGTGCGCGCGGCCGGCACCGCCTGCGGCGCCAACAATGTCGCGGTGCTGATCCCCTGCCACCGCGCCCGCCGCGGCGACGGCTCGCCCGGCGGCTATGCCTATGGCCTCGAACGCAAGGCGCGACTGCTCGAGCGCGAGGGGTGGAGAGGCTAGCACTCGTCATCCCGGCGAAAGCCGGGACCTCAGGGGCGGAAAGTCTCGGCGGGTTCCCATGAGACCCCGGCTTCCGCCGGGGTGACGAGTTTACCCCGCCGCCCCGGCCGCGCCTTGCACCCCCTCCTCGTTGCGGCAGCGATAGACCAGCCGCTCATTGGGCAGCTGCGGCAGCATCGCGCCGATCTCGCGCTGCTGGTCGGCGAGGATGGTGCGCGCCTCCTGGTCGGCGGTGCAGGCCTTGATGTCGACGTCGCGCCGGAGCGCGCGCACCCGGGCCATGGCCGAGCCGTCGAGCAGATAGCGGGTGACGACATATTCGCCGCTGGCCGGCCTGAACTCGAGCACCGACACCGCCTGCTCGGCATCGGGCACGAGGATCCGGGTCCAGACCTCGCCGTTGCGGGCATATTGGGTGCGCTGGTTGACGCAGCCGCTTTCGTTCCACTGGAGCGGCACCGGCCCGGTCGAGGAAACCGTGACCCGGCTGCGCTCGGCGACCAGCTCGCAGCTATTGCGCCCGGCAAAGCGCGTCGCCGGCGCATCCGCGGCGGCGGCCGGGCCGGAGACCGGCTCGGCCTGCGCTTCGTCGCGGCTCGGCCGGCTGAAGAAGACGATCACCGCGCCGATCAGCAGGGCCAGCCCGGCGCCGCCGAGGATCATCGCCGGCCGCTGCCGGTCCTTGACCAGCGCGATGCCGGCGCCGCCGAAAGCGAGCAGCGACAGCACGAGCAGCAGCACCGCAACGGCGAGGCGGGTCTCGCGGGTCTCCTCGACCCGGGCCAGCGCCCGCTCGCGCGACTGCTGCTCGCGGGCGGCGAGCTCGGCCTGGCGGGCGCGTTCCTCGTCCTCGGTCGCCTCGCGGTCCTGGCGCAGCCGGTCGGCCATGCTGACGCATTCGGTCGCCACCGACTGGAACGGCTGGCGCGCCTGGCGCAGGAAGATGGTCAGCTCGCGATTGCCGACGGCGAAGGCGAACGGAGCATCGCCTTCCTCGTTGCGGGTGATCAGGGTGTTGACGCCGAGCACGCGGCCGCACTGGTCGAGCAGCGGACCGCCGCTATGGCCGCGGGCGATGTTGGCGGTGTGCAGCAGGGTGGTGATGCCGTTGATCGGCCGCACGTTGGAGAAGATGCCGACCGAGCGGGTCGGCGGCAGCGGGGTGATGTAATCGTCGACCGAGCGGGCGGTGGCGAGATCGACATTGCCGGGATAGCCCAAAGCGGCCACCGGCACGCCGTCGACCAGCGGGCCGATATAGAGCGGGATCGGCGGCAGCGAAGCCTGCTCCATCTCCAGCAAAGCGAGGTCGCGCGCCGGATCGACGGCGATGATGCGGGCGCGATAGCCCTGATTGCCTTCGGAAGGGACGATGCCCACCTCGACATTGCTGCCGTCCTTGCCGTCCTGCGCCTGGGCGGCGAGAGCGACGACATGGGCGTTGGTGACGACCCGGTTCGGCGCCACCGCAAAGCCGCTGCCATGGCCGAAATCGGACACCTGGCCGTCCTCGAACGCGACCACGACGACCCGGACCACGCCGCGGCCGGCCGCTGAAATGTCGTCGGCCCGCGCCGGGGAAGCGAGGAGCAGGGCCGTAAGAAAGAGGAGAAAGCGGATCATCCGACCCTTTCTATGGTGCGCGTCCGGACTGGTCCAGATGGCTGCCGTCGTTCCGGCGTGATGGCGGGTGTGATGGATTGCTTCGCTTCGCCCGCAATGACGGCGGAGCTTCAACCGTCATTGCGAGCCTTGGCGAAGCAATCCAGCTCGGCGCGTGCGTCACAGGAACGAGTAGGGATCCACATCCACCGCCACCCGCACGCTGCGCGGCCAGGCGAGGCCGCCGAGCCAGTCGCGGATGATGTCCTGCACCGGCACCGACCGCGCGGCGTGGACCAGCAGCCGCAGCCGGTGGCGGCCGCGAAGCATGGCGAGCGGCGCCGGCGCCGGTCCGAACACCGCCATATTGTCCTGGTCGGGGGCGGCGCGGCCGATCGCCCTCGCGGCGGCCGCGGCTTCGGCCTGGTCTTCCGAGGAGACGATGATCGCCGCCAGCCGGCCGAACGGTGGCATGCCCGCCTCGCGGCGCGCCTCGGTCTCGGCGGCATAGAAACCTTCGGCGTCGCCGCTCACCAGCGCCCGGATCACCGGCGCCTCGGCGTCGTGGGTCTGGACCAGCACCCGTCCGGGCTTTTCGCCGCGGCCGGCCCGGCCCGACACCTGGCGGATCTGCTGGAAGCTGCGCTCGGCCGCGCGCAGGTCGCCGCCGGCGAGGCCGAGGTCGGCGTCGACCACGCCGACCAGGGTGAGGTTGGGGAAATGATAGCCCTTGGTGACGAGCTGGGTGCCGATGACGATGTCGATCTCGCCGGCCTCCATCCGCGCGACGAACTCGGCCGCCTTGGCCGGCGACCAGATCGTGTCGGAGGCGACGACGAACGGACGGGCGTCCGGGAACAGAGCCGCGATCTCGTCGGCGATCCGCTCGACGCCGGGCCCGCAGGCGACCAGGCTGTCCTCCTCGCCGCATTCGGGGCAGGCGCGGGGGGTGGGCATGACATGGCCGCAATGGTGGCAGGCGAGGCGCCGGGTGAAGCGGTGCTCGACCATCCAGGCGGTGCAATTGGGGCATTGGAAGCGATAGCCGCAATGACGGCACAAGGTGAGCGGGGCATAGCCGCGGCGGTTCAGGAACAGCAGCGACTGCTCGCCGGCGGCCAGATTGGCTTCGAGGGCGTCGACCAGCCCGGGGGCCAGCCAGCGCCCGCGCGGCGGCGGATCCCTGATGAGGTCGAGCGCCGCCATGTCGGGCAGCCGGGCGCCGCCAAACCGGTCGGGCAGCCTCAGTTCGCGATAAATGCCGGCGTCGACCATGTGGCGGGTCTCGAGCGCCGGCGTCGCCGAGGCGAGCACGACCGGAATCTCCTCGAGCTTGGCCCGCATCACCGCCGCGTCGCGGGCATGATAGGGGACGCCCTCCTCCTGCTTGAAGCTCGGCTCGTGCGCCTCGTCGACGACGATCAGCCCGAGTCCGGCATAGGGCAGGAACAAAGCCGATCGGGCGCCGACCACCACCCGCGCCTCGCCATTGGCGATGGCGCGCCAGGCGCGCCGCCGCT
Organism: uncultured Alphaproteobacteria bacterium; assembly: GCA_963848555.1. GTDB lineage: Bacteria > Pseudomonadota > Alphaproteobacteria > Sphingomonadales > Sphingomonadaceae > Allosphingosinicella. The sequence goes on along the minus strand of CAWKEE010000004.1, from coordinate 322,375 downwards.
GCGACTGGCGCAGCCCCGAATGCCAGGCGACCGGCTCGCAGCCGAAACGGGCGGCGAAGCGCTTGAGGAACGGCTCGGTGAGCGCGATCTCGGGGAGCAGCACCAGCGTCTGGCGCCGGCGGCGGAGCGCCTCGGCGATCGCCTCGAAATAGACTTCGGTCTTGCCCGATCCGGTCACCCCGTCGAGCAGCCAGGGCGCGAACGCGCCGGCCGCGACCGCGGCGCGAAGCTCGGCCGCGGCCTCGGCCTGGGCCGGCTCCAGCGCCGGCGGGCCGTGTTCCGGGTCCGGTTCGGGCCAGGGATCGTCGATCGTCACCTCGACCGGCTCGATCGCGCCGGCCTTGACCAGCCCGCGGATGACGCCGTCGGAGACGCCGCCGATGATCGCCAGCTCGCGGATCAGCCCCATCCGCTCGCCGATCCGCTCGAGCGCCTGCGCGCGCTGCGGCGTCAGCCGCTCCGGCACCTGGCCGGTGGCGCGATATTCGGTGACGATGCGCCCCCCGTCGAGCGCGCTCGACGAGGGCAGCGCCATGCGCAGCACCGCTCCCAATGGCGCCAGATAATAATCGGCGGTCCATTCGATCAGCCGCCGCAGCGGCGCGGCGAGCGGCGGCAGGTCGTAGGCGTGGATCAGCGGCCGCAGCCGCTTGTCGTCCACTTCCTCGGTCCGCGCCCGCTCCGGCTCCCAGACGACGCCGACCAGCTGCCGCGGCCCCAATGGCGCGACGACGATCGAGCCGGGCCCGACCGCCATGCCGTGCGGCACGCGATAGTCGAGCGGTCCCAGAGCGGCGTTGAGCAGGATGACGCGGGCGCGGTCGGACGACATTGTCACTCGCCCATAACGCCATCGGCCGCTATTGCGGAAGCGGGAGGCGGCGATGATCGCACGGCGCTGGCACGGCCGCGTGCCGAGCTCGAAGGCGGAAGCCTATCTCCGGCTGATGTCGGCGGTGGCGCTGCCCGATTATCGCGCCACGCCGGGCAATGTCCGCGCCTGGTGCCTTCACCGCCGCGACGGCGACGTGGTCCATGTCGAGATGTTCACCTTCTGGGAGGACGAAGCGGCGATCCGCCGCTTCGCCGGCGACGACACGGCCCGCGCGAAATATTACGATTTCGATCCGGATTATCTGCTCGAGCTCGAGCCGACGGTAGAGCATCTCGAGCTGATCGCGGGCTAGGCTGCCCCCGCCCACCCGTCATTCCCGCGAAAGCGGGAACCCAGGCGGGCGGTCGGGACAGGCCCCGCCAGTTGAAGCGCTCCCACGTCCAACTGGATTCCCCCTTTCGCGGGAATGACGAATCACCTTGTGCGGCTCCCTTCCTAGGTGTATTATCCGAGCAATACACATGGGGAGGCTCCCGATGGGCTATCGCACCGCCCGCCGCGTCCAGATCCTGCTGATGAGCTGGCTGACCCTTATTTTCCTCACCGCCTGGCTGCCCATGCTGCGCGGCGCGATGGACGGGCCCAGCTATGAATGGGGCGGCGGCCTGCTCGGCTTCCAGTTCAGCGGCAGCGGCCTCGCCGGCGATTACTGGTTCGTGCTGATCAGGTCGGCGGTCGCGCTCGCCTTGCTCTGGTACGGCTGGCGGCGGCCGAACGGCGGCTTCCGCCTCGCTTTGGTCGGCTGGCTGGCGCTGATGCTCGCCGACACGCTCTACAATGTCGTCACCGCGCCCGGCGATTTCCGCTTCCGCGGCGACACGCTCGGCGTCGACATCTCGCTGGCGGTGGCGGCGCCGGCGCTGGACGCGGCGATGCTGCTGATCGCCGGCTGGTGGGCGGCCAGGGCGCCGGCCTTGCCGGTGCCGCCGCTCGCGCGCGCCAATGCGGTGCTGCTGGCGACCGCCGCGTTGCTGCTGCCGGTCCAATATGCCTTGCTCAGCCGCGGCGGCGGGCAGGACGGCAGCGACGTCATTGGCGTGCTGCTCACCATGCTCGGCTGGTTCCTCCTGAGCGCCGGGCTCGGCCTGTGGCGGATCCCGGGCCATCGACCGCTCGTCCTCGCCAACGCAACATAAGGCGCTTCCGCCCGTTTTCCTCCGGTCGTTTCACCGGAGGAAGGAATGGACCAGTCGCTTACCCGGCGCAGCCTGCTCGGCGCGGGCTGCCTGCTCCCGTTGCTCGCGCTGCCCGGTTGCGCCGGCGGCCTTGGCGGCTTCGGATTCGAGGATGCGCTGCGGCGTCTTCTCACCCTGTCGTCGCAGCGGGCTTTCGCCCGGCTGCTGCGCGAGAACGGGTTCTTCGAGGACGAGATGGCGCGCGTCCCGCTGCCCCCGCAGCTTTCGGGCGCCGCCGCGCTCGCCTCGGCGCTGCTGCGCACGCCGCTGGTCCAGAACCAGCTGCTGCAGCTGATGAACCGCGCCGCGGCCAATGCCGCCGACGTCGCGGCGCCGATCGTCTACGATTCGATTCGGCGGATGTCGTTCGCCGACGCGGTCAGCCTGGTGCGCGGCGGCCCGACCGCGGCCACCGACTTCCTCGAGCGCAGCATGGGCGAGGCGATCGTCGACGCCATGTTCCCGGGCGTCGGCAACGCGCTCCGGCTGTTCGACAACGGCCTGGTCAACCGCGTGGTGCAGGCCGCGACCGGCATCGACTTCGCCGGCCTCCAGCGCCACGTCACCCGCTCGGCCGCGAACGGCATCTACCGCGCGATCGGCCGCGAGGAAGCGGCGATCCGCGCCAATCCGCGCGAGACCGGCGACCCGCTGCTGATCGGCGTGTTCGGACTGATTTAGACGGGGAGCTAAGCCGGCACCCTATACTCGGCCGGCTTCAGGCCGATCCGGGCTGATCATCCAGGCGATCTCGGGGAACCAGCGTCCGCGAAGGTGAGCCGGGCGAGCCGCGGCAGCAGCGCCGCCTGGCCGGCGGCGCGGACGATCAGGAACAGGGTGAAAGCGAGCCACAGGCCATGGTTGCCGAGCGGGCCGGTCGCGAGCAGCAGGGCGGCGTAGACGGCGAAGGCCGCCGCCATCGTCGCCAGCATCGCACGGGTCCAGGTCGCGCCGATATAGATGCCGTCGAACACGTAGGAGGTGACGCCGACCAGCGGCAGGAACAGCGCCCAGGGCAGGAACAGCATCGTCACCGCGACCACGTCGGCATTGGTGCTGAAGCTGGCCGCGAAGGGCCGGCCGGCCAGGAGGTAGACGAAGCTGATCGCGACGCCGCCGGCAAGACCCCAGAGCAGCAGCGCCCGCACCAGCCGGTCGAAGCGGGTGCGGTCGCGGGCGCCGACGGCTTCCCCGCACAGCACCTGGGCGGCGCTTTCGAAGCCGTCGAGGATCAAAGCCGACAGGATGAACAGCTGGTAGAGGATGCCGTTAGCGGCGAGCACCAGCGGCCCTTCATGGGCGCCGTCGCGGGTCATCAGCAGGATCGCGCCGGTCAGAAGCAGGGTGCGCAGGAACAGGTCGCGGTTGAGGCGGACGAGCTGGCCGAGCGCGCTCCGGCTCCAGGTGGCGCGCTCGGCGAACATCGCCAGCGCCCGCCCCGCCGGCGCCTCGCGGGCGGCGACCGCGCCGAGCGCCAGAGTCTTCAATCCTTCCGACAGCAGGGTCGCGAAAGCGACGCCGGCGACGCCCCAGCCGAAGCCGAGCACGAACAGGAGGTCGAGCAGGATGTGGGCAACATTGGCGGCGACCTCGATCCACAGCACCGCCCGCACCCGCCGGCGGCCGATCAGCCAGCCGGTCAGCGCCGCGTTGACCAGCCACAGCAGGCCGCCCCAGTAGCGGATGCCGATATAGGTCTGCGCCTCGGCGGCGACCGCGCCGCTGGCGTGGAGCAGATCGAGGCCGAAGCCGATCGCGAGCGGCTTCGCCGCCAGCAAAGCGAGGCCGATCAGCAAAGCGGCGCCGATCGCGCGGGCGAGCGTCGCCGCCTGCGCCTCTTCGTCGGCGCGTCCCGACGCCTGGGCGGTCAGCGCGATCGTGCCCGTGCGCAAGAAGTTGAAGACGATGAGCAGCCCCAGCATGAACTTGGCGCCGACCTCGACGCCGGCCTGCGCTTCGGCGATGCCGAGCCGGCCGATCACCCACAAATCGGCGAGCCCGAACAAGGCGGTGGCGACGTTGGTCAGCATCGAGGGCAAAGCGATCGCCCAGATCGCGCGGTGGATGGCGGGCGCCGGCGCGGAGGCCATCGCTTTAGTCGCCGGCGATCAGGGCCGCGAGCCGCGCGATGCCGTCGAACAGATTGCCGAGGCGGACATTCTCGTCCTCGGCATGCTGGTTGTTGTCGTGGTTCCACAGGCCGATGCTGACGCTCGGCGCGTCGAGCTCGCGGCGGATCAAATAGAGCGGCAGGCTGCCGCCGAGGCTGGGCAGCACGACCAGCGGCCCCTCGCGGCTCAGCCTGCGCTGCACCTCCTGCGGCAGCGGGTGGTCGAGCGACGTCCGCTCGGCCGGATAGCCCGGCTCGCGCGTCACCGTCGCAATCCGCGCGAAGCGCCGCCGCTCCGCCATCGTCGGTTCGCGGTCGAGCACCTCATATCCCTGTGCCCTGATGTGCCGGATCACCCGCTCGATCTGGCGGTCGGGCGAATTGCCGAGCACCAGCCGCAGGTCCAAAGTCGCCGTCGCGACGGTGGGGATGACGTTGCGGGCGCTGGCGCCGACGTCGGCGCTGCGGATGCCGTTGATGTTGAGCGAGGGCAGGTGGATGAGCTCGGTGAGGCTGGCGTCGCCGCCGTCGGTTCGGCCGAGGCCGAGCTCGCGCCGCAGCTGGTCGTCGGGCCGCGGCGCGGCGGCGATCGCGCGCCGCTCCGCTTCGGTCAGCGGCACGACATCGTCGTAAAAGCCGGCGATGGTCACCCGGCCGGTCTCGTCCTTCATCGACGCCAGCAGCTCGGCGAGCATCATCGCCGGGTTGGGCGCCCAATTGCCGTAATGGCCGCTGTGCAGCGGCCGGACCGGCCCGTGCACGGTGACGTCGATATTGACGTCGCCGCGCACGCCGAGGCTGAGCTGCGGCGGTCCCGACTGGTGCGCCGGCCCGTCGACGATGATCCAGCCGTCGGAGCGCAGTGTCTCGCGGTGGCGCCGCAGCATCGCGGCGAGGTGGGGTGAGCCGGCTTCCTCCTCGCCTTCGAACACGATCTTGAGGTTGAAAGCGGGCCGGCGTCCTTCGGCCCTGACCGCATCGATCGCGGCGAGGATCGCCATCACGCCGGCTTTGTCGTCCGACGCGCTGCGGGCGTAGATCCGCCAGTCGTCGTTCGGCCGCGCGCCGGCCGCGGCGACGGGCGATCCGGCGCCGTCGACCAGCAAAGGCGCGAACGGCGGCGTCATCCGCCAGTCGGCGGCGGTCACCGGCTGGCCGTCATAATGGGCGTAGAGGATGTAGGTGCGGGTCGCGCCCGGCACGAGCCACTCGCCGTAGATCAAGGGCGGCGCCGCGCCGCCCTCGCTTTCGAGCAGCCGCGGCGCAAGGCCGCGCCGCGCCATCATCGCGACGATATGGTCGGCGTTGCGCCGGATGCCGGCGCGGTCCGACGCGACGTTCGGGAGGGCCAGCAGCGGCAGATATTCGGCGAGGATCGCCTCGCGGTTGGCGGCGACCCAGTCGCGCGGAGCGGCGGCGGCCGGGGCCGCGGCGATCAGGAGCAAAGCGAGGAGCCAGCGCATCTTTCCCTCTTCCGATCAGGGACAGTCACTTGCCGACTGTCCCCCTTGCCGTTTTGCCCCGCAGTCCCGGCCGCGCCGGAAAGGGGACAGTCACGAGTGACTGTCCCCGGCCCGAAGCGGCAGGTCAATCTCCGCGGCCGGGTTTCGCGCCTGCCATCGATCGGCTAGGCCGGGGACCATCGATTCCCGCGCGAGACAGTCCCATGAAATTCTTCGTCGACACCGCCGACACCCATGAGATCCGGGAGCTCGCCGAGACCGGCCTGCTCGACGGCGTCACCACCAACCCGTCGCTGGTCCACAAGGCCGGCCGCGACTTCCTCGAGGTGGTCCGGGAGATTTGCGAGATCGTCGACGGGCCGGTCTCGGCCGAGGTGGTCGCGCTCGATCATGCGGAGATGATGCGCGAGGCCGACGTGCTGCGCAGGATCGCCGACAATATCGCGATCAAGGTCCCGCTGACGATCGACGGCCTCAAGACCTGCCGCAAATTGACCGCCGACGGCAATATGGTCAACGTCACCTTGTGCTTCTCGGCCAACCAGGCCCTGCTCGCCGCCAAGGCCGGGGCGACCTTCATCTCGCCCTTCCTCGGCCGGCTCGACGATGTCGGCCAGACCGGCATGGAGCTGATCGCCGACATTCGCCTGATCTACGACAATTACGAATTCCCGACCCAGATCCTGGCGGCGAGCATCCGCCATCCGATCCACGTCCACGAAGCCGCCAAATTGGGCGCCGACGTGATGACCGCGCCGCCGGCGGTGATCCGCCAGCTGTTCAGGCATCCGCTCACCGATGCCGGGCTGAAGGCGTTCCTGGCGGACTGGGAGAAGACCGGGCAGAAGATCTCCTGACCCTCCCCATGATTTCGTGGGGAAAGGGAGCATGCGCGGCATGGGGCGAGGGCCGTTCCTCGATTCGGCCTGTGATGAAGAAAACCCCCACCGCCAGCCTGCGGTTCGGCTGCCGGCAAAGACCGGTCGGATTTCCCGCAATCAGAAGTCGCGCATCCAGCCGACGCGGATGCCGGCGTCCGGGCGGGCGTCGCGCACATGGCCCGGCTGCAGGGACCCGAAAGCTTCGAGGAGCAGCTCCGATCCGTCGCTTTGGCGTCGGCCCGTGCTCAGCCGGAAATCTGTCTGGCGGCCGCTGGGCGCTGCGCCAAAGTGTCGGGTCGAGAAGGTCGTCGCGGCGAAATAGCTGGCGGGAAGGTCGGCAAGGGAGATGGCGAATGACCCGCTTTCCACCCGCAATGGCTGCGAGAGTTCGGCGCGGATGAAGCCGCATCGCCAGCCCAATGAAGCGCAATCCGCCGTCGCCGAGAAGCGCCAGTAGGAGCTGAGAGCCGGCTCGGACAGCCGCAGCAGCCCGACCGGAATGAAGGTTCGGCCAAGTCCGATATCGGCATCGAGCCACAGACCCGGGCGGGGGCGCCAGGTGGCGCCGGCGGCGGAATAATCGGTCCGCGAGGCCATGGCGAAGGCGGTGCCGGGCTGCATGAAGCTGCCGAGCGGCCCGGTCGACTCCTCGACGCTTCCGAGGCGCGCGCGCCACGCCAGGCGCTCGTTGCCGCCCGCGATCGACAGCCGGCTATAGGCGAGGGGATTTCGTATCGAGGGACCCAATGGCGCGGCGGAGCGCGAGCCGGCGCCATGCTCGAGGGTCGCGCGGATCCGCCCGGCTCGCATCTCGAGGTGCGCGCCGCGAGTCGCGCCCGCAAGCGCGGCGTATCTGTCCGGTTCGGCATTGTCGCCGTTTCCGGTCGAGCCGCGCCAGTAGGAAAGGGTAAGCGGTCCCGCATTGAACGCGATCGAGAAACGGTGGCGGCCTTGCTCCGGATCGCTGCCGCCATCGGCGCCTGGCTCGATCGAAGCGAACTCCCGGCGATGCTCGAGCGGCTGGGCCGCTATCGGCCTTTCGACCGACAGACTGACCGAGCCGTAGCGAAGATTGTCGATCGTCCGATCGGCACGCAGCATCGTCGGCGCGAAGGTCGAGCCCAGAGCGGTTTCCCTGCGGCTCGGGAAGGCGCGCGCCAGATCGACGACGAACAGGCGTTGATAATCGTCGCGACCGACCGTGACCAGCGCTCCGCTGCCCGCCACGGCATCGCCGAAGGGCGATCCGAGATGCTGCCAGGGCGGCGCGATGGTGGGTACCGCCGAAGCCGGAGCCGCCTGCGCCATGGTGACGCCGACCGGCTGCCAGGCACGCTCGAGATCGAGAAAGCCTCGCCCGAAAATCGGGTCGGTGCCGGCAATGCCTGCGTCGCGCGCAGTCCGCAGCAGGATCTCGGTCGCCGAAAAGGCATTGAGGTTGGGAAAGCCGTCCATCATCAGCGCCACCGCGCCCGCGACATGCGGCGCGGAGAAGGACGTGCCCGAGACGATCTCGCAAGCGGCCGGAGTGCAGTCGACCGGGATGTTTTCGCCCGGGGCGACGATGTAGGAATTGGCGGCCGTGCCGGCGCGGTTCGAAAAGCCGGACATCTGGCCGGCGGCGTTCGACGAGCCGACCGCGATCACATGACCGGCGAACCGCGGGTCGGCGGCGTAGCGCGCCGGCCATATCGCCTCGGCGCCCCCCTCATTGCCCGACGAGATCAGGATGACGGCGTCGGCGGCGACCGCCCGCGTCAAGGCCGCCTCGAAAGCCGCACCGAAGTGATTCTGGCCGCTGTTGAAGCCGAAAGAGAGGTTGATGACCTGCACCCCCCGGTCGAGCGCGGCATTGACCGCAGCGGTGATGTCGCCGGTCGTGAAGCACCTCCCGCCGCCGGGGCAGTTCTCCGGGCGGTCCGCCCGGATCGACAGGATCGTCGCCTCATAGGCGACGCCCACCGTGCCGAAACCATTGTGCGCCGACGCGATTGGGCCGGACACCCACGTGCCGTGACGCTCGCTGCCGCCTCCGGGCTGGTTTCGGCCTGGGATCACGTCGATCGACTGGTTCGAGATATTGCCGGCCAGATCGGGCTGCGAAAAGTCTATTCCGTCGTCGATGACGCCGACGGTGATGCCTTCGCCGGACGCCCCGGCGGCATAGGCGACTTCCGCATTGATCTGACCCACCCCGAAATTGCGCTGGAATTCGGCGCTGCCGGGATCGGGCGCTCCGGGAGGCGGGGGTGGAGGAGGCGGGGGAGGCGGCGGCGGCGGCGGGGGGGCGGCGGCGGGGGCGGAGGCGGGATCGGCGCCGGCCGTCCGCCCCCGCCGCCGCAAGCTGCCAGGCTGACGGCGGCCGTGGCCAGCCCGGCGATCATCAAGCTTCTTGCCAAACGCATCAAGCCGTGTCCCCGCGACTCGCGTTTTTGGTTCTAAGCGAACCAAGGTACAGTCGTCGAGCCAACCGGACAAGCGCGCAGCAGGTCAGGTAAATTCCTCCCCGGAACGGGGAGGGGGACCGCGGCGCGAAGCGCCGTGGGGGAGGGGGCCTGCGCGGGTCTCAGGGGCCCCTCCACCAATCGTCGCTGACGCGCCGACCCGCGGCTGCTTTGCAGCCGGTTCCGGCTCTCGGCATTCCCCCGGAATGCCGACCCGCTTTCACCCCCCTCCCCGTCCCGGGGAGGATGGCTTCTTAACCATATTCGGGTTAGTCTCGGCCGCTTATGGGACGGGTGATCAGCTTCGAGGACCGGGCGCTGGCGACGCTCCGCGCGAGGGTCGCGGCGGCCGAGGAGGCCAATCAGGACCTGATCGCCTTCGCCCGCGGCCATTCGGGCGCGGTCGCCTCGATCCACGCCGCGGTGCTGGCGGCGATCGAGGCCGAGGGGCTCGACCATCTCATCCACATCGTCACCCAGGAATGGCCGCAAATATTGGGTCTGGACGCGGTGGCGGTGGCCTTGTGGGCGGGCGAGACCGGCGTGCGCGCCGACGCGTCCGGCCTGCAATTCGTCAATCCGCGGCTGATCGAGCGCTCGCTCGGCGATTTCGACGGCGTGCTGCTGCGCGGCGTCGGGCGCGGCCATCCCTTGTTCGGTCCGGCCTGCGAGCTGATCCGCGCCGAGGCGCTGATCCGCCTCGCCGGCGAGCCGCCGCTGCCCAACGGCGTGCTCGCCTTGGGGCAGCGCGGCGCCCAGCATTTCGACACCCGCCACGGCTCCGAGCTCTTGATCTTCCTCGGCCGCGTGCTGACCCGCTGCATGGCGCGGTGGCTGATCCCCTGACCGACCATCCGGCGCGCATCCTCGCCGCGCGATGGCAGCAGCATCTTTCCCGCGAGCGGCGCCGTTCCGAGCATACGGTGCGCGCTTATGCGGCGACCGCGCACCGGCTGATCGACTTTCTGGCCGAACATCTCGGCCAGCCGATCGACGGCGAGGCCCTCGCGGCGCTGCAGCCTGCCGACCTGCGCGCCTATCTCACCCGGCGCCGGGCCGCCGGCCTCGCCAATGTCTCGGCGGCGCGCGAGCTGTCGGCGGTGCGGGGCTTTCTCGCTTTCGCCGCCGCCGAGCAGGGGCGCCAGGCGTCGCTGCCGCGGCTGAAGGGGCCGAAGAAGCCGCGCGGCGTGCCGCGGCCGGTTTCGCCCGACGAGGCGGTGGCGCTCGCCGAGGAAGCGGCCGGGGACGCCGCCGAGCCGTGGATCGCCGCGCGCGACGAGGCGGTGCTGCTGCTGCTCTACGGCTCCGGGCTGCGGGTCGCCGAGGCGCTCGGCCTGACCGGCGCGGCGCTGCCTTTGGGCGAGGCGCTCACCGTCACCGGCAAGCGCGCCAAGACCCGAATGGTGCCGCTGCTTGCCCCGGTCAGGGAGGCGATCGAGCTCTATTTGTCGCTCTGTCCTTTCGCGCCGGAGCGGGCCGCGCCCTTGTTCCGCGGCGCCCGCGGCGGCCCGCTGCGCGGCGAGATCGTCCGCCGCGCGGTGCGCCGGGCGCGGCGCGCGCTCGGCCTGTCGGAACGGACGACCCCGCACGCCTTGCGCCACAGCTTCGCCACCCATCTGCTCGGCCGCGGCGCCGATCTGCGCGCGCTGCAGGAGCTGCTCGGCCATGCCAGCCTGTCCTCGACGCAGATCTACACCGCGGTCGACGCCGCCCACCTGATGGACGTCTACCGCCACGCCCACCCGCGGGCCTGACGTTAGTCGCGCGTCGCGCGCCTGGCCTGCCGCTTGTTCCAGGTGACCTGCCGCCAGACGTAGAGCAGCACGATCAGCGCGATGATCGCCGAGGAGATCGGTCCGACGATCTTCTCGACCGCGCCGAACTGCATGCCGAGGCCGTAGCCGGCCAGCGCCAGCACGCTGCTCCAGACCGCGGTGCCGATCGCCGACCAGATGAAGAAGCGCGCCGCATGCATGCGCAGGAAGCCGGCCGGCACCGAGATCATCGTGCGTGCCGTCGGCAGCATGCGGCCGAGGAACACCACCCACGAGCCGAACCGGCCGAACAGCCGTTCGAGCTTCTCGATGTCGTACCAGTCGAGCGCCAGCCAGCGGCCGTGCCGGTCGATGAAGCGCTTCAGCCGGCCGGCGCCGATGGCGCGGGCGACCAGGTACCAGAACAGGTTCCCGACCATCGCGCCGGCGGTGCCGCTGGCGATCACCCCGCCCGGCGTCATCGGTCCGTTCGCCGCGCGCAGGCCGGCGATCGGCATGATCACCTCGGACGGAACGGGCGGGAAGATCGTCTCGAGCAGCATCAGCAGCGAACACGCCGAAATAGCCGGTGCCGTCGATCAGCCGGATCACCCAGTCGGTCATCGCCGCTCTCTCAGCCGAGCCTGGCTTCGATCGCGTCCCAGATGCGGGCCGGCGTGTCGGTGCCGTTGAAGCTGTCGATCGCGACGATGCCGGTGGGGGAGGTGACGTTGATCTCGGTCAGCCACTTGCCGCCGATCACGTCGATGCCGACGAAGATCAGCCCGCGCGCTTTGAGCTCGGGGCCGAGCGCGGCGCAAATCTCCTCCTCCCGCTCGGTCAGGCCGGTCCGGGCGGGCTTGCCGCCGACCGCGAGGTTGGAGCGGATCTCGCCGGCGCCGGGAATGCGGTTGACCGCGCCGGCGACTTCGCCGTCGACGAAGACGATGCGCTTGTCGCCTTCGGCGATCTCCGGGAGGAACGCCTGGACGACATGCGGCTCGCGATAGGCGGTGTTGAACAGCTCGATCAGCGAAGCGAGGTTGGCGCCGTCGCGGCCGACCTTGAACACCGCCTTGCCGCCATTGCCGTGGAGCGGCTTGACGACGATCTCCCCATGCTCGGCGAGAAAGGCGCGGGCCTCGGCGATCGAGCGGGTGACCAAAGTCGGCGGCATGAACCGGGCGTAATCCAGCACCCAGACCTTCTCCGGCGCGTTGCGCACGCTGGCCGGATCGTTGACGACCAAAGTCTCGCTCCGGATCCGCTCGAGCAGGTGGGTGGCGGTGATGTAGCCGAGGTCGAACGGCGGGTCCTGGCGCATCAGCACGACGTCGACGTCGCGGCCGAGATCGAGCCGCGTCGGCTCGCCGAAGCGGAAATGGTCGCCGGCGACGCGCTGGACGGTCACCGGATGCGCCTGCGTCCACAGCCGGCCGTCCGCCCAGCTCAGATCCCCGGCGGAATAATGATACAGCTCATGGCCGCGACGCTGGGCGCCGAGCATGATCGCGAACGTCGAATCGCCCTCGATATTGATGCTCTCCAGCGGGTCCATCTGGACGGCGACCTTGAGGCTCATGGCGTTTCGCTTAGGCGAGCGGGGAGGCCCTGTCACCCGTGCCAGACGTTGGCGAGATGGCGGGGCAGGCGCCCGGGAAGGATGAACATCGCGTCGATCCTGAGCGTGTCGTCCGGGCGCGCGTAGCGAGGCGCCAGCGCTTCGGCGGCACGCGCCACCCGCTTGAGCCGCCACTCGTCGAGCGCCAGGCTGGCGGCGGCGTCGCCGGCGCGGGCCTTCACCTCGACGAAGGCGACAATGCGTCCGCGCCGGGCGATCAGGTCGACCTCGCCGACCGGGGTGCGCACGCGAACGGCGAGGATCCGCCAGCCCTTCAGCCGCAGCCACCAGGCGGCGAGCCGCTCCGCCCGCCGGCCTTCTCGCTCCGCTTGGCGGCGCGTCATTTGATCTTCTGGGCCCGTTCGTAGACGGCGCGGCGGGGCAGGGCGAGCCGCTCGGCGACCTCGGCCGCGGCGCGGGAGGGGGAGAGGCGGATCATCGCCTCGCGGAGCGCGGCATCGACTTCGGCCTCGCCCGCCGGCGCCGCTTCTCCGGGCGGGCCGACGACGATCACGATCTCGCCCTTGGGCGGATGGTCGGCAAAGCGGTCGGCAAGCTCGGCCAGCGAGCCGGTCGCGGTCTCCTCGAACATCTTGCTGATCTCGCGCGCCACCGCCGCCTCGCGTTCGCCGAGCCCGTCGCGAAGCGCGGCCAGGGTCGCCGCCAGCCGGGGACCGCTCTCGTAGAAGACCAGGGTGCCGGCGAAGCGGCCCGCTTCGGCGATCGCCGACGCGCGCGCGGCCGATCTGACCGGGAGGAAACCGAAGAAGGCGAAGCGGTCGGTCGGCAGCCCGGCCAGAGTGAGGGCGGCGACGGCGGCGCTGGGGCCGGGGATGGTGGTGACGCGGACGCCGGCGGCGCGGGCGTCGCGGACCAGCTTGAAGCCCGGGTCGGAGATGAGCGGGGTGCCGGCGTCGGAGACCAGGGCCACCGCCTTGTCGCGCATCTGCTCGATCAGCCGGGGCCGCACCCGCTCGGCATTATGGTCGTGATAGGGCGTCATCGGCCGGCGCGCGCCGATATGCCGCAGCAGCCCTGCCGTCACCCGGCTGTCCTCGACCGCGATCAGGTCCACGTTCGACAGAATCGCCGCCGCCCGGGGACTAAGATCGGAGAGATTGCCGATCGGGGTCGCGACGATATAGAGGCCTGGATCGAGCGTAGCGTTCATGGAGTGTGTCGTCATGGCATCGCAGCCGTATCGGGAGCAAGCCTGTCCTGAGCGCGGTCGAAGGGCTCGTCCTGAGCCGTGTCGAAGGGCGGGCCTTTCGCTGCCGAAGCTGGCCGGACTGGCGCTGCTCTCGGTCGCGATCGCCGGCTGCGTTCCGCGCTCGCGGCCGGCGCCGCCGCCGCCGACTCCCGAGCCTGACCGTGAACCGGAGCCGGTGGCGCCGCCGTCGCGGCTGCCGCCGGACGAGACCCGCAACCGCGTCGCGGTGCTGGTGCCGCTGTCGGGCGCCAATGCCGCGCTCGGCCAGTCGATCCTCAACGCCGCCAATCTCGCTTTGTTCGACACTGGCGGCCAGCGCATCCGGATCACCGCCTACGACACCAGCGCCGGCGCCGCCGCCGCCGCCAACGAGGCGCTGGCCGACGGCAACGGGCTGATCCTCGGGCCGCTGCTCGCCGAGCATGTGCGCGAAGTGGCGCCGGCGGCGCGGGGCGCAGGCGTGCCGGTGATCGCTTTCTCCAACGACGTCACCGTCGCCGGCAACGGCGTCTACGTCATGGGCTTCGATCCGGGCCAGTCGATCGACCGGGTCGTCGCCTTCACCCGCTCGCGCGGCGCCCAGCGCTTCGGCGCGCTGGTGCCGGCCGGCGTCTACGGCCAGCGCAGCGGTCAGGCGCTGACCGCCTCCGTCGAGGGCGCCGGCGGCAGTCTGATCGGAATGGAAAGCTACGACCGCAGCGCCGACAGCCTGCGTTCCGCGGCGACCCGGCTCGGCGCCCGCGGCCGCGCCGACGCGGTGCTGATCGCCGACGGCGGCCAGACCGCCGTGCAGGCGGTGCCGATCCTCCGCCAGGCGTCGCCCCAGCCGCGCATCATCGGCACCGAATTGTGGGCGACGGAGGCCAATCTCGGCGGCCAGGCCGGTCTGCGCGGCGCCTGGTTCGCGGCGCCTTCCGATGCCAGTTACGGCGCGTTCCGGGGCCGCTACCGCGCCCGCTACAATCGCGATCCCTACCGGCTGGCGACGCTCGGCTATGACGCGGTGCTGCTCGCCGTCCGCATCGCCGCCGACTGGCCGGTCGGCCGCCGATTCCCGCAACGCGCGCTCGGCGACGCGACCGGCTTTGTCGGTGTCGACGGCGCCTTCCGCTTCGGCCGCGACGGCGTCGCCGAGCGCGCGCTGGAGGTGCGCGAGGTGACGGCGACGGGAACGACGGTGGTTTCGCCGGCGCCAAGGGGCTTCGAATAGCCTCCGTCATCCCGGCGAAAGCCGGGATCTCAGCGAGACCCGCCGAGACTTCTCGTCCCGAGGTCCCGGCTTGCGGGGTCCCCGCAAAGTAACACTTTGCGGGGTGCCCTTACGCCGGGATGACGGATTAGTTGACGATCTCGGCGAGGATCGCGTCGAGCAGCAGCATGCCGGCGGGCGTGGCGCGCAGGCGCCCATCCTCCCGGGCGACCAGTCCCTGCTTCGCCAGCCGCGCCACCGCCGCCTCGTCGATCGCGTCGGCAGCGACGCGGCGCAGCTCGACCCCCTCTCGCAGGCGCAGGCCCATCAGCAGGATTTCGGTGTCGCGCTCGCGTTGGCCGACCGCCTGTTCGTCGGCGATGCCGTGGCCGTTGCGGGCGACCGCGGACAGCCAGTTCTCCGGCTTGCGGTGCCGCTGCGTCGCGGTGCCGCGCCGCCGGCCGTGGGCGCCCGGGCCGATGCCGGCATAGTCGCGATAGCGCCAGTAAGCGAGATTGTGGCGGCTCTCCTGGCCCGGCCGGGCATGGTTGGAAATCTCGTAGGCGGGCAGCCCGGCCGCCTCGGCGAGCGCCTGCGTCGCTTCGTAAAGCGCGGCGCTCTCGTCGGGATCGGCGGCGGGCAATTCGCCTCGCGCCGTCATCGCGGCGAAGCGGGTGCCGGGCTCGATGGTGAGCTGGTAGAGCGAGACATGGCCGGTGCCGAAGGAAAGCGCCAAACCGAGCTGGCGCCGCCAGTCGTCGAGCGTCTGGCCGGGCAGCGCATAGATCAGGTCGAAGCTGACCCGGTCGAAGACCGACTGAGCGGTGCCGAGCGCCATCAGGCCTTCGGCCAGATCGTGGGCGCGGCCGAGGAAATCGAGCTGCGCCTCGTCGAGCGACTGCAGGCCGAGCGAGACCCGGTTGACGCCGGCCGCCGCGAGGTCGGCGAAGCGCGCGGCCTCGACCGAGGACGGATTGGCCTCGAGCGTGATCTCGATGTCGGCGGCGAACGGCCAGCGCCGCGCCGCCGCCTCGATCAGCGCCGCCACCGTCGCCGGCGGCATCAGCGAGGGCGTGCCGCCGCCGAAGAAGATCGAGCCGAGCCGCCGGCCGGGCGTCCGCTCCGCCTCCCAAGCGAGGTCGGCAAGGAGCGCCTTGCGCCACGCCGGCTGGTCGACGCTGGCGCGGACATGGCTGTTGAAGTCGCAATAGGGACATTTGGAGAGGCAGAACGGCCAGTGGACGTAGAGGGCCAGCCCCTCTTCGTCATTCCCGCGAAAGCGGGTATCCGGATCGGAGTCGGGACGGGATTCCCGAGTTCGCGGGAATGACGGGAGGAGGTTCATTCGATCAAAGCCGCCACCAGCTTGCGGAAGGCGTCGGCGCGGTGGCTGATCCGGTGCTTTTCGGCCGGCTCCATCTCCCCGAACGTCCGGTCGTGACCGGCGGGGACGAACATCGGATCGTAGCCGAAGCCCTTGTCGCCGCGCGGCGGCCACACCAGCACGCCGTCGACCCGGCCCTCGAACCATTCGCTGTGGCCGTCGGGCCAGCACAAAGCGAGCGCGCAGGCGAAATGGGCGTCGCGGCTGGCGTCGGGCCCGAGCGCGTCGAGCTCCTCATTGACCCGCGCCATGGCGAGACCGAAATCGCGCGACCCCATCACTTCGCCGGGACCGGCCGCGGGCGCCACGTGCGGATCGGCGAGCGCCCAGCGCGCCGAGAAGATGCCGGGACGATCGCCGAGCGCCTCGACGCACAGGCCGCTGTCGTCGGCCAGCGCCGGGAGGCCCGCGAGGTCGGCGGCGGCGCGCGCTTTCAAATCGGCATTGTCGATGAAGGTGGCGCCGATCTCGTCCGGTTCGGGCAGGTCGAGCTCGGCGGCGGAAACCGGCTCGACGCCGTGCGGGCCGAGCAGCTCGGCAATCTCCCTGACCTTGCCCGGGTTGTGGCTGGCGATGACCAGCCGTCCCGGCCCCAATTTCCTCATCTCCCGCTCGCCCCCCTGGTTGCGGCTTCCTGGGCGGCGAAGATCTCGGCGCAGCCGATTCGCGCCAGCCGGAGCAGCCGCAGCAGCCCTTCCTCGTCGAAGCATTCGCCTTCCGCGGCTATCTGGGCCTCGACCAGCTTGCCGTCGTCGGTCAGCACGAAATTGCCGTCGCAGCCGGCCGAGCTGTCCTCGGCATAATCGAGATCGAGCACCGCGTTTCCGCCATGGATGCCGCAGCTCACCGCCGCCACTTTCCGGCGGATCGGATCGCGTTCGATCAGCTTCTGGGCGATGAGGCGGTCGACCGCGATGCGCAAAGCGACCCAGGCGCCCGAAATGGCGGCGGTGCGGGTTCCGCCATCGGCCTGGATGACGTCGCAATCCAGCGTCACCTGCCGCTCGCCGAGCGCCTCGAGGTCGCAGACCGCGCGCAGCGAGCGGCCGATCAGCCGCTGGATCTCCTGGGTTCTCCCGGTCTGCTTGCCGCCGGCCGCCTCGCGCCGGCCGCGGCTGTGGGTGGCGCGGGGCAGCATGCCATATTCGGCCGTCACCCAGCCGCGCCCCTTGCCGCGCAGCCAGGACGGCAGCGAGGTCTCGACCGAGGCGGTGCACAGCACCCTGGTGTCGCCGAAGCTGATCAGGCAGCTGCCTTCGGCGTGGCGGGTGAAGCCGGGCTCCATGAGGATGCCGCGCATCTGATCGGGGGCGCGGCCGGAAGGACGCATCGAAACTGACTCCTGAAATGTGCCCGGCACATAGACAGCGCCCGTTCAGCGGTCCAGTCGCAAGGGGCCTGTCGAGGAGATCGAGCGATGCGCGGAAAAGCCCTGGCCCTGTCGCTGGCTCTGGCGGCATGCGCCACCGTCCCCGATACGGGCCTCGGCCAGCCGGTCGAAAGCCTGAGCTACGAGACCGGACCCTGTTTCGGCGCCTGTCCGGTGTATCGCGTCACCGTCAGCCGTGACGGCACGGGCCTGTTCGAGGGCCGGCGTTTCACCGCCGTCACCGGGACCCGCAGCTTCAGGATCACGCCCGGTCAGTTCGAAGCCTTCGCCCGTCAGCTGGCGCCGCTGCGCCCGTCGCGGGGGGAAGTGCGCTATTCCGGCGATAGCTGCGCGATGATGGCCACCGACCTGCCGTCGGCCGAGGTCATCTGGGAGGCGACCGGCGGCGACCGCCAGCTTCTCTATTTCTATTATGGCTGCGACATGGAGCGGAACCGGGCGATCGCCGAGCGGCTCAGCGCCGCGCCGTCGCTGCTGCCGATCGGGGATTTCATCGCCCCGCCTCGCTGACTACATCACGATCCATGGCGACCAGCATCGGTGAGATGAGCGACCGCGCCCGGAACGTGTTCCGGCTGGTGGTCGAGGCTTATCTGGAAAGCGGGCATCCGGTCGGGTCGCGCACCATCTCGCGCACCTCCGGCCTCAACCTGTCGCCGGCCTCGATCCGCAACGTCATGCAGGATCTGGAGGAGACCGGCCTGCTCGCCGCGCCGCACACCTCGGCCGGCCGCGTGCCGACCGAGACGGGGCTGCGGCTGTTCGTCGACGCGATCATGCAGGTGGCCGAGCCGAGGCCCGAGGATCGCGCCGCCATCGAATCGCTGCTCGACCGCAGCGGCCCGATCGAGGAGGCGATCAGCAACGCCACCGCCGCTCTGTCGGGCCTGTCGGCCTGCGCCGGCATCGTGCTGGTGCCCAAGGAGGAGCCGCTGCTCAAGCAATTGGGTTTCGTCCCCCTGTCGGCGCGTCAGGCGGTGGCGGTTGTCGTCGGCAGCGACGGCAGCGTCGAGAACCGCGTCGTCGAGCTGCCGCCGGGGGTGACGCCGTCAGTGCTGATCGAGGTCGGCAATTATGTCAGCGCCCGCCTCGCCGGCCTGACCCTGCGCGAGGCGCAGACCCGGCTCGACGTCGAGATCAAGGCCGGCCGCGCCGCGCTCGACCAGGCGGCGCGCGAGCTGGTCGCGCGCGGCCTCGCCGTCTGGTCCGAGGACGGGGCGCGGCGGCCGGTGCTGATCGTCCGCGGCCAGGCCAGGCTGATCGACGAGACGGCGGCGGCCGATCTCGACCGCGTCCGCCGGCTGCTCGACGAGCTCGACGGCAAGGAGGAGATCGCCCGGTTGCTCGACCGGGCCCGCGCCGGCGAAGCGATGAAGATCTTCATCGGATCGGAGAATGAATTGTTCGCTTTGTCCGGTTCGTCGGTTATTGCCGCGCCCTATCGCGGCCATGACGGCAAGGTCGTGGGGGTGGTCGGGGTGATCGGCCCGACGAGGTTGAACTATGCGCGGGTGGTTCCCATGGTGGACTTCACCGCCAAGGCATTGTCGAGATTGCTGGCATGAACGAAGACGAAGCGAAGATCGAGGACGAGGCGAATCCGGAGCTGGCCGGCGAGGAGATGAACCTCGACCGGCTCGGCGAGCTCGAAAAGGAGCTCGAGGAAGTGCGCCAGCACGTCCTCTACGCCCAGGCGGAGACCCAGAATGTCCGCCGCCGGCTCGAGCAGGAGAAAGTCAACGCCGCCCAATATGCGGCGACCGGCTTTGCGCGCGACATGCTGAGCGTGAAGGACAATCTCGAGCGGGCGCTGGCGGCGATTCCCGACGAGCTCAGGGAAGACGAAAGGATGAAGCCGCTGGTCGCCGGCATCGAGGTGACCGGGCGCGAGCTCGAGAGCGTCTTCCAGCGCCATGGCATCAGCCGCGTCGAGGCGATGGGCCGCAAGCTCGACCCGCATTTCCACCAGGCGATGATCGAGCTTCCGAACGACACGGTCGAGCCCGGCACCATCGTCCAGGAGATGCAGTCCGGCTACACGATCAAGGATCGCCTGCTGCGGCCGGCCCTGGTCGCGGTGGCGAGGAAGCCTTAGCGGCGCTCCTCCACCGGTGGAATTCCCGTCATTCCCGCGAAAGCGGGAATCCAGCTTCCCTCATGTCGGCTTGATGGTGGTCGCTCGCTGGCCGAGCTGGTTCGCGATGTCGCACATTTCCGCGTAGCGGGACTGGAAAAGACGTAAGTTCAGGATCGTGCGTGTACCCGCGGCGGCCTGCTGCTCCGCCGCATTTCGCAGAACAGCGACGCATTCTCCCTCGACCTCGGCCAGCGACATGGTCGAATGGGCGAATTCCGTCCTCAGCTCGGAAAGCGGGACCAGCCGGCGCAGAAGCTCCAGGATGCAATCGGCGGGGATACCCGGCCTATTCTCGGCGAGCAGCGTCGTAAGGGTGTCAAGCTTTTTCGATAGCGAAGCCTTTACTGACAGGCGTCCGCCGGCGGCCTGCAATATTCGCAGCACCTGGCGTTCGGCTTCCGCGCATTTGTCGAGGAACCGGCTGCGATAAAAATGGGCAAGCTCGAGGCTGAGAACGGGCTGGGCCGTCCGCTCGAGCCCCTCGCAATCCATCCCCACCGGCTTCATCATTCGCCATGTGGCGCAACGCATTTGAGAATTCGTGAAGAGCCGACGCGAAGAAAAAGCTGGATTCCCGCTTTCGCGGGAATGACGATGCGCCGATGGTCCGTCCGCTTGCTTTCCTCCTGCTGTTCCTGGCCGGCTGCGCCACCGTGCCCGAGCCGTCGCCTGCGCCCGCTTATGTCTGGGCGACGTTCGACCGGGACGGCCTCACCGCCAGCGGCGCCTCGGGCCTGGCCGATCGCGCGCGCCATCGCGCGCTGACGATCGACGATCCGGTGCGGATCGCGTCGGTGACCAAGCTGGTCGTCGCGCTGGGCGTGATGCGGCTGGTCGAGCAGGGCCGGCTCGACCTCGACCGCGACGTGTCCGAATGGCTCGGCTGGACATTGCGCAACCCGGCCTTTCCCGATCGGCCGATCACGCTGCGCATGCTGCTTTCCCACACTTCGTCGCTGCGGGACGAGATCGACTATGCGATCCCGCTGGGAACCGGGCTGCGCGAGGCGCTCGCCGACCCGGCGGCGTTCGACGGAGAACATGCGCCGGGCAGCGGCTACTTCCACTACGCCAACCTCAATTTCCCGATCGTCGCCTCGATCATGGAGCGAGCCGCCGGCGAGCGGTTCGATCACTTGATGGCGCGGCTGGTGATGCAGCCGCTGGGGCTCGATGCCTGCTTCAACTGGACCACCTGCAGCGACGGTGCCGTCGCTCGCGCTGTGGTGCTTTACGAACCCGATGGCAGCGTGATCCGCGACGATCTCGGCGGCCGCCGCCCGGCCTGCCCGGTGCTGGCGCCCGACGGCGTGCCGTGCGAGCTCGCCGGTTACCGGCTCGGCAGCAACGGCGCCTTGTTCTCGCCGCAGGGCGGCCTCCGGATCTCGGTCCGGGATCTGGCGACGATAGGGCGGTTGATGCTCAACCATGGGCGCCATGACGGAACGCAATTCCTCGGAAACGAGAGCCTGGCCGAGTTGCTGACCGGCGGTTGGGGTTTCGATCCGGACACACCCGGCGGCGGCAATGGCGACACCGAGGCCGGCTTCTATTGCGCCTACAGCCTCGGCATGCAGCATCTGCCCTCGGCCCGGCGCGGCTGCCGCGACGACCTGTTCGGCGAGGGATGGCCGACCAGCGGCCATGCCGGCGACGCTTATGGCGTCCGCTCCGGCCTGTGGTTCCAGCGCAGCCGTGGCGTCGGCATCGCCTATTTCGCCACCGGCAATGGCGACGACCCGCCGCGCGGGCGCTCGGCCTATCGGGCGATCGAGGAACGGCTGGCGCGCAGGATCGGGCCGCGCGACTAGCCTTTTCACCCTATGCGGGCGCTCAATCGATGCGCCGCTGCGAAATTCGGGAAGTCAGAATCGCGCCCGCCCGACCAGCCGGACGTCGCTCTCCTCGTCGGGCAGCAGCTCGACGTCGACGATTTCCTCCCGCTCGTTCGGCCGGCCGAAATCCCGGATGATCCGCACCGTCACCCGCTGCGCGCCATTGGGGTCGAGCGGATCGGTGTCGAACACGTTGACGCGGACTTGATAGCTGCCGCGGCGGGCCCGGCGGAGCAGATACTCCTCGGGCCCGTAGCCGTCGGTCATGTCGTTCGAAAGCCGGCCGCCGATCGCGGTGCGCGGATTGTGGTAGATCGCCCGTTCGCCGGTCGGCTCGTCGACCCACAGGTCGAGGTCGGTCTCCTCGCCGGTCCACTCGATCACCACCCTCAGGTCGACGTCGAGCAGCGCGATCAGCCTCGGATCGAGGCTGATATCGGCGCCGCCGACCGCGCGGAAACGCGGGATCAGGCCGTTGGCCTCGACCAGGGCGACCATCTCGATGCCGTCATAGCCGCCGTCCCAGGGAGTCATGACGACTTCGGTGAGCAGCGAGATGGCGCGGGCGAGGTCGGCGCGGGCCCGCTCCGGCGCGGCGCCGCGCGCCCGCGCGGCCAGCGCCAGAGCGAGGCTGCGGCGCGGATGCGGCCGGTCGTCCTCGGCTGCCAGCAGCCGCTCGTACAGCCAGACGGCGCGGTCGATCTGGCCGTAGCGCATCAGCCGGTCGGCCACGATCAGCAGGGTCTCGCTGTTGCGGGTCGGCAGATCGAGCGCCGACAGCGCGAACTGGATCGCCTGCTCCCGCCGGCCTTTGCGGAAGGCCCAGTCGGCAACGTCCAGCCAGAAAGCGGGAAGGCCGCCATGGACGCGCTGTTGTTCGGCCAGGACGGTCTCGAAATCGGCCGCGCGGGCGGCATCGATCGCGGCCAGATACGGCCGGTCCGCCGCCCATGGCTCGATCTCGATCTCCGCACTCTCGATCGGCGGCGACGCGATCTGCTGATGGCCGACGCCGTCAACCCGGCTGCCGGTCGTCACGATCGATTGGTCGTCCGGCGAACCGAGCACCGAATCGGGCGCCTCCCCGGGTGCCAAAGACGGAGGCGGAGGCGGGGGCGGGGGCGGCGGCGGTGGTGACGACTCCCGCGATGGCGGAGGCGTCGACGAATCCGGAGGCGGTGGCGGTGGAGGCGGTGGAGGCGGTGGTGGCGGAGGCGGAGGCGACGGCGGCAGCTCCAGCGAGTCCTCCTCGCCGTCCAATTCTTCGTCCTCCTCGTCCTCGTCGCGTCCGCGCCGGCCGCGGGTCGGGACCCGCACCTGATCGTAGCGGGTCGCCCACCAGTCGCGCATTTCCTGCCAGTCGGCGAGCACGTCCGCGAGTCGGCCTTCGCGCTCGGCGCTTTCCTCCGCTTTCATTTCCTCGCTCGCCAGCCGGTATTCGACGAGCCATTCGGCCGGGAGCGAGGCCGGCGGTTCGATCCGCGCCGTCGCATAGTCGCGGCCGGTTTCGAGCACGATGAAGGAGACGTCCGGGCTGGCGACCGAATAACGACGCGACACGCCGAGCAGCGCCTCGCGATCCCGATCATCGCTCGCCGCCAGCAGCGCCACTTGTTCGGCCGCCCACAGGGCACCGGCGCCGCTCGCTTCGACCGGCGGCCGCGTGGGCGAATAGAGCCGTTCGGCCGGGCCGGAGGCAAGGCCGGCCAGGCGCACGACGATGTCGCCGCTCGCCGGCATCGGCCCGACCAGCCGCCAGCCGTCGTCGCCGGCGTCGAGCAGCCGGTAGTCGATCCGCGCGCCGCCGGCGGTGCGCACGTCGATCACCCGCGCGGCCCGCCGGGTCAGCCGGGGCAGCACTTCCTCCGGCCGGCGCGCGGCAAGGTCGGCGAGCTCGCCGCCGCTGCCGCGGGCGAGCGCGCCGAGCCAGATACGGTCGGCATCGGGCGCGCTGGGAAGCGCGAACAGCGGACAATCGGGGCGGAAATCCTCGCGGCGGTCGATCGTCACCAGCCCGTCGCTGAACAACAGGCAGGCATCGGCGCCGAGGCGCTCGCCGGCCAGCGCCGCCAGGCTGGTGGCGCCGCGATAGCGCAGCGCGCGAAGCCGCCCGACAAGCTCGGCGGCGTCTCGCGGCCGCAGCCGTTCGACGCCGCCGCTGTCGAACAGGATGAGCTCGATCGCCTCCGGGCGCACCCGGTCGAGATAGTGTTCGAGCAGCGCGATTTCCCTGCCATGATCGTCATCGGCGCGCGACAGCGAGCGGTCCCACAGCACCGCGACGCTGCGCACCGGCGGGGCCTCGCCGCCCGCCGGGGCGGCCGCGTCGGCGATCTCGAAGAAGGCTTCGCCATTGGCGTGGCGGCTGACCAGGATCGGCGCCGACGGCGCGCCGGGCGCCACTTCGAGGTCGCCGTCGAGCCGCAGCGCCCGTTTGCTCAGCGAATAACGATGGACTTCGCCTTCGCTGGCCCAGCGCGACTGGCCCGCGCCGGGGATGCGCAGCGCCGGCGGCCCGGCCATGCCCGAAGCGACGACCTCGAGCGACAGGCTGCCGATCTCGTCGCTGGCCTCCAGCGGCAGGACATAGCCGGTGCGCGGGTCGAGCGGGGTCACGAAGCGCAGGCGGATGGTCCGGCCCGAGCCGGGCGGGATCGGATACACCCGGGTCCGGAACATATCGTCGCGATCCACTTCGGCGAGGCCCGGATCGATGCGCTGGCGGACCCGCGCCTCATAGGCGATGCGCGCCTGGCGCTGATCGGCGAGCACGCCGTCGATCATCACGCCGTTGACGTCGAGGGCATAGCCGGTGACGACCGACCCCGGCGGCATCGCCAGCACGAACTCGCCCTCCAGGATCTGGTCGCCGTCATTGGCGAAGCGCGCGGTGATCAGGGTCTCGGCGATGGAGCCGTGGATGCGCAGCTCGAGGTCGAGACTATCGATCCTGAGCTTCCGGCTTTGCGCGTCCTCGCTGTCGATCCCGGCGATGCGCGCGGTGAGCGACGGGCCGGTGCGCTGCGCCGATGCCGCGCCCGGCATCAGCAGGGCCAGCAGCGACAGCAGCAGCACGAGCGGGGAAACGGGACGCAGCCAACGCGGCATCGGGCACACCTTCCAACCGGCAGGCGGGCGACGCTATTGCAATCGCCCGCCGCTGCCAAGCCAATTGTTACATTATATCATGGAAGAGCGGCTTCGCGCATCGCGTCATTCGGCGAGATCCTCATGGACCATGTCGATCTCGCGCACGCGGCGCTTCTGGCGGGCCGTGTCGACGAGCCGCCGCAGCTCCTCGCGGCGGCGTTGGGCCTGCTCGACATGCGGCAGCACGAGGTCGCCGCTGCGCGTCGTCTCGTCGCTGGAGCTCACCCGGATCGTGCCTATGCCGGCCCATTGGTTGATCAGGGTGAAGTCGAGCCGGACGTCCTTGACCCGGTAGAGCTCGATCTCGTCGATGCTCTTGAAGATGATGCCGCGCCGGATCACCAGCCGCTCCTCGGTGATCTCGAAGGTCGCGGCGAGGTTCTGGACCCACTTCACCAGCACGATCAGCAGCGCCAGCACACTCAGCCCGGCCAGATAGATGCCCCAGTCCGGGACCAGGGCCGCGCCCGCGATCCCGGCGACGGCGAGCAGCATCGTTCCCCAGCCGGCGAGCGTGCCGCGCAGCCAGCCCCGGGTGGACGAGCGAAACCTGTCTATCGGCGTTTCCATCACCATCTCCCCCTCTGCCGCCTGCTCTCTGGCACCGTGCGCGGCAAATGGCTATGGTGGCCGAAAAGGGGGCCGCATGGAAGAGTTCGACTTCGTCATGATCAAGCCGTCGCATTATGACGATGACGGCTATCCGATCGTCTGGTGGCGCACGCTGATCCCGTCCAACTCGCTGGCGGCGGTGAACGGCATCGCCCGCGATTGTATCGAGCGCCAGGTGCTCGGCCCCGACGTCAGCATCAACCTGACGACGATCGACGAGACCAACACCCATATCGTCCCGTCGAAGATCGCCGGCGGGCTTCGCCGGCGCGGCGCCCGGGCGCTGATCGGGCTGATCGGCGTCCAGTCCAACCAGTTCGACCGCGCGCTCGACATGGCCCGGGAATTCCGCGCGCTCGGCCTGCCGGTGATGATCGGCGGCTTCCACGTCTCGGGCTGCATCTCGATGCTCAAGGAGATACCGGCCGAGATCCAGACCGCGCTCGACATGGGCTGCTCGCTGTTCGCCGGCGAGTGCGAGGAGGGGCGGCTCGACGAGGTGCTGCGCGACGCGTGGAACGGCGAATTGAAGCCGGTCTACGATTATCTCAAGGATCTGCCGAGCCTGGAGGGGGCGCCGCTGCCGGTGCTGCCGATCGATGCGCTCAGGAAGAATTCGCAAAGCTGGTCGAGCTTCGACCTCGGCCGCGGCTGCCCGTTCCAGTGCAGCTTCTGCACGATCATCAACGTCCAGGGCCGCAAGAGCCGGTTCCGCACCCCCGACGATCTCGAGGCGATCATGCGGGTGAATCACGCGCAGGGGGTCAAGGCCTTCTTCATCACCGACGACAATCTCGCCCGCAACCGGCGCTGGGAGGAGTTTTTCGACCGGCTGATCGAGCTGCGCGAGAAGGAAGGGATCAAGGCCAATCTGACGATCCAGGTCGACGCGCTCTGCCACAAGATCCCCAACTTCATCGACAAGGCGATGCGCGCCGGCGCGATGCGGGTCTTCATCGGCCTCGAGAACATCAATCCCGACAATCTCGTCGCCGCCAAGAAGAACCAGAACAAGATCACCGACTATCGCCAGATGCTGCAGGCGTGGCGCGACAAGGGCGCATTCACCTTCGCCGGCTACATTCTCGGCTTCCCCGGCGACACGAGGGAATCGATCCGCCGCGACATCGAGATCATCAAGCGCGAGCTGCCGGTCGACGTGATCCAGATCGCCTTCCTGACGCCGCTGCCCGGATCGGAAGACCATAAGAAGCTCCTCGAGGCGGGGGTGTGGATGGATCCCGACCTCAACAAGTACAATCTGCACCACCGCGTCTCGCACCATCCCAACATGTCCGACGAGGATTGGGAGGGCGCCTATCACGACGCCTGGCGGCTGTGGTTCACCGACGAGCATATGGAGACGGTCGCCCGCCGTCATGCGGTGCGTCCGGGCGGACGGCCGAAAAAGGCCGTTCAATATATGAACGAGTTCAAGATGCTGTGGGAGATTGAGGGCCTGCACGCGATGGAAGGCGGCGTGCTGCGGCGCAAGCGCCGCGCTTCGCGCCGGCCCGGCTTCCGCCGCGAGCTGCCGGTCTGGTTCGAGCTCAAATACGGGCTGGAGACGGCGCGCAAGGCGTGGCGTTACTGGCGCATGTACCGCCGCGCCGCGCAGATCGTGAGGAAGGTGGAGACCGACCCCGGCCGCTACGCCTATACCGATCTCGCCATCACGCCGGTCTGCGAGGACGAGATCGAGACGCTCGACCTGTTCCACGAGACCGCCGGCGGCGAGGCGTTCCTCGAAAAGAAGAAGAAGCAGGACGCGATTCTCGAGGCGGTCCACGCCGCCCACCAGAACGCCGCCTGACGCTCATCCCAGGCGTGCGCGACGGTAAGGCCGCTTCGCGCGGCGCTTGCGGTCATGTCCGATCTCCCTGACGTCATCGCGAGCCGCGAAGCGCCGCGGCGATCCAGGTTCCGGGGCTGGATTGCCGCGGCACCGCGCGGCTCGCAAGGACGATTGGAGACCGTCGGCGATGCGGTCCACCGGCGCCGGTGTCTCGGACTATCGGCCGGTCGTCTAGTAGACCTTCCAGGGCTTGCATTCCACGCCCCAGTAGAAGCCCCGGGAGGGGGACCACCACAGGGAATACCAGCACCATTCCGAGCAGGTGCGGTCATTGCACCCATAGTCTTCGGCGATGGCCGGCCCGGGTCCGCTGACGGCGATCAAGGCGGCGATCGACAGTCGTGCGAGAGTCTTTCTCATCATGCCCTCCCTTCGCTCGAGCTCCGGCCGCTCTCGAAGGCGACGACGCGGGGGAGGCGACGGCGCTGCCGGACGACCCCCCGAGGAGCTCCGACCGGGAGCTATACCCTATTAGTACTACTAGTACTATACCGATTTTCGTCGGGGGCGGGCTCCCCCGGGTAGAAGCCGGCGGGCATGCGGCTTATCGGCGCTCGCCGCGCCAGATGTCGGACGGGTCGCGAAAGGACTCCGGGTCGAGCGCCTGAAGGCCGCAGGCCGAGCGGATCTGGACGTCCTGTAAGGTTCCGGCCGAGGGAGCGGGTTCGCGGTAGAGGCGAATGATCGCCGGGGGACCCCACAGGCCGTCGGCATGATACATATGGTTGATGAGCATGTAGGTCCGGCTCTCGCAGTCGACCGAGTAGCTGAACAATTCGCGGTCATACGTCCCGTCCGGCATCTCCTGCGGCTCGCGATGATCGGTCAGGACATCGAATTCGGTGCCCTCGCTCCCGCCGACGATGCTGGCCGCGTCGATGAAATAGGCCGCCTCGCCATCCATCGAATATCCAAGCAGCCGCCAGTCGCGGCCCATTTCGTCCCGCTCCTGGGACCCGGCCGCGCCGGGGAAGGCAAGCGCCGCGACAATAGCGAAAAGCCGGGCAACACGCATCTTGAGCCTCCTCTTCATCCACGCGTCGAACGGGGCCAAGCGAGCGTGAGGCTAGCACGATTTGCGCGCGTCATCATCATCGTCGATCGCGCGCCGCCGGCCGAAACGTCAGTGATCGGCGTGGAGGCCGCCGGGTCCACGCACCTCGGCCTCGACCGTCACCGGCGGCGCGGGCTCGAAAGTGAAGGTGAGCGCGGCCCTGTCGCCCGGCCGCACCGACGGGTCGATCTCGAACAGCATCGCATGGCGCCCGCCGGGCGCGAAGGCGAGCGGCGCGTCGGGCGAGAAAATCGTATCGGTGAGGGGCCGCATCGACGCGATGCCGTCGGAGCTCACCGTCTCGTGCAGCTCGATCCGGCCGATGCGCGGGCTGCTGATGCCGGTGAGGCGGGTCGGGTCGTTGTTGGTGCGCAGCGTGAAATAAGCGGCGCCCGGCCGGCCGGGCAGGACCGGCAGCGTCACCACCGCATCCTCGACCGTCACCAGCGGCTCCGGCGGCGCCCGGTCGCAGCCCGGGCCGGCGAGCAGCAGGGCCAGGATCGGGACAAAGCGTTTCATGCCGGGCCCTTAGGAAGGCGGGCTTCTTGTCGCAACAAAATCGCCTCCTATATCGCCTCCGAAACACCTGCGCGTCGCCATTGAGGGACAAGCGGGTGGGAGAGTTTTTGTCTGGGGCATAAGAGGTTTGAGCCATGGCACGAGTGATCGGTATCGATCTTGGCACCACCAACAGCGCGGTTGCGGTGATGGAGGGCGGCAAGCCCAAGGTCATCGAGAATAGCGAAGGTGCGCGCACCACCCCGTCCGTCGTCGCTTTCACCAAGGACGCCGAACGCCTGATCGGCCAGCCGGCCAAGCGCCAGGCGGTCACCAATCCCGACAATACGGTGTTCGCCGTCAAGCGCCTGATCGGCCGCCGCTTCGACGATCCGATCACCAAGAAGGACATGGAGCTGGTCCCCTACAAGATCACCCGCGGCCCCAATGGCGACGCCTGGGTGAATGCCGGCGGCAAGGATTACAGCCCCTCGCAAATCTCGGCCTTCATCCTCCAGAAGATGAAGGAAACCGCCGAGGCCTATCTCGGCGAGCCGGTCACCCAGGCGGTGATCACCACCCCCGCTTATTTCAACGACGCCCAGCGCCAGGCGACCAAGGACGCCGGCCAGATCGCCGGCCTCGAAGTGCTGCGCATCATCAACGAGCCGACCGCCGCGGCGCTCGCCTATGGACTCGAGAAGC
Source organism: uncultured Alphaproteobacteria bacterium (assembly GCA_963848555.1). Lineage (GTDB taxonomy): Bacteria > Pseudomonadota > Alphaproteobacteria > Sphingomonadales > Sphingomonadaceae > Allosphingosinicella. The sequence continues at coordinate 293,013 of CAWKEE010000004.1, read as the reverse complement.
AGGACGGCAAGACGATCGCGGTCTACGACCTTGGCGGCGGCACGTTCGACATTTCGATCCTCGAGATCGGCGACGGCGTGTTCGAGGTGAAGTCGACCAACGGCGACACCTTCCTGGGCGGCGAGGATTTCGACGCGAAGATCGTCGACTATCTCGCCGACAAGTTCAAGGCGAAGGAGAATATCGATCTTCGCAACGACCGCCTCGCGCTGCAGCGCCTCAAGGAAGCCGCCGAGAAAGCCAAGATCGAGCTCTCCTCGGCCCAGACCACCGAGGTCAACCTGCCGTTCATCACCGCGCGGATGGAAGGCGGCAGCTCGACGCCGCTCCACCTCGTCGAGAGCATCAGCCGGTCCGATCTCGAGAAGATCGTCGCCGACCTGATCAAGCGCACATTGGAGCCGTGCCGCAAGGCGCTCGCCGACGCCGGCGTCAAGGCGGCGGACATCGCCGAGGTCGTGCTGGTCGGCGGCATGACCCGCATGCCCAAGGTGCGCGACACGGTGAAGGAGTTCTTCGGCAAGGAGCCGCACACCGGCGTCAACCCGGACGAGGTGGTGGCGATGGGCGCGGCGATCCAGGCGGGCGTGCTGCAGGGCGAGGTCAAGGACGTCCTGCTGCTCGACGTGACGCCGCTGTCGCTCGGCATCGAGACGCTGGGCAACGTCTTCACCCGGATGATCGACCGCAACACGACCATCCCGACCAAGAAGACCCAGACCTTCTCGACCGCCGAGGACAATCAGAATGCGGTCACCATCCGCGTCTTCCAGGGCGAGCGCGAAATGGCACCGGACAACAAGCTGCTCGGCCAGTTCGACCTGGTCGGCATTCCGCCGGCGCCGCGCGGCGTGCCGCAGATCGAGGTCACGTTCGACATCGATGCCAACGGCATCGTCAACGTCTCGGCCAGGGACAAGGGCACCGGCAAGGAGCAGCAGATCCGCATCCAGGCGTCGGGCGGGCTTTCCGATACCGACATCGAGAAGATGGTGCAGGAAGCCGAGCAGTTCGCCGACGAGGACAAGAAGCGCCGCGAGGCGGCCGAGGCGCGGAACGGCGCCGACAGCCTGATCCATTCGACCGAGCAGCAGTTGAAGGAGCATGGCGACAAGATCGACGCGTCGCTGAAGTCGGAGATCGAGGCCGCCGTCCAGGAGGCGAAGGGCGCGGTCGAGGGCGGCGACACCGACGCGATCAAGGACAAGTCGCAGGCGCTCGCCCAGGTGGCGATGAAGATGGGCCAGGCGATCTACGAGAAGGAGCAGGCCGCGGCCGCCGGCTCGGCCGATGCCGGTGCCGGCGCCGAAGCCGGCCAGGGCGGCGAGGCCGGCGCCGACGAGGAAGTGGTCGACGCCGAATTCTCCGAGGTCGACGAAGAAAATAAGGGCTGAGAAGGATGTGGGGGCGCATCTCTTCTCCCGTCATCCCGGCGAAAGCCGGGATCTCGGGACAAGAAGTCTCCGGAAAAGATCCCGCTGAGGCCCCGGCCTTGGGGGTCCCCGCAAAGTACTACTTTGCGGGGTGCCCTTTCGCCGGGGTGACGGCCTGTCGGGGCCGTCATGGTTGAAACCGACTATTACACCCTGCTCAACGTCGGCCGCGATGCCGACGATCGGGCGATCAAGGCCGCCTATCGCAAGCTGGCGATGGAATGCCATCCCGACCGCAATGGCGGCTGCACCGAGGCGGGCGAGAAGTTCAAGGCGATCAGCGAGGCCTATGATTGCCTGAAGGACCCGCAGAAGCGCGCCGCCTACGACCGTTTCGGCCATGCCGCCTTCCGTCAGAGCGGGTTCGGCGGCAATGGCAATGGCGCCCAGGATTTCGGCTCGTTCGCCGATATATTCGACAATATTTTCGGCGACGTCTTCGGCAACGGCCAGGGCGACCGCCGCCGCAACGTGCTGCGCGGATCGGACCTGCGCTACGATCTCGAGATCAGCCTCGATCACGCTTTCTCCGGCCGCCAGGTCGAGCTTCAGGTCGACACCACCGCGCCTTGCGAGCCGTGCGGCGGCAGCGGCGCCAAGGCCGGAACCCAGGCGCGCTCCTGCACCTTGTGCAACGGCCGCGGCCAGGTCCGCGCCCGCCAGGGCTTTTTCGTCGTCGAGCAGACCTGCCCGTCCTGCCGCGGCGTCGGCGAGGTGATCGCCGATCCCTGCCAGTCCTGTCGCGGCGAGGGCCGGGTCCAGCGGCGCAAGTCGCTGACCGTCAACGTCCCCGCCGGAGTCGACGAGGGCACCCGCATCCGCCTCGCCGGCGAAGGCGAGGCCGGCGTGCGCGGCGGGCCCGCCGGCGACCTCTACATCTTCGTCCACCTCGCCCGCCATCCGATCTTCAGCCGCGAGGGGACCACCTTGTTCGCGCGCTGCCCGGTCAGCTTCACCACCGCCGCTTTGGGCGGCTGCCTCGAAGTCCCCGGCCTCGACAGGCGCAAGCACGAGATCCAGATCCCCGCCGGCATCCAGTCGGGCAAGCAGTTGCGCCAGCGCGGCGCCGGCATGCCGGCGATGGGCGGGCGCGGCTTCGGCGACATGGTGATCGAGATCCAGGTCGAGACCCCGACGAAGCTCAGCGCGCGCCAGAAGGAATTGCTCGCCCAGTTCCGCGACACCGAGACCGGCGAGGAATGCCCCGCCACGAAAGGCTTCTTCCAGAAATTGAAGACCGCGCTGGGCGGCTGATCCTGTCACCCCGGCGAAGGCCGGGGCCCAGAGACTCGAGCGGCTGGACCCCGCCCTCGCCGGGGCACCTCATGCCCAACTCGTCACTCCCGCGAAAGCGGAGTTCAGACGATGCTGGAGCGCGCGCCGAAGCTGCCTGGATTCCCGCTTTCGCGGGAATGACGGTTACGAACTGAATGCGGACTTGATCACCCCCGCTTCGGAATCTCCAGCCCGCGCTGCACCGCCGGCCGCGCCAGCCCGCGCTCGAGCCAGGCCGGGACGTGCTTCAAGACATCGAACGCCACCAGCTCGCGCGCCTCGTAGAAGGTGATCAGATTGCGCACCCAGCCCAGAGTGGCGATGTCGGCGATGCTGTATTGGTCCATGATCCAGTCGCGGCCGTCGAGCCGCGTCTCCAGCACGCCGAGCAGCCTCTTCGACTCGTCGACATAACGCTGCAGCGGGCGCCTGTCGGAAATGTCGCGGCCGGCGAATTTGTGGAAGTAGCCGACCTGGCCGAACATCGGGCCGATGCCTCCCATCTGGAACATCAGCCACTGGATCGTCCGCCATCGGTCCGCGGGATCGGCGGAGATGAGCTGGCCGGTCTTGTCGGCGAGGTAGAGCAGGATCGCGCCCGATTCGAACAGGCCGATCGGCTCGCCGCCCGGGCCGGCAGGATCGACGATCGCCGGGATCTTGCCGTTCGGATTCAATGACAGGAATTCGGGCGTGTGGCTCTCGTCCCGCATTATGTCGACCAGATGCGGCTCGTAGGGCAGGCCGGTCTCCTCGAGCATGATCGACACCTTCACGCCGTTGGGCGTGTTCAGCGAATAAAGCTGCAGCCGGTCGGGATGCCGCGCCGGCCAGCGCCGGGTGATCGGGAATGAGCTCATATCGGCCATGCTTGAATCCTCCCGCGCGATCGGTCCAACATAGGGCGCCCGCCGCCGCTGATAAGGGGACCAAGATGCGCCGTGCCGCCGCCGCCCTGATCCTTCTCCTCGCCGCGCCCGCTGCCGCCGGGCAGACGCCGCCCGCACCGGTCGAGGTCCGCGTCGAGCGGGTGGCGCCGGGCGTCGCCGTGCTGTTCGGCCGCGGCGGCAATGTCGGCCTGTCCTGGGGCGCCGACGGCAATGTGCTGATCGACGATCAATATGCGCCGATGACCGAGCCGATCCTCGCCGCGGTGCGATCGGTCGATCCCGATCCGGTCCGCTTCGTCGTCAACACCCACTGGCACGGCGATCATACCGGGGGGAACGAGAATCTCGGCCGCGGCGGCACCGTCATCGTCGCCCACGACAATGTCCGGCGGCGGATGTCGATGGATCAGGTGGTGCGCGGCGATGCGGTGCCGCCGTCGCCGGCCGGCGCGCTGCCGGTGGTGACGTTCAGCGAGTCGGTCACCTTCCATCTCAACGGCGACGACATCGCCGTGATCCACGTCGACCATGCCCATACCGACGGCGATGCCTTGATCTACTGGTCCCGCGCCAATGTGCTGCACATGGGCGACACCTATTTCAACGGGCTGCTGCCGTTCATCGACCTCGATTCCGGCGGCTCGATCGACGGCCTGCTCGCCGCGCTCGGCCTGGCGCTCGACATCGCCAATCCCGCCACCGTGGTTATTCCCGGCCACGGGCCGCTCGCCAGCCGCGCCGACCTCGCCGCCTATCGCGACCTCCTGCACGGCCTCAGGGCACAGGTGGCCGAGGCGATCCGGGCCGGCCGCAGCCTCGAAGAGATCAAGGCGATGCGCCTCGCCGACCGCTACGGCCGCGACACCGACTTCATCAGCCCGGACGCATTCATCGAGACTTTGTATCGAAGTCTCGGCGGCGGCGGTCCCGGCGGCGAGCGCGGCGCGCACCGCCCCTAAGCAGCTCGTTCGCGTCCGGCGCGCCCTGAGGGGATCGGCGCGGGCTATGCCGCCGCGCCGTTCAGGCCTATCAGCATCGCCAGCTTCACTCAGCGAGGGGGGATGCTATGCCGGCATGGCTGCGCACTGCGCTTCGGCGCCTGTTGCAGGTTCTGGGCTTGGCCAAATCCTCTCGAGCGCCGCCGCCCGCTGCGCCCATGCCCGCTCCGCCGACGGCCGCTGCCGGTGCAGGGCCCAGGCCGCTCGAATCCGGGTCCGCTTTTCCCGAGCTCGGCGCCGGTGCCTCGGCGCCGGCCTTGCCGACGCTGGCGATGCCGGAGCTGTTCGCCATCGCCGGCGCTTACCCGACCAGGGACGCGGGCGGGAATGCCTCGTTCACCATGGCGATGATCCAGCCGTTCGCCGGAGGCTTCCCCGCCTTCAACGCCCCGCGCGCGGAAGGGCAATTGCTTCCGGTCAATGGGAACCCGCAGCCCTTCTCGCTGCTCGGCACGAGCTTCGGCGGCAACGGCCAGACCACTTTCGCGCTGCCCAACCTTAATGGCCGCATTGCCGTCGGCGGCACGCCGCTCGGCCTGGAGACGCAAGTCACGCTCACTTTGACCTACATGATAGTGTCCCAGCATTCGGACGATGCGCCGTTGCCGGGCATGGTCGCCTTGTTCGCGGCCGGCTGGGCGCCGGACGGATGGCTGGTGGCGGACGGCAGCCTGCTTTCAATCCCCCAGAACGCCGCTTTGTTCAGCGTGATCGGCACGACCTTCGGCGGCAATTTCGCGGCGTTCGCGCTTCCCAATCTCAACGGCGCCGCGGCGGTCGGCGCCGGCGATGCGCCCGGCCTGCCGGCCGTCGCGCTCGGCCAGCCGGTGAGCGGTCCGATCCCCGCGCTCGGGCTCAACTATCTGATCGCCCTTTACGGGGCTTTTCCATCGGGCGGCGGCGGCTTTCCCCAGAATGGGCAGTATATCGGGCAGGTGATAGCTTATGCCGGGGCCGCAATCCCGCCGGGCTGGGCTTTGTGCGACGGTTCGCTGCTCATGATCTCCGACTATGCCACGCTGTTCCAGGTGATCGGCACGACCTATGGCGGGGACGGGGAGCAGACTTTCGCGCTTCCCGATCTGCGCGGGCGGATGGTCGTCGGGCTGGCCGGCTAGGATCGTCGACCGCCGCGCTCCCAAAGCGTGGCGGTCGAACCGGAGCCCGCATTGCCCCGCCGAAGCGGCGGGCATAAGGTCGGCGCCGCCGGCGACCCTCGCCGCCGCCCCGCGGAGGCTCGCTCATGGCCGATCCATCCACTGCACCTCCGGTCGGAACCGTCGGCAGCGACCCGCCGTCGCTCGCGATGCTGCCGCTGGTCACCCTTCTCGGCCGGATGCCGTCGACAAATCCGCAGGCGTACGCCGCGCCGATCCCCGGGCTGATCCATATGTTCGCCGGCGATTGCGAGCCGGCCTATCACGCCGTCGCGGACGGGCGGATGCTGGCGGCGGTGCAATATCAGGGGCTCGACACGCTGGTCGGCGGCGCCTTCGGCGTCGGCGACGGCGCGACCTTCGCGCTGCCCGACCTGCGCGGCCGTGCGGCGATCGGACCCTCGGATGCGATGGCGCTCGGCACCTCGGCCGCGAAGGCGCTGGCGATCACCTGGATGGTCGCGATCCTGGGCGTGTTTCCGGCCGGGACCGATATGCCGGCCATGGGCATGGTCGTGCCTTATGCCGGCCGCGAGGCGCCCGCCGGCTGGCTGCCGGCCGACGGGCGGCTGCTGCCCATCTCCGACCATAATGCCTTGTTCGGGCTGCTCGGAACGAATTACGGCGGCGACGGAATGACCGATTTCGCGTTGCCCGATCTGCGCGGCCGCGTCCCGGTCGGCCTCGGCCCGCTGCCCGATTCGTCCTATGTCTGGTTCGGGACGCAGGTCGGGGAGACCGGGCTGGGGGTGAACCACCTGATCAGCGCCGCGGGCAGCTATCCCACGGCCGGCGATTTCGGTCAGGGCTTCGTCAACATCGGCGAAGTGGTGCTGTTTGCCGGCGCGGTCCCTGAGCTCGAGGAGCAGGACGGCTGGTTCCGGCCCGACGGCCGGCTGATGCAGATCGCGGATTTTCCGTACCTGTATGACGTCATCGGCACGCGTTACGGCGGCGACGGAGTCACGACCTTCGCGCTGCCCGACCTCGGCGGGCGGATGATCGTCGGGTCGGTGCCGAGCGGTTCGGCGCCCTAAGCGAAGGCGGCCCGACTCAGCTCCCGAACACGCGCGCGAAGATCGCGTCGACCTGACGGTAGTGATAGTCGAGGTCGAACTGGGCTTCGAGCTGGTCCGGCGTCAGAAACGCCGTCACTTCGGAATCGTCCTTGAGCAGGTCGAGCAGCGACAGCGCGCCGTCGGCTTCCCACACCTTCATCGCGTTGCGCTGGACCATCGCATAGGCCTGCTCGCGGCTGGCGCCGGCCCGGGTCAAAGCGAGCAGCACGCGCTGCGAATGAACGAGGCCCGCCCATCCGGTCGAGATTGCGCTGCATCCGCTCGGGATAGACGACCAGCCTGTCGACCACCCCGGTCAGCCGGTCGAGCGCGAAATCGAGCGTCACCGTCGCGTCGGGGCCGATATAGCGCTCGACCGACGAATGGCTGATGTCGCGCTCGTGCCACAGCGCCACATTCTCGAGCGCCGGCGTCACGAACGCCCGCACCATCCGCGCCAGCCCGGTCAGATTCTCGCTCAGCACCGGGTTGCGCTTGTGCGGCATTGCCGAGCTGCCTTTCTGGCCGGGCGCGAAATATTCCTCGGCCTCGAGCAATTCGGTGCGCTGCAAGTGGCGGATCTCGGTCGCCAGCCGCTCGATCGAGCCGGCGACTATTCCGAGCGTGGCGAAATAATGCGCATGGTGGTCGCGCGGGATGATTTGGGTGGAGATCGGCTCGACCGCCAGACCCATCTGCGCCGCGACATGCGCCTCGACCCGCGGGTCGACATTGGCGAAGGTGCCGACCGCGCCCGAGACGGCGCAGGTGGCGATGTCCGTTCGGGCCGCCACCAGCCGCGCCCGCTGGCGCGCGAATTCGGCATGGGCGAAAGCGAGCTTGAGGCCGAACGTGACCGGCTCGGCATGGATGCCGTGGCTGCGGCCGATCGTCGGCGTATATTGGTGCTCGCGGGCGCGGCGCTCGAGCGCGGCCAGCAGCGCGTCGACGTCCTCGATCAGCAAATCGGCGGCCTGCTTGAGCTGGACGGCGAGGCAGGTGTCGAGCACGTCGGAGCTGGTCATCCCCAGATGGAGGAAGCGCGCTTCGGGTCCGACCTGCTCGGCGACCCAGGTCAGGAAGGCGATGACGTCATGCTTCACCACCTGCTCGATCGCGTCGATCGCCGCGACGTCGATCGCGGGGTCGGTGGCCCGCCACGCCCGGACCCTGTCGGCGGCTTCGCTCGGCACCGTGCCGAGCTCCGCCATCGCGTCGAGCGCATGCGCCTCGATCTCCAGCCAGATCCGGTATCTGTTCTCGGGCGCCCAGATCGCAATCATCCGGGGCCGCGCATAGCGGGGAACCATCAGCGGGCTTTATGGTCGCGAAAGCAGCGACGCAACCGGCGGCGGTCCGCCTGGGCGAAGTTCGCGGTCGGATCGTAAGCGACCATTAAGCGGAAGCGGCGAAACTGGCGCCATGTCTTCGATCCTGATCCGTCCGGCCCTGATCGTCGCCGTCGCCCTGCTCGCCGCACCGGCCGCCGCCTGCCGGGTCGGTGGCGACCAGGTCGTCTTTGACCAGGTCCCAAGCCCGCAGCTTGATGGAGCCGTCGTCATCCGCGTCCGCTTCGTGAACTCGGGTGCGCGCTTTCGGCGCTGGCAACGACATCGACCTTATGTCGGCACGGGACCTTCGACGGATATTGCGCGAAGCCTGATTGGTGTCGCCAGGATGACGCGCCCGGCCCGCGGAGCGCCGTCCGGCTGGTTCCCGGTCTATGCAATGGTGACATCCTGCACGCACGACTTCTGGGGCGGCCCTTCGGCCCGGCGCTGGGATCGGGAGGCCTATCTCGCCGGCCGGTTCGTACGCTTCCGGCACGGTGGAACGCTGTTCCGAGCAGCCGGAAACTTGAACGGATGGTGGCACGACTGAAGCGAGGCTTCCGGATTTGGGTGGTGCGCGCTCGCCCCAAGCGCCTTGTGACAAGTTCGCAAGAACCTCGGCCAACCCCAACTGATCTCTTAGCCCAACCGAGTTATTTTAGGCTTAAACTATCGGTCTTACCAGCGGGCCGGGAAATGAGACCAGGCGAGGCTAGGGGTGGGGTATCGCCCTGGCCGGGGAAACCTGCCTCCACCGCGCTTCGCGCGCCCCCCAATCCGCAGCGAGAGGAGCTCAGATCAGCCCCATCGCCCTGAGGCTGGAATGGCCGTTGGCGCCGATGATGACATGGTCGTGCAAAGTGACGCCGAGATGCCGCCCCGCCTCGGCGAGGTTGCGGGTCAGCCGGATGTCCTGCTGGCTCGGCGCGGGATCGCCGCTGGGATGGTTGTGGACGATGATGATCGCGGTGGCGTGATGGTCAAGCGCGCGGCGCATCACCTCGCGGATATAGACGGCCGATTTGTCGACCGATCCTTCCCACATCGGCTCGTCGCGGATCAGCACGTTCTTCGAGTTGAGGAACAGCACCCGCACCCGCTCGATCGCCTCGTGCGCCATGTCGGCGTGCAGATAATCGAGCAGGGCCTGCCACGATCCCAGCACCGGCCGGTTCCTGACTTCCTCCTTCAAGAGCCGCAGCGCCGCCGCCTGCACCACCTTCAGCGCCGCCAGCGCGCCTTCGCCGAGGCCGCCGACCCGGGCGATCGCTTCGGCATCGGCGGCGAGCAGCGCGCCGAACCCGCCGAAATGGCGGATCAGCTTGCGGGCGAGCGGCTTGGTGTCGCGGCGGGGAATGGCGAGGCCGAGCAGATATTCGACCAGCTCATGGTCGAGCAGGGCGTCGGGCCCGCCCGCGATCAGCCGTTGCCGCAGGCGCGCGCGATGTCCGCCGCCGTCATGCCCACTGTCCGCCATCGGGCCCGGATTAGGCCGCGCCGGGGAATTTCGCAAATCGCGGAATATCCCGGGCGATTTCCGTGAAAAGCGCATTCGGCGCTGACGCTTGCGCCGGTCGTCATCGAATTGACCGGACGGCCAATGCGCTCCAAAGGTGAGGCGGATCGAGGAGCGCGCATGGACCGCCGGAACTTCTTCAGGGAACTCGATAAAAAGCTCGCCGATCTGGCCAGGGCCCGGGAAACCGACCATCAAGCCAAGGACGCGACATTTCGCTTCGCCGAGCGCGCCGTCGCCGGCGTGCTGCCGGTCGCGGTGCGCTACAAGGACGATCTCAACGCCCGCAACATCGAAGCCACTTTGTCCGGCAATGCCGACGGGCTGACCTTCCAGCTCACTTTCGCCGACGGCACCGAGCGCGCCTTGACGATGTACCCGAATTCGGACCAGCGCATTGCGTTCGTCGCCTACACGCCCGGCGACAAGAGGCGGCACGCTTCCTCCCGCGACGGCGAGACCTACGATCCGGAAAGCTGGTCCCCCGAAATATTCGAGGAAAGGCTGCAGCGCTTCATCGAGGATTTCCTCAAGGTCGCCAACCGGCATGGCGGTATCAGGGGCCGCGCCTGACCCGTCACCGACAGGGTCCAACCGCCGCCGACTTGCCTCGCCATAAGCGTGGATTAAGCCTTGCCATGGCTCTACCGAAGCCGCTCGGTCGTGACGGCGGCGGAACGCGTCGGAAGGACGAAGGTTGAGCGGGACGAGTTAGGCGAGCGTGGAAGAGCAGCAATCCGACCTGGCGAGAAGGCGGCCGTGGCTGCGCGGATGGCGGATCGCCGCCGCCGCCGCATTGCTGCTGCTCGCCGGCGCGCTGCTCGTTTTGTGGTCGATCCGGGTCAGGCTCGCCACCGACTATATCGATCGCGAGCTCGCCCGCCGCGGCGTCCAGGCCAGCTACCAGATCAAGCGGATCGGCTTCGGCACGCAGGTGCTCGAAAATCTGGTGATCGGCGACCCGCGCCGGCCGGACGCGACCGCGCGCCGGGTGGAGGTGCAGATCCTGATCGGGCTCAGCGGTCCGCGGGTCGGGCTGATCACCGCGCGCGGCGTCAGGATGCACGGCCGGATCGCGAACGGCCGCATCAGCCTCGGCCAGGTCGACCGGCTGCTGCCGCCGCCGAGCGGGCTGCCGTTCCGCTTCCCCGACCAGCGCGTCGACGTCGCCGACGCCGCGATCGTCCTCGATACGCCCGCCGGCCGCCTCGCTTTCGGCCTCGCCGGACGCGGCAACCTCGCCGACGGCTTTCGCGGCCAACTCGCCGGCGTCGCGAGCGAGCTGCGCCTCGGCGAATGCGCCATAGTCCGGCCGCGCGCCAATTTCGCGGTGCGGATCGACGATCTGCGCCCGGGGCTGAGCGGACCGCTCGCCATCCGTGCCGTCCGCTGCGGCGACGATCTTGCCGTCGACCGGCCGCTCTTCGCGCTGCAAGGCTCGCTGTCGCCGGCGCTCGACCAATGGCGCGGCGAGACGGCGGTGCGGGCAGCCCGGTTCGCGGCCGGCCCGCAATATCTGGCGGGGCTCGAGGGCAGGCTTACTTTCGACGGCAATGCCGGCCGCACCGCGGGCCGGATCGATCTCCGCTCGGCCGCCGCCGCCGTCGACATGTTCCGCGCCGCCCGAACCCGCTTCGCCGGCGACTATGCGGTGTCGCCGCGTCACGGCGACCTCGGCCTCAACGGCAATCTTGCCGCCGAAGGGCTGACCGGCAACGTTGGTTCGATCGCCGCCGCTTTGCGGTCCGCCGAGGGAACTCCGGCGGGGCCGATCGGCGCGGCGCTCGCCGAAGCTTTGGTGCGGGCGGCCGGCGGCGGCGAGGCGTCGGCGCGGCTGCGCCTGGTCAACGGCCGCGGCGAGGGCGCCCTGCGCCTCGAGCAGCTGCGCTTCGCCAGCCGCAGCGGCGCGAGCCTTGCCGGGGTCGGCGGCCACGGCCTGAGCTATCGCTGGCCGGCCGGGCTGCTCCAGCTCGACGGCGATTTCCGGCTGTCGGGCGGCGGCTTCCCGGATGCGCGCTTCATCCTCCGCCAGGCGCGGCCAGGGGCGCCGCTCGAAGGCGTCGGCCGGATCGCGCCGATCAGCGCCGGCGGCGCCCGGCTGGCGCTCGCCGAGATACGCTTCGACGCCAGCCCCGGCGGCCGCACCCGCTTCGCCACCGCCCTGCGCCTCGACGGGCCGTTCCGCGGCGGCCAGGTGACCGGCCTGGCCTTGCCGCTGCGCGGCCACATCGGCCGCGACGGGCTCGCGATCGGCGAAGGCTGCGTCGCCGCCGCCTTCCAGTCGCTTCAGGTGGAGGGATTGAGAGTCGGCCCGGCGCGGCTGCCGCTCTGTCCGGTCGGACCGGCCCTGGTCTGGCAGGCGCCCGGCGGCCCGGTCCGCGCCGGGGCGGAGCTGCGCGGCCCGCGCCTCGCCGGCCGGCTCGGAGGCTCGCCGATCCTGATCGCCGCGGATCGCCTGCGCATCGATACCGGCGGCTTCGCCGCGACCGGCCTGGCGGCGGGGCTGGGCGCCGGCGAGGCGCTGAACCGGCTCGATGTCGCCAGCGTCGACGGCCGCTTCGGCGCCCGCGGCGCCGCCGGCGGCTATAGCGGCCTTTCCGGCAAGATCGCCAACGTGCCGCTGCTGCTCAGCGAAGGCGGCGGCCGCTGGCAGATACAGCGCGGCGACCTGCTGATCGAGGGCCGGCTCCGCATCGCCGACGAGCGCGATCCGCCCCGCTTCCATCCGCTCGTCAGCGACGATTTCCGCCTCACTCTGGCCGACAACCGCATCCACGCCACTGGCTGGCTTGCCCATCCGCAAAGCGGCACGCGCGTCGTCCGGGCCGGCGTCGACCATCATCTGCGCACCGGCGCCGGCGCCGCTTCGCTCGAAATGCCCGGCCTTGCCTTCACCGAGGGCTTCCAGCCCGAGGCGCTGACCCCGCTGACCGTCGGCGTGGTGGCTTTGGTCGAGGGCAGCGTCACCGGAGAGGGCCGGATCGAATGGGATGCGCAAGGGTCGCGCAGCCGCGGCACCTTCTCGACCGCCGACATGAATCTCGCCGCGCCGTTCGGCCCGGTCGAGGGCCTTGCGACAAGGATCGAGTTCACCGACCTGCTCGGGCTCGCCAGCGCGCCGGGACAGGTGGCGCGGATGCGTCTCGTCCGCGCCGGCATCGACGTCTATGATGGCGAGGTCCGCTATCAGCTGCGGCCCAATTACCATGTCGCGATCGAGTTCAGGCCGCTGGCCGTTCGCCGGCGGCGAATTGCTGCTGCAGCCGACCATGCTCGACTTCAGCCAGCCCTCGACCAAATATCTCACCTTCCGCGTCGTCGGCATGGACGGCGCCCGCTTCATCCAGCAGATGGAATTCTCCAACATCGCCGCGACCGGCACGTTCGACGGCCTGATCCCGATGCAGTTCGACCAGCGCGGCGGCCGCATCGCCGGCGGCCGGCTGACGGCGCGGCCGGAAGGCGGCACTCTCTCTTATGTCGGCGAGCTGAGCGACCGCGACCTCGGGCCCTATGGCATCCTCGCCTTCAATGCCCTGAAGTCGCTGCGCTACAGCCGCTTCGACGTCACCCTCGACGGCGCGCTCGACGGCGAGTTCATCACCATCATCGATCTCGACGGCATCGCCCGGGATCCGGCGCTGACGACGGTGCCGTCGGGCAGCGGCATCCCGGCGCTGGTGGCGGGCCGGATCTTCAACCAGCTCGCCCGCATCCCGTTCGAGTTCAATATCCGCATCAACGGCCAGTTCCGCGCGCTGATCGCCACCGCCCGTTCGTTCAGCGACCCGACCCCGCTGATCCAGGCGGTGCTGCCGCAGCTGCTGCGCAACAGTTCCACCACCGTCACCGACGTTCAGGATGAAGAAAGCGAGCCTGTGCCATGAAGCAGCCGTACTTGACGCGAAAAGGCCGCGATGCGAGCCGGAAGGAGATGGGAAGGATCGGAAAGGCTCTCGCCGCCGCGGCGGCGCTCGCTCCCCTCGGGGGCTGCGTCGAAGTGACCGCGCCGGACCGGCCGATCGAGATCAACCTCAATATCAACATCCGCCAGGAAGTGGTGGTGCGGCTCCAGGAGGATGTTCGCGAGTTGATACAGCAAAATCCAGGAGTGTTCTGATGTCCCGCCGTATGAAATTGCTGGTCGCCGCCGGGCTCGGCATCGCCATGGTCGCGGGCGGCACCGCTTACGCCTTCGTCATGCAGGCCGACGCCGCCGCCCAGCTGCGCGCGTCCGGCGTGGTCGGCGAGCAGGCCGACGGCTATCTCGGCCTGGTCGGATCCGCCTCCGCCGACGTCCGCGCCCAGATGGACGCGGTCAACATCCAGCGCCGCGCCGCCTACACCCGCCTCGCTTCGCAGCGCGGCGCGACGATCGAGGAGGTGGCCGCCGCCACCGCCTGCCAGATCTTTTCCAGCCGGATCGGCCCGGGCCAATATTATCGCCTGCCCGACGGCGTCTGGCGCCGCCGCAACGGCAGCGAGCCGGTGCCGCGGCCGACCCATTGCGGCTAGGCGTTCCGATAACGGCCGATGTCCCAACCGGCTTGACCAGCCGGGCAGGCCGCTTCCATCGATCTTTTCAGGGTTGCGGTTGCGATGCCGCCTCCGCCGCCGTCTCGAACGCCGACCGGTAGAGCTCGTTCATGCCGCTAAGGTCGTCCGCCTCCAGCGGCACCTCGGCGAAATAGGCGCCTTCCGCATAAGAACCGGCCACGTAAGGCGCGATCAGCACGTCGATCGCCTCGAAGCGGCCGTTGCCGTCGCTGTCCCTGGGCGCCAGCACCTGATCGGCGAGCGGTGGGCACAAAGTGTGGGGATCCCGCGGGTCGGGCCGGACCGGCGCGCCGCGCCGCTCGGCCCGTTCGGCATCGAGCGCGGCGCAGTAGCGTTCCCGCATCCGCTCGAGCGCGGCCGCTGCCGAGCATGGCGGCCGGCTGGACCGGCCGGTCCGCCGCTTTGTCCCACAACAGGGCCGAGAAGGCGATATTGCCGTGGGCGCCGCCGGCGAAGGTTTCTTCGGTGGCGGTCAGGCTGAGCAGCTGCGCCGTGCTGCCGGCAACTCCCCATCCCTTGGCGTAATAATGCGCCCTATATTCGATGCCGTTTTGGCGGGCATTGTCGCGGCCTTCCTCGGCCCATCCCGTCGCCTGCGCCCGTTGCGCCTCCATGTCGGCCTGCAGCATTGCGCGCAGCGACGGCAGGGCGTCGGCATCCGCCGGCCAGCCATAGCTGAAGTCGAGCAGCGGGGACTCCTCCTCGCGCACGAAATCGGCGGGCTGAGCGAAGGCGGCGGCAAGCGCGGCCAGCAGAGGCAAAGCGGTCATCGGCTTTGCCTAGCGCAGCGTCCCCGGACTCCCAAGCGCCGCCGGATTGCTGCACTGCGGCATCGCTGTTGACTTGGAAGGGCCCCCTTCCTAAAGGAACCGCGCCTTGGCGGGTTCGTTCGCCGGCATGTCCCTCGCCCTCGATGAGTCCCTGATTTGCGGCGGCTTGTTCCACGGGAGTTCGGCATGGCGGAAAACGAGCCCTGGCAGGACCCTCGGCTTCCGGAAGATGCGCGGCTGACATCGCTCGACAGGCGGTTGAAGCAGGCGCAGCACGAGGAGGCGGTCCGTACCGGGAAGACGAGGACCGTATCCAATGTGGGCCGGGCCCAGGGGATGCGGATCCTCTCCGACCTGGTCGGCATTCCGTTCGGCAGCGCCCTGATCGGCTGGCTGCTCGACCGGTGGCTGGGGACCACGCCCTGGGTGATGCTGGCGATGCTGTTCCTCGGATTCGGCATCGCCGTCAGGAACGTGCTTCGGATTTCAAGACAGAGCCCGGAATAAGGCAGGGAAGTTAAAGCGTGGCGGCCCAATCCACTATCGACCCGATGCATCAGTTCCAGATCGACGCGGTGGCGGGCGATCTGGCCGGCAATCCGTTCGCCTTCACCAACAGCGCGCTGTGGATGATGATCGTGCTGGGCTCGATCCTGGTCTTCATGATCGGCGGCATGAAGCGCGAGCTGGTTCCCGGCCGCTGGCAGGTGATGGTCGAGGGGATCACCAGCTTCGTCGCCTCGATGATCGACACCAATATCGGGCCGGAGGGGCGCAAATATCTGCCCTGGGTGTTCACCGTCTTCATCTTCATCCTGTTCGCCAATCTGATGGGGATGATGCCGTTCGGCGTGCTGCCGGGCGTCCATCCGTTCACCGTCACCAGCCAGTTCACGATCACCGGCGTGCTCGCCATCATCAGCTTCTCGATCGTGCTGGTGGTCGGCTTCTGGCGCCACGGCTTCCACTTCTTCTCTTTGTTCATCCCCCACGGCACGCCCAAGCTGCTGCTGCCCCTGATCTTCGTGATCGAGCTCCTGTCCTTCCTGGTGCGGCCGTTCAGCCTGGCGCTGCGACTGTTCGTGGCGATGATCGCCGGCCATATCCTGGTCAAGGTGTTCGGCAGCTTCGTCGTCAGCGGGCTCAATGCCGAGGGCGTGATGGGTCCTTTCATCGCGCTGCTGAGCTTCGTCTTCATCGCCGGCGTTAGCGCGCTCGAGCTGCTGGTCTGCGCGATCCAGGCCTATGTGTTCGCTTTGCTGACCTCGCTCTACATCAACGACGCGGTCAACCTGCACTGATCCACTCACCTTAGAGATTTCACAAAGGAGCTTATCATGGACTTCGCATCTGCCCAGGTCATCGGCGCCGGTCTCGCCGCGATCGGCGTCGGCGCCGCCGCCGCCGGCGTCGGCAACGTGTTCGGCTCGTTCCTTCAGGGAGCGCTCAGGAATCCGGCCGCCGCCGACAGCCAGCAGGGCCGGCTGTTCATCGGCTTCGCCGCCGCCGAGCTGCTCGGCCTGATCGCTTTCGCGGTGGCGATGATCATCCTCTACGCCCGGTAAGAGAGAGGGACAGTTTGGGGACAGTTTGGTAACTGTCCCCAAACTGTCCCCATTCGATCATGCCCCAGATCAACCAGCTCGCCGACGTCCTTTATTCGCAGCTCTTCTGGCTGCTGCTGACCCTTGCCGTCATCTATTTCGGCGTCGGCCGGGCGATGCTGCCGAAGATCCAGTCGACGATGGCGGCGCGCGACAGCCGGATCGCCGACGACCTCGCCGCCGCCGAGGCCGCCCGCCGCGCCGCCGATGCCACCGAGGAGGCGTATCGGGCGCGGATCGAGGAGAGCCGCGGCGAGGCGCTGAAGGTGACCGCCGCCGCCCGCCAGGACAGCGCCCGCGCCACCGAGCAAAGCGTCCGCGCCGCCGATGCGGCGACCCGCGAAAGGATCGAGGCGGCCGAAGCGCGGCTGCGCAGCGCGGCCGCGGCGGCGCTCGCCGACATAGAAAGCGTCGCCGCCGAGGCGGCGCAGGAGGCGGTGGCGCGCATCGCCGGGCTTGCCGTCGGCCGCGACGAGGCGGCGAGCGCCGTGAAGGCGGCGATGGCCCATGGCTGAGGCGCATCCCCCCGCCACCGACGCGGTCGGCACCGGCGACGCCGAGGAAGGCCACGCCGCCCCGGGCCATACGGAAATGACCCAGGACCAAGGCGGCGGCCATGTCGAGCCGACGGCTTACGCCTTCGACGCCAGCGGCTGGGTCGCTTTGGCGATGATCGCGGTGTTCGCGATCCTGATCTGGAAGCGGGTGCCGGCGGCGATCGCCGCGGCGCTCGACAAGAAGATCGGCTCGATCCGCCGGCAGCTCGACGAAGCGGCGCAGCTGCGCGCCGAGGCCGAGGCGCTGCGCGCCGAATATGAGGCCAAGGCCGCTTTGGCCGACGCCGAGGCGGCGACGATGATCGAGCGCGCCCGCACCGAGGCCGAAGGCATTGTCCGCCAGGCCGAGAGCGACGCCGCCGCTCTGGTCGAGCGCCGCACCCGGATGGCCGAGGACAAGATCGCCGCCGCCGAGCGCGCCGCGGTCGACGAGGTCCGCGCCAAAGCGGCCTCGGCCGCCGCCGCCGCCGCCGAACGGCTGATCCGCGACAAGCTCGACGCCGGCGCCGACAAGGCGATGGTCGACGCGACGATCGCGGAGCTGGGAAAGCGGTGATCCGTCACCCCGGCGAAAGCCGGGGTCTCAGGGCGCAATCGTCACCCCGGCGCAAGCCGGGGACGATATCGTCACCCCGGCGAAGGCCGGGGTCTCAGGGCGTTTCAGGCGACTTCTGGTCCCGAGATCCCGGCGTTCGCCGGGATGACGGCTTGGGCGCCCGTCTCTCCCAGGCCCAATGCAGCGCCCGCTCGAGCCATTCGTTCGACACGCGCGCCAGCACCACGCTCGTCGCTCCGTCGCGCCCCCAGCCGCCGGGCACCGGCCTGAACGCCTCCGGCTCCGCCGCGATCGCCAGCTCCTGCTGTTCGGCCAGCAGCGCGACCATGCCGTGGTCGGCGTCCGGAAAGCCGAGCGTGGCGAAGATCCGGTCGCCGACCCGGAAGTCCGGATGGCCCATATGCGCCCGCTCCTCCGCGCCGGGAAAGGCGAGGGCGATCCGGCGGAAATCCTCGGCGGCGGCCATGGCGGCAGCGTAGCACGGCAAGGGTCTCGACCGCGATCCCATTGCGGCCGCCGGCCGCACCGCGCACGATGGCGTCACCGATACATGCCAGGGAAGGAGGCTCAGATGCTTGCAAGATTCATGGTGGCGGCGGCTTTGCTCGCCGCGGCCGCGCCGGCGATCGCGCAGCCCGCGCAGGTGCGGCCGATCAGCGGCACCCGGCTCGACGTGACCGCGACCGGCGAGGTGACCCGCGTCCCCGACATCGTCATGATCCATGCCGGCGTCGTGACCATGGCGCCGACCGCGAGCGAGGCGATCCGCGCGAACGGCGCCGCCATGGACCGGCTGCGCGAGGCGCTGCGCCGCGCCGGCATCGAACCGCGCGACGTCCAGACCAGCTCGGTCAGCCTGCACCCGCAATGGCACGAAGCGGAGAATGCGCCGCCCGTCTTTGCCGGCTACGGGGCCGGCCATCGGCTGACCGTCCGCTTCCGCGATGCCGCCAATGCCGGCCGCATCCTCGACACGCTCATCGCCGCCGGCGCCAACGCGATCGACGGGCCAAGCTTTCAGGTGACCGAGGCCGATGCCGCGCGCGACGAGGCGCGCGTTAGCGCGCTTGCCGCCGCCCGCGGCCGCGCCGACCTTTACGCCCGATCGCTCGGCATGCGGGTGGCCGGCGTCCTTGCCGTGAGCGAGACGGGGGGCGGGCAGCAATATGGCTTCGCGGAGGCGCTGGCGGGCATCGAGTTGGGTGCGTCGACCAATATCGCGCTCGGCGAGGAAGTCCTTGCCGTCACCCTGATGGTCAGCTTCGAGCTCGAATGAACGGTCGAGGCTAGTGTGGCGATTCGGAAATTCGCCCGATCATGGAGGCGCGTCGGAGCGAATTTCCGAATCTCCGGCCACACTAGCAATCAAATGAATCTAGTGTGCTTTTTGGATTTGAAGTTCGCTCCGAGCGTGCCCCGATAATCAGGCGAACTTCAAATCCAGCACACTAGCCTGTCGGGTCGGGGGTGCCTAAATCGGCCCGGTGACCGACAAGCCCGACGCCCCCGACCGCTTCAACGAGGAGAAAGCGACCTATACGGTGCGCGGCGCCGACGCGCCCGACCTCGAGGCCGGCATCGCCGCGATCCGGGCGGTGGCGAAGGGGCTGCCGGTGCGGCCCGGCGTCTACCGGATGCTCGATACCCGCGGCGACGTCCTCTATGTCGGCAAGGCGAGGTCGCTCCGGAACCGCGTCGTCCAGTACACGCAGGTGGCGCGGCAGACCAAAAGACTGCAGCGGATGGTGGCCCAGACCCGGTCGATGCAGATCGTCACCACCAACAGCGAGGCCGAGGCGCTGCTGCTCGAGGCGCAGCTGATCAAGCGCTACCGGCCGCCCTACAACGTGCTGCTTCGCGACGACAAAAGCTTCCCCTTCATCCTGTTGCGCGAGGACCATGATTTCCCCCGCGTCCAGCTCCACCGCGGCGCCCGCCGCCACAAGGGCCAATATTTCGGGCCGTTCGCCAGCGCCGGCTCGGTGCGCGAGACGCTGAACGCGCTGCAGAAGCTGTTCCTGCTGAGAAGCTGCAGCGACAGCTTCTTCGCCAATCGCTCGCGGCCCTGCCTGCTCTACCAGATACGGCGCTGTTCCGCTCCGTGCGTGGGCCGCATCGACGAGGCCGGCTATGACGAGCTGGTCCGCGACGCCAGGGACTTCCTGTGCGGCCGCTCGACCAAGATCCAGCAGAAGCTCGGCCGGCTGATGTCGGAGGCTTCCGAAGCGACGGATTTCGAGCTGGCCGCCGTCTATCGCGACCGGCTGCGCGCGCTGACCTTCATCCAGGGCAGCCAGGCGATCCATGCCGAGCGGCTCGGCGACGCCGACCTGTTCGCGCTTGCCTGCAAGGGCGGTACGATGTGCATCCAGGCCTTCTTCATCCGCGGCGGCCAGAATTGGGGCCATCGCAGCTTCTTCCCCGCCCATACCGCCGACGTGCCCGAGGCCGAGGTGCTGCAAAGCTTCCTCGTCCAGTTCTACGAGGAGGTGCCGCCGCCGCGGCTGATCGTGACCGACCGGGCGCTGCCGGAGGCGGCCCTGATCGCCGAAGCCCTGTCGGCGCGCGCCGAACGCCGGGTTGGACTGAGGGTCCCGCAGCGCGGCGAGACCGCGAAGATGATCCGCCAGGCCGAGCGCAACGCCGAGGAGGAGCTCGAGCGGCGGCTGGCCGAGACCTCGACCCAGGCCCGCAACCTGCGCGAGCTGGCCGAGCTGTTCGAGCTGCCCGAGCCGCCGCGGCGGATCGAGGTCTATGACAACAGCCACGTGATGGGCACCAGCGCGGTCGGCGCGATGATCGTCGCCGGGCCTGAGGGCCTGCGCAAGAACGCCTATCGCAAGTTCAACATCAAGCGCCCCGAAACCGTCCCCGGCGACGACTTCGCGATGATGCGCGAGGTGCTGGGCCGCCGCTTCGCCCGGCTCGAGAAAGAGGATCCCGACCGCAGCCGCGGCGAATGGCCGGACCTTCTGCTGATCGACGGCGGCAGGGGCCAGCTTAATGCGGTCTGCGAGGTGCTCGAGGATGCCGGCGTCCACGACGTGCCGGTGGTCGGCGTCGCCAAGGGACCGGACCGCCATGCCGGCCGCGAGGTGTTCCATCTGCCGGGCGGGCGCGAGATCACGCTGCCGCCCAACGCGCCATTGCTCTTCTATCTTCAGCGGCTGCGCGACGAGGCCCACCGCTTCGCGATCGGCGCCCACCGGCAGAAGCGGGCGAAGAATCTGGTCACCTCGACGCTCGACGACGTCCCCGGCATCGGCCCGGGGCGCAAGCGCGCCTTGCTGATGCATTTCGGCACGGCGCGCGCGGTCAAGAGCGCGGCGCTGGAGGATCTGGAGAAGGTCCCCGGCATCTCGCGCGCCATCGCCCGCGGCATCTACGATTATTACCATCCGGGGGGCTGAGGATGACCACAGTCACCCCCTCCCTCGTCATTCCCGCGAAAGCGGGAATCCCGTCGGCGTTCGAGCCGCGCGGATGCAGCCTGGATCCCCGCTTTCGCGGGGATGACGACTGACGCGCCCATGCACATCGAGACCCAGGCCATCATCGTCGCCGTTCGCGTCCATGGCGAGCATGGCGCGATCGTCCGCGCGCTGACGCCGGCCGACGGGGTCCAGGCCGGCTATGTCCGGGGCGGCAGGTCGCGGCGGCTGCGGCCGGTGCTGATGCCCGGCAATCTGGTCCAGGCCGAATTTCGCGCCCGCACCGAGGAGCAGCTGCCGCATCTCGCGGTCGAGCTGGTCCACAGCCGCGCCTTCCTGCTGTCGGAACCGCTCGCCGCCGCCGCCATCGAATGGGCCTGCGCGCTCACCGCCGCCGGCCTCCCCGAAGGCCAGCCTTATCCGCCGCTGTTCGAAGGCCTCGGCGGGCTGCTCGATGCGGTCGAAGCCGCGCCCAGCGCCCGCGGCTGGGCCGCGGCGCTGGTTCGCTACGAGCTGCTGGTGCTCGACGAGACCGGCTTCGGCCTCGCCGATCCGCCCGCTTACGACGCCGGCTGGGAGGCCATCCACAAGGGCCTCGAGCGGACCGGCCTGTCGCTCGAGCGCGACCTGCTCACCGGCCGCCGCGGCGAGGTGCTCGCCGCCCGCGAGCGGCTGATCGACCGGCTGAAGCGGATGTCCCCCTCCCTGGAAGGGAGGGGTTAGGGGTGGGTGCGAGCGAAGCGAGCTTTCTTGATCCGGTGTTCGATGCGCCTGCGGCGCTACCCACCCCCGGCCCCTCCCTTGCAGGGAGGGGGAAAGTCGCGGCCGGCTTCTGAGTTGACCTTGAAACGCGCTCGGCACAGGAAGCGGGGGTGAAAGAATTCTTCCCGCACAGCGCCACCACCCGCGACATCACCGTCCGCGTCTCGGTCAGCTACCTTCAGGAACAGTCCGAGCCGGCCAAGGGCCGCTGGTTCTGGGCCTATCATATCCGGATCGAGAATATGGGCGACAAGGCGGTGCAGCTGGTCAGCCGCGAATGGATCATCAGCGACGGCCGCGGCGTCAGCCACGAGGTGCGCGGCGAAGGCGTGGTGGGCGAGCAGCCGGTGCTCGAGCCGGGCGGATCGTTCGACTATGTCTCCGGCTGCCCGCTCACCACCCCGACCGGGGCGATGGAAGGGCGCTATTTCATGATCGCCGCCGACGGCTCCAGCTTCGAGGTCGCGATCCCCCGCTTTCCGCTGATCGCGCCGGCGGTGACCAGCTGAATCGCCCGGCGCCCGATGGAGGGGCCCTGATGAGAACCGACCGCAAGCTCGCTGTCCTGCTCGCGCTGCTGACGATCCCGGCCGCCGCCGGCGCCGGCATCCCGGTGACGCGGCAGCTGACCTGTCCGATCGACGGCGGTTCGTTCAGCTTCACCACCACCGCTTCCTACAGCAGCTGGGGCGCGCGCCCCGACGGCAAGCCGTTCGGCAGCTGGGAATTCCCGCTCGAGCTGCCGGATTGTCCCGACAACGGCCTCGTCGTCTATGACGAGTTCGACGAGGAGGCGGTTGCCCGCCTTCGGCCGCTGGTCGCCTCGGCCGACTATCAGGCGCTCCGCCGGGCCGGCGACACCACTTATTATCGCGCCGCCTGGCTGATGGAGCGGATGGGCGCGCCGGCCACCCACTGGCTGTGGGCGCTGGTCCAGGCCGGCTGGCAGGCCGACGGCGATCCGGCTCTGAGGCGGCGCTATCTGGAGGAGCTGGTGACCCGCTCCGCCGCGCTCGGCGAGCCGCGCGACCTGGAAAATATCGCCGTCCGCTCCCGCGTCATCAATGCCCTGCGGGAGCTCGGCCGGTTCGAGGAGGCGGCCGCGATGATCGCCGCCACGCCGGTCGAGGCGCTCGCCCCCGAGAGCTCGACCGTGCGCCGGACCGCCGATTGGCGCGGCCATTATCAGCGGCTGGCAATCATCGTCGCGCGCCGCGATGCCTCGATCGAACCGATCGACATGATTCCGCGGCGCGAGGCGCAGCAGCGCTGCTCCGACGCGGCCGCGCTCGACGAGACGTCGCGCGCTTTGTGCCGGGAATGGGACCCGAGCTGGGCGCCGGAGCCGCCGTCGCGCCCGCCTTCTCGCTGACGCAACCAGCCGCCCGCTGCACCGTTACAGGCACGAAAGCTTCGGGAGAGGAAGGCCATGCCGGTTTCGAACACCAGCCTTGTCGAGCGGATAGCCCGCGTCATCGCCGGGCGGGTCGTCAGCATCAATGCCGGCGGCGACGATGCTTCCGCCGGCGACCGGGTCGATGCGATCTGGCGCGATTATCGCGGCGACGCCTTGTCGGTGCTGCGCACCCTGCGCGAGCCGGATCCGGCGATGGCCGAGGCCGGCGACGTCGCGGTCTGGGAGCGGATGATCGCCGCCGCGCTCGCCGAAGCGGGCGAAGGGGTGGGTTCCTGACGCCCCGCCTCGGGCACTGCCCACTGGAAACTCCGTTCGCCCTGAGCCTGTCCTTCGATACGCCGTCTCGACAAGCTCGACGGCTACTCAGGATGAGCGGATCATGGGGACTCAATCCCTACTCCGCTCATCCTGAGTAGGGACCGAGCCTGTCGAGGGCCCGTATCGAAGGACAACCCCAAATCTGGTTCCGCAGGGTCTAGAATCCCAGCTGCGGCCACACCAGCGACAGCGCGTAAAGCGAAGGCAGCAGCAGCGCGAGCCCGAGCGCCGCATCGAAGCCGCGGATCGGGCGCATCCGCCCGCTGGTGCCGCGGGTGCGCATGTCGGCGGCGGTGATCCACAGCACCGAGGCGCCGCACAAGGCGGTCAAAGCGAGCAGCAGCGCGTAGAAATGGAGCAGGCCCTCCGGCAGCGTGCGGAACAGGCCGGCGATCAGGATCGCGGCGATGCCGCAGACGACGCCGACGCCGCTCGCCCGCTGGATCGTCCAGGCGTCGAGCAGGCGGCGCCGCTGCGGCCCGTGCTTCTGCCTCGTCCGCCGAGGGCTCACGCGTCGATCGCTTCCTCGTCCAGCTCGGCGGCGCGGCTCTGGATGAAGGCGAAACGGTGCTCGGGGTTGCGCCCCATCAGCCGGTCGACCAGCTCGCGAACCGCCGTGCGTTCCTCATAATCCTGCGGCAGCGTGATCCGGATCAGGCCCCGGCTCTTCGGGTCCATCGTCGTTTCCTTGAGCTGCTGCGGGTTCATCTCGCCGAGCCCCTTGAAGCGCGACACTTCGACCTTCCGGCCCTTGAACAGCTCGCGCTCGAGCGCCTGCCGGTGCGCCTCGTCGCGGGCATAAGCGACGGTGCCGCCGGCCGCGAGGCGATAGAGCGGCGGCTGGGCGAGGTAGAGATGGCCGCTCTTCACCAGCTCGGTCATCTCCTGGAAGAAGAAGGTCATCAGCAAGGTCGCGATATGCGCCCCGTCGACGTCGGCGTCGGTCATGATCACGATCCGCTCATATCTGAGGTCGTCCGGATTGCAGCGGTCGCGGGTGCCGCAGCCCAGCGCCTGGACGAGATCGGCGATCTCCTGGTTGGCGCGGATCTTGTCGGCGGTGGCCGAGGCGACGTTGAGGATCTTGCCGCGGATCGGGAGGATCGCCTGGGTCTTGCGGTCGCGCGCCTGCTTGGCCGAGCCGCCCGCCGAATCCCCCTCGACGATGAACAATTCGGTGCCCGCCGCATCGTCATTGGCGCAGTCGGTGAGCTTGCCCGGCAGCCGCACCTTGCGGTGCGAGGTCGCGGTCTTGCGCTTGATCTCCCTTTCGGCCCGTCGCCGCAGCCGCTCGTCCATCCGGTCGAGGACGAAGCCGAGCAGCGATCGGCCGCGTTCCATATGGTCGGAGAGGAAATGGTCGAGATGGTCGCGGACCGCATTCTCGACCAGCCGCGCCGCGTCCGGCGACGTCAGCCGGTCCTTGGTTTGGCTCTGGAATTGCGGGTCGCGGATGAACACCGAAAGCATGATCTCCGCGCCGGTGATCACGTCCTCGGCCTGCAGGTCCTTCGCCTTCTTCGCTCCGACCAGTTCGCCGAAGGCGCGCAAGGCCCGGGTCAGCGCGCTGCGCAGCCCCTGCTCGTGGGTGCCGCCGTCGGGCGTAGGAATGGTGTTGCAGTAGAAAGACGCGCTGCCGTCGCCCCAGGTCGGCCAGGCGACCGCCCATTCCACCGACCCCTGCTCGGCCGGGAAATCCTGCCGACCGACGAACGGCGCCGAAGTGGCGGTCTCCCTGTCGCCGATCTGCTCCTTCAGATGGTCGGCGAGCCCGCCCGGAAACTGGAACACCGCCTCGGCCGGCGTATCGTCGGCGATCAGCGCCGGATCGCAGCGCCAGCGTATCTCGACGCCGGCGAACAGATAGGCTTTGGACCGCGCCAGCCGGTACAGCCGCGCCGGCCGCAGCTTCGCCTCCTCGCCGAAAATCTCGGCGTCGGGGACGAAGCTCAAGGTGGTGCCGCGCCGGTTGGACGTCGGACCGAGCCGCTCGAGCTTCGAGGTCGGAGCGCCGCGGGCGAAGGTCTGGCGATAGAGCTCTCGGCCCCGCGCCACCTCGACCCGGGTTTCGCTCGACAGCGCGTTGACGACGCTGACCCCGACGCCGTGCAGCCCGCCGCTGGTCGCATAGGCCTTGTGCGAGAATTTGCCGCCCGAATGGAGCATGGTGAGGATCACTTCGAGCGCCGACTTGCCCGGATATTTCGGATGCTCGTCGATCGGGATGCCGCGGCCATTGTCGATGATCGTGAGGCGGTTGCCCTGCTCCAATATCACTTCGATGCGGCTGGCATGGCCGGCCACCGCCTCGTCCATGCTGTTGTCGAGCACTTCGGCGGCCAGGTGATGGAGCGACCGCTCGTCGGTGCCGCCAATATACATTCCGGGCCGCCGCCGCACCGGCTCCAGCCCTTCCAGTACCTCGATCGAGTGGGCGTCATAATCGTCGCGGCGCGCGGTGGACGATGTGAACAGGTCCGACATGGCTGAGCTATAGAAGCTCGCGACTCCCTCTGCCAAGCGGAATGCCGCGCAGCGCGCGCGGCCTCGATGGAAATGAACCGATAAAGCTCTTCAAGTGAGGATCAGCTAACCAAACCGGTTAATACCGGCACCCGGTCGGACGTCCATCCGGCCGCCGGACGCGCTGGCGGGCGCGAAGAGCGCCGAACGGGCGCGCCGAACCTCTATGGGCCCGCCGGCGCCGGGCAGGGAGTCGAATTGTTCCCGCCCGGCGGCACCTGCTCGACCGCGACCAGCATCAACGGCTCCCGGCTGGTCACCAGTCCTTCGTGCCATTGGCCGTACAACTCCACCACGACCTCGCCGGCGGAGAAATCGCGCACGATGCCCGTGTCATGATTGGTCACGCGCAAATTGCCCTGCTGCAGATAGACGTAACGCGGCCAGGTGTGCCTGTGGCAGCTTATCACGTGACCCGACGGGAACGTCGCCCGGGTCACCAGCAGCTGCAACGGCTCCGGCGGGCGGTTCAACGGCTGGTCGGTCATCGTCCGGTCATAGCGTGTCTGGATAGGATTGGCGGGCACGGCGGCCGCGGACTCGTTGGCGGCCGGCGCGGCGGCCGCGGCCTCGTTGCGGTCCGGTGCGGCCGGCTCGGTCGAGCAGCCCGCTGCCAGCGCGGCCGTCGCCGCGGCGATCATCCTCCATGACATGGTGCCATCCTCCCCTTGCTGAGGAAGGTGAGGCTGCGCCCGGGGGCGCAGCGAGTCGAAGTCGAACCGGGTCCGATTCGGCGCGAGCGCTCAACGCACCCTGGGGCCGCCGAAAGGCAGCGGCGGCGGCGGCTTGCGGTCGCGCCGCGGCAGCTGCGCCTGGTAGGCGACGCCGCAATGCTCGACGCAATAGGGGAAGCCCGGATTGGACGGCTTTCCGCAGAAGTGGAAATCGGGCTCGCCCGGATGTCCGACCGGCCATTTGCAGATCTTCTCGTTGAGATCGAGCAGGCCGGTCTTGTCGGCGATCTCCGGGCTCGGCTTGGCCGGTACCAGCCGGCGCGGCGGCGCCGGCGGGATCGGCGCCTGCTGGTCGCTCGGCCCCTGGCGGATGAAGCCGCCCGGTCCGATCGAACGGATCTGGGGCTGCGGCGGCTGGCCCGGAGCGGGCGCGCTTTCCTCGGCGGCGCCGCGTCCGCCCGGCTGCGGCTTTTCGGCTTCCGCCGGCGGCTCGGCCTCGACCTCCGCATCCATGTCGGCGTCGGCCGCTTCCGGCGCGGCGGACGGCGGCGCGGCGGGCGCGGCTTCCGCTTCGGGCTCGTTCGGCTTGACCGGCGACGGCCGCGACTGCAGGCCGAGCCGGTGCGCCTTGCCGATCACGGCGTTGCGCGAGACGCCGCCGAGCTCGTCGGCGATCTGGCTGGCGGTGATCCCCTGGCTCCAAAGCTCCTTCAGCCGCTCGATCCGTTCATCCGTCCACGACATCTGGTCATCCTCAACTGGCTATAACGGCCTCATGGCCACAGCGTCCGCGATTGCGCGAGGGCCTGTGAACGACGAGCCTATATGGGTCGGTCCGCCTCCGATCGCGCCCGCCTGGCGGACGCCGGTCGGCGCGGCGTTGCCGTCCCTATGTGAAGAAGGCGGGCCATTTGTTCAAGGGCGGCGGCGATGCCGGCGCGGCTATCGGTCCGATGGAGGTGGCGCGTCGGGCTGCAGCTCGCGCCGCATCGCCCCTGCGATGCTTCCCCGCTGCTGGTGGGCGGATACCGTATTGCCGGTGCGATAGAGGGCATTGAGATAGGCGATGTCCCAGCCGGTCAGTTCGACGGCGGGAGCGGTGCCGCTCTCGCGGTCGGTGAACAGCGTCAGGATGCTGCGCCGCGCCGGCAAGCCGGCGAGGTCGGTACGCGCCAGCGCGCGCATCGCGGCATGGTCGGCGATCTGCAGCAGCGTCAACCCTTCGATCGCCTCGAGATCGAAGACGATGAAGGACAGCGACAAATCCTGCCGTGTCGGCCGCTGCGTCAGCGACGGCATCACGCCGTCGAGGGAGGGTCGAAGCCGGCGCTCCCTTCCGACCTCGATCCAGTTCATCGGCCGTCCGTCCGCTCCGCGCTGCTCGATCACCTGCCAGGCGCGGGACGGCCCGGCGAGGCGCAACACCCTTCGGACGTCGCGATATTCCATCATTCTGAACAGGTCGGGCCGCTCGTCGTGCAACCGCTCGACGAAATTGCCGCCGCTTTCCGCGACGACGATGACGACGTTGGGCCGGCAGTCGTCGGCGGCCGCACCGATCCCGACATAGTCGGCGACCTGCCGCAAGCGCGCCGTGATCACCTCATTGTGTCCCGACGGCAGCCCGAAGCTGGCGGGGCATACCGGCGTCGCGAACTTGGCGATCTGGTCGCCGGTTTCGATCGTCACCTGCTCGACGAAATCGGCGACCGCCCGTCCGGTGTCTCGCGAACCGGTGACGACGATCTCGCCGTCCGCGGCCCGCGCCGGGTCCGCCGGCGCCTGGGCGGTGCCGGCCGCGGCCAGCGCCGCCATTCCGGCCGCCGCCGCCAGCCGGAGCCGAAGGGCCGGCCGCCTGCCCATGGACCCGCTCGCCATCCTCCGATCCTAGCAGATCGTCGGCCGAAGCGAAGCCCTGCGGGGGCCGCGCTTGCGGCCGGCGGCGAGTGCGCCTAGCGACGGCAGCCGTGAGCGATCGCCCTTCGAACTGGGTTCGCGCCGCCCCCGGCGTGCCCGTCATCCGCAGCGTCAACTGGGGCGGCCTGGCCACCCTGTACGTCAAGGAGGTGCGCCGCTTCTTCAAGGTCCAGCTGCAGACGGTGTGGGCGCCGGCGGTCACCACCATGCTGTTCCTGGTCATCTTCACGGTCGCGCTCGGCCGCGAGGGACGCACCGTGATGGGCGTGCCGTTCGCCGATTTCCTCGCCCCGGGGCTGATCGTGATGGGCATGATCCAGAACGCCTTCGCCAATGCCAGCTTCTCGCTGCTGGTCGGCAAGATCCAGGGGACGATCGTCGACTATCTGATGCCGCCTCTCTCGGTCGGCGAGCTGATCGCCGGCCTGCTCGGCGCCGCCGTCACCCGCGCCTTGCTGGTCGGCTTCGCGGTCTGGCTGGCGATGCTCGCCTGGCCCGGCGTCCACGTCTTCCCGCGCCACCCCTGGGCGGTTTTGTGGTTCGGCCTGATGGGGAGCGTCATGCTCGGCCTGCTCGGCCTCATCACCTCGGTGTGGGCTGAGAAGTTCGACCATGCGGCGGCGGTCACCAATTTCGTGGTCGCTCCCCTGGCTTTGCTGTCCGGCACCTTCTACTCGATCGACGCGCTGTCGCCGGCGTTCCGCGCGGTCAGCCACGCCAATCCCTTCTTCTACGTCATCTCGGGCTTCCGTTACGGCTTCCTCGGCGCCGCCGACTTGCCGGTCATGTTCGGCGCGCTGCTGCTGCTCGCCATCAATGTCGCGCTCGGCGCCCTGTGCTTCGCGCTGCTGCGCAGCGGCTGGAAGCTGAAGCCCTGATTCGTTCAGACAAGTTGCGACAATTATGAACGGATTCTGTCGGCGCCATTCAGCACCGCCACAGCGGCGCGGGCCTAGGCCGGTCTCCTGCGATCGTGCAGCAGCAGGAGTTGAGTTCATGCGTAAGTTCATTGTTTCCGTCGCCATCGCGACCGCCACGCTGGCCGCTGTTCCGGCTGCGGCCCAGAATCACGGCCGTCATTCGGGCTGGGACCAGCGCGGGCCCGACCGTCATCAGGGCTGGCATCAGCGCGGCCCCGGCCGCCACGCGGTCGGCCAGCTGCTCCAGCAGCTCGACCGCGCCGAGCAGCGCATCCAGCGTTCGGTGCGCCGCGGCATGATCTCGCCGCGCGAGGCGTTCGGCCTGCGCCGCGAGGCCGGCCAGGTCCGGGGCCGGCTGCACTGGGCCGGCCGCAACGGCCTGTCGGGACGCGAGTTCGCGTCGCTTCGCTTCCAGGTCGACCGGCTCGAGCAGCGGCTGCGCGTCGAGCGCCGCGACCGGGACGGCCGCCGCGGCTGAATCGGGCCCGCCGGCTCCGCCTCGATTGACGCGGGCCCGGGCAAATCCTAGAGGGAAAGAGAAAGGCGGCCTCGGTTCAGGTCGCCTTTTTCCCAGCTTTCCGGTACCGGAGGATTCGCCTCATGGCCATCACGCCGCTCATGCCCGTCTATCCGCGTTCGCCGGTGCGGCCGGTGCGCGGCGAGGGCGTCTATCTGTTCGGCGAGGGCGGCGAGAAATATCTCGACTTCGCCAGCGGCATCGCCGTCAACCTGCTCGGCCACGGCCATCCGGTGCTGACCCGGGCGATCCAGCAGCAGGCGGCGACCCTGATCCACGTCTCCAACCTGTACGGCTCGCCCCAGGGCGAGGCCTATGCGCGCCGGCTGGTCGAGCTCACCTTCGCCGACACCGTCTTCCTCACCAACAGCGGCGCCGAGGCGGTCGAGTGCGCGATCAAGACCGTGCGCCGCTACCATCACCATCACGGCCGGCCCGAAAAGCATGAGCTGATCACCTTCACCAGCGCCTTCCACGGCCGCACGCTGGCAACGATCAGCGCCACCAACCAGGAGAAATTGCGCGACGGCTTCGCGCCCTTGCTGCCCGGCTTCAGGGTCGTCGCGTTCGACGATCTCGAGGCGGCCGAGGCGGCGGTCGGCCCGCACACCGCCGGCTTCCTGGTCGAGCCGATCCAGGGCGAGGGCGGCATCCGCCCGGCAAGCGAGGCTTTCATCAGGGGACTGAGGCGGCTGGCGGACGAGAACGACCTGATGCTGGTGCTCGACGAGGTGCAGTGCGGCTATGCCCGCACCGGCCGGATGTTCGCTTATGAGCATTACGGCATCGAGCCCGATATCATGGCGTCCGCCAAGGGCATTGGCGGCGGCTTTCCGATGGGCGCCTGCCTCGCCACCGAGAAGGCGGCGGCCGGCATGGTGATCGGCACCCATGGCTCGACCTATGGCGGCAATCCGCTCGCCTGCGCCGCCGGCCAGGCGGTGCTCGACGTCGTCGCCAACGAGGCCTTCCTCGACCATGTCCGGCGGATGGGCGAGCGGCTGCGCGGCGCGCTCGAGCAGATGATCCCCAATCACGACCATCTGTTCGAAAGCGTGCGCGGAATGGGCCTGCTGCTCGGCCTCAGGATGAAGAGTGACAGCCGCGCTTTCGTCGCCCATCTGCGCGAGCACGGCCTGCTGACCGTCGCCGCCGGCGACAATGTCGTGCGCGTGCTGCCGCCCCTGATCGTCGAGGAGCGGCATATCGCCGAGTTCGTCGAGAAGCTGTCGGAAGCTAGCCGCGCTTACGAGGTACCGCAGGCGGCTTAGGAGGCTCTCTCTCCAGGCGGGCGATCATGTCCTCCGTCGCCCGGGTCGCGATTTCGACTCGCTCGCGATAAGTGGAAAAATAGCCGTCGAGGAACCCGGCGTCCCCGATCCGGCCGGCAAGCGACATCCAATGATCGACCAGGATGCTTGGTGCGAGCGCGTCCACGGCCCTGATCGCCGCGCCGAGCGCCGCCATGTCCTCGGGGTCGCGGCTGGCGAGATCGAACCAGATTTGATCGACGAGTTCGCCTTTCGGTTCGAGCTTGAGGAAGCAATGATCGCCCAGGCCGTAGCACCAGGCATCCTCTTCATAGGAGCCGAACGGATCGTGCTCGCCGGTGTCGATCGCCATTCCGATCGTCGCGCTGAATCGCCTCACTCTGGGCATGACCGGGGCGAGCGCGGCGGCGGCCTCGGCCAGCGCGAGGCCGATGTCCCGATAGCTTATCGACGGCGGCTTGATGATGTGGATGTCGGTCCAGCCGAACCCGGACGGACTGCGATTGCGCTCGGCGGCGAGCTCGGCCGCCGCGAGCTCGGCGCGCGCCTCTGCCTCGGCGGCGAGCGGATGGAGGGTCCGCATCGCCCAATGGTCTTCATGAATATGGATTGCGTTTTCCGACATCATCGCTCCATGGCCGGCGCCTGGCATGACCGATCGCAGGCGAATCTCCAAGACGCTCTCTTACTGGCTGCGTCACGATCCGGGTGCGGGAATGCTGGATCTCGACCCGTCCGGCTGGGCGCCGGTCGACCGGGTGCTAGTGTGCTGGATTTGAAGTTCGCCTGCTTATCGGATCACGCCCGGAGCGAACTTCAAATCCAAAAAAGCACACTAGTTTTATATGGTTGCTAGTGTGGCTGGAGATTCGGAAATTCGCTCCGGGGCCGCCATGAGATCAGGCGAATTTCCGAATCGCCACACTAGCCGCCTTGCGGCAGGCCGGGCTGCCGCACGGCGCCGGCCAGCTTGCCGCCCTCGTCGCCGCCAGCGACAAGCAACGGTTCGAGCTGTCCGGCGATGGCCGATTGATCCGGGCGCGGCAGGGTCATTCGGTGGCGGTCGATCTCGGCTGGCCGGAGACCGATCCTCCCGAGTTCCTGTTCCATGGCACGGTCGAGCGCTTCCTGGCCTCGATCCTGGCCGATGGGCTGCAGCCGATGAAACGCCATCATGTCCATCTTTCGGGGGATGTCGAAACGGCGCGTTCGGTGGGAGCCCGGCGCGGCGACGCCGTCATTCTCCGAATTCTTGCCGGCCGCATGGCGGCGCAGGGCAAATCATTCCTGCTGACCGGCAACGGCGTCTGGCTGACCGAAACCGTCCCGCCCGAATATCTCGAGCGGCTCGACTGAGCCTTCGGGATATTGACCGCTCGCGCGGCATGGCCACATGGTCGCCCATGGCTTCCGAACCTGCCGGCAGCGCGGCCGCGGCCGCCAATTGCGACGAAGCGGTCGGCTTCGCGCTGCCGGCGCGCAGCGCGCGCGGCCGGCTGGTGCGGCTGGGGCCGTTGCTCGACGACGTGCTGTCCGCCCACGATTATCCGGCGCCGATCGCCCGAATCCTGTCCGAGGCGCTGGTGCTCGCCGCCCTGCTCGGGGCGATGCTCAAGGATGCCGGCGGCCAGCTGACCCTCCAGGCCCAGACCGAGGCGGGCATCGTCGACCTCCTGGTCTGCGACTATCGCGGCGGCGAGCTGCGCGGCTATGTCCGCTTCGACGCGCAGCGGCTCGCGGCGGAGACCAGCCTGCCCTCGCTGTTCGCTTTGTTCGGCAAGGGTTATCTCGCCATCACGTTCGACCAGACGGCGACGAGGGAGCGCTATCAGGGCATCGTGCCGCTCGAGGGCGACAGCCTTGCCGAAGCGGCGCAGCATTTCTTCAGCCAGTCGGAGCAGATACCGAGCCTGGTCCGGCTCGCGGTCGACGATACCGGCCATGTCGCCGGCGGCATCCTGCTCCAGCATTTGCCGGAAGGGGAGGAGGGGCGCGATCGGCTGCACACCCGGCTCGATCATCCGGAATGGGAGCATGTGCGCATCCTCGCCGAGACGATCCGCGCCAACGAGCTGGTGGATCCGGCGCTGCCGCCGGAGAATCTGCTGTGGCGCCTGTTCCATGAGGAAGAGGAGGTCCGGGTGCTGGCGGCCGTGCCGCTGACCAAGGGCTGCCGCTGCAGCTACGATTATGTGCGCGGGGTCATTGCGCGTTTCGGCGCCGACGAGCGGGCCCAGATGGTCGACGACGACGGCTTCATCAGCGTCGATTGCGAATTCTGCTCGCGCGTGTTCCCGATCAGGGTCGGCGATCTCGGGGAATGAGCCCGCAAATCATCGTTAACTCCCTGTTTACCATGGCTTAGCTATAGAGAGCCTGTGCCTGGAGTGGGCACGCTTTCCTCCCTAGCAGGCTTCGAGCCTGACCTGGGCCGCCCCGTGAGGGGCGGCCCGTTCTTTTTCCGCCGGCCTTGATTATATCCGCGGCGATGGTGGCGTCGTCTCCCTCTGCCGTGGTGCTGCTCTCGGGCGG
The DNA here is from genome assembly GCA_963848555.1 of uncultured Alphaproteobacteria bacterium. GTDB lineage: Bacteria > Pseudomonadota > Alphaproteobacteria > Sphingomonadales > Sphingomonadaceae > Allosphingosinicella. The sequence goes on along the minus strand of CAWKEE010000004.1, from coordinate 259,029 downwards.
GCTCGATTCGATGGTCGCCGCCGGCCTCGCGCGGGAGGCGGGCTATCGGCTGCTCGCCCTCACCGTCGATTACGGGCAGCGCCACCGGATCGAGCTGCAGGCGGCGCTGAACATCGCCCGGCAGCTCGGCGTCGAGCGCCATATCGTCCTGCCGCTCGATCTCACCCGGTTCGGCGGCTCGGCGCTGACCGACGATATCGGCGTTCCCAAGCATGGCCCGGGCAACGATATTCCGGTCACCTACGTGCCGGCGCGCAACACGATCCTGCTTGCGCTCTGCCTCGGCTGGGCCGAGTCGGCCGGGGCGCGCGACCTGTTCATCGGCGTCAACGCGCTCGATTATTCGGGCTATCCCGATTGCCGGCCCGAATTCGTCGCGGCCTTCGAGCGGATGGCGAATCTCGCCACCAAAGCCGGCGTGGAAGGGGAGCGATTCACCGTCCACACGCCGCTGATCGCGATGAGCAAGGCCGACATCGTCCGCGAGGCGGCTCGGCTCGGCCTCGACGCGGCGATGAGCTGGTCCTGCTACGACCCGACCGTCGAGCTGCGCCATTGCGGCCTGTGCGATTCCTGCCGGCTGCGGGCCAAGGGCTTCGCCGAGGCGGGGCTGGCCGATCCCACCGATTATGCGGTGCGGCCATGAGCTATGCGGTCAAGGAGATCTTCCTCACCCTTCAGGGAGAAGGCATGCAGGCCGGGCGGCGCGCCGTCTTCCTGCGCTTTGCCGGCTGCAATTTGTGGAGCGGACGCGAGCAGGACCGCGCCGCGGCCGATTGCCGCTTCTGCGACACCGACTTCGTCGGCACCGACGGGGTCAATGGCGGCCGCTACGAGGCCGCGGCGCTGGCCGCCGCGGTCGCGAGCCTGTGGGGGGAGGCGGAGCGCAGGCTGGTGGTGATCACCGGCGGCGAGCCTCTGCTCCAGCTCGACGAGGCGCTGATCGGCGCGCTCCACGCCCTCGGCTTCGAGATCGCGGTGGAGAGCAACGGCACGATCCCGGCGCCGCCGGGGATCGACTGGCTGTGCGTCAGCCCCAAGGCCGGGACGAACGTGGTCCAGCGATCGGGAGACGAGCTCAAGCTGGTCTGGCCGCAGCAGGGGATCGATCCGGCCGACCTGGCGGGCTGGGATTTCCGGCATTTCCTGATCCAGCCGATGGATTGCGCCGACGCCAGGCAGGCGCTGGAACGATCGATCGCCTTCGTCATGGCCCATCCGGGGTGGAAATTGAGCCTCCAGACCCACAAGCTGATCGGTCTGCCCTAGCGGGATGGCAATTGGCAATTGGTGATTGGCGATTGGTGATTGGTGATTGGTGATTGGTCATTGGGAATCAGGGGGTGCCTGGAAAGGCCCAACGTCCAATTGCTAATTGCCAATCACCAATAACCAATTGCCAAGCGTCAGCGTCCGCGCAGCGAGCGCTCGCACTCCCGGCGCTCCCGGCGGGGCAGTTGCGTGCAATCCGGCGTCAGGTTGATCGCCGACACCCGCACCGGGGTGCGGGAGAAGGCGAAGGTGTCGTGCGCCGGCACCAGGCTGTTACGCAGCTCGCGCATCCGAGCCGTCGCGACCAGGTGGAGCTCGCTCTTGCGGCGGGCAAGCGCCTCCTTGGAGATCCGCGCCGCGGTCTGGCAGAAGCCGAGCTGCGCCTGCAGCGTCGAGAAATTATTGTAGGTCTGGGTCGAATAATCGTCGAACCGGCGCGGTCCGGTGCGGCCGTGGACCCGGCGGAAATAGCCTTCCAGCGCCTGATAGGCGCCGGCCAGCTCGCGCGAATGGTGGGCGAGGATGCCGTTATAATTGTCGACGGTTCGCAGATAGGGCGAGAACTGGCATTGCAGCGCCGCGACGTTGAGCCCGGCGCGCAGGTTCCACAGCAGGTGCGCGCGATGCTCGTTCGCCGTCGCGCCCGGCAGCGGGATGCCGACCAGCGGGTCGCTCGCCTCGATCGGCCCGGGCCGGAAATTGGGCTCGTAAAGGAAAAGCTGCGCGGCGGCCGGCGCCGCCGAAACCAGCCAGGCGAGCCCCGCCGCAGCCGCCATCCTTAAACCAGGCCTGCGCAACAACCGCATCATCCTCTCCGCACTCGCTTTCTCGATCAGTAACAGCCGGCGCCGCTGCTCCCTATGCCCGATCGCCGCGTCCGTCGCACCGGCGATGCAACTCGTCCTGCCGGCGCGCCTGGACCGGCCATGCCGCTCACATCGCGCTGACGTTGCTCTCGACGGTGTTTCCGCCGGTGTCGCCGCCGCTGGTCTCGCCGAGCACGCCGGTGGTATCGTTGCCCGGCTCGGTGGCGTTGGCGACGGGGGCGGGCTCGGTGGCGTTCGCCGCCGATTCCATCGCGCTGGCGTCGTTGCCGGGCCCGGCCAGCATGGCGTTGGCGTCGGCCGTGCTTGCGCCGGCCTCTTCGTTCGCCTCGCCGCCCTCGTCGCCGCAGGCGGCCAGTGCCAAAGCCGCGCCGGCGATCATCGCCGCCTTCGCCGCCTTCTTCCAGGTTCTGCGCATGGTCTCGGCTCCGGACTTTCCGATCGGATGGGCGCCCTTATCCGCGTCGCGCGGGGCGCGCGCAAGCGTCGCGATCCGCCGGTCCGGGCAAAAAAGAAGGCCGCCGGTCGCCCGGCGGCCTCCTCGAACAGCCATTGCAGCCGATTATTCGGCGGCGTTGGTCGTGTTCATATCGGTCGACATGTTCATGTCGGTCGACGCGTTCATGTCGACCATGTTGTCGGTCGTGTTCATGTCGTTCATGTCGATCGGCATTTCGGCGTTCATGTCGACCGCGCTGTCGTTGCCCATGTCGGTGGTCGCGGCGTTGTTCACCGCGTCATCGCCGCCGCAAGCCGCGACGAGCAGGGCCGCGCCGGCAATCATCGCACCGGTGGTCACTTTCTTGAGAATGTCACGCATTAAAAGGTCTCCCTAGATTGATGATTTGGTCGGGTAGGCCCCCTTTTTTGCCCAAATCGGTTGTGCACCTTATACGGAAAGGCAGTGGCTCTCAACCCTCCCCAATTCCCCCCTCGAGTGAGAAAAGGAAATCCTCGAGCCCGCATCTCAGCGCCAGGTCGAAACGGGTTTGCGTGTCGCGCATCCCCATCTCGTCGAGGCTGGTCACCGGATGATCGGCAATACCGCAGGGCACTATTCCTGAGAAGTGGGAAAGTTTCGGCGCCAGATTGATCGCGAAGCCGTGCATCGTCACCCAGCGACGCACCCGGACCCCGATCGCCCCGATCTTGGCCTCGCGCCCGCGGTCATCGACCCAGATGCCGATCCGCCCGGGCGCGCGACGGGCGGCGAGGCCGAGCCGGCCCAGCGTCGCGATCATCCAGCCTTCCAGACCGTGCACGAATCGGCGCACGTCGCGGCCGCGCCGGTCGAGATCGAGCATCACATAGACGACCCGCTGGCCGGGCCCGTGATAGGTATAGCGGCCGCCGCGTCCCGCGACATGGACGGGCAGGCCCTCGGGGTTGAACAGTTCGGCGGGGTCCGCGCTGGTGCCCGCCGTATAGAGCGGGGGATGCTCGAGCAGCCAGATCAGCTCGCCCGCCTCACCCGCCCGAATCGCCTCCGCCCGGTTTTCCATCGCCCGCAGCGCCTCAGCATAGGGGGTAAGGCCCGGCGACACCCTCCATTCGACGTCGGCTGCCGCCGAAGCGGGCCGCGCCTGCTGCGCCAAAGGGTGCGTTGCGCCGGTCATCGCTTGCGCATAACCCGCTGCCGGACCGAAGGGAAAGCAAATGGCGCGCCTGTCGATCACGACCGCCTGGAACGAGTCCGCCGAATTCGTATGGCGCGAGGCGCGGCTGCTGTTCCCGGTCGCTTTCCTGCTGGTGTCGCTGCCCGGGCTGGTGCTGCAGCTGGCGATGCCGGCGGTCGAGCCCGGCCAGGCGACTCCGCCCGGCCTTTGGCTTGCGCTGCTGCCGGTCGCGCTCAGCTTCGGCCTGATCGGCGCGCTGGCGATGAGCTTCCTCGCGCTGCGGCCAAGGGCTTCGGTCGGCGAAGCGCTCCAGCGCGGCTTCCGCCGCTTCCTCTCCCTGCTGGCGGCGAGCCTGCTCGCGGTGACCGGCCCGATCCTCGCCGCGGCGCTGCTGCTCGCGGCTGCGGGAGCGGGCGGCGGAGCGGCCGGCGCCGATCCCGACGCGCTTCTGCTTTCGCTGCTCATGATCCCGTTTCTCGCCTTGTGGGTGAGGCTGATGCTGATGACGCCGGTGGCGGCGGTCGAAGATGGCGGGCCGGTGCGGATCGTCCGGCGCAGCTGGGCGCTGACCCGCGGCCATTTCTGGACGCTGCTCGGCTTCGTCCTGCTCGCCGCCATCGCCGTGCTGGTCCTGCTGTTCGCGGTCTCGGCGACCGGCGGCATAGTGATTTTCCTCGTCGCCGGCCCGCCGCGCCCCGACAGCTTCGCGTTGATGCTGGTCCTGCTCCTGGCCGCGCTGATCCAGGCAGCGATCAGCGCCCTGTTCGCCACGCTGACGGCGCGAATCTATGCGCAGCTTTCGGGTCCCCGGGCGGGGGACATCTTCGCCTAGGCCGAGGCGGGGCGGCGGCGGACCGGGCCGCCGCGCGGCCCGCAGCGGGTCTGGACAGCCTTGCGCATCGTCGCCAGTCTGGGCGTCCCCGGGGAGGCGCGCCCTCGGGGCGGGGCAGCGGCCAAAGGGGGAAAGCATGGAGGATTTCAGCCTGCGCAAGGCCTGGTCGAAGGGCATCGACTTTTTCTCCTCGAGATTCTGGGGCCACGCCGTCCTTTTGATCGGCATCGGCATCGCCGTGCCGCTGGCCCTGCAGCTCGCCTTGACCGGAGAGGTGACCGGGCTGATGAGCCAGCCGCCGGCCGGCTCCATGGCCGGAGGCGACCTCGGCGTCCTGATCGCGACGCTCGGCGGCTATGGGCTTCAGCTCGTCAGCTATTTCGGATCCTGGCGGCTCGGCTTCGGCGAGCGCGTGACGGTGGCGGGCGCCGCTTTGTACGGCCTCGTCGCCGGCCTGGTGGTGGCGGTCGGCACCGGCGCGGTCCTGGCGCTGCTGGCGCTCGGCGTCGCCCAGCTGCCCCCCGAGCCCGCCATCCTGCTCGGCGCGATCTTCTTCCTGATCGTCTTCGCCCTTTACTATACGGCGATGGCCGTGATGTTCGGTATCGGTATCGTGCTGCTGCTTGTGGTCTCGATGATCCTCGGCATGGCCACCGGCTTTCCGGGCCTCGCCGCCACTCTGGTCGGCGGCAGCGGCCTGGTGGTCGTGCTGCTGATCGTGCTGGCCGGCGCGATGCTGTGGCTGGCGGCGCGGTTCAGCTGCATGACCTGCATCATGGCCGATCGCGGGAGCGTCAATCTGTTCGGCGCGATCGCCGAATTGTGGCGGCTCACCTGGGAGGATCAGTGGCTTATCCTGCGCTATCTGGCGCTGATCGGCTTCGGGCTGGCCGCGATCATCTTCCTCGGATTGCTCGCGGCCGGCTACGGCCTCGCTTCGACGTTCGGGGACAGCGAAGCGCCTGAGCTCGGCATCGGCGCGACGATCATCGGCGTGGCGCTCGGCATTCCGTTCGCCTTCCTGACGGTGATGATCCCCGCCGGCATCTATCGCGAGCGGGTCGGTCCCGCCGCCCCGGCCGACGTCTTCGCCTAGCCGGAAATATGGATCGGTTCAGCGGCCGCGACGCATGGGCGAAGGGCGTGGCTTTCCTGTCGGGGAAGGCCGCGGGCCACGCCATCCTGCTGATCGGGATCGGGATCGTCGCGCCGATCGGCCTCCAATATCTGGCGGCCGGGCGGGTCAGCGGGCTGATCAGCCGGGCGATGGTGCCGGGCTCCGAGGTCGACCGGTTTGCGGACGGAGGCGGCGTCGCGATCGCCGGCTATCTGCTTCAGCTGGTCAGCTTTTTCGCCTCGTGGCGGTTGGGGCTCGAGGAGCGCGAAGCGACGGGCGGCGCGGCCGTCTTCGGGCTGCTTGCCGGGCTTGTGGCCGCGGTCGGCGCTTTCGGCGTCCTTGTCGTCTTCGGCGTGGCCGGCGCGCTGCTCTTCCCTCCGGGGCTCGTCATCGTCGTGGCGATCGTCATGATGGTGCTGTACGCGCTGTTCTGCCCTTTTCTCGCCGCCTTGCTCGCGGCCGGCGCGGCGATGCTGATGGCGCTGTCGTTGATCCTCGGGGCCGTCACCGGCACCGGCTTCGCCCCCGCCGCGCTCGGCGGCAGCGGCTTCACCGGGGCGCTGTTCATCCTGGCGGCCGGCCTGCTGCTGTGGCTGACGGTAAGGTTCGGCTGCGTCACCTGTCTGATGGCTGACCGCAAGCGCCTGAATCCGTTCGCTCTCCTCGCTGAATCGTGGCGCCTCACCGGCGCGGAGCAAATGCGCGTCATGCGATATCTGGCGCTGGTCTCGCTCGGCGCCGCGCTCGCTTTCCTCCTTATCGCCGCGGCTGCCAGAGTCTCGCTGGAGGCCGGACTTGGCGACGCCGCCGCGATCCGGAGCGGGGTCGTCGCGATCGTGCTGGAGGCGCTGGTGGGAATACCGCTGGCCTTCCTGGCGGTGATGATGCCCGCCGGCATCTACCGCGAGCTGGCCCGGTCGGCCGGCCCGGCCGAAATCTTCGCTTAGGGACCAGGCCCCGGCTCGCTTTCAGCCGCCGCCGACCAGCGGCACCTGCGGCGCGCAGTCGCGCGGCAGCAGGCCGGCAAGGCGCGGATCGGGAAAGCTCTCGAAGGCGCGGCTGCGCGCCACGAAACCGGCCCGCAGATAAGCGGGGAGGGCGGCGGCGTGGTCGAGGCTGCAGGTATGGACCCGCACCCGCCCGACGCCGGGGCGCCAGGCCAGGGCGAGCGTCCGCGCGAACAGCCAGCGGCCATGCCCCCGGCCGGCCATTTCGGGGACGAGCCCGAGGAAGCGGATCAGGCATTCGCCCGGGTCGCGGAAATCGAGCTCGACCAGGCCGACCTCGTCGCCCGACCGGTCGACGACCGCATGGACCTCCGCCACCGTCGCCAGCAGCGTCGCATCGTCCATCGCCAGCCGCGAGAACCACAGCCAGCGCGCGCCGACACTGCGGAACAGGGCGCGGTAGCGTTCGGGGTCTATTTCCGGCCAGCGTTCCAGCCGCAGCCCCGTCTCGGGCGGTTCGGCGGGCGCGGGCGCCTCGGTCATCTCGAGGAAGGTGACCACCGCCGCGACATGGCCGTCCGGAACCTCGGTGACGCCGCCGCTCACGACCAGGTCGCCAGCGGCGGCAGGCTCATCAATATGGCGTCGACATTGCCGCCGGTCTTCAATCCGAACAGGGTGCCGCGATCGTAGATCAGGTTGAACTCGGCATAGCGGCCGCGCCACTCGAGCTGGCGCGCGCGGTCCGCCGCGTCGAACGGCGTGTCCATCCGCCGCCTGACCAGGCGCGGGAAGACGTCGAGCAGGGCTTCGCCGACGTCGCGGGTGAAGGCGAAATTCGCCTCGTAATGGCCTTCGAGATGGTCGAAGAAGATCCCGCCGGCGCCGCGATGGACGCCGCGATGGGGGATGAAGAAATATTCCTCCGCCCATTTCGAGAAGCGGCCGTAATAGGTCTGGTCGTGCGCGGCGCAGGCGGCCCGCATCCGCGCGTGGAACTCGGCGGTGTCCTGCTCATAAGGGATAGGCGGGTTGAGGTCGGCGCCGCCGCCGAACCAGCGCTTGGTGGTGGTGAGGAAACGGGTGTTCATGTGCACCGCCGGCACGTGCGGATTGGCCATATGGGCGACGAGGCTGATGCCGGTGGCGAAGAAGCGGGGGTCGTCGGCGGCGCCGAGCACGGTCGCCGCGAATTCGGGGCTGAATCGGCCGCCCACGGTCGAAATGTTGACGCCGACCTTCTCGAACACCTTGCCTTTCATCAGCCCGCGCACGCCGCCGCCGCCCGGCGATCCGCCTGCCCCGGACGGCGATCCGGAGTCCGGATCGCTCCGTTCCCAGGGCATGTAGTCGAAGCGGGCGTCGCTGCCCGCTTCCGCCTCGATCGCCTCGAACGCCGCGCAGATCCGGTCGCGCAGCGCCTCGAACCAGTCCCGCGCCGCCTGCTGTTCGTGATCGAGCTCGTTCATGAAAACCGCGTTGCCCCGATGCCCCGCAGCTTGCAAGCATCCGCTCGGCTGGGGCCCTGCGTCAGGCCAGTTTTGCGGCTTGCAAGACCGGCATCGTTATAAGCAGCGATCTCAGTAGCTCCGATTCCGTCATCAGACCTTCGTTAACATCTGAGCGACGATGAAGCCGGCAGCGCCGAGAAAGGGATCCCGCTCCCGATACTAGGTTGAATTGACATTCAGCACCAGAAGGCGAGTGAGGCGAGGTAGAGGCTGGCGAGGTAGTTTTCGGGCAGCCGGTCGTATCGTGTGGCGATGCGTCTGAGCTGCTTGAGCTTGCCGATGGTGCGTTCGATCCGGTTTCGCTCTTTGTAGATGACGGGATCAAAGGCGCGCATCCTGGGCATGCAGGTTCTTTGCGGGATGATCGGGATGGCACCGATCGCCTCGACATGGTCGAGGATGGCATGGGCATCATAGGCCTTGTCGGCGATGACGTAGGCGGCGGTGAGGCCGGCGATGAGGGCCAAGGCCTGGGTGGCGTCATGGATCTGGCCGCCGGTGAGGATGAAGCGCAGCGGCCGTCCGAAGCGATCGACCGCGACATGCCACTTGCTGGTCAGTCCTCCTCGGGAACGCCCCAGAGCCTGGTCTTTGACCCCCCTTTTTGGCCGGTGGCGGCCTGGGAGTGGGCACGGACGATGGCGCTGTCGATCATCAGATACTCATTGTCGCGATCCTTGGTCAGGGCCTGGAACACCCGCTCCCACACCCCCGCCCGCGACCAGCGGGTGAAGCGCTTGTGCACGCTCTTGGACTTGCCATAGCGCTCGGGAAGGTCCGACCAGCGTGCGCCGGATCGCAGCACCCAAAGCACTGCATTGACGAACAAGCGGTTGTCCGCCGCCGTCCGGCCCGGGTCGCTCGCCTTGCCCGGCAGCATCGGAGCAATGCGCTCCCACTGCTCGTGGCTCACCTCGTACCGCTTGATCCCCATCACCGCCTCCGCCTCGCCAAAAGACGGAAACCTATGAATCAGACATCAGCCGCTATGGGAATCCTCTGAATGTCGATACAGCCTAGCGCCAGGTCGCCGAGGGCGCTCGTCATGTTGGATTCGATTGAACAACTGCCCAGTGCGTCGCACTGTGACCTGTTCAGTGCATCTACCACCGATGAGTGCGACGGAGAACCAAGTGGCCGCCGTTGCCGCGTCAACCATCGTCACCGAACACTTGCGGACCCAGTTCGGCGGGCTCGAAGCCCGCCTCGATCATGACTGAAGCGATGATTGCGCTCGTATCCTGCGGCTCGCGGCCGGCATTGACCAATGCGACAACGTAGTTCTGAAGCGCTGGTACGGCATTGGGCAGCAGATGCCCGCTCGCCTTGCTTGACCGAAGGAAGATCAGTGCCGTGCGGCGTAGCAAGGACTCGGCCTCTTCTAACCGGCCGGTTGTGCCGAGCAAGTCGGCCAAATTGTTTAGGCGGATCGCTACGGTGGGATGGTCGGGACCATAGTTCGCCTCAGTGATCGCAAGCGCACGACGAAGGAGCGGCTCGGCCTCGGCCAGCCGCCCGGTGGCCCCGAGCATTACGGCTAGATTATTGAGCTGGGTTGCCACTCGGGGATGGTCAGGGCCAAAGCTTGCCTCGTGGATCGAAAGTGCGCGGCGATAGAGCGGCTCGGCTTCGATCAGCCGACCGGTGTCTCGGAGCAGCTCAGCCAAATTATTGAGGCGGATAGCCACATGGGGATGATCGGGTCCTTCGCTCGCCTCTCCGATCGCAAGCGCGCGGCGAAGCAGCGCCTCTGCCTCAGCCTGCCGGTCGGTGACCTGGAGTAGCACGGCCAGATTGTTGAGATCGGTTGCCACTTCGGAGTGATCGGAGCCATAATTCGCTTCGTCGATCTCAAGCGCGCGCCGATAAAGCGCCTCGGCCTCGGTCAGCCTGTTGGTCTCCCGGAGCAGCAGGGCCAGATTGTTTAAACGGATCGCGACAACGGGGTGATCGGGGCCATGGCTCCCCTCATCGTGTGCAAGCGCGCGCCGAAAGATGAGTTCGGCTTCGGAGTAGCGTGCCAGCGCTTGAAGTAGTGTTGCATATTCGTTGTAGACGTCGGTCTGGCGCGGATAAGGCCCACAGTCGCTTGTCCGCTCGAACAACAGCAGCGCGTGCGGCAGCAACGGCAGCAGCTGCGGCCAGCAGCGGACATCGCTGGCATTCATTCCGGTATTAACTGCAAAGAGCCAGGGGAAGAGTGCACCCAATGCTTGGTCGCGCGCGGCTTCGTCGAGATTGTCCCGCGTCACTTGGGCAACCAGCCGGTGAAGCGTGATCGCGGTGTTCTCCGCCTCCCAGTGAACCAAACTGTATCGCGTCAGCTCGGCAAGCGCCTCGTCAAGATCGGCAGACTCGGATTGCGGCCAGACGGCGAACAGGTCGCGCGGGATCGGTTCGATTGAGAGCCACGCAAGCATGTCGAGCAGCAACCGGCTGGTATCGCTCAACTGGGCAAAGCTCGCCTGCCAGGTGAGCGCGACGGGCAATGGATAGCTTAGATTCCGCATCGCCGATTTGCCGAGCTTTGCGAGCAGCTTCTGGCCTTCTTTTTCGAATTGCGCGCCGTAATCGGCGAAGCCCATCCGCCGCTCGTCGATATGCGCTGCCGCCTGCACCAGCGCGAGCGACAGGCAGCCGAGTTGCTCGTCGGCAAGCCGTGCGAGCTCCGCTTCCTCATCGGCGCGCTTCGTGCGGTGCGGGGTGCTCTCGCGCAGCAAATCTTTCGCCGCCGGGATGGAGAGCAGATCAAGCTCGAGCGGCTCGACCACATGCCCCCACTCGCTCACCCGACTGGTGATCAGGATATGGCCATTACCGCGACTTACCTGGTCCAGGAACGCTCGCACTGCGCTCGCCGCCGCCTCATCGTCGACGTTGTCGACGATGAGGAGCCAGCCTGGATTGGTTCGCAGCCAGCGGATCACGGCAGCCATTCGTACGTCCAGATCGGGCGCGTCCCTCTCCGGGAGATCGAGCACGGTGGCACTGGCGAGCGCCGCAAGGCTGTCCCTCAAGTCGTTCCCCGACTTGCCGATCAAGAAGAGGGTCGCGGCATAGTCGGCGGCATAGGCATGGCCATATTCGATCGCGGTGCGTGTCTTGCCCACGCCGCCGAGGCCATGAACCGCCTTGCCGGTGATCGCGGCGGCGGAATTATGCTTGAAGCTCTCGCGCAGCTGGTCGAGAAACGCCTCCCGGCCCTTGAACAAGTGGCCGATGCTGCCGGGCAGGTTGCTGGGTTTCGGCCCGGCGAAATTGCGCCGGTCAAGCTCGAATCCGGAGGAGGGTATACTTCTCGTGGAGAGTCGGTCCGCTTCTGCCTGGATGCGTTGAGCGATTATGTCCTGCAGCACCTCATCATCTACGAGCTTGGATTCGATGATCATGCTGCGCAGTTCCGAACTAGGCAATTGCCCTCTTCGGGCTAGGACGGTCATTCGCGACCGAACCCGCTCACCGATCGCCACTGCCGCTTCTGCGCCCTTGACACCCGGTGCACTAAACAAAATTCTCTTGCTCAGTTCGCCGAGTAATTGCGCTCCGACTAGGATCGCGAGGGCCCTCAGGGCCTCTTCATCCCCTTCAATTGTGATCCGCAAGCTACCCTTCTGGAAGATCTTCGGATCCAGGCGCTCGCCGAACAGCTCCGTCAGTATCTTCTTGGCCAATTCCGCGTCGGACAAATCGCAGTCGGAGACGAGGAGAATCGCTCGTGGCCGTGCTGAAGTCGTGCGCCTAATGTGCGGCAGCAAGGCGCTCATAAAGGTCGCGGCGATGGCGGCGGCGACGCGCTTGTTGCTCTCATCCTTCGCGCCGTGGGCATCCTTGTCATCGAGAAGATCTGAAATGCCGCGGATCGTCAGCGCCGGGACGCCCGTTTCATAGGCTGCCCTCAGGCAGCCATATGATTCCATTTCCGTGGCGATCGTCTTCGGTGCGTGAGCATAAACATCTCGCCAAACCTGATGATTGCTGTCCGTGATGACCTTGTCGCCGGCCGCGAGCGAACCGAAGGCGACGCTTGGTGCGCCGTCAAACTGGCGGAAGCATTGTGGGAGTTGCTCCAACCACTCCAAGCTCATGGCCACCGATCGCGCCCAGTTGCGCAGCTTCGGGTCTGGATGGACGTTCCTGTTGTAGGAATCGAAGCTGCCATTGGCTAACTTACCTAGCTCGTAAAAATAGACATCGGTTGGCACAACGATGTCGAAGTGCTTCAATTTCGGTGCCCGACCACCGGCAACACCAACAAGAAAGACGAAGTCAAGCTGCTGTTCAATGATTGCCGCAGTGACCAAGTTCCCGGCATCGACGTTACCGGTCGAATTGATATGGAAATAAAGGAGAGCGATGCTTTCCTCAGGACTGCAGAATTCTGCTCCGGGATGATAGACTCTAAACGGAAAATCACTGTATCTCGATAGATGCCGCACTATGGGCGCCCCAAAAAACTCCAAAAAGCAGGCTTCGATGGCGACCTGTTCGTCGTCGATCATTGAGATGATGCCGACGCGGTGAGTAGTGTCTTCCGTCCCCATCGACAACCCCGATAGAAGTGCACACCCTATCCTCTGGGAGTAGAGGTTGAACTAGTCGTCCGCAAGCGACCCCACCCACAACCCCGTCTGCCGCAGCGCTTCGGCGATTGCGATGCCCGCCGCGACGGCGATATTCAAGGAGCGGGTGCCCGCTGTCTGCGGAATTCGAACGCGCAGGTCGGCGCGCGCGTGGACTTGGGCGGGAACGCCGGCGCTTTCCGATCCGAGCAGCAGCACGTCGCCGGCCTCGAACCGGGCCTCGTCGAGGCGCGAGTCGCCGCGCGTGGTGAGCAGCACCAGCCGGCCTTCCAGCCCCTGCTCGAACTCCGTCCAGCTGCGATGTCGGGTGACGTTCGCGATCTCGGCATAGTCCATCCCGGCGCGCTTGAGCGCCCGGTCCGCCCACGGGAATCCGCACGGCTCGACGATGTCGACCGGCACCCCCAGACAGGCGCCGAGCCGAAGGATGGTTCCGACATTCCCCGCCTGGTCCGGCTGGTGGAGCGCGAGCCGCATTGTCCACCCTTATCGCCGGTTCGGCACGGAGGGGAGGCCGGGGCGTCAAAATGGCTGTTGGCAAAAGGCGCGCCACCCGTCTATCAGGCGCCGCGAGCCGCCAAGGCCGCCTGCTCTGGACACAGCCTGCCCCGGCGCAGGCCGGGGCTCCGGGGTCCGGCCGAAGCAGGGGGCGGTGACCGTTGACCGGGTCGCACGAGCGCTGAAGGACGTTATGGCGAGCGTTGAACATATCGACGAAACGGCCCACGCGGCCAGCGACGGCGTCCGTCGCCGCGACTTCATCAACATCGCCGCGGTCAGCGTGGCCGGGGTCGGCGGAGTGGCCCTGCTCTATCCGCTGGTCAACCAGATGAATCCGTCGGCCGACGTGCTCGCGCTCGCCCAGATCGACGTCGACATCTCGGCGATCGAAGCCGGCCAGGCGGTCAAGACGATCTGGCGCAAGCAGCCGATCTTCATCCGCCATCTCACGGTCCAGGAGATCAATGAGGCCAATGCCGTCGATATCGGCGGCCTGCGCGATCCGCAGAGCCTCGCCGACCGCACCAAGCCGGGCAAGGCGCAATGGCTGATCACCCTGGGCGTCTGCACCCATCTCGGCTGCGTGCCGCTCGGCGCCTCCGAAGGCGAGAACAGGGGCGAATTTGGCGGCTATTTCTGCCCCTGCCACGGCTCGCATTACGACACCGCCGCCCGGGTCCGCAAAGGGCCGGCCCCGCTCAATCTGGAAGTGCCGGAATATGAGTTCCTGTCCGACACTTCCGTCCGCATCGGCTGAGGTTTCAAGACCATGAGCTTCCCCTGGGCTGAAGAATATCGACCCAAGAGTCCGTTCATGCGCTGGCTCGACGAGCGGCTGCCGCTGCCGCGGCTGGCCTGGGGCTCGGTCGGGGGCGGCTATCCGGTGCCGCGCAATCTCAACCATTTCTGGAATTTCGGCGTCCTCGCCGGCCTCGCTCTGGTGATCCAGATCGTCACCGGCATCGTCCTCGCCATGCATTATGAATCCTCGGCCACCGGCGCCTTCGCCTCGGTCGAGCACATCATGCGTGACGTCAACCAGGGCTGGTTCCTGCGCTATCTCCACGCCAACGGCGCCAGCTTCTTCTTCGTCGTCACCTACATCCACATCTTCCGCGGCCTCTATTACGGCTCCTACAAGGCGCCGCGCGAGATGGTGTGGATGCTCGGCCTCGTCATCTTCCTGCTGATGATGGCGACCGCCTTCATGGGCTATGTGCTGCCCTGGGGCCAGATGAGCTTCTGGGCGTCGAAGGTGATCACCGGCCTGTTCGGCGCCATTCCGCTGATCGGCGAGCCGATCCAGACCTGGCTGCTCGGCGGCTATGCGCCGGACCAGCCGACGCTGACCCGCTTCTTCTCGCTCCATTATCTGCTGCCGTTCGTGATCGCGGCGGTGATCATCCTCCATATCTGGGCGCTGCACATTCCGGGCTCGGGCAATCCGACCGGCGTCGACGTCAAGACCCCGCAGGACACGCTTCCCTTCCATCCGTTCTACACGGCCAAGGACGGATTCGGCGCCGGGCTGTTTCTGATCGGGCTGGCGATCCTGACCTTCTTCCTGCCCAATTATCTCGGCCATCCGGACAATTACATTCCGGCCAACCCGCTCTCCACGCCGGCGCACATCGTTCCCGAATGGTATTTCTGGCCGTTCTACGCGATCCTGCGCGCCTTCACCGTCGACTTCATCCTGCAGGCCAAATTGTGGGGCGTGCTGGCGATGTTCGCCTCGATCCTGCTGCTGTTCTTCCTGCCCTGGCTCGACAAGTCGCCGGTCCGCTCGGGCAGCTACCGGCCGACCTTCCGCATCTTCTTCTGGATCCTGGTCGTCGACGTGCTGGTGCTCGGCTATTGCGGCGGCATGCCGGCCGAGGAGCCGTTCGTGATGATCAGCCAGCTGGCGACGATGTATTATTTCGCCCACTTCCTGATCATCCTGCCTTTGCTGTCGGTGGTCGAACGGACGCTGCCGCTGCCCGTTTCGATCTCGGAAAGCGTGCTGCACGGCGAGCGCGCCGAAGCGGCGCCGGCCGGGATCACGCCCGTCGCGGCCGCCGAATAAGGGGACGAGGAGAATGGTTCGCATACTCGGCTTTCTCGTCGGCCTCGGTTTCGTCGGCGTCGCCGCCTGGTCGCTGCTCTGGGG
Organism: uncultured Alphaproteobacteria bacterium; assembly: GCA_963848555.1. Taxonomy (GTDB): domain Bacteria; phylum Pseudomonadota; class Alphaproteobacteria; order Sphingomonadales; family Sphingomonadaceae; genus Allosphingosinicella. Next base: position 243,677 of record CAWKEE010000004.1, on the reverse strand, counting down.
GGTGATCGCCTATATCGACGAGCGGCCGCGCGAGACGGCCGAGCACCGCTTCCACGAGGAGCCGGAGTCGGCCTCGTTCAGCTTCGACGGCCCGCTCGGCACCTTCGACGCGCGGCAGCTGCAGCGCGGCTTCCAGGTCTATAAGGAAGTCTGCGCCGGCTGCCACGGCCTCAACCTGGTCGCGTTCCGCAACCTGCACGATCTCGGCTACAGCGAGGCCGAGGTGCGGGCGATCGCCGACCAGTGGCAGATCCCGGTGCCGTCGATCCATCCGGAGACCGGCGAGCCCGCCACCCGCAAGGCGTTGCCGGCCGACCGCTTCCCCAACCCCTATCCCAACGAGACGGCGGCGCGCGCGGCCAACAACAATGCGCTGCCGCCGGACCTGTCGCTGATCGTCAAGGCGCGCCACGGCGGCGCCGAATATGTCCGCTCGCTGCTGCTTGGCTACCGCAACCCCGCCGAGCTGCCGGCGGAGAACCGGCCCGGACAGGGGCTCCATTACAATCCCTGGTTCGCCAATCTCAACATCGCCATGCCGCCGCCGCTCACCGCCGACGGCCAGGTCACCTATGCCGACGGCACCGCGGCGACGCGCGAGCAGATGGCGACGGACGTCTCGGCCTTTCTCACCTGGGCGGCGGAGCCCAATCTGCAGCGGCGCAACGCGGCCGGCGTGATGACCGTGGCCTTCCTGATCTTCGCCACCATCCTCGCCTGGATGGCCTATAAGAACGTCTGGGCGACGGCGAAGCGCGGCGTCCGCGTCACCGGGCCGCTCGATCCCGAACATATCGCCCGGCGCGAGGAAGCCAGCCGCGACGCCGGCGTGACCGGCTGATTGCTGCACCGTCATTGCTGACGGAGGAATGCCGGTGATCTCCACCAATGACGATCTCAAGGCGCTGATCCGCACCATCCCGGATTTTCCCAGGGCCGGCATCCAGTTCCGCGACATCACCACCTTGCTGCTCGACGCGCAGGGCTTCGCCGCGGCGATCGAGCGGCTCGCCTTCCGCATCGAGGAGAAGCCGGATCTGATCGCCGGCATCGAGGCGCGCGGCTTCATCCTGGCCGCCGCGCTGGCGCAGCGGCTCGGCGCCGGCTGCCTCCTGATCCGCAAGGACGGCAAGCTGCCCGGCGAGACCATCGCCGAGGATTATGCGCTCGAATATGGCACCGACCGGCTCGCCATGCATGTCGACGCCTGCGCGCCGGGCGCGCGGGTTTGGCTGGCCGACGATCTCATCGCCACCGGCGGCAGCGCGCTCGCCGCCGTGCGGCTGATCCGCCGTGCCGCCGCCACCGTCGCGGGCGCCAGCTTCATCATCGACCTGCCCGACCTCGGCGGGGCCGCTCTGCTCGCGCAGGAGGGCTTTCCGGTCCACGCGCTGGTCGAGTTCGAGGGCGACTGATCCCGTCACGCCGGCGAAAGCCGGGGCCTCAGGGCGCATAACGCGTCACCCCGGCGAAAGCCGGGGCCCAGGCCGGAATGGCGCCCTTATGTCCCGAGATCCCGGCTTCCGCCGGGATGACGGCCCGGTCGTTACGCCGCTGGAACCGGTCTAAGTCGCTGTTCGTTAACCATGTTCGGGCCATTCGCCCGCTGGGTTGCGCGTTCCGTCTTCGGGAGACCGGTCATGCGTTTTCGCTTCCTCGCTTCCGCCTGCGCCGTCGCCGCCGCGTTCGGCCTTACCGCCTGCTCCACCTGGGATAGCGGCTATGGCTACGGCCATGGCGGCGTCTCGATCGGCTATGGCAGCGGCGGCTATTACGATCCCTGGTACGATCCCTATTGGGACCATTATGGCTCCTATCCCTATTGGGGCTGGTATGACGGCTATTATTATCCCGGCACCGGCATCTACATTTACGACCGCTGGCGCCGCCCGTTCCGCTGGAGCGACCGTCACCGCCGCTTCTGGTCCGACCGCCGCGGCCACTGGGACCGTCGCGGTCACTGGAACGGCCGCAGCGACTGGCGCGACAATTGGCGCGACTTCCGCCGCGACGAGCGACGCGACTTCCGCCGCGACCGGCGCGACGAGCGGCGCGACTTCCGCCGCGACCGCCGCTTCGACCGCGACGATCCCGGCCGCGGGCGGCGGCGGGACTAGGGACAGTCTAGGGACAGTTTGGGGACAGTTACCTAACTGTCCCCAAACTGTCCCTATCCCCGCCGCCGGATCAGCACGATCGAGGTGAATTTCAGCACCGGCACCTCGTCCTGATTGGTCACCACCGTCTCCGATCGGAACGAGCCGATCTCCGGCTTGCTGCGCGACGGCGTCTTCTCGACGATCCGGCTGCGCACGTGCAAAGTGTCGCCGGGGAAGACGGGCTTCAGCCATCTCAGCTCGTCGACGCCCGGCGATCCGAGCCCGGCCTGCTCCTGCTCGACGACCTTTCGCGCGATCACCGCCATCGTCATCGCGCAGGTATGCCAGCCGCTGGCCGCCAGTCGCCCGAAATGCGTCTTCGCCGCCGCCTCGTCGGACAGGTGGAAAGGCTGGGGGTCATAGCGGCGCGCGAATTCGAGCACCTCATCGCGGGTCACGTCATAGCTGCCGAAATAGGTTTCCGCGCCGATCTCCAGATCCTCGAAATAGATCACGCCGCGCTCCTTCGGCGCGGCACGTAGCAGAAAGCAACCGGATTGGAAGCCGCCAGGCACGCCAGCCGGCGGGCGGGATCAGACGTTGAAGCGGAACAGCATGACGTCGCCGTCCTGGACGACATAGTCCTTGCCCTCGGCGCGCATCTTCCCCGCTTCCTTCGCTCCCGCTTCGCCGCCGCAGGCGACGAAATCCTCGAAGGCGATGGTCTCGGCGCGGATGAAGCCGCGCTCGAAATCGGTATGGATGACGCCGGCCGCCTGCGGCGCCTTCGCGCCCTTCTCGACCGTCCAGGCGCGCGCCTCCTTCGGCCCGGCGGTGAAGAAGGTGATCAGGTGCAGCAAATCGTAGCCGGCGCGGATGACGCGGGCGAGGCCGGCTTCATGAAGGCCGAGATCCTTGAGGAATTCGGTCCGCTCGTCCGGCGCCATCGCGGCGATTTCGGCCTCGATCGCCGCCGACACGTTCACCGCACCGGCGCCTTCGGCCGCGGCCTTGGCGAAGACCCGCTCGCTCAGCGCGTTGCCCGCGGCGGCGTCGGCCTCGTCGACATTGCAGACATAGAGCACCGGCTTGGCGGTCAGCAGCTGCGCCCGGGCGAGCGCTTTCTTCTCCTCCTCGTCCTTGGGCCGGGTCAGCCGCGCCGGCTGCGAGGCGCGCAAGCGCTCCAGCGCCTGGCCGAGCACCGATGCCTGCGCCTTCGCTTCCTTGTCGCCCTGCTGCGCCTTCTTGGCCAGGTTGGGCACCCTTTTCTCGAGGCTGTCGAGATCGGCGAGCATCAGCTCGGTCTCGACCGTCTCGGCGTCGGCGACCGGATCGATCCGGCCCTCGACATGGGTGACGTCGCCGCCCTCGAAGCAGCGCAGCACGTGGACGATGGCGTCGACCTCGCGGATGTTGCCGAGGAACTGGTTGCCCAGGCCCTCGCCCCGCGAAGCGCCGCGGACCAGACCGGCAATGTCGACGAACTCGAGCTGGGTCTCGATCTCGCTCGCCGATTTCGCGATCGCCGCGATGCGGTCGAGCCGCGGATCGGGCACCGCCACCCGGCCGACATTGGGCTCGATCGTGCAGAAGGGATAATTGGCCGCCTGCGCCGCCGCCGTCTCGGTCAGCGCGTTGAACAAGGTCGACTTGCCGACATTGGGCAGCCCGACGATCCCGCAACGAAAACCCATTCAAATGCTCCATTTCCTCCCTGCGCCGCAGGCGTGGGGAGGGGGACCATGCGAAGCATGGTGGAGGGGCAATCTCGCCGGACTGCGCCGCTACCCCTCCACCGCCCTTCGGGCGGTCCCCCTCCCCACGAGCTTCGCTCGCAGGGAGGATCATTTCGATTCAGTCTCCGCCGATCCGCCAGGGCGGGAAGCGCCGGTTCTCGCCGGCCTGATAGAGGCAAATCTCGTTGCCGCAAGGGTCGAGCAGCCGCGCCTCGCGCCATAACCAGGGCCGGTCCGCCGGGGCTGCGGCGAGCGGCAGGTCGAGCCCGGCGGCGAAGCGGTCGACGTCGTCCACTTCGAAATAGACGATCGTCGTGCTGGCCACCGCTTCGACCCGGTGGATCGAGAAGGTCTCGCCCGACGGCGTCTCGAACCGCGCATAACGCGGCGGCGAATCGACGATCTGCCTGAGGCCGAGCCGCCGGTAGAAGTCGACCGACGCGGCATAATCGGTCGTGCCCACCGTCACCTGGTTGAGCTTCATTCCGTTTCCGGCGGCGGGAGTTGCGGGAGGCGGCGGTCGGCGCGGCACTGGCGCAGCGGCACCGGCCGGGCCGAGACGATCCGGGTGATGAGCCACTCGCGCCGGTCGGTGGTGACGTCCAGGCACGCGCAGCCATAGCCGTGATGGCCGTTGACCTCGACCCAGCCCGCCGTCGACATGTCGGGCATCTCGTCCATGCCCGGCGCCTGATAGCCGCCCTGGGCCCCGATCAGCCACTCGCCGTCGCGGTCGATCAGCCACCAATTGGCCGGGGTCGGATTCTGCAGCCAGCCGCAGCGGCGCTCGACCGCCGCAGGATTGGCCGCGGCGATCGCCGCCGCCGTCGCCCACCAAAACAGGGTCATGCTTCACCTCCCGGGCCGGCGGCCGCCTATTGCGGCTTATGCCGCCGCACGCCTTTTATCTTCCCCCTTTCCAAGCGGCAAATCCCACTCTATTCAGGCGGTTGCAACGTCCTGGGGGGGAATTGCACGATGATGAAGCTGTTCGCGCCGCTCGCCGGCGCAGCCCTGCTTGCGGCGCCGGCCGCAGCGCAGCCGGCGCCCGCCGCGGCGGCGGCGGCGATCGATCCGGAATCGATAACGCTGCCCGATCTGGCTTTCGAGCCGGACGAGGAAGACGTCCGCAACTATCATAAATATTTCTACTTCCACCGCACCGACACCGATTTCGCGACCGCTTATTCCGATCTGCAGGAATGCGACGGCTATGCCCGCGGCCTTTCCTATCACGCCGGCGGCGGCGCGGTGCCCTATCCCTATGCCGGCACCATCGCCGGCGCGGTCGGCGGCGCGATCGGCAGCGCGCTCGCCGACGCGATCTGGGGATCGGCCGAACGGCGCCGGCTGCGGCGGATCAACATGCGCACCTGCATGAGCTTCAAGGGCTATCGCACCTACGGCCTGCCCAAGTCGCTGTGGCAGCCGTTCAACTTCGAGGAGGGCAATGCCCATATCGAGGAGGAGCGCCGGCAGCGCCTGCTCCGGATCCAGGCGCGGGTCGCCTCGGGGCCGCAGCCCCGGATCGCCGAGATCAGCCACGACGTCGAGGAAATCGAGCCGCAAGCGGAGGAGGCAGGAGAATGAACAAGTCGATCATGATCGCCGCCGCTTTGCTGGCGGCCGCGTTGCCCGCCGCCCCGGCGGCCGCGAGCGACCAGGTGAATGACAGCGAACCGGTCGTGGTGCAGCCGGACCGGGCCTATATCTTCTTCCGCACCACCCGGCGTTTCCCGCTGCAATTCCTGCGCGCGGTGACCGACGAGCAGCGCGCCGCGCACGAGGCGGAGCGCGATCGGGCCTATGCGCGCGCGCGGCGGCGCTACGAGCGGCAGATCGAGAACTGGCAGCGCGAATATGACCGCTGCGGCGCCCGCGACGCTTATTGCCGCGCCGCTCTCGGGGAGCGTCCGGCGGAGGTGACGCAGGAGAATTTCCCGTTCGCGGCGCCCGAGCTCGACAATTTCGTCAGCGTGTCACGGGGGCGGGCCTTCTCCCGCGCTCCGGGCGCCCATACCTATCTGATCGCGGTCGACCCCGGCACCTATGCTCTTTACGGGCAGATCACCGACAATCCTCAGAACGGCCCGGTCGGCGTCTGCCTGTGCATGGGCAGCGTCAGCTTCGAGGCGCGGGCCGGCGAGATCGCCGATATCGGCGAGATCCTTTATCCCGCGCTCGCCGCGTCCGAAGCCCGCAACGGCACCGTCGCCAGCCAGGGCCGGATCGCCGCGATCGAGCTGGTCGCTCCAACCGCCGCGATGCCGCTGCCCGACCGGCTGTCCGGCCATCCGGTGGTGCGCGCCGAGCTGCACGGCGCCGACAAGATGCCGAACTATTTCGGCGTCCAGATCGACCGGCTGCCGGCGATCGACGGCGTGCTCGCCTATCAGCGCGACCGGGTGATCGACGTCGCGGCGGCGGGCGGCGGCGGCCAATAGACGCCGCGCATCCTCGCCTGCGTCTTCACCAACTCCGTCATTCCAGCGAGAGCTGGAATCTCTTTGCCTTTCGGCAGTCGAGGCCAAGGAAGCGCAGTCCAGCTTTCGCGGAAATGGATATAACAGAGCTATTGACACTTTAGTAAAATTATGATACAGTCTGGGGGTCGAATCGAAAGAGAATCGCCACCAGTCCCGGCGGCCGGTACCGTCGCCTGTGCTGAGCGATTCCAGCTTCCCGATCGGCTCGGTTTGCCGTCGGCGGGGCGACCGGTCGTGCCCGCTTGCTGCCGATCGACGGCTCTTTGACAGCGTGAAGATCGAAATCCCGGCGACGCGCGGCGCTCGCGTTCGGCACGCACCGGCGCGTCGCGCGCGCGCGCGGGCAGGCGCGCCCGGGCGCGTTGGACCCTCAACTTCCTCAACTTTGCCGACCGCGCCCGTCGCTTCCAACCGGCTCCAAGGAGCCCCTGGATCGCGCGGGCGCGCGTTGGACCGTGAATCTGGTGAACTTTACCGGCAGCGGCCGAAGCGCACCGGCGACGTCCGCGTCGGTCGATCCAAATGGAGGTTCGTCGCCGAAGGGCCTGGGGAACCGGGCGCCGCTATACTCTAGTCCTGCATCCGCAGCGCGACTTCGTTCATGAAGCGCGCGTCGTCGCCCTTGGCGAGCCATTCCGCCTCGGCGGCGATGGCGGCGAGCAGGTCGCTCAGGCGCTCGGTCTCCGCCTTGGCGTAATTGCCGAGCACGTGGCGGGTCACCCGGTCCTTGTGGCCGGGATGGCCGATGCCGATCCGCACCCGGCGGAATTCGTTGCCGATATGGGCGTCCAGCGAGCGGATGCCGTTATGGCCGGCGGTGCCGCCGCCGACCTTCACCTTGACCTTGAACGGGGCGAGGTCGAGCTCGTCGTAGAAGATCGTGACGTCGCCCGGACCCTTCTTGAAGAAGTCCATCGCGGCCCGCGCCGCGCGGCCGGAATCGTTCATATAGGTCGAGGGCTTCAAGAGCAGGATCCGCTGGCCGCCGATCCGGCCCTGCCGGGTCCAGCCGTGGAACGCTTTCTTGACCGGATCGAAGCCGTTCACCTCGGCGATCGCGTCGGCGGCCATGTAGCCGACATTGTGCCGGTGCATCGCATATTGCGCGCCGGGATTGCCGAGGCCGATCCAGATCTGCACCGGCGAATAGTCTCCCCAATCTCCGGCGTCGGGAGCGTCCGCCGGCTGGCCGTGCACGTCGACGCGCCGCGGCGCGAACAGCGAGGCCAGCCAGCGGAGCGGCAAGCTCTACTCCTCGCCGCCGCCCTCGGCTTCGGGCTCGCCGACCAGCGGCACTTCGTCGGGCGCGGGCTCCTCGCCCTCGACTCCGGCGGCCGCGGCCGCCGCCTCGGCGGCCTCCGCCTTGACGCCGGACGGCGCGACGATGGTGGCGATGGTGAAGTCGCGGTCGGTGATCGCCGACGTCGTGCCTTCGGGCAGGGTGACCTGGCTGATATGGATCGAATCGCCGATATCGGTGCCGGCAAGGTCGATCACCACCTCTTCGGGTATCTCGGAGGCGTCGCAGACCAGATCGAGCTCGTGGCGCACGGCGTTGAGCACGCCGCCGCGGCGCAGGCCGCGCGAATCGTCCTCGTTGACGAAGCGGATCGGCACGCCGACCGTCACCGTCGCATGCTCGGCGATGCGCAGGAAATCGACATGGAGCGGGCGGTCGGTGACCGGATGGAACTGGACGTCCTTGGGCAGGGTCCGGGTCTGGCTGCCGTCGCAGTCGATCATCACCACCGAGTTCATGAAATGGCCGGTGGAAAGCATCTTCACCAGCGCCTTTTCCTCGAGGTGGATCGACAGCGGATCCTGCTTTTCGCCGTAGACGACGGCGGGAATGCGGCCCTGGTCGCGCAATGCCCGGGAGGCTCCCTTGCCAGCCCGTTCGCGCGCTTCGGCCGACAGCGTAAGCTGTTCGCTCATGGCATGTCTCCAAAATGCGGGTTCAAAAGATGCCGCTCACGCCTCCAGGGATGACCATGAGCGGGGAAGCGGCGGCCTATAAGGGAGCGGGCGGGGGGACGCAACCCCGCGCCGCGGGTCGATCTACTGCACCCGCTCGGTCGTCAGGCCGCGATCGGCCAGCATCGACTGCACCGATCCCTCGCCGGCGAGATGGCCGGCGCCGACCGCGACGAACGCCGTGCCGGGCCGTGCCATCCTTTGCTTCAGCCAGTCGGCCCAGGCCGCGTTGCGGCGGGTCAGCAGCGCGGCGCGCAGTTCCTCGGACATCCCGGCTTCCTCGTTGAACGTCTCGCCGATCGCCTCGACGTCGCCGGCGGCCCAGGCGTCGAGCATCGCCTCGAACTGGCGCCGCACCTCTTCATCGTCGTCGGTCGCGGCGATCAGGAACAGGCGCTGCAATTCCTCCGAGAGCGAGCGCAGGAACCCGAACTGCTGGGCCGCCGTCTCGAGCCCCAGCACCGGCCGGCCGCGCGCCCGCCAGCCCTGCTCCAGTCCTTCCTCGACTCCCTGCTCCGGATCGATGCCGATGCGCTGCATCGAGGCCAGGATCAGGAACAGGCCGGCCGTCCAGCTCTTCATCCGGTCGAAGGCCTGGATCGGGAGATCGGAACGCGCGATCGCCTCGCGAAGCGCCTCGCGCCGCTCGGGCGGCACCCGCTCGAGGATCGGCGGCAGCCCCTCGGCCATCATGTCGCCGCCCAGCGCCTCGGCGAACGCCTGAGGATCGTCGGCATCGCTCACCTCGAGCACCAGCTCGTCCGCCTCGGCCATCGCCCGGTCGATCCGCTCGGAGCGCCATTCGATCCCCTGCGGCAAAGCGTGGAAAGTGCCGAACAGATAGATGGTCGTATCCTCGTCGCTCATCCGCCACAGCGCCGGGCGCGCGCTGCGCGGGGCCGGCGCGGAAGCCTGCCCGATGGTCGGCTGATCGGCCGCCGCCGGCGCCGGCATCGCCTGCCCGGCCAGCGCGGCCGCCGCCATCAACCGGGCCAGCTTCCTCATCGTCGATCCGATCATCCCGCTCTTTCCTTGCCGGGTCCCGTTGACCCCTCGTGCCCCATGCGTCAAAGCGTGGCCACTCCCTTGTTGAAGCTGCGAAGGCGAATCCTTGGCGACCCGCCCGCTCTCTTTCCAGAAATTGATATTGACGCTGCATGACTATTGGAGCGCGCGCGGCTGCGTCATCCTCCAGCCCTACGATCTGGAAATGGGGGCGGGGACCTTCCATCCCGCGACCACTTTGCGCGCGCTCGGGCCCGATCCATGGAACGCCGCCTTCGTCCAGCCCTGCCGTCGGCCGACCGACGGCCGCTACGGCGAGAATCCCAACCGGCTCCAGCATTATTATCAATATCAGGTGATCCTGAAGCCGAGCCCGGCCGACCTTCAGGACCTCTATCTCGGCAGCCTCGCGGCGATCGGCATCGACTTCGCCCGCCACGACATTCGCTTCGTCGAGGACGATTGGGAATCGCCGACGCTCGGCGCCTGGGGCCTGGGCTGGGAGGTATGGTGCGACGGCATGGAGGTGACCCAGTTCACCTATTTCCAGCAGATGGGCGGCTTCGACTGCCGCCCGGTGGCGGGCGAGCTGACCTACGGCCTCGAGCGGCTCGCCATGTACATCCAGGATGTCGACAGCGTGTTCGACCTCGATTTCAACGGCCGCGGCGTCAGCTATGGCGACGTCTTCCTCGAGAATGAGCGGCAGATGTCGGCCTGGAATTTCGAGGTCGCCGACACCGGCCGGCTGTTCGATCTGTTCCGCAAGGCGGCCGCCGAATGCGAGGACTGCCTCGGCGCTGGCCTGCCCATCCCCGCTTACGAGCAGGCGATCAAGGCCAGCCACATCTTCAACCTCTTGAACGCCCGCGGCGTCATCTCGGTCGCCGAGCGCCAGGCCTATATCGGCCGCGTCCGCGACCTCGCCAAGGGCGCCTGCCAGGCCTGGATGGACAGGAACGGATGGGCGGCGTGACGGCGCTCCTTATCCCCCTCTCCCTGAAGGGGAGAGGGAGGGGCCCAAGCCGAAGGCTTGGGAGGGTGAGGGGAGTCACATCTCTCGCCAGCGTCCCCTCACCCTCCCACCGCTTCGCGGCGGGCCCCTCCCTCTCCCCAAAATGGGAGAGGGGAAATGCCTGATTTCCTGCTCGAACTGCTCTCCGAGGAGATACCCGCCCGGATGCAGCCGAAGGCGGCGGCCGACCTCGCCCGTTTGTTCGACGAGCAGCTCGCCGCCGCCGGCCTCCAGGCCGAAGCGGTCGAGACTTACGCCACCCCGCGCCGCCTCGCTCTGATCGCCCGCGGCCTGCCCGACGCGACCGAGGCGGTGAGCGAGGAGATGAAGGGGCCGCGCGCCAATGCGCCCGATCAGGCGCTGGCCGGCTTTCTGCGCAAGTCCGGCCTGACGCGCGAGCAGCTGGTCGAACGCGACGGGATCCTGTTCGCCGTCATCGACCGGCCCGGCCGCGCCGCCGCCGACGTGCTGGCCGAGGCCGTGCCCGCCATCGTCCGCGCTTTCCCCTGGCCCAAGTCGATGCGCTGGGGCGACGCCTCGGTCTCGACCGAAAGCCTGCGCTGGGTGCGCCCGCTGCAGGGGATCCTTGCCTTGTTCGGCGAGGAGATCGTCGAGTTCGAGATTGCCGGCGTCGGATCGGGCGCCGCCAGCGTCGGCCACCGTTTCCACCATCCCGGCGTGATCACGATCGGCGGCCCGCACGATTATGTCGAGAAATTGCGCGCCTGCCACGTCATCCTCGATCCGGCCGAGCGCAGCCGGATCATCGCCGAGGGCGCCGCCGCGGCCGCCGCCGCGGCCGGCCTGACTTTGGTCGAGGATGAGGGGCTGCTCGCCGAGAATGCCGGCCTGACCGAATGGCCGGTGCCGCTGCTCGGCGCGTTCGACCCGGCCTATCTCGACGTCCCGCGCGAGGTGATCCAGCTCACCATGCGGACCAACCAGAAATATTTCGCCTGCCTCGACGGGGAAGGGAGCCTGGCCCCCAATTTCGTCTGCGTCGCCAATATCGAGGCGTCGGACGGTGGCGCCGCCATCGCCGAGGGCAATCGCAAGGTGCTCGCCGCCCGTCTGGCCGACGCCCGCTATTTCTGGGAGCACGACCTCAGGGTGCCGCTCGACGAGCAGGCGAAGAAGCTCGATCAGATCGTCTTCCACGAGAAGCTCGGCACGCTGGCCGACAAGGCGCTCAGGGTAGAGAAGCTCGCCCAGTGGCTCGTCCAGGAGCGGATCGTCCGGGACGCGGACCCCATCGAGGTCCAGGCGGCGGCGCGGCTCGCCAAGGCCGACCTCGTCACCCAGATGGTCGGCGAGTTCCCCGAGCTGCAGGGGACGATCGGCGGCTATCTTGCGCGCGCCCAGGGCCAGCGCGACGCGGTCGCGAACGCGATCCGTGACCATTACAAGCCCGCGGGCCAGGCTGACGAGGTGCCCACTGCCCCGGTCACGATCGTCGTCAACATCGCCGACCGGCTCGATACGCTCGTCGCCTTCTTCTCGATCGGTGAGAAGCCGACCGGCTCGCGCGATCCGTTCGCGCTGCGCCGGGCCGCGCTGGGCTTCCTCCAGATCCTGACCCGCTCGGGCCTGCGGCTTCCGCTGTCCGATGTGCTCGTCCAGGCCGCCGTCCTCAATATCGTCTCGCGCCTCGGCGCGCTTTCATCGGTGACCTTCCCCGATCTGCTCGACGAGGATGACGACGACCATGAGATCACCGCCGAGGTCGGCTCCTTCACCTATCGCCACGGTGACCGGGTGGTGGTGCGGTGGAAAGCGGCGCTCACACCCAATTTGGAGCGCGGCAGGATCATCGAGGAAGCGACCGACCTTTCGGAAGCGATCCTCTTATTCCTCGAAGACCGGCTGAAGGTGCAGGAGCGCGAAGCGGGCGTCCGCCACGATCTGATAGACGCCGTCTTTGCGTCGGACGGCGAGGATGACCTCGTCCGCCTGCTCGCGCGGGTCAAGGCGCTGCAGGCGTTTGTCGAGACGCCCGAAGGCGCCGACCTGCTCGCCGGCTACAAGCGCGCCGCGAACATCCTCAAGCGAGAGGGTTGGACTGGCGAGGAGCGGGTGGACGCGCCCCTATCGGCCTATACCCAACAGGTCGAAGAATCCGGGCTCGAGGACGCGCTCGAAGCAGCCGAGCCGCGTGTCGCGGCGGCAGTCGAGGAGGAGGAATATGCGCGGGCGATGACGGCGCTCGCCACCCTGCGCGGGCCCGTCGACGCCTTTTTCGACAAGGTCACGGTGAACGATCCCGATCCGATGAAGCGCGCCCGCCGGCTCGATCTGCTCATGCGCGTCCGCGACACCGTCCACCGCGTCGCCGATTTCTCGCGCATCGAGGGCTGAGCCTTGCGCCCCAATTCCGACCTTGCCCAATCGATGAAAGCCCAGCCGCATGAAGCTTGCCGACCCTGCCGCCGGAGAGACGGCTGACATGACCCGCTACGTCTACCGGTTCGGCGGCGGCGTCTCCGACGGCGAGGCGGGCAACCGGAATCTGCTCGGCGGCAAGGGCGCCAATTTGGCGGAGATGGCGTCGATCGGCCTCCCCGTGCCGCCCGGCTTCACCATCTCGACCGAAATGTGCGCCCTTTATTATCAGGAGGGCGAGCGTTTCCCCGACAGCCTGCGCGGCCAGGTCGCCGAGGGGCTGGCCCATATCGAGCAGGTCACCGGCCGGCGGTTCGGTGATCCCGACGATCCGCTGCTGGTCTCGGTCCGCTCGGGCGCGCGCGTGTCGATGCCGGGGATGATGGACACCGTCCTCAATCTCGGCCTCAACGACCGCACCGTCCAGGGCCTCGCCGCCGCTTCCGGCGACCGCCGCTTCGCCTGGGACAGCTATCGCCGCTTCATCCACATGTACGCCCATGTCGTGCTCGACGTGTCGCACGACACGTTCGAGGAGGCGCTCGAGATCGCCAAGGAGGACAAGGGCGTCCATCTCGACACCGAGCTCGACGCCGGCGACTGGGAGCGGCTGACGGCGCGCTACAAGGAGATCGTCGCCGAAGCGCTCGGCCGTCCCTTTCCCGAGGATCCGCACGACCAGTTGTGGGGCGCGATCGGCGCCGTGTTCGGCTCGTGGAACGGCGAGCGGGCAAGGACCTACCGGCGGCTGCACGACATCCCGCACGACTGGGGCACGGCGGTCAACGTCCAGGCGATGGTGTTCGGCAATATGGGCGAGGACAGCGCCACCGGCGTCGCCTTCACCCGCGACCCCTCGACCGGCGAGTGCTGCTATTATGGCGAATATCTGATCAACGCCCAGGGCGAGGACGTCGTCGCCGGCATCCGCACCCCGCAATATCTGACCCGCACCGCCCGCGAGAAGGCGCGCGCCGGCGCGCCGTCGATGGAGGAGACGCTGCCCGAGGTGTTCGGCCGGCTGACGCGGGTGTTCGACACGCTCGAGCGCCATTATCGCGAGATGCAGGACATCGAGTTCACCGTCGAGCGCGGCAAGCTCTGGATGCTGCAGACCCGCACCGGCAAGCGCACCGCCAGAGCGGCGCTGAAGATCGCCGTCGACATGGCCGGGGAAGGGCTGATCTCGCAGCCGGAAGCGGTGCTGCGCATCGACCCGCAGGCGCTCGATCAGCTGCTCCACCCGACCCTTGACCCCGACGCCATACGCGAGGTGATCGCCAGGGGCCTGCCCGCTTCGCCCGGCGCCGCCAGCGGCGGCATCACGTTCGACGCCGACACCGCCGAAGCCAGAGCCGCCGCCGGCGAGAAGGTCATCCTGGTCCGGGTCGAGACCTCGCCGGAAGACATTCACGGCATGCACGCCGCCGCCGGCATCCTCACCGCCCGCGGCGGCATGACCAGCCACGCCGCGGTGGTCGCGCGCGGCATGGGCCGCCCGTGCGTCAGCGGCGCCGGCGCGATCGCCATCGATTATCGCGCCCGGGTGATGCGCGTCGCCGGCCGCGAGCTGAAGGAAGGCGAAACCGTCACCATCGACGGCGCCACCGGCGAGGTGATGCTCGGCGAGGTTCCGACCGTCCAGCCCGAGCTGAGCGGCGATTTCGGCACGCTGATGCGATGGGCCGATACGCACCGGCGAATGAGGGTCCGCGCCAATGCCGAGACGCCGAACGACTGCCGCGCCGCCCGCTCGTTCGGCGCGGAAGGGATCGGCCTGTGCCGCACCGAGCATATGTTCTTCGATTCCGTTCGGATCGCCAATGTCCGCCAGATGATCCTCGCCGCCGACGAGCCGGGCCGCCGCGCCGCGCTCGACAAGCTGCTGCCGGCCCAGCGCGGCGATTTCGAGGAGATTTTCCGGATCATGGCCGGACTGCCGGTGACGATCCGGCTGCTCGATCCGCCGCTGCACGAATTCCTGCCGCACGCCGAGGAGGAGTTCGCCGAGGTCGCCCGCGCCTCGGGAGTCGGGATCGAGACGCTGCGCCGCCGCGCCGCCGAGCTCGCCGAATCGAATCCGATGCTCGGCCACCGCGGCTGCCGGCTCGGCATCACTTATCCCGAAATCTACGAAATGCAGGCGCGCGCCATCTTCGAGGCGGCCGTGGCGGCGGCGCGGGAGAGCGGCGAGCCGCCGCTGCCCGAGGTGATGGTGCCGCTGGTCGCCACCCGCGCCGAGCTCAGGATCATCCGGGAGCTGATCGAGCGCGTTGCCGATCAGGTGTTCGAAGAGCAGGGGTGCCGGGTCGACTATCGGATCGGGACGATGATCGAGCTGCCGCGTGCGGCGCTGCAGGCCGGCGCGATCGCCGAACAGGCGGAATTCTTCAGCTTCGGCACCAACGACCTCACCCAGACCGCTTTGGGCCTCAGCCGCGACGATGCCGGCCGCTTCCTCGGACTCTATTGCGAGCGCGGCATCTTCGCGCGCGATCCGTTCGTCACCCTCGACGTCGAGGGGGTCGGCGAGCTGATCGCGATCGCCGCCGAGCGGGGAAGGGCGGCCAGGCCGGAGCTGAAGCTCGGCATTTGCGGCGAACATGGCGGCGATCCCGCCTCGATCGCCTTCTGCGAGGCTTGCCGGCTCGATTATGTCAGCGCCTCGCCCTACCGCGTCCCGATCGCCCGGCTGGCCGCCGCCCAGGCGGCGCTGCGCGCGGAGAAGGGCTAGGAAAGGGGACAGTCACTTTCCCCCCCGCCGGTATCGATTCGCCGCTGCGGGCGGAAATGCGACTGTCCCCATTCACACCAATCTGAAAAGGGGGACAGTCCCCCTTTTCAGCTGGTGGGGTCAGGCCGAGGCGGCGGCGGCGGCGGCCGGTCGTCGCGGGCGCGGTCGGCGATCGTCCTCGCCTCCCAATGGGCGCGCTCGGCCTCGAGCTCCTCGCGCCGCCTGGTCTCTTCGGCCCGCAGCCGCGCCTCCTCGGCCCGCAGCCGCGATTCCTCGCGGTAGCGCCGCTTCCATTTCGGGCTGGCGAGGAAGGACATGCCCAGGAACAGGCCGAGCAGGAAAGCGAGCAGCAGCACCAGCCACTGGTCGGGCGAAAAGGCGTTCATGGCTGATACCTCCGTCGTCGCAAGAAGCGTCGGATCAATCGCGAAACGACCGCGATGGTTCCGTCGCCGCTACGACGACAGCAGGGCGTCGTTGATCGAGCAGGCCGCCGGGCCGAGGATGACGATGAACAGCACCGGCAGGATGAACAGGATCAGCGGCACGGTCATGATCGCCGGCAGCCGCGCCGCTTTCTCCTCGGCGCGCATCATCCGCTCGTTGCGGAACTCGGCCGAAAGCACGCGCAGCGCGCTGGCCAGCGGCGTGCCGTATTTCTCGGTCTGGATCATCGTCGCGACGACGCCGCGCACCGCTTCCAGGTCGATGCGGTTGGCGAGATTCTCGAACGCCTGGCGGCGGTCGGTGAGGAAGCCGAGCTCGATCGAGGTCAGCGCGAATTCGTCGCCGAGCTCGGGATAGGCCTTGCCGAGCTCGCGGGCGACGCGTCCGAAAGCGGCGTCGACGGTGAGGCCGGCCTCGGCGCAGATCACCAGCAGGTCGAGCGCGTCGGGCAGGCCCTTGCGGATGGCGTGCGAGCGCTTCGTCACCCGGTTCCTCAAATAGAGGTCCGGCGCCTTGTAGGCGAGCAGCAGCGAGCCCGCGACCAGCCCGTATTTCTTGAACGCGCCCCAGGTGGGGAACCAGTCGAGCAGATAGACGGCGGTCACGGCGAAGCCGCCGATCACCACCGGCAGCACCAGGCGGGCGAAGATGACGACGAACGCCATGTCCTTCGAGCGGATGCCGGCCTGCATCAGCCGCTGCTGCGCTTTGACGACCTGCTCCTCCTGCAGCATCTTCAACGAGGACAGGACGCCGCGGACCTTGTCGGCCATCTCGTTGCGGTTGCTGATGTTCTTGCGCCGCTTCGAGGTCGAGGCGACGATGCCGGCCTTCAGTTGCTCGCGGCGTTCGTTCAGCGCCTTGACCCTCTTGGCCATCGGGTCGCGCACGGTGGTGGCGGCATAGAGGGCGACGAGCACGGCGAAGGTGGCGACGGCCGACAGCGCGGTCGCCACCATGACGATGTCGATCCCCATGATCGTCGGGCCGCTCGCGGGTGCCATGATGCTCAAACGCTCCCTGTCAGATCTCGAAATTGACCATGCGCGACATGATGAAGGCGCCCAGCGACATCCACACCAGGCCGATGCCGCCGGCGATCATCAGCCGCTGATCGACGAAGAAATTCTGCATATACTCGCCGTTGATGAACCAGATCAGCCCGAACACGATGAACGGCAGCGCGCCGACGATCCACGCCGACGCCTTGGATTCGGACGACATGGCGCGGATCTTGAGCTTCATCGCCGCGCGCTTGCGCAGCACTTCCGACAGGTTCGAGAGCGTCTCGGCAAGGTTGCCGCCGGTCTCGCGCTGGATGGCGAGCGAGATGACGAAGAACTGGAATTCCGGCGTGCCGAGCCGCTCCGCCGTCTCCTGCAGCGCCGCTTCCATCGTCCGGCCGATCTTCATCTTGTCGGCGACGTTGCGGAACTCGGTCGCCACCGGGTCCTGGATCTCGTTGGCCACGACTCCGACCGTCTCCGAGATCGGCAGGCCCGAGCGCAGGCCGCGCACCATCAGGTCGATGCCGTCGGGGAAGCGGGCGGTGAACTTGTTGACGCGCCGCCGGATCAGCCGGGTCACGACCATGTGCGGCAGGCCGAGCCCCAGCAGCAGCCCGAGCGAGAGCGACAGAACCAGCGGCAGCCCGCGGAACCAGAGGAAGATGATCGTCGCCGCGGTGATGCCGAGGCAGGTCAGCGCATATTGGCTGAGGGTCCAGCTGCGGCCGGTCTGCTCGAGCCGGAGCCGGAGCAAGGCGGGATTCGGGATGAAGCGCTGGGCATAGCCGTCCGCCCGGGTCTGGCGATGGGCGAAGATCCGCTTCAGCTGCGCCTGGGTGGCGATCTCCGACGAACGGCTGTGGCGCTCGCGCACGCTTTCGAGCCGCCGGGCCTGCAGCTTGCTCGCCGACGGTCCCGAAAAGGCGGCCGCGGCGAGAAGCAGCGTGCCGAGCAGGCCGGCCGCCATCAGGAGCATCGAAAAACCGGACATCACGCCTCCTCGTCTCGCCGCCGCCCGCCGCCGTCAGGCGGCCTTGGCCGAGGGCTCCTTCGGCTTCTTCGCGACGAGCGACTTGAAGCTGCCGAGCTTGCCGAGCAGCGAGTTGTTCGCGGGCTTGGCCTCGATTTCCTCTTCCGACGCGGCCTGCTCGAGGGTCAGCGTCAGCAGCTGGCTCAAGGGTTGCGACAGCTTCGAGGACTTGGTCGACTTGGCGAGCGGCTGGCCGAGCTTGGCGGCCTGCATCGCCGCCTTCGGCTCGTACGGCATCACGACGTCGACCTTGCGCTCGATCGAATGCTCGAAATCCTTGCGGCTCACCTCCTGGACGGCGCCGACGATCTTGTTGGCGACGACCAGCACCCGGGCCTGGGCGGCATTGGCCTTGAGCCAGGAAAGGACGCGGATCGCGTCGCGGGTGGCGGCCAGGGTGAAATCGACGACGATGATGACCATGTTGACGTCGGTGATCAGGTGCGGGAACTGGACCAGCATGTTGCGGGGCAGGTCGATCACCGTGCCCTCGAAGGCGTGGCGGATCTCCTCCTGCAGCTGGAAGAAGGCCGATCCGTCGCTCAGCACCGACTGGTTCAGGGGCGCTTCGGCGGAGAGCACGCACAATTTGTCGTTCGCCCGCACCATCGCCCGCTCGATGAACAGGCCGTCGATCCGGCTCGGATTCTCGATCGCGTCGGTAAGCCCGCGGCCCGGCTCGAGGTCGAGGCCGAGTGCGCCGGTTCCGAAATGGATGTCCAGGTCGAGCAGCGCGGTCGACCGGCCGCCTTTGTCGCCCATCAGCCAGGC
Source organism: uncultured Alphaproteobacteria bacterium (assembly GCA_963848555.1). Lineage (GTDB taxonomy): Bacteria > Pseudomonadota > Alphaproteobacteria > Sphingomonadales > Sphingomonadaceae > Allosphingosinicella. The sequence goes on along the minus strand of CAWKEE010000004.1, from coordinate 224,994 downwards.
GAGCGAGGAGGCGACGGTCGAGGCGCCGACACCGCCGCGCACGCCGATCACCGCCGCGGTGACGTTGGGCTTCTCGGTGGCGTTCTCGGAGAGCCGCGGACCGGAGATGGTGAGCTGGGCATGGGCGAAGGCGTCGCGCAGCTGGTCGGCGGTGAAGGGCTTGAGCAGATAATCCTGGATGCCGCTGGCGACGAGGTCGCGATAGAGCCGCACGTCGTTCACCTGGCCGGCCGCGATCACCACCGTGCCCGGCTCGCACACTTCGGCGAGCGAGTTGATGTCGCTCAGCGGATCGCCCGATTCGCTGAGGTCGACGAACAGGATGCTCGGGCTGGCCGAGACCGACAGCGTCTGCACAGCGTTGCGCAGTCCGCCCTTGTTCACTTTTTCCGGCGACCAGCCATGCTCGACCGCGACCGGGCGGAGCATGTCCGCCGTCGCATCGTCGCAGACGAAAGCGGTGAAAGGATCGCGAAGGCTGGCCGTCCGCGAGGCATGGAAGGGCGCGTTCATTGGTTCTGACCCGTGGTTGAGGAGGCGGGAAGGCCTTGGCGGCCGGACGGCGGACGCTCGCGATAGACCCGGATCGCGCGGGTCGCCGTGGTGGCGCTGCCGCTGGTCGATCCGGCTTCGCCGAGCACCAGATCCTCGGGATTGGCGACCATCGCCGCGACGTTGGCGTTCATCGAGCAGCCGTAATTGGACGAGGTGAGGGTGGTCGGCTCGCTCGCCGCATTGCCCCAGGCCGGGCAGCCCGGGACGCTGGCGGTGGCGCGGCTGGTGATCACCCGGATCGAGCCGGGCTGGACGTTGCCGTTGAGCACCGGCGCGCCGTCGCTGACCAGGAGGCCGTATTCGGCGACCGCCCGGGCGACGTCCTCGCGCGCGCCGGTGCTGGCATAATCCTGCGGCTGGTCGACGAAGATGCGGTCGCCATAACTCAGCCCGATCGAATCGAACCAGGCGTGAAGCCGCTCGATTTCGGACTGGGGCACCCGGTCGCCGCTGGTCGCGAGGTCGAGCACGAAGTCGCTGCGCTCCACCACCGGCTGGTGCACCGAATAGAGGCTCGGATTGTTGACCGCGCTCAGCGGCTGGCCGGTCGGCGCGCAGGCGCTGGCGCCCAGCCCGAGAGCAGCCAGAGCGGCGAAGGTCGAGGTGCGAGACATGGTCATGCTGTCCTTTCGGGCTCGGGCGCGCATCAGAAGTCGAAACCGGGCTGGGCCGCAGCCGGGCTCTGCTGCGGCGGCAGCGCGGCGGCGGGGGCCTGCGCCTGCTGGACCGGCTGCGGGGCGGCGGGCGCGTTGCTGCCGATCCCGTCGACGCCCGGCGCCGCCGACTGCGGGCTGGCGGAGGTCGGCATCGGCCGCGGCTCGGTGCGGCCGGCATGCTGCTGGCCGATCAGCAGCCGCGACGCCTCGTCGGCCTGGCGGAAGCCGTCGGTCGGCAAGGCGATCTGCGAGGCCGAGACCGGGCGGACCAGATAGGGGGTGACGATGATCACCAGCTCGGTCTCGCTGCGGCGGAAGCTGGTCGAGCGGAACAGCGCGCCGATGATCGGCAGCCGGCCGAGGAACGGCGCGCGGTCGACGGTATTGTTGCCGGTGTTGCGCAGCAGGCCGGCGATCATGAAGCTCTGGCCCGAGCCGAGCTCGACGGTGGTCTCGGCGCGCCGCGTCACCAGCGCCGGCACTTCGAAGCCGTTCAGGGTGATGCTGCCTTCGCTCGACAGCTCGGAGACTTCCGGCCGCACCCGCATCGAGATGCGGCCGTTCTCGAGCACGATCGGGCTGAAGGCGAGGCCGACGCCGAACTGCTTATATTCGATCGTCACCGCGCCCAGCGACTGCGAGACGGGGATCGGGAACTCGCCGCCGGCCAGGAAGCTGGCGGTCTCGCCGGACAGCGCGGTCAGCGTCGGCTCGGCCAGCGTGGTGACGAGGCCGGTATTCTCATTGAGATTGAGCGTGCCGAGAATGTCGAGGCCGAACAGACTGCCGAAGGCGCCGAGCGTGGTGGTGCCGGCGGGATTGTTGAATTCGACGTCGGTGCCGACCACCAGCGGGTTGCCGTCCGGGCCGAGGAGCGTGTCCGACAACCGGTCGGTGATCGTGCCGGGATTGCCGCGGCCGATGCCGAACAGGAAGCCGCCGCTATTGTCGCGCGACAACAGGTTGGCGCCGATCTGGCGCACCAGCGACCGGCTGACCTCGGCGATCTTGACCTGCAGCATCACCTGCTGCGGCGTCGCCGTGCGCAGCCGGCTGACGACCGTGGTGCCTTCGCCGACGAAGCCCTGGACGAGCCGCTCCGCTTCCTCGGCGTCGGTCGGCTGGGCGACGGTGCCGGTCAGCAGCACCATGCCCGAAAGCGGCGTCGCCTGGATGTCGGCCTCGGGCATGGCGAGGTCGAGCAGCTCCTGGATCGAGCCGAGATTCTGGCCGACCCGGACATTGGCGGAATAGATCACCCTCCCGGCGCGGTCGGTCGCGTAGACGGTCGTGCTGCCCGGCGTCTTGCCGAAAATGTAGATCTGGGTCGGCGAGCGGACCTGGACGTCGGCGATCGCGTCGTTGGCGACGAACAGGTCGGTCATCGTGCCGCCCAGCCGCACCAGCCGGCCGGTGCCGACCGACAGGTTGATGTCGTTGGCCGGCGCCTCGGCTCCCGCCGGCTGGGCGACCGCCCGGCCCGGCACGGTGGCGGCGATGCCCGCCGCCAGCGCTGCCGCAAGGGCGGTGCCGAGCGTGGCCCGCTGGATCGAGTTGATCGTTATCATCTTATCTGGCTCCCACCGGAACGAGCGTGACGTTGTTGCCGCGGGCGACGCGGACGACCGGACCCGTCGGCCGGACTTCCCCGCCCACCGCCGGCGCGGCGCCGGCGGCAGGGGCCGACGCGCTCGCTGCGGGCGCTTCCCGGCCGGGCACGCTGCCGCGCTGGAAGCGCGACACATCCGAGCCCACTGTATAGGTCGTGTTACTGTCGATCGGCTGGTTGGCGATCGCCAGCAGCATGCGCCGCTCGGCGCGCGGATCGTCGGTTTCGGGAACCTCGACCTCGCCCGACGCGATCGCCCGCTCGAGCTCCGCGCTGGTGTCGGCGAGAGAGCGCAGCGACAGCGACAGCTGGCCGATGGTCTGGGCGACCGCGATCTTCTCGGCGATCTTGGGCGTCGCCTCGAAAGTGACCGTCGAGACGTTCTGGGCGATCTGGTTGCCTTCCTCGTCGCGCGCGTTGAGACGCTGGTCGACGGCGAGGACGCGGATGTTGCGGATGATGGTCTCGGAGACGCGCAGCGGCTCGCCGTCGCCGCCGCCCGCCACTTCCTGGGTCAGGACGAGATCGACTCGGTCGCCGGGGAAGACGAAGCCGGCGACGCCGCTGGTCGCGGACACTCCGACCGTGACCGCGCGCATGCCCGGCCCCAGCGCCGCGGCGAGGAAGCCGCGCTCACCGGGACGGATCACCGCCCCGCGCGTGACCGGCTGGCCGGCGCTGATCTCGTTGCGGACGACGGTGCCGATCAGGGTCGAGGGGTCGGCCTGGGGCCGTCCGCGGATATAATAAGCTTCCTGGACCAGTCCTTCGGGCCAGGGCTGGAAGCGGAACGCCTCGGCGTCGATGATCGTGCCGACCGGAAGCGAGCGGGTGGCGACCAGCACTTCGGGGCCGACCGGCCTCACTGGCGCGGCCACCGCCTGCGGCGCGGAAGCGCCGGTGAACATGTTTTTCGCCATGACCGCAGTGACCGCGGCAATGATGAGCGCGCCGATCAGCAGCGCGAGTTTCTTGACGTCCATGGCGTCTGTCGCCTCCCCGACTGGGACTGAGAGAGATTTGCGGGCCTACTCATCAGCCAAATTGGTAAAGAAAACGTTGGCCAATCAGCCACAATCCGCCGAACGCGATCGCGACGCCGTACGGAATCTCCAGCGGCGCCCCGCTGCGCGCCAGCCGGTGGCGGATCAGCATGGCCAGCGTCAGCGCTCCGCCGGCGAGCGACATGATCACCAGCAGGATCAGCACGCCTTGCCACGGCAGCCACAGCGCCACCGCGCTGACCAGCTTGACGTCGCCGCCGCCCATCGCGCCGATCGCGAAAGCGATCGCGAACAGGCCGAACACCAAGGCGGCGACCGAGATCTGCAGCGCGGCGTCGGGCCAGACCGCCAGCCCCGTCGCCCACCAGAAGGGCATTGCGAGCAAGGCGACGGCGAGGGTGAGCGCGTTGGGAATGGTGCGGCTCCTGACGTCGAACCAGCAGGCCGCCAGCAGCATCAGCGCCAGCAAGGCGAGCAGGATCGAGGCAGGCCCCCACGACATGGGTTCAACCCACTAGACGCGCTTGCTTTCAAAACCGTAACCGGTGGCATGAACTCCAGCCTGCAACCGTGGCGAGCCTTTCCGCCCGACGCGATTCTTTCGGACTGGCGGGCCGCCGACGGCTTCGGCTGTCGGCGGATGGACTGGCTGCAGCCGGCCGACGGCCCGGTTCGCGGCAGCCTGCTGTTCGCCGGCGGCCGCGGCGATTTCATCGAGAAATATCTGGAAAGCTATGCCTGGTGGCATGAAGCCGGCTGGAACGTCACGGCTTTCGACTGGCGCGGGCAGGGCCGGTCGCGCGGCGGCGTGAAGAGCGGCAATCTGCTCAGCTTCGATATCCTCGTCGACGATCTCGCCGCCTTGATCGCCGACTGGCGGGCGAGCCGCGCCGGTCCGCATGCCGCCGTCGGCCACTCGATGGGCGGGCACCTCCTGCTGCGGACGCTGGTCGACCGGCGGCCGGCGCTCGACGCGGCGGTGCTGGTGGCGCCGATGATCCGGGTCAACAGCGCGCCGCTTTCGCCTTCGCTGGCGCCGATGATCACCGATCTCATGTGCCTGGTCGGCTGGCGCGACCAGCCGGTCTGGAAAAAGTCGGCGCTGCCGACCGGGATCGGCTCGCGGCGCCAATATTTCCTGACTGGCTCGCCGGAACGCTATGCCGACGAGCTGTGGTGGTGGGAGCAGCAGCCCGAATATAATCTCGGCTCGCCGAGCTGGGGCTGGATGCGCGCCGCTTATCGGTCTGCGGCCGCCGCCTTCACCGCCGAGCGGCTGGCGAAGGTCGACCTGCCGGTGCTGCTGCTCGGCACCGACCGCGACCGGCTGGTCAGCCCGGAGGCGATCCGCGGCGTCGCCGCCTTGCTGCCGCGCGCGCGGCTGCACATCTATCCTGACGCCGGCCACGAAATATTGCGCGATGCCGATCCGGTCCGGCTCGACGCGCTGGCGCGGATCGACGCCTTCCTCGACGAGCATGCAAGATGACCCGCCGGTTCGACGTCGCCGTCGTCGGCGCCGGCATCGCCGGGGCCAGCCTGGCCGCCGAGCTGGCCGGCGCGGCCTCGGTGCTGATCCTCGAGGCGGAGAGCCAGCCCGGCTATCACAGCACCGGCCGATCGGCCGCTTTCTGGTCGGAAAGCTATGGCGGCCCGCTGATCCAGCCGCTGACCAGCGCCTCCGGCCGCCTGCTCGCCGATCCGCCCGCCGATTTCGCCGATGCGCCGCTGCTGAGTCCGCGCGGCGCCATCCATCTCGCCGACGCATCGGGGAAAGCGGCGCTCGAGGCGCTGGCCAGGGCGTTCGCGGATTGCGCGGTCCCGCTGGAGTGGATGGACCGCGCGTCGCTCGAGACGGCGATAAGGGGCCTGAGGCCGGGCTGGGATTTCGGCCTCCGCGAGCCGACCTGCGCCGATATCGACGTCGCCCGGCTGCACGCGGCCTATCTCAAGCGCGCGCGCGCGCGAGGCGCCGTGCTCGTCGTCGACGGCCGGGTCGAGCGGGCGCAGCGGCAGCCGGCCTATTGGACCCTGTCCACCCGCGCCGGCCTGTTCGAGGCCGGCATCCTCGCCAACGCCGCCGGCGCCTGGGCCGACGGCGTCGCCCGGCTGGCCGGCGAGCGGCCGCTCGGCATCCGCCCCTATCGCCGCACCCTTGCCCAGCTGCGCGTCGACCCGCCGGTGCCGGCCGATCTGCCGCTGGTGATCGACGCGCGCGAGCGTTTCTACTTCAAGCCGGAATCGGGCGGGCGGCTGTGGCTGAGCCCGCATGACGAAACCGCGTGCGAGCCGAGCGACTGCGCGCCGGAGATAATTGATGTCGCCCTCGCCATCGACCGGCTGGAGCAGGCGGTGGACTGGCGGGTCGGACGGGTCGAGCGCAGTTGGGCGGGGCTGCGCAGCTTCGCGCCTGACCGGCTGCCGGTCTACGGTTTCAGCGACAGCGGCCGCGGCTTCTTCTGGTGCGTCGGCCAGGGCGGCTTCGGCATCCAGACCGCGCCTGCCGCCGCGGCGCTCGCCGCCGCCTTGCTGCTCGACGCCGAGCCGGGGCCGCTGGCCGCGGGCATCGATCCGACGCCTTACCTGGCGACGCGATTCGGCTAGAACAGCTGGCTGAACACCAGCAGGATGCCGGCCACCGACACCGTCCAGACCGCGGTGCGCAGCCACGGAATGCCGATGAGGTACACCAGGGCATAGGCAAGCCGTCCCCAGAAGAACAGCATCGCGCCCAATGCCGTCGTCTCATTCGCACGGCCGGCAATCTCCGCCACCAGCACGACGATCGCGAACACCGCCAGGCTTTCGAGCATGTTGAGGTGGGCGCGCTGCGCCCGTCCCGCCCAGCCGGTCATTGCGGGCAGCCCCTCGCGATTGCCGGCGAGCCGCGGCAGGCCGACCTGCATTTGAGCGCCGAGCACCGCGATCAGCATCTGCGCCAGCGCCAAAGCGGCCGACCAGACCAGCATCTCCAGATCAGGCGACATGACCATTCCCCCTCCCGTTGCCGGGCGGATGATATCAGCTATGGAGGCCGTTGCGTAAGCGCTCGGCGAAGCCGTTCGCCTCGGCGCAGGCGAGCGCATCGGCCCGGTCGTTCTCCGGATGGCCGGAATGGCCTTTGACCCAATGCCACTCGACCCGGTGCGGAGTCGCCGCGTCGAGCAGCTCCTGCCACAGCTCGGCATTCTTGACCGGCTTCTTGGCCGCGGTTTTCCAGCCGTTGCGGCGCCAGCCGTGGATCCAGCGGGTGATGCCGTCGCGGACATAGACGCTGTCGGTGTAGAGATTGACGCGGCACGGCCGGGTCAGCGCCTCGAGGGCGCGAATGGCGGCGAGCAGCTCCATGCGGTTGTTGGTGGTGAGCGCCTCGCCGCCTGAAATCTCCTTTTCGCGCGCGCCCGACCGGATCACGGCCGCCCAGCCGCCCGGTCCCGGATTGCCTTTGCAGGCGCCGTCGGTGAAGATTTCGACTTCGGTCACCGGATCAGGGTTGGACTCGCAAGGCGGTCAGGCCGCCTTCAATCCGGCCGGGAGCTTGAACACCATATTCTCCTCGACCCCCTCGACCGGCTCCTCGCGCACGTCGAAACGTTCGGCGAGGCGGTCGACCACCTCGCGCACCAGGATTTCGGGGGCGGACGCGCCGGCGGTGATGCCGAGCGTGCGCACGCCTTCGAGCCAGTCGAAATCGACGTCGCGGCCGCGCGCCACCAGCCGGGCGCGCGCGCCTTCGCGCTCGGCGACCTCGACCAGCCGCAGCGAATTGGAGCTGTTGGGCGCGCCGATCACCAGCATCGCATCGCAGCGGCCGGCAATCGCCTTGACCGCCGCCTGCCGGTTGGACGTGGCATAGCAAATGTCCTCGCGGCGCGGCGCTTCGATCCGCGGGAACCGGCGGCGCAGCACCGACACGATCGCCGCCGTGTCGTCGACCGACAAAGTGGTCTGGGTCAGGAAGGCGAGCCGCTCGGGATCGGCCGGCTTCACCGCCTCGGCGTCGGCGATCGTCTCGATCAGGATCATCCGGCCCTCGGGCACCTGGCCGAACGTGCCGATCACCTCCGGGTGCCCGGGATGGCCGACGAACAATATGTCGCGTTCCTGGGCGATCAGCCGCTCGGCCTGGCGGTGCACCTTCGACACCAAAGGGCAGGTCGCGTCGAGATAGTTGAGGCCGCGCGCCTCGGCCTTGGCGGGCACCGATTTGGGCACGCCGTGGGCGGAGAACACCACCGGCACCCCGTCGGGCACCTGGTCGAGCTCCGGCACGAACACCGCGCCCTTGGCCTTCAGCCCCTCGACCACGAACCGGTTATGGACGATCTCGTGGCGGACATAGACCGGCGGGCCGTAACGCTCCAGCGCCAGCTCGACGATCCGGATCGCACGGTCGACGCCGGCGCAAAAGCCGCGCGGCGCCGCGATCAGCAAGGTCAGCTCGGGCCTGGGGTCGTTCATCGGCTCTGCTCTTATGCGATCGCTTGCCTAGCGAAAACCCGCTTCCTATGATCCGCGCGCTGCCCTAGGGCAGATAGTGTTCCCCCCAGCCAGTTTCGAGGATCCGTTGCGACTGTTCCCATCCAAAGCGGCCGCGGCCGCCCTTCTTGCCCTCGGCCTGCTGGGCTGCGCCCGCGAAGGCGACCTGCTCGAGAGCGGCATCCTGACCACTTATACCGCCTGCCCGCCGGTCGCGATTCCGGCGCCGGCCGGCGACGTCACCCTGTTCGATCCGCCGGCCAGCCGCGATGCCGCGGCGATCGACGTGGTCGCGACCCTCACCAACCTGCGCAGCACCTGCGACGAGACCGGCCAGTATATCGTCACCAATGCCAGCTTCGAGGTTCACGCCCAGCGCCGCGACAATCGCGGCGCGCGCGAGGTGGTGCTGCCCTATTTCGCCACCGTGGTGCAGGGCGATGGCAACGTCGTCGCCAAGAAGGTGAGCCGGCTCGGCCTGCGCTTCGCGGACGGCCAGTATCGCGCCAGCACCACCGGGTCGGCGACCTCGCAGGTGCTGCGGTCGGCGGCGACCTTGCCCGAGGATATCAGGCGCGAGATCACCCGCGTGCGCCGCGCCGGCGACCCCGAGGCGGCGATCGATCCGATGTCCAATCCGGCGGTGCGCGCCGCCGTCGAGCGGGCGCGGTTCGAGCTGCTGGTCGGCTTCGAGCTCGACGCCGAGCAATTGCGCTACAACGCGACCCGTTGAGGCCCAACCGTCATTCCAGCGCAAGCGGGAATCTCTTTGCCTTTCGACGGCGGCTGTGAAGGTAAAGCGAGATTCCCGCTTTCGCGGGAATGACGAGGGGCTTGATAGGCCAGGCGTTGACTCGCCTGCGCTGACTGTCCAGAGCAAGCCCGTCCGAACGGACGCGCGGGAGAGAGCTGAGCCCGGCCTTGAGGCCGGGCGAGGCCGCCGAAGGAGCAACCGCCCCGGAATCTCTCAGGCAGAAGGACCGCGCGTTCAGGGACACTCTGGAAAGCGTCCGCTTTTGCCTCGGCGAAGGCGGGCCACCGAAGGGGTAACCCGCAATCGCCGAGGCGAAGGCGGGGAAAGCTCTCAGGTCCCAGCGACAGAGGGGGTGCCGGAAGTAGGCGCGACGGTTCGCGCAGGCGGGCCCTTTGTTGGCTGGAGAGCGAGATGACCGACCCCGAAAGGACCCTCCCGCTCGACGGCTGGCACCGCGCTTTGGGCGCGCGGATGGTGCCGTTCGCCGGCTACCAGATGCCGATCCAGTATGAGGGCATCCTCGCGGAGCATCGCTGGACCCGCGACAGCGCCGGGCTGTTCGACGTCAGCCATATGGGTCAGCTGCTGATCGCGGGCGCGCAGGCGGAAAAGGCGCTCGAGGCATTGCTGCCGGCCGACTTTGCGATCCTGAAGGAGGCGCGGCCGAAATATTCGCTGCTGCTGACCGCGGATGGCGGCATCGTCGACGATCTCATGATCACCAGGCGGGGTGACCATTTCTACATGGTGGTCAATGGCGCCACCAAGCATGGCGACATCGCCCATCTCGAGGGCGGACTGGCGCGGGCCGCGGTGGTCGACCACATGAAGGAACAGGCGCTGCTCGCTTTGCAGGGGCCCAAGGCGGTCGATGCGCTGGCGCGGCTGGTCCCGGAAGTGGCCGGGCTGACCTTCATGACCGCCGGCGCCTTCACCGTCGCCGGCATCAAGGCCTGGATCAGCCGCTCGGGCTATACCGGCGAGGACGGTTTCGAGATTTCGGTCCCGGCCCAGTCGGTGGAGGCGCTCGCCACCTTGCTGCTCGACCAGCCGGAGGTGAAGCCGATCGGGCTCGGCGCGCGCGATTCGCTGCGGCTGGAGGCGGGGCTGCCGCTTTACGGTCACGATCTCGACACGGCGACGACGCCGGTCGAGGCCGATCTCACTTTCGCCCTGTCGAAGCGCCGTCGCGAGGAAGGCGGCTTTCCCGGCTGGCACCGCATCGCCCGCGAGCTTGCCGAGGGACCGATCCGCAAGCGCGTCGGGCTCGCCGTCGACGGCCGCCAGCCGGTGCGCGAAGGCGCGATGGTGGTCGATGCGGAGGGCAATGAGATCGGCAAGGTGACGAGCGGGGGGTTCTCGCCCAGCCTCGAGGCGCCGATCGCCATGGCCTATGTGCCGCTCGCTGATGCGGCCCACGGCACTTCCATCTCGATGGCCCAGCGGGGCCGGATCTTCACCGGGCAGGTCGTCCCGATGCCCTTCGTCCCCCACCGCTACCACCGCAAGGGAGCCGGCACATGAGCGTTTTCTATACCAAGGAGCATGAGTGGGTCAGCGTCGACGGCGACGTCGCCACCGTCGGCATCACCGATTTCGCGCAGGGGCAGCTCGGCGACGTGGTCTTCGTCGAGGTTCCGGAAGCGGGCCGCCAGGTCGGCCAGGGCGACGAAGCGGCGGTGGTCGAATTGGTCAAGGCCGCCTCCGACGTCTATGCTCCGGTCAGCGGCGAGGTGATCGAGGGCAATCAGGCGCTGGTCGACGAGCCGTCGCTGATCAACAGCGATCCCGAAGGCGAGGGCTGGTTCTTCAAGTTGCGGCTGTCGGACACGAACGAGATCAACGACCTGATGAGCGCCGAGCAATATAAGGCTTTTTGCGAGAGCCAGTGAAAATCGTGCTGACCCAGATCAAACTTCGGCCGGCCGGCGGAGCCTCGGGGCCGCCGGCGGGTTGCGCCGGCAGCAACCTGTTTGAGGAGTCCCCTGGATGGTGAACGCCGCTTCGCGCTGGTCGCCGGCCGACTATGCCCGCAACGCCTCGTTCGTGCCCGAGCTCGGCGCGGCCGCGGTGCAGCTCCTGAACCCGCAGCCGGGCGAGCTGATCCTCGACGTCGGCTGCGGCGACGGCGCGCTGACCGCGCGCATCGCCGAGGCCGGGGCGAGGGTGATCGGGCTCGATTCCTCGCCGGACATGGTGGAGGCGGCCCGGGCGCGCGGCGTCGACGCCTTCGTCGCCGATGCCGAGGCGCTCGATCTGGAACAGCAGGCGAAGCGTTTCGGCCAGTTCGACGCCGTCTTTTCCAATGCGGCGCTGCACTGGATGCTCGATCCGGACGCCGTCGCCACCGGCATCTTCGCGGTGCTCAAGGAAGGCGGCCGCTTCGTCGGCGAGATGGGCGGCGCCGGCAACCTCGCCGCTTTGCGCGTCGGCATCCGCGAGGAAATGAGCGGGCGCGGCTACACGCTGCCGGCCGAGGACCCGCAATGGTATCCGGCAGTCGAGGAATTCGCCCGGCTCTATTGCGTCGCGGGCTTCGCCGACGTGCAGGCGCAGCGGATCGAGCGGCCGACCGACCTGCAAAGCGGAATCCAGGGCTGGGTGAAGACCTTCCGGTCGGGCTGGTTCGATGTCGCGATGGTGCCGGAATGGGAGCGCGACGAGCTGGCGGCGGCGATCGAGGCGCGGCTGGCGCCGAGGCTCCGCAAGCCCGACGGCACCTATTTCGCCGATTATGTCCGGTTGAGATTTTCGATGCGCAAGCCGGCTTAGGGAGTTGAATATCCTCCCTGCCGCGAAGCGGTGGGGAGGGGGATCATGCGAAGCATGGTGGAGGGGCACAGGCTCGAATTGCCCCTCCACCGCCTTTCAGGCGGTCCCCCTCCCCACCAGGCCTCGCTTCGCAGGGAGGCACTGGAGGAACTGAATGCGTTACTTGCCTTTGTCCGACGGCGACCGGCAGCAGATGCTCGCCGCGGTCGGCGCTTCTTCGATCGACGACCTGTTCGTCGACGTGCCGGATCGGGCGCGGCTGCCGGGCGGCGTCGAGGGCCTTCCCGATCACGCGCCGGAGCTTGCCGTCGAGCGTCAGCTGGCGGCGCTGGCGCGGCGCAACATGGCGGCGGGCGATGTCCCTTTCTTCCTCGGCGCCGGTGCCTACCGGCACCACATTCCGGCCAGCGTCGACCATCTCATCCAGCGCGGCGAGCTGCTCACCAGCTACACGCCCTACCAGCCCGAAATCGCCCAGGGCACGCTGCAGATGCTGTTCGAGTTCCAGACCCAGGTGGCGCGGCTTTACGGCTGCGACGTCGCCAACGCCTCGATGTATGACGGCTCGACCGCCTGCTGGGAGGCGATCAGCATGGCCCGGCGGATCACCCGGCGCGGCAAGGCCATCCTCTCCTCGGGCCTGCATCCCCATTACGTCTCGGTGGCGCGGACGATGGCGCGCTTCACCGGCGACGTGCTGGAGACCGAAGCGCCGCTTTATGACGAGAATGGCGACGCCGCCCGCCTGCTCGACCGGATCGACGACGAGACGAGCTGCGTCGTCTTCCAATATCCGGACATCCTCGGCCGCTGCGCCGATCTTTCCGAGCTCGCCGCGCGCGCCCATCAGAAAGGCGCGCTGCTGATCGCCGTCGTCACCGAGCCGGTCGCGCTCGGCATGCTGAAGAGCCCCGGCGAGATGGGCGCCGACATCGTCGTCGGCGAGGGGCAGTCGATCGGCGTCGGGCTGCAGTTCGGCGGCCCCTATGTCGGCCTGTTCGCCTGCGCCGACAAACATGTCCGGCAGATGCCCGGCCGGCTTGCCGGCATGACCGTCGACGCCGAAGGCAGGCGCGGCTTCGTCCTCACTTTGTCGACGCGCGAGCAGCATATCAGGCGCGAGAAGGCGACGTCGAACATCTGCACCAGCTCGGTGCTGTGCGCGCTCGCTTTCACCATCCATCTCACCCTGCTCGGCGAAGCCGGCCTCAGGAAGCTGGCGGAGCTGAACCATGATCGCGCGCTCTACGCCGCCGAGCGGCTCGGCCGGCTGCACCGGCTGCGGATGATCAACCGGACGATGTTCAACGAATTCACCCTGGTGCTCAACATGCACGAGGCGCGCCCGGTGGTGCGCGAGCTGGCCGCGCGCGGCATCCTCGGCGGAGTGTCGCTGGGGCGCCTCTATCCGGGCGAGCCGTCGCTCGAGCGCGGGCTGGTGGTGGCGGTGACGGAGACGGCGACGAAGGACGATATCGACCGCTTCGTCACCGCGCTGGGGGAGGTGCTCGATGACCAGTAATCCGGGCGGATGGCGGCCGGGCCGCCCCGAAGCGGCGGCAGGCGAGGCCGCGACCTGGACCGGCAACCGGGCGCTGATGCTCGAGCAGCCGCTGAGCTTCGAGATCGGCGGAGCCGACCGCAGCGGCGTCGACCTCGAGCCGGCCGACCTCGCTCCCGAAATCTCCCGCAACCGGCCGTTCGAGCATGCGCTGGAGGAGGTCGTCCTCAACATGGCGGACCTGGCGCGCCGGCGACCGATCGGCCTTCCCGGCCTGTCCGAGCCGGAGGCGGTGCGTCACTATACCCGCCTCAGCCGGCAGAATTATGCGATCGACCTCGGCCTGTTCCCGTTGGGATCGTGCACGATGAAGCACAATCCGCGCCTCAATGAGAAAGTGGCGCGGATGCCGGGCTTCGCCGACATCCACCCGCTGCAGCCGGTCGACACCGTCCAGGGAGCGCTGGAGCTGATCCAGCGCCTCGGCCAATGGCTGATCGGGCTGACGGGCATGCATTCGGTGGCGATGAGCCCCAAGGCGGGCGCGCATGGCGAGCTGTGCGGCCTGCTCGCGATCCGCAGTGCGCTCGAGGCGCGGGGCGACAAGCGCGAGGTCGTGCTGGTGCCGGAAAGCGCCCACGGCACCAATCCCGCCACCGCCGCCTTCGCCGGCTACCGGGTCGAGAGCATCCCGGCCAATGCGCGCGGCCGGGTCGACCTTGCCGCGCTGAAGGCGCGATTGGGGCCGGACGTCGCCGCCTTGATGATCACCAACCCCAATACGTGCGGCCTGTTCGAGCCGGACATGATCGAGATTTCCGCAGCGGTCCATGAAGCGGGCGCGCTGGTCTATTGCGACGGCGCCAATTTCAACGCCATTGTCGGCCGGGTGCGGCCGGGCGACCTCGGCATCGACGCGATGCACATCAACCTCCACAAGACCTTCTCGACCCCCCATGGCGGCGGCGGGCCCGGCTCGGGCCCGGTGGTGTTCTCGGCGGCGCTGACGCCGTTCGCGCCGCTGCCGTTCGTCGAGCGGCAGGACGGCCAATTCGTGCTGGTCGAGGAGGAGACGGCGCAGGACCATCATGCGCGCAGCTTCGGCCGGATGGTCGCCTTTCACGGCCAGATGGGCATGTTCACCCGGGCCTTGTCCTACATGCTGAGCCACGGCGCCGACGGCCTCCGGCAGGTCGCCGAGGATGCGGTGCTGAACGCCAATTACGTCCTCAGGCGGCTCGAGGACGTGCTCGACGCGCCGTTCGGGGCGAGCGGGCCGTGCATGCATGAGGCGCTGTTCAGCGACAAGGGATTTGCCGGCGGCCTCACCACCCTCGACCTCGCCAAGGCGCTGATCGACGAGGGCTATCATCCGATGACGATGTATTTCCCGCTGGTCGTGCACGGGGCGATGCTGGTCGAGCCGACCGAGACCGAGAGCAAGGCCGCGCTCGACGAGTTCATCGGGGCGATGCGCCATGTCGCCGGGCGGGCCAAGGCGGGCGATCCGGCGCTGAAGTCGGCGCCGGTCCACGCGCCGCGCCGCCGCCTCGACGAAACGCTGGCGGCGCGAAAGCCGGTGCTGGTGTACAAGGAACCGGACGAGGTGGAGGCCGCGGAATAACCCGTCATCCCGGCGAAGGTACCGCAAGACTACTTTGCGGGGGCGAAAGCCGGGACCTCGGGGAGGAGGGGTGCGGACGATGAGACAACTTGTCCCGAGATCCCGGCTGTTGCCGGGATGACGAGTCGGCTCGACAATTTCACCGACGCGGCTTTCGCCTTCGCGCTGACCCTGCTGGTGATCGGCGGCAGCGCCGCGCCGACCAATTACGACATGCTCGCCGGCGCGGTGGCGGAGGTGCCGGCGTTCGCGATCGGCTTTGCGATCGTCGCCATGTTCTGGATCGGTCATGTCCGCTGGCGCACCTTCCGCGGCGAGGGCGACTGGCTGTCGGTGCTGCTGACCGTGCTGCTGGTCTTCCTGGTCCTCATCTACGTCCAGCCGCTCAGGGCGATGGCGCGCTCGTTCAGCACCTTTCTCGGCGGATCGGGCACGCCGTTCCAGGGCGATGTCGGCGACCTCTTCCTGATCTACGGCGCCGGTTTCGTCGCGATGGCGGCGACCATGGCGTCTTTGTTCTTCGAGGCGCGGCGCAATCCGGCACTGGACGGCGAGAAAAGGGTGGTGGCGCGCGGCGAGGCCTGCATCTGGCTGATCCTGACCGCGACCGGGCTGGTTTCGATCCTGATGGCGGCGGTCGCGGCGACGGAGAATTTCGCGCCAATGGCCTATCTGACCCTGCCCGTCAGCATCGGCCTGTTCACCTGGCGCTACGACTGGGACGCCGGCAAGGCGGCCGCCGGCGAATGAGCGACCTTCGCCGCTCGGCGCCGCACGTCGCCCGCAATGCCGGGCCGATCGCCGAAATCCTGCGCGCCTTGCTGCCTCCGCGCGGGCTGGTGCTCGAAGTGGCGAGCGGCACCGGCGAGCATATCCTCCATTTCGCGCGCACCTTTCCGGGCCTGTTGTGGCAGCCGAGCGATCCCGAGCCGGCGGCGTTGCGCTCGATCGAAGCGTGGCGCGCCGAGGCGGGGCTGTTCAACCTGCTGCCGCCGCTGCCGCTCGATGCGCGCGCCGACGCCTGGCCGGTGGACGCGGCGGATGCGATCCTGTGTATCAACATGGTCCATATCAGCCCCTGGGCGGCGACGGTGGGGCTGATGCGCGGCGCCGGGCGGCTGCTGGCGGCCGGTGCTCCGCTCTATCTCTACGGCGCCTATCGTCAGGCGGGGGTCGAGACCGCGCCGAGCAACGAGGCGTTCGATGCCGACCTGAGGGCGCGCAATCCGGACTGGGGAGTGCGCGACCTCGAGGACGTCGCCGCGGAAGCGGAAGCAAACGGGCTCGCGCTCGACCGGGTGGCGCCGATGCCGGCCAACAATTTGTCGGTGATGTTCCGGAAGGCCTAGCTCGTCAACCCGGCGAAAGCCGGGTTCTCGGGAGGAGTTCGCACCCTGAACCGAGTCGCCTACCGGCCTGAGATCCCGGCTTGCGCCCGGGATGACGCTACCGCTCGTTGAAGCGGGGCAGATCGGCCTGCGGCTTCTTGTCGCGGGCGCGGACGCGCGTGACGCCGGCATCGCCGCCTGTCTCATGCTCCTGCTCGGCGCGGGCGGCGACCTTGCGCTGCAGGTTGCCGCCGGAGACGCCACTTTGGCTCGGCGCGTCTTCCATACTGTCGATCAGCTCATGGTCGTCGGGACGGGTGCGGTCGGCCATCGTCGCTCTCCCTCTCCGGCGGAAAATGCGGCGGCGGCGCCGGCATTCCCTCGTCGAGCGGATGGCCGGACAGGCGGAGCAAGGCAAGAGCCCAGAAGAGGCCGAACGCCCAGCCGCCGATGACGTCGCTCGGCCAGTGCACGCCGAGCATCACCCGGGTCGTGCCGGCCGCAAGCGCGAGCCATACCGCCGCCCAGACGGCGAACGCGCGCATCCGCGGCCGGCGCGGAACGAGCAAGGCGAGGCAAAGCCAGACCAAAGTGGCGTTGGCGGCATGGCCGCTCGGAAAGGCGAAGGTGTCGACCGGCACCAGATGGCCGTACGGATCGGGGCGAAGCCGCGCCGCCCAGTCCTTCTGCAGCTCGACCAGCAGCCGCCCGGAAAGGGTGATGCCGGCGAGCAGCAGGGCGCCGCGCCAGTCGCGCCGGTAGAGCAGGATGCCGGCGCCGAAGCCGGTGGCGGCGAGCAGCACGAGGCCGCCGCCCATTTCGGTCAGCCAGCTGGCGGCGGTGCTGAGATCGGTGCGGGCGCCGGCATAGAAGAAGATGAGCAGGCTGCGGTCGAACTCCATCGCGCCGAACAGCAAGGCCGCCGCCCAGGCGAGGAGGAGACCAGCAAGAGCAAGCGGCACGGCGCGCGGATCCTCGACCGATCAGCCGGCGCGCACCGCCCGCCAGCCGGCGCCGGCCGCCAGCGGCTCGATGCGGTCGCCCTGGGCGCGGCCTTCGAACACCCGGCGGCCGTCGGGCAGCTCGGCGACGAAGCGGAGGCGGTCGCCGGCCACCTGGCCCTGCTCGACGCGCACCGCGCGGCCGGAGGCGGCGATGGTGCCGCGCAGCTGCTGGTAGCTTTGCTGCAGCTCGAGGCTGTACGGCCTGCCCTCGACGGTCAGCGTCCAGCGGCCGGCGAGGCGGGCGGGCACGACCCACAGGTAGATGTTGGCCGATCCGATCCGCTGGCGCTGGTCGGGGCGCCAGTCGCCCATGTCGAAATCGTGGCTGACGACCCGGGCGCCCGGCCGCATCTCGGCAAGGATGCGCGGGCGCAGGCGCAGGTTGACCTCCGGGGTGAGATAGAGGGTGACGACTTCGGCCTCGGCAAGCGGCGTCTCGAACAGATCCTGGCGGCGGAACTGCACGCGATGGGCGACGCCGGCGGCCTGGGCGTTGGCGGTCGATTCGGCGATTCGCGCCGGATCGATGTCGACGCCGAGGCCGCGGGCGCCGTGGCTGCGCGCCGCCGCGATCAGGATGCGGCCGTCGCCCGAGCCCAGGTCGACGACATCATCGTCGGGACGCACCTCGGCCATTGCCAGCATCGCGTCCACCACCTCATAATCGGTGACGACATAAGGCGCGTCGAGCTTCGGCCGCGAGCGCACGAAGGCGCCGGGATCGAACCGCGCCGGCTCCGGCTCGGCGGTGAGCTGGCGCCAGGCGAGCAAGGCGAGCAGGGCCGCAAGCGCGACGCCGGCGCCGGCCAGCAGGGCGCGCAGGAACGAACGTGACGGCATCGGCGACTCTCCGGTGGCTCGCGCGCCCTCTTTCCCTGTCCGGCGCACAATGTCACGACGGGGCCGGCAAAAAGGAGATGGGCGTGGAAGCCAACGAACCGGTCGAGGAAAGGGTCATGACGCCGCTGCACCCGGACTATCGCAAGGTGCTGCGCATCCGCGCCGCCATAGCCAGCCTCTTTCCCTTGTTCATCGCGGTCAGCGTCGACCTCGGAGCCTTTCGCGATGGGCTGTTTCCGCCGGGCCTGGTGACGGCGGTGGTGGCGGCGCTCGCCTTGCTCGCCATCCTGCTGCTGCCGCAGCGCCGCTACCGCGCCTGGGGCTATCAGGAGGGCGAGGACGAGTTGCACATTCGCCGCGGCCTGCTGGTGCGGACGCGCACCGTGGTGCCGTTCGGGCGGGTCCAGCATATCGACATCGCCCAGGGCCCGGTCGAGCGGCGCTACCGCCTGGCCACCCTGATCCTGCACACGGCGGGGACGCGGGGCGCTTCAGTGCCGCTGCCGGGCCTCGACCACCAGCTCGCCGAAAGCCTGCGCGACCGGATTCGCGGCAAGATCCGGCAGGATCTCGCATGAGCGATTCCCCCGGCGAGCCGCGCCGGCTCCACCCGGCGACCCTGATCAGCCGCTCGCTGCAGATCGTGCCGCAGATGCTCGGCGGCGGCGCAGCCTACGGCGCGGTCATCGCCCAGGAGGGATGGCGGCGGGTGCTGGTGTTCGCGGCGCTGGCCGGCCTGATCGGCATCGTCGGCGCGCTGCTCGCCTGGTGGCGGTTCCGCTACACGGTCGGGACCGGCGAAATCGTCATCGAAAGCGGCGTCCTCGCCCGCCGGCGCAGGGTCATTCCGTTCGACCGGGTCCAGGACATCGCCATCGAGCGGCGGCTGCTGGCGCGGCTGTTCGGCACCGCCCGGGTCAAGATCGAGACCGGCGGCTCGGCGGCCGACGAAGGGCTGCTCGACATGGTCGCGCTCGCCGACGCCGAAGCGCTGCGCGACCATATTCGCCACGGGTCGGGGCCCCGGGCGGCGCCCTCCGCGGAGGAGCCGCTGCTGTTCGAAATGCGATTCGGGCGCGTGCTCGGCTCCGGCCTGTTCAATTTCTCGCTGATCTTCCTCGCCGCCATCTTCGCCATATTGCAATATCTGGACGACTTCCGTCTGATCGACATGGCTGCGTGGTTCACGCCCGAGCGCGCCGGCGCGGCCGCGGGCGCGGTCGGGCTGCGCGCCAGCCTGATCCTGGTCGGGCTGCTGCTCGTGCTGGGGGTCGTCGCCGGCGTGGCGCGGACGGTGGCCAGCGATTACGGCTTCCGCCTGACCCGCAGCCAGGCCGGGCTGCGCCGGCGCCGCGGCCTGTTCACTCTGTCCGAAGTGGTGATTCCGATCCGCCGGGCGCAGGTCGCGCTGATCGAGAGCGGCCCGATCGCGCGGCTGCTGGGATGGTACAGATTGTCGTTCCAGACGCTCGGCGCCGATCAGAAGGAAGGCGGCGTCCAGGTGGCGGCGCCGTTCGCCAGGATCGAGGAGCTGCTGCCGATCCTCGCCGAAGCCGGATTTCCGGCGCCGCCGCCGCGGTCCGGCTTCAACCGTCTGCCGCGGCGGGCGCTGCTGCGCCGCGCCGCGCCGTGGCTGGTGCTCGGCGCGGCCGCCGCCGCCGCTGCCTTGGCGATCGAACCCCGGTTCGGCCTCGCGGCGGCGGCATTGCTGTTGCTGGCGGTGGCGGCGACGCTGCGCTGGCGCAAGCATGGCTATGCGCTCGACGACCGCCATTTGTTCGTGACCCGCGGCTGGCTCAGCCGGCGGCTGTGGACGATACCGTGCGGCCGGGCGCAGACCATCCATGTCTCGGCCGGTCCGCTGCAGCGCCGGCTGCGGCTCGGCAGCCTGCTGCTCGACACCGCCGGCGCCTCGCTGATGCGATCGCCCGAGATCGTCGATCTCGACCGTGCCGATGCCGAGAAGCTGTCCGAGCGGCTGCTCAGCCTGTTCTATGCGGGTCGGGCGCGGGGGCAGATCGGAGCGAAGGGAGCTCTCGCAGCCCCAGAATGATCAGACAAGCGCCTTGGTTGCGGCCATTCCGAAGAACAGGGCCGAGATCGAGAACAGCACGGATCCCACGGCATAGCTGATCAGCAGCGTGTAATCCCCGCGTTGCCACATGACGGCTGCATCGAGGCTGAAGGCGGAGAATGTGGTGAAGCCGCCGAGCACTCCCGTCGTGAGGAACAGCCGCAAAGGCTGGTTTCCAATGCCTTTGAGCAGGAGTAGCTCCGCGAGCACGCCCATTAGCAATCCACCGGCGATGTTGACGAACAGCGTACCGAAGGGGAAGCCCAGGCCGAGCAGGCGGACCGCGAGGACGTTGACACCGTGACGAAGCATCCCGCCGATGCCGGCTCCAAGGAAAACGATAAAATAGGCCATGATACAACTCCTGCTCTGCCCGCTCGCAGCGGCGTTCGCAGGAGTCATCAGCCGGTATGGCGGTTACTCGGGAGACTCCATTCCCGTTACGACCCCTTTGCCTTGGGAAGCCCTTGAAGGGCAAGAGGGCAGAGCTTCGATCGACATCCGAACGGCCCGTGTCAGCCGCCACGGACAGGTTCAGGTGCGAACAGGAAGGTCGCAATGAGCGAGGCGAGCAGCGCGCCGGCGAGCTGGGCGGCGATGAAGCCGGCGGCATTGGCCGGGGCGATGCCGGCGAAGCTGTCGGAAAGGCTGCGCGCGACGGTGATCGCCGGATTGGCGAAGCTGGTCGACGAGGTGAACCAGTAGGCCGCCACGATGTAGAGCGCGACCGTCGCCGGCAGCCAGCGCGGCCGGTGGCGGACGGTGCCGAGGATGGTGAGGATGAGGCCGAATGTGGCGATGCCCTCGCCGAGCCACTGGCCGAGGCCGGTCCGGATCCTGGCTGAATATTGGATCACCGGCAGCTCGAACATCAGATGCGCCGCCCAGGCGCCGGCGATTCCGCAGGCCAGCTGCACGGCGACATAGGAGGCGGCGTCCGGCCATCGAAGATCGCGCCGGACCGCTGCGACCAAAGTCACCGCCGGGTTCATCTGCGCGCCTGAGATCGGCGCGAGGATGGTGATCAGCACGAACAGCATGGCGCCGGTCGCGAGCGTGTTGGCGAGCAAAGCGACGGCGACGTTCCCGCCCGACAGCCGTTCGGCCATGATGCCCGAGCCGATCACCGCCGCGAACAGGAAGAAGGCGCCGAGCCCTTCGGCGGCGAGCCGGCGGGAGAGGGAATCCACCTCAGCCCTCCTCCCGGCGCGCGCCGATTTCCTTGAGCTCATGCTGGACGCTGATCCGGTCGAGCGACTCCAGCGGCAGCGCAAGCAGCAGGGAGATGCGATTTCTCAGAAGGGCCAGCGCCCGCTCGAACGCCTCGCGCTGTCCGGGACCGTCGATGGCGGCGGGGTCTTCCATGCCCCAATGGGCGCTGACCGGACGCCCCGGCCAGATCGGGCAGGCCTCGCCGGCGGCAGCATCGCAGACGGTGATGACGAAATCCATTTGCGGGGCATCGGGCCCGGCATATTCGTCCCAGCTCTTGGAGCGGCAGCCGTCGGTGGCGAAGCCGAGCTCGCGCAGCAGGTCGAGCGCGACCGGGTGGACAATGCCCTTCGGGAAGCTGCCGGCGCTGAACGCGCGGAACCGTCCTTCTCCTTCCCGGTTGAGCAGCGCCTCGGCGAGGATCGATCTCGCCGAATTGCCGGTGCACAGGAAGAGCAGGTTGCGGGCTTGCTCGGTCACGCCGGCTGGTCAGCGGCGGGGAGGCAGCAGGCGTCCGCATCGAGGCTGTCGGCCAGCGTGCCGAGCGCGGGGCTGTCGCCATAGACCGTCGCTTCGCCGTCGGTGAGGAAGGTCTCCCAGACAATCCCGTCGGGATCGGCGATCCAGCTCTTCTCGCTCTTCGCGTAGCAGCAGGTGGTGCGGCCCTCCTCGAGCACCGGCCGGTCGGCGGCCCTGAGCCGGCCATAGACCTGGCTGAGCTCGTCTGCGCTTTCGACCTGGACGCCGAGATGCTGGATGCCGCGGCGATCGTGCCGGCCGGCCGAGATGGCGAAGTTGACCCGCGGATCCTCCAGCATCCATTTGGCATAATCGTCCTTCGCCACATTCGGCCCGGCCCCGAACAGCGTCGAGTAGAATCGGATCGAGCGGGCGAGGTCGTCGACCCCGACATGGACGTGCAGGCGTTTCATGCGCAATTCCTTTGCGGTTCGGCGGCGGCCGGCGCGCAGTCGGCGCCGGCGCAGCAATTCTCCATGAGATAGGCGATCAGGCCGTTCATCGTCCGATAGTCGGCGCGATAGATGAGCGAGCGGCTCCGCCGCTCCTGGCTGATCAGTCCGGCGCGGCTGAGGCCGGCGAGATGGAAAGAGAGCGAGCTGTTGGGAAGCCCCAGCCGCTCGGCCAGCGCGCCCGCGGCCATCCCTTGCTCGCCGGCCTGCACCAGCAGCCGGAACAGAGCGAGCCGATGCTCCTGGGCGAGAGCGGACAGGGCGGTGACGGCTTCGAGCGCTTCCATGCCGGCTTCCTCATTTCGAGAATCATTGAAGTATCCGCAGGCGCGGCCGGCTGTCAACAACATTTCCAGAAAAGTCGAATTATACGACGATTTCGATTGAACGGGTCCTTCATCGGGAGTGGAATGGGTCCGTGCCGAGACCCATCCGATTCCGTCATGCCGACATGCGCCTCCGCCGCCGGGTCGGCCGCCTGGCTCCTCCCCGCAAGCGCAGCTTGGGGGGAGGGGGACCATGCGAAGCATGGTGGAGGGGTAGCTGCGTGGGCGGCGGTAGTACCCCTCCACCACCCTTCGGGTGGTCCCCCTCCCCATCGCGAAGCGATGGGGAGGAAGGCTTCACCTTCGTCGAGCTGATGGTGGTGATCGTCATCATCGGCCTCGCCGCGGCGGCGGTGGTGCTGGCGATTCCGGAGCCGGGCGGCGGCCTCCGGGCGGAGGCCGAAAGGTTCGCGGCGCGCGCCAAGGCGGCGCGCGATACGGCGATCATCGAATCGCGGCCGGTGGCGCTGCTGGTCGGCCCGGGCGGCTATGACATCGTCCGCCG
The DNA here is from genome assembly GCA_963848555.1 of uncultured Alphaproteobacteria bacterium. Taxonomy (GTDB): domain Bacteria; phylum Pseudomonadota; class Alphaproteobacteria; order Sphingomonadales; family Sphingomonadaceae; genus Allosphingosinicella. The sequence continues at coordinate 201,780 of CAWKEE010000004.1, read as the reverse complement.
CGGCGGCGGCGGCTGGCAGCCGGCGGCCCATTATGACTGGGCCGAAGGCACCGGGGCGGAAGCGGGCGGCGCGACGTCGGCGCGCATCCGCTTCGATTCGACCGGTCTTGCCGATCCGCTCCACCTCGTCCTGCGGCGCGGCGAGCGGCGGATCGCGGTCGCGATCGGCGCGGACGGTGAGATCGATGTCCGCCGCTAGAGGCGAAGCCGGATTCACTTTGATCGAGATGCTGGTGGCGCTCGCCATCTTCAGCCTGGCCGCGCTCGCCTTGCTGCGACTGGGCGGCGCCACCGCCGCCAACAGCGCCCGCCTGCACGAGCAGGCGCTCGCCCAGATCGTGGCGCGCAACCTCGCCGCCGAGCTGCTCAGCGACCCCGAGCCGCCGCCGTTCGGGACGCTCGCCGGCGAGTCGGTCAATGGCGGCCGCCGCTGGCTGTGGACGCGCAATGTCGCCCGCTCGCCGGAGGCGCGGATCCAGCGGATCGAGATAGAGGTGGTCGGCGAAGCGGGCGGGCCGGGCCGCGCCGGCCTCACCTTGTTCCGGCGGGCAGGGCAATGAAGGTTGATCACCTTCGGCGTCAGGCGGGCTTCACCCTGGTCGAGATGATGATCGCGCTGGCGATCTTCGGCATGCTCACCGCCGCCGCCGTTACTTTGCTCAGCCTGACCGCGCGCACCCGCGAAACGTCGGAACGGCGGCTCGCCGAGCTTGGCGAGGTCCGGCGGCTCGGCGCGCTGCTGACCGCCGATCTCGCCCAGGCGGCGCCGCGCAGCTTCCGCGACCAGGCCGGTCGGCGGCGGCCGGCCTTCGCCGGCGCCGCCGGCGAGTCGGCGATGCTGATGGTGTTCGTCCGGCGCGGCTGGAATGCCGGCGAGGGCGGCACGCTGCAGCGAGTCGCCTACCGGTTGCGCGGCGGCATGCTCGAACGGCTCGGCGACGCCCGCGTCGACGGCGGCGCCGGCGGCACCCCCATGACGTTGCTTGACGGGGTGAGGCGGTTGCGGCTGCGCTATCGCGACGAGGACGGCGCCTGGCGCGAGCGCTGGGACCCGACCGACCCGGGCGAGCTTCCGGTCGCGGTCGAGCTGGTCACCGACAGCGACCGCCACGGCCTGGTGCGCCAGCTCTTCCTGGTCGGGACCGGGCGGCGATGAGGCGGCCGGTGCCCGGGCGCGAGCGCGGCGCGGCGCTGCTGGCGGTGCTGCTGCTGGTCGCGGTCACCGGCGCGATCGCGGCGACGGCCATGGAGAGCCTGAGCCTGTCGCGCGCCGCGGCCACCAACAGCGTCGCGCTCGATCAGGCGCGCGCCTTCGCCGCCGGCGTCGAGCAGCTCGCCCTCGTCACCATCGACGATCTCGTCGCCCGCGATCCGGAGCGGACGCTGGCCGGCGACTGGAACGGCGCGGTTCGCCGGGTGACGCTGCCCGGCGGCGGAGTCGCGCGGCTGCGGCTGCGCGACGGCGGCAATTGCTTCAACGTCAACAGCGTCGTCGAAGGCGATCCTCGCAATGTGCTGAGCCGGCGCGAATCCGGCGTGCGCCAGCTTGCCGGCCTGCTCGGGCTGCTCGAAATTCCCGAAAGCGAGGCGCGGCGGATCGGCGAGGCGGCGGCGGACTGGGCGGACAGCGACGGCGTGCCTGGTCCGGGCGGCGCCGAGGATAGTTTCTATGCCTCCGGTCCGCGGCCCTACCGGACCTCCAACACGCTGTTCGCCGACATCGGCGAGCTGGGCTCGCTCGCCGGCATGACTCCCGAGATCCTGGCGCGGCTGCGGCCGTGGCTGTGCGCGCTGCCGGTCGCCGAGCTGTCGCCGATCAACATCAACACCCTGCTCCCCGATCAGGCGCCGCTGCTGGCGATGCTGGCGCCGGGGCAGCTCGAAGTGGGGCGGGCGCGGCGGATCCTCGCAGCCCGCCCCTCCGGCGGCTGGGGCAGCCAGGTCGAATTCTGGCGGATCGACGCCGTGCGCGACCTCAACGTCCCGCTCGACGTCCAGCTGCAGCTGCAGCTTGCCACCCGCTGGTTCGCGCTCGACACCGAGGTCGCCTTGATGGATTCTATGTTCAGCGAGACCGCTCTGGTCGACGCGCGGCTGCAGCCTTCGCGCCTGGTCTCGCGGCAATGGGGCGAGTAAAGCCCCCGGGAGACGGGCCATGAAATCGATCCTGCTCTACGCCAACCGCGATCCCGGCCTCGAATCGCGGCTGCAGGCCGCGCTCGACGTCACCCGGCTGTTCGGGGGCCATCTCACCTGTCTGCAGGTGACCCCTTATGATTCGTTCATCATGGGCGACCCGTTCGGGGGGGTCTATGCGCTGCCGACGGTGATCGAGCAGGTGCAGCGCGTCGCCGGCGAACAGCGCCGGGAGATAGAGGAAAGGCTGCGCGGCGAAGACGTCGGCTGGGACTGGCTGCGCTTCGACGGCGCGCCCGCCCAGGTGATCGTCGACCGCGCCCGGCTGTCGGACCTGGTGGTGCTCAGCCTGCCCGGCGAGGGACGGGTGGCGGAAGGTCCGCAGGCGATTGCCGCCGACGTCCTCGTCCATGCCCGCGCGCCGGTGCTGGCCGTGCCGCAGGATATGCGGAGTTTCGACGGTCTCGGCGCGGCGCTCGTCGCCTGGGACGGTTCGCTCGAGGCGTCGCACGCGCTGCGGCTGACCCTGCCGATGCTGGCTCGCGCCTCGGCGGTCCATCTCGTCACCGTCACCGAGGGCCATAGCGAGTTTCCGGCGACCGACGCCGCCCTTTATCTGTCGCGCCACGGCATCGAGGCGGAGCTCGCCTCATGGCCGCGCGAGGGGCGCGGCACCGCGGCGGCGTTGCTCGACGCGGCCGCCTCGTTGCAGGCCGCCTTTCTGGTGATGGGCGCCTACGGCCATACGAGGCTGCGCGAAGCGGTGCTCGGCGGCGCCACCCGCGACATGCTCCACGCCGCCACCCTGCCGCTGCTGCTCGCGCATTAAGGGGGGAAGCGTGTCTTGGCGAAAGCCGGGACCCAGTCCTTCTGCCGGGTACCGGACCCCGGCCCTCGCCGGGGAACGTCCGAGGTCCTAGCCCCGTGCGTCGAGCCTGCGTCCCAGCGCGACGAAAGCATAGACCAAAGGCGTCACCAGCACCGCGGAAAGCACCACCTTCGCCAGCATCTGGCCGAGCAGCAGATTGCGAATCGGGAACAGCCCGTAGAAGGAGATGGTGATGAACAGGAAGGTGTCGACGATCTGCGACAGCATGCTGGCGATCGCCGCGCGCAGCCACAGCAGCCGTCCCCCCGGCCGCTTCAGCACGCTGAAGATGGTGACGTTGAGATATTGCGACGTCCCGTAGGCGATGATGCCGCCGGCCCAGATCCGCGGCGTCGCGCCCATCACCAGCTCGAAGGCGGCGAGCCGGTCGGCCGGCATGTCGGCGGCCGCCGGCAGCGCCAGCACCAGCGCGGCGAGCAGCATCGACAAGATCAAAGGGGCGAAGCCGATCAGCACCAGGCGATTCGCCATCGACCGTCCGAACAGCTCGGCGACCGCGCTCGACGTGGCGACCAAAATCAGGAAGGCGAAGATGCCGGCCTCGACGGCGAGCGGGCCCAAAGCGACCTGCTTGTTGGCGAGCACGCCGGCGATGCAGACCATGCCGCCATACACGATCGAGAAAGCGAACAGCGAGCGCGGTATCGCGGGGGCGGCGGGTTCGGTCGACATGGACGTGACGTAACCGCTTTGCGGGCGAGCAAAAAGGGCTTTCCGTCGGCTGCCATTCCCGCCATCAGACTGAGGGTCTGCCCTCCGGCCTGGAGGCGGCCGTGACGGACTGGATTTTGTTGTCCGGCTAGGAGAGAGGAGGGAGCGATGAACATTCATCGTGACCGACGAAGCGACAACGTCCGGGCGGCAAAAGCCAGCCCGCCGCTCCGCGGTCGGCCGGGGAAGGCGGCTGGGGGCGTCGAGCACCTTGTCCGGACTGCCCGGTCCGGCCGGCGGCGCTCTCCTACCCAGCCGCCTTCCCCGGCCGATCCCGGCCACCTCCAGGCCGGAGGGCAGACCCTAAGTGACTGAGACCCGGCTCGATGTGCTCGCGATCGGCGATGCGGTGGTGGACGTGATCGCCACCGCCGACGACGCCTTCCTCGAGGCGGAAGGGCTGGTCAAAGGTTCGATGCAGGTGCTCGACGCCGACGGCGCCACCCGGCTCTACGCGCACATGCGCCAGGCGCGCGAGACCAGCGGCGGATCGGCGGCCAACACCATGGCCGGCGTGGCCGCGCTCGGCGGCCGCGCCGGCTTCGTCGGCCAGGTCGCCGACGATCAGCTCGGCGAGATCTTCGCCCACGACATACGCGCGCTCGGCGTCGAATTCCTGACCCCGCCGATCAGCGGCGGCGAGCCGACCGGCCGCTGCCTGATCCTGGTGACGCCGGACGCCCAGCGGACGATGAACACCTTCCGCGGCGCCGCCCATCAGCTCGCCGCCGCCGCGCTCGATCCGGAGCAGATAAGGGGCGCCGCCATTCTCTATCTCGAAGCCTATCTGTGGCGATCGGAAGGCCCGCGCGCGGCGATGCGCGAAGCGTTGGGGATCGCCCATGCCGCCGGCCGCAGGGTCGCGCTGACCCTGTCCGACATCGCCTGCATCGGTCCCCATCGCGACGACTTCCTCGCCTTGCTGGACGCGGGCGCGATCGACCTGCTGTTCGCCAACGACGCCGAGATCAGGTCGCTCGCCGAGCAGCCCACCCGCGACGCCGCGATCGCCGCGATCGAAGGCCGGGTGCCGCTGCTCGTCGTCACCTGCGGCGCCGAGGGCGCGCTCGCGGTCGGGCGCGGAAGCCGGGTGGAGGTGCCGGCGGCGCGCGTCGGCGAGATCGTCGATACCACCGGGGCCGGCGATCTGTTCGCCGCCGGCTTCCTGGTCGGTCAGGCCCGCGGCCGGCCGCTGGAGGAGAGCCTGCGGATCGGGGCGATCGCCGCCGGCGAGGTCATCTCGCATTTCGGCGCGCGGCCCGAGGCCGACCTCAAGGCGCTGATCGCGGCATGAGGCGGCTCGCCGTCTATTGCGGCTCGAGCCCCGGCGCCGACCCCGCTTTCGCCGGGACCGCCCGCGCGCTCGGCGTCGAGATGGCCCGGCGCGGCATCGGCCTGGTCTATGGCGGCGGCCGATTGGGCCTGATGGGGGTCGTCGCCGATGCGGTGCTCGACGCCGGCGGCGAGGCCTATGGCGTCATTCCGCAGGCGCTGATCGACCTCGAGGTCGCCCATAGCGGCCTGACCGAGCTCGACATCGTCACCACGATGCACGAGCGCAAGGCGCGCATGACCGATCTGACCGACGCTTTCGTCGCGCTCCCGGGCGGCATCGGCACGCTCGACGAATTGTTCGAGGCGTGGACCTGGAACGCGCTCGGCTATCACGCCAAGCCGCTCGCTTTGCTCAACGTCTCCGGCTTCTGGGACCATCTGATCGAGCTGATGGACCATGTCGAACGCAGCGGCTTCATGTCGCCGGCGCGGCGCGCCCAGCTGCTCGTCGCCGACGATGTCGGCGAAGCGATCGACATGCTGGACAGCGCCGTCGGCGCGCGGGAAAGAAAGATGGTCTGGTAGGGTTTTTCAGGGGGGCAGGCGCATGACCAGGATCTTGATGGGCATAGGTGGGATCGCCTTGATCCTGGCGCTCGCATTGCTCTTGTCGTCCAATCGCCGGGCGATCCGGTTGAGGGTGGTCGGCGCCGCCTTCGCGCTCCAGGCCGGCATTGCCGTGCTCGTCCTCTATACGAGCTGGGGCCGGGCCGGGATCGCGGCGATGGCGCGCGGCGTCGCCAACCTGCTCGGCTATGCCAATGAGGGCACCGAATTCCTGTTCGGACCGGCGGAGACGAATCCGCTGGCTCTGACCTTCGCGCTCGGCGCGCTGCCGGTGATCATCTTCTTCGCGTCGCTGGTCGCGATCCTCTATCATCTCGGCATCATGCAGCTGATCGTGCGCTGGGTCGGCGGCGCGATCGGCTGGATCACCGGCATCAGCCGCGTCGAATCGCTGAGCGCCGCGGCCAACATCTTCGTCGGCCAGAGCGAATCGCCGCTCGTCATCCGGCCCTATCTGGCGGCGCTGCCGCCGTCCCAGCTGTTCACGGTGATGACCGTCGGCATGGCCGGCGTCGCCGGCACCATCCTCGCCGCTTATGCCGCCCTGCTGGGGCCGCAGGCGCTGCCCTATTTGCTCGCCGCCGCCTTCATGTCCGCGCCGGGCGGCATATTGATGTCGAAGCTGATCATGCCGGACGAGCCGCAGCGGCAGGCGGAGCTGCCGCTGGCGGGCGAGGGCGAGAGCGAGGGCGATCCGGTCGAGGAGAAGGTCGAGCTCGCCGAGACGTTCGAGGAAGGCGAGCGGCCGGCCAACATCATCATGGCCGCCGCCCAGGGCGCGCAGACCGGCGTCAGGCTCGCGGTCGCGGTCGGCGCGATGGTGCTCGCCTTCGTCGCTTTGGTCGCGCTTGCCAACGGCCTGCTCGCCGGCGCCGGCGCGTGGTTCGGGATCGAGGGCCTGACCTTCCAGCGCATCGTCGGCTACGTGTTCCAGCCGATCATGTACCTGATCGGCATCCCCTGGAACGAGGCCGGCGAGGCCGGCGGGCTGTTCGGCACCAAGATGGTGCTGAACGAGTTCGTCGCCTTCATCGATCTCGGCGACATGGAAGGCAGCACGCTCACCCCGCGCAGCATCGCGATCGTCACTTTCGCCTTGTGCGGCTTCGCCAATTTCAGCTCGATCGCGATCCAGATGGCGGTCACCGGCGGGCTCGCGCCCAACCAGCGGCCGATCATCGCCCGGCTCGGCATCCGGGCGTTGATCGCCGGCAGCCTCGCCAATCTGATGAGCGCCGCGCTGGCCGGAATGCTGCTGCCGTGAGAGGGACGGGGACTGTCCCCGCACGGGGGACTGCCCCCGTCGCTCGCGCCGCGCTGACTGCCGCCATTGGATTCGGGGGCGCGAAGCGCTAGGTTCGCGCGCATGAGCACGCTCGCCCCTTCGCCGCCGATCGCCTCCGTTTCGCTGACGGACGCCGACCGCGATCCCGACCGTTTCGCCGAGGAGCTCGGCCGCAGCTTCGAGGAATATGGTTTCGCGATCATCGCCGACCACGGCATTCCCGACTCGCTGATCCATCAGGCCGAGGAGAAAGCGAAAGCCTTCTTCGCGCTCCCCGACGCGGTCAAGCGCGGCTACCACGTCGCCGGCGGCGGCGGCGCGCGCGGCTACACGCCGTTCGGCATCGAGACCGCCAAGGGCCAGCAGTCGCACGACCTCAAGGAATTCTGGCATGTCGGCCGCGAGCTGGCGGCCGGCCACCGCTTCCGTGGCCACATGCCCGACAATGTCTGGCCGGAGGAGATAGCGAGCTTCCACGACACCTTCCTCGAGCTGTACGACACGTTCGACCGCACCGGCCTCAAGATCCTCAAGGCGATCGCGCGCTACCTGAAGATCGATGAGGATTATTTCGTCGACACCGTGCGCGACGGCAATTCGGTGCTGCGCCTGCTCCATTATCCGCCGATCGAGGGCGAGCCGGGAAGCCATGTCCGCGCCGGCGCCCATGAGGACATCAACACCATCACCCTGCTGCTCGGCGCCGAGGAAGCGGGGCTGGAGCTGCTCACCCGCGAAGGCCGCTGGATCCCGGTGTCGCCCAGGCCCGGCGAGCTGGTCGTCAATATCGGCGACATGCTGCAGCGGCTGACCAACGGCCGGCTGCGCTCGACCACGCACCGCGTCGTCAATCCGCCGCCCGAGCGGCGCGGCCATTCGCGCTACTCGATGCCTTATTTCCTCCACTTCCGCTCGGACTTCATGATCGAGGCGCTGCCCGGCACCGTGCCTCCCGGCGAGCAGCCCAGATGGCCGGCCTGCACCGCCGACGAATATCTCCAGGAACGGCTGAGAGAGATCAAGCTGGTCTAGGCCGCTCCCTTCGGCGGCCAAGACCGGCAATCGAACAGGCCTAGCGACGAGGCAGCGCGAGCGGATCCGGACCGTCCATCCGCGTCCCGCGACCGGCGCGCCGAATTTCGGCTCCGTCGTCTTCGTGGTCGAAGGCGAGATATTCGTGTCCCTCAGGCCCGCCAAGTCGGTAAAAGCTGTCGGAGCCCCCGATCGCGCCCATATGGTAGTGGCAGATCAAGCCGGTAGGGACTGTCGTGTGGTCGGGTCTTACTCCCGGACCGCACAGGGCGCCCACGTATCGGCGGCTACGCTCGTCGACATAATAGATGTAAATGTCGCCATTCCCACCAGCGCTGCGGTCGCCGTACTCTGTGGGATAGATACACTCGTAGACGGCTAGTCCCGGCTCTTCCCGGCGGACGCGGATATACTCGATCCGATACCTCCGATCGCGAAGGATGACGCAGTTCAGCATCCCGCCCAAAGTCTTGAACAGTTGATCGGACGAAGATTCTGTTTCGATCGTCTTACGTGCTTGCCCAAACAGCGGCGGCAGATTCCCGTACAGGTCGTCCACGATGGTTTCGGTGATAACGCCGAGCATAAAGCCGATCATGTGCTCGCGGTTTTCGACAAAAAACCCCTCGATCCTCCCGAATGGTTCTTGGTGAAGTCGGCAGTACCGGCTTTCTTCGCCGGCCGCATTCTTGCACCTCTCGCCCGATTGCGCGAAGGCGGCGCAACGCCCATCGCCGGGTCTCGTCGCTTTCACTGGCCTGCGTCCTTCAGATTGTCCGGCCCGAACCCACTGGGCAGCAATTCTGCAATCATGCGCTTCTCGATGTTACCGCCGCTGCCATTGGCGCAGATCACCTCGACGTTTCGCCCCGACAGGCAGGCCGCCTCGTAGATCGCCTGGCGGCAGCCGCCGCAGGGCGTGCAGGTCTGCTCCCCGGCGAGCGCGCCGGCGGCAATGTTGCCACCAGCGACGGCGATCCGCGACACCCGACCGAGGCCGAAGGCGAGCTGGGCGGCGGAGAGCGCGCTCTGCTCGGCGCAGACTCCGAGGCGATAACAGGCGTTCTCGACATTGACCCCGGTCACCACCTCACCGTCGACCGACTCGATCGCGCAGCCCACGAAGAATTGGGAATAAGGGGCATAGGCCTGGAGCGCCGCTGTGCGCGCGCGCTCAACGAGCGGATCAGAGGTCATCTCCGGGATCATAAAGGCGGCGCGGCCTTCGGGCTAGTGACGCGGCCGCAGCGGCGTGCCAAGGCTGCGCCCGTCTTGGCCGGGAAGGGACCTATGCGACTCCGATTCCTGCTCGCCGCCTCGGCCGCTTTGTCCGGCTGCGTCGCCGCAAGCCCGACCGGGCCGGCATCTGCCCCGGTGACGGTCAAGATCATCGCCTTCAACGACTTTCACGGCAATCTCGAGCCGCCGCGTCAGGCGGTCGCCGCGCCGGGGGCGACGCCCGGGGCCGATCCGATCCGGGTGCCGGCCGGCGGCGCCGCCTATTTCGCCTCGGCGATCGACAGCCTTCGCGCCGGCAATCCGAACCATGCCGTGGTTTCCGCCGGCGACATGATCGGCGGCTCGCCTCTGGTCTCGGCCCTGTTCCTCGACGAGCCGACGATCCTGGCGATGAACCTGATCCGGATCGACTATGAAGCGGTCGGCAATCACGAATTCGACCGCGGCCGGGCGGAGCTGCTGCGCATGCAACATGGCGGCTGCGCCCGGCACACCATCCGCGAGCCGTGCCGCGTCGACCGCGACTTTCCCGGCGCGGATTTCCGTTTCCTCGCCGCCAATGTCGTCACCGAGACCGGCGAGACTTTGTTTCCGGCCTACGGCATGCGCCGCTTCGGCAGCGGCCGGCGTGCGGTGCAGGTCGCGTTCATCGGCCTGACGCTGGAGGAGACGCCGACGGTGGTCGACCCCGCCGGCGTCGCCGGCCTCGCTTTCCGCGACGAGGCGGACACGATCAACGCGCTGGTCCCGCGGCTGCGGGCGGAGGGGGCGGACGCGATCGTCGTGCTGATCCACCAGGGCGCCTCGACCGACGTCGGCTATAACGACCAGAGCTGCGCCGGGCTGGAGGGCGACCTGCTGCCGATCCTGGCCCGGCTGGATCCCGAGGTCGACCTCGTCGTCTCCGGCCATACCCACAACGCCTATGTCTGCGACTATGGCCGGATCGATCCGGCGCGGCCGTTCCTGGTCACCAGCGCGGGCCGCTACGGCACCCTGGTCACCGACATCGACCTGACGATCGATCCGGCGCGGGGCGTGATCGGACGGCGGGCCGACAACCGCATCGTCCAGAGCGAGGCCTTTGCCGGCTCCTATGGCGAGGTGGCGCCGACCGGGCTTTTCCCGTCTTATCCGCGCCAGCCGGCGGTGGCGGCCCTGGTCGATCGTTATGCGGCCGCCGCGGCGCCGCTCGCCGAGCGCGTCGTCGGCCGCCTCACCGGCCCGGCGATGCGGACCGAGACCCCGGCCGGCGAGCAGGTGCTCGGCGACCTGGTCGCCGACTCCCAGCTCGCCGCCACCCGTGCGCCGCAGGCGGGCGGCGCGCGGATCGCGTTCGTGAACGAATTTGGCGTGCGCGCCGACCTCGTCCCGGCCGCCGACGGCAGCGTCACCTACGGTCAGCTGTTCGCCGCTTTGCCCTTCGCCAACAGCCTGGTGGTGAAGAGCTTCACCGGCCGCCAGATCCGCGCCTTGCTCGAGCAGCAATGGGCGAGCGGCTCGAACAGCCTCGAGCGGCCCAACATGCTGCTGCCGTCGCGCGGCCTGACCTATGCCTATGATCTGTCGCGCCCGCCCGGCCGGCGGATCCTCGACCTGCGGCTCGACGGCGAGCCGCTGCGCGACGACGCAAGCTACCGGGTGGCGATGAACAGCTTCCTCGCCCTGGGCGGCGACAATTTCACTGTGTTTCGCGACGGCGCCGACCCGGTCGGCGGCCCGCAGGACCTCGACGCGCTCGAAGCCTATGTCGCCGCCGCCGGCCCGCTGGCGCCGCCGGCGCCGGATCGCATCACGAACCGCACGCCGCAATAGCAGGGACACTTTGGGGACAGTTTATAAACTGTCCCCAAAGTGTCCCCAAAAGCAAAGGCGGCGGTCCCATGGGAGCCGCCGCCTTGCTCGTCCGGTTCGGCGATCAGAATTCGTAGCTGATGCCGACCTTGATCCGCCACACCGACGACGAGACGTTGATGAAATTGTCGTTCTCGAAGTCGGCGACGCCGTTGAAGCCGGTGATGATGTACCGGCCCTGGGCGTCGACGCCGGAGATGCTGGCGATGTCCTGCAGCCCGGCGAAGTTGCGGCGCCGCTGGATGTTCCAGCTCTCGTCCAGGAAGTTGAGGAAGTTGTCGAACATCACATAGAGCTGGATCGTGTCCTCCATGCCATTGACGCCGATCAGCCGGCCCGGGCCCGGCAGATCCTGCGAGAAGGTCAGATCGAGGTCGTAATACCAGTCGTTGGAGCAGGTGTTGCGCGGGATCGACCGGCCGATGAAGCGCCGCGCGCAATTGAGCGAATTGGCGAAATCGGCCAGCGCCGTGACGGCCGCGGGGTTCGAACCGACCGGAAGCCCGGTTATCGGGTCGAACCCGGGGGGCGAGATGTTCGGGTCGGTCAGCCCGGTCGGGAGGTAGACCAAAGCATTGGCGGTGCCCGACGCGGCGTCGTTGAACACGCTGCCGCCGGCGAAGGTCAGGCTGTAGGGGCGGCCGGACCGGGCGACGAAGGTGAAGCCGAACCGCGTCTCCAGGTCGCTGAAGAATTCCTCGGTGAAGTTGGCGGAGAAGGTGAAGTTGTGCCGGCTGCCGTAGAAGCCGGACGAAACGTCCGGATTCTGCCGGTCGAAGGCGGCTGTGAGGTCGTAATTGGAACCTGCGGTGGAGTTGAACATGTTGCGGCGGTCGCGCGCCTCGGTGAAGGCGTAGCCGATCGTGAAATAGCTCGAGCCGCCGGTGGTGAGGATACCGCCCTCGATATTCTTCGACAGCACGAACGAGGCGACGTGGCTGCTATAGGCATCGGCATTGGTCAGCATCAGCTCGTCGTCGCGGCCGGTGTTGAAGCAGGGGGCGGTCACGCCCTGCCAGACCGGAGTCGGGTTGATGTCGACCAGCACCGCGTCGCAGCCGGCCACGGTCGGATCGATCGACATGTAGATCGGCCGGCCGTCGATGGTGAAGCCCTGCAGGCCGCGGCGGATGTCGGGCGTCTGCGACAGGTCGACGATCGTGTAGGGGTTCTGGTAACGGCTGTAGATATAGTCGAGCGACATCTGCCAGCCGCTGAAGAAGCCGCTGTCGGCGAAATTGAGCTCGGAGCGGAAGCCGATATTGGCGCGCAGCACCGTCGGCACGTCGATGTCGGGATCGATCGACTGGGTGTCGCCGAGGCCGAGCCCGGCGCGGTTGATGCCGTCCGCCTGGATGCAGGTCGGCACACCGGTGAACTGGCCGCCGCCCGGGGTGACGTCGATCTGGGTGCCGCTGGGCGGGCAGTTGCCGGAGGCCGACGTGCCCTCGGCGAAGCCGAAGCCGTTATTCTGGAAGGCGTTGCCGAACCAGACCAGGGGATCGCCGCCGGAGAACATGCCGACGCCGCCGCGCAGCTCGGCGCGACGGAAGAAGGCGAAGTCGCCGGCGTCCCAGGTGAAGCCGATGCGCGGCAGGAAGATCGGCTCGATGTCGCTGAATCCGGTCGTGTTGGGGAAGCCGTAGCGGGCGATGAAATTGTTGTTCACCGCCGGACGGCTGCCGGAGAACAGGTCGGTGCGGATGCCGAGCACGAGGTCGATCCGGTCGCTGAGGCTCCATTCGTCCTGGAGATAGAAGGAATAGATGGTGCGGCCGAAATCGGCGGCGGCGTCATTGACGTCGCCGGTGCGGGAGAAATTGCCCGTCGCGCCGAAAGTGCAGCCAAGCACGACGTTGCCCGGCGTGGTCGTGTTCGTAGGGGTGCAGATGTTGGTCGGGGGAGGAGTGGGATTGGGAAATGCCACGCCAGGCGACAGCAGCCCTTCTCGGAGGTCGTTGACGTTGCGGAAGACCAGGGTGCCGGTGGCGTTCTGGACGAACAGGTTGAAGATGTGCGCCCGGTTCGCCTCGAAGCCGAACTTGAACTGATGGTCGCCGGTCTCGAAATTGGCGACGGCCTTGAACAGGTCGATCTGGGTCTGCAGGTCGTTGGCCGAGCGCGACGTGCCGGGCCCGGCGAGGACGGTCGCGTCCGGCGTACCCGACGGATTGTCGATGCCGACGATGATGCGCGGGATCGGAACGGCGTCCTGCGCCTCGCCGCCGCCGACCGGATCCTGGAGGTCGGTGATGTCGGAACGCGAATAGCGCACCTCGGTCGAGAAATTGTCGGTCCACTGCGAGTAGAGGCGGGCCGAATAATAATGGGAATTGGTGCCGCTGTTGTAGAAGGTGTTGAGGCCGGTAACCTGCGGCTGCGAGCCGGTGAAGAAGTCGTCGGTCCGGACGGTCAGCTCCTCGAGCTTCTGATAGGTGAGCTCGAGCCGGTGGTCGTCGGTGATCTGCCAGTCGATGCGGCCGAACCAGCGGTCGTTCTCGAACGGCCGGCTGGTCGGCGGCGCTCCGGTGTCGATGCCGTAGGTGGTGCTCAATATGTTCGAAATCTCGTTGAACTGCGCGATCGAGACGCCGCGCACCTCGTTGGCGAAGCCGGCGCCGGTCGGGCCCTCGTCCTGCGACGAGCCGGCCTCCTGATGCTCGTAGGCAGCGAAGAAGAACAATCGGTCGCGGAAGATCGGGCCGCCCAAAGCGACGCCCCAGCGCTTGTCGGCCTCGATCGGGCCGACCGGGCGGCCGTCGACCGAATCGCCCCTGAGGTCGTTGTTCGAATATTCGAAGAAGGCGTCGCCGTGGAAGCGGTTGCCGCCGGAGCGGGTGACGACGTTGATCGCGCAGCCGGTGAACTGGCCATATTCGACGTCCATCGGCGCGAACTGGACCTGGGTCTCGCGCACCGCGTCGAACGGGATCGGGGTCGAGCTGCGCGACGAGAAGCCGGTGTCGTTGAGTCCGTAGACGTCGCTCTGGGTGATGCCGTCGACGGTGAAGGCGTTGCCGCGGTCGTTGCCGCCGAGGCAGGAGATGCGGTCGGCGCCCGACCCGCCGGTGCCGACGTCCTCGCGGTCGAGGCTGACGCGCGGATCGATGCGGATGACGTCGCGCACGTCGCGGTTGAAGCTCGGCGCATTCTCCAGCACGGTCTGGCTGAACGCGGTGCCGGGGCCGATCGCCTGCAGCTGGACGTTCACGCGCTGGGCGGTGACGACGATATTCTCCTCGGCGGCGCCGGCCGCGACCGGGTCGAGCGCGAAGGTCAGCTCGGTCGTGCCCTGGATGGTGAGGTTGAGGTTCTGCAGCGTCTGGCCCTGGTGGCCGGGCGCTTCGACGCTGACCGTGTAGGGGCCGCCGGTGATCAGGCCGAGCGCGTTGAAATTGCCGTCGGCATCGGTGGTCAGGTTCCGCTCCGCGCCGGTGCGGGTGTCGGTGACGGTGACGCTGGCGCCGCTGATCGGGGCGCCGCCGGCCCCGGTGACCTGGCCGGACACCGAGGCGGTGATCTCCTGGGCGTAGGCGGCGGGCGCGACGAAGGTGACGGCCGGCGTCAGGATGGCGGCGGCGGCGCAGAGCAGTCTGAACTTGGTCATCTATATTCCCCCGACAGGTCGATTCGCAGGCCCGAGCCGTGCCGCGATTCGGCGTAAGACATGTGACAGTATCGGAGGATGCCCGTCGGAATCCGTCAGCCCCGAATCGGTCGCCTTCAGCTCGTCGGATAGCCCCCCGTGAGTCCCTTAGGGATTAGCCCAACAAGATTATCAGCGGAAGGGGGGTTCATCGAAGCTCCTGAGCTTGCGCGAGTGCAGTTTGCCGCCCTCGCCGCGCAGGATTCTCAGCGTCTCTATGCCGATTCTGAGGTGCTGGCTGATTGCCCGCTCGTAAAAGGCATTGGCCTGGCCCGGCAGCTTTATTTCGCCATGTAGTGGCTTGTCGGACACACATAACAGGGTGCCGTAGGGCACCCGGAAGCGATAGCCCTGGGCGGCGACGGTCGCCGATTCCATGTCGATCGCCACCGCGCGCGACTGGTTGAAGCGCAGCGCCGACAAGGTGTAGCGCAATTCCCAGTTGCGGTCGTCGGTGGTGACCACCGTGCCGGTGCGCAGCCGCCGCTTCAGTTGCTGCGGATCCTCGCCGGTCACTTCGCAGGCGGCGGTGAACAAAGCCTGCTGGATTTCGGCGATGGCGGGCAGCGGCACCTCGACCGGCAGCACGTCGTCGAGCACATGGTCGTCGCGCAGATAGGCATGGGCCAGCACATAGTCGCCGATCGTCTGGCTGGCGCGCAGGCCGCCGCAATGGCCGATCATCAGCCACAATTCCGGGCGCATCACCGCCAGATGGTCGCAGATCGTCTTGGCGTTGGACGGCCCGACGCCGATATTGACCAGGGTGATGCCCTCGCCGCGCGGCGCGACCAGATGATAAGCGGGCATCTGGTGGCGCCGCCAGCCGCCCTGCGCGACCTGGGCCTCGGCGTCTTCGGTGTCGCTGGTGACATAGATGTCGCCGGCCGCCGACAGGCCCTCATAAGGGCTGTCGGCGCGCTTGAGCTCGCCGACCGCCCAGCGGACGAACTCGTCGACATAGCGGATATAGTTGGTGAACAGCACGTAGCGCTGGGTGTGATGGGCGGGCGTGCCGGTATAGTGCCTGAGGCGCGCCAGGCTGAAATCGACCCGGGGCCCGTCGAACATCGCCAGCGGCCGTTCCGGCCGGCTCGCATAATCCCAGGCGCCGTCGGCGATCTCGTCGCCGATATGGGCAAGCTCGGGGGTGGGGAAGGTGCGGGCCAGCTCGGCCGCGCGGCCCTCTTCGAGCTTCAGATCGTCGCTGCCGTCGAGCACATAGGGATAGGGAATCTCGCTGTGCGAGCGCTCCACCGAGACCTCGACGTCATAGTCGCGGATCAGATAGCCCAGCTGCTCGCGCAGATATTTGCGGAACAGCCGCGGCCGGGCGATGCTGGTCGCGTAGCGGCCGGGCAGGTTCAGCCGGCCGAACGCGCGCGACGGGAATTCGCGCGGCAGCATGTGCCGATAGTCGATGCACAATTCGGGGTAAGCGAACAGCCCCTCGGCGCGCGCCGCCGGATCGGGAATCGCGCCGTCGGTCAAATAGCAGGCCAGCGCGCCGCGCAGATTGGCGACCAATTCGTCATAGACCGCGCACAGGCGCTCGATGATGCCGGGGATGTCGTCGAGAGTCGTGGTCACGGAGCAAGCCTTGCCCGGAATGGCGGTTTCCGCAAGTCCGGCGGCCCGGTTGGACCGAATGATCGAGCAGGCGATGCGGCCGGCATGATTGCCGCCACGCTTTCACCGCCGGCGCGAAGACCAGACTTCTCTTGCGGACGGGAGCAAGCATAGCGCCCATTGCCGGATGATCTTGAGCAGGTCTCCGCGCACTCTTGAAATAGTTCCAAAATGGATGATCTAGTCTCGCGGCTCTAATTGACAAAGCCCGAGTCAAGCGTACGATCAGTTCGAAAGCCTTCTCTGAACGCTCCCGGCGTTCGCAGTGATTTCGGCGAACTGCTTCATCGCAAACCTTCGTTTTCCGTGCGTGTTCTCCTGAATGAAGTCCGTAGGATCGCGGCGCGAGTGCCGCTTCTACGAAGTTCTTGCGAGCCTGCTCGCATTGCAAGGCGGTGCCATGGTGGCGAAATTCTGTTTCTTCACCGACCCTACCTTCCTCGCCACGCAAAGCGCGACACAGGGTTTCGGGCCCGCGGCCACGGTGGGTGCAAAGGATGGTTTTCGAGTCGCGGATGTCCACCAAGTCTCGACTGCGGCGGCGTCGCCCGCCAAGGCTCATGCGGTCTGTCGCGGGCAAGTCTGCCTGCAGACGGCCGGCACGACGCTCAATCTGATCCTGAGGCCGTTCAGCCAGCCGCCGTTCGATTTTCCTTATGTCGAATATTTCATTTATCGCGGCCTCCGTCCCGACAGCCTCGTTACCGCCGCCGGCGAGCTTGATCTCGGCAAAGAGGGGACGGGGGCGAGCCGCAATGGCCTGATCGGCTATATCAGGGAGAAGGTGCTCAAGCTCGCGATGCCGCAGGCCTCGCACGAGAGCGGCGCCCATATCGGTCTCGATCGCACCCACCATGCGACCGCGACCGACGGCGGCCTCTGGGGCGATGTCCAAATCCTCGACCACCTGTTCCGTTACCCAGGCGCCGCCGAGCTGCCGATCGTGGAGCCTGGCGACATTCTCGGCGAATTCCTCCCCAGCTTTGGCTTCGAAGTCGTCGTCCAGCATTACGGCGCCCAGCCCAAAATCGGCTGGGTACGCGAAGCGGACCGGTTGATCGAGGCCGACCAGAGCGCGAGCGGCGCGGGCGCCGCTGCGGCCTATGTGAGCCGCCTCCAGCGCGAGGCGATCGGCTGTTTCGTCGATCCCTGCGCCTTTTGGGGAATGTTCTGGTCCGACGGCCTCGCCATTCCGGGTGCAGGGACGAAGAGGACCAGCCAGCTCCATGCCCGTCTGTTCGGCGCTTCGCCCGGCATCTTCGTCAATCGTGACCGCGCCTATCTCGACATCCGCAACGAGGTCGGGCTGTCCTACGATTTCTACGGCACGTATCAGGACGCCATCCAGGTCGGGCCTTCCAAGGCGGCGCTGACGCAAGGATCCTATTCCAGAGCAGGCTGGCCGATCCACTATGCCGATCCCGCTCCGGCCGGCCTCTGCTTCCGCCTTCGCAGCAATGGCGCTTCACCCCCCAGACTTTTCCTCCGGCAGACGGGGCCCACCACGCCTGGTCTGCGGTTCGCCAATCTGCTCGATCCAAGCGATGCCAGCTGGACTTCACCGCTTACCTTCAAGCGCCCCAAGAAGGCGGGGGCGCAGCCGCCTTGGTGGTTCGTCGCTCACTATCTGAAAGGCGACATAGGAACGGGTGGGGCCGTGCCGGCAAGCGGCGTGTTCGACACTTCGCCGCTGCAGTTCGGACCAATTGGGGACCGGGCCATCTCGGCGTTTCGGCAGATGTGGCCTGCGGGAACGACCCCGTCGGGCCCGTTGCCGGGGCCGTCCGGTTACGAACGGGAATTTGTCAGCGATAAGGTGCTCCGTCACGACGGAACCAAGAAGATGGATCCGGTCGATCCAGTCCGCACGCTTGCTTACGACCGCTTCGGCGAGACCCACTATGTCTTCCAAAAAGGCATGGGCGCCAACAACGGCAGAGACAGCGTGCTGATCGCCCAGCGCCGCAACTTCGGACACGGCAAGGATTTCGATGGGGGGTGGACCGAGACGAGCTCCGTCAAGGTCACCACCTCCGCCAGCGCCAGCATGTTCTTTCGGTTCCTTACGGGAAGGATGCTCTCCTCACCCGTTTCGGTCACGATTCTTCCGACCACCACGCCGCCGGTCACCGTCGCGAGCTTCCTTGAGCTGCTCAGCGACACCCGCGTCAAGACGGAGATCTTCGATTACACCATATTGCTCTTGAGCAAGACGGCCTTTGAAGCCGTGCTCGGCACGGTCCTGCCGTCCGGGCCGCCGCCGGGACCGGGGGAAGCGCACCCTGCCTTCCTCTCGCTCGCTTTGCCGCAAACCGTGCCTCCCCTGCCGGGAGGTGGGTATCTCCTCCAGTGCAAGAGCTGGAACGGTCAACCCGTCGCCGGGGCGACGGTCGGACCTGTCTTCTCGGCTGACGGCATATTCTTCTCATCAACCGACTTTGACCGGGGAGGCTTGGCGACAATCGCGGCTCCTGCACTGACGGTGGAAGAATCGGATGCATCGACAATATGGGACTCCGTGCTCGCTGGCGACACCCGTGGGGCCACCCCGTCGGTCCGTATGGCGTCACTTGCGAGCCAATTCATTGATGCCTTGCTCGGTGTGGACTCGTCGGATGCGAGCGCACCAGCCAAATTGCTGGCGCTGGTCGGACAATATGCCCCGGCCATCTGGAACCGCGCCGTGGTGCTGGCTGGCGATCCTGCATTCGAACCCTGGTCGGATCGCATTCTCTATTATGCTCGTCTGAAGATGGGCGTAGCGCTGAAGAGCCACCCCCTGCTTCTCGCCGATCCTGAAACGGCCTCCAAGCTGACCGACCGGTTCGAAAGCCTGTCGAGGAATTACACCGGCCTGCGGTTTGCCGGCGCTGCTGCCGGCGACAGGCGCGTCATCGTGACGGGCTTCGATCCGTTCGGACCCGCCGGAACGGCGAATGTCAAAACGTCCAACCCGTCGGGCCGGCTCGCCCTCTATCTGGCCGCGAAACCGAGCTGGACAAGGAACAACAAGACCTTTTTCGTCTCTACCTGCATCTTTCCTGTTCGCTGGTCCGACTTCGACAAGCAGATCGTCGAAAAGACACTTGAGGACGCCCTTCTCGCCGCTCAAGCCGGCAACAAGCCTGTAGACGTAGTTTGCACTGTTAGTCTGGACGGGAACTTCACTAGCTACATCGAAACCTATCCAAGCTCAATCCTATTCTGCAAGATCGATGGATTTGCTGGCCAGTGTCGAGGGAACACGGCAGATAATCTTGGGACGAAAACGAATAACTTAGATCCCAACACCCTTCCGCTAGGTACAGCAAAACATCTATTCTACGAGACTCTCTTGAAATCGCGAGATCTAAGCGATTATGATTCCCAGTTATTCATGAAAGCGAGGTACGATTGGCGCTTCAGTGCCAAGAAAGGCAATCTACCCTTTGACTATCCCACGCTTACTCCCCATCCCTCTAATTATGACGATGCTTCCAAGCAAACGATTTGGGCACCGCCGCAGCAGAATCCGGTAGCATCGACCCCAACGAAGGCCCTGAGGGGATCGGGCGGAAACTACTTGTCGAACGAGGCCTATTATCGATCGTCGAACCTGCTGCGTTCGAAATTCACGTCGATCAAGAGCGGGCACATCCATGTTCCTCCTCTCCAGACCTATACGACGGCCGATGCGGCGACCTTTACCGCCACGATCACGCACCTTGCCGACGCGGTTGTCGCCGTCATCAGCGGGGAGCTTTAGCCGTGGCCGCGCCAGCCTATCCGCCGCTCTCCACGTTGCTGCCGACGGCGGGGCTGGGCTCGGGGGCGTCCTTCGGCCAGATGAGTTTCCTCGATGCGGCGGGACAGGCGGTGGGAGATCTCGTCGCCGAAGTGCTCGAGCCGCTGCGCTATCGCGACCTGAGCCTGGAGCGGAGTGAGAGCGGCGACGTCGGACTTTATCGCCTCACCGTCGTCACGGAGGAGCCGCTCAAGCTCGATCTGCTCGCCGGCCTCCGACTGGTGCTGCTGCCCGACGCCGCGTCGGGCGCGGCTACGGCTTCCTCGGTCGGCGTCACCTTCGTCTATGAATGGCCGATCCGGGCCTATCTGAAGCGCTTTCAGCCGGGTGGCGATCCCGGACGGGCGGCGTTCGATTTGTTTTTGCACCTCGCCGGAATCACCGATCAGGAGCTTTACGCCCGGCTCCTCGCCATCCTCTCGCCGTCGGCGAACGACTATCTATGGCTGATCGGCAAGATTGCCGACTGGAGCACGGATTTCAACAGTCCGACGCCGGTGTCAGGAAACGAGATCGCGCAGATTCTGGACGAACTGGAGACTGCGGGCCTCGATCCCTATCAGGCGGCGTTCGAAGCGGTCGTCAAGGACGGTGCGGGCTTCGATCTCGATCTCGTTTTCAGTCGCCTGCGCGACCTGTTCGAAGATCTCGTCGGACAGATCGACCGTGCGGACGTCGAGGCGCTGCTGCTGCCGCAGTTCAGCGTCACTTTGGACAGCCTCTCGGCGGCGATCGAGTTTCCCGCTGGCGTGCTGACGCCGCTCGACGGCAGTGCCGTTTCCAAGCTTACTTTCTCCACCGGGGGGCTGGGCTATGATACCCGGACCGGCTTCGACATTGCGGTCGACGAGAAGTCTGGCTGTTTCACTCACCCCGTCGATGATCGGCAAGACGGGTCTCACCCTGCAGATCGACGGCTGCAAGCTCGATCTCAGCCGGACCTACAATATTCCCGAGGCGATCGCCGACATGCGTCCGCCGGACTTCATGGGCGTGTACTTCAAGACGGTCGCCATCGGCCTCCCGAAGAAATGGTTCTCGCAGCCCACGGGGAACACATTGGGCATCGTCGGCCGCAACCTGCTGATCGGGACCGGCGGCGTTTCCGGCACGATCGGCCTCGAGGCCCTGGTGAGCGGCAAGCCGGTTGCCGCCGGACCGGCGCCCACCGGCGGCGCCTTGCTCGAATTCGTGCTCGGCAAGAAGCCCCCCTCGGGCACCCGCCAAGGGTTCAAGGTCGGGTTCAGCCTGTTCCACATGAAGTTCCGCCAGAACGTCCTGCTCGAAAGCAAGATCGAGGGCCAGCTGACCATCCCCAAGTTCCAGGCGCAGCCGATCGGCATAGAGCTCTACATCGCCGCCGACGGCGATTTCAGGCTGACCGCCAGCTCGTCGCCTCCCCACAAATTCGAAGTGGCGAACGCGTTCATCTTCAAGGCGGCCAGGGTGGCGGTCGGCAAAGACGACGACCGCGTCTATCTCGAGACCAGCGGCGATCTCAGCTTCGAGAACAACAACCTGATCAAGAACCTGTTGAAGACCCCGATCCATATCGAGAAGTTCCTGATCAACTCCGACGGCAGCTTCGAGCTGGAGGGGGGCTCGATCCCGCTCCCGGAAAGCGCGGTGATCAAGGTGGGGCCGGCCAAGATCGCCATCACCGCGCTCCATTTCGGCGCCCATGAGCAGCAGCATCAGGGCGTCCTGCGCAAATATCGCTATTGGGGCTTCGACGGCGGCGTCAGCGTCAATCCCGGCGGCGTCGACTGCCGCGGCGACGGCATCAAATTCTACTTCACCGTCGACGGCGGCGCGTTCCACAGCTTCCTCAGGATCGAGGGGATCGGCATCGATCTCGTCATCCCCGGCACCGCGTCCAAGGATCAGGCGGTGCTGATCCTCAGCGGCTACCTCTCGCTCAAGAATCCGGAATATCTCGGCTCGATCTCCTTCGCGCTGCCCAAGGTGAAGATCGCCGGCGGCGGCACGATGAAATACAACACCGCCTGGCCGGCCTGGGCGGTCGACGTCTGGCTCGAGCTGCCGATGCCGATCCTGCTCGGCTCGACCGGCCTCGGCCTTTACGGCTTCAGGGGCCTGTTCGGGCTGCGCTACATCGCCGCCAAGCAGGCCATCAACCCGCCGCTGGCGGCGGATGCGAGCTGGGGAGATTATTACCGGGCGCCGCAGCCGAAAAAGGGGCTTCATCTCCAGAAGCTGATGCTGCCCGACCAGACCGGCGGCG
Organism: uncultured Alphaproteobacteria bacterium; assembly: GCA_963848555.1. Taxonomy (GTDB): domain Bacteria; phylum Pseudomonadota; class Alphaproteobacteria; order Sphingomonadales; family Sphingomonadaceae; genus Allosphingosinicella. Next base: position 179,428 of record CAWKEE010000004.1, on the reverse strand, counting down.
CCAGCAACCCCTTCTCGATCGGCGCCGGAGTCAGCCTCGCCACCGCGGCCGACAAGGGCAAGGCCTTTTCCTCGCAGCTGTTCCTGCTCGTCTCGATCCCCAATCTGATCATCCTCGAGGGCCGCGCGGACATCCTCGCCAAGCAGCGCGTCGGCCTGACCGACGGCGAGCCCCCTTATTACGCCTATCTCGCCCTCTCGCCGGAATCGATCGAGCTCGGCGCCGGCGTCAGCTATCTGATCCCCAAGGAAAGTGGCGAGACGCTGAACCTCACCGCGGTGTTCGAGGCCGCCTATTTCTGGCGCAACGCGTCGGCCTGGTACGTCAATTTCGGCACCAAGGCGAAGCCGATGACGGCGCGCATCCTCGACCTGCTCGACGGCTACGCCTATCTGATGCTGTCGGCGAGCGGCATCGAGGCCGGCGCCGGAGTCCATTTCGAGTTCAGCAAGTCCTATGGGCCGGTGTCGGTCGACGCCTACGCCTATCTCGACACCTGGGCCTATATCAGCTTCGAGCGATCGCAGGCCGGCGGCGGCATCGCGCTCGGCGGCCATGTCGACGTCACCTTCATGAAGGTCGGCTTCTACATCTCGCTCGACGCCGGCCTCACCGTCGAGGTGCCGACCCCCTATCGGGTCGCCGGCCATGTCGAGGTCTGCGTCACCGTCGACCTCAAGCTGAAGAGCTTCAGCAAGTGCGTCGACCTCAACTTCGAATGGCAGCGGAGCAATCAGGTCGATCTCACCGGGGTCGACGCGCTGGTCGCGCCGCCGCCGCTGCCGGCGCCGCAGCCGGCGGTCGCGGTGCACATGATGTCGGGTGCGACCTATCCGGTCGAATTCTCGATGAACCCGGCCATGGTCCCGACCCAGGACAATGACTGGGCGATCCCGCTCGACGCCTATATCGACGTCAAGCTCGGCAAGCGCGTCGACCCGCTCCACGCCGCCGGCGCCCGGATCGGCGGCGCCACCACGCCTCCCGCCGGCGACCGCGAAATGATGCCGCCGCGCTACGGCTCGCGCGTCGTTGACCATGCCTATTCGCTGGAGGCGGTGAAGCTCGAAGTGCTCGGGCCGAACAATGTCTGGCGCGACTATCATCCCTATGAAGCGCTGGCCGGCCCCGCATTCACCGCCACCCTCGACGGCCAGCCGATCGCCTCGCTGCCGGTCGGCCTGTGGCAGAAGCAGGATCCGGGCTACGGCCAGATCCGTTTCCTCGCGCTGACGCCGTTCAGCTTCGTCGGCCCGACCGGCGGGCACCGGCCCGAAGAGCTGGGGGTGACCGCCCACTCGCTTTATTGCGTGGCGCCGCCCCGGCCCGAGCGCTGCCTCGAGTGGATCGACACGTGCGCGCTCGCCGCCGGTAAGGATCATTGCCGCGAGGAGATACTCTATCGGGTCGACGGCGCGCCGATGGCGGTCGTGGCACGCGACCATCCCGGTCCCAATCCCTGTTGCCTGGCGATCGGCGAAGGCGGCCGGGCGACCTTCCTGCTCCCGCGGCCGGCGGTTTCCTGCCGCCTCGCCGTCGACAGCCAGGCGCCGCAGATCGTCGTCCGCTTCCAGCGCCGCAAGCCGGGCGCCCTGACCGAAACCGCGCCGGGCAGCTTCGACTGGCTGCATGCCGAGCCGGAATATGAGGACGTGCTGGCGGCGACCGTGAGCCGGGCCGCGCTCGCCAATCCGATCGTCTACAATGATTCCAAGGCGCCGATAGATCGCATCCTGCTGGAAACGCCGGTGCCCGACCGGTCGGCGATCGCCGGGCTGGAGGAGGCGATCGCGCTGCGGCGCGACGACTGGTACCGCGCCGATGCCGCGGGCAGGCCTGCGATCCAGGCCGAAATCGACTGGCTCGAAGCGCACCTGCGCGAGGCGCATGCGCTGACCTGCGTCGGCCCGCCGGTCATCGAAAAGGATCCCGCGCTCGATGAGGAGCGGAAGCGCGCGATCGACCGGATCCGCGAGCAGATCGCCGCCGTGAGTGCCGAACTGAACGACAAGGCGGCCCGGTATGAGCTGAATTGCGCTCCCAAGTCGGCAGCGGACTTGGTCCGTCTCAGACGGCGTCCGGGCCACCCGCTCGTTTGGCCGCCGATGTCGCGGGCCGCCTGCGCCGAGCTCGCGGCGGAAATTGCCGGGCTGGAGAAGCGGATCGAGGAGCTGGAGCGCGGCCTCGGGGAGCTTAGCCAAAGCGCGCCCGGCACCGGCGAGCCCCCTTCGGAGTGGGCCCGCGGCACTTTCGTTCGCGAAATGTGCTGGCTGGCGCAGGAGGATTGGCGCTACAACGAGTCGATCCCGGACATCGCCGCGATCGAAGCCGATTACGACGTCATGCGCCAGGCGCTGAGCGCCGCGATCGCGCCGATCTGGCGGCCTTATCAAACCTACCGCATCACCCTTGCGGTGCGCGACACCGCCAGTGCCGGCGGCACGACGAACAAATGGGACCGGCCGCTTTACGTCCACTTCAGGACCAACGGCCCGATCGGCAGCTACCGCCCGCCGCCGCCGCCCGCCGCCGACGCGCCGCCGGGCGACCCGCTCGAAGACCCGCGCCCCGACAGCCCCGAACATCTGCTCAAATATTATATCGACCGGCCGCGATCCTATCCCGATCCGGGCGGCGATCTGCTCTACGCCAAGCCGTTATTCTACAGGGACGTCGCGCTCGACCTCTATCTGGCGAAGCCGCACGCTTATCATTTCTTCGCCGACTGGCCCGATTACGGCCTCGGCCCGTGCCGCTACGAGATGGCGATCCGCGTCAAGGATCCCACCGAGACAACGCCGTCCACGACCGATCCGGGCCATGAAGCGGCGCTCTGCACCGCGCCGATCGCGGGCGCCCAGGACTGGTTCGTCGACGACGCGCCGAAGCCGACGCCCGAAATCGGCCTGCTCAACGCCCTGCACGACCCGCCGGCGGGCGCCGGCCACGCCACTGCCTGCCTGAATCACGGCCAGGGTCCGGCAAAGCCGGCCGCGCGCGCGATCAAGACCGAGCTCGGCGACCTGCGGCCGAACAAGCTCTATACCGCCGTCGTCCTCAACCGGCGGATCGACCTCGCGACCCCGATCGAGGTCGAAATCCACCGCTACCCGTTCAAGACTTCCCGCTATCCGGACTTCGCCGCGCAGGTCGGCAGCTACAAAATGACCGACGAGGCCGGCAACGCACGCGACGCGGTGTTCGCGGTCGATCACCTACTGGCCGACAAGGCCGGTGAGGCCCAGGCCTATGCGGCCGCGCTCCAGATCGTCCGGCGCGAGGCCGCCGCCGATCCCGCTTATCCCGACGCTTTCGACCAGCTGCTCTACGGCTGCCTCAGGCTCGCGCCGCTCCCGCCCGCCGGCACGCTCGAGTTCAACTTCGTCACCAACAGCGGCGCCGGCGAGACTTACGGCCTGTGGATACGCGGGCCCGAAGCGCTCAACGATCCGCGCGTGCCGCGCGGCCGCCTCGATGCGGCGATCGCCCTCCATCAAGCGGGCGCGCTGCGCGGCGACGCCCATGTGCTGACCTCGAAGGATTGCTGCCAGGCCTTCATGATGATCGCCGGCGGGCCGATGCCGACCGCCGACATCTCGGTGGCGTTCTCGCTGTTGGCGCGGGACGGCATCACCATCGCCCAGACCGTCCTCACCGACACTTTGGCCAAGCCCTGAGGAGCATCGATGTGCCGTTCGTGAATCGCTATGCGTCCGGACCGCCGAGCCGGTTCAGGAAGGCGATTCCGGTCTCCGGCGGCCGCTATCTGGCCGTAGGCGCCTACGCTTACGGGCAGGTCGGCCTCGCCGCTTTGGTCGAGGCCGACGGGACGCCGGTCTGGGCCCGTCCCTTCGGGGACCCGACCGCCCGGATCGATTTCGTCGACGCCGTCGAGCTTGCCGACGGCTTCCTCTTGCTGTCGGCGGTGGAGCGCACGCCGGGCCATGCCGTCGTGCGCATCGACCGCAACGGCGAGCTCTTGTGGGCGCGGTCGATCATCGACGTGTCGACAGGTCCCGGCGCGCGCCTGTTGCGCCATGCCAAGGCTCCCGAGGAGTTTCTGGTCGCGGCCTCGCCTGCCCCGACCGAGGCCGAATATGGGACATCGGCCAAGCTGTTCCGCTTCTCGCTCGACGGCAAGCTGCTCAAGACGAGGCGGCTGAAGCCCGGCGGCCGTCTGTTCGACATCGTCGCCGTTCCGGACGGCTTCGCCCTGTTCGGCGACGGCCCCGACGAGCGCACGCTCGCCCAGTTCCAGCAGGGCTCTATCGATCCGGCCGAGATCGGGCGGCAGGGGCTGGTGGCGCATGTCGACCCGGCGTTGTCGAATTGCCGCAGCTGGGTGGTGGCCGGCGGCGCGCTTGGCCCCCGACTGTCGCTGCGCGCCGCGGTCGTCCGGTCGGGGGCAACAATCCTCGTCGCCGGCTGCGTCGATACCGGCCGGGGTCGGAATGACAGCGGCGTCACCAGGCGCTCCAGCCTGGTGGCGCGGCTGCGCCTGACCCGTTCCTCGCTGAAGGTCGAAGCAGCGATAAGCTATGCCCTCAGCGGCAATGACCGGCCGCGCCGGATCCAATGGTCCGAGACCGCGGGCGACGACCGCAACGCCCATCGGATCCAGGTCTTCGATGTCCCCCCGGGCGGCGCGGCCTTCGCCAGCGTCCTCCGGCTCACCCATAATCTGACCGCCGCCTCGCTCCACCGTTTCGATCTCGACGCCTGGGTTCCAACTCCTGCCGCGCCGCGGCCCGGCGAGGCGGAGCTGGACGATTTGCGGGTCGCCCGCGACGGCCGGGCGGTGGTCGCCGGCGCGATCATCGGCTCGCGAGGGATGGAAGCGGCCCTGCTGCTCGCCGCCGACCCGCCCTTCGAATGCTGCAAGACGAGGCGCGTCGACCCGCCCAGGGTCAAGGCCGCGCAGCTCGACGTCAGCGAGGAACCGGCCAGCCTGGTGCCCGTCGTCGGGCGCACCGGCGTGCTTCGGACGGGCGGAGCGCCGATGCCGGTGGAGGTGACGCGGCTTTGCGGCAGGGCCGTCCTTCTCGAGCCGGACGGGCTGCTGCAATCGCCGTTCCTGAACCTCCAGGCGGCCGGATCGGACGGAACCGACGCATCCCGAGGCATATTGCTGAGATGGTTCCTCGGCGGCGCGCTCGGCGACTCCCATTTGCCTAAAGGCGCGCTCGCCGTCTCCGGCCGCAATTTCGACAAGCCCGACGATTTTGTGCACTCTCTATCGCGCGCCCTGGCCGTCGGCGCCGATCAGGATGCGCGCCCTCAGCCTCGCGACCGACCTGCCCTGCCATGTCGACGACGCCGAACGGCTGCTGGTGTTCGAGACCGGGTCGGCAAGCCCGCGCAACCTGTTCCACCTCCGCTTCGCCGATGCCGCCGCCTATGCGGCGGCGAGGCAGCAGACGGATCCGATGGAGGATCCGGACGGCTTCGTCGCCGCTTATGGCGCACACCCGGTCGAGGTCGAGCTGCGCGGCCGGCTGGCGGTCGGCTGCGACATCCACTTCCGGCCCACCACCGGATCCAGCCTCAAGGTCGAGACGAGGTCGGTGGCCGAGAACCGGCCGCTGGCGCCGATGCGGACGACGTCGCGACGGATCCTGACGCCGGCCGACGGCCCTGTCGCACGGCTCTACGCCGAGAATATGCGTTGCGTGCGCCTCGAGGGCGCCGGCACCGCGGTCGAGGCGATATCGTTCCTCTGTTACGAGGACGTGCTCGGGCAGCTCAACTCCGACCGCGCCTGGAACGAGATCGGCCGCTTCGCGCTGACCACCGACGCGGCGACCGCCTTTGCCCGGCTCGAGGAGCCGGCCCGTTTCAAGGTCCACGGCCACTGGCGCAGGTTCAACGACGGCGCCCTCGTCAACGTCAAGAATTACCGGGACCGCTGGAGCGACGCCCAGGCGGGGATCGAGGCCGCGGTGCGGACCTACGTGCAGCTGAGCGAAACCGATCCCGCCGCCAAGGCCAGGCTGGCCGGGGCGAATGCCGAAGACGCCGACACCCTGGTCAGCTACCTCGACCTGCTGCAGCTCGCCGCGACCGATTTCCACGTGGCAAGGATGCTCGGTCTGGGGCATGTCGATGCCGAGGCCGGCGCCGGTGGGCCGGCCCAGGCCTATGTCCATCTCGCCGAATATGCCACCACCGGCGACCTGGGCGACGGCGGCGGCAAGCGGGCGCTTCGGCACATCTATATGAGCCTGCCGACCCGGCTCGCCGATGGCCGGCTGCCGCTGACGCCGACGCTCGCCAAGGTCGACCATGGCCTGACCGTCACCACCGCTTCGGGCGACCCCTATTGGCTGACCGACGCCCAGGGCTACACTCCCGACGGCGTCGCCCGCTACATCAGGCTGTTCCCCGACTGCCCGGCCCTGTTCGAGCGGGAGAAGGGTTTTTTCGATCCGCCCAACCTGTTCGACCTGTCGCGGGAGAGCCTGCCGGTCTTCTACGGCGTCGAGCACCGCCTCCAGGGCGAGCCCGGCTGGCGTCGTCCGGAAATCGCCCACGATCCGGCCTATGTCGACACCGCAACGCCGCCGCGGCCCGAAACCCGCCCGATCCCGTTCGGCGAAAGCCGCGACGCCAGGCCGTTTCCGCACAGGCAGATCCAGCCCGGAGTCCACGAATATGCCGTCTATGGCATAAACCTGTTTTCGCGTGCGTCACCGCCGGGACCGGCCCTGGCCGGCGATGCGACGACTTTCGTCAAGGCCAACCGTCTGCAGCCGCCGAGCGACCTGCAGGCGCAATTCATCCAGCCGGAATCCCCGCTTGTGCTGACCAGCGCCGCCGAGCAGAAGATGCTGGCGGGCCAGCTGGCGGCCGGCGGCGACAAGGTGCTGGTCCGGCTGTGCTTCAATTACGGCTTCGCCCAGGAATCGGCCTATGATTTCGCCCATGCGGTCGAGATCCTCCATCGCCGCCATCCTCCGGCGAAGATCATCGGCTCCGTCAGAACGGTCGCTCCCGTCCATCCGGCGCGGCTCCGGATCGACACCCAGCCTTACACTTATGAGAGCACCGGCGAGACGGTGACGCCGACGCTGCCGTTCGCCGCCAGGCCCAGCTTCCTTGGCGGCGCGCTCGCGGTCGGAAGCCGGCGCCTGATCATCGAGAACGTGTCCTGGCCGACCGGCAGCAGCGGCGAGAATCCGATATTCTTCGTGCGCCGGCCGGCGACGACCGGCGTCACCGGCCCGGGGCACAGCCTGGTCGTCGAGGACGCGCCGCTCGACATCCATCCCGGCGACCTGTTCATGGCGGTGGAGAATTCTGGCGGCGGCGGCGAATTGGGGGCCGGGCAATCCGCTCGCGAGGACGATCCTCCTCGGCGACGATCCGAGCTGGAAGACCCGCACCGAGAGCTTCCAGCGCCCCGGCCAGAAGCCTGTCAGCCGCCGCCTGCGCGGGGTCTGGGCGACCGCCACCGTCACCGCGGTCCCCAACGAGACCGGTCATTATCGGATCGGTTTCGACACTTATGTGCTGGCGCCGCATCCCCAGGCCGGCGCCGCCGATCCGGTAAGCTGGTTCCGGGGTGTGGTGCGCGTGCCGGTCGCGGGGCGGGATCCGGAGGACCGGCGGACGCTCAACGTCCTCGAGATCGGCCAGGCCGGCACCGGCCCGCAGCTCGAGCTGCTCGCCGTCGACGGCAGCGGCGAGCCCGACCCGGTCGCCACCGGCGCCGGCCGGATGGTCAATTTCTTCCCCGGCTACCGCGTTCACCTGCATGCCGATCCGTCCAACGGCTTCGACGAAGCGGCGCTGATCCCGGCCCCGGGCGAGGGCTCGCGGACCACCCTCTTGGGAATGCGCACGGTGGACCCGACCACCCTGGACGGCAGTGGCCAACCTTATCGCTCGCTGGTCGGCGTCCCGCAATTGCTGACCGCGGTGGAGGTGCTGGAGCCGCGCGTCCCGCTCAAGCCGAGCGGCCTCAAATATGCCACGCCCCCCGATGCCTACGGCAAAGCGAGCTACACCCTCAGAGTCGATTTCGAGGCGCCGCCCTTCGCCGTCGCCTTCTATCGCGCCGACGCGCTCAGCATCCTCGAGGCGTTGTACGAGCCGGGCGAGATCGAGGCGATCCGCGCCATGATCCTTCCGCCGGATCGCGATCCCTCTTTCGCCAACCGGTTCGACGATCTGTTCGCCTTCGTCGACTCGGGCGACGCGGTGATCGCCCCGGCCGCGTTCCCGCTCGCGGGCGGAGGGAGCTATGCCTTTCCGCTTCCCAATGCCACCCTGCTGGACCTTGCAACGGCGGCAACGCTGGCCGAGCGCAAGGCGAGGATGAAGGCGGCTCTGCTCGACGCCTTCGTCGCTTTGACCGAGCAGCCGCTGATCTATTCGCTGATCCGGACCGACCCGGATTACGTGCCGACCAACGCGAAGCAGACGTTCAGGAATGCCAGCGGCGAGATCCTTGCGCCGGGCGAGAGCGGCTTCGATCTCGCGCCGATGGCCAGGCGCCCCGGCGGCGACTCGATCCAGTTCACCGACTTCACGCTCGAAGGATCGATGAACCCGAATACCGTCTATTTCTACTTCGCGCGCGAGCTCGGCAACCGCATGCAGCTGGGCGGGCCGAGCCCGATCTACGGGCCGGTCAAACTGGTCAATCTCGCCGCGCCGGCCGCGCCCCAGCTGCGCAAGATCGGCTCCGTGCCTTATGATGCGGCAACGCAGCGTGGGCCGGAAGTCCGCTTCGAGGTCCTGGCGCCTTCGCCGGCCGACCCGATGGCCAAATTGCGCATATACCGCACCGCCGTTTCGGCGGAGGCGCTGTCGGTGCGAACGATGGCGGCGGTCAAGGACATCGATTTGGCGCCGCTGGCGCCGACCCCGGACGGAACGCTGGTCGTGGCCGACGATTTCGCCGGCGAGCCCTTCATTCCTTTCGGCGAGCCGCTCTTTTACCGGTTGGCCTGGCTGCGCGAGGTCCGCTCCGAAGATGCCGCCGGTATTCCCCAGACGGCCTGGGCGGTGTCGGAGCCGACCGGCGCGTTGCTCGCCAACCTGGTCGATGTCGTCAATCCGCCGCCGCCTGTCGCGAGCGTTGCGGTGCTCGCCACCGACCCGGTCAGCGGAAACAAGACGATCGAGCTAAGCTGGCCGAAAACCACTCACAACGGCACCTATTATGTCTGCCAGCTTGCACCGTCCGGCAACTGGTTCCGCCTCGCCACGCTGAAGACCAATGCAGCGCAGCCGAACTTGGTTCTGCCCGACGCCCTCCCGATCTCCGACGACGATGATCCGATCTATTACCGGTTCAAGATCGACGTCGAAAACTCGTCCGGGCTGCTGAACCTGGTCGAAGCGCCGATCACCGTCGACCTCGCCAGCCTGCCATAGGTTCAGCGGCGCCAGCGAAAGCGTGGCCTGGGAGAATCTGCGTTTTCGTGGGCGAATCGCACGGGCGGCTGGCTGGTGACCCTTACGGGACTCGAACCCGTGTTTTCGCCGTGAAAGGTCCTGCCGGACCTTTGGCGATACCGTGCCTTTCAGCGGCTTGATCTTGCGCGCGTCTGAAGACCGGCAGGGTTTGTCCGGATATGAGAACCTCAGGCTATCCGATGGAAAAATCGGTGGAACCCGACGCGCAACCCCGCTAGGCTTCATGGGCAAATCGTGGTTGGGGCCCGTCGCGTCTCCGCCGTATGTGGGGGAGCGAAGTGGCGAATCTGATCACCGGCCTCGGCGGGCCGTCCGATTTTGGCGAGGGCGTCCTGCCCACCACCGACGACGGTTCGTCCGCGTTCATCAGCCTTGCCTCGATCTTCCCGACGGGGCTGGAATTCTTCGGCCGCACCTTCACCGGCATCTACGTCAACAACAATGGCAGCGTCACCTTCACCCAGGCGCTGTCCGCCTTCACCCCCACCGCCATCACCGGCAACACCGAGGTTCCGATCATCGCGCCCTTCTGGGCCGACGTCGACACCCGCGGCACCGGCGGCGGCGTCAGCCCCGGCGGAAATTCGCAGGGCACCAACCGGGTCTATTACGACATCGACGCCGAAGCCGGCCGGGTCATCGTGACCTGGGACGATGTCGGCTATTACCAGAACCATACCGACAAGCAGAACGCCTTCCAGCTGGTCATCACCCGGACCGGCGCCGGCGACTTCAATTTCGAGTTCCGCTACGAGAATGTCGACTGGGTCGCCGGCGACGAGAGCCAGGGTACGGGCGGCCTGGGCGGCATCGGCGCCCGCGCCGGCTATTCGGCCGGCGACGGCGTCAATTTCTTCGAGCTGCCGGCGTCGGGCAACCAGGACCAGCTGCTCGCGCTCGAGACGAGCAGCAACGTCGACCAGCCCGGCGTCTGGCGGTTCAAGGTCAAGGACGGTTACCCCGGCGTCGCCGTGCGCGTGTCCGACGCACAGGTCGAGGAAGGCCGCACCGGCGAGCGGCACCAACTGATATTCGTCGTCGAGCTCAGCGAAGCCTCGGAAGACACGATCAAGGTCGATTTTGCCGCCGTCGGCGTCACCGCCACCGCCGGCGACACGTCCAGCGGGGATTTCATCGCGAAGAGCGGCACGCTCACTTTCCTGCCCGGCGAGACGCGCAAGCAGGTCGTCGTCGAGGTCCGCGGCGACCAGATCGGCGAGAGCGACGAGACGCTGAAGCTGGTCCTCTCCAATCCCGAGAATGTGTTCCTCGCGGACAAGGAGGGGCAGGGCCTGATCCGCGAGGATGACGGGATCGTGGTGAGCGGCAATCCCGCAATCGAGGCCGACGCCGACGGCAGCGCCACCGCCACCTTCGAGGTGCGCCTGCTCAGCCCCGCCGACCATGACGTCATCGTCCGCTACCGGACGGAGGACGGCAGCGCGCGGGACCAGCTCGACTATATCAACAAGGCCGGCACCCTGGTGTTCGAGCCCGGCCAGGTGTCGAAGCTGGTCACCGTCCGGCTGGTCGGCGACGACGTCGCCGAGCTCGACGAGACGCTCCAGCTGCGCCTGTTCGATCCGGTCAATTCCTTCATCATGAGGGACCTCGCGACCAGCACGATTTTCGACGACGACAATCCGAACCCGGTCGTGCCCGAGGCACCCGAGGTCGAGACCATCCTGCCCGATGAGCTCGGCATCGAGGCCGATCACGAACCGGTGCCGGATCCCGACCGGCAATCCTATACCAGCCCGACCTTCCACTATGACGAGGCGGCGGACCGCTGGAGCGTCCCCGGCCTGGTCTCGCGGGTGAACGAGCTTGGTACCGAGGCGATCGGCTTCATCCGCGCGGCCCGGGACGAGACCGTCTCCGCTTTGCTCGACGCGCTCGAGCAGCACGCGCCGCAATCGCCGGCCGCGCGGGCGCTGATCTACCTGTTCCGTGAGCTCCCGGAAAAAGTCCAGTTCATCTTCAAATGGTATGAGAACATCAGCACCGAGACGCTGAAGGCGACCGATCTCGTCACCGAAGGCGGGACGAACGAGGAATCGGACGGGATCTGGAAGCGCCTCGAAGAGCATAAGAAGGAGCTTGACGAAAAAGCCCTCGAGGAGGCCGGCCAGCCGGGCGTGCTCCTCAAATGGTGGAATTCGACCCGGCAGCTGTTCGAGAACAGCGACGTCACCCTGCATGTCGATATCGACTTTGACGAGGCCAAGGCGAAGATCGTCAGCGCTCCCGGCCATCATGGCGTACTGATCGGCAGCGGCGGCGCCGACGAGGCCTGGCTCAACGATCTCGACGACTTCGCATGGGGCAATGCCGGCAACGACCGCCTGTTCGGCGAGGACGGAAATGACCGTCTCGCCGGTTCCGAGGGCGACGACCTTCTCAGCGGTGGAGACGGCAATGACCTGCTCGACGGCGGCGAAGGCGATGACAGCCTCAACGGCGGCACCGGCATCGACACCATGCGCGGCGGCGCCGGCGACGATGACTATGTCGTCGATTCCACCAGGGACACGATCGTCGATATGGGCGGCGTCGATTCCGTCCGCAGCGCGATCGGCCACGTCCTGGCCGATGGTATCGAGAATCTCACCCTCCTCGGCTCCGGCGCGATCAACGGGACCGGCAACGGCCTGGCGAACACGATCACCGGCAATATTGGCGCCAACATCCTGCGCGGCGCGGCCGGCAACGACCTGCTCGACGGCGGACTCGGCGCCGACACGATGGAAGGTGGCACCGGCAACGATAACTATATGGTCGACTCCGCGGCCGACAAGGTCATCGAAAGCAGCGCGACCGGCGGCACCGACACGGTCCGCAGCAGCGTCGGCTTCGCACTCGCCGACAATGTCGAGCAGCTGCTCCTGACCGGAACGGCGGCGATCGGCGCGACCGGCAATGCGCTCACCAACCAGCTGACCGGCAACATCGCCGACAACCGCCTCGACGGCGGCGCCGGATCGGACGTCATGACCGGCGGCGCCGGCAACGACACCTATGTGGTCGATTCGACTGGCGACAAGGTCGTCGAGAGCGCTGGCGGCGGCACCGACACGGTGCTGAGCACGATCACCTGGGCGCTCGCGTCGAACGTCGAGAATCTTATCCTCGCCGGCACCGCCGCGATCGACGGCACCGGCAATTCACTTGCCAACAGCCTCACCGGCAACGCCGCCGCCAATCGGCTCGACGGTGGCGCCGGCGCCGACACCATGGCGGGCGGCGGGGGCGACGACATCTATGTCGTCGGCACCGGCGACAAGGTTGTGGAGAGCAGCGCCTCGGGCGGCACCGACACAGTCCGCAGCAGCGTCAGCTTCGCGCTCGGCGCGAACGTCGAGCGGCTGGTCCTGACCGGAACCGCCGCGATCGACGGGGCCGGCAATTCGCTCGACAACGTCCTGACCGGCAACGGCGCCGCCAATTTGCTCGACGGCGGCGCGGGCGCCGACGCCATGACCGGCGGCTCCGGCAACGACACCTATGTCGTCGACGCCGGGGACAAGGTGGTCGAAAGCGCCGGCGGCGGCATCGATACGGTGCGCAGCTCGATCGGATACACGCTTGGCGCGAACCTGGAGAAGCTGGTTCTCACCGGTACCGCCGCTATCGGCGGCACCGGCAATTCGCTCGACAACAGCCTCACCGGCAACGGCGCCGCCAACCTCCTCAACGGAGGCGCGGGCGCCGACACGATGAGCGGCGGCGCCGGCGACGACACCTATCTCGTCGGCAGCGGCGACAAGGTCGTTGAAAGCAGCAGGACCGGCGGGACCGACACCGTCCGCAGCACCGTCAGCTTCACGCTCGGCAACAATCTCGAAAATCTCGTCCTGATCGGCACGTCCGCCACCACCGGCACCGGCAACAGCCTCGCCAACGCCATCACCGGCAACGACGCCGCCAACAGCCTGGTCGGCAATTCCGGCGACGATGTTCTCGACGGCGGCGCCGGGGCCGACACGATGAACGGCGGCGCCGGCGACGACCTTTATATCGTCGGCGCCGGCGACAGGCTGGTCGAAAGCGCGGCCGGCGGCACCGACACGGTCCGCAGCGCGCTCAGCTACGCGCTCGGCGCCAATCTCGAAAAGCTTGTCCTCACCGGCACCGCCGCCGTCAACGGCACCGGCAACGGCCTGGCCAACAGCCTCACCGGCAACGGCGCCGCCAACATCCTCGACGGCGGCGGCGGCGCGGACGTCCTGCGCGGCGGCGCCGGCAACGATGTCTATATCGCCGGCGCCGGCGACCGGGTCGAGGAGACGAGCGCCACCGGCGGGACCGACACCGTCCGGAGCAGCGTCAGCTTCATCCTTGGCGCCCATCTCGAAAATCTGGTGCTGACCGGCAGCCTCGCCGCCGACGCAACGGGCAACGCGCTGGCCAATCTCCTGACCGGCAACAGCGCCGCCAACATCCTGGACGGCGGAGCGGGCGCCGACACCCTGACCGGCGGTGCGGGCAACGACACCTATGTGGTCGGCGCCGGCGACAAGGTGGTCGAGAGCAGTTCCACCGGCGGCGTCGACACGGTCCGCAGCGCGGTCAGCTACACGCTTGGTTCCAACCTGGAAAAACTGGTGCTGACCGGCACCGCCGCGATCGACGGCACGGGCAATTCGCTCGACAACAGCCTCACCGGCAATAGCGGCGCCAATTTCCTCAACGGCGGCGCCGGCGCCGACACGCTGAGCGGCGGCGGCGGCAACGACACCTATCTGGTCGGCACCGGCGACAAGGTGATCGAGACCAGCGCGAGCGGCGGCACCGACACGGTGCGCGCCACCGTCGACTTCGTCCTCGGATCGAATCTGGAAAATCTCGTCCTGATCGGGACCGGCGCGATCGACGGGACCGGCAACAGCCTCGCCAACCTGATCACCGGCAACGCCGCCGCCAACCTGCTGGACGGCGGCGCCGGCGCCGACACGCTGAGCGGCGGCGCCGGCAACGATATCTATGTCGTCGGCGCCGGTGACAAGGTGATCGAGTCGAGCTCGACCGGCGGCACCGACACGGTCCGCAGCGCGGTCAGCTTCACGCTCGGCTCCAACCTGGAAAATCTCGTCCTGACCGGCACGGCCGCCATCGACGGCACCGGCAACTCGCTGGCCAACAACCTCACCGGCAACAGCGCCGCCAATAGCCTCAACGGTGGCGCCGGCGCCGACACGATGAGCGGCGCTGGCGGCGACGACACCTATCTGGTCGGCACCGGCGACAAGGTCGTCGAAGCCAGCGCGAACGGCGGCATCGACACCGTCCGCTCGGCGATCGACTATTCGCTCGGCGCCAATGTCGAGAATCTGGTGCTGCTCGGCAGCAGCGGCATCGACGGCGTCGGCAACGCGCTCGCCAACGTCCTGACCGGCAACGCCGCTGCCAACGAGCTCAGCGGCGGCGGTGGCAACGACCGGCTCGATGGGGGCGCCGGCGCCGACATCATGACCGGCGGCACCGGTGACGACTTCTATGTCATCGACCATGCCGGCGACCGGACCATCGAAGCCACCGGCGGTGGCGTCGACACGGTGCACAGCAGCGTGACCCATTCGCTCGGCGCCGAGCTCGAGAAGCTGATCCTGACGGGCAGCGCGGCCGTCAACGGCACCGGCAATGGCCTGGCGAACAGCCTCGTCGGCAATGGAGCGGTCAACCAGCTGAATGGCGGCGGCGGCGACGACTTCCTCAATGGCGGCGCCGGGGCGGACCGGATGGACGGCGGGCTCGGCGACGACATTTTCATCGTCGACATGTCGGGCGACCAGGTCGTCGAAGCGGCGGGGGGCGGCACCGACACCGTCAGGAGCGCCGTCGGCTACGTGCTTGCTTCGACCCTCGAAAAGCTGGTGCTCACCGGCACCGCCGCCATCAACGGCACCGGCAATGCGACAGCGAACGAGATATTCGGCAATATGGCCGCCAACACGCTCGACGGCGGGGCCGGGGCCGATCGGCTGAGCGGCGGCCTCGGCGACGATGTCTACATCGTCGATATCTCCGGAGACGTCGTCGTGGAGGCTGCCAACGGCGGCAGCGACACCGTGCAGAGTGCCGTCAGCTACAGCCTCGGCGCGAATTTCGAGCGGCTGGTGCTGACCGGTGTCGCGCTCGGCGGCACCGGCAACGACCTCGACAATGTCATCACCGGCAACAGCTCAGCGAATGTCCTCAGCGGCCTTGCCGGCAACGACGTCCTCGATGGCCGGACCGGCGCGGATCAGATGAACGGCGGCGACGGCAACGACCGCTTTTTCGTCGACCATGCCGGCGACCAGATCCTCGAAGCCGACAATCAGGGCGTGGACGAAGTCGTCGCTGCAGTCTCGCACACGCTCGCGGCGAACGTCGAGAATCTGGCGCTCGGCGGCACCGCCACCGCCGGCACCGGCAATACCCTCCACAATGTCATCACCGGCAACCAGCTCAACAACAATCTGAGCGGGCTCGAAGGTAATGACCGGCTGGCGGGCGCTCTCGGGCTGGACGTGCTGACCGGCGGCCTCGGCGACGATCTGTACCTGCTCGAGGACGCGGACCAGGTGGTGGAGGCCAGCGGCGGCGGACTGGACACCATCCAGTCCGCGCTGTTCAGCTGCACGCTCGCCGAATATGTCGAGAATCTCGTGCTGGTCGGCGCCGCCATCATCGGCAACGGCAACGGCCTCGCCAATGTCATCACCGGCAACGACCTGGACAACATCCTCAACGGCGGCGCCGGCACGGACAGGCTGCATGGCGGCCGGGGCGACGATCTTTATGTTGTTGATACCGAGTCCGACCAGGTATTCGAAGATGGCGGCGCGGGGATCGACACGATCCAGTCGTCGGTGTCCCTCAGCCTTCTCTTCTACCCTTCGGTGGAGAATCTGGTCCTGACCGGCACGGCCGCGGAGGGCACCGGCAACGAACTCGACAACGCGATCACCGGAAATGGCGCGGTCAACACGCTGACCGGCAACGAGGGCAGCGACCGGCTCGACGGAGGCGCCGGCGCGGACCGGCTGGTCGGCGGGATCGGCGACGACTTCTATGTCATCGACGCAGCCGACCAACTGGTCGAGGAGGAATTCGGCGGCGCCGATACGGTCGAAGCAGGTATCAGCTTCACCCTCGCGGCCCATTTCGAGCATCTCGTTCTGACCGGCGCGGCAGCGATCAACGGCACCGGCAATGGCGACGCCAACGCGATCACCGGTAATATCGCGGCGAACCGGATCGACGGCGGCGCCGGCAGCGACCTGATGCGCGGCGGCCAGGGCGACGACCTCTATCTGGTCGACGACAGCTGGGATTTCGTGGACGAGCTGGAGGGCGAGGGCATCGACACCGTCCAGACGACGGTCAGCTTCGTGCTCCTCGGTGGCGTCGAGAATGCCGAGATCGTCGGCGCCGAGGCGGCCACGCTCGAGGGCAACGCGCTCGCCAACCGCCTGACGGGCGGGGCGGCGCACGACCAGCTGCGCGGCGGCGGCGGCGACGATTGGCTCGACGGCGGCGGCGGCGGCTTCGACGTTCTTACCGGCGGCACCGGCGACGATACCTACCTGGTCCACACTTCCGACACGGTCGTCGCCGAGCTGGCCGGTGACGGGCTCGACAATGTCATCCACGACGGCTTCACCTTCACCTTGTCGGACCATGTCGAAAATCTCGAAATGACCCGATATTGGGACGGTTCCTCCGGCATCAGGATCACCGGCATCGGTAATGCGCAGGCCAACCGCATCACCGGCAGCAACGGGACCAATCTTCTCTCCGGCGAAGACGGCAACGACCTGATCTACGGCCGCGGCGGACAGGACATTCTGCTCGGCGGCGTCGGCGGCGACGGCTTCGCGTTCGATGCGGCATTGGGGAGCGCCTATGCCGAGCTGCAGGACTTCGCGTCCGAAGACACGATCTTTCTTTCGAGGAGCATCTTCTCGGCGATCGCCAGCGACGGGGTTCTCGAGGCCGGCGCCTTGTGGACCGAGGGTCAGCTATTGACTTCGGAGCACCGGATCCTGGTCGATTTCGGTGGCAGCGCGATCTTTTACGATCCGGACGGAAGCGGGGCGGCCGCACGCGTGATCATCGCCTCCGTCACCTCCGGCGCGACGCTCACGCACCTGGATTTCGTCGCTTATTCGAGCGTTGCGCCCTCCACCTCCGGCAGTCAGGCCGGGGCGCGGGAGGCCGCTGCCCGCCTCGTTCCACTCGATCCGGCCCGCACCGATTCGATGCAGCCGCCGGCCGAGTCGAAGGCGTTTGCGGCCATCGGGGACGAACGGTGGTCAGCAGAGCTCTTGCTGCCCCCTTCTTGCCGGGACGACTTTCTGGATCTCGCTGGACCCATTCATATCGTGTGATCCGACGGACGCGGCCCTGTCCCGCGGCCGCGGGCCGGTCGTCGAGCGTTGATCTGGCTGGTGACCCCTACGGGACTCGAACCCGTGTTTTCGCCGTGAGAGGGCGACGTCCTGGACCGCTAGACGAAGGGGCCGCGACCGCTTTTCGCGGTGTGGATGCGCGCATATGGGGGGCGGCGCGCCGCTGTCAAGCGAGCCGCCCGGCAGGCTGGGCCGGCGCGGCGGCCGGCCCGGTTCCAGCCTATCCCTGCGGCTTGTCGGGGGCCGGCTGGTCGCCCGCCGGCTCCTCGGCCGGGCCGGTGTCGGCGGTCGGCTTGTCGCCCGCGGGAGGCGTGGCGGCGGCATTGCCGTCGGCGGCGCCGTCGGCCGGCTTGCTGCCGTCGGCGGCGTTGCCCACCGGAGCCGCGGCGTTGGCGCCGTTGTCGGCCGGCGCGGCCACGTTCTCGATCGTGCCGGCGGTGTTGTTGCCGGCGCTTTCCTGGTTGCAGGCGCCGAGCGCGGCGATCGCGCCGGCGGCGAGGATTATGGTCAAAGGCTTCATTGATGATCCCATGAGTTGAGAAGGGTGAGCGGTTCTTAGCCCAGCCCATCCCGCTTCGGAAGAGGCGCTTTGACGCCGCCGGCCGGCGGGCCTAGAAGCCGGCACGCCGGCAGCCCGGAGACCGTGATGACGCCATCGGCTGATGCTTCGCGCCGCGTCCGGCCCGGCCGGTGAGCGGGACCGCCCGGGTGGAGTTGGCGCCGCTTTGGATCGAGAGCAAAGCGAGGACCGACGTCGGCCGGGTCCGCGACCATAATGAGGACGGCTTTTGCGCGCGAGAGCGGCACGGCCTGTGGGCGGTCGCCGACGGAATGGGCGGTCTCGAAGGCGGCGACTGGGCTTCGGCCCGATTGATCGAGCGGCTCGATTCGGTCGAGCCGGGCGGCGATCTCGATGAGGCCTGCTTGCGGGTCGCCGGGGCCATCCACCAGGCCAACCGGACGATCCTGGCCGAGGCGCGCCGGCGCCGCGGGCAGATGGGCTCGACCATCGTCGCCCTGCTGGTCAGGGACCGGCGCTACGCTTTGCTTTGGATCGGCGACAGCCGCGCCTATCTGCTCCGCGACTCCGAATTGAGGCAGCTGAGCCGGGACCACAGCCAGGTCCAGGAAATGGTCGATTGCGGCATGATCCGCGCCGAGGAGGCGGTCGGCCATCCGCTGAGCCATATCCTGACGCGCGCGGTCGGCCTGCGCGACGAGGTCGAGATCGACCGCGCCTTTGGCGAGGTGCGGCCCGGCGACGTCTTCCTGCTCTGCAGCGACGGCCTCCACAATTATGTCGACCAGCGCGAGATCGCCCGCTCGCTGGCCCGCGGCTCGCCCGAGCGCGTGTCCGAAGAGCTGGTCGAGATCACTTTGGCCAACGGCGCGCCCGACAATGTCACGGTGGTGGTAGTCCGGGCCGGCGAGCCGGCCCTGCCGCCTTTGCCGGAGCGCTGAGCGATGAGCGGCGACAAGGACCTGAAGGCGCCGACGCCGCCCTCGCTGGCCGATACGCCGCCGGCCATCATGTCGCGCCGCGGCGCGCGCCGGCGGTACTGGCCGGCGCGGTCCTGGGGGCCGCGCTCGCCGCCGCCGGCCTGGCCGGGTATTTTCTCGGGGGCGACCTGCTGCCGGGCTAGAGGGTCCAGGGAAGGGGACCCTGTGCGGCGCGCTCGCCTTGCCGCTTGCAGGGCGATGGCATAGACCATGGGCGCCGCGTTGCGCCCGGCCGCCGGCGCGCACGAGGAGGCGATGATGCGTCACTTTGCCCGGTTGCTGCTGGCCGCCTCGCCGATCGCATGGTCCGGCACGTCGCCCGCGCAGCAAGAGGCGGCGCCGTCGCCGGACGAGTTCGTCTGCGCCCTCACCGGCGAGTGTGGCGAGGAGGCCGAAGCCGGCGAGGCGCCCGCGTCCGCGCCCGGGGGTGCGCGCGTCTCCGCGACCCGCGGCGTCGGCTTGTCCGGCACAAGGCCGGCGGGCCCGGCGCGGGTCAGGGGCACCGGCCCGGGCCGGCACCAGATCGGCCGGGTCGATCTGAGGCTCGGCTTCGCGCCCGGATCGGCGGTGATGAGCGCGGCCGACCGGGCCCGGGTCGAGGCTCTCGCCGAGGCGCTCAATCGCCCGCAGCTCGCCACTGTCCGGGTCCGGATCGAAGGGCACACCGATTCCTCCGGCGACCGCGCGGTCAATCTCGACCTGTCGCAGCGGCGCGCCCGGGCGGTGGCCGATTTCCTCATTGCCCGGGGCATCGCCGCCGGCCGGCTCGAGGTGCGCGGCTACGGCTTCGATCGGCCGCTGCCGGGAATGCCGGCCTCGGCCGGCGAGAACCGCCGCGTCGAGGCGGTCCGCATCTCCTGATTCCCCCTCCGCGAGCGGTTGCGCGTGCGCGTACGCGCGCGAGGGCGCTGGCGCGCGTTGCGCCGTAAACTTTTTCAACTTCACCCGGTCTCCCCGCCGGTCAGCCGCCCGGCACCCCGAGCTCGGCGGCGGCGCTGCGCAGCCGCGCCTGGACGGCGGCGTCGCCGTCATGGGCGGCGAGCCCGGACCGCAGCGCGTCGCGCGCGGCGTCGGCTTCCTCGAGCACCATGTGCGATCGCATCAGCCGGATCCAGCCGTCGGCGTCGCGCGGGTCGCGGCGCAGCCGGGCGGCGAGGCGCTCGACCATTGCGCGCACCATCGCCTCCTGCTCGCCCGGCGGGATCGCGCGCGCCGCCTCCATCTGCTCGCGGGTCGGGCCGGGGATCGCCGCGGTCGCGGTCGAGTCCGCCCCTGGCGACGGCGGCGGCGGCGGCAGCCGTCCGGCCAGATCGATCCGGTTGCGGCGCGCGATCAGCGTGACGGCGTCGCGCACCTGCGGCTCCCACAAAGCGCCCGGCGGCGCGTCGCGCAGCAGCGCGATCAATTCGTCCACCGCCTCGCCGTGGCGCCCGTCGCGGTCCTTCATCGTCGCCAGATAATATCGGGCCTGCGGATTGCCGGGCTGCAGCTCGAGCGCGCGGCGGAACAGCCGCTCGGCCTCGCCCGCCGGCGCGCGCCGGCCGAGCAGCAGCATTTCGCCGGCATAAGCGGCATGGTCCGGATCCTGCGGCGCCAGCTCCATCGCCCGCCGGAACGCCTGCCCGGCCTCGGCGAAGTCGCCGCTCTCGCGCAGCGCGAGGCCGAGCAGGTGCCAGTCGCGATCGCTGTCGGGATCGCGGCGCAGCCGCTCGCGCAGCGCGGCGATGCTTTCATCAAGGCTGGGCGCCGCTTTCGGCGCCGCTTCGGCCGCCGGCGTCCGGGCCGGTTCGCCGGGGCGGAACAGGGCGATGCCGACCGCCGCCGCGGCGAGCAGCGCGGCCGCGCCGAGCGCGATGCTGGCGGAGGACAGGCGCCCCGCCGCGGGAGAATTTCCGGCCATGAGCGGCGGATCATTGCCGCAAAAAAGACAAGGTCAAGTCTGGTGTCGCCCCCAGAAGCTGCTACGATGTAAGCCGCCGGCCTGCGTGCGTTTTTTCGGCCTTCACGCGTATCGCGCCGGCCGTCCGGACCTGGGGGAGTGACTTTCCAAGTGGCGTCCGCTTTCAAGATTGCCATCGTCGGATCGGGTCCGGCCGGATTGAGCGCCGCCGCCCGCGCCGCCCAGCTCGGCCTCAGCCATGTGCTGCTCGAAAAGACCGACCATCTGTCCGACACCATCTACAAATATCAGAAGGGC
Source organism: uncultured Alphaproteobacteria bacterium (assembly GCA_963848555.1). Classification (GTDB taxonomy): domain Bacteria; phylum Pseudomonadota; class Alphaproteobacteria; order Sphingomonadales; family Sphingomonadaceae; genus Allosphingosinicella. The sequence continues at coordinate 157,912 of CAWKEE010000004.1, read as the reverse complement.
AAGCATGTGATGGCGACGCCGAGCCAGCTGGTGCTGCGCTCGGACATGGATTTCGAGGCCGGCAAGCGCGAGGCGGTGCTCGGCATGTGGGACCGGCAGGCGGTGGAGCACAAGGTCAACGTCATGCTCGGGGCCGAGGTCGGGTCGATCGCCGGCGAGAAGGGCAATTTCACCGTCACCATGGCCGGCGGCGAGGCGATCGTCGCCGAACATGTCATCCTCGCCATCGGCACCCAGGGCAATCCCAACAAAATGCGCTGCGAAGGCGGCGACCTGCCCCACATCCAGTATCAGCTCGACGATCCCGGCGAATATGTCGACGAGCATATCATGGTGATCGGGTCGGGCGACGCCGGCATCGAGAATGCGCTCGGCCTCGCCGCGGATCCGGAGCAGGGCAACACAGTCTCGATCATGAACCGCAGCGCCGAGTTCGCGCGCGCCAAGGCCGCCAATGTCGACCTTTTGATGGAGGCCAAAGCGAACGGCCGCATCAACGTGATGTGCGAGAGCACGCCGGCGAAGATCGAGCCGGGCTGGATCCACGTCGAGACCCGCGACGGCGAGCAGAAGGTCGAGTGCGACCGGATCATCGCCCGGATGGGATCGTCGCCGCCGCGCAAGTTCGTCGAAAGCTGCGGCATCCTGTTCACCAGCGACGACAAGGACGCCTATCCGCAGCTGTCGCCCGAGTTCGAGACCAATGTCCCCGGCCTCTACGTGATCGGCGCGCTTGCCGGCTATCCGCTGATCAAGCATTGCATGAACCAGGGCTATGACGTCATCGAGCTGATCAACGGCAACAAGGCGCTGAAGCCCGCCGACGAGCCGATCCTCGAGAACAAGTTCAGCGGCCTGCCCGGAAAGCACAGCGTCAGCGAATGGCTCGACTTCCTGCGCAGCCGGGTGTCGATCCTCGGCGAGCTGTCGCTGCTGCAGATGCGCGAGTTCATGCTCGATTCGGAGCCGCGCGCCTATCAGGCCGGCGACGTCATCTTCCGGCGCAACGAGCCGGGCGCGTCGCTGTTCGCGATCGCCGACGGCTCGCTGCTGGTCGAGGTCGATCCTGCCGACCCGTCGAAGACGGTGCCGATCGGCCAGGGCTCGATCGTCGGCGAGGTCGGCCTGATCTCGGGCCGCAAGCGGGGCGCCACCGTTCGCGCCGCGGAAGGCGCGATCGTGATCGAGATACCGCGGGGCGCCGCATTGAAGCTGATGGCGACCAACATGGCGGCGAAGCGCGAGATCACCCGCATCTCGACCGAGCGCCAGCTGCTGCAGATGTTCGGCGCGATCTCCCCGGACGACCTGGCGGACTTGCTCGCGACCGCCGAGATCAAGGCGATCCGCGCCGGCGAGGCGATCATCAACGAGGGCGAGGAAGGCTATGACATCTTCGTCATCCGCCAGGGCTCGATGGTGGTCGAGAAGAGCATCGGCGGCAAGCCGGTCTTCCTCTCTTATCTGCCCGCCGGCTCCTATGTCGGCGAGATGGCGCTGATCGACGGCGGCCGGCGCACCGCCACCGTCCGCGCGGCGATCAAGTCGGAGGTGATCAAACTGGACGGCGACGCCTTCCGCCGGCTGCTCGACCGCAATCCCGGGCTGCTCGCGCGCTTCCGCCAGGACATGTCGTCGCGCCACGAGCTCAACGACTATATCGAGGCGCGCAAGGACGGCTTCGGCGGCGTCGTCGACATGTACAGCTCGGTCGCCGGCTTCCTGGTCGAGAACGGCATCGGCGAGGCGACCGACGTGCTGCTGATCGACGAGAAATTGTGCATCGGCTGCGACAATTGCGAACGGGCCTGCGCCGACGCGCATGAGGGCCTGTCGCGCCTCGACCGCGAGGCCGGGAAGACCTTCGCCCACCTCCACGTTCCGACCAGCTGCCGCCATTGCGAGCATCCGCACTGCATGGCCGATTGCCCGCCCAATGCGATCAACCGCGGCCCCGACGGCGAGGTGTTCATCAACGACACCTGCATCGGCTGCGGCAATTGCCAGCGCAACTGCCCCTATGGCGTGATCCGCATGGCCAAGGTGCCGCCGAGGAAGCCGGGCCTGCTGCAATGGCTGTTCTTCGGCCGCGGGCCCGGGCCCGGCGAAGCCGACCCGGACTGGACCGAGAAAAGAGTCGGCGCCGAGACGCCGAAGAAGGCGATCAAGTGCGACATGTGCTCGGGGATCGACGGCGGCCCCGCCTGTGTCCGCGCCTGCCCGACCGGAGCGGCGATACGGGTGTCGCCCGAATCCTTCCTGACCGTGGCGAGGATGGGGCGAGGGGGCTAGCGCGGGTGGCGAGCAGGGGGATCGAACGCACGATATTGGACGACGCCGCAAAGCACGAAGGCTTCCTTCAATATCGGCGTTACCGCTGGCTCAGGATCGCGCTCGCTCTTTCCGTCCTGCTGGTCATTTCCTACCTGCTGATCGACATCCAGCCGCGCCACAATGGCGGCAGCTGGTTCGGCTATCTGCTCGGCACCGCCGGAGCGCTGCTGATCCTGTGGCTGGCCATGCTCGGCATCCGCAAAAGGGCGATCACCCGCGGCAGCTGGTCGTTGAAGGCCTGGACCTCGGCCCATGTCTATCTCGGCCTCGCGCTGGTGGTGATCGGCACGCTCCACGCCGGCTTCCAGTTCGGCTGGAACGTCCACACCCTCGCTTACGGGCTGATGATCGTGGTGATCCTTTCCGGCATTTACGGCATCTGCGTCTATACCTGGCTGCCGCAGGGGCTGAGCGACAGCCGCGCCGAGATGACCGGCCCGCAGATGATCGAGGCGGTCAACGGCCTCGACAAGCAGATCCGCGCCGCCGCTTCGACCTTGTCCGATGCCGATGCCGGCCTGGTGCTCGGCTCGCTCGACGAAGACCCGTTCGGCGGCGGCGTCTGGCAGCGCCTTTCGGGCCGCTATCCGCGCTGCGGCAACAGCGCGGCGCTGAAGGCGATGCGGGTCAGGCTCGGCGAGAGCAGCGGCAGCGAGGCGGACACGGTCGACCAGGTGGTGACCCTGCTCGAGCGCAAGGCCGCGGCGCTGCAGCGGGTGCGCGGCTATGCCCGCCGCCGCGCGCTGCTCGAAGTCTGGCTCTACGTCCATGTGCCATTGACCTTCGTGCTCATCGCCGCTTTGCTCGCCCACGTCGTCAGCGTCTTCTTCTACTGGTAGGGGGTACAAGGGTCCAAACTCTATGCCTGAGGCGGCCGTGACGGGCTGGATTTTGTCGTCCGGCAAGGAGCTAGAAGGGAGCGATGGACATCCCATCGTGACCGACGCGGCGACGCCGTCCGGGCGGCAAAAGCCAGCCCGCCGCTGCGCCGAAGGCGCAGTTTATCCTGAGCGGCTGCTGCAAGCAGCCAGCCGAAGGGCGGTCGGCCGGGGAAGGGGGCTGGGGGCCCTTCGACGCCGCCTGCGGCGTCGCTCAGGACAGGCTAGCACCTTGGCCGGACTACCCGGTCCGGCCGGCGGCGGCGATGGGGCCCCCAGAGCGCCGTCCGGGGGACCGCGCTGCCCCATCGCCCTACCCAGCCGCCTTCCCCGGCCGATCCCGGCCACCTCAGGCATAGAGTTTGAACCCTGATGGCGTTCCTGCTGAGGATCATCAGCCACAGCGCCGACGGCCGCCAGATCGTCCGTTCGTCACGGACCCGTGACGACCTTCTCAAAATCGGCCGCGACGCGACCAGCGACATCCGGCTCAACGATCTCGTCGTCGCCCTCCACCACGCCACGCTCGAGCAGGTCTCCCCGACCCGGATCACCGTCTCCGCCGAAGCCGGCCTGACGATCGAGCTGGACGGCGCCGCCACACGGTCCGGCCGGATCGACGTCGCTCGCGGCGGCACTATCGGCATCGGCCCGTTCCGGCTGCGCATCCTGCCGCGGGAATCGGGCGCGGAAGAGGTGGCGATCGACGTCGAGCGGGTCGAAGACGAGGACGAGGAACACCGGTTCGACACCCGCCGCTTCGCGCTCGCCGCGGTGATGCCGGGCAAGAGGCCGGTCGCCTGGGCGCTGGTGATCGCCGTGCTCGGCCTGTTCCTGGCATGGCCGATCTGGTCCTTCTACGCCCAGGAAAAGGGCAGGGCCGAATATGCCGACGCCTTTCACGGCGACCGGCTGTGGCTGAGCGGCAGCCTGTCCCGGGGGCACGCCGCGCTCGCCGGCAATTGCCGCGCCTGCCACGTCCAGCCGTTCGTCGCGGTGCGCGACGAATCCTGCACCGCCTGCCACACCGGCATCCACGATCATGCCGATATCGGCCGGCTGCGGCGGGCGCAGCCCGGCCTCGGCGCCTGGGACCGGTTCCAGCTCTCGGTCCAGGAGACGTTCGGGCTCGATCCCGGCCGCTGCGTCGACTGCCACACCGAGCATGAGGGATCGCAGCAGATTCCGGCGACGCCGCAACGCTTCTGCTCCGACTGCCATGCCGATCTCGACGCCCGGCTCGGCGACACCAGGCTCGGCGACGCCGCCGACTTCGAGGAGCTCCACCCCGAGTTCCAGCCGACATTGCTGATCCGCTGGGACGGCGAGCAGCCGCTGATGCGGCGCGTGTCGCTGGCGCAGCGGCCGCGCGAGGCGAGCAACCTCAAATTCCCGCACGCGCTGCATCTCGACGCGACCGGCGGCGTCGCGCAGATGGCGCGGCGGCTGTCGGCGACCTACGGCTTCGGCGCCCGGCTCGAATGCGCCGACTGCCACGTGCCGACTCCGGACGGCGTGCGCTTCCAGCCGCCCGACATGGAGGGCGATTGCGGCATGTGCCACAGCCTCGCCTTCGAGCAGATCGACGGCATCGTGCGCACGTTGCGCCATGGCGAGCCGCGCCAGGTGGTCGCCGACATCCGTTCCTTCTACCGCGCCGGGCTGCGCCAGCGGCCGTCGTCGCTCGCCAGCCCGCGCAGCCGTCCCGGCGACGTCAACCAGGCCCGGGTCGCCGTCCAGCGCGCCCGCGCCGGCGCCGCGGCCGGGGCGCGCGCCGATTTGGCGGTGCGCGCCGTCTTCTCGCCGCCCCATGGCACCTGCTTCGAGTGCCACCAGGTGGTGGCGCCGGCCGGCGGCACGCTCGCTTACGGCATCCGCCCGGTCGCCTTTCCGACCCGCTACATGCTGCACGGCTGGTTCGACCATCGCGCCCATCGGATCGTGCAGAGGCCCGGCCGGCGCCGGATCGAAGGATCGCAGGCCTGCCTCAGCTGCCACGATGCCGGCGCCTCGTCCGATGCCGCCGACCTCCTGATTCCGAACGTCGCCAGCTGCCGCGCCTGTCATGGCGGCGAGACCAGCGGCCTGCCGGTCGAATCCCGCTGTGCGATGTGCCATGATTATCATATGGACGAAGGTGTGCCGGCGATGCTGCTGCGGCAGCAGGTAAGGGGGCGACGCTGGACGACGACGGTGATCCCGGTTCAACCCCAACAGCCGCCGCCGGCGCGCGGGCGGTGAGCCGATGCTGATCGCCCAGATCACCGACGTCCATCTCGGCTTCGATCCGGTCAATCCGGAGGAGTATAACCGCCAGCGGCTGGACGCCGCGCTGAACGTGCTGCGCGGTCTCGAGCCTCGCCCCGATCTGCTGCTGGTGACCGGCGACATCGCCAATGACGGCGACGACGCTTTATCCTATCGGCGCTGGCGGGAGGCGATCGCCGATCTGCCCTTCCCGGTCTGGCCGCTGATGGGCAATCATGACAGCCGCGGCCCGTTCCGCGATCAGTTTCCCGAAATCTCCGACGCCGACGGTTTCATCCAATATGCGATCGAGGACCATGATCTGCGCATCCTCGTCCTCGACACGCTCGAGGTCGGCCGGCACGGCGGCGGCTTCTGCGAGACGCGGGCCGCCTGGCTCGCGGCCCGGCTCGACGAGGCCCCCGGGCGGCCGACCTTGATCGCCCTGCACCATCCGCCGATCGACACCGGAATCGCCTGGCTCACCGAAAATCCCGACTCGGCATGGATCGGCCGTCTGCGCGGCCTGATCGAGGGCCGCACCAACATCGTCGCGATGATCGCCGGCCATGTCCATCGCACGATCGTCACCACCTGGGCGGGCACCAGCCTGATCGTCTGCTCGTCGACGGCGCCGCAGGTGGCGCTCGATCTCGATCCGATCGACCCGGAGCATCCCGACAACCGGCCGATGATCGTCGCCGAGCCTCCGGTCTATGCGCTGCACTGGTGGGACGGCCGCCAGCTCGTCACCCATTTCGGCGTCGCCGAAGACCGCGAGCTGCTCGCCAGCTACAACGAGAACCTCCAGCCCCTCGTCCGCATGCTCGCGGAGGAGAAAAAGAGCGGCTAGCAGGACCGCGATGTGCTAACTTCCTGCCGCTTGTGTCTTGGCCCCAAGCCAGATTGTTTCATCTGTGGACGCCCCCTTTAGCGCAAGAGGGTTTTGGAAGGGCTGGGCACGTTGTCGGTTGCTGCCATCTGTCCGGCCTCTTGATGCAGCGATGTTGGCTGCGGGCCTGCATGGGAGTTCGCGGACCGGATCCAGATCACGCGAGCGTGCTCGAGGCACAGTGAAACCAACTGGTTCTTCCGGTCCCGTCTCGCCGACTGTTGTGCCATGCCCTCCTTCGCTCTCTTGCGCTTCGACGACCTCGCGGTCGGGGCTGCCGTCAGGCCGCCACGGCCGGAGCCTTGTAGACGCCGCCCTTCGCGAGCAGCGCCCAGATGATCCGCGCGGTCTTGTTGGCCAGCGCGACGGTGACCAGCATGCGCGGCTTGCGCGCCAGCATCTTGGCGAGCCACGACCCCGTCGGAGCGCCGTGCCTGCTGGCTTGGCGGACCACGGCTGATGCGCCGATGATCAGCAGCCGGCGCAGCGTTCGCTCGCCCGCCTTGGTGATGCTGCCGAGCCGCTCCTTGCCGCCGGTCGACCGCTGTCGCGGCGTGAGCCCAAGCCAGGCGGCGAAGTCGCGGCCGCATCGGAACGACTCCGCCGGCGGCGCCAGCGCCAGCACGGCCGTTGCGATGACCGGCCCCACGCTGGGGATCGTCACCAGCCGCCTGGCATCCGGATCCTGCTTCGCGCGGCCGGCGATCTCGCGTTCGAAGCCGTCGATATGGCGATCGAGCGACCTGATCGTGTCGATCATCACCCGGAAAGCGCCTCGAGCCGCCTCCGGCAGCGCGCAGGCGGGGGCTTCGATATCGGCCATCAGCTGCGCCATCCGGAACCGCCCCTGCGGCGCCACCCAGCCATGTTCGGCGACCAGGCCGCGCAGCGCGTTGATCAGCTGAGTGCGCTGGCGGACCATCAGATCGCGCGCCCTGAACACCGCCGCGCTGGCCTGCTGCGCCTCGTCCTTGACCGCGACGAACCGCATGCCCGGCCGCTGCGCCGCCTCGCAGATCGCCTCGGCATCCTTCGCGTCGTTCTTCTGCCGTTTGACGAACGGCTTCACATAGGCCGGCGGGATCAGCCGCACCTCATGACCCAGAAGCTTGAGCTCGCGCGCCCAATGATGGGCGCCGCCGCAGGCCTCCATCGCCACCAGGCAGCGCGGCTGCGATGCGAAGAAGCTCAGCAGCTTCGCGCGGGTCAGCTTCCTGCTGAACAGCGCCGCGCCGCCGGCATCGGCCCCATGCACATGGAAAACTTGCTTTGCGATATCCAGACCAATCGTAGTAACCTGTTCCACGGGCGCCTCCCTGAAAGATGGTCGTTCAACACCACCATCTTGGCACATAGATGCCGTCGGGGGGCGTCCACCCCATCACGCGAAGACGCGAAGGACGCGAAGGGGCCGGCGATGGCGGATGTCGAGGAGCTTGCCCGCGTAACCATCGATTGCGGGCTCAAGGTTCATAAAGATCTGGGTCCCGGTTTGCTTGAGTTGGTCTATGAAGCCGTTCTTGCAGCCAGTGTCGCCCGCCATGGGATCAAGGTCGATCGGCAAGTGCCGATCGACATCCAATATGACGGGCTCGTGTTCGCTGAAGGGTTTCGGGCCGACCTGCTCGTCGAGCAGAGCCTGCTCATTGAGATCAAGTCGGTCGACCGCCTCGCGCCGGTACATGGGAAGCAGGTTCTCACTTACCTTCGGCTCCTGAACCAGCCTCTTGGCCTTCTCTTCAACTTCGGTGGAGCTACGTTTCGGGAGGGCGTTAGGCGAATCGTCAATAACCACACCGGCTTCGCGTCTTCGCGTCTTCGCGTGAACCAAGCGGCGCTTGTCGAAAGGCTGCCCGGTCGAGAGTAGGCTCGATTAGCCGATCAGTTATCGCCCTCGCTCCGGCCCCGCCGCGGCGGTTTGCAGCGGGATCCAGTCCTGCATCGTGCCGGCGTCGCTGACGCGATAGGGGAGGCGGCGGCTGTTGAGGAACAGGCGCTCCATCTCCGGGCGGTTGAACGGCCGCGAGCCGAGGCGGCCGAACACCGCGATCTGGCCGCCGGTCTCGTCGACGCCGCGGTCGCGGTCGAGCCCCTTGGACAAAGCCAGCGCCGGCGATGGGGTGCGCGCCCAGGCGATCAGCTCGGGCACCGGCCGCGGCGAGAAGCCGTAGACGTTGGGCTGGGTCGCGAACGAAGTCAGCTGCAGTACTTTGACGCCGTTGCGGCCGTCGGCGACATAAGCGAACAAAGCGGCGTTGGTCGAGCCGACGACGACGTCCTCGACGTCGTTCATCGCTCCGTCGAAAGTGACGAAGGTCGGCGGGCCGGGCCGCTCGGGATTGGTGACGTCGACGATCGCCAGCCCCTGATGGCTGGCGGCGACATAGGCGTAGGTGCGGGCAAGATAGAGGCGGCGCGCATTTTCGAGCCGGACGGTCGCGCCCGGCACCGGCACCGGCTGGGCCAGGTCGGTGACGTCGAACAGCTTCAGCCCGTCGGCGTCGGTCACCCACAGATAGCGGAACTGCAGCGCCGAGGCGCGGGCGTCATTGAGCGGCAGGGTCGCGGCGTGGCGCGGAGCGAGCGGATCGTCGAGGTCGACCACCACCAGCCCGGCGTCGGCGGCGACATAAGCGTAATGGCCGGCCAGGGTGACGTGGCGGGCGCCGGTCAGCACCCCGTTGTCGTTCCAGGCGGCAGCGCCCGAGGCGAGCCGGGCGCGGCGCAGGAAATTGTCGCGTGGCTCGCCATTGGCCAGCGTGTCGACGTCGACCAGGAACAGCCCTTCCTCGGCGTCGGTGACGACGGCGTAACTGTAGATCGGGTGCAGGCGCTGCTCCTGATTCTCCTCGAGCAGGCTGATCGTGCGGCCATCGGGCTGCGGCCGCGGGGTCTCGGCCATGGTGCGGTTGCGGTCCGGCCGGATCGGCTGGTTGGTCGGCAGCGCGACGCAGGTGGCGTTGCGCGAATTGACCCTGGTGTCATGGCCGAGCGGCGAGAAGGGCCCGGTCAGGATACGGTCCGAGAAGCCCTTATTGCCGATGCTGGCTATGTCATAGGCGCGAAAGCCGCCGCGGCCTTCGGCGACGAACATATATTCGCCGCGATGCTGCAGGCAGCGGACCGGGCCGCGCGTCCCCTGGACGTGGTTGGCGAATTCCTCGAGCGCGCGCGTCTCGCCGCTGAGGTCGGAATCGAAGGCGCGGCCGCGGGTCCATTCGATCAGCTCGCGGCCGTTGCGCTCGACGTGCAGCCGGTAGAAATCGGGATAGGCGTAGCGATGCAGGTATGAGCCGATCACCGCCTGCGGCTCGTCCCACTCGGTGACCCGGGTCGCCTGGAAGCCGTCCTCGAGCCCGGCCCAGGAGAACAGGCCGACGAAATTGACGAAGTTGGTCCCCTGCAGCAGCAGCTGCGCCATGATCGCATTATTGTCGTTGGCCTCGGACAGATGGCAGTCGGTGCAGGTCTTGGTCTCGGTGCGCCGGACCGTGTGCGGGAAATGCGGCGCGAACGCCTGGCTCGAAAAGCCCGAGGCGGCGATCGGCGGCTGCTGGACGTAGATGCGCTCGCGATTGACGTTGGTCGAGGACAGGATCAGCGCCGAGGTCGAGCGGATCGGGGCGATGATATTGCCCTTCGTCGTCTGGTGCCGCCCCAGCTGGAACATCTCGTCGCGCGCCACCTGCGGATTGTAGGTGGCGAAGTTGCGCGTCTCCTCCTGGCTGTAATGATGGAGCGCGGTGCGGTTATTGGCTTCGATCGGCAGGTGGCAGCCGGCGCAGCTCGTCGTCCAGCTGAGGTGGCAGGTGAAGCAGGCCATCTCATTGTCGGGATGGGCGAGCTCGCTGTCGGGGACGCCCAGCGCCGAACAGATAGCGGCCGGTCTCGGCGCCGCTGCGCGACATCAGCTTGGCGCGGGCCGAGCGCAGGTTGAAGCAGGGTCCGGTGGTGGCCTGGTCGCCGCGCGCCTCGCACGGCGGCAGGCTCGCATCGGCGCTGTCGCGGACCTGGCTCACCTCCCATTCGAGGTTCGGGTCGATGATCGAGCGCTGGATCAGCACCCGCCGGCCGTCGCGCTCGATCCATTCGAACCGGCGGCGGCCGTCCTCGTTGCGGATCAGCTCGAGATTGGTGCCGCGCGGCGGCGCGGCGACGTTCGAGGTCCTGAGATTGGCATAGTCCCTGACCGTGCCGTGGCAGTCGCGGCAGCCGATCTCGATCGCGTTGGCGACCTCGCCGTAGATGAAGCCGTTGCCATGAGCGTCGCGGCTGAAATGGCAGTCGGCGCATTGCAGACCGCGTTCGGCGTGGATGTCCATCAGATGCACCGACCGGCCGGGATTGGTGCCGACGGGCACGAACAATCCCTCGCCGTCGCGGCGGAACAGGTCTGGATCGTCGGGCGGGACGATTTGGCCGTCGGCGTCGATGAGATTGCCCTCGCGGTCGCGGCGGAAGACGGCGCGGAAGTTCCAGCCGTGGCCGTGATAATCGGCGAACTGGGTGGCGCGCGCGAGCGGGTTCACCCGGTCGTACACCTCGCGCAGGAACTCGACGTCGGCCCACAGGCCGCGCGGCGCGGCGCCTTCGGGATTGCGGTCGAGGACGTAGTGGACCTCGTCCTGGCCGGGATAATGCTGGCGGCGGAAGCGCGCCTCCTCCTCGGCGGTGCGCGCCGGCAGCCGGTTTTCCGGCCCCGGCCACATCAAATCGGCGTCGGATTCATAGTCCCACATCGTGTAGCCGAGATAGGAATTCAGGAAGATGTTGGGCTGGTGCATGTGGCAGCTCATGCACTGGGCGGTCGGGATGGCGCGGGTGAAGACGTGGCGCAGTGGATGGCCGCGCTCGCGCATCGCGCCGTGTGCGGCGTCGGCCGGCGCCTCGTGGCCGTTCGTGCCGGCATGGCCGGCCCCGCCCCCTTCCTGCGTCGGCAGCCGCTGGACGAGGCCACGGATCGTCGGGTCGACGGTCCGGGTCTCCCCGTCGCGGCCGTAGTGGGCGTAGGTCAGGCTGTGGCGCGGCTCGCGGTCGTTGGCATAGACGACGTGGCATCCGGCGCAGCCGGAATGGCGATAGTCGCCGGGCTGGTCGTTGGTCCCCATGAACCACATGAACGGGTCATTGAGACGGGTCTTGTGGACGTTGAGGATCGGGATCGAGACGCGCAGGCCGGTGCCCGGTCCCCGGTTCGATTGCCTGAGGTCCGGCCGGCCCGGCTCCTCGAGCCGCTGGATCGAGCCGGTCGGATTGGGCAGGCCGACCTCGGCGAACTGGGTGCCGATATTGCGTCCGCCGCGCTCGAACACGCGGAAGATGTCGCCCGGCGGCACGACGTGCCAGGTCGGCAGCGGATAGAGCTCGGCGAGCACGCCGCGCGCCCTTTGCTCCTCGTTGATCGCGCCGCCGATCGGCGACTGGATCCGCGCCGGCTGGCCGTCGCGCGTATAGGCCTCGCCGAACAGGTAATTCTTGTAGGAAACGATGCCGTTATTATAGGCCGCGCCGCCCCACAGCATGGCGCCGGTCGACATGATCGATCGCTCGGCCGCCTCGATGATCTCGATATGGCAGGCGCCGCAGCTGTCGCGCACCGCGCGATAGTCGGACGGATTGACGAAGCGCACATATTCCGGCGCCTCGACGTTCAGCAGCGCGTAGCTGCGGCGCGGATTGGCGCTGACCGGCCAGTGCCAGGCGCCGGGATAGCGCGGAAGCACATGCGCCAGATCGCGCGCCGCGACATAGGCCGGGTCGTCGTGCCGCAAGGCGGGATCGCCGGCGACGCCCGGATTGCCGCCATGGCAGTCGGTGCAGCCGAGGATCACCGCCGGCGAGCGGTGCATGGTGTGGGCGTCGCTCTCGGTGTGGCAGGACTGGCAGCCGGCGCTCTTCGCCTCGGCCTCCGCCCAGTCCTGGGTGCGCGGCGCCGGCGCTGCCCGCACCAGGCTGTAATCGCGTACCACCGCCTTCTCGCCTTCGGCGGCGAACAGCGGTCGCGCCATGACCACCATCAACGTCATGCCCGCGAAAGCGGGGATCCAGTACAGCGTCCTCGCCGGCACGGCCGCCGAAACCGGATTCCCGCTTTCGCGGGAATGACGCGTGAGGAGGCGGAACAGCGCGTCCATCAGTAGGTCAGGATCGCGTTGAGGAGCACCGAATAATAGCGCCGGTCGCGCGGCTGGTTGGCGAACAGGTCGCGAAAGCCGGTGCCTGGCTGCAGCAGCGCGCCGGACAGTCGGAAGACGATGTTCTGGGTCATGCGCGGGCGCCAGATCGCCGCCGCGCTCAGATCCCAGCCGATGTCGCGGCGGATCGTCCCCTGCATGCGCAGCGCCTCGAGCACCGCAGTGCGGTGGAACCAGAGATGGTTGACGTTGGTCGACAGCCTGAGCTCGGGGGTGAGATCGAAATCGGCGCCGATCCCGAGCAGCATCGTGCCCGGATTGACGAAGTTCGACTGGCCCTGCTCCTTCGAGGATCGCAGCGAGTTGAGGATGCCGTTGCGGCCGTTGAGGGAGACCGCGCGGCCGCCGCCGGCGAACGGGATGGTCTGGCGGATCCAGTAGCTGGTGTCGGCGCCGGCGAAGATCGGATTTTCGAATATCGCGTCGAAGCCGCGCTGGACGCCGTCATAGGGGTCGCCGTCGCCGCTGGCGAACAAAGCGGCGCCCCGCAGGCGGATCCAGTCGCGGTCGTAGGAAGGCTCGATCGCGGCGAACCAGGCCTGGATACGCGCCGGCTCGCCGGTGAAGATGTTGTACCGGTCCGAGCCGAACAGCGCATAGGCCGAGGCCGACAGGTTGAGCCGGCCGACATGGCCGTCGGCATTGTAGCCGACATAGACCGCGTCGTAGTTGCGCGACTGCAGATTGCCGATCAGCGCCGGCCGCACCGGAAAGCCGTTATCGTCGACCTCGAGCTCGCCGCGCTCGCGGTTGACGTTCCAGGTCAGGCTCAGCTCGCTGGTCAGGTTGATGAACGGAAAATCCTGCCGGTAGATATTGGCGTGCAGGATCCAGTCGTCGCGCGGGCTCTGGAACAGGTTGTTGAGGCCCGAATTTGTGTCCTTCTCGAGCCGCCAGATCGCCGCCAGGTTGAACTGGATGCGGTTGTTGTCGCGATTGCCGAACAGCCTCAAACCGAGCTGCTGGTCCTGGAACAGGAAGCCGCGGAAATCGAGGTTGAAGGGCTGGATGCCGAACCTGAGGCTGTAGAAATCGTAGCGGTAGGACGTGTTGCGCAAATGGTAGTCGATAAAGGCTTCCTGCACGCCGAGCGCATAATCGAACCGGTTGCTGCCGACCGACGGGCGGACGTCGAGCACGCGGCGTTCCGGCACGTCGACATAATTGGCCTGGGCGGCCAGCGTCAGGCGCCATTCCACGTCGGGCGGCCGGTAGGCGGTCGAGCCTTTGATCAAAGCGGCGCTGAGGATGAAGGTCTGCACCGCGGCGATGCTGTTATTGCGTCCGAATACGTCGTTGCGGTCGGGGTCCTGGGTGGTCTGGACGCCGACCGGGATCGGGAAGCTGCGCGGTTCGAACACCGTGTCGGAAATGGCGCTGGCGACGAAGAACCAGTCATTGCCCTGAAGGCCGAGGAAGCGCGGCGTCCGGCACGGCCGCTGTCCGGCTTCGCGCCGGCGCTGCTGCTCCTCCTCGGTCGGCAGGCAGAGCGGCCGGTCTCCTTTGAGCAGATTCTGGTTGTACGGGTCCCACCAGCGCTCGCGGACCAGCCCCAGCGTCTCGATCAGCCGCCAGCGGTCGGGCACCGGTATATGCTCGGCCGGAAACGCTTCCGGCGGCGGCGAGCGGATCGCGCCCGGATTCACCTGCTCGACCGGGTCGGGCAGGTCGCGCCGGATGTCCGGGCGGCGGCGTCCTTCGATCAATTCCTCCTCGGCCGGCACCGGCGGCGGCTCGCCGCGCTCGTTGGGGGAATCGGCCTCTTCTGCCTCGGGAAGCGCATCGGGATCCTGCATCGCGAGCAGCGACGCGTCCGATGCGGGGGGCGGCGATGCGGGCGGGACGGGTGGCGCCGCCGGCGTCAGGATGGCGAGGAAAACGGCGGCCGCGGCCGTCATAGCCCCTGGCAGACGTTCTGGTCGTTCGTGTCCACGAACGGGTTGAACGGGCAATTGACCCAGCGCAGCCGCACGCCCGCCCCGACCGGGATGACGATGCGGTCGGCGCGGATCGCCGGATCGGCATTGCCGATCGTGCCGAGCCGCCGGCCGGCATTGGCAAGGCCCAGGAAGCTGATCATGTCGTCCTGGTCGATGCCGTCGCCCGACACGCCGATGCCGCCGACCAGCTGGTTGCCGCGATAGATGGGCACCGAGCCGGGAAAGATCTGGATGCCGTTGGCGATGCGCTGCGGATTGGGATTCTGGGTGCAGACCTGCGGCGTGTCGGCGGCGCCGAACAGGAAGCCGACATGGGTCCTTATCGCCGCCTCGACCAGCGCCGATTGCAGTCCGGTCGAGAAGGGATTGAACTCGGCGACCGGCCGCGAAAAGGGTCCGGGCGGCCGGCCGAGCTCGCCGTCCGGGAAATAGGGCCGCGAGACGTTGCCGACGGCACGGTCGGAGAAAGCGAAGCGGCCGGTCAGCGCGGCCGGATCGCCGAAGAAGCTTCGCGCGCGGCCGACGAAGGCCGAGACGTCGCCGTCCGGATTGGCGCTGAGCTCGGCGGCGGCGAAAGCGGCGGAAAGGAACATCGCCGTGCGCGCCTTCTGCAGCGAGACGTCGATGCCGAAGATCGGCGCGTCCGGCGAGCGCACGATGCCGAGCACCGCGCCATTGGTGTCGACCACCGAGATCGTCACCTGGGCGCGGCTGTCGAGCGGACGGCGGATCTGCGCGCGTGCCCGGCTCATCACCGCGAACGCTTCCTCGAGCATCGCGCGCACCTCCGCCGCCGTCAGCGGCTGCGCGATCGCGTCGGTCGCCGCGCGCACCGGAAAGCGGTTGGCGCCCGAGCCGTTGGTCAGGACGAAGGCGTCGGGATTGGCGAATTCGGCGGCGGTCGCCGCCCGCACGCCGGACGCCTCGGTCCCGTAAGCGCGCCCGGCGAGCACGCCGCCCGCCGCGTCATAATAGCCGCGCACCGGGGCCAGCACGCCCACCGGGCCGTTGATGGCGGCGAAAGCGGGCGCCGCCGCCGGATCGGTGCGAAGGTCGCCGGCGAGCGCGTCGCTGAATCGCAGGGTGGTGCCGTCGACGCTGATCCGCTCGGCCCTGATCTCGGCCGGCGCCGCGAAGCCGCGCGACGCGGCGAGCGCGATCGCTTCCTCGGCGTCGCCGTCGCGTCCCTGCACTTCCGGATCGAAGTCGTAGACGCCGTCGGCCATGACGCCGATCCCGCCGACCACCACGCCGTTCTTGTAGAGCGGGAAGCCGCCGGCGTCGGCGGCGAGGCCGAGCGGCGAGCGCTTCGGGCCGATGAAGGAATTGGCGGCGGCGGCGGCGGTGAAGCGGGCGTTAAGGTCGGAGCACGGAAGCTGGCTGAACTGGACCCCGAATAACGGGCCGCTCTCCAGCCCGCGCGCCGCCGTCGACGGCGGGAAATGCTCCTGCACGATCATGCTCGCCGTGCGGGTCGAGAAAGCGTTGCCCGATGAGGAGAGATAGGCGCCGGTGATCGCCTTGGCGATCGCGCCGGCGACGGCGCCCGGGACGTCGACGCCCTGCAGGTCGTGCGTGCTGCCGTTGGGACCGGTGGGCACGCGCAGATTGGGGTTGGCGCCGTGCATCGCGAACACCGCCAGCACATTGCCGACCCGGTCGACGACCGCGAACGTGCCGGGCAGGCCGCGCGCCTGCGCTTCGGCGACGCCCTGCGCGACGATCCGCTGCACCTCGGCCGCGCTCAGCGCCTCCTGCGCCGGAACCGCATAGACGCCGGCGGCCGGCGGCGGCGGTGGCGGCGGAGGAGGGGGCGGCGGCGGGTTTCCGCCGCCTCCGCCTCCGCCGCAGGAGGCGGTGAGCAGGGCCGCAATTCCAAGCCAGGAGATTCTGGGGTTCACCTCAGCCTCCGGATCGCCGCGGCGGCCCGGCCCAGATTGGCCCGGAATTCGCCCGGGCTGTAGGCGTTGGGATCGCGCACGGCGCGATAGGCGCCGTTGATGTCGGCCCGGATTCCGTTCGCCGCGCTTTCCGGAACCTGGCCCTCGTCGACCAGCGCCGACAGCAAGGTGTCGGTCGCCATCACCGCCTGCACGCTGCCGGCATAATCGGTGAAGCGCGGGCTGATCGCGTCGCTGGTGATGACGTCGATGATCGCGAAGGTCTGCGCGCGGCCGATGGCGGCGCCGGTGAAGGCGGTGGCGAGCGCCCGCGCGGTCTCGCGCAGCGTGCCGGCGGCGGCGACCGCGGCGCCGCGGTCGCGGGCCATCGCCTGGTGGAACGCGCGGCTGTCGCGTTCGAAACGCTGCGCCAGGTCCGGCGCCACCACCTGCGCGGCGGCGGCGAGCATGATCATGTTCTCGTCATTGAAAGGCGGCATGCCCGACGGAATTGGCCGGCCGGGATTGGCGAGCGCGGTCGGGCGGAAAGCCGGATCGTCGCTGATCCGGCGATGGCAGCTGTGGCAGTCGAAGAAATAGAATTCGGGAAAGACGCCCTCGGTGCCGCGCGCCGGCGAAGCGAACAAAGTGAGCGACCGCTCGAGCGCCAGCGCCTGGCCGACCGCCCACATATGCACCGAGTTGATCATCGGCTTGCGGCGTCGATAGTCGGCATCCTCCTGATGGTGCTGCTGCAGAGTCGTGAACAGGTCGAGCTCGAACGAGATGCGCGGATGGCCCGCCGCCATCATCCGGTGGGTGACGAACTGGCCCTCGTCGGCGCTGCCGAAATGACAGTCGAGGCAGATGCCGGCCCGCGCCCGCGGATTTTCCAGCGGCACCAGCCCGCGCGACACGTTGTTGGCGTGGGTGCCGCCGACCGCATAATGGCTCGACAGCCAGGCCGAGGCCGGGCCGTGGCAGGATTCGCAGCCGACGCCGTCGGCGAGCTGGAAGCGCTCGCCGCGCGCGCCGGCCGGGGTGGCGTGGCAGCCCAGGCAGATCGGCGCATTGCTCGCCTCGCCGATGCCGAGCCGCTGTGCGATCGCCTGGCTGCGCGGCTCGCGCAGCACCGCATGAGCGCGGCTGTGCGCCCCGCCCGCGGTCGACGGATCCTGCCACAGCATGAGCTCGTCCTGGCGGACGACCGGGCCGTCGCCTTCGCTGCGGCCATGGCAGGTGGTGCCGCCGCAGCTGGCGACGCCCATATAGGTGGGCACGCCGGCGGCCTCCTGGGCCGTCGCCAGCGCTCCGGCCGGCCGCAACATCAGGATCGCGAACAGGGCGATGATGGCCGCGACGCCAACCCCGACGGCGATACTGCGGCTGGCCCCCATCTGCCCCCCATACACGGCCGCTCCGGGCGAAGCGGACCATCGGAAGTGAGCGCGAATCTATGGACCGAAAGGGCTTTGGCTTGCAACCCGGCACACCGGATCCGCACGGGGATCGGGGGGTGTCCAGCTCGGTCTGAACCGGCGCGCCGCAGCGCATCGTAGCTGGTTCAATTCCGCCAGGAACGGCACGCCAGGGGCTGGATCCGCCGTTGGACAGCTCCCTGGGTGCGTGAAACCCCGGTCACGGCTCGTCGAGCTGAACCGCGGCGCCTTCCAGTCTTGCACGAGCGGCATCAGCGACTGCTTCGTCGAACTGGTCCCGGTGTTTGAGGACCAGCGCTTCAAAGGTGAGGTGAGGCGCGTCATAATCCAGCAACATCTGGAAACCGGTGGAGGCGCTTTTCTTCATCACCAGGTGGGCAACGGTTCCCGCCTCTTTCTTCTCTTTGATCATGTTGCGGGTGCGTTGCAGCCGAACCGTCTTGCCCTTCTTGCGCCCCTCCAAATCCTCAAGCGCGTAGATGCTTTGCCAGACTTCATATTCGAGCGTTCCGGGCGTTGCGCTCGGCAACACTTCATAGAGCCTCAGGCGGGCGGCTCGTTCCACTACTCCATTCCCTTGTCTGCGGGCGTTTTCTATCCAGCGCTTCAGGAGTGCCGGCTCGGAGCATCGGGCGATCTGATCGAGAACCTTCTGAACCATCCGACCTTTGTCGCATTGTAAACTGCTGCGGGAAAGCCTGAATGGTCGCGGAGCCAGCGACTGCGTGTGGCGCAGCGTTGCATGTCCGGCCACTCGACCGAAGCCGTTCCGCCCGCTACCACCTGCATGGGCAAGCGATCGGAGCCGGCGACATGACCAAAGCCTCGGACCTCTTCATCCAGTGCCTCGAGGAAGAAGGCGTCGAATATGTCTTCGGCGTTCCCGGCGAGGAGAATCTCGACTTCCTCGACAGCCTGTCGCGCTCGGAGAAGATCAAACTGGTTCTGACCCGGCACGAGCAGGGCGCCGGCTTCATGGCCGCCACCTACGGCCGCCACACCGGCAAGACCGGCGTGTGCCTCGCCACTCTGGGGCCGGGCGCGACCAACTTCGTCACCGCCGCCGCTTATGCCCAGCTGGGCGGGATGCCGATGATGATGATCACCGGCCAGAAGCCGATCAAGAAGTCCAAGCAGGGCCGCTTCCAGATCCTCGACGTGGTGGCGATGATGGGGCCGATCACCAAATATACCCATCAGCTGGCCTCGTCCGACAACATACCGAGCCGGGTGCGCGAGGCCTTCCGCCTCGCCGAGGAGGAGAAGCCGGGCGCGGTCCACCTCGAATTCCCCGAGGACATTGCCGAGGAGCATACCGAATCCCGGCCGCTGCCGCGCAGCCTCAGCCGGCGGCCGACCCCCGACGAGAAAGCGATCCGCGCGGCGGTCACCCGGATCGAGCAGGCGCGCTCGCCGGTGATGGTGATCGGCGCCGGCGCCAACCGCAAGATGACCAGCCGGATGCTGCTCCAGTTCATCGAAAAGACCGGCATTCCGTTCATCACCACCCAGCTCGGCAAGGGCGTGATCGACGAGACCCACGCCAGGTTCCTCGGCTGCGCGGCGCTGTCGGCGGGCGACTTCGTCCATCGCGCGATCCAGGCCGCCGACCTGATCGTCAATGTCGGCCATGACGTGATCGAAAAACCGCCTTTCTTCATGGCCCAGGGCGGCACCGAGGTGATCCACGTCAGCACCAAGACCGCTGAGGTCGATCCGGTCTATTTCCCGCAGATCGAGGTGATCGGCGACATCGCCAACGCGATGTGGCAGATGAAGGAGGATATCGTCCCCGCCGGCACCTGGAATTTCGAGCCGATGCTGCGCGTGCGCCGGGCCGAGGTCGAGCATAGCGCCAACTTGTGCGACGACACCCGCTTTCCGATCTTCCCGCCCTGCCTGGTCGGCCAGATTCGCGCGGCGATGCCGGCCGACGGCATCATCTGCCTCGACAACGGCGTCTACAAGATCTGGTTTGCCCGCAACTATCCGGCGCGCCAGCCCAACACGGTATTGCTCGACAATGCGCTGGCGACGATGGGCGCGGGCCTCCCTTCGGCGATGGCGTCGGCGATGGTCTATCCGGATCGCAAGGTGATGGCGATCTGCGGCGACGGCGGCTTCATGATGAACAGCCAGGAGATGGAGACCGCGGTCCGGCTCGGCCTCAACCTCACCGTGCTGATCCTGCGCGACGATGCCTACGGCATGATCCGCTGGAAGCAGGCCAATATGGGCTTCGCCGACTGGGGCCTGACCTACGGCAATCCGGATTTCGTCAAATATGCCGAGAGCTACGGCGCCAGCGGGCACCGGGTCGACAGCGCCGGCATGCTGCCCGGCCTGCTCGAGCACTGCCTCGACACGCCCGGCGTCCACCTGATCGACTGCCCGATCGACTATTCAGAGAATGACCGCATCCTCAACCGCGAGATCAGGGAATTGAGCGCGGCGGTCGACATCGCGGCCAGGGCCGGAGCGAGATCGGAAAGGGTGGAGGAGGCGGCGCCGGTCTCCGCCGGCCCGACGCTCGCCTGACGGGGGCGGCGATGGTGAAGTTGAAGCCTGTCTATCCGCTTTACCTCGCCAACGAGGCGAAGCAGCCCAATTCCGACCTCGAGGTCACCGACAAATATACCGGCAAGGTCGCGTTTCGCGTCGCCCAGGCCGACGCGGCGACGATCGACGCCGGCATCGCCGCCGCCGCCGCCGCCGCCGAGCCGATGGCGCGGCTGGCGAGCTACGAGCGCCAGAATGTGCTCCAGCATTGCGTCGACCGGTTCCGGGCGCGGTTCGACGAGCTGGCGTTCGCGCTGTGCGTCGAGGCCGGCAAGCCGATCAGGGACAGCGAGGGCGAGGTCACCCGGCTGATCGACACTTTCCGCATCGCCGCCGAGGAAGCGGTGCGGATGACCGGCGAGGTCCAGCCGCTCGACATTTCCCCCCGCGCCCGCGGCTATCAGGGGATGTGGAAAAGGGTGCCGATCGGACCGTGCAGCTTCATCGCCCCGTTCAACTTCCCCCTCAATCTCGCCGCCCACAAGATCGCGCCGGCGCTCGCCGTCGGCTGCCCGTTCGTCGTCAAGCCGGCGAGCCGCACCCCGCTCGGCACGATCCTGATCGGCGAGATCCTGGCCGAGACCGACCTCCCTAAAGGCGCCTTTTCGATCCTGCCGGCCCATCGCGAGGGGGCGGACCTGTTCACCACCGACGAGCGGCTGAAACTGCTCTCCTTCACCGGTTCCCCGGCGGTCGGCTGGGACCTGAAGGCGCGCGCCGGCAAGAAAAAGGTGGTGCTCGAGCTGGGCGGCAATGCGGCGGTGATCGTCGATGCCGACGCCGACCTCGACGATGCGGTCGAGCGGATCATCTTCGGCGCCTTCTACCAGTCCGGCCAGAGCTGCATCGGCGTCCAGCGGATCATCATCCACGCCGATATCTATGACGATCTGAAGAAGCGGCTGGTGGCGAAGACGAAGGCTTTGGTCGCCGGCAACCCGCACAACCGCAACACCTTCATCGGGCCGATGATCGATTTGAAGGAGGCGCAGCGCCTGGACAATTGGATCCAGCAGGCGGTGGAGGGCGGCGCGACCCTGCTGGTCGGCGGCGGGCGCGACGGCGCGATGCTCGAGGCGAGCCTGCTCGAAGGCGTGGACCGGTCCGCGACCCTCTATCGCGAGGAGGCGTTCGGGCCGGTGGCGATCCTGTCGAAGTTCACCGATTTCCGCGACGCGCTCGACGAGGTCAACGACAGCAAGTTCGGGCTTCAGGCCGGCCTGTTCACCCGCGATCTGTTCCGGATGTTCGACGCCTGGGACCGGCTCGACGTCGGCGGCGTCGTCGTCAACGACGTGCCCAGCTATCGCGTCGACAACATGCCTTATGGCGGCGTCAAGGAATCCGGCCTCGGCCGCGAGGGCGTGCGTTTCGCGATGGAGGATATGACCGAGATCCGCAATCTCGTCATCCGCCGCGGCGCCGGCGCCGCATTGCGGGACCTGGGGGAGTAGTGAACAAATCCTCCCCGAGCTTGTCTCGGGCGGGATTCAGCCCGTTTCCCTGACCCCGCCCGCCTCCGCGATGGCGCGGTTGCTGGCCCGCAGCTTCGCCTTGAGCGCGGTGGCGAAGCCGTGCTCGATGGCGCGCTTGATGTCGTCATGCGCCTCGACATAGGGCCGCAAATCCTCGGCCGGCGCGCACCAGAAGCGGGCCGGGCCGTTGAGGATCACCGTCGCGCTCGCGGTCTCGCCGGACAGGACGGTCAATTCGCCGATCAGGTCGCCGGCCCGGCAGCGGCCGACCTGGCGGCCGAGGCTCATCACCCGCGCCTCGCCCTCGGCGAGAAAATAGAGATGGCCGACCGGCTCGCCCTCGCGGGTCAGCACGTCGCCTTCCTTGCCGCTCAGCCACATCCCCTGGTCGATCAGATGGCGGGCGCGGCTTTTCGACAGGCCGGCAACGAGGCTGTCGAGCATCCCTTGCTCCTCATCGGTGAAGCGCACGCTGCGCCGCTCGTACCAGGCGCGCCCGAGCAGCAGCAGGCAGGCGCCGAGCAGCAGGCCCATCCACACGGCGCTCACCATGTCGCCCACCCATAAGGCTCTTGCCAGCGCGACGATCGCGGCCAGCGCGACCAGCAGGCGCAGCGAAGCCATGCCCGGCGCCAGCACCGCGGCGATCAGCAGCGCGTAGCTCAGCTGCAGCACCAGCGTTTCAGGCGCAACCATCCGCACCTCCGGCCCGCAATAGGGCACCATGGCCCAATCCTCCGATCCGCGAAAGAGCCGCCCCGGATCTTGCCCATTGTCCTGCCGCCCTCCGCCTCACGGCAGACCCTGCTTGCGCGGTGGGGGCGCCGGAAACGCGATGAACCCCCCAGGATGCGCTCGGCCGAGGAACGTCGCCCCGGCCGGCTGGTTGGGTCCTCGGGGATTGTCCCATTTCATTCAATTAGTGGAGTTTTTTATGACCCAGCGTATTGCTTCTGCCGTGTTCGACAGCCGCGACGAGGCCGAGCGCGCCGTGTCCGAGCTGCGGACCTCCGGCGTGCGCGACAGCGCCATCTCCGTGATCGCCCGCCAGGACGGCAAGAACACCACCACCGACGGTTCGGGAGAGGTGAACAAGAGCGGCGCGGTCAAGGGCGCGCTGGCCGGCGCCGGAGCGGGTACGCTTCTCGGCATAGCGGCGCTGGCGATTCCGGGTGTCGGCCCGCTCGCCGCGGCGGGCGCCATTGCCGCCTCCGCCATCCCCGAGGCGGCTGCGATCGGCGCGGCGTTCGGCGCGACGGCAGGGGGCCTGACCGGCCTGCTGACAAAGCACGGCGTGAGCGACGACGATGCCCGCTACTACGAGGAGCGCATCAACGATGGCGCCACCTTCGTCTCGGTCGATACTGACGACGCCGGGCTGTCGTTCGACGAGGCGCGCGATATCCTCTATCGCTTCGGCGGCCACAGCGCGTCCCGTTCGCGCATCGCGGCGATGTAAACCCGTCGGCCGGAGGCCTCACGGCCTCCGGCCGCTCGCCGGATACCTCTCTTCGGCAGAGTTCCCCCCGGCGGGCCGGGCCCATCCGTCCCGAAACGCCCGGGTCTTCGCTCGACCGCACTTGAGCGGACGGCAATTTCATCCCTGCGCGTTTCGGGCGCCCGCCAGCGCGGTTGCGCTCTGTTTGGCCTTGTCTTTATATGGCCGCCCCCCAATGGCCGGCGCCCCGGGCTCGTGCGCCGCCACCCAAGAGCGATGGAGAGACGAGGTGAAGGCATTATTTCTGGCGGGCGCCGCGGCGATGGCGCTCGGAACGATGGCGGCGACGATGATCGAAGGACCCGCCGCGGCCCAGCCGGCGCAGGCGCCCGCAACCGTGCCCGACAACATCCTGCTCGCCGACTGGACGGGCCCCTATGACGGGGTGCCGCCGTTCGACCGGGTGCGGCCGGATCTGTTCCCGGAAGCCTTCCAGTTCGCGATCGACGAGCGCCGCCGCGAAATCCTGGCGATCGCCGACAATCCCGAGCCGCCGACCTTCGCCAATACCGTCGAGCCGCTCGAGCGGGCCGGCGAACGGCTCGACCGCGTCGAATCGGTGTTCGGCGTCATGTCTGACAACATGACCAACCCGGAATATCAGACGGTCGAGCGCGAATGGTCGCCGCGCCTGGCCGCCGCCTATGACGAGCTGATCCTCAACCAGGCGTTGTTCGAGCGGGTGAAGGCGATCTACCAGGCGCGTGAAAGCTCCGGCCTCAACGTCCAGCAGCAGCGGGTCGTCACCCGCCTCTACGACCAGTTCGTCCGGCGCGGCGCCAACCTCAACGCCGAGCAGAAGCAGCAGCTTTCGGCCTATAATCAGGAGCTCGCGCGGCTGTTCGCGGCGTTCGGCGAGAAGCTGCTGGCCGACGAGCAGACGTTCATCACCGCCACCGAGGCCGACCTTGCCGGCGTGCCCGCCGACGTCAGGGCGGCGGCCGCCGCGGCGGCCCGCGAGCGCAACCTGCCGGCCGGCCAGTTCGCGATCGTCAACACCCGCTCGGCGGTCGATCCCGTCCTGACCTTCGCTGACAACCGTGAGTTGCGCGAGCGGATCTGGCGCGCTTTCGTCAATCGCGGCGACAACGGCAACCAGAACGACACCAACCAGATCATCGCCCGGATCGTGAAGGTCCGAGCCGACCGCGCGCGGCTGCTGGGCTTTCCGAGCCATGCCCATTGGCGGATGCAGGACACGATGGCCGGCACCCCGGACCGCGCCCAGGAGCTGATGATGCGGGTGTGGCCCGCGGCGGTCGCGCGCGTGCGCGAGGAAGTGACCGACCAGCAGGCGATGGCGCGCCGGCTCGGCCACGACATCACGATCGAGCCGTGGGACTATCGCTATTATATGGAGAAGGTCCGCCAGGACCGGTACGATCTGTCGCAGGACGAGATCAAACCCTATTTCCAGCTCGACAACATGATCGAGGGCATGTTCTTCATGGCCGGCCAGCTCTATGGGCTCCGGTTCCAGGAGAATACGGGCCAGGTCCCGGTCTGGCATCCGGACATCCGCACCTGGCGGGTGACCAACGCCGCCGGCGAGGATGTCGGCATCTTCTACGGCGACATGTTCGCGCGCACCGGCAAACGCTCGGGCGCCTGGATGACCAGCTATCGCAGCCGCGCCGGCCTGCTCGGCGACAATATCGTGCTCAGCTCGAACAACAACAATTTCACCAAGCCCGGACCGAACGAGCCGGTGCTGATCAGCCTCGACGATGCCGAGACCCTGTTCCACGAATTCGGCCACGCCATCCACAGCTTCCTGTCGGATGTCCATTATCCGAGCCTGATCGGCACGCCGCGCGACTTCGTCGAATATCCGAGCCAGGTGCACGAAAACTGGGTGCTGACCCCGGAAGTCCTCAACCGCTTCGCCCGCCACTACCAGACCAACCAGCCGATGCCGCAGGCGCTGGTCCAGCGGATCGAGGCAGCCAACACCTTCAACCAGGGCTTCGCCACCGTCGAATATCTCGGCTCCGCCCTGGTCGACATGGCGCTGCACACCGATCCCAATGGCGTCGTCGATCCCGACGCGTTCGAGCGCGAGACGCTGCAGCGGATCGGCATGCCGCGCGAGATCGTCATGCGCCACCGGCTGCCGCAATTCGGCCACCTGTTCTCGTCCGACGCTTATTCGGCCGGCTATTATTCCTACCTCTGGTCGGAGACGATGGACGCCGACACCTGGGCCGCCTTCGAGGAGACCGGCAACGTCTGGGATCCGGCCACCGCCCGGCGCTTCAACCAGTATCTGCTGTCGACCGGCAACGAGACCGACCGCGCCGAAGCTTATCGCCAGTTCCGCGGCCGCGATCCGGACGTCAACGCGCTGCTCAGGAAGCGGGGCTTCCCGACCGGCGAGCCTGCCGGCACGGGAGAACGCGGCCGCCGCTGACCTCGTCGTCATTGCGCGCGGGAGCGAAGCGATCCAGCCTTTCCGTGTGCGGCGCGCGCACGCTGGATCGCCGCGTCGCTCGCGCTCGTCGCCATGACGGAATTAGGCTCGTTGCGGACAGCGTCCTATCGGGTCCGGCCGGCCGCGACTCGCGGCGGCGTCCGATCAAAGCGGGTCCGGCACCGCCGCCTGGATCGCCTGGACCCGGCTCCAGACGTCGTCGCTCATCATGTGCCGCCAGGCGCCGGTGGTCATCCGGGCGAAACGCGCGTCGTCGCGGCATCTTGCCTCGACGAGCTCGATATAGTCTGCGCCGTGATGGCCGAGCAGATGCTCGAACGGTCCGGCGGCGATCGTGCCGAGCTCGTCGTCGCTTTCGGCGAGGTCGACCGCTGCCTGCAGGAATTTCCACTGTACGTCGGCGGGCGCGGTGAAGTTCATCAGAACGACGGCCATGCGGGCGTCGTCGTCGGCCGGCTCCCGGCCGCTCCTGATCTCCTCCAGCCAAAGCGCCGCCAGCGCGGCCATGTCCCGGCTTTGCCAGTCGATTCCGGGAGCCAAGCTGCAGGCAGCCGTTATTGCGCCGGCGCGGTCGCCACCAGCAGGTCGAGCTGCTCGGCGCAATCGTGTCGGATCAGCGCTTCGGCGACCCCCTGGATGTCGGTCGGCACCGCTTCGAGCGACCGGAAGGTGACCTGGACCGGCACCGCCACCCCGGTCTGGCGCAGCTGGTAGGCGGCGCCGTCGGCGATCGGCAGGTCGGCCGGCCACGCCAGCGTGGCGCTGCCCGCCGGCCAGTCGGCGGTGCGCGACGCGCCGCCCGGCCCGGCGATGGTGACCGAGGTCGCCGCGCTCGCCTCGGGCCGCCACAACATGACGTTGGCGGTGTCGGCCAGGCACATCGTGCCGCTTTGGGTCACGTCGACATGCCAGATCGTGGTCGGGCTCGCCGGGACGATGCCGGCATTGCGCACCGCGCCGATCCGGGCCCGCCGTCCGTCCGGCGCCTGGACGGTCCGCGTCGCGGCCCGCACCTGCTGGCTCGGGTTGAAGTTGCCGGGACCGCGGAAGGTGCGCGTGCCGCCGGCGCCGAGCAGAACGATCGTGTCGCCGGCGCGCAGGCTGATGCGGGCATTGTCGGGCAGCGACCGTCCCGGCGGGTAGCTTTTCGCCGACGGACCCGACGAGCGGACGACGAGGACGTTGGCGGCGGCCGAGGCGGCGCCGGCGAGGAGCAGGGCGGCCAGCGCAAGGCGGCCGTGCGAACGCTTATTTAGATGACAGGACAAAATGACCTCCGGGACCAGCTTCGCGGATTCTATAGACGAATTCCTGCAGCGCTGCATCCTGCTTGTCGCCGGCGGCGATCGCCTCGAGCTCGGCCAGCGCCGCCTTGTCGCCGCCGTCATAAAGCCGCCACAGCCGGTTCAGCCGCTCGCGCTGCTCGGCCGGCATGTGCGGCACCGGCTCCCAGACCTCGACCGGCGTCGCCCGGCCGCTGAGCACGATCCGGCCCATCGGGCGGAACGCGTCGAGCGAGCTTTGCGCTCTGGCCTCGCCGCTCACCAGGATCGTCGTCTTCAGCGCCTTGTTGGCCGATTCGAGCCGCGCCGCGGTGTTCATGCCGTCGCCCAGCGCCGTATATTGGATACGGCCCTCGCCGCCGAAATTGCCGACCACCGCTTCGCCGCGATGCAGGCCGACGCGGGTGCAGCCGACCGGCGGGATGTCGTCGCCCGCCGACCGGCGGAACGCCTCGCCGGCTTCGTACATGGCGATCGCCGCGCGCGCCGCGCGGTCGCCGTCGTCCGGCCGCGCGATCGGCGCCCCCCAGAATGCGACCACGGCGTCGCCGACGAACTTGTCGATGGTGCCGCCATGTCTCAGCACCGTGTCGCTCATCAGGTCGAGATAGCGGTTCAGCAGCGCCGACAATTGCTCGGGCGAGATGGCGTGGCTCAGCTTGGTGAAGCCCTCGAGGTCGGTGAACAGGGCGAAGATCTGCTTCTTCTCGCCGCGCAGCGACAGTCGCTCGGGCTCGCGGATGATCGCGCCGGCTATGTCCGGCGGCAGATATTTGCCGAGCGTGGACTGGGCGAAGCGGCGCTGCTCCGAGCCGACCGCCCGCGCCGCGGCGCCGACGCCGATGAAGGCGAGCAGCCAGCCGGCGCCCCAGCCGGATGCCGGCAGGTTCAAGGTATCGACGCCCATCGCCTGCAGCTGGAAGGGGAGATAGCCGATCAGGACGACCTGGAACAGGAGCAGCAGGGCCAGCCGCCAGCCGCGCAGCTCCAGCAAAGCGGTCAGCGCGCCCGCGGTGACGATGGCGAAGGCCGCGGCCCACAAGGCCCAGAGCGGTATGGCGGCGGGCATGCGGCCGTCGAGCCGTTGGGCGAGCAGGTGAGCGTGGACCTCGAGGCCCTTCATCGGCCGGCCGGTCGCCGCGGTCATCGGCGTGTCGAACACGTCGGCATCCTGGATATCGCCGCCGATCAGCACGTAGCGGCCCTCGATCATCGCCCGGACCCCTTCCGGAAACTCGGTCACGAACTGGATCGGAAGGTTGGTGAAGACCGGCACTTCGTCGCTGCCGCCGCTGCCCGGCACCCGGAAGTCGATGGCGCGCCGGTAGGAACGGAGCTCCGGGTGCACATCGGTCATCGCGCTGGTCAGGAACGGCGGCAGCTCCGGCGGCTGGTCCGGCCAGCGCCGGATCACCCCGTCGGCGTCGGTCTGCAGCCGGATGCTGGCGAGGCGTACCGGGCCGGGCGCAGCCCGGCGCACGAAGTCGCGCATAAACTCCTCCTGCCAGGGCAGGACATGCTGCTCATTGTACGCGGCCGACGCGAAGGCGAGCCAGACCGGCGTGCGCATCGCGCGCATCGTCGCGATCAGCTCCGGATCCTCGGGCTGGGCCTGATCGATCAATATGTCGATGCCGATCGCGCGCGGGTTCATGGTGTCGATCGCGCGCAGCGCCCGCGCCAGCATCGCCCGGTCGAGCGGCGAGCGCTTGCCGAGCTGGGCCAGGGTGTCGTCATTATAGGTGATGAGGACGATGCGGCCGTCCTGCTCCAGCACGCGCGCCGCTCCCGCTTCGAACCGCAGGTCGTACAGCGCCCGCTCGGCGGCGCTGGCCAGCGGCACCTGCCAGCTGAACCGGGCGAGCCAGAGGCCGAGCAGCAGGAACAGCAAGGTGGCGAGCAGCCGGACCGCGCCGACCTGCCTCAGGCCGCGTCTCAGCCGTTCCCGCCAGCTCTCCGCCGCTTCGGTCATCCGACCCCTCGCCGCTTCCGGCAACGGACAGTCACTTGCCGACTGTCCCCCTGTGCCCCGCGCTTGTCCTGTCCCCTACGCCCCGAATGGGGACAGTCACAAGTGACTGTCCCCTACGCCCCTGCCCGCTGCGCCTGCTGCCAGGCGAGCTCGGCGAGCGGCTCCAGCCGCTGCGCCATTTCCGCGGCATGGGCCGAGGCGGCGGTGCCGCGCGCCAGCCTGCCCTTGATGCCGTGAACGATGCCGGCGAGCCGGAACAGGCTGAACGCCATGTAGAAATCGAGGTCGGGTATGCCGTCGCGGCCGGTCCGCCGGCAATAGGCCGCGACATAATCCGCCTCGGCCGGCGCGTTGAGCGCGGCAAGGTCGCGGCCGGCAAGCCCCTCGGGCAGGCGGTACATCATCAGATGATAGCTGAAATCGGCGAGCGGATGGCCGAGCGTCGACAATTCCCAGTCGAGCACCGCCAGCACTTCCGGCCGGTCGGGGTGGAAGATCATGTTGTCGCAGCGGAAATCCCCATGGAGGATGCGCGGGCACGGCTCGTCGGGCGGGATATTTTCCGGCAGCCATTCGACCAGCCGGTCCATCGCGGCGACCCGTCCCGCCTCGACGTCGTGCTGATATTGCTTCGACCAGCGCGCGATCTGGCGGGCGAAATAATTGCCCGGCCTGCCATAGTCGCCGAGCCCGGCGGCCTCGGGGTCGATCCGGTGGAGCGCGGCAAGCGCGGCGTTCATCGCATCGAAGTAGAGCGGCCGCTCGTCCCGGCCGACGCCGGGAAAGGACGCGTCCCAGAAGATCCGGCCCTCGACCATCTCCATCACGTAGAAGGGCGTGCCGACCACATTTTCGTCGAGGCACAGGCCGTAGGTCCGCGCCACCGGGAAGCCCTGGGCTCCGAGCGCGGTGATCACCCGATATTCGCGATCGACCGCATGCGCGCCGGGCAGCAGCGTCCCCGGCGGCTTGCGCCGCAGCACATAGTCGCGCCGGGGCGTGGCCAGCTTGTAGGTCGGGTTGGACTGGCCGCCTTTGAACTGCTCGACCCTGAGCGGCCCGGAATAGCCTTCCACTTCCCGCTCGAGCCAGGCCTCGAGCCGCTGCTGGTCGAAGCGATGGGCGCTGCGCACCTCGGTCGTGCCGATATTCTGTGCGCTGCGATCCATCCTCTCACCCCTCTCCGGCGGGCGCCGCCTGTCCCGGCTAGCCCGCCGGCCGCGGCAGGGAAAGGCCGCCCGGCCGGGGGCCGGGGAAGGGCGAAGACTGTTGCTCAAAAGCCACAGATTTCGCTCGTCGTAAATTTTTTGCTAACCATGCGACATGAACCTGAAACAGCCGAGACTATGGTGCCGAGGAAGGTTGGAAACCGTTCCGGTAACCCACCGGCAGTTTCTTGGCCGAGCTGAAGGGATCCACCGCTTTCCTCTTGTCGGTTTCCGGCTTTCAGAGGGGAATGAAAATGAAGAAGAAGATCGATATCGCGGCGGTTCCGGAACTTCGCACCAGTGTTGCCATGCATGGTTCGCTCAAGCAGCAGGAGGTCAAGGGGCCGATCTGCCTGGGCGTTGCCGTCGCGCTCCTCATGGCGCTTTGATCCCCGCGACTGGATGGGGCGGGGGCGCGCCATCGCTGCCGCCCCCTTTTCATCCGGAAGGCCGGTGAATGATTCCCAGTGCTGCCCTGGCGGATTGGCTCGCCGACCGCGAGGCACAGCGGCAGTCCTACCAGCGCGTTGATGCCCTCGCCCAGAAATGGGGCACGCATCCGCTGATGACCCAGCTCGAGCGCGAAGTCACCCAGCTCGACCCCCGCACTTCGGACAATCTGCTCGCCGCCGCCCGGCGGTTCATGGATCAGACCCAGGCGCTTGAGACGATGATGCGGGAGCTGATCGCGACCAGTCGCCTCGACCCCTTCTTCCGTCCGCCCTTCTATCCGCTGACCAATGAGGTGCAAAACGGCCTGCTCCTCTATCATCATCCGGCCCTTTCCATCTCGCTCGGCGTCACCGGCGTCGACCAGCTGTCGGCGGAGAAGAGCGGCAGGACGAAACCGGCCTCGGTCAACTTTACCGGCTGTGCCATGCTGCTGCGCTTCGTCGAGGCCGGCGGCGTGACGCTGTCCTTCTGGGAAGCGCCGCCGATCGACGAGGCCTTCGTCGCCGCCGAGGCGGGGAGCTGCCGGATGGTCGAACGCCGCCGCATCGCCGACGGCGAGGAGATACTGATCGACGGCCGCCGCCAGAGCTTCGTCTTCGAGCATGCGACCGGCGACATCGTCATCCTCCAGGCGGTGGTGCGCGCCGACTGCGCTCCGGTCAGCACCGAATATGACCATGACAGCCGCCGCTTCATCGGCGCGAGCAGCACCGACGAGGCCAGCTCGCGGCTCCAGCTGATGGTGTCGCTGATGCGCGCGATGGACCGCGAGGAGGCCTTTCCCCTGCTCGAGGAGGCGCTCGCCAGCCCGCATTTCTATACCCGCTGGCACATCATGCGCGAGATGCTGGCTATGGACGCCGACGCCGCCTTACCGTCGCTGCGGCGGATGGCGGCCGAGGATCCCCATCCGGAAGTGCGCGCCGCTGCCCAGCAGGCGCTGCGGCTCTTCTTCGAGGAGGACGAGTCGGCGCCGGCCGCTGAAAGAGACGCCCAGTGCCGCGCGTGATCGACGCTCCGTCCGAGGAGAAGATCGAGCTCGCCGAGCTGGTCGAGCTGCTGGAGACCGGTGGCTTCGACAGCCAGGACGAAGACAATTTCGCCTCTTGGGGTCCGCACCTCAAAAGGCTCGCCAACAACCGCGATTTCCTGGCGGACCTGGTCGTCGCCGAGCTCAAGCAAAGATGCGAGGGGCAGCTCAAGGACAACCAGTACACGCCTCAGGTGATCATGCTCCACAGCGCGTCGAAGAGTTTCATCATCCGCGCCAACTTATGGCCGGCGCTGAAGGACAGCGTCATCCGCCACAGCGGTACCGACCCGTTCTTGTACGGCATGGCCCACGATCACAATTTCTCGTTCCTCACCGTCGGCTATTTCGGGCCGGGCTATTGGAGCGACTATTACGAATATGAGTATGGCGAGGTGGTCGGCTATCCCGGCGAGGACGTGAACCTGCGGTTCGTCGAAAAGTCGCGGCTCGAGCCGGGCAAGGTGATGCTCTACCGGGCGCATCGGGATGTCCATCGCCAGCTGCCCGCCGACGAAATGTCGGTGTCGATCAATATCCTCGAGACCTCGCACAGCTCGTCCTTTCGCGACCAGTATCGCTTCGACGTCGAGCATCGCAAGGTGGACGGCATCATAACCCGCATGTCGCTGGAGCCGATGCTCGCTCTCGCCGCGCATTATGGCGGCGCCGACGGCATGGACCTGATCGCCGACTTCGCCGCGCGCCACCCGAGCGAGCGTATCCGGTGGTGTGCGCTGCGCGCCCGCGCCGCGACCTGCCCCTCGGTCGACGGCCGGATCGCCGTCTATGAAGCGGCGATCGCCGGTGGCGGCCGGCTGGTCGGCGCGATGGCCGCCCGCGAGGTCGCCAAGCTCGAGGCGGGGCGGAGCTGGATCGAGCGGAGCGATCCGGCCGAGGCCGCCGCCTGAGCCGGCGCCCGCTGCGCCGCTTCGGCCTTCCGCATCAACCTTTGGCGAGCCGCCGCGGAACGTGCTATAGGAATCACCGGTGGGCTGTGGTTGAAGGAGTCGACTATGGCGAGGAGTAAATATTTGCTGGCCGCGATGCTCGCGGCAGTCTCGATGCCCGCGGTCGGATCGGTCATCGTCATCGGCAATTCTTCGGCGAGATTGTGCTACGAGGCGGCGGATTCACCGCTCATGCCCACCATCGCCGACATTCGGCAATGCGACCACGCATTCGCCGAGGAAGCGCTGTCCCAGCACGACCGGGTCGCGACCCATGTCAATCGCGGCATCCTCAGGCTGCGGCGCGGGCAGGTGAACGAAGCGATCGCCGACTTCGACGAGGCGATCGATCTCGATCCGCGCCAGCCGGAAGCTTATCTCAACAAGGGCGCGGCGCTGATCCGGCTCGACAATCCGTCGGAGGCGCTGGGGCTGTTCACGGTGGCGCTCGAGCGCAATACGCGGCGGCCCGAAATCGCCCATTTCGGCCGCGCCGTCGCCAATGAGACGCTCGGCAACATCCGTGAGGCCTATCAGGACTATCGGCGGGCGAGCGAGCTCGATCCGGACTGGCAGGACCCGCGGACCGAACTGGCGCGCTTCCGGATCGTCAGCGACAACTGACGCGCTGAACCGACGCGGCTCCCCGGCCGGGCTCGGATCGCCAGCCGATCGCGTCGGCTGGTCGCGCCCGGCCGTGACGGGGGCTGGCGCTCCGGCCGCCTGCGTCTAAGCCGACGCGCAGCGACAGGAGCGAAACCGCCATGCCATTCCAGCTTCCCGACCTCCCCTTCGCCAGGGACGCGCTCGGCGAATTCATGTCTGCCGAGACACTCGAACTCCATCACGGCAAGCATCACCGCGCTTATGTCGACAAGACCAACGAACTGGTCGCTGGGCGGAACGGCCTCGAAGCGGCGCCGCTGTCGCGGGTGATAAAGTCGGCGCGCGAGCAGGGGAACAAGGCGCTGTTCAACAACAGCGCGCAGCTCTGGAACCACAGCTTCTTCTGGCAGTGCCTGGCGCCGCCGCAGGGACAGCGGCCGACCGGGCAGCTGGCCGAGATGATCGACGACGCCTTCGGTTCGACCGGCGCGCTGCTCGACAAGCTGAAGGCGGAGGCGGTCGGTCATTTCGCGAGCGGCTGGGCCTGGCTGGTGCTCGACGGCGACGCGCTGAATATCGTCTCGCTCCACGATGCCGACAGCCCGGTCGCGCATGAAGGCATGAAACCGTTGCTCACGCTCGATGTGTGGGAACATGCTTATTATGTCGATTATCGCAACGACCGGCCGGCTTATGCCGAGAAGGTCCTCGGCAATATCGTCAATTGGGAGTTCGTCGCGACGAATCTCGACGGCGAGGGCGTCAAGAGGGCGGACCAGGAAGGCTGAGCAGGGGACAGTCGCTTTTCCGTCCATCGCACTCGATGCGCGCACCCTCGCGCGTGAAAGTGACCGTCCTCTACGTCTTCAGCCTGTATCCGGTCCTGAACATCCAGCCGACGATGGCGAGGCAGACGAGGAAGAAGCCCAGGGTCGCGGCCAGGCTGATCCCGACGCCGACGTCGGCGGTCCCGTAGAAGCTCCATCGGAAGCCGCTGATCAGATAGACGACCGGGTTGAAATAGGTGATCGTCCGCCACGGCTCGCCGAGCATGTCGAGCGAATAGAAGGCGCCGCCGAGGAAGGTGAGCGGAGTGACGATCAGCATCGGCACGAACTGGATCTGCTCGAAATTCTGGCCCCAGATGCCGATGATGAAGCCGAACAGGCAGAAGGTGACGGCGATCAGCAGCAGGAAGGCCGCCATCCAGCCCGGGTGGCGGATCTCGATCGGCACGAAGAAGGCGGCGGTGGCGAGGATGATCAGGCCGAGCACGACCGACTTGGTCGCCGCCGCGCCGACATAGCCGACCACCGTCTCGAGCGGCGAGATCGGCGCCGACAGGAGCTCGTAGATGGTGCCGGTGAACTTGGGGAAGAAAATGCCGAATGAAGCGTTGAAGATGCTCTGGGTGAACAGCGAGAGCATGATCAGTCCCGGCACGATGAAGGCGCCGTAGGCGACCCCGTCGATCTCGGTCATCCGCGAGCCGATCGCCGCCCCGAACACGATGAAGTAGAGCGAGGTGGTGATCACCGGGGTCACCAGGCTCTGCCACACCGTGCGCAGCGCGCGCGCCATTTCGAAGCGATAGATCGCCCAGGTTCCGTAGAGGTTGAACGTCATCGGGCGGCCCCCTGGTGGACCAGGCTGACGAAGATGTCCTCGAGCGAGCTCTGACGGGTGTTGAGATCCTTGAAGGCGATGCCGGCGTCGCTCATCCGCCGCAGCAGCGACGGCACTCCGGTGCGGTCGGCATTGGCGTCGAACACGTAGAGCAGCTCGTGCCCGTCGGCCTGCAGCACGAGGTTCCAGTCGGCGAGCTCGGCCGGAACCGCATCGATCGGCTCGGCGAGGTTCAGGGTCAGTTCCTTCTTGCCGAGCTTCTTCATCAGCCGCGTCTTCTCCTCGACGACGATCAGCTCGCCCTTGCTGATCACGCCGACGCGGTCGGCCATCTCCTCGGCCTCCTCGATATAATGGGTGGTGAGGATGATGGTGACGCCGGTCTCGCGCAGGGCGCGCACCAGGTTCCACATGTCGCGCCGCAATTCGACGTCGACGCCGGCGGTCGGCTCGTCGAGGAACAATATTTCGGGCTCGTGCGACAGCGCCTTGGCGATCATCACCCGGCGCTTCATTCCGCCGGACAGCTCCATGATCTTCGCCTTGCGCTTGTCCCACAGCGACAGGTCCCTGAGCACCTTCTCGACATGGGCCGGGTTGGGCGGACAGCCGAACAGTCCGCGGCTGAACGTCACCGTCGCCCACACGCTCTCGAACGCGTCGGTATGGAGCTCCTGCGGGACCAGTCCGATCTTGCGCCGGGCGGCGCGATAGTCGCGCTGGTGGTCGTGGCCGGCGACGGTCACCGTGCCGGCGCTGGGCGTGACGATCCCGCAGACGATGCTGATGAGGGTGGTCTTGCCGGCGCCGTTCGGCCCGAGCAGAGCGAAGATCTCGCCCTTGGCGATGTCGAGGTCGAGCGGCTTCAGCGCCTCGAGCCCCGATTTGTAGGTCTTGCTCAACCCCCTGATCGAAATCACCGGCTCCATCGCCCGTTCCTACTGGCTCGGCGGGATCGGCGGTTCGTCCCGCGCTTCGTCGAGCAGCAGGCCGTGCCGCATCAGCATCGGCATGTTCGCCGCCGCGAACAGGAAGGCGGCCGGCAGGAACGCCCACAGCTTCAGCGCCACCCAGACGTCGGTGGTGGTGGTCCGCCAGGCGATCTCGTTGAGCAGCGCCATCAGGATGAAGAAGATCACCCAGTTGCGGGTCAGCAGGAACCAGCCGCGTTCGTCGAGCCCGGGATAGGCCGAGCCCAGCACCATCTTGAGCAGGTTGCGCCGGGTCCGGAGGCCGAAGGTGAGCAAGGCGGCGACTCCGCCATAATAGATGGTCGGCTTGATCTTGATGAAGGTCTCGTCGTGCAGCCACAAGGTGACGCCCCCGAACAGCACCACCATGATCCCCGAGAACCACAGCAAGGGCGAGATGTGGCGATAGCGCAGCTGCGAGATCAGCATCGCCGCCATCATCGCGACCATGAACACGCCGGTGGCGACGAAGATCTTCAGCGTGTCGGGCACCGGCGCGAAGAAGTTGGTCAGGAAGAAAGCGAGCAGCGGCCCGAGGTCGATCAGCAGCCGGGCGCCGGCGCCGGGCCCCGGTGCCGCTTTCGCTTCCGCGCTCATGCCGCGGCTCCCGCGATCGCGCGCGCCGCTTCGGCGGCGTCGAACGGCCTCAGATCGTCCATCCCCTCGCCGACGCCGATGGCGTGGATCGGCAGGCCGTAGCGGTCGGCCGCCGCCACCATCACGCCGCCGCGGGCGGTGCCGTCCAATTTCGTCATCACCAGCCCGGTCACCCCCGCCACTTCGCGGAACACCTCGATCTGCGAAAGCGCGTTCTGCCCGGTGGTGGCGTCGAGCACCAGCACGACGTCGTGGGGCGCCGCCGGATTGAGGCGGCCGAGCACGCGGCGGATCTTGGCCAGCTCGTCCATCAAATCCTTCTTGTTCTGAAGCCGCCCGGCGGTGTCGACGATCAGCACGTCGATTCCCTCGGCGGTCGCCTTCTTCACCCCGTCATAGACGATCGCCGAGCTGTCCGACCCTTCCGGGCCGGCAATCACCGGCACGCCGGCGCGGCCCGCCCAGATCTGGAGCTGCTCGATCGCGGCGGCGCGGAAGGTGTCGCCGGCGGCGAGCAGCACCGAATAATCCTGCTCCTGGAACAGATAAGCGAGCTTGGCGATCGTCGTCGTCTTGCCCGAGCCGTTGACGCCGACCACCAGGATCACCTGCGGCCGCGGGAAGGCGTCGATCTCGAGCGGCTCGGCGACCGGCGCCAGGATCGTCTCGAGCTCCTGCGCCACCACTTCGCGCACCGCCGCCTCGGTGACGCCGAGCGGGAAGCGCTCTTCCGCCAGCCGCGCCCGCACCTTGGCCGCGGTCGCCGGTCCGAGGTCGGACGCGACCAGCGCCTCCTCGATCTCGTCGAGCGTGCGCTCGTCGAGCGCGGCTTTGGTCAGCAGCCCGCTGAGATTGTCGCCGAGCCGGTCCGACGTCTTCTGGAAGCCGGCGCGCATCCGATCATACCAGGGCAGGTCGGTCATGCGGGGATCCCGACCAGCATACCGGCCTCGACGTGGGTGATGGCCACTTCGACCACCTTCCCCTCGTCATTCCCGCGGAAGCGGGAATCCAGGCTGATGTTGCGACCCTCACCAGCGCCGTCCGGATCCCCGCTTGCGCGGGAATGACGGATCTGGACAGGCGCGAAATTCTCGGCATGTCCGATGCCGTCGCGTTCCACCAGCACCTTCTGCCGGGTGCCGACCAGTCCCTCGAGCCATGCCGCCTTCCGCCGCGCGCAGGCTTCGCGCAGCCGCCGCGCCCTTTCCTTGACTCGCTTCGGCTCGACCTGCGGCATCAGCGACGCCGGCGTCCCCCGCTTCGGCGAGAAAGGGAATATGTGGCCCATGACGATGTCGCATTCGTCGACCAGCGCGAGGCTGTTCTCGTGCATCGGCCCGGTCTCGGTCGGGAAGCCGGCGATCAGGTCGGCGCCGATCGCGATCTCCGGCCTTTTCTCCTTGAGCCGCGCCACCGTCTCGATCGCCTCGGCGCGGCTGTGCCGCCGCTTCATCCGCTTCAGCACCAGATCGTCGCCGGCCTGAAGGCTCATATGAAGGTGCGGCATGAAGCGCGGCTCGCCTGTCGCCAGGTCGAACAGCCGCTCGTCCATCTCGATGCAGTCGAGTGATGACAGCCGCAGCCGCGGCAGCTCGGGCACATGGCGCAGGATACGCTCGATCAGCTGGCCGAGCGTCGGCGCGCCCGGCAAATCGGGTCCGTAGCTGGTGACGTCGACGCCGGTCAGCACCACCTCCCTATGGCCCTCGCCGACCAGCGTCCTGATCCGCTCGACCACCAGCCCGGCCGGCACCGACCGGCTGTTTCCGCGGCCATAAGGGATGATGCAGAAGGTGCAGCGATGGTCGCAGCCATTCTGCACCTCGACGAACGCCCGCGACCGCTCGGCGAAGCCGGCGACCAGATGCGGCGCGGTCTCCCGGACCGCCATGATGTCCGAGACCCGGATCTCGCCCGTCATCCCGGCGAAAGCCGGGATCTCGGGCCGGAAAAGCTCCGAACCTTCCCCCTGAGATTCCGGCCTGCGCCGGAATGACGAAGGATCGAATTTCTCCCTATTCCCGAGCACCCGGTCGACCTCCGGCATCCGCGCGAACGTCTCCGGCTCGACCTGGGCCGCGCAGCCGGTGACGAAGATACGCGCCCGGGGCCGGGCCCGTCTGGCCTTGCGGATCGCCTGGCGGGTCTGGCGCACCGCCTCGTTGGTGACCGCGCAGCTGTTGACGATGACGAGATCGTCCTCGCCGCCGGCCAGCGCGCGCATCGCCTCGCTCTCGGCCGCATTGAGCCGGCAGCCCAGGGTGATCAGCTCCGGCCCGCTCATGACGGCAGCTCGCCGGTGAAGACGTGGGTGGCCGGGCCGCTCATCCGGATCGTGCCTCCTTGCGTCCACTCGATGGTCAGCGCGCCGCCGGGCAGCCGGATTTCGACCGGGCTCGCCGCCAGCTTTTGCCGGATCGCCGCCACCGCGGTCGCGCAGGCGCCGGTGCCGCAGGCCAGGGTGAGGCCGGCGCCCCGCTCCCAGACCCGCAGCCGGACCGCCTCGCCCTCGATCGAGGCGACATTGACGTTGACCCGCTCGGGAAAGAGCGGGTCGTTCTCGATCAGCGGGCCCAGCCGCGCCAGGTCGACCGCTTCGGAATCGTCGACGAAGAAGACGACGTGCGGATTGCCGACATTGACCGCGAACGGCCGCTGCAGATTGTCCCAGCCGACCGGCATCGCCGCCGTGTCGATCGCGTAAGCGAGCGGGATCTCGTCCCAGCCGAAGCGGGGCGCGCCCATGTCGACGGTCGCGGCGCGGCCGTTGGCGGCGGCGCGGATGATCCCGCCCTCGGTTTCGATGCTCGTCTCGCCCCCTTCGAGCAAAGCGACGCAGCGCGCGGCATTGCCGCAGGCTTCGACCTCGCCGCCGTCGGCGTTCCAGATCCGCATCCTGAGGTCGGCCGCTTCGGACGGCTCGAGCAGGATCACCTGGTCGCAGCCGATGCCGGTGCGGCGGTCGGCGATCGCCCGCGCGCGGCCTGCGTCCATTGCGATCGCGCCCTCTCGCGCGTCGAGGATGACGAAGTCGTTGCCGAGGCCGTGCATCTTGCGGAAACGGATCATGCTGAGCGCGATCTAGGGAGGCGGGCCTGCCAAGTCCACCTCGGCTCGCTGCCTTGCCAATCCGGGCCGCAGCCACTATGTGCCCGCCATCCCTATTGGGACGAGCGTAAAAGCGCCACGTGCGCGCGCTGGCCGGCGAGGTTTCGCCCGCCGGCGCTTTTGCGTTTGAGCGCGATGAAGGAGCGTTGAGGCATGTTCGAGAGTCTGGGCGATCGCCTTTCCGGCGTGTTCGACCGTCTGCGCGGCCGCGGCGCCCTCGCCGAAGCCGACGTGCGCGGCGCGATGCGCGAAGTCCGCATCGCCCTGCTCGAAGCCGATGTCGCGCTCCCCGTCGTTCGCGAGTTCGTCGACAAGGCGACCGAGCAGGCGGTCGGCCAGCAGGTGCTGCGCTCGGTCACGCCGGGCCAGCAGGTGGTCAAGATCGTCCATGACGCGCTGGTCGAGATGCTGGGGACCGAGGAAGCGGGCCTCGAGCTCGCGGTCACGCCGCCGGCGGTGATCATGCTGGTCGGCCTGCAGGGCTCGGGCAAGACCACCACCACGGCGAAGCTCGCCAGGCGGCTGTCCGAGAAGGACCGCAAGAAGGTGCTGATGGCCTCATTGGACGTCGCCCGGCCGGCGGCCCAGGAGCAGCTCGCCGTGCTCGGCCGCCAGGCCGACATCGCGACGCTGCCGGTCGTGCCGGGCCAGCCGCCGGTCGAGATCGCGCGTCGCGCGCTCAACGCCGCCCGGCTGCAGGGCTATGACGTGCTGATGCTCGACACCGCCGGCCGGCTCCATGTCGATCAGGCGCTGATGGACGAGATGAAGGCCGTCGCCGAAGAGGCCCGGCCGCACGAGGTGCTGCTGGTCGCCGACGCGATGACCGGCCAGGATGCGGTCAACGTCGCCAAGAGCTTCGTCGACCAGATCGACCTTTCCGGGATCATCCTCACCCGCCTCGACGGCGACGCCCGCGGCGGCGCCGCCTTGTCGATGCGCGCCGTTACCGGCCGGCCGATCAAGTTCGCCGGCGTCGGCGAGGGGATCGACAAGATCGAGGCCTTCCATCCCGAGCGCATCGCCGGCCGCATCCTCGGCATGGGCGACGTCGTCAGCCTGGTCGAGCGCGCCCAGGAGACGATCAAGGTCGAGGAGGCCGAGGCGCTCGCCCGCAAGATGGCGAAGGGCCAGTTCGACCTCAACGACCTGCGCGCCCAGCTCCAGCAGATGCAGCGTATGGGCGGCCTCGGCGCGCTCGCCGGCATGCTGCCGGGGATCGGCAAGCTGAAGAACCAGATCAACCAGAGCGGGGTCCTCGAAGGCAATGTGCTCGGCCGGCTCGATGCGATCATCAGCTCGATGACGCCGAAGGAGCGCTCGAAGCCCGATCTTCTGAACGCCAAGCGCAAGATCCGGGTCGCCAAGGGATCGGGGACGACGGTGCAGGAGGTCAACAAGCTCCTCAAGATGCACCAGGAGATGTCCACCGCGATGAAGAAGATCCGCAAGATGGGGGGCCTCGGCAAGCTCGGCGCGCTGTTCGGGGGCGGCATGGGCGGCCTGGGCGGTCTTGGCGGCCTCGCTCCCGGGGGCGCGCTGCCGCCCGGCGGCCTGCCCGGTCTGCCCGGCGGCCAAAGCGGGGCGCCGTTCAACCTACCTAAGAATTTCAAGAAATGACCGCAACCACTCGTCATTCCAGCGAAAGCTGGAATCCATACTGACTCTGAATGGACCCCGGCTTTCGCTGGGGTGACGGATTGAAGAAAGGAAAACGAAATGGCAGTAGCTATCCGGCTGTCCCGGGGCGGCGCGAAGAAGCGCCCGTATTACAAGATCGTCGTCGCCGACACGCGCAACGCGCGCGACGGCAAGTTCATCGAGCGCGTCGGCAGCTACAATCCGCTGCTCGCCAAGGACAATCCCGAGCGGGTCAAGCTGGACGCCGACCGCGTCCGCCACTGGCTGTCGGTCGGCGCCCGCCCGTCCGACCGCGTCCATCGTTTCCTCGACGCCGCCGGCATCCTCGAGCGGCCGGCGCGGATGAACCCGAACAAGGGCGAGCCGGGCGACAAGGCCAAGGAGCGCGCCGAGGAGCGCGCCGCCCGCGAGGCCGCGGCCGCCGCGGCGCCGGCCGAGGAGGCGGTGACCGAAGAGGCCGTCGAGGAAGCCGCTCCGGCCGAAGAGACGGTGACCGCGGAAGCGCCGGCCGAAGCCGCGGCCGAGGAGCTGAGGAGGCTCCGGGCGAGGAGGCTGCGGCTGAGGAAGCGGCGGCCGAGGAAGCTCCGGCCGAGGAGGCTCCGGCCGAGGAAGCTCCGGCCGAGGAGGTTGCGGCCGAGGAAGCTCCGGCCGAGGAGGCTGCGGCCGAGGAGGCTGCGGCCGAGGAAGCTTCGGCCGAGGAAGCTCCGGCCGAGGAGGCTCCTTCGGAGGAGGCGCCGGCTGAAGAAGCTGCTGCCGATGAAGCAGGCGCCGAGGAAGCGACGCCGGCCGACGAGGCGGGGAACGAGGGCGAGTCCGCCGCCGAGCCGGCCGAAGGCGCCGTCGAGGCGACCGCCGAAGAAGGCGCCGAGAAGGCCCAATAGAGTTGCCGGCCGACCAGGTCACCCTCGCCGCTGTCGCCGGCGCGCACGGCGTCGGCGGCGAGGTGCGCCTGAAGCTGTTTGCGGAAAGCCTGGACAGCTTGAAACGCCACCGGCAGCTGTTCGCCGGGAGCCGGCCGCTCACCCTGGAGTCGCTGCGCGGCGGCAAGGGCGATCCGATCGCCCGCTTCGCCGAGATCGGCGACCGCGCCGCCGCCGAGGCGCTGCGCGGCCAGCTGCTTTCGGTGCCCCGCCCGGCGCTGCCGCCGCTCGGCGAGGGCGAATATTATCATGCCGACCTGATCGGGCTGGCGTGTGAAAGCCTCGGCGGGGAGCCGCTCGGCAGGGTGGTGGCGGTGGAGAATTTCGGCGCCGGCGATCTGCTCGAGGTCGAAAGGCCGGACGGCAAGCGCGCGCTGGTCCCGTTCCGCGCGGGGATCGCCGATTTGAAGGAGGATCGGATCGTCGCCGATCCGGCCTTTCTCGCCTGACCAGGGATCAGGGAATAGGGATTAGGGATCACGTCAGTCCCCAATCCCCAATCCCCAATTAGCTGACGCCCCAGCTCAACCTGTAGTCGGTCCGTCCGGGCTCGGCGCCGGTGATCAGCACGCCCTGCGGCACCGGCTCATGGTCGAAGCTGTACAGGCCGGATTCCGGCGCGACCACTTCGAACCGGCCGCGCCCGGTCCGCTCGACGTCGAGCATCCGCACGTGGAAGGCCGGGCTCGGAATCGATTTGACGATCCGCAGCCGGACGCCGCCGCCGCCCTCGACGGTGACGTCATAATCCCACCACAGCCGCTGTCCGGCGAGCAGATACATGGTCGGCAGCCCGAACCGGCTCTCTTCCGCGACGTAGACGGCGTGCCGGTCGTGCCGTTCCGATCCCTCGGCCCAGCCCAAGGTCGGCAGGATGCCGCTGGCGAACAGGAACAGCCAGGCGGCGAAGGCCAGGCCGCCGACCATGGCGGCGCGGACGCCGAGCGGCCGCCAGGCCGCCCGCTCGCGCGCTTCCACCTCATCGGGGTTGCTCCAGGCGAAGGTCCATCCGCTCATGCGGGCCCAGATATGCCGGCGCGGTTAGGATTTTGTTGCCGGAGCCTCGGAGGGTGCTTGCGCGGATACCGGCGGCCGATCCCGAATCCATTGCGAAAGGATCCACTTCTCGCCCCTGGTCGGCGGCCGGCCGGCGTGCATGGTCAGCGGGTCGGGGCGCCCGTCGGGGGTGACGTTGGCGAAAAACAGTGCATCGCCGGTGCTGCCGCGAAAGGCGATGCCGGCCCGCGGAAACTCGGTCTCTCCGCCCTCGAAATCGTCGTTCAGAAAGATCAGGAAGGTTCCCATCCGCTGGCCCCGGAGCGCGATATCGGCCGCATGGCCCGGCGCTTGCGGATCGAGGAAATCGTGGTGCGGCTTGAACTCTTCGCCGACGGCATAATGCATGAGCTGCGGTATCTCGAAGATGAACTCGGGCAGCCGCGTGGCAGCGGAAATCCGGGCGCGGAGGATTTCGGTCACCACATCCATCTCGGTCAGCCTCAGCTGCACGGCACTGTTGCTCCGGATGGGATCCAGCCTGCCGGAGCCGCTGATTTCATCCCACACCATGGCCGGACCCAGTTTCGGCCGAAGCTTGTCGATCACCCAGCGGCACTCGGCCTGGTCCGCGAAGCCGCGAAAGATGCGAAGCCGCGGTCTTTCCGACAATGCCACCCGGTCGGGGACCTGCAGCAGCCGCTCGAGGTCGATGCGGGTGCGCGCCTCACGCCAATCGTCGTGCGGCGCGCCGTCGTCGGCTTCGGCTGCACGGCTGAGCAGGCGCAGCTGGGCCTGAGCATGCTGCGACCCGCGCTCGGCCGCCAGCTGAAGACCATCGAACGCGCGATCCCAGCTGCGGACCCGCCCGGCGCCGATCGCCTCGAGCGTCGCCTGCATGCAGGCGGCTTCGGCGTGGCCACTTTTCGCCGCGGCTTCAAGAAGGGCGGCGCCGCGAGCGAATGCGTCGACCGAATCGGCATTCGCCAGCAGGCCGACGGAGAGCGCGAATTGCGCCTCCGCATCGCCGGCGGATGCCAGCCGTTCGAGGTCTGCGGACATCATGACCGATTGATGCCCGATCGCGGACATTCAGCCAAGCGCCGGGGGCCGCTAACGCTGAAGCGGCCGCCGCGCCGCCAGGTCGTTGCGGATCGTCGTCGCCGCTACGCCGCCCTCGCCCATCGCATTGCTGATCTGATCGAGGCCGATGACGACGTCGCCGGCAGCATAGGCGCCCGGCACGTTGGTGCGCTGGTGGGAGTCGACGGCGATGCAGCCGGTCGCGGCGTTGAGCGTGACGCCGAT
Organism: uncultured Alphaproteobacteria bacterium; assembly: GCA_963848555.1. GTDB lineage: Bacteria > Pseudomonadota > Alphaproteobacteria > Sphingomonadales > Sphingomonadaceae > Allosphingosinicella. Next base: position 113,473 of record CAWKEE010000004.1, on the reverse strand, counting down.
CTGTCCGGCAAGCTCGGTATGGATGTCGGAACCCAGCGCCGGATAGACGCTGTCAAAGGCGTGAATGCCGTCGGCGGTTTCGACGACGATGCAGTCTTCGTGCAGCGCCATGCCGCTGGAAGGACCGTCGATCGTCCGGATGCCGAGCGCGCGCAGCCTTTCCTGCTCGTCCCGGCCCAGCTGGTGCGCCTTGTCGGGGGCGATCAGCGTGATGTCGGCGGTAAAAGCGCGCAGGAACACCGCCTCGGCGACGCCATGGTCGCCGCTGCCGATGACGCCGACCTTGCGGTCGGTCACCTCATAGCCGTCGCATATCGGACAATAACGGATCAGGCCGCGCGCCAGCGCCTCGTCGTGCAGCTCCTCATCCATGTGCGGCCGCCGGTTGCGAACGCCGGTGGCGAGCAGCACGGTGCGGGCGGTTGCCGATCCTCCGCCCCATTCGGCGGCGAAGCCCCCCTCGGCGCGATCGAGCCGGGTGATCCGGCCCTGGCTGAAGGCGGCGCCATAGCGCTCGGCATGCTCGCGCATCCGCTGCAGCAGCTCCTTTCCCGAAATGCCGTCCGGAAATCCGGGCACGTTACGGGTGCAGGGGATCCAGCCGGCGCGGCTGCGTCCCGCATCGACGATGCGCAGCGAAAGGTGGAAGCGGGCCAGATAGATGGCGGCGGTGAGGCCGGCCGGGCCGCCGCCGATGATCAGGCAGTCGAGATCGGGTTCTTCCATGGGCCGATCAGCGTCGGTCGCCGCTCATGGTTCCCCTTGGCCCGTGCGCCAAACTGTCCTTAAGGTGGCGAATGGGAAGAACGATGCCGGCCCGCGCGCTGCTGAACCTCGCCAGGGTCCACTGGTTCGTGCCGCTGGCGCCGGTGCTGCTGTTGATCGAATATGGTTTCGCCCGTTCGACCGACTGGGTGCAAGCCGGTCCGGCCGAAGCCGCGATCCTGTTCGACCTGTGCCTGTTCGTGCCCTTTCTCTATCTGCTTTGCTACCGCCGCCGCCTTGCCGGGGCGGCGCTGCTGGTGCGGGCGGCGGCGCTGTCGCTGCTCGGAATCTATCTGGCTTCGCAGCTGGTGCCGGAGCAGGCGCAGCATCTGCTGCCCCGATTGTCGTGGCTGCGCACGGCCGGTCTTGCCGTGCTGATCCTGGTCGAGCTGCGTCTGTTTGCGGCGATCCTGAGGATGATCTTTACCGGCGAGACCAGCGCCGAGCAGGTCGCGGCGCGCGGCGGCGCTCCGCTTTGGGTAGCAAGGCTGATGCTGCTCGAAGCCCGCTTCTGGCGCGCCTTGTGGCGGCTGATCCGCGGCCGTTGAGGCTGGCACCCGTCTGGCGCGGCGATGATGGGGGCGTTATTCCCTGCATCGCGCCCCGGCGGCAAGGAAGGCTCATGACCAGGCAGATGCTCGTGGCGGCGGCGATGCTGGCCGGCCTGTTTTCGCCCGTTTCGGCGCAGCCGGCCGCCGTGCCGGCCGCGGCCCAAACGGACGCGGCCGCCGGGCTTGCCGCCCTGATCCCCGCGATCGATCAGCTGTTCCGCCGCTTCCAGGACGAGCAGCACGTGCCGGGGATGGTATGGGGGATCGTGCGGGACGGGCGGCTCGTCCACCTCGCCGGCGCCGGCGTGCAGGAGCTCGACGCGCGGCGGCCGGTGAATGGCGACAGCCTGTTCCGGATCGCCTCGATGAGCAAGGCCTTCACCGCGCTGGCGATCCTCAAGCTGCGCGACGAGGGCCGGCTGTCGCTGGATGCGTTCGCCGAGACCTACGTCCCGGAGCTGCGCGGCTGGCGCTATCCGACCGCCGATTCGCCCCGCATCCGCGTGCGCGACCTGCTCAGCCACGCCGGCGGCTTCGTCACCGACAATCCCTGGGGCGATCGCCAGCAGCCGCTGAGCGAGGCGGCCTTCACCCGGATGCTGGCCGACGGCGTGCCGCTGACCCGGGTGCCCGGCACCGCCTATGAATATTCCAATTTCGGCTACGCGCTGCTCGGCCGCATTGTCGGCAACGTCTCCGGGCGCCCCTACAAGGATTATATCGAGCAGGAGATCATGCGTCCGCTCGGCATGGCGTCGACCGGCTATGAGATCGCCCAGTCGCCGTCCGATCGCCGCGCGATCGGCTATCGATGGGAGGATGAGCGCTGGAGCCGGGAGCCGGACATGGCCCATGGCGCGTTCGGGGCGATGGGCGGGGTCCAGACCAGCGCCGCCGATTATGCCCGTTACGTCGCCTGGCTGCTTGCCGCCTGGCCGCCGCGCGACGCGCCCGATCCGGGTCCGGTGCGGCGGGCCAGCGTGCGCGAGCTGGCGCAGGGACTGAATTTCCCGAGCTCGGCGCGCCGGCCGGGCGCGAGCGGCGAGACCGCCTGCCGCCTTGCCGCCGCTTACGGCATGGGCTTCCGGGTCGCCGTCGACTGCGAGCTCGGGACGACGATGGCCCATGGCGGCGGCTATCCGGGCTATGGCTCCTATCTGCTGCTGCTGCCCGACCATGGCGTCGGCATCTTCGCTTTCGCCAACCATACCTATGCGGCGCCGGTGGCGCCGGCCTGGGACGCCGCGCTCGCGCTGCACCGGGCCGGCCTGCTGCGCGGCCGGCCGGCGCCGGTCGGCGGGGCGCTGGCCGCCGGTTACCGCGCCGCCGGCGCCGTCTATCGGGCCGGCGATGTCGCGGCGGCGGGCGAGCTCTTGGCGATGAACTTCCTGATGGACCGGTCGGCGGAGGGCTGGGCGCGCGAGCTCGCCGCGCTGCGGGCCGCCGTCGGCGAATGCGAGACAGCCGCGCCGATCACCGCCACCGGCGCGCTGTCCGGCCGCTTCACCTGGGTGTGCGAGCGCGGCAGCCTCGAGGGCGATTTGCTGCTCGCGCCGACCGAGCCGGCCGGCATCCAGGAGCTTCGGTTCGAACGCTTGAATCCTTAGCTGCCAGAATGTATATACGCCGCGTATATACAGGCTCGCGCCATGAAGACGACCAGAACCTTCAAATCCGGCAATTCGGTCGCCGTGAGGTTACCCAAGGCGCTCGGCGTCGAACCGGGCATCGAGATGCGCGTTCGTGAAGAGCAGGGCCGATTCGTGCTCGAACCCGTTTCGAAGCCGGGGAAGATCGATATCAGCCGGTTCGCAGGCAAGATTCCCTGGCTGAAGCCGCTGACGCCGGAACAGCGGCTCATGGAACCCCGCGAGCTGGACTGGGAAGGGAAACTGCTCGAGCGTGACTGAGCCGGTCTTTCTTCTCGACACCAATATCTGCATCTACCTCCTCAAGGACGCAACGGGCCCGGCGGCATCACGTCTCGCCGACTGCATGCCAGGTTCGGTAGCGGCATCGACCGTGACGCTTGCCGAGCTTCTGCGCGGGCCAGGCGCGCACGAGGCGGCGGCCCTGGAGGCGATTGGAGCGATGTTCGAAGCGATCGGCTTGCTGCCCTTCGATGAGGAGGCTGCTCGAGCTTATGCGAGGCTGCCATTCAGACGGGGCACGTTCGACCGGCTGATCGCCGCCCAGGCGCTGACCCGCGACTTGATACTGGTCACGAACAACGAACGCGACTTCGCCGACGTCGTCGATCTGCGGATCGACAACTGGGCGCGCCCGTGACCTGGACCGCCACCATCCTCACCCTCTATCCGGAGATGTTTCCCGGCCCGCTCGGCCACAGCCTCGCCGGGCGGGCGCTCGCCGAGGGGATCTGGTCGCTCGACACCGTCCAGATCCGCGATTTCGCGACCGACCGCCACCGCTCGGTCGACGACACGCCGGCCGGCGGCGGTGCCGGCATGGTGATGCGCGCCGACGTGCTCGCCCGCGCCGTCGATCATGTGCGCGAGCGCCGGCCCGAGCTGCCCTTGCTGGCCATGTCTCCGCGCGGCGCTCCGCTCACCCAGGCGCTGGTCCGCGAGCTCGCCGCCGGGCCCGGCGCGGCGATCCTGTGCGGGCGGTTCGAAGGCATTGACGAGCGGCTTTTCGAGGCCCGTCCCATTGTTCCGGTATCGATCGGCGACTATGTTGTTTCCGGCGGCGAGACGGCGGCTTTCGTCCTGCTCGATGCTTGCGTTCGGCTGCTCCCCGGGGTAATGGGCGCGGCCACCAGCGGCGAGGAGGAAAGCTTTGAAGCCGGCCTTCTCGAATATCCGCATTATACCCGACCTCTTGAATGGGAAGGGCGCAGGATCCCCGAAGTGCTGCGATCGGGGGATCATGCGAAAATCGCCGCCTGGCGCAAGGCGCGGGCGGAAGAGGAGACACGGCTAAGGCGGCCGGACCTGATCGGGCGTCACGGGGACGCGCGAAGGCCACCGCCCTCTGGCGCGCAGCACGAAAAACGGAAGTAGAAGAGATGAACATCATCCAGCAGCTCGAGGCCGAGGCCATCGAGCAGTTCAAGTCGGGCAAGACGATCCCCGAATTCCGCCCCGGCGACACCCTGCGCGTCGGCGTCAAGGTGGTCGAGGGCGAGCGCACCCGCATCCAGAATTTCGAGGGCGTGTGCATCGCGCGCGCCAATAAGGGGCTGGGCAGCTCCTTCACCGTCCGCAAGATCAGCTTCGGCGAGGGCGTCGAGCGGGTCTTCCCGCTTTATTCGCCCAACATCGAATTGATCGAGGTCGTCCGCCGCGGCGCCGTCCGCCGCGCCAAGCTCTATTATCTGCGCGGCCGTACCGGCAAGGCCGCCCGCATCGCCGAGCGCCGCGACCTGCGCACCGCTCCCCAGCCCAAGGCGGAGGCCGAGACCGCGACTCCCGAGACCGAATCCGCCGAAGGCTGAGCCGCAGCGGTACGGAACGCATCAGGGCGGCCGCCATAAGCGGCCGCCCTTTTCGTTTGCAGCTGGTTCCGCTTCTCGTCACCCCAGCGAAGGCTGGCATCCATGCGGACTTTGTGCCGCCTCGACGGCCGGATCGACCCAGCCATCGGGGTCCCCGCCAAGTCGTACTTTGCGGGAGTGCCCCTTCGCTGGGGCGAGGGCCGTGTTCTCACCGGTTTAAAGATATATCTTGTAAGCATCAGCGGCGCGAGATATATCTTAGGCCTATCTGATGGAGGCAAGGATGCGGTTCAGAATGCACGGCTGCGGTCCCCGCGGCTTCGATTTTCCCGACGGACTGTTCGCGATGAGCTTCGGCCCGCGCGGGCCCTGGGGCAAGGGCTGGGGCGGCTGGGAAGGCGACTGGGACGGCTCGGGCCGCGGCCGGCGCGGCCGGCGCCGGATGTTCGAGCCGGGCGAGTTGCGGCTCGTCCTCCTGAAGCTGATCGCCGATCAGCCGCGGCACGGCTACGACCTCATCCGCGCGATCGAGGAAATGACCCACGGCACCTACGCGCCGAGCCCGGGCGTCGTCTATCCGACCCTGACCATGCTCGAGGATATGGGCCTGATCGAGGAGCAGCAGGCGGAAGGCTCGCGCAAGGTCTATGCCGCCACCGACGAAGGACGGGCCCATCTCGCCGAAAAAGCCGAGGAGGTCGAGGCGCTGACCGCCCGGCTCGAGGAGCTCGGCAGCGACCAGCGCAAGGCCGGCGGCGCGCCGATCAAGCGCGCGGTCGGCAATTTGCTGTCCGCGCTCTGGCATCGCGTCACCCGCGACGAGGTGACCGAGGAGACGCTGCACGACATCGCCGCCATCCTCGACGAGGCGGCCCAGAAGATCGAACGGATGAAATGACAATTCCTCCCCGAGCTTGCTCGGGGAGGGGGACCACCCGAAGGGTGGTGGAGGGGTAAATGACGAGGCTTTGCCAGCTACCCCACCACCATGCTTCGCATGGTCCCCCTCCCCGCGAAATCGCGGGGAGGAACTAGGGCACCGGGCTTGGCCGCTGCCTGCCGCCGGCGCGGTGCTGGCGGATCACCCGCAGATAGGAATCGACCAGCTCCTGGTTGACCTCGTCCCAGCCGTAGCGCCGGCTCGCCTCGCAGCCCGCTTTGCCCGCCGCCCGCCGCGCCTCCTCGTCGCGGCAATAGGAAGCGAGCGCGTCGCAGAAGCGGTCGCAGGCGCCGGGACGGACCAGCCGGCCGGTGACGCCGTCCTCGACCAGGCTCTGGCTTCCGGTCGCGCTCGCCGCGACCACCGGCCGGCCGGCCGCCATCGCCTCGAGCGTGACGTTGCCGAACGTCTCGGTCACCGACGGGTTGAACAAGATGTCCATCGAGGCGACGGCGCGGCCGAGGTCCGGACCCTCCTGGAGGCCGGTGAACACCGCCTCGGGCAGCCTTTTCTCGAACCAGTCGCGCGCCGGCCCGTCGCCGACCACCAGCACCTTGTGCCGGACCTGGCGCCGGGCGAGCCGGTCGATCGTCTCGGAAAAGGTGTCGAGCCCCTTCTCCATCACCAGCCGGCCGACGAAGCCGATCGCCGGCACGTCGTCCTCGATGCCGAGCGAGCGCCGCCAGCCCAGGTCACGTCGGTCGGGATTGAAGATCTCGCGGTCGATGCCGCGGGTCCAGATGCCGACGTCATAGTTCATCCGCTGGTCGCGCAGCAGCTGCGCCATCGAATCGGACGGCGCGAAGATCGCGTCGCAGCGGCGGTAGAAGCGCCTCAGCATCGCCAGCAGGATCGGCTCGAGGAACGCCATGCCGTAATAGCGCGGATAGGTCTCGAAGCGGGTATGGACCGAGGCGACCACCGGCAGGTCCCAGCGGCGCGCCAGCGTCACCGCGCGGTGGCCGAGTATCTCCGGGCTGGCGACGTGGAAGATGTTCGGCCGGTAGCGCTTCAGGTCCCGCTTCACCCGCGGCGGAATGGCGAAGCCGAACTTGTATTCCGACCGGCCCGGAATCGGGAAATAGGGGATGTGGACGAGATCGCCCTTCGCCTCGAAGGCCGGCTCCCTGACCGTCGGCGAATAGACGCGGAGCGCGGCGCCCTCGCGCAGCAGATAGTCGGCGAGGCGATTGAGCGCCTGGTTCGCTCCATCCCGGACATAATTATAATTGCCGGTGAAGATGGCGACGCGAAGGTCGGTCACGTCCATGGCGAGGCCGGATAGGGAATTTGGCGGGGGAAGGCAAAAGCACGGCCGCCGTGACAGACAAGGGAGTCATCGCGGCGAAAGGGCAGCCCGCAAAGTACGATCTTGCGGGGTGCCCGATAGTCGGGATCCATGACCCGAAGCGCCAACCGCTATTCCCAAAGGCCGGTGTTCATGGAGTTTGGCCTTCGCCGGGATGACTCCCTGGCTGATCGTCCTCGCGAACCGAGCCCTGCCGCGGCAGCCTTCTGATCCGCCGCACGCCGACCAGCAGCGGCACGATCAGCAGCGCCAGCATGATCAGGACAAGCGCTTCTTTCATCTTGTTCTCCAGCGAGAGCGCCCCGCCGGAAGGTTCCGGCGGGGCGCTTCGTTCCCCATCCGGGGAGCGCTTACTTGCGCTCCTCGGCGCCGGCCTGGAGATATTCGCCGGCGTCGGCGTCGGTGCCGTGGCCGCTCGGCGTCACCTCGGCCAGCGGGTCGGCGTTGATCGCCGCCTCGATGCCCTGGGCGAGCTCGGCCTCATGCTCCTCGGCCGCCGAATTGGCGGCGATCAGCGACTCCTGGATCGCCCTGTGCTGGGCGCGCAGCGCCGCATCACGCGACGAGGCCGCGATCCGCATCCGCTTCATGCCGGCGCCGGTGCCGGCCGGGATCAGACGGCCGACGATGACATTCTCCTTGAGCCCCTCGAGACTGTCCACCTTGCCCTGCACCGAGGCTTCGGTGAGGACGCGGGTCGTCTCCTGGAACGAGGCGGCGGAGATGAAGCTGCGGGTCTGCAGGCTCGCCTTGGTTATGCCGAGCAGCACCGGCTTGCCTTCGGCCAGCTTCTTCTTCAGCGGCTTCAGCCGGGCATTGACCTCGTTCATCTCCTGCCGGTCGACCTGCTCGCCGACCAGGAAGGTGGAATCGCCGCTCTCGGTGATCTCCACCTTCTGCAGCATCTGGCGGACGATCACCTCGATATGCTTGTCGTTGATCTTCACGCCCTGGAGCCGATAGACTTCCTGGATCTCCGACACGAGATATTCCGCCAGCGCCTTGACGCCGAGCACCTCGAGGATGTCGTGCGGATCGGGGCTGCCGCCGATCAGATTGTCGCCGCGCTTGACGAAGTCGCCTTCCTGCACGTCGATGACCTTGGACTTGGGCACCAGATACTCGACCGGCTCGCCGCCCTCGTCGGGGATGATCGCGATCTTGCGCTTGGCCTTATAGTCCTTGCCGAAGGCGATCCGGCCGGAAACCTTGGCGATGATCGCATTCTCCTTGGGCTTGCGCGCCTCGAACAGCTCGGCGACCCGCGGCAGGCCGCCGGTGATGTCGCGGGTCTTGGCCGCCTCGCGGGTGACGCGGGCGAGCACCTCGCCGGCTTCGACCCGCTGGCTGTCCTCGACCGACAGCATCGCGCCCGACGCCAGCATGTAGCGCGCGGCCTCGCCGCTCGCCTCGTCGAGCAGGGTGATGCGCGGCCGCAGATCCTCCTTGGTGCGCGCGGTGCCGCGATATTCGGTCACCACCCGCTGGGCGATGCCGGTCGCCTCGTCGGTCTGCTCGGTGAGCGTCTTGCCCTCGATCAGGTCCTGGAACTTCACGATGCCGCCCTTTTCGGTGATCACCGGCATCATGAACGGATCCCATTCGGCGATCCGGTCGCCCTTCGACACGATATGGCCGTGGTCGACCATCAGATGGGCGCCGTAGGGGATGCGGTGCGACGCGCGCTCGCGGCCGTCCAGGTCGACGATCGCCAGCTCGCCGTTGCGGGCCATGGCGATGCGCCGGCCGCGCGGATCCTCGATCGTCGGCAGGTCGCGAAGCTCGATCGTGCCGTCGACCGAGGCTTCCAGGCTCGACGTCTCGTTGAGCTGCGCGGCGCCGCCGATGTGGAAGGTCCGCATCGTCAGCTGGGTGCCCGGCTCGCCGATCGACTGGGCGGCGATGACGCCGACCGCCTCGCCGATATTGACCGGCGTGCCGCGGGCGAGGTCGCGCCCGTAGCAGGTGGCGCAGACCCCCATCTCGCTCTCGCAGACGAGCGGCGAGCGGATGTTGACCGACTGGATGCCGAGCTCGTCGATCCGAAGCGCCGCGGCCTCGTCGATCAGCTCGCCTTCCTTGACGATCACGTCGCCCGACTTGGCGTCGACCACGTCCTCCGCCGGCGTGCGGCCGAGGATACGCTCGCCAAGCGAGGCGATCACCGCGCCGCCCTGGACGATCGCCCGCATGTCGAGGCTGTTGTCGGTTCCGCAATCGTCCTCGACGATCACGCAATCCTGCGAGACGTCGACCAGGCGGCGGGTCAGATAGCCCGAATTGGCGGTCTTGAGGGCGGTGTCGGCAAGACCCTTGCGGGCGCCGTGCGTCGAGTTGAAATATTCGAGGACGGTGAGGCCCTCCTTGAAGTTGGAGATGATCGGGGTCTCGATGATCTCGCCCGACGGCTTGGCCATCAGGCCCCGCATGCCGGCCAGCTGCTTCATCTGCGCCTGGCTGCCGCGGGCGCCCGAATGGGCCATCATGTAGATCGAGTTGACCGGCGCCATCCGGCCGTTCTCGTCCTTGGGCTGCGCCTTGATCTTCTCCATCATCGCATTGGCGACCTGGTCGCCGCAGCGGCTCCAGGCGTCGATCACCTTGTTGTACTTTTCCTGCTGCGTGATCAGCCCGTCCTGATATTGCTGCTCGTAATCCTTGACGAGGGCGCGGGTCTCGTCGACCAGGCCGACCTTCTCGTGCGGGATGATCATGTCGTCCTTGCCGAAGCTGATGCCGGCCTGGAAAGCGTGGCGGAAGCCCAGCGCCATGATCGCATCGGCGAACAGCACCGTCTCCTTCTGGCCGGTGTGGCGGTAGACGATGTCGATGACGTCGGCGATCTCCTTCTTGGTGAGGAGCCGGTTGACGGTCTCGAACGGCACCTTGTGGCTCTTCGGCAGCGTCTCGCCGAGCAGCATCCGGCCCGGCGTCGTCTCGAACCGCCTCATCGACACCTTGCCGTCCTCGCCGGTCTGCGGGACGCGGCTGGTGATCTTGGTGTGCAGGGTGACCGATTTGGTGAACAGCGCCTGATGGACCTCCTGCATGTCGGTCAGGATCGAGCCTTCGCCCGGCTCGCCCTCGCGCTCCATCGACAGATAATAGAGGCCGAGCACCATGTCCTGCGAAGGCACGATGATCGGCTTGCCGTTGGCGGGCGACAGGATGTTGTTGGTCGACATCATCAGCACGCGCGCTTCCAGCTGCGCCTCGAGGCTCAGCGGCACGTGCACCGCCATCTGGTCGCCGTCGAAGTCGGCGTTGAACGCGGCGCAGACCAAAGGATGGAGCTGGATCGCCTTGCCCTCGATCAGCACCGGCTCGAACGCCTGGATGCCGAGGCGGTGGAGCGTCGGCGCGCGGTTCAACAGCACCGGATGCTCGCGGATCACCTCGTCGAGGATGTCCCAGACTTCCTTGCGCTCCTTCTCGACCCACTTCTTGGCCTGCTTCAGCGTCATGCTGAGGCCCTTGGCGTCGAGCCGCGAGTAGATGAACGGCTTGAACAGCTCCAAAGCCATCTTCTTGGGCAGGCCGCACTGGTGGAGCTTCAGCTCGGGGCCGGTGACGATCACCGAGCGGCCCGAATAGTCGACGCGCTTGCCGAGCAGATTCTGGCGGAAGCGGCCCTGCTTGCCTTTGAGCATGTCGGACAGCGACTTCAATGGCCGCTTGTTGGCGCCGGTGATGGTGCGGCCGCGGCGGCCATTGTCGAACAGGGCGTCGACCGCCTCCTGCAGCATGCGCTTCTCGTTGCGCACGATGATGTCGGGCGCGCGCAGCTCCATCAGCCGCTTCAGCCGGTTGTTGCGGTTGATGACCCGGCGATAGAGGTCGTTGAGGTCCGAGGTCGCGAACCGGCCGCCGTCGAGCGGCACCAGCGGCCTCAATTCGGGCGGGATCACCGGCACGACGTCGAGGATCATCCATTCCGGCCGGTTGCCGGATTCGAGGAAGCTCTCGACCACCTTGAGCCGCTTGATGATCTTCTTCGGCTTCAGTTCGGACTTGGTCTCGGCCAGCTCCTGCAGCAGCTGCTCGCGCTCGCCCTCGAGGTCGAGATCGATCAGCATCTGCTTGACCGCCTCGGCGCCGATGCCGGCGGTGAAGGCGTCCTCGCCATATTCGTCCTGGGCGTCGAGCAGTTCGTCCTCGGTCAGCAGCTGGAACTTCTCCAGCGGCGTCAGGCCGGGCTCGGTGACGATGTAGCTCTCGAAATAGAGGACGCGCTCGAGCTGCTTCAGCTGCATGTCGAGCAGCAGGCCGATCCGGCTCGGCAGCGACTTCAGAAACCAGATATGGGCGACCGGCGCGGCCAGCTCGATATGACCCATGCGCTCGCGGCGGACCTTGGAGACGGTGACCTCGACGCCGCACTTCTCGCAGACGATGCCCTTGTATTTCATGCGCTTGTACTTGCCGCACAGGCATTCATAGTCCTTGATCGGACCGAAGATGCGCGCACAGAACAGGCCGTCGCGTTCGGGCTTGAACGTGCGGTAGTTGATCGTCTCGGGCTTCTTGATCTCGCCGAACGACCAGGAACGGATGCGCTCGGGACTGGCGATCCCGATCTTGATCTGGTCGAACGTCTCCGGCTTGGCGACCGGGTTGGCGAAATGGGTCAGTTCGTTCATGGGTTCAAACCCTCTCTTATATTCCTCCCTCTCCCTGAAAGGGGAGAGGGTACCGAGCGAAGCGAGGGGGGTGAGGGGATGTCCCGCAGGCCCTCACCCTGGCGCTTCGCGCCTGTCCCTCTCCCCTCGAGGGGAGAGGGACCTGGGATCACTCCGCCGCCTCGGCGAGGCTGTCGTCCGGCTCGATGATGCTGTTCAATTCGACGTTGAGGCCCAATGACCGCATCTCCTTGACCAGCACGTTGAAGCTCTCGGGGATACCGGCCTCGAACGTGTCGTCGCCCTTGACGATCGCCTCGTAGACCTTGGTGCGCCCGATCACGTCGTCGGATTTGACCGTCAGCATTTCCTGCAGCGTGTAGGCGGCGCCATAGGCCTGGAGCGCCCACACCTCCATTTCGCCGAAGCGCTGGCCGCCGAACTGCGCCTTGCCGCCCAGCGGCTGCTGGGTGACGAGGCTGTACGGTCCGATCGAGCGGGCGTGGATCTTGTCGTCGACCAGATGGTGGAGCTTGAGCATGTAGATGTAGCCCACCGTCACCTTGCGGTCGAACGGCTCGCCGGTGCGGCCGTCGAACAGCACGACCTGGCCGCTCTCGTCGAGACCCGCTTTCTTCAGCATGTCGGAGACGTCGGACTCCTTGGCGCCGTCGAACACCGGCGTGCCCATCGGGATGCCGCCGACCAGGTTGGAGGCGAGCTCCAGCACCTGATCGTCGTCGCGCCCGTCAATGTCGGCATGATAGGACTTGCCGTACATGTCCTTCAATTTGGTCCGCACCTGCTTGGCGTCGGACGGATCGAAGGCGCGGCCCTTGGCGTGGATCGCCTCGAGCATCTCCGCCACCTGGCGGCCGAGGCCGCGCGCGGCCCAGCCGAGATGGGTCTCGAAGATCTGGCCGACGTTCATCCGGCTCGGCACGCCGAGCGGATTGAGGACGATGTCGGCGGCGGTGCCGTCCTCGAGGAACGGCATGTCCTCCTCGGGCAGGATGCGGCTGATCACGCCCTTATTGCCGTGGCGGCCGGCCATCTTGTCGCCCGGCTGCAGCTTGCGCTTCACCGCGACGAACACCTTGACCATCTTGAGCACGCCGGGCGGCAGCTCGTCGCCCCGCTCGAGCTTCTCGATCCGGTCCTCGAGCCGGCGGCGGATCGCCGCCTCGGCTTCCTCATATTGGGCGCGAACCGCCTCGAGGTCGCCCTGGACGGCGTCGTCCTTGACCGCGAACTTCCACCATTCGTGGGGCTCGACGCTGTCGAGCGCCTCGGCGTCGATATTGGCGCCCTTCTTGACGCCCTTGGGGGCCGCCGTCGCGACCTGGCCGAGCAGCATCTCCCTCAGGCGCGCGTAGGAAGAGCGCTTGAGGATCGCCCGCTCGTCCTCGGCGTCCTTCCTGAGCCGGTCCTTCTCCTCGGACTGGATGGCGCGGGTACGGTCGTCAATGTCGATGCCGTGCCGGTTGAACACCCGCACCTCGACCACCGTGCCCTGCACTCCCGGCGGCAGCCGCAGCGAGGTGTCGCGAACGTCCGAAGCCTTCTCGCCGAAAATCGCGCGCAGCAATTTCTCTTCCGGCGTCATCGGCGATTCGCCCTTGGGCGTGATCTTGCCGACCAGGATGTCGCCCGGCTCGACCTCGGCGCCGATATAGACGATGCCGGCCTCGTCGAGGTTCCTGAGCGCTTCCTCGCCGACATTGGGGATGTCGCGGGTGATGTCCTCCGGCCCCAATTTGGTGTCGCGGGCCATCACCTCGAACTCTTCGATATGGATCGAGGTGAAGACGTCGTCCTTGACGATCCGCTCGGAGATCAGGATCGAATCCTCGAAATTGTAGCCGTTCCAGGGCATGAACGCGACCAGCACGTTGCGGCCGAGCGCGAGCTCGCCAAGGTCGGTCGACGGGCCGTCGGCGATGACGTCGCCCTTCTGGACATAGTCGCCCTTCTTCACCAGCGGCCGCTGGTTGATGCAGGTATTCTGGTTCGAGCGCTGGAACTTCATCAAGGTGTAGATGTCGACGCCGGACTTGCCGGCCTCGACGTCCTCGGTCGCGCGCACGACGATGCGGGCGGCGTCGACCTGGTCGACGAAGCCCGAGCGGCGGGCGGCGATCGCCGCGCCGGAATCGCGGGCGACCGTCTCTTCCATGCCGGTGCCGACCAGCGGCGCCTCGGCGCGGACCAGCGGCACCGCCTGGCGCTGCATGTTCGATCCCATCAGCGCGCGGTTGGCGTCGTCATTCTCGAGGAACGGGATCAGCGAGGCCGCCACCGACACCAGCTGCTTCGGGCTGACGTCCATCAGGGTGATCTGCTCGCGCGGCGCCATCAGGAAGTCGCCGGCGCGGCGGGAGGAGACGATCTCCTCGCCGAAGCTGCCGTCCTTGTTCAGCTCGGCATTGGCCTGGGCGATGGTGTGCTTGGCCTCCTCCATCGCCGACAGATAGACGACCTCCTGGGTCACCTTGCCGTCGACGACGCGCCGGTAGGGCGTCTCGATGAAGCCGTATTTGTTGACCCGGCTGAACGAGGCGAGGCTGTTGATCAGGCCGATATTCGGGCCTTCCGGAGTTTCGATCGGGCAGATCCTGCCATAATGGGTCGGGTGGACGTCGCGCACCTCGAAGCCGGCGCGCTCGCGGGTGAGGCCGCCCGGCCCCAGCGCCGAGACGCGGCTCTTGTGGGTGACCTCGGACAGCGGATTGGTCTGGTCCATGAACTGGGACAGCTGCGAGGAGCCGAAGAACTCCCGCACCGCCGCCACCGCCGGCTTGGCGTTGATCAGGTCGTTCGGCATCACCGTCGACACGTCGACGCTCGACATCCGCTCCTTCACGGCCCGCTCCATCCGGAGCAGGCCGACGCGATACTGGTTCTCGAGCAGCTCGCCGACCGAACGCACCCGGCGGTTGCCGAGATTGTCGATATCGTCGATCTCGCCCTTGCCGTCCTTCAGGTCGACCAGCGTCTTGACCACTGCGACGATGTCTTCCTTGCGCAAGGTGGTGACGGTGTCGTCGACGTCGAGGTCGAGGCGCATGTTCAATTTGACCCGGCCGACCGCGGAGAGGTCGTAGCGCTCGGCATCGAAGAACAGGCCGGCGAACAGCGCCTCGGCGGTCTCGCGGGTCGGCGGCTCGCCGGGGCGCATCACCCGGTAGATATCGGACAGCGCCTGGTCGCGGTCCTCGGCCTTGTCGGCCTTCAATGTGTTGCGCATCCAGGCGCCGGTGTTGACATGGTCGATGTCGAGAAGCTCGATCCGGTCGATGCCGGCCTTGTCGAGCTTTTCCAGATTCTCCTGGCTGACCTCGTCGCCGGCCTCGATGTGGATTTCGCCGGTTGCGTCATTGACCAGGTCGAAGGCGGAATAGCGGCCGAAAATCTCTTCGGTCGGGATCAGCAAATTGGCGAGCCCGTCCTTGGCGGCCTTGTTGGCGGCGCGCGGGCTGATCTTCTGGCCGGCCGGGAACACGATTTCGCCGGTGTCGGCGTTGACGATGTCGAAGGTCGGCTTCTGGCCGCGCCATTGCTCGGCGAGGAACGGCACCTTCCAGCCGCCCTGGCCGCGCACGAAGGTGACCCGGCCATAGAAGGTGTTGAGGATCTCCTCGCTCGACATGTCGAGCGCGTGCAGCAAGGCGGTGACCGGCAGCTTGCGCTTGCGGTCGATGCGGACGTTGACGATGTCCTTGGCGTCGAATTCGAAGTCGAGCCACGAGCCGCGATAGGGGATGACGCGGGCGGCGAACAGATATTTGCCCGAAGCGTGGGTCTTGCCGCGGTCATGGTCGAAGAGGACGCCCGGCGAACGGTGCATCTGGGAGACGATCACCCGCTCGGTGCCGTTGACGATGAACGTGCCGTTCTTCGTCATCAGCGGCATGTCGCCCATGTAGACGTCCTGCTCCTTGATATCGAGCACGGAGCGGGTCTCGGTGTCGGGATCGACCTCGAACACGATCAGACGCAGCGTCACCCGCATCGGCGCCGCAAAGGTCATGCCGCGCTGGCGGCACTCGTCGACGTCATATTTCGGGTCCTCGAGCTCGTAATGGACGAAATCCAGCTCGGCGGTGCCGGCGAAATCGCGGATCGGGAACACCGACCGCAGCGTCTTTTCGAGCCCCGAAACGTAGCCGTCCTGCGGCCTCGAGCGGAGGAATTGCTCGTAGCTCTCGCGCTGAACCTCGATCAGGTTCGGCATTTCGGAAACTTCGTGGATGTTGCCGAAGATCTTGCGGATGCGCTTGGAAACGGTGGGCCGGGTCTCGGAGGCCGGAGCTGCCTTGGTCGCCATGGGGATCTTGTCGCCTTTTGTTCGGTCACCGCGGCGCGAGGCCGGGGTCGATCTTGCTTCTGTCTCGCTCCGGCGCATGCCGAAGCCGTCGTCAGGCGCGCAGAAACGCAAAAAGCCGCAGATTCCCGGTCCGGAAATCGCAGCTTCAGCGTCCTGATAAACCCCAGCCGATCAATGCGTTGAATGCGCGGCGCGACGACGCATCCTGTTCCGACCAAGTGGGGTGTGGCGGCGATATAGGAAGCGGGAAGGGGGATGTAAAGGGTCTGTGATGCTCTCAAGCCGGCGTCGGCAGCACGCCCCGCCAGTGCCTTACCGGCTTGCTCCCCCTAGGATCGCCTCAGCATCGGACTCCCAGAAACGCAAGCCCCTGTCGTTGACTCGCGCACGGATGAGTTGTCGATTTGTGACTGCATCCAGAATGTACCAGCGGGAACGATCATGGGGGAGCCAAGGCACCCGGCCACGCCTTATCAGATAGTCCCCGCGTGCAAAACGACCAAGCACTTTCAAGTAGAGCGGACCGTCCGTGTAATCGGCGCAAAATTCACTAGAGCGGTCTATGATCTCGTGGATTTCCTCTGCGCCAACGTCAGACAGGACCGGACGAAGCGAAGCCACCCTAGCTATGTCAAACGTTTGTAAGAGGCGCAAATTCTCATATCTCTCATTCGCCGTCGCCGTGCCTCTCTCAACTTTGTGAATGTCCCAAGCACATGGAATAGAAATAGACACAGATAGCCGGCCGCCCTTCTGCCTTAGTTCCTGATCAATCTCTGCCAGAAACGCCGCAAAAGGGGCTCCGATCTTCAGTTTAGTAGAAAAGCTGATGTACTTGGTTCCTGGAGTGAATTGTCTGAGTAGGTTAATGGATTCTGGCACGTTTGCTAACAAGTCTGTGTCGCAAGCCGGATAATAGATTGATCCGTCATCAATCTCATCATTGCCAGATAGGGTCTCAAGATAAGTGTCAGCCTGACGAGGCGGTCGATAGCCGCGCTGGAGCGCGAAACAATATGCGCAGCGGGCTGGGCATCGATGGCCGGTAGTGAGAAAGGTGCGCTTCAGAACTAGAGCCTCTTACTCCACACATCGAGCCATGTCTTGCTTCGGTCGATATCCCAGTGCTCGTTCCAATAGATCGGCTGAAACCCAATCGATCGCAAGAGAAACAAGAGCGGCGAGAGTCTCCATTCTCGCTTAGGCCGCATTAATTGCCCATTATAATCAGTCTTTTCTCGTAGCCGAAGCTTGTCGTCATTGCCAGACGAGACAGACAGATAGAGCAATCCGCCCTCAAGAAGAACCTCTCGGCTCCGCTCCAAAAACGTTTGGGCGCCAGCGTCGTCAAATAAGTGAAGGACAGCTTTGGCAAATACGCCGTGGAATTCCCCGCCGGCGAACTCATAGTTGAGGAAGTCGCCGTGAATAAATCGCGTCTCTGGAGAGACCTTCTGAGCCTCTTGGATCATTGCCGACGACGTGTCGATCCCGACGGTTGTTATTCCGTCGCGCTCCAGCAAAGCGCAATCCAAACCAACGCCGCAGCCCACGTCCAGCACGATCGTTGGCTTCTCTGGAAACGTCGCGCGCAGGTAGGCCGACATCGGCCCGATCAAAAACAGTCCCTTATCCCGAAACTGCTCGGATCGCGCGGCATACTGAGCAGCCAGCGCATCATAGACGCTAGGTGTTGCGCTAAACTCATTCATACGCGGAGCATAGCATGGTCGCGAGCTCTTTGCGTGGAGCAAGAGGTGAGCCTCTCCCCGTTGTCAAGACCGTGGTTGATGCGTCTACTGGACGATCTGTCCCTCGGCGGGCCCCGGGTGGATATCCACAGCACCCTTGAGCCGCCACTTGGGCGCGATAGCGAATGGCTCTCCATAGAGGCTCCACCGGGAAAGCCTGTCGATCTCCAGGATAAGCTTCAAAACATTGAAGCCGCGACTGTGATCGTGTGTCGTGACGTTTTCTCCTCAATCTCTAGTCCAAGCTCGCTTGGACAGATCCGCTGCTCCTTGGTTTCGGGAGGAGCCGCAGTCATAGTCGAAAGGACGGCGGATCGCTTCCGCGAATACCTTTCCGTATGGCGTAGGTTGATTGGGACAGCACCGATAACGTCCGAGGCTATCCAGAAGGCTCTACTTGCCGCGGGCTATGCCTTGCGATCTATTCAGGTAAGGAACGAAACATGGCTCTTTAGTACGGGTTCCACACTATTTCAGCCCGGTAGTAGCGACTACATGTCGGCGTTGCCGCCCGACATGCGCACTGCATTGGCCAGCAGTAGTGACGACGGTATCGTGGGAAGTGTAGCTTGTGTGATTGCGGAGGCACGGGATCATTCCAAATTCGTCGTTCCGGCCGTGGCCAGCGCGATGGTAAGACGTAAGCATGACGACGAATGTGTGCTGTTAATTCAACGTCGCCATCGTGAGCCAGAGTTTTGGAATCACTGGGAGTTGCCGCAGGGCCACCTGCTCGATGGAGAAGACTACTTCGATGCGGCCTGCCGAGAGCTGCTCGAAGAAACGGAGATCGTTGGAGCGCCCGCTGCATACCAACCGCTGGTTCATGGTCATGACCGCAACGCTTATACCATTCGCGAGGGATATCACCTCACAATTAGAGGGAGGACCCCGAGGGAATTTTTCTCCGTCCCTATCTTAATGGACTATGTTTCCGGGACGGTTCGCCCGTTCTCAAATCGGAAGTTCGAGTGGGCTGCAGCCTCAAGCCTTGAGGAGCTCTTGCAAAAGGATAAAATTTTTCCTCTAAATCATCACGCCATTGCCGCCTTCGTGAGAAACAACGGATGGTATGATGTTTAAAGGCTATCCTGCTCGCTTTGCCCAATTCGTCGGCCGGCTATGGTCGAGCGTGATCGTCGCAGCATCCATATTGGGGCTGATCGCCGCTCACGCGTGGGCTCCTCTATTCGAGTACCAGGATGCATTCCTCCCTGTCGTGTTGACGGCCATCGGCGTGCTGCTCATCGATATGCGGCAAAAGCTAGAGGAGCGAGCACAGAGAGGGACTGGCCTAACGACATATCGAACGATGCGGGAGGCGCGCTCTCTCCTCCTGCAACTCATGATTGGCGAGATCTGCCGCGCTGAGACAACCGAGATTCTGATCAAAGGTGGGCGTTTGCGCTCAATCATCGAAATTATGCGTGAGCTATGCGATAATCTGGATGGCAAGCGAGCCACAGACCCAACTACGATCAAAATTTATATGGTGTCTCCGGCGTACCTGCGTGCCCTGACCCTCCCGGGCGATGTTTCAGAGGAAGGACAAAGGGATAGAAATGCGAAAATCGCGGCGCAAATGGAGGCTGCTGTTGAAGAAATTGCGCGATTGAATAATCATGAGAATTTGCGCAACAGCCATGTCGCAATCGAGTTAGAGTATTACGAGGAAATACCTTGGATCTACTATTTCATTATCGGAAACGACAATATTGTGTTCGGGGGGTACACTTGGCACAAAGAGGATAGCGATGTGGACGGACCTGGGTCTCCTTGTTGGCATGTGACTAGCAGTGATGCAGGGTTCGAAACAATTAGATTTTGGCTGCGCAATCGTTCCTTCCTTAACTCGGCTCAGGCGGATGCGTACAAGGCGGATGCCAGTTAAGATATCAAGCGACGGCCACGGCAGTCGCCCATCAGAAAATTGAGGAGCGATTTTCCGGCCCCCCGCCCCGGAATCAGATTTTGTAAACCTCCGCGGCCTTATCTTCGCGGAACGACCGGAAATCCGGCGAATCAAGGGGATGGAGGAGCCACAGCGGCACATGCTGCTCTACCATTTCACGTCGCGGCCATGCCTGCGCCACATCCTCGCCGGCGGCCTCAGCTGCGGGCGGGTGCCGGTCTCCCGGGCGATCTCGTCGAACGCCGTCTGGCTGACCACCGACCCCGGTCCCAACGGTCATGGCCTCGAGGCGGGCGGAGCCTTGATGACCGACGCCCACCGCCAGCAGGCCTATGAATGGACCGGAATCAGGCCGCTGCCCGGCGCCCGCCACGCCCGGGACGCCTCGATCCGGATCAGCGTCGACATCGACCGCGCCGACCGCAACCTGCACGACTGGCTTCCCTGGGCGCGCGGTCACCTGCCGGCCGACTGGTTCGCCGAGCTCCACCCGATCGCCAGCCCCAATTGGCGCAAGGCCAGGACCTGGCGGCTCTATTTCGGTATCATCCCGGTCGACGCCTTCGTCGCGGTCGACGAGATGGCGGCGCAGCCGCCGGCCAGCCCGCTCGCTTTGGCGGCCATGACGGTTCGCGGCTGAAAGCGTCTCCGAATGGGCCTCGCGGGATTCGGCTGAACCCGGTCAGGCTTCGGCGCTCCTCGAGCGGATCGGGCGGGGCCCGCGCAGCGTCCGGACCAGGCCGAGCCCGACCAGCACGGCCGCGCCCGCCAGCGAGGCGGCGAGCAGGGCCTGGCGCACGCTCGCGCTCCAGTCCGGCCACAGCAAGGCGGCGGTGACAGCCGCCCAGGCGAGCGCGAGCGCGGGCAGCCAGCGGCCATAATCGGTGACCCGGAACGGGTGGACGAAGTGGATCGGGGCGAAAGTCATCGCCGCCAGCACCGCCACCACCGCCGCGCCGATCTGGGGATCGGGGCGGCCCACCCACAGGTAGAAGGCGACGACGTTCCAGTTGGCCGGGAAGCCGCGGAAATAATTGTCCTCGGTCTTGAGGTCGCGGCGGGCGAAATTGTAGAGCGCCGAGATCAGGATCAAAGCGGCGAGCCAGGGCGCCAGCGACGCCGGCACCAGCCCGGCGCCGGTGATCAGCGCGGTCGGCACGAACACATAAGTGAGATAGTCGATGACGAGGTCGAGCGTGTCGCCGTCGATGCGGGCGGCGAGCGTCTTGACGTGCGCCGCCCGGGCCAGCGTGCCGTCGAACGCGTCGACCGCCAGCGCCGCGACCAGCCACCACAAAGCCAGGCCGAACTCGCCGCGGCCGACGGCGAGCAGCGACAGGAAAGCGAGCACCGCGCCGGTGGCGGTGAGCAGATGCACCGACCAGGCGAACAGGCGCCGGCCGCTGGTCGGCTCGGGGGGCGGTCGGTCCATCGTCGGCCTTTCCACGGCGCCGGCCGGTCGTCGGCACGGCCACCGCCTCATCTCATCCGAAACTCGCGGTCCCGCAAGGGGGCTCGAAACGGCGCCGGGACGAAGCTAAAGGCTGCGGGCGCGGCGGCAAGGGAAGACGCGATGAAGGCGACCATCTGGCACAATCCGAAATGCGGGACCTCGCGCAAGACGCTGGAGATCCTCCACAGCGAGGGCGCCGACGTGACGGTGATAGAATATCTGAAGCAGCCGCCCTCCAGGGACGAGCTGAAGCGGCTCTACGATCGCGCCGGCCTCAGCCCGCGCGAAGGGTTGCGGGCGAAGGAGCCGCTCGCCGGGGATCTCGACCTGGTCGAGGGCGCGGTCAGCGACAATGCCCTGCTCGAGGCGATGGCGGAGAATCCGATCCTGATCGAGCGGCCGCTGGTCGAGACCGAAAAGGGCGTCCGCCTGTGCCGCCCCCAGGACCGGGTGCGCGAAATCCTCTAGGTCGACTTCTCGCCATACTGGGCAGGTTCATCGCCGCGGCTTATCATCGTCGGCGATGCGAGGGCTGGATCCGAACCTGCTGCTGCGCGCCTATACGATCGGCGTGTTCCCGATGTCGGACAGCCGCGACGCGACCGACATCTACTGGATCGAGCCGCGGCGGCGGGCGATCCTGCCGCTCGAAGCGTTCCACGTCTCCCGCTCGCTGCGCCGGACGCTGAGATCCGGCCGGTTCGAGGTCACGCTCGACCGCGCTTTCGCCGCCGTCGTGCGCGGCTGCGCCGAGCGCGACGACACCTGGATCAACGAGGAGATCGAGCGCAGCTACAATCTGCTGCACAGCGCGGGCCATGCCCATTCGATCGAGGTGTGGCGGCAGGGCGAGCTGGCGGGCGGACTGTACGGGGTCCGCCTCGGCGCCGCCTTTTTCGGCGAGAGCATGTTCTCGGCCCGCCGCGACGCGTCCAAGGTGGCGCTGGCCTGGCTGGTGGCCCGTTTGATCGTCGGCGGCTTCCGGCTGCTCGACTGCCAGTTCATGACCGAGCATCTGCGCAGCCTGGGCGCGATCGAGATCGAGCAGGAGGCCTATCGGGCGCTGTTGGCGTCGGCGCTCGGCGCCGGAGGCGCCGCCGCCGGCTCATCGGCCGGCTCGTCGGCCGTCGCGGGTGCGGGCGCCGGCGAGAGCGCCGAATTCGGGGCTCTCGACCGGCTGCTCGCCGGACGCTCGGCCGGCTCGCCGCCGCCGGGATGGGTCATCGCGCAGCTCTTGGGCCAGACGTCGTAGATCGGATGCTCGACGACGTTCAATGAGGGCGATTCCTTGTACAGCCAGCCGGAAAAGACGCGGTCGTAGCGGCCCTGCGCATTGCGCACGTCGAGCTGGACGAACGCCCCGGTCAGCCGCTGGATCTCCCAGGGCGCGGTGGTCTCGCAGGCGCGCAGCCGCACGATCACGTCGCCGGCCCGGACCGCCTGGCCCGGACGCAACGTCAGATCGCGCGAGATGCCGTTACGCTTGTTGAGCAGCCCGAGCACGGCGACGCGCTCCGTCATCGGCGTCGTCCCGGGCGGGATCCGGGTCACCGTCTGCGGCACGTCGACCGTCTCGATCGTTTCATTGGCCTCCTCTGTGTTTCGCACCGGCGCGCCGGTGGGGCCGCAGCCGCCGAGGGCGAGCAACACCGCCACCGCGCAAATCTTGCCGGCGCCGGACATTTCTCAGTCGGGAGTCCAGGCCTGATAGTCGCCGCTCGCCGCCTGGCGGCGGCCGCCGCGCTCGAGCGCGCCGGAAGGCCGGTAGGCGAGCGGCGTGCCGGTCAGGTTCGGGGCCGGGTCCCTGAGGAAAGCGGGCGCCGGCGGCAGCGACCGGTCCGGCACGTCGTCAATCTGCCGGGTCAGCCAGGCGTACCATTCGGGCGGCACGCGGCTGACGTCGTTCGAGCCCTTGTACATCACCCAGCGCCGGTCGCCCTTCTTCGCCTCCATATAGAGGTTGCCGAACCCGTCCTCGCCCACCTTGCGGCCGTGCCGCCAGCTGAACAGGGCGGTTCCCAGCGTCGCGCCCTCCCACCAGGTGAAGAGATTCTTGAAGAAGCCCATGGCCGCAGCGCCTAGCGCCGATCCCTCGGGGCGCGCAAGCTTTGGCTAGCGCGGCCAGTCCACCCGGTCGCCCTCGCTGATGCCGAGCTCGGCGGCGCGGCCGCCCCGCAGCTCCAGCACCGCCGCCACCAGCTCGCCGCGCGAATTCACCGGCTCTTCCGACAGCGGCACCGTATTGGCCGCGATCCGGGCGATCGTCCCGTCCTCGCGGACGAACAGCATGTCGAGCGGGATCAGGGTGTTGCGCATCCAGAAGCTCGCCGGCCGCGGGAACGAGAAGGGAAAGATCATCCCCTCGTCGGCGCCGAGCCGCTCGCGGAACATCAGCCCCTGCTCCTGCTGCTCGTCGGTGCGCGCCACCTCGACCCTGAAGCGATGGACCCGGCTGCCGCTGGATATGGTCAGCGGAACGATATCGAGGCCGGACGGCGCGGCCCGCGCCGGCACCGGCTGGGAGACGTTCGAGGCGGGCTCGGCGCGGCAGCCGCCGAGCAGGGCCGCGGCGCACAGGCCGGTGACGATGGCGCGCCGGATCAAAAGCCCTCGACCTCGACGGCGAGCGGGCCCTTGCGGCCGACCGCGATGCGGGCCCGCAGCAGCTGGTCCGGGACCAGGTCGGAAAGTCCGCCCCGCCTGACCGTCTCCATGTGGACGAAGATGTCCTGGCTGTCGTCCTCCTCGCGGACCAGGAAGCCGTAGCCCCTGAGCCGGTTGAACCATTTGACCCGCACCGGCTCGAACGCCCCGGCCTCGTCGAGCAAGGCGGCCGGATCGATGCGATCGACATTGGCGGCCGAATTGCGCCCGAGCTCGGGCACCACCGCCTTGCTGAGGTCGATGCTGATGACCTTGCGGGCCTGAAGCCCGCGCTCCTGCTCGGCGACCAGGCACTCGACCACCGCCCCTTCCGGCAGGCTGCGGCGGTCATGCTCCTTCAGCACGCTGAAATGGACCAGGATGTCGCCCTGGGCGTCGTCGCTGACGATGAAGCCGAAGCCGCGGGTCGCGTCGAACCATTTGACGGTGCCGGTGAGCCTGACCAGCGCTTCCTCGTCGCGTGACGCAGCGACGCCGTCCGCGGACGCGGGCGAGGGTCCGGTCTCGGGTCCGGCAGCCATCTCGTGACGCGACATAATCAACAGCCGATCAACCATGGATCTGCGCTAGGAGTATCACGGATTTGGCAATTGTGAACCACAAGGTTTCATCGGCCGTCCGCATCCGGGAATTCGCCTGGACGGCAGTGGGCGACGCGCCGCGCGAGGTCGGGCGGGTGGCCCGCGCGGAGCAGGATCGCGAACGCCTTTTCGCGGCCGGCGCGGTCCGGCAACTCGGCCGCGAACGGGCCGATTTCGCGCCGCCGGGCCAGGCGCAGCGCCGCCTCCAGGCCGCCGGCGGCCGCGCCTTGCCACAGCTCGGCATCCTCGGGATCGATGCCGGCGGTCCGGAACGCCTCCCTGATCCGCCGTTCGCCATAGCCCCGGCGCTTCAACGCGGCGGCGCGGGCATCGGCGAAGGCGCGGTCGTCGACATAACCGAGCGACGCCAGCCGGGCGACGATCGCTTCGACCGGCGGCTCGCCCGGCCCGCTCCAGCCGCGATCGCCGACCTTTCGCAGCAAATAGGCGCCGAGCTTCGAGCGGGTGGTGGCATAGCGGCCGACATGGTTGAGGGCGAGCCGCTCGAGCGCCGGCTCGTCGAGCGGCGGGCGGGGGCGGCGGTTCGGGCGTGCCTTCACCGCCATGTTTGTGCCACAGTCCCGCCGGATTATGAACGTGCCTCATCTCCTTTGAGGGGAGGTTGATCGAGAATTTTGCGGGCCTGTGGGCCCTTCAACGAGGATTCCGCCTCACGTGCCTGACCATCACGGCAAGGGAAGACCGAGCGCGAGCGCTGCCGGCGGCACGCTGCAGCCGACGCCGACCGACGACGATCTGCCGCGACGCTTCGCCGATTTCGCGACGATGCCGGAAGCGCTCGATTATGCCGGCCGGGGCGTGCGCGGCCTCAATTTCCACGACGCGCGCGGTACGCTGCTGCGCGCCTATCCGTTCGCCGAGCTGCGCGACGATGCGCTGGCGTCGGCCCGCCGGCTGATCGGCCGCGGCGTCAAGGCCAGGGACCGGGTCGCGCTGGTCGCCGAAACCGCTCCCGACTTCGTCGCCTTGTTCTTCGGCGCCCTTTATGCCGGCGCCTGGCCGGTGCCGCTGCCGTTGCCGACGTCCTTCGGCGGCCGCGATTCCTATATCGATCAGCTGGCCACCCAGCTGCGCAGCTCGGATCCCAAGCTGCTTCTCTACCCCGAAGAGCTGCACGGCATGGCGGTCGCCGCTGCGACGGCGGCCGGGGTCGACGGACTCGACTGGGAGTTGTTCGCCGGCGACGAGGCGCCGCCCTGCGAGCTGCCCGAGGCCGAGCCGGACGCGATCGCCTATCTGCAATATTCGAGCGGCTCGACCCGCTTTCCGCACGGCGTCGCCATCACCCATCGCGCGCTGCTCAGCAACCTTGCCGCGCACAGCCACGGCATGCTCGTTCGCGAGGGCGACCGCGGCGTTTCGTGGCTGCCTTTCTACCATGACATGGGCCTGGTCGGCTGCCTGCTGACGATCGTCGCCAACCAGATGTCGGTGGATTATCTGAAGACCGAGGATTTCGCCCGTCGCCCGCTCGCCTGGCTGGACCTGATCAGCCGCAACCGGGGCACGACGATGAGCTATTCGCCTTCGTTCGGCTACGATATCTGCGCGCGCCGCGTGTCGAGCCAGATGAACGTCGCCGAGCGGTTCGACCTGTCGCGCTGGCGCATCGCCGGCAACGGCGCGGACATGATCCGCCCCGACGTGATGCAGGCGTTCGTCGACACCTTCGCGCCGGCCGGCTTCAAGGCGTCGAGCTTCCTGCCCAGCTACGGCCTGGCGGAAGCGACGCTGGCGGTGTCGATCATGCCGCCGGGCGAGGGGATCGTCGTCGAGATGGTCGAGGAGACCCTGCTCGCCGGCGGCGGCCCGGGCGAGCGGGACCGTCCGCAGCGCTATCGCGCCGTCGTCAATTGCGGCAAGCCGGTGCGGGAGATGGAGGTCCAGATACGCGGCGATGACGGCAGCCGGATCGGCGAGCGCGAAATCGGCCGCGTCCATTGCCGCGGCCCGGCGGTGATGGTCGGCTATTTCCGCGACGAGGAAGCGACCGCCGCCTGCCTCGACGGCGACGGCTGGCTCGACACCGGCGACATGGGATATTTGTCGGACGGCTATCTCTACATCGTCGGCCGCGCCAAGGACATGATCATCATCAACGGCAAGAACCACTGGCCGCAGGATATCGAGTGGGCAGTCGAGCAGCTGCCGGGCTTCAAGGCCGGCGACATCGCCGCTTTCTCGATCACCACGCCCGGCGGCGAGGAGACGCCTGCGGTGCTCGTCCAGTGCCGCACGTCCGACGGCGACGAGCGCGGCCGCCTGCGCGACATCATCCGGGAACGGGTGCGGGCGATCACCGGGATCAACTGCGTCGTCGAGCTCGTCCCGCCGCGCTCGCTGCCCCGCACCAGCTCGGGCAAGCTGTCGCGCGCCAAGGCCCGGAACCTCTATTTGTCCGGCGAGATCCAGGCCTACGACATCGCCGCCTGATCTGGTGGGTCCGGGCCTGTGACCGAGGCGGTCTGGACCTCTTAAAGATAACGCTTCCCTAACGCTTTGGCGGCTATGGCTCCGCGGGGAGCGACATGACCGACAAGAGCTTGCCGAAGCTTGACTGGCGGGTTGTTATCAACCGCGCGACTCCCCCTGGCAGCAGGGGGTGGGGCCGGGTGCGCGCCGCCCAGCTCGAAGAAATGAGCCGGGCGCTCTCGCTCGCGACCTGGGGGCTGGCGATCAACGCCCTGCTGATCGTCCACATGCTGCGCGACCAGGTTCCCCGCATCCATATGGCGCTCTGGCTGCTCAGCCTCGCGATCCTCGTCCACTATATTGCGCGCAACAAGGCCAAGCTGCACCGCCGGCAAATCCATTCGGTCCCGCGTCAGACGATCGATCGCGCCGCCTATCACAGCGTGTTGTTCGGCATCGTCTGGGCCGTCCCTGCGCGCTATTTCTTCGAATTCGCCAATCACGGCCAGCAGCTCGCTTTGTGCGTGATCACCGCGACCCTGATGGCGGGTGCCGCTTCCATCCTTTCTCCGATCCCGTTCGCCGCCGCCATCTATGTGCTGATCATGGGCGTTGCCGCCACCCGCATGCTGATAACCACGGATTCGATCCTGATCGCCACCATCGGCCCCGTCTACACCGCCGCCATGCTGATGATGGTGCTGATCAACGGCCGCGCCTTCATGCAGCGCAAATGCCTCGACATCGCGCTCGAGGAGCGGCGGCAGACCGTCAGCCTGCTGCTGCGCGAATATGAGAATAGCGACGCCGACTGGCTCTGGCAGACCAACGCCACGCTCGCCTTCCGCAACGTGTCGGCGCGTTTCTCCCGCGCGATCGGGCGCAGCGTCGACGAGCTCGAGGGCATGTCGTTCCTCGACCTGCTGCGACAGGTCCCGCGGTCGGATCAGTCGGTCCGCCGGGCGCTGGCCGCGGCCGAAGTGGCGATGACCCGGCGCGAGACGATCAGCGAGCTGGTGATCCCGGTCCAGGTCGGCGACGAGATCAAGAATATCGAGGTTTCGGCACGCCCCACCTACAGCCGGCAGGGGCGCTTCACCGGCTATCAGGGGGTGGGGTCGGATGTGACGGCGGCGCGGCAGGCGGCCGACCGCATCGCCCATATGGCGCGTCACGACGCGCTGACCGGTCTGCCGAACCGGCTCCAGATCCTTGAAAATCTCGATTCCGCGATCACCACGGCCAAATCCCGGGGCGAGGAATGCGCGGTTCTGCTGGTCGATCTCGACCGCTTCAAGACGATCAACGATTCGCTGGGGCACGTCGCCGGCGATCATCTCCTCCAGCAGGTGTCGCGCTGCTTCGAGACGGTGATCTCGGATGAGATGACCGCCGGCCGGCTCGGCGGCGACGAGTTTGCGATCATCGTGCCGACGATCGAGAGCCGGGACGAGCTGGAACAGCTCTGCCTGGCTTTGGTCGGCGCGCTGCAGGGCCCGTTCCTCTATCGCGATCAGCGGCTGTTCGTCGGCGCCAGCGTCGGCGTGTCGATCGGGCCGCGCGACGGCGAGACCGTCGAGGAGCTGATCCGCAATGCCGACCTTGCTCTCTATCGCGCCAAGGAAGGCAGCGGCAACGACATCCGCTTCTTCGAATCCGGCTTCCATGCCCGCGCCGAAGAACGGCGCAAGATCGAGCTGGCGCTGCACAGCGCGGTCGATGCCGGCGAGTTCACCCTCAACTACCAGCCGGTGGTCGATGCCGGAACGCTCGAGATCAAGAGCTTCGAGGCGCTGCTGCGCTGGCACAATCCCGAGCTCGGCCAGGTGCCGCCGACCAAGTTCATCCCGATCGCCGAGGAAACCGGCATGCTGGGGCGGATCGGCGAATGGGTGCTGCGCACCGCCTGCCGGGAGGCGGTGACTTGGCCGCGCAACGTCTCGATCGCCGTCAACGTGTCGCCGCGGCAGCTGCGCGACCCCGGCTTCATCGTCACTCTGGTGTCGGCGCTCACCCAGGCGGGGCTCGAGCCGCATCGGCTCGAGCTCGAAGTCACCGAGACCGTGTTCCTCGAGCTGACCGCGGCGACGCAGAAGATCCTGCAGCAGATACAAAGCCTCGGCGTCCGGCTCGCGATGGACGATTTCGGCACCGGCTATTCCTCGCTCGGCTATTTGCGCAAGGCCGATTTCGACACGCTCAAGATCGACCGCAGCTTCGTCCAGTCGATGTCCGCGCACGATCCCGAAAGCACCGCCATCATCCGCGCCGTGGTCGCTCTGGCCGGCAGCCTCGGCATGAAGACCGTCGCCGAGGGGGTCGCCAACGAGGAGCAGCTCCAGCTCGTCCGTACCCTTGGATGCGACCGCATCCAGGGCTATATCTTTTCCCGGCCGGTTTCCGGATCGACCGTCAAGGCGATGCTCGGCGACGGCCGCAGCCGGGCCGCGGCCTGACCCGTTCCGTTCCGGCATGGCGGCACGACCGAGGGGCGGCCTTGCGCCCAACTCGCCGTGTCTCTAATCGAAGCGGCCTTGCGCGGTGCAGGAGTGTAGCTCAGCGGTAGAGCATCGGTCTCCAAAACCGAGGGCCGGGGGTTCGAATCCCTCCACTCCTGCCAGCGCCGGCGTTTGCGACAGGCGCCCGCGCCCCCTTGCCTCGGCCGGGGGCGCTCGCTAGATAGGCGCGCCAATCGACAAAGCGAGCAAGGCGGCGCCGGCCCTCGGGAAGGGGCGGCGGAGAGACCCTGCCCGAAACCCGTGACCCGAAGCTTCGAACAGAAGGACGACAAGGCCAGTGGCGAAAGTCAATCCCGGCGAGTTCCTGCGGCAGGTGCGCTCCGAATCGGCGAAGATCGTCTGGCCGACCAAGCGCGAGACGCTGATGACCGCCCTGATGGTGGTGATCATGACCGCCCTGCTCGCCTTGTTCTTCTTCGGCGTCGACAGCGCGTTCAGCTCGATCGTCCAGGCGCTGCTCGGCCTGCTGGGCTGAGGCGGCGCTCGCCACAATTCACCCCGGTTCGGCCGAGCCGCGAGAGGAGAGAAGAGAAACACCCATGTCCCGCTGGTACATCATCCACGCTTATTCGGGCTTCGAGAACAAGGTCCGCGACGCGATCATGGCCGAGGCCCACCGGCTCGGGCTCGACCGGCTGGTCGAGGCGGTCGAAGTGCCCACCGAGAAGGTGACCGAGGTCCGCCGCGGCAAGAAGGTGACCAGCGACCGGAAGTTCTTCCCCGGCTACGTGCTCGCCAAGCTGCAGATGAGCGACGACGTCTATCACCTGGTCAAGAACACGCCCAAGGTCACCGGCTTCCTCGGCACCAGCGGCAAGCCGCAGCCGATCAGCGACACCGAGGCGGCGCGCATCCTCAACACCAAGGACGAGGCGGCGGCGGCCGCGCCCAAGCAGAAGATCAGCGTCGACTATGAGATCGGCGACGCGGTCAAGGTGCTCGACGGGCCGTTCGCGAGCTTCAACGGCATCGTCGAGGAGCTCGATTTCGATCGCAGCCGGGTCAAGGTCTCGGTGTCGATCTTCGGTCGCGCCACCCCGGTCGAGCTCGAGTTCGAGCAGGTCGAACGCGTCAAATAATCGCGTCGCGCTCGCGTGGACGCCGAATTCCGCCGCGGCAAAGCGGCTCGGATCCGCAGCCCCGTCTCGCCGCCCGTCCCAGGCCCGCATTGCGATTCGTCGACCGCAAGCATAGCCTCGTGGCGATGGAGACACCGCCTCCGGCCTCCGACGATGAGCTCCCGAGCGCCGCCGGATGCGCCGCAGCGCTGGCGATCGGCCTGCTGGTCGTCGCTGGCCGTGAACGTCTCATTGTCGCTGTCCGGCGGACGTCCGTTTGACCTGCGCGGCGATTGGGGATTCTATCTGGTCGAATTGCTGCTGGTCGCCATTCCGTTCGGGCTGCTGGCGATTACCGGCATCCGCACCCTTCTGCCATGGCTGGTCGGGCTCGCCCTCACGCTCGCGCTTTGGGGCTATTTCGTCTTCGACATGGCGACCGGGCCGCCGGGCGCGAATTTCGGCCTTGGCCTGATCATCATCCTGTCTCCCATCATCATCACCTTTGCCTGCCTGGGCGCTTATGGATGGCAGTATGAGCAGCGCCGGAAGCCCAGGTCATGACCCCCCTGTCGTGGCTCGCCTGGCTGCTCGTCGCCGCGGCCTTGCCGCCGGAGCAGGAGGCGGAGAGGGCGACCGGCATGGAGCGTGGGCTGTGGATCGGGCCGATCCCTGTCTGCCGTGATACCGTCGAACGGGCCGAGATCGGGACGGACGCGTTCGGCACGTCGGGTTTGACCCTCACTTTCGCGCCCCACGTCAAGCCGTTGCTGCTGCGCGAAACGACCGTCCGCGCCGGCGAGTCGGTGCCGGTCCGGCTCAATGGGCGGGTCATCATGGAGCCCCACGTCCCCGAGCCGATCGAAGGGCGGCAACTGTTTTCACGCCGCCGGACGGGGAGACGGAAATGATCCGGGCGGCGGCGCTCGCCGCCTGCGGTGACGCGCCGGCGCCCGCGGACCGCTAGCGGCGGGCAGGCCGGCGTTCAGCGCCGCCGGCGCAATTCGCGCTTCCAGTCGAGCTCCGACGGCATCGGCAGCGACAGGTCGAGCGGCGGATCGTCGACCAGCTCGAGCCGCGGCCCGCGGATCTTGAAGCCGTGCCGCTGCCAGCAATAGAGGCAGACGCAGCGATGGCGAACGTCGCCGAACCGGTCCTTCCACCCGTGGCGCTGGAACAGCCACCAGAGCGCGGCGGCGCTGAGGATGTTGGAGTGGCCGCAGCGGACGCAGGTCAGCTTGACCGACTTGTGCCGCGCCGCCGCGTCGAACAGGTCGCGCAGCGGGTGCAGGCCGGGCCCGTCGAAAACCTCGCTCATTGTTCGAATTGCTGGCCCATCGGGCGGAACAGATAGCGAACATAGCCCGGAGCCGAAAGCTCTGCAAGGCGGCGCCGAAAGTCGGCCGCCAAAGCCGACGCATTGGCGGCTTTTCCCAAACATTGGCGCAAGCCCATGGGGCTGCCTCGGCGGCCTCCGCCATGGCTATCGCTTAAGGCATTGGAAAGCCGCGATCTTCGCCATTTGGCACGGCTCATGCTCAGGGCCTGCCATGACGCGGGAAGGGATGGTCCAGACCGCACAGGAGCAAGTCGATGCAAAGCCCTGAGAACGTTTTGGCCCGTGACGACACCTTCTTCGGCGTTTGCGAAGCGCTGGGCGAGGATTTCCGCTTCAATCCGAACCTGCTGCGCATCGCGCTCGGCGTCGGCCTGCTGTTCAACCCGGTCGCGGCGCTCGCCGCTTATGCCGGGGCCGCCGTGGTCGTCGGGCTCTCCCGCTTGATGGTTCCCAACCCGCGCCTCGCCGCCGCCGGCCCCGAGCTGGTTTCCGACGCGGTGGAAACGGCTCCGGTCGCGGAGCGCGAAATGCCGGACGGCGACAACGATACCGGCCAGCTGGCCGTCGCCGCCTGAGCCCTGCCCAGGGCCGCGGCGAGCCGCGGCCTCCTGCGGCGGGATCGTTCGGCGTCACCCGATCGAGGCCCGTTGGAAGGGCGTTGTGCGGGAGCCTCCGATCCTCTAATTTCCGTCGGCCCGGAAAACGGGCGGTTTGACGATAGCTTCTCTTCGAGCGACCTGGTCGCTTCCACCGGCCCGACAGCCGTTTCCGGCAAGATCGGGCAAGCGCCGGCTGCGAGACGGCGCGTGGAGCACCCGGACTGCAAACCTCGAAGAAGCGCGGAAAGGGCGGAACATGGCTTTCAACCCGCAGGTGCGCGACATCCAGGAGATACTCAAAGCCCGCGGATACACGCTCGGGACCAGCGGGCCGAACAAGGACGGGGTCGACGGCGACGCCGGCACCCGCACTTATGACGCCATCCTGCTCGAATTGCGCAAGGCGGAGGCGGCCAGATTCGCTCCCGCGGCCCAGCCGCTTCAGCCGAAGGCGCCGGAGGCGGCCGTGGCGAGCGGCCTGTCCTTCGCGCAAAGGGCGATCGATCTGCCTCTGCTCAAGCTGGCCTTCCCTGCGAACAATGAAGCGGAGCTGACCAAATGGGTCGAGCCGACCCGCGCGGCCTGCGTCCGCTGGGGCATAGACACGCTTCGAGAGGTCGCGTCCTTCCTCGCCAACATCAATGTCGAGAGCGCCGGCCTGACCCGGCTGACCGAGAGCCTCAACTACTCGACCGAGAACCTCATCAGGCTGTTCGGCCGTCACCGCATCAGCATCGTGGACGCTCAGAGATTCGGGCGCAACGCCCAGCATCCCGCCGACCAGGAGGCGCTGGCGAACATTCTCTACGGGGGCGAATGGGGCGCGCGCAACCTGGGCAATACCGAGCCCGGCGACGGCTGGAAGTTCAAGGGATACGGTCCCAAGCAGCTCACCGGCCGGTCCAATCAGACGCTGTTCGGACAGGCCATGGGCATGTCGGTCGATCAGGTGCCGACTTTTGTCCGCACGCCCGAAGGCGGCATGATGTCGGCCGGCTGGTTCTGGAAATCCCATAATCTGGACGCGAAAGCGGCGACTCCGGGCATCGAGGACGATCGCATCGCCATCAACGGGGGTTTGAATGGGGTGAAGGAGGTGGAGGCAAGCTTCAACCTTCTGATCGCCGAACTGCTGCGGAGAGAGAAACAGCAATAATCGTGGCGGCAGCTTGTTCGGCCCGACCGACCGACGGCGATTTGCCCTTCGGCGCCTCTTGCGCTAAGGGGCCGCGCTTCCGATCTGGGACGCGTCCAACGCATCAGCATTGGATACGTGGGGTCCGCGCCAAAGTTTCGCTTTGACGTGATCCTGTTGCGGGAGGCGGGACCCTTCGGGGCGCCGCCGTCTGGACCGCTAAGCTTGAACCGGGAGGATTCGCGTTCGCGCGGATCCGCCCAGCAACAGAGTGAGAGACATGGCAAAAAAGATCACGGGCTATATCAAGCTCCAGGTGCCGGC
The DNA here is from genome assembly GCA_963848555.1 of uncultured Alphaproteobacteria bacterium. Classification (GTDB taxonomy): domain Bacteria; phylum Pseudomonadota; class Alphaproteobacteria; order Sphingomonadales; family Sphingomonadaceae; genus Allosphingosinicella. The sequence continues at coordinate 79,737 of CAWKEE010000004.1, read as the reverse complement.
CGGCACCGCCAACCCGTCGCCGCCGATCGGCCCGGCTTTGGGCCAGCGCGGCGTCAACATCATGGAATTCTGCAAGGCGTTCAACGCCGCCACCACCGAGCTGGAAAAGGGGATGCCGATCCCCACAATCATCACCGTTTATGCCGACCGCAGCTTCAGCTTCGAGACCAAGACGCCGCCGGCGAGCTTCCTCCTCAAGAAGGCGGCGCGGCTGTCCAAGGGCTCGACCGAGCCCGGCAAGCAGACCGCCGGCCGGGTGACCCGCAAGCAGCTTCGGGAGATCGCCGAGGTCAAGATGAAGGATTTGAACGCCAACGACATCGAGGCGGCGGCCCGCATCATCGAGGGCAGCGCCCGTGCGATGGGCCTCGAAGTGACGGGGAACTGATCATGGCCAGGCTCACCAGGAAGCAGAAGAAGCTCGCCGAGACGGTCGACACGCAGAAGATCTACGGCGTCGACGAGGCGCTCGACACGCTCAAGGCCAACGCCGCCGCCAAGTTCGACGAGACGATCGAGATCGCCCTCAATCTCGGCGTCGATCCGCGCCATGCCGACCAGATGGTGCGTGGCGTCGTCACCCTGCCGGCCGGGACCGGCAAGACGGTTCGGGTCGCGGTCTTCGCCAAGGGCGGCAAGGCCGACGAGGCGAAGGAGGCCGGCGCCGACGTGATCGGCGCCGAGGATCTGATGGAGCAGGTCCAGGGCGGCCAGATCGACTTCGACCGGGTCATCGCCACGCCCGACATGATGGGGCTGGTGGGGCGTCTGGGCAAGATTCTCGGACCCAAGGGCCTGATGCCCAACCCCAAGCTCGGCACGGTGACGATGAACGTCGCCGAGGCGGTCAAGGCGGCCAAGGGCGGCCAGGTCGAGTTCCGCGTCGAGAAAGCCGGCATCATCCATTCCGGCATCGGCAAGGCGAGCTTCCCCAAGGAGGATCTGCGCCGGAATTTCGACGCGTTCGTCGATGCCATCGTCAAGGCCAGGCCGACCGGCGCCAAGGGCAAATATGTCAAGAAGGTCGCTTTGAGCTCGACGATGGGCCCCGGCCTCAAGGTCGACGTCGCCGAGGTGGCGAGCGCCTGACGCGCCCACCGCAGGGCTGAGATCGCGAAGGGCCGGCAGCCAGGCTGCCGGCCCTTTCTTTTGTCTTCATTTTACGCCAACTTAAGCGATGCGGCCGTAGACGGGTGCCGGAGTTCGGCGGCCTGCCGGCGCGGGCAGATGGGGGAATCCATGACCGAATCGATCTTCGTGCGGGTGCAGCGCGTGCTTTCCGCCAGCACCGACAGCTGCGTCGCCATGGCCGAGCGGGCCAGCGGCAGCGCGCTGATGCGCGAGGCGATCCGCCAGGTCGAGCGCGCGGTGGACGAGATCCGCGCCGAGCAGGATTCCTGCCGGTCGCGCCGCGCCGATGGCGAGCGCCGGCAGCTTCTGTTGCGCGAGCGGTTGGCGACCCTCGACGAGCAGGCGCGATTCGCGCTCGGCAAGGGCCGCGAGGATCTCGCCGCGGCGGCGCTTGCCCGCCAGATCGAGCATGAGCAGGAATATAAGCGGCTGAGGAAAGCGGAAACCGAGGCGGCGGCGGAGGCGGCCAAGCTCGACCAGGCGATGCGCGACCTCGAGCTGCGCAGAGCGCAAATGGAACAGGAGCTCGCCGATCACCAGGCCGCGTGCGGCTCTCCTCTCAAGCCGTCGGCGCCGACGCCGGCCGAACGGGCCAGGCGCCGCGCCGAGCGCGCCGAGGAAGCGTTCGAGCGGGCGATGGCGGCGGCGGGCGGGAACGGCGCCGGCCTGATGGAAACGGCGGAGGCCGCCAAGCTCGCCGAGGTCGAGGCGCTGCAGAAGGAAGCGGCGGTCGCCGAGCGCCTGGCCGCGCTGCGGGCGAAGCAGGATCGCACCGGGTCGGCGAAGTCGAACTCGGGGGGCCAGCGCCGAAAGGCTGGTTGAGGCTTGAGGGCGGATCGACATTGGTCGATTCGTCATTGCGAGGAGCGAAGCGACGCGGCAATCCAGCCCGGCTACGAGGCCGCACTGGATTGCTTCGCTGCGCTCGCAATGACGAGGTTAGTCAGCCTAACCCGATTACAGCCTAAAAGGCGCCGGCCAGATACTGGCGAGCCGCGGTCAGCCGCTCGCGCATCTGCGGATAGTCGTAATGGCCTTCGCCGCCGCCCGGACGATAATTGCCGAGCGCCACGACCAGCTGCTGGACATAGGAATCTTCGACGAAATTCTCGGCGAGCAGATCCTTGAGCCGCTTCGCTGCCTCATAGCTGTAGTCGACGCCGGAGATGAAGCGGTCGACCAGCGGCAGAATATCGTTGATCGCCATGATCGCCTCCCGCTGCTGCGTTGCCGTGTAGCAGATCTGGGGGCTGCGAGCCACGCGGCGCGGCGGCCGGCGGGCGGAGCAGACAGAGGCGCGCCGTGGCGCGGAGGTGCCACAAATGGTAAGCCCCGCCGGTTTGACCCGGCGGGGCTCCTGAGAGCTCGCTCCCGAAGGATTGAGCCCTCAAATCCCTCTGGTCTTTCGACCTGAGGGACATCCGTATTAATAGCTGGTTCGCGGATCCGTTCCAGTGCCTTTTCCAGAAAGGTGGGGACGAATTTGTGGATAAGCCGGGGGGTATCTTCGCGGCCCCCGATCGTCGGCGCGGATGCGGCGCCTTCAGGCTCGCGCGGCCTTGATGCGCGCGCGGTTTCCGGCCAGTCGGGCAGTCCGGACAAGGGGGACCGAATGGACGCCGACACGCTGCGCGCCGAGATAAAGCGGCTGGGCCCGTGGCTGCACGCGATCGAGCTCGGCCCGGGCGTCAGCACCGCGACGGTCGGCGAGCCCGGCGGCAGCGGCGATGAGGCGGTCCTCCAGGCCAACTCCCCCGAACAGCTGATGCGGGGCCTGATCGGCTCGATCTACCCGGCCGGCATGGGCGGCCGCTCGTTCCTCGACTGCGGCTGCAATGCGGGCGGCCATATGTTCGCCGCCGCGGCGATGGGCGCCGGCCGTTGCTTCGGCTTCGACGCCCGCCGGCACTGGATCGACCAGGCGCGCTTCGTCGCACAGCATCGGCCGGGTGCCGACGTCGACTTTGCGACCTGCGCGCTTTCGGACCTGCCCGGCCTCGCGCTCGAGCCGTTCGACGTCACCCTGTTCAAGGGCCTGTTCTATCATCTGCCCGATCCGGTCGCCGGGCTGAAGATCGCGGCCGACCTCACCCGCGAGCTGATCGTGGTCAACACGTCGGTGCTGCCGCGGACCGGGAAGGCGCTGATGCTCAGCGTGGAAAGCGACAGCCATATCCTGTCCGGCGTGGATCGCCTCGCCTGGCTGCCGACCGGGCCGGAGGTCGTGCAGGACATACTCGCCTGGTGCGGATTCCCGCACAGCCGCATCGACATGGACTGGCTGCCGCCGGGCCCGCCCGGCTGGCGTCGCATCCAGCTGCTCGCGGCGCGCGAGCCGGAGGTCTTCGCGCATTACGATCAGGTCCGCCCGGACGCCGCCCGGGCGCCCGCGGGCCGCGGCCGTCCCGGCCTGGTCCGGCGGCTGGCCCGTCGTCTCGCCGCACCGCTGCGCCGTTGACAGTGCGAAGCCGCATCCCGGGGCAGGAAAAGGAAATGCCGATGGAAGCCGACCAGCTGCGCGCCGAGATCGACCGCCTCGGGCCGTGGCTGCATGCGATCGAGGTCGCGCCGGGCGTCAGCACCGCCACCGTCGGGCAGCCGAGCGGCAGCGGCGAAGGTGCCGTCGGAGAAGCCTATGCACCCGAACGCATGATGAGCGGGCTGATCCGCCGGCTGTTTCCGGCCGGAATGGAGGGCCGCTCGCTGCTCGACTGCGGCTGCAATGCCGGCGGCCACATGTTCGCCGCCGCGGCGATGGGCGCCGGCCGCTGCTTCGGCTTCGACGCCCGCGAGCACTGGATCGACCAGGCGCGCTTCCTCGCCGAACATCTTCCACCGGCCGACATCGACCTCGCCGTGTGCGAGCTGGCGGATCTGCCCGGCCTGGATCTCGAGCCGTTCGACGTCACTTTGTTCAGCGGGCTCCTCTACCATCTGCCCGAACCGGTCGCCGGCCTGAAGATCGCCGCCGACCTCACGCGCGAGCTGATCGTGGTCAACAGCTCGGTGCTGGCGCGGCCGGAGAAGGGGCTGGTGCTGAGCGAGGAGAGCGACAGCCATGTCCTGTCCGGGATCACCGGCCTCGCCTGGCTGCCGACCGGGGCCGAGGTCGTGCAGGACATCCTCGCCTGGTGCGGCTTCCCCCACAGCCGCGTCGACCTGGACTGGCGCTACGGTCCGGCCGGCTGGCGGCGGATCCAGCTGGTGGCGGCGCGCGACGCCGGTGCCCTCGCCCATTATGACAAAGTGAATCCCGGCACCGTGCCAGGCTCCCGCCCCAGCCTCGCCCGGCGTCTCGCCGCGCGCCTCGCCCGGCCGTTTCGCCGCTGACCGGCCGGCGGCTCGGCCCGCCGAACGCTCCCGGCGACCCGGCGAAAAAACGGGGCGGGAGGGGCGTTCGCGCCGCTTCGACATTGACTTTCCTGCCGAAGGCCCTAGATGCGCGCCTTCGCTTGCGGGCTCGCCCGCGGGCTCCGTCCGAGACAGCTGGCGCCCCGAGCAAGGTCGAGGGGCTTAATCTCCAGCCTAGACGGGGAAGAGATTTCCGGCGCCGTGCGATGGCATTCCGGTCTGCCGCAGGTCCGATCGGCCTGCGCCGCTTTCTCCCCTTCGGACATCCGGCGCGCGGCTTGCCGCGCGTTTCGCCATGCGGTGGATGGTCCGCCGCATATATGTGGAGACAAGCATGGATCGCGCTCAGAAAAGAGAGCAGGTCGCCGACCTCAAGCAGACGTTCTCCGAGACCAACGTGGTGGTCGTCACCCGCAATCTCGGCCTGACGGTGGCCCAGTCCACCGCCTTGCGGAACCGCATGCGCGACGCCGGCGCCCGCTACAAGGTGACCAAGAATACGCTTGCTCTCATCGCCGTCGAGGGCACGCGCTACGCGCCGATCAGCGATATGCTGACCGGCCCGACCGCGCTCGCCACCTCGTCCGACCCGGTCGCCGCCGCCAAGGCGGCGGTCGACTTCGCCCGCACCAACGATCGGCTCGAGATCGTCGGCGGGGCGATGGGCGAGACCCTGCTCGACGCGCAGGGCGTCAAGGCGCTGGCCGAGCTGCCGTCGCTCGACGAGCTGCGGGCGAAGATCGCGGGCCTGATCCAGGCGCCCGCGGCCAAGATCGCCCGCACGATCAACGAGCCCGGCGCCCAGCTCGCCCGCATCTTCGGCGCCTATGCCGCCAAGGAAGCCGCATAAGAGAGCTACCAACCCAAACGAACAGACCGAACGGAGTTACGAAAATGGCAGACATCAATGCGCTTGTTGATCAGCTTTCCGAGCTGACCGTGCTCGAGGCCGCCGACCTGGCCAAGGCGCTCGAGGAGAAATGGGGCGTTTCCGCCGCGGCCGCGGTGGCAGCCGCCCCCGCCGGCGGCGGCGCCGCCGCCGCTCCGGCCGAGGAGGAGAAGACCGAGTTCGACGTCATCCTCACCGGCGACGGCGGCAAGAAGATCAACGTGATCAAGGAAGTGCGCGCGATCACCCAGCTCGGCCTCGGCGAGGCCAAGGCGCTGGTCGAGGGCGCGCCCAAGGCGGTCAAGGAAGGCGTCTCCAAGGCCGAGGCCGAGGAGATCAAGAAGAAGATCGAGGAAGCCGGCGGCACCGTCGAGCTTCGCTAAAGGCGCTTCGGGGCGGCCTCGCCGCCATCCCGGTTCGATCCGAGCAAGGGGCGGTTCCTCAGGGAGCCGCCCCTTTTCGTTGGCGGCAACGCAGGTCGCCGCGAGGAACAGGCCGAGCAGCAGCCACAAATGGCGGGCGTCCTCGAACGAGCCGCCGAGGCCCTGATAGGCGAAGGCGTTCAGGAAAGCGAAGCCGAGCGCGAGGCGCAGGACGTCGCCCGGCCGGTCTTCTCCGAGCCGGAACGGACCCGTTCGGCGCCAGACCCAGACCAGCAAAGCGACCAGCGCGGCGAGCCCGATCATGCCGCACTGGACGGCGACGTTGAGGAACGTGTTGTGGGCGTCGGTCACGCCGGAGAGCTGGCCCGATGGGAGCAGGATCGTGACGTCGGCCGCCTCGAGACCGAGACCGCGGCCGAGCCAGGGGTCGGCGGCGAAGTTGCGGGCGGCGTCGAGCCAGGCCATCAGCCGCACCGCCGGCGCCAGCGTGAGATCGGTGCCCGGCGCCGTCACCAGGAACGGTGCCGTCGAGTGCAGGAACGGGGTCAGCGCCATCGTCACCACGAACAAAGCGGCCGCCGCGATCCCCGCCGTCAGGCTCAGCCGTGCGAGCGCGCGCCGTCGCGGTTCCAGCAGCAGCCAGGCCCAGAAGCCGCCGGCGAGGAACAGGCCGCCCAGGCCCGGCGTGAGGCTGAACGCGGCGGCGAACAGCAGGCCGGCGAGCAGCAGCGCGAACGGCGTCCGCCCGATCCAGTCGAGCCGGCGCGCCGCCAGCAGGATCATCAGTGAGACGGTGAGATAATTGCACGTCATCGCGGCGTACAGAAAGGTCAGCCGAAGCCGCGGATAGGGGCCGGGCGGCAGCGTTCCGTAATCGTTGATCGTGTAACGGAGCAGCGGATTGCCCGGGTCGAGATAGAAAGCGGCGACGCTGGCGATCGCGGCCAGCGCGACCAGCGCCGTGGCGGCGAGCCAGGCCTGCATCAGCCGGCGCAGGCCGCTTTCGCCGCGCACCAGGCTGAGCACGATCACCGGCAGGCTCAGCAGATAGAATTGGCTGGCGAGCTTGACGGCGCTGCGCAGCGGCTGCTCCGAAGCCAGGGTGGCGAGGATCATTGCCGCGAGATAGAGGCCGAGCAGCCAGAAGCCGGGATGCCAGCGCAGCCGTGCCGCGCCGGTGACCAGCGCGAGTCCCCAGAGCGGGGCCAGGACCAGCCAGGCGGCGTCGGCGGCGACCAGCTCGTAGCCGAGCAGAAGCGGCGCCGGCTGCATGAAGGGGAGCAGGAAGACGAACAGCAGCAGCGCCAGGCGGGCGAGCCGCGCCGGCAGCGTCTCGGGGTCATGCCTGGGATCGGAGCCGGCCGCGGTCACGCCTTGCTGTCGCAGTTCGCCCGAGCCGCGGCAACCGCTCCGGATCCCGGCCTTGCCGGGTCGCATCGGTCGGGCCTAATTTGGCGGGCGGAGAGGGGATCCGAATGCGGCAGGCGGTCGTCGTCATTCACGGTATCGGCGAGCAGATTCCGATGGAGACGCTGCGCTCGTTCGTCGACGCCGTCTGGACGACCGACAGGAGCCTGACCGACCCGGCCAAGCCCGATCCGAACAGCGGCGGCCCGCGCACAGCCAACGCCTCGTGGAGCAAGCCCGACCCGCGCACCCGCAGCTTCGAGCTGCGCGTCATCACCACCGAAAGCGGCAGGAACCGGAAGCGCACCGACTTCTTCGAATATTATTGGGCGCACCGCATCCTCGACACGAGCTGGCAGCAGCTGCGCGCCTGGTTCCTCGAGCTGATGCTTCGCAATCCGGTGCGGGACGTTCCGCGCGGGGTGCTGCCGGTCTGGATCCTGATGTGGCTGGTCGCTGCGGCGGCGCTCATCATCATCTTCCTGGAGCTTGTTCCGGGCGACCACGAGGATCCGAGCTGGCGGGTGATGCTGCTCACCACCGTGGTTGCCGCGATCGTCGCCGGAGCCGTCGGATTCCTCACGCGCTATATCGGCGATGTCGCCCGCTACGTGAAAGCGAGGCCCGCCAACGTCGCCCGCCGCCAGGAGATACGGGAGAATGGCGTCCAGCTGCTCGAGACGCTGATGGGGGTTCAACCGGACGGGACGCTCGGGGAGACCCCTTACGACCGGATCATCGTCGTCGGGCACTCGCTCGGCACGATCATCGCTTATGACATACTGACCCACGCTTTCGCCCGGATCAACGCGCTCCACAACCAGTCGGCGGCCAATCCCTGTCCGCAGCAGGCGCGGGTCGAGCTCGAGCAAATGCTGCGGCAAGCCGCCGGACTTCCGGTTGCCGCCGCGCCGGCGCCGCCGCCGGCGCCGTGGAGCCTCGACGCCTGGCGCGACGCTCAGGCGCGGGCGCGCGCAGAGCTCAACGCTTCGGGCAATCCGTGGATCGTCAGCGACTTCGTCACTTTGGGCTCGCCGCTCACCCATGCCGAGTTCCTGATGGTCCGCGACCGCGCCGACTTGAGCGCCGCCAAGACACAGCGCATCCTGCCGACCTGTCCGCCGACGCTCGAATATGATCGCGACACCGGCCTGCATCATTTCACCTATCGGGGCTTCGGCCTTACCGGGCTCGGCGACAAGGAGGACCCGGCGGCGCCGCGCTGTCCGCACCATGCCGCTTTGTTCGCGTACACGCGCTGGACCAACGTCTATTCGCCGCACCGCTGGATTTTCTGGGGCGACCTCATCTCCGGGCCGGTCTCGGATGCGATGGGGATGGAGACTGCCGGCGGGCGCGGCATCGGCGGCATTCTCGACATTGCGGTGATGCCGTGTGCCGCGGAGGCGGGCAGCGTCGACGACCGGCGCCGCCCGTTCCTCAGCCACACCCGCTACTGGAAGGGCCGCGACGCGAAGGCCGACCCGGCGCCCGAGCATATCCGGGTGCTGCGCGAGGCGCTGCGGCTGGGAGACGAATAGACTGGCGGTCGGACTGCCGCGGGGTGCAGCCGCCCGATTGTGCTGAAAAAGCCGAGCTTATCGGAGGCAATCGCGTCTATTTCGGACCAAGTTCACCTTCTTGGCTCGATGGCCCTCCTGTAGAAGCCCGGGGTCGCAAACAGGGAGTTCGCCAGCTGCCGGAGCCCGGGTTCGAGCGGCAACGCGTCGAGCTCCCGTGGGCCGAGGTGGCGCAGACCCGAAGGGGACGTCCCATGGCTACACGACCGACCGCCAAGACCAATCGCTTCGTCGTCGAATTCGCCGCCGACCTGCCCGCCGGCGTCGCCGACCGGCTCGACAGCGCCGTGCAGAAGGCCGCGCTCGGCGTCCTTGCCGACCTGGACCTTTCGGCCGACGTCAAGCTGCGCTTTCGTCCGGAATGGCGCGGCATCTGGGTCGACCTCGGCAAGCAGAAGATCCCCGGGTACTGAGCCTTGGCCGAACGGGGCGTCCTTTGCCCGAGCAGCCGATGCCAGGACGGGTCGCTGCTGCTCGGCATCGTCCAGGGTGACGGCCGGGTCGGCTTTCTCGGCCGGCCGCTGACGGTCGACGAGGATTTCGTCGCTAGGGCAAGAGAAGGCCGGGCGCCCGAACGGCGCTTCCGGTTCGGCGGCCGGTGTCTCGAAAGCGGCTGCCGGCAATGGACCGGCTCGCGCTGCGGCGTCATCGACGGGGTGATGGCCGAGGCCGGGCCGGAGCCGGCCGCGGACGGCTTGCCGGCTTGCGGCATCCGGCCGCAATGCCGCTGGTTCCGGCAGAGCGGCGCCGACGCCTGCGCCGTCTGCCCGTTCGTCATCACCGACACCACCGAGCCGCGCTGATCGTTCGCCGGCGGAGCGCCGACGGAAAGTTCGCGGTCAGCCCGGGTCGGCGGCGGCGCGCTCGCGCCGCTTCACTTTTCGCACTTCGGCGAGCTGGCCCTTGAGGATCTGGATCGCGTCCGCCTGGTCCGGGCTGAGGCCTTCGAGCGGGAGACGGTCGATCAGCACTTCGAGTGCGTCGCCGATGCGGCCGATCTGGCGGCCGTAGCTGCCGACCTCGTCGAGCAGTTTCTGCTCCAGCTCCGGATGCGGCGTCTGGCCGAGATTGATGTTGACGAAGCCGAGCTGGGCGCCCTGCTGGTAGAAGGACCAGGGATTGATCGCCTGCCACAATTTCTCCGGCGCAAGCGAGAATTGGAAGGATTTGGTCATCAGAATCTCCTGCCGGGCAATGGCCTGCTGACGCGGCGCGGTTGGCGCCCCGGCGCCCCCGCGACTATTCCTTGCGCGCCAGCCGCTTCTCCAGATGGCTGAAAGAAGGGCTGTGGCGCCGCCCCCCTCGACGGCGCTATCCGCTGTCGCGGCTCAGCCACTCCTCCAGCCATTTGATCGTATAGTCGCCCGCCTGGAATTCCGGGTCCTTGAGCAGCGCCTGGTGGAGCGGGATGGTGGTCTTGATGCCGTCGACGACGAACTCCTCGAGCGCGCGCCTGAGGCGGCGCATCGCGCCCTGGCGGGTGGTGCCGTAGACGATCAGCTTGGCGATCATGCTGTCATAATATGGCGGCACCCGATAGCCCGAGTAGAGGCCGGAATCGACGCGCACGTTCATCCCGCCGGGGGCGTGGAAATGCCTCACCAGCCCGGGCGAGGGGGCGAAGCTCTTCGGGTCCTCGGCATTGATCCGGCACTCGATCGCGTGGCCGCGGAATTGGACGTCCTGCTGGCGCAGCGTCAGCGGATGGCCCTCGGCGATCCGGATCTGCTCGCGCACCAGATCGAGGCCGGTGATCGCCTCGGTCACCGGATGCTCGACCTGGAGGCGCGTGTTCATCTCGATGAAGTAGAATTCCTTATTCTCGTAGAGGAACTCGATGGTGCCGGCGCCGCGATAGCCCATGTCGGCCATCGCTTTGGCGACGAGGCTGCCCATCGCCTCGCGCTGCTCGGCGGTGACCGCCGGCGAGGGGGCCTCCTCCAGCACCTTCTGGTGACGGCGCTGAAGCGAGCAGTCGCGCTCGCCGAGATGGATGGCGTTGCCGTTGCCGTCCCCGAAGATCTGGAACTCGATATGCCTCGGGTCGCCGAGATATTTCTCGATATAGACGGTGTCGTCGCCGAACGCCGCTTTGGCTTCGGCGCGGGCCTGGCTCAACTGGCTGTCGAGCTCGTCCTCGGCGCGCACGATCTTCATGCCGCGGCCGCCGCCGCCCGACGCCGCCTTGACGAGCAAGGGGTATCCGGTTTCGGCCGCTACCGCGCGCGCTTCCTCCGGTCCCTCGACCGGTCCGTCCGAGCCCGGCACCAGCGGCAGGCCGAGCCCGGCGGCGGTGCGCTTGGCCTCGACCTTGTCGCCCATCACCCGGATATGCTCGGGCTTGGGGCCGATCCAGATGATGCCGTGGCTCTCGACGATCTCGGCGAAGCGGGCGTTTTCGGAAAGAAAGCCATAGCCGGGGTGGATGGCGTCGGCATGAGCGATCTCGGCCGCCGAGATGATCGCCGGCATGTTCAGATAGGATTCGCTTGCCGGCGGCGGGCCGATGCAGACCGTCTCGTCGGCGAGCCGGACGTGCATCGCCTCGGCGTCCGCGGTCGAATGGACGGCGACGGTGCGGATGCCCATTTCGTGGCAGGCCCGGTGGATGCGAAGCGCGATCTCGCCGCGATTGGCGATCAGGACCTTCTGGATCGCCATGCTACCGCGTCATCCCGGCGAATGCCGGGATCTCGGGAAAGACGAATGCCGGGATCTCGGGAAAGAAAGGCACCCCGAAGGTTCTGGTGCGGACTCCCCCCGAGGTCCCGGCTGTCGCCGGGATGACGGATGGAGCGCGGTTCTCCCTCATTCGATGATCACCAGCGGCTGGTCATATTCGACCGGCTGGGAGTCCTGGACGCAGACCTGACGGACGGTGCCGGATCGCGGCGCGGTGATCGGGTTCATCACCTTCATCGCCTCGATGATCAGCAGGGTTTCGCCTTCCGTCACCTGGCCGCCGGCGGCGACGAACGGTGCCGCGCCGGGCTCGGGGGAGAGAAAGACGGTGCCGACCATCGGCGACTTGACCGCGCCGGGATGGGTCGCGGCGTCGGGGGCGGGCGAAGCGGGCGCCGCGGCCGCGGGGGCGGGGGGCGAAGCCGGGGGCGCGGCGGCCGCGGGCGGTGCGGCGGCCGGCGCGGGCGCCGCGACGGCGGCGAGCTTGCGCTTGACGACGATCCGGCGATCCCCGTCCTCGACCTCGATCTCGCTGAGATCCTTCTCGGTGAGCAGGTCGGCGAGCTGGCGGATCATGTCGGTATCGACCCGCATCGCGCCTTCCTTGCCCTTGTCGTCGCTCATGGGAACCCCTTTACGCTGGTGCCGCCCGGCACTCCCCGGTCGCACGGAGGTGCCTCTTTCAGCGGCGTCCCCCCTGTCAGACACGCGCGGCCGCGTCCAGAGCCAGCTCGTAGCCGAGCGCACCGAAGCCGGCGATCGATCCGCGCGCCGCGGCGGCGATCAGCGAGCGGCGGCGGAAGCCTTCGCGCGCCTGCGGGTTGGAGAGGTGGACCTCGATCACCGGCACCGCGACCGCCTTCACCGCGTCGTGGAGCGCGACGGATGTGTGGGAAAAGCCGCCGGCGTTGAGGATCACCGCCTTCGCGCCGGCCGCCTGTGCCTCGTGCAGCCAGTCGATCAGATGACCCTCATGGTTGGACTGGCGGACTTCGAGCCGGACGCCGAGCGACCGCGCCTGGTCCTCGAGCCGGCCGGCAATGTCGTCGAGCGTGTCGGTGCCGTAGATTTCCGGCTCGCGCGTCCCGAGCAGATTGAGATTGGGCCCGTTGAGCACGTAGATGACTGGCGCGGCCATGACGCGGCCCTATATGACGCGCGTCCGGCAAGCGCAAAGGCAAGGCACGATGGTCCAGGACCGCACCCTCTCGATCCGCGTCAACGGCGAGCATCGCCGCGTGCCCGACGGACTGACGCTCGCCGAGCTGGCGCTCGAGCTGGGGCTCGAGCCGGCCAGGGTCGCGGTCGAGCGCAACCTCGAGATCGTGCCGCGCTCGACGCTCGGCGAGGTCCGGGTCGAGGATGGCGACGAGCTCGAGATCGTCACCTTCGTCGGTGGAGGGTGAGGGTGGAGGATGTCTGGCAGGTCGCCGGCCGCAGCTTCCGTTCGCGGCTGATCGTCGGCACCGGCAAATATAAGAGCTTCGAGCAGAATGCGGCGGCGGTCGAGGCGTCGGGCGCGGAGATCGTCACCGTCGCGGTGCGGCGGGTCAACATCTCCGATCCGAAGCAGCCGCTGCTCACCGACCATATCGACCCGAAGCGTTACACCTATCTCCCCAACACCGCCGGCTGCTTTACCGCCGAGGAGGCGATCCGCACGCTGCGGCTGGCGCGCGAGGCGGGCGGCTGGGAGCTGGTCAAGCTCGAAGTGCTGGGCGAGGCGAAGACGCTTTATCCCGACATGCGCGAAACGCTGCGCGCGACCGAAATTCTGGTCGGGGAAGGCTTCCTGCCGATGGTCTATTGCGTCGACGATCCGATCGCGGCGCGCCAGCTGGAGGAAGCGGGCGCGGTGGCGATCATGCCCCTGGGGGCGCCGATCGGCTCGGGTCTCGGCATCCAGAACCGGGTGACGATCCGGCTGATCGTCGAGGGCGCCGGCGTGCCGGTGCTGGTCGATGCCGGCGTCGGCACCGCATCGGACGCGACGGTGGCGATGGAGCTCGGCTGCGACGGCGTGCTGATGAATACCGCCATCGCCGAAGCCAGGGACCCGGTGGCGATGGCGCGGGCGATGAAGCTGGCGGTCGAGAGCGGGCGGCTCGCTTATCTCGCGGGCCGGATGGGACAGCGCCGCTATGCCGACCCGTCGAGTCCGCTCGCCGGACTGATTTGAGCGGCGGAGCGCCGGAACTTCCAAAGATTCACGCGGGTTGTAGGCACGGGTCAGCTGCGGCACCGTGCCGGGGCGGCCGCGTAGGAAGGATCCAGCTCATGGGTGAGTTCGAGAAAGGCCAGAACGAGGACAAGTTCGGCCAGAGCGAGAAGACCGACAAGTCGGCGTTCCAACAGCTCGGCGACGACAAGGGTGAAGGCGGCCAGCAGGATATCAGGACCGACAGCGCCGAAACCTCCCAGGCCAAGCCGGAACTGGCCGGCGCCGAGGGCGGCGACGATTTCGCCAAGCAGCAGGGCGGCCAGGACTTCGGCAAGGACAAGCAGCAGCAGGGCGAGAAGTTCGGCGAGGACAAGCAGCAGGGCGAGTCCGGCGGCAAGTTCGGACAAGACGACAAGCCCGGCCAGGCCTAGACCGGCCCGCATATGAGGCCGCCGCCGGTCGCCGGCGGCGGTCCTCGTTCATAGCATTCTGACCGCCAGCCAGACGCTGGCTTCGCCGCATTCGGGGTCGCGCAGCCGGCGCTCGACCAGCCGGAAGCCGTTCGCCTCGAGCAGCGCGTCATATTCCGCCGGATCGAGGCTGGCATGGTAGAGCGGCTCGTTCTGCCACGCGCCGATCCGCTCGCCGGGCCCGTGCCCGGCGGTGAACATCAAAGCGGCGCCCGGCGCGGCGTGGGCGGCGAAGCGCGGGAACATCGCCCGCTGATCCTCGGGCGCGAGATGGAAAATGCTGTGCCAGGCGAGCAGGCCGTCGAACCGGCGGCCGAGGCCGAGCGCGCGCATGTCCGCGACCCGCCATTCGTGGCCGGGGAAGCGCTGCCGGCACAAAGCGATCAGCGACGGCGAGGAATCGACGCCGGTCAAAGCGAAGCCGCGTTCGATCAGATGGCGCGCGATCGGCTCGCCCGAACCGCAGCCAATGTCGAGGATGGTCGCCTTGGCCGGCAGCAGGGCCGCGAAACGGTCGAGCCAGGCGGCCTCGAGCCCCAATTCCCGCTTGCGCTGCCGGTCCCAGGCGCCGGCATGCGCCTCGTAGAGGTCGACGATCCGCTCGCTCATGCGAGGGTCCTGGTCCTGGACCTCAGATGACGATGAAGTCGCCGGCGTCGATGACGGGCTGGTTGGCGAGCACCGCGAACAGCACTTTCGCACTCGCGCCGGTGCCGTCGGCGTCGAACCAGAGATTGCCGCTGGCCCGGTCGTAGATGATGCGGTCGCTTGCATCGCCCGCGGAGGTCCCGTTGACGAAGCGGGAGGCGCGAAGCGCGCCCTCCGCGAGGCCGCGGAAGATCGCATTGTCGAGCTCGATCCTGTCGTCGGTGGTCGAGAAGTCGCCGATCGTGTCGACATTGGTAAGCCGGTTGAGGGCGCCGCCGAAGCCGAACCGGTCGGCGCCCCCGCCGCCGAACATGATGTCGTTGCCCGCACCGCCGCGCAGCCGGTCGGCGCCGTCCTCGCCGAACAATATGTCGTTGCCGGCGCCGCCGGAGACATTGTCGTTGCCGCTGCCGCCGAACGCGATGTCGTCGCCGGCGCCGCCGTTCAGCAGGTCGACGCCGCCGCCGCCGAACAATATGTCGCGGCCGTCCTCGCCGTTGAGCTCGTCATTTCCGTCCTCGCCGAACAGCACGTCGTCCTCGGTGCCGCCGTTCAGCCGGTCGATGCCGCCGCCGCCGAACAAAACGTCGTTGCCGCCGCGCCCGTTGAGCTCGTCCGGACCCGCTCCTCCACCGATCACGTCACCGTCATCGCTGCCGATCACGACCGCCATTGCGTCCTCCCTCGCTGTTCTTTCAGCGGGTTATGCGCCTCGGGACCCGGTCTGTCGAGCGCCCGGCGACCCGATTTGGAACGGCCTGCGCCGCCGCCGGTTGAGGCGGCGAAGCGGAGGGTTTTGGATGCCCGACTTCGCCGCAGCCCGAAAGCAGATGGTCGACCGGCAGATCGCCGCGCGCGGCGTCAAGGGGCGGCGCCTGCTGGCGGCGATGAACGAGGTGCCGCGCCACGATTTCGTGCCGGCTGATCTCGCCGGTTTCGCCTATGACGATTCGCCGCTGCCGATCGAGGCCGACCAGACCATTTCCCAGCCCTATATCGTCGCGCTGATGATCGAGGCGGCCGAGGTCGGGCCGGGTGACAAGGTGCTCGAGATCGGTGCCGGCTCGGGCTATGCGGCGGCGGTGATGGGCCGGATCGCCGAGCGGGTGATCTCGATCGAGCGCCATGCCGAGCTGGCCGAGCTCGCCGCCGCGCGGATGAAGCGGCTCGGCTATGACAATGTCGAGATCGTCCATGGCGACGGATCCAGCGGATGGCCGGACGAGGCGCCGTTCGAGGCGATCCTCGCGGCGGCGAGCGGCAGCCACGTGCCGGAAGTGCTGATGCGTCAGCTGGCGATCGGCGGCACGCTGGTGATGCCGGTCGGCGAGCCGGCGGCGGTGCAGAATCTGATCAAGGTGCGGCGGCTCGGCGAGGAGGATTTCGCGCAGGAGGATCTCGGCCCGGTCCGGTTCGTGCCGCTGATCGGCGAACATGGCTGGCGCGACGACGGCACCGGCAAAGGCGGGCCCGAGCCCCGGTCGATCGAAGCGCGGATCGGCCGGGCGGCGCGCAGGCTGCCCGACGTCGACGATCCGGCGTTCGCGGAGGCGTTCGACCGCTTCGCTGAGGCGCGGGTGGTGCTGCTCGGCGAGGCCAGCCACGGCACGTCCGAATTCTACCGGGCGCGGGCGGCGATCACGCGGCGGCTGATCGAACGTCACGGCTTCAATATCGTCGCGGTCGAAGCCGACTGGCCGGACGCGGCTCATGTCGACCGCCATGTGCGCCATCGTCCGCACCGGGAGGGCGAGGGCGCGGCTTTCCAGCGCTTTCCGACCTGGATGTGGCGCAATACCGACGTCGACGCCTTCGTCCGCTGGCTGCGCGCCCACAATGAGCGGCTCGAGCCCGAAGCGATGACCGGTTTCTACGGCCTCGACCTCTACAATCTCGCGGGTTCGATCCGGGCGGTGATCGACTATCTCGACGACGTCGATCCGGACGCGGCGCGGCTGGCGCGCGAGCGCTATGGCTGTCTGCAGCCATGGAGCCGCGATCCGGCGCTCTACGGGCGGCTGGCCATGAGCGAAGGCTATGCGCGCTGCGAGCAGCCGGTGGTCGCGATGCTCCGCCAGCTGCACGCCAACCGGATGGAATATGCCGCGCAGGACGGCGAGGAATGGCTCGACGCCGCCGCCAACGCCCGGCTCGTCAGGAATGCCGAGCAATATTACCGGGTGATGTATCATGGCGCGGCGGAGAGCTGGAATCTGCGCGACACCCATATGTTCGAGACTTTGTGCCAGCTGCTCGATGCGAAAGGGCGCGATGCGAAGGCGGTGGTGTGGGCGCATAACAGCCATATCGGCAACGCCGCCTTCACCGAGATGGGGCAGGTGCGCGACGAGCTCAATATCGGCCAGCTGTGCAAGGAAAGGTTCGCCGATGCGGCGCGGCTGATTGGCTTCGGCACGCACACCGGCACGGTCGCCGCCGCCGGCGACTGGGACGGCGAGATGGAGGTGATCCAGGTCCGGCCGTCGCTGCCCGGCAGCTACGAGCGGCTGTGCCACGACAGCGGCGTCGAGCGCTTCCTGCTCGATCTGCGCGAGGGCAAGCATGAAAAGCTGCGCGAGGAGCTGATGGAATCGCGCCTGGAGCGCTTCATCGGCGTGATTTACCGGCCCGAAACCGAACGGTGGAGCCACTATGCGCAGGCTGTCCTGCCGATGCAGTATGACGGCTGGGTCTGGTTCGACGAGACGAAGGCGGTGACGCCGCTCGGACCGGAGCCGAAGGGAGGCGAGGAGGAGACCTACCCGTTCGGGCTGTAGAGCCTGAAGCCTAGCCTTCGAGCGGAAGCCCGACCAGTCGCCGCGCCGCATCGAGCCCCTCGTCGGCCTTGATCGACAGCGGGCTGCGCTCTTCCCGCCATTGCTCGATCAGCGGCGCGGCCCTGGCTCGGTCCGCCTCGTCCTCCTCCGGCAGAAACTGCTGCCGAAGCTGGGCGGTGGCCTGGTCCATCGCTTCTGCCATTTCCTCCGGCGGCACCGGCTCGCTCGGCTCGACACTCTCCATGATTCGCGCGAAATCGCGGCGGAGCAGCTCGAAATAGAGCCACGCGCGCGGGCCATCGGGGCTTGGTCCGCCGCGCCGGCGATACAGGACAGCCCCTCCGATCGCCTCCATATTGCCTTGCCTCACCGAGGCCTCGATCCAGTGCAAGGCGCGGGCATGTTCGCCGCGCTGATGGAATATTTGCGCCACTTCGACCTGGGCAAGGTCATAGCCGGCTTCGGCGGCGACCAGCTTGTAGCGCAGCGCCTGCTCGTCGTCCCGCGCGAGGACGTCGCCGCCCTGGCCGGCATAATAGCAGCCGAGCTTATAGGCCCCGAGCGGATCGCCCTGCTCCGCGGACCGGCGGAAATATTCGAGCGCGCGGCGAAAATCCCGCGGCGCGCCGTCGAGGCCGAGATGGTGGATCATGCCGAGATGATAAGCCGCCTCGCCATTGCCCCGATCGGCAAGCGCTTCCAGCCGCGTCCGCAGGTCGCCTTCCGCGGCCGCCGCCGGGGCGGGCGCGCCCAGCAGCAGCGCCAGCAGCAGGATCCGCGAGGCCATGGGGGCGATCATAGCCCCGGCCGGCGCCGCCGCAAATGGATGCGGCCGTCCCGCCGCGGGCGAGGGTCAGGCGGCCAGGCTCATCCCTTCCGCCGGCAGGCTCCGGCGGCTGCCGGTCCGCAGCCATTCGGCGCATTCGCGGCCGAGCTCGGCGACCGCCATCGCCTCATAGGCGGCGCTGTCGCCGGCCGAAAGCACGTCGCGCCAGCGGCCGTTCACGCCCTTGTTGATGAAGGTCGAGGCGCCGCCTTCGAAGATCGCGCCGCCGAGCGGAGCGACTTGGGCCGCGTTCGCCTTCATATAGTCGAACGAGCAATGGTGGACCAAAGTCGGCCAGCTTTCCTCGGGGATGTCGCATTCGAGGAAGGCGGCGATCCGGCGCATTTCCCCTTCGAGATCGGTCTTGAGGTCGTTGAAATGGACCAGCATGATGTTCGGCACGTCGCGCGCCGCCCACCAGGTGGCGATATTCTCCCAATAGGACCAGAAGGGCGCGCCATCCTCCTCCAGCCAGCGCAGGAAATAATTGCGGATGTCCGGATCCGGCCGCTCGATCGGCGGGCCGACGCGGCCGGGCGTCTCGTTGAGCAGCTGGTAGAAGAGGTCGTTGGCGTTGGCGTGATGGTTGTACATGCTCCACACGACGTCGCGGCCGTCACGGGCGATGTAGAGATATTTGGCCCGCGGCGAGAAGGTAAGGGCGTCCAGTGGCAGGTGCGTCTTGATGATCCGCCGGTGCTGCTGCGCCTCGAGCCCGGCCTTGGTGCCGGGCGGCATCACCCTGAGGTCGAGCCACGGCGAGATTTGATGGATCGGCACGTCCTCGGCGCCGCCGAAGACGAGCTGCCCGACGATCTGTTGCGTCCAGGTGGTGCCCGACTTGGCATAGGTGCCGACGATGACGTCGTCGTCGCGGAACGCGAAATCGTTCCACACGGTCGAATCCATATGGTGGTTGAACAATTCGCGCGACTTGCGCGGCCAGGCGACCCGGTCCTGCCTCATCACTTTCCTCCGCATATCGGGGCGAGCGCGACGCTCGCTTCGACGCGGCTCCTCGCAAGCGACCGTTGCAGGCAAATGCCGCGCGGCGGCGAAAAGTGTTTCAACCGTGACAGGCGCGGGCGGCCGGGACCGCCTCAGCCGGTGACCAGCGCGCGCTGATCCTCGCGACCCATGGCGAGCAGGTAGGGCGAGGCCGATTGCATGTCCTGGAAATCGCTTTTCGAGCGCAGGCCATGCCAGCCGATCGCGATCAGCGCCTGGGCGATGGCGCCGCCGAGCGTGTCGCCGGGGCCGAGCAGGATGATGCGGTCGGGCGCATATTCGCGGACCGCAACCTGCACCGCCCGGGTGAAATCATAGGTCTCCAGTATCTGGGTGACGAAGGTGTAATGGTGCAGATCCTGCCGTCGCGTCGCGAACGGCCGCCAGACATGGCCGCGCCCGTCGACCATCGGCCGGTCCGGCGAGCCGAACCATGAGGGCGAAAGGCTGGCCAGCGCGCGCTCGGAGGAGCCCCGCATCAGCGGACTGTGGAAAGGGCCGTGGTTGACGAGACGCAGCGGCTCGCGTCCCGGCGTCGGCGGCGCCTCGGCGAGCAAGGCGGCGAGCCCGGCCTCGTCGCCGGCGAAGACGATCATTCCGCCAAGCTCGATCGAGACGTGCAGCGACGCATCGGCACGCTTGTCGATTCCCGCGGCAAGGGCGATCAGCGAGTCGCGCAGGCCCGGCACCGGACGCCATTGCTCGTCGACGGCGCTGACCAGCACCTGCCCGCCCGGCTCGCCGGCCTGGCTGTGCTCGCCCATCGCATCGACGATGGCAAAGCCCTGCTCCGCGCCGACCGCGCCGGCGCAGGCCAGCGCAATGTACCAGCCCATCGAATTGCCGGTGACCGCCGCGACATCGAAGCGCGAGCGGTCGATGGCGAGGAAATCGGCGTAGGCGCAGGTGAAGATCAGGGGCGAAGCGATGTCGCCGCGCGTATGGGTCGCGACGCTGAACTTCCCGGCGCCGTCGAGCGCCGAGAGGGTCGGC
Source organism: uncultured Alphaproteobacteria bacterium (assembly GCA_963848555.1). GTDB lineage: Bacteria > Pseudomonadota > Alphaproteobacteria > Sphingomonadales > Sphingomonadaceae > Allosphingosinicella. The sequence continues at coordinate 59,431 of CAWKEE010000004.1, read as the reverse complement.
TGTCCGCGGCCGGCGCGGATGCGGTCGACTTTCGCCAGCAGGTCGGCCTTGTCGGCGTGGAAGCGCTTCAGATAGCCGAGCTCGTTCTTGCCGTAGGTGCCCCGGCCCGGGCACACCACCAGCGCCGCCGGGCGGTCAGCCACGCACCATCTCCAGCGCCGCGGCCACGATCGAATCGCGGCTCGGCAGGGTCAGCGTCGCCGCCCGGCCGAGCGGAATGAACGAATCCTCGGCCGCGATGCGGCGGCACGGCGTGTCCGGCGCGCGCTCGGCGAACAAGGCCATCAGCGCCTCGCTTTGCGAGCCGGTCCGGCGGCATTCGTCGACGATCAGCACCCGGCCGCAGCCGGCGACGGCGTCGAGCAGCGCCGGCTCGTCGAGCGGCGCCAGCCAGCGCAGGTCGATCACCCGGACATCCAGGCCGTGCTGCCCGGCGAGGATCCTTTCGGCCTGGCGCGAGAGATAATAGCCGTTGGCATAGCTGATTATGGCGAGGTCGGTGCCGTCGCCATGGCGCCCCATCTCGCCGAGGCGGATCGGCTTGTCCTGGCCCGGCGCCGCGTAAGCGGAGGTCCACAGGCCGTCGCCTTCCTCGTGCAGGTCGCGGGTCATGTAGAGCGCGATCGGCTCGACGAACACGATCACGCGCTGCTCCTCGAGCGCGAGGCGGACGCATTCGCGCAGCATCCCGACCGCGTCCGCGCCGTTGCTCGGGCAGGCGAGCACCAGGCCCGGTATGTCGCGGAAGACGGCGAGGCTGTTGTCGTTGTGGAAATGGCCGCCGAACCCCTTCTGGTAGCCGAGGCCGGCGATGCGGACGATCATGGGATTGGTGTACTGGCCGCTCGAGAAGAAGCTCAGGGTCGCCGCCTCGCCGCGCAGCTGGTCCTCGGCATTGTGGACGTAGGCGAGGAACTGGATTTCGGTGATGGCGAGCAGATCGTTGTGGGCGGCGCCGATGCCGAGTCCCAATATGCTCTGCTCGTCGAGCAGGGTGTTGATCACCCGGGCCGAGCCGAACCGCTCGTGCAGCTTGGCGGTGACGTTGTAGACGCCGCCTTTGGGCCCGACATCCTCGCCGGCGACGATGATCTCGGGATGCGCGAGCATCAGGTCGGCGAGCGCCCAGGACAGCAAGCGGGCCATATGCTGCGGCTTTTCCATCATGCCGCGGTCGCGCGCGAACAGCGCCTCGCGCTGCGCGGGCGCCGGCCGGTTGGCGCGGACCGGCCCGCGCGCCGGCGGCACGATGCTCGCCATCACTTCGGCGCTGGTGGTGAGCTTGGGCCGGCCGATCGCCTGCTCGGCGACGCGGGCGAGAATGGCCTCGGTCTCGTTGTAGAGGTCGAGAATCTCGGCGGGCGTGGCGATATCCTGCTCGGCCAGCAGCGCCGCGCTGAACAGCAAGGGATCGCGCGCCTCGTCCTCCTCGATCTGCGCCTTGGTGAGATAGGTCGCCTGCACGTCCGAGCCGGCATGACCGTAGAGACGGACGCAATCCATGTGGAGGAAGACCGGCTTGCGCTCGCGCCGCGCGAAGGCGGCGGCCTCGCGGGCGCCGCGATAGCAATCGACCAGGTCGAGGCCGCTGCACTTCATATATTCCAGCCCCGCCCGGCCGCGGAACGCCGCCTCGATCCAGCCTTTCGGCGTGCGCGTCGAAATGCCGATGCCGTTATCCTCGCACAGGAAGACGATCGGCATCGGGCTGCCCTGAAAAGCGGTCCAGGCGGCGCAGTTGAACGCGCCCTGCGCGGTCGAATGATTGGCCGAGGCGTCGCCGAAGCTGCACAGCACGATTCCATCGCGCGCCAGCACCCTCTGCTCGAGCTTCAGCGTCCGGGCGATGCCGATGCTGAACGCCGCCCCGACCGCCTTCGGCAGGTGCGAGGCGATGGTGCTGGTCTGGGGCGGGATGAACAAAGGCCTCGAGCCGAGCACCTTGTGGCGGCCCGACGAGATAGGGTCCTCGGCCGAGGCGGCGAAGCTGAGCAGCATGTCCCAGCACGGCGTCTGGCCCGGCAGCTGCCTGGCGCGGTGGATCTGGAAGGCTGCCGACCGGTAGTGGAGGAAGGCCATGTCGTCGAGGCGCAGCGCCTCGGCGACGGCGGCATTGTTCTCATGGCCCGAGCTGCCGATCGTGTAGAAGCCTTCGCCGCGCGCCTGCAGCCGCCGCGAGATGCGGTCCATCTGGCGGCTGACGCACTGGCTGTAGAACAATTCGGCGATCGTTTCGCGGCCGAGCCCGACCTCGTCCGGCCGCACCGCGGCCGCCCGCCGCGGCAGCTGCCCGTCCTTGAGGGCGGCGACGAACCTTTCGTGAATGGCTTCGGCGGCATCCATCGGGCGCGCCCTAGCCACGTTAGCGGATGGATGGAAGCCGCACGCTACTGACAGGCGTGTAGGCTTGACTCGCCAATCTCCTCACGTACGGGGAGGGCGAACCGGGACGAGGAGAAGGTGATGACCAAGAGCGAGATGGCGGCCAAGCTCGATGAGGCGAAGGCGTTCGTGGCGGGCAAGCGCGTGAAGCTCGACTTCGGCAGCGAGGGCGTGGTGATGCTCGACGGGGTCGCCGAGGCGGTGACCGAGGAGGACGGCGCCGCCGACACCACGATCAAGGTCGCCTGGTCCGACTGGCAGGACATGGCCGACGGCAAACTGGACGGCATGACCGCCTTCATGCAGGGCAAGCTCGCGGTCGAGGGCGACATGTCCAACGCCATGCAGCTGCAGGGCGTGCTGGCGAAGATGCGGGGCTGAGTTTCCTCCCATCGCCAGCGATGGAGAGGGGGTCGGGTAGGAATCACTCACCCGTCATTGCGAGCGCAGCGAAGCAATCCAGTGCGGCCTCGTTGCCCGGCTGGATTGCCGCGTCGCTTGGCTCCTCGCAATGACGGACCAACCAAAGACTATGATCCCGTAGTTGAAAGCCTGTTCAGGTTCGCTTGACCGAACCGGCCCGCCCCGCCTATCGCTCCCGCCGATCCCAGGGAGCTTTTCGCATGAAGAAAATCTATCCCGACGCGGCGGCGGCGCTGGAAGGTCTGCTGTCCGACGGCATGACGATCTGCGCCGGCGGCTTCGGCCTGTGCGGCATTCCCGAACGGCTGATCGACGCCATCCGCGATTCCGGCGTCACCGGCCTTACCGTCGTTTCCAACAATGCCGGCATCGACAATGAAGGCCTCGGCAAGCTGCTGCGGACCCGCCAGATCAGGAAGATGGTCTCCTCCTATGTCGGCGAGAACAAGGAGTTCGAGCGGCAATATCTGGCCGGCGAGCTCGAGGTCGAATTCTGCCCCCAGGGCACGCTCGCCGAGCGCTGCCGCGCCGGCGGCGCCGGCATTCCCGGCTTCTACACGAAGACCGGCGTCGGCACCGTCGTCGCCGAGGGCAAGGAGCATAAGGATTTCGACGGCGAGACCTACATCCTCGAGCGCGGCATCCGCGCCGATTTGTCGATCGTCAAGGGCTGGCGCGCCGACGAGAGCGGCAACCTCCAGTTCCGCAAGACCGCGCGCAACTTCAACCAGCCGATGGCGACTGCGGGGCGGATCTGCGTCGCCGAGGTCGAGGAGATCGTGCCGGTCGGCAGCGATCGCGGCCGACTGCATTCATTTGCCGAGCATCTATGTGAAGCGGATGATCGTCGGCGCCCCCTATGAAAAGAAGATCGAGTTCCGCACCGTGCGGCAGCGGGAGGCGGCGTGACGGGGCGCAATTTCTGGCTGATCGCCGGCGGCTGGCTGAGCCTGATCGCCGCCCTGCTGCATCTGGCGGTGATCGCCGGCGGACCGGAATGGTATCGTTTTTTCGGCGCCGGCGAGGCGATGGCGCAGGCCGATGAGCGGGGCGGCTGGATGCCGGCGCTGGTCACTTTGGGGATCGCCGCTTTGCTGGCGATCTGGGCGGCCTATGCGTTCTCCGCCGCGGGCATGATCCGCCGTCTGCCGCTGATGCGCACCGCCCTCGTGGCGATCAGCGCGATCTACCTCGCGCGAGGTTTGCTGGTGCTCGATCCGGCCGCTTTCGGTCGGCCGGACCTGTCGCCGGGATTCATGTTCTGGTCGTCGCTGATCGTGCTCGTCTATGGCCTGACCTATGCCGTCGGCACCTGGCGGGCCTGGCCGTATCTGTCGAAAAGGAAGGCAGCCTGATGCCCTGGGACCGCAACAAGATGGCCGCGCGCGCCGCGCAGGAGCTGCGCGACGGCTATTATGTCAATCTCGGCATCGGCATCCCGACCCTGGTTGCCAACAACATCCCGGCCGGGATGGAGGTGACGCTGCAGAGCGAGAACGGCATGCTCGGCATCGGCCCTTTTCCCTATGACGACGAGGTCGATCCCGATCTCATCAATGCCGGCAAGCAGACGATCAGCGAGCTCGATTCCTCCTCTTATTTCGATTCCGCCGCCAGCTTCGCGATGATCCGCGGCGGCCATATCGATTTGACCGTGCTCGGCGCGATGGAGGTGAGCGAGGCCGGCGACATCGCCAACTGGATGATTCCCGGCAAGATGGTGAAGGGCATGGGCGGCGCGATGGACCTGGTCGCGGGCGTCAAGAAGATCATCGTGGTGATGGAGCATGTCTCGAAGAACGGCGATCCCAAGTTCATCCCCGAATGCACGCTGCCGCTGACCGGCCAGAACGTCGTCGACATGATCATCACCGATTTGTGCGTGTTCCACCGCCCCGATCACGACAGCCCGTTCCGGCTGATCGAACTGGCGCCGGATGTGACAGCCGAGGATGTGGCGGCGAAGACGACGGCGAAATACCAGAGCTGAGCGCGAGAGGGCCTTCGGATGAAGAAGCGGATCCTGTTTCTGGCCTTATTGCTCTGGCTCGGAACGCCGGCTCATGCAGAGGAGCGGGTCAATCTTCCGGAGCTTGGCTTCTCTGTGACCGCCCCCGATGGCTGGCAGCGTATCTCCGGCGAGCAAGTCTTTGCGCACCTGCGCAATATCCGGCTCGACCGCGAGGAGTTTCAACGTCAGCTCGCTGAGGGCAGCGAGCCGATCGTGTCACTTCGCAAGAACGCGTCGGACCGGTCCGGTTTGATCCCGATTCTCAACATCGGTTTCCGTCCCGCCGGAGCGTTGGCTGGACAGACACCGGTTCAAATTCTCGACGGCACCGCCCGCGTCGGCAGACAGGCCTTCAACGACTTTGAAATTCTCGAAGGACCAACGCAAGTCAGGGTTTCAGGATTGCCGGGCGCGCACGTGCGCGTCTCGTACACGCAGACCCAGCAGGGCCTTCGCCTGCCAAGCATCTCGGAATATTGGATCATCCCGCGCGGCGCCTATCACTTTTTCATCAGCGCCGGCTATGCGCACGGCGAGAATGACGTCACGCGCCGGGAAATACAGGCTCTCGTAGAGAGCATCACAATCGATTCCGGCTCGAGATGAGCCTCTCACCCGCAACCCATCAGGCTGGATGAGACTCCTCCTCACCGGATCGTCGGGCTGGCTCGGCCGCTTCCTGGCGCCGCGGCTGCGCGAGAAGGGGCACGAGGTCGTCGGGCTCGACGTCGCGGCCGGTGCCGACACCGACATCGTCGGCTCGGTCGCCGACCGGCTGGTCGTCGACCGTATCTTCGCGACACGCGGCATCGAGGCCGTCGTCCATGCCGGCGCTCTGCACAAGCCGGACATCGCCCGCTATCCGGCGCAGGCGTTCGTCGACGTCAACGTCACCGGCACCTTGAACCTGCTCGAGGCGGCGTCGGCGGCGGGCCACGACCGCTTCGTCTTCACCTCGACGACCTCGTTGATGATCTCCGAGACGATCCGTGCCGGCAAAGCGGGCGGGGCGAAGCGGGCGGCGTGGCTGACCGAGGATTTCGGACCGCTCGAGCCGCGCAACGTCTACGGCGTCACCAAGCGCGCCGCCGAGCAGCTTTGCGGGCTCATCCATCGCGAACGCCGGCTGCCGGTGGTCGTGCTGCGCACCGGGCGTTTCTTTCCCGAGGAGGACGACACCCACCGCGAATTGTCGGGGCCCAACATCAAGGCCAACGAGTTTCTGAACCGGCGTCTCACCGTCGAGGATTGCGCCGAAGCCCATGTCGCGGCGCTGGAGCGCGCGCCGGCGATCGGCTTCGGAATCTTCATCGTCTCCGCCCCGCCGCCGTTCGCCGAAGCCGACGCCGAAGCGCTGGTCGAGGACGCGCCGGCGGTGATCGCCCGCTATTTTCCGCAAGCGGCCCAACTCTATGCCCGCGCCGGCTGGACGCTGCCGGCGCATATCGACCGGGTCTACGATCCGTCGCTGGCCGAACGCCGGCTCGGCTTCCGCTGCCGCACCGATTTCGCCGCCATCCTCGAGGCGCTCGAGCGCGGCCGGCAATTGCCCTTCGCGCACGATCCCTCCTATGTCTCGCCGAAGGAAATCGGCGCAGGGCAGGGGAGAGGGACATGCTGAAACGAACCGCGCTGCCGGCGGCGGGTTGGCTGGCGCTGACCGGGCTGCAGGCGCCGTCCTCACCGCCCCCCCAGGCCGAGCTCATGCTGTGGCGGCTCGATTGCGGCGAGTTCGTGATCAACGATTACAACGCCTTCTTCTCCGACACTTACCAATATGCGCCGGGACCCAAGCGGATAACCGACAGCTGTTACCTGATCCGCCACGGCAACCGTTACATGCTGTGGGACACCGGGCTGCCGGGCGAGCTTGCCGGCCGATCGGTCGAAACTCCGGCGCAGACGATGTCGCTGGGCCAGCGCATCGTCGACCAGCTCGCCCGGATCGACGTCCGCCCCGAGCAGATCGAGATCATCGGTATCAGCCATTATCATCTCGACCATCTCGGCCAGGCCGCCGATTTCCCGCGCGCCAAACTGGTGATCGGCGCCGGGGATCTCGAGGTGCTGCGCGGCCCGCCGGGGCCGTTCATCGAGCCGCAGCGGATCCGGCCCTGGCTCGACGGCGAGCGGCAGCTGCTCGCCGCGCAAGGGGACGTCGACGTCTTCCATGACGGCCGCGTGATCATGCTGTCGACGCCGGGCCACACGCCGGGCCACTACAGCCTGCTGGTCCGGCTCGCCTCGGGGCCGGTGCTGCTGTCCGGCGATCTCTATCATTTCACCGAACAGGTCGCCAATCGCGGGGTGCCGCCGTTCAACCACGATCGCGCCGACACGCTAGCGTCGATGGACCGCTACGACCGCATCGCGCGCAATCTCGGCGCGCGCACCATCATCCAGCACGAGCCGGCGGACATCGGCCGGCTTCCCGCCTTTCCCGAGGCGGCCCGATGAAGGCGCTGCTGTCGGCCGCGCCCGGCGGTCCGGAGACGCTGGCGCTGACCGAGGTCGCCGAGCCGGTGCCCGGCGCCGGCCAGCTGCTGGTCGGGGTGAAAGCGTGCGCGATCAACTATCCCGACGTGCTGATCATCGAGGATAAATATCAGTTCAGGCCGCCACGTCCGTTCGCGCCGGGCGGGGAGATTGCCGGAATCGTCGAGCAGGTCGGCGAGGGGGTGACGGGCTGGGCCGAAGGGGACCGGCTGATCGCCATGCTCGGCCATGGCGGCCTTGCCGAGAAGGTGCTGGTGGGCGCGGCGGCGGCGCTGCCATTGCCCGAGGAGCGCAGCTTCGAGCAGGGCTCGGCGCTGATCCTGACCTATGCCACCACCATCCACGCCTTGCTCGATCGCGGCCGGCTCGAGCCGGGCGAGACCCTGCTGGTGCTCGGCGCCGCCGGCGGCGTCGGGCTGGCGGCGGTCGAGCTCGGCAAGGCGTTCGGCGCCCGGGTCGTCGCCGCCGTCTCGTCGGAGGAGAAGGCCCAGGCGGCGCGCGCGGCCGGCGCCGACGAGGCGATCGTCTATCCGCGCGGCCCGTTCGACAAGGAGGGTGCCAAGGCGCTGGCCCAATCATTCAAGGATGCGGTCGGCCCCGGGGGCGCGGACCTGGTCTACGATCCCGTGGGCGGCGATTATACCGAAGCGGCGCTGCGCGCGATCGCCTGGGAGGGGCGGCTCCTCGTGATCGGCTTTCCCGCCGGCATCCCGCGGCTGCCGCTCAACCTCACGCTGCTGAAAAGCTGCGACGTGCGCGGCGTGTTCTGGGGCGCGTTCGCGGCGCGCGATCCCGAGGCCAATGCCGCCCATGTGCGGACTCTGTTCCGTCTCTGGGAGGAAGGCAGGATCGCGCCGAAGGTCAGCCGAACCTGGCCGCTCGAGCGCGGCGCCGAGGCGATCGCGCACATGGCCGCCCGCCAGGCGATCGGCAAGCTGGTGGTGACGATGGAGTGAGTTCCTCCCCGCGAGCTCCGCTCGCGGGGAGGGGGACCGCACGAAGTGCGGTGGAGGGGTGATTGACCGGGCTTCCGCCAATACCCCTCCACCATGATCAGGTGAGCAGTGCCCATTGGCAGGGTGCGAACGTCCCCCGGACGTTCGCAGCCGTGTCCGGGGGACACGGCGGCCCTGCCAATCTGCTCAGCCATGTCCGGGGGACATGGCGACCTGATCATCAGCGCATGGTCTCCCTCCCCATGGGCTCCGCCCACGGGGAGGCACAAACATTGCGCCCACCCCCACGCCAGCCTATCTGACGCTGACACAGACAAAGGACCGCCATGACCACGTTCGACGATCGCGAGAGGGCCTTCGAATCCCAATATGCCCGCGACCAGGAGATGCAGTTCAAGATCGTCGCGCGCCGCAACCGGCTGCTCGGCCACTGGGCGGCGAAGAAAATGGGCCTGACCGAGGCGGAAGCGGACGCTTATGCCCGCGACGTGATCCGCGCCGATTTCGAGGAGGCCGGCGACGAGGACGTGATCCGCAAGCTGCTGGGCGACCTCACCTCGGCTGGCGTCGAGATCGACGAATCCTCGATCCGTCAGGCGCTCGAGCACAAGACAGTCGAGGCGCGGCGCCAGTTCATCGAGGCCCAGGGGTAAGAAGATGCCGATGGCGGCCGCCGAGATTGAGAGCCTGATCCGCGAGGGCATTCCCGATGCCTTCGTCGAGATCGTCGATCTGGCCGGCGACGGCGACCATTATGAAGCGCGGGTGGTCGCCGAGAGTTTCAGGGGGCTGCCGCGCGTCAGCCAGCACCAGCGCGTCTACCAGGCGCTGGGCGGACGGATGGGCACCGCGCTCCATGCGCTCAAGCTCACCACCGCCACACCGGAATGAAGGAATTTGCGATGACCGACGTGCGCGACCGAATCGACCGGCTTGTCAGGAACAGCGACATCGTCCTGTTCATGAAGGGCACTGCCTTGTTCCCGCAATGCGGCTTCTCCAGCCGGGCGGTCGCCATCCTCGATCATCTCGGCGTGCCGTTCGAAACGGTCGACGTGCTGCAGGACCCCGATATCCGCCAGGGCATCAAGGAATATTCCGACTGGCCGACCGTGCCCCAGCTCTACGTCAAGGGCGAGTTCGTCGGCGGCTCCGACATCATGATGGAAATGTTCGAGGCCGGCGAGCTGCAGCAGCTGCTCGACGAGAAGCAGGTCAAGGCCTGAGCCGTCACCCCGGCTAAGCCTGTCCTGAGCGACGCCGCAGCCGGCGTCGAAGGGCCGGGGTCTCAGCGGGACTTGGTGAGCCTTATTCGGCCTGAGGTCCCGGCTTTCGCCGGGATGACGCGCCACCCGTGACGCCGCCGTCTGCGATCAGGTGATAAAGGAAGGGCGGGCCGCGCGACCGGAAGAGTGCGCAGGGCCCGCCCTGGAGTGGAACTGAGTGGACGCGGACAAGGGTACAAGCTGCGTGCCAGGCCGCGGGAAGGGCGGAAATCCGCGGCTTCTTATGGTGGATGAAAGGTTACCGTCCGCGCCGTTGTAAATTTTCCCGACGCCTGCGGGGTGGCCCAAGCCTTCCCTTCGCTGCCCGGCAATGCCACATGCCGGGCATGGAAGACGGGCCGACCGGGAAGGTGGAGCAGGTGCAGCCGCTCGTCCGGCGGCTGCTCGCGGGCAATCCGTCGCCCTTCACCTACACCGGCACCCAGACCTATATCGTCGGCCATGGGGAAGTGGCGGTCGTCGATCCGGGCCCCGACCTTGCCGAGCATGGCGCAAGCCTGCTGGCCGCGACCGCCGGCGAGCGGATCCTCGCCATAATCTGCACCCACACCCATCGCGACCACAGTCCGGCCAGCCGGCCGCTCGCCGCGGCGTCCGGCGCGCCGATCGTCGGCTGCGCGCCGCTCGCGCTGGAGGATGACGGGCCGCGCGCCGATGCCGCCTTCGACTTCGATTATCGCCCCGATCGCGTGCTCGGCGACGGCGAGGCCGTGGAGGGGCCGGGCTGGACGCTGACCGCGCTCGCCACGCCCGGCCATACCTCGAACCACCTCTGCTTCGCGCTGCAGGGCAGCGGCCTCGTCTTCACCGGCGATCATGTGATGGGCTGGTCGACCACCGTGGTCTCGCCGCCGGACGGCGACATGACCGCCTATATGGCAAGCCTCGACCGGTTGCTCGGCCGCGACGACCGCCTTTATCTTCCGGCGCACGGGCCGCCGGTCGACGATCCGCACGGAAATGTCCGCGCCCTGATCGAGCATCGGCGAATGCGCGAGCAGCAGATACTCGAGCAGCTGGAGGCGGGCGAGGAGCGCATTTCGGCGATGGTCGCCACTTTGTATCGGGACGTGGATCCGCGCCTCCATCCGGCGGCGGGGCGATCGGTGCTGGCGCATCTGGTCGACCTCGAGCGGCGCGGCCTCGTCACCGGGGAGGGTGAGCAATGGACCCTCGCCGCCTGAAGCTGGCTTTATGGGTTCCACCGGTGGCCGCTTTGCTGCTCGGCGCGCTGATCGGCTTCGTCATCCGGCCCGACGCGCGCGCCCCCGCGCCCGACTCGCAGGCGACGGCGAACGCCGTCCTGCTCAGCGTGCGCGATCAGGGGCGGCTGACCCTGTTCACCGCCCGCTTCGTGGCGATCGTCACCGCCAGCGAGTCCCGGCTCGGCCTCACCGCCCGCAAGACGCTGATCATGCCCGGAACCGTCCGTTACGGCGTCGACCTCGCCCGCCTGCGCCGCCGCGACATCGGCTGGGACGAGGCGACGGGGACCCTGTCGGTCACGCTGCCGCCGCTCGAAATCTCCGGTCCGGAGATCGATCTGAACCAGGTCCGGGAACATTCGGAGGGCGGCATATTGATGGCGCTCACCGATGCCGAAACGACGCTCGATCAGGCCAATCGCCGCAGCGCGCAGGACGAGCTGATGCGGCAGGCGCGCGAGCGCAGGCCGATGCAGCTGGCCCGCGACGCGGCGATGCGCAGCGTGGCGAGGAGCTTCGCGCTGCCGCTTCGCGCGGCGGGGATCGAGGCCAGCGTCGCCGTGCGCTTCCTCGATCCGGCGGGACGCGAGGAAGCTTTCCAACTCGATCGGCCTCGCCGGATCGACGAGGCGGTGAGGGACAGGCAGGCCGGCCGCTGACCCCCCGGTCGGCGGCCGGCCGCGTGCGTTCGACCGGTGCTCAGCTCTTCTGGTCGATCAGAATGTAGCTGAACGAAGTCTGCCCGCCGAGCGCGGCGAGGAAGGCGTTGTAGCGCGACTTCTGGACCGTCTGACAGCCGGCCGACCAGGTGTTGTCGTCGCCGCCGCGGTGTATGTACATCGTCCGGCCGGCGCTGTTCGGGTCGATCCGGCCGGGGCCGTCCAGCTCGTTGAAGTCGCCGTCCTGGTTGATGTCGCGCTCCGCCGTCTGGTTGCTGCGGACGCGGAACGCGTCGCCGCCGAGGAATCCGCCCGGCTTCGGCTCGTAATGATAGGTGCCGGCGATCAGCCGCCCCTGATCGACCCGGCCGTCCCGGTTGAGATCCGGGCCGGTATCGATCTTGGCGCCCTGAAAGCCATATTGGCGCGACGGCTCGGTGTTGCAGGGGAATTTGGCGACCTTGAGCCCGCCATTCGCCTTCTGGACGACGACCATCTGGTCGTCATAGACCCCGCGGCCCTGGTTCGATTTGGTGTTGGTCGGCCTGCGAAGGGCGATGACGACGCGCTTGCCGCCGGCGAAATCGGCTTTCGCCTCATCGTCGCCATTCTGTTCGATCAGGTCCGCCCAATCCAGGTCGGTGGCAGACGGCGATGGGTTCGCGCCGGTTCCCGTCGAAGGCGACGGCGCGGGAGCGCCGCTGGAGATTTTGAGCACCTGTCCCACCGAGATACGGTTGGCGTCGCGAATTCCATTGTCCCGCATGAGGTCGGCCAGGGTCGACCCGCAGCGGGCGGCTATCTTCGAAAGCGTGTCGCCGCTGCGCACCGTATAACTGTTACCGTCAGGCATGTTCGTTCCTCCCGAAAAAGTTGGCATCCCATCTTCCGCTCAGCCCGACCCGAGCATCTTCAGCGCGTCGGCCAGCTCGGCGCGAAAACGCTGCGCGCATCCGCGCTGAACGTCGCGGCTGTTCCTGCTGAAATGGACCAGGGTCCCGTCCGCCTTGGCGCGGCCGCGCTCCGCATAAAGCGCGTTGAGCAGCGACCGATCGTCGGCCGGTCGGCCGCTGAGGGCGGTCACGACCAGATTGTTCGACGGGCCGTGCTGGACGGCGGTCGACCAGACCGCGTCGCGAACCGCATTGCTGCGCTGGTCGATATCCACCCCTGTCCTGGCGCGGACATGTCTGACCTGGATGTCGTAATGCGTGCGCTTGATATAATCGTGCTGCGCGTCGTGGAACGCCTGGCTCTCGCGCTGCGCGATCGCTTTCCAGACCGCGCTGAAGGCCGCCGTCCCCGATTTCGCGCCGCCGAACTCGGCGGCCCATCGCCGGCCCTCGCTGGCCAGGAACTCTTCCGGCCGGTTCAGCTTGGAGGCGAGCTGGTAGCTCCCGTAGGAGACGCCGCCGCGGTCGCCCTGGCCGCCGGACACCGTGCCCGGGCCCCGCCCCGACGTCTCGAACTTGGACGAGAGCTTGCCGAGCACGTGTGATCCGTTGGCGGGAGCCGGGACCGGCGGCGGTGGCGAACCGCCACCGATCGCATCGCCGCCGCCGGGCAGCTTCAAGACCTGCCCGACCCGGATCGCGTTGGGGTTGGCGATATTGTTCAGCCGCACCAGCTGCTGGAAATCGACGCCCTGCGCGGTCGCGATCCTGGTCAGGGTATCGCCCGGCTTCACCGTATAGGTTGTGGAAGTCGGCATGCTTTCCTCCCGGCGCCAAAAACTTTGTCTTGCTTCGACTCGCGCCGTCTCCCCTGAATCTCGAAGTGTGGGACGATCACGGGCCGCTGGCAACCTGGGGGCGACAAGCGGCCCGGTATGTGGTCTTTGTCACAGACGGTTGAAAAGTCCGCCCGGCTGATCGACATAGGAGCAGCGAGGCCGTTGGCCGCAGGCGCCGGCCGGCGCGGACCAGCCGGCGGACGGGCGCGAGGCGGGGAACCGACATTGGCTCTTCCGATCGATCGGTCGCCGCGGCGGGACAAGAGAGGGCGGCGGCGAATGCCGTCTCTGGAGTTGACGACATGAACGCACCCAATCCCATCCTCAAGGGGCTCGACCTGCGCGCCGAGATCGACCGGCTGCGCAAGGAGCGCAACGCCGTCATCCTCGGCCATTATTACCAGACGCCGGAAATCCAGGACATTGCCGATTTCGTCGGCGACAGCCTCGACCTGTCGCGCAAGGCGCAGGCCACCGACGCCGACGTGATCGCCTTTTGCGGCGTCCGCTTCATGGCCGAGACCGCCAAGATCCTGTCGCCCGAAAAGATCGTCGTGCTGCCCGACATGGATGCCGGCTGCAGCCTCGAGGACAGCTGCCCGCCCGACCTGTTCAGGGCGTTCCGCGAGGCCCATCCCGACCATATCGCGCTCACCTACATCAACAGCTCGGCCGAGGTGAAAGCGCTCAGCGACATCATCGTCACCTCCTCGTCGGCGGAGATCATCCTCAGCCAGATCCCGCCCGAGCAGAAGATCATCTTCGGCCCCGACAAGCATCTCGGCGGCTGGCTGGCCCGCAAGACGGGGCGCGACATGCTGCTCTGGCCGGGCGTGTGCATCGTCCACGAGGCCTTTTCGGAGACCGAGCTTCTCAAGCTCAAGGCGGAGCATCCCGGCGCCCCGGTCCTCGCTCATCCCGAATGTCCGCCGGCGATCATCGACCATGCCGACATGGTCGGGTCGACCTCGGCGATCCTCAAATATGCGCTGGAATCGCCGTCGCCGGTGATGCTCGTCGCGACCGAGCCGCACATCATCCATCAGATGGAGAAAGCGGCGCCGCACAAGACCTTCATCGGCGCCCCCGGAGCGGACGGCAACTGCAACTGCAACATGTGCCCCTATATGGCATTGAACACGATGGAGAAGCTCTACACCAGCCTCAGGGACCTCCAGCCGCGGATCGAGATCGAGGAGGGGCTGCGCCTCGCCGCCAAAAGGTCGCTCGACCGCATGCTCGAAATGGCCGGCAACACGGTCGGCAAGGGCGACGTCGGCCGGCCCATCATCTCCGGCGACTGAAGGTCTCGGTCAGGGCTCAGACGTCATTGCGACCCCGGACTTGATCCGGGGGAAGCCATCCAGTCCCAACGCCTCTGGATTGCTACGTCGCTTCGCTCTTCGCAATGACGAAACCGGGGCGGTCCAGGTGCCTATCTGATCGCGACGTGCTTCACGTCCTTGCCGGCATTCTGCACCACCTCCTGATTGTGACCGTGCGGCAGCGCGCCGGAAGTCCGCTCGAAATGGCGGTCGAGATCATCGATGACGCGCTCGCCGCCCTCGCCGGCGTTGATCCTGAGCAGAGCGTCGATCTTGGCCTCGAGCCGGTCGTCATTCTCCTTCGAGGCGGGCGAGCCGACATAGAGGAAATAGGCAAGGCCGACCACCTGCCAGAGCAGCTGCAGGAACTCGGACTGCCAATTCTCGAACGTGTCCCGGCTCATCTCGTTGAGATAGCTGGAGAGCTGGGCCTCCTGCCCGTGCTCGGCGGCTTCCTCGACGAAAGATTGCCATCCGAACCACCAGTGCAGCACGATCGAGACGAGGAAGAAAGCGAGCGTGATCCACAGATAGGCATAGCGCTTCATGACGGCCTCCGGCATGTCGTTGCCGGATCGAAACGTGCCGCCGCGGGCTTGTTTCCGATGGATCAATTAATCCAGATTAAGCAAGCGCTTAGAATGCGGAACCTGCGGAACGGCAAGCGCGTTTGCGGCGGGCTGACCGAACAGGGGGAATCAGGTGTCCAAAGACGAGCGCGCTTATTTTCGGCAACGGGCGGAAGCGGAGATCGAGGCGGCACAGGCGGCGGGTCATCCCGACGCCGCCCGCGCGCACTATCTGCTCGCCGGCTATTATCTGGACCTGGCCCACAACCCGGTCGCGTCGGCGAGGCCGCGAACGGCCGGACGCGGATATGAAGGCGCGCCCGCCGCGCCCGTGACAGCCGGAGCCGCTTTCGCCTAAGACACGGCCGTGACCTTCCGGCTCGACCGCTTCGACCTCGACCGCTTCGTCGCCGAGGTGCTCGCCGAGGATCTCGGCGACCATGGCGACGTCACGTCGGCGGCGGTGCTCCCCGCCGATGCCCGCTTTTCCGGCGTCATGCGCAGCCGCGAGGCGATCGTCGTCGCCGGCCTGCCGCTCGCCGCCGCTTTCTTTCGCGCGCTCGATGCCGGCGCGCGGATCGAATCTCTGGTCGAGGACGGAACGAGGACGGAAGCCGGCGACATCCTGATGCGGCTGGCCGGGGATGCGCGCGCGCTGCTGACCGCCGAGCGGTCGGCGCTCAACACGGTCCAGCATCTGTCCGGGATCGCCACCCTCACCCGCCGCTATGTCGATGCGATCGCCGGCACCGGCGCGATCCTGCTCGATACGCGCAAGACCATTCCCGGCCTGCGCGCGCTCGAGAAATATGCGACCCGGATGGGCGGCGCCCGCAATCACCGGATGCGCCTCGACGATGCGGCGATGATCAAGGACAATCATGTCGCGGTCGCTGGCGGGGTCGGGGAAGCGGTGCGCCGCGCCGCGGCGGCCGGGATCGGGCGGATCATCGTGGAGATCGATCGTCTCGACCAGATCGAGCCGGCGATCCGCGCCGGCGCTACCCATTTGCTGCTCGACAATATGGGCAGCGCCGCATTGCGCGAGGCGGTCGCCCAGGTGGCGGGACGGGTCCCCACCGAAGCCAGCGGCGGCATCACGCTCGAGACGATCCGCGCCGCGGCCGAGACCGGAATCACCTATGTCTCGGTCGGCCGGATCACCCAGTCGGCGCCGGCGGTGGACATCGGCCTCGATTTCGAGCCGCTGCCTGCAGGCTAGGAGCTGCTCCCGTCATTGCGACCCCGGATTTGATCCGGGGGAAGCAATCCAGTTGCCGGGCTTGACGACAAGCACGACTGGATCGCCACGTCGCTGCGCGCCTCGCGATGACGAAATATGGGTCCACCCCCCTCTGGCGCTCACTCTTCCCGCCGCGCGATCACCTCGCCCTCGATCGTCCGGGTCTCGGGATGATTCTTGTCGAGCCAGCGCCTGACGATCCTCAAATTGCGGGTGTTCGACCGGAACAGGAAGTCGAAGGCGTCGCCGGCCAGCGGCACGAAGCCGAGCGCGGTGTCGAACGCGACGTTGCCGGTCATTCGTGCCAGCTGGAATCTCGACATGCCGAGATTCTTCGCCTCCCAGATCAGCCACGCGCCCATCGCGGCGGTGACCACGTCGCCGAGCACCGGCACCAGGCCGACGATCGAATCGAGGCCGACGCGGTAGCCGCCGGGCAGCTGGAAGGCGCGCTCGAGCAACCCCTCCATCGCTTCGATCCGCCGCCGCACCGAGGCCGGGTCGCGGCCGACCGACAGCTTGCCGGCCGCCCCTTCGAAATCGCGTTGGTCGATCATCTATTCCTCCACGATCAGCGTGCCGGCCGGATGGCGCGCGAAAGGATTGGGCCGGAAGCCGGTGATGCGCGGCGACACCAGCGACCAGCGGACCGGCGAGGCGAGCGGGACGAACACCGTCTGGGCGGTCAGGATCCGGTCGGCGGCGGCGAGATGCGTCTGCCGTTCGGCCGGGGTTCGGGCCACGCGCGCGGCCTCCAGCGCCAAATCGGCGGCGGGGTCGCAGGCGCGGCCGCTGTCGCAGGTGAAATGGCGAAGGTACCAGCTTGCCAGCGTCGCCGGGGCGACCGCGTCGATCAGTCTGAGATCGGCCGGGGCCTGCGCCGGAACCCGCACGGCCTCGATGCCGGCCAGCCGCCAGTCGCGCCGCAGCAGCGCGAAGATGATGCGGTAGCCGGCGCCCTCGGGCATTCCCACCCGCAGCCGCAGCGGCTCGTCGAGGCGGTCGGTCACGCGCGTCGCAAGCTCGCGCCGCATCGGCATCGGCGCCGGCGCCCAATCGGGAAAAGCGGGCCGCGGCAGCTCGTCGACCAGCGCCGGCACCAGCGTCGTCCGCGGCCGGAGGCCCGGCACCCCGATCGCCGCCGCCAGCGCCTCGCGGTCGATCGCCATGCTGATCGCGCGGCGAACGATGGGATCGGCGAGCGGGCCGTCTTCCGCCGCCGCGAAGGCCAGCCCGAACAATCCCGCCACCGGGTCGTGGACCAGCCGCTCGTCGGGCAGGCCGGCGCGCCGCGCCAGCGTCAGGTCGCCGACCGTGCCGCCGACGACGAGATCCGCCTCGCCCTCGGCGAAGCGCGCGACGGCCAGCGCCGCCGGTTCGCCGCGCAGCGCGATCTCCGGCCCGGACGGGCCCGGCTCGTCCTCCTCCTCGCCGCCGGGCAGCGTCAGGCGGACAATCATATGCTCTCCGGCCGCGACCCGGTACGGACCGGTGCTGCGCTCGTCGGCGAGGATCGCCATTTCGGGCTGGGCGAGCAGCTGCAGCAGGTTCGGCCGCGGTCCGCGCAGGCGGATCTCGAGCACATGGTCGGTCATCGCCTCGATGTCCTCGATCGCGGCGAGGACCGGCTTCAGCGGATTGCGGCTGGCCCGGCTGACCGCCGCGCGCAGCCGCGCGGCGACCTGCTCGGCGGTGACCGGCGTGCCGTCGGACCACGGGATGCGCCGGATGCGGAAGGTGTAGCGCAGCCCGTCGTCGGACACGATCCAGCTTTGCGCCAGCGCCGGCTCGATCTCGCTGGCCGCGTCGAACCGGACCAGGCCCTGCGCCGCCGCCTCGGCGAGAAAGGCGCCGGGCGGATCGAGCGGAATGAGATTGGGGTTGGCGAGCCGCGGCGGCGCACCGATCGCGCTCACCGTGACCGGACCGGTTTCCGGCTCGTCGCAGCCGGCGGTCAGCACCGCCGCCGCCGCTGCCAGGATCAGGGACGCTCGCTTCGCGGTGCCGGCCATGCCCTCTTCTCTAGCCCTTGTCCCGGGAAATGCAGCCCCGCCTTTACCGCTCCTTCACATGTTCGCGATAGGCGGGGGAGATGGACCGCAGGCCGCCTCGAGTGCCGGCCGAGAACGAGCCGGCCCAGATCTTCAAGCCGCGCCGCGCGCAGCGCGTGACGGTCGATGAAAGCGCGCGGATGCGCTCCCAGCAATGGTATCAGGTCGAGGTCAAGGTCAGGAACGTCTCGACCTGCGGCTTCATGGCCGAATGCGGGGCGCCGGTGATGATCGGCAGCTACGTCTCGCTGGACGTGCCCGGCGTCGGCCCGGTCCATGCCCAGGTGCGCTGGCAGATCGGCCTCAACATGGGCGGCATGTTCCTCGATCCGATCAGCCTCGCCCGCTGCGAATGGTCCGCGGTCAAGGCGGAGCCGCCGGTGGAGACCGCCTGAGCGCTGGTGCGGACGGCGGGAGTCGAACCCGCACGCCCTGTCGGGCAGAAGATTTTAAGTCTGTTAGCGCCTAGCCTATCAACTTGATAAATTAAAGCTTTTAGTCCGCTTTTCTGGGTATGTGTAAGAGGCTGTGTAAATTTTTCCTCTCGGTTCGGTCGATTTTAGACCGCCCATATACTCTCTGTCTCAGCCCTAAACGTCCGGCTCCCGGCCCGTAACCTCTGACGGGCCGCTGTGGTGTGCTAGAACGTGCTTTTTCCTTGTTCTGGCCGCCCCGATGCCCTTTCCGATAGAGCCGTCCGCCGATCAAAGCCTTTGGGAGTTCCTGATTCAGGACCCTTTCGGGGTGCGGGAATCCATCCTTCCTCTGCTGACGGTCAACAAAGTAACCGGCAACCTGACGGGGCTCGGGACTACGTTCTCCGCTGATCCGTATGGGGGCTTCCTGACTGCGCAACATATCTTCGAGCACATCGACCTGACCAAGCCGCTGCCGCCCTTCGAGGAGATCCCGGTCGCCATGCTCAACATCGGCCTGGTCTATGGGACCGTTGGCTTGCCTCAAGAGCTGTTCGCCCCGCTCTCCTCGCTTCATGGGTTCGTGGATCAGACGCCCCAGGACCCGCTGCACAGTCTGGTGACGGGCAAGACCAAGCCCGCAATGGTCACCGACTGCCTCCGGCTCACCTTCGCGATGAAGTCGAAGGAAAAGGCGGAACGCATCGCGCCGCTTCCGCTGCGCTGCTCCGGTCAGCCACCAAAGAAGGGTGATAGGCTTCTGGCGATCGGATATCCTGAGCTTGGCATGGTCAAGAATGAGCCGCCAACCCATCCATCCACCTACATCGAACGCATGTATGGCGCGATCGGCGAGGTCGTCGCAATTCACCCCAAAGGCCTCGCCGTGTCCCGCCCGTGGCCGACGATTGAGCTGAAAGCGAATTGGCGCTCCGGCATGAGCGGCGGCCCGCTGTTCAATGAGGCGGGCGAGATTGTCGGTCTGGTCAGCTCCAGCGTGGAGCCGGACGAAAGCGGCTATGGCGTCGGCTTTGCCCTTTGGTTCGCTGTCTTCCCTATCATGCGCCTCATGCCTTTTCTCGATCCTTCCAATCCCGGAATGTATCGCGGCTTCGGCGTGATCAGAAACGGTCCTTGGCACCTCGCCGGAATGTTCGCCGAAAAAGCCAATGCCGAAGCCTATGCCGCCCAGTTCGGGAACGATTACGAGGTCCGCTTTGGCTCCTACCAATACGGCACAGACAATTTTATGAGCGCATCCTTCGGCTAGACCACGCTCCGCTTTCCTTTTTCCCCGGTAGCCACTTGGCCATCGCGCCTCCGCGCGATGGCGCCGAGCCCTCTTCTCGCTGACTCCTCTTTTAGCGTGTCCGAAGTCGAGCTCGATGATCGGGCGGGACTTCGTTGGCCGGTGATGTCACGCCAAACCGCACCCTAAGGCATTGAAAGACTTGAACAAGCCAAAACGAAATAAAGTTACGCTATAGTTATGGTAAAATACTTTCAAGTAAAACTGACACACGCGATTCGGAGACCGCCATGAATTGTCCTGTTTTATCGATTGATACTTCACAGACTGAGAAGGCCATCCAGCAGAAGATGGCTCAAATCATCCGTGAAAAACGAAAGGCCAAGGAAAAGGTGCTAGAACGCATTCCGGTAACTGGCGCCGACATGGATGAACGTCTCTTTGTACATTGTATTTCCATCTTATTCGGCCTCGGGGTCAGTGCGTTCATCGTCGTTGCAACCGGGGGATCGGCCGCTTGGGTGCTTGCCGGTGCTGCGGCGGGATCGGGACTCATTAAGGCGAAAGACGGGATTGCCCGGATGCGGGCTGCCCTTATCGACCGCGCGATTAGGAAATTTGAGGCCAACCCCCTTCCCGAAGCCCTGGCAACTCTCTCGCAGGAAGCGCCCGCCGCAGCACCCACACTCCAGGATTTAACAACCGCCTTAAAAGAGCGGTTTGAGCGGGCGAAGGTGCTCCCACAGCCAGCATCCGGTCGCCCGCCGCAAGCGGCGGCTGCGGCGAGGAACCAGCCATCTCGCGGATAGTCTAACAGACGCTTCCCGCCGTGGTATCGCCACTGTCATGGCCCCAGACTGGCGTCCTGTTCTGGCAACAGGGCCACCCCGGCAATCCGGGGCGGCCCTGTTTCCGCCAGCTCATGCGACCTCTTTCACCTTCATCGCGACCAGGCGCGTACCCGGAGGAATGGTGAGCCAGAACTTCGTGGCGCCGCTGACGCCATCCCCGCCCTTGGTGTCCCAGAGACCAGCGATCTCGGTCCAGCTCGCCGGTTTGCCGTTGGGCTGATCCTGCACCATCCAGAGGCGGTGACTGGGTTTCTGGGCCACAGGGGCCTTCGCTTTGCTTCTCGTAGCCATGTTGGACTCCTTCATTGCGGACGGCTCCATTGCCGTCATGCCGACCGTCCAGCGGAGAGAGGAGACAGTTCGGCGAATCGAATTATTTCCCATATTAAATCAAAATCAGCGCGTAATTTGATTCCGTTTTCTGAAATCCCTGTCAGGTCATACTAATAGTTTGCGGTCTGGTATTCAGTGAAGGTTTACAAACAATTCTCGAAACCAGATAATGTGGGATTGTCGTATAGTTACTCTGATTCCGTGCCATGCTATCTAAATACGGCGTTGGACTTTACTATTATATGCAACAATCATCATATATATGCAACAATCATCATAGTATCTAGTTAGAGAGGGCTACCATATGCAAAGACTTACATCGGAATTTAATCATGCCACCGTCCGGAAAGGCGAGACGTTCGAAGTCGAACTTCGGACGTTCGGTGAGAGCCCTACGTTCTGGCGGAACGTCGAAGTGACCACCGGTAAGGCTTCTCTCGTTGGCATACAGGAAGGGCCTTATCAGTGCGGTTCGTATTTTCGTCGCCAGTTCAAAGCGGACGCAAAGGGAAATATCGAAATCACTGCTACGGGTGACTTTGGCGAACAGCACGCGAAACAAATCGAAATTTTCAAGGTACGCGTGATCTAAACGCCGATGCTCCGGGCTCCGGCCAGATAGCCCTGTTCCAGACCAGGCGGGAAAGCGCGTCCCCTCCTTGAAGCCGGAAGCGGAGATCAGGCGCGGCGCGAAAACAATCCTGCGCGGAAACCCGGAGCGTCTTTTGTGGGGCGACGAAGGCGCGCGGGACGCCGTGATCGCCAAGCCGGTCACGTCGCGGTTCACCCGTTTGCCAGAGGACTAGCGCCACTCTCTTTCCACGTCAGGGATCGTCACCCGAAGGGCCGAAACCGCGAAAGCGGGTTCGGTGCGAAGCATAGAGCCCGGCCCCAAGGGCGACGCCCAGAAATGGCCGAGGCAATTTCAGCGACGAATGGTGACGGATTAGGGCGTAGGGCCTTTCAGAGCCACATAGACCTTCTTGCCGAGGCAGATCGCGAGATAACCGCCGCAGCCGCCGAGTCCCATTGACGCGAGAATGCCGAGGGGATTGGCGGCGGTGGCCGCAACTGCGATTGCGATGACAGCCGAGGCGGCGCAGCCTACAACCCCGACGGCCACGCCCGCGACAAGAGCGAAGGCATGACGCAGGCTGAAAGACTTGGCGCTACTTTTCGGGGTGTCGATAAGCGTGGAACTGGACTGTAATACTGCGGCTGAACTGGACATAGGATTAGTTACTCGGACCCTAGAGGCGGTTAGTTGAATGATTGAATGACTGACGACCTGCGGTCGCAGCCTCACAAGGACGGCGAGGCGGCCGCCACCAAGCGCACCGGCCGGCAATTGAGCCGAAGGCGAACCTTATAGCCCCAACTGGCGTTACCGGCGCTGGGCCGAACACTGCGCACAAAGACTGCGTCGTCGCGGTACTCGGTGGACGACCAGTACCACTCGGAATAATCGGGACCGCTCCCGGCGGCCTTGCTGAAAGTGCCTTTGAGTGCGCCTTTATCTTTGTTTTCGATCAATACCTTCAGTTGCTCTCGTGTGGGAATCTGCCAATCGGCGTGGCCGAGAGCTCTATCTGCATTCAATTTTTTGACCGCTTTGGCGGCGTTGTTGAAGGTTATCGTCGTGCTTAGATCCGTCGGCATGGCAAAGACTCGGTACTTTCCGTCATCGGTGAGACCGGCATAAAGAGAGCCGTCGGTCATCTTCTCCCCGGTCGTTACAGGTTTTCTCGTAGTTTTAGCCATCGCACGACCTCCGAAATTCATTTCGATTATTATTTCGACTTTCTATATCCAGAAGTAATAAACTACGATTCGCGCGTAATTAAATTGCGTTTTTCCGAAAAACACGGGTTTCAATATAGTCTATTGAAATGTTACTAAGAATCCAAGGATCAGGTCTTTGGCTCTTTTGAAGAGCCCCGCTGGCAAAGACCGCCCCGGACAGCGTCCAGAGCGGCCTTCGCCTCGGCGCGCGGCTCACGCCGCCTCTTTCACCTTCATCGCGACCAGACGCGTGCCGGGAGGAATGGTGAGCCAGAACTTCGTGGCGCCGCTGACGCCATCCCCGTTCTTCGTGTCCCAGAGACCGGCGATCTCGGTCCAGCTTGCCGGTTTGCCGTTCGGCTGATCCTGCACCATCCAGAGGCGGTGACTGGGTTTCTGGGCCACAGGGGCCTTCGCTTTGCTTCTCGTAGCCATGTTGAACTCCTTCTTTGCGGACGGCTCCATTGCCGTCATGCCGACCGTCCAGCGGAGAGAGGAGACAGGGTCATGCCTACACGGTCCGGGCCGAAGGGCCGGAGTGGTGCGGGCCGGGCATTGACCCGACAGGCTCCGGTTCTCCGCAAGGTCACAAGGCATGGCGATGGAGTGTCGAGCTGATCCCAGAGGAGTCCTGGCTGCGGTGCGCAAGGCCCCTTTTTTGGTCCAGCGTTCACCACCCGCCGACGCATGTCAGCCCAAGAATGGCGCCGACATAGGAACGTATGCCGGGCGCCAAAAACAAAACGGGGATGGGTCACGTCATGCTAGGCTGAATCGTCCCGCCTCATTTCACGCGGGCGAGTAGGAAGAATGGAGCAATGGGTTGAGGCGGAAGACTTCATCGCCGCCGATGTGATTCGCTGGAGGGAAGGCGTCTTCGATCGGGGCAGCCGGCGAAAGAAGTCCCTGCGTATTGGCGAGCGGGTCGTCATCGCCGAAGTGCTGCACCGCGGCGAGGATGGCTGGGTCCGCCTCCTCGTCCGTTCCTGCACCATCACCCGCGATGACCAGGCGGGAAAGCGCGTTCCCGCACTGAAGCCGGAGGCCGAGATCAGGCGGGGCGCGAAAACGATCCTGCGCGGGAATCCCGAGCGTCTTTTGTGGGACGACGAAAGCGCGCGGGACGCCGTGATCGCCAAGCCGGTCACGTCGCGTTTCACCCGTTTGCCAGAGGACTAGCGCCCCTCTCTTTCCACGTCAGGGATCGTCACCCGAAGGGCCGAAACCGCGCAAGCGGGTTCGGTGCGAAGCAAAGAGCCCGGCCCGAAGGGCGACGCCCGGCCAACAGATATAGAGATGTAATCGCTGTCCGATCAATAAAGGTGTTGAAATATCAAGGCAAATTGCCACTTTCTTGACATAATATCTGATTCTATGCTATGTTTTACTTACTATTGTTTCAACATCATTGTGGTTTATCACCAACTGGGGGAGACGTGCCTACTGAAAAAGATACGAATGACGTAAATTCATGTTTGAAGGCGGCAGGATACGTAACTATCTTCGCTACCGCTGCTTTCAGCGTTGCATGGGTTTTTATGGCCCTCCCCATCGCCGCCGCCGCCGGAGCCGCTTTGACAGTTTTTGGCTTGGGAAATGCCGGCGTCGGAATGTTTTACTGCGGCAAGGTGATCTTCGGCTCCTCGTCTCGGAGCAATTGGAATCTCATCCTTACTGCCTGCGCGCTTTCGTCGGCCGCCACGATGGCCAATAAGATTCAGGATGAAATTGACGCTCCATGCCCCGTTCCTGCGGTCGGCTCCACCACTGCCTTCAATAGCCAGGCTTCCCGAAACACAGTGGCGGCTATTCCGGGCACTGAGGCAACGGCTGCAATCACCAGCCAAGTGCCAGCTCGGCAAAACTCGATCTAGCGTCCGAAGCGGCCAAAACCACGGGCGCGGAACAGCGCCCGCAGCCGCCGTGGCGTCGCCGCCATGAATTTGGATATGGGCGTCGCGGCCCTCATAAAGCGTGACGCGAGCGGTGGGGCTGGCGGTTCAGCCGCCGCCTCGAAATCAGCCCTTAATCGCGGCCAAATCACTTCCGTCACGCGGCGCAGGAACCGCGACACAGACCTTGCAACCTTCCCTTTCAGGAGGCCCGGCCATGGTTGCAGGAAGCGCGAGCCCGTCAGCGTGCGCGGCCATCTCGCTCCGGCCCTTCCCGATCGCGGGCTTCCTGCTGGCGGCGTTGCAATTCATGCTCCAGCGTCACGGCTCTGGCGTCATCCTCCAGCCGCCTGGCCAGTTCCTGCTCGTGCCCGGTCATGAGGCTGTCGCGCTCCGCCGCCTGCTTCATCACAAGACTAGCTAGTTCCTCCCCATGCGCGCCCTGCATGGCGGCGTGCATCGCGTTCATTTCAGCTTGCTGGGTCTGCTCCAGTTCCCGCGCCCGCGTGGCTTCTTGTTCGAGGCGCGCGGCCCGAGATTCGGGCGAAAGCGTCTCTTTGATGCCCTGCACAAATCCCGGATCATTCGACCGATCCGCGACGGCCGCCCGCGCCTGCTCGCGGGCCAGCTTGTCGATGGCCTCGTCGTATTGGGCGAGTTGGCGTTCCTGTAGCGCGGAGATCTCCGCGCCCTGGCGCTGTTCCTGCGCTCGCAGTTCCTCGGCCTGACGTGCCAGCGTCGCTACGCGGATGGCCTCGGCACGTTCGCTTAAGCCCGCCTCCTGCTCGATCGGCTGTGCCTCGGACGCCCGCGCCCGCAATTCGACGCGCGCCTCCCGGACGCTCGGCAGGGCGTTCGGGTCAACCTCGACCATGAAAGCCCGCAGTTCCTTCGCCCTTACGCCGGGGAGCTGACGCCCAAGGCTGTAGGCCTTGGCGTCCTCGTCCAGGATCATGAAGTCGCGCTTGTCGCCGCGCGCGAGCACGTATCCTGCGTCCTCCAGCGCGGCCTTGAAGGCGGGGCCGGAGTCGGCCGCCTGATACAGCGCTGTCACCTGCGCCTTGCGGGTGTTGTGGTCCAAACCGCCGCGCTCAGCCTGCTGCCATTCAGAGTGATCAAGCCGCGCGTCGGGCATATCCGGCTGGTTCTCCCGATCGCGCTTGGCATGTTTGCCGGGAACCAGTTCATGGCCGAATTCCCGCTCCAGCCGAAGGCTCGCGCGCTCGTGCGATGCAAAGTTCCAGCTATCGTCGCGGAGGGTCATCGTATCGACGTCTGTGCGCTGCCAGACGACATGGATATGCTGCCGCCCGTTCTTCTCGTGCATGACGATCGCGCGCGGCTGGCCGGTCAGCCTCAGCTCCTCCTCAAGCACGTCAACCGCCCGGAACCATTGCTCATCGGTCATGGTGTATTTCGCGTCGGGGTCGATGTTGGCGTGATAGAGGCCAAACCGGCCAATGGTGCCTTCGGCGAGGGTCTGCCAGTCCTCAAAGGCCTCGGTCGTGTTGCGGGCGGGCGACTGCAATTCGAGGATCTGGACACGTTCGTTCGTGTCCTCCCGCCCGAGGTGCCGGGCGAGGCCTCTAGGCGCCGCTCGGCTGCCGCCCTTGATAATCACCGGAAGGCTCCTTGCCGAGCGCCACGAAGATCGCGTCACGTAATGGAAGGTAGGACGCCAACGCCTCGCGCAGCTCAGGGAGGTCGATTTCCTCCTCGCTGTTCAAGGCGCGGGCGATCTGATTGAGGTTGTTCCCGACGCGGCCCAGCTCTCCCAATAGCTGGCGTATGGCGACGTGATCGACAGGCGGGCGCCGGCGGGCGCGGGGGCCGGGTTCACCGATGGCCACCGCCCGCATGAAAGCCGCCGTGGCCATGCCAGCCCGGTCGGCTCGGGCCATGAAGGCGGCTTTCTCATCCGGGGTCACGCGGGCAAAGATGACTTCGGTGCGCAGGCGCTTTTCGGATTTCTTGGGAGGGGGTTCCGGGGCTGTCATGCCTCGCCCTCCACGCTTTCAAGGCGGCCCAATGCCCGGTCGCGGAGATAGTCGCCAAGGTCGGTGTAACCGGGATTTCTGGCCGCGACCGTGAAGAACTTGGCTTCTTCCACGGTCAGATCGACCAGCACCTCGTGCGGTCGATCAGGCCCTTTTGGCGACATAATGCGCGCCCTTTCTCCGGGCACAATACCTCCCGCCCGTGGGGTCGAGGGAACACGTATCCCCCCTCGTCAGGGTGCAGGGGCTTGGAAGGCTCCTGCTCGATGTCCAGAGCGCGAAAAGCTCTGGTCGCGGGTGCCGGTACGCGAAAGTTCCGGCGAGTGGTCGAGGGTGCGATAGCCCTCGTCTGGGTCCGGGGGCGAAGCGCCCCGGTCTGGGTTCCAAGGGGCACGAAGGCCCATTGGCGGGTCCGGGGCAGCGCCCGGTCCAGGGTGCAGGGGTAGGAAATTCCCCCTGCTCTGGAGGTTCCACAGGAGGGCACGAAGGCTCTCCTTGGTCGAGGGATGCAACGGGGGCGAAGCGACCCCTTGCCAAGCCAGCACCATCAGGTGCGGGGACGGACGGTTAGTCCGTCCATGGCTTGCAGCTCCTGATATTATCATATCATGGAGTCGGCGCGTCTGTCGAATGCGACAGCCGCGCCTCGGACTGATGCAGCGGTGCTGCATCCCAATGTTGCATTATATCACGATTCGGCGCGGCGGTGGGAAGCAACCGCCGCGCCTCCGTTTGACGCAACGCCGAACCTGCACTCGTTGAGCGCGTTCGTCAGCTTCGGTTCTTGTGCTTCGGGTCATCGTCGCATCTTCAGGTGACGAGGCAATCTCACTTCAGCAACACATCACGCGCTTGGTTTATGGTCTGCGCGAACTCGTCGTTGCCGCCGGTGTCGGGATGCACCTTCGCCATCATACGCTTGTATGCTGCCCTGACCTCAGCTTCCGTCGCACCCTCTTTCAGCGCCAGTAATTTGAGCGCCCGTTCTCGTGTCATCGCACCGGAGGGGGGCGGCGGGTTCGTTCCTCCCCGCCGCCCCTGACTCCGGTCCTTCGGCCGGTACGGGTTGGGGTCGAGGGCATTGAGGTAGTCGAAATTCAGGCCAGACTTGCCCGCGAAATGGTTGAGGTAGGCGGGCAGCTCCCAATAGTCCTGCGGGTGCAGATAGTGCGGCCGTTCGGTCGGATTGAAGGCGATGGCGATGTCCCGCCCGAGCGCCATGATCTCGTCCGGAAAGAGCAGCGACCGGCCCGTCTCCCCGTAGGTATGGCCGCCCCCCACCCGGTCCCCGTCGTTGACCGTCTGGGTGACCGTCTGGACCGTCATCGGCCCCAGGGACGTGCTGACGTGCTGAGCCGTGTCGAGGTCGCCGACGTTGCAGAACCACCGCCAACTGCAATTGCCGATGATGGTGTCAGCCCCCTTGTCGTAGAGTTCCCGAATCTGGCTGAGGCTCTGGACGACGAGGGCGTAATCCAGCCCCGTGCCGCCCATGATGGCGATATCCTTCACCATGCTCTCGAAGCGGCCCATCTGGGGGAACTCGTCGATCAGGAACATGCCGCGGATGCCGTGCGCGGCGGGCTTCTCGCGTTTGTAGGTCTGGGTGATCGCCGAGATGACGAGGCGGAGCCAGACGCTTTGCGGCTGCATCTGCTCGTCCGGGATGATGATGTAGATGGTGGTCTGGCCGTTGACGATTTCGGAGAGGCGGAAACTGGAGGTTTCCGTTGCCACGTGGATGCGGGGGTCGGAGGCGAATTGCAGCGATTGCGAAAGCTGGAAGACGACGCCCGTCCAGGTGTTCTCAGCCATACGGATGAACTGGCTGACCTGTTTCCGCATCGCACCACGGAAGGAACTGCTGGCGGCCATGCGCGGCAGCAGCGTGGAGCGAATGTCCGAAACGTCTTCCCCGCCGGTCAACAGGTCCGCGACGTGGTCGAGGGTCTTGGTTTCGCCGGGCTGGTCGGTCACCCAAAGGAGCAGGCCAGTCAGCAGCGCCGTCGCGCTGGCCTGCCATATCTGCTCCTTGCCGCTGATGCCGCCGCAAATCGTCTCGGCGATGGCGCGGGCGGTGGCGACCACGTTAGGGTCGTCCGCCTTCAGGACGTCCAGCGGGTTGAGCGTTGCGGTCTCGAAGCCGTAGCTCTCGAAGAGTTCGGCAAGCTGGCCCCACGGGTTGATGATGTGGACCGTCTGCTTGAACGCATCGCGCCGGAAGCGCGCGGTGATCGCGGCGTTCTCACCCTTCGGGTCGATGACGAAAATCGAACTCGTATAGAGCGCCAGGGTGGGGATGATGACCCGCGTTCCCTTGCCTGTTCTGGTCCTCGCGACAATGAGCGTGTGGGTTTCCGGTGTCGTGACGATCGGCGCGCCGGTTCCCTTGCCGCCGGGATAGGAACTGCCACCCAGAAAAACGCCCTGATAAAGGGCTTGACCGGCTGGCAGCTTGTCGCGCTGAGGCGCGAAGTCGGCCGTGCCATAGGTTGTGGAGCCTTTCTTCCCTTTGCCAGCGTAAAAGAGAAACCAGATCAGCCCGGCAATTCCGGCCACAGCCACGACACCTGCGAGGATTGAGAATATCATATCCCAATCCCAGGGCTGGTTCTCCGGCTGCTGAAAATTCCGCTCATCTACCGGCTCGGCAAATCTGAGAATTTCAGGGGCCATCTCCCGGGGAAAATAGAGTCTCGCCAGCTCCTCCAGCTTCTCACTGGATACCCAGTAGCGAGCCACGAAAAGCCGGTAGCGCTGGAACTGGCAGTTGCCCCGCCACCGGCACCAGCCGGATATTGCAAATTCTTCTTCCGACCGCCTTTTGATTTCGTCTGCGTGGAGCCGGTAGACAAGACTCAGGCGGGCCGCGTCACCCGGCGTCCGATCGCCTCCGCCGCCACCGACAACCTCCAGCACGAAGGATGCAAGGAAGGTGAGGCGGCCCTCCTGCGCGCCGGCGACAGCGGGTTCATCGTTATCCGATTCCGTGGCTCGGGTTGCGACATCGTTCATCACCCTCACCGGGTCCGGGAATGATGCGATAGCCGGTGTCACGCGCTGGCTGTCGAGAATGCGGGCCGCGTCTCTTTCCGCGAGGCGGCGGACGAGCGCTCCTTGTCCCGCCTCATCCGCGCGCTGGTAGACGCTCTGCAGATCCTGTTGGGCGTAATAGAGCCTTCGGCTGGCGAAATCGTCAGGAACGTCGGGACGCGCTCGCTCGCTGGTGATCAGCCCGATGTCGATGAGGCTATTCGAGGCACGGATCGCTTCGGAGGAAGCATCAATGCTGCCCTGAGCGGAAGCCGAGGTGGCGAGAGGCTGGGACGCGGAGAGAGCCGAGAGCGCGAGGATAAGAGCGACCAGGTATCTTCGTGCTTTCAATTCGCAGCCGCCCGCGCGCCTCCCCCGTTCTCGGGCTCGTTGTGCATTTGATCGTGGCTATGTTCAATGGCGCTGCGATCCCTCTATCTCCTTAGGACGTGCCAGCCGGTTGTCCGTTCAGCCCCTGACTTTCGGGCTTCAATGAGTGCCGTGTTCTTTCTGGTTCCCTTGCCAGCCGCTGCCCGCGCGGGCCTTCTTCATTCGCATCCTCGCAGGGGATTCGCCTTTTCGCCGCAAGCCTGACGGCTTCTCCACTTCGTTCCGCCAAGTGCGGCGCGGCGAACGCCCTGCTCCTGTCTGCGCATGAAGGCCCGCGACGGTCGCGGCCAAAGACAGGGAGAAAGATCATGTCACAATTCATCGCAACCTACGAGCTGGATGGACTGAACGAACAGGAACTGCGCGCTCTCTACGGTCGGATCATCGGCGAGCTTCGCGCCAAGGGCCAGTCGGCCCAGGATCAACCGCACATCTATGCGACGCTGCGCAACATCGAAGCGTCGATCATGCGGCTGCAACAGCGCCCGCTTCCGCGTAAGCCCAAGCCGCCGGGGTTCTAGATCCCGAACTCAACCGCTTGGCATAACTCAAGGCCGCCTTGGCCTATGCACTCAAGTCCATAGCGAAGCGGGCGGCTCCAGAACCATCTGTGGCATAAGCCTTTGATACTGAGACGTGATTTGAAGGACGAAGGTAGCGCGTGAAGCCGCCCAGAGCCAAGCCTCTATTGACAGGTTTCGTGGGGCATGGTCTGGTTTTGTTCGCATGGCATTTGACCCTTTCCATCCCCGCTCTATCGTCCGCCCCGATCAACCGACGAGGCCGTTTTGACATCCTCAATCGCCGATGGCGCCCTCATGTTGCGCCAGCCCTCATTGCCCAGCTTGTGCCCAGTCATGTCGGCCGTGGATCAGATGGCAAATGCAGGGGTCGAGGAGCGAGGCGCGGTATTCACTCGCCGCGAAGTGGTCGATTTCATCTTGGACCTTGTCGGCTATACCGCCGACCGTCCCTTGCATCGCCTCCGCTTGCTGGAGCCGTCATTCGGTGGCGGTGATTTCCTTTTGCCGGCGCTCGATCGTCTCTTGGAAGCGTGGCGCAGCGCAGGGGAACCCGCACCCGTCACCACACTTGGCACAGCAATCCGAGCTGTCGAACTTCACAAATCATCTGTCGAAGGAACGCGCCGAACTGTGCTGGCTCGGTTGCAAAAGGAAGGGATTGAGACAGGCGAAGCGCAGGCTCTTGCGGACGCCTGGTTGATCCAGGGCGACTTCCTTTTGGCCCCCATCGAAGGGTCATTCGACGTGGTGATTGGCAACCCGCCCTACGTTCGCCAAGAGTTGATTCCGGACGTCCTGATGGCGGAATACCGCGCGCGGTATCGCACGATCTACGACCGCGCCGACATCTACATTCCCTTTATCGAACGCTCGCTGGGATTGCTTTCCGAAGGCGGCCAGTGCGGCTTCATCTGCTCCGATCGCTGGATGAAAAACCGCTACGGCGGCCCGCTTCGGGGTTTCGTCGCCAAGGGCTATAACCTGCGCACCTTCGTTGACATGGTGAATACGCCCGCCTTCCACGCCGACGTTGTGGCCTATCCCGCGATCACCGTTATCGCCCGCGAAAAGGCGGGAACCACGCGCATCGCGCATCGACCAGCCATTGACCGGGTGACATTGGCGGCTCTGGCGCGCGCACTGACTGCGGAAGAAGTGCCTGACTCGGCGTCCGGCGTGCGCGAGCTAAGAGGCGTTACATCCGCGACCGAACCTTGGATTCTTGAATCATCCGACCAGCTCGCGCTTGTCCGCAGGCTTGAAGCGGAGTTTCCTTCTATCGAGGATGCTGGCTGTAAGGTGGGCATCGGAGTGGCGACAGGCGCGGACCAAGCCTTTATCGGCAAGCTCGATAGCCTTGATGTCGAGCCATCGCGAAAGCTGCCCTTGGTAATGACCCGCGACATCGACGGCGGAGCGGTCGCATGGCGCGGCTACGGTGTCATCAACCCGTTTGGCGACGACGGCCGCCTCGTTGACCTCGCCAAGTTCCCGAAGCTGCGCAGCTACTTGGAGGCGCGCCGCGATCAGATTGACAAGCGCCACGTCGCCCAGAAAGCACCGGCAAACTGGTATCGGACCATCGACCGCATTTATCCCGAAATCGCTGCCAAGCCGAAACTGCTGATCCCCGACATCAAAGGGGCGGCGCACATCGTCTATGAGGACGGCCAGCTCTACCCGCACCACAATCTTTATTTCATCACATCAGAGACCTGGAACGTCCGCGCTCTGCAGGCCGTGCTTATGTCAGGTATCGCCCGCTTGTTCGTGGCCATCTATTCAACCCGGATGCGGGGCGGCTATCTGCGCTTTCAGGCGCAGTATCTCCGCCGCATCCGCCTGCCCGAATGGAGTCAGGTGACGCCCGAGCTGCAGCGCGAACTCATTGAGGCCGCCGAGCGGGGCGACACGGCGGCTTGTAATCGCGCCGCCTTCAAACTCTACGGGCTTTCAAGCGCCGAGCGGGCGGCGCTAGGGGGGAATGGCGACTGATGGCACTTGATCTTGCCGACTACGAAAAGAAGGCCCGCGACGCCACGATGGCGTTCTGGGGCAATCGTCAGAAGGCGCTCGAAGCCAAGCAGGAAGCCGGCACCTCCGACACCGGCGAGCGCGGCGCTGTCACTGCCGGCAACACAATGGACGGCTTCACCGCCATGATGATCGACTTGGTGAAGGCCAACGGCCTTGGCCACGCCGACATTCACCAGAAGCGCAGCGTCCTGACCTTGCCGGGCTATTTTCGGCCGACAAAGCTATGGGATATCCTCGTCATCCACCAAGGCCGTTTGGTCGCCGCCGTCGAGATGAAAAGCCAGGTAGGTCCCTCCTTCGGCAACAACGCCAACAATCGCGCCGAAGAGTCCATCGGCACGGCGCACGATTTCTGGACGGCCTACCGCGAGGGCGCTTTCGGCCCGGAAACTGCCCGGCCCTTCATCGGCTGGCTGGTCATGGTCGAGGACGCGCCAAAGTCCCGGGCGCCCGCCAAGCGCGAGTCATCGCTTCACTACCCGATCTTCCCGGAGTTCAAAGGCGCGTCCTACCTCCAGCGGTATGACATCCTTTGCCAGCGGCTCGTCCGCGAGAACCTCTACACGGCCGCCTGCACATTGGCGTCGCCGCGTACCGCGGTCACGACCGGCGACTTCTCTGATATGTCTGAGCTGACTAGCCTGCGGTCGTTCGTCTCCGCATTCGCGGGGCACGTCGCAGCCGAAGCGGCAAGATCCTAGTTGCAAATTTGGTATTCATAGCGCCCGTCAGTGTTGACCGGTATTCGAGGGACGGGCTCGCACGACATGTCCGCCGGGTCTTTCGCTAAGGGGAACCGCCGTTCAGATGGTGGGCAGCGCGATCACATTGTTTGCTCCGAAAAGCTGCGTCGCTGTTGATAGAGCATTCTGATTGAGCGTTTGGGTGGCAAGAACGGCGAGCCTCTTCTGCGGCCGCGAAAGTGCGACATAGAGGAGGTTACGGGCCCTGAAATAGCCCGCTTGGTCGTTGGCGGAGACATTGCCGGTGGCGAAAAGCTCCAAAAATTTTGGCCAATTGTAGTGGTTCCAGCCTCCGCTTAGAATTACGAGCACGTTTTCGAACTCGGCACCCTTCACGCTATGTTGCGTCGCGAATGGCGTGAATCCGTTGATAAATTCTACGAGCGCGACAAGCTCTCTATAACTGACATTTCGAAGGGCCCGATGGCGTTTGAGCGACTTGGGCTCATCCTCGGTTTCCTCAGGGCCAAGTTGGGCGATATCCTCCTCCCGACCCGAAACCCGATCGCTCAACCGGGGCCGCCTCGTGGCTTTCAAGTGATCAAGTACCTGGCCAATCGTCCCGTTTTCTCGCAGAGCGATGAGCGCGTCCATATCAGTGCGCCATAGAGCCTTATCGGCTGAACGGCGGATCGTGGGAATGCCTCCCATCAACCGGAACATTTCCCCGATGTTTTGCGATGCGTAGGCGTTGCAAATTGGCTCGACCGTGTCCGCCAGAAACGCGATTGTCGCATCTTCCTTCTTTGAGAAGGCTTCCTTGTGATCAAATATGTTAGCGAGATTAGGGTATCCCCTTTCAGCGGCAATGGCGTTGTGAGTCAGCATGAGGATTTTGGTTCGCAAGGGATCGAAATCCCAGCCGTCGTGCTGGAGCGTCTCTTTCAAACGCTCAATGAATTCTGCCGAGGCCGCGTCGGGGAGCTGCTGTTTGCCGTTACGATTATCGATCCGCTCGCCGGCGTAGGCGTTGCAATGAAAGAAGCGAGCTTCACCCTCGGCCGTCTCATCGTGTACCTGCTGGATCAGCTCGGGTCGCAGGTGGTTGAGAACGTTGACGATCACCGGCGCTGATCGGAAATTCGAGCCTTTGTCGATCCCTTCGACATTTGGAAAATCAACTAGCTGATAGTCTTTGCGGTAGATTGTTTGCCAGTGATCACCGAACAGGCCGATGACAGGTCCGCCGCCAGGTCCAAGGAAATGGTCGGAGAGCGCAGTCATGATTAGGGGGTCGGTGTCCTGATATTCGTCGATGAACAGGATCGGATAAAGACTTTTGAAAATCCGCTGAAACTTCTGATTGGCGAGCATTTCGGCCAAGAATCTCGGCACGTCATCATGATGGAGAGTGATGCGTTTTTCGTCGATGCCAAAGAAGCCAAGGCTGTACTCTACTTGCTGGTCATGCACGCCACCCGCCGCTTCAATGGCTTCCTGCCGCGATTCCTGCGCCGCGACGAGCTGTCGAAGTGTCTTCTGAAACCTTGAAATGAAAGCCCAACCGAACCCGTGAATCGTGCTCACAAGGATGGCGGGGTGCTCCTCGATCTCGTTGGCAATCTCTTTCGTTCCGACCTCGGTGTAGGTGATACAGGCGACCTGCTGACCGGCGTGCATGAGGGCCGGACCTCGCTCAGCGATCAGTTTTTTTAGTGCCGCGACCAGCGAATAAGTCTTGCCCGCACCCGCCCCGGCTTCGAGACGGAAATTCTCGCTCGCTGCTAGGCACTCCTCGAGGCGAGTTTGCGCTTGTTGGGCGGCAACGACGGCGGGTGACAGTTCGTCGTTCATGCGGCCTCGTCAACAGCGTCGCCATCCGGAACAAGCGGCGGTGGCGCGTCTGGAGGAGGCGGCGGTTCAGACAGCCAGATTAGCCCCTCTCTGATGTATTTCGGGACGTTCCAGTCGGCTTCGCTGATCGCAAACCTAATTGCCTCTTCGGATTTCTTGAAGCCTTGGGCCTTTTCCCAGGCATTCTCGGCAGCCGTGGCATCGTCTGTAATCTCAAATCGGTCGAGGTTAGCGAGAACCAGCGCATCCTCATAACTTCGTGCACAGTGGTCAGAACCGTCCTCGGGCATCTGATACGCGATGCGGCAAAACCTGTTCGTTTTGTCGGCCGCGGACTTGGCAATTAACGCCGCGACGGAAATGGTGTTGTCGCCGAACCAGGCATGCAAGGCGCTGTTCGATGTCCGCTCACCTAATGCGCAAGGGCATTTCCTATATCTTGAATCGACGAGGCGGACAGCGTCGAGGTCCGCGACAATGAGCGTTTTGAGCTCCAGAAACTCAAGCAAGGGGTAAAAGAGCTGCGCGTACGCACCGCCGACCTCCATGGTCGTAATATACTGCCGGCCCAGCTTCGAAGCGGCAGGCAAATCCTCATCAACGAACTTCATGATACGCGGCATTAGGATGCGCTCGGTAGCGCCCTCGACCAGGATCGCCTTGTCCGCGAAATAGAGGTCGCACTTGGTAAGGGTCATGTATTGCTGGAGAAAATTGCGATCCTCCGGGGTGATAGCGTCCGCGCCTTTTCGAAAGTCCTTCACCTTTGTCCGGCGCACACCGGCATTCGCGGTCGGCTCATTCAGAAAATAGCGAATCCCATTAAACTGCGCAGCGTTGGCTAGGTGTGAAGAGTGCGTGGAGACGATGAATTGTACCTGCCAGGCGGGCTCATCCGGATACTTGAGCGAAAGCGTAGCGATTGCTTCGTTCAGTTGCCCGATAAACACTTCCTGCATCTGAGGGTGCAGGTGCGCCTCCGGCTCTTCAATAAAGACGAGGTGGGTTCCCGGCCGCATGCCCAAGCTGCGGTAGGATTTATGGAGCGCTTCGAGCTGCAACAGAATGTAGATAAGGTTTCGGGTGCCAAGCCCGTTGTATCCTTCGGGCAGGTGAACGCCATCCGTTCCGGTATACAAAATTCTCGTATTGTCAGTAAGGAGGCTTTCGACATCGATGGTCGTTTGCGGCCTCAACTCGGTGTCGTTGAGACTGGGAAAGCCGAAGGAGTTCAAGGCTGGTAGAAGCTCCTTCAGGCGATCGTCGAAGTCCCCCTGCATGCTCTGTTCGAGATCCGCGACCGATGCCTTTAGGCCAGCGGCTATCTCCTGATCTCCGGGCGATGCGTTGATGGTGTTTGCGGTTCGGAAAAGCCTATTGAGAAGCTTTCCTATAACGTCGGTGTCGCCTCGTTTCCCTGCGTCGAGCGTCCGTTGCGCCTTCACGAAGCCAGTCTGAATGAGCGCCGAAAGCTGTGAAACCTTATCAAATTCCCGCCGATTGCTCGCGTCCGTCGGGTCAATCGCAAAGGTCTTGATGGTGTACGCCTTGGTGATCGCATCCCGTAGGTGACGAAACAGTGCTTCGTTCGCGTTTCCGCCTGCCTCGGCGTCCGGAACATCTAGGAGGGTCGAGACAGTGGAAAGCGACGGCGAATATTCAATGCGAGCGATTGCCTTCGTGCATGCTGGGTCGAGGTCGATGATGAAGGGCGACAACGGTCCTAAATCGGCAGCGTTTTCGGTGTATGAAAAGGTCAGCGTGAGGGAGATGGTCGGTAGCCCTGCGAGCACCGCTTCCGGTGGACTCTCGCCCAAATCGCGAAGCTCTTTGGCCACGATGAATTTTGGTCGGACTGACGCAGAGAAATCTTCCAAGCGGAACTGGCCGCTATGTTCGCCGAGGAATTTGTCGAACACCTCCGTCAGCGAGGTCTTACCGCTGTTGTTGCGGCCGACGATGACCGTAGCGTCTGGCTCAATAGCGAGCTCAACTCTTTCTAGCAGTCGAAACCCCTCAACACAGACACTCGCGAGCTTTATCATATTCCCCCCTTTAGAGGTCATTGTACGGCGCAAGGCCGGCTCAATCTAGAAGTGACTGTTTCAAGTGCTAGAGCGATGGCCGGCCCCCGTTCGGGTTCCTTCTAGGCCAACGGACCCTGCCTGTTCAGGCTGGTCCTTCGCGGGCGGCCGCGTCGCCGGTTCCGGCTCAATGGCGGCCTCAAGCTGGCGCTGTTCAGCGCCTCTGAAAGTTGGTGCGGGCGGGGGGACTCGAACCCCCACAGGCCTTGCGGCCCTACGGATTTTCTTACCATCTACGGCTTTCGCCGCCGCCCCGAGAGGCGTTTGTGGCCTGGACTATCCCTTCACCGTGCCTCGGAGCTCCCGAGGGTTAGGTGCTGCCCGTCTAGTCTCTACACCTTCCCGTTTCCGGGCTTGGCTCGGGATTGCCATCTGACAGGTTTCCCCGAATTTGAGCAGTTCTACGTCGCGGGTTTCCCCGCGCGCACTCAAGTCGTCTAAGTCCGGTGCGTCTACCAGTTTCGCCACGCCCGCATGACCGGCGCTGAGTCTATGACGGACATGCGCCCGTGCCAAGCAAAGAGCGTGGCGGGGTTCTGGAAACTAAGCGGAGGGCTGGCGCGGCGGCTTGCCGCCTTTGGGTTTGGTGGGCGGCGTCCGCATAACGTTGATCGCCGCTGCATCAAGCGTGTTGGCGATATGCGAGGCGTAATATTTCTCAATCATCTCGACGCTGGTGCGGCAGTTTTTAGCGATCTGATAAATGTCTGCGCCCTCCATAAGGCGCAGGCAGATATATGTATGGCGCAGGCTGTAGGCCGTGCGTGACTGGCCCTCACGGTCCTTCTTCAGGTCCAGCTCGTCCAGGATGGCGTTGAAGAGCTGCTTCTGAAACTTCGGGAAGAGGCGATCGGTGGGCTTGCCCTCGTTCCGCTCCTTGAGGCGTTCAAACGGGTGGACCGCACCGGGCATGCTCTTGCAGAAGCCAACGCCGCGTTTGCCCCGAACGGCGATCTCTAAAATGGTTTGGCCGGTCGCCTCGTCGGTGACGATGGAAACGTCCCGATATTCGAGGCGCAGTGCTTCATCCGGCCGGAGGCCGGTGTTGACCATGATGAGCACGTAGTCGTGCAGGTTTTCTGACGCGGTGCGCCAACGCTCCTTGTGCGGATTTTTCGCACGATCGCGGGTGGCGTTATAAAACTGCTTGTACTCCTCGGGCGAGAACCACGCCCGGTGCGTGATTTTGCTCGATGCCCGATAGGGCGGAGACAGGTTCGGCACGTACTCAATCCAACCGTGCCGATTGGCGAATTTGAGCACCTGCCTGAGGCAGACGATTTCCTGATGAAGCGTGCTGCGGGAAGGCGGCACGATCTTCCGTTCCGTCTCGGACGCCTCGACGGGCGCGCCTGACGCTGCGGCCTCGGCTTTTGCTGCCGCTTCTTCTGCCGCGAGTTTTTTGAGGCTGGCGCCCGGGCGAATCGGGTTGCCCATTTTCATGCGATGGATTCGATAATCCTGGACAAGGCCGGGGTTGATCTCCCCGAGCACCTTGTCGCCGAAAAACGGGATCAGGTAATTGTTGAGTCGCTGACGATGACTGTTGACGTAGATGGGGCTGCGTTGCCCCTTCGTCACGATCTCAAACTCATCGATGAAGCGTTCGGCGGCATGCTTGAAGGTCCGGCCGCTCTTCACCTCTCCGCGTTTGTGCTTGCCCTTCAGCTCCAGATACCAGTCTTCGGCGAAGTCCTTGGCGCGGGCCAGACTGTCTTCCTTGCTGCTGACGCGATGGTTCTTACCGGCGAGGAATGTCGAGCACTGCCAGTAGCGACTGTTGTCACGCCTGTAGACGTGGAGTTTGCCTCCCATCATTTCGTGCGTCGTCGTCATGTCTCGCACCTGTGAAAAACTGTGCAATTTGTGTAAGACATGTGTAACACGGCTTGAGCCGAAAAATCAATAAAAAATGGCGGATTTGCTTGGTTTTTTGGCTGTCTATGTAGTTATGTTTAGGATTTTAAGTCTCCAGCGTCTACCGTTCCGCCACGTCCGCACGGCCTTGGGACATGCCACCTTCGTCACGCCCGCAAAAGCGGGAGGTCGTCATTCCCGCCAAAGCGGGAGCCCATCGGGAGCCGGAGGCTCGATCGGAGTTCGGGCGGGATTCCCGCTTTCGCGGGAATGACGAAGGGTGCGAGCTTGATGCTTCAGGCGACGTTTAAGCGCTCGCGCATTTCCTTGCCCGGCTTGAAATAGGGCACGCGCTTGGCGTTGACGTCGACCGGCTCGCCGGTGCGCGGATTGCGGCCCTTGCGGGCGTCGCGGCCGCGGGTCGAGAAGGCGCCAAACCCCCTCAATTCGACCCGGCCGCCATTTTGCAGCTGCTCGATGATCGAATCGAAGAAAGCGGACACGACCCGCTCAACCTCCTTCAAGGTCAGATCGGGATGGTCGTCGCACAGCTTCTGCACGAGTTCGGAACGGATCACGGCTCCCCCCATATCAAGGCAAGAACGGCCCCGGTCTCCGCCGGGTCGGAACGTCGCAGCCCCCCTGGCGACGCGACTGATCTCGCTCAGTCGCACCGTTGCGCCTAAAAAGCAAGCTCGGCAGGACTGGAAAAGTCCCAGCATTCAACGGGCTAAGAAGGGCGGCGGCCGGCGATCAAGACCGGCCGCCGCTCATAATGTGCAATCAGGACTGCTTCTGCTTCAACGCTTCGCCGAGGATGTCGCCGAGCGAGGCACCCGAGTCGGACGAGCCGTACTGGGCCACCGCCTGCTTCTCCTCCTGGATCTGCAGCGCCTTGACCGAGAAGTTCGGCTTCTTGGAGCGGTCGAAGCCGATCACCATCGCGTCGAACTTCTGGCCGACCTGGAAGCGTTCGGGGCGCTGCTCGTCGCGGTCGCGGCCGAGATCGGTGCGCTTGATGAAGCCGGTCGCGCCGTCGTCGCCGACCTGGACCTCGAGGCCGCCGTCCTTGACCTCGAGCACGGTGACCGTGACGGTTTCGTTCTTGGAGACGCCGCCGCTGCCGGCGCCGCGGGCGACGCCGCCGCGCTCGAGCTGCTTCATGCCCAGCGAGATGCGCTCTTTCTCGACATCGACGTCGAGCACGACCGCTTTGACCGTCTCGCCCTTGCGGTGGAGATTGAGCGCCTCCTCGCCGGTCACGCCCCAGGCGATGTCGGACATGTGGACCATGCCGTCGACATCGCCGTCGAGGCCGACGAACAGCCCGAACTCGGTGGCGTTCTTGACCTCGCCCTCGACCTCGGAGCCGACCGGATGGCGCTCGGCGAAGGCCGACCAGGGATTGGCCTGGGCCTGCTTGAGGCCCAATGAGATGCGGCGCTTCTCCTCGTCGACCTCGAGCACGGCGACGTCGACCTCCTGGCTGGTCGAGACGATCTTGCCGGGATGGACGTTCTTCTTGGTCCAGCTCATCTCGGAGACGTGGACCAGGCCCTCGATGCCCGGCTCGAGCTCGACGAAGGCGCCATATTCGGTGATGTTGGTGACCCGGCCGCGGAACACGCCGTTCAGCGGATATTTGGCCGAGGCGCCCTCCCACGGATCGCTCTCGAGCTGCTTCATGCCGAGGCTGATGCGCTGGGTCTCGCGGTTGATGCGGATGATCTGCACCTTCACCGTGTCGCCGATGTTGAGCACTTCGGACGGGTGGCCGACCCTTTTGTAGGAAATGTCGGTGACGTGGAGCAGGCCGTCAATGCCGCCCAGGTCGACGAACGCGCCGTAATCGGTGATGTTCTTGACCACGCCGTCGACCACCTGGCCTTCCGTCAGCGACTGGATCAGGCCGGAGCGCTGCTCGGCGCGGGTCTCCTCGAGGATGGCGCGGCGCGAGACGACGATATTGCCGCGGCGGCGGTCCATCTTGAGGATCTGGAACGGCTGCGGCAGGTCCATCAGCGGGCCGACGTCGCGGACCGGGCGGATGTCGACCTGGCTGCCGGGCAGGAAGGCGACGGCGCCGCCGAGATCGACGGTGAAGCCGCCCTTGACGCGGCCGAAGATCACGCCGTCGACGCGGTTGCCGGCGGCATATTCGGCCTCGAGCTTGTCCCAGGCGGCCTCGCGGCGGGCGCGGTCGCGCGACAGCATCGCCTCGCCCTGGATGTTCTCGATGCGGTCGACATAGACCTCGACCTTGTCGCCGATGTTGAGCTCGGGCTTCTGGCCCGGCGCGGCGAATTCGCGCAGCGGCACGCGGCCTTCCGATTTGAGGCCGACGTCGATCACGGCCATGTCGTTCTCGATGCCGACGACGGTGCCGGTGACGACGCGGCCTTCGAAGCCTTCTTTCTCGCCGCCGAACGATTCATTGAGGAGCGCGGCGAAATCGTCGCGGGTGGGAAATGCCGTTGAGGCCATGGGAAAAGGGTCTTTCACAAACCGGTCCGCACCGCGGGTTGGAAGGCGCGCGGGCCGGGCCAGAGTAAATATGCCGCACCGGCCCCATGCCGGATGCGGCGCCCGCGCGGACGAGGACGCGGCAAAGCCCGCAAGCAAAAAGGCGCGTCAAGAGGCCGGCCTATCCCCGCCTCTTACGCGCTTGCCTGATCACGGCTTTCCGCGGGCCAGCGCCCACCGGACAGGCGGCGATATAGGGGAAGGGAGACAGGAGGGCAAGCAGAGGCATCTGGTGTCTGAACCCTGGAAGGCC
Organism: uncultured Alphaproteobacteria bacterium; assembly: GCA_963848555.1. Taxonomy (GTDB): domain Bacteria; phylum Pseudomonadota; class Alphaproteobacteria; order Sphingomonadales; family Sphingomonadaceae; genus Allosphingosinicella. The sequence continues at coordinate 17,335 of CAWKEE010000004.1, read as the reverse complement.
CGAGTTCGGCCGCCTCCACGATGGCCAGGCGGGCGAATATGACGGCGCAGCTCAAGATAGCGTGCGCGCGGCCGATGGACCCTTTCGTTCAGGTTCTTCGACAGCGCCAATGCTCAGGCAGGTAGCCCCTCGGCGGCAGGGTAAACCGCGCTTCGAGTCTCATGAAAGCAATGAGGTCGGGCGGGATGCAGATTCTCTGCGGAATCCGATTGGTCCACCATCGCGCGACGTAAAAGTCGCTCTCAACGGGCTGGATCGCGACATAATAGTCGACGTCCCGATAGGGCAGATGATGGCCGAGAAGCCGCATTGTTATGGTGCCACTGATGCGAGGCCCGGCAAAATGCTGGATGATCCGGAAGCGACCTTCGTAGAGCTCCATCGGGAACTCTACGTCGCTCTCAAGATAATCGATCCGCGACGCCTTCACCCGCACCAGCGACAGGGCCGGCGAGGGCTCGGCAGCGACGGGCTCGGCTGTCAAGGCCATCGCGGCGGTCAGCAAGAGTCCGGCAGTCATCAATTCGGTCAGTCTGAAACCCGTTTGGCGATGGTATCGTGGCTATGCCTGTCGCCGATCGCAAGCAAGCGGATGGCGAGGCTCAAGAGATGAGCCAGCCATGCTTGGCAACGCGGTGCGCGACCCGCTCTCCTCAAGGTCGGAGGTTTCAGCCGCTGGCTGCTTGTCCCCTGGGGCCCTTCGCGGCTAACCGGGCGGCGATGACCGATTTCATGCTCAGGCCCGGCCTCGATCCGGCAGCGCTGGCCGAAGCGTTCGCCCGAGACACGCGGCTGCAGATCGAGGGCTTCCTTCGCCACGACGGCGCGATGGCGCTGCTGCGCGCGCTTGCCGGGAGCGGGGAATGGCGGCTCGCCGTCAATCGCGGCGAGCAGGTCGAGGATCATGACGCGGCCGAGCTCGCTTCCTGGTCGGCAGAGCGGAAGGAGCAGCTCGACCAGGCGGTGATCGCCGGCGGACGCCACGGCTTCCAGTTCCGCTACGAGACGATCCGGCTGCCCGAATATGGCACCGGCGCGCCCCAGCAGCCGCCGCCCTTGCTGAGGGCGTTCGTCGACTTCTTGTGCGCGCCCGCGCAGGTGGATTTCATGCGCACGCTGACCGGCGCCGAAGACATCGCCTTCGCCGACGGCCACGCCTCGCGCTACCGGTCCGGCCACTTCCTCACCGCCCATGACGATCTCAACGGTCCCAAGGACCGGCGCGCCGCCTATGTGCTCAACCTGACGCCGCAATGGCGGCCGGACTGGGGCGGCGCTTTGCTGTTCTACGACGCGCGCGGCAATATCGTCCGCGGCTTCACGCCCGCCTTCAACACCCTCAACATCTTCATCGTGCCGCAGCCGCACAGCGTCGCCTGGGTGACGCCGCTGGCCGGCGCGCCGCGCTATGCCGTCACCGGCTGGCTGCGCGCCGCCGCCTAGCCGCGCCTCAGTTCCGCTTGCGCTCGACCGCGGCGATCGCCTCGGCCGCCGCCGCCTCGATCGTCATTTCGCTGGTGTCGATGAGCAAGGCGTCCGGGGCGGCCTGGCAGCGGCGCGGCGTCGCGGCTGCGATCGCGCGCGTCGCGGGCGCGGATGTCGGCGAGGATCTCCGGATAGTGAACGGAAAGACCGAGCCGCTTCAGCTCGGCATAGCGGCGTTGCGCGCGCACCTCGGGGCTGGCGGTGACGAACAATTTGGCGTCGGCGTGCGGGGCGATGACGGTGCCGATGTCGCGGCCGTCGAGCACCGCGCCGCCCGGCTGGTCGGCGAAGCGGCGCTGGCGTTCGACCAGCGCCTCGCGCACCAACGGGTAGGCCGAGATGCGCGAGGCGATGCCGCCCACCGCCTCGCTCTTCAGCTCGGGATCGGCGAAGTCGATCTGCGAGAAGTCGCAGGCGCGCGCCGCGGCGAACTCGCTCTCCGGGTCGCCGCCCCAGCGCAGCAGGTTGAGCGCGACGGCGCGGTAGAGCAGGCCGGTGTCCATGTGCGGCAGACCGAAATGGCGGGCGAGCGCCTGGGCGATCGTGCCCTTGCCGCTGGCCGCGGGGCCGTCGACGGCGATGATCATGCCCGCCTCACGCCTGCGCGAGCGATCGAGCGCGGCGGTGAAGCCGGGGAAGCTGGTGGCGACGGAGGCCATGTCGTCGACCGTTACCGGCTGGCGCGCGTGGAGGCCAGCCACCGCGAAGCTCATCGCGACGCGATGGTCGAGCCGCGCGTCGACGGTCGCTCCGCCGGCGAGCGGCGCGCCGCCGCTGCCGCGCACGACGAGACCGTCTGCTTCCTCGCACGCCGACGCCGACCGCCCGCAGGCCCGCCGCCATCGCCGCCAGCCGGTCCGATTCCTTGACCCGAAGCTCGGCGAGGCCGCGGGCGCGGGTGGTGCCCCCGGCGAAGGCGGCGGCGACGAACAGGAGCCGGGAATTCGTCGATCATGCGGGCACCATCTCGGGCGGCACGTCGCAGCCGGGCAGGACGGAGTGGCGCACCACCAGGTCGGCGACCGGCTCGCCGGCCAGGTCGCGGCGTTGGCGAAGCCGATGTCCGCGCCCATTTCGCGCAGCAGGTCGAAAAAGCCGGTGCGGCGCGGATTGACGCCGACGTTCCCGATCTGCAGCTCCGACCCGGGCACGATCAGCGCCGCGACGGCCAGGAAGGCCGCCGCCGAGGGGTCGCCGGGGAAAGCGAGCGCAGCGCGGCGTCAGCTCGGCCTCGCCGCGCAGCCGGATGTCGCTCGCCCTCGACGTCGATGTCGGCGCCGAACGCTGCAGCATCCGCTCGAGATGGTCGCGGGTCGGCACCGGCTCGACGACGCGGTGAGGCCCGGGGCGTTGAGGGCGGCGAGCAGCAGGGCCGATTTCACCTGCGCCGAGGGCATTGAGCCGTGACGGCCGGGCACGAGCGGGCACGAGGCCGTCGACGGTCAGCGGCAGCCGGCCGCCCGGCGCGGCATCGATCAGGGCGCCGATCCGCCGCAGCGGCGCCGCCACCCGCGCCATCGGCCGCCGCGACAGCGAGGCGTCGCCGGTGAAGGCGCGGATCGGTGGGTTGCGACGAGGCCCATCAGCAGCCGCGCCGAGGTGCCGCTATTGCCCAGGTCGAGCGCCCTCTCGGGCTGGAGCAGGCCGCCGACGCCGACGCCGTCGACCGTCCAGGCGCCGTCGCCGCCGCTCGATGCGGGCGCCCATCGCCCGCAGCGCCGCGGCGTCGCGAGCACGTCCTGCCGTCGGACAGGCCGGCGATCCGGCTGCGCCCGACCGCCAGCGCCGCGAGCATCAGCGCGCGGTGGGAGATCGACTTGTCGCCGGGGATCCGCGCGGCGCCGCGAAGCGGCCCGGCGGCGCGAACGCCCTCGGCCCGCCCTCTGCTCGCCATCCGCCTGGCTTTGACAGCGCCCCTCCCATGTGGCAAGGCGCCCGCCGACCCGTGTCCCGCCGGGCGGCGGCGCGCCGTTCTTTCTCTTCGAAACGGAGACTTTTCACCGATGGTGAAGCCTGAATGGGGCACGAAGCGCACTTGTCCCAAATGCGGCGACCCGCTTTTACGATCTCGGCAAGGAAGATCCGGTCACCTGCATCGCCTGCGGATCGCCTGGGATCCCGAGCCGGTCCTCAAGTCCAAGCAGCCGCTGCCGTTCGACGCGCCCAAGAAGGAGGTGGTGGTCGAGAAGGAGGATGCCGACCTCGCCGCCGAGGATCTGGTCATCGACGAGGATGCCGAGGAAAATCCGGACGACGAGGTCGAGGTTCATGGCGGTGTACAAGCAGCCCCGGCCGGCTTCGTCGTCCTCGGGGCGGTGCAGCTCGGGTGGTGCGAGCAACTTGAAGAAGTTGATCTCCTCGATGCCGTCGTCGCGGAGGCGATCGAGCACGGCCGGCGCGTACTCGCCCAGCAGGTTGCGGGAACGGGCGGAGAAGCCGTGGGCCTGACGGAACTGGGGGACGTGTGGCCGGTCCCACTCCTCGAACGGCGGCGTCGCCGTGCGTCGTCGGCGGCGGGGGATCGCGCTCGACCACCAGCACGTCGTGCCCGCGGTCGGCGAGACCCGAGGGCGGCGCCGAGGCCGCCCACGCCTGCGCCGATGACGACGATCCTGGCCATCCGCCCCCCGCCTCGTGCTCAGCAGTAGCTGACGTCGACCCTGAAGCTGCCGCCCTGCGATCCGACGTTGCGGCGGGCGTCGGTGGCCTCGACGGTCCACTGCCACGTGCCCGGGATCGGCGGCAGCTGGAGCGACCCGTACCACCGATCGCCGTCCTGGGACATCGAGCGCCTCGAACCGCTTGCCGCCGGGCTCGGTGGCCCGCAGCACGACCCGCAGTGGCGGCGACTCGTCGGTCACCATGCGCGCGCACCGAGACGGTGATCGCGCTCACCCGCGGGCAGTAGCCGGCCGCCGGTGGGCCGTCGACCACGACGACCGGCGGGCGTTCGACGATCGCGAGCAGGTTCATCGACGCGCTCGCCACACCCGCTTCGACGGGTACGAGCGTGGCGGTCGCCTCGATCGGGCCCTCGGCGGCAGGTGGCGACCGGTCGACCGAGACCGTGAGCGCCATCGACTGGCCGGGCACGAGGACGCCGCCGGCCGCCGTCACGGTGAACGGTGACGCCGACGGTCACGACGAACGTCACCGGCTGGCCGCCCTGGTTGCTGAGCGTGACGGTTCGTGAGCGGGCCGAGGCGCCGAGGTCGACGGTCGTGGTGTCGAGCGTCAGCGTCCCGGGATCGCGGGGGGCTCGTCGTGGTCGGCGGGATCGTCGTGGTCGGGGGATCGTCGTGGCAGGCGGATCGGTGACGGTCGGTTCCGTCGGCGGCAGTGGCGTCGGCGCGTCCGACGACGGGGGGTCCGACGCGAGCGGCGGGACGACCGCCTCGGACGCCACCTCGATCGAGGTCGTGGTCGATTCGCCGACCCCGGTGGTCGTCGTCTCCGAGATCGTCGTATTCGGTCGTCACCGGCGGTCGACGGCGCACTGACCGCGAGCGGGCCCGTGCCGGCCGTGATCTGCTCGGCCGCGCCCGCCTCGACCGACCGCGGTGGGATCGGTCGCCGAGAGCTCGCCGTCGGTCGCCGTCGGGCCGGCATCGGCGGTGGCGATCGCGTCGGGCTCGCCGCCGTCGGCGATCACGTACGCCGTCACGCCACCCAGCACCAGCACCGCGATCACCGTCAAGGCCACCAACACGGCCAACCGTCGAGCCCGGCGCGCCACCGTCGGGAAACCGCCCGGACGTGTGAACGCGTACGTCGGCGTCTCGCCACCGGCCGATGTGACCCGATCGAGGACCCGGTCGCGGAGGTCGATCGGGGCTGCCAGCGCCCTGGCCGAGCCGAGCAGCACCAGCGGGGCGAAGCGCCGTTTCGTCCGCTCGCACGTCTCGCAGTCGTCGATGTGGCGCGCCACGCGCTTGCGGATCAGCACCGAGAACTCGCCGTCCCACGACTTGCAGGATCTCGGCGAGCTCGGGGCAGTCCTTGCGACCGGCACGCGCGACGCACAGCGCGCCGAGGCTGCGCTCGGTGCGATCGCGCATTCGATGCACGCAGGCCGTAGCTCTGCTGGGCCGAGACGCCGAGCGCGTCGGCGAGATCGGCGCCTTGCAGGCCCTGGCGCACCGACAGCTCGAGCACCAGCTGGTCGCGCGCGTCGAGGCCACGCGCGGCGTCCCGGACGAGCTCGGCGAGCTCCTCGTACTCGGCACCCGCCCCGTCGCCACCCTGGTCCGGCGGGGCGCTCAAGTCAGCACCCGGCTCCGAGAAGTCGGTGGCGACGACCCGGCGGCGCTGCTTGGTGCGCCGGTAGACCTCGTTGCGCATGATCGCGAACAGCCATGGCTTGAGGCGCGACGGATCGCGCAGCTGGTCGAGCCGTTCGGCCGCGATGACGAACACGTCCTGGACGATGTCGGCGGCATCGTGCCGGTCGCCGAGCATCGCCGCCGCCGTGTCGTACAGCGAATCGGAGAAGCGGTCGTAGATCGCGGCGAGCGCGGCCGGATCGCCCGCCAGGTGGGTGGCGACCAGGTGCGCGTCGTCGTACGTCGTCGTCATGAGCCATGCCGCCTCCTCACCCGTCCAGAGCGCGACCGGAGGAAGGCCTCGCGATTCTTAGCGCATTGTCACCTGATCGTGCGACGCCAATCGATCGTCCCGACCGATGGTCGTCCCAACTGATCGTCATCGTCCGGACCAGCTGCTCGCCGGGCTCGAGCACCCGTGGACGCAGGTTGAACGCGTCGGGTGGACCGGACTGCGGCTCGACGCACGTCGCCTCGGCAGGCTCGTCGTAGACGACCCAGTGATCGCAGTCGGACGCGACCGTGATCGTCAGCTCCGGCGTAGCGCAGCTCGACCGGCTCGGTGTTGACGAAGCAGTCGTCCCACGGCCCCGGCGGCGGCGGCACCAGCTCGCCGGTCGGGATCCCCTCGTCGTCGCGGGCGTACATCGACGTCCGGCCGGAACCGACAACGAGTCGGGCTTCACGAACCACGGGTGCCAGCCGATCTCGGCGGGCATCGCACCGTCGCCGGCGACGACGCCGAGCTCGCAGATCAACACGCGTGTCGCCGACCTCGACACGCTGCCAGGCACGGCCACCGAACTCCCACGCCAGATCGCAGCTCATCGACAGCTCGTCGTCGGCCGACGGCGTCGACGTCCCACGGCCGGCGGTAGGCGGTGCCGTGGATCGCGTGCGGTGGCAGGTCGAGCGGCAGCTCGTGCGCACGGCCGGCGAACGCGAACCGGCCGCGGCGGACGCGTCCCGCCCACGGCACCATCGGGAACGAACCCCACTGCATCGGCCCGCGCTCGGGTGCCGGCCCGATCAGCAGCTGCCGGCCGGCGATGTCGAGCGCGGCGAGCCGTCCGCCGTGGTCGGCATCGACCGTCACCGTCACGTCGCCGGACCGGATCGAGATCATCTCGGCCAGTATCGCCCCGGTATCGTCACCCGCGCATGCGAGCGTTGGTCCAGCGTGTCGAGCGCGCCGCAGTGAGGGTGATCGACGGCCCGATCGAAACCGCCGGCGGCTCCGGAGCCGCGACCGGTCGGCGAGATCGGAGCGGGGCTCTGCGTGTTCGTCGGCGTCACGCACGACGACGACGAGGCGGCGGCCGCGCAAGTTGGCCGACAAGATCTGGAACCTTCGTGTGTTCGACGACGACGAAGGCGTGATGAACCGGGCGCTCAGCGACGGGTGCGGCGACGTGCTCGTCGTCAGCCAGTTCACGCTGTACGGCGACACGTCGAAGGGCCGCCGTCCGAGCTGGATCGCGGCCGCCCGCCCCGACATCGCCGAACCCCTGGTCGACGCCGTCGTCGACTCGCTGCGCGAGCTCGGCGCCAACGTGGCGACCGGGCGCTTCCGCACCGAGATGCACGTCGAGCTCGTCAATGACGGTCCGGTGACGGTCGCGATCGAGACTCTGAGCGACGCGAGTCGCGTCAGTCGGCTGGCTGCGCGCCGGGTCGAGCGGCCCGTCGCCGATCGAGCGCGGCGCCCGCCGCGAACCACACGGCGACGAGGAACACCAACACAACGACGATCCACGGGCCGTCCCCGATCGTCATGTACCACGTGCGGCCGCTGCGCAGGTCGATCTCACGGGTGATGACGGCCCGTTCGCTCACGCCCGTGCGCTGGTGGACGACGCCGCGACGGCGACACGAACGCGGAGAAGCCTGTCGGCGCGGCCTGCACGACCCAGCGCCCGGTCTCGACGGCGCGCAGCCGGCTCGACGCGACCTGCTGGGTCTGGACGCACGGTGCCCGTGTAGCTGGCGCCGTTGGTCGGGTTGATGATGACCGACGCCGCCGTGCTTCACGCCCTCCCGGGCGCGGCCGCCGAAGAACACCTCCCACGAGATCACGACGCCGAGCTTCGTGCCGTCGGGAAGCTCGATCACGGCCGGCGTCGTGCCCGGCACGGCGTTCGTGCGCACCTGGTCGACCGGGGCGCCGAGCGCCTCGAGCAGGCCGCGCATCGGCACGTACTCGCCGAACGGCACCCGGCGCACCTTGTCGTAGCGGCTCGTCACCTCGCCGTCGGGCGTGACGACCACCTGGGCATTGGTGATCCGGCCCGGCTCGCCACGACCGGTCTGGTCGGCGTCCTCGGTCACCCCGACCGCGAACGGAACCCCAGCCGGGCCGCTTCGGCCGCGACCGCCGTCGTGCTGCGGCGCTGCCCTCGAACGGCTCGTCGTTGATGTCGATGACGTTCTCCGGCCACAGCACCAGGTCGAGGTTCGGGTCGGGGTCGATCGATCGCGTCGCCTCGAGGTGGCGCTCGGTGACGATCGCGTGACGGCACGTCGTCGGCGCCGCGTCCCCTGCTCGCCGCCGCCCTGCACCGCGGCGATCGTGATCGTGCGCCCGGTCCGCGACCCTGCGGGGCGACCGCGGCGAGGACGATCACGACGACGACCGCGGCCAGGGCGATCACGCCGTGCGGCGCGCCGCTCGCCGACGGGCGCCGGCGGCGGACCAGCCGCGGCACGGTCGGCGCCGGGCCGGCGAGGGCGAAGCCGAGCTGGAACACGACCCAGGTGATGAGGATGACTCCGCCGACGCGGGCGACGCCGAGCAGCGGACCGCCCGCCTGGCGAGATCCCCAGGCTGGCCAGCGGAACACCACCGAACGGGAACGAGAACCGGACGACCTCGACGAGGGTGTGGGCCGCCGGCCGGCCGATCACCCGCCACGTGCCGGTCGGGGCGACGAGTGCGGCGACGGCGTGGCCACCGGCGAAGATCGCGCCGGCGGCGATGTAGCCCGGCACCGTGAGCTGCACCATCCACCACATGCCCGACGTACATCCACGCCGGCGCCGAACAGCCAGCCGTCGAGCAGGCGCTGGCGCCGCGTCGGGCGCGCGCCGAGCGGCGATCTCGAACAGCATCACGCCGACGACGGCGAGCGGCCAGAAACCCCACGGCGGCAGCGAGAACGCGACGAGCAGCCCGCCGCCGAGGCTGAGCGCCGGCCCTCGAGCCGTCGCGACGCGGCGTGCGATCTTGTCCGGCATGTCCGATCAGGCGGCGAGCTCGGCGAACACGACGATGCGCTCGCGCGTCGAGCCGGGTGGATGGCAGGCGAACAGCGTCGCCGTGATCGCCGGTGTCTGGTCGACGATCCACATCGCCGTCGGGCCCGACGATCTCGGTGCCGCGTCACGTGGTACACGTGACGCCCGTCGACGCCGTCGAAGATGATCTCGTCGCCGGGTACGAGCTGGTCGAGGTTGCGGAACGACCTTGTGCTTGCTCGTGCGGTGCCCGGCGATCACGGTGTTGCCGATGTGGCCCGGCATCGCGGTCCCCGGCCAGTGACCGGGGCCGTAGTCGAGGGTGGTGAGCCTGATCCCCTCGTACATCGCCATGTACACGTCGATCGCCGGGATCTCGATCGAGCCGACCTCGATGACCGGTTCGACGCCGTACTCGTCGAGCGGCGGCGCGATCGGCTGGGGCAGGACGATGGCCTCGTGGCTCGCGACCGTCGTCGTAGTCGTCGACGTCGAGGTGCTCGTGGTGCGTGGTCGCGTCGACGGGCTGGTGGACGTGCGTGGCACGGTCGGCGCGGTCGTGGTCGTCGCGGTCGTCGTGGTCGACGCGTCGGCGGTCGCCGGGCGTGGTCGCCGGCGGTCGCCGCGTCGGCAGCCGGCGTCGTCGGAGCCACCGCAACCTGCGAGCGCGACCGACGCGAGCGCCGTCAACGATGCCAGCACAGCCGTGGCGGTCCGGATCCATGCTCGCCGGCGCCACCGCCGTCTGGCCGCCATAGGATGCGATCATCCTACGCCGCCGATCTGCCGTCTCAGCAGGACGTGGGCGATTCGTTCGCGCCTGCCGGACGCAGGCCGGGATCCCGATCCCGTGGTAAGCTGGCGCCGGCGACCGCGAGCCCCGGGGAGTGCCGCCTCGACCGCGCCGACGAGGTCGAGGTGGTGCGGCCGGTACTGCGGGAACGCGTCGCGCCACCGCGAGACCCGTACTGCCGATGGCTGCAGGTCGAGCGCGAGGTGACGGCCGACCTCGTCGACGGCCGCGGCGACGGCTGCATCGTCGTCGAGGTGGTCGACGCCGAGCCCGTCGCGCCCGAGCGAGACGCGGAGGATCTCGCGTGCCGTCGGCGGGCCGCCAGTGGGCCCACTTCTGCGAACCGAACGACGCCGCCGTGACGAGGTGCTGCACGGGCTTCGGCACGAGGTAGCCGCTCATCCCGCGAAGGCGCTCCGGCCAGGATCCGCGCCGGGACGGCCATCGTCGACGATGATGACGTCGGCGTACTCGATGCGGCCGAGCAGGTGCGCCGCCTCGGGGACCGCGTCGGCGAGCAGGGGCGCGGCCGCACGTGGTGGTGACGTCAGCGCGACCGCGTCGAACCGCTCACCGTCGACCACCCACGTGACGTCGCCGTGTTCGACGCTGACGACCGCGCTCGACGTGCGGACGTCGCCACCCCCGCCCGCACCGCGGCGGCGGCGTCGACGAGCGCGCCGACGCCGGCGGCACGGGTCATGCACCTCGGTGACCCATTTGGCGATGCTGCCGAAGAAGTGGCTGTAGTCGATCTCCTGTCCGGCCTCCCTGCCGAGGGCGGCGCGCTCCACCTGTCCCACCAGCAACACCAGCGGTGTAGAGTCGTGGCGGGCACAGTGCACGCCGAGGCTGGCATTGGTGGCCCCTGGTCCACGCGTGACCACGCACACGCCCGGCCGGCGCGTGGCCTTGGCGTAGGCTTCCGCCATGAGACACGCGCCGCCTTCCTGGCGGTTGGAGATGAGCTGGATCTCCCTGGCATCCCGCATCCCATCCAGAATCGACGTAAAACTTTCGCCCGGAACGTTGAACACGTGGCGCACGCCCTCGTTGCGCAAACAGTCCACCACGGCGTGGCCGCCATTCATGCGACGTGTTTTGGCTGTGCCTGGCATCTCTGCCCTCCCCCCAGCTTTCCCCGGCAGGTTTCCCCACGCTATTCCACCCATGTTACCCTTCTACCCTACCCCATCCGGCTGGGTGCGTCCAGCCCCAGCGGTGCTGGCCCGGCGCCCTCACAGGACCTGCCGGGCAGTCTGTTCCAGGGCGGCGAGCGCCCCGGCTTCCGACTCACCCTCGATCCGTACCACGGCCCCATCCGCTCCGGCGTCCATCAGCTCCTGCAGCACGGCGCGATCGGTGGGCGCCAGATAGGCCAGGACCGTGATAGACTCGGGGGCACGACCCGCTTCCAGCGCCAGCTCATTGAGGATAGCACGCCCCTGCTGGATCAGCTCCGGGGTGCTGCGGGTGGGCATCCAGCCATTGCCGTAGGTGACAATGCGTTTGAACACCTGCTGCGCCGTGCCGCCGAGAAAGATGGGCGGATGGGGTTGTTGCACCGGCGGCGGGAAGGAGCGCACCGGTGGAAAGTCATAGTACGTGCCGTGATACTCGGCCGCCTCGTGAGCCCAGAGCGCCTTCATGGCCTCAATGGCCTCGCGCGTCTGGGTCCAGCGGTGGGCAAAATTGCCCCCCATAATTTCCGTCTCTTCTCTGTTCCAGCCGGCCCCGATGCCAAAGAGAAACCGGCCCCTGGAGAAGTAGTCCAGGGTCGCGACCTCCTTGGCGAGCAGGAGCGGGTTGCGTTCTGGGACCAGGGTAATGCCGGTGCCCAGCTTGAGCCTCGTCGTCACTGCTGAGGCCCGCGCCAGGGCCACGAAGGGGTCCACGAGCCGGCTATAGAAATCCGGGATGCTGCCCCCGGAGGAAGGGCGCAGAGCGCCCTCCGCCGACGCAGTCGCGGAGGAACCAGGCGCGGACGAGGCGCTGTGCACGGGGATGATCGGGTGTTCCCCGGTCCAGAGGGAATCGAATCCCAGTGCTTCCGCCTTCTGCGCTACCACAGCCGGGTCAATAGGCTGTCGTGTGGGGGACAGTGAAATACCGATATTCATCATCGCCTCCTGCGTTAATACTGTGTACTGCGTACCGCACTAACGACGCGTGTCTCCTGTTGTGCGCCTATGCTCGTCGAGCACTGGCAGCCTGTACGCTCACCACCGCGCGGGTCTCCAGACAGAGAGCGCTTAAAGCCCCACCCCACACACAGCCGGTGTCGAGCCCATACACCCCTGGGGCCCGGTAGAGTCCGAGGCTCGACCAGTGACCGAAAACAATGGTCGTGTCGGCAGAGGCGCGCTGCGGGATGGCAAACCACGGCAGATAGGGCGGCGGCTGGGAGCCGGGAGGGCCGGCGGCCTCGGCGTTGAGTCTTCCAGCGGCGTCACAGTAGCGCAGGCGCGTCAGACAGTGCGTGATGTAGCGCAGCCGTGCCCATCTGTCAGACGCTGCCACTCCCTGCTCGGGGCTGGACCGTCTCAGGTTTTCGAGGCAATTGACATAATCGGGACCGCGTAAGACGGCTTCCACCTCAGCCGCATAGGCCTGAGCCATGGCCAGCGTCCACTGCGGTGGCACACCAGCGTGTAGCAGCGTCATGCCGTAGGTAGCGTCGTGGTGCAACAGGGGTTGCTGGCGCAACCACATGAGGAGATCGTCACGGTCGGGGGCGGCGAGCACATCCGTAAAGGTATCCTTCGGCTTGAGGCGTCGCCGACCGTGCGCGACGCTCAGGAGGTGGAGATCGTGGTTGCCCAATACGGTTACGGCCCTATCTCCCAATGCCTTGATAAACCGCAGGACCTCCAGTGACTGCGGACCACGGTTCACCAGATCGCCGGCAAACCAGAGCTGGTCGTGGGCGCGATCAAAATGCAGACGGTCGAGCAATGCACGCAGAGCGGAAAAACAGCCCTGCACATCTCCAATAGCATAAACGGCCATCCTCGCCTCTCTGGTCCATGTGTAGGTATACACGACGCCAGCCATGTGCCAGGCTATGTATTCTCTCTGGTCCTCTATTGTACCCTTAGAAGAGGCTGCGGTACATGCTCACGCCACGGAGCATGCCGTCCGGAGTGCCCACTCCACTGTCCTTTGACCGGCAGCGCCTGATTACTCTATTCGACTGATGTCGCGCTCCCTGGCTTACCGACGCCAGCCGTATCCACTGACCATGCCTCGGAGGTAGGCGATCTGCCCGGTATGTTGTGCCGAATCGCTGCACACGCCGGCCAGGGCGCGCCATGCCGGACGCCCTCCCCAGTGTGCGACACTATCGATTGCCCCAACTGTGTCGGCGTGAGTTGAGAGACGCGCTCGACCGTGCGCTGGTGCGCAGCCTCGACATAGCCAAATAACACGGCCCGCTCGACGCGGAAGGCCGTCACCTGGGCCGGCGTATCGCCCATCCCGGTCCGTTCGCCTGGTATCCCGCACCGTTGGTCCCAGCCTTCCTGCACCCAGATTTGCGATTCGCCACTGATGGTGGCGCTGACGGCGTCTCGCCAGCGGCTCAGGTGCCACACCAGCCAGGCAATGGAATTGCTCTCGGGCGTCGGCTGATAATACAACTGCTCGTCCGTCAAGTCGTCCGTCGCCTGCTTGATCGAGCGGTACGCCGCCTCCAGGAGTGTGATGATGAATTGGTTCAGATCCACAGCCTCGTTCGTCACGTTGTCTCCTTTGCTGGGCAATTGGCGCTGCGTCAGGGAGCGAGTGGACGGGGAAACACCTCCGCCACCGGGCACGTAAAACCTGGCAAGACATCCTCGCCACTGAGTGTCTCCCCGACGCTGAGGCGAGCGATCTCGCCACTGGCCCGGTAGACCGACACCGTACGCGTATCGGGATAGAACACCCACAGCATCGGGACACCTGCCTGGAGATATCCCGTCACCTTCAGATCAACTTCCCAGGCGAGATCGTTCGGTGACACCACCTCAATGACGAGATCCGGCACAATACGCACATGGCCGCGCGGTGGCACATCGTGCGGCAAACGCCCGCGGCGGATAAACGACCCATCAGGAAAACGCACCCGGTTGGGATCATCAGGAAAAATTTGATAGCCACAATCCGGCCCCAGCACCAGGCCGCCCTGAGATGTGGCAACATAATGACAGAGGTGATGATTGACCTGGAGAGCGATCCAACTTGATTCAGCACCCATATGTCTCTCCACCAGGTGGCCATCGACCAGGTCGAAGCGATGGCCGTCGGGCATGGTCAAGAGGTCCTCAGGGGTATAACGTTGTGCCATAACGGGAGGAGTCATCAGCACCGCTCCTCTTTCCATCAGCGTGGGAACCTGTAAGGCTTGTCCTGCTGTCGGCTGGCAGCCTGGCGTGACGCGATTATTCCCGACAGTATAGCACGCATAGGGGCATCTCGACGTCTACACCGTAGCCCTTGAATGTCATTGGGCGACCCTTGAAGCGCTTGCGCACTACAGGCCCACAGGGTACAAAATTGAATTGCTCTACTTTTTGCCTGTGGGATGGCTCGGACGGGCGCTGGCAAACCAACAAGCTCTGCAGGTAATTCGGCAGTGGTGGGGACAGGGATGACTGGGAGCGCGTGCGCACATACGCCACTGGGATTCTAGGGAGTTGATACTGGGCGGGTGTTAGCTCGCAAACGTATGAGGCTGCAGATGTCCCTATACGAGAGACTGCCGGCACAGATTGTCACTCCAGGTCAAAATCTAACGGGTCAATACCCTCAGCCCAGGAGGGCCTCAACAGTGAGGACGAGCGCAGGAAACGCCTGCGGCGCGACTGACTCACCCCGGTGGAGAAGGCGCATGTCCTGGTAGCCGTCAGCGGTTGGGTGCCGGTGCACCTCCAGACATTCCGTGGCTACATCGAGCAGCCAGGCCTCATACACCCCTGCTCTGGCATAAATGGGGAGCTTGACGGTACGGTCTACCTCCACGGAGGTGTCGGCAACTTCGATGACCAGATAGACGTCTGGCGCCTCAGGGAGGGAGCGCGTGTAGAAGTCAGTACGCGGACGCAGCAGTGCCACATCGGGCTGGGGCTCTGCATCCTCGGTGCGCAGCAGCAGCGGGTTCTGGACCCAGACAATCACCTCTGTGCCAAGCTGTGAGGCAAAGAGGGTCGTAAGGCGGGCCACGGTACCAGCATGGCGTGGACCAATGGGGGACATTTCAACGATTTTTCCTGCTAAGAGTTCGACGCGGTCATCTTCTGAGAAGAGACCGGCCTCGCCCATACGATGGTACTCGTCAACAGTGAAACGGTGCGTCTTTAGCATCACAGCCATGGCCAACCTCCTGTGTTAGTCCAGGAGGATAGGAATTTCACACGCCCTTTGCAAGCTCAGGCGTTACTCCCCAGCCGGCATACTGGGTACGGTGGACACGCCAGCGTATGAGCCCCAGGATAGAGGCCGCATCGTGCTGATCCCCTGGAGCTGGACATACACCGTAGGATGGAGTACGGTAGGACTGCTCAGGATGACGTAAGGGGGATACTTTGCAAGCGTGACTCACCACCGTATACATCAGGAGGGTTGCCATGAAAGCAGTACGCGTCCACAAGCCAGGCGGGCCAGAAGGCATGGTCTACGAGGATGTCCCTGATCCAAAAGCTGGGGCGGGGCAGGCGGTCGTCAAGGTCGAGGCCATTGGCCTGAACTTCGCCGAGGTGAACCGGCGGCGGAACGCGGATCCGCGTCGTTGCCGATGCCCCTCGGCGGCGAGGCGGCTGGCACGGTCGTGGAGGTCGGCGCCGGCGTCACGACGTTCAAAGTCGGGGACCGTGTCGCCTTCAACGGCGTCCCCGGCGCGTATGCCGAGCTGGTCGCGGCCCCGGCGGCGCGCCTCGTCCGCATCCCCGACAACGTAACCACGAAGCAAGCGGCGGCCGCGCTGCTGCAGGGGATGACGGCGCACTATCTGGCCTATAGCACCTACCCCCTGGGGGCGCATGACACCTGCCTGGTGCACGCGGCGGCGGGTGGCGTCGGCCTGCTGCTGTGCCAGATTGCCAAACAGCGCGGCGCGCGCGTCATTGGCACGGTCTCCACCGAGGCGAAGGCCAAGGCGGCGCGGGAGGCGGGCGCCAGCGAGGTGATCCTCTACACCCAGAGTCGACTTCGCCGAGGAGGTCGAAGCGGCTCACGGACGGCCGCGGCGTTGACGTGGTCTACGACAGCGTCGGCCAGACCACCTTTGCCAAGGGCCTGGACTGCCTGCGCCCGCGCGGCATGATGGTGGTCTACGGGCAAGCCAGTGGCCCCATCCCGCCGGTCGATACGGGCCTGCTCAGCACCAAGGGCTGCCTCTACCTCACCCGGGTGAACCTCGGCACGTACACGGCGACGCGCCAGGAACTCGAAGAACGCTCGGGCGACATTTTTCACTGGGTGGGGAGCGGCCAGCTGAAGGTCCATATCTGCGCCGAGTACCCGCTGGCGGAGGCGGCCAAAGCCCAGGCGGCGCTCGAACACCGCGAGACGATTGGCAAGGTCCTCCTGGTCCCATGAGCGCTGGTGTCACACGGGGATAAGGAAGTGACGGATGAAGGCAGCGCTCTACACCAGATCTCCAATCATGGGACCTGCAGCACAGGGGAAATGGCCCGTCCTGGTGCACACCTATGCGGCTGAGACAGCCGAGAGATAGATAAGGAGATAGGCAGTGGTGCAGATGCAAGAACCCACGGCGACAGCCGTCCCAGGCGCCGTCTTCACCGAGGGGTACGTTGAGGCGGACGGCTTTCGCATTCGCTACAAAGAGGCCGGTCAGGGTGAGCCGCTGGTGAGCCTGCACGGTGCCGGCGGGATGAAGCTCTATCGCTCACACGAGCTGCTCGCCGTGCAGTATCGCGTCATTGTCTTCGAAGTACCGGGCTTCGGCCAATCGCCAGCCAACGAGCGGTCGCAATCCATGCCGGATCTCGCCCGCACCATGGCACAGGCCGCGACCAACCTGGGCCTTGAGCACTTCAACCTGATGGGCAACTCGTTCGGCGGCACACTCGCGCTCTGGCTGGCCGTCGCAGCAGCCGGAACGGGTTCAGGCCCTGATCCTGGTGGCGCCGGCCGCCATCCGGCCGGCAGGGAGTCGTGCCGCCAGCAGGCGCTCTCCCCGGAGGAACGGCTGGCCAGGCTGTACGCGCATCCGGAACGTCAGGCACCTGCGCCGCCCCTGGACCCGGCGATTAGTAGCCAGGCAACAGACCCTGGTCCGCCGCGTCATCGGGCCGGCGCGTGACGAGGCGTTGGAGAGCCGCATGCCGGGCTTGCACGTCCCGGTGCTGGTGCTGTTTGGCACTATGGACCGCATGATCCCACCCGAGATGGGCCGCCTGTACTGCGAGAAGCTGCCCAACTGCCATCTCGTCCTGGTGTACGATGCCGGGCATGCCGTGGACGCTGACCGCCCCGAAGCGTTCGTCTCCGTGGTTCC
>CAWKEE010000003.1:0-23137 GCA_963848555.1 uncultured Alphaproteobacteria bacterium | reverse complement strand
GTCGACAGCCACAGCATCCGCGACAGATGCGGCTCCTGCTCGGTGATCCGCCTGGCGCGTCGTGCGGGACGAAGCCGATCGTCGCCGGAGTGATCGCGCCGATATCGTGGTCGAGCTTCTTTAGGAGGAAGCCGTGCAGGTCGACGAAGTCGCCGGGGACGTGGAGCTCCATGATCTGGCGCTGGCCCTCGCTCAGATCCTTGTAGCGGGCGACCAGCCCGTCGATCAGAAGCGCGCTGCGAGCCAGCGTCGTCCCGGAGCGGATCATGGTCTTGCCGGCGCGGAACTTCTCGATCTCGCCGATCGCGTTGCGCAGCACCTGCTCCTCGCGCTCGGTGACCTGGTCGCGCACCCTGAATTTGCGCACCAGGCAGCCGACCGGATCGGCGGCGCATTCCGGCACCGGCCGGTCAGCGGCCATGGCGCGGCTCCGCGCGGGCGACGCCGGCCCGGTCGAGCTCGCGCCCGAGCCGGCCGGTCAGCCACAGCCCCCACATTCGGAAGTCCGCCGCCAGCGACCATAAGGGATGAGTGAATGTGGCCGGGCGGTTGCGCTCGACCGCGGCATGCGCCGCCCAGG
Source organism: uncultured Alphaproteobacteria bacterium (assembly GCA_963848555.1). Taxonomy (GTDB): domain Bacteria; phylum Pseudomonadota; class Alphaproteobacteria; order Sphingomonadales; family Sphingomonadaceae; genus Allosphingosinicella. The sequence continues at coordinate 22,557 of CAWKEE010000003.1, read as the reverse complement.
CGAAGCCGTAGCCGGCGACCGGCAGCATGGCGAGCAGCCACCAGCGGCCGGTGGCGAGCGCGGCGACGGCGATCAGGACGACGAGGCTGGTGCCGGCATAATGCAGCGCCCGCGTCCCCGGGCGCGCATGCTCGCGCAGATAGAAAAGCCAGAAATCGGCGAACCTCTCAGGTTCGCGCATCGGCAGCGGGCTCGTCGGCGCCTCCGCGGACCAGCATGTCGGCGAGCAGCCCGCCGATCAGCGGGCCGATCACCGCCAGCACCTGCATCCATACCGGGAGAGGTGCCAGGAAGGTGGTGGCGAGGAGCAGCGCGAGGCCGCCGGCAATCACCCAGCCGGGCCAGGCGACCCGCGCCACCCATTTGGCCGCGGCCAGACCGGCGAAACCGCCGGTGAGCCAGGACAGGATGAGCAGGATCTGCGCGCCGAGCGGCGCCGCCCCGAGCGCGACCGCCGTCGCTTCGGCATTCTGGATCGGATCGGTCGGCACCTCGACCGAGACGAACAGGCCGCCGACGAACCCGACCGCCATGATCGCCGCGACCGCCGCGATCAATCCGGCCAGGATACCGCCAATCGCTCTCATGTCTCGCCCCCATTGAGTCTCAGTTCCCCCCGACCATAGCATAAGTGGAGGCGGGTAGAAGGGTGGGTGCGGACGATTGCGGGTTGGCAAATGGCAATTGGCAAATGGCAATTGGAATTCGCACCAGTCACCAATTGCCAATTACCAGTTGCCAATCGCCAAGCGCTCAGCTGCCGACGATGGTGCCGCCATTGGGATGCAGGACCTGTCCCGACATGTAGCGCGAATCCTCGCAGGCGAGGAACAGGAAGCTCGGCGCCACCTCGTTGGGCTGCCCGGCCCGCCCCATCGGCGTGTCCTTGCCGAAATCCCTGACCTTTTCCGGCGGCGAGCCGCCGAACGGATTGAGCGGCGTCCAGATCGGCCCCGGCGCGACCGCATTCACCCTTATCCCGTCCCCGATCAGATTTTCGGACAGCGAACGGGTGAAGGCGGTGATCGCGCCCTTGGTGGCGCTGTAGTCGAGCAGCAGCTTCGAGCCCTTGTACATCGTCACGGAGGTGCAATTGACGATCGTCGCGCCCTTTTTCAAATGCGGGCGCGCCGCCTGGGTCAGGAAGAACATCGAGTAGATGTTGGTCTGGAAGGTGCGCTTCAGCTGCTCCTCGCTGATCTCGGTGATGTCCTCGTCCCAATGCTGCTCGCCGGCATTGTTGACGAGGATGTCGAGCGCGCCGAGCGTCTCGACCGTCTCGCTGACCGCGCGGTCGCAAAAGTCCTTGTCGCCGAGGTCGCCGGCGATGGTGATCGCCCGGCGTCCCTCCTGCTCGACGATCCCTCGGGTTTTCGCGGCGTCGTCATGCTCGCAAAGATAGAGGATGGCGACGTCGGCGCCTTCGCGCGCGAACAAAGCGGCGACGGCGCGGCCGATGCCGCTGTCGGCGCCGGTGATCAGCGCCACCTTTCCGGCGAGGCGGCCGGAGCCGGGATAGAAGGGCTCCCAGTCGGGCTTGGGCTCCAGGTCGCTCTCATGCCCCGGAAGCGCGTCCTCGTGGATCATTTCGACGGTTTCGGTGTCGGACATCGCCCATTTCCTCACGGGTTCCAAAGCGAAAAACCGCCGGCTTGGTCGCCCGGTTCCGAGCCGGGCCCATCCGGCCGGCAATGGCGCGCGCTCCCCCGCGCGGCTTGCTGCGCGCTCCCAAAATCCCTGAGACGCGCGCGGATCGAACGGGTCGACGCGGGGCCGCGATGAATCTATCGGCCGTCGAACGGCGCCGCCGCTTCGTCGAAAACGGCTTCGCCGGCCGGCCTCGGCGGGGCAGCGCGCGTCGTTCGGCTGGCGTTCAGCTTTGATGCTACAAATGTAACAGACTGCCCCGCGCAGAGGGCTCGATCAGGGAGGAACGGATGAGGCGGCGGCGGCGCGAAAGCGGACTTTCCCTGTTTCGCCTCGCTTTGCTCTGTTCGGCGGCGCCGGCTTTCGCACAGGATGCCGACGAGCCGGCCGAGCCACCGCCGCCGCCGGCCGCCGCCGAAGGCGAGGCGCCGCCGGCCGCCGAGAGCCAGCCGGCGCAGGGCGGCCGCAGCTATACGCCGGCGGACTTCGCCCGCTTCGCGCCGCGCAACGCGCTCGACATGCTCAACAACGTGCCCGGCTTCGCGATCGAGGAAGTCGATACCGAGCGGCGCGGCCTTGGCCAGGCGACCGGCAACGTGCTGATCAACGGCGAGCGCTTCTCCGGCAAGTCGACCGACATCCTGACCGAGCTGAGCCGGATCAGCGCCAGCAACGTCGCCCGGATCGAGATCGTCGACGGCGCCACCCTCAACATATCCGGTCTCAGCGGCCGGGTGGCGAACATCGTCACTTTGTCGCGCGGACTGTCCGGCAATTTCGTCTGGCGCCCGCAGATCCGCGCCGAGCGGACGCCGGCGCGGATCCTCGACGGCGAGCTGTCGCTGAACGGCGCGCTCGGCGGCACCCAATATACTTTGAGCTTCCGCAACGTCAGCCGGCGCAACGGCAATGCCGGCCCGGAACTGGTGTCCACCCCGGCCGGCGACATTCTCGATCTGCGCGACGAAGAGCTGTACGTCGACGAAGACGGGCCGCGGCTGTCGGGCTCGATCCGCCGCGCCTTCGGCGACGGCTCGATCCTGAACGCCAACGCCGCCTTCGGCTTCTTGAACCTCGACATCCGCGAGACTTCCTTGCGCTCGGGGGCGAACCAGCCGGACCGGGTGCGTCTCCTCCAGGAGCGCGAGCGCGAACACAATTACGAGCTGGGCGGCGACTATGAATTCGGCCTGGTCGGCGGCCGGCTCAAGCTGATCGGCCTCAGGCGGTTCGAGCACAGCCCCTATCGCCAGACCCTGATCCAGAGCTTCTCCGACGGCCGTCCGATCGAGGGCCAGCGCTTCACCCAGACCGCGGACGAGACCGAAACCATCCTGCGCAGCGAATATCGCTGGACCTGGGGCCGCAACGACCTGCAGATCAGCGCCGAAGGCGCGGTCAACCAGCTCGACGTCGAAAACGCTTTGTTCGGGCTCGATCCGGGAGGCGATTTCCAGCCGCTTCCCTTCCCCGATGCGACCGCGACCGTGGAGGAGCGCCGCGCCGAGGCGATCCTGACCTGGGGCCGGCCGCTGTCGCCGACGCTGACGGTGCAGGCGGCGCTGGGCGGCGAATATTCCAACCTGGTCCAGCAGGGCGCCGGCGGCCTCGACCGCACCTTCTACCGGCCCAAGGGCTTCCTGAACGTCGCCTGGCGGCCGTCGGAAGGGCTCGACATCAGCGCCCGCATCGAGCGCGTCGTCGGCCAGCTGAATTTCTTCGATTTCGTCGCCTCGGCCAATGTCAGCGGCGGCACCCAGAATGCCGGCAACGTCAATCTGGTTCCGCCGCAGAGCTGGGACGCGCAGATCCAGGCGACCCGCAACCTCGGCCGCTGGGGAACCGCGACGGCCCGGCTCTACGGGCGGCTGGTCAGCGACGCCGTCGACATCATCCCGATCGGCGCCACCGGCCAGGCGCCCGGCAATCTCGAGGGCACCGGGCGGGTCCTGGGCCTGCAATGGACCAGCACCTTCAACTTCGACCCGATCGGCTGGCGCGGCGCCAAGGTCGACATGAACCTGCAGTTCCAGCGTAGCTCGCTGGTCGATCCGCTGAACGGCCGGCGCCGGCCCTTCAACGAGACGATGACGCGCCAGATCGAGATCAATCTGCGTCACGACATTCCGGGCAGCGACTGGGCGTGGGGCGCCAACGTCTTCCAGTACCGCCAGTCGGAGGGCTTCCGCCTCGACCAGCGCTTCCACTTCCTCGACACGCCGGGCAGCCTCGGCGTCTTCGTCGAGCATAAGGACGTGATCGGGCTGACCGTACGGGCGAGCGTCGACAATCTGCTCGAAACCAATGAGAGCTTCAGCCGGACCTTCTTCGACGGCCGCCGCAACGCCGACAATTCGAACATCCTGTTCACCGAGGATCGCGACCGCTTCTACGGGCCGGTCTTCACCCTGGCGATCTCGGGGACGATCTAGAAGGGGACAGTCACTAGTGACTGTCCCCATTCGGCAAACTCAGCGCCTGTCCCCCGACGCCAGCCGCGGCGGCAGGTGGCGGCGCGATGGAGCGTCGGGCAGCGCCACCTCGTTGCCGCGCAGCAGCTGCGGCGCTTCGCCGTCCCGGCGGCACTGGGCGACCACCGCGGGGAAAGGCAGATCGTCGCGGCGCAGGAGCTCGTCCTCGGTGGCGGCCAGGCACTGCTGCTCGCTCGCAAAACGGCGCTCGGCGACGGCGACCTCGCGGCACGGCGCGTCGCCTTCGCCGCAGCCCAGTATCGCCATCACATACAACAGGGGTTCCATGCCCGCTCCTTCGCCGTCTCAATGAGCCGGCGCGGCGCCGGTTCCAGACATTCCGCTCCCTTCACTTGGATAGTCGCGCCGCTCGCTTATCTTTCGACGAAGATGAAGGATGCGACGACGGAAGCGCCGGACGGAGCCGGCTGGGCGACGCTGCGGCGTTTCCTTCCTTATTTGTGGCCCGCCGGCGAGCCCGGGCTGAAGGCGCGGGTGGTGGCGGCGGTGCTGCTGGTGCTGGCCGCCAAGGGCGCGACCCTGACCATGCCGTTCGCCTACAAGGCCGCGGTCGACCGGATGTCGACCGGGATGGACGCCGCCGCCGGGCTGATCGTCGCTCTGGTGCTCGCTTATGCCGGCGCCCGCTTCGGCGGGGTGCTGTTCGACAATCTCCGGAACGCGATCTTCGAGCGGGTCGGCCAGGACGCGGCGCGGCGCCTCGCCATCGCCGTCTTCCGCCACATCCACGCTCTGTCGCTGCGCTTCCACCTCGCGCGGCGCACCGGCGCGCTCACCAAGATCGTCGAGCGCGGCACCAAGAGCATCGACATGATGCTCTATTTCCTGTTGTTCAACATCGCGCCGACGCTGATCGAGCTTGCCGCCATCTGCATCATCTTCGGAATCAAGTTCGGCCCCGGCCTGGTGGTCGCGACGCTGGCGATGGTCGTCGCCTATATCTGGTTCACCCGTGTCGTCACCGAATGGCGCGCCAAGCTGCAGCGCGAGATGAACGAGGTCGACAATCAGGCGATCGCCCGCGCCGTCGATTCGCTGCTCAACTACGAGACCGTCAAATATTTCGGCGCCGAGGAGCGCGAGGCGCGCCGCTACGGCGACACTGCTTCGGCCTTCGCCCATGCCGCGGTCCGCAACGAGACGTCGCTGGCCTGGCTCAATGTCGGCCAGTCGCTGATCACCAACCTGATGATGGCCGGGGCGATGGCCTATACCGTCTGGGGCTGGAGCCGCGGCGCCTTCACCACCGGCGACGTCGTCTTCGTCAACACCTTCCTCGCCCAGCTGTTCAGGCCGTTGGACATGCTCGGCTGGGTCTATCGCACCATCCGCCAGGGGCTGATCGACATGGAGGCGATGTTCGCCGTGATCGACACGCCGGCCGAGATCAGCGACGCGCCCGACGCGCCCGACCTGCGGGTCGAGGCCGGCCACGTCCGCTTCGAGAATGTGCGCTTCGGCTACGACCCGGAGCGGGAGATTTTGAAGGGGATAGACTTCGAGGTGCGCCCCGGCACGATGACCGCGGTGGTCGGCCCGTCCGGCGCCGGCAAGTCGACGCTGTCGCGCCTCCTGTTCCGCTTCTACGAGCCGACCGGCGGCCGCATCCTGATCGACGGCCAGGATATTTCAGGTGTGAAACAATCCAGCCTGCGGGGCGCGCTTGGCATCGTTCCCCAGGACACGGTGCTGTTCAACGACACGATCGGCTACAATATCGGCTACGGCAAGGACGAGGCGACCCGCGCCGAGATCGAGGCCGCCGCCAAGGGCGCGGCGATCCACGATTTCATCCTCGAACTGCCTTTGCGCTACGACAGCATGGTCGGCGAGCGCGGCCTCAAGCTGTCCGGCGGCGAAAAGCAAAGGGTCGCGATCGCCCGCACTCTTTTGAAGGACCCGCCGATCCTGATCCTCGACGAGGCGACCAGCGCATTGGACAGCCGCACCGAGGCGGCGATCCAGGAGACCCTGCGCGGGGTGGCGGCGCGGCGCACGACGATCGTCATCGCCCACCGCCTGTCGACGGTGGTCGAGGCCGACCAGATCATCGTCCTCGACTCGGGGCGCGTCGCCGAGCGCGGCACCCACGCCTCCCTGCTGCGCAAGGCCGGCCTCTACGCCGAAATGTGGATGCGCCAGCAGGCCGAGCGCGAGGCGGAGGAAGCGCAGGCGGCGGAGTAGCGCAGCTGAGAATAACGACCCTCCTGGCCACGTCATTCCCGCGAAAGCGGGGAGTCCAGATGGCGTTGGCAGAGCGCTCAGACCTTGTCTTAATCCCCGCTTGCGCGGGGATGACGGAAGAAAGGGGCCAGGATGGGCGCCTGACCCTGGAGGGGAGGAGCAGACTCCGAAGGCGGTTCAAACCGGCGGCAAGCCGCTCTACTGACGGCAGGAGAGGGAACGATCACTGATGGATGCCCCCACGCCGGAGATGGCATGAAGATCGAATATCTGGCTGACGCGGCTCCGGAGTGTCCGCTCATTCGGCTTTACGGAGTGGACGAGGCGGGGTTTTCCAGGTTGCTCGAGCTGGCGACAGCGCTCAGCGAGGGCGGGACGGCCACATTCGATCTGGCCGACGATGCCGCTTTCACCTCCGTGAACGTTCGCGCGCTCATGCTCGGTTATGGCGACGGCGGCATTCGGGAGACAGCGAAGGGCGAGTTCGCATGGCTTCTCCCCGCTCGGGACTGGGAGACCGTCGCGCGGCTGCTGCGGCCCCTGGCCGAAGCGTCGGCTGAGGAGGTTTGCTGGCAGTGGCTGGACGAAGGGCTTGCCGCGCCCCCGGCAAACATTGCGGTTCTGGCGTCTCATTCACGAGACGGCAGGTGGTAAGACCCGGCCCTCGGCACCTAAGAGACAATCACTCCTGACGGTCCCCATTCGCACGTCATTCCCGCGAATTGATGGAACGCTGAACAGGTGCGAACATCCCACGGATTCGCAGCCGCGTCCGCGGGACGCGGCGAGCCTGTCCATCGCCCATCAGGGAATCCAGGCGGCGTCGGTGGAGGGCTCAAACTCCGTCTGGATCCCCGCCTGCGCGGGGATGACGAAGAAGGTGAGAGGATCACAGCCTGATCCCCGACGGGCCACCCTGAAGGGAGTTCAAAGCGGCGGTAAACCCCATTAGGGACGCGCCATGACCCCCGCGCTCGCCCATGTCGAAAGCTGGATCTTCGATCTCGACAACAGCCTCTATCCGCACAGCTGCAATCTGTTCGAGCTGATCGACGCGCGGATGGGCGCCTATATCCAGAGGCTGCTCGGCGTGGACGCGGCCGAGGCGCGGCGGGTGCAGAAGGGCCATTTCCACGCCCACGGCACCACTTTGGCCGGCCTGATGGCGTCGCACGGAATCGACCCGCGCGAATTCCTCGATTTCGTCCACGACATCGACCTCGCCCGCCTGACCGCCGATCCGGCGCTGGTCGCGGCGCTCGACCGCCTGCCCGGGCGCAAATTCGTCTTCACCAATGCCGACGAGACTTACGCCCGGCGCGTGCTCGACCGGCTCGGCCTCGCCAACGCCTTCGACGGCATGCACGACATCCATGCGATGGACTATCTCCCGAAGCCGCATCCGGCCGCCTATCGGGCGCTGTGCGCGCGCCACCGCATCGATCCGGCACGCGCCTTGTTCGCCGACGACATGGTCCGCAACCTCGCCCCGGCCAAGGCGCTCGGAATGACCACCTTGTGGCTCGACAACGGCTCGGAACAGGGCGACACGCTCGAGCCCGATTTCGTCGATTTCCGGGCCGCCGAGATCGGCATCTGGCTCGCCGGGATCCTGGAGGAAGAAGTGGCATGAGCGACGCGCTGGCAGCAACGATCGACGAGGCCTGGGAAAGGCGCGCCGAGCTCGGCGAAACCAGCACCGGGCCGGTGCGCGAGGCGGTCGACGAGGCGATCGCCCGGCTCGACGCCGGCGAGGCGCGCGTCGCCGAGCCGGGCCCTGACGGCTGGCAGGTCAATCAGTGGCTCAAGAAGGCGGTGCTGCTCTCCTTCCGGTTGAACCCGATGGCGCTGATCCCCGGCGGCCCGGGCGGCGCGGTCTGGTGGGACAAGGTGCCGTCCAAGTTCGCCGGCTGGGACGAAGCGCGCTTCGCCGCCGCCGGCTTTCGCGCCGTGCCCGGCTCGATCGTCCGCCGCGGCGCCTTTATCGGCAAAGGCGCGGTGCTGATGCCGAGCTTCGTCAATATCGGCGCTTATGTCGGCGAGGGAACGATGGTCGACACCTGGGCATCGGTCGGCAGCTGCGCCCAGGTCGGCCGCAACGTCCACGTCTCGGCCGGCGCCGGAATCGGCGGCGTGCTCGAGCCGCTGCAGGCCAACCCGACCATCATCGAGGACGATTGCTTCATCGGCGCCCGCTCCGAGGTGGTCGAGGGGGTGGTGGTCGAGCGCGGCTCGGTGCTGTCGATGGGCGTGTTCATCAGCGCCTCGACCCGGATCGTCGACCGGGAGTCGGGCGAAGTCCTGACCGGGCGGGTGCCCGCTTATTCGGTGGTCGTGCCGGGCTCGCTGCCGGGCAAGGACGGCGGCCCCGGCCTTGCCTGCGCGGTCATCGTCAAGCGCGTCGACGCCCGCACCCGCGCCAAGACCGGCATCAACGAGCTGCTGCGCGACTAGCCCAGGATCGCCTCGGTCGGATTTCTCCTCGTCATCCCATATTCATGATCTGTTCTTGACTTGTTCGCTCAAATGTGATATGGGGAACGGAGCTTTTCGCGCGAAGCCCGCTCATTGAAACCGTCAATCCTGATCGATGGCTGTGAATGGCGCGAAGAGACGGAAGTTCACGGTGAAATTTACCGCCGTTCCATGGAAACTTTGTGACCTTTCGGCGGCAGCGGCCCGCCCGACGCGCTGAGATCGACCGGCGCCGAGGTGCCACAACCATAAGCGCAGCTTATCCCGTGGCCGCCGACTTTCGTTGGACCGCGGGACTTCCCGCCGCCATCTCTTGCCGCGGCAGGAGCAGCATGACGATGGCGACGCAGCGTGCCCTTATGTTTGACGTCAAGCCGCGGGACGCCGACGCGTCCCGCGCCGGTTATGGCGCGCCGGTGATCAACACGCTCATGGGCCGCCGCGAATGGGGCATATTGCTGCTGCTGTCGGTGCTGTGGGGCGGCTCCTTCTTCTTCATCCAGATCGCGGTGCGCGACGTCGCGCCTTTGACCTTCGTCTGGATCCGGGTGACGATCGCCGCCGCCGCTTTGTGGCTGTTCCTCGCCTGGCGCCGCGAGCCGGTCCGTCTGCCGCGCCGCGCACTGGGCGCGCTGCTGCTGCTCGGCGCTGATCAACAATGCCCTGCCGTTCGCTCTATTCGCCTGGAGTCAGACCCAGATTGCCAGCGGCCTCGCCGCCATCCTCAACGCGACCACCCCGATCTGGGGAGTGATCGTCGCCCATCTGCTCACCGCCGACGAGCGGCTGACGCCGGCCCGGCTGACCGGCGTGCTGCTCGGCTTCGGCGGAGTCGCGCTGATGATCGGCCCGCATCTGCTCGCCGGCCTCGGCGGCGACCTCCCCGCTTTGCTCGCCTGCCTCGTCGCCACCTTGTGCTACGCGCTGGCCGGCGTCTGGGCGCGGCGCTTCAAGGCGATGGGAGTCGCGCCGGTGACGGTCGCCACCGGCCAGCTCACCGTGGCGATGCTGGTCATGCTGCCGCTCGCTCTGGTCGTCGAGCGCCCCTGGCTCGCCGCCGCGCCGCCGCTCGAGGCGTGGGCGGCGATCGTCGCGCTGGCTCTGCTGTGCACCGCCTTCGCCTACATCCTCTATTTCCGGCTGATCGATTCGGCCGGCGCCACCAATGCCTTGCTCGTCACCCTGCTGATCCCGCCGACCGCGATCCTCCTGGGCGGCCTGTTTCTCGGCGAGGCGCTGACCGCGCGCGATCTGGCCGGCATGGCGCTGATCGCGCTCGGCCTCGCCGCGATCGACGGCAGGCTGCTTGCGCTGCGGCGGGTGAAGCCCGCCTGATCCTCCCCTCGATCTCGCGGGGAGGATGAGGCCCGCCTTCCGCGACCCGGGATAAGCCGCTACGCTGCCGGCCCCATGGACATCTACCTGCCGATCGCCGGGCTTTCCGTGAACGCGCTGGTGATCGTCGGCCTCGGCGGCCTGGTCGGGCTGCTGACCGGCATGGTCGGCGTCGGCGGCGGCTTCCTGACCACGCCGATCCTGATCTTCTACGGCATTCCGCCCGCCGTCGCGGTCGCTTCGGCCACCACCCAGATCACCGGCACCAGCGTTTCCGGCGTGCTCGCCCACCGCCGCCGGCGCGGCGTCGATCCGCAAATGGGGGCGGTGATCATCGCCGGCGGCATTGCCGGATCGATCGTCGGCGGCCTCATCTTCCGGCTGCTCCAGCAGGGCGGCCAGATCGATACCGTCATCTCCCTGCTCTACGTGCTGCTGCTCGGCAGCATCGGCCTGATGATGGCGCGCGAGGCGGCCACCGCGCTCGACATGATGCCGTTCGCGCGCCGCGGCGCCGCGGAACGGCCGGCGCGGCGGCACAATCCGCTGATCGCGGCGCTGCCGATGCGCTGGCGCTTCTATCGTTCCGGCCTCTACATCTCGCCGCTGGCGCCGCTGGGACTCGGCTTCATCTCCGGGCTGCTGACCGTGCTGCTCGGCATCGGCGGCGGCTTCATCATGGTGCCGGCGATGATCTACCTGCTCGGCATGTCGGCCCAGGTCGTGGTCGGCACCTCGCTCCTGCAGATCCTGTTCGTCACCGCCGCCACCACCTTGGTCCACGCCACCACCACCCGCTCGGTCGACATCGTGCTCGCCGTGCTGCTGCTGCTGGGGTCGGTGGTCGGCGCCCAATATGGCGCCTGGCTGGCGCAGAAGATGAAGCCGGAGCTCTTGCGGATGATCCTCGCCATCGCCGTGCTCGGCGTCGCCTTCCGCATGGCGCTGCAGCTGGGCTGGCGGCCGGAGGAAATCTACACGGTGCAGATGCTGTGATCAGGGCCCAGACCCCCAACCGGAGGTGGCCGTGATCGGCCCAGGAAGGTGGCTGGGTAGGGCGATGGGGCAGCGCCGTCCCCCGGACGGCGCTGTTGGGGCCCCATCGCCGCCGCCGGCCGGGCCGGGTAGCCCGGCCAAGGTGCTCGACGCCCCCAGCCGCCTTTCTGGGCCGACCGCGCAGCGGCGGGCTGGCTTTTGCCGCCCGGACGTCGTCGCTTCGTCGGTCGCGATGGGTCGCCATCGCTCCCTCCTCGCTCCTCGCCGGACAACAAAATCCAGCCCGTCACGACCGCCTCCGGTTGGGGGTCTGGGCCCTCGGCTGAGGGCGCTCGTGCTCGCGCTCTTCGCGCCGGCGCTGCTGGCGCAGGCCGAGCCGCGGCTGGTGCCCGATGTGTCCGACCGCAATGTCGAGATCCACTACCGTTTTTCCGGCGCCGAGCTGCTGCTGTTCGGCGCGATCATCTATCCCGACGGCCGCCCGCCCGAGACCGGCACCGACGTCGCCGTGGTGCTCAAGGGGCCGCTCGAGCGGATCGTGCTGCGCGAGAAGCAGAAGGTGGCGGGGATCTGGATGAATGTCGGCCGGGTGCGCTTCCGCTCGGCGCCTTCTTTCTACGCGGTCGCCTCGTCGCGCCCGCTCGCCCAGCTGATCGACGAGCGCACCGCCGCCATTTACGAGCTCGGCCTCGACAATCTCCAGCTGTCGCCGGGCGGCGGCGCTCCGGCCGAGGTGCTGCGCCGCTTCGAGCGCGGCCTGATCGATTTGAGGCTGCGCAACCAGCTCTATGTCGAATATCCGCGCGGGGTCGAGATCAGCGAAGGCGTGCTCTACCGGGCGCGGATCATGATCCCGGCCCGGGTGCCGGTCGGCACCTATACCGCCGAGACCTTCCTGATTCGCGACGGACGGGTCATTGCCGGCGCCGCGCGCGAGATCCGCATCGAGAAACTGGGCTTCGAAGGCTTCGTCGCCGAGGCCGCCGAACGCTGGTCGCTCGCCTACGGCATCACCGCGGTCGCGGTGTCGCTGCTGCTCGGCTGGGGCGCGAGCGCCGCCTTCCGCCGCCGCTACGGCTAGGGTGCGGCCGCCAACCCCCCGAAATCACTTGTTTACCGGATAAGGTTAAGGGTCCTCCGCTACAGACAAGAAGTCCGGGGACCTGCAAGATGAGCGATGCGATGAACCTCCACAGCTTTCCGGCGCCGTCCGACGAGCCCGACGCCGGCGCGTTCGCGGCGCCGCGGCGCATCCTGGTCGCCCAGCATGAGGCGATCGGACAGGTGGTGGACATTGCCGGCAGCGGCGCCCGCGTCGAGATCGTCAGCCGCCGCCTCGCCGAGCTGGCCGGCGATCCGGATCCGACCGTCGCCATGTCCGGCCAGGTCGGCAGCCAGGTCAAGATCGATTCCGGCCGGCGCTGGCTGCTCGCCAACGTCCGCAACCTCAAGGTCACCGATCCCGAGGCCGGCATCGTCGCCGCCGAGATCGACTTTCTCGGCGAGGGCGACGAGGATCCGAGCAGCGGCAAGCTGATCAACTTCAAGCGCGGCATCACCGCCTACCCGATCCCCGGCAGCCGCGCCTATCCGGTCACCGGTACCGACCTCAAGCAGATGTTCGCCGCCGACGAGCGCGCCCATATCGAGATCGGCACCGTCTATCCGACCAAGGACGTCCGCGCCGCGCTCTATGTCGACGCCTTCCTCGGCAAGCATTTCGCTTTGCTGGGCTCGACCGGCACCGGCAAGTCGACCGCCGCCGCCCTGATCATGCACCGGATCTGCGACCTCTCGCCCGAGGGCCATATCGTCATGATCGACCCGCACGGCGAATATTCGGCCGCTTTCAAGGGCCATGGCGAGCTGTTCAACGTCGACAATCTGGCGATGCCCTACTGGCTGATGAATTTCGAGGAGCATTGCGAGGTGTTCATCACCACGTCCGGGCGCCGACCGCCAGCGCGACATGGACATACTCGCCAAATGCCTGCTCCAGGCGCGCGGCAAGAACCGCGCTTCCGAAGGCCTGTCGAAGCTGACCGTCGATTCGCCGATCCCCTACACCCTGTCGGACCTCACCAACGCCATCGCCCATGAGATGGGGCTGCTCAACAAGGCGACCGACACCGCCCCGTTCATGCGCCTCAAGGGCAAGATCGACGAATTGAAATCGGACCCGCGCTACCAGTTCATGTTCTCGGGAATGCTGGTGGCGGATTCGATGGGCAGCTTCGTCAGCAAGATCTTCCGCCTCCCCGCCAAGGGCAAGCCGATCTCGATCATCGACGTTTCCGGCGTGCCGTCCGACATCGTGTCGGTGGTGGTGGCGGTGCTGTCGCGGCTGGTGTTCGACTATGCGATCTGGTCGCGCAGCGAAGTTCAGCGGCCGGTGCTGCTGGTCTGCGAGGAGGCGCATCGCTACGTCCCCGCCGACAAGGTCGGGAACGGCCAGGCGGTGCGCAAGATCCTCGAGCGGATCGCGAAGGAGGGCCGCAAATATGGCGTGTCGCTGGGCCTGATCACCCAGCGTCCGTCCGACCTCGCCGAGGGCGTGCTCTCGCAATGCGGCACGATCGTCGCGATGCGCCTGAACAACGACCGCGACCAGCTGTTCGTCAAGAATGCGATGCCGGAGGGCTCGCGCGGCTTCCTCGACGTCATTCCCGCCTTGCGCAACCGCGAATGCATCGTCTGCGGCGAAGGCGTGTCGATCCCGATCCGGGTGTCGTTCGACGACCTCGAGCGCGACCGCCGGCCGGCCTCGTCCGACCCGATGTTCTCCGAGCTGTGGCGGGTCAGCGGCGACGAGGAGGCGATGGTCAACCGCGTCGTCAAGCGCTGGCGCGCCCAGGGGCGGTGACGCCAAAGCGTCATCCCGGCGAAGCCGGGATCTCAGGGCAATATCGTCATCCCGGCGAAAGCCGGGATCTCAGGGGGACCAGCGTCATTCCGGCGCAAGCCGAGATCTCAGGGGCAAGTGCTGTGCGTTCTGGTCCCGAGGCCCCGGCTTTCGCCGGGGTGACGGGCTTGAGTTGTGTCGGACTTACGGCGCGGTGCGCACCGGGACCGTGCCCGGCGCCGCCGTCGGCTGCGGCTGCGGCGCGCGCGCGGCGCCGACCGGCGTGCCGAGCAGGCTGCGCAGCCGGCTGCGGAAGCTGGCCAGCTCGCCGCCCGACAGCTGGGCGCGGCTGGTGAAGCGGACCGAGCGCGGATTGATCGTCCGGCCGCTGCGATACATTTCGTAGTGGAGGTGCGGGCCGGTCGACAGTCCGGTCGAGCCGACATAGCCGATCACCTGGCCGCGGCGGACGCTCGCCCCCCGGCTGACCGCGATCCGGCTCATGTGCGAATAGGAGGTGGCGAGCCCGCCGCTGTGGCTGAGCCGCACCTGGCGGCCATAGCCGCCGGCCCAGCCGGCGCCGGTCACCCGGCCGTCGGCGGCGGCGAGGATCGGCGTGCCGTGGGCGGCGCGGAAGTCGATGCCGCGGTGCATCCGGGAGTAACCGAGGATCGGGTGCATCCTCAGGCCGTAATTGGAGGTGATGCGGCCGGGCACCGGCTGCTGCAGGCCGCCGCTCTCGCGGCCGACGCCGGACGCCTCGAACCATTGGGTGCGCCTCTCGCTGGTCCACGGCATCATCTGCAGGTCGCGGCCCGAGGCGCGCTCGAGCCCGGCATAAAGCAGCGGGCCGGTCTCGGTCTCGCCGGTCGCGGCGCGGCGATGCTCGATGATGATGTCGAACCGGTCGCCCGAGCTCAGGCCGGACGGCACGCTGATCTGGCTGGTCAGCGCCCTTATATAGGATTCGACGATCCGTGCCGGCACCCCGGCGGCGCGGGCCGAGCGGTAGAGGCTGGCGCCGACCCGGCCCTGGATGCGCAGCGGCGTCTCGTCGACCGCGATCGGGATGCGGGTCAGCGCGAGCGCGCCGCCGACCCGCGCCATTTCCAGGCGAAGGTCGAAGCGGGCGCGAAACGCCAGCTTCTCGAGCGGCCGCGCCACCCGCCGGTTCGGCCGCCGGCCGAGCGTCAGGTCGATCACCGTGCCCGGCCGGATGTCGCCGAGGGGGAGCGCCTCGCCGATCAGCGCGGTGACGCTCCCGGCTTCGGCGCTGCCGACGCCGGCGCGCTCGAGCACGCGGGCAAGGCCGTCGCCGCGGCCCAAGGTCGCGCGCAGGTCGATGATCGGCCGCTCCGGCGATTCCGGCAGCGCCTCGACGGCGTCGGTCGGCGCCATCCGCCGGCCGGTGTCGGCGCCGAAGGCGAGCGGAGCGATGGCGAGCGTCCGCGCCTCCTCATGGTGGATTTCGCTGTAGGGCGGCGGCGACAGGCCGGGCAGCGCCGTCATGTCCGGTCCCAGCGACCAGGCGGCGTAGCAAAGCGCGGCGCAGGTGGCGAAGCCGCGAAACCATTCGGCCGATCCGATCCGCTGGCCGAGATCGACCACCAGGTCGAAATCGCCGGCCGACCGGCGCTGCGCCTTCTGGCCGAACAAAGGCCGCGGCGCCGCCGGACGGAAGATGGCGCTGTCGAGGCTGAGCGCGGCGGTGCCGCTGCCCGACCCGCCGCCAATATCGTTATATTGGTACAAGGCCGTGAAGCCCCCGCGCGCCCGTTGATACCCCCCGCCGCGCACCCCGCCCGGCAGGAGGTCAGGGTTGTGAAGAAAAGAGGTTAAAGTCAAATTACGGCCGGCCCCGGCCGTCGTCGCTTGCGACGAAGCGAAGGGCGTGCCGGACGAGCGGAGACGGCGGCCAAGTCTCGGAAATGGTTGCGCTTCGCCGCGCATGCGCCAATCTAGCGGCGATGAACGATCCCGGTCGCGCGCCCCTCAAGGCCATTCTCGGCCCGACCAATACCGGCAAGACACATCTCGCGGTCGAGCGGATGTGCGGCCATTCGTCCGGAATGATCGGCTTCCCGCTGCGGCTGCTGGCGCGCGAAGTCTATGACCGGGTGGTCAGGCTGAAGGGCGAAAACCAGGTTGCGCTGCTGACCGGCGAGGAGAAGATCCTGCCCGCGCAGGCGCGCTGGTTCCTGTGCACCGCGGAATCGATGCCCGTCGACCGCGATTTCGCCTTCGTCGCCGTCGACGAGGCGCAACTGGGCGCCGATCCCGAGCGCGGCCATGTCTTCACCGACCGGATGCTGCACGCCCGCGGCCGCGAGGAGACGATGATCCTCGGCTCGGAGAGCCTGAAGCCGGTCGTCCGCAAGCTGCTGCCCAAAGCCGAGGTGATCGGCCGGCCGCGCTTCTCGACCTTGAGCTATGCCGGGCCGGCCAAGCTGTCGCGGCTGCCGCCGCGCTCGGCGATCGTCGCCTTCTCGGCCGAGCAGGTCTATGCCGTCGCCGAGATGCTGCGACGGATGCGCGGCGGCGCCGCGGTGGTGATGGGGGCCCTGAGCCCCCGCACCCGCAACGCCCAGGTGGCGATGTATCAGGCCGGAGAGGTCGACTATCTGGTCGCCACCGACGCGATCGGCATGGGCCTCAACATGGACGTGACCCATGTCGCTTTCGCCGGCCTCTCCAAGTTTGACGGACAGCGCCGCCGACGCCTGACCGTCGCCGAAATGGCGCAGATCGCCGGCCGCGCGGGCCGGCACCAGCGCGACGGCAGCTTCGGCTCGCTGACGCTCGAGGGCGAGGCGCTCGCCGAATTCCGTCCCGAGGAGATCGAGGCGATCGAGGAGCATCGTTTCGCGCCGCTGGAAACGCTCTTCTGGCGCGAAAGCGAACTGGATTTCGGCAGCGTCGAGCGGCTGATCCGCTCGCTCGAGCGGCGGCCGGCGAGGGCCGAGCTGCGGCCCGCGCCCGAAGCGATCGACCTTGCCGTGCTGAGGCTGCTCGCCGCCGAGCCGCTGGTCTGCGCGCGGCCGTCGCCGGACAATGTCCGGCGCCTGTGGGCGGCCTGCGGCCTGCCCGATTTCCGCAAGACCGGCCCCGAGCAGCATGCGCGGCTGGTGGCGCGGATCTTCACCCATTTGAGCGAGGGCGACGGCCATATCCCGCAGGCCTGGTACGCCGCCGAGGTCGCCCGGCTCGACAATGTCCAGGGCGATATCGAGACCCTCGCCGACCGGCTCGCCGGAGTGCGCACCTGGGCCTATATCGCCCACCGCGCCGACTGGCTGGCCGAGCCGGCGGCGATGGCCGAGCGGGCGATGGCGGTCGAGGAGAAATTGTCCGACGCGCTGCACGAGCGACTGACCCAGCGCTTCGTCGACCGCCGCACCTCGGTGCTGATGCGCGATCTCGGCCGCAAGGGCGCCGGCGAGTTCCCGGTGCTGATCGACGAGCAGGGCGAGGTCAGCGTCGGCTCCTATGCGATCGGGCGGCTGCAGGGCTTCAGCTTCGAGGTCGATCCCGCCGCCCGGCACGCCGACCGCAAGATGCTGCTCGCCACCGCCGAGCGGCGCCTGTCCGGCGAATATGAGAAGCGCGCCGCCGCTTTGGTGGCGGACAGCGACCAGCATTTCTCGCTGCGCGCCGAGCCCGGCCTTCCGGTGGCCATATTGTGGCGCGGTCACGAGGTGGCGCGGCTCGGCCCCGGCAAGAATTTGCTGTCGCCCCGGCTGCTGCTCGACCGGCGCATCGATTCGGTGTCGCCGCGCGGCCGCGACGCGGTCGTCGACCGGTTGCAGGGCTGGATCCGCCTTCAGGTCGAGCGCACGCTGGCGCCGCTGCGCGCGGCCGGCGCCGCCGCCCAGGACAAAGCGACGCCGGCGCCGATCCGTTCGGTGCTGGCCATGCTGGTCGATGAAGGCGGCATCGTCGCCCGCGACCAGGTGGCGCAGCCGCTGGCCGCGCTCGATCGTGACCAGCGCCGCGCGGTCACCGCGCTCGGCGTGCGCATCGGCGCGCTCGACCTGTTCATGCCGGCGGCGTTGAAGCCGGAGGCGATGCGCTGGCGCAGCGCGCTGCGCGCCGCCGCTTCCGGCGAGCCGCCGGCCGCTTTGCCGCCGCCGTCCAGCGTGGTGCTGCCGGCGCCGCCGCCCGCCGCCCGCCCGGCGCTGGTCCGGCTCGGCTATCGCGCGGCCGGACCGCAGATGATCCGGGTCGACATGGCCGAGCGGCTCGCCCGCCACGCTTTCGAGGCCCGCGCCGGCAAACAGGGCGATGCGGTCGACGAGCCGCTCGTCACCTCGCTCGGATTGGGCCCGGAAGCGGTCGCCCGGCTGATGCGCGATCTGGGGTTCCGCGCCGACGGCGGCGAGGCCGGCTGGGTCTGGAGTGGCCGCGGCCGCCGGCGCCGGCCGGACGAGAAAGGCGGCTCGCCGGCCTTCGCCGCGCTGGCGGAGCTGAGGGCTAAAGGGCCCAAACCCATGATCGGAGGCGGTCGTGACGGGCTCGATTTGTTGTCCGGCGAGGAAAGAGGAGGGAGCGATGGCAATCCATCGTGACCGACGAAGCGACGAAGTCCGGGCGGCAAAGCCAGCCCGCCGCTTCGCGGTCGGCCCAGGAAGGCGGCTGGGGGCGTCGAGCACCTTGGCCGGACTGCCGGTCCGGCCGGCGGCGCTCTCCTACCCAGCCACCTTCCTGGACCGATCCCGGCCACCTCCGATCATGGGTTTGGGCCCTGCACGTGGCTGACAGCCTCAGGCTCGACAAATATCTGTGGTTCGTGCGGATCGTGAAGACCCGCGCCGCTGCCCAGGAGCTGGCCGGGCAGGGCCGCATCCGCCTCGACGGCCGGCTGATCGACCGGCCCCATGCCCCGGTCAGGGTCGGCGACGTGCTGAGCTTCGCCCATCGCGGCCGGGTGCGGGTCATGAAGGTCACGGCCCTGCCGGTCCGGCGCGGCCCGGCGGCGGAGGCGCGCTTCTTTTATTCCGAATTGACGAGCGAAGCGGGCGGGGACTAGGGATTCGGCCGTGCCGGGGAGAAGCCGCTCATGACCTACGTTGTCACCGATGCCTGCATCCGCTGCAAATATATGGACTGCGTCGAGGTCTGCCCGGTCGACTGCTTCTACGAGGGCGAGAACATGCTGGTGATCAATCCCAGCGAATGCATCGATTGCGGCGTGTGCGAGCCGGAGTGCCCGGCCGAGGCGATCCTGCCCGACACCGAAAGCGGCCTCGAAAAATGGCTGGAGCTCAACGCCAATTATTCCTCCGAATGGCCGAACATCACCCGCAAGAAGGATTTGCCCGCCGACGCCGACGAGCATAAGGGCGAGGAAGGCAAGTTCGACAAATATTTCTCGGCCGATCCCGGCGAAGGAGACTGACCGCCCTCGCCGCTCCGGCCGTTCCTACATGAGTCATCCCGGCGAAAGCCGGGATCCATGAACGTCTGCCGCAGCGTCTTATTCCCGGATTCCGAGTTCATGGGTTCCGGCTTTCGCCGGAATGACTCCTGCGCGCTGCCGGCCACGGACCGATTTTCAACCGCAAGGGTGGATTTCGGACCAATTTGCTGCTATATGCCCGCCATCGAAGCGGGTGCCTTCGCATCCGCAAACGGTGATCAACAGCGAATTGCCGCACAATCGGAACCAGCAATTGCGTCTTTCGGGGCGGATGCGAAGCTAGTTCGCTTGATGGCGGCCATTTCCATGGGAAGGTCTGAATTGATGGCAACGAAGGCGTTGAGCTTCGACGTTGGCGATTATGTCGTTTACCCCAAGCACGGCGTCGGCCGGGTCGTCGACCTGCAGAGCACGAGCATCGCGGGAATGAGCCTCGAACTCTATGTGCTGCGGTTCGAGAAGGAGAAGATGACGCTGCGCGTTCCGACCAACAAGGCGGAAAGCGTCGGCATGCGCAAGCTCTCCTCCGACAAGACGATGCAGGAGGCGCTGGCGACGCTGAAGGGCAAGCCGAAGATCAAGCGCACCATGTGGTCGCGCCGCGCCCAGGAATATGAGGCGAAGATCAACTCCGGCGACCTGGTGTCGATCGCCGAAGTGGTCCGCGACCTGTTCCGTCCGGACGACGCGCCCGAGCAGAGCTATTCAGAGCGGCAGATTTTCGAGGCCGCCTCCACCCGCCTCGCCCGCGAGCTGGGCGCGATGGAGGAGGTCGACGAGAAGAAGGCGCTCGAGAAGATCCTCGACATCCTCAACAAGGCGGCGGTCCTCCACCACAAGGTGAAGGTCGACGCCTGAGCCCGTCGCGAGGCGGAGCGGAAATCAGGGCGGTCCGGAGACGGGCCGCCCTTTTTCGTTGAGGGAAAGAGCCGGCGTTTCGGTTCGGCCAAGCATAAGAGTCATCCCGGCGAAAGCCGGGATCCATGAACATAAGGGCTGACCGGATTCTGCGAATTCCGTGTTCATGGGTCCCGGCTTTCGCCGGGATGACTCCGTTCCCCTCCGGGACCTTGTCTTTTCCGGTTGCACCCCCGCGCCGCCATGTGTATTATACGAATAATACAGCAACGGAGGATGGCCATGCGTTCGGTTCTGATGGGGGCAGTGCTGCTGCTCGGCGCCTGCACCGCGTCTGGTCATGAAGGCGAGGCGCGCGCCACCGGCTCGCGCAGCTTCGACGTCGGCGGCTTCGACCGGATCGCGCTGGCCGGCTCCTATGACGTCGTCGTCACCGTCGGCGCCGCCGTCTCGGTCCGCGCCGAAGGCGACGCCCGGCGGCTCGAACGGCTCGACATAAGAGTTGAGGACGGCCAGCTCAGGATCGGCAACCGGGAGCGCCGCGGCTGGAGCTGGGGCGGCGATCACGGCCATGTCACCGTCCACGTCACGGTGCCGGCGCTGGCCGCCGCCGCGGTCGCCGGCTCGGGCGACATGCGCATCGACCGGATCGAGGGAGCGGCGTTCACCGCCGCGGTCGCCGGCTCGGGCGACCTCGACGTCGCGGCGCTGCGCGTCGACCAGGCGAGTTTCTCGATCGCCGGCTCCGGCAATCTGCGCGCCGCCGGCGCCGCCGCCCGCTCCGAGATCAGCATCGTCGGCTCCGGCGACGCCGATCTCGAGCGCCTCGAAAGCCGCACCGCCGCGGTGACGGTGATGGGCTCGGGCGACGCCCGGCTGCGCGCCACCGAGAGCGCCAGCGTCACCCTGATGGGCTCCGGCGACGTCGCCGTCACCGGCGGCGCCCGCTGCTCGGTCGACAAGCACGGCAGCGGCGACGTCCACTGCGGCTGAAGGGGACAGTCTCTTTCACGCGCCAGTCACTGACCGGCATTGCTCGCCATTCGCAAAGTGACTGTCCCCATTCTCGGCCTCGAAGGGGACAGTTACTTTTCCAGCCGCAGCGGCAGCGTTCGTGCGCCCGCGCGTGAAAGTAACTGTCCCCTACCCATTGACCGTTAACCATTTCGCGCCATGGTCCCGGTCATGACCAGGATCTTGCTCGCTTTCGCCCTCCTCGCCGCTTCGGCCGCGCCGGCCGCGGCGGCGGAGCGCCGCTACGCCGTCGCCGACTTCGAGCGCGTCGTCGTCGAAGGCCCCTATATCGTCCGGCTCACCGCCGGGCCGGCTTCGGCGGCGACCGCCAGCGGCAGCCCGGCGGCGCTCGACCGGGTGACGATCGACGTTTCCGGCCGGACGCTGCGGATCCGCCGCACCCGCTCGTCCTGGGGCGGCAATCCGGGCGCGCAGGAAGGGCCGCTGACGGTCGAGCTCGCGACCCGGATGGTGCGTTCGGTGCGGCTGATCGGCCCGGCCCGTCTCGACGTCGACCGCGTCGAGGGGCTGCGCGTCGACCTGATCGTCGAGGGCAGCGGCCATTTGCGCGCCACCAATGTCGAGGCGGACAATCTGTCGCTCGGCCTCGCCGGCTCCGGCCGGGTCGAGGTCGCCGGCGCCGCCGAGAATCTCAACGCCGACATCCAGGGCACCGGCGACGTCGACGCCGCGGCTTTGCGCGTCCAGAATGCCGCGATCACCACCACCACCACCGGCATCGTCGCCGCCTTTGCCGAGCGCTCGGCCAACGTCAACGCGCTCGGCCTCGGCGAGGTGACGATCCTGGGCGATCCGGCCTGCACCGTGCGCGGCGCCAATGCCGGGCTGGTGCGCTGCGGCTCAGATCAGCGCCAGCAGCGCTAGCTTCTCGGCCAGCTGCGGCGGCAAGCGGCGAGACCTCTCGCCCTCTCCGCCCAGGTCCGGCGGCGCGTCGGCCGCGGTGAAATAGCGCCAGCCCTGATGCGCCCGCTTCGGCTCCGCCCGCACCGCCACCAGCTCGGGATCGAGCCGGATGATCGTGCGCCGGTCGGTCTTGCTTTCGGCAAAGCCGACGATCGCCTGCCGCACCGAGATGCGATGCTTGACGATCCAGTAGATCGAGCCGCCGACCAGCTCGTCGGCGCGCTTCTGCCGGTACCGGGCGGTGATCGGCACCACCCCGTCGGCGAGCCGCGCCTGCTGGCGTTGCCGCAACGCCTCGACGCTGCGGCAGCCGACCGCGACCTTGCTGATATGGAGCCCGGGCATAGTTGCCTCATGACTTCAATACACTTGCA
>CAWKEE010000002.1:0-869150 GCA_963848555.1 uncultured Alphaproteobacteria bacterium | reverse complement strand
GGGCTGCTCTCGCTCAGATTCGCTTCTAGGCTATATCGAACCTGAGGTTCTTTCCCAGCGTTTGCGCAGCTCTGGCCACAGTCTCTATCGTGATGTTGAATGCGTGGGGGTCGAGCACCCGGTCGAGCTGAGCACGGCTGGTCCCCATCCGACGGGCCATATCGCTTTTCGAAAGCTTTTGCGTTTCCATCTCCTGCTTGAGCTTCAGTGCGAGCAGCTTCTTGCATGCCAGCAGCTCGACCTTCTCGCGCAGCCCTTCGCGATCCAATACCTCGTTCAGGGATGTAAGTCCCTTCAGACCCTTCAATTCTCGCGGATTCTTAGCCATAAATCACTCATGGAAGTCCTTTCCGTCGTCGTTGAGCAACCTTGAGGTCAGCACGGGTTGTGCCTTCAAGGCCGCCGCGGAATCCGTGAAGGACGATGTAGCTGTCATATTCTTCCAGGTGAACGAACAGCAGATAAGCATAGCTCGCCGAGCCAATCGGTCGACAATATTGCCAAATCTCGTCTCTCAGCTCTTCGCAGAAACCGAGACCGTGAGGACCCGCTTTCGAGATCACAAGCAGGTCGGCAAGCACGTCGAATCTCGTGTCTCCCAAGGATGCGATGAAATTATCTACGTCTCCGGAGAAATACATCTCTGTCATGATGTTTTCCCAATGCCGCGAAAGCCGCGAGGCAACCGGCAAAATTTGTGTCCATTTACGAGCTCCTTCCTTCGGCCAAGCTAGTGGTGCTCAGAGCAGGTCGTATCATATATGATACGCACCGGGAAGTCAACATCGCCTGACCACCGAGCCTCGGACAGCGACGAAAAGCGATGTCTAGAAGCCGTTCGACAGCCGTTGAGTTTCAACAGAAGGAGCAGTTGGGACGGGCGCCTCGCCCGGCACTGCAGGCGCCTCCACCGGCTTTTCGAACTCCTCGCCAGGTACCGGCTCCGGCGGTGGCGGGGAAGGCGCCGGCGCGTGCCGGCCGCGGCGGCTGGCGGCCGTGCGACGCCGCCGCGCCGGTTCCGGCGCCTCGACCGGCGCCGCCATTGCGGCATAGACGCAGGCGTCGAGGCGATCGCGGCGGACCACCGCCATCCGGGCGAGGATCATGTTGCCGTAGCGGCGGGTGAAGCCGGTCGGGGCGATCGCCTGGCGGCGCTTGGGCAACGGGAAGATCGCGGCGATCCGCGCCGCCTCGTTGGCGGTGAGGCGCGAGGCGTCGTGGCCGAAATAGCGCTGCGCCCCGGCATTGACGCCATAAGTGCCGAGGCCGGTCTCGGCGACGTTCAGATAGACCTCCATGATCCGGTTCTTGTCCCACAGATTCTCGATCAGCAGGGTGAACCACGCCTCGAGGCCCTTGCGGAACCAGCCGCCCCCTTGCCACAGGAAGACGTTCTTGGCGGTCTGCTGGCTGATCGTCGAGCCGCCGCGGATCACCGCGCCGCCGCGGGCGTTGCGCCGCATCGCCGCCTCGATCGCCTGGCGGTCGAAACCGTCATGGGCGCAATATTTGCTGTCCTCGCCGGCGATCACCGCGCGCACCATGTCGCGGTCGATCCGCTCGATCGCCATCCATTCGCGCCGGGCGCCGTTGCCGGACACGAGATCGCCGATCTGGGTGAAGGTGAGCGGCGGATTCACGAACCGGTAGACCAGCACCCACAGCACGCTCACCAGGATGAAAACCAGCAGGCCGGTGACGATCCAGCCGAGGATGCGGCGCGGCCACGAGCGTCTGGCGCGGGCTTTCGGCATCGAACCGGGGTCAGTCGTTGGGAATCGGGCCATCGGCGAACTTCCACGCGTCGCCGTCGCGGCGCAGCGAGACGGTGATCTGGCCGTCGGAACCGCGAGCCAGGATGATCGCCGCATCGTCATAGACCAAGACGCGTTCGATCGACTGCAGGAAGGTGTCGGGCGCCGGCAGGAACCGGCGCGCCGCCTCGAGCATCGCGGCCGCGCCCTCGGAGTTCAGCATGGTCCAGGCGGGCTCGTCCGGATGGACGACGGCACGAATCTCGGCGAGCGAGCCGGTCCGCACGATGTGCAGTGCCCGCAACGCCGCCGCGGCCTGCGGACTGGTGCGCGCCGCTTCGCCGGTCAGCGTCTCTATGGGCTGCGGCGCCTGGGCGATCGGGGCGTTGAAGCGCAGGTCGACCCGGAAGCTGTCCGGCGCGCCCGCTTCGCCATGGTCCAGCTCGCCGGCCTCCGACATGAGCAGATGTCCCGAGACATTGCCATTCTCCCGCCGCAGCCCGGACAGGGTCAGCCGGTCGAAAAAGTCCGGCACCGCCGTATCGACATAGCCGCCGCCGGGAGCGAACAGCACGAAGCGCGGATCCGGTTCGAGCACCAGCAGGGCGCCGCGAATGCGCCCTTCGCTCGCGGCGGCATAATAAGCCCGGCGACTGGCCACGACATCGAGCGGGGCCGGGCGATCGGTCATCAGGATGATGACATGCGGCGCCTCAGCGCTTCCGGGCCTCGGGCGACTTTCGCGCGCATAGACATGGGTGATCGGCACGCGCTCGCCGGCCAGCTCAAGGCTGCCCTCGACGCTGCTCTGGGCAGATGCAGGCGCGCCGAGCAGAATGAGGAACAGGGTTGCGACGAAATGCGCCGGCCGCGGCCCCATGCCCATCACCCTCTCCGCGTCATCCCGGGAAGGGACCCCATCAAAGTACTACTTTTGATGGGAACCCTCGAAAGCCGGGACCTCGGGACAAGAAGTCTCCACGGGTCCCCCCGAGGGACGACGCTACCCCGCCGGCAGCAGGCGGCGCTCGCCGGCCAGCGCCATCAGCGCCTTCTGCAGCTTCTCGAACGCGCGCACCTCGATCTGGCGGATGCGCTCGCGGCTGACGTCATAGACCTGGGAAAGCTCCTCGAGCGTCTTCGGCTCGTCGCTCAAACGCCGCTCGGTCAGGATATGGCGTTCGCGGTCATTGAGGGCCTGCATCGCCTCGATCAGCAATTCGTGGCGCATCCGCGATTCCTCGGCCTCGGCGACGCGCTCGTCCTGAAGCGGCTCGCTGTCGACCAGGAAGTCCTGCCAGGTGCCCTCGCTGTCGTCGCGCAGCGGCACGTTCAGCGACGTGTCGCCGCCCATCGCCATGCGGCGATTCATCGACACCACATCCTCCTCGGAGACGCCGAGATCGGTGGCGATCTGTTTGACGTCCTCGGGGCGAAGATCGCCTTCCTCGAACGCCTCGATCCGGTTCTTCATCCGCCTCAGGTTGAAGAACAGTTTCTTCTGCGCCGCGGTGGTGCCCATCTTCACCAGCGACCAGCTGCGCAGGATGAATTCCTGGATCGAGGCGCGGATCCACCACATCGCATAGGTGGCGAGGCGGAAGCCGCGCTCCGGCTCGAACTTCTTCACGCCCTGCATCAGGCCGATATTCCCCTCGGAGATCAGCTCCGACAGCGGCAGGCCATAGCCGCGATATCCCATCGCGATCTTGGCGACGAGGCGCAAATGGCTGTTGACGAGCCGGGCCGCGGCATCGGTGTCCTGATGCTCGGTCCAGCGCTTGGCCAGCATATATTCCTCTTCCGGAGTGAGGATCGGGAATTTCTTGATCTCGGTGAGATAGCGGTTGAGGCCGGCCTCACCGCCGGTCGCCGGGATCGTCGCCGGGACGTTTCTGCCGCTTGCCATGGTAAGTCTCACAATCTCCCTGCAGCGCCGCATGGGTCTCAAGCACCATGTCGGCCTGACCTTTCTATACGGTAAGCGCCCCGAACAGTTCCTGAATATCAGACGGAAGGGGGCTTTTAAAGGTTAAGTTTTCTTTCGAAACCGGATGGGCGAAGCCGAGCTCGGCGGCGTGCAGCGCCTGGCGGTGGAAACCGAGATTTTTCAATATGTCGCGATGTGCGGGACGGGTCCGGCCATAGACGGGATCGCCGAGCAACGGGTGGCCGATCGACGCCATATGCACCCGGACCTGATGGGTGCGGCCGGTTTCCAGCCGGCATTCGACCAGAGCCGCCTGGTCGAGCGGACGGACAATTCGGTAGCGGGTCACCGCCCGCTTGCCGCGTCCGCCCTCGACGACCGCGATCTTCTTGCGGTCGGCCGCCGAGCGGGCGAGGGGCGCGTCGATAATGCCGGCCGGCGGCGACGGGATGCCGGCGACGATCGCCAGATAGAGGCGGTGGATGGTGTGGCGGGCGAACTGGGCGGCGAGCCGCTCGTGGGCGACGTCGGTCTTGGCGACGACCAGCAGGCCGGACGTCTCCTTGTCGATGCGATGGACGATGCCCGGCCGCGCGACGCCGCCGATGCCCGACAGCCGGCCCGCGCAATGGTGGAGCAAAGCGTTGACCAGCGTGCCGTCGGCATTGCCGGCGGCGGGATGGACCACCATCCCGGCCGGCTTGTCGACAACGAGCAGATGATCATCCTCGAAGACGATGTCGAGCGCGATATCCTGGGCGGGATTGTGCGCGGGCCGGGGCTCGGGCACCGTCACCCGCCAGGCGCCCGCTGCCGCCTTCGCGGCGGGATCGCGGACCACGCCGCCCGGCCCCGCGACCTCGCCGGCGCTGATCAGCGCCTTCAGCCGCTCGCGCGACAATGTCGGCAGCGCCGCCGCCAGCGCCCGGTCCAGCCGCCATCCCGCCGCGTCCCCGGATATGCTGGCCTCGATGACTTTGCTTACCCCCGGCATCGCTGGCGATGTGGCTATGGCCGAAACGAATTCAAGCGCCCGCGTCGGGGGCCGTCACGGCCGGCGGGTGGCCAATCGGGGAAGTTTGCGCCAATGAAGATATTTCAGGGAACGATGCGGAGACGGAGGCGTTCCGGTGGCTTCTGGAGCGGGTTGTGTCGGCCCGCTCTCTGTACGGCTGCGGCGATAAGGGGATCTAAAATGCCGTCCTGGAAGTCTTCGCTTTCTCCCACGAAAATATTGGTGGCGCTGTCGATCAGCTTCGGTTCGGCGGTCAGCGTGCCGTTGCCGGCTGCCGCCTGCCAGGCGGGCAATCCGGCCTGCGTGCTGCCGGTGCGCGACCCGCCGGTGGCGGCGCCTTCGGCCGAGCCGGGTCCGATGGTCGACGATGATGGCGGGTTCGGCTTCTGGCCGTTCCTGATCGGCCTGGCGGCGCTTGCCGCCCTGATCCTGCTGCTCTCGGGCGGCGGCGACGAAGACGCGCCGCCGGTGAGCCCGTGAAGCGCGCGGCGGTAAGGAGGAACGGCCCGATTTGCCAGTTTGGGAGGATATCTCGATGAAAAAGCTTCATGTGGCCGCTGCCTTCGCCGGCGCTTTTCTCGCCGCGGTCGCCGTCCCCGGCAGCGCCGTCGCCCAGACCGCGCCGGACGGATCCGAGCTGCGCGGCGCGACGTTGCTCGCCCAGTCGAGCGACGGGACCGTCAATACGGTCAGCTTCCATCCCGACGGCACGGCCACCATCGCCTCGCCGTCCGGGCTGGTCACCGTCCAGGGCCGCTGGTTCGTCCAGAACAACCAGCTGTGCCTCGAGGTCGCGGCCGACCGTCGCGAATGCTGGGGCTATGTTTCGCCCTTCCAGGTCGGCCAGGAGGTGGTGCTGACCAGCGACTGCCCGGCGACCACGCGCTGGACGGCGCAGACGCTCGCGGCGCCGCCATTGCCGCCGGTGGAAAGCTCCGGCGAGCGCGGCGAGCGCGGCTGACCCGATCGACGTCATGACCTCAAAGGCCGCTCCGGACCGCCGGA
Organism: uncultured Alphaproteobacteria bacterium; assembly: GCA_963848555.1. GTDB lineage: Bacteria > Pseudomonadota > Alphaproteobacteria > Sphingomonadales > Sphingomonadaceae > Allosphingosinicella. Next base: position 863,446 of record CAWKEE010000002.1, on the reverse strand, counting down.
GCGGCCTTGCAACCGCCTGTTCCAGCGGCCAATAGGGAAGGCCACACGAACGGACAGGGGCGCCCGCTCAGATGAAATCCCACGAATTTGCGAGCCTGCTCTGTTCGCGACTGTGCCACGACCTCTTGTCCCCGGTCGGCGCCCTCAACAACGGCATCGAGCTGCTCGCCGACGAGCATGACCCGGAGATGCGCGCCCGCTGCCTCGACCTGCTCGGCGAGAGCGCGCGCGCCAGCGCCAACAAGCTCAAATTCTTCCGCCTCGCTTTCGGCGCCGCCGGCGGGTTTGCCGACGAGGTCGATACGCGCGAGGCGCGCGCCGCGATCGAGGGCCTGTTCGGCGGCGACGGCCGCATCCAGCTCGGCTGGATGGTCGACGAGCCGGTGATGAGCAAGGCGGCGCTGAAGGTGCTCTTGAACATCGTCCTGATCGCCGGCGACGCGCTGGTGCGCGGCGGCAGCCTCGACGTCGGCGCCGAGAAGCACGACCATGGCCTCGACATCGTCGTGCGCGCCGAAGGCCCGCGCATCGTGCTCGATCCCGAATTGAGGAACGTGCTGACCGGCGAGACCGGCGAGGACGAGGTGGCGCCGCGCGCCGCCGCCGCCTGGCTGGTCCATTGCCTGGTCGAGGAGGGCGGCGGCGCCATCCAGGTCGCGGACGGCGAAGAGGGCATGCTGCTGATCGGTGCGAACCTGCCGGCCTAAGCCTCTGCCTCCACGATAGAATCACATTTGTCCCGTTCGCCCCGGTCCGGTCCGGGGCGATTGGCGAACAACCGGGACTGTCCCCATTTTCGGCGGAAACAGGGACTGTCCCCATTTACGGCGGGGCCGACCGGTAAACGCCTTCTTTACCATCGGCTTCCATAAGGCTTGTCGGCGGCAGCTGCGGACGGAGCCATGGACGATCTCATCAACGACTTCATCGCCGAGACGCGCGACATGCTGCAGGCGCTGTCCGGCGCGATCGTCGCCTGGGAGACCGAGCCCGGCGACCGCGCCCGGCTCGACGAGATTTTCCGCTTCGTCCACACCGTCAAGGGCAATTGCGGCTTCTTCGACCTGCCGCGGCTGCAGCAGCTGAGCCATGCCGCCGAGGACGCGCTCGCCGAGGTGCGCGCCGGCCGCCGCAGCGCCGACGCCCGGCTGGTGAGCGCGGTGCTGGCGGTGATCGACCGCATCGGCGAGCTCGTACAGGCGCTCGAGACCGGCGAGGCGCTGGCCAGCGAGGATGACGAGCAGCTGATCGCGGCATTGGGCGACAAGCCGGCGCCGCCGGCGCTCGACCCCGAACCGGCGCCGGTCGCGTCCGAGACGAAGAAGGCGATGCGCAGCATCCGCCTGTCGGTCGACCTGCTCGACCGGATGATGAGCGGCGTTTCCGACGCCGTGCTCGCCCGCAACGAGCTCGCCCGCCGGCTCCGCGACGCGCCGCGCGAGGTCGCGATCGAGGCCGCCTTCGAGCGTGTCTCGGCCTGCATCGCCGAAATACGCGACGCCATCACCCGCACCCGGATGCAGCGCATCGACAATCTGTTTTCGGCGCTGCCGCGCATGGTGCGCGACCTTTCCGCCGAGCTCGGCAAGCAGGTCGCGCTCGAAGTCGACGGCGGCGACGTCGAGCTCGACCGCGAGATGATCGAGATGATCCGCGATCCGCTCACCCATATCGTCCGCAACGCCGTCGATCACGGCATCGAGCCGGCGGCGGAGCGCGAGCAGGCAGGCAAGCCGGCGGCCGGCCAGCTCAAGGTTTCGGCGCGCCAGGCCGGCAACCAGATATTGATCGAGGTCGCCGACGACGGCCGCGGCATCGACGGCGAGGCGCTGGTCCGACAGGCGATCGCCGCCGGCCAGCTGAGCGGCGAGCGGGCCGAACGGCTGTCGCCGGCGCAGAGGACCGCTTTGATCTTCGCCCCGGGCGTGTCGACCGCCGGCGAGGTCACCGCCATTTCCGGCCGCGGCGTCGGCATGGACGTGGTGCGCGCCAATATCGAGCGGATCGGCGGCGTCGTCGACATCGACTCGCGCGCCGGCCGCGGCGTCCGGCTGGCGATCCGCGTGCCGCTGACCCTGACCATCATCCCGGCGCTGACGGTGAGCTCCGGCGGCCAGATCTTCGCCGTTCCGCGGTCGGCGATCGACGAGATATTGCGCGCCGGCGGCGACAGCGTCCGCATCGACGCGGTCGGCGAATCGCAGGTGGCGACGGTGCGCGGCCGGCGGATGCCGCTGGTCGCGCTCGCCGACCTGCTCGGCGTCCCGCCGTCGATGGCGACGGAAGAGGCCAAGCTCATTCTGCTGAAGCCGGCCGGCGGCCGCGTCTACGCGCTGGTCGTCGACACCGTGCACGACCATGAGGAACTGGTGGTCAAGCCGGCCGCGCCGCAGGTGATGGCCGCCGGCCTCTATGCCGGCACCACCCTGGCCGACGACGGCCGCCCGATCCTGCTGCTCGATCCGTCCGGCATGGCCAACCAGGCCGGACTCGCCGGCGGCGAGGAGGAAGAGCCCGACGTCCGGCCGGCCGCGGCAGCGCCCGCGGAGTCGGGCCGCCGCGAATCGACCCTGCTCCTGTTCCGCGATCTCGGCGGCGGCCTTCGCGCCATCCCGATCGCCGTGGTCGAGCGGATCGAGGAGGTCGCCGCCGGGGCGATCCGGTTCAGCGCCGGCAAGCTCAGGGTGCTCGTCGCCGGGCGGATCCTGCCGCTCGCCGGCTGCACCGAGCCGCCCGCCGCCGGCACGATCCGAATCCTGCGCCTGACCGACGGCGCCGCCGAGCTCGCTTTCGGCTTCGCCGAGGTGGTCGACATCCGCTCGCGCGCGATCGATCTGAAGCCGGCACCGGCGCCGGGCGAAGTCGCCGGCGTGGCGCTGGTCGACGGCAGCCAGGTCGAGATCATCGATCCGCACTGGCTGTTCGCCGCTCACGCCGATCCGGCCGCACCGTCGGACGAGCCGCTGGTCTGCGCGCTGCCGCCGGGCGATCCGTGGATGGACAATATGCTGCGTCCGCTGATCGAGAGCCTCGGCTATCGCGTGGTCGCGGCGGGCGAGGGGGTCGCCGCCGACATATTGATCGCCGCCGCCGACGCGGCTGAGGAGAGCGGGGTCGCGGCCGGCGAGATATTGCGGCTGCGCGTGCGGCCCGAGCTGGCCGGCGGCAACGACAACAGCATCTACCGCTACGACCGCGCCGCTTTGCTCGGCGCGTTGAGCCGGCGCGCGGCGAAAGGACGAGGCGAATGACCGGTCTGCTTCTCATCGTCCGGCTCGCCGGCCGCCGCGTCGCCTTTCCCTCGGCCGAGGTCGAGGCGGTGGTCGAGCTCGAGGGCGTGACGCCGGCGCCGCGCGCGGCGCCGCACGTGGCCGGCCTGTCGGCGCTGCGCAGCCGCGTCCTCACCGTCATCGACGGCCTCGCTTCGCTGGGCTTCGGCCGCGCCGCCGCCCGCGACCTGCCCGAAGCGATCGTGGTGCCGTCGGGCGGCCATCCCTATGCGCTGCTGGTCGACGCGGTCGAGGACGTGGTCGAATCGTCCGGCGCGCCGGCGCCGGTCGCCGGCCCGATCGGGTCCGGCTGGGACCGGGTCGCGATCGGCATGGTCGAGGCCGACGGCGACCTGCTGCTGCTGGTCGACCCGCACCGGCTGATCGCCGGCCCGGCGGCGCAGGCCGCGTGATGACGCAGCCCGGCTTTAAAGTTGTGCTTACCTCTTCCCCTTACCCTGCCGTTTCCCGCGTACGGAGCCGCTGACATGAGAAGCTGCCTGGTCGTCGACGATAGCAAGGTGATCCGCAAGGTCGCCCGGCACATTCTCGAGACGCTGAACTTCGCCGTCGCCGAGGCGGAAGACGGTCGCGAGGCGCTGAGCGCCTGCGCCGCGCAAATGCCCGACGTCATCCTGCTCGACTGGAACATGCCGGTGATGAGCGGCATGGAGTTCCTGCGCGCGCTGCGCCAGTCGGACTGGACCGACCAGCCCAAGGTCGTGTTCTGCACGACCGAGAACGACATCGCCCACATCCGCGCCGCGATCGCCGCCGGGGCGGACGAATATGTGATGAAGCCGTTCGACCGCGAGACGCTTCACGCCAAGCTGCAGATCGTCGGCATCGCGTGAGCCTGATGCGGGTACCTGCGCGGCGTCGGATTGAAAGGCCCGGCGAGCCCCCGATTCGGCTGATGATCGTCGACGATTCGGCGGTCGCCCGCGCCGTGCTTGCGCGGATGGTCGCCGCCGAGCCGGATTTCGAAGTGATCGCGCTCGCCGGCAATGCCGCCGAGGCGCTCGATGCGCTGGGCAGCGTCCGGGTCGATATCGTGCTGCTCGACGTCGAGATGCCGGGCGCGAGCGGCCTCGACGCGCTTCCGGAGATATTGCGCGCCGGCCAGGGCGCCCGCGTCCTGATCGTCTCGTCGATGGCCGAGGACGGCGCCGAGGTCACCGTCCGCGCGCTCGCCCAGGGCGCGGCCGACACGCTGCCCAAGCCCGGCACCGGCTATTTCGCCGGCCGCTTCTCGCAGGTGCTTGCCGACCGGCTGCGCAGGATCGGCCGGGCCGGCCGGGTCGAGCCCGAATCGCCGCTGGCCCCGCCGGAGACCGCGATCCGGCTTCGCGACATGCCGCAGGCACCGGTCGGCTGCGTCGCGCTCGGCGCCTCGACCGGCGGCCTGCATCCGCTCACCGAATTCCTGCGCGCGCTGCCGGCGCGGATCGGCGCGCCGATCCTCGTCACCCAGCATCTGCCGGCGTTGTTCATGCCCTATTTCGCCCGCCAGCTCGCTTCCGCCGCCGGTCGGCCGGTGCGAATCGCCGAGGAAGGACAGAAGCTTGCCGCCGACATCGTCCATATCGCGCCCGGCGACGCCCATCTTTGCATCGAACGGCAGGGTGAGGACGCCCGCGTCCGGCTCGAGCGCGAGCCGGCGCCGACCGGCTGCCTGCCGTCGGTCGACCCGATGCTCGTCTCGGTCGCCGAAGCCTATGGCGAAGGCGGATTGGGCGTGATGCTGAGCGGCATGGGCCGCGACGGCCTGATCGGCAGCCGCCGGCTGGTCGAGCGGGGCGGGGCGATGCTCGCCCAGGACCGGCGCAGCGCCGCCATCTGGGGCATGCCGCGCGCGGTCGCCGAGGCCGGCCTCGCCTCCGCGGTGCTGCCGCCGCGCGAGCTGGCGCGGCGGGTGGCGCAGCGCGGCGCCGGGCAGCCCGGGGGCGAGCCATGGAGATAAGCAGCTCCTCGCAGCGCATCCTCGCCAGCCTGCTCGAGGCGCGAACCGGCCAGCAGCTGACCCTGAGCCGGCGCTGGCGGATCGACAGCGCTTTGTCCTCGATCCTGCGCGAGCGCGGTTTCGCCAGCGTCGACCAGCTGGTCGCGCAGCTCGTCGCCGGACGCGAGGCGGCGCTGACCGAGGCGGTGATCGAGGCGCTGCTCAACAACGAGACCTATTTCTTCCGCGACCGGCTGCCGTTCGATCTGCTGCTCGGCGGCCCGCTGGGCCGGCTCGAGAAGGCGCGCGCCCGCGAACGGAAGCTCGCCATCTGGTGCGCCGGCTGCTCGACCGGCCAGGAGGCCTATTCGCTGGCGATGAGCTTCGCCGACGAGAAGGCGCGCTGGCGCGGCTGGAAGATCGACATCGTCGGCACCGATTTGTCGCGCTCGGCGATCGAGCGCGCCCGCGCCGGCGTCTATTCGCAGTTCGAGGTGCAGCGCGGCCTGCCGGTCGTGCAGATGATGCGCTGGTTCGAGGAGCTTGGCGACGGCGACTGGGGCATATCGCCGGCGCTGCTCGACGCCGTGCGCTTCGAGGTCGGCAACCTGATCGAGCCGCCGCCCGCGCCGGGCCGCTTCGACATCATCCTGTGCCGCAACGTCCTGCTCTATTTCTCGCCCGACATGCGCCGGCTCGCCTTCGCCCGGCTCGCCTCGGCGATCGCCGCCGACGGCGCGCTGATGCTCGGCGCCGGCGAGACGGTGATCGGCCAGACCGACGCCTTCGTCTCCGATCCCGACTGCCGCGGCCTCTACGTGCCGGCGGCCGCGGCCGCGGCGCGGCAGGGCGCGCTGGTCGCGTCGCGGGTGGCCTGAGCCCGCCCGTCATCCCGGCGAAAGCCGGGACCTCAGGACAAGAAGGTCTCGACACGGCCCCCCAGGTCCCGGCTTGCGCCGGGATGACGCGTTTCAAGGCCGCGCGGGCCGCCGATCCTCCTTGACGCCCCGGCGCTTTCGGGCGGTAAGGGCGCATGGACGGGATCATCGATTGTCCCTCGCCCAATTTCGACGAGCGCGACCAGCCGGTCTCGATCGTCGTCCTCCATTATACCGGCATGGCGGACGGCCGCCTCCGCGATCGCCCGGCTGCGCGATCCCGAGGCCCGGGTCTCGTGCCATTATCTGGTCGACGAGGACGGCCAGGTGCTGCGCATGGTCGCGGAATTCAAGCGCGCCTGGCATGCCGGCCGGTCCTACTGGCGCGGCATCCACAATGTGAACGCGGCCAGCATCGGCATCGAGATCGTCAATCCCGGCCACGAATTTGGCTATCGGCCGTTCACCGCGCAGCAGATGGACGCGCTGGTGCCGCTGCTCGCCGACATCATCGGCCGCCACCAGATTCCGCGCGCCAACGTCGTCGGCCATTCCGACGTCGCCCCGGCGCGCAAGCAGGATCCGGGCGAATTTTCGACTGGGCGCTGCTGGCCCGGCACAAGCTCGCGGTCGCGCGGCCGACCAAGGGGCTGGTCGACCCGCTCTGGACCGACGGCGGCTTCCTGCTCGCGCTCGAGCGCTACGGCTATGACGTGCGCGACGCGCTCGCCGCCACCGTCGCCTTCCAGCGCCGCTTCCGCCCCGAGCTGATCGACGGCACCATCGACGGCGAATGCCGCGCCATCCTGCTGCATTTGCTCTTGGACCGCGAGCGCGGCCACCTTACATAGGGTCGGCCAGAGGGTCGGGCGGCCGCGGCTCGTCTTCGGAGCGGGGCGAGGAAAGTCCGGGCTCCAGGGAACGACGGTGCCGGGTAATGCCCGGCGGGGGCGACCCCAGGGAAAGTGCCACAGAAAGCAGGTCGCACCGTGCTTCGGCGCGGCGACAGGTGAAAGGGTGCGGTAAGAGCGCACCGCGTCGCCGGCAACGGCGGCGGCACGGCAAACCCCACCGGGAGCAAGACCGAATAGGGGCGGCACATGGGCTTCGTTCCGGCCCCGTCGCCCGGGTTGGTTGCTTGAGGGGCGGAGCGATCCGTCTCCTAGAGGAATGGCCGCCCACCCTCCCTGGCAAGGCCATGGAGGGGGACAGAACCCGGCTTACAGACCCTCTGGCATTTTTCCTGCCGAAGAAGGTGGCCCTGGGGCCGCTCTTTTTCTATCTGGGGTCTCATGGCTCGGCAAAGACGATCGAACGACTGGGGATTTCCGCGCTGGCGCGGCTACGGCTCGGCGCGCCACGCCGAGGCGGTGCGAAGCTGCGACCGTCACGGCTGCGAGGAGCCCGGCGACCGGCCCGCGCCCAAATCGCCCCACAGCCGCGAGCGCTGGTATTTCTGCGAGCGCCACGCCGCCGAGTACAACCGCAACTGGAATTATTTCGAGGGCCTGACCGCCGAGGAAGCGGCGGCGCGCGAGGCCGACGAGCAGAGCGGCGCCGACGGCTACCGCCAGGCCGGCCATTATGGCTGGGGCGGGCCCGGCGACGGCAGCCGCAGCCGCGACGAGATGCGGGCGCTCGACCTGCTCGAGCTCGAGGCCGACGCCGGATTCGACGAGATGCGCGCCGCCTATCGCCGGCTCGCCAAGGCCAATCATCCCGATCTCAAGCCCGGCGACGAGGAGGCCGCCAGGCGCTTCCAGGCGATCCAGGCCGCCTATGAGGTGCTGCGCAAGGCCGAAGAGGGTCGCGCGCGGCTGGCGCCATGACCGCCAGGCCCCTGCTCGCGGCCCTGATCGGGGCGATGGTGGGCGCGGCGGCGGTCGCCCGGTCAGAGCCCGCGCCGCCGCCGGACAGCGGCGCTCCGGCGCGCTTCGAATATGCCCCGGGCGGCGGCCTGTTGTGCACCCTCGCCACCTTCCATATCGTCGCCGGCGCCGCCCGCCGCTGCTTTGCAGGCCAGGACGGCCCGTTCCAGACCGCGATGGCGGACGCCGTCACGCGGGTGGAGGCACATGCGCAGGCATCCGGCACGAGCCGGGCTGAGCTCGACGCCTTCGCCCGGGCGATGGCGGGCGAACAGCGCCCGGGGGGCGGAGGCTGCGACGAGGAGGCCGCCAGGCTTTACCGCTCCGTTCGCGACAGCGGCGTCGAGGCGCTGCAGACCGAGGTCGAGCGCCAGCTGGCGCGGCCCGGCCCACCGCAATGGGGCGCCTGCCAGTAGCGAGGGTTCGGCCTGGGCAGGCCTCTCAATCGGTGAACATGAAGGTGCCGCCGACATGGGCGACCGGATCGTCGGCGTCGCCGTCATGGGCGATGCCGCGGACGAAGCCGATGCTCCTCGTCACCGCATAGCATTCGCCGCGGCCGATAATGTCGCGGCCGGGCACGGCGGGCCGCAGATAGTCGACGCGAAGGTCGAGCGTGGCCTGGTGGCGGAAGCGTCCGAGCCTGACCCAGATGGCGATGCTGGTCGCCATGTCCATCAGGCTGATGATCGGCCCCGAGGCGATGATGCCGCTCGGGCATGCCGACCAGGCGTTCGTCATAAGGCAGGCTGAGCTCCGCCCAATCCTCGCCATGGGCGCGATAGGCGATGCCGAGCGCGCCGCCATGGCCGACGCGGCGGACATAATCGAGGAAGCGCTTCGGGTCGAACACTGGCGCGGCGCGCGGGTCGGACGCGCTCACGCCGCCAGCCGCTGCGCGGTCTCGCGGATCAGCGCGATCATGTTGGGAATGCCCTGGGTGCGGTTCGAGCTCAGCTGATTGCCGAGGTCGAATCGCGCCAGCTCGCCTTCGATGTCGGCGGCGATTATCTCGTCCGGCCGGCGGTCCTGGACGGCGAGCAGGATCAAGGCGACGATGCCCTTGGTGATGGCGGCGTTGCTGTCGGCGAGAAAATGCAGGCGGCCGTCGCCCTGCGGCACCGGATAGACCCACACCGCCGCCGAGCAGCCGCGCACCAGAGTGGCGTCGGTCTTGAGCGCGTCGGGCATCGGCTCGAGCGCGCGGCCGAGGTCGATCAGCAGCCGGTAGCGGTCGTCGGCGTCGAGCAGCGCGTAATCGGCATAGACGTCGGCGAGGGAGTGGAAGGTCATAAACCGGATGTAGTGGCGCCGCCGCCGCTCGTCATCAGGAAGGTGACGATCCGGGTTCAGGCGTCCCCGCCATTGGCGATCGCTTCGAGGCGGCGCACGCGCGCCCTCAGGTCGGCGAGCTCGATCCGGCTTCCGGCGGCGGGGCAGCGGCCGCTTCCAGGCCGCCCGCTCATCTCCAGCCGCCGGACGTCGAGCCATTCGCGCCAGCCCTTGAGCGCGGCGGCGGCGGCGATACCGATGCCGGCGGTCCCGGTCGAGCCGACGATCAGCAGCAAGGCGGGGTCGGTCATCGTCCCGGCTACCGGTCGCGCAGCTGCTCGATCTGCCGCTCGAGACTGTTCTCCTTCTCGACGGTGATCCGCTCGAGCACCTGGATCCGCTCCTTCAGCTGCCTGACTTCGTCGCGCAGCCGCGCCGTCTCGACGTCGTCGCCAATCGCGGCGCCGTCGTCGCGGCCGCGCCGCCGTCCGTGGTGACGGGCCCGAAAATGCTCGCGATCGAGACGATCAGCACGATCATCACCACCATCGCGAACGGATTGTCTATGAACACGCGGTTTCTCCCTGCTCTTGTCGGCTCAGTTCAGCGGCCGGTCGCGCAGCCGCTCGATCTCGTCGGCGACGTCGATGCCCTTGTCGGTGACGATCCGCTCGAGCACCCGCACGCGCTGCTCGAGCCGCTCGTTATGGGCGGCATATTGCGCCGCTTTCTCCGCGGTGCTGCGGCCCATCGCCTCGACCTCGCGCTCCTTGATCCTGAGCCACTGGCGCAGCGGGACGATCAGGATCGCGACGATCGGGATCATCAGCGCCAGGATCGGGATGAGAACCCTGAAATCGTTCATGTCCTATGCCTTCCTTTCGATCCTCAATTGCGGGGCGTGCGCAGGCTTTCAATCTCCTGGGTGATGCGGTGGCTGTCGTCGGTGACGATCCGCTCGACATTGGCGAGCCGGTCCTTGACCGCGCCCAGCTCGGCGCGCAGCTGGGCATTCTCGCCGCTCAACAGCTTCAATCGCTCGGCTGTCTCGGTGGTGATGCGCGGCTCGACCGCCTTGCCCCAGCTCGTCTCGAGCGGATAGCCGTGCTTGATCCTGAGCCAGGTCAGGAACACCCAGGCGAGGATGGCGAGCAGCCCGAGCACCATCCCGCCGCCGATGATCCACGGCAGGTGGGGGACGATCGTCTGCTCGGCCAGGTCGGTTTGCTGCATGAAACTTGTCCTTTCTTCTTAATGGCTTGTGACGCGCAGGCTGTCGATTTGCTGCGTCAGGCGGTAGCTGTGTTCTCGATCGTGCTGGGGAACCCCTCGTTCAGCGCAGCTGCTCGATCTCGCGGGCGGTGCGCTCGGCCGGATCGGTGGCGATCCGCTCGAGCACGGCGAGCCGCGACTCGAGCCGGTCGACGGTAAGCCGCAGCGTCTCGTTATCGCGGGCGAGCCGGGCGTTCTCGGCTGCTTCGACGCCGCTCGCGCCGGCAGCGGCCCGGCGCGTCGCGTGCCGGCTCTGAAGATATTGAAGGAAATTGACGATCACCCCGGCCGTGGCCAGGATGGCGACGATGGGGATCAGTTCGCCGAAATCCATGATCATCTCCCTGTTCTAGCGCAGCTGCTCGATTTCGCGGGCGGTGCGCTCGGCCGGATCGGTGGCGATCCGTTCGAGCACTGCGAGCCGCTCCTTCAACTGTCCGACCTCGCCGCGCAGCCGGCCATTCTCGTCTTCGAGCCGCTCGACCCGGCGCGCCGCTTCGGCGTCGCCCTTTTGGCTCATTCCGCACCATTCATTCTCGATCGGATAGCCATGCCGGGCCCGGATCCAGCTGCTGGCGAGCCAGCCGAACGTGCTGATGGCGATGATGGCGATGACGAATTCGGGTCCACCCCAGGACATGTCGATGTTCCTCTCTCTGGCTTTTAGCGCAGTTGCTCGATTTCGCGGGCGGTGCGCTCGGCCGGATCGGTGGCGATCCGCTCGAGCACCGCAAGCCGGGCCTCGAGCCGGCCGAGCTGGCCCTTGAGGCTGGCATTCTCGTCGGTCAGCTCATTGATCCGCTGCTCGGCCTCGCGCCGCTCCTCGCCGCCGAGGGCGTGCTCGGCGCGGGTCCTGGCGAGGCGCTGGGCCCAGAAGCCGGCGCTCCAGATCGCGCCGATGATGATGACGAAAGCGGCGATGGCATTGGTCAACATACGAAATCCCCCTTTGGCGCGCCCTTTAGCGGAGCTGTTCGATTTCCCGGGCGAGCCGGCTGTTGGAGCTGGTGACATAGGTCTCGACGTCGGCGAGGCGCCGGTCGATGTCGCGGAAGCGCGAGCGGACGTCGCGGGCGGTGCGGCGCGGGTTGGCGCGCACGCCCTGCCAGAATTTCTGCTCGACCGGATCCGTCTCGTACGAGTGAAAGCGGCTTTGTCGGCGCCATCCAGGCGATGATCCAATAAGCGATGAGCGTCCAGGGGAAGCCGCCCAGCAGGGTGAAGACCACGCAGCCCGATGCGGATCGAGGGTGACGTCGATGCCGGTATAGTCGGCGATCCCGGCGCAGACGCCCGACCATTTCCTGTTCTGCTTGTCGAGATAGAATCGGGTGCGCGGGGCGGTCATCGATTCCTCCTGCGGGTCGAAGTGTTGCGGCCGGCGGACGCCGGGTCGAGCGCGGCAAAGTCGCGGGCGGTGCGGTCCTCGAGCACGGTCTCGACCGGGTCGCAGGCGAGCTGGCGCCAGTTGGGATTGTCGGCCTGGACGATGCGCTCGATCGTGCACATCCGTTCGTCGAGCCGGCGGGCGAGGTCGTGCAGCTCGTCGAGCAAATTCTCGTCCTCGGTGGTCAGCGTCGCCGCCGTCTTCCACCGTGTGATGTAATGGAAGATGACCCAGGGCAGGCCGACGAAGATCGAAAGCAGGGCGACGATGCCAACCATATGATTCCATTGTCAGCCCTCCTTCGTCTCGGCTTCGCCGCCATTGGTGCGCCTGGCGAGCGACGCCTTCAGCGCCTCCAGCTCGGCGTCGACCTTTTCCGAATTCCTCAATTCGGCGATCTCCTCGTCGAGCGTCTTGGGCGGGGCGCCGATGCTCAGTGAATCGGCGTGGCCCTCGGCGAGGTCGGCGCGCCGCTCGAGCACGTCGAACCGCGAAAAGGCCTCGTCGACCTTCGGGCCGGAGTAAAGCTCGCGCAGCCGGGCGCGGTTGTGCGCGCTTTCCATCCGGGTCATGATCGCATTCTGGCGGGCGCGCGCCTCGCGCAGCTTGTTCTGCAGCTTGGCGATGTCGCCCTCGGCAGCGCGCAGCGCGTCGTCGAGCACCTCGATCTCGGCCTTGAGCTGGCCGGCCATGTCGGCCGACTTCTGCTTCTCGAACAGGGCGGCCTTGGCGAGGTCCTCGCGATCCTTGCTGAGCGCCAGCTCGGCCTTTTCGACCCAGCTCTCCTGGAGCCGGTCGAGCTTGCCGATCTGGCGGCGCATCTCCTTCTGGTCGGCGATGGTGCGGGCGGCCGAGGCGCGCACCTCGACCAGAGTCTCCTCCATCTCGAGGATGATCATCCGGATCATCTTGGCCGGATCTTCCGCCTTGTCCAAAAGGTCGGTGACGTTGGCGGCAATGATATCGCGCGTCCGCGAAAAGATACCCATGGGGAAGAACTCCTTCGCTGTTACATAAGGCCGCGGCGGCCGTGCGGGGCAAGGCCGGCTCATCCGGACGAGCTCCTCGCTGCGCACGGTGACCCGCACCGGCTCAGCCATGCGCCACGTCCGTGCGGACCTGGGCGTAAGCGGCGCCGTCGGCCGAAGCCGTGTGGCCGGGGCCGACCGCGGCGGCGACCGACAGGGTCGAAAGGACGAGCGCGCCGACCGCGGCGGTGGCGACCCGAGTGAATTGATCGAAGCTGAACATTTCCGGTCTCCCTGAACCCTGGTTTGGCTCTCGTCCCGCCGACCATCCGGCGATGACGCCCAATTCTAAGCAGGGGCCGTGCCAAGTCCCGCTTCTGGCGGAAAACTCGGAAAAACGAGGCGAATCCGGGGTCATTGCCATGCTTTTCTCTTGCCAAGAGGTGGCGGAATGCACCAATAAGTGGGAATGGAGCGCAACACCCATCTGGTCGGCCAATCCTCCTCCTTTCTCGACGCGGTCGAGCGGGCGAGCCGCGCCGCGCCGCTCGACCGTCCCGTCCTCGTCATCGGCGAGCGCGGCACCGGCAAGGAGCTGATCGCCGAGCGCCTCCATCACCTGTCGTCGCGCTGGGACGCCCCGCTCATTATCATGAACTGCGCCGCCTTGCCCGAGACTTTGATCGAAGCCGAGCTGTTCGGCCACGAGGCCGGCGCCTTCACCGGCGCGACCAAGGCGCGTCCCGGCCGGTTCGAGGAGGCCAATGGCGGCACCCTGTTCCTCGACGAGCTCGCCAGCCTGTCGAGCCCGGCCCAGGACCGGCTGCTGCGGGCGATCGAATATGGCGAGGTCACCCGGATCGGCGCCTCGCGGCCGTTGCAGGTCGACGTCCGCATCGTCGCCGCGACCAACGAGCATCTGCCGCGGCTGGTCGAGCAGGGCCGTTTCCGCGCCGATTTGCTCGACCGGCTGTCGTTCGAGGTCATCACCCTGCCGCCGCTCCGCCACCGCCAGAGCGACATTCCGGTGCTCACCGACTTCTTCGCGCGCCGGATGGCGGTCGAGCTGGGCTGGGACAGCTTTCCCGGCTTTTCCGAGGAGGCGATGGCGAAGCTGGCCGCTTATGGCTGGCCCGGCAACGTCCGCGAGCTGCGCAACGTGGTCGAGCGCGCGGTCTATCGCTGGGACGGACAATTGGGCCCGATCGAGGACATCCAGTTCGACCCGTTCGACTCGCCGTGGCGCCCGGTTCCGGGCCAGGGCACGCTCGCCCCGGCCAGGGAGGTGGTGCCGGCCAATGATGCGCTGCCCGCCGACACGCCGATCTCGGGCGAAGTGCTGATCGGGCCGGTCGCAGACTCCGCCTGGGACCCGGCCGGCTGCGCCGATTTCCGGCTCGCGGTCGCCGAATATGAGAAAGCGATCCTCGCCGCCGCGCTCGAAAAATGCCGCTGGAACCAGCGCGCCGCCGCCGCCGCGCTGTCGATGAGCTACGACCAGCTCCGCCACGCGATGCGACGGCACCAGCTGCAGGGGTAGGACGCCCCAGCACCGGACCAGTACTGGCATGTAGGGTATCTGACCCAATTGCTCGTTCGGCCGCTGAGCTTGTCGAGGCACCTCCCTTGCTCTGCGTCTGCTGCGCGCTCGATTGCCGGCATCTGGGCGCTTACTGACGTCCTCGCATTGCGCCGATCGCAGCTTCAACGCCGAGCCATACCGACTACCTCGACGCGCGCATCGGTGCTCACCAATCGGGCCTATGCCTCGGCGCCACGATCCACTCGATTGCGCCGGTGACGAATTGCTGTCGAGCGGACGCGTTTCCCAGCCGGCTACGAGGCGTTGCAGGCAGAGCGTCAAGATCAAGGGTTGGACCCGAGCGCAAGAAGCTCGCGCTGATCCGCGGCGACTGCGCTGGCTGAGTCAGGAGGGCTCGCCCGCAATTCGAAGGAGAAGGATTTTAAGGCGCTTCCTGACAAGTCTCAGCCCGAACTGGTTTCGCGGGGAAAGGATGAACCGGGCCAAGACGGCTGGCGAAGCTCCGTTCGGGCTGAGCGTTGTCGATAGCCGCTCTCGGATTTTCTTGCTGGCACGCGCATGACCGCGCCCGACCTCACCACGCCGCTCAGCGAAGCCGAGATCGCCGCGGCCCGCGCCCGCGTCGCCGGTGCGGCGATCCGCACGCCGCTGGTCCGGGCGAAGGAAGGCGCGACCTGGCTCAAGCTCGAATGCCTGCAGCCGACCGGCAGCTACAAGATACGCGGCGCCACCAACGCGCTCGCCGCGCGCTCGAGCGCGGCGAGCGGCCGACCGCGATCGTCACCGCCAGCGCCGGCAATTTCGGCCAGGCGATCGCCGCCGCCGCGGCGCGCTCGATATTCCCTGCATCATCCACGTCCCGGACAAGGCGGCGCGGGTCAAGGTCGACAATCTGCGGCGGATGGGCGCGACGTCCACGAGCACGGCTTCGACGACTGGTGGCGGATCATGCAGACGCGCGACGCCGCGGCGAGGGCGGGGGCGGTTCCTCCATCCGGTCTGCGAGCGCGAGGTGATCGCCGGCGCGGCGACGATCGGCGAGGAGATCGTCGAGGACCTGCCCGAGGTCGAGGCGGTGCTGATCCCGATCGGCGGCGGCGGCCTCGCCAGCGGCATCGCGCAGGCGGTCCGGCGCCACCGGCCGCGGTGCCGCATCGTCGCGGTCGAGACCGACACGGCGATGCCGCTCAAGGCCGCGCTCGATGCCGGCGCGCCGGTGACGGTCGAGCGCATCCCGAGCTTCGTCGACGGCATGGGCAGCACCCGGCTGCTCGACGCGATGTGGCCGCTGCTCGAGCGGCTGATCGACGAGGTCGTCATCGTCACGCTGGCCGAGGTCGAGGAGGCGATCCGCCGCCTCGCCGCCGACCATCACGTCATCGCCGAAGGCGCCGGCGCCGCGGCTTTTGCGGCGGCGGGCAAGACCGGTTTCGGCCTGGCGGTGGCGATCGTCTCGGGCGGCAACCTCGACTGGCCGGAGCTGCGCTGCATCCTCGCCGGAGCAGATTGGATGCTGTCGCGCGCAGCGGCCGCAGCTTCGGGCCTCGAGAAGCCGCGCGCATTGTGATTCCCTCGCGATGGGGGTTGTCAGTGGGGCGAAAAATGGAAAAGATCGGCGACCGGGCTCGCAGGGCGTCATCGAGGGTTATCATGAAGAAGGTCGTGATCATGTGCGCGCTGGCGCTGGCGGCGGTCGGCTGCAACATCGCCAGCGAGGAGGACCAGCTCGAGAATTCGATCCGCAACACCTTGTCGTCGCGCGGTGAGGTGAAGCAGGTCGAAATCACCAAACAAAGCGACGACAATTTCCACGGCTTCGCCATCGTGCGCAGCCCTGACGGACGCGAGGGACGGCTTAACTGCACGGCCACGCGCCGCGGCGGCTCGGGCACCAATTTCGACTGGCGCTGCCTGCCCACCATCGACTAATCGACGATCAGCGAGGTGGAGAACAATATCCGCGAATTCTATCGCGGCCGTCAGATCGAGGTTAGCGAGATCGACCTCGAGCGTGTCGACGACCAGCGCATGCGCGGCGGCGCCACGCTTCAGGACAATATGGGCAACCGGGCGAGGGTGGACTGCACCGCCACCCGCGAGAATGTCCGAGATCACCAACTTCCGCTGGGTGTGCAATCCCGCCGCAGATGGTGCCCCGGCGCCGGATACAGGTTCCGGCGCAGCCTCGCCGCCGGCCGCCGGCGACAAGCCGACCAACGGCAGCTGATCCTGAGAGGGCGGCGGCGGGAATAGTCTCGCCGCTCGCGGCCGAAGGCGGCATCTTCTCGATCTTTTGCGGTTTAATTCGGCCCCTTAGCTCGCCGCCGGCGCGCCGGAGACGGTCGAGCGGATCCTGGGGGGGCGCTAAGCCGGCACCGGGAATCTTTTACTCATCCTGATCAACATCTTGTCTGCTCTCTCTTCTATCGCATGCGAGCTAGGGCGGTTCAGGATGAGATGGTGCGCAAGTGCAAACTTTTTTACCTTTACCTCGCCGGGCGCGGCAGCTTCGCCTTCGGGAATCCGCCCCAGGCCTCGTCATAATCGGGCTGGGCGCGTGTCGAGCGCGAATCGGGTCGGGCGGTAGGGCCAGCAGCTTTCGACCATGAAGGCCAGCGTGCCCTCGATCTTGTGCGGCTTCGAGCTCGGCCTCGCTCGGCGCCCTTCCAGCTCGCGACGTCGGGGCCGTGGCCGGCCATCAGGTTGTGCAGGCTCATGCCGCCCGGCGCGAAGCCTTCGGCCTTGGCGTCATAGTCGCCGTAGATCAGGCCCATGCACTCGCTCATCACGTTGCGGTGGAACCAGGGCGGGCGGAACGTGTCCTCGGCGACCATCCAGCGCGGCGGGAAGATGACGAAATCGGCATTGGCGCGGCCGGGCACGTCGCTGGGGCGAGGTGAGGACGGTGAAGATCGACGGATCGGGATGGTCGAAGCTGACCGTGCCGATCGTGTTGAAGCGCCGCGAGGTCGTATTTCCAGGGCGCGAGATTGCCGTGCCAGGCGACGACGTCGAGCGGGCTGTGGTCGAGCTCGGTCGCCCACAGCGCGCCGAGATATTTCTGGACCAGCTCGACCTGCCCGTCGCGATCCTCATAGGCGGCGGCGGGCGTCAGGAAGTCGCGCGGATTGGCGAGGCCGTTGGAGCCGATCGGCCCGAGCTCGGGCAGGCGGAACAGGGCGCCGTGATTTTCGGCGACATAGCCGCGCGCCTCGCCGTCGGGCAGCAGCGACGCGGAAGCGGACGCCGCGCGGGATCAGGGCGACCTCGCCGGGCGCGATGTCGATCCGGCCCATCTCGGTGGCGAGGTCGAGCCGGCCCTGCTGCGGGGATGAACAGCAGCTCGCCGTCGGCGTTGAAGAAATAGCGGCCGTCCATGTCGCGATTGGCGCGGTAGACATGGACGGCGACGCCCTCGAGGCTCGCCGGGTCGCGGTTGGCGACCATCGTCACCAGCCCGTCGACGAAGTCGGTCGGCGCCGTCGGGCATCGGCAGCGGATCCCAGCGCAGGCGGTTGGGCGGCAGCGGCTCGTCGACCGTGCCCGGCGCGAACAGCTGGCGCGCCCTCGTAGCGCCGGTAGGGCGGATGCTCGGCGCTCGGGCCGCATCCGGTAGAGCCAGGAGCGGCGGTTCTCGGCGCGCGGCGCGGTGAAGGCGGTGCCCGACAGCTGCTCGGCATAGAGGCCGAAGGCCGGCTTCTGCGGCGAGTTGCGGCCCTGCGGCAGCGCGCCGGCCACCGCCTCGGTGGCGAAATGGCTGCCGAAGCCGGACATGTAAGCGGCGGTCATCGCCGCGACCCTAGCGGCGGCGGGCGGGGGGGAAAAGGGGGAGGCGTCGCTGAAGCGGCTCAGTCGAGCAGGCCGGCGCCGACAAAAGAATTGGCTGCGCCGGCCGCCGGCATGAAATAATAGCCCGCGCTGAGGTTGGAAGCGCCGCCGATCCGATAGAGCTCGTCGCCGCCGGACCCTTTTTCCGGGAAATCCGGATTGGTCTGCCACATCAGCATCGGCCACTCCTATCGGCCCGGGCCGCACGAAGCTCATATGGTGGACGCCGCGCCGTTCGTCGCCGCCGGCGTCGAGTCCCGTCATCGAAGAAATAGGGGCGGCGCAGGAAGCGCCGGTCGGTGTCGATGCGTCCGAACAGATCGCGATGGCCCTCGCGCCTGGGGTTGATCTTCTGCGCGTGGGCGTGCGGTTTCGCCCCGGGCAGCCGCTGGCCGGTCCGCGCGTCGATCCCGAACACCGCCGCGCGGCCGGCATCGTCGAGCTTGAAGAATTGAGTGAGCCGCCGGCGGATCTTGCGATAGGCCAGATAGCTGCCGTGGACACACCAGTCCGGCTCGTCGTCGCCGGGCTGGACGTAGACGAACTGCTCCGCATTGTCGGGGACGGCGCCGCCGACCCTGGGGTTGGTGAGGCCGTCCTCGAAGCCCGACGGCTCGCGGGCCGTCGGGGTGCGAATAGCCGCGCTCGAGCCGGCGCACCGCGATGCCGGGATGGACCCCGCCATAATAGATGCGGCCGAAAATATATTCGTTCACGTACATGTCGTCGCTGGCGATCAGGATGACGAGGTCGGTGGCCTGCTCGGCCGGGTCGAAATCCTCGTCGCCTTCCACCCGCGGAATGATCTTCAGGTGACGCGGCTTGAGTGCGGCCAGCCCGAAGCGGTCGTCGCCCCGGCCGGTGGTGAACAAACTGGCGCCGAAGCCGATCGAAACGGTCACGCGGCGGTCGGGAACGGCGGCGTCAAGGTCGCGGTCGGACTGGATCGGCTTCTTGTCCATCTGGTGCCGGGCGAAGCGGCCGAGTTTCTCGATCAGCTCGCGCAACTCGCCGCGCGTGCCGACGGTGACATCGGCGAAGACGATATGGCAGTGGCGCTGGCGATCGATCTGGCCGGCATATTGGGCGGCAAAAGCGGCCGGCTCCATGCCGGGCGGCGGCTCGACCGGCCAGGCCGGGCTCGGTGATGCCGGGCTGATGGGGCCCGCCGCGGACCGGCAGCGGCGGCGTGAGCACGGGGTCAGGCATAGAGCGGGCGCCTCTTGTGCTGCTCCTGGTGATCGGGGAACAGGGCGACGAAGAATTCGGTCCAGCCGCCCATGCGGACCCGGACCAGATTGTGGGCCTCCGGATCGCGCTGGGCGGCGGCGAGCGTTTCGGGATCGGCGACGGTGAAGGTGCAGATCGAACCGCCTTCGCCGCCGGCGAAGTCGCGCATCATCCGGACCAGGTCGGCCTGCGGGAAGTCCTCGCGGATGTTGTAGTCGACCGGCGCGCCGTCGCCGAGCCGGCTCATCACCGCATTGTGATAGGTGCGGCAGCGAGGCGCCGAGATCGTAGGCGCGGGCATGGCGGCCGTCGGGTCCGATCGCCGGCATGGTCTGCCGGCACCGGCGCCGGCGACAGGTCCGATCGCGAGCGCGCCGCTCGACGCGCCGGCCGTCCGCCGAAGCGCCGTAGAAGGCGCCCATGCCGACATATTGCTCGAAGGTGCCGACGCCGGGCGCGATGTGGACGATCGAAGCGGCCGTTCGACGTTCCGAAATTCTGTCCGGAGCGCGGTCGAACGCCGGCGCATGCACGCGGATCGGCCACCGCCTCGGCCAGGCAGTCGGCGAAGCTGTCGAGCAGCCACCACGCCCAGCGGTCGACCTCCTCGACGCCGTTGCCGAACTTGGGCTCGGCCAGCGCCAGATGCCGCGGATCTCGGCGATCCGCTCCGCCGGCGCATACGGGGCCGAAGGCCGGCACCTTGCCGCCGGCGACGTCGAGCAGTCGGTGCCCCCAGTCGGTCGCGAGGCAGGTGGTGAGCTCGGTCAGGGTGAACGCGCGTTGTCGCGGAACACCAGCTTCTCGATCACGTGCAGCGAGTCGGCCGCGGTGCTGACGCCGATCAGCAGCGGCGAGAAGATGTGGTAATTCGGCGCCGCCCTCGGTGAGGTCGCGGCCTGCTCTCGACGCAGCCCGTGATCAGCGCGGAGAGCAAAGGCGAGGGGCAGATGGCGGCCTTGTTGCCGTAGAAGATGCGAACGAGGTTCTTGAAGATAGCGGTGGCACGCGAGCATCAGGTGCGCGCGCAGCGATCGTGCCGGAATTCGCGTCGAAATCCGCGATCTCGTGCGGCGGGCTTGCGTGCGCCAGGAGTCCTTGATGCCGCGCAGGTTGACGCGGCCCGGCGCGCGCTCAGCCCGGCACCGCGATTCAGCGTCTTCTCGATGACGTCCGAGCGCCGAGACGAACCCGAAGCTGAACTCGCTCTGCCCGGCGACCATGGTTTCGAAGCAGCCGTCGCAGGCGTAGTCGCGCGCGGCGCGTAGCGCGATCGGCGCGCCGGCTGTCGCTCGGCGAGCGCCGGGCACGATGATGTCGTCGTTGAGCAGGACCGGGTGCGCGCCGCCGCTGAGCAGCGCTGCGGCCGCGAGCTCGATCACGTCGTCCGGCGTGTCCGTGTGGACGCGCAGGTCGAGCGTCGGGCTGTTCAGCGGCAGCCGCCGCGCCGCGTCGAGGCACAGGCGCGTCACGTCGTTGCAGGCGTCCTGCGCGCTCGGCGATTCGTTCGGGCAGCAGCGCCGCCGATCGTGATCTGCTGCATCCACTGGTTGAGCAGCCCGCCCTGGTCGAAATTGGACGAGCCGCCAGTAGCCGGTCAGCACGCCGTCGCGAGGCGGTGAAGCGGTTTTCGGCGTGCGCGGAAGTTCAAGGATCACGCGCTCGTCGAGCTTGATCCAGAAGCAGTCGATCAGCTCCTGGGCTGCAGCTCGCGGGTCAGCCGACCCGCGTCGCACGATCGCGCGCGAGTAGTAGGGCATCGAGCAGCTGGTCGAGCCGCCCGATAGGCACGATCTCGACCGTCCAGTGCAGCGCGCAATGGACGATGTAGATGGCCTGCAGTGCCTGGTGGAAGGTCTGTGGCTGGGCTGCGCGGCGCAACATCGAGGCAAGCCGCGGCCGCGCTCGAGCGCTACGCGCCCGGTCGATCGTCCGTCAGGCGAGCCGGCGGCGACGGCCTCGCGGCGCCAGCGCGGCATAGCGCTCTCGGCATAGTCGATCACCGCGTCGAGCGAGATCGCCACCGCTTCGCAGAAGGCCGCGCTGCGCGCGTATCGGCGCTCGACGCGCGCGCGCGCTGCCGCGCGTCGGCGGCCATCGCCTCGAGCCTCGCGTTCGCACGACGGTCCGGTGGTTGGGCACGACATGGCCCATCGGCGACAGCTCGTTGAGATAGTCGAGCTGCCCGGCGAGCTCCTCGGCTTCGGTGAGATAGCGGACGAACTCCTTGCCCTGGCCGACGGAGAACGGCGGCAGCGTGCCGATGATCGCCTCGTCCGGCGGAAATCGCTGCTGCTGCCCGACCGGGCGGCGATGCCGGGGTCCATGATCAGTTCCAGCATGCGCCTGGATCGCCAGCGCCTTGCGGATCACGACCGGCTTTTCCGCCAGCTCCGTCTTTTCCGCTGCTCGACAAGGTCGTCGCGTCCCAGGAAGAGGTGCCCGACTTGCTCTTCGGTCAACCAGCCGGGGCGCGCCTTCCATTGATCGAACATGCGCAGCAGCAGGCGGCAGACCCGCTCGGACGGCAGATCGGGATGGCCGGGCGCGAGGCTCTGCAGGTGGCGCCAATATTGGGTATCGTTGTGGTGCATGAACCCCGCTCCCGCCCCCCGCACATCGTGCGGGCGCGCATCCGTTGCTCCCGCCCGCTCGCCGTCGCGGGGGGAGGCGGTCAGGCTAGGCCTTTTCCGAGTTTTTCCCAAACGGCTTCTTGGTCCGATTTGATGCGTGCAGCGCAGCATCGGCGCCCGCGCCGCGTCACCGTTCCCGCCGGCGCCGGAAAATGGGGACAGTTCCTATTTACGAGGGCCGTGCGTGTTCATGGGGTCCAGTCAAGCGCGCGACAGCGGCCGGCCTCATCGCCGCGACCAGGGCGGAGCTGAGGAAACAGGGATGAGTGGAGGCCCGAGCCGGAATCGAACCGGCGTGCAAGGATTTGCAGTCCTCTGCGTAACCACTCCGCCATCGGGCCGCAGGCCGCCGAAATGCGTGCCTTCCGGTTGAAAGTCAACCGAACGACCTGGCCAGTCCAAATCCTCGGGTAAGCACCGGGCAATCACCCGAAAGAAAGCGATGGCCAAGCCGATCGCGATCTGGCGATGGGCGATGGACCTCGTATCGGAAGGCGGAGCTGGGGTGGCGCGTGAGAGCAACTTTGGCCGAGACGTGCATGCTATTGGGCTGGTACCGCCGGTGCTTCAAGCAGGACGGGCTCGGCAGCGGGCTCTGATAGCTCAGCACCCACAGGACCGCCCAACGCTCGTTGTTCGTAGAAGTCACCGGGCTCATCTCCCGCATCCTCCGCCTCGATGTCGCTTTTGAGTGCGTCGATTACGGATTGGTGAGTGGCTTGCGCACGTTCGAGCAAGCCGCGGACGCCGAGAACGACCCACGACGAGCTCGGGCCTGATTTCTCGATCTTCTTGAGGAGCAGCCGTTCGGAATTGTTGGTCGTCTTGGGATCGGGCATAGCCCCGATCAGGTAGCCGTGGACAGTGAGCGAGCGATGGAGCTCCTGCTGGGCGTAGTCCTCTAGCTTGCCCATGTACGTTTCGAGCTGGGTTAGATGGTCGTTGTTGAGCGGGAGCGACGGGCTCTTGAGCTCGACGACGGTGAGGATGTGAGGGGCGGCCGTGTCGCTCATGATGAAGACCAAGTCGGGCCTGGTGACGTCCTCGAGCTCGGGCGCGTGGGCGTCGACGCCGAGGTACTTGGCGAGGTCGGATGCCACCTTGCCCAGCCGGTCGTCGCTTTTGAAGTAGCGGGAATATTCGGGCTTGATGAGCCACGGCTCCCTCTTGAGCAGGTCGTGCAGCTCCTTTTCGATGCCCTTCTTTTTCCAGAGTTCGTACTCGCCGCGGTCGATTAAATTGATCAGTGCGTTGATGCCGTCGCGCTTGCCGCGATAGGCTTTTAGGGCGTCGCTCTTCTCGATCCGCGCCAGTTCGACGAGGCTGTTCCCGTCCACCCGGATCGATTTCGGGTCGTGGCCCAGTTCGCTGAGGCGGATGAGCACCTCGCCGGCGTTCATAGTATCGACGATGAGGGGCGCCAGCTCCCTGAACTCGGCGCTGTTGGCGCCGTGGTCCACGGCGAGAATGCGTAGCAGCTTATGTGCGGATCGCTTCGCCTTGCCGTCGAGGCGATCTGCCAGCTGCCCTAGCCATGCGCGCCTGCGGGAACTCCTCGATCTCTTTGTCCACCATGTCCTCTTTCCAGCGGGCATGGGCGGCTAGCCCTTTGCGCATGGCTTCTTCGACGAAGTCGATGAGAGAGCGGACGATCTCGTTGTCTTCGCGCAATTGGGTCCGGTTAGTGTTGACGAGATCGATGCCGTGCCGGTCGAGCTCGTCGGCTCGGACGACGCACTCCATGTAGCTCTGGCTGTGGAAATTGTGCATTCCGGTGGGCAGGCCGAACAGCGTCGGGCCGGCGGCCAGCCGGCCGTTGCAATAGATGCTGGCCCCCTCGTCTAGAGGTCGGCAGGTGCTGGCCGCGTGGGGCGGAAGCCGACCATGAAGCGGACGGGCAGGGTGGTCACGTCCTGGACGTCTATCACGTGCTCAGTGAGGCTCGTGGCAGTAGCGCCGGCGGGGTAGATGAAGTCGTAGTGCGGGATAACGGGCTTGAGCGGTTCTTTGTTGAGGACGATGGCCAAGTGCCGAGGTTGGATGCCGAAGAAAGCCTCCCCGATCGTGTGAGAAATCGTATCGATCGAATAGCGCACTGCGTCAGACTTTAGGCCTGTCAGCGTAATCCGCGTGCCTTGAGCCTCGGGATCCTGATTGTCCTCGTAGCTCGCCGGGATGTCGACTTTGCCGATATCCTCGGCATCGCGGATCGTGTTGTCGTCCATGATGAAGGTTGTCGCGAAGGTCTCACCCTTACGCTTGGTGCGGATGACGACGGTGGTGGCGGCGCCGAAGCCGGCGAGTTTTCCGAGGCCTTTGCGGCCCATCACCGGACGCTTGCCGCTCTCTGATTGAAGGTTGGTTTCGTTGCCTTCTTCGTCGAGGCGGCGTTTGCGGTTGATCGGCAGGAACTTCCGCTCGATGTCGTCAGGTGACATGCCGTGGCCGTTGTCTTCGTTGACTCATGACGATCGCGATGTCGTCCGGAAGCGGCGTCAGCAGCACCTTGAACGGGTCGCGCTTACCCTCGAGGACTTCCTTCTTCGCGTTGGCCCGAAGTTGGGCGCGGGCCACGTCGATCTCCTTGCTCGGGATGGTAATGTCGATCTGGCGCGAATTGCTGTCGAACGCGTTGGCCACGAACTCGACGAGGCACTTGCCGATGCTCGAGTACATGTTGATCCCGAGCGCTTCGAGCATCCCTCCCTGGATACGGAGTGGAAAGCTTGCCGGCCGCTTGGCGGGCGGAGGGGAGGGCGCGGGCTGAGCGGCTGGGATTTCGGTCATGGGCGCCACGATGCACCCGGCGGAACCGATTTGGAAGGGAGAAGGGCGGATGGTTGCCTATGGTTGCGCGCAGATCAGGCAGCTTCGGCTAGCAGCTTATCCCTCAGATCAAGCGCTTGGCGGATGCTGGAGCCGACTGCGAACGCGAGAGGTAATTGGGACACCGTTGCCGATCTGCCGGGCGACCGGATAGGGTTCCCCGACGAACTGCCAGTGGTCGGGCACGCCCTGCAGGCGGGCGCCTTCGCGGGGAGCCAGGTGGTCCGGTTCTCCGTGGGATGGAGATAGCGCCCCTTCGAGGGGTTCTGGAATGCGCAGCGGATGGTGTTGGCAGGACGATCCGGGTCGATGCGGCCCCAGGATGTTCGTCGCCTGGCAGCCGACCTTGACCAACGAATCCGGGCAGAGATGGGGGGCAAGGCGCATGAGGTCTCGTTTGTCCCCGCGGGGCGGAACGAGTGCAATTCGCTTGGCGGCTATTCCTTTAGGAAGGGGCCAGACGTGCATCGGATCGTCGGCCGGCACAGGGTTGGCGAATACCTGGCCAACCGTTCGGCGCTCTGCGTGAGCGGTCGGATGCGGAACGGGGCCGATGCGCGACGCGAGGGTGAAGGATCTGCGGCGTAGCTGCGGCGTGCCGTGGTCGATCGCGTCGAGCTCCCAGGTTTGGATGGTGTGGCCGAGAGCCTCCAGCCTTCTTGCGAAACCCGCCACTGCGGCGAGCGCAGGAAGGGGAGCCTGTTCCCATGACGACGACGTCTGCGCCGCAATGCTCGGCCCATACGGGGATGGCGAGGGCGAGCTGGTTTCTCGCGTCGAGGGGATCTTGGCGGCCGAGCGAGCTGAACCCTTGGCAAGGGGGCCCGGCCAACAGGACTGATGCTCGGGGAATTGCCCGGTCTTCGAGGACAACGAGCCCACAACACCCACGGGTGCGACGTTCCGGTTGGGGAGGAGGTGATGGCCGGCTTCGAGATGTCGATGGCGAGAAGGGGGGTCATGCCGGCTTGGACCGCGCCGGCGCTGAAAAGCCCGGCCCCGCTGAACATGTCGATGAAGCCGGTACTTTGCATATGCATAGTAATAATGCATTATGCAGTTCATGCAAGCGCCGATGTCTGATTCTTCCGATGTAGAGGGCCTCAATCTGCCGCTGCTGGCTAAGCGTCTGGTGATGGAGGGAATGCCTGTTCAGCAGGTGATCGCGGACGAGGCCGGGGTGAGCCAGTCGACAGTGTCTCGCGCGATTCACTCGAAGATCCGCACCGCGTCCAAAGGTGCGTTGAAGTGGTGGCATTACGCGAATTCGCGGATGGAGGTGTTGTAGCTACGCTCCGGAACGCCGCTCGGCGCAGGAGACGACGAAAGAACTGAGCCAAGGACCCTCCGCGGCGTAAGCCACGCATGCCGCGTCGCCGGTCCGAGGAAGAGCTTGTGCCGAGCACGCCGGCCGAGAGGAAGCGCCTGGCTGATGCGGCGATCGCGGGTCTGGAGGATTATCTCCAGGATGCTTTCGATCCTCAGCTCGGTGATCGATCAGCTGGCCGTGCTTCGCCGGGCTCAGGATCCGGCCCGTCGGCCAATTGCACTGCCGGACGACGTCTGACTTCCTACTGGCGCTGACGCCCCTTTTCCTCACTGTCTCGCGGAACCATGTCGGCTCTTTTTGTCGGTGGTCAAGCGGGGGTCGGAGAGGGTCGAGTGATGCAGTTTCTGGTGAGCTACGATTTGAAGGATACCGATCCGTCGCCGCACCGTGTGTTTATCGAGGAGGCGGGGAAGTACGCAGGTCCCTTGATGTCTGCCAGGGTAAGAGCGGAGACTTGGTGCGTCTTCCGAATACGACCCTTTGGGGGCCGTTCGACAGCAGTGCAGCGGTGAAGGCCGCTTTTGATCGGGCTCGACTCTCCGCCGAGAAGCGTCTCAAGAAGATTATCGTCGAGAAGTGGGTGATCACGAAGTTAGGTAGCGCCCTCCTCAACTCAGACAAGCGAAAGGCACCTGACGCCAAGTGGAAAAAGAAGGCGGCGCTCGAGACCTGTCGCGCGCACCAGTTGCACGACGAGTATTTCGCGTACTGAGCGCGGTTGATGCTGCGGTGGCCGTGTCGGTCATAGGGAGCGGCTGACGTTATGGACCGACTAAGCCCGGAGCAGCGAAGCGCTAACATGCGGGCCGTCCGACGCAGGGACACGGCGCCTGAGATGGCCGTAAGACGCATTCGGCCGCGAAGGGCTACCGGTACCGGCTTCAGGACCGCGGCTTGCCGGGCCGGCCCTCATTGTCTTCAAGGGGCGTCGCAAAGTCGATATTCGTGCACGGCTGCTTCTGGCATGGGCATGATTGTCCGCGGGGGCGCCTGCCTCGAAGCAGGGTTGATTATTGGCGCGGGCGGATCGAGCGCAACCGGCGCCGGGACGATTACGCGCTGGCTGAGCTTCAGTCGACCGGATGGCAGTGCTTGGTGGTGTGGGAATGTGAGACCAAGAGCCGGGAGGACCTTCTAGGTCGACTAGTGAGTTATCTCGGGCCCGATCGTCGCGAAGGTGTCGGTTTGTGTGTCGGCTGAGTCTGCGCCTGGAACCGGCGACAGTGACGCGGGAAAACGGGTGGCGGCTACCTATACGACGCGTGCTGAACGAAATTCCGACAATTCGGTAAATAGGGCGCGGAAAGCAAACTAACGGCCGGCAAGCGCAATTATATTGACGGTAATCCTCATAGCGGGGTCACCCCGTCGCAGCTCAAGCGCGTGGGTAGTCTTCTACGTGACCACTCCGCCATCGGGCCGAGGCCGCGGAAATGGGCGGCGCGCGCCGGGCTGTCAATGGCCTCAGCGGCGTCCGGTCTCCGCGCTGCCGACCGGTTCGGCGTCGGAGCGTTCGCCGCGCTCGCGGTCGTCGGGCGAAGGGTCCTGGCCCTTTTCGCGGACATTGCCGGCGATCGGAAGCCCCTGTTCGTCCTCGGCCTGCGCCTCACTGGTCGGTTGCTTGTTGATGGCGTCCTTGTCGTCCACGTCCGGTTCCTTGGCCCACTGCCTACAACCGGCGGGGCGGCAATTGGTTGGCCGGGATCTCGGGGAGATTGTCGATCGGTGAGTGCTGGTCCCGAGATCCCGGCTTTCGCCGGGATGACGATGCTGAGCCAGCCGCCTGTCGCGTCCGTCCCGAACTCGTCTAAAGGGAAAGAATGAGCGACGCGGTCCTCTCCTCGGCGATCATGCTGCTGGCGCTCGCTTTGTTCATCAGCGACCGCATCCGGCCCGACGCGGTCGCGCTGATCATCCTGCTGCTCGCCTGGATCACCGGGCTCGTCACCCTCGAGGAGGCGCTCGCCGGCTTCGGCTCGCCCGCGGTGCTGATCGTCGCCGCGGTGCTCGTCGTCGGCCGGGCCGTCGAATATAGCGGCGCCGCGCTGGCGATGACCGGGCTGTTCGTCCCGAAAGTGCGGTTCGCGACTCGATCCGGATCGGCGGCGTGCTGCTGATGGGCGCCGCTCTGTCGGCGTTCATGAACAATATCGCCGCGCTCGCCATCACCATGCCGGTCGCCCTCAACGTCGCCCGCGAGCACAAGCTCCCGCACGGCGCGGTGCTGATGCCGCTCGCTTTCGCCACCATCCTCGGCGGAATGACCACCCTGATCGGCACTCCCGCCAATCTTATCATCTCGTCGGTGCGCGAGGACCGGGTCGGCGCGCCGTTCGGCATGTTCGACATGACCGCGGTCGGCGGCGCGCTGGCCGTGGCCGGCGTCCTCTATCTGACGATCATTCGGCTGGCGGCTCGCCCCGCATCGCGCCGGCGCGGTCGAGGCGGAGGGCGGCGGCCAGCGTCGCTCATCTTCGAGCTCGGCCTGCCGATGGCGGCGATCCAGGGCAAGATGCGGCTCGATACGGTGCGCGAGGGCCTGCGCGGCGCCGGCGGCGTGCTGCTCGCCGTGATCCGCGGCGGCCGGCGGGCGCGGCTCGAAGCCGATGCCCTGCTGTTCCACGACGATTGCCTGCTCGTCATGAGCCGCGACTATCCCTGGCAGGTGGCCAAGGCGGCCAGGCTGTTCTCCGCGCGTTGCCGGCGAGGGCGGCGACACGGTCACCGCCCATGTCACCGTCATCCACGGCTCGTCGCTGGTCGGCCAGGATTATGGGGCGATCGAGGCGCGCACCGGCGGCGCGGTCGAGTTCGTCGCGGCCGGCCGGCGCGCCGCCCGGCTGCGGCGGCCGCTCCACGCCAATCTGATCGAGCCCGGCGAGCAATTGTTCCTGCGCGGCGAGCCCGACGCGATGGCCCGGCTGATGCGCCATGCCCGGCTGCTCGAGATCGGGCGCGACAGCCCGCCGGCGCAGCCCGGCCGGCCGGCGCTGATGGTGGTCGGGATCTACGCGCTGGCGGTGCTGATGGCCGGGCTCGGCGTCGAGACGACCGCGGCGTTCATCGCCGCCGCGCTCGCCATCTGCCTCTTGAGGCTGCTGCCGGCCGAGGAAGCCTATCGCTCGATCGACATACCGGTGCTGATCCTGCTCGCCGGCATGATCCCGGTCGGCCGCGCCTTCAACGAAGCCGGCGGCAGCGACGCGATCGCCGCCGGGCTGGGCTGGCTGCTCGCGGGATCGCCTCTGTTCGTGATGCTGGCCGCGATCGTCGCCGCGACCATGCTGCTCACCGTCTTCCTCAACAATATCGCCACCGCTCTGGTGATGGCCCAGGTCGGCGTCGAGGCGGCGGCGGCGCTCGGCATCAACCCCGACGCCGCTCTGCTCGCGGTGCTGGTCGGCTCCTCCTGCGATTTCCTGACGCCGATCGGCCACCAGAACAATCTGATCGTGATGCGGCCGGGAAATTACCGCTTCATGGACTATCCGAAGGTCGGCGCTCCGCTGTCGCTGCTCGCCATCTTCCTCACTGCCTGGGTGCTGAGTCGGGCCTATGGCTGAGGCGCCGGCAGAGCTGCGGGCGGCGCTGCGGCCGCTGATCGATTTCGCGCTGCCGCCGCGATGCCCGGGCTGCGGCGCGGTGACGGGCGAGCCGCATCGATTCTGCCTGGCCTGCTGGTCGCAGCTCATATTCCTCGGCGAGCCGTGCTGCGAGCGCTGCGCGCTTCCGTTCGATTACGGCCGGGGCGAGGGCGCGCTGTGCGGCGCCTGCCTGGCGAAGCCGCCGGCCTTCGACCGGATGCGCGCCGCGGTCGCTTATGGCGAGATTCCGCGCAAGGTGGCGCTCAAGCTCAAATATGGCGGGCGGCCGGGCGTCGCCGAGTCGATCGCGCGGCTGATGCAGCGCCACCTCTTCGCCTCGCCGGACACGTTGCTCGTCCCGGTCCCGCTCCACCGCTGGCGGATCTGGCGGCGCGGCTACAACCAGGCGGCTTTGATCGCCTCGGCGCTGGCGCGGCGATCCGGCCTCGAGGCCCGGCTCGACCTGATCGAACGGGTGAAGCCGACTCCACCGTTGAAGGGGATGGGGCCGAAGCAGCGCCGCGACGCGGTCCGCGGCGCGTTCCGCGTGGCGCCGGCGCACAAGGCGGCGGTCCGCGGCCGGCCGGTGCTGCTCATCGACGACGTCTATACGAGCGGCGCCACCGCCAATGGCTGCGCCGGCGCCCTGAGGCGGGCCGGCGCCGCCGAGATCGGCGTGCTGACCTGGGCGCGGGTGGTGAAGGACGGGCGGGATAGGGCTATCGACAATTCACTGCTCCTCTCCCGGCGGCGAGCGGCCGTCCGGTTCATCCCCGGGACGCCCTGGAGCGGCGCCAATCCTCCAGGGAGAGGCGGGAATTCGGCTTGACTTTGTTCCCCTTTTGTGCTATGGGCTTTGGGTCGAATGAAGAAAATCGCCAACAGTTACCGGACGACCGGTACCGTTGCCGGACTGAGCGGTTCCAGCTTCCCGATCGGCTCGGTTTTCGTGGGCGGCGCGACCGGTCATGTCCGCTTGCGCGGATCGACGGACGACCCGCGACTTTCGCTGGCCGGCAAGTGATCTGCGCCAGGCTCTGCGGAAGCGCCGAACCTGGATCGCTGGCCGGTCCGGCTTCGAGCCCGCTGTCGTTCCGGCTCTTTGACAGGGTGAAGATCGACATCCGGCGCCGCGGCGGGTGCTCACGCGCGCGCACGCACGCGCGGGTGCGCCCCCCGAGCAGGCGCGTGGGGCCGCCACAAGTGTCAACTTGTCAACTTTCCCTTCCGGCAGCGAAACGAATACCAGCGTGACCGGTCGGGCCGGCTCACCCCGTCATTGCGACCCCGGCGTAGGCCGGGGGAGCATCCAGCGCGCGTCCTCGTCCCGCTGGATTGCCGCGTCGCTTCGCTCCCGCAATGACGAAGCTGGACTCACGCGTGCGCGCGCGATTGGACGCAATCAATTTGATCAACTTTACCCCGGCGCCGGCCTCCGCCAATCGGATTCCCTCGAGCGGCTCACTCGCGTGCGCGCGCGATTGGATACAATCAATTTGATCAACTTTACCCGCACCGGCGGCGCCAATCGGCGACGCTCCAAGGCCCATCGATACGGCTGGAAGCTTCCTCCGTCAGAGAGAAAGGCTGGAGAGCTGAATGTCGATTCAGCCTGGGTCCGGATTCTAATAATTCCAGGGCCGGCCGGCCCAGCGCTGCCAGGCGGGCACGTAAAAGCGCTGCCCGGCACAGCCGCCGGTGAAGTGCGAGCAGTCGAACCAGTAGCGGGTCCGCCGCGCGGCTTCGCTGTCCGGGAAGCGGGCGTGCAGCAGGGTGAAGGCGGCGCGCGACCAGGCGCCGTGGCCGCCCTGGCGCTGGCAGCCATAACGGGTGGCGCGGACCGCCAGAGCGAGCGCCTCGTCCTGGCCCCGGCGCCGTCCCGGCCAGGCGATCGCCCGCTCGGCGAGCAGCCGCGGCGCGCTCGGGATCGCCGCCAGCGCGGACTGCTCCGCTTCATCCCGCGCCTGCCAGAGCCAGCTCGCCCGAAGCAAGGGGCCGAGCGCCGCCGTCGCGCCCGCCGCGGCCATCGAGTCCCATTCGTCCGCCGGCGCGAACAAGGCGGCATAGAGGGCCGCGCCGGCGGTGAGCCCGTGGCGGTCGGGCTGCCAGGCGCACCACCAATTATTGTCGCTATGCTCGTAAGTGTCGATCGCGGTGAGGCCCGGATCGTCGGCATAGCCGCTATTGCCCTGCGCGCCGGCGCGCTGATGGTCGGCGATCACGATGTTGAGCGCCGGCGAACGCAGCACGTCGAGGAGCAAGGCAGGGCTGCCCGGCCGCGCTCCCGGCCGCGACGTCCAGCCGGCGGCGATCTCCGGGTTGAGGCTTCGCATCAGCCGGTCGAGCCGGGCCGGGACCGGACGCTCAAGCGCATAGAGACGCGACCAGGCGACCCGGGCGAAGCGCGCCCGCACCGCCGCGGGCAGATCGGCGCGCCCGGCCAGCCGCGCGAGCGCCTGGACGGACAACTGGTTGATCAGCACCTGGCCGGAATCGGGCATGGCGGCGACCTCGCGCGCGAAATGGTCCTCATCCTCGGCGAGCAGCAGCAGCGCCGCGGCGTTCTCGCGCTGGTCCTCGCCGCGCAAATCGACCCGGTCGCGCAGCGTCCGCGCTTCCTCGATCCGGCCTTCGGCGACGAGATAATGAAGCATGTCGGAGACGAGCTCGCGATAATGGACGCCCTGGCGCCAGGGCCAGGCCTCGACATGGGCCAGCGCGACCGCGAATCCCGGCTGCGTTTCGAGCGGCAGATAATCCTCGTCCAGCACCGGATACATCAGGGCGCCGCGGACCTGATGGTAGAAGAGGTTGGCCACCGCCGCGAGCCGGTCGTCGGTCGGACAGGCGCGAGTTTCGGCGATCAGGGCGTCGATGTCGTCCCATGCGTCGGGCTGATAGCTGGCGGCGAGCGAGGCGTTCAGCACCGTCCAGGCCCGGCCGCCGTCCTGTCCCGCCCGGTGGCCCACCATTTCCCGAAGGGGGAACCCGGCAATCGACTGCGGGTGGCGCGCCCAAGGGTCGCGCTCCCACGCCGAGACGCCGGCGATCAGCCAGGCGGCGGCCGGATCGCGCCGCGCTCGCGCCGTCAGCGCGCGGGCCGCGCTCGACCGGGCGACGACGTCCGATTCGAGCCAGCCTTCGCCCGGCATGTCGCGGCGCAGCCATTCGATGTCGTGCACCGCCCGCTCGTAGCGGTCGCGGGCGACCGGATCGGCGAGGATGCGGGGGAGCGGGACGGTGAGCGCGTCGAGCAGGCTGTCGACCTGCGCCTCGCGCACCGAATCGTCCCCGGTCCAGTAGCCGAGAAAGCCGATCAGCCCCTGGGTCAGCGGGTGGATTTCGGCGAGCCGCGGGTCGTCGAGGATCGCTTGTGCGCCGGCCAGCGCGGCGCGCGCCCTGGCGATCCGGCGGGCCGCCTCCTCCGGCGCCTCGTCATAATGATAGTCGTCGAGGTCGCGCGCCTCGATCGCGACCAGCATGTAGCGCGAGATCGCGGCGTGCGGGGAGCCGCCGCCGGCGAGCCGGCGGAACGCCGCCGCCGCGGCCGGGTCGCGCCGGTAGAAAAGGATCGATGCCGACTGATAGGCGCGGTCGTCGCGCTGCAGCTGCCGGATGACGGGATCGTCGGTCGCCATCGCCGGCGGCAGCGGCACCCCGGTCCCTTTCGGGATCGGGACGCCTTCGTCCCGGGCCGCCCATGGCGCTTCGTCGCGGCACGCGGCGAAGACGGCCCTCTGGGCGCGCAGCCACTGCCCGACATAGGGATGCTCGCGGCCGAGCCGGGCGATCCGCTGCCGGGCGAGCTGGAGCGCATGGTCGAGCCGGCAGGTGCCGGTCTGGCCGTAATAGGCCAGATCGGGGCGGCTGATACCGGGAAGCATCTGCGCGATCAGCTCCCGCTCCTCCTCCGGCAATTCCCACAGGTTCGCGCCGTCCGTCTCGCGTCCCGGGTCGCCAAGCCCGGCCAGCGCGCGATAGGTGGCGGGATGGCGCGGCTCGGCGCGATAGCGGTCGATCCGGGTCACGACGTCCTCATCGCCTTGCAGCGCCGGCAAATGCGCGCACGGCGGCTGTGCCGTCGCCCGGCCGGCCAGCAACAGGATCGCAATCAGCGGCGCACTCAACCAGCTGCGCATCGGCGTCTCCCTTGACCTTACCCGATGATCGCCCGGATCGCCCGCCGCGGCCAGCGTGATTGTCGGCCACGATCTGCCCATTTCCGCCGGCCGCTCGCTCGCCGTGGCAACATTGTGCGGATTGGTGCGTGGCCGCCGGCCGCCGATGCCGTGCGCCGGCTCAACGGCAACGAACCCGCGCCGCGGACCGTTGACAGGGGAGCGCGGCGTCCTCACTTCCGGAGCGACATGACGGCAAAGGTCGAAATCTACACCAAGGTCTTTTGCGGCTATTGCTCGCGCGCCAAGCGGCTGCTCGACGACAAGGGCGTCGACTATGAGGAATATGACATCACGCTCGGCGGGCCGAAGCGGGCGGAGATGCTGCAGCGCGCGCACGGCCGCTCGACGGTGCCGCAGATCTTCATCGACGACCGCCATGTCGGCGGCAGCGACGACCTGCACGAGCTGGAGCGCGGCGGCCGCCTCGACGCGCTGCTGAACGGCGGATGAGGATCGCCTTGTTCCAGGCCCGGACCGGCATCGACCCGGGGGTCAATGCCGCCGAGCTGGTGCGGCGCGTCGAGGAAGCCGCGGCCGGCGGGGCGGCGATGCTGTTCACGCCGGAGATGAGCGGGCTGCTCGACCGCGACCGCGAGCGGGCCGGCCCCCATTTGCGCGCCGAGAGCGACGATCCGGTGCTGGCCGCGGTGCGCGAAGCGGCGCGCCAGGCGCGGATCTGGGTCCATCTGGGCTCGCTCGCCTTGCTCGCCGAGGTCGGCGACCGGCTGGTCAACCGGGGCTTCGTGATCGACGATGAAGGCGAGATCCGCGCCCGCTACGACAAGATGCACCTGTTCGACGTCGATCTGCCCACCGGCGAAAGCTGGCGCGAATCGGCGGCCTATCGTGGCGGTGAACGTCCGGTGCTGATCGACACCCCGCTCGGCCTGCTCGGCCTGTCGATCTGCTACGACCTGCGCTTCGCCGGACTTTACGCGGTGCTGAGCGACGCCGGCGCCACGCTGTTCGCGATCCCGGCCGCCTTCACCGTCCCGACCGGTGAGGCGCACTGGCATGTGCTGATGCGCGCCCGCGCGATCGAGGCGGCCGCGTTCGTCGTCGCCGCCGCCCAGGCTGGACGCCATGAAGACGGGCGCGAGACTTACGGCCACAGCCTGGTCATCGACCCGTGGGGCAGGGTGCTGCTCGACATGGGCGGCGAGGCGACCGGGCTCGGCTTCGCGGAGGTGGATCCTGCGGCGACGGAGGAAGTGCGCCGGCGCTTGCCGGCGATCCGTCACCGCCGTCCCATCCCCGAGCCCGAGCGGGCCGGATGATAATCTTCGATCTCAAATGCGCGCCGCAAGGCCATGTTTTCGAAGCCTGGTTCGGCTCCAGCGCCGATTATGAAGATCAGCAGGCGCGCGGCCTCGTCTCATGCCCGATCTGCGGTGCATCCGAGATGGGAAAGGCGCCGATGGCGCCGCGGGTCGGGGCCAAGGAGAACAGCCGGCCCGACGCGTCGCCGGCGGCGACGAAGAAGATGCTGGCCGAGATGGCGCAGCTGCAAAAGCAGCTGCTCGAGAAGAGCGACTTCGTCGGCGACCGCTTTCCCGACGAGGCCCGCGCCATCCATCTCGGCGAAGCGGAGGCTCGCGCCATTCACGGCCGCGCCACCCGCGCCGACGCGCGCAGCCTCGCCGAGGATGGAATCGAGGTCTCGCCGCTCCTATTTCCGGTGCCGGAGCCGGGCGAGGAGAATTGACCGCCTGCCCGGCATCGGCCACATCGCCATCACACGGCCCCGTAGCTCAGCAGGATAGAGCATCTGATTCCTAATCAGAGGGTCACAGGTTCGAATCCTGTCGGGGTCACCATCCTACGCCGCTGACGCGGCTTCGCGTGCCAGGCGGAGCAGCCGAGACGACATTGCCGTCGCTCGCGTCGGGAGTAGACTGTTTCGATGCGAAGCACTGGATTCGCCGCCGCATTCCTCCTCTCCGGCTGCGCGATGCCCTCCACCGAATCGGCCTCCTACCGCGGGGCGGTACAATATGGCCCCACCACCGAAATTGCCGGAGTGTGGATCGTCTCCTTCGAACATTCGAACTTCGTTGCCTGCCCTGATCGGGCGAATTGTCGCCATCAACAAATCGGGTGCTGGCTCGAGGCGTCCCAGGACTTCCGGCGTCGTGTTCAGGAATCGGCTCGCCCTGAGCTGGCCCGCGACAACATGCTTCACAACGGACTTTTCTATCTGAGATTCCAGGGTCAGACCGCGCGCAACGGGCCATTCGGTCATGCCGGCCTTTATCGTTGCCAGGTCAGGCCGCTGCGTCTGCTTTCGGCCGAAAGCCTCTAGCTGCAGCCGATGGTCAGGAGGCGACCGCGACCCGCGCGGTCCGCCGCGCGCCGAGCGGCGGATCGAGCGGCTGCTCGGCGATGCGATCGACCAGCCAGCGCGCTCCCGACAAAGTGAGGTGGCTGTAGTCGAAATGCATCGGCGTGCGGTCGGGGGCGAGCAGCCGGCACCGGCCGCCGGGACAAAGCAGGTCGATCAGCGACACATAGTCGCCGCCGGCTTCGGCCACGGTCCGCGCCATGCGGCGATCGAGCCGGCGGCGGTCCTCGATCTGGTGGTGGACCATCGATCCGGGATCGTGCTGGGCCACCGCCCGCGCCAGCAGCGAAGGGAATTCGCCATCATATTCGATGATCGGGCCAAGCACGAGCACCGCGGTGCCGCGGCTCCGGATCATCTCGACCGTTCGCTTGAGCCGGGGCAGATCGTCCTGCCGCCAGCGCGCCGAAAGGACGATGCGGTCGAGCCGGCCGGTGCCGAGCAGCGGACCGAGCACGAAATCGACGACCCTGAGGCAGCGTTCCTCGCCCGGCGCGTCGAGCGTCGGGCGGCAGCCCGATGCCGTCGCCTGGAGGACGTTGGCCTCGGGAAAGCGCAAGGCGAAGGCGCGCCAGAGATGGGCGGCGTGGCTGTTGCCGAGGACGACGAGGTTGGCCCGAGTCGGACTGAGCGGCAGGCAGTCCGCCGGATTCCAGGTCTGGCGGTCGCCTTCGGCATGGAAGCAAAGACCTCGCCGGTACTGGTAGAGATAGGCCGGGCTGTCGCGATAGCCGGCGAAGGCGGCGATCCGCTCCACCTCCGGGCTGTAGTCGCGCATCCGGTCGGAATAGAGCGAGACCGTCGCCGAGGCGGACCCCATCGCCGCCATCCCGGCCACGCCGGCGAGCAGGATCCGCCTGGTCGGACCCTTGCGGAAGCGCCCGAGCACCGGCTGCTCGACCAGCGCCCAGGAAAGCCAGGCGGCCAGCAGCGACAGGCCGAACAAACCCAGCGTTTCGACCAGGTCGAGCGTGACGCCGGTCGCCAGCCGGTAGAAGGCGATGATCGGCCAGTGCCACAGATAGAGCGAATAAGAGATGCGCCCGACGAAACGCATCGGCGCGACGCTCAGCAGCGGCTCGGTGATCGCCCCCCGCCCGTAAGCGATCAGCAGGCCGCAGCCGACGCAGGGCAGCAGCGCCCAGGGCACCGGAAAGCCCATTTCCGGGCGGATCACCAGATATCCGGTCATCACCAGCGCCGCGCCGGCCACCGACAGCAAGGACCGCAGCCGCCTGTCCGCCACCGCCGGGATCGCGCCGATCGCGATCAGGCCGCCCAGCGCCAGCTCCCACGCCCGGCTCGGCAGCAGGTAGAAACCGGCCTGGGGCCATTGCCACGCCGCCACCGCCCCCCAGGCGAGCGAGCCGAGGATGACGACGACCAGGACGAGATGGAGGCGCCCCGGCCAGAATTTGCGGCTGGCGAGCAGCAGCATCGGATAGAAGATGTAGAATTGCTCCTCGACGCCGAGCGACCATGTGTGGAGCAGCGGGATCGTTTCCGCCGCCGGCGCGAAATAGTCGGCCTCCAGGAAGAAGTAGACGTTCGAGACGAAGCCGACCGTCGCGCCGGCGCTCCTGCCCAGCTCCATCAGCTCGAGGGGCAGCATCATTGCGCAGCCGATCGCCAGCACGCCGGCCAGCATCGCGAACAGCGCCGGAAAGATGCGGACGACGCGCCGACGGTAGAATGTGGCGAGCGAGAAACGGCCCTGTTCCATCTCGCCGACGACGATCAGGGTGATGAGGTAGCCGGAGATGACGAAGAAGATATCGACGCCGATGAAGCCGCCGCTGAGCCGGGAGACGCCGGCGTGGAACAGCACGATCGGCAGCACGGCGACAGCGCGAAGGCCGTCTATGTCCTGCCGGTATTCGCGCTCGCTGCGCAGCACGCCGCTCGCGCGCATTTCCCCGAACGATGGTGCGCTCGCCACGATCTTCCCTCATCGAGGCCCGAGCGGCCGCCGCTCAACTCCCCGTCGGAGGGGGAAATAGAACGGTCGGAGGGGGAGGGGCAAGGCGGCGCCCGGGCCGAAAGCGCTTGCGCAACTCAGCCGGCGGGCGGATCATCCCCGCCTGGCCAGCTGGGAGACGATCGATGAAACCGTCCCGCAAGATCAGCAGACGCTCTTTCCTTCGCCGGGTCGGAGGCGGCGCGCTCGGCGCCGGATCCTTCCTCGGCCTCACCGGCTGCGTCACAGGCTACAGCGATTCCGACCCCTATGACCCGGTCGGCGGCGGCGGCCGCTGGCGGCGGGGCGGCTATAGCGACGCCGACAGCGGCCCCTATGCCGATCCGCCGGGCCGTGGCAGGGGCGGCGGCGGCGGCAACCATTCCGATCGCGACAGCGGCCCCAATGCCGACCCGCCGGGACGCGGACGCGGCGGCGGCGCCTACCGACAACGATACCGGCCGCTATGCCGATCCGGCGGGGCAGGGACGCGGGCGGCAGGGGCGGCTACAGCGACAATGACAGCGGCCAATATGCCGACCCGCCGGGCCGCGGCCGCGGCGGCGGCGGCGAGGGCTGCACCGACAATGACCGGGGCCGCTACGCCGACCCCTCCGGCGGCGGCCGCGATTGCCGGGGCGGCTATACGGACAATGATCAGGGCCGCTATGCCGACCCGCCGGGTCAGGGACGCGGGCCGCGCTGACGCGGCGCGCAGGGGAGTTTCGCTTCGCCGGACCGGCGTGTATTCGCGTCGCCTGACGGAGACGAGGCATGGACCGCAACGAACCCGAGGATGGCGACCTGGTGCGCGAGCCCAGCGCGGTCGCGGTGCCGCCCGAAGTGCAGGAAGCGGTGCGGACGCTGATTCGCTGGGCCGGCGACGATCCCGACCGCGAGGGCCTGCGCGACACGCCGCGGCGGGTCGCCCGCGCCTGGCGCGAATATGCGAGAGGCTATGTCGAGGATCCGGCGCGCCACCTGGCCCGCACGTTCGACGAGGTCGGCGGCTATGACGAGATCGTGCTCCTCAAGGACATCCCCTTCCAGTCGCATTGCGAGCATCATCTCGCGCCGATCATCGGCAAGGCGGCGATCGCCTATCTGCCCAGCAACCGGGTGGTCGGCATCTCCAAGCTGGCCCGGGTCCTGCACGGTTTTGCGCGGCGGCTGCAGGTGCAGGAGCGGCTCACCGCGCAGGTCGCCGACACCATCTGGGAGCAATTGAAGCCGCAGGGCGTGGCGGTGGTGATCGAGGCGACCCACGCCTGCATGACCGCGCGAGGCGTCTCGACGCCCGGGGTGTTGATGACCACCAGCCGGATGATGGGCGTGTTCCGCGAGGATGAGCGCAGCCGCCGCGAAGTGCTCGCGCTGATGGGCTATTGATGGCGCGCGCCCTGCTGCTGGCGGCCTTGCTGCTGCCCGGCTGCGGCGAGCCGGGGGCGGCGGGCAATAAAGCCGTCACCGCCAACCAGATCGAACGGCTGTCGGCACCGCGGGTGGAGAAGCTGGATCCCCAGGCGTCGGCACGGCTGCAGCCGATCACCCTCGAGGACCTCGACCGCGAGGGTCTGCTCGGCGCCGGCTGCGATTTCAGCAGCGAAGGCCGGACGTTCCTTGCCGCGGTCGGCAGCGACGCCATCGTCCGCGTCGAGGGCGAACTGCGGCACCTGATCCACTCGGCCCCGGTCGGGGCGACCGGTGGCTTTTTCGAGGACCGGCAATTGAGCGTCAGCGTCGGCCGGACCGGGGAAGCCGCCGCCGGCGACGAGGCGGCCGGCTGGGCGGCACGGATCACGATCACCAATCGCCGCACCGAAGTGCAGCGCGAGATGATCGGGACCTGGCGTTGCGGCGCCTGACCCCGATCGCGGACCAAGGGAGAATTTATGGCATCGGAAGCGGCGGCGGCGGGACGGCGGGAGAGGACGCCGCTGCGGCGGGTGGTGATGGCGAGCCTGGTCGGCACCACCATCGAATGGTATGATTTCTTCCTCTACAACAGCGCCGCCGCTCTGGTGTTCGGCCAGCTTTTCTTCCCGCAATATGATCCGCTGACCGGGACCCTGCTCTCGTTCGCGACCTA
Source organism: uncultured Alphaproteobacteria bacterium (assembly GCA_963848555.1). Taxonomy (GTDB): domain Bacteria; phylum Pseudomonadota; class Alphaproteobacteria; order Sphingomonadales; family Sphingomonadaceae; genus Allosphingosinicella. The sequence continues at coordinate 823,048 of CAWKEE010000002.1, read as the reverse complement.
TGCGCTCGGTTTCTTCGCGCGCCCGGTCGGCGGCATCGTGTTCGGCCATTTCGGCGACCGGATCGGCCGCAAGAGATTGCTGATGCTCAGCCTGATCCTGATGGGCGTCGCCACCGTGCTGATCGGGCTGCTGCCGACCTATGCGCAGATCGGCATCTGGGCTCCGGCCGCCCTGATCCTGCTTCGTCTCGTCCAGGGCTTCGCGGTCGGCGGCGAATGGGGCGGCGCGGTGCTGATGGCGGCCGAGCATGGCGATGCGGCGCGGCGCGGCTTCTGGGCGAGCTGGCCGCAGGCCGGCGTGCCCGCCGGCAACCTGCTCGCCGCCGGCGTGCTCGCTTTGATGGCCGGGATCCAGAACGAGGCGGAGTTCCTGGCCTGGGGCTGGCGGGTGCCGTTCGTGCTGTCGGCGGTGCTGGTGCTGGTCGGCTGGTACATACGTAACCGCGTCGCCGAGAGCCGGCTGTTCGAGCAGGTGCTCGAGGAGAGCGAGGCGCCGCCGAAGATGCCGGCGATGGACGTGCTGCGCGAGCGGCCGCGTGCGCTCCTGCTCGGCGCCGGGCTGCGGGTCGGCGAGAACATCTCTTATTATATCCTGACCGCTTTCTCGCTCACCTATCTGGTCGAGGTGGCGGCGGAGAGCCGCAGCCTGGCGCTCAACGCCCTGCTGATCGGCGCGGCGATCCAGTTCCTGGCGATCCCGGCCTTCGCCCGGCTCTCGGACCGGATCGGACGCCGTCCGGTCTACGCCTTTGGCGGGCTCGGCCTCGCCGCCTGGTGCTTCGCTTTGTTCCCCTTGCTGGACAGCGGCGACCCCGGCTCCATCTATCTCGCGATCGTCGTCGGCCTGGTCCTGCACGGCGCGATGTACGGGCCGCAGGCGGCGTTCATCACCGAATTGTTCCCGACCCGGATCCGCTATTCGGGCGTGTCGATCGCCTATCAGCTGACCTCGATCGTCGCCGGTTCGCTGGCGCCGATCATCGCCTTGTTCCTGTATCGCGAATATGGTTCGGCGACGCCGGTGGCGCTCTATGTCGGCATCGCCTGCGTGATCAGCGGCCTTTCCGCCTTGCTCGCCCGCGAAACCAAGGGGGTAGAGCTGGCGGATATCCGGTAACGGACCTGCATTGCCGGGCCGGTTGCGGACGATGGCATCGGGTCGGCTCGCAGCGAGCGTGACGCGGGACGACCTTGCCTTTCTCCGCGCGCTCTACGCCGTCAACTCCCGGCTCGCGCCGCAACAGCAACGCGCGGCGATAGCCGTCCACATGCGGGCGGCGCTCGCCCGCGAGTAGGCCGCCGCAAGTCCGCGCTTAAGGCGGGTCGCCCCAGCAGCGCAGCAGGTTCGCCTGGACGAGCTGGAGCCGGGCATAATTGGCGGGATCCATCTTCAGGCCCTCCAGCGCGGCGATCTCGTTGAGCTCGTAGAGCAGGTCGCGCCTGAACGGATCGGCGATCCGGCTCTGGATGAAAGTGATGGCGACGAACCTTTCGCCTTTGGTCACCCGCTCGACCTCGTGCAGCTTGTCGGACGGATAGACGATCGCCGAGCCGGCCCGGCCCTTGAACGCAATCGGGGTCCCGCCGACCCAGATCTTCAGCGCGCCGCCCTGATAGTCGGCGGGGTCGCCGAGGAAGATGGTGCAGCTGAGGTCGGAGCGCAAAGTCGTCTGCCCGACCTGAAGGAAGGCGGCGTCGGCATGGGCCCCGTAGCGCATCTGCGGCGTGTAGCGCGTCATCAGCGGCGGCAGGATCGCGGCGGGAAAGGCGAAGTTGCGGAAATCCTCGTGGGCGTAGAGCGCCTGGGTCAGCAGTTGCGACGACTGGCGGTAGGCGGCCTCGTCGTCGAGCTGGAGGTTGTTCTTGACCGTCGAATGGGGGTTGGAGATGCGGCCGTCGACGAAGCGCGCCGCCGCGGCGATCCGTTGAAGCTCGGCGAGCTGGGCCGCATCGAGCAGATCGGGAATTTCCCTGAACATCGGTCCGTTCCTGCCCCGGCAGGGCGCAAAAGAAAAGGCCGCCGGCTTCGGGGAGCGGCGGCCTCTTCGCTTCGGCCCTCGGAGCGGACGCTCAGGCCTGTTCGTCGGCTTTATCCTCGACGGGCTCCGGCGCTTCGGCCGTCGCCGGCGTTTCGTCGGGCTCGGCTGCTTCGGCCGTCGCCGGCGTTTCGGCGGGCTCCGCTGCTTCGGCCGTCGCCGGCCTTTCGGCGGGCTGCGGCGCTTCGGCCGGCTCGGCCGCGACCTCGCCCGGCTCGAGGCCTTCGGCGCGCTCCTCGGTGAAGCCGGCGACGTCCTTTTCGAACATCTCCGCCATCACGTCCTTGCCCTGCGCCTGCAGCTCGGCTTCCTCCGGCGAGCGGGCGACGTTGACGTGGATCGTCACCGACACTTCCGGATGGAGGGCGATCCTGACGTCCTGGACGCCGATCGACTTGATCGGCCGGTCGAGCACGATCTGGTTCTTCGCGACCTTGTGACCGGCGGCTTCCAGCGCCTCGGCAAGGTCGCGGGCGGAGACCGAGCCGTAGAGCTGGCCGGTGTTCGAGGCCTGGCGGATCAGCTGGATCTTGAGGCCGTCCACCTTCTGCGAATCTTTTTCAGCGTGGCTGCGACGCTCGGCATTGTGCGCCTCGATCTTCTCGCGATTGGCTTCGAACACCTTGCGGTTGGCGTCGTTGGCGCGCAGCGCCTTGCCGCGCGGCAGCAGGAAGTTGCGGGCATAGCCGTTCTTCACCTTCACCACGTCGCCGATCGAGCCGAGCTTCTCGATCCTTTCGAGCAGGATGACATCCATGCTTAAGGCTCCTTATCTCACGACGTAGGGGAGAAGGCCGAGATGGCGCGAGCGCTTGATCGCCCGCGCGAGCTCGCGCTGCTTCTTGGTCGAGACCGCGGTGATGCGGCTCGGGACGATCTTGCCCCGCTCGGAGACGAAGCCCTGGAGCAGGCGGACGTCCTTATAGTCGATCTTCGGCGCATCCTTGCCCGAAAAGGGGCAGCTCTTGCGGCGGCGGAAAAATGGGCGTGCCATCGGTGCTGGTCCCTTCCTCAGGCTTCGTAATCGTCGCGGCCGCGGCCGTTGCGGCCGCCGCGGTCACCGCGGTCACCGCGGTCACCGCGGTCGTCGTCGCGGTCGCCGCGGCGCTTGTCGCGTTCGCCGCGACGCATCATCGCCGACGGGCCCTGCTCGTGGGCGTCGACCTTGATCGTCATGTAGCGGATGACGTCCTCGTTGATCTGGGTCTGGCGTTCCAGCTCGGCGACGACCGGCGCCGGCGCCTCGAAGTCGAGGGCGACATAATGCGCCTTGCGATTCTTCTGGATGCGGTAGGCGAGGTTCCTGAGACCCCAGGTCTCGGTCCTGACGACCTTGCCGCCATTGGTCTCGATGATCTTGGTGGCGTTCTCCGCCAGCGCGTCGACCTGGGCCTGGGCTAGGTCCTGACGCGCGAGAAACACATGCTCATAGAGCGGCATGTTCAAGCGTCCTTGTCTTTGGCCGATCGCTGACGCCGCCCGATGCGGACGTCCCTCCGGCTGTCTTCGATATCCTGGTTTCGTCGCGATTTCCGAGCCGGCGGCCTTGCCGCCTCGCAATCGCTCCAAAGCCAAAGCCGGGGCTGAAGGCATGCACCTCCGCCCCGGACCGCCGCGCATGTGGGTCAATGCGCGGGAAAAAGCAACCCCCGGCCGCCTTCAGAAGGGCAGCAGCCCGTCGCGCAGCCGCGAGATTTCCGGGGGTGTGGCTCCGTTCGCCCCCTCCCAGCCGGGAAAGCCGCCGCAACGGAAGGCGATGCGCAGATATTCGACGAAGGTGACGTCGTGCGGTTCTTCCTCGACCGGCGCGTCGGCGAGTGCGGCGGGCACCCGGATCATATAAGGGTCGCCGCCGCTTATGTTCGCCTTGTGCAGCGCGTCCGGAGCGATGGCGATCACCGTGCCATCCTCCTCCTCTTCATCATCGAGGCCATCCAGCCAGCCGAGCGCATCCTCGACGCCGTAAACGATCAGCGGATCGGGCGTGAAATCGGAGCCGCGCGGCGCGATCGCTTCATGCTCGCCCGACAGGTCGACCTGCCCGACGACGTCGTAAAAGGCGCGCAGCGCCAGCGGGATCGGACCGTGCACCCTGCGCTCGAGCCGGGCGATCGCTTTGGCCGTATCTGAGCCCGGAGGAACATGCGCCGGATGGTCCCTGCGGCCGAACAGCGCGCCGAGCAGCCCGCCGCGTCCCGGATCGACGAAGCGGAAGCCGAGACCGCTGAGCCGCTCCGCCACCGTCCGGACATTGTGCTCGACGCGGTGCATCGTCTCGTAGGCGACCGCCAGCGCGTCGGCCGCATGCGCCTCGGATCGGACCTTCGGCCCCAGCGCGACCAGGTCCTTCCAGACCTGCTCATGCTCGCCGGCGAGGTAACGATCGAAATGCGGCAGGTTCGGCGCCTGCCTGCGTAGCCAGGCGATCCGCGCCTGATGCTCGCGCGGCAGCTTCGCCTTGAGGACGGTCGGAGCCTGTTTGCGGTCCGCTTTGGCCTCGGCCTTCGGTCTGGCGCGCGGCTTTTGCCGATAGGGTTCCGCGGTGAAGCCGTCGCGAAACACCATGACCAGCGACTGATCGGGGCGCCGCTGGACCTCGACCGGGCGCTCCGCGAGTATCACGGCTTTCCCGAAGGCCCACCACGGTCCGGCGCCGGCGGCGACGTCCCAGAAGGCGCGAATGAGCGGCGGCGGCGCCTTGCCCGACGTTTCGGCAAGATGCTGGTCGCGCGCGACCTCGCCAAAGCAGCCGAGCTGGCTATATTCGTCCCCGTACATCGAGGTGCGCATCAGGTGGCGGATGTCCGCCGCTTCGGAATAAGCGGCGCCATAGCCGAGAATGCCGTCGCCATAGCGGCCGAAAATCCGCTCTTCATCCGCTTTGACCGCGTCGATGCCGGGGACGGAAGGATTCGACATATGCTCCATCCAGGCGCCGCCCATCGCGTCGTCGAGGAATTCGAAGCGGGCGTGCGCGAACCGGGCCGCCAGCCGGTTGTCGCCAAAAGCGGACTGGAACCAGCGGCCCGCCGCCTTCTGCGCGGCCGGGAGATCGGCGGCTCCGAGCCGGCCGCACAGGTCCCGCCGCGCCTCCTCGTAGATGTTGCGCGAGGCGGCGCCTCGTTTCACATGGCTGATCATGCCGTCGAGCAGGGGATCGCGGCCTTGCTGCAGCGCGGTGACCGCCCAGATCGCTGCCAGCGGCGAATCGTACCAGAGAAAATGCTCGGGCTCGCCGAACTCGGCGGCGGCATAGAGCGAGCGGATCGACGCCTCGATCGCCGGCCGGTCCGCCGGCTCGGTGCTCAGCAACAGAGCCTGCCATTTTTCAGCAAAATCCGCGGTTCCAGCCATGCCCCAATTCCCCTTTCGGGCGCATCCATAGCGAGCGGGGCTTACCAGCCGGTTGCCGGCGTCGCGGTCCGCCATGCTTGCACTGTCCGGCGGCGCTGGCCTACGAGCCCGCGCGACAGGAGGGACTCGATGCGCGCTTTCATCTTCCCCGGGCAGGGCAGCCAGTCGGTCGGCATGGGCAAGGCGCTGGCCGAGGCGAGCCGCGCCGCCCGCGCCGTGTTCGAGGAAGTGGACGAGGCGCTCGGGCAGAATCTGTTCCGGCTGATGACCGAAGGGCCGTCCGACGAGCTGACGCTGACCGAAAATGCCCAGCCGGCGATCATGGCCAATGCGGTGGCGACGTTGCGCGCCGCAGGCATCGATCTCCCCGCCAAGGCGCGCTTCGTCGCCGGCCACAGCCTCGGCGAATATTCGGCCCTGTGCGCCGCCGGCTCGATCGACCTCGCCACCACCGCGCGGCTGCTCAAGCTGCGCGGCCGCGCGATGCAGGCGGCGGTGCCGGTCGGCGAGGGCGCGATGGCGGCCTTGCTCGGAGCGAGCCTCGAGCTGGCGCAGGCGGTCGCCGAGGCGGCGGCGCAGGGCGAGGTCTGCACCGTCGCCAACGACAATGATCCGACCCAGGTGGTGATTTCGGGCCATCGCGGCGCCGTCGAGCGGGCGCTCGACATCGCCAGGGAGAAAGGCGCGAAGCGCGCGATCCTGCTGCCGGTGTCGGCGCCATTCCATTGCGCGCTGATGCAGCCGGCGGCCGAAGCGATGGAACGGGCGCTGGCCGACGCGGCGATCGCGGCGCCGGCGGTTCCGGTCTATGCCAATGTCACCGCCGCCGCGGTCGACGACCCGGACGAGATCCGCCGGCTGCTGGTCCGCCAGGTCACCGGCATGGTGCGCTGGCGCGAAAGCGTCGCGGCGATGTCCGAAGCCGGCGTCACCCATTTCGTCGAATTTGGCGGCAAGGTGCTGGGACCGATGGTCAGGCGCATCGCTCCCGACGCGACGGTGAGCAGCGTCGTCGCGCCCGACGACATCGACGCGCTGGTGAAGGAGATTTGACGCGGCAAGCGTCGCCCCGGCGCAGGCCGGGGTCTCAGCGGGAAGTGCCGGGTGTCGCTGAGATCCCGGCATTCGCCGGGATGACGGAGGAAAGTATGTTCGACCTCACGGGAATGACGGCGCTGGTGACCGGCGCGTCCGGCGGCATCGGTTCGGCGATCGCGCGGGCGCTGGCGGGGCAGGGGGTGCGGCTGGCGGTCTCGGGCTCGAACGCGGAAAAGCTCGAAGGCTTTCGCGCCGAGCTGGGCGGCGACCATGTCGCCTTGGTCTGCAACCTGGGCGACGGCGCCGCGGTCGACGGCCTGGTGCCGCAGGCGGCGGAGGCGCTCGGGCAGCTCGACATCCTGATCAACAATGCCGGCGTCACCCGCGACAATCTGGCGATGCGGATGAAGGACGAGGAATGGTCGGAGGTGATCCGGATCAACCTCGAGGCCGCCTTCCGGCTGGCGCGCGCGGCGATGAAGCCGATGATGCGCGCGCGTTTCGGCCGGATCATCTCGGTCACCTCGGTGGTCGGCACCACCGGCAATGCCGGTCAGGCCAATTATGCGGCCTCGAAGGCGGGGCTGGTCGGCATGTCCAAGGCGCTGGCCCAGGAAGTCGCCACCCGCAACATCACCGTCAACTGCATCGCTCCCGGCTTCATCCGTTCGGCGATGACCGACGCGCTTCCCGACGCTCAGAGGGAGGCTCTGCTCGGCCGCGTGCCGGCCGGGCGGCTCGGCGAGGGAGACGATATCGGCGCGGCGGCGGTCTATCTGGCGAGCCGCGAGGCCGGCTATGTCACCGGGCAGACCTTGCATGTGAACGGCGGAATGGCGATGATCTGATTTTGCGGGGCTGCGCCGCCGGTTATGGGAGCGGGGAGCGATGATTGCCATCCTGGTGGCGGCTGCAATCGCCGTCGGCGCACAGCCTGCCCCTCAGGTCCAGGACGAGGCCCCGGTCGAATGCATCTATGCCCGGCTCGAGCGTCCCTATCTCGCCGAACTCTGGCGCCGGCTCGACGACGCCGGCATACCGGTCGACGATCCGCTGCTCACCGCCTTCGAGGACGCCAGGGCCGCATGCGCCATGCGTCACCGCTGGACGGATGAACACATGACCCTCGCCGGATTCTACGCCATGTCCCGGGCCGGGTCCGAGGCGGCGCTGGCGGCGAACTTTGCCCCGGGGGACCAGGCGGCGCTCGGCCGCCTGATCCGACGCTATGTCGCCGAGCGCTTCGAGACCGCCCGGCAGCTGTTCGGCGCCGAGGACGACAGCGCGATGCTTCTCGCCAGGGCCGATTTCCGGGCCTTTTTCGAGCAAGCCGAGCCGGCGCTGTTTCGCCGCCTCGATTTCGAGGACGTCTGGTCGGCGGCGATGCCTGGGGTGAGCGCCGAGTTTCTGAGGGCCAACTTCGCCCTGCAGGAGGTGATTGGCTAGCCCAAGCGGGACCGGCGCCGCGCCGGCGACCGCGGCCGAAGGCGACGCCGCGCCCCTTGCCAGCGCCCGGTGCGAGCGGCTAGGGCGGGGCCAACAAGAGAAGCCTCTAGGGAAAGGTGGATTATGAGCGAAACTGCCGACCGGGTGAAGAAGATCGTCGTCGAGCATCTCGGCGTCAGCGCGGACAAGGTCCGGGAAGACGCCAGCTTCATCGACGATCTCGGCGCCGACAGCCTCGACATCGTCGAGCTCGTCATGGCCTTCGAGGAGGAGTTCGGGGTCGAGATACCCGACGACGCCGCCGAGAAGATCACCTACGTCAAAGACGCGATCGACTATATCGATCAGAACAAGGCCTGAGGATCTCGCAAGGGCGTGTCCGCCGGCCAGGCGGCGAACAGAGCCGCTTCGATCTGAAAACGGCTCCCCGCCACCGGCCGGGGGGCCGTTCGTCCATTCTGGGAGTTAGATGAGCATGCGCCGTGTCGTGGTCACAGGTCTCGGGCTCGTCACGCCGCTCGGCGGCGACGTGGAGACCAGCTGGAAGAACATCCTCGCCGCCAAGAGCGGCGCGGGCCGGATCACCAAGTTCGATCCCGAGGAATTTGCCTGCAAGATCGCCTGCGAGGTCAAGCCGGCCGACCATGAATATGGCTTCGATCCGGCAAGGCGGGTCGATCACAAGGTGCAGCGCCAGGTCGACCCGTTCATCATCTACGGCATCGACGCCGCCGGCCAGGCGCTCGAGGATGCCGGCCTCACCGAGATGAGCGAGGAACAGCGCTTCCGCGCCGGCGTGTCGATCGGATCGGGGATAGGCGGCCTGCCCGGCATCGAATCGGAATCGCTCGTCCTCCATGAAAAGGGGCCGCGCCGCGTTTCTCCCCATTTCGTGCACGGACGGCTGATCAACCTCATATCGGGCCAGGTCTCGATCAAATACGGCCTGATGGGGCCGAACCATGCCGTCGTCACCGCCTGCTCGACCGGCGCCCATTCGATCGGCGATGCGGCGCGGATGATCGCGATGGACGATGCCGACGTCATGGTCGCCGGCGGCTCGGAGGCGGCGATCTGCCCGATCGGCATTGCCGGCTTCGCCCAGGCGCGGGCGCTGTCGACCGCCTTCAACGATCAGCCGGAGCGGGCCAGCCGACCCTATGACGTCGACCGCGACGGCTTCGTCATGGGCGAAGGGTCGGGCGTCGTCGTGCTCGAGGAATATGAGCGGGCCAAAGCGCGCGGCGCCAACATCTATGCCGAGCTGGTCGGCTACGGCCTGTCGGGCGACGCCTATCACGTCACCGCGCCGCACCCCGAAGGCGCCGGCGGTTATCGGGCGATGGAGATGGCGCTGAAGCGGGCCGGAATGGACCCGATCGACATCGACTATATCAACGCCCACGGCACCTCGACGCCCTTGGGCGACGAGCTCGAGCTCGGCGCGGTGCGCCGGCTGTTCGGCAATGCGATCGGCAACGTCTCGATGAGCTCGACCAAATCGGCGATCGGCCATCTGCTCGGCGGCGCCGGCGCGGTCGAAGCGATCTTCTGCATCCTCGCGCTTCGCGACCAGGTGGTGCCGCCGACGCTCAACCTCGACAATCCCAGCGAGGGCACGGCCGGCGTCGACCTGGTTCCGCACCAGGCCAAGCCGCGGCCGGTGCGCGCCGCCATCAACAACAGCTTCGGCTTCGGCGGCACCAATGCCAGCCTGGTGATGAAGGCGGTCTGACACGCCGCTCATGAAGCGCTTCTGGCCGATCCTGCCCGCGCTGGCGATCGTCGCCGCCGGAATCGCTTTCTGGCTGCTTTGGGCGGGCCCGGGCCCGACCTCGGAACCGAAGACGATCATCGTCGCCCAGGGATCGAGCCTGGCGCGCGTCGCCGGCCAGCTCGACGAGGCCGGAGCGATACGCGGCGGCGCCACCAGCTTTCGCGCTTTCGCCCGTCTGTTCGGCTCGTCCGATCCGGTCCAGGCCGGCGAGTTCCTGATTCCCGCCGGGCCTCAGCGCCGACGGCATCCTCAACCTCCTGCAGCACGGCCGGCCGGTGCAGCGGCTGGTCACCATTCCCGAGGGCATGCCGTCGGTGCTGGTGCACGAGCGGCTGATGCGCATCCCCTATCTGACCGGAAACATCGAGGTTCCGCAGGAAGGAACGGTGCTGCCGAACAGCTACAGCTTCCAGCGCGGCGAGACGCGCGCCGCCTTGCTCGGCCGGATGCAGGCGGCGATGCGCCGCGAGCTGGCGCGGCTGTGGGCGCGGCGGCGGCCCGACATCGCGGTCTCGAGCCCGGAGGAAGCGATCATCCTCGCCTCGATCGTCGAGAAGGAGACCGGCAAGCCGTCGGAGCGGCGGATGGTGGCCGGCGTCTATACCAACCGGCTGAAGCAGGGGATGCGGCTCGATGCCGATCCGACGGTGATCTATCCGATCACCCGCGGCCGGCCGCTGGGGCGGCGCATCCTCCGGTCGGAGCTGCGCGCCGACACCGGCTACAACACCTATGTCCGCGCCGGGCTGCCGGCCGGGCCGATCGCCAATCCCGGCCGCGAGTTCGATCGCCGCGGTGCTCAACCCGGCGCCGACGCGGGCGCTCTATTTCGTCGCCGACGGTCGCGGCGGCCACGTCTTCGCCGAGACGCTGCAGCAGCACAATGCCAACGTCGCCCGCTGGTATGCGATCCGGCGGGCGCGCGGCGAGATGTAGGCCGGTCTGAGCCCTAGCTCAGCCAGCCCCGCCGGTCGGCTGTGTAAGCGAGCCAGACGAGCAGGATCGCGACCAGGTTGACGGCGATCGGCAGGATCGGGCCCTTGTCGGGCGCGCTTTCGCTGAGCACGAACGCCCAGACGTCCTGCGCCAGCACGCAAAGCAGGGAGAGCAGCAGCAGCAGCTTCGCCCAGCGCTTGAGCAGCAGCAGCCCGAGCGAGCCCAGCGCTCCGGCGAAGACCGAGACGGCGAAGGCGGCGGTCACCCAGGTCGGCTTCGTCGCGGCGCTCATCGCCGGGTCGCCGCCGGGCAGCGCGCCGACGGTCTGAAGGTAGGCGTAGACGCCGAACAGGTTCCACAGCAGCGCCAGCAAAGCGACGATGCGCAGCCAGGCCGGCGCGGGCGAGCCCATCACGTCGTTCATTCTTCCCCTCCTCTTGTGTTTGGCGGGAGGGTGGCCGTTTCGGAGGCGAAATGCAATCCCGGGCCAGGGCTAGATCGGCAGCCGGCGGCGCTCCATGCCCGGACATTCGAGGATCGAGACCGGATCGACGGTGACCTTGCCGGCCGCGGGGCTGGCGTGGATCATCAGCAGATCGTCGACCATCAGCCCGCCGTTGCCGTCGAACAGGATGAGGTCGCCGCGGCGCAGCGGCGCGCCCGCCGCCACCGGCTCGCCGAGCGCGCGCAGCTGATCGACCAGGCGCGGCGCCGGCATCCCGCACAGGCTCAATGAAAGCTGCACCAGAGCGGCGCTGTCGATGCCGTGGAGGCTGCGGCCGCCGGCGAAATAGGGGGCGCCGATCAGCCGCTCGGCGACCACCACCGGATCCTCGTCATGCTCGTCGACCCGGCGCAAATGGCTCAAGGAGACGCAGCCATATTCGGTGGCGAGGCAGGCGCCATTCTCCTCGCCGTGCAGCCTCGCCCCCATCGGCAGGCTGGCCAGCACCGGCGAGGCGATATTGTCGTCGGCGGCGACCGGTGCGCAGCGTTCGCAAACGATGTGGGTGGGGGTGGACCGGTCGGCGAGGCCGATCGCCTCGACATAGCCGACGACATGATCGGCGGCGCAATAGCCCCACCCCCAGCCGCCGGCATATTCGAGCACGGCGAATTCCTCGCCCGGCAGCAGCTCGGACATCGGCTCGGCCTCGCTGCGCCCCTCCCGCCGGACGAAGGTGGCATGGGCGCCGCAGCTGCGCAGCACCGGCCGCGCATAATGCGGCGCGATGATGCGGCCGGCCAGCGCGATGTCGGCGAGGTCGTGGCGAAAGGCGTGAACGCGCGGGTCGAGCGGAAGCGAAGGGCCGGTCAGGCTGAAACGGTCAGCCGTGCTGAAGGATGAGCCCCCGTTCCCTGGCGGCTTTCCGGCTGGAGCCCTCATGCTCGAGATTGCGTTCGAAACCTTCAAGGAATTCCTGCCCAGTGCTGGTCTTGGCGACGAAGACGTTGCGCCGGTCGGTTTCGTCGCGAACGCGCCGCAGATAGCCGAGCGAGCCGAGCGTGTTCAAGGCGCGGGTGATGACCGGCTTCGAGACGCCGAGGATATGGGCAAGCCCGCGCACCGTATGGGGGCCCGGGGTCAGGTAGACCAGCAGCATCAGCGCCATCTGGCGGTTGGTGAGATCGGGTTGGCCGGACCTGACATAATTGATCAGCGTGTGCATCCAGCTTCTGAGCGCTTGGTCCGCCACGGCATCTGCTCCGAATCATTCGAGGGATCGACGTTTCGGTACTAAAACCAGCAACGGACCGTTTCGTTTCCCGATTCCCGGGATTTCCGTGGAAAGAACAAGGCGCTCTATCGCACATGGAGCTGCCGGAGCACCTCCCAGGCGGCGCGCAGTCCGAGCGCGTCGCCGCCCTTGGGCCGGCCCGGCCTGGCCTTCGGACGCCAGGCGAAAGTGTCGAAATGGGCCCAGGCCGTGCCCTCCGGCACGAACTTCTGCAGGAACAGAGCGGCGGTCACCGACCCGGCCATCGGCGCATCGGCGCAATTGGCGAGATCGGCGACGTCGGACGACAGCATCTCCTCATAATGTTTCCACAGCGGCATCCGCCACAGCGGATCCGAGACATCGCCGCCCCCGGCCAGCAGCCGTTCCGCCAGCTCGTCGTCATTGGCGAACAGCGCGGGCAAATCGGGCCCGAGGGCGACCCGCGCGGCGCCGGTCAGGGTCGCGAAATCGAGGATCAGGTCCGGCTTCTCCTCGGCCGCCCGCGCCAGCGCGTCGGCGAGGACCAGGCGCCCTTCGGCATCGGTGTTGGTGATCTCGACGCTCGGCCCCTGGCGGCTCGTCAATATGTCGCCGGGTCGGAAGGCGGCGCCGGAGACGGCATTCTCGACGGCCGGGACGAGCAGATGGAGGCGCACCGGCAGATTGGCCTTCATCACCAGCCGGGCGAGTGCGAGGGCATGGGCGGCGCCGCCCATGTCCTTCTTCATCAGCCGCATGCCGGACGACGGCTTGATGTCGAGTCCGCCGGAATCGAAGCAGACGCCCTTGCCGACAAGCGCGAGGCGCGGATGGCGCTGGTCGCCCCATTCGAGCTCGATCAGCCGCGGCGCCCGCTCGGGCGTGGCGGCGCGGCCGACCGCGGCGATCATCGGATAACCGGCCTCGAGCGCCTTGCCCGACACGGTCCGGGTGCGGGCGCCGCATTCCGCCGCCACGTCTTCCACCGCCGCCTGCAGCTCGGCGGGGCCGAGGTCGGCGGCAGGCAGGTTGACGAGGTCGCGCACCAGGAAGGTCGATTCCGCGATCAGCACGGTCTCGGCGATCCGCGCCGGCTCGTCGGTCAGCAAGATTCGCGGCCCCTCGCGATTCTTGCCCGTCTTCTTCTGTAGGTAGCGGTCGAACCGGTACTGGCCGAGCAGCCAGCCGAGAGTCGCCGGACCCGGGCCGCGGTCGGCGACCCGGTAGGTCCCTTCCGGGAGGCTCTCCGCGCCCTTGGCCAGGCACCAGGGGCTGAGCTCCCCGACATTGGCGACGCCGAGCGCCGCCGACCAGCCGTCGCGGCCCGCCGGCAGGATGGCCAGCTGAAAGCCGTCGCCGCGAAAGCCCTGCGCCCGCGCCGCCTGGCGCGCCTGCTCCGGCTGCGCTCTCAGCCAGTCGTCATACGTCTTCCTGTCGACCAGCTGGAGCGGCGTCGCGGGCTGGCCGCGGTCGGACTGGAGCAAGGCGGCGACTTCGGTCATCGCTCGCCCCTATCGGATGCCGGAGGGGCGTTCAAATGCCGCCGAAGCGCAATCCCGCCGGCGCGTCGCCGGGTTCGGGCCGAAGATCTTCGACGGCGAGTACGGGGTTGAGAGGGGACGGGTGATTCCAAGGGCGTCGGCGAAGAAAAGATGATAATGAACGGACGGCGGACGCAAGGCTTTCGTCCATGCCAAAAAACGGGAGGAAACAATGGATCCATCGACGGGTGAACTCATCCTGGCCGCGATCATCGGCTGGTGCGGAACCTACTGGCCGCGGCGATTCCCGCTCCCCGTGCCGCCCGGGCCGTATCCCAATCCCGACGACCCATGGCCGCCCAATTGCCCGGTCTGCGGAGCGATCATCGGCGCGATCGCCGCGGTTGTCCTGTGGCTCGTCCTGGGCGATCAGTTCGGCGATACGGTATTGGACGTCGCCGTCGTTTCCTTCTTCGGCGGCGCTTTCGGCGCGACGCTCGTCGGCGGCCTGATGAGCTTCGGCAGGCGGCGGACGGTCGTCAACCGCTAGATATCCGGCCCGGGGCGGCGGCCAGCGCCGGCCGCCGCTCCGGTCCGTCGGCGCAGCGAGTGGCCGGGCCGTCGCGCCCGGTATCCCTCGCCGGTCACCCGCGGCCGCAATAGCCGAGCGTGGCCGGATCGAGCAGACGGCCGTCTTCGCTTAGGGCGACGTCGCCTTCATCGCTCTCGACCGTCGCCGAAATCGACGATCCGCTCGTCCATCTGCGAGTCGATGTGCAGGATCCGGCGGCGCGGATCGCGAATCCGCTCGATGCAATCCTCGAGCGTCGCGCAGACCCCGGGCGGTTCGTCGGCGGGCGGCTGCGCCGTCGCCGCCGCGGCAAGGACCGACGGGATCAGCAACAGGGACCGCAAATCCGGTAGCGACATCTCGCGCTCCTCGCGCAAGCGGGCCGGTCATGCCGAAACCGGGACGCCGTACAAATCGTGCTCGTCGGCATCCTCTACGCGGACCGAGAGGATGTCCCCCGGCCGGACAAGGCGTGCGTCGCGAAGATGGACCTCGCCGTCAATCTCGGGCGCGTCCGCCTTGGAACGGCCGGTGGCGCCGCCTTCCCCATCGGCGAGATCGACGATGACGTCGATATTGCGGCCGATCTTCGCCTGCAGCTTCGCGGCCGAGATGGCGGCGCTTTTCGCCATGAAGCGGGCGTAGCGCTCTTCCTTGACCTCTTCCGGGACCGCGCCGGGCAAAGCGTTGGCGGCGGCGCCCTTTACCGGCTCGAAGCGGAATGCGCCGACCCGGTCGAGCCGGGCCTCGTCGAGCCAGTCGAGCAGATAGTCGAAATCCGCCTCGGTCTCGCCCGGAAAGCCGACGATGAAGGTCGAGCGGATCGCGATGTCGGGGCAGATTTCGCGCCAGCCGCGGATCCGCTCGAGCACTTTGGCCTCGTTGGCCGGCCGCCTCATCGCCTTCAGCACGCCGGGTGAGGCGTGCTGGAACGGGATGTCGAGATAGGGGAGGATCAGCCCCTCGGCCATCAGCGGAATCACCCGGTCCACGTGCGGGTAAGGATAGACGTAGTGGAGCCGGACCCAGGCGCCGAGCCGGCCGAGCTCGCGCACCAGGTCGGTCATATGGGCGCGCAGCTCGCCGCCCCGCCACGGCCAGGACGCATGTTTGAGATCGACGCCGTAGGCCGAGGTGTCCTGGCTGATCACCAGCAGCTCCTTCGTCCCGGCCGCCACCAGCTTTTCGGCTTCCCTCAATATGGCGTCGGGACGGCGGCTGACGAGGTCGCCACGCAGCGAGGGGATGATGCAGAAGGCGCAGCGATGATTGCAGCCTTCGGAGATCTTCAGATAGGAATAATGGCGCGGCGTCAGCTTGATGCCGGCGTCCGGCACCAGGTTGAGATAGGCCGAGGGTGGCATCGGGGCGGCGACGTGGACGGCGCCGACCACCTCTTCATATTGGTGGGCGCCGGTGACGGCGAGCACCGCCGGGAATTTCTCGCGGATCAGGTCCGCTTCCTTGCCCATGCAGCCGGTGACGATGACCCGGCCGTTCTCGGCGATCGCCTCGCCGATCGCCGCCAGGCTCTCCTCCTTGGCGGAATCGAGGAAGCCGCAGGTGTTGACGAGCACGACGTCCGCCCCGGCATAATCGGGCGACATGGCATAGCCGTCGCTCCTCAGCTTGGTGAGGATGCGCTCGGAATCGACCAGCGCCTTGGGGCAGCCGAGCGAGACCATGCCGACCCGGGGCGGAGAAGGGAGTTCGATTTCCATGGGTGGCGGCGACATAGTGTCGGCACCCGGTTTTTCCTAGGGCCGCGCGCCACGGCCGGAACGTATCGGCGCTCTGACGCGCCCGGCCTTCGCTTGCGCGCGCCGCGTCGCGCATCGCATGACGGAGCGAGCAGAATCGGCGCGAGGAACGGACATGAACCAGGCGCGAGCTTTTTCGATGTTGAAGCCCCACAGCATCGTCCTGCTGTTCGCGGCGGCAACCTTGCTCGCTTTCACCTCGACGGCGCAGTCGGCCGCGGAGCTCGGCTATCATGGCGAGGCGGTGCCGTGGATCGGCCTGTTCAAGGCGCGGCTGGTCGGTTGGTATATTTGCGCTTTGTTCGTGCCGTTTCTCTACTGGCTCGCCACGGTCCGGCCCGTCGGAGCCTCCAGCTGGCGGACGGCGCTTCCCGTCCACCTCGCGGCCGGCCTCGCCTGCGCGCTGGGCAAGGAGATATTGTTCGTATCGATCGGCAACTGGTTTCGCCCCGGCGTCTTCCACCTGCCCGAGATACTGGCCGGGGACTATTTCGACGAGGTCCTGCTGTTCTGGGCGCTGACCGGGCTCATCCACGCCTGTCTCGGCCGCAGCCGTGCAGCCGACTCGCCGCCGCGGCCGCGGAACGGCGATGTCCGGCCCGACCCCTTTGTCGTGCGTACGGCCGGCGGTTACCAACTGGTCCGGCCCGAGGATGTGGGCTGGATCGACGCGCAGGGCAATTACGCCCGTCTTCACAGTCAAGCGGGCGCGCATCTGGTCCGCGAGACCATGGCTGCCCTCGAACGCCGGCTCGACGGAGCGTTCGTCCGCGTCCACCGCCGTGCGATCGTCAATCGCCGGCATGTGACAAGGGTCGAGGCCCGGTCCCACGGCAGCTATCGGATCGTCCTGGACTCGGGCGAGTCGCTGGTCAGCGGACGCACCTACAATCGCGCCGTGCGCCGCCTGCTGGCGGAGGGCCGTTCGTCACCATAAGGTCCCGGTTCGTCACTCGATCCTTGCCGACGATCGGCGGCCTCGCCGAGACGTGACCGCCGAGGAGACGGGCGGTGCGAAGACAGGCATGGATCCTGGCCGCGGCAATGGCGCTCGCCGGCTGCGCGCATGGCGACCGGCGGCAGGCGCCCGACGAGGGCGTTCGGATCGCCGCCCTGGTCGATCCGGTCATCGAAGCGGAGCTGGCTGCGTCCGGAATACCGGGCGCCGCCTTCGCGTTCGTTCGCGGCGGCCGGATCGTCCATGCCAGAGGCTATGGCGTCGCCGATGCCGCCGCCGGGACACCGGCGGACGCCGAACGCACGGTCTGGCCGGTCGCCTCGATCACCAAGACGGTCACCGCGATCGCCGCGCTGCAGCTGGTCGAGCGGGGGAGTCTCGACCTCGAATCGGACGTCAACGGCTCGCTTCGCCGGCTCCAGGTCCCGGCGCAGGGCCATCCGCCGCTCACGCTGCGCCATCTGCTTTCGCACACCGCGGGCCTCGACGAGCTTCCGGGCCGGCGGTTCGACGGCGCGGCGGTCCCGGACCTGGCCGGCTTTCTGCGAGGCCGGCTGCGACGCTACCGCGCTCCCGGCCTTCGCACCGCTTATTCCACTTACGGCATCGCGCTCGCCGGAGTGCTGGTCGAGGACGCGTCCGGTTTGGATTATGCCGACTATGTCCGCGAGCACATCTTCATGCCGGCCGGCATGGGCAGCGCCCGCATCATGCAGCGGCGCGGCGACGAGCGCGGCGTCGCGACGCCTTATGCGATCGAGGACGGGCGCGCGACAGCGATAGCGCACGAATTTTATGTGACGGCGCCGACCTCGTCGATGGTCGCCAGCGCCGCCGACATGGGCCGGCTGCTGATCGCGCTGCGCGAGCAGGGCGCGGACCGGGCGATCCTGGCGGCGGGGACGATCCGCCGGATGCTGAGCCAGCAGGCCACGATCCATCCCGACCTGCCCGGCTGGGGCCTCGGTTTCCAGATGGATCGGGTCAACGGCGTCCGCATCGCCGAGCATGGCGGCGACATTGCCGGCTTTTCGGCGCTGCTGGTGCTGATGCCCGAGCTCGATGCGGGCTTTTTCATCGTCCATCACGGCGAGGGCGGCGACCTGCGCTTTCGCGTGAAGCAGGTCTTGCTCGACGCGCTCCACCCGGCGCCGCCGCCGCAAGCGCCCGCTCCGGATTCGACGGACGCCCCGCGCCTCGCCGAATATGCGGGCCGCTATTTGTCCAGCCTCGCCTGCCGCAGCTGCCCCGAAGCCGCGGAGAATGCCTTCACGCTCGAGGTCGACCCGGAAGGCAGCCTGCGGCTGTGGGGACAAAGATGGCTGCCGCTGCGCCGCGACCTGTTCATCCGCGACGACGGCCGCCGGCTGCTCGGATTCGGACGCGACGCCGCCGGCCGGGTCGAACTCGGTCACCGGCGGATCGTGGCGGGTGGCGGACCGGCTGCCCTGACGCCCACGCCGCGAGGAGATCAAAGCCAGCGGGCCCGCTTGAACCGGATGAAGAGCCAGACGCAGAGGAGGAGGACGACCCCCAGCACGACGAAGTAGCCGTATCGGGTGCCGAGCTCCGGCATATGCTCGAAATTCATCCCGTAAATGCCGGCGATCGCGGTCGGAACGGCGAGGATCGCCGCCCAGGCGGCAAGCTGGCGGGTGATGGCGCCGGTTCGCTGCTGCTCGAGCAGGTTGCTGAATTCGAACACCGAGGTCAGCACCTCGCGAAGCCCGTCGACCATCGCCTGGACGCGCCGGACATGGTCGAGCACGTCGTTGAAATAGGGGCGGATCTCACGGTCGATGCAGGGCAGGTCCTGGCGCACGAACTTGCCCGCGACCTCGCCCATCGGGGCGAGCACGCGCTGGAAGCGGATCAGCTCGCGGCGCAGCGTGAAGATGCGGTTGATCTCGTCGCGGCCGAGGAAATGGTCGATCGCCCGCTGCTCCATCTCCAGCACTTCCTCCTCGATCGCCTCGACCAGCGGGAGATAGCCGTCGACGACGAAATCGAGGATAGCGTGAAGGACATAGTCGACGCCGTGCATCAGCAGCGAAGGGGCGGCCTCGAGCTGGTCGCGCAGTGCGCGATGGGTCCGCGCCGAAACATGGCGGACGCTGATGATGTGGTGGCTGCCGACGAACATCGCCGTCTCGCCATAAGCGATCACGCCGGCGTCGAGATGGGCGGTGCGGGCGACGACGAACAGCTGGTCGCCGTAAACGTCGATCTTGGGGAGCTGATCCGCCTTCAGCGCATCCTCGACCGCCAGCGGGTGGAGATCGTAATGCTCCTGCAGGGTGCGCAGCTCGTCGGCGGTAGGATTGGCGATGCCGATCCAGACGAACTCGGATTTTTCCGAAGCGCATTCGACTTTTTCCGCGATCGATACTTCGCGGACGCGCTTGCCGTGGTTGTATAGATAGGCGGCGATGATGGTCATCGAGATCTCGCACGAGGCAGCGCCGAGCGGATCATAGAAGCGCCGGCCGCGCCTGGCGAGAGCAAGGCACAATCGACGCCGGCGCCGTGCCCGCCTGTCGCTTGCGCGTCCGGGGCGCTGCGTCGCATAGTGGCCGGAAAAGAACGGTCGGATCGGAGAGGTCTTGCACCGGCAGGGAATAAGGCATCCGGCGAGGCTGGTTCCGATCGCCTTCCTGATCGTGATCGCGATCGGGACGGTGCTGCTGATGCTGCCGCCGGCCCGGGCCGGGCCGGGCGGCGCGCCGTTCCTGACCGCCTTGTTCCATTCGACCTCGGCGGTATGCGTGACCGGGCTGCTCACTGTCGACACGCCGACCTACTGGTCGCCGTTCGGCCATGGCGTGATCCTGATGCTGTTCCAGGTCGGCGGCTTCGGCATCATGAGCGGCGCCACCCTGCTCGGCCTGCTCGCCGGCCGCGGGCTGCGGCTCAGCGTCCGGCTGGTGGCGCGCACCGAACGCGGCACGCTCGAGATGAAGGACGTGCTCGGCGTGCTGCGGCTGATCCTGATCGTCACGATCAGCGTCGAGCTGTTCGCCGCCTTGTGGCTGACCGCGGTGCTGCACTGGAGCTATGGCGAGCCGTGGCGGGAGGCGGGCTGGAGCGGCCTTTTCCACGGCGTCTCGGCTTTCACCAATGCCGGCTTCTCCACTTATTCGGACAGCCTGGTCGGCTTCCGCTCCGATCTGATGATGCTGCTGCCGATGATGCTCGCCATCCTCGCCGGCGCGCTCGGTTTTCCGGTCCTGCACGAGCTGCGGCGCGAGCCGTTCAAGCCGTCGAGCTGGTCGCTGCACAGCAAGGTGACCCTGGTCGGCAGCGTCATCCTGCTCGGCGCCGGCTTCGTGGGCCTGCTCGCCGCCGAATGGAACAATCCGGCGACGCTGGGTCCGATGACCCTGCCCGACAAGCTGCTCAACAGCGTCTTCCATTCTGTGACGCCGCGCTCGGCCGGCTTCAACACCCTCGACACCGGCGAGCTCCGGATCGAGACGATCGCGATCAATTATGTGCTGATGTTCATCGGCGGCGGCAGCGCCGGCACCGCCGGCGGGATCAAGGTGACGACCTTCTTCCTGCTCGGCCTCGTCGTCTGGTCGGAGATACGCGGCGAACGCGACGTCGCCATCTTCGGCCGCCGCATCGGCACCCGCGTCGAGCGACAGGCGCTGACCGTCGTGCTGCTCGCGATCGGGCTGGTCGGGGTCGGCACGCTGATCGTGCTCGGCGTCACCGACTTCGCGTTCAGCGACGTGCTGTTCGAGACCATTTCGGCCTTCGCCACCGTCGGACTGTCGACCGGCATCACCGCCGACCTGCCGCCGACCGCGCAATTGGTTATAATCGTGCTGATGTTCGTCGGCCGGGTCGGCACCATCACCGTCGCCACCGCGCTCGCGCTCGGCGGCGGACAGCGGCCCTACCGCTATCCGGAGGAGCGCCCGATCGTTGGCTAGACCGTCCACCCGCAGCAGCACCGTCCTCGTCGTCGGCCTCGGCCGGTTCGGCAGCGCGGTCGCCAAATCGCTGGTCCGCATGGGGCACGAAGTGCTCGGCGTCGACGAGAGTCCCGCCCTCGTCCAGCGCATGTCGGACCATCTCACCCATGTCGTCCAGGCCGACTCCACCGACGCCGACGCGCTCAAGCAGCTGGGCGTCGGCGACTTCGAGCGGGCGGTGGTCGGCATCGGCAGCGACATCGAAGCCAGCGTGCTGACCGTGCTGGCACTGGTCGAGCTCGGTGTGCCGGTGATCTGGGCCAAGGCGACCAACGAGCGGCACGGCCGCATCCTCGAAAGCACCGGCGCGCGCCACGTCGTCTATCCGGAGGCGCGCATGGGCGAGCGGGTCGCCCACATGGTGACCGGCAAGATGATCGATTATATCGAGTTCGACGACAATTATGCGATCGTGAAGACACGCGCACCGGCCGACCTCGCCGGCAAGACCCTCGCCGGTTACGGCGTGCGCAGCAAGTTCGGCGTCACCATCGTCGGCATCAAGCGGCAGAAGGAGGATTTCACCTACGCCCGTCCCGAAACCCTGGTGGAGGAGGGCGATCTGCTGATCGTCTCGGGGCGCACCGACCTGGTCGAAAAGTTCGCCGCGGTCACGTGATTGGCAATTGGCAATTGGCAATTGGCAATTGGAACCGTTTCTACCGCTAATCACCAATCGCCAATCGCCAATCGCCAATCCTAAAGCTCCGCCTCCTTGTCGGCGGTCGGCAGGATCTCGACGATGCAATCGCCGGGCTTCAAGGCCTGCACCTCGGGCTCCCAGAAACCGTAGGGCCGGCCGTCGCGATAGACGCGGACGCCGAGGCCGCGGGCGATGGCGGAGATCGGCTTGCCGCACTCGTCGTCGCCGACCACCCGCTCGGCGAGCCTGACCCGTCCGCTCGAGGAGGCGAGGTCGGCGATATAGTCGGCGATGTGGGCGCCATGGGTAGAGCCGGCGAGCAGCAGCCCGGCGAAGCTGACCGGGTTGATCACCGTCGAAGCGCCGGCCTGGCGCGCGAGCAGCTCGTTATCCTCGTTGCGGACGGCGACGCTGATGTTGAGCCGGGGCGCGAGATGACGCGCCGTGAGGGTGATCAGGATCGACGTGTCGTCGCTGCCGGCCGAGACGATCAGCGCCCGCGCCCGTTCGACATGGACCGCCTGCAACGTCTTGTCGCGGGTCGCGTCGGCCTGGAGGATCGCGCAGCCGAGCGCTTCGGCCCGTTCGAGCGCCTCGCTGCTGCAGTCGATGACGACGATTTCCGACGCCTTCGCGCCGAGTGCGACCAGCTCGTCGACCGCCTCGGAGGCGGTGGTGCCGTAACCCGCGACCACGATGTGGTCACTGAGGCTGCGCTGTACCCGTGCCATATGCCATTTGTCCCATGTCCGGCGGAGAACGAAAGTGTAGGCGGTGCCGACGAAGATCAGCACGAAGAAGATCCGGATCGGCGTCACCACCAGCGCGTCGAACATCCTGGTGTTGTCGGCGACCGGCACGACATCGCCATAACCGGTCGTCGTGATGCTGATCATCGTGAAATAGATCACGTCGCGGAAGCTGATCTCGCCGTCCAGATTGTCCCTGAGGCCGTCGCGCTCCAGCCAGTGGACGATGACGGCGAAGGCGAGCAGGCCGAACACCAGCGCGACCCGCCAGGCGATCTGGACCCAGACCGGCAGCGGGCTTTTGCGCCGCAGCGTCACCTGGTCCGGTCCGCGCGGCCGCGGCGGCATCAGCGGTAAAGCTCCGCCATCCCCGCCAGCGACCCTTCATGGGTGAGGTCGAGGTGGAGCGGCGTCACCGAGACGAAGCCGTCGGCGAGGGCCTCGAGGTCGGTGGCATGGCCCGGCGTGTGCGGCATCGGCCTCAGCCCGAACCAGTAATAATGATAGCCGCGCGGGTCGGTGCGCTGGTCGATCCGCAGCCGGCCATAATCCCTGAGGCCCTGGCGGACGACGCGCACCCCCCTGACCTCATCGGGCGGGAGCGCCGGAAAGTTGACGTTGACCAAAGTCCGCGGCGCCATCGGCGCGCCGATCAGCGGCCGCAGCACCTCGTCCGCCCAGGCCTCGGCGGCGGCGAACGGCACCGTGTCGCCCATCCCCTCCTTGGCATAGCTCTGGCTCAGCGCGATCGACGGGATGCCCGCGAGCGCGCCTTCCATCGCCGCCGACACCGTGCCCGAATAGGAGACGTCCTCGCCGAGATTGGCGCCGCGATTGACGCCGGAAAGCAGCAGATCGGGCGGCTCGTCCTTGAGGATCCAGGCGATCGCCATCATCACCGCGTCGGTCGGCGTACCGGTGACGCAGAAGCGCCGCTCGCCGAGCTTCCTGAGGCGGAGCGGCCGGGTGAGGGTGAGCGAATGGCCGGCGCCGGACTGCTCCTCGGTCGGGGCGACGGTCCAGACGTCGTCGGAGAATTGACGTGCGATATTTTCCAGCACCTTGAGGCCGGGCGCCCGCACGCCGTCGTCGTTGGTGAGCAGGATCCGCATCGCCGCCGCTATGCCGGGCAAGGCAAAGCCCGGCAACCAACTTCGCGCCTGTCGCGTTCATCCGGGGCAGACAGAATGGAGCGCGCAATGCAGATTCCCCATGACAGCTTCGTCCTGGTCGCCGACGGGCGCAAATCTTTGTTCTTCCGCAACCAGGGCGACGCCGAATTCCCCAATCTGTGCGTCGAACGCAAGGAAGCGCGCGACAATCCCGACCATCACGAGCAGGCCAGCGATACCGCCGGCATGGCGATGAACGTGATCGGCGGTCATGGCGGGACGATGTCCGAGGTCGATTTCCACCAGCTCGAGGAGGACCGGTTCGCCGCCGATACCGCCGCGATGCTGAAGGAGCGGGCGCTCAGGAACGAATATGAATCGCTCGTCGTCGTGGCGCCGCCCAGGACGCTGGGCGAGCTGAGAAAGCATTATCACAAGGAAGTCGAGAAAAGGCTGGTCGCCGAGGTGGCGAAGGATCTCACCAACGTGCCGGTCGAGGAGATCGAGCGGATCCTCCAGGCGCAATGATATTCCTCCCCACGGCAAAGCCGTGGGGAGGGGGACCCCGCGCAGCATGGTGGAGGGGTAAATTCACCGGCCGTGCCGATACCCCTCCACCATGCTGCGCATGGTCCCCCTCCCCGAGGAAGCTCGGGCGGGAATAAAAAAGGCCCCGCCGGCGGGGGCCGGCGGGGCCTTGTTTGGCTCGGATGCCAGCTTATGCGGTGCGCCGGCCGAGCCGCCGCCGCGCCACCAGGGCCATGGCCGCCGCTCCGAACAGCAGGATCATCGGCGGCGCCGGGACCTGCACGCCGCTCGACGT
Source organism: uncultured Alphaproteobacteria bacterium (assembly GCA_963848555.1). Taxonomy (GTDB): domain Bacteria; phylum Pseudomonadota; class Alphaproteobacteria; order Sphingomonadales; family Sphingomonadaceae; genus Allosphingosinicella. The sequence continues at coordinate 798,684 of CAWKEE010000002.1, read as the reverse complement.
CGAGGTCGAGGTGGAGGTCGACACGCCGCTCGAGGTCGCGCTCGAGTTCGAGCTGCTGGTCGAGGCGGAGGAAGCGCTGCTCGTGCTGCTCGACGTGCTGGTGCCGCCGCCGAAGCTGGACGAGGAGGAGGTGGTCGACACGGTGCCGCTCGACGTCGAGGTCGAGCCGCCGCTGGTCGACGACGAGGTCGAGCCGCCGCTGGTCGAGGACGAGCTGCCCCCGGTCGAGGTCGAGCTGCCGCCGGTCGAGCTCGAGGTCGAGCCGCCGGACGTCGAGCTGCCGCCGGTCGAGGTGGAACTGCCGCCGGTCGAGGTGGAGCTGCCGCCGGTCGAGGTCGAGCCGCCGGAGGTCGAGCTGCCGCCGGTCGAGGTCGAAGTCGACACGCCGCTCGAGGTGGAGACGCCGCCGGTCGAGGTGGAGACGCCGCCGGTCGAGGTGGAGACGCCGCTCGAGGTGGAGGTCGAGCCGCCGGACGTCGACACGGTGACAACGGTGTTGCCGCCGGTCGAGCTGCCGCCGAAGAAGCTGCCCGAGAAGAAGCCGCTGCCGAAGCCGAAGCCGGGGCCGCTGCTGCCGCCGATGAGCAAAGCCGGCGGACCGCCGGTGCTGCTCGCCACCGCGACCGGAGGCGGCGGCGGGGGCGGCACGAACATCGGCGGCACGATGGTGCGGGTGGTGACGCCGGCGGCCGGCGCCGGACAGGCGACGCGGCGGACGGTGCGACGGACGACGCGGCGGTGGCCGCGGCGGACCTGCGCGGTGCGCGCCTTCGCCTGCTTGACAATTGCCGGACGGGCGGGCGGATTCTCGGCGATGGAAACGGCGCCCCCGCCGATGATCGCGCCGCCGCAGGTGCAGGCGCAGAGTTTCGCCAAAGCCATTCTTACCGACATAACCAGCATCCCTTCCTGGCCGACCGAAGATGGAAAATGGTTCGGGCCAAAATCCATCAGCCGGCGTGGCAATAGAAAGCAGATGCAAACGATGCGTTTAAGTGCAAGCGCGTTAACCCTGAAAGCGCCCGTAAACGGCTGGATTTGGCCCTTCCGGACGGCTTCCGTCCCAATACAGAACAGGCTGGCGCGCGGAGTGAATGGCGATCGCCGCGGGACTTGCCGGCGCGTGAGCCGCCGGCGGACCGATTGGGGTCGAGTCCCGCCGATTCGCGCCGGCCGCCGCAGATGCAGAAATGTCACGGCCGGCGCGCGATCGGCGCTCCGATTTTTCACCGCCTTTGAGTGACTTGTGCTTGATCCCCGCCGTCGCTATAGGGCGCGCTGGGGCGGGAGGCATAAATTTCAATAAGAAAGCGCCCGCGCCCCCAGGATCGGCCGACCGGCTCGCCCGCATAGAGCTGCCGGGAGACGAGGAGTGGAGGGGTAATGGCTACGCTTCATAGTGACGTTTTCAGTCCGCAGTTCGGCGGCACCTATCGACCCAGCGCCAACGAAGAGTTCATGAACTCGGAGCAGCTCGCCTACTTCAGGTGCAAGCTGCTCGGCTGGAAGGACGAGATACTCAAGGAATCGCGCGAGACGATGGCGGCGCTCGCCAACGGCCCGCTCCAGGAGGCGGACCTCACCGACCGCGCCTCGAGCGAGACCGACTGGGGGATTCACCTGCGCACCCGCGACCGTCAGCGCAAGCTGATCGCCAAGATCGATTCGGCGCTGCGGCGCATCGACACCGGCGAATACGGCTTTTGCGAAGTGAGCGGCGAGCCGATCAGCCTCGCCCGACTCGAGGCGCGGCCGGTCGCGACGATGACGGTCGAGGCGCAGGAGCGTCACGAGCGCAACGAGCGCATCTCCCGCGACGACTGACGGGAAACGCCGCCGTGCGGGGGCACGGCGGCGTGACAGGATCGTATCAGCCGTCATTCCCGCGAGAGCGGGAATCCCTGCTGCTCTGTAATGGTCGCGGCGTCCGTCCGGACTCCCGCTTCGCGGGAGCGACGGAGCCTGGCGGATGTTGCCGATCCTAGTGGATGCCGGCAATCTCCTCCTTGACCTTGAGCTTCTCCTTCTTGAGCCTGGCGAGGGTCGCCATGTCGGGCATTGGGCGCTGGCTTTCTTCTGCGATCCGGGCCTCGAGGCCCGCATGCTTGGCCTGAAGAGCCGACACGTGCGCCTGGTGCATTCCCATCTCCTTCTCGCTTCGATGCCGCCGGTCTAGCCGCTGTCCGGCCTGCTTGTCTCGCGCGTTCCGACGGCCCAACGCATATGTACGACAAGCGGTTGAAGGTTTATCAATAAGCGGGTTCGCCAACGGACGAGGAGCGAGGGACGACGTCTATGGAAAGGAACGACTCAGCCGCTCAGGATCCAGCCTCGCGACTCGCGGCCCTGCGCATCGAGCACAGGGACCTCGACGTCGCCATAGACGCGCTGCGAAGCATGGCCGCGCCCGACCAGCTTCAGCTCGCCCGGCTGAAGAAGCGCAAGCTGCGGCTGAAGGACGAAATAGCGGTGCTCGAGGATCTCAAGATCCCCGACATCATCGCCTGAGCGAAGGCTGAGCTTCGGACTTTTGCCTTTCCCGGCGCACAAGCGTTGTGGCGGGCATGGAGATGATATTCGTGCCCAATGACGACGCCCGTGCCGAGCTGACGCCGAAGCTGGTCGATTCGCTTTACGTCGAGGCGATGGTGCTCGCAGACGAAGCCCGTTCCTATTTCGACAGCGCCGCCCGCGACGACCGGATGGGGCTCGATCCGGTCGACCGCGTCGGCTTTTCCTGCGAATCGCTCAAGGTGACGACCCGGCTGATGCATGTCATCGCCTGGCTGCTGACCCAGCGCGCGGTGGCGGCGGGCGAGCTGACCCGCGCCCAGGCCGGCGAATCGGAGCGGCGGCTGGGTGCGGCGCCGGTCACCGATGCGCCGCTGCTGCCGCGGCTGCCGCCGGCGGCGGTCGAGCTGATCCGGGCCACCGAGGAGCTGTACGAGCGGGTAAGGCGATTGGACGAGGGCAGCTTCGGCGAAGCGCCGGCCGCGAGTCCCGCGCGGAGCCTGCTCAGCCGGCTCGAACGCTCGCTCTGATCCAGGCCGGAAACTCCATGCTGGTCCCGGTTTCAAGGAGGCGTGATGTCCGAGGAGATGACCGGCGGCTGCGCCTGCGGCCGCGTCCGCTACACCGCGCGGATCGACGATGACGAGGCCTATCTATGCCACTGCCGGATGTGCCAGCGCGCCACCGGCAGCATCTCGATCGCGTTCAAGAATGTGAACAAGGCCGGGATCGCCTGGCACGGCGAGCCGGACTGGTGGCAGTCCTCGCCGATCGCGCAGCGACCCTTTTGCCGGAAATGCGGCACGTCGCTGGGCTTCGCCTTTCCGGACAGCGAGAAAATGGACCTCACCATCGCGTCTTTCGACGATCCCTCGCGTTTCCGCCCGAAGCACCATTTCGGCGCGGAGAGCCTCCACCGCGCCTGGATCAACACCGAAGGCCTGCCGGAATATCGCACCGATGAATATCAGCCGCTGGTCGACCGCTGGATCGCGGCGACGGGGACGATGCCGGAATGACAATCGTCATTGCGAGGAGCGAAGCGACGAAGCAATCCAGTGCTGTGCCCGAGCCCCCACCTGGATGGCTTCGCTGCGCTCGCAATGACGGCTGATATGCCTGACCCGGCCCGTCACGTCTTCGCCGCTTCGGACGGCGTCGAGCTCGCCTGGCACGAGCTGGGCGAGGGACGGCCGGTGCTGCTGCTGCACGGCCTGTTCTCCGACGCGCACACCAACTGGATCCGCTTCGGCCATGCCGCCGAGATCGCCTCGCGCGGCCTGCGCGCGATCATGCCGGACCTGCGCGCCCACGGCACCAGCGCCAGACCGCACGATCCGGCCGCCTACCCGGCCGACATCCTCGCCCGCGACGGCCTCGAGCTGATCGCGCGGCTCGGCCTCACCGATTACGACCTCGGCGGCTATTCGCTGGGCGGGCGGACCGCGGTCAGGATGGTGGTGCGCGGCGCCCGGCCGCGGCGGCTGATCGTCAGCGGCATGGGCCTGGACGGCCTCACCGACACCGGCGCCCGCGGCGAGCATTTCAAGTCGGTGCTGCGCGGCCTCGGCCGCCACCCGCGCGGCTCTCCCGAATGGATGGCGGAAGCGTTCCTCAAGACCACCGGCGGCGACCCCGACGCGCTGCTGCCGCTGCTCGACAGCTTCGTCGACACCAGCGAGGACGAGCTCCGCGCAATTGCCATGCCGACCCTGGTGGTGGCCGGCGAGGACGATCATGACAACGGATCGGGCGAGGCGCTGGCGCAGCTGCTGCCGCGCGGCCGCTTCGCCCGGGTTCCCGGCAATCATATGAGCGCGGTCACCCGGCCGGAACTGGGACGGGCGTTCGCGGATTTTCTCGCCATTGACCCCTCGGAAGGGGAGTTCCACTAGACCCGAAAAAGAGGATCCGCCGATGAAAAGCAGCGTCTCCCTGCTCGCCCTCGCGCTTTCCGCCTGCCTCGCCGCCGGCTGCACCGCCGCCGCGGCCGGCAGCGATGAGGGCGCCGCCGCCGCCTCGGCCTCCGCGCCGGCCCAGGACAGCGCCGCCGCGCCGACCGCCGCCGACGCCGAGGCGTTCATCGCCCGCGCCGAGCGCGAGCTGGCGGAATTCTCGGCGATCAACAATCGCGCGCAATGGGTCAACGCCACTTACATCACCCCCGATACCGACGCGCTCGCCGCCCATTTCGGCACGATCGGCACCCAGATGGGGGTGCGCTTCGCCACCGAAGCGGCTCGCTATCTCGAAGTGCCGGGCCTCAGCGACGATGCCAGGCGCAAGCTCAACATCCTGCGCAGCGGCCTCACTTTGCCGGCGCCGACCACCGAGGGCGCGGCCGCCGAGCTCAATCGCATCTCGACCGACCTCCAGTCGCAATATGGCCGCGGCCGCGGCACGATGAACGGCGAGGCGCTGACCGGCAACGAGATCGAGGCGCGGATGGGCACGGTCCGCGACCCCGAGGATCTGGCCGAGATGTGGACCAGCTGGAACAACAATGTCGGCGCGCCGATGCGTCCGCAATATGCCCGCATGGTCGAGATCGCCAATGAAGGCGCGCGCGAGCTGGGCTTCCCGGACACCGGCGCGATGTGGCGCTCGAAATATGACATGTCGCCCGACGAGTTCGCGGCGCTGACCGAGCGGCTGTGGAACGAGGTGCGGCCGCTCTACGAGGAGATACATTGCTTCGCCCGCGCCGGGCTCAACCGCGCTTATGGCGACCGGGTGCAGCCGGCCACCGGCCCGATCCGCGCCGACCTGCTCGGCAATCTGTGGGCGCAGGAATGGGGCAATATCTACGACGTGGTGGCGCCGCGCGGTTCGGGCGCCGCGCCCTACGACCTCACCCAGCTGCTCGAGCGGGCCAATTATACGCCCGAGCGGATCGTCCGGCAGGGCGAGGCCTTCTTCAGCTCGCTGGGCTTCGCGCCGTTGCCGGCATCCTTCTGGGAACGGTCGATGATCACCCAGCCGCGCGACCGCGAGGTGATCTGCCACGCCTCGGCCTGGGACGTCGACAATGTCGACGATCTGCGCATCAAGATGTGCACCAGGGTCAATGCCGACGATTTCGTCACCGTCCACCACGAGCTCGGCCACAATTATTACCAGCGGGCCTACAACCAGCAGTCGTTCCTCTACCTCGACAGCGCCAATGACGGCTTCCACGAAGCGATCGGCGACATGATCGCGCTGAGCGTGACCCCCGAATATCTGGTCCAGATCGACCTGCTGCGGCAGAACCAGCTGCCGACCGAGGAGCAGGACCGGGCGCTGCTGCTGCGCCAGGCGCTCGACAAGATCGCCTTCCTGCCGTTCGGCCTGCTGGTCGACCGCTATCGCTGGGGCATCTACTCGGGGCAGATCCCGCCCACCGAATATCAGGCGGCGTGGGACCGGATGCGGCTGCAATATCAGGGCATCGTGCCGCCGGCGCCGCGCACCGAGCAGAATTTCGATGCCGGCGCCAAATATCACGTTCCGGCGAGCGTCCCCTATACGCGCTACTTCCTCGCCCGCATCCTTCAGTTCCAGTTCTACAAGGCGGCGTGCGACATATCGGGCTGGCAGGGGCCGCTGCACCGCTGCTCCTTCTACGGCAATCGCGAGGTCGGGCGGCGATTGAACGAGATGCTGGCGATGGGCGCGTCGCGGCCGTGGCCGGACGCGCTCGAGGCGTTCACCGGCAGCCGGGAAATGTCGGCCGAACCGATGGTCGAATATTTCCGACCCTTGCTCGGCTGGCTGCGCGAGCAGAACAGGGGCCGGCAATGCGGCTGGTGATCGCGCTCGCCGCCGCCGCCGCGCTGCCGATCCTGACCCTCGCCGCGCCGGCGGGCACGGCCCGCGCCCAGAGCCCGGTCGCGACCCAGCCGCTGGCGGACGGCGAAGTGCTGCTCGAGGTCGACGCGGTGGGTTCGGCGACGACGCGGGCCGACCTGGCCACTTTCCATCTCGTTCTGTCCTGTTTCGGCGCCACCGAGGCTGAAGCCCGCCGCGAGAGCGAGCAGCAGATCGAGCGCGTCAGGGCCGCCGCCCGCTCAGTCGGGGTCGCCGCCGAGGATATCGAGGTGAACAGCGCGTCGACGATGCCCGACGGGGCGGATCCGGAGGTCGTGGCGGCGACGCTGGGCGCGGACACCGCCCTCGAGTTCGGGGGAAGACGATCCTGCCAAGCGGCATGTCGTGCGCAGCCTCGTCCAGATCGGGCTGCGCGACGTCGGGCGGGTTGACGACCTGCGGCAACGGCTGCGATCCGCCGGCGTCGACATGAGCTCCGACCCCACTTATTCGCTGACCGACGATCGCGCCGCCCGCCGCAGCGCGCGCGCCGACGCGATCGCGACCGCCCGGGCAAGCGCCGAATCCTATGCCGACAGCCTCGGCATACGGGTGGCGCGGATCGTCCGGGTCACCGAACGGATCGGGGCCAATTCGCTCAACCTGCTCGCCAACAACGCCAATCTGAGCTGGACGGTGCACGCCCCCGGCGGCAGCACCGAGCCGGACGTGCGGACGCACATCTTCGTCGGCGTCGATTTCGCGCTCGCCCCGCGTTAGGCACGGGCGGTCGAAACGCCGCCCCGCCGGCGGGCGATCGCCGCTAAGACACGAAAGGGGGAGGTGTCCCCGCTTTTTTTCGGAGGAATGATGCGAGCCGCATTGGTGGCCCTGACCTTTTCGGCCGTCGCAATTGCCGGCGTCGCGGCCGCCCAGGCGCCGCCGGCGCGCTGGAATCCGGCGGCGCCGGAGAACCGGCAGCTGATGCCGACCTTCAATTATTCGACGGTGGAAAGCGTGCTCGGCGCGATCGGCGCGCGTTCCGAGCGGCGCGGCACCGCCGACCGGCCGGCGCTCGCCGTCACCTTCGCCAACAACCGCCGCGCCGCGATCCTGTTCGGCAGTTGCGAGCGCCAGGGCGCGGCGTGCAAGGCGATCAGCATCCAGGCGGTGTGGACCCGCCCGGCCGCGCTGCCGCCCGAGCGGCTCGCCGAAAACATCCAGATATTCAACCGCCGCTACGCCTTCTCGCGCGCCTTCCTGACCGCCGACGGCCGGCCGGCGCTGCAACGCTATCTGACGGCCGATTACCGGCTTCATTCGCGGCAATCTGGCGGTCAATCTGCTGGTGTTCGCGAGCCAGACCGAGCGCTTCGCGGCCGAGGTGCTGCGGTAGTTTTCTGCGCCGCCCGGCCGTGGGCGAGCTCGCGGGCGGTGGCGGCGGTTTTCATCACCGGGCTCAGCGGCTTGCCGACGCTCTCGCGATTGCGCCGCGCGATCGCGCGCGCGCTCCAGTCGCGATCATAGTCTTGCGGATCACGGGGAATGCCGCCCGCCATGACTCTCTCTCCGGGGTATCGGAACGAAGAGAATCAATAGCTTGGCACGAAAAGATGTTTCGCTCTTTCAGCCCGGGCGAGCCGTCGCCGGGCTGAGCCGACGCGCAAGCCTAAAGCTGGCCGAGCATGAACTCCGCGCTGGAGACGCTGAACGCGCCCGGCTCCTCGACGTTGAGCGACCTTACCACGCCGTCGTCGACGATCGCCGACCAGCGCTGGCTGCGCCTGCCCATGCCGAACTTCGAGAAATCGGCGCCGAGGCCGAGCGCCTCGACGAAATCGCCATTGCCGTCGGACAGCATCGTCATCTTGCCCTCGGCGCCGGCCTCTCTCGCCCAGGCCTGCAGCACGAAGGCGTCGTTGACCGACAGGCAGGCGACCTCGTCGACGCCCTTCGCCTTCAGCTCGTCGGCCTTGTCGATGAAGCCGGGCAGGTGGCGCGCCGAGCAGGTCGGCGTGAAGGCGCCGGGAACCGCGAACAGCGCGACCTTGCGTCCAGCGAAGAAATCCGCGCTGTTTACCGGCTGCGGCCCTTCCGCCGTCGCTTTCAAGAGGGTCGCGCTGGGAATGCGGTCGCCGACTTCGATCGTCATGTCTTGCTCCGATGACTGCGAACAGTCGGGCCCCTTAGCAAGGCAGGTCGGCCCGGCATAGGGCCGGCCGCAATTGTCGGGTGCCGGCCTGCACGCCTATAGCGGTGGGCATGGACGCGCCTCCGTTCCTCAGCGGCCAGTTCCTGCTGGCCATGCCCGGGATCGGCGATCCGCGATTCGAGAAAGCGGTGATCGCGATGTGCGTCCATGACGAGGACGGAGCGCTCGGCATCGGCCTCGGCCGCGTGATTCCCCGACTCGGCTTTCACGATCTGCTCAAGCAGCTCGACATCGAGCCGGGCTCGGCGCCGAACGTACCGATCCACCTTGGCGGTCCGGTCGACCCGCAACGCGGCTTCATCCTCCACACCGGCGACTGGGGCGGCGCCGACAGCGTCCAGGTCGGCGACCGCTGGGTGCTGTCCGCCACGCTCGACATCCTGAAGGCGATCGCCGACGGGAAGGGGCCGTCGCGCTGGGTCGCCGCTCTGGGCTATGCCGGCTGGGGGCCCGGCCAGCTCGAGCAGGAAATGGGCCGCCACGGCTGGTTCGTCACGCCGGGCGACGAGGAGCTGCTCTACGGCAGCGACGTCAATTCCCGCTGGGGCGACGCCTTTCGCGGCGCCGGCGTCGATCCGAGGCTGCTGACGGCGGAGAGCGGAACCGCCTGATAATAAGGTCGCCGCCGCCTTAACCCTGAAGCTTCACTCCCTCCCAACGCTCCCATGAGAGCCTTGGCCCCGGCCGCGCGCCTGCGCGCGGCTCAGTGAGAAGCGCCACGCGCGCGCAGCGCGGGCCGAGTGGAAGAGGGGAGTATCATGCGTGGACAATATATGAAGAGCGGCGTCGTCGCGGCGGCCGTCCTGGCGTTGGGCGTGGCGATGCCCGCGCAGGCGACGATGACCTGCTGGAACGAAACCCAGCTGGCGGCGGCCAAGGTGCGCGACCTGCAGTCGCGGCTGATGGTGGCGACTTTGCGCTGCGCGGCGATGGGAGTCGACATTGCCCCGGCCTATAACCGCTTCGTCGTCGCCAACCGGGACACGATCCAGGGCGCCAACCGGATCATCATGGCACAGTTCCGCTCGGGCTTTGGCGGCCAGGCGCAGCTTCATTACGACCGCTTCGCCACCGCGCTCGCCAACGCTTATGGCGACGACGCCACCGACCGGACGATCTGCGCCGACACCGCGACGATCGCCGAAGAAGCGGCGGCGGCGGCGGGCAATGTCGACGCTCTGGTCGCGCTCGAGGACCGGTTCGGCTTCGCCCCGGCGCTGCCGGGCGGCCGTTGCGGGGTGACCTTCGCCGCGGCGGGCACCGACTGACCCGACGACGGCCTTCCCCGTCAACCCGCCGAAGGCCGGGGTCCATGCGAACGCGGAGCGGCGTCCGGATTCGGCATGGATGCCGGCCTGCGCCGGCATGACGAGAACAGGGATATAGGTCTGACCCGAACGCACATATAAAGATATCTTTATATTTGCATTTGCGGACGGTCGCGGCTAGGGAATCGGCGCGCGACCGCCTCAACCCCAGCCGGCGGTCTTTTCACTTTTCAGGAGACCCGCCTTGGCGACACAGCCCCAGACCTCGTTCAGCGACTATGTGATCCGCGACCTCTCGCTTGCCGCTTTCGGCCGCAAGGAGATCGAGATCGCCGAGACCGAAATGCCCGGCCTGATGGCGCTGCGCGCCGAATATGGCGAGACCCGGCCGCTGAAGGGCGCCCGCATCACCGGCTCGCTGCACATGACGATCCAGACCGCGGTGCTGATCGAGACGCTGACCGCTCTGGGCGCCGAGGTCCGCTGGGCGTCGTGCAACATCTTCTCGACCCAGGACCATGCCGCCGCCGCGATCGCCGCTTCCGGCGTGCCGGTGTTCGCCGTCAAGGGCGAGACGCTCGAGGAATATTGGGACTATGTCGACCAGATATTCCAGTGGCCGGGCAATGAGACCTGCAACCTGATCCTCGACGATGGCGGCGACGCCACCATGTTCGCCTTGTGGGGCGCGCGGATCGAGGCCGGCGAGGAGTTTCCGGCACCGGAGAATGAGGAAGAGGAGATCTTCCAGAAGGTCGTCCGCCGCCGCATCGCGCAGTCGCCCGGCTTCCTCAGCCGCACCGTCGAGGCGATCAAGGGCGTTTCCGAGGAAACGACGACCGGCGTCCACCGCCTCTACGAGCTGGCGAAGAAGGGCAAGCTTCCGTTCCCGGCGATCAACGTCAACGACAGCGTCACCAAGTCCAAGTTCGACAATCTCTACGGCTGCCGCGAGAGCCTGGTCGACGCGATCCGCCGCGCCACCGACGTCATGCTCGCCGGCAAGGTCGCCTGCGTCGCCGGGTTCGGCGATGTCGGCAAGGGCTCGGCCGCCTCGCTGCGCCAGGGCGGCGCCCGCGTCCTCGTCACCGAGATCGACCCGATCTGCGCGCTGCAGGCGGCGATGGAGGGCTATGAGGTGGTGACGATGGAGGAGGCGACGAAGCGCGCCGACATCTTCGTCACCGCCACCGGCAATATGGACGTCATCACCCTCGACCATATGCGGGCGATGAAGAACATGGCGATCGTCGCCAATATCGGCCATTTCGACAGCGAGATCCAGATCACGGCGCTGCAGAACATGAAGTGGACCGAGATCAAGCCGCAGGTCGACGAGGTCGAGTTCCCGGACGGCAAGAAGATCATCGTGCTGGCCCGGGGCCGGCTGGTCAATCTCGGCTGCGCCACCGGCCATCCCAGCTTCGTGATGAGCTCGAGCTTCACCAACCAGGTGCTGGCGCAGATCGAGCTGTGGACCAAGGCCGGCGAGTATCAGAACGAGGTCTACGTCCTGCCCAAGCATCTCGACGAGAAGGTGGCGGCGCTCCACCTCGACAAGCTCGGAGTCCATCTGACGACGCTCAATCAGCGCCAGGCCGATTATATCGGCGTGCCGGTCGAAGGGCCGTTCAAGCCCGACCATTACCGCTATTAGGGTCTGAACCTGCGGCGGGCGCGGCTTCCGCATCGCGCTCGTGACGGCTAGATGAGGGGCATGCGTCGCTGTCCCACCGCTGACCTCTGGACGTCCCGGAGGGCGAGGCCGTGCTGACGCTGTCGCGCGAGGCCGCGGCCCTGCTGGCGCTGCTGGCCGGGGCGTGGCTGGCGGCGGCATTGTGGGCGACCTGGCGCGCGCGCCGGCTGGCCGCGGCCGCGGCGGCGCTGATCGACGACAGGGAGCGGGTCTCGGCGCTGCTTGCCGCCGGACCGGTGTTGCCGCTGCTGGTCGGCCGCGACGGCTCGCTGGAGGGGCCTGAGCGGCTCGCCGGCGTGCTCGGCCTCGACGCGCTGCCGCCGCGCTGGGCGGACCTGACGGCTGAGGACGGCCCGCTGGCCGGCGCCGGCGGCGGCGCCGAACTGGCGGCGCGAGTCCTCGAGGCCGCTTCGGGAGGAGGCTTCAGCCTGGCGCTGCGGCCCGGCGGAGCCGCGCGCATCCTGCGCGTCGAGGGCGGTCCCGCCCCGGTTGGCCTCGGCGAGGGCGCGGTGCTGCTGTGGTTCGCCGACGTCACCGAGGCCGAGGGGGCCGCGGCGGTGTTGCGGGCGAGGCTCGAGCGGCGTTCGGCCGCGCTCGAGGCGCTGTCGCGGCTGATCGAGGTCGCGCCCTTTCCGATGTGGCATCGCGGCCCCGATCTCGCGCTGACCATGGTCAACAGCGCCTATGTCTCCGCGGTCGAGGCCGAGGATGCCGCCGAGGTCGTCTCCGGCGGGATCGAGCTGATCGAGGAAGCCGGCGACGAGCCGGCGGCGCCGGCCGAGGCGCAGCGCGGCCAGCAGCCGGCTCACCGCAATGTGCCGGTCACCATCGCCGGGGAACGGCGGATGATGCACGTCGTCGAGGTGCCGCTCGGCAATAACGGCATCGCCGGCTATGCGATCGACGTCGAGGATCAGGAGGAGGCGCGGGCCGAGCTCGCCCGCTTCGTGCGCGCCCAGCGCGACATGCTCGACCGGCTGTCGGCCGGCGTCGCCCAGTTCGGCCGCGATCGCGGCCTGATCTTCTTCAACCAGCCGTTCGCGCGCCTGTTTTCGCTGACCGCCGACTTCCTCGCCGACCGCCCCGAATTCGACCGGGTGATCGACGCGATGCGCGAGGCCGGCAACCTGCCCGAAGTGCGCGACTTTCCCGAATGGAAGGCCGAGCATCGCGGCTGGTTCACCAGCGGCCTTTCCGCCGACGAGGAGGAGTGGCTGCTGCCCGGCGGCAAGCATTTGCGGGTGGTCGCCCAGCCGCTGCCCGACGGCGGCCTGCTGCTCATCTTCGAGGACCGCACCGAGCAGATCCAGCTCGCTTCGGCCCGCGACACGCTGCTGCGGGTGCGCAGCGCGACGTTCGACAATCTGTTCGAGGCGGTCGGCGTGTTCGCGTCGGACGGCCGGCTCAACCTGTGGAACAACCGCTTTCGGGAATTGTGGGGGTTCGAGGAGGAGCAGCTCGCTTCGCATCCCCGGGTCGACGCGCTCACCCCGCATCTGGCGGCGCGCCTCAAGCAGGCCAAGCATGCCGGGCTGGTGCGCGAGCTGGTGCGCAGCGCCACCCAGGAGCGCAAGCAGCGCTCGGGCCGGGTCGCGCTGATCGACGGACGCGAATTCGAGTTCGCCGCGGTGCCGCTGCCGGACGGCAACGCCCTGTTCACGATGCTCGACATCACCGACAGCCGAAAGGTCGAATCCGCGCTGCGCGACCGCAACGAGGCGCTGGAGGAGGCGGATCGGCTCAAGACCGCCTTCGTCTCCAACATGAGCTACGAGCTGCGCACCCCGCTTGACCTCGATCGGCGGCTTCGCCGAGATGATGGCGGCGGGCTATGCCGGCGAGCTGGCGCCGACCGCGGCCGAATATGTGGCCGCGATCCTCGACAGCGTCGCGCGGCTGAGCCAGCTGATCGACAACGTCCTCGACCTCACCCAGAGCGACACCGGCAGCCTGCTGCTTGCCGAGGACGAGGTCGACCTCGCCGCCTTGTGCCAGGAGGCCGCGGCCGCTGCGCGCAAGCGGGCGGCGAAGAAGCGCATCGCGCTGGCGGTCGAAGTCGATCCGTCGGTGGGGGTGGTGATCGGCGACCGGCGGCGGCTCGGCCAGGCGCTCGGCAATGTGCTCGCCAACGGGCTCGCTTACACCGACGCCGGCGGCCGCGTCCTGCTCCATGCCGACGGCGACCGCAGCGAGGCGCGGATCCTCGTCTCCGACAATGGCGGCGGCATCGCGTCGTCCGACCAGGCCAAGGTGTTCGACCGCTTTCACCGCACCGTCGACGGCCGCGGCGAGGACGCCGCCGCGATCGGCCTCGGCCTGCCGCTCGCCCGCCAGTTCGTCGAGGCGCATGGCGGGACGATCGCGCTCGAATCGCGGCTGGGCGAGGGCACCACCGTCACCATCACGCTGCCGCGGACGATCGAGCAGCAGGCCGCCTATCCGGCGCAGCGCGTGGCGGAATGAACGCGAGGGCCCTGGTGGGACAATGATCCCGCTGCCGACAGCAGAAGCCACCGAAAGCTTCGGCGCGGCGCTGGCCGAGCGGCTTCGCCCCGGCGACGTTGTCGCGCTGTTCGGCACGCTCGGCGCCGGCAAGACGACGCTGGCGCGCGGCATATTGCGCGGGCTCGGCCACCAGGGCGACGTCGCCAGCCCGACCTTTCCGATCGTCCAGACCTACGAGCCGCCCGCGACGCGCCTCGCCGCCTGGCATGTCGACCTCTACCGGATCGAGCAGGCGGCGGAGCTGGAAGAGCTCGGCCTCGACGAAGCGAAGCAGGCGGGGGTGCTGCTGATCGAATGGCCGGACCGGCTGCCCGCTTTGTGGCCGGAGACGCTGAAGCTGCGGCTCGAAATCGCGGAGGCCGACGGCCGCGCCTTGACAGCGGAGGTGCCGCCCGCTTGGGGGGCGCGATGGCCGCCCCGATGATTCCGCCCGCGGACGCCCCCGCGTTCCTCGCCGCGCACGGCTGGGACGGCGCCGAGATCCTGCCGCTTGCCGGCGATGCCAGCTTCCGCCGCTATTTCCGCGTCCGGCGCGGCGCCGCCAGCGCGGTGCTGATGGACGCGCCGCCCGAACATGAGGATGTCGGCCCGTTCCTGACGGTCGCCGGTCATCTGCTCGACCGCGGCTTCTCGCCGCCCCGGCCGCTGGCGATCGACCGCGGCCGGGGATTGCTGCTGCTCGAGGATTTCGGCGACGACCGGGTCGGGCCGCTGCTCGAGCGCGAGCCCGGCCGCGAGCGCGCGATCTACGAGACCGCGGTCGACATGCTCGCCCGCCTCGCCGCCATGCCCGCGCCCGCCGACCTGCCGCCTTATGACGACGAGGCCATGGCGCGCGAGGTGTCGCTGTTCACCTCCTGGTATGCGCCGGCGCTCGGCATCGCGGTCGACGAGGACGCCTGGCTGGCAGCCTGGCGGACGGCCTGGGCGGAGGTCCTCGGGATCGTCGAGCGCAATCCGGTGCTGGTGCTGCGCGATTACCATGCCGACAATCTGATGGTGCTGCCCGATCGGTCCGATCTCGGCCTGCTCGACTTCCAGGATGCGCTGACCGGTCATCCGGCCTACGACCTCGTCTCATTGCTCCAGGACGCGCGGCGCGACGTCGCGCCGGCGCTCGAGGAGGCGATGATCGAACGCCATGCGGCGGCCGCCGCCGTCGCCGACCGGGACCGGTTCCGCGCCCATTATGAAGTGCTCGGGGCGCAGCGGAACACCAAGATCCTCGGCATTTTCACGCGGCTGTGGCGGCGCGACGGCAAGCCGCATTATCTGGCGCTGCAGCCGCGGGTCTGGACCTATCTCGAGCGCAACCTCGCCCATCCGGCGCTGGCGCCGGTGCGCGCCTGGTTCGACGCCGCCGTGCCGGCCGCGAAGCGCGGCGCCGCCTGGCGGTCCGAGGCGGCGGCGTGAGCCGGTACCGCAAGCCGCTCGCGCTGCGCCCCAATCCCGGCGCGACCGTCCCGGCGACGGCGATGGTGATGGCGGCGGGGCTCGGCAAGCGCATGCGGCCGCTGACCGCAACCCGGCCCAAGCCGCTGATCGAGGTGGCCGGCCGGCCGCTGATCGACCATGCGCTCGAACGGCTGCGCGCGGCCGGCGTCCGGCGCGCCGTCGTCAATGTCCATTATCTTGCCGATGCGGTCGAGGCACATCTCAAGAACCGCAGCGAAGATATTGAAATCCTTGTCTCGGATGAGCGCAAGCTTCTGCTCGAGACCGGCGGCGGACTGGCCCGGGCGCTGCCGCTGATCGACAGCGATCCGTTCATCGCCGTCAATTCCGACAATCTGTGGATCGACGGCCCGGTCGACGCGCTGCAGCTGCTCGCCTCCGGCTGGGACGAGGCGCGGATGGACGCCCTGCTGCTGCTGGTGCCGCTGGCCCGCGCCCATTGCCATGCCGGCCGCGGCGATTTCCACATGAGCGCGACCGGCGCGCTCAGCCGGCGCCGGCCGCGCGGGGTGGCGCCGTTCGTCTTCACCGGCGTCCAGATGCTGTCGAAGCGGCTGCTCGCCGGCGAGCTGCCGGCCGGGCCGTTCTCGACCAACCTCTTGTGGGATCGCGCGATCGCCGCCGGCCGCTGCTTCGGCGCCGTCCACCAGGGCCTGTGGTTCGACATCGGCCGCCCGGAGAGCATCCGCAAGGCCGAGGAGATGCTGCGCGAAGGATGAAGAAGGAGGCCCTTTCTTTCTTCCTTCCAATCCTGCCGCTACTCTTCCCCCCGTGCACCCGGCCGTCTTCACCATTCCGCCGCACCGCCCGTTCGCCGACGCGCTCACCGCCGGGCTGGCCGCGCGCTACGGGCGCTCGCCGGACGGGCTCGCCCGGGGCGTCGTCCTCATCCCCAACAACCGCGCCGCCCGCGCCGTGCAGGACGCTTTCGTGCGCCGCTCGGGCGGCGGTCTGCTGCTGCCGCGGCTGGTCGCGATCGGCGATCCCGAGCTCGACGAGAGGATCGGCGGCGCGCTCGAGCCGCTCGACGCCGAGGCCGAGCCGGTTCCGCCGGAGATCGAACCGCTGCAGCGGCAGTTGCTGCTCGCCGGCCTCGTCCAGCGTCATCACGCGGCCGACGCCGCCGAGGCGATGCGCCTGGCCGAAGAGCTCGCCCGCACTCTCGATCAACTGCTGATCGAGGAGGTCGAGCCGGCCCGATTGGGCGCCTTCGCGGCCGATCTGCCCGAGCTGTCGCTGCACTGGCAGAAGTCGCTCGATCAGCTGCGCCTGATCCTGGCCGAATGGCCCCGGCTGCTCGAGGCGCGCGGGCGGATCGACCGCGCCGATCGCCGCAAGCGGCTGCTCACCAACCTTGCGGCGCGATGGCGCGATCGGCCGCCGGCCGGTTTCGTCTGCGCCGCCGGGGTCGATATCGTGGCGCCGGCGGTGGCGCGGCTGCTGCGTGTCGTCGCACGCCTGCCCGAGGGACTGGTGGTGCTGCCCGGGCTCGACCTCGCCATGGCGGAGGAAGAATGGGTCGCGCTCGGCCCGCACCAGCCGGATAAGGCGACCGGACGCCGCCGCGCCGGCATCGAGACCCACCCGCAATTCCACCTGAAGCTGCTGCTCGAGCGGATGGGCGTCGCGCGCGGCGAGGTCCGGCGCTGGCGCTGGGGCGGCGGGCGCGGGGCGCCGGCGGCGCGCAGCCGCGCGATCGCCCATGCGATGGCGCCGCCCGAATTCACCCGGAAATGGCAGCTTCTGCCGCCGCGCGAGCGGCGCCTCACCGGCGTCCGCGCGCTCGAGCTCGCCGATCCCGCCGAGGAAGCGCAGGCGGTCGCGGTCGCGCTGCGCCAGGCGCTGGAGGTTCCGGGCCGCACCGCCGCTCTGGTGACGCCGGACCGGGCGCTGGCCCGCCGCGTCGCCGCCCATTTGCGGCGCTGGGGGGTGATCGCCGACGACAGCGCCGGCCGGCCGCTGTCGCAGACGCCGCCGGGGACCTTTCTGCTGGCGCTCGCGGCGGCGGCGGCGGAGCGGTTCGCGCCGGTGCCGCTGCTGGCGCTGCTCAAGCATCCGCTGGCGATGGCGGGCGAGGCGCGGCGCGAGTGGCTGGACGGGGTGCGGCTGCTCGATCTCGCGCTGCGCGGCCCGCGCCCGCCGGCCGGGCTCGACGGCCCAGGCCGGCTCCTCGCCGGCGGGGAGGCGGAAGCGTGGTGGCGTCGGGCCCAATCGCTGCTGCGGCCGCTGGAGGAAGCGTTCGAACGGACAGGAGGGACGCTGGAGGATTTGCTCGCGGCTCTGCGCCAGGCCGCCTCCGCCCTCGCCGGCGACGGAATCTGGGCCGGTCCGGCGGGCCGTGCGGCGGCGGAGCTGTTCGCCGCGATCGAGGCCGGGGCGGGCGAGGGGCCGGAACGGGTCCGTGCCGCCGAGCTGCCGCCGATGCTCGAGCGGCTGCTGTCCGCGCAGGCGGTGCGCCCGCCTTACGGCCAGCATCCGCGCATCTTCATCTGGGGCCTGATCGAGGCGCGGCTGCAGCAGGCCGACCTGGTGATCCTCGCCGGCCTCAACGAAGGCGTCTGGCCGGCGCTGCCGGCGCCCGACCCGTGGCTGGCGCCGCGGCTGCGCGCCGAGCTCGGCCTGCCGTCGCTGGAACGGCGGATCGGCCTTGCCGGCCACGCCTTCGCCGCCGGCCTCGGCGCGCCCCGGGTGCTGGTCACCCGCGCCCGCCGCGACGCCCGGGCGCCGGCCATCGCTTCGCGCTTCTGGCTGCGGCTGGAAGCGATGACCGGCGGCGTCACCCGCGCGCCGCTGATCCGCAAATGGGCGCGCGGAATCGACCGTCCGGCCGGGCATCGTCCGGCGCCGCGGCCGGCGCCGGCGCCGGAGGAGCGGCCGCGCCTGATCTCGGTGACCGAGGTCGATCGCCTGAAGGCCGATCCGTTCGCCTTTTACGCGCGCCGCATCCTGCGGCTGCGCGCGCTCGATCCGGTCGACGCCGATCCGACCGCGGCCTGGCGGGGCAGCGCGGTCCACAAGGTGCTCGAACAGTGGATGAAGGAGGACGATTGCGATCCGGAGAAGCTCCAGGCACGCGCCGAGGCGCTGCTCGCCGGCGCCGCCGCCCACCCGTTGATGCGGGCGCTGTGGCAGCCGCGGCTGATCGAGGCGATCGGCTTCATCGCCGCCGAGGTCGAGAAGAACCGCCAGGCGGGCCGCCGGCCGCTCGCCGCCGAGGCGGAAGGCCGGTGCGAGCTGGCGGGTGTCGCGCTCAAGGGCGTGGCCGACCGGATCGACCGGCTCGCCGACGGCGGCCTCGCCATCGTCGACTACAAGACCGGCCAGCCGCCGAGCGCGAAGGCGGTCGCCGAAGGCTATTCGCTGCAGCTGGGCCTGCTCGGCCTGATCGCCGAGCATGGCGGCTTCGACGGCATCGAGGGCGCCGCCGCCTGCTTCGAATATTGGTCGCTGGCCAGGAAAGCGGGGAAGCTCGGCTTCGTCACCAGTCCGGTCGGCGGCCGATCCGGCCTCGACGCGGCCGACTTCGCGAGGATGGCCGAGCGCAATTTCATCGCCGCCGCGGAGAGATGGCTGACCGGCTCGGAGCCTTTCACCGCCCGGCTGCATCCGGAATATGCGCCTTATGGCGAATATGACCAGCTGATGCGCCTCGACGAATGGTACGGCCGGGAAGCATAGTTCCTCCCCGGCGAACGCCGGGGAGGGGGACCACCCGAAGGGTGGTGGAGGGGTAATTGGCGAAGGCTTCGTCCGTTTCCCCTCCACCATGCTTCGCATGGTCCCCCTCCCCACGAGCTTCGCTCGCAGGGAGGATCAGGGCAGCCCGAACAACCTTCTGAGGAACATCGTCTCGACCTCGCGCCGCAGGTCGTTGTTCGGCTTCTTCAGGAAGCCGTGCCCCTCGTCGGCGAACAGCACGTACCAGGCCTCGACGCCATTGGCGCGCAGCTCGCGCACGATCTGGTCCGATTCCGATTGCGGCACGCGCGGATCGTTGGCGCCCTGCATCACCAGCATCGGCCGGCCGATCCGGCCGACATTGTTGAGCGGCGAGATCCGCTCGAACACGGCGCGCATCGCCGGCACGCGCTCGTCGCCATATTCGGCGCGGCGATTGTCGCGCCGGTAGCTCTCGGTATTTTCGAGAAAGCTGATCCAGTTGGAAATGCCGTAGCGCTCGACGCCGCCGACCAGCCGGTCGGAATAATGGGTCATCGCCGCCAGCGACATATAGCCGCCATAGGACTGGCCGTAGACGGCGACCCGCGACGGATCGAGATCGGGCTGGCGGGCGATCCAGTCGAGCAGCGCGCCGATGTCGCGCACGCTGTCCTCGCGATGCTCGGCATTGTCGAGGTTGAGATAGAGCGTGCCATAGCCTTCGCTGCCGCGGACGTTGGGCAGGATCACCGTCGCCCCGAGCATCTCGGCGAAATATTGCGCGCCCGGATTCCATTGCGGCCGCGTCTGCGATTCGGGACCGCCATGCATGTCGACGATCACCGGCATGCGTTCGCCGCGCGCCGCGCGCCGGGGCCGGTAGACGAAGGCGGGAACCGACAGGCCGTCGAAGCTGGCGAACCGGATCAGCTCCGGCAAAGCGAGCTGCATCGGATCGAGATCGCCAAGCTCGGACATCGTCCAGCGCTCGAGACCGCCGCGGCCGCGCAGATGCCAGGCGTAGACGTCGCCGGCGATGGTCGGCGTGGAAAGGCCGATCGCCAGCTGCTCGCCGTCGGGCGAGAATTCGAGCGCGGTCAGCACGCCCCGCTCGAGCGCTTCCGGCTGCGGCAGCGCGCGGCGGGTGAGGAAGTCCTGCACGACGACCCGCGAATAGCCTTCCTCGTTGACCGAGTAAGCCAGCAGCCGGCCGTCGTCCGAAAGGTCGTAATCCTCGACCTCCCATCGCATTTCCGGCGACAGAAAGCTGCGCCGGCCGCTCGCCAGGTCGATCTCGACGAGGCGGCGCACGTCGCTGCCGGCGTCGGTGATGGCGAGGATCGACCGCCCGCCGCGGGCGAAACGCGGCTCGTCATAACGCGCGCGCGGTTCGTGCGACCAGGCCAGCTCGCTTGTCTCGCCGCTGCCGGGATCGAGGATGAGCAGCCGGTTCTCCCGGTTGGAGAGGTTGCGGCTGACGAGCACCAGCCCGCTTTCCTCGGAAATGTCGGCCGGCGCGACCGAGCCCGTCCCCTGCCAGGCGAGGCGGCGGGTCGCCGGATCCGACGGATCGGCGGTCATGATCGCATAGTCGCCCGATCCGCGCATCGCCCGCGCCCAGAACAATCGCCTGCCGTCGCGGCTGAATACCGGCGCCTGGTTGCGGGTTCCGGGCTCGGTCAGCGTCAGCGTCTCGCCGCCGGTGACGCTGCGCGAATAGAGCTGGAACCATTCGTCGCCGCCGGTGTCGCGGCTGTAGACGAAGCGATGCGCATTGGGGATCGTCCAGGCGCCGGCCACCGGCTCGTCGTGGAATGTGAGCTGGGTGCGGTCGCGGCCGGGCGCCGCGACATGATGGACCTGGGCGGTGGCGCCGAAGCGGGTGGTGATCATCATCGAGCCGTCCGCCAGCCAGTCCTGGAAGCGCGCCTCGCGATAATTCTGGTAGCGCTGGACGGCGGCGCGGACCTCGGCGGGGATTTCGGGCACATTCTCCAGCCGGGCCGCCCCGATCTGGCGCACCGCGACCGGCGCCTGGGCGGTGGCGGGCAGGGCGACGAGGAGCAGGGCGGAAAAGACGGCGTGGCGAATCACGGGGACCTCCGGCTCGGGGAGAGGGGCGACGCTGCCCTTCGCGTCCGGTCCGCGTCAAGCGCCGCCGGGCCGGGCAAAAAAAGGTCCCGGCGGACGGATCCGCCGGGACCTCGGCTCCAATCAGCCGATGAGCGCGATCTTATTGATTCGGCTCGGTGGTGTCGTCTTCGGTGGTGCCGGCCGGATCGGCCGGCGGCTTGTCGGCCGACATGTCGTGGCCGCTATGGGTCGCGCTCGTATCGGTCGCGCCGGCGCCGGTGCTCGTCGTGCTGCCGGTGCTCGGCTGCTCGGCCGGCTTGGCCGCCGGAGCCGGCTCGGCCGCCTCATAGGGGCCGCCCATCGCGGTCGTCGCCGATCCGTCGGCGAGGCCGCCGGTCGGCCGGTTCCAGCTGGCGAGCTGGTCGCGCACGCCCGGCTCGTAGAGCTGGATGCAATTGTCGTCGCCCGGACCCGGATCGCACGGCGGATAGTTTTCCGTCGCCGGCCGCGGCGTCAGGCTGACGCTGCCGCTGCCATAGGCCTCCTCATAGGGGCCGCCCATGCCGGCGAAATTGCGATAGTCGGCCTGCGCGGCCGTCGTCATCGTGGTCGCCGTCGCAGCGGTGTCGACGCTCAGCCACGGCGTTCGCATGCCGGCGATCTGCGCCTCGTAGAGCGCCCGCTGCTCGGGCGTCCAGGCGGTCGGCAGTGCGGCGAAATGCTGTTCGTAAAGCGCCCGCTGCTCGATCGTCCAGTTGGCCGGTGGAATGGAACGCATCGTCTGGAAGGCCGCCCGCTGCTCCGCCGTCCAGGTCGACGGGAAGAAAGCGAGATGCTGCTCGTACAGGACGATCTGGTCCGGGGTCCAGGACGCCGGCGGGGTGATCGCCAATGTCGGGTCGAAGGTGACGCTGGCGTCCGGCGCGATTGCGCTCGTCGTCGCGGCGGCGTCGACGTCGACGTCCATTTCGGGGTTCTGATAGGCCAGCGCCGCGCCGCTGAGGGCAAGCGCCGTCGCCGCGAAAAACAGGGTTTTCATGTTTCGACTCCTAAGATCCCGGCGCGCGAAAGCGCGGGCCGGCAGACGCCCCCGCGCTGATATTTTCTGCTGCGTTAGTTGAACGATCCGTCGCCTCTTAGGTCCCGGTTCGTCGAAATAAATTTCGGCGGAACGAGACCCTCGTGGGGCGACCGGCCCTGGGTCCAAGCTCAATAGCGGAGCCTGGACCCTTTGCCGCTACATGCCGCGCGCCTCGCCGTCACGGTCGGCCGGCGGGCAGCGATGGTCGTCGCCGCCATGATGCCGGCGCGCCGCCGGCGCCGGCTCGACCGGGCCGCCGACCGCGGCGACCTGGGCGGGCGCCGGGCGATGGCCACGGTCGCGCAGCCAGCGCGCATAGGAAGCGCGCACGCCGCGCTCGTAAAGCTGGATGCAGCGATCGTCGCCCGGACCGGGCCGGCAGGGCCGGTAGGTGATCGGCGCGTCGGCCGGCGCGACGGTTTCGGCGCCGTCGGCAAGCTTGATCCCCTTCGGATCGGCGGCGCCGATCAGGACGAGCGGGGCGGCAAATGCAAGGACGAGCACTTTGTTCATGGCCTCTCCTTTCTGCGCGACGGAAAACAGGTCGAACATGGTTAACGGCCGGACCGCGGCTTTTCTCCGCCGCGTCACATCGCATCATAGGGCCGATCCACCGCTTCGTTAGGAAATCGTAAACCTTTTGCAGCGGAAAATGCGGTGATTCCCCGCCGTTGCGGGCGCGGAGTCGCGCTTTTCGAGGGTGCTGGGCTTTGGACACGATCTACTCGCTCTCCGGCGAGGTGCCGCCGATCGAAGCCGTCGCGGAAGAGGCCGACCAGTCGGTGCTTCAGCCCGGCGCGCTGGTCGTCGGCAGCGTCCGCCAGATCTGCCTGATCCGCAAGATCAGCGCCGGCGGCGCGGTGCTGCATGCCGATCTGCCGCTCGAGGAGGGCCGGCGGCTCGAGCTCGAGCTGGAAACCGGCGAGCATCTCGACGGCACCGTGGTCTGGCGCCGCGGCTCCGAGCTCGGCCTGCGTTTCGACGAGGAGATCGACGTCCTTCCGATCGTCGCCCGCAATCTCGCCAGCCAGCCGGGCGAACGCCGCCGCATGCCCCGCGTCGAAGTGTCGTGCCCGGCGCTGCTCGAGGCGGGCGAGCGCAGCGCGCTGGTGATGATCCGCGACATCGCCCAGGGCGGCGCCAAGATCGAAACACCGTTCCCGGTGACGCCGGATGAAAAGCTGGTGATCATCCCCGAAGCGCTGCGTCCGCTGGAAAGCGTCGTCCGCTGGGCCAATGGCTGCCAGGCCGGCATCGCCTTCCGGCCCGAGCTTCCCTGGCAGGAGCTGATGCCGTGGCTGCGGACCCGCCGCGCGGCCGCGGCACCGGAATTCCTTGCGCCGCCGCTGCCGACCCAGCGCGACGGATCGCAGCAGCCGGGGCTGCCCGAGGCCAGCCAGCCGGGCAGCGTCAAGCTCAACCTGCCGGCGCGCGTTCGCGAGGGAACCCGGCGCTGGACGATCGACGTCGCCTCGCTGAGCTCGCGCGGCGTCGAGTTCGACTGCTATGCGGCGCTGCGGCTCGGCACCCTGCTCTGGATCGTGCTGCCGGGGCTGGAAGGGTGGCCGGCGCGGATCGTCGCGATCCACGGCTATCGCTTCTCCTGCGAGTTCACCCAGCCGCTGCATCCGGCCGTGCTCGAGCGCGTGCTGGCGATCGCCCGCGGCGAAGCCGCGTAGGATGCGACGCGCGGCCGGGGGGCTCCTTGTTTTCGCTGCCTTGCTGTCCGCTTGCCGGACGACGCCATCGGATCCTCCCGCCATTCCGGCCGAACCCGCCGCCGAGATCATCGAGGCAGGCTGGCGTGCCTTCGCGCTTGCCGAGGACCGGGGCCGGCTCGAGCGGCTGGGCCTGGCCTGGGAGACGGCGCTGGGCGAAGCGCGCTCGCGCGGCCTGGCTTCGCGGATTCGCGCCGA
This sequence comes from uncultured Alphaproteobacteria bacterium, assembly GCA_963848555.1. GTDB lineage: Bacteria > Pseudomonadota > Alphaproteobacteria > Sphingomonadales > Sphingomonadaceae > Allosphingosinicella. The sequence goes on along the minus strand of CAWKEE010000002.1, from coordinate 774,518 downwards.
GGGCGCACTGCTTCAGCCTGGCGCCGGCCTGCCGCGGGCGGCGCCCCCGCCCGGCCCCTATCGCTGCCGTCTGATCCGGTTCGGCGGGCGCCGCGCCTTCACCGCTTTTCCGTCCTACTTTTGCGACGTCGTCGTCGAGGGCGAATTGCTGTCGCTCACCAAGCAGGACGGCTCGGAGCGGCCCGGGGGCTATTTGTGGCAGGACGGCGATGCCCGGCTGGTGTTCCTCGGCGCGGTCGCGCTCGGGCCCGAGCCGGTCCCACCCGCTTATGGCGAGGACAGCGCCCGCGACCTGATCGGCCTGGTCGAGCGGGTCGGGCCGTTTCGCTACCGGCTCGTCATGCCCTGGCCGCCGAGCGGCGCCAGCCTCGACATCATCGAGCTGGTGCCGTTCGTGCTCGACGAGGGCTAGGGTCCAAACCCGACCGCCTCCGGTATTGGGTTGGGACCCTGGCGATCAAGGCTTGCGCTCGTCGCCCTTGCGCGAGCGATTGGCGTAGAGCAGGGCCGCGACCAGCGCCGCCGAGCCGATGCCGATCGCGGCGCCGGTGAAGATGTGGCGGGTACGCTTCGACCCTTCGTCCGCCGAAGCACCGCTGTTGCCCGCGGCGGGCTCGTTGCCCGCCGGATCGCCGACCGGCGCGTCGTCGGGATAGGAAGGTTGGCGGGCCATCGTCGCTCGCTCCTTGCTGGCAGCTTCGCCGGCGACTTAGCGCATCCGCGCCGGATGTGAAACGCGCACAGGCATTGCGGTGGACGCGAACCGGGGAAGGGCAGTTGCCGCCGCCCTTCCCCGAAGCGTGGTTCCGTCAGCTGCTAGCGGTCGCGGCCGCGCCCGCAATTGCCCGGATCCGAATTGCTGCCACTGTCGCCGTCGGTGGTCCCGGTCGGGCAGCGCCGGCGTCCGCCGCGGCCATTGCCGCCCGGATCGGACCAGCTGCCGCTGTCGCTGTCGGTGAGGCCGCTGGTGCGGCGGCCGCGGCCGTTGCCGGCCGGATCGGCGTTGGCGCCGCGATCATTGTCGGTGATGCCGCTGCGTCCGCCGCGGCCATTGCCCGGCGGGTCCGAATTGGCGCCGCTGTCACTGTCGGTGACGCCGCTGCGACCGCCGCGGCCATGGCCGGCGCGGTCGGCATTGTTGCCGCGGTCATTGTCGGTGACGCCGGTATAGCCGCGGCCGGCGGCGTCGGTGGGATCGCGGTCGGTCTGCAAGGCGTGGGCACGCTCGCCGAGCACGGTCAGAGCGGCGCCTCCGGCAATCGCGCCGCCGGCCACGCGGCCGAGGAAGGAACGCCGGCTCAGCTTTCGGGTGGGCTTCATTTCACACTCTCCCCTCATCCGGCGAGCCGCCTCCGACCCAAGGCAGCCAAGACGGTCGGTGCTGACCGGACGTTGCGCAGAGTAAATGAGAGGGCGCGGCTGTCAAGGCGAGACGGGAGCGGAACGAACGCTTTCCGCGGCCTTGATCGCCTTGATCAGTGCCGCTCCGAGACTGTAGCCGTCATAGGGCTTGCGCAATATCTCGAATCCGGAGCCGGCGCCGCTCAAAATCTCGTCGCTATAGCCGGTGGCGAGCACGACCGGCAGTTCGGGCCGCTCGAGCCGGACGGCATGGGCGAGCTCGATACCGCTCATGCCGGGCATGACGACGTCGGCGAACAGCAAAGCGACCTCGTCGTCATCGGCCAGCATCGCCAGCGCCCGCTCGCCGGATTCGGCGGCGATCACTTCGTACCGAAGCTCTTCGAGCAGCTGCTCGGCGAAGGCGAGGACATGGGCATTGTCCTCGACGAGCAGCACCTTGAGGCCCTCCCGGACCGCCGGCAGCGGCTCTCCAGGATGCGTGTCGCTGATCGCCTTGGCGGAACGCGGCAGCATGATCCGCACCGTGGTTCCGCCCCCCGCCGTCGAATTCGATCTCGGCCCGTCCGCCCGACTGGGCGGCGAAGCCGTGGATCTGGGAAAGGCCGAGGCCGGTGCCCTTGCCGACCGGCTTGGTGGTGAAGAAAGGCTCGAACGCGCGCTCGAGCACCTCCCGCGGCATGCCCTCGCCGGTATCGGTCACCGCGATGCAGATGAGATCGCCGTCGTCGGCGGGCCGGTTCGAGGTGGCAAGCGTCAACCGGCCGCCCTTCGGCATCGCGTCGCGCGCGTTGAACGCGGCGTTCAGCAGCGCGGTCTCGAGCTCGGCGGCGTCGACCTCGGTCGGCCACAGGTTCGGATCGAGATCGAGCGCGATCTCGATCGGACTGCCCAGGGTGCGCGAAAGCACCTCGCCGATCGCGTCGAGGCGGACGTTGACGTCGATCACCTGCGGCCGCAGCGGCTGGCGGCGGCCGAAGGCGAGCAGGTGGCTGGTCAGCGTCGCCGCCCGGTCCGAGGTCTCGATGATCGCGTCGAGATAGCGCCGCTGCTTCTCCTCGCTGAGCCCGCCGCGCCTGAGCAGGTCGGCCGAGCCGCGGATCACCGTCATCAGATTGTTGAAATCATGGGCGATGCCGCCGGTGAGCTCGCCCAGCGCCTGCAGCTTCTGCGACTGGAACAAAGCGGTGCGCGCCTCTTCCAGCTCCTGCTGGGCGCGCCGGCGCTCGCTCATGTCGCGGGTGATCTTGGCGAAGCCGAGCAGCTCGCCCGTATTGTCGTAGATCGGATCGATGACGACGCTCGCCCAGAAGCGGGTGCCGTCCTTCTTCACCCGCCACGCCTCCTTTTCATATTTGCCCTCGGCGAGCGCGGTGGCCAGAGCCCGGTCGGGCTCGCCGGCCGCCCGGTCCTCGGCCGTGTAGAAACGGGAAAAATGCTCGCCGATTATCTCCTCGGCGGCATAGCCCTTGATCGCCCGGGCGCCGGCATTCCAGTTGGTGATCCGCCCGTCGGGATCGAGCATATAGATGGCATAGTCGCGCACGCCCTGGACGAGCATCCGGAAGCGCTGGTCGGCGGCGAACAGAGCCCGCTCGGCCTCTTTCTTCTCGGTGATGTCGCGGGTGATCTTGGCGAAGCCGACCAGCTCGCCGGATTCGTCGCGGACCGGATCGATGACGACGCTGGCCCAGAAGCGGGTGCCGTCCTTGCGCACCCGCCACCCTTCCGATTCGAACTTGCCTTCCTTCTCAGCCGTTCTCAGCGCCCCTGCCGGCAGCTTGGCGGCGCGATCCTCGTCGGTGAAGAAGCGCGAAAAATGCTGGCCGATTATCTCGTCGGCCTCATAGCCCTTGAACCGGCGCGCGCCCGGATTCCAAGTGGCGATATAGCCATCCCGGTCGAGCATGTAGAGCGCATAATCGGTGACCGCATTGACCAGCAGTCGGAAGCGCTGGTCGGCCAGATGGTCGGGGAAGCGGACAGAATCAGCCATCGAATCCTACAAAATTCCCCGCCCGCCCCGATGCTTAGGAGCGTTGTTTCGAGGCCGCAACCCTTCAAGGGGGTTAATCGACAAGCTGACGAAATGAGGGCGGCGCGGCGGCGTGCGATGCGCTAGGACGTTCAACATGGCCGATGCCGGATTCGCCCTGTTCGAGACCCCGCTCGGGGCGTGCGGGATCGCCTGGCGCGCCGGCGCGCTGGCCGGCCTGCAGCTGCCGGACCGCGACGAGCCGACGGCGACGAGGCGGCTTGCCCGTCGTTTTCCCGACCTTGCCCCGGCGCCGATGCCGGCCTGGGTCGAGCGGGTGACCGGCGCGGTGCGGGCGCTGCTGCGCGGCGAGCCGGTCGATCTCGGCCGGGTGCCGCTCGATCTCGGCAGCGTCGGGGCGTTCGAGGCGGCGGTCTATCGGGCCGCGCGCGAGATTCCGCCCGGCCACACCCTCACTTATGGCGCGCTCGCCGGCCGGCTCGGCGATTGCCGGGCTGGCGCGGGCGGTCGGCCAGGCGCTGGGCCGCAATCCCTGGCCGATCGTCATTCCCTGCCACCGGGTGACGGCGGCGGACGGCCGCACCGGCGGCTTTTCGGCGCCCGGCGGCCGCGCCACCAAATTGAAGCTGCTCGAGATCGAAGGGGCGCTTGCCCCGGAGTCGCTGCCCCTGTTCGGCGCGGCGGGCTGACCCGGCGGCGTGACCGTCGCGGATTCGCCCGACCGGACCGAGAGCATGACAAGGCGGCTGCGGAGGCTTTTCGTCACCGTTCCGGGCCCGGCCGTCTGGGCGCGGCTGCTCGGCCTGGCGCTGGGCCTGCTTGCCATCTCCTGGCTGGTCGATCGCCTCGGTCTCGCCGTCTGGCGCGTCGATCCGGGCTTCCTGCTCGGCCTGGGCGCATTGGCCGGCTTCGGCACCGCGCTCGCCGAGGAGGCGCTGTTCCGCGGCGTCCTGCTCAAGCCGCGGCGACGCGGGGAAAGCGGTTTGGGCGCGGCCCTGCTGTCAGCCGCGCTGTTCGCGCTCTGGCACCCGTTCCAGACATTCTTCTATCGGCCCTTATGGGAGGCCCATGCCTGGGCCTGGTGGTTCCTGCTCGGCACCGGCCTGCTCGGCTTCATCTGCGCCCGGCTCACCTTCGCCACCCGTTCGCTGTGGCCGGCGATCGTCCTCCACTGGCTGGTCGCCATCGGCTGGAAGACGCTCTACGGCATCCCCTCCTGCGGTCCCGCCGCCGACGCATCATGTTAGCGGATCCCTTGCCAATCGACATACAGCGCGGCTGTCGCTCGCTCCGAGCGGAGCGGGCTTCCGGCTGAATCGTGCCCTGGAGGGCCGCCCATTCGCTCCGGCCGTTCCGGCTAAAGTTCAGCAAGTTCAGTCGCCAACGCGGGCGCGCGCGAGTCGCCTCTCTTTTGGTCGTGAGAGCAACATTTGCGCTTGCCCTTCGCTTCCGGCCGCTGGCCGCCGAGTTTCAGGAACCTGCCCCGTGCCATCCGCCTCGGCCGGTTGGGGGTAAAGTTGATGAAGTTGACACCCAACGCGGGCGCGCGTGGAGGCGCGCGAGTCGGCGGCTCGAGCGCATGGGTTTGGCGGGAGCGGGGCGGCCGGCCCGGCCCGCAAGGTCGACGGAGCGGGCCGGATCGTCAGATCGCAATCGGACGCCGCCACCAAGCGCAAAGGTCACAAAGGTTGTGAAAGTTACGGTCCAACGCGCCTGCGCGCGTCCTCCTGCGCGCATGCGCGCGTGCGCGCGAGGGCGGGCGCGGCGCGTCGCCCCGGATTTTCGATTCTTCACACTGTCAAAGAGCCGTGCCACGACAGCGGCTCGAACCGAAGCCGGCCGGGCACCTCCACGCCGGCCACAGCGCCGGCGCAGATCGCCCTCGGTACGAAAGCCGCTGGTCGTGTCATATCGGTTCGCGCAAACCGGCACGACCGGTCGTGCCGCTCACTTGAACCGAGCCGATCGCAAGCTGGAACCGCTCAGGCGGGCAACGATACCGGTCGCCGGGCCTGTTGCGTTTCTCTTTCAAGTCGACCGCGCCGCTATATCATAATTCTACTAGAATGTCAATAGCTATATTATAGCAACCAGCAAGGGGATTGCGCCGGTCGACAGCGCGAACCGGTCGCTGCATGTCGCTTCAGCCTAGCCCGGCGGCGGCGCTTTCGGCAGCGTGAAGCGGAACAGGGCGCCGCCGCCCGCCGCGCTCCCCGCTTCGATCGTGCCGCCATGGGCTTCGACGATCGTGCGGCTGATCGACAGGCCGACGCCGAGCCCCTCCGCCTTGGTGCTGTGGAACGGCGCGAACAGCGCGCCTTCGGGCAGCGCGTCGAGGCCGGGCCCGCTATCCTCCACCGTCACCTCGACGCGGCCGCCCGGCGCATTGGCGGTGGCGATGGTGATGCGGCGTTCATCGGCTCCGGCGAGAGCCTCGATCGCGTTGCGGATCAGGTTGACCAGCACCTGCTGGATCTGAATCGAATCGGCCTTGACCCATTGCGCCCGCCGCTCGAGCCGGAACAGGATTTCGACCCCGGCGCGCTGCGCCTGCGGCAGCATCAGCACCCCGGCCTCGGCGATGATTGCCTGCAGGTCGGTGGTCTCGGCCTCGACCTGTCCCCGGGAGACGAAGGCCCGCAGCCGTTTCAGCAGCTCGCTGGCGCGATCGGCGGCATTGACGGCGAGGCCGAGCGACCGGCGCGCCTCGCGCGCCTGCGGATCGCCGACGCCGCGCAGCAGCTTGCGCCCGGCCTCGACATAGGTGCGCACGGCCAGCATCGGCTGGGCGAGCTCGTGCGCCAGCGTCGCCGCCATCGTTCCCATCGCGCTCAGCCGCGAAGTCTGCATCAGATCGGCCTGGGCGCGCCGCAGCTCCTCCTCGGAGCGCTTCTGATCGGAGATGTCGCGATAGAAGATGGCCAGTCCCTCGTCGGTGGGATGGCCGCGTATCTCGAGCCACGACTGGCGGCCGTCGGTCCAGGTGTAGAGATGCTCGATCGACAGCGGGCTGCGCTCGGCCATCGCCCGGATCAGCAGCCGCGCCATCTCGGTGTCCTCGAGCTGCGGCGCGATCTTCCAAAGGCTGCGGCCGAGGAAATCGGCCAGCGGCCGGCGCGCCATCCGGAGGCCGACCTCGTTGATCTCGCGGACGCAAAATTCCCTGTCGACGAAGACGAAGCCTTCGCTGATGAGCTGCAGCAGCTCGCTCGCGCGGTTACGCGACGACATTTGCGTGTCCGGCCAAGGCGGACTCGTCGCTACAGTCTCGCCGCCGGCGGAATCCTGTCGCAGAATCTTGCCGGGCGCCGGCGCTTTCGCGCGGCCCGGACTTGAACCGACCTCTTTGTGTATTATATCAGCAATACACCGGCCGCGTCCGGCCGAGGGAGGACAAGATGGATTTCATCAGGACCATACAGCCCCGCGAGTGGATGTTCGCGGTCGCCGCTTTTGTCGCGGGCGCTTTCATCTTCTGAGTTGCCGCGCGAGTGCGGACCCGGAGCCGGCCGCGGTGGGGTCAGGGGCCGAAGAAAGTGGCCCCTGACGAGCGGTCCTTTGCGATTGCGCGGGCCCGCCCGGTGGCGCAATCGGCGCGGCGGAGGTGATCGATGAACTTCGTCGTGATCGGCAAGGATGAAGGCGACGGCAGCCGGCGGCGCGAGGAGCGCGCCGCGCATCTCGAATATGTCGCCGATTTCCAGCACCAGATCGTCTATGCGGGGCCGCTGCTGGAGGACGGCCGCATGATCGGCAGCGTCTTCGTCTTCGATGTCCCCGACCGCGCGGCGCTGGACTCCTATCTGGCCGCCGACCCCTATTTCACCCGGCCGATCTTCGCGACCGTGGAAATCTACGAAAGCCGCTGGATGGTGCCCGAGCGTGAACCGGGCTTCCTCGCCGCCGAGGCGGAACGGGCGAAAGCGGGCTGAGCACGGCGTAAGCGGGCAAGGATCGAAGCGACGAAGGTTCGTTGGTCCGGGCGGGCCTGCGTCACGGTCATCAGGCAGTCTGTCAGGCTTCTCCCGTCCCGCGTGACGGCTGCCCTGTTCCTCGCTAGCCTTGGCCCGACATGCCCCATCGTCTCCGCCCGCTCGCTTTGCTCGAAGGCGATCAGCTGCGCGCTTCCTCGCCGCGTCACCATGCCGCGCTGTCCGCCTCGGCCGGCACCGGCAAGACCCATGTGCTCACCGCCCGCGTGCTGCGGCTGCTGCTTGCCGGCGTCGACCCGGCCTCGATCCTGTGCCTCACCTTCACCAAGGCCGGCGCCGCCGAAATTGCCGAGCGGCTCCACGCCCGGCTCGCTTTCTGGGTCCGGCTCAAGGATGCCGACCTCGCCGCCGAGCTCCATGCGCTCGACGAGGATCCGGGACCGGAGACTCGCGAACGCGCCCGCACTTTGTTCGCCCGGGTGCTCGAGGCGACCGGCGGCGGGCTGCGCATCCAGACCATCCACGCCTTCGCCCAGAGCCTGCTCGCCGCCTTTCCGGCCGAAGCCGAACTGATGCCGGGCTTTCGTCCGCTCGAGCCTCGCGAGGAGCAAATGCTGGCGCGCTCGACGCTCGCCGACCTGCTCGTCCGCGCGGAGGGGGAGGGCGATCTCGGCCTCGTCCGCGACATCCAGGCGCTGAGCCTCAGGCTCGGGGAAGGCGGGGCCGAGACCTTCCTGATGGCCTGCGCCCGCGCGCCCGAGGCGATGGCGGCGCTCGGTCCGCGCGAAGCCGTCGGGGCGCGGCTGCGCCATGTCTTCGGCCTGCCGCTCGGCGACGTCGAGCAGGCGATCGCCACCGCCTGTTCCGACGCGGCATTCGATCTTGAATTGCTGCGCAGCATCGGCGCAGCAAATCGCGCCTGGGGCACGGCCACCGGCCTTGCCGGCTGCGACGCGATCGCCGCCTGGCTGGGCCGCGCCGACGCCGAGCGGGCGGCGAGCCTGGCCGATCTCGCCGCCCTCGTCCTCACCAGGACGGGCGAGCCGCGCAAGCCGGCGGCGGGACTGATCGGGGCGGCGCCGGGCTACGAAAAGATGGCCGCCCGGCTGATCGATTGCTGCTCGCGGCTGCTGGCGATGCGCGCGCTGGCCGGCCTGGCGTCCGGCCTTGCCGCCGGGCTGCGCGCCGGCCAGGCATTCGCACGCGCTTATGGCGACGCCAAGCGCGCCGCCGGCCGGGTCGATTTCGACGACCTGATCCGTTCGACCGAGCGGCTGCTGTCCACCGACGGCATGGGCGACTGGGTGCGCTACAAGCTCGACCAGCAGACCGACCATATCCTGGTCGACGAAGCCCAGGACACCAACGCCAGCCAGTGGCGCATCGTCGACGCGCTGGTGGAGGAATATTTTGCCGGGGAAGGGGCGCGCGGCCGCCATCGCACCTTGTTCACCGTCGGCGACTTCAAGCAGGCGATCTTCGGCTTCCAGGGCACCGAGCCGCGCGAGTTCGAGCAAGCCCGCGCCTATTTCGAGGCCAAGGCGCGAGCCGTTCGCGAAGCCGCCGCCGGCGCGGATATGCGCGAGCCGGAATGGCCGCCCGATTTCCTCGATCTGTCGGTCGACCTGAGCTTCCGCTCGTCGCCGCCGATCCTCGCTCTGGTCGACCGGGTGCTCGCCGACCTCGGCCATGACGCGCTCGGCCTGCCGCGCCCTCCCAACCCGCATCGCAGCCATCATGACGACCGGCCGGGCTCGGTCGCCTTGTGGCTGCCGGTCGCCGCCGAAGACGGGGCGGACGAGGAAGCGGGGGAGGAAGCCTGGGTCAGCGACGCCGTCCGCCGCCATGCCGCGCGGCTGGCGAAGCAGGTCAGGGCCTGGATCGAGCGGCCGTTCCATCTCGCCTGCCGCGATCGTCCGCTGCGTCCCGAGGACATATTGATCCTCGTCCGCCGCCGCGGCGAGCTCGCCTCGCTGCTGGTCGCGCGCCTTCATGCCGAGAAAGTGCCGGTGGCGGGCGTCGACCGGCTGCTGCTGTCGGCGCCGCTGGCGGTCAGGGACCTGCTTGCCGCCGCGCGCTTCGCCGTCCAGCCGCTCGACGACCTCAATCTCGCGGGCCTGCTGGTCTCGCCTCTGTTCGGCTGGTCGCAGGAGCGGCTGCATGCCGCCGCCGCCGGCCGAACCGGGCCGCTCTGGCCGCGGCTGCGCCTCGATCCGGCAACGCCGGCGGAGACGCTCGAAGGCCTCCATGACATCCTCGCCATGGCCGATTACGCCACGCCCCACGCCTTTTTCGAGACTTTGCTTTCCGGGCCGCTGGCGGGGCGGCGCAAGCTGCTCGAGCGGCTCGGCTTCGAAGCGCGCGACCCGATCGAGGAGCTGCTCTCGTCCGCGCTCGAGTTCGAGGCCACCGCCGCCTCGCTGCAGGCCTTCCTCGACTGGTTCGCGCGCGGCGACGTCGAGATCGTCCGCGATCCTTCCGGACCGCGCGACGCGGTGCGGGTGATGACCGTCCACGGCGCCAAGGGCCTGCAATCGCCGGTGGTGATCCTCGCCGACGCCTGCGCCGATCCCGACCGGATCGGTCCCAATGCCCGGCTCGCCGCGCTGCCGCTCGGCGACGGTCTCGAAGTGCCGGCTTTCCGGCCGAGGAAAGACGAGCTTGCCGAGCCGCTCAGGTCGCGGGTGGAGGCCCAGCAGCGGCTCGATCGCGAGGAGCATTGGCGACTGCTCTATGTCGCGCTCACCCGCGCCGAGGAAAGGCTGTTCGTCGGCGGCTCGCTCGGCGTTCGCGACCGCAACGGCCCCGCTTCGGCGAGCTGGTACCGCGCGGTCGAGACGGCGCTGGCCGGACTCGGCTCGGCCTGGGCCGACGCGCCGGGCTGGGGCCGGGAGATGCGGTTCGGAACCCCCGAATCGATTCGCAAGACGGTTGCGCCGGCGGTCGAGAAGTCGTTGCCGCTTCCCGACTGGCTGGCCCGGCCGGCGCCGGAGGAGGAGCGGCCGCCGCGGCCGCTCGCCCCTTCCGCGCCGGCCGAGGACGAGCCGGCCGACCCGCCGCCGGGTCCGGACCGGCGCCAGGCGGCGCGGCGCGGGCGGCTGCTGCACCGGCTGTTCGAGCGGCTTCCCGGCGTCGCGCCGGGCGAGCGCGCCGCGCTGGCCGATCGCTGGCTCGAGCGTTCGGCCGGAGTCGCCGAGCCGGCGCTGCGCCGGGCGTTGGTCGCCGATGCCTGCCGGATCATCGACGATCCGCGCTTTGCGGCCCTGTTCGGCGCCGGGGCGCTGGCCGAGGCGCCGCTGGCGGCGGTGGTCGGCGACGGCATTGTCGTTGCCGGAACCGTCGACCGGCTCCTGATCGGCGGCGAGCGCATCCTCGTCGCCGACTTCAAGACCGGGCGAGCCGCGCCGGCACTGGCCGACATACCGGTGGCGCACCTGCGCCAGATGGCCGCCTACCGGGCGGCGCTCGAAACGATCTTCCCCGGCCGGCCGGTCGAGGCGGCCTTGCTTTATACCGGCGGGCCGGTGATGCATTCGCTGCCGGGTCCCCTGCTCGACGCACATCGGCCTCACGAAACTGTGACTTGAGGTCTTCGAGTGAGGTGTGAAATTTGGATAGGCCTCTGATCTTGGCGGGAAAACATCAATGACAACCCGCCGCGTCACGGATTCCTTGTTCCAGCGCCGCGTGCTGCGCTCGCGCAAGCCCGCCCTGGTGAGTTTTTGGGCGGAGTGGTGTGGGCCCTGCCGGATGATGGCCCCGGCGCTGGAGGAATTGAGCGACGAGCTCAAATCTCGGGTGACTATTTTCCAGATCGACATCGACGCCAATCCCCGGGTGCCGGCGGTGTACGGGGTTCGGGGCATTCCCACGATGATATTGTTCAAGAATGGGGAGCCAGCTGCCACCAAAGTTGGCGCGGAGCCGAAAAGTCGCATTCAAGCGTGGCTCGAGGACCTCACTGAGGCCCCCGCCGAGACGGATGCGATTGATAGTGCAACCAGCGCTGGCGAGATCCCACCAAAGCGACCTGAGCAAATAGCTGAGATTCGCAGCAGGCTCGTTTCGCTGCGAGGCGTGATAGACCAATCGGATCTCGATGTGAGGCAGAAGAAAAACGCGATCGCGTATCTCTATGCCGTCGAGGCCTTGGTTCACTCGCCGGATCCACCGTGGAAGGTCATCATCGCGCTGTTGAATTCACCGGTCCTGACGGCCTTCCTGAACACCGCCGCAATCCTCGCGCTGATTTTCAGCGCCTGACCCGATATCCAGCCTGGGGCCCCGATCCTTGCCGGGCCGATTGAGTCCCGGCGCCGCATTTCCTACATCGGACATACATCCGAGGAGAATTCCATGGCCACCAAGACCGTTACCGATGCTTCCTTTCGGCAGGACGTGCTCGAAGCCGATCGGCCAGTGCTCGTCGACTTCTGGTCCGACACCTGTCCGCCGTGCAAGATGATCGCGCCGGTGCTGGAGGAGCTGAGCGAGGAAATGGAGGATCGGCTCACCATCGCGAAGGTCGATATCGGCGAGCATCTGGAGACCGCGACTCGCTATGGTATTCGCGCCGTCCCGACCCTGATCCTGTTCAAGAACGGGGTGCCCGCCGCCACCAAGCTCGGCGGCGACTATAAGGGCAATATCCAGGCCTGGCTGGAGCGCGCGCTCTAGCGTAGCGGCATGTTCCGGACGTCATGCCCCTGAAGCTGGACAATCCTGCCGCGGTGCACGCGCCGCTGGGCGCCTACAGCCACTCGGTCGAGGTGCCGGCGGGCGCCCGGCTGGTCTTCGTGTCGGGGCAGGTGCCGGTGCGGCCGGACGGGTCGGTGCCGGCCGGCCTCGCCGAGCAGGCGGACCAGGTCTATGCCAACATCGTCGCGATCCTCGCCGCGCGGGGCATCGCGCCCGACGCGATCGTCAAGCTGACCACCTTCATTGTCGGCGACGACGATGCGGAGGTGGTCCGGCAGGCCCGCCGCAGGCATCTGGGAGAGCATCGCCCGGCCTCGACCGCGGTCTATGTCCGCCGGCTGGTCGACCCCGCCTGGAAAGTCGAGATCGACGCGGTCGCGCTGGCCCCGGAACCGCTTGCGGCGGAAGAATAGGGACAGTCCCTGTTTAGGGGAGCTTGCCGACCGGTCAGGCGGGCGGCTCGGTGCCTTCAAGTCCGCGCGTGTCCGGCCGGAAGCGGTCGTGGCGGGGCAGATCGTCGACCGTCTCGAACCAGGCGATGCGGCCGGCGTGGAAGATATGGAAAGCGGGCGCGATCCGGTCGGGATCGTCGAGCGTGGCGAGGGTGAAGTCGACCGTCTCCGGCTGGTGGTCGACCCGCATCGTCAGCGGAGTCCCGCACGCCCGACAGAATGAACGGCGGCCGAAAGGGCTGGATTCGAACCGTCCGACCCTGTCGTCGCCGGCGGTGAACCTGAAGTCGCCGACCGGGACGCTGGCGAAGGCCATGGCCGGCGCGCCGGACCAGAGCTGGCAGATGCGGCAATGGCACCAGCCGGCGTCGAACGGCTCGCTGCCGAGCGCATAACGGATGGCGCCGCACGCGCAGCCGCCGGTAAGGGCCTGATCCATCGCCGCCGGCTAGGCCGGAAGGCGAGCTTATTCAATGCGTGGGCGCGCAAGACCATGGACCTCGGGCGCCGCCGTCACTATGTCGCAGGCGCGATGGAATTGCTGCTGATCCTCTCCGCTTTGCTGAGCGCGGCCACCGGCGCGTTCACCGGGACGCGCGGGCCGGAGGCCGCGCAGCGCCACGAGGCGGCGGCCGAGGCGGTCGCGATCGCCCAAACCGCCGCTGCCGTCGTCGCGCCGGTTGCGCCGCCCGAGCGCCGCCGGCCCGTCGCCTCGCGCCCGGCGCAGTCCTTTCCGATGCCGGCCGCCGCGCCGGCGGCCGAAGCGCCGCTGCGGACCGAACGCCTGATCGAGTGAAGCGCGCGGCCGAACGCGGCCCGGCCTTCGACTTCGTTCCCGCCCGGCTGACCGCCGGCGCTCCCCTATCAAGATCAGGATTTCACCATGTTCGGCGGATTTGCCAAAGCCATATTCGGATCGTCCAACGACCGCTACGTCCGCTCGCTGCGCAAGATCGTCGACCAGGTCAACGCGCTCGAGCCGACCATCTCGGCGATGACCGACGACGAGCTCAAGAACCAGACCCCGATCCTCAAGGGCCGGCTCGAGAACGGCGCCTCGCTGGACGACATCCTGCCCGAAGCCTTCGCCACGGTGCGCGAGGCGGCGGTGCGCACGCTCGGCCAGCGCCATTATGACGTGCAGCTGATCGGCGGCATCGTCCTCCACCGCGGCGAGATTTCCGAGATGCGCACCGGCGAGGGCAAGACGCTGGTGGCGACGCTTCCGGTCTATCTGAACGCGCTCGAGGGAAAGGGCGTCCACGTCGTCACCGTCAACGACTATCTCGCCCGCCGCGACGCCGACTGGATGGGCCAGATCTATCGTTTCCTCGGCCTCGGCGTCGGAGTGATCGTCCCCAACCTCGCCGACGCCCAGCGCCGCGAGGCCTATCATTCGGACATCACCTACGGCACCAACAACGAGTTCGGTTTCGACTATCTGCGCGACAACATGAAATACGACCGCGCCCACATGGTGCAGCGGCCGTTCAATTACGGCATCGTCGACGAAGTCGATTCGATCCTGATCGACGAGGCGCGCACGCCGCTGATCATCTCCGGCCCGACCGACGACAAGTCCGAGCTCTACATGGCGCTCGACCGGATCGTGAAGGAGACGCCGGAGGACGATTACGAATATGACGAGAAGGACAAGCGCGTCCTGCTGACCGAGGACGGCACCGAGCGGATGGAGCGGGTGCTCGAGGCGGAGGGACTGCTGGTCGGCTCCAACCTCTACGATTACGAGAATACCCAGGTGGTCCACCACCTCAACCAGGCGCTGCGCGCCAACATCGCCTACCGGCGCGACATCGACTATATCGTCAAGGACGGGAAGGTGATCATCATCGACCCGTTCACCGGGCGGATGATGGAGGGCCGGCGCTGGTCGGAAGGCCTGCACCAGGCGGTCGAAGCCAAGGAAGCCGTGGACATCGAGCCGGAGAACCAGACGCTCGCCTCGATCACCTTCCAGAATTATTTCCGCATGTATCCCAAGCTGGCCGGCATGACCGGCACGGCGGCGACCGAAGCAGCGGAATTCTACGACATCTACAAGATGAACGTCGTCACCATCCCCACCAATATGCCGGTCAGGCGGAGCGACGACGACGACGAATTCTACAAGAACCAGGAAGACAAGTTCGGCGCCATCGTCGAGACGCTCGCGGAGAAGCAGAAGCTTGGTCAGCCCGTTCTGGTCGGCACCGTGTCGATCGAGAAGTCGGAGCTGCTGTCCGACTATATGAAGCGCGCCAAGGTCAAACACGAGGTGCTGAACGCCCGCTATCACGAGCAGGAAGCCCATATCGTCGCGCAGGCGGGCCGTCTGGGCGCCGTCACCATCGCCACCAACATGGCCGGCCGCGGCACCGACATCCAGCTCGGCGGCAATGTCGACTTCCGCATCGCCGACGAGCTCGGCGGCATGGAGAACGGCTCCGAGCGCGAGGAAGCGGAGGCGCGGATCCGCGCCGAGGTCGCCGAGGAGAAGGACAGGGTGATCGCCGCCGGCGGGCTGTTCGTGCTCGGCACCGAGCGGCACGAGAGCCGCCGCATCGACAACCAGCTGCGCGGCCGCTCCGGCCGCCAGGGCGACCCCGGCCTGTCGCGCTTCTATCTGAGCCTCGACGACGACCTTTTGCGCATCTTCGGGCCGCAGACGATGTTCTCGCGGCTGATGAACAAGAATCTCGCCGACGGCGAGGCGATCATCAGCCCGTGGATCTCCAAGGCGATCGAGACCGCCCAGAAGAAGGTCGAGGCGCGCAACTACGACATCCGCAAGCAGGTCGTCGAATATGACGACGTCATGAACGACCAGCGCAAGGTGATCTACGAGCAGCGCGCCGACATCATGGACGCCGAAACCGTCGGCGACGTCGTCGAGGACATGCGCGCCGAGACGATCAACGGCATCGTCGGCGAGGCGATCCCGCCCAATTCCTATCCCGAGCAATGGGACATCCCCCTGCTCAAGGAACGGATCGAGGCGGTGTTCGGCCTGACCCCGCCGTTCGACGACTGGGTCAAGGAGGAAGCGGTCGAGCCGGAGATGTTCGTCGAGCGCGTCCAGAAGCTGGCCGACGCGCAGATCGAGGAAAAGCTCGCCCAGGTCTCGAGCGAGGACTGGATCTGGATCGAGAAGGATATCCTGCTGCGTTCGCTCGACCATCACTGGAAGGAGCATCTGTCGATGCTCGACGCGCTCAGGCAGGTCGTGCACCTGCGCGCCTATGCCCAGAAGAAGCCGATCGACGAATATAAGCGCGAGGCGTTCATGATGTTCGAGCGGATGCTGATCGCGATCCGCGAGGACGTCACCGGCACGCTGGCGCGGGCGCGGCTGACGCTGCAGCCCGAGCTGCCGGTGATGCCGGATTTCGTCACCCAGCATATCGATCCGTTCACCGGCGACGATGACACCGCCGACATCGACGCCGGCACCGGCGCGATCCTGTCGCGGCTGCCGCCGCTGCAGATGCCGGTCCCCGAGATGCCGGCCGCCCTCGGCCTCGGCGGCGAGGTCGGCGAAGTGCCGCCGCCGGCGAGCCGCAACGCGCCCTGTCCGTGCGGCTCCGGCCGCAAGTACAAGCATTGCCACGGCGCAGTTGCGTAGGAAACGGGCCGGTTCGGACCGGCCCGTTTCCGTCATCCCGGCGCAAGCCGGGATCTCAGGGGGACCCGTGGAGACTTCTTGTCCCGAGGTCCCGGCTTTCGCCGGGATGACGGGTCAGGCCATCTTCAGCCCTTCCTTGTTCATCCTCGCGGTGAGCCTGGCATTCTGCTCTTCGGTCAGCGTGTCGCGGAACTTCGGGAAGACCTCCTCCTCCTCCATCCGCATATGCTCCTGGATCATCGAGCGGAAATCGCGCACCCGGGCGAGCCATTCCGGGCTGTCGCTGGGCATGGTCTCGAGCTCGTAGAGATAGGTCTTGACGTAGCCGTGCTCGGAATTGAGCGCGTCGGCGTCATGGGCGGAATTGGCCTCGCGCAGCGCCGGATAGATGACGTTCTCTTCCTGGGCCGCATGCTTGTCGAGCGCATATTTGAGCTTCGCGAGCAGCGCCGAGCGCGTCCCGGCCTGGGCGTCGTCCGTCGCCTCGATCTTGTCGAACAGCAGCAGGGTCGCCTGATGCTCCGCCTTGAGCGCGTCGGCCCAGTCGCCGGCCGCCGCCCCCATGCCCTGGACCAGCAACTTGCGGCCGAAATTGGCGGCGAAGCCGACCGCGGCGCCCGCCACGGCGGCCGCGGCGAGCACGCCGGTCTGGCCGCCGCTCCAGTTGAACGCCGAACCGCTGCGGCCGCCATTGCCGTCTTCGTTCCGCCTGCTCCGTGATCTGGTTCGTGGTCGCCATTATTGCCTCCTTTTTCTGCTTGCCGTCGCAACCCACTTTGGCCGCGGTTGTTCCAGCCTCTTCGCAGCAGCAAGGGCAGCTAAGTCGCTGAACAGGCGGACGTTTCCTAGCCGAAATGATCACGACGCTCTGCGGCGTCCGGCGAAGCGGCCGGCCGCGGGCCGGCGAAGGCGCGGCGCACCAGAAGGGCCGCCGGCTGCACGAAAATGTCGCAAATGCTGAAAGAGTGGCTCCCCGGGACCGATCCACTCTCATCGCTCTAACTCCCTGACACTGTTTCAGTTTTTCTAGGGGGCATCGGGGGCAGTGCCCCCAGCCGTGCCCCCGGCGTCGGCAAATTCGCGCATCAGGACGTCGGCTGCTGCGCTTTCCATTTCTCGATTGCGGACCTTGGCCAGCGTCTCGCGCGGGGGCTGATTCGCTTCCCCGTCGGAAAGGTGCCGGCTGCCATCATCCGGTAGATCGTCGGCCGGCTGAGGCCGCACTCGGCTTCGACCTCGTGGCGGGTGAGCAACGGGTCGTCAGCTGCCGCCTGCAGGGCGCGCCGGCGGGCGGTTTCGGGAGAGGGGCTGGCTTGGGCAATCATGGTCGTTTCCTCGCTGGGGGTTAGAACGGTAGTTCGGGTTGGTGAGGACGGCGGGCTGGCGGCCTGGCCAGGCGTTCCGCGATCCAAGCGTCGGCTTCGGCCGCGGCTGCGGCCCAGGCCGGTCCTAGTCGTCCGTCGTTAGCGGCGCGCTCATCTCGATCGGCAATCCAGAGGCGCGATCGAAGGTCGGGGGGGAGCTCAAACCAATGCGGCCGGCATCCCCAGCTCGCCTGCGTCGCGCGCCGGCTGCAGCCCGGACGGCGGCAGTCGGGAAGCTCCCGCGAGCGATTGCCGCGCCGGCAGGCGAAGATCGGAGACACGGCTGGCGCCGGCGCCGGCGGCGGCGCCGGTGACGTCTGACCGGCGCGGGCGGTCGCGCTTATCCGTTCCCAGATCTTTGACTTCCGGCGATCGCGATGCCCGGGCATCAGCTGTCGCGCTCCGCGGGCGCGTCGATCGTCATGGTGGCACCGCAGCAGCGCGGCCACCCGGCGACGAGACAGGCGGCGGCGGCGACCGCCCGGCTTGCTCCGCACTGCCGGCACCAGACGCGGCCGCGGCGTAGCTTTGGGTGGCTCGACGCGAGCTGCTCGGGCAGGCCCGCCAAGGCCTTTGCGATCACGCGGGCGCGCTCGAGGGATGCGGCGGCTCCCTGATAAGGGCGGCGTTTCGCACCCTTCACAGATCGTCCCCTTTGAGCGCGCTCGCGAGGGCGGCGCGGCCCGCCTCGGTCAGCACCGCCATGTTCGGACGCCGCCCGGTCGGTGGCTTGACGCGCTCCGCTATGCCGGCCTTGACGAGCTGGCCGACTATGACCTTCCAGGGACCGAGCGAGCGGAGCCATACGGGCCCGCCGGCGAGGCGCTTCATAACCCTCGCCTGCTCGGGAGTGGGAACGAAGGCGGCCAACTCTGCCGGGGCAAAGCTGGTGCGATTGTCACTGGTCGGGACGGTTCGACGGACCTGAGCGAGGAATTCCCTCGCTTCCGGCCGTTCGGCGAGCATCCTTTCAACTTTCGCCCTGCCGGCGTCGGTGATCCGAAACTCCCCAGGACTGACCTCTTCGGCCAGGCCGTGAAGGACAGCGACGAGCAAACTGGCCCGGATCTCGGCTTCGCTAGGGCCGGTCACTGCTCGTCCCCCATCAGCGCCGGCGCGACGCGGATCCGCGTCTTCTCTCGCTTGCCCTGTACCTCGACAACGCCGGCGGACCTCAGCGCGGTCATGTGGCGCTGAAAGGCACCGCCCTTCTCGGTCATGCCGACCTCTTGGGCGATCGCCGACCGCTTGAGCGACGACGGATAAAGATCGGCGAGGCGTTTCAGGACACGGCCGGGGGCGCCTAGCCGGCGGGCCCAGAAGTCGACGAGCTCGGGCCCGGGCGCTGGAAACTCAGGGATGTTCTCGCCGACCTGGTCGAGGCCGGCCTGAGTTGCGAAGTATTTGCCGTCGCGATGCTCGATCAGCTCGGCCCGGCGATACCGGGTGAGACGACGCGACCAGGCGCCGCCCTTGCGGCTATAACCGGCCCGAGCTGCCCAGGCGGCCTCTGTGAGGCCCGCCGGCGCGATCTTCGCTAGGGCGGCCAGCGCGCGATATTCGACGTCGGGATCCGCGGCGCCGGCGTCTTCGTCGGATGAGGGGGAGGCAGCTGGGCGCTTGGCCGACACCCGCGCCTCCCCCTTGCCGGCCCCGGGGGGAGAAGAGAGAGGGAAGAATCCTTCTCCCGGGCCCTGCCGGCGGTGTCTGAATCTGCATCCGAGGAATGCAAATTTGCATCGCGGACCAAGACGCGGAGTTGGTGGACCGCGATATCATCGACCATAATCGGATCCGCTTCGCCGAGAATGATCCGGCCGATGTCAGCCAGCATCCTTGTCCGGCGATCGAGCAGTCCCCTGGCCTCGAAAAGCTGGGCGTCGAGCTCGGAAATGCGGCCATCGCGGTCCCGTTGCCCATCCTCGAGCTCGCGGATCCTGACGTCCCTGCGGCGCAGCGCCTCGCCGGCCTCGGCGCCGGCATCGAAGGCCTCTAGCGGCTCGGCCGGCGTCGCGGCCGCCGGCTTCTTCAGGCGGGCGGCGATCGCGCGGACGTCGATCTGGCTCAGCATCTTCGGCTCGCGCCTGGCTTCGCCCGGGGCGGGGGTGCGGCTACTGTCGAAGGTCGCGGGCAGGGGCGTTTGGCCGAGCTCGAGCACGTGAAGGCGAGGGCGGTAGAGATACCGCTGGCCCACCTTCAGCGAGGGCAGGCCCCCCATGATCTCGGCAAATTCGTCCCTCGTGCCGTGCGCCTTCACGTATTTGCCGAAGGCGCCGGTGTCCGCCGGCGACATCAGCTGGTGGGCGAAGATCGTTTGCACCTGGGAAAAGGCGGCGTTGGCGACGTCGGCGAGGCGCTGAGTGATGATCGACAGAACAAACCCGTCGGTGCGGCCGCGCTTCGCCATCCAGATCATGTCCTCGACGACTTGCTGGTGAGCGCTGTCGCGGATCCCGCCCTTCTCGGGGATGTATTCGTCGGCCTCGTCGCAGATCAGCTGGAAATGGCCGGCGGGCTTCTCCCGGAGGGCGGCGATGAAGTCGGCCAGGAAGAGGCGCTGCTCGGGGCCGCTCCTCAGCGCCGACAGGTCGACGATCGCCGACACGCCCTCGCCGACGACGCGGCCGATCACTGCGCCGTCGACGGCGCTGAAGCGGAGCTGCGGATCCGCGCGGCGGCCGCCGAAGATCGGAATGTCGAAGCCTGGGCCGTCGCCGGCGCGATCGGAGCGAAGGCCGTACCAGATGCCGGTGAGGTCGATGATGACGGTATGGCGGCTCTCGCGGAGCAGCTGCTCGACGTCGACGCGCGCGGTCGTACTCTTGCCGCTGCCGCTCGTGCCGATGTAGCCGCGATGCTCGTCGAGGTAGGATAGATCAGCCACGGCGCGCGCTCCCGGCCGAGGCCTCGAGGAGGGCCCCTGCCAAGGCCTGGACCAGGGCGGGGGCGTACAGCTTCACCGCGAGCTCGTAGCGCTCGGCCGCCTCGTCGCTTAGCGACAGGTCGCTTTTGCCGAAGGCCTCGGCCGAGGCCTCGGCATAGGCGCGGACGGCGCGGGCGAAGTGCCGCGCCTGGACGTCGATCGAGTCCTTGCTCGCCTGCGGAAGGGCATCGAGGCCATGTTCGCGGATGAGGTCGACCAGCTGGAAAAAGTCAGCCATTGGCGATCCTCCCCCTGCGCAGCTCAACCCACCGCGGATAGCCGGCGATGTCGGCGAGGATGCCGTCTTCGGTCTGGACGAGCAGCGGCGCGCCTTCCTCGTGATGCGTGTCGAAGGTGCACGGCGGCCGCTTGGTGACGCCGTCGATGCGATCGAGATCCGCCTCGAGGAAGCATCGCTCCCCCTCGATCCGGACCGGAGAGCCGTGCGGAAAGCGCCCGCCGGCGAGCGAGGCGATCGTCCCGGTCATGCGGCCGCGGCTCGCTGGTAGGCGTTGACGGCCGTGGAATGATCGCGGTTGAGCGCCCGCCCGATCTCCTCCCAGGGGTAGCCGAGGACGCGAGCCCGCAAGGCGATGCGCTGCCGCACCCTAACAAGATCGCGGCTGACTGAAGGGCCGCGCAGCAGCCGTAACCGGACGTCGGCCTCATTGGCGGCGATCACGACGATTGCCGCCAGCTCCTCCGGAACTCGCGCGTAGCGCGCCAGGCGGTCGAGCTCGGTCATGCCCGGCCTCCGCCAGCGGCCGCCACTTCGATTTCGGCCGCGATGCGCCTGGCCTCGTCCCCTTTGAAGGTGTCGCCGACGAAGATCGGCTCGTCGTCCTTGAGGAGAGCGGCCTCGCAGACCAGGACTGCCAGAAACAGAGTGCCGTCCTCGAGTGGCTTGACGATGGCGGTGTAGACGGGGCGGCCGTCATCGGCCTCGATCGGCGGAAAGCGGGCGGCGGCGGCCGCGGCCGCGGTGAGCAGGCCAACGCCGCTGAGGTCGGATTCGATCGCTGCCACCGTCGCCTTTAGTTCCGGCGGCAGATCCTCAAAGGCGAATTCCATTGCGAGGATCTGATCGGCCTTGCCCAAGGCGGCCTGCCGCCGCTGATCCAAGTTAGCGTCCCCCGCGCCGTTGAAGGCCTCCGGGTCGATGACGCGCGCGAAGACCTCCCTCATGCCAGCGCCCCCGAAGCGACGGCGGCGAGCGTCATGCCGATCGGCCGTGCCCACGGCACGACTTTCTCAACCGCCACCGCGCCGCGCTTGAGCCGGTCCAACATTTCAGCCAGGCCGGGATCTTGACCATCGCGCTCGGCGATCGCGCGCACTGTCCGCCGGCGTGCTTCAGCCTCGTCCTCGCCGAGCTGGCGCAGGAAGCGGCGGTAAAGCATCTTGTTTATCCGGCCGGGTGGCAGCCATTTCATGGCAGCGGCGCGCGCCTGTCGCTTCCTGCCGCGCCACGGCAGCGGGGGCGGCAGCTCTTTGCCCTCGGCCTCGAGCCTCGCCTTCAGCAGGTCGCGGTATCGGTACGCCGAAGAGTGCCCGAGCGCGAGCTCGTCCGCGGCCGCGCGGACGGTCATGCGCTCGACCAGGAGCAAATGCTCGAGCTTCTCGAATGTCCCGGGCGGGATCTTAATGACGGTGTTCGGATAGGTGAGGCGCTTCCCTTTGCGATCGCACCCGGGGAGCGTCTTTCCTTTCTTCGCGAGCCGCTTCACCAGACGGTTGCGGATGCGCCCGCACTGCGTCCGACTGACGCCGGTCTTGTCAGAGACGGCAGGCGTCGCCTCGCCGGCCAGGAACAGGCGCTCGACCTCGCGGAGGCGCTCTTTGGGGTGCTTCCGGCCGGCATATTCCTGGCCGCCGCCGGGGGGAGGGAGAGGCGCCTTCCTGTTGGCTTTGAGATAGGTGGCATAGCGCCGGCGCTCGCCGCTGACCGTCCCGGCGCTGACGGCGAGCCGGCGGACGATATCGACGCCCTTCCAGCCCTTTCGCATCGCCAGCCGGAGCTGCTCAATGCCGCGATCAGTGAGGTCGCCGTTCTCGTCCCGCTCCGCCGGCGTGTAGCCCGCCCGTCGCCCGAGTGCCATCAGGACGGCGTTCGCCGCGGCGCCCTCAGAGACGCCGAATTCCTGGCCTATGCGCTCGAACCCCCACTTTTCGGCCTGGTGTAACTGGATCGCTTCCTCGAGCTCGTCGCCGGCGAGAGCAGTCTGCAGGCCGCGAGGCCCGTTCGGCGAGCGAAGGCGAAGCTCCCGGGCGCGGCACTCGATTGCCCTGGCCACCCGGCGCGGAAGCCGCTTAGCGCATCCTTCGACGCCTTCGACCGGATAATAGGTTCGGAGGATGGCCAGCTCAGCGCGCTTCCATTTGTTCTTCGCGCGGCGATCGACGAACCGAACCCAGCCGCGACCGCTCCGCCAGCGCCAGCTGGCGCCGGTTTCGCTATCGCGCCAGCGCGCGCCATCATGGAGCTTCCCCCTCGGCGGCTCCGGACCGTCGAAATAACGGACGCTCATGCCGCCTCCTGAAGCGCGAAGGGGCACTGTGCGTCTGTGCAGCTGGCGATCACTGGATCGGCCGCGGCGCGTTGACAGCGGCCGCAGAGAGCAACCGCCGGCGTGCCGCCGCGGTCGGCCATGGGGTGGCGCTCAAGCCAACCCGCGGCGTCCCTGTAGAGCGATCTCACGTCGTCGAAGTGGCGCCGCGTCTTAGCGCGATGCACGGCTAGCCGAAATGCCAGCGGCAGCTGGTACCAGCAGGAGCCGCAGAAGGGGACGTAAGCGAGGCGTCGGTTCTCACAGTCCGCCGCCGAACATCGGCGGGTGTCGGCCCGCTTGTGACTCTGCGGCTTCACAACGTCGCCTCCGCCGGCGTCGGGGCGGCGACGTCGCCGGCCTGTTCGGCTGCCACCGCGGCCTCCTCCTCGGCGAGCTCCTCGAGCTCGCGATCATAGAGCTTCTCGGCTTCGAGCAGCTGCGCCTCGACTTCGGCCGCGGGCACCTTGATCAGCAGCGCGACGACATAATGGCCGTCATCGGTCTGGCTGATCGCCGGGACATATGCCTGGTGCCGGGGGGGCCAGAAAGCGCGGCCTTCGAAGGGAGTGCCGGCGACGTGGGGCGACGCCAGGTGCGCAGCGCGCCACTGGACCTCGAATTGCCGGCGCCGCAATTCCCGCTCCTCGTCTGTCTCGGGCGAGCGGGCGCCCGACCCCTGTGACCCCGATGCGGCTTCGGGCAAGAAGCAATAGGTGAGCGGCGTAAGTGTCGAGCCGTCGTCAGCGATCCGGAAGGCGAGTAGCGATACCGCCCGCTGGTCTTCGCTCATGCTCTCGATCGGCCTGTAGGATCGCACGAAGCCGGCCGGCGCCTTGGCGTCCTGCCAGGACGGCCCGGCCCAAGGTTTCACGACGCCGCCCTTCCAGCCCTCTTCCTGGGCGAAGTGCTCCGCATCCTCAGCGGTGCGTTGCTGGGCCAGCTTGTCGATGAGCGCAGGATCCACGACGACGTCGCGATCCTCGGCGCCCATAAACATTTCGCGCTGGACCCGGCCGCCGGCGGCGACATAAGCCTCGATGCCGACATAGACCACGGCGGGATGGTCGAGCTGGTAGACCCTCCCTCTCATCACATCGCGAATATTCTGAGGGGTGTGACGCCAGCCTTCGCTCTTCTTTTCCTCGGCCGCGAATACTCTCATCTGCAGCTTTTGGTCCGGATAAGCGGCATAGGCCTTGGCCGCATCGAGGCTGATCCGGTCGGCGCGAAGCGCCTCGAGGATCTCCGGCGCCAACGCGGCGAGGCGCAGGCGCTGTTCGACATAGTGGATCGTCTTTCCGAATCGCCGGGCGCAATGGGCGATCCGCTCCGCGGGATCGGCGATGCCGCCGGCTTCATAGCCAGCGATGATCGTGGCAAAGGCTTCGAATTCGTCCGCCGGATTGAGGGCGATCTTCTGAATGTTTTCCTCGAGGCTCGCCTCGGCGGCCTCCTCACGCGGAACGACTTTCACCGGAACAGGCCAATCCCGCGCCATGCGCCGCCGCTTGACGTTGAGCTGCAGGGCTCGCCAGCGGCGGCCGCCGGCGTCGACCTCAAAGAAGCCCCGGCCAGTCGGCGATTCGGAAACGACCAGGTTCTGCAGCAGGCCTCTCGCGAGGATGCTGTCGGCCATTTCTTCAATGCCCTCTTCGGCGTAGGTTTTGCGAACGTTGCGGGGGGAAAGGAGGAGCTTGTTCAGCGGGACGGTCGTGTCCATATTTCAGTCTCCGGAGCCAGTAGGAAGGGTGCCGGTTTCGAGCTTCGATCCGGCGGCGACGTCGGCGCCGCGGCAGCGGCGCGGAGTTCGGGGTGTCGGGGCGTCGGCAGCAGCCGGCGCCCCCGCCTGTTCAGCAATCGGACGGACATAGAAGGGGCCACGGCCGAGTGGCGTATCGAGGCGCGCCGGCCGCCAGCCATGCCCCCGCAAGTATCGGGCGATCGTCGTCGCCCCAAAGTCGAGTCCAGTATCCGCGGCGACGATGGTGGCCAGCGTGCCCGGCCTGACCGCGTCGACGTCGGTGTTGCGCTCGATCCAGCTAGCGACCGCCGCCTTCACCTTGCGGACGTCGGCCGCGCTCATGCGGCCAGTCTCCGCACCTTCGCTGCCCAGCTACGGAGCAGGTTCAGCTCGCCGCTGGTGCAGCTGCAGGCGATGCCAGCGAAGCGGAAATGGCCGTCATGGGCGCCGGCCAGGCGATAGCGGGCGCCGTGATCGCGGACGAGTTCGTCAACGAGATCCTTGCCCCGTTGATAGTAGGCGCTCCAGTTTGAGCCATCGAATTTGGCCGGCCTGGTCGCCTCGATCTCGGCGAGCCGGCGCTCGATCAGATCGGCGAGTGCGAGCGCTGCCGGCGTTACGGTCACGTCAGCCATGCGTCGTTCCTTCCTTGGCGAGGATCTCGCGCAGCTCGCGGCCGAGCTCGGTAAGGCGGACCTGCCAGCCCCCTTTCCAGGCGCTGATCGAGACGAGGCCGTAGCGCTCCGCCCGTTGGGCGTTCGCGGGATCGCCCTCGCCCTCGTCGAAGCAATCGAGGCCGTCATCCGAAAGGCTGAGCAGGAAGGCCTCGATTGAGGGACCGATCTTTCCGATCAGGTCCGCGGCCGCGATCGTCACGCCGGCCGGCCTCATGATCCGAACGCCCAGGCGAAAAGCACCCGGCCGGGGACCAGGGCGAAGGCGGTCGCGGCCGCAGCCAATCCGAGCCGCATTGACAATCGTTCACGGCGCCGGCGCCGCAACCTGGTGCGGGCCGCTGCGCGGCGCTGCAGGCGCGCGGCGCTCTGGCGGGCGAAGCCGAAGTCATGCCTCATTGGCCGGCTCCTTCCGCGCGCAGGTCGAGCAGAGGCCCGGTCGGGCCCAGCTGCAGGGCTGGCCGCGGCCGTCATCGGGGCAGGCGTCGTGCCAGGTGCAGCCGCAGCCTCGGCATATTTCCGGGAGGGGGAGCTCGGTGTCAGGATCGGCCGCGTGGTCGACCAGCGCGAGATAGGTCGCGCAGTCGAACGGAAACTGCAGCCGCAAGCTGGCGACCAAGCTGGGGGCCTCGGCCACGCTGCCCTCCTCGAGGGCGAGCAGATCGTTGCCGATCTCGGTGCGCGCCCAGCTGGGGCAGCCGAGCCTCGTCACGACGTCGTCGATCGAGAGCCCGGCGGCTTCGCGTCTTTTCTTGAGGTAGATGCCCGGGGCCATCGGCGCCGCGGCGGTGGTGGTGTTCATCCAAGGGTCCTTTCTTCAGGCAGCAGAAAGGCCTCCCCGCCGGTAGGGCGGCGGGTGGCTGATTGGTCAGTGGAGATCAGTTCGAAGGGAGAGCCGGCCTGGCCCGCCCCCAGCGGACCTAGTTGCCGGTTGCCACGGCCTCGCCGTGGCCGTCGTCGTCATTGGCAGCCCGAAGCGGCGCCACCTCCGGGGCGCTGGCACCGAAGACGCCGTCATCATTGGCCGGAACGGGCAGGCCCTGGCGCCGCGGCGGCGCCATCCGGAGGTGAATCTCCGGATCCGGGATCGCGCTCGGCGCGATCGTGTAAAGGATCTCGAGCGCGCCGGCGAAGGTGTGCCCGCACTCGATATTGGAGCATTGGAAGTTGAGATGCTTGTACGTCGGGCTGACGGCGCGACTGCTCCTGGTGCGCGCCTTTTCCCGGCAATGCGGACATTCAATCGACAGACGGGGGCCTGTGGCCATACTAGTTATCCCTTCCCCGGGGCGAGGGCCGGCGGTCCCCTTGAGGCCGGTCCTCGGTTTGCACGTCGCCCCTCCGCCCCGCGCGGAGGCAGGCGAGCGTGTCTACACTGGCGGCAATCGACTCCTCGAGCTCAAGCTCAGCGCGGGCGAGCTCGTTGTCGGTAGCGCCAGGCAAGGCCGCGGCGACGGCAGCTGCAATCGCTTCGCCGCCTTCCCTCGCGGCCTTCGCGATCTTCAAGTTGAGCGCCCTGAGATCGGCGCAGGCCTCGACCATGTCGGCCTCGAGGCGGGTGGAGTAGCACTGCAGCATCGGCGCGCTGTCACCGCCGGCAAGCCGGAAGGCGAGGTCGAGCTTCAGCGCTGCGTCGAGCGTGATGCCGGCGGTGGTGTCCGGATCGCTCCAGTTGCGAATCGTGCGGTCGGCCACGCCGACGATCTCGGCCGCCTCGTCCCAACCGATGGCGGCGGCGATCTTCCACAGGGATCGCTCGAAAGTCAGGGGCTTGCGGCGCTTCGTCATTGGACGTGCGCCGTTGCGCCAGTCGCGCAGGCCCAGCCAAACGAGACACCATATCGTCTCGTTGAGCGGCCCGCGTCGAACGCGATCGTCGGCGGCCCTGCCGTCACGCTGGCGGTCTTTGTTCCAAGGGGGCCGCCGGGCGCGAGCTCGGGAGATCTTTGCCAGCTCCGGAGCCGAGGTGGGCGACACCGCCGCCCGGCGGCATCGAGGCGTCCGGCGCTTCGGTGTCCGAAGCGGGATCCTCGATGGGAAACGACACCAGCGCCGCCTCGAGGAGGCGAAGTGATGCGAATTGCGGAGGGCGAAGCCGGTTGCCGGCGTCGAGCTCCTTACGGAAGGCGGCCATAACGGCGTGCGCAGCCGTCACAACGACGGCCAGATGCCCTTCGGCGCCGCGGCCGAAGTCCAGCGACGAGCGCCGCGGCCGCCCCCGATGGCCGCGCATCAGCTGACTGCCTCGCCCAGTTGCGAAATTGACCGCCGATCGCACGCGTCAATCGGCGGTCGGCCCCTTATGGTGCGCTCGGTGGGGGCCTGAAAATCAGGGGGTGAACCAGCGCCATTAGCCGGGGCACTCGGATCAGGGCGCAGGCCGAGCTTGATCGCGATCTTCAGCGAAAGGCCGCGAACCGCCATGCGGCGGCCGCTCGTCACGTTGTAGACAGTCTTCGGCCTGAAGCCGTTTTCCAGCGCCCAATCCTCGATCGACTTGCCCTCGAGGGCGAGCCGCGAACGGGCCTCACGAATCGCAGCGATCGGGATTGGATCGAAGAGAGACTCGGTTTGCATGGTGCTTTCGCTTAGAGTGAAGAATGAAGCGCCAAAGTTCCTCAAAAGCGGCCCCAAGTCAAACGGATTCCTCGGTAGCGGAGAAATTCGCGGCGCGCCTAAGGGAAGAGCGGCTGCGCGTCGAACCTCACCAAGGCAGGTTCGCGCAGCCAAATCGGCGTCACTCAAAAGAAGCAAAGCTTCCTGGAGAACGCGACTCGCGAGTTGCGCGCCGAATACTTGGCAGCGGCAGCGGCCCTGGGCATCGACGTCCACTATGTTCTGACCGGCCAGCGCATGGCCGATGAAGCCCTGAGCGTCGACGCGACCGAGCTCCTCAATCTTTACCAACCGCTTTCCCCGCCGATGAAGGAGGCGGTGATAACCGTCGTCCGTCTCGTCGCCCAAGGTCAGTCAGGCGAAGCGCCGGCGCCGGCGACGGCGCCACCCGGCCAGCGACCGGTGTTATGCGAAGTCCAGGCCGACTTTACGGTTGCGCCAGGAAAGGCCGGGAACGGCCAGTGAAGCCGGGGGCCAAGCAGGGGCTGCTCGGCTGCCTCGGCGTCCTTGTACTGTTGGCGGTGATAGGCGCGATCGTTTCCCCGTCGCCCGAGGATGTCGGCAACCGCACCGGCAACGTGGTCCTGGCAGAAGATACACCAGCCAAAGCAGCGGACGATCCGAAGGTCGCCTATTCGGACGCTGCTCGATCCGAGTTCGTAGGGGTTTTGCGGGAGATCCTTCGCCTGGCGCAGCCGTGTGACCAGGCGAACACCGCAGCCGCTAATGCGCTGTCGGCGCTGGCGAGTGGATCGGGGACTATCTTCGAAGCTTATCGCCCGGCGCGGGCCGCGCAGGAGGCGTGCGAGGCGAGCTGGCTTGCGATCGGCCGGCTTCGGCCGCCCAGCTCCTTGCCCCGGGCCCGACGCGATCAGGCGGGCGAAGCGATCGACGCCTGTCAGATGGCCTACTATCTGCGGAAGGAGTCGCTTGAGACGATGATGGAGGTGCTCGACGGTGATCAGCGGCCTTCGGTGGTAGAGAACTACAGGGAGCAGGCTGAAGGCGCCCAGAGCGGAATCCTCGCCTGCGTTTCGCGGCTCGCTTCCGTCGGCATCTCGATCGGCGCCGACATCCCGGGGCAGAACTAGCCGCGCGTCTCGAGCTTCAGCTGCGTCCGCAGCCCGCCGTCGCCGCCGAGGCTATGCGTCACCTCGGCGATCAGCCAGGCCTTCGCGTCAATCTCAGGCTTGAAGCCGCTGAGGGAAAGCGGCCGCTCCGGATAGAGGTCGGGCCGGCCGAAGGCGAGGTTGTGTTCGAACTCGGCCGCGGCGCGGCGGATCCGGCCGGCCTCGGCCTGGACGGCGCGGCGGGCGTCCGCCTCATTGGCGAAGACGCGGCGGATCCGGCGAACGCCGCAATCGCGGTTGCTCGACGAGCTGCCGGACGAGCTGCTCGAGGAGCCCGCGGATTGCGAGCCGTCTGCGCGGGCCGTCACCGTGCGCCGGCGCGCTCCGGCCTGGTCATGCCAGCGGGCCTCGACGGCGTTGTATTGGCCGCGCTCGACCCGCCGGAAGGTGTACTTGTCGCCGTCCCGGCGGGTCAGGGTTGCCGCCGGAATCGTGCTGCCGCCGGGCGTGACGCCGGCGCCGATCGGCATGAAGATCAGCCGGCCGTCGCGGATCTGCGCGACGGCGTCGTAGCGCCGGCCGAGCCGGCGGATCAGCGCCATGTCGCTGACCTGGTCCTGGGAAACGACCGGCACAGAGATCGCCGCCAGCCTCGCGTCGACGTGGGGCGTCAGACTATTGGCGGCGGCGAGCTCGCGCACGATCGCGCCGATCGTCGTGCTCCGATGCCGCCGCTCGCGCCGCTGGCGATAGCCGGCGGTGAGGTCGGCCGAGCGGCCGCGAATCGTGATGATGTCGGGCGGGCCGCTCCATTCCGCCTCGTCGACTTGGAAGCTGCCCTTATCGACGAGGCCGGCGGTCAGCCCGGAATCGGGAGCGACGGCAAGCCAGCCGAGCGAGACGTGCAGCCGCGCGCTTTTCTTCGGGATGTCCATCGCGGCGTCATGATCGTGGATCACCAGGTCGAGCTGGTCCGCTTCGCCGCCGCGCTTCTCGCTGATCGACAGCGAGATCAGCCGCGGCGCGATCGCCTCGGTGAGGTCGCGGCCGTCGAGGGTGACGCGGAAGCCGGGTTGATTATGGCCGGGCATCCCGCCTCCGGCCGTCGCAGCGGGCGATTGCCGCGTCGGCTTTGGCTTCCGCGCGGGCGATCCGGCAGGTGAGGCAGGGGCAGGCGGGGCTGCCCAGCGGGACGTCAATCGGCTCGCGCCGGGCGTGGCGGTCGACGCCGTGGAAACGATTGTTTGCCATGCCTTACCTCACTCTCTTGAGTTCGATGGTAAAATCGGTTTTGCGCGGGACGCCGTTGTCCATCAGGGCCGATTGCTTCAGGTCGATCGACTCGATCGTGAAGTGCCCCCAGACGACGCCCTCGTTGTCGACCAGCGACTGCGCCTCGCCCTGATCGCCCATCTCGACGAGCACCCGGAGATTGGACAGGTCGCCGGCGATGCCCGGCACGATCAGGCCCGACAGGCTGACAACGTCGTCGCCGGGCCCGAGGAATTGCGAAGCGGCAAAGGCCCCGACGCGCTCGGTGCGGCCGTGGCGCCAGCTGCGCTTCCTCGCCAGCGCGTCATAGGCGACGCTCGGGAGGTCGAAGACAAACATGCCGAGGGACATCAGCGGCATCTAGGCGGCCCTCCTCAACTGAGCGGGCCAAGCCTCAAGCTGCGGCAGGTTGAGGCGATAGCCGCGGCCGCGGACATTCTCAATCGCATCGATCGGCGCGCCAGCGCTGGCGAGGTTCTTGCGGAGGCGAGACATCTGGACCGCGACGACGTTGCCATCGCCATCGCTTCCGATGCGCTCCGCCAAGGTTGCGCGGGTGACGTATCGGCCGCCCGCCTGGACGAGGCTGCCCAGGAGCAAGTGCTGGGCGGCGGTCAGCGTGATCACGAGGCTACCCCACCAGACGAAGCCGCGGGGGTCGTAGCTGAGCGCGCCCATCCGGACCGGCCTTTCGGCGGCGAGGTTGCACCCGCAACCCGGGCAGAAGGCGAGCTGCTCAATCATCGTCGTAGCTGAATCGACCCGCGGCGGCGGCCGCGCGATCGCGACGATCGATGATGTCCTCGATCTCGCGGGCGAGATCCTGCGCACTCTGCCCGGGCTGCTGGTAGATCTAAATCGTGATCGGCCCCAGCGGCGCCGGCGCCGGCGGCTGCCGCCTGGCTGCCGGCCCGGCCGGCGGGAGAGAAGTCGTCGGACGCGCGCCGCGCTGCAGCGCCTCAGCCAACCGGACGCGATCTGCTTCAATCCGCGCGAAGGGCTCGCGCCCGCCGGCCGGCCGAACGAGCGCCGGCGACGACCTGCTCAGCGCCTGTACCGGCGCCGGCAGCACCGCGGCCGCAGGCTGGGCAGCACCGGCGATCGCCGGCGCGGCCACCGTGAACGAAGCCGCGGCCGCGAGTTCGCGCGCCACGGCGCGCATCCGGGCGACGGGCCCGCGGCCGCCGCGGTCGATGCCGATCGAAAGCCCTTCGGTGATGAAGCGGCCGAGCTCGGCGAAGACGCGCGAGGGCGAACGGATGCCGAGCGTATTCCGGAACCAGCCGGTGATCTGGCGCCCGATGCCGGTAACGGTGTCGCGCAGCGCGCGCAGCGGCGCCAGCAGCCCGTTCTTGAGGCCGTTGATGATGTTCGATCCGAAACTGTAGAAGCGCGACGGCAGGCTCGCCAGGAACGAGACGGCGCTATTGAACGCCGCCTTGATCTGGTCCCAGACAGCGCGCACGGCGGCCGCGCCCGCCCGAAGAGGTGCGGTCAGGGCCAAGGCCCCCCGGGTCGTAAGGTTCCTGATCGTCGCCCAGGCCGTCGACATCCAGGCGCCGACGCCGGCGAACATCGAACGCAACCAATTCCAGACCGCCTGCAGCCCGGCCGCCTGCAGCCGGACCGGCGCCGTCAGCCACAAGGCACCGCGCACGAAATGGCCCTTGATCGTCTGCCACGCGCCGCCCAGCCAGGCGCCGACGCCGGCAAACATCGAACGCAGCCAATCCCAGACCGCCTCCAGCTGGGCCGCCTGCATCCGGACCGGCGCCGTCAGCCACCTAGCGCCGCGGACGAAAAGGCCCCTGATCGTGCCCCACGCGCCGCCCAGCCAGCCGCCGACGCCGGCGAACATCGAGCGCAACCAATTCCAGACCGCCTGCAGCTGGGCCGCCTGCATCCGGACCGGCGCCGTCAGCCACCTAGCGCCGCGGACGAAGAGGCCCTTGATCGTGCCCCACGCGCCGCCCAGCCAGGCGATGCCGCGCGAGAAGATGCCGCGGATTCCCGGGAATAGCGCCTCGAGGATGTTGAGCACTGAGCCGACGATCCCACTGACCAGGTTCTTCAGCCCGCGCCAGACGCCGGCGAAGTCGCCCCTCAACAGGGCCGACACAGTGTCGACGATGTTACCGATCGCGTTGAAGATCCCGGCGAGCGCCTCGACCGCGCCGATCAGCACCCTCACAAGCAGAGTGCCGAAGACCGTGGCGACGGCCATGCCGAAACGGCCGAGCAGCCCCAGGACGAACATCACGCCTCGGCCGAACGGGCCCTGCCAAAGGGCGGTGAGCTTGCCCATCAGGAAGCCGATCGCCGCGCCGATCGGCCGCAGGATCTGCCCCAGCAGCGCGCCGAAGCGCGAAAAGGCGGAGCTGGCGGCGGCGAAGAGCCGGGCCAAAGGCCCGCCGAAGACCTGTGCCAGCTTGGCCCAGATGGCGGCGAGGACCGGGCGGATACGATCCCAGTTCCGATAAATCACGTATCCGAGCAGCGCGATCGCCACGACGATCGCCGTGATGGCCAGCACAACCGGATTGGCCAGCATCCCGGCGCCGGCGGCGGCGACGGTGCAACTCAGCCAGGCGATGCCGGTGCCGAGCAGGCGAAGCCTTTGCCAGGCCATGATCGAGGTGAACCTGAGCAGGGCGAACGGGCCGAGCAGCGAGCCGATCGCGAAGGCGAGGGAGCCCGTCGCAATGAGCACGATCGAGGTCACGGCCGCGATCTTGGCAAGCGTGGCGACGAGCTCGGGGTTGCGCTGCGCCCAGCCGGCGAACCTTTCAGCCACCCGGCCGACGCTCTCCATCACCCGGTTAAAGGCGGGCAGCAAGGCGGCGCCGACGACGTGCGCGAGCTGCTGCAGGCGGGCCATGTTTCGGGCGTATTGCTGCTCGGTATCGCGGAGCCGCTCGGCGAAGTCCGCCTCGACGGTATTCTGGGCGCGCAGCGCCTCGGCCCGGATGCGCCGATAGTCGCCCAGGTTCTGCACCAGCGGGCGAAGCGCTGCCTGTACCTGGGCGTCGCCGAACAGGAACGAGAGGCGGCTGAGGTCGCCGCGGGTAGCGCGGATCGTCTGCTCGACGATCGTCTCGATCGGCGATCTTCCTTGTTGCGCGCCCTCGCGAAGGGCCCGCTGAATGTCGACGCCCATCGCCCGAAAATTCTGGATCGTGTCGCGGGTGTTGATCTTGTTGAGCAGGTTCTGAAGGTTGTTCGCCGCGCTGGCCGAATCGCCGGCGCCGCGGCGCGTGATCTGCAAGGCGGCGGCCAGGTCCGCGACCGCGGGAACGCCGCGCTGGCCGAGCGCATTGAACGAGGCCGTCAGCGCCGGGAAATATTGCGCCATGTCGCGCATCTCGAACGCGCCGGCCTTTCCGGCCTGGGCCATGATGTCGAGCGTCCGACCGGTGTCGCGCGCCTGCACCTGAAGGTTCGACAGGGAGGCGTAGGTCGCATTGGCCAGGTCGGGGATCTCGGCCCGATAGGCGGTGGCCGCCCGCGCGATCGGCTCGATCGCCTGCATCGCCTGGGGCACGGCGGCGCCGAGGCCGACTAAGGTGTCGACGCCGGCGGCGAGGTTCGCCGGCAGCTGGGCCACGCGCGGGCCCATGCGATCGAACTCGCGGCCGATCGCTGCCACCTGGCGGCGGGTGAGATCCGCCTTTTGGGCGATGTCGGTAAGCGTCGTCTCGAAATTGGCCGCCGAAATGCCGGCCGCCACCAGCGGCGCGCCCAGGACGACGCCGGCGCCGATCATGTCCCGGCCGGTCCGGCGCATCTGCTCGCCGCGCTGCTGCATCCGTTCCATGTCCCGGCGCGCCCGGCCGGTCCGCTCGAGCTCCTCGCGCTGCCGCTCGAGGCGGCGGGTGGCATCCTCGATCTGCCGGCTGAGGTCGCCCTCGTGACGGGCGAGGTCGCCGACGTCGACGCCGGCCGCGCTGAGCTCGGCCTGCAGCTCCCGCAAGCGGCGGGCCTGGTCCTGCGTCTTGTCCCCGAGCCCCGCCGCGGCCCGCTCTGCCGCCTTGAGCCGATCGGTCAGTCGTTTCGTCGGATTGTCGGTAGAAGCGATCTCGGTTTTCAGCTCGCGCACCCGCCGGCGCGCGGCGTCGAGCTTCGAATAGGTGTCGGTCAGCCCGCGCTGCAGATCCCGAAGGCCGCGGATCCGCGACTGCGCATCCTGAAGGCCGCGCAGCTCGCGCCGCGTTTCGGCGAGGCCGCGCGCCGCAGCGCGCGAGCCGCCGAAGATCGAGCGGAGCGGGCCCGTTGCCCGCTCGAGCAGATTGAAAATGACCTGAAGGCGAAGGGTGCGGTCCATTGCGCTCAGTCTTCCTTCGCGCCGTGGGCGGCGTTGTGGATCCGCACGGCCTCGTCTCGCCAGCCCATCAGCTCGGCGATGCCCATCCCGTCCATCTCTCTAGGGGGCCAGCCGAAGACGAAGGCGATCTCCCCCATGACCGCCTCTATTCGGTCGGGAAGTCCGGCCGCAGCGCCTTCGGCAGCAAGAAATTTGCGACCTCGCCCCCCAGGGCGAGCTGGTCGCAAGGCTCGAGCGCGGCCGCCTCCGGCTCGGTGATCGGCGGCACCGTCACCCGGGGCAGCAGTCGGATCACCGTGTCGATGTCGAGCTCGGACAGGGCCTTGAAGGTGAGGCCGCGCAGCTCGCCGCTGCCCGGCTTGCGGACCTGGAGCTCGGTGATCTCCTGCTCGCCGCGCTTGATCGGCTCCTCGAGTGTCACCTTCCTCGAGATATTGGGATTGCTGGTCGTCACTTATCTTTCCTCCTGAATGGCCGGGCGACCAGCTCGCCCCCGCAGGGACGAGCCGGCGATTAGAGGCCCGGGATGCTGAAGCCGCTGAGGCCGCCGAGGCCGGGGATGTTCACCCGCGGCGGCTCGACCAGGCCGCCCAGGGCGCCGCCGCCGATGCCGAGCACCCTGCGCTGCTCGGCCAGGCAATCGACGCCGTTGACCCGGAAGACCATGTTGAGGGCGTCGATCTCGACGACCTCCCGGCCTTCCCAGTTCAGCTTGTAGTAGCTGAGGGCGGACTTCACCTTCAGCTCGGTGTCCTCGCCGGGTTTGGAATTCCCCGGGTCGATCTCCTCGTGGCGGCCGCGGACGATGACCTCGGCGGCGCTCACCTGGCCGCTCTGGTCGTTCTGGTAGGCGCCGACGAAGCGGAGCATGATGTCGTCGGCGCCGACCGCGCCGAACTGGGCATAGACCTGCCGGATGAAGCCGCCGGCGGTGAATTCCATCTCGAGGGCCTGGCCTCCCATGTCGATCTTGACGGGAGTGTCCATCCCGCCGGCGCGATACTCCTCGAAGTTTCGGCCGAGCTTGGGCAGCGTGACGCTCGGGCAAAGCCCCAGCCAGGAGCTGCCGTCGTTATAGAGGTTCATGTTCTTGAGCTTGCGGGGGAGGGCCATGTCCTAGAACTCCTGGAGGCTGGTCGTACTAATTGGTGGGTGATTTTCTCGGGATGACGGCGTTACGCGGCGGCGAGCGTCGCGTAATATTTGTCGGTGATCCGCTGATTGAGGGTGATCGCCTCCGCCGGCGCGCAGGCCGTATAGTCGTAGTCGATCGTCATCTTGCCGGCGGCCAGGTCGACGGTGCTGTTGTTCGCCGGATCGAACCAGGCGCGGCCGCCGATCAGCCGGCCCGCGGCGACATGCGCCCGGAAATAGGCGTTGATCGTCTCCTCGATGTCGCGGACGAGGCCGCCGGTGATCGGCTTGTCGACGGCCCAGGCGAGGCCCTGGGCGATCGAATCCTGCAGCGCGTGGCTGGTGCGGACGGTCGACTCGAACGCAAAGAGCGGCTCGTCCGAGCAGGTCCGGTTGCCCCAGAAACGATAGCCGTTCATCCGGACGAGCGTCGTCAGGTCGCCGTCGTTGAGCAGGCCGGCGGCCGTGCTCGAAATCGCGGATATCGAAGAAGACGTCCTTGGTGAGGCCCGTCACCCCGGCGACGGGGAAATTGGACAGCGTCTTGTGGAAGCCGACTTCCTCGTCGATCCGCGCGCGAGTGCCCATCGCGGCCGCGACGGCATGGCCAGCAAAGCCGGTGAAGTCCGGATAGACGAGCATCAGCTCGCGATCGCCGAACTCGCCGCGGTAAGTCAGAGCGGCGGCGTCGTCGGCCGCATAGGCGAAAGTGTCCGCCGCGCGGCAGGCGGCGTAGACGAAGCCGCGAAGCTGCTTGGCGACGGCGACGAGGGCAGTGGTCACCGCCTGAGTGTCGAGGCCGGGGCAGCCGAGGATCCGCGGACGCACGCCCAGCTGGGCCTCGGCCGCGAGCAGGGCCTGCATCCCGGTATAGGCGCCGCCGGCGATGCTGCCGATGACGTTGATGTCGGTCGCCTCTTCGGCGCTCGTCTCGCCGGCCTCGACGCCGGGAGCGACGCGCACGACGACGATGATCGGGCTGGTCTGGTCCGCGATCGCGCCCAAGCTCTTCGCCAGGGTGCCGGCGACGCCGGCGTCGCCGATCGCGCGGCGGACGTCCGTCACCAGGACTGGCGTGTTGAGCGGAAAGGCGTCGGCGTCGGCGTCGGCGGCGGTGGCGACGAGGCCGATCACGGCCAGGGCTGCGGCGCTGATCGCGCGGGTGCCGGTGGTCGAATTCGAGAACGTTGATGCCGTGCATGGGGCGGGCTCCTTGAGTTTAAGCGGGCAGGGCGGGACGCCCGAAGCGGAGGGGCAGGGTGAGGCGGACGAAGCTGTTGGGGCCGGCGACGTCGGTGCGCTCGGCCTCGAGGTCGATCGTCACGGCGCCGGGGGTTTCGTCGCCGGCGACGTCAACGCGGGTGACGCGGATCCGCGGCTCCCATCGGCCCAGGGCGCCGGCGGTGGCGGCGATGAAGCGCAGCCGCGTCAGGGCGTTCCAGGGCGCATCGATCAGCGCGAAGAGCAGCGATCCATAGTCACGCCGCATGACGCGGCTGCCGATCGGCGTCGTCAGGATGTCGGCAATCGACTGCGCCAGGTGCGCGTCACCCTCGAGGGCGGCGCCGGTGGCGGCGTTCATCCCCTTCATTGCTGCGGCGCCCCGCTCAGGCCGCCGCCAGTGGCGACGCCGGTGTGAACG
The DNA here is from genome assembly GCA_963848555.1 of uncultured Alphaproteobacteria bacterium. GTDB lineage: Bacteria > Pseudomonadota > Alphaproteobacteria > Sphingomonadales > Sphingomonadaceae > Allosphingosinicella. The sequence goes on along the minus strand of CAWKEE010000002.1, from coordinate 737,150 downwards.
TGCTCCTGCAGGCTGACGGTGCCGGCGACGACGTCGCCATTCGAGCCGATGTCGCCGGTGGCGTGAACCTCGCCCTCAATCGAGACGTCACCCTTGATGGTGAGGCCGCCTTCCGTAGCGTCGAGCGTGATGCCGCCGGTGGCGACGATCGTCACCGTGGCGCCATCCGGCAGCTGCGCCTCGAGGACGTGCTCCTCCGGATCGTAGGCGATGACGGCGCCGTCCTGAAACATGATGAGCTCGCGAGAGGAATCGCCGGCCGGGGGGAAGTCGTCGGAATGAAAGCCGCCGATCGCGAAGGCGCCGGCGAGGTCGCCGCCGGGGGCGATCAGGGCCACCTGCTCGCCGACTGTAGGCGGCGACCAGATCCGGGTCGCGCCGGCACGGCCGCTCGACCAGCGGATCCAGTCGGACTGGACGTCGCCGGCTTCGACGCGGATGAGGCCGCGCTCGAGGTCGACCTCGGTGATCGCGCCGAAGTTGACGAGATCGCCGAGATCGCCTTCGAATTGTTCCTGCTGGTCACGCATTTGGCGGCATGGTGGCCTAAGCGGTCGCACCTTCGCGGGCCGGCTGTTGTAACGGCGGCGGTTACAACATCGCCGGCCCGCGCCCGCGGGCGAGCTCGGGGCCCGCCCGCGGCGCGACAAGTGCTCAGGCGTCCCGATCAGGCTCCGGCTGAAAGCCGGTGAGCAGCTTTGAGAACTGCCCACGCGACCGCAGCAGCCAGGCTGCAAACCCCGTTGCCGGCGCCTCGGGTGCGGTCCAGTCGATCGGCCATCCCATTGTCAGCTCGTAGAAGCGCGGGTTGGAGATCAGGCCGGCGAGAAAGGATTGCCTCCCATGCGGATAGTTGACCCGGGCCGGGGCGAAGATGGGAATGCCTCCATCGCCGCCCGCCAACCCGAGCCGCCTGCATCGACAGCCAGAGCTCGGTCCAGACCTTCGCCGAATTGTTGAGGGAAAACTGGCCTCCGCTGTCCTTCGCAATGTCGATCGGCTACACCATCCTGGATCCGTCGTCCGTGACGATCAGTCCGGAAAATAGCCGGCATCGCTCGCGGTCGGCGTGGGCCAGGAGGAAGAGGCGGCGACGCCGATGGCTTGCGCCCGCCTCTCGCGCCGAGAACAGGCCCGCCTTTGTCGTGTAGCCCAGCTCGACGTAGGCTTCGCGACGACGTCGGCGAATCCCAGAGAGAGGTGCCCCTCGACGTTTTCGCAGAAGACCCATTCGGGCCGGACCTCGCCGACGATCGCGGGCGACGTCGGGCGAATAGGTGACGCGGATCCGTCGGCGCCGCCCCCTTTCCGGCGAGGCTGAAGGGCTGGCATGGATAGCCGGCAGAGACGAGATGAACGCGGCCGCGCCAAGGTCGGCCGTCGAACGACCGAAGGTCATCCCAGACAGGCGCTGGTGCCAGGGCCTGGTCTTCCATCCGCGCCACGAGAGTCGCCGCAGGGTGGCTTTCCCGCTCGACGAAACAAACAGTCCGGTAGGCGGGCTCGGCGATGTGCAGGCCGAGGTCGAGCCCGGCGTAGCCGGCGCAGAGAGAGATGCCACGGAAGTCTCCGGCTTCAGGCCGGTAGGAGGCAAGTAGATCCACAAGGTGAGCTCCTCATTTCGGCCGCTCGGTCGGCGGTCTGGGAAGGGCTCACAGGCCTCAGCGTATTGAAGGCGCGACAGCGCCGGCATTTGATCTCGATGACGCCAGCGATCGCGGCGGCTGCGGCTTTGAAGAGAAGCGCCCTGCAGCTGGCGCAATGAAAGGACTCCGTCACGGTTGAACTCTTCGGTCGACACCCGGCACGCCGGGAACTGGCACGGCCGCGGCCGTGCTAGGTGCGGGTGACCGCCCGCGGCTCGAGCTGTGACAGCAGCTCTCGTCCCGAACCTGGGGCGCGGGACATAGGCGACAGCCTATTGGCGCCGATCGGCGGCGGCTCGGGGGCTGCTGTTGTATTGGCGGCGGCGACAACAGGGGCGACGGAACAATCCCAGGCGCCAGGCGTGCGCCGCGCCGGCGCCAGCGGGGGGCTGAACTCCAAATGAAGAAAACTGCTTCACTCTTCTCGCCGGTGCGCCCGGTGGGGAGACTGAGCGCGGCCGCGGCCGTGCAAGGTGCGGGTGACCGCCCGCGGTCGCGTGGTGACAGCCGCGCGGCCCTCCCCTTAATCTCAGGGCGCGGCGTCGAGCCTCGCCTGCAGGGCCGTGACCAGGGCCCGGAGCTCGGCGATCTCCTGCTCCGCCGTATCGAGGCGCTGGCGGTGTTGCCGGATATGGACATGATGAAGCACCGGGAGCTGGGCATAGTAGAAGCCGACCGGCTTGAGCTCGGCGCCCTCCCGCAGCCGCGGCTCCTCGTGCTCGATCGTGCGCGTCGCCATCATCGGCTGGCCCGCCTCGTCGAGGACCGGCTCGCCGGCGTCGTCGAGCACTTGGTAGGGTTCCACCCGGGAGACGATCGTCATCTCATAGTCGGTAGGCAGATAGCCCCACTCGACCAGGCGCGAATTGATCGGCGCCGCCTGTTCGGCCGAGAAGCCCCAGTGGCTCCAATCGGGATTGTCGCCAGGGCAGGTTTCCGGGTTGGCCCGATACCAGATCGGCTCGAGCTGCAGGATCGCGTCGGCGTAGCTTTGGTCGACGGCCTCGAGATCCCGCTTGAAAAATTCCGACGACGTCGAGCGGCGCACCTGCCCGGTCGTCGTGTCGACGTTCATATTGGCCGCGTTGGCGGTCGTGGCGATGCTAGTGATGGAGAAGGTAGACGAGATCGAAATGCCGCGGCTGCAGCTGAAGTAGAGCGGGCCCGCGTCATCCTGGAGCTCGAGCCGGGCCAGCTGGACGTCGTCGCTCGAGCGGAATGATATATAGGCGACAACCTGATTGGCGTTGGCGTTGTTGGTGTTCGAATCCTTGATAATGAGCCCGGGCTGAAAGCCGGTCAGGGTCAGCCGGCCGGCCGACGCGTCGTTGCTGCCGATCGTGGCGTCGTGAGTGGCGGAAAGGGCGCTCAGCCCCGTTGCCGAGCCGCCGGTGATCGCGACGGCGTCGGCGTTCTGCGGCGCCATCGTGCCGCAGCCGAGGTTGGTGCGGGCGGCCGCGGCCGTGCTGGCGCCGGTGCCGCCTTCCGTTATGGGGAGGTCGGTCACGAGCGTAAGCCCGCCGGCTGTGAACTCGGCAACCTGGACCCCGGCGACATCGACGCGGATTGAACTGCCGTTAAGCCGCACGCCCTTGTAGGCGCCGGCGGTGTAGTCATAGGCGACGACGTCGCCGAAATTGGCGACGCTGCCGTATCTGAGCGCGATACCGGCGCCGCTAGTCGGTGTCGCGATGCCAGTGGCGCGGATCGTCCCGCCATTGTCCCAAAGGCCGGTGCCGCTCAAAGCGGTGATGCCGGAGGCGGTCCCGCCGGTGATGGCCACCGCGCTCGCGTTCTGAGGCGCCATCGTGCCGCAGCCGAGATTGGTGCGGGCGGCCGCGGCCGTGCTGGCGCCGGTGCCTCCGTCCGCGACGGCCAGGTCATTGATGCCGGCGATGCTGCCGCCGGTGATATTCACCGCGTTCGCGGCTTGCGTGGCGATCGAGCCGAGGCCGAGCACCAGGCGCGCGGCCGCGGCGTCGATCGCGAGCAACAGCGTCTTTATGTACGCGGTCGGCGCGCCGGCCCCGACGCGGGCGTTAAGCCAGCTCGTCACCGCCGCCAGCATCCGCGCCGGCGTTACGGCGCGGACCGCGTCGGCGCCGGCGATCGCCTCAGCCTCGGTGGCGAGCTCGACGACGCCCTGCACGGTTTCGGTCGCCGGCGGGTTGAGGAAATTGGTGTCGCCGAACTCGAGCAGCGCCGCGTCGATATCGGCGAAGCGGACGTCCAAGGCGAGCAGCATAAGCGCCGCGGCCGACTTCTCGAGGATCGGCGCCGCCTGGCCATAGGAGCCGAACAAGGTGCCGTCCTCGAGGTAAAGGGCGAACGATCGAACGGTGAAGACGTCGCTGCTCTCGTCCCGCACGATCAGGTGGATCGTGTCGTCGGCGACGACGTCGCCGGACAAAGTGTCGATGCGCTTGATCTCGTCGGGCAGCGCGGCGGTCGCCGTCGTGGCGACGATCGCCGTCGCCGAGATCCCGACTTCGGTGATCAGCACCGGATCGGTGCCGGTGCCCTCGGCATTGACCAAGGCCGCGCGGCCCGCGTCGGTGACGATAATCTCGAGCGCCATGCTACTGCTCCGGTCAGGCCGCCGCCGGCGCGTCGAGCGCCAGGCGGGCGTAAATCGTGGGGCGGGCGGCGGCGGCGACGGCGATTCCGCCGGCGGCGCTGACGCCCTGAGTAAAGCTGAAGTGCGAGCGGACCGGCTTTGTGCGGGCCACCTCGGCGATCACCGCGTCGACGAAGGCGGCCGTCGCTTCCGCGCCCTCCTCGCCGGTGAGCGTAAGGACGAGCTCGAAAGTGTGCGGCTCGCCGGGCGGGTCCGTCTCCCACCATTCTCGCAGCGCGATTGCGCCACCGAACGAGGCGACGACGGTGCGGACCGAATCGACGGTGCCCTTGCTGCGCTGGATCGCGAGCGCCTGGCGGACGCGCTCGCGGCGGACCGCCAGGGGCCACGAGCTGCTCCAGGCGTCGATCGACAGGGCCCAGGCGAGGTAGGGGAGCTCGACGGTGGCCTCGGCCGTGTCCGGATTCCAGAGGCGGCGGATCGGCACCGGCACGCCGGACAGGCGCTCGATTGCCGCCTCGAGGCCGCGCTCGAGGTCGGTCGCGTTGGGGGGAAGCAGCGAGGCCACTATTCGCCGGTCCCCGAGTGAGTGACGTCGGTCGCCGTGCACCAGGGCGCCTGCGTCCTGCTGATCGGGATGTCGGCCGCCGGTGCTGTCAGGACGACGTTCTGGACGCCCTCGCAATGCAAGGCGGCGAAGATGCCGGAGCGGGTGATGTCGCGGCCGAGGCGGTGCGAGCTGGCCTTATAGTCATCGAGGCGGCTCAGCGCCTCGTCCATGACGATCGTGCCATCGGGCCCGGCGAACGTCGTGACGACGGCGGTGATCGAATACTCGATGATGTCGGCGCCCTGGACGATCACTTCGTCGGTAAGCGGGCGAATCGTCTCGTCGTTGACGCGCGCGTCGACCGCCTCGAGCAGCTCGGCCGAGGCGGTGCCGTCGTCAATCCGGGAAAGGACGGTAACGACAACCTGCCCGGGCGTCGGGCTTGTGGCGCTCGCATCGAGGACGTCGCCATCGGCGGAAAGGGCGTGGAAAATATAGGCCCCGGAGGGGCCGGCGACCGTGAAGCCCTCCGGGGCGAGCACCAGGCGCCGGCGAAGATCGGTGTCGCTCTCGTAGGTAGGATCGACGTCGAGCAGCGGATCGCCGGGATCAAGCACCAGGCGCGTCACGCCCATCAGGGCGGCAAGGTTGTCGAGATCCGCGCCGACCGCATAGGCGGGCATGACCGCGCGCGCGGCGTCGTTGACGCGAGCTCGGATCAGCGTCTCGCGATAGGCCGCGACCTGAAGCACCTTGACCGCCGGATCGGATTCGACCGTCGCGTCGAAGTCGGGCAGCAGCTCCTGAAGCCGCGCGACCATCGCCGCGAAGATCTCCTCGAAGGAAAGCTCCTCGACGATCGCCGGCGGCGGCAGGCGCGACAGGTCGACCGCGGTGAAGGTGGCGGAGAGGTCGGTCATGGGCCTCGCCACCATGAAGAAGAGGGCGCGCCGCTTCCCGCTGCCGCTGTTGTAACGGCGGCGGTTACAACAGACGCGGGGCGCTTGGCCGAGAGCGAGGAAAATTCCCGGCGACGTCGGCAGAGCGAGAATAAATGCGCGCCGGCGACGCGGGTGAGCGAGAATAAATGCGCGTCGGCAGCTGAGCGGAGCGATGATAAATGCGGCCGGCGCCGACGCTTCGATGCAAAACCGCCGTCATTCCGCAATTCCGCCGGTGACGCCGGCGGGCTAGATCTCGGGGCGTGTCGTTCTATTTCTCAGCCTTGGCCGTCGCCGGCGCGATCGTCGGCCTCGCCGTCGCCCTGGCCTATATGCCCGAGATCCGGCGCGCCTGGCGCCGCTGGCGCCGCGGCCGCCGGTGATCGTATTCGAATATTTATTCGAATAAGGCGAACTTGCGCAAAATCGCCGACTGCCTAAGTCGAGACCTGATGAGACCGAAGGCAGTCCCCGAAGCCGTCATCTTCGCGGGAGGGGTGATCGCCGGCGTTGACCGCGACCCGAAGGGCCGCGTCACGATCGTCGAGACGAGGCGACTTGCCGATGGTCGTATCCAAGTGATCGACTGCTATACCTTGGCGCCGGCGACGCCGGATCATGCATGAATTTATGCATTATGCATTGGCGGAAAGCCGATCGACGAGGATCTGCAGGATCCGCTGCCGATCGGCGTCGGTGAGGCCGAGCAGCCGGCGAGCCGGATAAGTCGCCTCCGGCGTTGCGCGCCGGCGGGTGACGCGATCGCGCAGGCCGAAATGGTGGACGCCCGCGATCCTCGAGACGGCCGACTGGGCGAAGGTCACCGCCGCCTCGTCGGGCGTCGATTCGGGCTTCAGCAGCCGGCGCAGCTTCTTAAACATGGGCCCGCGCTTGGCCTTCCGCTTGATCCGGCCGCGCTTCGCCCGCAGGGGCTCCCGCTGCTTGCGAGGCTCGTAGCTCGATCCGTCCGGATTGCGCTGCTGGCCGATCCTGGTCGACTGTGACCGGCGAAGGTCGACGGCGATCGCCCGCGTGGCCTTGCCCCGCTCCGCCGGCGAGAGCGCGGCGAGCATCCTCCCGGCGAGCTGCTCGAGCCCGGCGAGGTCGCCGCCGCTCATCATGCCTCAGCGTCGATGATCAGCTCGCCGCCCAGATAAACCTTCTTGAGCGGCGTCCAGCGCGGGACGCCGGCGATCTCGTCGATCGGCGGGGGCTCGGCGACGTGCACCAGGTCATATCCGCTGCCGTCCTCGCGGGCCGTGGCCGCCACCGTCTCGGTGAGCTCGAGCTCGATCGACAAGTCGATCGTATTGGCATCGATGATGTCGGCGTCGAAGACGATCGCCTTATCGCCCTTGTCGTGATTCTGGAGCAGCTCGGGCTGGTGGACGTGCAGCCAAAGCACGATCGCGACCATGACCGCGTCCGGATGCCCGGTGAAGTCCTGGAGGATCGCGTTGAGGCGATAGCGATATTCAAAGGCCGGCGCCGGGAAGTCAGGCTCGGCCGACATTCGCGATACGATCCGGCCCTCGTCGACGAAGATCGCGAGCTTGTCCGGATCGCGCTCGAGGAACTTCACGCCCTCGGCGTCGACCAGGCCGGCGGTCAAGGCCGCGCGAAGGCTATCGGGCTTCAGCACGGCTCAGCCGCCGATCGGCTGGCAGCGGGCGCCGGCGCTCACCCGCGCCTCGGCGGCCGCCGAGGCCCAGCTGCGGCACCGTAGATCCTGGCGATGCCGATCACGCCGGCGTCGAGGGCGTCGATCGCCTTGCCGCCGGCGGGCGACGGGCGGCAAGGCGCCCCGCCGCAGGCCTGCAGGAGGAGCTCGGCCGCATTGCGGACCAGCTCGGCGGTATCGATGCGACTCATGGTGATCATCTTTGCAGGTCCTTGATCTTGCGGATCAGCTCCCCCTGTGTGTGCGAGATGGCGGTGAGCGCAGTCGCGAGCGTCACCCGCGATTCCGCCTCGACCTTCATCGCCTCGCGGTCCTTGTCTTCCTTGGCGATGCGGTCCTGTCGATCGCGCTCCTCGCGCTTCATCAGGATCCAGATCACCAGGCCGAGGACGCCAATGGGCCCAAGGCCAACCAAACCAGTGAACATTGCCGGATCCATGCGTCAGTCCCAAAGCTGAATGAGGGGGAGTTCGCCGACCGGCTCGACCGCCGGCGCCGACACGAAGACGGCCGTTCCTTCCGGGAGGAAGGCCCCGAGATCGGCGAGGCCCGGGTTGGCCTCTAGCACCGCCTCGACGGCGGTCGTGCCGATCGCGCGCCAGACCAGGGCATCGAGCGGCTCGCCGGCGTGGGAGGCGACGATCATCAGATCAGCTCCACCGTTGTCCGGGTGGCGCCGGTGATGTCGCGGATGGCGTGAAGCCCGTTGCGGCGGTGCTCGTCGGCCGAGAGGACGCGCTCTTCGGTGCGTTCCTTTCCGTCGGCCGAGGCGCTGATGTCGTTGTGCGTTTCGGCCAGGTCGGCCGCGGCGAAGGCGAACACCGCCCGCCGATAGAGCAGCTCGAGCGCCAGCTCGCCGTCGATCTCCTCGGAATCGATGTCCGCAAAGCCGCCGGCGCCGGCGGCGATCCAGCTGGTTTTCCAGGCGCGGAGATCCCGCCTCACCGTCACCATCGCGCCTCGCAACGCATCCCGGGCCCGGCCGTCGACGACGACCTGGCCGACGCGCATCGCGTCGCGGAACTGGGCGATGCTGACCGCCGGATAGAAGTCATCGCCGGCGACCTCGTCCAAGCCCGGGTTTTCGGGATCTGGCGGCGTTGCGGGAGGGGAGGCGACAAAGCCGGACATGATCAGCTCGCCGCCGCAGCCGCGGCGTCCTCAGCGCTGACGACCGTCAGCTGCCCATGCCCGGCGCAGATCCAGATCGGCACGGCTTGGTGACCGGCACGATCGAGGACCGCGCGAAGGTTCTGGCCGATCGCCCGCGTCGCATCCGGGCTGAGCTCGCGATCCGTCTCGAAAGCGAGGATGTCGCCCTGCTGCAGGCGGAGGCGGCGGACGTCGATGTCATCGGCCATGCCGGCCTCCCTCAAGTGATGTCCGGCGGCCCCCGGGCAGGGTTCCGGTCAGGGCTTTCGCCTGGCCGCCGATCGCCGCGAGCTAGCGGGGGGTGGGGGAGAGACCAGGGACGGCAAAACGCAACGCGCCGCCTCCCGTCACTCCCGCCCCCCGGGCGCTCGCGGGCGAGCTAGTGACCGCGGCGCGCGCCGGTGGGAGCGCGGCGCCGGCGGGAAAAACTGCGAACATCGCGCGACCTCAGCTCAGCCAGCCACGCGCCAGCGCCACCGCGGCGACGGCGACGGCAAGCGCCACAACCGACGCTGCGCCAGCCGCCAGCTGGGCGACGACCGGAAGGCCGCACCTATATTCCTGCTCAGCCATCGGTGCCCCCGCCGGCAGATTCCGGCGCCTTGCGCTGAGCGCGCTCGAGGCGTTCGATTTCCTTTTTCACGCCGACCTTGCCGTCGAGCTCGAGAGCGCGCCGCAGCTTGCGCAGCGCGGCCTCGATCGCCGCCGGTCTGCCGCCGGCGGGCCCATCTGCGCCGGGCTCGATCGCGTCGGCCGCAGCGGAGAGGCGGAGGCCGATCTCCTTGGCCAGCTTCGCGCGGACCTGGTCGTGCATATCCGCATCGGCGGTGAGGTCTTCGACCTGCAGCAGCACGTCGAGATCGAACGGCTCGCCGGCGCTGCGCGCCGCGGCCGCGTTCTCGGCTGTCTGCTCGGCGATGAAGCAGCCGGCCGTGCTCGTGAAGCGGCCCGGCATCGGCAGGCCCCAGCGAATCACATAGGCAGCGCGCGGGAGGGCGCGCTCATAATCGCCGCAATCGAGCGCCCAGATCATGGTCTGGACGACGACGTCGTCCTCGATGCCGCGACCGCCGGTGGCGGCCGCCTCGACCACGCCCTGAACCCAGGGATCGTAGGCAGGAAGCATTTCGCGCTTGCGCGCGATCTTCGCTTCCCTGGACTGGATTTCGCGCAGGGCGGCCAGATCCTGGCCCAGACGAGCGCGCTGCAGCTCATATTCGGTCGCCTCGGCCCCCGAGCTCGCCCGCGTGGCCGGGGCGCCGACAGCGGCAGCTGCGGCGACGGCCATCTGGGCGAGCGCGAAGGCGCGGTGGCGGCGGGCAAGGCTGCTCATATCATCTCCTTGGGGTCAGGCCTCTCCGGGTCGCCTTACGGGGCGACCGCGCGATCCGGAGCCGGGCCGATGACGATGTTCTCGACGAACGCCGTGCGTCCATAATCCTCGACGACGTAGGCCTCGTTGACGCTCTGATAATCCTCGATCTGGTCGAGGGCGGGCTCGTCGCGCAGATGGCGGCGGCGAGTGCCCTCCTGGGCATAGATCGAGAGGTTGTCGAGGCTGGTGATCAGCAGCGCGTTGGCCGGGAAGAAGGGGACGCTGATCGCCTTCTTGCCGCCGATCTGCTTGGCCGATTCGAGGATGCGGTCGCGCGCCTCGATCTCGGTCGCGGTGTTGGCCGCTGCGTTGATGATCGGGAAATATTTGTCCTGCACCAGGTCCCGGCCGAGGACGACGACGAGATCGGTATCGTCGCGGTGCCACTCGTCGAGCAGCTCGGTCGCATCCTTCACCAGGGCGTCCAGGTTGACATAGTCGGCATCGGCCGTCGCGGCATTGGTGCCGTCGAACAGGTCGCCGGCGTCGTGAACGTAGATCGCCTTCACGCCCGGGTTGTTGGCGCCGTTGGTGTAGACGGTCAGGTCGCCGTCGTTCAGCACCCGCGCCGGCGCGAAGGTCCGGATCTTGAACAGCCAGCCCTTGTTGACGTCCTGCAGCAGCGGGTTGGCGTCGCGATCGGTCTGGACGGCGACCGACGTGCCGTTCCAGCCGATCATGATCCGGTCGCGGCCCTGCTGCTTGAGGATGACCGTCTGCACCAGCGTCTGGAATTCCGGCTTATGCCGCCAGGCGTCGAGCTTCGAATATTTGATGGCCGTGTCGAAGTCGGTCTTTTCGCACCGATAGCGCCCCTCGTCCGACGTGTCGGTCGGATCGGTGGGCGTGCGCCGGTTGCCGGCGGCGGTGTTAGTCCGGCCGGCGATCGTGCGCGTCGCGTTGACGCCGACCTTGTCGCCTTCCTGCTGGACGACCAGCTCGAAATTGATCCGCGACAGGAAGTCGCTTTCCTGCTGGATCTTCTCCTCGAGCACCTGCTCGACCGCGGGAGCGACGGTGAACTTCACCGTCGCGTCGTCGACGCCGTTGATCTGCGCGATGCGGCCGGCGAAGTCGTTGAAGAGGAGGCGGGTCTCGTTGAGCATCGGGGGTCTACTTTCCTGGCGTGGCGGGCGAAGGGGGTTGGCGGCCGATTCTGGTGTCAGCAGTCGGCCTGGGCGAAGTTGCGGCCGCCGGTGGCGAGCGGGCGACGTTCCGGGCTGCGGTCGGTCGTGTCGATCGAGGCCTTCACGGCCGCGATATCCGCGCGAACGGTGCCGAGCTCGCCGGTGAGGCGGGTGACCGCGGCCTCGACGCCGGCGGCCATCCGCTCGACAGCCTGGCTGACGGCGGTGAAGCGCGCCTCGTTGTCATTGGCTGCTTCGGGAGGCGGCTGCCGTTCCTGGGCCTGCTGCTGCTGGCCGCCGCCGGCGCCGGCGGCGGCGTCTTCGCCCTTGCCGCCGGTGAAGCGCGCGAGGAGGGCCCTGGCCTCGGTGAAGAAGGCGGACATCCCGCCATCGGCGCCGGGGGCGGCCGCCGCTTCGAACTCGATCGCCGTCTCGGTCGCGGCGCTGAAGAAGTTGCCCTTGTCGATCTTGCGGCCCGCGAAGGGGCTCTTGTCGCCCTGGGCGGCGGCGAATTGCATGATCTCGGTGCCCAGCGAGGCGGGGCTGTCGGTGACGGCGAGGCCCTGCAGGTAGGCCTTGCCGGTGCCGGCGAAGTTCGGATTGAGCTCGATCGAGCTGAAGAGCTTCTGCCCCTTCGCCTGGACGGCGACCAGGTTGTCGAGCGCGTCGACCTGGGCGAACAGGCCGAGCTTCTTCTCGGTCTTGCCGCCCAGCTGCAGCTCGACCTCCTCGGTCTTCAGCGCGACGACGTCGCCATAGGCGCAGAAAGGCGGATCGGCCGAGAAGCCGCGGATATGCTCCATGTTGACCCGCGCCTGGTAGGTCGCCGGGTTGTAGGTGTCCGCCATCTCCTGGAGGGCGTTGCGATCGAGCGTGCGGCCGTCACAGGTGGCGCCCTCGACGGCAATGCGGAAGAACTTCGATCGTGTGGCCATGAGAGAGCTGCTCCGGTCCTGAAAATTTCGGTCGCGGCGGCCCGGAAGCAGGGGGATCATCCGAGCGCGCCGCTGGCTGCAAAAGGGACCGGAAGCGGGCTCCGGCTCAAGGTGGGGCTGTTGTAACCGCCGCCGTTACAACAACGGCGGCGGGCGGGCCCGCCGCCGACGCGGTTAGCGTCGCCGGCGATGCTGCTCGCCCCGATCGACAGGCCTGAATTCGCCGATGTGCGCCGTGAGGCGCGCAGCCTCTATTGGCGCGGGTGGGGCATCACTCAGATCGTCGACGAGCTCAACCGCCTGGGCGAAGGCCTGCCCGGGTGGAAGGCGCTCAAGCGGTCGACCGTCGAATCGTGGAAGCAGCGCGAGAAGTGGGATCAGGCGCCGTCGATCCTGCGCGGCCGAGGAATCGGCCGCGGTCAAATTCCAGATGCTGGTGATGAAGGAGCACCAGACCGGCCACGATATCAAGGATGATCGATCTGCTCGGTCGCCAGCTCGAGCGATTGCGAGCGCTGCCGGCGCTATCGCGATTCCGGCAACGAGGCCGACCTCAATCCCAACGTCGCCAACCGCAACGCCGGGCCAAAGAAGAAGCCGCGCGCCAATCAGCTGACTCCCCGAGCACCTCGAGCAGCTGCAGCGAGGCCTTCCTCGAGGAGTGCTACGAATATCAGTTGCTGTGGTGGACGAACCGCAATCAGCGGACGCGCTTCATCCTCAAGAGCCGGCAAATCGGCGCGACCTGGTACTTCGCCCGCGAGGCGCTGATCGACGCGCTCGAGACCGGCCGAAACCAGATCTTCCTGTCGGCCTCGCGGCGCCAGGCGGAGATCTTCCGCCGCTACATCATCGAATTCGTCTTCCGGGCGACGGGCGTCCAGCTAAAGGGCGAGCACCTCGTCATCGACCGGGGCGATGACGAGGAAGGCCGCCCGCTCGAGCGGCCGACGATCTTCTTCCTCGGCGCCAATTATCGCACCGCCCAGGGCGAGCACGGCAATTTCTATTATGACGAATGCTTCTGGGCCCAGGACTTCGACACGACCGACGACGTCGCCTCCGGCATGGCGTCTCAGAAGCGATATCGCGAGACCTATTTCTCGACGCCGTCGACCGTCGCTCATCAGGCCTACAAAAAGTGGAGCGGTGAAAAGCACAACGAGGGTCGGCCGAAGAAGGATTGGACGAAGATCGATACCTACGCCGAGGCCCTGAAGGCCGGGGAGCTCGGCGAGGACGGGATCTGGCGCAATGTGGTGACGATCGAGGACGCAGCCGCCGGCGGCTGCGATCTCTTCGACATCGACGAGCTGCGCCGGCGCAAGGCGCCCGACGTCTTCGACAACCTCTTCATGTGCCGCTTCATCGACGACGGCCAATCGGCCTTCCCGCTCGACTTCATGGGCCGCTGCAGGGTCGACAGCTTCGATAAGTGGCGGGACTTCGACGGCTATCAGCTGCGCCCCTTTGGCGACGGCCTGGTGGCGATCGGCTACGATCCCCAGGAGTCGACCGATGGCGACGACGCGGCGCTGGTGGTGATAGCACTGCCGACAAAGAAGGGCGGCAAATTCCGCGTCCTCGAGAAATTCCGCCTCAAGGGCGGATTCGAGGCGCAGGCCGCGGCGATCTTCAAGCAGATGGGCCGGTACAACGTCGTCGATATCGGCATCGACAAGACCGGCGTCGGGAACGCGGTCTATCAGCTCGTCAAGCCGAGATTCCCGCTCGTCCGCGGCATCGACTATTCCGCGCCGCTCAAGGCGCTGATGGTGCACAAGGCGAAAAGCGTGATCGGCGCCGGCCGCCTCGAGTACGACGCCGGCGACAAGGACATCACCGCCAGCTTTATGTCGATCCGGCCGCAGATCACCGGCAGCGGCCGATCGGTCACCTACGTCGCCAGCCGCGCCGGCGACACCGGCCATGCCGACGTCGCCTGGGCGATCATGCACGTCCTCATCAACGAGCCGCTGGACGGCGAGCTCGCCGAAACAAAAAGCACGATGGAGATCTTCTAATGAACCAGCTCCCCATGATGACCGGCGTCGCCGGCGAGGCCGGCGGCGATCAGACCGTCGAAGGGCAGGTGCTCGCCCGATCGGTGGCGGAGCCCGGCGACAGCCCGCCAAGCGGCGCCGTCCAGGCCTTCACCTTCGGCGATGCCGTGCCGGTGCTCGATTGCCGCGATCTGCTCGGCTATGTCGAGTGCTGGCATAATGGGCGCTGGTACGAGCCGCCGGTCAACCGCCACGGCCTCGCCAAGGCCTTCGACGTCGCCCCTCACCATGCCAGCGCGATCCGGCTGAAGGTCAACCTGCTCGCCAAGCATTTCCGCCCTTCCCGCTGGCTGAGCCGGGAGCAGTTTCGCCCCTGGGCGCTCGACTTCCTCGTCATGGGCGACGGCTATCTCGAGCGGCGCGACAACCTCGCCGGCCGGCCGCTGCAGCTCTGGCACAGCCTCGCCCGCTACACCCGCCGCGGCGTACGGGAGGGAACCTTCTTTTTCGTGCCCGGGTGGAGGCAGCAGCGCGCCGGGTCGATTGCGGCCGAGCACGAATTCGCGCCGGGCAGCGTCTTTCAGCTGCGGCAGGAGCATCCGACGCAGGAGATCTACGGCGTCCCCGATTATCTCGCCGCGCTACAGTCGAGCTTCCTCAACGAGGCGGCGACCCTTTTCCGCCGGCGCTATTATCTCAACGGCAGCCATGCGGGCTTCATTTTCTACGCCGCCGGCGCCGGCATGTCGAACGAGGACGCCGATGCGGTCCGCCAGGCGATGAGGGACAGCAAAGGCCCGGGCAATTTCCGCAACCTCTTCCTTCATGCGCCGGCGGGCAAGAAAGACGACATTCAGATCATCCCGATCAGCGAGGTCGCCGCCAAAGACGAGTTCATGAACATCAAGAATTGCACCCGCGACGACCAGCTCGCCGCCCATCGAGTGCCGCCGATCATGATCGGCGTCATCCCAACGAACGCTGCCGGCTTTGGCAAGCCGGCCGAGGCGGCCGAGGTCTTCCATATCGTCGAGATCGAGCCGCTGCAGGCGCGATTCCTCGAGCTCAACGAATGGCTGGGCCTCGAGGCCGTGGCCTTCAACCCCTACCAAGGCCCCGCCGCGGCCGCCGACTAGCTGCGCCAGGTGCGAGGCCGGCGGTCTTGATCCCGCTGGCGTCGCCGGCGAATGTCGCCGCTATGGGCGACGTCCTCGAGCTCACCCTGCAGACGCTTCGCGCGGCGATTGCCGGCGACGACGGCCGAGCTCCTGACAGAAGCCAGCCGATCGGCTGATCGCACCATGATCAGACATCGCCGATCGCGGCCCGAGCTCGGCCGCGCGGCCGAGCTCGTCCCCAGCTGCCAACGCGCGCGCGAGGCCGGCCGCGGCCGGGGGCTGGCCACCTCAACCCCGAGCGCCGCGCTTGCCCCCGCGCCTCGCCTGCTCGCTTTTGGGGTCGGTATTGATGCAGATTGCCCTTTCCCCCGGCGCCAGCCAGGCGCCAGCCAGCGAAAGGAAAGCTGGACGTGTCGTAGAGCCTCCGCCGCGCAGCGGCCTCCTACGGGGCTCCTGGGCGCTCGTTTGGCCGTGATGCGAATTGATGCAGCTAGGCCGTGGCCGCGGCGCTTTCCGTCGGCGGCGGCTCGTCCGGCGCCGGCGGCTCGAGGTCGACCGGCCGCATCCCCTCGACCAGGAACGGATTCATGCCCGCCTTGGTCAGCATCATGATCGGATCCGTCATCGATCGCGCGGCGAAAAAGTAGCACCTCCCGCGGCAGCTCGTCACCTTGCACTGGCTGGTCTGGTCGATCAGCGAATAGGCGTCGCCGCGATTCTTCCGAATGGCGACCAGGTCGACGTCGAAGAAATTGCGGCACTTGGCGCAGCCGACTCGCACGACAGCGCCGGCGGCGATCATCGCCCCCACCGATCGGGCCCAGTGCGGCCAAATGCGCTTCCCCCACGGCATAGCCGAACAGATGTAGGCGATTGAACCTGAATAGAAAATATCCCCTACAGTCGAGCTCGTAGCAACTGAGGCTGATCGAGCGCGCTCCCTTCGTCTTTTTCGCGACGTCGGAAGTCGCTGCTCCCCCTGGGGAGCCTCGCGCCGGCATGAGCCGGCGCGTCCGGCGGGAGAACTTCACCGCCGTTTGTGGCTATTGCCGATCGAAGGGACAGTCACCAACCCATCAAATGGCGCCGCGCGAAGCGCGTCCGCTTATGTTTTTATTCTGACGGGGGTACACTGGCGGTTTAGAAGACTCGCGCTCGGCCACCGCC
The DNA here is from genome assembly GCA_963848555.1 of uncultured Alphaproteobacteria bacterium. Classification (GTDB taxonomy): domain Bacteria; phylum Pseudomonadota; class Alphaproteobacteria; order Sphingomonadales; family Sphingomonadaceae; genus Allosphingosinicella. The sequence goes on along the minus strand of CAWKEE010000002.1, from coordinate 720,877 downwards.
TGCCCGAGAGAGGCGAGCGCCTCAGCCAGCTCCGGATCGGCCGCGCCGGAGGCCCGCGGCCGCGGCGCCGGCGGCGGCTCGTTCTGCCGACGCCGTTGTCGTCGCGCGCGAAGATCTTGGAAGCGCTGCAGGGCCCGGCGCGCCAGGCGCGTGATGTCGAAGAAATAGGCATTGGTGACCTGCTCGCGCTGCGGCCCGGCCTCGCCCTCGTTGTCGGTGCGCCGCGAGCGGCGGATCCAGTCGAGGAAGCCATGCCGGCGCAGCCGGGCGAGCGCGTCGACGACAGTCCTTCGTGCGAAGCCGGTCACCTTCTCGAGCCAGGCGATCGGCGGATCCAGCCGGCCGGTCTTGAACTCGATCTTGTTGCCGAGGCGGCAAAGCCATCTGAGGACGGTGACACCGTAGGGTGTCAGCAGGCCCCGCCCGTTTTGGCCGCGGCTCCAGGCGTCGAACTCCTCGGCAACCTGGATGAGATCATCGATCCAGCCGAGGCCGCCGGCGACGGTGCCGTCGCCGATCGGCCGAAACACTCGGGCGCGCCGATCGTCGACGTCGTAGCTTTCCCGGCGAACGCCGGAATCCGGTCCGCGCCTTTTCCCGCTGAGCTGGGCGGCGAGCTGCTTGATCATCTTCTTGGTGGTGCGCGCGGTCTGTGCCGCGCCGTCCGGCGTGTCGTGAATGAGCGACATCGTCTCGGCCTCCCCTGGGAAGTCGATGGACGCACGAAACCGCCGGCCGAATGAGGGCTCAGACGACCGCGCGGTTGTGCGAAGCGGACCCGCGCCGGGGCGCAGGCTATGGAGGGGGAGCGAAGGGGGGACCGGGCCTAGCCTGGTCTGAGGCAGGGCCGGGCCCGCCGTCGCGACAGGTGCAGTCGCGGCGGTGGGCGCGGCCAACGGAGCCGGCAGGCCGACTTCTGCCGGCGCCGGCTCGAGGGGCGAACCCTAGCGGCATTGCCGCCGATCGGGCGCGGGATCATCCCCGCGCCCGGTCAGCGGCTGTTCTTACTTGCGGGGGCCGATCAGCAGCTGCTCCGCCGGCACGAGGCCGACGGTCAGCAGATCCGCCCAGTCCTGGGCGAGCTGGCGGCGCCGGCCCATGTAGGCGGCGCGGTTGTAGAGGGCCTCGACGCCTTCCGGCTTGTGGGCGAGCATGAGGTCGATGATCGCCCGGTCGCCCGGGCGGTCCTGCGCGATGGCGCGTTCGTTCATGATCGTCGAGAACGTCGATCGCCAGCCGTGCGGAACGAGGCGGCCGCGGACGCCGGGCTGCCGAGCGTAGAGGTAGCTGATCGAATTTTCGCTCATCGGCCGATGGGCGTCGTGAGTGTTCGGGAAAAGGTAGGGCCCGCCCCGGATGAAGGCCAAGGCCACGCGCACGACGTCGACGGCCTGGCGCGACAGCGGGACCATGAATTCGAAGGCGTCGTCCTCCTTCTGCTCGAGGACGCCCTTCATCTTCGCGGCGGGGATCCGCCAGATCGGCTCGTCGGTGTCCAGCCCTTCGAACTCCGCCGGCTCCGCGAACCTGATCATGCCCGGGCGCACCGCCGTCAGGGCGAGCAACCGCGAGCCGAGCTTCGTGATCGGATGCGCCCGCGCCGCCTCGGCCTCGGCCAGCAGCTGGCGGGCGACGTCGATCCGCCGCACCGCCGGCCGGCGGCCCTTCTTGATCGGCTTCAGCGCCCGCTGGACGATCGCCGCCGGATCGTTGTCGGTAAGGCCCGACGCGATTCCGAAGACGAAGATCGCCGACATGCGCTGCCGGATCCGGTGAGCCGTTTCGACAGCGCCCCGATACTCGATTGCCTTGAGCAGCTCGAGGACCATCGGCGGAGTGATCGACTTGATCGGCAGATCGCCCAAGGTGGGGAAGATCTCGGCCTCGAGGCTGGCCAGTACGAGCGCCCCATATTTCGGCGTCCAGGTCGCCAGCTGCGTTTCGTGCCAGCGGCGGCCGATCGCCTCGTAGGTGTTCAGCGCTGCGGCTTCCGCAACGGCCGCCCGCTGCCGGCGATCGATACTCGGATCGATTCCCCTCCTGCAGCAGGCGGGCGGCCTCGACCCGGCGAGCCCGGGCCTCCGCCAGGCTGAGCTCGGGATATGAGCCGAGGACGAGCCGCTTTTCCTTGCGGGCCCAGCGGAACTTCCACCGGAAGGATTTGAAACCCGTCGGGCTGACGTAGAGGTAGAGCCCCCGCTCGTCGGCCAGCTTGTACGGTTTGGCCTTCGGTTTTGCCGATCGGCAGCGAACTTCGGTCAACATGAGATGATGCCCCCAAAAATTTCCACCGATGCCCCCTCAGTGCCCCCGCTCGGAATGAGCTTTCCTGAGAACACCTGAGAACACCTGAGAACGTTTTAGCGGCTAATCGCCTTGAAATCCAAGGCTTTCTGAGAACACCTGAGCACGGCTGAGACGTGTAGGTGGCTCCCCGGGACGGATTCGAACCATCGGCCAACCGGTTAACAGCCGGTTGCTCTACCGCTGAGCTACCGGGGAGCAGCCTCTTGCCAGAGCCTGATCGCTTGAGGTCGAATCGCTTCGCGCTTCGGCCGATCACGTGAATCAGGCTCTCACTCAAAGCGGGACCAAGTTTCACGTTTCAGGCAAGCCTGAAACGATCCTGGTCCGGCAGGCGGGGCCTATAGCAGCCCTGCCGGACCATGCAACCCGCCGATTCTAGACGGCGAATTGCTCCATCGCGATCCGTTCGTCGAGCGCATGCTCGGGATCGAACAGCAGGGTGAGCGCATCGTTGCGGTCGATCGACACCTCGACCGTCGCGACGTCGCGCACCTCGCGCTGGTCGGCCACGGCCAAAACCGGCCGCTTGACCGGATCTAGGACCCGAAAGCCGATCTTCAAGTCGTCGGGGATCAGCGCGCCGCGCCAGCGCCGCGGGCGGAACGGGCTGATCGGGGTCAGCGCCACCAGCTTCGAATTGAGCGGCAGGATCGGTCCCTGGGCGGAAAGATTGTAGGCGGTCGAGCCGGCCGGAGTCGCCACCAGCACGCCGTCGCAGGTGAGCTCGGGGAGAACGACGCGGCCGTTCACCGACACCTCGATCCAGGCGGTCTGCCGCGTCTCCCTGAGCAGCGAGACTTCGTTGATCGCATGATGGCGGACGACCGTGCCGTCGACCGCGGTCGCCGTCATCTCCAGCGGCGCCACCGAAAACGCCTTGGCCCGCTCGACCCGTTCGACCAGCCCGTCGATCCGCCACTCGTTCATCAGGAAGCCGACCGTGCCGCGATTCATCCCGAAGACCGGGCAGACCCGGCCGCGGGCGAGCATTTCGTGCAGGGTGTGGAGCAGGAAGCCGTCGCCGCCCAGCGCGACGATCAGCTCGGCCTGTTCCGGAGCCACGAACGGGTAGCGTTCGCGCAGCATGGCATCGGCCGCCAGCGCCGCCTCGGCGCTCGAAGCGACCAGCGCCATCGCCATGTCCCCCTGTCGGGTCATGCGCGCCAGCTAGCGGGCTCCGAGCGATGCCGTCAATGTGCCAAGCCGGGAAGCCGCGGCGAAGCCGATTGGCGGCACCCGCCCGGGCCGCTAGACCGGGACATGGCCGCGCCGCTGTTCATCCTCTCCTTCCGCCACCGCGACGAGCTGTCGCGGCTGGCCGAAGGCGCCGGCTGGCAGCCGATCGCCGCGCGGCGCGCCGACCGCGCCGAAGCGCGCTTCGTCGCCTCCGGCGCCGCCGTGGCCCTGATCGATGCGCGCGGGTCGCTGGCCGACGGCGAGGAGGCGGTGCGGGCGATCGCCGACGCGGTCGAGGCCAATGCCGCCGCTTTGCTGGTGCTGCTGTCGCGCACCGACGCCGCCGCCCTGGAGAGCTTCCACCAGCTTGGCGCCACGCATTTCCTGGTCAGCCCGTTCACCGAGCCGCAACTGCTTCACGCCCTGCAGTTCGCGCTGCGCCATGCCGAACGGGTGGGGGGCGGGCCGCGGCGGGCCGGAGAGGAGTCGGCCGCCTCGTGGCGCTGGCAGCCGGGCTCGCGCACCGTCGAGCTCAGCCCCGCTCTGGCCCGCAAGGCCGGCCTGGGCGAATCGGAAGGGCGCCGGATCAGCCTGATGGACCTGTTCCGCAAGCTCGACGCCGAGGGTCGGCGCGCCGCCCGCGGCGCGATCGGACGGGCGATGGCGACCGGCGAGGCGACCGCCTTCGCCCATGCCGACGCCGAAGCCGCCGGCACCCGCATCGCCCATCATGTCCGCGTCCGGCCGGAAGGCGAGATTGTCGGCCGCGCCGAGACGATCGTGCCGGCGGACGGCCGGCCTTCGGCGAGCCGCGACCCGCTCACCGGATTGAGCGACGGCCGGGCCGCCCGCGCCTGGATCGGCGGCCAGCTCGGCGCCGGACCGGTGGTGATGCTGCTGGTGTCGGTCAGCCGCTACGACGCGATCAACGCGGCCTTCGGGCGCGCGGTCGGCGACGCCGTGCTGCAGGCGGCGGGCCGGCGGATCGAGCGCCGCGCCGATGCCGACGGCCGGCGGGTGCTGGTCGCGCGCCTGGCCGGCGCCGAGTTCGTCGTGCTGCTGGCGCCGCCGGCGACGCTCGACGACGGCCGTTTCCTCGCCGGCGAGCTGGTCGAGACGATCGGCCGGCCCTTCATGTCCGGCGACCATGTCATCGCCCTCGCCAGCCGGGCCGGCGTCGCCGTGTCGCAGCCGGGCGACGATGCCGCCGCTTTGCTGCGCCGGGCCAGCGTCGCGCTGGCCGAAGCCAAGGGCGCCGACAGCGCGCCGGTGCGCGTGCTCGAGCAGGGGGCGGAGAGCGAGACGGCGCGCGGCGACCGGCTCGAGGTCGACCTCAGGCGCGCGCTCGACCGGGACGAGATCGAGATCCGGTTCCAGCCCCAGGTGTCGATCGCGACCGGCGAGATCGTCGGCGCCGAGGCGCTGGCCCGCTGGATCCATCCGCGTTACGGCGAGCTCGGCGCCGCCACCTTGTTCAGTGTCGCCGGCCGTTCCGACTATCTGGCGCAGCTTTCCGACCATGTGCAGCGCCGCGCCATCGCCGCCGCCGCCGGCTGGCCCGACGCGCTCGACCGGCTCCGCCTCGCGGTCAACATCACCGCCGCCGACATCGTCCGCCCCGGCTTCGCCGCCCAGTTCCTCGAGCTGGTGCGGGCCAGCGGCTTCGCGGCCGAGCGGCTCACCGTCGAGGTCACCGAGAGCGGGCTGATCGACGATCTCGGCGCCGCCGCCGCCTTGCTCGCCGAGCTGCGCGGCGGCGGCCTTCGCGTCGCCATCGACGATTTCGGCACCGGCTATTCCAGCCTCGCTTATCTGAAGGCGCTGCCGCTCGACTATCTCAAGATCGACAAGCGCCTCAGCCAGGACATCGCCGGATCGACCCGCGACCGCATCGTCGTGCGCAGCGTCATCGACATGGCGCGGTCGCTCGGGCTCGACGTCGTCGCCGAGGGTGTCGAGACCGAGGAGCAATTGGGCCTGCTCGCCGCAGGAGGGCTGCACGCTCTACCAGGGTTTCCTGTGCGCGCCGCCGGTGACCTCGAAGGTGTTGGTGCAGCTGGTGAGCGGGATCAGGGATTAGCAATTGTTGGCAATTGGCAAATGGCAAATGGCGATTAGGGTTTGGGACCGCCAATCACCAATTGCCAATTGCCAGTCGAAAACGGGGAGCGATGACGCACGACAGGATCGTCATGATCGGGCTCGATGCCTTCGATCCCGATCTCGCCCTCGGCTGGGCGGAAGCGGGCGAGCTGCCGACATCTGGCGCGGCTGCTCGGCGAGGGTTCGCGCTGCGCCGTGCGCAATCCGTTCGGGCTGTTCGTCGGCGCGCTTGTGGGTGAGCTTCGCCTCGGCCTGGCGGACCGACCGGCACGGCTTCCATTGCTGGGACGAGGTCGATCCGGCCACCTATCGCTGGCGATTGAACCCGCCGGCACCGGAGCGTTATCGCGCTTTCTGGAACCGGGTCGGCGACGCCGGCCGGCGGGTGGCGGCGATCGATGTCCCGCACGCCCGCGCCGGCGCGGACGTCAGCGGCCTCGAGCTGCACGAATGGGGCTGCCACGATCGTCATTATGGCCTGCACAGCACGCCGCCGGCGCGGGCGCGTCAGCTGGCGGCGCGGTTCGGCCTGCATCCGGGCCTTGGCGAGGATGCCTGGCGCGAGCGCCATTTCGCCGCCGACGATTTCGTCGACCGCAGCGGGCAATGCCGCACGCCGGCGGAGGAAAAAGCGTTCGTCCGCCGCATGGTCGACGGGGCGGCGGCCAAGGGGAGGCTGCTCGAGGCGCTGATCCGGGAAGAAGCGTGGGACCTGTTCCTGGCGGTGTTCGGCGAAAGCCATGCGGTCGGACACCAGCAATGGCATCTCCACGACGAGCGCCATGAGCGGTTCGACGCCGCCGCGCGGGACGCCGCCGGCGGCGATCCCGTGCTCCAGGTCTATAAGGAGATCGACGCGGCGCTCGGCCGGGCGTTGGCTGCCGCTCCCGAGGATGCGACGTGGCTCGTCCATCTCAGCCACGGCATGGCGGCGCATTATGACGGCACCCATTTGCTCGACGAGGTGCTGCTTCGGCTCGACGGCCTCGGCACCGGAGCGGCGCGGCAGCGGCTCAAGCCGCTGATGCCGGCGCTGCGGCGGCTCGCCGACCGCAGCCATGTTCCCGCCCGGCTGCGGACCGCGATCGCCCAGGCGCTGCGCGGCGACGGCCCCGGTCGGCGCGCGCGCCGCCGCTTCTTCGCCGAGCCGAACAACAGCGTCTATGGCGGCATAAGATTGAACCTGATCGGCCGCGAGCCGCGGGGCCGGGTCGCGGCCGGCGAGGCGGAGGCGGTGATGGCGACGCTGGAGCGCGACCTCCTCGACCTCGTCAACGTCGAGACCGGCGGTCCGGTGGTCCGGGCGGTGCATCGCGCCGATCGCCATCACCGCCGCGGCGGCGGCGACACGATACCGGACCTGTTCGTCGAATGGGAGCGCAGCGCGCTGATCGAGCGGGTGCGTTCGGCGAAGGTCGGCGAGGTCCATGAGCGCTACGTCCACTGGCGCACCGGCGACCATCGGCCCGAGGGCCTGCTGCTGATCCGCGGCGCCGGATTCGCCGCCGGCGCCAGCTTTGCGCCGATCGAGGTCGAGGATCTGGGGCCGAGCATCGCCGCGCGCCTCGGCGTGAGGCTCGACGACGTCGACGGTGCGGTCGTGCCGTGGCTCGCTAGTCGAGGATTCGCGCCAGGCCTTTCGACAGCTGCAGCGCGCCGTTGAGGCGGGCGGGCGCATCCGACCAGTTGCGGGCGATGACCAGCTTGCTGTCGGGCCGGAGCTTCGCCGTCCCCTTGAGCCGCTCGATATAAGCGAGCAGCCCGGCGAGGTCGGGAAAAGCGTCGTTGTGGAAATGGACGAGCGCCCCCTTCGGCCCGACGTCGAGCCTGGCGACCTGGGCCTTGCGGCAATTCAGCTTGATCTCGATCACCTTGAGCAGATTCTCGGTCTCCGAAGGGAGCGTGCCGAAGCGGTCGATCAGCTCGGCGGCGAAGCCTTCAATCTCCTCGGCCGAGTTGAGTTCGTTCATTCGCCGGTAGAGACCCATGCGCAGGTCGAGATCGGGGACATAGTCGTCGGGCAGCAGGATCGGCGCGTCGACCGTGATCTGCGGCGAGAAGGATTCCGGCCGCGCCTCGAGCCCCCCTGACGGCGATTTGGCCTCGAGGATCGCTTCCTCGAGCATCGACTGGTAGAGTTCGAAGCCGACCTCGCGGATATGGCCCGACTGCTCGTCGCCGAGCAGATTGCCGGCGCCCCTGATGTCGAGATCGTGGCTCGCCAGCTCGAAGCCGGCGCCGAGGCTTTCGAGGCCGGCGAGCACCTGCAGCCGCTTGTCGGCGGTCTCGGTGATCAGCCGGTCGGGCGGCGTCGTGAAATAGGCGTAGGCGCGGATCTTCGCCCGGCCGACCCGGCCGCGCAGCTGGTAGAGCTGGGCAAGCCCCATCCGATCGGCGCGGTGGACGATCAGGGTGTTGGCGCTGGGGATGTCGAGGCCGCTCTCGATGATGGTGGTCGAGACCAGCACCTCGTAGCGCCGGTCGTAAAAAGCGCTCATCCGCTCCTCGACCTCGGTCGGCGCCATCTGGCCGTGGGCGACGACATAGCGGACCTCCGGCACCTCCTCGCGCAGGAAGATCTCGACGTCGGGCAGGTCGGCGATGCGCGGAACCACGAAGAAGCTCTGGCCGCCGCGATAATGTTCGCGCAGCAGCGCCTCGCGCACCACCACCGGATCCCACGGCATGACATAGGTGCGCACCGCGAGCCGGTCGACCGGCGGCGTCTGGATCACCGACAGCTCGCGCAGTCCCGACATCGCCATCTGCAGCGTGCGCGGGATCGGCGTCGCGGTCAGCGTCAGCACGTGGACGTCGGAGCGCAGCGCCTTCAGTCTCTCCTTGTGGGCGACGCCGAAGCGCTGCTCCTCGTCGACGATGACGAGGCCGAGCTTCCTGAACGCGACGCTCCTGGCCAGCAAGGCGTGGGTGCCGATGACGATGTCGACCTTGCCGGCCTTCAGTCCCTCCTTGGTCTCTTTCGCCTCCCTGGCCGGCACCAGCCGGGACAAGCGGCCGATCTCGATCGGGAAGCCCTGGAAGCGTTCCCGGAAATTCTGGAAATGCTGACGGGCGAGCAGGGTGGTCGGCGCGATCAGCGCTACCTGCAGCCCCGCCATGGCGGCGATGAAGGCGGCGCGCAGCGCCACCTCGGTCTTGCCGAAGCCGACGTCGCCGCACACCAGCCGGTCCATCGGCTTGCCCTCGGCGAGGTCGGCGACGACGTCGGCGATCGCCCGGTCCTGATCCTCGGTCTCCTCATAGGGGAAACGGTCGGCGAAGGCGTCATAGCCGGTGTCGGGCTCGGCCACCGCGCCCGGGCGCAGCGCACGCTCGGCGGCAGTGCGGATCAGCTCGCCGGCCATTTCGCGGATCCGCTCCTTCATCCGCGACTTGCGCCGCTGCCACGCTTCGCCGCCAAGCCGGTCGAGCGCGACGCCGTCGCTTTCGCTGCCGTAGCGCGACAATATGTCGATATTCTCGACCGGCACGTAGAGCTTGTCGCCGCCGGCATATTCGAGCGCGACGCAGTCGTGCGGCGCGCGCTGCACGGGGATCCGGGTCAGCCCCTCGTAGCGGCCGATGCCGTGATCGGCATGGACCACCAGGTCGCCCGGAGTCAGAGTGGCGAGCTCGCCGAGGAACGCCTCCTGGCTCTTGCGGCGCTTGCGGCGGCGCACCAGCCGGTCGCCGAGCATGTCCTGCTCGGTGAGCAGGGCGACGTCGCCGGTGGCGAAGCCGTGATCGAGCTGGATGACGGCCAGCGCGATCTGGCCCTTGCCGGCGAGGCCGAGCGCTTCCTGCCAGCTTTCGGCAAAAGCCGCTTTGGCGAGGCCATGCTCGGCGAGCAGGCCCTTCAGCCGCTCGCGCGCGCCGGCCGAATAGCTGGCCAGCACCACCTTGCGCTTCGTGCGCCTGAGGCCGGCGACATGGGCGACCACCGCCTCATAGACATTGGTTCCGCCGGTCCGCTCCGGCGCGAAGTCGCGCGCCGGCTCGACCTCGAAGTCGAGGACGGCGGCACGCTCCGGCTCATGGAACGGCGTCACCAGGTGGAGCGGCCTCGCCTCGACGATCCGCTCCCATTCATCGCGCGCCAGATAGAGCGTCTCGGGCGCCAGCGGCCGGTAGCTGCCGGGCTCCCGGCTCTGCGCGCGCCGGCGATTTTCGTGATAATCGGCGACCGCCTCGAACCGTGCTTCGGCGGCGCCGCTGTCGCCCGGGTCGCGGACGATCAGATCGTCCTCGCCGAGATGGTCGAACAGGGTGACCAGCCGTTCCTCGAACAGCGGCAGCCAATGATCGATGCCGGCGATGCGGCGCCCTTCCGACACCGCCTGATAGAGCGGGTCGCCGGTCGCGGCGGCGCCGAACAGCTCGCGATAGCCGGCGCGGAACCGCCGGATGCTGTCCGGGTCGAGCAAGGTTTCCGAGGCGGGCAGCAGAGTGAAGCCAGGGATCCGGTCGATGCTGCGCTGGCTGGCCGGATCGAAGCGGCGCACGCTCTCGATCTCGTCGCCGAAGAAATCGAGCCGCAGCGCATGCTCTTCGCCCGAGGGAAAGAGGTCGACCAGCCCGCCGCGCACCGCGAACTCGCCCGGATCGCGCACCGTCTCGGTGCGGCCATAGCCGTTGGCCTGCAGCAGGGCCGCCAGCCGGTCGAGGTCGATTCGCTCGCCGGGCGCGAGGCGCGCCACCAGCTGGCGGATCCGGAACGGCGTCAGGGTGCGCTGCAGAGCGGCGTTGACGGTGGTGACGAGCAGCTGCGGCCCGGCGCGCTTGCGCTGCAGCGCGTTGAGGGTGGCCAGCCGCTCCGCGGTCGAACGCAGCGACGGCGAGCTGCGGTCGTAGGGCAGGCAATCCCAGGCCGGGAAGGTGAGGACGTCCAGCTCGGGCGCGAAATAGGCCGCGGCATCGGCAAGCGCGCGCATCGCCGCCTCGTCGGGCGCGACGAACACGGCGCGGCCCCCTTCGACGCCGCCTGCGGCGTCGCTCAGGACATGCCTGGCGGCGCGGGCGAGATCGGCGGCGAGCCAGGGCAGGAAGCCCGACGGCACGCCCGCCAGCACCATCGGCCGGTCGGCGGCCAGGATTTTCTGAAGGTCGGTCAAATCAGTCCAGGTGCTTGATATAATCGATGTTCTTGAGATCCCGCATGAGCCCGCCGGCGAAGCGTTCGGGCGGCGTGGCGGTTCCGATCGCCCAGGCCATGATGTCGACGTCCTGCTCCTCGAGCAAAGCCTCGAACCAGTCCATTTCAGCTTCGTCCCAGCCTTCATGACGGCGGTCGAAGAAGCCGCCGATCAGCAGATCGGCCTCGCGGGTGCCGCGATGCCAGGCGCGAAAGCGCAGGCGCTTGAGGCGCTCGTCCCGTTTCATTCGCTCCAACAACAAAGGGCCGCGCTGGGATTCCAGGCGGCTCGGTCCGGAGCCGGATGTAGGCTGAGGAAAGGGTCGTTTGAACCCTCTTTCGTCACAAAGCGATGTCCTCCCCGACTCCCCCCGCGGGCGGCGAGTTGCTAGGCACGTCTCATGCGCCCCGACATCCTCAATCCCTTGTTCGCCGAGATCGAGGCGCTCAAGGGCGTCGGGCCGCAGCTGGCCAAGCCGCTGCACCGGCTCGGTCTCGACCGGGTGATCGACGTCCTGTTCCATTTGCCGGGCAGCTGGATCGACCGGCGCAAGGTGGAGCGGCTCGACGAGGCCGACGTCGGGCGGACGGTCACGATCGCGCTGACCCCGCGCGACTTTCGCCAGAGCGGGGCGCGCAGCCCGCTGCGCATCTTCGCCGAGGACGAGGGCGGCGACTATGTGACCCTGGTCTATTTCCACAATGCCGGCTGGGCGAGGAAGGAGCTGCCGATCGGCAAGAGCCGGATCGTGTCGGGACGGCTCGACCGCTATGGCCAGGAGCTGCAGATCGTCCATCCGGACTATGTCCTCCATCCCGACGAAGCCGCCGAAATCCCCGAGCGCGAGCCGGTCTATGGGCTGTCGGAAGGGCTCACCAACAAGAGGCTCGGCGATCTCGCCGCGCAGGCGCTGGCCCGGCGGCCCGAGCTGGCGGAATGGATCGAGCCGAGCCTCAAGGCTCGGCGCGGCTGGCCGGGCTGGGCCGAGGCGCTGGAGACGGCGCATCGCGATCCGGCCGCGGCGAAAGCGCGCGAGCGGCTGGCTTATGACGAGGTGTTCGCCAACCAGCTCGCCTTGATGCTGGTCCGCGCCTCGTCGCGGCGGCGCAAGGGGGTGCCGCTCGCCGGCGACGGCAGCCTCACCGGCCGGCTGCGGCTGCCTTACGCGCCGACCGCGGCCCAGCAGCGCGCCTTCGCCGAGATCGGCGGCGACCTTCAGCAGGACGTGCCGATGCTGCGGCTGCTGCAGGGCGATGTCGGCTCGGGCAAGACTTTGGTCGCGCTGATGGCGATGCTGGCCGCGGTCGAGGCGGGCGCCCAGGCGGCTTTGCTGGCGCCGACCGAGATCCTCGCCCGCCAGCATTTCGATACTCTGTCACGCCTGCTCGCCGGGCTGCCGGTCAATGTCGCGATCCTGACCGGCCGCGAGAAGGGACGGGCGCGCGAATCCTGCCTGATGGGTCTCGCCGACGGCTCGATCCAGCTGCTCATCGGCACCCATGCCATCTTCCAGCAGGCGGTCGCCTATAAGAGGCTCGGCCTGGCGGTGGTCGACGAGCAGCATCGCTTCGGCGTCGCCCAGCGGATGATGCTCGCCCAGAAAGCCGAGCGGCCGCCGCATCTGCTGGTGATGACGGCGACGCCGATTCCGCGCACTTTGACCCTCACCCATTATGGCGAGATGGACGTCAGCCGGCTGGACGAGATGCCGCCGGGGCGGCGGCCGGTCGAGACGCGGGTGGTCAGCGAGGAGCGGCTGCCCGAGGTGGTCGACGCGCTCGGCCGCCATCTCGCCGCCGGCCGGCAGGCTTATTGGGTCTGTCCGCTGGTCGAGGAGAGCGAGACCGGCGACCTCGCCGCCGCCGAGGAGCGGGCGCGGCTGCTGGGGCTGCGCTTCGGCGAGCAGGTCGGCGTCGTCCACGGCCGGATGAAGGGGCCGGACAAGGATGCGGTGATGGCCGCCTTCCAGCGCGGCGAATTGAAGCTGCTGGTGGCGACGACGGTGATCGAGGTCGGCGTCGACGTGCCGGACGCGTCGCTGATGATCGTCGAGCATGCCGACCGCTTCGGGCTGGCCCAGCTCCACCAGCTGCGCGGCCGGGTCGGGCGCGGCGAGGCCGAGAGCGTCTGCCTGCTGCTGCGGGGCAACGCCTTGTCCGAGACCGCGCGCGCGCGGCTGTCGCTGATGCGCGAGACCAATGACGGCTTCCGCATCGCCGAGGAGGATCTGCGGCTGCGCGGCGCCGGCGAGATCCTCGGCACCCGCCAGTCGGGCGAGGCCCAGTTCCGCCTCGCCGGACCCGAGCGGATCGCCGAGCTGGCGCCGCCGGCGATGGACGATGCCCGCCTGCTCGTCGACCGCGACGGCGGGCTGGAGGGGGAGCGTGGCAAGGCGGCGCGGATATTGCTCTATCTGATGGAGCGCGACGCCGCGGTGGGGTTGCTCAGGGGAGGATGATCGCCTGCGGTCGCAGCGACGTCGGCTACGGGCGCTGTTCTCAGGACGGCACGTCATCGGGCGTTTCGCCGTCGTCCGACGCAACCGGGAAGGCCTGCAGCAGAAGGCGCACAAAGGCTCCCGGATCGCGATAGCTCACTCGCTCGAGCGCGCGTTCGAAATGAAGGTCCAGCGACCTTTCGAGGGCCTCGCGCAGTTTGCGTCCGGTCCGGTTGCGCGCGCCCGGCGGGCGGCCGCCGCTGCCGGGCTGGAAGCGGCCCTGGCCGTTGCGATCGGGGTTCCAATCGGTCATGGCTTCTCCTTTCGGATCGGTGCGCCGGCCGGGAGCGGCTGCGCCGCCAGCCCTATTTCACCCTATTTTAGGGCCGATGGGGGTGTGTCAGGTGCGCGTGTCGCGGCCATGACCGGAATGACTGGACGGGCTCGGAAAAAGACAAGCGGGACTGATGCTCCGCCTGCGCGCACCTCTTGCAAGTGTGTCGCCCATAGCATGTCTGGGTGCGGAAGTCAAGAACAAAAGTAGAACAGACTTGGGCAAGCGCGGTGGCGCGGTGGGGTTGATATGGTGCCCTGGTTCCTCCGTGCGAGCGAAGCTCGTGGGGAGGGGGACCAGGCGAAGCCTGGTGGAGGGGTAATTCTCACAGGCCTCGCCAAAACCCCTCCACCTTGCTGCGCATGGTCCCCCTCCCCATCGCTCAGCGATGGGGAGGAACCAGCAATCCGTGCTTCTTCTTGCCGGCCGAAATGCGCACGTCGCAGGTGACGGCGATCGGGGCGTCCTCGGTCATCGCGCGGCCGTCGATGCGGGCGCCGCCCTGGGCGATCAGCCGTCGGGCCTCGTTCCTCGAGGCGGTCAGGCCGAGGCCGACCAGGGCGTCGACCAGCCCGATCGAGCCGCCCGCCACCTTCAGCGTCGGCAGCGCTTCGCCCGACGTCCCCTCCTCGAACGTCTTGCGGGCGGTCTCGGCGGCCTCGATCGCCGCCGCCTCGCCATGCGCCATGCCGGTCGCCGCGTCGGCGAGGATCTTCTTGGCCTCGTTGATCTCCGCGCCCTCGAGCCGCTCCAGCCGGGCGACCTCACCGAGCGGCAGATCGGTGAACAGGCGCAGGAACTTGCCGACGTCGCCGTCCTGGCTGTTCCGCCAATATTGCCAGTAATCATAGGGGCTGAGCCGGTCGGCGTTGAGCCAGACCGCGCCCTCGGCGGTCTTGCCCATCTTGCCGCCGTCGGCGGTCGTGATGAGCGGCGTCGTCAGGCCGTAGAGATGATCGCCTTCGACCCGGCGGGTCAATTCGATGCCGTTGACGATATTACCCCACTGGTCGGAGCCGCCGAGCTGCAGCCGGCAGCCGACCCGGCGCCACAGTTCGAGGAAATCGTAGGCCTGCATGATCATATAGTTGAATTCGAGGAAGGTGAGCGGCTGCTCGCGGTCGAGCCTCAGCTTGACGCTGTCGAAGGTCAGCATCCGGTTGATCGTGAAATGGGGGCCGATGTCGCGCAGGAACGGGATATATTCGAGGTGTGCCAGCCAGTCGTCATTGTTGATCATGACGGCGCCGGTCGGGCCGTCGTCGAACTTGAGGAAGCGCTCGAAGATACGGCGGATCGAGGCGATGTTGGCGGCGATCGCTTCTTCCGAGAGCAGCTTGCGGCTCTCGTCCTTGCCGGAGGGGTCGCCGACCTTGGTGGTGCCGCCGCCCATCACCACGATCGGCTTGTGCCCGGTCTGCTGGAGCCGGCGCAGCATCATGATCTGGACCAGGCTGCCGACGTGGAGCGAAGGCGCGGTGGCGTCGAAGCCGATATAGCCGGGGATGATCTCCTTTCGCGCGAGCGCGTCCAACCCCTCGGCGTCGGTGAGCTGGTGGATATAGCCGCGCTCGTCGAGCAGGCGCAGCAGGTCGGACTTGAAGGCGGTCATGGCGAGCGCGGTTAGCATGGGAGTCGCCCAAGACAAACCGTCCAGGCGATCGCCTTCAGCCGGTCAGCGCCGTCAGTCCGCGGCGCATTCGGGAACGAATTCGCCAGTCTCCCGGTCGCGAATGAACCTCGAGCCGACCGGCGCATCGATCATGCGCAGCCACCTTCCGAAGCCTGGCGCTCACAGGCGGCTGTCGGCCTGGAAGCGGGCGGCGCCGCGGTCGACCAACTCGCCCAGCTCCGCAAGCAGCTCTTCGTCAACCGCCCTGAAGTTGAAGCAGGACTTGCCCTGCATGCGCTTGCGCAGGGCAGGGCTGATCCGGTCGAGCAGGTCCGGATGCGCATAGACCGGCATGAGGTGGGCCGAGACATAGTTCTTCTTCACCTCGACCCCGCCGAAATGGGTCCGGTAGCCGTCTCTGGCGCGGACCTCATGGGTGGCAAGAAAGTAGCGCCCGGGCTCGTCGACGAGCAGCACGCATTGGCTTTCGTGCGCCTCGAACAGCGAACGGATGCGCTCGAAAATCGTGTCGAAATCGCCGCTCATCAGCTCTTGCGGCTGAGCGTCCGCATCGCGTCGTCGAGGCCGGCCAGCGTCAGTGGATACATCCGGTCCTGCATCAGCTCGCGGACGATCCGGATCGAGGCGGTGTAGCTCCAATATTGCTCGGGCACCGGGTTGAGCCAGATTGCGGCCGGATAGGTATTGGTCATGCGCTGCAGCCAGGTCGCGCCGGCCTCCTCGTTATAATGCTCGATCGAGCCGCCGGGATGGGTGATCTCATAGGGGCTCATCGACGCGTCGCCGACCAACACCAATTTATAGTCGTGGCCATATTTGTGGAGCAGGTCCCAGGTCGGCGTGCGCTCGGAGAAGCGGCGGCGATTGTCCTTCCACACCGCCTCATAGGGGCAGTTGTGGAAGTAGAAGAATTCGAGATTCTTGAACTCGCCGGTCGCCGCCGAGAACAATTCCTCGGTGAGCTTGATATGCGGGTCCATCGAGCCGCCGACGTCGAGGAACAGCAGCAGCTTGACCGCATTGTGCCGCTCCGGACGCATCCGGATGTCGAGCCACCCCTTGCGGGCGGTGCCGTCGATCGTCTCGTCGAGATCGAGCTCCTCGGCGGCGCCCTCGCGGGCGAAGCGCCTCAGGCGCCGCAGCGCCACCTTGATGTTGCGGGTGCCGAGCTCGATGCTGCTGTCGAGATTGCGGAACTCACGCTTGTCCCAGATCTTGATCGCGCTCGAGTTGCGGCCGCCTTCCTGGCCGATGCGGACGCCTTCGGGATTGTAGCCGTAGGCGCCGAACGGCGAGGTGCCGGCGGTGCCGATCCACTTGCTGCCGCCCTGGTGGCGTCCCTGTTGCTCCTCGAGCCTTTGCTTCAGCGCCGCCATGATCTCGTCCCACGAGCCCAGCGCCTGGATCTCCGCCATCTGCTCGGGCGTCAGATAGAGCTCGGCGACCTTGCGCAGCCATTCCTCGGGCACCGGCGCCGCCTCGGTGCCGTAATGGGTCTCGAGGCCCTTGAAGACCTTGCCGAACACGCGGTCGAAGCGATCCAGCAGGCCCTCGTCCTTCACGAAGGTGGCGCGGGCGAGATAGTAGAACTGGTCCGGGCTGGCGGCGATGATGTCGGCGTCGAGCGCCTCGAGCAAAGTGAGATGCTCCTTCATCGAGGCCGGGATGCCGGCCGCGCGCAGCTCGTCGACGAAGGAGAAGAACATCAAATCTGACCCTTTTTCCTCAACCGATCCATCACCCCCGCAAGAGTTCGCAGCCGCTTTCTGAGCACAGGATCCCTGTGCAGCACCGCTGCAAGAGTGTCGCGGGCTTTCTCGGATTTCTTCTTGATCTTCAAGGGCTGAGCCTGATTCTCGAAAAACCCCGGCTCCACGTTCAGAGAATTGTCGGAATTCTTCGAAAACCAATCCGAGCAGGATCGCGAGGTCCACCAACCTGGCCAGGGGAATTTCTTCCGACTGCCGCGACCACCGATTTCCGGTGTGCCTGACGATTTTTGCGGACGGCACATCCGAGTCCCACTGCGACCAACCGATAGTGAGGTACTGCACGTCGGAATCTTCGGGCTCTCCAGGATCGTGCGCATTGTAGGGAAGGGCGTAGACTGGGGTGTGGGCAATATGGTCCGGAAACGGCAGTTGATCGCTCATCTCGCTCTCTCCAAAGGCGGTCCATCTAGTGCATTAAGTCCATCTAGTTCTTCTACTACTTTTAGTCAACCTTTCCGAGAGCCGCCGGATTGCCGCGGTGGTTAACGTCCTTTCAACCAATTCCGCTTAGCCATCGGCAAGGAGATAGAGGAGCGGGAGCAGGACGTGGCGAGCTCGGCGATCGAGAGGACCGACGGCAATGCGATCAACCAGGTGGCCCGCAATTGCGGATCGCTGGCGATCGAATGCAGCGACGTCGCCGGCTATGTCGCCGGCGTCAACGAGCGCATCTCGGCCAATCTGAAGATGCTCGATTCGCTCGAGGAGGTGACGACCCGGCTGCTCGCCGACCAGGCTCGCGTCTCCGATTCCACCGACGAGGCGCGGGTGCTCGCCGAGCAGGCGCGCGGCAAGCTCGACCAGGGACGCGCCGCGATCGAGGACACGATCCGGATCTTCTCCGGCCTTACCGAGCTGGTGGTCCAATTGGGCGACCGCATGGCGGGCTTCGCCGAGGCGATGAGCCAGGTGCGCAACGTCTCGTCGAGCATCGAGACGATCGCCAACAAGACCAACATGCTGGCGCTCAACGCGACCATCGAGGCGGCGCGCGCCGGCGAGGCCGGCCGCTCGTTCGCGGTGGTCGCCGCCGAGGTCAAGAAGCTCGCCCACGACACCCGCGCCGCGACCAGCGAGATCGCCGGCACCATCGCCTCGCTGACCCGCGAGGCCGAGGCCGTGACCTCCGAGATCAAGGTCGGCGTCGAGAAGAGCCGCGTCGCCCAGTCGAGCTTCTCCAAGATCAACGACACCGTCCGCGACGTCGCCGACATCGTCGCCCTGGTCGACCGCCAGACCGACGGCATCGCCCAGGCCACCACCTTGATCGAGCAGAGCGTCGACAGCGTGAAGAACGGTCTTTCCTCCTTCGCCGCCGACGCCCGCGCCAATGGCGGCCAATTGAAGGAGACGCAGGACCGGCTGACCAAGCTCGAGCTGCTTTCCAACGAGATGCTCGACCGGCTCGCCTCGAGCGGGGTGCGGATCGACGACACGCCGTTCATCGAGTTCGCCCAGGCCGGCATGCGCGAGATCCAGGTGGTGATCGAGCGCGGCGTCGAGCGCGGCGAGGTCGACATCGAAGCGGTGTTCGACACCGACTATGTCGAGATGCCGGGCACCAATCCGACCCAGTATGAGACCCGCTTCTGCGACTTTGCCGACGCCCATATCCGGCCGATCCTCGACCGGGTGATGGCGACCGAAGCACGGGCGATCGCCTGCGCCATCACCGACATCAACGGCTATCTGCCGACCCATATCACGACGCGCTCGCAGCCGCAGAGCGACGATCCCGAATGGAATGCGGAATATTGCCGCAACCGGCGCAACTTCCTCGACGACATCACCCGCCGGGCGATCGCCAGCACCAAGGAGGCGATGCTCGCCACCTACGGCATGGAGCTCGGCCAGGCGCGCTACCTGCCGGTCAAGAACGTGTTCGTGCCGCTCTACGTCAACGGCCGCCGCTGGGGCAATTTCGAGCTCGCCTATCGCGACGAGGCGATGCGCTAACGCTGCCCGGTCTCGGACGTCGGACCGATCTCGAACAAGCCTTCCGACCTGCCGCCGAGGACGGCCGCCGCCGCCTGGATCGATGCCATCATCGGCGGCGTTCCCTCGAACATCGCGGCGGCGCGTATGAAAGCGGGCGAGACCGCAACCACGACCGAGCGCGGTCCGCCGGGCAATTCCGCTTCCCCGTCCGAGACGGCCGCAATCGCCGTGCCGGCATCGCCGGGGAGCAGGATCCAGTCATGCTGGTCTTCGATCCGCCGCAGCAAAGTCGCCCGTTCGGCGGGGAAGCCGGCATCGCGGCACCAATCGCCGGCGGCGTCGCCCAGCGGCTGGCGGATGGTGCGGAACATCGCCATCGCGCCCACCGTGGCGGCGGCGAGACTGGCCTCGTTCCAGACCGCCGGCCGGCCGCTCCCGTCGACCGGCGTGCGCGTGCAATCCGCAACCGGGGCGGAAAGCGCGCTGGGCGCTGTCGTGCCGGGGAAGCGGATCGCGTCGGCCAGCGCCGCGATCCGCCCGGCCATCGTCTCGGCGTCCAGCGAGGCCGATGAGTAACGGATTTTGGCCAGCCAGGGTCCCGCCTGGGCGACCGCGAGCGCGGTGGTCCGGAAGGGGCCCGGCCGGTCGGTGCGGTAGACGCGATAGATGCCGTTCGGGGCGACGGCGCCGAAAGCGGGGAAGGGCGTATCCGGTCCCGCCTCGAAAATGGCCAGGGGAATGTCCCTCGCCACGATGTGCAGGGCGCGGTCGAACCAGAGACGGGCATCGGGAAGGGCGGCGCGGAACAGATAGATGGTGATCGATTCGACAGCGTCGCCCTCGCCCGAATAGACAAGGACGCTGTCCCAGCCATTGCCGAGATCCCTGGTCTCGGTGAGCGACGTTCCGTCGAAGCCGCGTGGAAAGGTCGCGCCGCTCGCCATATGAGTCCAGCGCGGCGGATCGGCCGGCGCGGCGGGCGCCTGCGCCCGCGCCGCCGACGGAGCGGCAAGCGCCAGCGCCACGGCGATGAACAGCTTCATCTTCGTCCCTCCCTCAGGACTCCGCGCCGTCAGCGGCTCGGCTCGGGCGGCGTTGCAAAATCTTCGGCGGACAGTTCGAGCTCAGCTCCTTCTCCGGGCGTCAGACGCGCTCTTGCCCGGATGCGCGCGGCCGCGCGGTCGCGGCCCTCGAGCAGGGCGACGATCTGATCATCGCTCGGAACCCCGTCGAAGCTGCCGAGCAAGGCGGTCTCGCCGATCTGATGATGGAGCAGCAGGAATCGCACTGGGTCGCGCGTCTCGACGACTTCGACCAGGCCGCCGGAATCGGTGAGGGTCGCGACCAGCCGGCTCCTCGTGTCCGCTGCGGGGGCGGCGTCGCCGGGCGCGCGCAGGATCGGTATCCGGGCGTCGCCGATCCGGGCCCGACTCGACAGACACCAATTTGCGGGCACGCGCGACGGCAGCACTTCCTCGGGGCCGTCGTCCGGCCTGGTGATCATGCCGCCGCCGTCGAGGATGGTGACGAGGGCGTCGAGCAGGGTCCGCGTCGGATCGGTCGCCAGCAGGCGGGCATCGCGCGAGTCACCGTTTCGGCACTCGGCTATTTCGAGCGGCGCCGCCGGCCGGGGCGCCGCGCCCGCGAAGTCCATGCCGTCGAGCAGCGCCGACATTGCGGCTTCGACGTCCGCGCGGCGCCGCTCCGGCGCGGTGACCCTGAGCTTGATCATCCAGCGGTCGAGCTTGATGAAAGCGGCGCTGCTGGCATTGCCGTCGCGGTAATTGCCATAGTCGGTTCGGAGCGCGGTGCCCGGATGCCCTCCCGCCGCCACGATCCGCGTGCCTTCCGTGCGCACCTCGCTCCCGGAGCTCAGGCGAATGGCGTGGTCGGTGGCGAAGGCGGCGAGGCCGACATGGGTGAGGCCCGGATAATAGATATAGGCCGTGACGATCAGCTCGCCGTCGGGCGACCTGTACTGGACGACATTGTCGAGATTCTGCCCCTGATGGCTGAACTCCTGGGTCTGGGTCATCACCGCCGCGCCGGCGCGCTCGGGAAGGCTGACCGAGGCCGGAGCGAACAGCAATCGGCCGTCCGCCTGCCGCCACGGCTGCGTCTCGCCCGCCCCCGCGCCGGTGGGCGGCCTGTCCTGGGCCAGCGTCGGCAATGGCAGCAGCGCCAGCGCGCAGGCGAGCAGAAAGCGGATCATCTTGTCCCCCCGGAGGCTGCGAAAGCGAGCCGGATCAACAGCATAGAGGAACGGTCCGGCGCCGACAAGCGGCCGGGCGGACGAAGAGCCGGCCGGTCAGGTGACCGGCGCCGCCTCTTCCTCTTCCGGCATGACGTGGAGCTGCACGTCGCTATTGCCGTCGGCCCGGTGCAGGATGGTGGCGCGCGGCTCGCCGCCGGCCGGGTCGTTGCCGGTCAGAACCGCGAGGATCTGGTCGTCGGTGGGGATGGCGTCATAGGCGCCGAGCACGCGCGTCCGCCCGATCTCGTGGTGGAACAGCACGAACCGGGTGCGATTCCTGTTCCGGGTCTCCACCAGCTCGGCGATCGTCCCCGAATCGCTGACGATGACGATCAGCAGGCTGCGCATCCGGCCGGCGGCGACCGCGGCGGCCGGCTGAGCGCGCAGGATCCCCAGCACCTGCCGGCCGACCTGGTCCGGCGACGACAGGCACCAGCGCCGGCCCAGGACCGGCGTCGCCGCGCGCTGCTCCGCGCCTTCCTCGCGTCCCGTCGGCCCGTCCCCATCAAGAATTCCGGTGATCGAATCCTCCATCGCGTCGGCCGGATCGCGCGGGAGCAAACGGGCCTCGGCCGCGGCCGCCGGCGGGCAGTCCCCGACCTCGATCGGCTCGGGTGTGCGCGGCAATGTCTCACCCTCGAAGCGCAGCCCGTCGAGCAAGGCGGTCATCGTCGCCTCGACCTCGCGGCGGCGCCCTTCCGGCCCCGAGACGCGGAACTTCAGGATCCAGCGTCCTGCCTTGATGAACGCTGCGCTGCTCGCCATGCGATTGTCGCGGAAACCGGAATAATCGGATCGGATGGCCATGCCGTCGCGTCCGCCGGCGCTGACCGTGTCCGAGCGCAGCCGGCGCAGGTTCGAAGTCCGACTGCAGCCGGATCGCGGTGTCGGTGGCGAATGCGGTGAGGCCGGCATGGGGCAGGCCGGGATAGTAGACGTAGACGGTGGCGAAAATCTCCTCGTCTTCCGAAAAATATTGGAGGCCGCTGTCGCGCCCGCCGCCATGATCGCTGAACTCGGCCGCCTGGGCGAGGCGGACCGCGCCGGCCTCGACCGGAAAGCTGAACCGGGCGGTGTTGAAGGTGATCCGTTCGCCGGACCGCTGCCACAGGCTGCTGTCCGCCGGGCGGGGCTGGGCGAAGCCGGCGCCGGGCAGGCCCAGCAGCAGCGCCAGTGCGAAGAGCAGCCTTACCATCGGCATCCTCCTTTTCGCCGAAGCTTAAGGCGGGGCTGCCGTGCAGGCAAATCGCGCCGCGCCACCGCTTCCGCGGCGGCCCAGGCTCGTGCCGTCACGGGAGTGAATCCCGTGACGTCAGTCGGGCTCGGCTGCGCCGACCCGCCAGGGACCCCATGCTGGCCGGCCTAAGCGCTCTCGACGCCTATGAATCAGACATCGGGCGATAGGGGAATCCTCGGAATGTCGACACGCCCCAGAGCCCTGATCGGGCCGTCGCAACCGGCGAACGGACGGACCTCAATCGCCGCCGCCTCCCGCATCGGAACTGCCCAGCGTCTCGGTTTCGAGGCGCTCCGCCATCCGCATCGCGCCTGTGCCGATCTGGTGGCCGGTCGCGTCCAGCTCGACACCGCCGTGACGCTGCCGCGGGTGGCCACGAACGCCGCGGACGATCAAGACGAGCATCACCAGCAGAAAGATGATCGAAACGATCTGACCGGCGGTCACGGGCGCCTCCCAAGCTCACGAGGATAGCATGGGTCCGGTTCGTCGTCAGGCGGGATTTATGAGCCCGGCCGCCGGCTCATGAACGCCAGCCGCTCGAACAGCATCACGTCCTGCTCGTTCTTGAGCAGCGCACCGTGCAGCGGCGGGATCGCCTTGGCCGGATCGCGCGACTGCAGGATTTCGAGCGGCAGGTCTTCGTGGAGCAGCAGCTTCAGCCAGTCGATCAGCTCGCTGGTCGACGGCTTCTTCTTGAGGCCGGGCACCTCGCGGACCTGGTAGAAGATGTCCATCGCCTTCTGCACCAGCAAAGTCTGGATGCCGGGGAAATGGACGTCGATGATCGCCTGCATCGTCTCGCGGTCGGGAAACTTGATGTAGTGGAAGAAACAGCGGCGCAGGAAGGCGTCGGGCAGCTCCTTCTCGTTGTTCGAGGTGATGACGACGATCGGCCGGTCCCGGGCGGCGATCGTCTCGCGCGTCTCGTAGACGTGGAACTCCATCCGGTCGAGTTCCTGGAGCAGGTCGTTGGGGAATTCGATGTCGGCCTTGTCGATCTCGTCGATCAGCAGCACCGGCAGTTCGGGCGAGGTGAACGCCTCCCACAATTTGCCGCGCTTGATGTAATTGGCGATGTCGTGGACCCGCGGATCGCCGAGCTGACCGTCGCGCAGCCGCGCCACCGCATCATATTCGTAGAGCCCCTGATGCGCCTTGGTGGTCGACTTGACGTGCCACTCGATCAAGGGGGCGCCGATCGCCTCGGCGATCTCATGGGCGAGGACGGTCTTGCCGGTGCCCGGCTCGCCCTTGACCAGCAGCGGCCGCCGCAGCGTGACGGCGGCGTTGACGGCGACTTTGAGGTCGTCGGTCGCCACATAATTGCTGGTGCCTTCGAAACGCATGCGGGCCGGGCCTTTTACGTAAACGTCAAGTCGAGCGCGGCATAAGCGGGCGTCGCCGGAGGCGCAAGGCCGGCAGGTTCATTGTCCGGCCGGAGGCGAGGGAGGCGAGGGAGGCGAGGGCGGCGACGGCGCTCGCTGCGCCGACGGGGCCGGCAAGGCGGGTTGCGGCTGCGGCGCCGGCACGGCGCGCGGCTCCGGTCCTTTCTGGAACCGCCGTCCGCCCCTCACGATCGTATGGCAGCGCTGCCCTTCGCAGGCGATCACCGTGCCGCTGCGTGTATCGACCCGGACGATCGCGCCGTCGGTGGCGAAGGCCTGGTAGCGCGGCGGGCCCGGGCGCGAATAGACCGCCAGGGCGACGAAGGCGCCGGCGATGACGAACGCCGTCACCAGCTTGCGCGACGCGGTGTCGACGATTTCAGCGAGAGAGGCGGGTGGGTCGCGATCGTTCGTGTCGCCTGGGTCTGGCATGAGAAAGGGACCTCGCTGCGCTGACCGTTGCCGTTCTGAACCGGCCGGACAAAGTCCGCAAGGGCCGCGCGGATCAGAAACCTGACTATTCGTGCCACTTCACCGGGGTGGATCCGCAGACGGGGTCGAAGGGAGGGGGCGGGCCGGGGCAGGGGCCGACAAAGCTGACGAAATTTGCGCGTTCACACGCGCATCGCGTCCGCTAGCTCTCCAGCCTCGCCTGGCGGCGCGCTTCGAGCAGGTCCCATAGGCCGCGATGCTGGAGCGCGAGCTGCTGCGCACCGAACAGCAAAGCCCGTTCGGTCGCCGGTTCGCGGCCGCTCGCGTCGGCGACGGCGCGAAGCGCCTCGGCCGAACCGAGCCGCGAAGGCGGGCTGTCCACGCCGAAGCGGCGGGCGGCGGCGTCGAGCAAGGCGCGGACCGGAGTCCAGTCGACCGCGAAGGCGAGCGCGGCGCCGATCGCGCAGCCGCGGCGGTCCGACTGGGCCAGAGTCGCCAGCGCGCTGCGCTGGGCGATCACCGCCGTTTCGCTGCCGGCGCCGCCGGGGGTGCTCGGCACCGGGCCGGCGGCGACCGCGAGGCGGGTGAGATAATGGCGTTCGGCCGCCATGCCCTCGGCCGCGGCGATCAGCCAGGCGCGAGCCTCGGGCTCGATGGCGCGACCGGCGGCGAGATCGACGATACCGGGATGGCGGCCGTGCAGGGCGCACAGGAAATGGACCGCGTCGGCCAGGTTGCGAGCGCTGTCGAGGCCGGAAACGAGCGACTCGCTCGACGAATAGGGATGGGCGGCGCTGCCTTGCTCGGCGACGCAGGCGAACAGCAGCACGCCGGTGCCGGCGCCGGCTGCTTTCGCGACCGATACTGAAGCCATGCCCATCCTCCCGAGCCGCTCTGCCGCGGATGTGGAACAGCGGGCCTACACCCACCGGCGTAAAGAGGAGGTTTACGGCGATCCGCTCCGCAGCGCCGCCTGTACGATCGACCGCGCCACCATCGGCCGATAGTGGGTCAGATCCTCGAACAGGCACGAATCCCGCGGCTCAACAGGGCAGGGCGGCGAAACGACCGCATCCAGGAATGTGGGCGAGTCGCTTTCGATCAGGCGCGCGCCGTGGCGGCCCGCCATGGTCCGAAGGGCGTCGCGCCAGCGCGCGTAAAGGGGCGTCAGCCCGGTTTGGGCGACGAGCGATCGATAATCGGGAGAAATCGGGCTCAGGAACAGGATCATCTCGATCCGCTGACCGCGCATGTCCCGGAGCAGCGCATCGAAGCGCGCCAGATGCTCGTCGAGCAGCCTCGTCTGAAGCGGCCGGGGGATAGACCAGGCGTCGATCATCGCCTGACGCGCCTCGGGATTGACGCGCGCGGGCGCGACATGCCGCTCGTGGGTGCGGAATCCGTCGTCCGAGAGCGGCGGGCGCAGGCACGGCCGCACCTGGATGAGCGAGCGCAGCGCCTCGGCGGCGGCGCGGCGGCTGAACAGCCCGTGACGAAGCGCGATCGCCAGCTCGCCGGCCGCCGGGTCAGGCGCGCGCGGCGCCTCCTGCCACCCGTCCGGCTGGACGAAGGAGCCGAAATCGAGGCCGACCCAGACCCGGCGCACCGATCCGCGCGCCGCGGCGTGGCGGACCATTGCCTCCACCCCGGTGAAATCGGCACCGGTGAAGCCGAGGTTGACGACCTGCCGGTCGCCGAAGGCGGCCGGGTCGAAGCCGAAGGCGACGCGCGAGGATCCGACCAGGATTTCGGATCGGCGATGCGAGGCGGCCAGCAGCGGCTTGGCGTAGCGGTCGTCGGCGGTCAGCAGGCCGCCGGCGCACAGGCCAGGCGACAGCCGCGCGTTCCTCAGCATGCCCGTCGGATCGACCGTCCAGGTGAGCAGCAGCACCAGCAGCGCGGCCACAGCCGCCGCGGCCGCGAAGGCGGTCAGAAACCGCCCCGGCGAGGCTGCCCTGGGGTCAGAACTGGACATAGATGAATCTGCGCGACGTATCGAGCAGCACCAGGCAGATCACCAAAGTCACCGCCAGCGCGGCGGCCCAGCGGCGGCTGAGGCCGAAGCCGAAGCGCGGCTCGAGCGGATGGCCGGGCGGGGGCCTGCCCTCCGGGCGCAGGTCCAGCGCGTTCCAGTGCCGGCGGAACAGCTGGGCGCTGTTCGGAAGCAGCCACCCGGCGACGGAGGCGGCGGCCAGCAGCAACAAAGCCGATGGTCCGATCGGCGGGATGGCTCCCGATGCGGGCGCCAGGCCGGCCAGCGCGCCATAGATGTTCCTCGCCGCTTCGAGGGTCGGCGAGCGGAACATCGCTCCGATCAGGCAGGTGATCAGGAAGGTGAGCGCGATGGCGGAGAAACGCCGCGCCTTCCCGCCCGGGTTGCGCCAGAGGCCGAGCCGGCGGCGGAAATGCACCGTCAGCATGATGATGGTCTGGATCACGCCCCAGATGACGAAGGTCCAGCCGAGGCCGTGCCACAGGCCCGACAGCATTCCGGTGGCGGCGAGTGCCAGCCAGGCCGGGAACTTCCAGTGGCGGACGAGGGGCATGAACACATGGGTGCGCATGAACGTGACGTAGGTGACATGCCATCGCCGCCACAGGTCGAAGCGATCCGAGCCGAACAGCGGCCGGTCGAAATTGATCGGCAGCCGGATGCCGAACATCCGGCCGAGCCCGATCGCCATGTCGGCATAGCCGGCGAAATCGAAATAGATCTGGAGCTGGAACGCCACGAGGGCGAACCAGGCGTGGAAGGGCGGAAGCGGCGCCACCTGCGCATAAGCGAAAAGCCGGTCGACATGCGGCCCGAGCTGGTCGGCCAGCAGCACTTTCTGGGCGAGCCCGAACACGAAGATGGAGAGGCCGATGGCGACGTCGTTCGCATTCGCCTGCGCCAGCTTTCTTTCCCGGAGCTGCGCCGCCACATCCTGGAAGCGCACGATCGGCCCCATGATCAGCTGCGGAAAGAAGGCGATGAAGAACAGAAATTCGGCAAGGGAGAAATTGGTGATCCGCCGCCGGTAGCAGGCGGTGATGAAGCCGATCTGCTGGAAGGTGACGAACGACAGAGCGAGCGGGATGAGGATCGATTCGGCGGCCCTGAACCCATCGGCCTCGGGCAGCATCAGCGCCCGCACCTTGAACAGCAGCAGCAGGACCAGATTGGCGGCGACACCCGACCAGAAGAGGGCCAGCCGGAGCCGGCGGCCGAAGGCGAACCGGCTGGTCAGCAGCCAGCCGACGGCGAAGTTGAGGACGATGCTGAAGGCGAGAACGACGATTTGGGAGAGACCGGCCCAGGCGTAGAAGAAAAAGGAGGCGGCTATCAGGAAGGCGCGGCGCGCCTCCGCCGATTTCGGTCCGCGCAGCAAATAGAAGCCGAGCGACGTCGCCGGCAGGAACAGCAGGACGAACGTCCAGCTGGCGAAGTTCATCTGCGCCTAGGGCCTGATCGGGTTAGGTTGGCTCACTTCGTCATTGCGATCGCAGCGAAGCAATCCAGTGCGGCCTCGTAGCCCGGCTGGATTGCCGCGTCGCTTCGCTCCTCGCAATGACGGACCAACCAAAGGGGATCATGCTTCAGGCTGCGCGGCGGTCGACCGCCGCGGCGCCGCCGTGCGTTTCGAACCAGATCCTGGCGCCGTCCTTCGCGGCGGCGATGCAGGCCTCCTGCGCGGCGCGGGTGCGGGCGCGGTCCAGCACCAGGTCGAGCGCCTGGCGGCCGTGCGCGCAATCCGCTTCGATATGGACGGCGAAAAAAGCGAGGTCACGGTTCGAGAAGCCATATTGCCTCAGCGCCTCCAGCATCAGGCGCGAGACTTCGGAAAAGCCCAGTTCCTGCCCGATCAGCAAGAAGGAAATGCCTTCGAGCCATCGGCCTTCGGCAAGCAGGCGCCGCCCCGTCTCCGTGGCGTGAAGCCCCGACGTCGCATCGCCGGGAGTGCCTCCGCAGGCGGCAAGGAATCGCCGCGCCAGCGCGTCGTGGGCGCGTGCCGGGCGCACCTGGAGTCCCTCCGCATTGAGGTGGACGCCCTGTTCTTCCATCAGATTCCGGAGGATGACGAGCTTCGCCTCGGCATCGGGCGCGGTCGAGATCATCGTGCTGAAGGTGGAAAAGAGCTTGCGCGCCGAAACGCAGCAGGAAGCGGCATAGCGCCGCAGGATTGCAGGCGTGCAATGGCCCGATTCAACCAGGCGGAAGAACCGGTTGGTGCGGTATGGGTAGGCGGTCGCGGCGGCGAGCAGGCGGCGCTCGAACGCCTCGCGCGGCAGCGCCGGATCAGTAACGATATTCATTGGCGATGATGCTTTCGAACATCGGCTCCACCCAGCCGTCGGGCGCGATCCGGCCGCGCTCGAGGCTTCCGAGCTCCGGCCATTCGGTCAGCTGGATCGTGCACCGGCCCAGCCGGAAGTCGCGGCTCGACCCCTCTTCGCGGACGAGCACGGCCTCGTCCCCGCGCGGGCCGAGCGCGGCGCGCAGCCGCGCCTCCAGCTGGTCGAGCGAGAGCGAGCAATCCTCCATGTAGCGGCCCATCTGCCCGACCGAACGCAAATGCATGTCGCGCACGCCGCGCTCCAGCAGCCAAAGCAGGAATTCGGCGAGATGCTCATCGTTCAGGCCCGGCACCAGGATCATGCCGACGGTGACGTGCATCCGCGCCGCGAGCAGATTGTCGAGCGCCTTCAGCTTGCGCGCGGCGCAGGCGAGGCCGTCGATCGCCTCGTAAAGCTCGTCGCGCAGGCCGCCGTTCAGCGACAGATAGACGGTGCCCAGCCCGGCCTCGCGCAGGGTTCGGACGTAGGCGGCGCGGCCGAGCTTGAGGCCGTTGGACAGGATGACCGGCAGGTGGCCGAGGCGCCGCACCTGCGCGATGATCTGCGGCAAATCCTCGCGCATCGTCGGCTCGGCCCCGACCAGCCGGATCCGGGCGCGGCGGGGCAGGCGCGCCAGGATCCCGTAAAGCCAGTCGACCGGCAAATCGGGGAGGTCGCGGACCGGTATGTAGCAGTTCGCGCACGCCATGTTGCAGCGGTGGGTGATGTCCGCGAACAGGGTGTCGAACGGCGAATCCTCGGGGCGGAAGCGGATCGCGCCGGGCTGGTAGGCGTCTTCCAGGATGGCCAGCGGGTCCGACGGCGGCGCCTCGCGATGCAAAAGGTCAGGCAGATCCAGCCGCATGCGCCCCCCAAAAGCTTGTTTTCCCAGACGCCCTACCCTGAATCCTGGGCTAGCCGAGGCGCTACGGGGCGTCAACGGAAGCCGGTGAATATGCAGAACCGACCGTCCGGGAGGCAGCCTATGCCTCTGCCAGGCTCGGCAGCAATGCAGCTCTTGAAGCCGCGTCACCGAGGCTATGAACGACGTGGAGGTCGCGTTTGGTTCCGGCTCCGACGCCCTTGCGAGGGCGGCGACGCGGCGGGTGCTCGATCGCGTCGAATGCCAGTCTCCGGTAGCGCCTCGACCGAGCCCCGAAGGGCTAGCGCTGCGGTATCGCCCGCAATCTGAAGGCCGAGACCGCGCCGTCGTACCGGCATCGGAACGCGCGCCGTTCCCGATCGTCCTCAGCCGTTCCCCACACCGTCACCCGGCCGTCCGGACGCTGTTCGGCGTCGATGATGTGGACGCGGCCATGCTGCGCGCCATGCGCCTCGCAGGCCGCCCTGGCCGCCGCGCGCCGGTCCTCGTCCACGACCGGACCATCCGTCGCCGCCTTGATCGCGGTGCCCACCGCGCTCGCGGCGAGGCCCGCCACGCAACCGCTCAAGGCCAGACTGCTCGCCGCCAGCAGAGGGAGGAGGGATCGTCGCATAAGCGGCTCCACGGCATCGAATCGATGGGGGCATCATCGCACGCCGTGCCTGGAATTGGGACACGTACCTTTTCGCGAAAGGGTAAGTGTCCCAGTTTCCCATCGCGCCGCGCCCGCTCCGCGCGCAGTCAGACCTGCGCCATCATGAATGCCGCGACTGACCTGATGGCGACACCCTCGACCTGTTCAAGCGCCAGCAGGTCATCGTCACCGGTTACTAGGAAATCGGCGCGCGCGGCGAGAGCGCAGGCGATGACATGGTCATCATCCGGATCGCGCGACAAGGGCTTTTTGAGGCGAGCAAGTCGGGTGAGAGTGGCGAGCCGGCGATAATCCGCGAGTATGTCCACGATCTCGAGGCCCGTCGCCCCCACAGCCTTCGCCAGCTTCGGTCGTTCGAGGGTTGTCCGCAGCTCATCCAGCAGGACCCGACTCGAAAAGAGCCGCACCTCGCCTTCACCGGCCAGTGCCAGCAGTTCCGCGGGTTTGCCTCCCCAGAGGACCGCCGAGATCACGACATTGGTGTCGAGCACCAGGCGCGGCGGACGCCTCATCCGCCGGCGTGCATTCCTGACCGGCCTCCCTTGCGCACCGCGTCGATCTCGCTCTGCAGTTCAGCCATGGAGAGCGGCTCGCTTCCCGTGGCGCTTGCTCGCGCGGCGCCGGAAAGGAGCCGACCGGCCGCTTGTCGGCGAATCTCGGCGCGCAGCAGCCGCGCCACGGCCCGACCGGAAAGCAGGCCCGCCTCCTTCGCTTCACGGGCGACCCGGTCCGGCAAATCCAGGGTGAGATCGACCTTCGTCATGGGGCCAATCTACGGGCTGGCCCCGGCGAACGCCAGTGGACGCACGAGAATATTCGTGGTCGAAGCCGGTGAAATGGAGACAGTTACGTCTGTGTCCCCCATTCATTTACGGATACGGAGCAATTGGTTCTCCGCGCGGCTCACTGAGGAAAAGAGGGACCGTGCGAGGCATGGTCGTGGAACCGGCGGCAATGTCACCGATGGCGGACTTCTTCTGCGGAGCCTTGACGAAGCGTCCTTCAGCCAGGGGAGACGCGCGAATCAGCCTCTCTTGGGTCGCCTGACGCGCGTTATGGGCTGGTTAGGTTCCACGGGAACCGTAAGGAACCGATAGATTTGATCCAAGACGAGAATGGTCTGCAACGCCCTTACCGCTGTGTAGGCGCTCACTGAGGCACGGCCGTGCGCCAATGTGTTTCTTGTCGCCTCATCCGCTGGCTGTTGCGGGTCGAACGGTGCGAAGATCGATTTTCGTAAGTATTCAACGAATTGTATCGGAAAGTACATGGTGTCTTCGCCGGCTGCCTGCAAAACAGTCTCGAACGCATCCGCGAGCACCTTACCAATGCCTTGGCGGCCTTCGCCGCGCGGAACATGGCCTTCCCGCAAGATACCTTCAATCTCAGACATGAGCGTCTTCAAGGATGGGATGTGCCGCCCTTCGGTGAAGAGGGCTATGCCTTCCGAGAGGAGAGCCTTGCGCTCTTGGAACTGTGGATGTCTCCACCAACTCTCTGTGAGGCGCGCCATCCGATCTTTATCAAAACTGGCGACTAGCTTCGCTTCCGCGGCATCTAGGTTGAAGCTGGAGACGATTGCCTTGTGAAGCTCGTCATATTCAGCACCGATCAACTCGTTAAACGGGAACCATCCTTTCGAAATCAGCATTGAGAATGATTGATCGTCGTCCATTGAACGGTAAAGCTGCTCAAACATCAGGCGACGCATGCCCACTGCAATCGTTCGTTCTATGTTGCCAACGTCGAGTTCCTCATTTGGCGCCAGGTCGAACAGGAGCAGAAATTTCCATGCCACTCTGAGACATATCACAACCCGGTGTTCCTGCCTCAGTTTGACAGCGGGGAGAATCCCTCGACGGATATCGCCAATGTCATTCGAGAAGACAGCTTCTCCAGCCTCCACTGCGCGCTTCGCAATGACGTCCAATTGGACAACTGGGTCTAGGTGCAGTGTAGCAGTATGATCTGGCTGGATAACCAACGCGAAGCCGTTTGATTGACTTAGGTGGAAGGTGTGCCCCTGCGCCCTCAGTTTTTCATTGATCTCGTTTGCGAAGGCACGCACATAGTTGTGGAAGTCGGTGCTGTCCGAGGTCAAGGCAGCGCGCGTTAGGACCCGAAGCTGTCCTTCCCCTGCCGGCTTGTTCTCCATACTGAAGCCGATGAGCTTGAACTCTTCGAGGCGAACTTTCTGGCGCTTGCGCTGGGGCCTCGTCATTCGTCGCGTACCTCCGTTACGGCCTATTTACCGCTTTGCGGGTGGAAACAGCCCGCATCGAAAGCCGCTGGAGCGAGCGGGTCCTAGATCGCAGCTTCGCCGCGTAGATGATGGGATTGTCGGTAAGGCTGAAAAACTCCTCAGCAGTGCCATCCTTAAAGAGCCGCCCCGCCACAAGGCCTACTGGCACCTTCTGCAATTTTGCCTGCTGGGTAAATTGCGCGCGCCAATGCAGCACCAGGTCTTCCGCCTGCCTCACTCGCGGATCAAGCAGAGTCCGGATTTTCCCATGAACGTTGGCCAGCCCTTCCACGTACTCGCGGATTAGGGGTTTCAGGTCGACCGTCGGCTCTAACGCAGTGAGCTCCTCCATCACGCTAGCCTTGATCGACCCATCCGCCTCGAGCTCTTTCATCGAAATGCTGAGGCTCGCATTGTACTCGAGCCGCTGTGTCGGCTTCCCGTCGTCCATCCAGTTTGCCGAATAAGCCGTACCATGCACAGGCAGTCCTCTGTGCTGGGAATAATTGCGTAGCGCCTCCATCACTCGATATCCCAACAGGGTGTCATACTCGTGGTGGAAATACGCTTCGACCTCCGATTTTTTTGCGAGATCCTTCGGGAAAAGCGCGCTGATGTGATGTTTAATCTGGTCCACATACAGGCGCGCGGAGGACAGTAAGTTGCCCACTCTTCGAGTGATCGCTTGTTTGTCGTCGAATAGGTCCGTGATAGTTTCTACGTTACGATACGCATCGCGTATCGTTATGGCTGCTAGTTCCTGTTCAAGCTCAATGAAATTGCTATAAAATATGTCGAACTTCTGTTCGATGTCTACAGTCTCGCGCAGGTCTTTCATTGAAGCCTGCAACAGGCCGATAATGCTCCGCGGGACCTCAAGGAAGTGCTTGTCGCCAAGCGCCCAGCGCATGAGCCCAACCTTGCCGCCTCTACCCATTCCTGTGCCCCTCTCTCCGACCCTGCTTTGCGGACACGGAACGTACCGCATCTTCCCTCGACCCGCTCGCATACTGAGCTTCGTGGGTGGGCCTTCGCGTCGATTGCCCAACGCGCTCTTAGGGTAAGAGAGCACGTTTCCTGCCCACCGATTTCCGTCGGGCAATGACAGTTGTTCGACGGCTGAAAACTGGTCTTCGGTCAGGCTAGCAAGATAATATGTGAAGTCTGTCGCGCCCATGAACGGGTCAATGGCGTGCTGGGAGCTATCCCAGTTTCAATCGTCACTGGTCGAGGAACGACCGCATCTTCCGCGAGCGGCTCGGATGCTTCAGCTTCCTCAGCGCCTTGGCCTCGATCTGCCTGATGCGTTCGCGGGTGACGCTGAACTGCTGGCCGACTTCCTCGAGCGTGTGGTCGGTGTTCATGCCGATGCCGAAGCGCATCCTGAGCACGCGCTCCTCGCGCGGGGTCAGGCTGGCGAGGACGCGGGTCACCGTTTCCTTGAGGTTGGCCTGGATCGCGGCGTCGACCGGGATCACCGCATTCTTGTCCTCGATGAAGTCGCCCAAATGGCTGTCTTCCTCGTCGCCGATCGGAGTCTCGAGGCTGATCGGCTCCTTGGCGATCTTCATCACCTTGCGGACCTTTTCCAAGGGCATCGACAGCCGCTCGGCCAGCTCCTCCGGGGTCGGCTCGCGGCCGATCTCGTGCAGGATCTGGCGGCTGGTGCGGACCAGCTTGTTGATCGTCTCGATCATGTGGACCGGGATGCGGATGGTCCGCGCCTGGTCGGCGATCGAGCGGGTGATCGCCTGCCTTATCCACCAGGTGGCGTAGGTCGAGAATTTGTAGCCGCGGCGATATTCGAACTTATCGACCGCCTTCATCAGGCCGATATTGCCCTCCTGGATCAGGTCCAGGAACTGCAGCCCGCGATTGGTGTATTTCTTGGCGATCGAGATGACGAGCCTGAGGTTCGCCTCGACCATCTCCTTCTTGGCGATGCGCGCCTCGCGCTCGCCTTTCTGGACCATGTTGACGATACGGCGAAACTCGCCGAGGCCCATTCCGGTCGCCTGCGCGATCTCGGCGATCTCGGCGCGGATGCGCTCGATCGCGTCGGCCTCCTGGGCGCAGAAGGCGGCCCATTTGCGGTCGACGCCGC
Organism: uncultured Alphaproteobacteria bacterium; assembly: GCA_963848555.1. Taxonomy (GTDB): domain Bacteria; phylum Pseudomonadota; class Alphaproteobacteria; order Sphingomonadales; family Sphingomonadaceae; genus Allosphingosinicella. The sequence continues at coordinate 686,533 of CAWKEE010000002.1, read as the reverse complement.
ACACCCGCTCGGCCCAGCCTTCGTCCAGCTCGTGGCCCATATAGGCTTCGAGGAAGGCGCGCCGCGGCACCTTGTGGCGCTCGGCGAGGCGCAGCATCTGGCCGCCCAGAGTGGTGAGACGGCGGTTGTAGCTGTACAGCTGGTCGACCAGATATTCGATCTTGGCGCCGTGGAACTGGACGCTTTCCACCTCGGCGGTGAGCTGCTCGCGCAGCTTCTGATACTTCTTCTCCTCGGCGCCGGGATATTCGTGGCCGGCGCTCATCGCCTCCATCCTGGTGCCCTGGAGCCGGGCGAACTTCTTGTAGAGATCGGTGATGCGGGCGAACTTCTCGAGCGCCGCGGGCTTCAGCGTCTCTTCCATCTGGGCGAGGCTCAGCGTGTTGTCCTCGTCATCCTCCTCGGTCGGACGCGGCGCCCGCCGCTCGACCATGCTCTCTTCCTCATCCTCCTCCTCGACGACCTCTTCGACATCCTCCTCTTCCTTGAAGGACGGGCCGGCGGTCGATTCGGAGATGGTGTCGTCGTCGGCTTCGGCGCCCTCGACCTGCTCCGGAGTGGGGCCCTTGGACAGCATCGCCTCGAGGTCGAGTATCTCGCGCAGCTGCATCTGGCCGACGTTGAGGGCGTTGGACCAGTTGATGATCGCGTTGAAGGTGATCGGGCTCTCGCACAGCCCCCAGATCATCGTGTCGCGGCCGGCCTCGATCCGCTTGGCGATCGCGATCTCGCCCTCGCGCGAGAGCAATTCGACCGCCCCCATCTCGCGAAGATACATGCGGACCGGATCGTCGGTGCGGTCGACCGTTTCCTTCTTCTTTTCGATGATGAAGGTCTCGGAGCCGTCGGCGGGCTCGTCGGCGCCGGAATCGATCTCCGGTTCGTCCTCGTCGCCTTCCTCATTCTCGACGATGTTGACGCCCATGTCGTTCAAGGCCGACATGATGTCCTCGATCTGCTCGGACGACATCTGGTCCTGGGGCAGCGCCTCGTTCAATTCGTCATAGGTGATCACGCCGCGCTTTTTGGCGCGGGCGATCAGCTTCTTGATCGAGGCTTCGTTGAGATCGATGAGCGGCGCATCGCCGGACTCGTTCTTCTCTTCGTTTTCCGCCGTGTTCGTCTTCGCCATTCCCACGCCTTATAATGTCGCCCGGGCTTTAGTCCCCGCCGGCCTCGAACAATGTCGCCAGCTGACGGTCCGCCTCGTCGCGTGCCGCAATCAGCCGTTTCTGCTCCTCAAACGCCGCATCTTCCCAGGCTTTCCCCAGCCGCGCCGTCGCCGCCTCGAGCGCGGCATCGAGCCCGGGACGCGCCGCCAGCGTCTCGATGACCAGAACCAGGTCGCGGCACGCCCGCTCCGGATCGGCATCACGTCGCGTGAAGGAAAAAGCCAGTCCTCGCTTAAGGCCAAGCTCCTCTGCCAGAGCAGCCCCACCTCTGGCGGCCAATATGGTATGGAGCCTCTCAGGATCAAGCTCGGCTTCGGTCATCGCCGCTTCGAGCATCAGGTCGCGCAGCCGCGCGGCCGCGGGCTCGCCGAGCCTCAGGTCGGCGATCGCCTCGCCGTGCCGCCCGATCAGGCCCGGAAAACGCATCAGGCCGTGCAGCACCGCGCGGCCGAGCTCGGGATCGAGACCGGTGCGGCCGACCGCTCTGGCCTCGGGTGAGGTCGGCCGGGGCGGAGCGACGAAACGCCCGCTTCTTTGCCATTGCCCCGGACGCTGCGTCCATTGACGCGGCCGCTCGTACAGGTCGGCGAACCGCTTCAGCAGCTCGGAGCGATACTGGTCGCGAACGTCGGGATCGCCGATCGTCGAGACGTGATCGAGCAGCCGGCGCCTGAGGCCGGCGCGCTGCTCGGGGGTGGCGAGCGGCTCCGTCTCGAGCTCGTGCCGCCACAGCCGGTCGACCAGCGGCTCGGGCCGCTCCAGCAGCGCCTCGAACGCCTGCCGGCCGCGGGCGCGGACCAGATCGTCGGGATCCTCGCCCGCCGGCAGCGTGACGAAGCCCAGCGAACGCCCCGGGCCGACATAAGGCAGCGCCCGCAGCGCCGCGCGAATGGCGGCCTTCTGGCCGGCGGAGTCGCCGTCGAAACACAGGATCGGCACCGGCGCGAAGCGCCAGAGCAGGCCGAGCTGGCCCTCGGTCAGCGCCGTGCCGAGCGGCGCCACCACTTCGGCAATCCCGGCCTGGTCGAGCGCGACGACGTCCATATAGCCCTCGACGACGAGGATCCGCCGCGCTTCGCGCGCGGCCGGCCCGGCCCGGTCGAGATTGTAGAGCGTGCGGCCCTTGTCGAACAAAGGCGTCTCCGGGGAATTGAGATACTTGGCCTGTCCCGAGCCGGACGAAGGAGGCTCGCCGGACCCAAGGATGCGGCCGCCGAACGCGATCACCCGCCCGCGCGGGTCGCGGATCGGGATCATCAGCCGGCCGCGGAAGCGGTCATAGGGTTCGCGCTCTTCCGCTTCCGGCACGACCAGCAGCCCGGCCTCGACCAGTCTGTCGTTGCCGAATCCCTTCAGCGCCGCCTTCAGCCGGCCGCGGGAATCGGGCGCGAAACCGAAGCCGAAGCGCCGCTGCGTCGCTTCGGCGAGGTCCCGGCCGCCGAGATAGGCGCGGGCCTCGCTTCCCTCGATCCCGCCGAGCTGCTCGACGAACCAGCGGGCGGCCGCCTCCATCACCTCATGAAGGCCGGCGGCGCGCTCGGCTTTGGCCTGCGCGCGCGGGTCGGGTGCAGGCACTTCCATGCCGGCGGCATCGGCCAGCTCCCTGACCGCGTCGATGAAGGCGAGGCCGCGCGCGTCGGTCAGCCAGCTTATCGCGTCGCCATGGGCGCCGCAGCCGAAGCAATGGTAGAAGCCCTTTTCGTCGCTGACCGTGAAGCTCGGCGTCTTTTCGTTGTGGAACGGGCAGCAGGCTTTCCATTCGCGACCCGCGCGCTGCAGCTTGACGCTCCTGCCGATCAGCGTGGACAGGCCGGTTCGGGCCCGGAGCTCGTCAAGAAAGGCCGGAGACAAACTCATTCAAGGGCACCCCAGGCGAGCTTTTTCGTCTCGCATCAACTGCCCCCGCCCGCAAGCTGGGGGGCTGTGGAAAGCGGGGGGATTCAGCTCAGCCGCGCCTTCACCGCGGCGCTGGCCTTGCCCATGTCGAGCTTGCCGGCGTGACGCTCCTTCACCAGCGCCATCACCCGGCCCATATCCTTGACAGAGGCCGCGCCGGTCTCGGCGACGATCGCCTCGACCGCGGCGCCGATCTCCTCGTCGCCCATCTGCCGGGGGAGGAATTCCTCGATCACCGCGATCTCGGCGGCCTCGGCGTCGGCGAGCTCGTCGCGGCCGCCTTTTTTGTACATGTCGATCGATTCGCGGCGCTGCTTGACCATCTTCTGCAGCACCTCGTTGACGATCATGTCGTCGTCGGGCGGATCGGCGGCGCCGCGCAGCTCGATGTCGCGATTCTTCAGCGCCGACTGGACCAGCCTCAAGGCGCCGGTGCGCGGCTTGTCGCCCGCCTTCATGGCGCCGGTCAGCGCCGCCTTGATCTGGTCGCGAATCATGGGCTCTCGGAAAAGCTTGAGGGAAACCGACAGCATAGAGCATTTTCAAGTCAGGCGGATAGCCGCCTGACGACTCGGAGAATGCGGAAAGACCAATCCACCGGGCGCTTCGCCGTTTAACAGATTGACGCTCACCGGCGCGCGCTCTAGCGGTCGAGCCTTAGCGACATCGCCAGCCTTTTTCAGGAGTGCCCGCCGCCATGGCTCACGCCACGCCCGCCGCCGCGCCGCGTTTCGTCGGCTCGGATCGGACCGTCGGAGCATGACTTCGTCACGCTCCGCCTACGAATTGAGCGGGGCGACGGGCCTATTGGTTCTGGCTGATGGGAGCATCGTCCGGGGCCGCGGCTTCGGCGCCGAAGGGGAGGCGGTCGGCGAGGTCTGCTTCAACACCGCGATGACCGGCTATCAGGAGATCATGACCGATCCCTCCTATGCGAGGCAGATCGTCACCTTCACCTTCCCCCATATTGGCAATGTCGGCGCCAATCACGAGGATCTCGAGGCCGACAATCCCTGGGCGCTGGGCTGCGTCGTCCGCCAGGACGTCACCGCGCCGAGCAGCTTCCGCGCCGCTCTGGGCTTTGCCGACTGGATGCGCTCGAACGGCCGCATCGGCCTTGCCGGCGTCGACACCCGCGCGCTGACCCGCAGGATCCGCCGCGAGGGCGCGCCCAATGGCGTCATCGCCCACCGCGCCGACGGCCGCTTCGACGTCGAGGCGCTGCTCGCCAAGGCGCGCGAATGGCCGGGGCTGGAAGGGATGGACCTGGCGAAGGAAGTGTCGTGCCGGCAGATGTACCGCTGGTCGGGCGGCCGCTGGCGGCTCGGCGCGGGCTATGCCGAGCGGCCGCACGATGAGAAACTGCCGCACGTGGTCGCGATCGACTACGGCTCCAAGCGCAATATCTATCGCAACCTCGCCGACGCCGGCGCGCGGGTGACGGTGCTGCCGGCGTCGGCGACGTTCGACGAGGTGATGGCGCACGCGCCCGACGGCTTCTTCCTGTCCAACGGCCCCGGCGACCCGGCCGCCACCGGCGACTATGCGGTGCCGGTGATCCGCCGGCTGCTGGAGACCGGCAAGCCTTTGTTCGGCATCTGCCTCGGCCACCAGCTGCTCGGCCTCGCGGTCGGCGCCACCACCTCGAAGATGCACCAGGGCCATCGCGGCGCCAACCATCCGGTCAAGCGGCTCAGCGACGGCCGGGTCGAGATCACCAGCATGAACCACGGCTTCGCGGTCGACCTCGACTCGCTGCCGGCCAACGCCCGCCCGACCCATATCAGCCTGTTCGACGGCAGCCTGTGCGGCATGGAGCTGACCGACGCTCCGGCGTTCAGCGTCCAATATCATCCCGAAGCGAGCCCGGGGCCGCAGGACAGCGTCTATCTGTTCGAGAAGTTCGTACGCTCGTTGGAAAAATCCAATGCAGTTGATTAACGCGCAGCTGGAATCCGGTCCGGGATTCGACACTGTCCGGGATATGAACTCGGCCTACAAGCCGATGTCTGCAAAGGCGCTTGCAGATAAGCCGGCCCGGCTCACAAAACGGCAAGCCAGCTTCTATCGAAACCTAATCGCCATCGCTGAGGCAATTCAATCGGGAACCATCCCGGTGGTGTTCGAACTGAAGGGAAGAGGGCCGGTCTTCTTGGATCGCGGCTGCATAAGAATGGCCGAGCATGCTGGTTTTGTGCAGCCCTTGGTCGATGGTCCGAGTGGCTATCTGGAAGAGGTAAGGCTCGGCTTTGACATCACCGGCAAGGTAACGGCGCCGTGATGTTCAAACGCACCAACATTTCCCCCATCCTGATCCCCGGCGCCGGCTCGACTCCCTCTCCCCGGCGGGGAGAGGGTTGGGGTGAGGGGGCCCGGCGTTCGGCATTACTCTGGTCGGTTTCGAGCGAGGAGGATCTCGTGCCGGATCGCCTCCAGCACGCCGTCGGTGTTGGCGAGCACGTCGTTGTTCCAGAACCGCAGGACACGGTAGCCGTAATTCTCGATGATCGCCGTCCTCGCAGCGTCCCGCTCGACGCTGTGCTGCCCGCCGTCGAGCTCGATCGCCAGCTGAGCCGTGCGGCAGGCGAAGTCGGCGACGAAATTGTCGATCTGGAACTGACGGACGAACTTCTCGCCTTCGAGCCTTCGGCCGCGGAGGTGGTGCCACAGGCGGCCCTCCGCCTCGGTTTGGGTTGCGCGCAGCTTGCGGGCGATCGGCGTCAGGCGGTTTCTTCCCAGCTCAGTACCCCCTCACCCAACCCTCTCCCCGCCGGGGAGAGGGCTTATACTGGCCATCCCAACCCTACGTTTTCCGATCAACGCTACACATTAGGTCAGCGATAACCAATGCCCCGCCGTACCGACATCTCCTCGGTCCTCGTCATCGCCGCCGCTCTGCTCGTCGCCATGGTGGCGACCGCCCCGGCCCGGGCGACGTCCACCGCGCCCGTCATGTACGGGCCATGGGCGCTGTCGTGCCCGCAATCCATGGTGATCGGCGCGCCGCCGAGCTGCACGATCCGGTACCAGCCGCAGGACGAGGATATCGAGTGGACGGTGTTCCTCGACGCGGGCGGCAACAGCAGGTTCTCGACGAGCGGCTGGTCGCGCACGACCTGCCAGCGGATTGCGGTCAGCCAGGACCAGGGGCGGCTCTACCAGCTGACGGACGCGACCATTCCGCTCTGGCGGATGGAGGACCATGCGGACCGGCTGCTCGACGCGATGCGCAGCCATATTCCTTTCTTGGGAGATTGCCCGCGCCAGGGCGCCGACTCTGAAGCCTATCAGGAAGCGCTGCTGAATGGCCTGGAGGCTGATTTCACGCGCGCGTTGATCGCCGCCGAGACGCAGCTGAGAGGGCGGGGGCCGGACCGGAATGACGGCGTGACCACATCGGCTAATCTCGCCGGAGTGACATTCAGGGGTTCGCAAGCCAGCATCGACCAGGTTGCCCGCATCGCCGCCGAGCTCGATTGGTACATCGACGGGCGCACGCGCCAGTCGTTGGCCATCATGCCGCCGCCGAACTACGCGCCAGGACTGTTGGATATGCTGCTGGGGCGGCTCGATAGCCTGGGCCTGCGCGATCTCGATATCCGCCTGCTCGGTCCCTATGGCCCCGCAAGGGTGCGGAACTGATGCCCCGCCGCACCGACATCTCCTCGATCCTGATCATCGGCGCCGGGCCGATCGTCATCGGCCAGGCGGCGGAGTTCGACTATTCGGGGACGCAGGCGGCCAAGGCGCTCAAGGCCGAGGGCTATCGGATCGTGCTGGTCAATTCCAACCCGGCGACGATCATGACCGACCCCGAGCTCGCCGACGCCACCTATGTCGAGCCGATCACCCCGGCTTATGTCGCCAAGATCATCGAGAAGGAGCGGCCCGACGCGGTGCTGCCGACGATGGGCGGGCAGACCGCGCTCAACACCACGCTGGCGCTGTGGAAGGACGGCACGCTCGAAAAATACGGCGTGATCATGATCGGCGCCGACGCGGCGGCGATCGAGAAGGCCGAGGACCGCCTCAAGTTCCGCGAGGCGATGACCAAGATCGGCCTCGACTGCCCGCGCTCGGCGATCGCCCACAGCCTCGAGGAGGCGAATGCGGCGCTCGACGCGGTCGGCCTGCCGGCGATCATCCGGCCGAGCTTCACATTGGGCGGCACCGGCGGCGGCATCGCCTATAATCGCGACGAGTTCGTCGACATCGTCAAGGGCGGGCTCGAGGCCTCGCCGACCACCGAGGTGCTGATCGAGGAATTGGTGCTGGGCTGGAAGGAATATGAGATGGAGGTGATCCGCGACCGCGCGGACAATGCCATCATCATCTGCTCGATCGAGAATGTCGATCCGATGGGCGTCCATACCGGCGATTTCGATCACCGTCGCGCCGGCGCTGACCCTGACCGACAAGGAATATCAGATCATGCGCAACGCAAGCATCGCCTGCCTGCGCGAGATCGGCGTCGAAACCGGCGGCTCCAACGTCCAGTTCGCGGTCAATCCCGCCGACGGCCGGCTGGTCGTGATCGAGATGAACCCGCGGGTCAGCCGCTCCTCGGCGCTCGCCTCGAAGGCGACCGGCTTCCCGATCGCCAAGGTCGCGGCCAGGCTGGCGGTCGGCTACACGCTCGACGAGATCGACAACGAGATCACCGGCGCGACGCCGGCGAGCTTCGAGCCGACGATCGACTATGTCGTCACCAAGATCCCGCGCTTCGCCTTCGAGAAGTTCAAGGAGAGCGACGGCCTGCTGACCACCTCGATGAAGTCGGTCGGCGAGGTGATGGCGATCGGCCGCTCGTTCCACGAGAGCCTGCAAAAGGCGCTGAGAGGGCTGGAGACGGGGCTGATCGGCCTCGACGGCATCAAGTCGCTTTACGGCGCGCCCAAGGCGGAGATCGAGGAGGCGCTGGCGCGGCCGTCGCCGGACCGGCTGCTGGTCGCCGCCCAGGCGATGCGCGAGGGCCTCTCGGTCGCCGAGATCCACGCCATCACCCGATACGATCCGTGGTTCCTCGAACGGATAAGGGAGATCGTCGAGGTCGAGGAGGAGATCTGCGCCGACGGCCTGCCGCGCGACGCCGCCGGCATGCGGCGGCTGAAGGCGATGGGCTTCTCCGACCGCCGCCTCGCCGAGCTCGCCTTGAAGGCCGCCCATCTCGCCGGCGGCGCGGTCAAGACCCGGGCGCGCTCGCACGGCCTGATCCACGACGCGGTCAAGGCGCTGCTCGGCGCCACCACCGAGGACGAGGTGCGGGCGCTGCGCCACCGGCTCGGCGTGCGCCCGGTGTTCAAGCGGATCGACACCTGCGCCGCCGAGTTCGAGGCGAAGACGCCCTATATGTACTCGACCTACGAGGCGCCCGCCTTCGGCGCGCCCGAGGACGAGAGCCAGCCGTCCGACCGGCGCAAGATCGTCATCCTCGGCGGCGGCCCCAACCGGATCGGCCAGGGAATCGAGTTCGACTATTGCTGCTGCCACGCCTGCTTCGCGCTCGCCGAGGCCGGCTTCGAGACGATCATGATCAATTGCAATCCGGAGACGGTGAGCACCGATTACGACACGTCGGACCGCCTCTATTTCGAGCCGCTCACCGTCGAGGACGTGCTCGAGATCCTCCACGTCGAGGCCTCGCGCGGCGAGCTGGTCGGCGTCATCGTCCAGTTCGGCGGCCAGACCCCGCTCAAGCTCGCCGCCGCGCTGGCGAAGGAGGGGATAAAGATCCTCGGCACTTCGCCGGACGCGATCGACCTCGCCGAGGACCGCGAGCGCTTCGCGCGGCTGGTCGACCGGCTCGGCCTCAGGCAGCCGGCCAACGGCATCGCCCGCAGCCGCGAGGAGGCGATCATGGTCGCGGAGCGGATCGGCTATCCGGTGCTGACCCGGCCGAGCTACGTGCTCGGCGGCCGCGCGATGGAGATCATCGACGGTCCCGCCCAGCTCGCCGACTATATCGAGACCGCGGTGCAGGTCTCCGGCGACAGCCCGGTGCTGATCGACCAGTATCTGCGCGACGCGATCGAAGTCGACGTCGACGCGATCGCCGACGGCCGCGACGTCGTCATCGCGGGGGTGATGCAGCATATCGAGGAGGCGGGCGTCCACAGCGGCGACAGCGCCTGCTCGCTGCCGCCCTACAGCCTCGAGCCGGAGATCGTCGCCGAGATCGAGCGGCAGGCGGGCGCGCTGGCGAAGGCGCTCGGCGTCAAGGGGCTGATGAACGTGCAGTTCGCCGTGAAAGACGGGACCGTCTATCTGATCGAGGTCAATCCGCGCGCCAGCCGCACCGTCCCGTTCGTCGCCAAGACGATCGGCACGCCGGTCGCCAAGATCGCCGCCCGGGTGATGGCGGGCGAAAGGCTCGCCGACCTGCCGCCGATCCCGCGCCACGTGCCCCACATCGCCGTCAAGGAGGCGGTCTTCCCGTTCGCGCGCTTCCCGGGGATCGATCCGGTGTTATCACCAGAGATGAAGTCGACCGGGGAAGTGATGGGAATCGCTGGAGATTTCGACACAGCCTTTCTCAAGTCCCAGCAGGGCGGCGGCATCGAGCTGCCCGACGGCGGCACCCTGTTCGTCTCGGTCAAGAACAGCGACAAGCCGGCCGTGGCCGGACCGGTCCGTCGCCTCATCGAGCTCGGCTTCCGCGTCGTCGCGACCGGCGGCACCGCCGAATATCTCTCGGCCCAGGGCCTGGCGGTGGAGCGGGTCAACAAGGTCGCGCAGGGGCGTCCGCACATCGTCGACAAGATCAAGGACGGCGAGATCGACCTCGTCTTCAACACCACCGAGGGCTGGCAGAGCCATCGCGACTCCGCTTCGATCCGGGCGTCGGCGGTTTCGCAGCGCGTTCCCTATTTCACCACCGCCGCCTCGAGCGCCGCCGTGGTGAGCGCGATCGCGGCGCGGCGGGAGCGCAGCCTTGAAGTACGCTCGCTGCAGGACTATTATTCGGCTTCCGAACCATCATCCTGAACAATGTGATCTAGATCGGGCGGTTTCCCTTCGAGGATCGCTCAGCCCCGGTTTTTTTGACGAAAGGCACAAGCGAATGGCGACGGTCGACAAGCTGCCGATGCTGGCCGAAGGCTATGAGAAGCTGCAGAACGACGTGCGCCACCTGAAAATGGTGGAACGGCCGGCGATCATCGACGCCATCGAGGAAGCGCGCGGCCATGGCGACCTCGCGGAAAATGCCGAATATCACGCCGCCAAGGAGCGGCAGGGCCATGTCGAATCGCAGATCGCCGATCTCGAGGACCGTTTGAGCCGGGCGATGGTGATCGATCCGGCGACGCTGTCCGGCGACAAGGTGGTGTTCGGCGCGACCGTCACCCTGCTCGACGAGCATGACAAGAAGATCAAATATCAGATCGTCGGCGAGACCGAGGCCGACGCCAAGGTCGGCCGGATCAGCTATTCCTCGCCGCTCGGCCGGGCGCTGATCGGCCGCGCGAAGGGCGATGAGGTCGAATTCTCGGCGCCGTCCGGCGACAAATATTTCGAGATCGCCAAGATCGAGTTCATTTAGGGCCGATGCGGCCTCCGGACAGCTGGTCGAGCGCCCGCGTCACGCTCGCGCTCAGCCTGACAATCGCCGCCGTCTGGATCGTGCTCGGGCTGTTGCGCCTCGACCAATGGGCGCAGCTGTGGGGCGGCTTCATTCCCGGACGGCTCGCTCTCGACGGCGGCGGCAACGGGGCCCCGGTGTGGCTGACGCCGCTGACCGCGACATTGGTGCACGCCAACTTCATCCACGTCGCCTTCGGCTTGCTGTTCCTCGTCGTCTGCGGACGGCCGACCGAGGCGGCGACCGGGGCCGCCGGCCTGGCCCTTCTCTTTCTGGCCGGCGCCTATGCCGCCGCCGCCGCTTACTATCTGGTCGACCCGGGCAGCCTGGCGCCGATGATCGGCGCGAGCGGCGCGGTTTCGGCCGTTGTCGGCGCCTATGCCATCCTGTTCGGCCGCAACAAGGTGAAACTCGCCAATTCGACGCTGGGTTTGTGGCTCAACATCCTCTGGCTGATGGCGGCCTGGCTGGCGATCCAGCTGATTGTCGTCTTCACGTTCGCCGGATTGAGCGGAGCGAAAGCGGCCGCCGCGGCGGATGCCGGCGGGTTCCTCGTCGGCCTGGCCTTCGCCTACCCGCTCTTGCTGTTCCGGTACAGAAAGGCCTGACCGGCCCCTTTCGCCGCTCACCGGCCTCGTCGCTAAAAGTGCGGGGCCAGCCGGACGCGCTGCAATTCCTTGCGCACCATGCGCGTCACGATGACGCTGGCCGAGATCGTGTAAATCACGAAGGCGAGATAGATTATCGTCAGGAGGGTCGCGGTGATCTCCGGCAGGCCGACGTCCCGGCTGCCGAGCACGGCCCACTGATAAAGGACCCAGATAGCGACCACGACGAAGATGGCGCGGGTTTCGCCGAGACGGACGAGAAAGCGGTTCCAGCGCCACCACAGGCCGCCAAGCCTATTCCTTTTCATCTTGGTGGCGGCCAGAAGCGACAGGGCTTCGAGATCCGTCGCCGACTGGCTCAGCGCACAAAGCGCCAGGTAAAGGGCCTCATCGATCTCATGCCCGGCGAGCTTGACACGGCCCATCAGGACCAGGCCGTCCACATTGTTCGGATCCATGCTCAGCACCGCTTGCGCGGCGCTCTCGACGGCGGCGATGTCGCCCCGCTCGAGCGCCGAATAGCCGGCCTCGGCGAGGATGGCGGCACTGCCGGGCGCAAGCTGCAGGGCGCGGTCCAGGCTCCGGCGAGCCCCGGCGCGGTCGCCTTTGTAGCGAAGGAACCTGGCACGGAACAGATGAGCCTGCGGGTAAGCGGGATCGAGCTCGATGGCGGCCTCCACTTCCTTGAGCGCGCGGCGCGTGTGCTGCTGAAGGTACAGGGCCTGAGCGAGCGTCAGCCGGTAGGGGCCCGAGAGGGGCTCGAGCGCGATGGCGGTTTGCGCTTCATGCACCGCGCCCGCCAGTCGATCCTGCGAGAGCAGGCACAGCGCAAGGCAGTCATGGGCATAGGCATGTTCGGGATCGGCGGTCAGGACGTCGCGCAGCGGCTCTATGGCAGCAGCGTGATTGCCGGCGGCCATCAGGGCCTCCGCGCGGCGCAAGGCGCGCTCGTGCGGGATCACGCCGCATTTCCGGAAAGATAGGAAAGAAAGCGGCGCAGCTCGTAAGTGCGCGCCTGGGAAATATAGGCGAAGGCCGCCAGCACGAGCCCGAGGCCCACCGCCGCCGCGAACACATAGGTGGCCCGGTTCACGGTCAGGGCTCCGTCCCGGATCAGACCGTCGAGCAAGGCGAGAGAGGCGAAGTAAATCGGTATCGGCGCCAAAGCGAGGCCGATCTCCCTGTTCCTGCCGGGTCCATTGAGCGCGATCGCGTTGAAGACGATCAGCAAATAGCCCCAGGGCTGAAAGAAGGTGGCGACCATGAACACGAGCAGCGGCGGCAAGGCCACTCTCGACAGGGCACTCGGCCTGGGTTCATCGACGAGCCGATATCGCAGGGCATCGCTCACAGGCCGTGCGCCTTCAGGAAAGCCGCGACGTCGTCATATTGCCCGCCGGCATTCGAATATTTGGCGTAATTGCGGGCGGTCGTAAGCCATTCGAGCGTGGTGGGGCGCACCTCGCGCTGCGCCTCGGCGAGATGGCCGCGGTTGACCGGATGCTCCATGCCGCTGGACATCGATTCCTCGATGGCCAGGTCGACCGCGGTATTGACCAGATTCTCGAGGTCGGCGCCGGAATAACCGCTGGTCGCCGCCGCAATGGCCCCGAGGTCGAGCTCCGGCTCGGTTGGCCGGCCCGAAAGCTGCAGCTCGAGGATGCGCGCCCGCGCTCCCTTGTCCGGCGGCGGCACGAACTGCACGCGGTCGAACCGGCCCGGCCGGCGAAATGCCGCGTCCACGCCCCACGGCATGTTGGTGGCCGCCAGGATCAGCACGCCCTCATTGTTGTTGGCGAATCCGTCCATTTCGGAAAGGAAGGTGGAAACCAGGCTGATGTGACTCTGATTGGCGTGTCCGCTGCGCGAGCCCGCGAGCGCCTCCAGCTCGTCGAAGAACAGGACGGTCGGCGTATCCCGGCGGGCATCGGCAAAGATGGCCGCCAGCTTCCGTTCGGCCTCGCCGATATATTTGTCGATGACGTCGACCACCGGCACGTTGACGAAGCGCGCCTCGCATTCGCCGGCGGTCGCACGGGCCAGCAGGGTCTTGCCGCAGCCGGGCGGACCGAACAGCAACACGCCGCCCCCGGCCTTGCGGCGATATCTGGCAAACAAAGACGGTTTCAGGAAGGGGGTGACGATGCGGCGTGTGATCTGCTTCTTCACCTCCTCCAGCCCGCCCACGTCCTCGAAGCGGATGGTCGAGCCCGGCTCGCCGAACATCGCGCGCGCCGCTTTGGCCTCATCATTCCTGAGGCGGCCTTCGGACCGGATGCCGCGCGCAGCCGAGGCGAAGCCGATGACGTTCGACCCGGGCTGATCGATGGTCGCCGACTTGGCCTGCTCGATCATGGCCGCGATCTCGGGCGATTCGAGCACAGGATTTTCGGCGACGAGGTTGAGATAATGGGCTTCGGCCTCGACCAGCTGGCCGGCACCGATCATCGCTTCGACCTGCAGCGCAACCAGCTCGGGACGATCGTCGCACAAGGCGATTGCGGCTTTCATGTCGCCCATGCCGACCGAGGCCTGGGCCATCTTCCTGCGGGCGCCGTCGTCCAGATCGCGCGCCGTCAGCGCGACGTCGATCACCCTGCGCCTTTCATGATCGCTTGCGGCAAGGTCGAACGCGGCGCCCAGCAGGCGAACGTCCTCGCTTGCCCCATAAGTGGCGAGAAGGGCATCGAGCGCCGGGTTCTGGCTCAACGGCAAGTCCTTTCAGTCAAGGAAGACATTTCGAACGAGGATAGAATTGCAGGAATTCCGGGCGGACGCCATCGCCGGCGTCGCATTGCCGGAGTCCGCCGAACCTGCCCTGCCGGCGGCTAGCCGTCCGTGGCGGGAGCGGCCATCTCCGGCTCGAGCAGGCGGTGGAGGTGAACCACCACATATTTCATCTCGGCGTCGTCGACTGTGCGCTGGGCGCTTGCCCGCCAGGCGTCGTAGGCGCTGGCATAATCCGGGAACAGCCCGACCATGTCGATGGTCGACATGTCGAAATCGAGGCCGCGCGGATCCTTGACCCGCCCGCCGAACACGAGATGCAATTTGCTCATCGCGGCCGTCTGGCGCCGCCGCCGCCGCGGGCAGGCCGCGGCGGCCGGCTCCGCCTAGTCCTTGCCGCCGCCGCCGACCGCCTCGACGACGGCCTCGCCGACCTTCTTGGCGGCCCGGTCGCGTATCTCCTCGACCTGCTGCCTGCCGGCGTCGAGGCCGCGCTGCGCGGCGTCGCGCGCCGCGTCGGTGATGCGGCGGCCGGTCGGCGCCAGCAATTCGGTCTCGCGGCGCGACCGCGGCACCAGCAGGCCGATCAGGGCTCCCACGGCCAGACCGCCGATCACCGCGCCGATCGGATAGACCGCGGCCTGGCGGCCGACGTCGGCGGCGCGGTCGCGCGCCGCCTCATAAGCCGAGAAGGTCCGTTCGCGCGCCGCCTGATAGGCGTCCGCCGCACGGCCCCGCGCTCCGGCCCCTTCACCCGTTTCACTGTCCTTGCTGGCCACCATCAACTCACTCCTTCAGTCACCGACGCGTCGACGATCGGTGCCGACGCACTAAACTTCGCATCGCCGGTTTCGATCCTGGTGACGATGCGATCGTCATCCTCCGGATCCTCCGGCTCGCCGGCCACCAGCCGGGTGACGACGCGCTTCAGCGGCTCGCGGGCGAGGAACAGGGCGAAGGCGCCGAGCGCCATCGACACCGCCGCCGGCCGCTTCCGGACCGCGCTCAGCGCGCCGTCGGCGAGATCGGCGCTCTTGTCCTTGACCCCGTCCCAGGCTTCGCCGGCAAGACTGGCCGGGCGCAGCCGCTGCTGGACCGCGACCAAAGTGCTGTCCAGCCGCCGCCGCGCGGTGACGGCTTCGCGCTTGGCCCGTTCGACCGCCGCCGGCGTCACGGCAGTCTTTCCCCGCGCTCGATCGCCGCCCGCTCCTCGTCGTCGCCGCCCAGCGCGCGCAGCCCGGTGAGGCCGTAGCGGATCAGGCCGTAGCCGATGCCCGCCAGCAAGGCGGCCACCGCCAGGCCGGCGAGCAACGGATGGATCAAGGTCGCCAGGCCGAGCACCAGGCCGAGGATCAGCGCGGTCAGCGCCGAAAGCGCCAGCACGGCGCCGGCGGCGAGCATGATCAGCCCGGTTCGCGCCCGCGCCGCGCGATGCCGGGCGATCTGCCGCATCAGGTCGATTTCGGCCCGGGCGTAAGCTGCGGCCGTCCTCGATCAGGCGGCCGATCAGGTCGCCGATCGATTCCTCACCGGGGTCCTGCGCCGGTGCGTCCAAAGATCAGGCCCCGCCGCCCTTGCCGCCGCGGCGGCGTCCGCCGCCGCCGGCTTCGTCGAGGCCGGTGCGGATCACCCGCATCAGCGCGAAGCCGACCACCGCCGCGGCGGCGATGGCGATGGCGGGGCTGGAGCGGACGACGTTGCGGGTATCGTCGATCATGTCGTCGAGGCTCTTGTCGCGCACCCGGCCGGCAAAGGACGAGACCGCGCCGGAGGCGCGGTGGGCATAGTCGCCATATTCCTCGCCGAGCCGCTCGTCGATCGAGCGGGCCGCGTCCTCGATGATCTCGCTGATATCGTCGAGCAGGCCGCTCGCCCGGCCCTTGCCGTCGTCGGCCAGGCCGCGCAGCCGGTCGGTCGCCTGGCCGCGCAGGTTGGACACCTGATCGCGCACCTGGCTCACCAGCTTGTCGGTGGCGCCGCCGGACGAAGAAGCGGCGGCCGACTTGCCGGAGCCGCCGGTGGCGACGAAGCCGCCGCTCGATTCGCCGCCGTCGCCGGCCGCCGCGCCATTGACGATCTGGTCGGTGCCTTCGGGAAGTTCGGGGTCGCGCGGGGGCATAAGCATCTCCACTGGTTGGACAGGTGAACTTTCCGCCCAGAACACCCGCCGCGGCGCTTGCGTTCCGGCGGAGGAGAGGAAAGTTGCACGCGCCTCTGCGGGCCGATAATCGACCCGCAGCCCCCATAAACGATAACGAGGCCGCAACAAAATGACCGCCATCATCCACGTGCACGCGCGCCAGATCCTCGACAGCCGCGG
This sequence comes from uncultured Alphaproteobacteria bacterium, assembly GCA_963848555.1. Taxonomy (GTDB): domain Bacteria; phylum Pseudomonadota; class Alphaproteobacteria; order Sphingomonadales; family Sphingomonadaceae; genus Allosphingosinicella. The sequence continues at coordinate 670,231 of CAWKEE010000002.1, read as the reverse complement.
CAATCCGACGGTGGAGGTGGAGGTTCTGCTCGAGGACGGCAGCCTGGGCCGCGCGGCGGTGCCGTCGGGCGCCTCGACCGGCGCCCACGAAGCGGTGGAGAAAAGGGACGGCGACAAGAGCCGCTGGCTCGGCAGGGGAGTTGGCCAGGCGGTCGAGGCGGTGAAAGGCGAGATCGCCCGGGCGGTGACCGGTATGGAGGCCGAGGACCAGGCCGAGATCGATGCCGCGCTGATCGCGCTCGACGGCACCGCCAACAAGTCGCGGCTCGGGGCCAATGCCCTGCTCGGGGTCAGCCTCGCCGCCGCCAGGGCCGCGGCCGAAGCGCGCGGGCTGCCGCTCTACCGCTATGTCGGCGGCGTCGCCGCGGCGACGCTGCCGGTGCCGATGATGAACATCCTGAACGGCGGCGCCCATGCCGACAACCCGATCGACTTCCAGGAATTCATGGTGATGCCGGTCGGGGCGCCGACCTTCGCCGAGGCGCTGCGCTGCGGCGCCGAGATCTTCCACACGCTGAAAAAGGGTCTGGCGGCGGCCGGCCTGTCGACCGCGGTCGGCGACGAGGGCGGCTTCGCCCCCAATCTCGCTTCGGCGCGCGACGCGCTCGATTTCATCATGCGCTCGATCGAGCAGGCGGGCTACCGGCCCGGCGACGACGTCGTGCTGGCGCTCGACTGCGCGGCGACCGAATATCATCGCGACGGCGCCTACCGGATGGACGGGGAGGGTCGCACGCTCGATCCCGCCGAAATGGCGGACTTCCTCGCGGAGCTGGCCGGGGCCTATCCGATCCGCTCGATCGAGGACGGCATGGCCGAGGACGATCTCGACGGCTGGAAGGCGCTGACCGACCGGCTCGGCGACAAGATCCAGCTGGTCGGCGACGATCTGTTCGTCACCAGCCGGGAGCGGCTGCGGATGGGGATCGAGCGAGGGCTCGCCAATTCGATCCTGATCAAGGTCAACCAGATCGGCACGCTGACCGAGACGCTGGAGACGGTCGAGACCGCCCACCGCGCCGGCTATAGCGCGGTGATGTCGCACCGCTCCGGCGAGACCGAGGACACGACCATCGCCGATCTCGCGGTCGCCACCAGTTGCGGGCAGATCAAGACCGGCAGCCTCGCCCGCTCCGACCGGCTCGCCAAATACAACCAATTGCTGCGGATCGAGGAGGAGTTGGGCGAGGTCGCGATCTATCCGGGGCGGGGGATTTTCCGCTAGGGGCGACGGATGACCGTCCTTGCGCTCTTCGTCGGGCTAGCGGCGGCACAGGCCGAGCCGCCGCCCTGCACGGCGGCGACGGCAAGGACGGTCGCCGTCCAGAGCGTCGCCAGGGTGCCGAGCCGCTGGCAGGGCCGATGCGTACGCCTCAGCGGCCCGGTCCTTTATTCCGCCCTCTACAGCGGCGTCGAAGGCTTTTACCTCAGCCAGCGCAATGACCCGGAAGGCCAGGCGTTGCGCGGCAATTTGCGCCATCGCCTCGGTCTCTACGGCGAGGTACCGTGGCCGGAGACGATCGAAAGCTGGACCCTGGTCGGCACCGTCGACACCTGCGAGCGGCGCAGCCGGGAAGCCCGGCGCGAGACTGAGGAACAAAACCGGCGCTATCGCGCCGCCGGCAGCGACCAGATCGTCATTCATATGCTCGCCGGCTATTGCCATTATTATCCGGGCGCCGTGCTGGTCGTCACCGAGGCCCATCCTGGGCCGCCGGCGCACTATGAGCGCCGTGTCGGCGCCGCAGCGCGCCAGGCGCATGGAAACCTGATCATCGGATATCCGGGCCTACCTCATTATCGGGACTTGCGGCGCAGGGCGGAGGCGTTCCGCGCCGCCCTGAGCGCCGGCGACCGCGAGCGGCTGTCCGAGCTGCACGGCCGCTTCGGCGCGCACCGGGACGAGCTCGACCAGCTGCTCGAGGATCCGGATTCCCCGTTCCGCGAGTTGCGCGGCGACGGCGATTTCCCCTTCGTCATCCTCTATTTGCCCTATGACGATCGGGGTCGGGCGCTGGAGGAGCAACGGCGCCGGGACGGCTATATCTGCTATTGCCGCGGACCCGATTGCGAAGGCCGCTGGCCGATCGCGACGGTCGATACCGGGTCCCGCCGGGATCATCCTTATGCCTGCGTTTCGGTCAGCGAAGATGGCGCCGGCCATGTGTTCATGCGGGCCGGGCTGCGGCCGGCGCCGCTCAGCGAACCCGCGCCCGAGGCATTTGCCGGCTCCAATTAGCGTTTTTCTGTGGCTATCGCCGCAAAAGGCTTGATTCGCCGCGAATTTCCTGATTCTGTTAACCATGATGACGGGGGTGCGCAGTCCTTTCGCCTTGATGCGCCGCGCCGCGCTGCCGGCGCTCGGCGTGCTGATCATCGCCAACTTCCTCGGTTATGCGGTGATGGGCGACAATGGCGTGCTGTCCTGGGGCGATTATCGCCGCATCAAGGGCGAGCGGGCGGTCGAGCTCGCCCAGCTCGAGGCGGAGAAAGCGCGGCTCGTCCATCGCAACCGGCTGCTCGACCCGCGCCAGACCGATCCCGACCTGGCCGAGGAGCTGGTCCGGCGCGAGCTCGGCGTGGTGCGCCCGGACGAAGTCGTGATCCCGATCGACGACGTCGTCGCGCCGGTGACGCTGCCGGCCGCCGCCCGGCGGCGCTAGAAGCCACCCTCCCCGCGGGGACGAGGCGATGATCGCACTGCTGCTGTCCCTGCTGCTCGGCGCCGCGCCGGTCCCGGATCGCCGACCGCCGATCGACCCATGCGCCGCCGACGCCTCGTTCGTCGCCTTTCGCGACGATCTCGTGCGGGCGATCGCCCGCCGCGACGACGGCCATGTCCTGTCGGTCGTCGCCGACGACATAGTCGTCAATTTCGGCGGCGGTGCGGGCCCCGCCGATTTCAGCGAGGCGTGGCGGCTGGAGCGGCCGGAGACGAGCCCGCTCTGGGACGAGCTCGGCATCGTGCTCGGCCTCGGCTGCGCGCGGGAGGAAGACGGGAGCTTGTGGGCGCCGTCGCTCTACCGTCAGCTGGACGACCAGGAGGATCCCTTTTCCGCCGGTATCGCGGTGCGGCCGGGCACCCGCCTCCACGCCGCTCCCGATTCCGGGAGCCCGGCGCTCGCCACGCTCGACTGGGACGTGGTGACCATCCAGTCCGACGACGGCGCCGACGACTGGCTTGCCGTGGCGCTGTCCGACGGCCGCCGCGGCTATGTCGAAGCCGCCGCCGTCCGTCGCCCGGTCGACTATCGCGCCGGCTTCGCGAAGGTCGACGGACGCTGGCGGATGATCGTGTTCGTGGCCGGCGACTAGAGCGCGATCCGATCAGAAAGAATCGGATCACGCTCCAGATTCTCCTGTTTTCCGCATTTTCCGAGTTGTCAGGCGATTCCGCCTGACCTGAAAATGCTCCAGGCGGCGGGCGCGCGGCCGTTGCGCACGCGGCCGTTTGCCGCCATAGAGCCGCCTGCCAAATCGCCTTCGACAATCGGGAAAGGGCCTTAGAGAGTGGCCAGGGCAGCATCGTCGGGACGCGCTTCGAGCAAGGAGAAAGCCGCGCCCGCCGCCGCTTCACGGCCCGATCGGGAACGCCCGCCCGAGCCCGCACGCTACCGCGCCGGCCGCGACGAGCTGATGGAATTCTACCGCCAGATGCTGTTGATCCGCCGCTTCGAGGAGCGCGCCGGCCAGCTTTACGGGCTGGGTCTGATCGGCGGCTTCTGCCACCTCTATATCGGCCAGGAGGCGGTCGCGGTCGGGCTGCAGTCGGCGCTCGAGATCGGCAAGGACAGCGTCATCACCGGCTATCGCGACCATGGCCACATGCTCGCTTACGGCATCGATCCCAAGGTGATCATGGCCGAGCTGACCGGCCGCCAGGCCGGCATCTCCAAGGGCAAGGGCGGCTCGATGCACATGTTCAGCGTCGAGCATCGCTTCTACGGCGGTCACGGCATCGTCGGCGCGCAGGTCTCGCTCGGCACCGGCCTCGCCTTCAAGCACAAATATTCGGGCGACGGCGGGGTATGCCTCGCTTATTTCGGCGACGGCGCGGCCAATCAGGGCCAGGTCTATGAAAGCTTCAACATGGCCGAGCTGTGGAAGCTGCCGATCATCTTCGTCATCGAGAACAATCATTATGCGATGGGCACGAGCGTCGACCGCTCGTCGGCCGAGGACCAGCTCTACCGTCGCGGAGAGAGCTTCCGGATCAACGGCCTCCAGGTCGACGGCATGGACGTGCTGGCGGTGCGCGGCGCCGCCGAGACCGCGCTCGCCTGGGTGCGTTCCGGCAAGGGGCCGATCCTGCTCGAGCTGAAAACCTATCGCTATCGCGGCCATTCGATGTCGGATCCGGCCAAATATCGCTCGCGCGAGGAAGTGCAGGCGGTGCGCGAGAAATCGGACCCGATCGAGGCGGCGAAGCGCGAGCTCGAAAAGCTCGGCGTCGGCGAGGATGAGCTGAAGGCGATCGACAAGGAGATCAAGGACATCGTCGTCGAGGCTGCCGACTTCGCCGAGCAGGCCGCCGAGCCCGATCCGTCCGAGCTCTACACCGACATACTGGTCGGAGCCTATTGATGCCGATCGAGCTCAAGATGCCCGCTCTGTCTCCGACGATGGAGGAGGGGACGCTGGCCAAATGGCTGGTCAAGGAGGGCGACGCGGTTTCATCGGGCGACATATTGGCCGAGATCGAGACCGACAAGGCGACCATGGAGTTCGAGGCGGTCGACGAGGGGACGATCGCCCGCATCCTGGTCCCGGAAGGGACCGACGAGGTCAAGGTCGGCACCGTCATCGCGCTGATCGCCGAGGAAGGCGAGGATTCCGACGCGCTCGACAAGGGCCAGGCGCCCGCGCCGCCGGCGCCGGCGCCGGTCGAGCAGCCGAGCGACCAGAAGACCGAGGCCGAGGCCGGTCAGGAGCCGATGGAAACCGGCGCGCGCGAGCTGGTCGCTTCGGCCGCGAGGGGCGAGGAGCCGCCCGAGGTCCCGGAAGGGACCGAGACCGTCCGCCTCACCGTCCGCGAGGCGCTGCGCGATGCGATGGCCGAGGAGATGCGCCGCGACGAACGGGTGTTCGTGATGGGCGAGGAGGTCGCCGAATATCAGGGCGCCTACAAGGTCACCCAGGGGCTGCTCGACGAATTCGGCGACAAAAGGGTGATCGACACGCCGATCACCGAATATGGCTTCGCCGGCGTCGGCGCCGGCGCCGCGATGGGCGGCCTGAGGCCGGTGATCGAGTTCATGACCTTCAACTTCGCGATGCAGGCCATTGATCACATTATCAATTCCGCGGCCAAGACCAACTATATGTCGGGCGGGCAGATGCGCTGCCCGATCGTGTTCCGCGGGCCGAACGGCGCCGCCGCCCGGGTCGGCGCCCAGCACAGCCAGAATTACGGGCCCTGGTATGCCAACGTGCCGGGGCTGGTGGTGATCTCTCCCTACAGCGCGGCCGACGCCAAGGGCCTGCTCAAGGCTGCGATCAGGTCTGAAGATCCTGTCGTATTCCTTGAAAACGAACTGCTTTATGGGCAGAGTTTCGAGGTTCCGAAGCTCGACGATTATTGGCTTCCGATCGGCAAAGCGCGGGTCGCGCGCGAAGGCACCGACGTCACCCTGGTCTCCTATTCGATCGGCGTCGGCGTCGCGCTCGACGCGGCCGAGCGGCTCGCCGCCGAGGGCATCGAGGCCGAAGTGATCGATCTTCGGACCCTGCGCCCGCTCGACCGGCAGACGGTGCTGAAATCGCTCGCCAAGACCAACCGCATGGTGTGCGTCGAGGAAGGCTGGCCGGTCTGCTCGATCTCGGCCGAGCTGATGGCCGTCGCGATGGAAGAAGGGTTCGACGATCTCGACGCGCCGGTGCTGCGGGTGACCGACGCCGACGTGCCGCTCCCTTATGCCGCCAATCTCGAGAAGATGGCGCTGATCAAGGCCGACGACGTCGTCGCGGCGGCGCGCAAGGTCTGTTACCGGTGAGGCCGTCGCCCCGGCGAAAGGGCATCCCCGCAAAGTAGTACTTTGCGGGGACCCCGATAGCCGGGGCCTCAGGGAGACGCGTCGTGCCTTCTGGTCCCGAGGTGCCGGCTTGCGCCGGCATGACGAGCCCCTGACCGACCTCGATCCCGATCGTCGCCTGGCGCTCGCTTATGTTCCGCCGGCGCGCCGGCCGGCGGTGGAGGCCTTGTGGCGTCTTGACGTCGCGCTCGGGTCGGTGCTTGCCACCGGCCGCGAGCCGATGGTCAGCCGTATCCGCCTCGCCTGGTGGCGCGAAGCGCTGGAACGGCTCGATCGGGAACCGCCGCCGGCGGAACCGTTGCTGCAGGCGCTGGCGCGCCACCTCCTCGCCGCCGGCGTCGGCGGGGCCGAGCTGGCCGAGATGGAAGCGGGCTGGAGCCGCTTGCTCATCCCCGGGCGATTGTCCGCGGCCGATCTGGCCGGGCATGCGGCGCAGCGGGGCGGGCGGCTGTTCCGCCTGTCGGCGCGCCTGCTCGGCGGCGAGGAGATGCAAGTCGGCGGCGCCGGCGAAGCCTGGGCGCTGGTCGATCTGGCCCGCCGCAGCGCCGACCCCGCCGACGCCGCGGCGGCGCTGGCGGCGGCGGCGGCGGTGCGCCTGCCGGTTCGCTGGCCGGTTCCTCTGCGGCCGCTCGGCATGCTGGCCCTGCTCGCGCGGCGCGATGCGGCGCGTGCCGGACGCGGGTTCGAGGCGCGCGGCGCGCCGCCGCGGATGCTGCGCATGCTGCGCCACAGGCTGACCGGATATTGATCTGTTTTGGTGAATCCTGCATCCGATCTGGCGTTTTCCGTTGGGTAGGGTAGCTTCGGGCAAATAAGGAGGGCGCGATGCTGCGATTCGCCGCCGCAATCGGATCGGGGCTGCTGCTGGTGGCGGCGGGCTTTTTCGTCTGGAAGGGCGTCGCGCAGCAGGAGGAGGCGATTCCGCCCCCGGGCGGCGGCGAGCGGGTGACCGCTTCCAGCGCCCGGGCGCCGGCCCGGCCGCCTGCCGCGGACGAGCGCACCAAGGAGCAGCGGCGGTTCGACCGCGCCGACCGCGACCGCGACGGCCGGGTGACGCTCGACGAGCTCTATTATCCCCGCCGTCGGGCGTTTCAGCGGCTCGACACCGATGGCGACGGCCGGCTCGCCTTCGAGGAATGGGCGACGCGCACCGCCACCAAGTTCGGCGAAGCCGACGCGAACCGCGATCAGGCGCTCGATCGGCGGGAATTCCAGGTCACCGCTCCGCGCCGTCGCACGCCGCCGCGGCCGAAATCCTGCGACTGCTAGTTCCTCCCCGGCGCAGCCGGGGAGGGGGACCATGCGAAGCATGGTGGAGGGGTAGAAGGAGACTGGCGCATGCAAGCTGTCGATAGAAACGCGATGGTTCTTAGGTCGCGGGAACTCAGACGGTCACCCACCTTGCCTGAAGGGTTGCTCTGGCAGGTGCTTCGGACCCGCCCCGACGGCTTCAAGTTTCGCCGGCAGCATCCGCTGGGTCGCTATATCGTCGATTTCTACTGTCCGACGAAAAAGCTCGTGGTCGAGGTAGATGGCGAGAGTCACGACATGGGGGATCGTCCCGCGCGCGATGCTCGGCGCGACACTGCGATGCGTCGGAGGGGATTTCAGGTGGTCCGCTTCAGCGCGCCGGAAGTGATGGGGGATTTGCAGTCGGTAGTGACCGCGGTGCTGGTCGCCGCGCGGCGCTAGCTACCCCTCCACCAGGCTTCGCCTGGTCCCCCTCCCCACGGTTTCACCGTGGAGAGGAAAGCTGGCCAACCATGCCTCGAGGTCCTGCCGCGCCCGGTCGGTGTAGAGCTGTTTGCGCTCGGCTTTCCTGGCGCGCTGCGTCACCGGCGGGAACAGGCCGAAATTGACGTTCATCGGCTGATAGTTTTCCGCGTCGGCGCCGCCGGTGATGTGGCCGAGCAGCGCGCCCAAAGCGGTGGTCGGCGGCGGCGGCGCCAGCGTTTCCCGATGCAGCTCGGCGGCGGTGAAGCGGCCGGCGAGCAGGCCGATCGCAGCCGATTCGACATAGCCCTCGCACCCGGTGATCTGCCCGGCGAAGCGGATGTGCGGCGCGCGCTTCAGCCGCAGCGTCGCATCGAGCAATATCGGCGCGTTGAGGAAAGTGTTGCGATGGAGGCCGCCGAGCCGGGCGAAATCGGCGCCCTCGAGCCCGGGGATGGTCCGGAACAGCCGCACCTGCTCGGCATGCTTGAGCTTGGTCTGGAAGCCGACCATGTTCCACAGCGTGCCGAGCGCATTGTCCTGGCGGAGCTGGACGACGGCATAAGGCCGCCGGCCGGTGCGCGGATCGGTGAGGCCGACCGGCTTCATCGGGCCGTAGCGCAACGTGTCCTCGCCGCGTTCCGCCATCACCTCGACCGGCATGCAGCCTTCGAAATAGGGCGTGTCCTGCTCCCAGTCGCGAAAGCGCGTCTTCTCGCCGTCGAGCAGCCCCTGGCGGAAAGCGAGATACTGGTCCCGGTCGAGCGGGCAGTTGATGTAGTCGCGGGTCCCGCCTTTGTCCCAGCGCGACTGGAACCAGGCGATTTCCATGTCGATCGTGTCGCGATGGACGATCGGCGCGATCGCGTCGAAGAAGGCGAGCGCATCGGCCTCGGTGGCGCCGCGGATCGACCCCGCCAGCGCCGCGGCGGTGAGCGGGCCGGTGGCGACGATCGTCGGGCCGGAGCCGGGCAGGGCGTCCACCCGCTCGCGCACCAGCGAGATGTTCGGGTGCGCGGCGAGCCGGGCGGTCACCGCCGCCGCGAAGCCGTCGCGGTCGACCGCCAGCGCCGAGCCGGCGGGGACGCGGTGGGCGTCGGCCGCCGCCATGATGATCGACCCCAGAGCGCGCATCTCCTGATGCAGCAGTCCGACCGCATTGTGCTCGGCATCGTCGGAGCGGAAGCTGTTCGAGCAGACCAGCTCGGCCAGCGCGTCGCTCTGGTGCGCCGGAGTCGTGTCGCCGCCGCCGCGCATCTCGGACAGGCGCACCGTCACCCCGGCCTCGGCGAGCTGCCAGGCCGCTTCCGATCCAGCGAGGCCGCCGCCGACGATATGGACTTGGGTGTTCACCGCCCGGTGCGATAGTCTCGTTCGCGCGAAGGAGGAAGGCCATGCTCGACCATGTCGGATTCGCGGTGGCGGACGCGGAGCGCTCGCGGCTGTTCTACGAAGCGGCACTGGCGCCGCTCGGCATCACCCTGATCATGTCGGTCACGCCCGAGCAGACCGAAGCCGGCGGCACCGCTTACGGCTTCGGCTCGGACGGCAAGCCCTATTTCTGGGTCGGCGACAACGAGAGGGTCGGCGAGGGCACCCATGTGGCGTTCGAGGCCGAGAGCCGGGCGATGGTCGACGCCTTTCACGAGGCCGCGCTCGCCGCGGGCGGCCGCGACAATGGCGCGCCGGGCCTGAGGCCGCATTACCATCCCAATTATTACGGCGCGTTCGTGCTCGACCCGGACGGGATCAATATCGAGGCGGTGTGCCACAAGGATCTGGAGCATGACCGCGAGGCGAATCTTCACCATCGGCTATGAAGGCGCGACCCAGGCCGAGCTGATCGCGGCGCTGCGGACGAAGGGCGTGGAGCGCGTGATCGACGTCCGCGCGGTGCCGCTGTCACGCAAGCCCGGCATCTCGAAGAACGTGCTGGCGGCCGGCCTCAGGGAAGCGGGCATCGATTATGTCCACCTCAAGGCGCTCGGCACGCCGCCCGCCGGGCGGGAGGCGGCCCGCACCGCCGGCGGTGGCGAGCGCCGCAGGTCCGGCCGAGGTCGCGCAGCCGCCCGAAGCGACCGAGAAGAGCAAGGAAGAGAAGAGATTCGCCCGCGCCGACAAGGACGAGGACGGCCGGATCACGCTCGAGGAGCTGTTCCAGCCGCGCCGCAAGGCTTTCGCAAAGCTCGATGCGAATGGCGACGGCCGGCTCGCTTTCGAGGAATGGGCGGTGTCGACCAGCGAGAAGTTCGCCAGGGCGGACAGGGACCGGTCGGGATGGCTGGGTCCGGCGGAATATGCGACCACCCGGCCCAAGACGAAGGCGCGGCCGAAGAGATGTGCGTGTTGAGTGACGTCATCCCAGACTAGGCCGGGACGACGTCCTTTTCGACTGCCATCCACTCGGCCAGTTTCTCCCGGGCCCGCCTGGTATAGGCCGCTTTGCGGTCCGCCATCCTTGCCTTGCCCTCGATCGGGGGGAAGAGGCCGAAATTGACGTTCATCGGCTGGTAGTGGGCGGCGTCGGCGCCGCCGGTGATGTGGCCGAGCAGGGCGCCGAGCGCGGTTTCCAGCGGGGGCGGGGAGGGCGTCTCGCCGGCCAGCTCGGCGGCGGCGAAGCGGCCGGCGAGCAGGCCGATCGCGGCCGATTCGACATAGCCTTCGCAGCCGGTGATCTGGTCGGCGAAGCGGTTCGACTCCGGTACGTCCGCAAGGACACTGTCAACGTACGAACGGAGCGCCCGAGCGCTCCGTTCATGACTTTTAGAAATCGGCCGTTCGGCGAGCGCGGGCCCTATTTCCGGGGCTTCCGCTCAACCGCTTTGAGCACGTTCAAGGCGTAAGGCTCGGGCTCGAGCTTGGCGACGAAAGCTTCGACCGCCGTCACTGCCGCCCTCGCGAGCCTGAGGTCGATATTGGCGTGTTCCAATACGGCGTATTGCGTTTTCACCGCCTGCGCGAACCAAGTCCCGCAATAATGCATGCCGGGAGAGAACAAGGTCACGCAGACGTGGTCTCCACAGTTTGCTCTCACGACCTGCACGTGGGTGAGGCGATTGCCGAAGGGTTGATATGGTATATCGACTCTCTCGCGCGGGGTGTGGTTGGCAAAGACCGTATAACAGCCGGGCGGGATGTCGATCTCCAGGTGTCCGCAATTTGCTTCGAGGAAAGTGTAGGTCTTGTTGCACCACACCAGCGGGTTGCCTGTGCAGTCGGTGATGTGGACGTACCACGTGTCCTTGTCCTCGATGTGACAGGCGTCGGCAATGCCGGTGATCCATACGTTAAGTTTTGCTGTACTCATGTTGTGCGCTCCTCACTAGGTTACGTTTGGAAAGCACTATTTCTCCGAGGTTGTTTAACCCTCGGTTGTATCGGTATACATCCAGTAATTTTCGAGCGCAATATCTACAACTTCAAACCCAATTACTGGAACACCTACGTTCAGCTCTGCCATCGGCGGAAACGGGCTTTGGACACGATCTTTTCGGACATCTACGGCTATGCGTCGACCCGAGATGCCGGATTTTTTTCCCGTGCACTATCTTGGCCGAGAGAAACTGAAAATTGTAGCAACATCGATCGGGTCTGGAGCCTGCGACGAGGGTGCCGGCTACCCCGCGATGTCCACGGCGCCCTGCAATGGGCCACTGCGCCGCGCGCCAGCGCGAACGTTCCCAGGTCATCCGCGGTGTCGCTAAGAGAGCTGGGTTATCATGCCAACGGCTGACCGCCGCCGAGCCGCGCGAACTCGGCCTGTTCGAGGCCCGGAATGGTGCGGAACAGCCGCACCTGCTCGGCATGTTTGAGCTTGGTCTGGAAGCCGACCATGTTCCACAACGTGCCGAGCGCATTGTCCTGGCGCAGCTGGACGACCGCATAGGGCCGGCGGCCGGTCCGCGGGTCGGCAAGGCCGACCGGCTTCATCGGGCCGAAGCGGAGCGTGTCCTCGCCGCGCTCGGCCGCGACCTCGATCGGCATGCAGCCCTCGAAATAGGGCGTGTCCCTTTCCCACTCCCTGAACTCGGTCTTGTCGCCGTCGAGCAGGCCCTGGCGGAAGGCGATATATTGGTCGCGGTCGAGCGGGCAGTTGATATAATCCTTGGTGTCGCCTTTGTCCCAGCGCGACTGGAACCAGGCGATGCTCGTGTCGATCGTGTCGCGATGGACGATCGGCGCGATCGCGTCGAAGAAAGCGAGCGCGTCGGCGGCGGTGGCGCCGCGGATCGAATCCGCGAGCCGCGCGCGGCAAGGAGGAAGGCCATGTTCCACCATGTCGGATTCGCGGTGGCGGACGCGGAGCGCTCCCGCCTGTTCTACGAGCAGGCGCTGGCGCCGCTCGGCATCACCCTGATCATGTCGGTGACGCCCGAGCAGACCGAGGCCGGCGGCACCGCTTACGGCTTCGGCTCGGACGGCAAGCCCTATTTCTGGGTCGGCGACAACGAGGGCGTGGGGGAGGGGACCCATGTCGCCTTCGAGGCGCAAACCCGGGCGCTGGTCGACGCTTTCTACGAGGCGGCGCTCGCCGCCGGCGGCCGCGACAATGGCGCGCCCGGCCTGCGGCCGCATTATCACCCCAATTATTACGGCGCGTTCGTGCTCGATCCGGACGGGATCAACATCGAGGCGGTGTGCCACAAGGATCTGGAGCATGACCGCGAGGCGAATCTTCACCATCGGCTATGAAGGCGCGACGCAGGCCGAGCTGATCGCGGCGCTGCAGGCGGCGGGCGTGGAGCGCGTGATCGACGTCCGCGCGGTGCCGCTGTCGCGCAAGCCCGGCTTCTCGAAGAACGTGCTGGCGGCCGGGCTCGGCGAGGCGGGGATCGGCTATGTCCACCTGAAGGCGCTCGGCACGCCGCCCGCCGGGCGGGAGGCGGCGCGCAAAGGGAAGATCGACCTGTTCGAGCGCATCTACGCGGACCAGCTGGAGACGCCGGAAGCGGCGGCCGAAGCGGCGCAGATGGTCGCGCTGGCCGAGGAGAAGCCGTCGGCATTGCTCTGCTTCGAGCGCGATCCGGCGCACTGTCACCGCACCCCGCTCAGGCTTGCGGCGATGCCGGACTGGGAGGCGGTGGACCTTTACGCCTGAGGCTCGCCGCCGCCTTCTTCTTCCTGGCTGTCGGGCAGCGTGCCGGGGCCGGTGCCGTCGTCGAGGCGGACCTGGTCGCGAGCGGCGGCGGGAGACTCGGCGCCGAGCTCTTCGGCGATCATCTCCTCGGCGGGATTTTCCGGCTCCTCTTCCTCGTCGATGCGCGCAACCGACACGACATGCTCGCCCTCGGCGACATCGAACATCCGGACCCCGGCACTGCCGCGGCCGATGACCCGGACATCGCCGACCATCATCCGGATCAACTTGGCCTGGTCGGTGACCAGCATGATCTGCTCCCCGTCGCGGGCCGGAAAGCTGGCCACGACCGGCCCGTTGCGCTGGGCGAAATCGTCGCTGCGATTGATGTTGGTGATGCCCAGCCCGCCGCGATTGGTGCGGCGATACTCATAAGCGGAGCTCCTTTTGCCATAGCCCTTGGCGGTGACGGTGAGGATGAACTGCTCCTTCTCCGCCATCTCGGCGAAGCGATCGGCCGGCAGCACCGGCTCGCCCTCCTTGTCCGGCTTCCAGGGCGCGAAGCGAAGATATTCCTCTTTCTCCTCCTGGCTGGTCCCGACCCGTCTCAGGATGGAGAGCGAGATCACCTCGTCGCCGTCGGCAAGCGTGATTCCCCTCACGCCCGTCGCCGTGCGGCTCTGGAACTCGCGCACGGCGTTGGCCGGGAAGCGGATGGCCTTGCCGCTGCGGGTCGCCAGCAGCACGTCCTCCTCCTCGGTCAGCAGAGAGACGGCGATCAGCCGGTCGGTCGCATCGCCCTCTTCGTCGGTGCCGAAGCGCATCGCGATCTTGCCGGCCGTCGGCACATTTCGGAACGCGTCCATCGAGTTGCGGCGGACGGTGCCGTGGGCGGTGGCGAAGAGAATATGCAGCTTGCCCCATTCCTCCTCGTCCTCGGGGAGCGGGAGCACGGTGGCGATCGTCTCGCCCTCGGCGAGCGGCAACAAGTTGACCATGGGTCGGCCCCTGGCCTGCGGCGCGCCTTCCGGCAGGCGCCAGACCTTCAGGCGATAGACCTTGCCGTGGGTGGAGAAGAACAGCACCGGCGAATGGGTCGAAGTGACGAACAGGTTGGTGACGGCATCCTCGTCCTTGGTCGCCATGCCCGAACGGCCCTTGCCGCCGCGGCCCTGGGTGCGGAAGGTGTCGAGCGGGGTGCGCTTGATGTAGCCGGTCATGGTCACCGTCACGACCATGTCCTCGCGCTCGATCAGATCCTCGTCCTCGAGGCCCTCCCAGGCGCCGACGATCTCGGCGACGCGCGGAGTGGCAAAGGCCTCGGCGATCTCGTCGAACTCGGCGCGCATCACGGCGTAGAGGCGGGTGCGGTCGGCGAGGATTTCGAGCAGCTCGCCGATCGAGGCGGCCAGCTGGCGCAATTCGCCGGCGATCTCATCGCGGCCGAGCGCGGTCAGCCGGTGCAGCCTCAGCTCGAGTATCGCCCTGACCTGGGCCTCGGACAGGCGATAAAGATCGCCCTCGACCTCATGCTCGACCGCCTCGACCAGCGCGATGTAGGGCGCGATCTCGGCGATCGGCCAGTCGCGCGCCACCAGGCTCGCGCGCGCTTCGGCGGGCGACGCGGAGCTGCGGATGATCCGGACCACCTCGTCGAGATTGGTGACGGCAATGACCAGGCCGAGCAGCAGATGGGCGCGCTCGCGCGCCTTTGCCAGCTCGTATTTGGCGCGGCGGGTGATCACCTCCTCCCGAAAGCGGACGAACGATTCGATGATTTCCCTGAGGTTCAGCGTTTCCGGCCTGCCGCCGCGTATGGCGAGCATGTTGGCCGGGAAGCTCGACTGGGCGGGGGTGTGCCGCCACAGCTGGTTGAGCACCACGTCGGGCGTCGCATCCCGCTTCAGATCGATGACGACGCGCACGCCCTCGCGGTTCGATTCGTCGCGTATGTCGGCGACGCCTTCGATCCTCTTGTCCTTGGCGGCCTCGGCGATCCGCTCGACCAGGCCGTTCTTTCCCACCTGATAGGGCATCGAGGTCAGCACGATCGAACGGCGGTCGCCGCGGCCCTCCTCGATCTTGTGGCGGGCGCGCATCAGGATCGAGCCGCGTCCGGTCTGATAGGCGTTGCGCGCGCCGGCCTGGCCGAGGATCAGCGGAGCGGTCGGAAAGTCGGGCCCGGGAATATGCTCCATCAGCTGTTCGACGCTGATCGCCGGGTCGTCCATATAGGCCTTGCAGGCGGCGATCACCTCGCCGAGATTGTGCGGCGGGATGTTGGTCGCCATGCCGACCGCGATGCCGCCGGCGCCATTGACGAGGAGATTCGGAAAGCGCGCCGGAAGCACCTGCGGCTCCTCGCGCGAGGCGTCGTAATTGGGGGTGAAATCGACCGTGTCCTTGTCGAGATCGTCGAGCAGGGTCATCGCCACTTTGGCAAGCCGCGCCTCGGTGTAGCGCATCGAGGCCGGCGGATCGGGATCCATCGAGCCGAAATTGCCCTGGCCGTCGATCAGCGGCACCCGCATCGACCAGTCCTGGGTCATCCGCGCCAGCGCGTCGTAGATCGCGGCGTCGCCATGCGGGTGGTAATTGCCCATCACGTCGCCGACGATCTTGGCCGACTTGCGGTAGGGCCGGCCGGGGACGAACCCGCCCTCCTGGCAGGCGAACAGGATACGGCGGTGGACCGGCTTCAAACCGTCGCGCACGTCGGGCAGCGCCCGCGCGACGATCACCGACATCGCATAGTCGAGATAGGAGGTCTTCATCTCCTCGACGATGGAGACGGGGGAAATGTCGCTGGGCTCGATGGTCGGCGGGGCGCTGGCCAATGGTTCTTCCTGAGATTGTGTGCAAGGGAGCGCCGAAGCGCCGGTAAAGCCAGTCGAGCCTTAGCGCAGCGCGCCGCCCGGCGCCACCCCGCGCGCACGCGTGCGCGCGCGAGGACGCCCCCGACGTCGGCCATCTGTACCCGGCCTATCTGGTAACGTCTTGTTTTCATGCAAGCTTTCGGTCCGGCCCAGTTCAAGCAGGGTTCATTGCCGAAGCTCTAGAAAGGCCGGACCAATGGCGGTAAAGCCACGGCCCTTCGCGACGGCCGCGCAAGGGCAGACAGGGAGGCTTCATTGATGACGGGTAAGAAGGTCGCGCGGGCTGCGCTGTCGGCGATCTGCGGCGCGGCGGCGCTGGCGACGGTCGCCGCCGAGGCACAGGCGCCGCTCGTGCCCGCGGCCGCCCCCGCTTTGTCGCTTTCGCGCGAGGAACGCACCGCGCTGCAGGCGCTGCAGACGGCGGCGAGCGGCCTCGACCGCGCCGCCCAGGATGCGGCGCTGGCCGCCGCCCGTTCGGCGGTCCGCAGCAATGACGGCCGCTATGCCCTGGGCCATTTCCAGCTCCAGATCGGGCAGGCGCGCGGCGACGGGCAGATGACCGGCCAGGCGGTCGACCTGATGGTCGACAGCGGCCTTGCCCGTCCCGAGGAATTGCCTTCCTTGCTCACCAACCAGGCGTCGCGCGCTTATTATGCCTCCGATTTCGAGCGCGCGGACCGGCTGCTGGCGCGGGCGAGCGAGCTGCAGCCGAACAATGCCGTGATCATCGCCGACCACAGCCAGATCAAGGCCCGCCGCGGCGACCGCGTCCAGGCGGTCGCCCTGCTGCAGCGGGCGATCGCCCTGCAGCGCGCCAGCGGCGCGCCGGGGCCCGAGAGCTGGCATTTGCGTGCGATCGCCCTGGCCGTCGAAGCGCGGCTGGCACCGCAAAGCATCGCGCTGGCGCGCGAGCTGGTCGGCGCCTATCCGACGCCCTTGAACTGGCGCGACGCCTTGCTCGTCTATCGCCAGTCGGCGCCGGCCGATCCGGCGCTCGACCTCGACGTGCGGCGGTTGATGCGGGCGGCGCAGGCGCTGAGCGGCGAGCGCGACTATCTCGAATTCGCCGATGCGCTCGGCCGTGCGAGCCTGCCCGGCGAAGTCAAGGCGGTGGTCGACGAGGGCGTCACGCGCGGCATGCTCGACCCCAACGAGCCGATCGTGCGGCAGCTGACGACCGCCAACAACCGTCGGGTGACGGCGGACCGGGCCGGCCTCGCCCGCCTGCGCACTCAGGCGCTGGCGGCGGCCACCGGCACGCCGGCGCGCGCCGCCGGCGATTCCCATTTCGGCTACGGCCAATATGCCGAGGCCGCGGAACTTTATCGCGCCGCCCTTCAAAAAGGCGGCGAGGATGCCAATCTCGTATATTCGCGCCTCGGCGCCGCTCTGGCGCTCGCCGGGCAGCGGGTCGAGGCGGAAACGGCATTACGTGCGGTGACCGGGCCGCGGGCCGACCTCGCCGCCTTCTGGCTGGCCTGGCTGGCGCGCCGTCCCGCCTGATTTGAACCGATCAAGACGACAGGAGACGATTTCCGATGAAGATTTCGAAGGCCGCGCTTGCGGCAGCCCTGATCACGGCAGGCTCGGGCCTGCTGATGCAGACCGTTCCGGCCGACGCGCAGGTGTTCGATTCGCTGCGCAACCGACAGCGCAACCAGCCGAAGCAGCAGCAGCCGCAGCCGCAACAGCAACAGCAGCAGGGCCGGATCGGCGAGCTGAGCCGCGAGGAAAGTGCCTCGATCTTGCCGGTTTACCAGGCCGTGCAGGCGCAGGACTGGGCCACGGCGAGCGCTGCGCTGCCGGCCGCCCAGGCAGGCGCCCGCACGCCCTACGGCCGCTATGTGGTCGGCCAGCTGATGCTGAGCATTGCCACCAACACCCAGAATCAGGCGCTTCAGAACCAGGCTGTGGATGCGATGCTCGCCAGCGGCGGCGCCCCTCCGGAGGCGCTGGACTCGCTGATCCGGCTTCAGGTCGACGCCGCGCTTGCGGCGAGAAACTTCGCCGCAGCCGAACCGGGCCTCACCCGGCTGGTCGAGATGAACCCCAATGATGTCGACATGATCGTCCGGCTGGCGCAGGTGAAGACCCAGCTCAACAAGGCGCAGGAAGCCGGCGCCCTTCTGCAGCGTGCGCTGCAGGTGAGCCAGGCCAGCGGCGCGACACCGGCGGAATCGCTGTACCGGACGCTGCTCAACGACGCCTTTACGGCGCGCAGCGCGCAGCCGGCGCTGGAGCTGGCGCGGTCGCTGGTCCAGGCCTATCCGACGCCGACCAACTGGCGCGACGTGCTGATCGTCTATCGCGAGCTCGGCCAGCCGGACCAGGCCAGCCAGCTCGACCTTTACCGGCTGATGCGGGCCGCCGGAGGAATGACCAGCGAGCGGGACTTTGTCGAATATGCCGAGGCGGCCAATCGCGGCCGGATCTTCGGCGAGGTGAAGGCGGCGCTCGACGAGGCGCTTGCCCGCAACGCGATCACGGCCGCCAACATGACCTATGCGCGCGAGACGCTGGCCCAGGCGACGCGCCGGATCGACGCCGACCGCGCCTCGCTTCCCAATGAGCGCACCGCCGCCCTTGCCGGGAGCGACGCCCAGCTGGTGATGCGTCTCGCCGACGCGCATTACGGCTACGGCCAATATGCCGATGCCGTCGCGCTCTATCGCGCGGCGCTGCAGAAAGGCGCCGATGCCGGCCTCGTCAACATGCGGCTCGGCACCGCGCACGCCATGGCCGGGCAACGGGCCGAGGCGGAGGCGGCGTTCCGCGCCGTGACCGGACCGCGCGCGGAGCTGGCGCGGTTCTGGCTGCTCTGGCTGGCCCGCCGCGGCTGAGTCCGGACTGAAGTGATGAAGGGCGCCGGCTGCCATGCCGGCGCCCTTTTTCTATCCTCCCCTCGATTTCGAGCGAGACGACCGTCGAAGGCGGTGGTGGAGGGGCGTTCTTCCAGGAGACTCCCTTCCCACCCTGCTTCGCAGGGTCTCCCTCCCCTCCCAAGGCAGGGAGGATCGAGCGCCCGCACGTCCCACTTTGCAACGCCGCCGATTCGGCGCTTTCGCGGCGACCGCGCGCCGGTTACCGGTTGGTCCGGGAAAGCGCCGCCGGCCGAGGGCAAAGATGCGATTCGACGACATGATCGCCACCGTGCTGGCACAGCCGGCGGACCGGCCCGACCGCCGCGCGGCGCAGTGGCGCCAATTGGTGGATCTGCTCGCCCAGCAGCGCGCCGGCGCGCAAGGCGGGGAAGTCGAGCGCGCTTTCACCTTTCTGCGCGAGCATCGCGCCGGCCTCGATCCGGCGATGCGGCGCGAAGCGGCGCAGGCGCTCGCCGGGCTTGCCGTCAACCCCGATCTGCTGCTGTTCTTCGCCGAGGACATGCCTTCGGTGGCCGGGCCCTTGATCGCCGCCGCCGATCTCGCAACCGGCGACTGGCTGGCGGTGATCCCGCGCCTCGGACCCACGGCGCGCGGCCTGCTGCGCCACCGGCGCGACCTGCCGACCGAGGTCAGGCAGGCGCTGGGCGCCTTCGGGCCGAGCGACTTCGTGCTGGAAGGCGCGGCCGGCGAGGCGGCGCCGGCAGCCGGCGAATCGCAGATTCGCGAGCTGGTCGAGCGGATCGAGGCCTATCGGCGTCAGAAGTCGACGAGCCCGCCGGTGGCGGCCCCCGCCGAGGTCGAGCGCTGCGAGGCCTTTCGCTGGGAGACCGGGACCGACGGCATGATCCGCTGGATCGAGGGTGCGCCGCGCGGGCCGCTGGTCGGGCAGAGCCTGGCGGCGATCGGCGGCGCCGGCCAGCACGGCGTCGACGGCCAGGCCGCCGGTGCGTTCGAGAAGCGCTCGCCCTTCCGCGACGCCCGCTTCAGCGTCGCCGGCGAGGGGCCGGCAGCGGGCGACTGGCGGATTTCCGGGGTGCCTTTCTTCGAACCGCACCGCGGCAGCTTCCTCGGCTATCGCGGCACGGCGCGGCGGCCGAGGGTCGACGAAATCGCTCGCAGCGAGGCGAGCGGGGGCCTGTTCGGCAGCCATTTCCCCGCCAATTCGCTGCGCCAGCTGATCCACGAGCTGCGCACGCCGTTGAATGCGATCGTCGGCTTCGCCGAGCTGATCGAGGGCCAGTATATGGGTCCGGCCGCGAGCGGTTATCGCCACCAGGCCGGCGAGATCGTCGAACAGGCCCGGCGGCTGCTGTCGGCGGTCGACGATCTCGACGCGGCGGCGCGGCTGGAGACGAGCCGTCTCGAGCTCGACGACAGCGCGGTCGACGCCGCCGCTTTGCTCGGCCGGCTGCACGAATCCTACCAGCGGATCGCCACGCAGCGCGGCGCCAGCCTGACGCTGGCGATCGCGCCCGGCCTGCCCCCGGCGCGGATCGAAGCCGGCACCGCCGAGCGGATGTTCGGCCGGCTGCTCGCCGCGACCATCGGCCTGGTCGGACCGGGAGAAACGCTCGACGCCGCGATGGTGGCGGAGCCTGGCGGCGACCGGCCGATGCTGCGCCTGTCGCTCGATCGGCCGCGGGCGATCGACGGCATCGACGAGACTGCCCTGCTCGATCCCGGCTACAGTCCGGAAGGCGACTGGCCGGCGGCGCCCGCGCTCGGCCTCGGCTTCGCGCTGCGGCTGGTGCGCAATCTCGCAGAGGCAGCGGGCGGCGCCCTCGTCATCGGCGACACCCGGATCGCGCTGCGCCTGCCGGCGATTGCCGCCGAGGCGCCCGAGGCCGGCCAGAGCGGCAGCGCCTGAAGCGCCTAGTGTGCTGGATTTGAAGTTCGCCTGATTCTTGGGTCACGTTCGGGAGCGAACTTCAAATCCCAATAAGCACACTAGATTCATAGGATTGGCAGTGTGGCTGGAGATTCGGAAATTCGCTCCGGCGGCGCCCCTTGGGCGAGGCGAATTTCCGAATCGCCACACTGGCGGCGGGCACGATCTTCTGGTCTTGGCGATCCGGCCGCGCTATCGCTCGCGGCGGCTTCGGGGATGGGCCTGTAGCTCAACGGTAGAGCCGGCCGCTCATAACGGCTTGGTTGTAGGTTCGAATCCTGCCGGGCCCACCACATTTCGCCGCTGCGCGGCTTCGCCTGGCAGGCCATCCAGCGAATGAGCGGCGACGGGTGCCCTCAGAAAGCGCCGCAGGCGCGAAGCAGGGCGGCTGGACCCTCGCCCGGGCGCCAAGAACGGAGTTCCGCCGAAACGGCGCATTACCCCATCGCTCACCGGCCCTGACAGGTATAATCTAGCTGAAGCGCCGCCTCGATCGGGCATGAGCGCGAAAAGGGGGCAAAGATGAAGCGGACAAGCGCGATCCTGCTGTCGATCCTGCTGCTGGCGGCCGGCGGCTGCTCGATCAACCCGCCGGAGGCAACGCCGCCGTCGATGATGTGCAATTTCGTCCGCCACCAGCTCGAAGTGGAGATCCCTTCGGCGGAGGGCGGCCTTGCGACGAGCCCGACGCCGACCTTCTCCGATGCGCTGGCGGCGACGCTGCAGCCGGCACCGGTGCGGCCCGGCGACAACGACATGCTGTTCATGTCGGGCGGCAGCCTGCACGGCGCGTTCGGCGCGGGCTTCCTCAAGGGCGTCGCCGACGCCAATGGCGGCCGCCTGCCTTCCTATCGGGTGGTGACCGGGGTCAGCACCGGCTCGATCCTTTCCACCTTCGCCTTTCTCGACCAGCCCGACCGGCTCGTCCAGGGCTATCGGATCACCAGCGAAAGCCAGCTGCTGACCCCGATCATCCGCATTCGCGACGGCCGACCGACTTTGCGCTCGATGGCCGAAGTGCTGCGCCGCGGCGCGGTCGCCGACCTCACGCCGCTACGGGCGCGGCTGCGCAGCGAATTCACGCCGAGCGTGCTGTGGCAGGTCCGCGAACGCCATTTGCAGGGACGGCGGCTCTACGTCGGCGCCGTCGATGTCGACACCGGCAAGGCGGTCGCCTTCGACCTGGGCGACATGGCCGCGCGCTATTTCGGCCCCGAAGGCCAGCCGATCGCCGACGACGCGCCGGAAGATCCGCGCCGCGCGATGGTCCGCGACTGCTATGTCGCGGCGGTGATGGCTTCATCCTCGGCGCCGATGGCGGCGGTGCCGGTGTTCATCGACAACCGCATGTATGTCGACGGCGGCGCCCGCTTCGGCATGTTCTCGGACGAGATAGGCGGCGTCATCCACGACCAGGCCGGCGCGGTGCGCGCGATCGACCAGCGCAGCGACGTCACGTTGATCGTCAACGGCACGCTCGAGATCAACGAGGAGTGCGGCAAGGCCGACCCCGCACTCTGCCCCCCTTATGGCGGTCTCGAAGGCGCGCATGCCAACTGGAACCTGCTCGGCCTCGCGCAGCGATCGGAGCAGATATTGGTCAACCAGGTCTACCGTTTCTCGGCCGGGCGGATCCTCGAGCGCGATCCGCAAAACCCGCCTTTCTTCGCCCGCATCAACGCCGCGGCGTCGGACGCCCATTCCTACACCATGCCGGCGGAGGCGGGGCTCGGCGCCGGCACGCGGACCTGCGCGCAGTGGATGGACGTCGACCGCGACCTCATGCACCCGGTGCAATTCTATCCGCGCTACATGTGGTGCCTGATCGACTATGGCTATCAGCGCGGCCGCGCCGGCCAGTGGGACAGCCGGCCGACGTCCTGAGCGGCGTTGCCCCGCTTGCCGCGACACCCTAATCATGGCGGCGTCGGGGAGTAGCGCAGCCTGGTAGCGCATCTGCTTTGGGAGCAGAGGGTCGCAGGTTCGAATCCTGTCTCCCCGACCACATTTCGCCGCTGAAGCGGCTTCGCGTGGCAGGCCATTCTGTCCCTGCGCGGCGAAGGGTGGCCTGCGAAGCACCTCAGGCGTGAAGTAGGGCCCCCGGTCGAGCCAGGCTCCTCGCCCCTTGCCGCCGCCCGCCATTCGCGCAACTCTCCGGCCGAAAGGGGGAATGAGATGGACCTGCTGCGACGAGGGCTGATCGCCCTGCTGATGGCCGTCATCGCGGTGCCGGCCGCCGCCGCGGACTGCACGCCGCCCGCGCCGAGCGCGTCCCCGGCACAGGTCGAGGCGGCCGCGCCGCCGCCGGACGCGACCGCCGCCCGGGCCGGCTGGTGGACGGATCACCGCTGGCGATACCGCACCGACGAGGAAGCCGAGGCGGCCTATCAGGCATTGGCGTCGACCCAGGCGCCCTGGCCGGAATGGCACCAATCGAACATCGTCGCGCTTCCGGCCGGTCTTCGCTTCCAGATGGCGCTCGCCCCCGGCCAGTCGAGCGAATGTCCCGGCGCGTTCGGGACCTTCGAGCGGATTCCCAGCGTCGAATATGTCCGGCTGGCGCTGGCGGTGAAGACGGCGTGGAAGCCGGCGATCGAACGGGTCGCGACCTATGAGGTGACGGCGCCCCTGCTCGCCGATGTCGGCACGGTCGGACCGCAGATCGACGGGCCGGCCGGCCGCTACCTTCCCGGCGGCGCCTCGCAATTCCAGATGATGGTGCCGGCGTCCGAGCGGATGCGGCATTTGCGCGTGGTCGACGAGCGCCCGATCCGGTGACGGCCGAGCGCCTCGAGGTCGACCGCCGCGGCAATGAGGTCGGCTGGCGTCATGACGGCGGCGAGGTTCGCGCCGCCGTCGACGCCCTTGCCGATGCCGCGCTCGAGCCAGGCTCGGGGCGGGTGGTGGCGCTGAGCCAGGCCGGGCGCGGCCGCCTGCTGCTGTTCGAACCGGACGGCGCGCCGGCGGGCGCGATCGATGCGCCGGCCGGCTACCGTCTGTCGCATCTGGTCGCCGGCGGCGACGGCCTGGCGGTGGTCGGTCAGGGGGAAATCGTGAGGGATGGCTGGCCCGACTGGCATTTCCTGATCGACGGCCGCGCGGTGCGGCTGCGCCGCGCCGGCCCGGCCTATTAGGGGTCGGGACCCTTATCCGGCCCGAGCGCCTGATCGAGCGCCGCGGCGAGCATGTCGAGGCCATAAGGCTTGAGGATCACCGTCCGGCCGCCGGCGCCGGCGGCGGCGATCTCGTCGCTATAGCCGGTGGTGAGGATGACCGGCAGGCGAGGGTGGATCCGGGACAGCTCGCCGGCCAGCTCGAGGCCGCTCATCCCGGGCATGACGACGTCGGTGAAGACCGCGTCGAAGTCATTGCCGCGCGCCAGCTCGAGCGCCTGCTCGCCCGATTGCGCCCAGGTGACCCGATGGCCAAGCTCGGTCAGCAGCGTCTCGGCGAACTCGCCGACATCCTCATTGTCCTCGACGAGCAGGATGCTGCCGCTGCGGACCTGCGCCAGCGGGCGGGCCGCTTCCTTTTCGCCGGGCTGCAGCGCCGCGCCGCTGCAGGGCAGATACAGGGTCACGGTGGTGCCGGTTCCGGGCGTGCTGGCGATGCGGACGTCGCCGCCCGACTGGGTGGCGAAGCCATAGACCTGGCTGAGGCCGAGGCCGGTGCCCTTGCCGGTCGACTTGGTTGTGAAGAAGGGCTCGATCGCGCGGCTCAGCGTCTCCTCGTCCATGCCGGCGCCGCTGTCGGTGACGGCGATGGCGATCATCGCGCCCGCGCGCGGATCGCGATGGTGCGCGGTCTCGATCGTGAGGTCGCCGCCGTCGGGCATGGCGTCGCGGGCGTTGACGGCGATGTTGAGCAGGGCCGATTCGAGCTGGGCGCGGTCGGCCTCCACCGCGCAGACCCGGTCCGCCACCCTTGTGTGCACCGCGATCCGTTCGCCGAGCGTGCGGTCGAGCAGGTCGGTCATGCCGCGGATCAGCTCGTTGACGTCGATCACCTCGGGCTGGAGCGGCTGGCGTCGGGCGAAAGCGAGCAGCTGGCCGGTCAGCGCCGCGGCGCGCGCCGACGCCTGGACGATCGCTTCGGCGAAGCGCACCCGTTTGGCGTCCGGCAATGCGGGCCGGCGCAGCATGTCCGCCGATCCCTGGATGACGGTGAGCAGATTGTTGAAATCGTGGGCGATGCCGCCGGTGAGCTGGCCGAGCGCCTGCAGCTTGTGGGCCTGACGCAACTGGTCCTCGGCCTTGGCGCGCTCGCCGATCTGAACCTTCAGCTCGGCATTGGCCTGGACCAGGGCGGCGGCGCGCGCCTCGAGCTCGCGGTTGAACCCGCGCAGCTGGTTCTGGGCCAGGCCGAGCACGACGATCACCAGCGCCGCCATCACCACCAGCAGGCTGATCACCAGATAGCGGGTGAGCCGGCGCGACAGCGGCTCGGGATCGACCGCCAGGAACACCGATCCGATCCGCTCGCCGCCGCTCAGCACGGGCACGATCGAGCTCACCGCATTGGCGGCCGCGGTCTGGGGCTGATCGTGGCGGGGCGGCGGATCGTCGCCGTCGCGGCCGTAGCCGGCGACGAGGCCGCCGCCGGCATCGTAGACGCCGACGGTGCGAAGCTGACGGTTGACCCGGATCGCGTCGACCGCCTCCTGCGCCGCCTGGGCATCGCCGAAATCGAGCGCGGCGGTGACGCTGGCGGCGAGGATCTCGGCCTGGACCCGCGTCTCCTGCGCCTGCAGGTCGCGATAGGCGACCTCGTTCTGGGCGATGATGCCGATGCCCGCCAGCAGCAGCAGGGCGACGATGGCGACGATGGCGGCAGGCGCGTTGCTCCACCGTGCGGGGAGCCGGGCGAGCGGCCTCATGTCCGCCTCTGCCTCACGCCGAGCGCCAAAGCGAGCAGCCGGGAGCTGATCGTCAGGCCGCGTTCCGCCGCGGCCGCCTGGTCGATGAAGAAGCGAACCCGGCCGGCGGCGACGGTGAAGTGGATCATGCCCCGGGTCGCGCCGGAGCGGCTGTCGGTGATGGTCAAGACGGGCTGCCCCCGCAGCGCCTGCAGCAGGCGCGCCGTATCCTGCGGCGTGGCGCCGTTGACGAAGGCGAGGTGACAGCCCGCGACGCCTTCGGCGGTGGCCAGCCGGCGGACGACGACGCCGCGCCCGTCGATCACTTCGCTGGCGGCGGCCTGGTCGATCAGCGACCCGAACGGGTCGCCGCCGATCAGGCACAGATTGAAGGCCTGCCGCAGCCCCGGCGCGGTGCCGGCCGGCCATTGGACGTAGCGGGCGAACTTCGGAATGAAAGCCGCCTTGACCGCCGCTTCGGTCGGCTGGGCGCGGGCCGGCGTCCCGCCCAGCGCCAGCGCCAGGGCGATCGCCAGCCGCAGCGCGGCGGAAAGGGCGCGCGCCCGCGTCAAAACGTCACCCGGGCCCCGGCATAGAGGCTGCGCTCGGCGAGCTGGCCGCGCTGCTCGTCGTCGCTTTCGGCATGGTTGCGGTGCAGCAGGTTGCGTCCCGCCAGATAGAGCTCGAGATGGCGGCTGATCCGCCACGCCAGCCGTGCGTCCGCCTCGACATAGGAGGAAAGGCCCGGCGCGGCCTCCAGGTCGCCGATCCAGCGCAGCCCGACATTGAGCTGGACGTTGTCGGTCAGCTCCATGTGGGAGCGGGCGAGCAGCTGATATTCGGGGTCATGGCCGAGCGAATCGCCCAAAGCGAGATCGACGCGGCCTGCCTTGAGCTCGAAATCCTTCCACAAGGTGGCGAGGCCGAGGCTCAGCCGCCACCAGGGGGTGAGCTGGCTGCTGCTCCACGCCTCGACGCCGTAGCTGTCGCCCTGCCAGCCGTTGAGCAGGCGGATCGGAAAGGGATTGCCGGTCGCTTCGGCCGATCGGAGGTCGTCATAATGGTTGAAGAAGACCGAGACCGACAGCGTGGTGTGATCGAACGGCCGGCCGCGATAGCCGGCTTCGAACGCGATCAATTTCTCCGAATCGAAATTCGGCGAGGCGGCGAGGATCGGCAGCGCGGTGAGCTGGCGGTCGATCCGCGACGGAGTCCGCACCGCCCGCGAGACCGCGCCCCACAGCAGGGTGCGCTCATTGGGCTGCCAGGCGAGACGCAGGTTCGGGAGCAGCTCGACGCCGGTGAAGCTGGTGCGCTCGGCCTTGAGACCCAGGATCAGCGACAGCTCGGGCGTGACGGCGATGCGATCCTGCGCGAAGACGTTGAACACCCATAGCCGCCGGCGCGGCGGATCGAGCTGGAAAATGTTCAGATTGTTGCTGAATGCGTCGCGGGTCGTGCGCACGCCGCCGCCGAAGACGATGTCGTGCGCGCCGGCGCGCCGATCATATTGCGCCTCGACGTCGAAGGTCTGCAGGGAATCGTGGGTGAGAAGGTAGTCGCGCTCGAAATAATCGTAATAGGCCTGGACCTGCAGCGACGAGCCGGGCGTCAGCTCCCGGTTCCAGCGGGCGAGCAGATTGTGGCCGTTGCCGCCGTCGCCGGGGAGGCTGTCGACGTCGGTGTCGAACAGGTCCCCCTGCAGCGTGAAATGGTCGGCCGCGGTGGCGAAATCGGCGCGAAAGCCGGCCTGCCAGCCTTCGAAATGGTCGTTGGCATCGGGTCCGGCGCCGCCGGGCAGGTCCTCGCGGTCGAAATAATGGCCGTAGACGCGCACCGCGCCCGACGCGCCCAGCGCGGTGCCGTAGCGCAGGCCGAGGGTTCGCTCCTCGTCGCCTGCGGTCGCGCGGACCAGGCCGCCGATCGTGTCATGGGCGTCGCGGGTGATGTAGTTGATGACGCCGTTGACGGCATTGGGGCCATAGAGGGTGCCGCCCGGGCCGCTGATCACCTCGATCTGCGCGAGGTCCTCGACGAGGCGGTTGTGCAATTCCCAGAACACGCTCGAGGCGAGCGGCGAATAGATGGTCCGGCCGTCGATCAGCACCAGCAGCTTGTTCGAGGTCTCGACGCTGTTGAAGCCGCGGGCGGTGATCGCATATTGGCGCGCGTCGACCTGCTGGACCTGGAGGTTGGGGGCGAGCCGCAGCGCCTCGGCGAGCGACGTCGCCGGTGTCGCCTCGATCTCCTCGCCGGTGATCACGAACAAGGCGGTCGGGGCCGAGCTCAGCGGCTCGTCGCGCTTCGAGGCGGAACGGACGGTGATCCGCGCCAGCTGCTCGATCGACAGGTCCGACAAATCCTCGCCGGCTTCGGCGCTCGCCAGCTCGACAGGCTGGGCGGCGGCCGGTCCGGCAGTCGTCAGGCAGACAACGGCGGAACCGACGAACAACGTCGCATATCGCATCCTGGCCAAAACTGGAGCCCTCACCCGATCGCCCCCCGGCGTTCAGCCGATGTGTCTGTCGGGGAAAGGGAAAGGTCAAGCGCGTCCGTGCGTTAGGGTGATCACGGATCGATCTTGACGACCTCGCTGAACGGCACGGCCATGATCGGCTCGCCATTCTCGTCGGTGACCTCGATCCGGAAGGACAAAGAGAGGTGGCCGCGGCGAACGTCCTCGGCCATGATGTCGCGCGCGCTGCGGATGGCTTCCAGCCGCGCCATCGCCGCGTTGGGCAGGAACATCCCGTCCGGATCGTCGACCGATTCGCCGTCGCGCAGGTGGAAGAAAAAGCGGGGCATGCGCGAACAAGCGACTCAGGCGCGCCGATGTTCCCCCTGCTTCAGGGCGTCGGCCGGACCGGCACGATCGGTTCGGGGGCGTTCGCCACCTCGGCCAGCATCGCCGTCCAGGCGGCCACATTCTGCCGGAGCTGGGCCGGATCGACCTTGTCGAGCGTGTCGTCGGGGGTGTGGTGATAGTCGAAATAGCGGCGGCCGTCCTGGCGGAGATCGATCGCGGCGACGCCGCGCTGGGCCCAGGCGCCGAGGTCGGCTCCCGCATTCGCCGGGTCGCGGCCGCGGACGATGCCGAGCGGCGCCAGCAGGGCCGCGACACGATCGGCGAGCGCGGTATCGGCCGGCGCGAAGCTCATATTGACCCGCCAGATCCTGTCGGCGCCGAAATCCGATTCGGAAACGAGCACGATCGGATCGTCGACATGGGCGGCGAGATAGGCCTCGCTGCCATTGCCGCCGACTTCCTCGGCGCCGAACAGGACGACGCGGATGGTCCGGCGCGGCCGGCCGGCGTCCATGATCCGCTTTGCCGCGGCAGTGGTGATGGCGACGCCGGCGGCATTGTCGATCGCGCCGGTGCCGAGGTCCCAGCTGTCGAGATGGCCGCCGATCAGGACGATGCCGGCCGTCGGATCGGTCCCCGGCACCTCGCCGATGACATTGCCCGATTCGCGCATGCCGAGGTTGCGGGGCGTCAGCGTCAGCCGCATCCGCACCGGCCGGCCCTGGGAATCGGCGCGGCGCAGCATCCGCTGCAATTGCTCGGCATCGGGGATCGACAGCGCCGCAGCCGGGATCGGCCGCACGCCCTCGGCCCAGATCTGCACGCCGGTGTGGGGATTGCGGTGATAGTCGGTGCCGATCGAGCGGATGACGATCGCCGCCGCGCCCTTGCGCGAGGCGACCGAGGGGCCCTGCCGCCGCGCCGCGCCGAAATAACCGTAGCCGGACCCGTCCTGGGTCGGTGCCATGGCGTGGCTGACGAACACGATCCGGCCGCGCACCTCGCTCTCGGGCGCCGCCTCGAGCGCGGCGAAATCGTCGAAACCGACCACTTGCGCAGCAAGGCCGCCGGCCGGCGTCGCGCCGCTGTTGCCGAGCGCGGTCAGCGCCAGAAGCTGCGGGAAAGGCGACACGATCTCGCCACGTTCCTCGCCGCGCACCCAGACCGGCATCCGGAAGGTCTCGATACGGACGTTGCTGAAGCCCAGCGCGCGCAGCCGCTCCGCCATCCAGGCGCGGCCGCGGGCCTCGGCCTCGGTGCCGGCCAGCCGCTGGCCGACCTCGGTGGTCAGCCCTTCGAGGATCTCCCAGGCAACATCGTCCCGGGCCAGCGCCTCGTCGCGGAGCGAGAAAGGCGGCTGCGGGATAGAGGATCCTGTCGACGCTCCGGCGACATCGGCCTGGATACCGTCGCCGCCGCCCCATTGCGGTTCGACAGTCTGGGCGGGGGCCATGGCGGAAGCGCAAAGCGAGGCGAGGACGAAGGGGAGGGCGATTTTCATGCGCCGCGGCTTAGGGCGCGCGGTCCGGTTTGCCAATCCCGATGGGCCGCACTAGGGAGCGGCCAAATTTCCGTCCCCGCGAACATGGAGAGCCGCGCCTCATGGCCGCCCAGTACAGCTTCGTCATGAAAGGCCTGACCAAGACCTTTCCCGGCGCCCCCAAGCCGATCCTGTCGAACATCCACCTGCAATTCTATCCGGACGCCAAGATCGGCATCGTCGGCCCGAACGGGTCGGGCAAGTCGACGCTGATGAAGATCATGGCCGGGCGCGACCGCGAATTTTCCGGCGAGGCCTGGCCGGGGGAGGGGATCAAAGTCGGCTATCTCGAGCAGGAGCCGCAGCTCGACCCGTCGAAGACGGTCAGGGAGAATGTGATGGACGGGGTGCGCCCGGTCGCCGACATGCTCGACCGCTTCAACGCGATCAGCGCGATGATGGCCGACCCGCCCGAGGATGCCGATTTCGACGCGCTGATGGCCGAGATGGGCGAGCTGCAGGAACGGATCGACGCCGTCGACGGCTGGTCGCTCGACAACCAGCTTGAGATCGCGATGGACGCGCTGCGCTGCCCGCCCGGCGACAGTCCGGTCGCCAGCCTTTCGGGCGGCGAGAAGCGCCGCGTCGCGCTGACCCGGCTGCTGCTCGAGAAACCGGACATCCTGCTGCTCGACGAGCCGACCAACCATCTCGACGCCGAAAGCGTCCAGTGGCTGGAAAAGCATCTGATCGACTATCCCGGCAACGTCATCCTCGTCACTCACGACCGCTACTTCCTCGACAATGTCGTCTCCTGGGTGCTGGAGCTGGATCGCGGCCGCTATTTCGTGTATGAATCCAATTATTCCGGGTACTTGGAGAAGAAGTCTAAGAGGCTGGAACAGGAGGAGCGCGAGGAAGCGGGCCGCCAGAAGGCGATCAACGACGAGCTCGACTGGATCCGCCGGTCGCCCAAGGCGCGGCAGGCCAAGTCCAAGGCCCGCATCCGCGCCTTCGACGAGCTGGTCGAGGCGCAGGAGAATCGCGCGCCCGGCAAAGCGCAGATCATGATCCAGATCCCCGAGCGGCTCGGCGGCAACGTCATCGACGCCAGCGGGCTGACCAAGGCCTATGGCGACAAATTGCTGTTCGAGGGCCTGAGCTTCTCGCTGCCGCCGGGCGGGATCGTCGGCGTGATCGGTCCCAACGGCGCCGGCAAGACCACCCTGTTCCGGCTGATCACCGGCCAGGAGCAGGCCGATTCCGGCGAGATCCGGATCGGTCCGACGGTGCATCTGGGCTATGTCGACCAGTCGCGCGACCATCTCCGCCCGAACAAGAATGTCTGGGAGGAGATATCGGACGGGCTCGATGTGTTTCGCTTCGGAAAACATGAGCTTGGCACGCGTGCTTATGTCGGTGCCTTCAACTTCAAGGGCTCCGACCAGCAGAAGAAGGTCGGTCAGCTTTCGGGCGGCGAGCGCAACCGCGTCCATCTCGCCAAGATGCTCAAGGAGGGCGGCAACGTGCTGCTGCTCGACGAGCCGACCAACGACCTCGACGTCGAGACTTTGCGCGCGCTCGAGGAGGCGCTGGAGAATTTCGCCGGCTGCGCGGTGATCATCAGCCACGACCGCTTCTTCCTCGACCGCCTCGCCACCCACATCCTCGCCTTCGAGGGCGACAGCCAGGTCGAATGGTTCGAAGGCAATTTCGAGGCCTATGAGGAGGACAAGAGGCGACGGCTGGGGCCAGAGGCGGATCGCCCGCACCGGGTCACCTACCGCAAGCTCACGCGCTGAAACGCAGAAACCGCAGGATCTCAGGCGACGCCTTCGGTTTCGAGCGCCAGTCCCGGAATCGTCGCCGCCTCGATCCGCTCGCCAAGCCCGATCTCGCGCCGCTCCGCATAGCCGGTGCCTTGCGGCGCCCACATCTGGTGGATGACCCGCTTTTCAACGTCCACCAACCAATATTCCGGAATTCCGGCAGCGACGTAGAGCCGAAGCTTCTCTCCCAGGTCGAATCCCAGAGAGCTGGAAGCCACCTCGACCGCGAGCAGCACTGTGTCCAGCCGCACCAGGCCGCGATCGGGCTCGACGCCCGTCAGGAAGATATCAGGTTGCGGGCAGCTATTGGGCGGGATGGAGATCGATCCATCCGACCAAGCTTCGATTCCGCGACCGAGTGCGTCGCAGGCATCTGCGATCCGGCGATAAAGCCGATCCTTGGCCTTGAAATGCTCGCTGTAAATGGCGTTCACGACGAAGACCGTCCCATCGATCAGCTCCGACTTGGCATAAGCGGCGAACGCGCCCGAGCGGTCGAGGAGAAGGAAATCCTCCACCGTCAGTTTCGCGGCCTGCGGCCGGGCCAAGGCATCCTGCGCGGTCATGCTCACTCTCTATCATAGAGGCAGCGCAGCTGGAAATTCAGTCACGCGCGGCCGCTGGAACGCAGCGGCTCGTCATCTCAGGCGACGCCTTCGGTTTCGAGCGCCAGTCCCGGAATCGTCGCCGCCTCGATCCGCTCGCCAAGCCCGATCTCGCGCCGCTCGGCATAGCGGGTGCCTCGCGGCGCCCACATCTGGTGGATGACCCGCTTTTCGAGGTCCAGCACCCAATATTCGGGAATGGAAGCGGCGGCATACAGGCGAAGCTTCTTTCCCAGGTCGAACCGGAGCGTCGTCGATGCCACTTCGACGATGAGGACGAGAGCATCCGCGGAAATGAGCTCGACTTCGGGCTTCGCCTTCGTGACGAACAGGTCCGGCTCGGGCACGCTGGCGGGTTCGATGCGAATTGCGCCTTCCACCCATGTGTGCAGCTCGGCCGGATGCGCGTCGCATGCGTCGGCAAGCCGGCGCAGCAAGCGAGTCTTCGCCGTGTAATGACTCGCGAATTGCGCGTTCACGACGATGATCTTCCCATCGATCAGCTCCGTCTTGGCATAAGCGGCGAACGCGCCCGAGCGGTCGAGGAGAAGGAAATCCTCCACCGTCAGTTTCGCGGCCTGCGGCCGGGCCAAGGCATCCTGCGCGGTCATGGGCGTGCGAATACCACAAACGGCCGGCGACGGAAAATCGCAGACGTCCGGCCGAAAGCATGACGGCGCCGTGCGTCGAGCGGCGCGATTGGTCTGGTCGGCGGTCTCTGCGCGCGCGGTTGACGAAGCCTGGCCGTCCCGGTTCGGATGGCTATTTGGCCGTCCCCGACGGCCCCAGCCGGAAGCTGTCGAAGATCGCCTTGATCGTCCCGGTCTCACCGACTTCGGCGGGGCTCGACACCTCGTCGGTGCGGTCGGTGACCAGGGTCATCAGCAGCACGCCCTTGGTGG
The DNA here is from genome assembly GCA_963848555.1 of uncultured Alphaproteobacteria bacterium. Taxonomy (GTDB): domain Bacteria; phylum Pseudomonadota; class Alphaproteobacteria; order Sphingomonadales; family Sphingomonadaceae; genus Allosphingosinicella. Next base: position 637,286 of record CAWKEE010000002.1, on the reverse strand, counting down.
CGCCGGGCGGCAGGATGAGGTCGCCGCGGCCATAGACCCGCGCCGGCTGGCTGCCGCGGATCGACGGCGCGGTCGCCGAGAAGCGCCAGGTCCAGCTGTCATAGGCGCCGACCCGGTCGCGGCCCATCGACGTCACCCAGTAATCGGGAATGGTCGATCCGAACTGCCGGGCGAGATTGGGAAGGGCCGCCTCGAGGTCGCGCGCATCCGTCTCGGCATTGCCGCTGCCGTAGGAATGGCCGACGTGGAAGGCGAACGGCTCGTAATTGTCGATCATCGGCGCGGCGACGCGGACATAGTTGCTGGCGCTGCCGTCGGCCGGCTGCGGCGTGATCACCCAGTTGGACGGATAGTCGAAGGAGAAATCGACATAATGCTGCCTCAGCGCCGGCGACGTGGCGTTCTCCGGACTGTTGACGAAGCGGCGGGCGGCGCCGCGGGTGCTGCCGGCGAACGGCGCCGCCGCATTGCCGCTTCGGGCGGCAGCATTGTCCGAACCGCCGCCGGCACTGCCGTTATTGCCGCTGTTGAAGGAGACTTCGCAGCCGGCGAGCATCGTCGCCATCGCCGCCGCAACCAGGATGTTCCGCATCGCGCTGCCCCTGCTTTCCATCAGGCCGCGCCCGATAGCATGATCCGCGGAGGGAGGGGAGGTAGGCCGTCGCCGGCGGCGACCGGCCTCAGTTGGCGGTCAGGGCGCGCGCCTCGGCTTCATATTCGGCCGCCATCAGGGTCAGCGTCCGGACGGTGCGGGTGTCGGTGACCGACTGGGCGAGACGGCGGCATCTTTTGGCCTGGGCCTTGAGCGCCCCGGCCTGACGCCGGTCGGTGACGTCGATCAGGATGTTGACGGCGCCGCTGAGCTCGCCCTGCTCGTCGAGGATCGGCGTCGGATAGGGGGTAAAGACGACGCGGGTGCCGTCGGGCCGCTCGGCCACGGCGACCAGTCCGCGCAGCTCTCTGCGCTCGCGCAGCGCCACCGCCATCGGGCATTGGTCGTGGGGAAGGAAGGCGCCGCTCTCGGTATGCAGGCGCCAGGTCACGCACCATCGGTCCTGCCCGGCCACCGGTGTGCGGCCGGCAAAGTCGGCGCAGGCGTGGTTGAAGAAGGTCACCCAGCCGTCGGCGTCCGTCACGTAGATCGGTGCGGGCTGCGAATCGAGCAACGCCTGCAGTTCGCCGCGATCGGCGCGCGCGGCGGCGGCGACGGCGCCCGCGATTTCGTCGGGCGCCGCATCGGCATTCGGACTATGGGCTAGCACGTCGGACACAATGGCTCTTTTTCGGATTCCCCACTCGAACGGGAATTAACTCAGATCAAATGGCGATGTTCCGGCTCGGGCGGAAGAATCTCCTGCCGACGGCTTTAGTGGCTTTCCGGTCACAGCCGGAGCGGGGGAACCGAGCCGGGCATCCGCGTTTTGTGGCGTCATGACGCCGCCTTCGCGCTTCCTCCCGCTGATCGCCTTGCTTGCCGCGGCGGCCGCCTGCGGCGCGTCGCGTCCGCCGTGGGCGGAGGGGGCGAATGTGAAGACCGAGCGGCCCGACGATGCTCGTCCGCAGGACCTGTCCGGCCTGCCGGCGCGGCTGCTCGCGCTGCACAACCGGGAACGGGCGGCGGTCGGCGTCCCGGCGCTGAGCTGGGACCAGGGACTTGCCGCGGCCGCCGCCGGCTACGGACCCGAGCTCGCCCGGCGCGGCCGGCTCGCCCATTCGCCGCCGGAATCGCGGGTCGGCCAGGGCGAGAATCTGTGGATGGGCACAAGCGCCGCCTACAGCCTGGAGGAGATGGTCGGCAGCTGGGCCGAGGAGAGGAGGCTGCTGCGGCCCGGCACCTTTCCCGACGTCAGCACCAGCGGCCACTGGCAGGACGTGGCCCATTACACCCAGATGATCTGGCGCTCGACGAGCCGCGTCGGCTGCGCGCTACACCGCGCGCCGCGCGCCGACATCCTGATCTGCCGCTACGCGCCGCCGGGCAACGTCGTCGGCCAGCCGGTTCCGTAGCGGGCGCAACTTTTCGGGCTTGTCCGGCGCGCCGAAACCGGCCCAATGTGCCCGCTGGCGGGCGACAAGGGGAGGCGAGGCCATGCGGAACTGGAATGCGCGCAAGGCGATCGTCGACGTCGAGGAGCTGGCGCCCGAGCACCAGCTGAAACGCTCGCTGAGCTGGCCGCATCTGGTCGCATTGGGCGTCGGCGCGATCGTCGGCACCGGCATCCTCACCTTGACCGGAGTTGGCGCGGCCAAGGCCGGGCCGGCGGTGATCCTGTCCTTCGCCATCGCCGGCATCATCTGCGCCGCCGCCGCTTTGGCTTATGCCGAGATGGCGACGATGATCCCGGCGTCGGGCAGCGCCTACACCTATACCTATGTCGTGATCGGCGAGCTGCTCGCCTGGGTGGTGGGCTGGAGCCTGATCCTCGAATATTCGCTGGTGGTGAGCGCGGTCGCCGTCGGCTGGTCGGGCTATGCGACCGGCTTTCTCAACGACACGGCCTTCGAGATTCCGCAAATGCTCGCTGCAGGCCCCTGGGGCGACGGCGTCGTCAACCTGCCCGCGGTGTTCATCATCTTCGTCGTCGCCGGCCTGTTGATCCTCGGCACCCGCGAAAGCGCCACCGTCAACGCGCTGCTGGTGGGGGTCAAGATCGTCGCGCTGATCGTTTTCGTCGTCGTCACCCTGCCGTATTTCAACGCGGACAATTTCGACCCGTTCATGCCCTACGGATTCGGCAAATCCGGGCCGCCGGGAGCGGAGGTCGGCGTCATGGCGGCCGCGGCGATCATCTTTTTCGCCTTTTACGGCTTCGACGCGATCGCCACCGCGGCCGAGGAGACCAAGAATCCCGGCCGCGACCTTGCCATCGGCATCATCGGCTCGATGCTGGCCTGCGTGATCATCTACATGGTGGTCGCCGCCGCCGCGATCGGCGCGCTGGCCTATACGCGCTTCGCCGACAGCCCCGAGCCGCTCGCCCTGATCCTGCGCGAGCTCGGCCAGACCGGGGTGGCGCGCTATCTCGCCGGCTCGGCGGTGATCGCGCTGCCGACGGTGATCCTCGCTTTCTTCTACGGCCAGAGCCGGATTTTCTTCGTGATGGCCCGCGACGGACTGCTGCCGCCGGGGCTGGCGCGGGTATCCAGGCGCGGCTCGCCGGTGCGGATCACCCTGTTCACCGCGATCGTCGTCGCCATCCTCGCCGGCATGATCCCGCTCGCCGATCTCGCCGCGCTCGCCAATGCCGGCACGCTCACCGCCTTCATCGCCGTCGCCATCTGCATGCTGACGATGCGGGTGCGGGCGCCCGACGCGCCGCGCCGGTTCCGCGCGCCCTGGGCGTGGCCGGTGGGGATCGTCGCCATCCTCGGCTGCCTCTATCTGCTCTACAGCCTGCCGTTCCTCACTCAGAAATATTTCCTGATCTGGAATGCCGCCGGCCTCGTCGTCTATCTGCTCTACGGCTTCCGGCGCAGCCTGCTCGCCAAAGGCGCCCCCGATCCGGTCCAGTATACCGGCCTGATCGTCGGCGCGGTCGGCGCCCTCATCAGCCTCGCCGCCTTCGTCTACGATCCGTCGCTGGCGGAAGGAAGTTCCGGGCTGATGTTCGGCCGTCAGCTGATGGCCTTCCTCGCCGGGCTGGCTGCATTGATCGTCGGCAGCATCCTGTTTTCCGCCGGCCTGCTCGCCGAACGCAACGCGCCCAAAGCGAGGAGCTGAATCTTGCCGCCGATGATGCGCCGTTTGATCCTGGCGATGCTGTTCGCGCTCGCCGCGCCGGCCGCCGCCCAGCCCGATCCGGATCCGGCATCGGTCCCGGTCGTGCTGGAGACCGGCCAGGGCCGCATCACCCTGGCGATCGAGGTGGAACGCGCGCCGGTCACCGCCGCCAATTTCCTGCGCTATGTCGACGAAGGCCGGCTCGACGGCGCCTTATTCTACCGCGCGATGCGGCTGGGGGACGGCTCGCGGGCTGATCCAGGGCGGCGCCGAGCATCGCCGCCGGCTGCCGCCGGTCGCGCACGAGCCGACCAGCGCGACCGGCCTTTCCCATGTCGACGGCGCGGTGTCGATGGCGCGCGCGGCGCCGGGCAGCGCCGACGCCGACTTCTTCATCATCGTCGGCGATTCGATGACCGGGCTCGACGCCGGCCCCGCGTCGGGCGGCGACCGGCTCGGCTATGCGGTGTTCGGCCGTGTCGTCGAGGGGATGGACATCGTCCGCCGCATCCTCGCCGCGCCGACCTCGCCGACCGAAGGGGAGGGGGTGATGCGCGGCCAGATGCTCGAGCCCCGCATCGCGATCCGCTCGGCGCGGCGGGAGTAGGGACAGTTTGGGGACAGTTTCCAAACTGTCCCCAAACTGTCCCCATCACACGGGTGTGAAGTCGCCGCTGGCTTCGTCGCACAGATGAAGGATGCCGTCGGCGATCGCGAACCAGGCGCCGTGGAGCTTCAATCGCCCGTCCGCCTCGCGCTCCCTGACCCACGGAAAGCTGCGCAAATTCCTGAGCGACAGCCGCACCCCCTCCAGCTCCATTTCGAGGAAGGCCTGGCGGTTGAGATGCGGATGGCGCGTCCGGATCGCGGCGCGGGCGCCGGCCAGCATGTCGATCCAGTGGGCGATGAAATGGCCGGCGCCGTGCGGCGCCTCGTCGAACTGGCCGGTCAGCGCCGCCGCGCAGCCGCCGCAAAAGCCGTGGCCCATCACCACCAGCTCCTCGACCTCGAGCTGGGTGACGGCGAATTCGAGCGCCGCCGAAACGCCGTGATAGGCGCTGTCCGGCTCGAACGGGGGCACCAGATTGGCGACGTTGCGGACCACGAACATCTCGCCCGGGCGGGCGTCGAAGATCTGCGAGGGATCGACCCGGCTGTCGGAGCAGGCGATCACCATCACCTTGGGCCGCTGGCCCTCGACCAGCTCGGCCCAGCGCTCGCGCTGCGCCTCCCAGCCGCGCGCGCGGAAGCGCCGATAGCCTTCGAGGAGGGTATTGAAATCGGTCATCCCGTTCCCGTCATTCCGGCGAAAGCCGGAATCTCTCTTCTCTTGCCCAGCTCTATAGGCGGGAAGAAGGGAGATTCCAGCTTGCGCTGGAATGACGGAAGAGGGTGGCAGGACCGCCCCGCAATCGCTATCTCGCCGCCATGAGCGAAGCCGACCCGATCGGAGTGCCGCGCGGCGAGCCGCGCCAGCGCAAGCCGGACTGGATCCGGGTCAAGGCGCCGGTCAGCGCCGGCTTCATGGAAACCCGGAAGCTGATGCGGCGCCTCAATCTCGCCACCGTCTGCGAGGAAGCGGCCTGCCCCAATATCGGCGAGTGCTGGACGAAGAAGCACGCGACGGTGATGATCCTCGGCGACACCTGCACCCGCGCCTGCGCCTTCTGCAACGTCAAGACCGGCATGCCGCGCGCCGTCGATCCGCTCGAGCCCGAGCATGTCGCGGTCGCCGCCGCCGAGCTCGGCCTCACCCACATCGTCGTCACCTCGGTCGACCGCGACGATCTGCCGGACGGCGGCGCGATGCAGTTCGTCCGGGTGATCGAGGCGCTGCGGCGGAGCGCGCCGGCGACGACGATCGAGATCCTCACCCCGGATTTCCGCAACAAGGCGCAGGCCGCGGTGGAGCGGATCATCGAGGCCCGTCCCGACGTCTACAACCACAATCTCGAGACGGTGCCGCGGCTCTATCCGACGATCCGGCCGGGCGCGCGCTATTATGCCTCGCTGCGGCTGCTCGAGAGCGTCAAGCGGCACGACCCGACCATCTTCACCAAGTCCGGGCTGATGGTCGGGCTCGGCGAGGAACGGCTCGAAGTGCATCAGGTGATGGACGACATGCGATCGGCCGACGTCGATTTCCTGACCATGGGCCAGTATCTGCAGCCGACTCAGCGCCACGCCAAAGTGGCCGAGTTCGTCACCCCGCAGGCGTTCAAGGCCTATGCGGCGATCGCCCGCGCCAAGGGCTTCCTCCTGGTCGCGGCCAGCCCGCTGACCCGGTCGAGCTACCATGCCGGCGACGATTTCGAGCGGTTGCGCGCCGCGCGCGCGGCGAAATTGGCGGCCGGAGCGAAGTGAGATCGTCGGCCGTCTCCGTCATCCCGGCGAAAGCCGGGACCTCGGGACAAGAGGTCACGGCGGGTCTCGCTGAGGTCCCGGCTTTCGCCGGGATGACGTGAGATGCCCCGCCATAGCGAGAAGCGCCGGCTGCCCTACACGCCCGAGCAATTGTTCGATCTGGTCGAGGACGTCCGGCGCTACCCGGAATTCCTGCCCTGGGTCGCCGCGGTGCGGATCCGCTCCGACAGCGCGACCGACATGGTCGCCGATCTCGTCGTCGGCTTCCGCGCGCTCAAGGAGACCTTCACCTCCAAGGTCCACAAGTGGCGCCCGCACGAGATCGAGATCGACTATGTCGAAGGGCCGCTCAAATATCTCCACAACAGCTGGAAGTTCCGGCCCGACGGCAGCGGCGGCACCGAGGTCGACTTCTGCGTCGATTTCGCGTTCAGGAGCCGATTGTTCGAAACCCTCGCCGGACAGATGTTCGATCGGGCGCTGCGGCGGATGATCGGCGCGTTCGAGGATCGGGCGCGCGCGCTCTACGCCGACGGAGTTTCGGGCAGCAGCAGCTCGAGCGCGCAAAGCGCCGCCTGAAGCCGGACTCCGGCGCGGCCGAGATCGCCGAACTCCTTGCGGTCGGCGACGATCGTCGCCGGGTCGGCGTCGCGCTCGGCGCGGGCGAAGACGACGGTGCCGACCGGCTTCTTCTCCGAGCCGCCGCCGGGCCCGGCGATGCCGGTGATCGCCACCGCGACGTCGGCGCCGCTCCGCTGGAGCGCGCCCCGGGCCATCGCCCAGGCGGCGGCGACCGAGACGCTGCCGAAGGTCTCGATCACCTCGTCGCTCACGCCCAGCAGCGCCATCTTGGCCTCGTTCGAATAAGTGACGAAGCCGGTCTCGAACACGTCGGAGCTGCCGGCGATCTCGGTCAGCGCCGCCGAGACGAGGCCGCCGGTGCAGCTTTCCGCCACCGCGATCCGGCGGCCGGCGGCGCGATTCTCATCGATCACCCGCCTGGCGAGCGCCTCGAGCGGTTCGGGAAGCAGCCGGTCGACGGTCGCTGTCATGTCGGGCACTGGACGCTGGTCGGGGGCAGCACCACCAGCCCGTAGATCGAGGCGAACGCAAGACCGATACCGGACGGCGCCAACGGACTCAGCGCCTCCATCAGGGAATCCGTCGCCTGGCAGCGAACCGGCGTTATCCCCTCGAACGTTCCGGCGGCGAATGACGCGAGCACGCTTTCGAGCCTCTCCTCGTCGCTCGCGCCGCCCGGAAAATCGTACACGCCGACCCGTCGCATGGCGTCGATCACCGAGGCCCGCCGCGACTCGCCCGCTTCCCGAAGCTGCTGCCGGTAGCTTCGCCCGCGCTCGCCGAGCAGGAATGAATCCGCGGCGAGGTGGGGACGGCAGCGATCGGCCCCGGCCTCCAGCACATAGGGCAAAGCGACGATCGCCATGTCGGCCATTTCGTCGGCATCGTAGCAAGGCGGCGAAGCCGGAGGCTGCGGCGGTGCGGCGAGCAGCGCGAGCGCGAGAAGGCGGACGGTCATCGCTGATCCTCCGCCAGTACGGTGGCCACCGCCTGAGCGGCGATTCCTTCGCCGCGGCCGGCGAAGCCGAGCCGCTCGGTGGTCGTCGCCTTGACGCTGACCCGCTCCACCGGGAGCCGCAACAGGCCGGCGATCCGCTCGCGCATCGCCTGCCGATGAGGCCCGATGCGCGGCGCCTCGCAGATGATAGTGGCGTCGACATGGACGATCCGCCCGCCGCATTGCTCGACTAGGGCGCGGGCATGATCGAGGAAATGCGACGAGGCCGCGCCGCGCCATTTCGGGTCGCCGGGAGGAAAATGCTCGCCTATGTCGCCGGCGCCGATCGCGCCGAGCAAAGCGTCGGTCACGGCGTGGAGCAGCACGTCGGCGTCGCTGTGGCCGGAGAGGCCGCGCTGGTGCGGGATGCGGACGCCGCCGAGCCAGAGGCCGTCGCCGGCCGCGAAAGCATGGACGTCGAAGCCGAAGCCGGTGCGCGGAACCAGCCGGCTCGCCAGCCACAGTCCGGCCCGTTCGAAGTCGCTTTCAAAAGTGAGCTTTTCGAGCATCGGGTCGCCGGCGACGGTTGCGACGGCGAGCCCGGCCGCGCGCGCCACCTGGGCATCGTCGGTCGCCTCGCCGCCGATCCAGCCGGCATGGGCGCCGGCGATGGCGGGGAACCGGAAGGCCTGCGGAGTCTGCACCCGCACGAGATCGTCCCGCGACACGCTTTCGCCCAGTCCGCCTTGTCGCCGCGCCAGCGTATCGACGACCGGCAGCACCGGCACCGCCCCGTCATGGTCCTCGAGCGCGTCGAGCAGCCGGTCGACGACCGCGGCCGGCAGGAAGGGACGGGCGGCATCGTGGATCAGCACCCGCGCGACGCCGTCATGGCGCGCGAGGGCTTCCAGCCCGTTGCGCACCGACGCCCGCCGGGTGGCGCCGCCGGTGACCGGGGCGGGCAGGCCGATCTCGCCGACCGCATCGCGATAAGCCGCTTCCTGGCCGTCGCCGATAACCACCTGGATGAGGTCGATCCGCCGGTGGCGAAGCCCCGCCACCGCATGAGCGAGCAGCGGACGGCCCCCGACGGCACGGAACTGCTTGGGCCGATCGCCGGCGGCACGGCTGCCGCTTCCGGCCGCCACCAGCAATGCCGCCGTCCTGCCGCCTGCCTCCATGGCCGCGACTGGTAGCCGAGCCCGACCTTGCCCGCCAGCGCCTTTGATCCTATCTCGCGCCTCCCATGAGCCGTCTTCAGCCCCTCTCGATCGGTCCGGTGCGGATCGACGCGCCGGTCATCCTGGCGCCGATGACGGGCGTCACCGACATGCCGTTCCGGCGGATCGTCAAGCGCTACGGCGCCGGGCTCACCGTCACCGAGATGATCGCCAGCCAGGCGGCGATCCGCGAGACCCGCCAGTCGCTGCAGAAAGCGGAATGGGACCCGATCGAGGAACCCGTCTCGATGCAGCTCGCCGGCTGCTCGCCCCGGGAGATGGCCGAGGCGGCCAGGCTCAACGAGGATCGCGGCGCCGCGATCATCGACATCAACATGGGCTGCCCGGTCAAGAAGGTGGTCAATGGCGAGGCCGGGTCGGCGCTGATGCGCGACCTCAAGCTCGCCGCCCGGATCATCGACGCGACGGTCAAAGCGGTCAGCGTGCCGGTGACGCTGAAGATGCGGATGGGCTGGGACCATCACAGCCTCAATGCGCCCGCGCTCGCCCGCATCGCCGAGGATCTGGGCGTCCGGATGATCACCGTCCACGGCCGCACCCGCTGCCAGATGTACAAAGGCGAGGCGGACTGGCGCTTCATCCGCAAGGTCAAGGAGGCGGTCGCGGTGCCGGTGATCGCCAATGGCGACATCAACTCGGTCGCCGACGCCGACGCCGCGCTGGCCCAGTCGGGCGCCGACGGCGTGATGATCGGCCGCGGCGCCTATGGCCGCCCGTGGCTGCCGCGGCAGGTGATCCACTGGCTGGGCACTGGCCGGATGCTGCCGGACCCGAGCCTGGACGAGCAATATGCGGTCATCGTCGAGCAATATGAGGCGATGCTGGCGCTGTACGGGCCGGTGATCGGCGTCAATTGCGCGCGCAAGCATATCGGCTGGTACACCAGGGGCCTGCACGGCTCGGCCGAGTTCCGCAACGCCTTCAACAAGGAAGCCGATCCGTTGCGCGCGAAGGCGATGCTGAGGGATTTTTACGGCCCCTGGCTGACCAAAGCCGCCGCCTGAGCGACGGCTCGAGCGGCGAGCGCCGCGCTTATTGCGGCAAGTTGAACACAATCACTGTGTTCTTTGGGCCACAACCTTGTGCTAGAGGCGCCGGGTGAACGCCCAAGCAGCGATCCCTGTCGAGTCCCGGCCGCGCTGGCGGCGGCGCGTTTCGGTGGTGCTGCGCCGCCACGGCATCGTGCCGCTGATCGAGGGCGCCGTCATCCTCGCGCTGGTCGCGGTGCTGATCGCCACCTGGTTCATCGTCACTCGGACCGGAACGCCGGAATCGCCGCTGCGGCCGGCGATGGTGGCGGCGCTGCTGGTCGCCAATCTGGTCCCGGCGATGGCGCTGATGGTGATGGCGGCGCGGCGGCTGGCGATCCGGCGCGCCGCGCGGTCCGATATCGGCGGCAAGGGCCGGCTGCACGTCCGGCTGGTCGCCTTGTTCTCGATCATCGCCAGCGTGCCGACCCTCCTGGTCGTGATCTTCGCCTCGATCCTGTTCCAGAGCGGCGTGAGCTTCTGGTTCTCCGATCAGGCCAAGCGCGTCCTCGGCAGCGCCGAGAACGTGTCCAACATCTATGCGCGCGAGCATCGCGACCGGATCCGGCTCGACGTCCAGGTGATGGGCGCCGACGTCGTCGACCGGATCAATCGCTACGGCATCGAGAGCCAGGCGTTCCGCGACGACTTCCTCTACCAGACCGCCGCCCGGCAATTGACCGAGACCGCGATCCTGACGCTCGAGCCGGACGGCACGGTGATGAGCCAGATCGAGGTCAATTTCGACAATCGGCCGCTCACCCGCCGCTTTCCGCCGGAGGTGCTGCGGTCGCTGCGGGCCGGCGAGATGCGGATCGCCGCCAGCCGCGACCGGGTCGAGGCGGCGGTCCGCCTCGATCCGCAGGCCCTCGTCTATTTTTACGGCTCGCGCGTCGTCAATGCCGCCGCCATCGCCCAGATCCAGCAGGCCCAGGACGCGGCGTCGGAATATCAGTCGACGCTGGAAGCCACCCGCAATTTGCAGGTGCGGTTCAACGCCATCCTGCTTTTGGTGTCGCTGCTGATCGTCGCGCTGGCGATCTGGATCGCCCTGAAGCTCGCCGACCGGCTGGTGCGGCCGGTCAGCCAGCTCGCCGACGCGGCGCGGCGGGTCACCGCCGGCGACCTGTCGGCGCGGGTGCCGGCGACCGGCGCCCGCGACGAGGTCGCCACCCTGGGCAATGCCTTCAACCGGATGACCGGCCGGCTGCAGGAGCAGACCGGCGCCCTGGTCTCCGCCAACGCGCAGCTGGAAAGCCGCCGCGCCTTCATCGAAGCGGTGCTGTCCGGAGTCACCGCCGGCGTCATCTCGGTCGACGAGCATCATGTCGTGCGACTGATCAACAGCTCGGCCGAGGCGCTGCTCAAGACCGGCGGCAAGAGCCCGGTCGGCCAGAAGCTGGCCGACCTCGCGCCGGAGCTCGACCGCCAGCTCACCGCCGAGGAGAGGGAGGATATCGTCCAGTTCGCGTCGCGCGGCGAGCCGCGGACGCTGGCGGTGAAGACGGTCAAGGTCGAGGGCGGCCATGTCCTCACCTTCGACGACATCACCGAGCAATTGCTCGACCAGCGCCGCGCCGCCTGGTCCGACGTCGCCCGCCGCATCGCCCACGAGATCAAGAACCCGCTGACGCCGATCCAGCTCGCCGCCGAGCGGCTGCAGCGCCGCTATGCCGGCGAGATCAGGTCGGACCCGTCGACCTTCGAGCGGCTGACCGGCACGATCGTCCGCCAGGTCGGCGACCTCAGGCGGATGGTCGACGAATTCTCCTCCTTCGCCCGGATGCCCAAGCCGGCCTTTCACGAGGAGCCGCTGGTCGAGATCGCGCGCCAGGCGCTGTTCCTGCACGAAGTGGCGCATCCGGAGATCGAGTTCACCCTCGAGGCGCCCGATCCGTCGCCGATGCTGACCTGCGACCGGCGCCTGCTCGGCCAGGCGCTCACCAACGTCGTCAAGAACGGCGTCGAGGCGATCCAGCAGAAGAAAGAGGAAAGGGGCTCCGGCGACGGCCGCGAGCGGATCCTGATGAAGGTGACCGAGCGCGGCGGCAAGGTGGCGATCGAGATCAGCGACAGCGGCGTCGGCCTTCCCGCCGACCGCGGCCGGCTGACCGAGCCCTATATGACGACGCGGGCGAAAGGCACCGGTCTCGGCCTCGCCATCGTCAAGAAGATCGTCGAGGAGCATTTCGGCCAGATCGAGTTCGAGGATCTGCCGGGCGGCGGCTCGCTGGTCCGATTCCAGTTCGATGCCGACGCGCTCGCGCGGCTTGGCGGAACCGGTGTGAAATATTCCGAAGACAGTTTAGCAAGCGGTTGAGAAAAAATGGCTTTAGACATCCTGATAGTCGACGACGAAAAGGACATTAGGGACCTGGTATCGGGCGTCCTCGAGGATGAGGGCTTTGCCACCCGGACCGCGGCCGACAGCAGCGAGGCCTTGCAGGCGCTGGCCGACCGGCGCCCGTCGCTGGCCCTGCTCGACGTCTGGCTGCAGGGCTCCAAGCTCGACGGCCTGCAGCTGCTCGAGGAGATCAAGCGGCGCGATCCGACGCTGCCGGTGCTGATGATCTCCGGCCATGGCAATCTCGACACCGCGGTCGCGGCGATCCGGCAGGGGGCGGTGGATTTCATCGAAAAGCCGTTCGAGGCCGGCCATCTCGTCCATCTCGTCACCCGCGCCACCGAGACCGACCGGCTGCGCCGCGAGAATGAGGCGCTGCGCCAGCAGGTCGGCAACGAAATGGAGCTGACCGGATCGAGCGCCGCGATCAACAACGTCCGGGCGACGCTGAAGCGGGTGGCGGCGACCGGCAGCCGGGTGCTGATCTCGGGGCCGGCCGGCGTCGGCAAGGAAGTGGCGGCGCGGCTCCTGCACGCCTGGAGCCCGCGCGTGCGCGGTCCGTTCATCGTCGTCACCGCAGCGCGGATGACGCCGGAACGGGTCGAGGAGGAGCTGTTCGGAGTCGAGGAGGGCGGCGAGCTGTCGCGGCCCGGACTGCTCGAGCAGGCCCATGGCGGCACCCTGTTCCTCGACGAGATCGCCGACATGCCGCTGTCGACCCAGGGCAAGATCCTGCGCGTGCTCACCGACCAGAGCTTCACCCGGGTCGGCGGCCAGCGCACCGTCAGGGTCGACATGCGGGTCGTCTCCTCGACCGCGCGCAACCTGTCGGAGGAGATCACCGCCGGCCGCTTCCGCGAGGACCTCTATTACCGGCTGAACGTCGTGCCGGTCCACCTGCCGGCGCTGGCCGAGCGGCGCGAGGACATACCCGAGCTGGTCGGACATTTCGCCGCGCGCTACGCCGCCGACCGCCGCGTGCGCACCCCCGGCGTCTCGGATGACGCCATGGCGGCGCTGCAGGCCTATGACTGGCCGGGCAATGTCCGCCAGCTGCGCAACGTCATCGAACGCACCATCATCCTCGCGCCCGGCGAGCGAATCGGCTCGATCGACATCGACATGCTGCCGCCCGAAATCCTCAGCGACCAGGCGCAGCTGACGCCGAGCGAGGCGGTGAAGGCGATCATGGGGACGCCGCTCAGGGAGGCGCGCGAGACGTTCGAGCGCGAATATCTGCGGGTCCAGATCCGCCGCTTCTCGGGCAACATATCGCGCACCGCCAATTTCATCGGAATGGAGCGCTCCGCGCTCCACCGCAAGCTGAAGGCGCTCGGCCTCGGCGACACGCGCGGCGACGGCGAGAATAGCGGCTGATGGCGCGGCGCACCGGCGCGTGATAATGAGACGGTCGATCCAGGGCAGGGCCTTCGATCCGGGAGACAGAGAATGGCCGACAAGGTCAACAACCTCCAGGACATGTTCCTCAACACGCTGAGGCGGACCAAGACGCCGGTGACGATGTTCCTGGTGAAGGGCGTGAAGCTCCAGGGCATCATCACCTGGTTCGACAATTTCTCGGTGCTGCTGCGGCGCGACGGCCAGGCGCAGCTCATCTACAAGCACGCCATATCGACGATCATGCCGTCGCAGCCGATCGACCTCGGCGACGTCCACCAGGCGTTCGACGAGCAGCTCGGCAGCCGCAAGCCGACCCTGCTCCAGGAGGTGTTCCTGACCGCCGTGCGGCGCTCGGGCGAGCATGTGACGATGTTCCTGGTCAACGGCGTGATGCTGCAGGGCGAGATCGTCGCCTTCGACCTGTTCTGCCTGCTGCTCGAGCGCGACGGCCTGTGCCAGCTGGTCTACAAGCACGCCATCTCGACGGTGCAGCCGGACCGCCCGGTCAACCTTGCCGAAGCGCAGGGCGAGGAGCCGGCGAGCTGAACCCAATATCCGGCGAATCGGCGGACGAGTTCGCCCGCGGCGCCCGCGCGGTGATCGCGCTGCCCGATTTCGGGCGGGAGGCGCTGCGCGGCGCCGACGCCCGGCTCGACGAGGCGGCCGGGCTCGCCGAGGCGATCGGCGTCGAGGTCGCGGAGAGGCTGCATCTGCGCATCCGCCAGCCGCGGCCGGCGACCCTGTTCGGTCCCGGCCAGGTCGAGCGGATCGGCGAGGCGCTGCGCGAGGAGCGGGCCGAGCTCCTGATCGTCGACGGCGCGGTGTCGCCGATCCAGCAGAAGAATCTCGAGGAGCGGACCGGCGCCAAGGTGATCGACCGCACCAGCCTCATCCTCGAAATATTCGGCGAACGCGCGGCCACCGCCGAGGGGCGGCTGCAGGTCGAGCTGGCGCATCTCGACTATCAGGCGGGCCGGCTGGTGCGCAGCTGGACCCATCTCGAGCGCCAGCGCGGCGGCTTCGGCTTTCTCGGCGGCCCGGGCGAGACCCAGATCGAGGCCGACCGGCGGCTGATCCGTGACCGGATGGCGAAATTGCGGCGCGAGCTCGGCCAGGTCGCCCGCACCCGCGCGCTCCACCGCGCCCGGCGGCAGCGCGCGCCCTGGCCGGTGATCGCCCTGGTCGGCTATACCAATGCCGGCAAGTCGACCCTGTTCAACCGGCTCACCCGCGCCGAGGTGCTGGCCGAGGATCTGCTGTTCGCGACGCTCGACCCGACGATGCGCGAGGTCGCGCTGCCGGGGCTGGACAAGGCGATATTGTCGGACACGGTCGGATTCATCTCGGACCTGCCCACCCAGCTCGTCGCCGCTTTCCGGGCGACGCTCGAGGAGGTCGTCGCCGCCGACCTGATCGTCCATGTCCGCGACCTCTCCCACGCCGATGCCGAGGCGCAACGGGTCGACGTCGAGCGGGTGCTGGCCGAGATCGGAGTCGCGCGCGAGAGCGGCGCGGCGATGATCGAGGCGTGGAACAAGTTCGACGCGCTCGCGCCCGAGGATGCCGAGCGGGTGCGCAACGAGGCCGCGCGCCGGTCCGACGTGGTGGTCCTGTCGGCGCTGACCGGCGTCGGCGTCGACGATCTGCTCGAATGCGCCGGCCGCCTGCTGCGCTCGGGGGCGCCGCTGCGCGAAGTGGTGCTGGCCGCGGCCGACGGCGAAGCGGCGGCCTGGCTGCACGCCCATGGCGAGGTGGTGAGCCAGCAGCCGCGGGGGCTGGAAACCCGCTTCGAGGTGCGCCTCACCGACGCCGACTGGGCGCGGTTCAGGGCGCGCCAGGCGGAGCGGGCCTAGCGCAGGTCAGGTCCGGCCTCGAACCTGCCGTCATCGCGAGGCGCGAAGCGCCGTGGCGATCCACGATCACTGGCTGGATTGCCGCGCCGCTAAAGCGGCTCGCAATGACGATCGAACCGCTGCGCAGCTCTTAGACGAGTTTCTTGGCCCGTTGCCAGAGCGCTTCCAGTTCATTAATATCCATACTTTCCAGTGATTTATCGGCAAGAGTTTCCACCTTGCGGAAACGTTGCTCGAAGCGCGCCACCGCTTCGCGCAGCGCCGTTTCGGGGTTGACGCCGAGGTGGCGCGCATAATTGACGACGGCGAACAGCAGGTCGCCAATCTCGGCGGCGCGTTCCTCGTCGCTGTCGGCGCGCTCGATCTCGCTCAATTCCTCGTCGATCTTGAGCCGCGGTCCCTCGGCGTCGGGCCAGTCGAATCCGACGCCGGCGGCGCGACGCTGGATCTTCTCGGCGCGCTTGAGGGCGGGGAGGGCGAGGGCGACCCCGGCGATCGCGCTGGTATCGCCGGCGCCGCCGCGCTCGGCCGCCTTCAGCTTTTCCCAGCCGGGGCTGACGGCCGCCTCGCCGAAAATATGCGGGTGGCGTCGGATCATCTTGGCGGCGATGGCGGCGATGACGTCGCCAAGGTCGAACGCGCCTTGCTCTTCGGCGATGCGGGCATGGTAGACGACCTGGAGCTGGAGGTCGCCGAGCTCGTCCTTCAGCGCCGCCAGATCGCCGCGGCGGATGGCGTCGGCCACCTCATAGGCTTCCTCGATCGTGTAGGGAGCGATCGTCTCGAAAGTCTGCAGCCGGTCCCATTCGCAGCCTTTGTCGGGATCGCGCAGCCGGGCCATGATGTCGACCAGTCCGGCGAGGGCGGAGGCGGGGGATGGATCGGCGCCGCGCGACATCTCAAAGTCCGATAATATACATTATGTAAAATCCAGAGAAAACTTCAGACCTGCCGTTAGCGCGGGCCGCGCCCGAGGGCCACCCTCCAGCCCCTGGTTTCCGATCGACGAAACGGCCGCGGCGCGCGCCGGCTTCAGGCGGCCGCTCTGCCGCGAATCTCGAGAAGCGCGGTGAAAGCCTCCGCCGCCACCGGGTATCCGACCAGCCAGCCCTGGACGGTGTCGCAGTCCATCTCGCGAAGCTGGGCCAGGCATTCGGCGGTTTCGACGCCCTCGGCGACCACATTGAGCCCGAGCTCGTGGGCCATCGCGATCGTCGAGCGCACCAGCACCGCGTTGCGGCGGTCGCCGACCAGCGCGCCGATGAACGACTTGTCGATCTTGAGCTCGGTCGCCGGCAGCTTCTGCAAATAGCCGAGCGACGACTGGCCGGTGCCGAAATCGTCGATCGAGATCTGAACGCCGAGCGCCCGCCAGCTTTCCAGCGCGGCGATCGCGATTTCGGGATTCCGCATCGCCGCGGTTTCGGTGACCTCGAGCGTGATCCTGTCGCGCGGCAGACCGCACGCCTCGAGCCTGGCGCGCACCAGGGCGACGAATTCGGCATCGGCGAGCAGGGTCGCCGAGACGTTGACGGCCATGCCGAGGTCATGGCCCTGTTCGCGCCAGCGGTCGGCGTCGGCGAGCGCGGCGGCGAGGACATGATCGGTGAGATCACGGACCCGGCCATGCTGCTCGACCAGCGGTATGAACTGGTCGGGTCCGATCAGGCCGCGGCTCGGGTGGCTCCAGCGCACCAGCGCCTCGACCCCGACGATCCGGCCGCTCCTCAAATCGAGCTTCGGCTGATAGGCGTTCCACACGCGACCGGCAGCCATGGCCGCGTCGAGCTCGCTGAGCAGCGACAAATGCCAGCTGGTTTCGTCGCTGTCCTCGCCGGTGAAGCGTTCCCAGCGCTTGCCGCCGTCGGCGGCATGCACCGCGGCGAGCGCGGCATGGGCGATCTGCTGCTTGGGCCCGCCGGCGGCGGGACCGGCGATGCCGAAGGTGAGCGTGACGTCGACCGGACGGCCGCAATCGACCGGCGAGCGCATCATCACGCTCAGCGTGTCGAGCCGCTGGCCGAGCGCGGCATCACCGGCCTGATCCTCGATCCAGGCCAGGCTGCCTTCGTCGACACGGTAGATGCGGCCGCCGGCTGCCAGCGCCAGCCGTTCGGCGATCCCGCGCACCAGGCGCGTGGTCATTGCCGGGCCGAGGCCGGCGGCCCTCGCCGCGAACCGCTCGATCCGTGCCACGACGATCAGGCCGGCGCCCTTGCCCGAAGCGTCGGCCTCGAGCGCCGCCAGATTGGCGAGGCCGCTATCCTGGTCGACCACGGCACGGTGGCGGAAACGCTGCGCGAAATGGAGCGCGAGCGCGCCGACGCCGGCCGTGACGAGCGCCGTCAGCGCCGGCGCCAGCTGGAACGACAAAGCGAACATCTTCTCGCCCAGCAGCGGCAGCATCAGGATAAGCATGCCGCCGAGCGCAAACACGGCGCAGCGGACCGGCCGCGGTCCGGCGCGCATCGTCCAGCCGATCAGCGCCAGCGCCAGCAGCAAAGGCACCAGCCCGCCCGCGTCGCGCGGCACCGGCCCCTGCAGCAGGGTTTCGGCGGCAAGCGCCTGGATCACCACCCCGGGCAGCACGCCGTGGCGCGGCACGGCATAGCGATCGCCGGTCTCGATCGCGGTCGCGCCGATGATGATGCGTTTGCCGGCGAGCGCCGCGGCGGGCACCCTCCCCTCGATCAGGTCGATGAAGCTGTGCCGCGGCACGCTGGCCGGATCGATCGAGAAATCGACGGCGAAGCTCTCGCCGGCGCTGGCCTGGCGCTCGGCGACGATGCTCGGCAGCGAGGGGCGGGTCACGCCCAGCGTCTCGACCCCCAGCGGAACCCGCCGGACATAGCCATCGCCGTCCGGAATGACATTCACCCCGGCAAGAAAAGCGTTATCCCGAAAGGGTATAGCCGGGATGTTATCAACCGAATCGGAGCTGGAGCTGCCGGCCTGCTGGCGAAAGGTCGGCAGGATGACACTGCCGTCGGCCCGCTCCAGCGCGGCGGCGAGCGCGGCATCTTCAACGGCGGTCGAGCTTGCCGAGAAGTCGACGTCGAACGCGATCGCTCGCGCGCCGGCGGCGTGGAGCCGGTCGATCAGCTTGCCATGATGGCGGCGCGGCACCGGCCAGCGGCCGAGCGCATTGAGGCTGCGCGCATCGATCTCGACGATCTGGACCTCGCCGCTGGCGGCATGGGCGCGCAGCGCGTCGCGGCCCTCGCGCAGCATCTGGTCCAGGCCCTCGCCGGCGCCGATCGCCACCGTGAGGCAGCCGAACAGCGCCGCCAGCGTCGCGGTGATCGCACGACGGCGCTCGAGCAGCGCGTCGGCCAGCTTGGGGCGCGGACCAGGCATCGAGCGCCGGCCGCTCAGAGAGCCTGAAAAATCGACGCGGTGCCGGGCATCAGCCGGGGCCGTCGCCGCCGAGGCAGATGATCAGGATGCACAGCCCGTCATCGCCTCCCGAGCCGTCCTCGGCGCCGTCGCTGCCGGGCAGGATGTCGGAATCTGGCGAGCCCGGGTCGCCGATATTGGGCTCCAGCGGCGGCTCGCCGCCCTCGCTGCCGGAACCGTCGCCGGCGCCGTCGCTGCCGGGCAGCGTGTCCTCGCCGGGGGTCCCGATCCCGCCGGAGCCGGAGCCATCGTCGGATCCGTCGCTGCCCGAGCCGCTGCCGTCGGAACCGTCGTCCGATCCGCCGCTGCCGGAGCCGCTGCTGTCGGAACCGTCGTCGGAGCCGCCGCTGCCCGAGCCGCTGCTGTCGGAACCGTCGTCGGAGCCGCCGCTGCCCGAGCCGCTGCTGTCGGAACCGTCGTCCGACCCGCCGCTGCCGGAGCCGCTGCTTTCGGAACCGTCATCGGAGCCGCCGCTGCCGGAGCCGCTGCTGTCGGAACCGTCGTCGGAGCCGCCGCTGCCGGAGCCGCTGCTGTCGGAACCGTCGTCCGAGCCGCCGCTGCCCGAGCCGCTGCTGTCGGAACCGTCGTCCGAACCGCCGCTGCCCGAGCCGCTGCTGTCGGAACCGTCGTCCGACCCGCCGCTGCCTGAGCCGCTGCTGTCGGAGCCGCTGCTGTCGCTGCCGTCACTATCGGAGCCGTCGCTGTCGGAGCTGCCGTCGTCAGTGCCCGAACCGTCTTCGGCGCCATCGCTGCCCGGCAGAGTATCCGAGCCTGGCGTACCCGCGCCGCCGCTGTCGGAGCCGCTGTCGCTGCCGGCATCGGTGCCACCGGAATCGTCGCTGCCGGCGCCGCTGTCGCCGCCGCCGGACGTATCCTCGCCCGAACCGCTGTCGCTGCCGCCGGACGTATCCTCGCCCGCACCGCTGTCGCTGCCGTCCGACGCATCCTCGCCGGATCCGCTGTCGCCGCCGCCGGACGTATCCTCGCCCGCACCGCTGTCGCTGCCGTCCGACGCATCCTCGCCGGATCCGCTGTCGCTGCCGCCGGACGCATCCTCGCCGGCGCCGCTGTCGCCGCCGCCGGACGTATCCTCGCCCGCACCGCTGTCGCTGCCGCCGGACGCATCCTCGCCCGCACCGCTGTCGCTGCCGCCGGACGCATCCTCGCCGGATCCGCTGTCGCTGCCGCCCGACGTATCCTCGCCCGCACCGCTGTCGCTGCCGCCGGACGTATCCTCGCCGGAACCGCTGTCGCTGCCGCCCGACGTATCCTCGCCCGCACCGCTGTCGCTGCCGCCGGACGTATCCTCGCCCGCACCGCTGTCGCCGCCGCCGGACGTATCCTCGCCCGCACCGCTGTCGCTGCCGCCGGAGGCATCCTCGCCCGAGCCACTGTCGCCGCCGTCGGACGTATCTTCGCCCGCGTCACTGCCGCCGCCGCCGGACGTATCCTCGCCCGCGCCGCTGCCGCCGCTGGACGTATCCTCGCCCGCGCCGCTGTCGCCGCCCCCGGCCGGGGGCGGATCGGCGGGCGGGGTGGCGCTGCCGCCGCCGGCCCCCGGATCCGCCGGTGGCGTTGAGCCGCCGCCGCCGGCGGGCGGCAGATCGGTGGGCAGCTGGACGCCGCCGGTGCCGCTGCCGGCGCCCGGATCGGCGGGCGGGTTCGAACCGCCGCCGCCCGTGGGCGGCGGATCGGCTGGCGGGTTGGCGCCGCCATTGCCGCTGCCGGCGCCGGGATCGGCGGGCGGGTTGGCGCCGCTGCCGCTGCCGGCGCCCGGATCGGCCGGGGGATTGGCATTGCCATTGCCCGGATCGGCGGGGGGAGCGGCCGGCGGCTGCGCGCGGCCCTCCTCGCGTATCTCGGCGAGCACCATCTCGGCCGTCGCCGTGCCGTGAACGAGGCCATCGGTGGCCTCGGCGATCGAAACCGGCTCCTCGAAAATCTGCCCGGTCACCACCAGCGAACGTTCCGACGGGCCGGAATAAGCGCCCTGCGCCGGCGCCGGCACGGTCACGACGCCGTCGGCCGGCGCGCCGCTCGAGCGGATCGAGCGGCTGGTCTCGCCGTCGAGGTTGAGCTGATAGAGGTCGGCCGCGCCGACGCTGGCGATCATTCCGGCCTCGACCAGCTCGGCCGCGCCGCCATCGACGGTCGACACTTCGACGGCGCCTTCGGTGACCTGGACTGAGGCACCCTCGGGGCCGACCGTGACGGTGAAGGTCGTGCCCTTGACGACCGCCGCCAGATAGGGCGTCTGCACGCCGAAATGCGGCGTCGCCCGGCGCTCGATGCGGAACAAGGCGGTTCCCCAGTCGGCGAGCACCTGGATGATGCCGCCCCGCTGCTGCTGGCCGGGGATGCGCAGCTGGCTCGCCGGCGAAACGACGACGAACTCCTGCCCGCGCACGAGCACCGCCCGGCTGCGGGCGGCGGTGGCGATGGTGGAGCCGGAAGCCAGCAAGGCGCCCCGCGTCGCCGCCCGGCTGCGGCCATTCTCGACGATACGGACGTCGCCGCTGACTTCGCTGATCCGCCACTCCGGCGCCTGCGCCGCTGCCGGCGCGCCCAGCGCGATCAATAGCGGAGTGAGACCGAGAGCCACTTTGCGCATAGCCATGCTCCTCGACCCAAAGGGGTCCTCTTGCGCGTGGCGTCATAGAGGCAGGAGCTTGCCCCGGCATGAAAGGTCAGGGTTAACCGGCGCATAATGCCTTCCCGCTCAAGGGAAAATTTACTCGGGGCGGCTATGGCCGGCGGCAATGAGCTGGGGGCAGGCCACGACCGGTTGGTGGAAACGGGCAGCGGCGGCCGCAGCGGCCGCCGCGGCGCTGCTGACGCCCTGGGCCGCGCTCGCCGCCGACCTGCAAAGCCCGGTCGACCGCTCCGACCCGTCGGTGATCGCCGAGGAGGAACGGCGGATCGAGCCGCCGCGGCCGCAGCCGGGCGAAGCGCCGGCAGCGCCCCGCACCCGCGAGCACGGCACCATGGCGTCATTCCAGCCTTTCGTCGCCGGCGCGATCCGGGTCGAAGGCGCGGCGATATTGCCCCCTTCCCGTTTCGCGCCGGCGATCGAGCCCTATCTCGGCCGCCAGCTCGGCGCCGCCGACCTGCGGGCGCTTGCCCGCGACGTCGCCGACGTCGCGCGCGCCGCCGGTTACGGCCTCGCCACCGCCTGGGTGCCGCCGCAGAGCGTCGGCAACGGCGTGCTTCGGGTGAGGATCGATGAAGGCCGGATCGACGCGGTCGAAGCGAGCGGGCCGGCGGCCGATGCGGTCGAGCGGCTGCTGGGGTCGCTGACCGGCGGCGCGCCGGTCCGTACCGGCGCGCTCGAGCGCCAGCTGCTGGTCGCCGGCGACCTGGCCGGCGTCAGCCTCGGCCGCCCCCGGCTGGTGCGCAGCGCCGGCCGCAACATGCTGCGCGTCGAGACCAGACGAGAGCGCGTCGAAGCGCGCGCCGGGATCGACAATTGGGGAACCGCCGCGGTCGGGCCGGTACGAGCGCGGCTCACCATCGACATTGCCGGCGTGATCGGCTTTGGCGACCGGCTGACCGTCGGCGGCATGGTGACGCCGCTGCAGCCGCGCGAGTTCCAGCTCGTCCAGGCCGGTTATTCGACGCCGGTCGGCACCAGTGGCACGCAGCTATCGGTCCGGGCTTCCTATTCGCACAGCGCCGCCGGCGGCTCGCTGCGCGACCGCGACCTCGCCGGCAACGGCGTCGAAGTCGCCGCCGGCGTCTCGCATCCGATTGTGCGAAGCCGTGACAGGAGCTTGTGGGCGCAGGTTTTTCTGGGGTTGCGCGACAGCCATCTCAGCCGCGCCGATACGGCCATCAGGGACGACCGGATCGTCAGCGTGAGCGGCAGTCTGCAAGGCTCGGCGCGGCTTGGGCGCGGCACCGGCCGCGCGCGGCTGTCGCTCGTCCAGGGCGTCGACCTGCTCGGCGCGACCGACCGCGGCGCGCCGCTCGCCTCGCGCAGCGATGCCGGCGGCGCCTTCACCAAGCTCGGCGGGTGGGCCGATTTCACCCGCTTGCTCGGCAGCGGCTTCAGCCTGCGCCTCGCCGCCGAGGGCCAGCTCGCCACCCGGCCGCTGCTGGCGAGCGAGGAGATGGGGCTGGGCGGCCGCGAATTCCTGCGCGGCTTCGACTATCGCGAATTCGCCGGCGACCGCGGCGTCGCCGGATCGGTGGAGCTTCGCCTCGACCTCGACGGCCTGTCGCGGCCGCTGCGCCGCGCCCAGCCCTATCTGTTCGCCGATGCCGGCCATGTCGGCAATCTCGACGGCGGCGCCGGCGGCGGCTCGCTCGCCTCGGCCGGCGGCGGCCTGCGCGTCTGGCTGCCCCACCGGCTCGAGGCGGGGATCGAGCTCGGCATTCCGCTGGCCGACGGCGCGCTCGACCGCCGGCCGGAGCCCCGCTTCTCGTTCAGCGTCGGCAACCGCTTCTGATCCGGGCGCGGCGGCGGCGCCGTCAGCTGCGCAGCACCAGCGTCCGCCCTTCGACTCCCCAGGCGGATAAAGTCGACAGGAAATTCATACCGATAACATTCATATCTCCAAATGCGTCCGAGATATGGACGGCCACGTCGCGGCGCTCGATCGCCCCGATACTGAGCGTGTCGGCACGGCCGCGCTCGACGGTGACAATGCCGTTGGCGGTCTGGACCATGGCCCGGCCGCCGCTCGGCTCGATCCCGACATCGCGCGCGGCGGCGCGCGACAGGCTGGTGGTGGTGGCGCCGCTGTCGACCAGGAAACGGACCGCTTCGCCATTGACCTCGGCGGTGACCCAGAAGTGACCGTCCGGGGCCTGGCGGATGCGGATCTCACCGCCCGGCCCTTCCTCGACGACGCCGCCGCGCGTCTCGAGCAGGACGCGATTGCCGAGCGCGAGGAACTCGTCCTTCATCGTGAACAGGACGAAGGCGGCGCCGAAGATCAGCACCCAGCCGATGAACATCTTGAGACCCTGGGCGAGCGGAATGCGGCGGACGGCGAGGGCGCTGCCGACCAAAACCAGCGCGCCCATAAAATAAATCAAATGAACGGCTTGATCGCCGTCGCTCACAATGTGACCTCCATCCCGTCATAGCCGGGCTCGACTCCGGCGGGCAGCTCGGCGCAGAGCGTTCGATAGTCCAGGCTGCTGTCCATATGGGTCAGTATAGCGCGGCCGGGGCGGACGATGCCAATCCATTCCAACGTCTTGTCGAGATGGGGATGGGTCGGGTGCGGGCGGCGGCGCAGCGCGTCGACCACCCACAGGTCGACGCCTTCGAACAGGCGGGTCATCGGGCCGGTCAGCGCGTTGCAGTCGGTGGAATAGCCGATCGAGCGCCCGTCCGCTTCGAAGCGCAGCCCGGCGCTGGTGATGGCGCCATGGGGCTGATCGACCACCCTGACCGCGATCGCGCCGAGCTCGAGGCGATCGCCGAGCTCGCGGCCGTCGATGATCGCCGGATAGCCGCCTTTGCCTTCGAAAGCATAAGCGAAGCGGGCGCGCAAAGTGGAAAGCGTGTCGGCGCGGGCGAAGCCGCGTACCGGCTCGCCGCGGGCATGGAACAGGCCCCGCAGATCGTCGATGCCGTGAATATGGTCGGCATGGTCGTGGGTCCAGATCACCGCATCGACATCGCCAACGCCGGCGTCGATCAGCTGCTCGCGCAAATCGGGGCTGGTATCGACCAGCAGGCGCGTCTGCCGATGCTCGACCAGGATCGAGGCGCGGCGCCGCCGGTTCCTCGGCTCGGCGGGATCGCAATCGCCCCACCCTCCCCCGATCCGCGGCACGCCGAACGAGGTGCCGCAGCCGAGGATGGTCAGCTTCACCCGGCCGCCCGCCGCAGCGGCGGGCCGGCTTTTGCCGCCCGGTCGTCGTCGCTCGTCGGTCACGATGGGGTCTCCATCGCTCCCTCCTCGCTCCTCGCCGGACAATAAAATCCAGCCCGTCACGGCCGCCTCGGGGATTGGGTTTGAACCTTCGCGAACAGCCGGCGGAAATTGGCGCTGGTGGCGCTCGCCAGCCGCTCCAGCGGCTCGCCTCTGAGATCGGCGAGAAAGGCGGCGGTGTCGGCGACGAAGGCGGGCTCGCAGGACTTGCCGCGATGCGGCACCGGCGCAAGGAAGGGCGAGTCGGTCTCGATCAGCAGCCGGTCGAGCGGCACCGCCTTCGCCGTCTCCTGAAGATCGCGGGCATTCCTGAAGGTGACGATGCCGGAGATCGAGATGAACAGGCCGAGCTCGAGCATCCGGGCGGCGAACTCGCGGCTGCCGGTGAAGCAGTGGATCAGGGCCGGGAAGCGCCCCTTGTCCAGCTCCCCGGCGAGGATCGCGGCGGTATCGTCCTCGGCGTCGCGGGTGTGGACGATCAGCGGCAGCTGCGTCTCGCGCGCCGCGGCGATGTGGGCGCAAAAGCTCTGCCGCTGGTGCTCGCGATCGCTATGGTCGTAATAATAATCGAGCCCGCTTTCGCCGATCCCGACCACCTTGCCGTGGCTCGCTTTGGCGACAAGCGTCCGGGTGTCGACCTCGGGATGGGCGTCGGCCTCGTGCGGATGGATGCCGATCGACGCCATGACGTCATCCTCGCGCTCGGCGGTGCCGATCACCGCGTCCCATTCCGCGCTGCGGGTGGAGATGTTGAGCATCAGCTCGACGCCGGCGGCGCGGGCGCGCTCGAGCACGCCGGGCTGGTCCTCGATCAGGCCCTGATAATTGAGGTGGCAATGGCTGTCGACGAACATGCCGGCGGCTTAGCGCCTCAGCGCCGGGGCGTCATCCCTTCGCGGGATTGGCAAATGGCAAATGGCGAATGGCGAATGGCGAATGGTGATTGGCAAATGGTGATTGGTGGACGCAACCCTAATTGCCAATTGCCAATTGCCAATTGCCAATTGCCAATTGCCAATTGCCAATTGCCAATGCGCTATCTCCGCTGCTCGCGGAGCCGCCGCGCGAAGGTCCGGCATTCCGGCGTGCCGCGCCCGGCGCGCTCGCAGAACAACCGCATGTTCTCGGCATTCTCGCGGATGATGGGCGGTCCCGCCGGGCGCGGCCGCGCCGGCGGCCCGATCTCGGCGGCCGGGGGCTCGGGAGTCGCCACCGTTTCGTCCATACCGGGTTCGGGTGCGACGGAAGCCGGCGGCGGCGGGGCGGCCGGCGCCGCCGGGCTCGCCGTTGCGGCCGTGGGAGCGCGCCCCCTATCGGCCGCGGCTGGCGCGATATCGCGCATCCACAGGAAAGTGGCGAGCGCCACGGCGGCGAGCAGCGCCAGGGTGATGCCGGCGACGAACAGCGCACCGCCGCGGCGGCGTTCGACAGCCGCCGGCGCGGCGACCGGCGCAACCGCCGGCGCGACGCGGTGCTCCTGGGCCGGCGCCGGCCCGCACAGCGCCGCCAGCGCGGCCTCGATCCGGCGCCAGCCGGCATGGCCCTCCTCGCCCCGCCAGCCGGCGAGCGAAACGGCGTCGGACGGCCGGAACGGCAGCGGCGGCGGCGCCTCGTCGAGCGAGGCCTGGATCAGCTTGCGCTGGCCGCGGGCGAAATTCGCCTCCGCTCTTACCCATTCCGAGGCCGCCGCCGCCGCCGACCAGAGCACGATCGCCGCTTTGGCGCCGCTGATCCGGTCGGTGACGTCGCCGCCGTCGGCGGCGCCGAGATCCGCTTCCGACCAGAGCCGGTAGCCGCGATGCCTGACCGAAGCGGCCAGCCGGCCGGCGGCGGCTTCATCCTCGCGGGCGTAACAGAGAATGACGTCGGCCATGTTTTTCCTTCGCGCCGGTCAGCCGTCGCCCGGCGCTTCGAGGCGCGGGAAGATCGGATCGGGCAAAGCGAGCCTGAAGCCGGAGGCAGCGAGCCGCTCATGGCTGCCGCGATCGGCGAGCGCGGCATAATCGCGCTCCGTGTCGGGAACGCCCATCATGTCGAGCAGCTTCGCCGACGAGGCGGGGATGACCGGCGCGATGGCGACGGCGAGGTGGCGGATCGCGACATAGAGGGTGGCGAGCACCGCGATCATCCGATCCGGATCGCTCTTCCTCAGCGCCCAGGGCGCCTGGCCGTCAATATATTGGTTGCAGGCGAACACCGCCCGCAGCCAGGCCTCGATCCCCTGCGAGAGCTCGAGCGCCTCGAAATGGCCCGGCAACTCGTCGCGCGCCGCCCTGCCCACTTTGTCCAGCAGCGCGGCATCGGCCGCATCCTGCTTGCCGCGGGACGGCAGGATACCGTCGCAATTCCTTGCAATAAAAGATAAAGTACGTTGAGCGAGGTTGCCGAAACTGTTCGCCAGATCGGCATTGACGCGGTTGACGATCGCCGCGCCGTCATAGCTGCCGTCCTGGCCGAACGTGACCTCGCGCAGCAGGAAGTAACGCAGCTGGTCGACGCCGAAGGCGCGAACCAGCTCGCCGGGGTCGACGACATTGCCGCGCGACTTCGACATCTTCTCGCCGCGCGACAGCAGCCAGCCGTGGCCGAACACCTGCTTCGGCAGCGCGATCCCCGCCGACATCAGGAAAGCCGGCCAATAGACGGCGTGGAAGCGGACGACGTCCTTGCCGATGACATGAAGGTCGGCCGGCCAATATCTGCGCCAGGCCTCGCCGTCGTCGGGATAGCCGATGCCGGTGAGGTAGTTGGTCAGCGCGTCGAGCCAGACATACATGACATGGCGCTCGCTTCCCGGCACCTTGACGCCCCAGTCGAAGCTGGTGCGCGAGACGGACAGGTCGGACAGGCCGCCCTCGACGAAGCGCAGCACTTCGTTGCGCCGGCTTTCCGGGCGGATGAAGCCGGGATTGGCCTCGTAAAAATCGAGCAGCCGCTGCTGATAGGCGGAGAGGCGGAAGAACCAGCTCTCCTCGACCGTCCATTCGACCTCGGTGCCCTGCGGCGACAGCCGCTCGCCGCTGTCGGCCGTGACCAGCTCCTTCTCGTCATAATAAGCTTCGTCGCGAACCGAATACCAGCCTTCGTAGCGGCCCAGATAGAGGTCGCCTGTTTCCTCCATTGCCCGCCAGATCGCCTGGCTGGCGCGATGGTGGGCCGGCTCGGTGGTGCGGATGAAGCGATCGAACGAGATGTTCAGGCTTTCATCCATCTCCTGGAAATAGCCCGACATCTCCTTCGCGAACCCGGCCGGATCGACACCGCGCTCGCGCGCCGTCTGGGCCATTTTGAGGCCGTGCTCATCGGTACCGGTGAGGAAGAAGACGTCGCGTCCCCGCATCCGCTGGAAACGGGCGATCACGTCGGTGGCGATCGCCTCGTAGGCATGGCCGATATGCGGCCGGCCGTTGGGATAGCTGATCGCGGTGGTGATGTAGAAGGGCGAGGCCATTACGCGCTGCGGTTAGCGGGGTTGGGCCAAGCGATAAAGGGCGATTGGTGAATGGCAATTGGCAATTGGCCCCGTCGCCAACCACCAATCACCAATTGCCAATTGCTAATCTCTGGTCGCCAGCGCCGCCAGCATTCCGGCGAGCTCGAAGACGGTGCTTTGCGGATCGAGCGACAGGCGCCGGGCGCTGCCGGCGAGCGCGGCGGCGCGCTCCCAGAGGCCGAGCGCCTCGGCGAGCGCCGCGCCCCGCCGCTGCCGGGCGATCGCGGCGATCAGCGAAGGCGCACGGGCGAGGAAGGCCTCGTAGCGCGGCTGGGCGGACTTGAGCGCCAGGCTCTGGGCGAGCGCGGCTCGCCGTGCATTGGCCGGGTCGCCCTCCCGGACGAGCGCGGTCATGTCCCGATCGAGCGCTTCGATGTCGAGCCCGCGAAAGGCGATCGCCCGTCCGGGGGCGCCCTGACCGACCTCGATCAGCGACAGCAGCTCCTCCTCCCCGGCGTCCGGCAGCGCGCCGCGCAGCGCCGACGCCATGGCGTCACTTTTCAGCGGCGCCAGCCGCAACACCCGGCAGCGTGACCGGATCGTCGGCAGCAGCCGCTCCGGCGCATGGCTGACCAGCAGGAACAAAGTGGAGGGCGGCGGCTCCTCCAGATTCTTGAGCAGGGCGTTGGCGGCGTTGCGCTCGAGGTCGTCGACCGCATCGACGACGACCGCGCGCCACGGCGACATCGACGCCGTGGTGGTGAACAGCCGCTGCAGGGAGCGCACCTGGTCGACGCTGATCGAGCGCGCAAGCTCGGTGCCCCCTTCCCGGGCCAGCCGCTCGAGGCGCATGAAGTCCGGATGGCTGCCCGCGGCGACCAGCCTCGCCGCCGGATGGTCGTCGGGCACGTCGAGGCCGGACGTCTCGGCCGGCGGGCCGGCCTGCGCGAGCACAAGCAGCGCCGCCTTGTCGGCGAACAGCGCCTTGCCGATGCCCGGCGGGCCGGCGACCAGCCAGGCATGGTGGAGGCGCCCGGCGTCGAGCCCGGCGCGGAACGCGGCGACCGCCGCATCGTGGCCGTAGAGCGGGGTCACCCTCCTCCTCCCTGCGTGCAGGGCAGGGAGCTTTCAGACGCGGTCGGCCGGGTCACAGCAGATCCTCCAGCGCCGTCAGCAGCCGCGCCGTCACCTCTTCGGCCGCGCCGGCGGCGTCGACGGTGCGGAATCGGCCGGGCTCCTCCGCCGCCAGCAGGTCGAAAGCGGCGGCGATGCGGGCATGATAGGCCGGATCGCGGGCGCCGAAGCGATCGGCGCCGGCGGCGTCGCGGACCCGGGCGCGGGCGTCGGCCTGGCCCTCTTCCAGTCGCAGCAGCAGCGTCCGGTCGGGCAGGAAGCCGCCGCTGCCGACATCGTGCAGGCGGCGGACCGCTTCGGCGCCGACCTCGCCGACCAGCCCCTGATAGGCCATCGAGCTGTCGATGAAGCGGTCGCACAGCACCCACTGGCCGCGATCGAGCGCCGGCCGGATCGTTCGCGCGACATGGTCCGACCGGGCGGCGGCGAACAGCAAAGCTTCGGCCGGCGCGGTCCAGCGTTCGGCCTCGCCTTCGAGGAGCAGCGCGCGGATCGCCTCGGCGCCGGCGCTGCCGCCGGGCTCGCGAGTCTCGACGACCTCGACGCCGCGCGCGCGCAGCGCCCGGGCCAGCGCCTTCAGCTGGGTCGACTTGCCGACCCCTTCCCCGCCTTCCAGCGTGACGAAGCGGCCGGCCACCTCACGCCAGCCCGAGCAGGCTCATCAGGCCCGCCCAGATGCGGCCGAAAAATCCGGCCTCGCCGACCGCGCGCTCGGCGACCAGAGGCGTCGTCTGGGGCGGCATGTCGCCGGCCTGGACGACGAGGTCGGCGATATGCTGGCCCTGGGCGATCGGCGCCCTGACCGGGCCCTGATAGACGATGCGGGCGCGGATGTTGCCGCCGGCGCCGGTCGGATAGGTGACGGCGAGCGGCCGCGGCGCGATTAGTCCGACCGTCGAATCGCTGCCGAGCTGGACCCGGGCCTCGCCGATCCGCTCGCCCTGCGCGAGCAGCGGCCGCGACTGCCAGGCGCGAAAGCCCCAATCCATGAACCTGACCGATTCCTCGATCCGCTGGTTGAAGCTGGTGAGGCCGGCGACGACCATGACGATGCGCCGCCCTTCCTGGTCGGCAGAACCGGTGAAGCCGAAGCCGGCCTCGGCGGTATGGCCGGTCTTGAGCCCGTCGGCGCCGTCGATGCGGCCGAGCAGCGGGTTGCGGTTGTCCTGGCGAATCGGCTGGCCGGCGCCCATCGTCCGGCCCCAGGTGAAATCCCGCTGCCCGTAATATTCGCGGTAGAGCCGGGGATGATCGCGGATGGTGGCGGCGGCGAGCGTGGCCAGGTCGCGGGCGGTGCTGTGGGTGACCCCATTGTCCGGCCAGCCGACCGGATTGCCCCAATGCGAGCTTGCCAGTCCGAGCTCGCGCGATTCCTGGTTCATCAGCGCGACGAACGCCGCCTCGGTGCCCGAAATGCATTCGGCGAGGACGACGGTGGCGTCGTTGCCGGACAAGGTGACGATGCCGTGCAGCAGGTTGCGGACGCTGACCTGCTCGCCGGGCGACAGGAACATGGTCGAGCCGGCCGCCGGCCCATGCCAGCGCTGCCAGGTCTCGGGCCGGACGGTGCAGCTCCGCTCCGGATCGAGCTCGCTGCGCGCGATCAGGTCGAAGACGACATGGATGGTCATCATCTTCGCCATCGAGGCCGGCGGGATTCGGCGGCCGGCGTCCTTGGCGTAGAGCACCGCGCCCGACGAGAGATCGACCATATAGGCGATCGGCGCCGCGGTCTCGAACGGCGGCGCGGCGGCGGCGGCGGGCAGGCTCAGGACGGAGGCGAAGGCAAAGGCGTACAGGGGGTGGCGCGGCATCTCTCGGTCAGGGTCCTCGAAGCTTCAGCGTGAAACCGAATCGGCGAGCAGGCCGACGGTCAGGGCGTAGAAGTTCGAGCAATTATAGTCGAGGATCGTGCGGTAGTTCGTGGTCAGGAGATAGGCGGTCTGGCCCGGCCCGTCCGGCTCGAGCAAAGAGGCGAGCGTGGTGTCGGGCAGTCCGTTGGCGACGCCGCGGCGGCGCCACTCGGCGCCGGTCAGCCAGCGGCTGTGACGGGCATGGACACGGGGACAGCGCGGCGCGCGCAGCCGGTTGGCGATGGCCGAACGATCGAAGCCGGCCGGCACCCGCACCGCGATGCCCCAGGGAATGCCGGGCCGCCAGCCGGCGTTCCTGAGATAATTGGCGATCGAGGCGAGCGCGTCGAGATGGCTGCGCCAGATGTCGGCGCGGCCGTCGCCGTCGCCGTCGACGCCGAGCCGGATATAGACGCTGGGCAGGAATTGCGACTGGCCGGTGGCGCCGGCCCAGCTGCCGGTCAGCTGGGCGCGCGGAAAGCCGCGATCCATCATCTTCAGCGTGGCGATGAACTCCTCGGTGAACAGCTGGCGGCGGCGGCCTTCATAAGCGAGGCTGGCAAGGCTGTTGAGCAGGTCGAAATCGCCCATGATCGAGCCGTAGCTGGTCTCCTTGCCCCAGATCGCGATCAGCACCGACGGCGGCACGCCATAGCGCCGCCCGATCGCGTTCAGCCGCTCGATGTTGGCGGCGTAGCGCTCGCGCCCCCGGTTGATCAGCGAGGCGGTGAGATGGCGGGCGCGATAGGGCGCGAACGGCGGGTTGGCGTTCGATCCGGGGGCGCCGCCCGGCTGCGCCCGGTCGAGCTCGATCGTCCGCGCGCTGAAGGTGAGCGCGGGGAAGACGCGGTCGAGCGTCGCGCGGCTGACGCCCGCCCGCTGCGCCTCGCCGTACAGCCGCGGCAGCCAGGCGCGAAAGCCCGCCTCGCTCACCCCGGCCGGCTGCGCGCCGGCCGGCGCTTCGAGCTCGATCCGGATCGTGCCCTCGCCCAGCCGCGCCGCCGGCATGCCGGCGATCAACAGGCCGGTCGCCAAGATGCTCAACACACGCATGTTCGTCCCCATCCGCAGGCTCTTATATGACACGAGCTTTCGCGCAGGCATGAAAGCTCGCACCGCCGCACCGCTTGCACGCGCGGGCGCGCCGCGGCTATTCGCCGGGCCGTCGGACGCAGCGCAGCGGCGGGCCGGCCGCGCCGGAGAGGTGGCCGAGTGGTTTAAGGCAGCGGTCTTGAAAACCGCCGTGGGTTCACGCCCACCGTGGGTTCGAATCCCACCCTCTCCGCCATCCCGCTTCGCCCTGCGGGCTTCGCAGGACTTCCTGTCCGCCGGTGGATCGACGGACTTGCGGCCGGGACCGAAGGGCCTAATCTGGCAGCGGCTTTGGGGGCTTGTCATGGCGCGGCTGCTCGCATTCTTCATGATGTGGCTGATCGCGGCGGTGCCGGCGCGGGCCGAATGGCTGCGGGCGGAAAGCCCCAATTTCATCGTCTACGGCGAGGTCCCCCGCGAACGGATAAGCGAGCGCATCGCGCTGCTGGAGGAATTCGATTCGTTCCTGAGGCTGGTGACCGGCACGACGGCTCCGCCGTCGCCGATCAAGCTCAGGGTCTATCTCGTTTCCGACAGCGACGAGCTGAACGACGTGTGGCCGATCGGGCGGGGCGTCGGCGGTTTCTATCGCGCGTCGCCCGACGGCATGTTCGCGGTCGCCATCGAAAATTCGTACAGATACAGTATCGAGAACGACACGCTGTTCCACGAATATGCCCATCATTTCATGATGCACTATCATCCGGCGCCCTATCCGCCCTGGTATGTGGAAGGGTTCGCCGATTTCGTGATGACGGCGACGATCCGGCCGGAATGGGTGGAATTCGGCACGCCCAACCCGATCCGCGGCAGCTGGCTCACCGGCATGAGCGACTGGGTACCGTATGAGGACATATTGTTCGGCGATCTCAGGCGGATGCCGCCCGGCCCTTTTTACGCGCAAAGCTGGCTGCTGGTTCACCACATCATGGCGGACGAGGGACGCCGCACCGCCTTGCGCCGCTATGTCGAGGCGCTCGGCCGCGGCGAGGTGCCGCGCACGGCCTTCACCGCCGCCTTCGGCATGGACGCGGCGGCGCTCGACCGGACGATGCGGCAATATGTCCGTCGCATCCCGGTGCATCGCCTCACCCGCGCGCGCCAGGCTCCGCCGCCGATCACGATCGAGCGGCTCGAGGCGGCCGGTCTCAATCCGCCGCTGATCGAAGCGGCCTTGATGCTCGACCTGCCCCGCGCGCACGGGCGGCGCGTCCTCGGCCGCGCCAGGCGGGCGGGGGATGGCGACGACCTGTTCGGCGAGCGGCTGCAGGCGAGGGCGGAGATCGTGCTCGGCGATCCCGCCGTCGGCGACCGGTTGCTCGAACCCTTGCTCGCCGCGGCCCCGTCCGATCCCGAGCTGCTCTACCTGAAAGGGCTGCGGCACCTGGTCGCCGGCCGCGGCGACGCGAGCGCGCGCGCGGCCCAGTACCGGCAGGCGCAGCGATATTTCGCGCGCGCGTTTCGCGCCGACCCCAATCATTATCCGTCGCTGTTCCGCTACGCCGAGGCGATGTCGCTCGACGAGCAGTTCCTGTCCGAGAACACGCAGAACGTGCTGCTGCTGGCGACCAGCCTTGCGCCGCAGGTCGCCGAGATCCGGCTGGCGACGGCGCATCTGCTGCTGCTTCGCGGCCAGTTCGAGCAGGCCGAGGCGCTGCTGCTGCCGCTTTCGGCCACCGTGCATCAGCCTGAAGCCGGCGAGCGCGCGGCGGAATTCCTGCGATTGGCGCGGGCTCGGGAAAGGCCGAGCGATACGATCGTGTTCAAGGCGCCCGTTCCGCCGCCGGCGGATTAGTCGGGATGGTCCAGGGCGCCGGTCGCCCCGACTTCCCTCGCGCCGGCCCAGCGGCTAGGGCGGCGGCGATCAGGAGACATTTCGAAATGGCCGAACCCAAGCCCCTGCCCTTCGACTGGGCGGACCCGTTCGCGCTCGACGCGCAGCTTTCCGACGAGGAGAGGATGGTCCGCGGCACCGCCGAAGCCTATGCTCGCGAGAAGCTGCTGCCGCGCGTCACCAGCGCCTATCTCGAGGAAAGGTTCGACCGCGACATCATGACCGAGATGGGGTCGTTGGGCCTGCTCGGCGCGACCATCTCGCCCGAATATGGCGGCGCCGGCCTCAACTATGTCAGCTACGGGCTGATCGCGCGCGAGGTCGAGCGGGTCGATTCGGGCTACCGGTCGGCGATGTCGGTGCAGTCGAGCCTCGTCATGCACCCGATCAACGCCTACGGCACCGAGGCGCAAAGGCGCCGATATCTGCCGAAGCTGGCGACCGGCGAATGGGTCGGCTGCTTCGGCCTCACCGAGCCGGACGCCGGCTCCGACCCCGGCTCGATGCGCACCCGCGCCGAGAAAGTGGACGGCGGCTATCGCCTGTCCGGCGCCAAGATGTGGATCACCAACTCGCCGATCGCCGACATTTTCGTCGTCTGGGCGAAATCGGACGAGCATGAAAAGCGGATCAGGGGCTTCGTCCTCGAAAAGGGGATGAAGGGCCTCAGCCGCGCCGAAGATCGGCGAGAAGCTGTCCCTGCGCGCCTCGATCACCGGCGAGATCGTGATGGACGGGGTCGAGGTGCCGGAGGAGAATCTGCTGCCCAATGCGAGCGGGCTGGCGGGGCCGTTCGGCTGCCTCAACCGCGCCCGCTACGGCATCGCCTGGGGGTCGATGGGCGCCGCCGAGGCCTGCTACGACGCGGCGCGGCGCTACACGCTGGAACGCAAGCAGTTCGGCCGGCCGCTGGCCGCCAACCAGATCGTCCAGCTGAAGCTCGCCAACATGGCCACCGAGATCGCGCTCGGCCTGCAGGCGGCGCTGCGGGTCGGCCGGCGCCTCGACGAGGGCGAGCTGATTCCCGAGACGATCAGCCTGATCAAGCGCAACAATGTCGGCAAGGCGCTCGATATTGCGCGGATCGCGCGCGACATGCATGGCGGCAACGGCATCAGCGCCGAATTCCAGGTGATGCGCCATGCCGCCAATCTCGAGACGGTCAACACCTATGAGGGCACGCACGACGTCCACGCACTGATCCTCGGCCGCGCCATCACCGGCATCGCCGCGTTCTAGGGCGGATGGACAAGCCTCTCGCCGGGCTCCGGGTGATCGAGCTTGCCCGCATTCTCGCCGGGCCGTGGGCGGGACAATTGCTGGCCGATCTCGGCGCCGAGGTGATCAAGGTCGAGCGGCCGGGCACGGGCGACGACACCCGCGCCTGGGGGCCGCCCTTCGCCGCCGACGGCAGCGCCGCTTATTTCCACGGCTGCAATCGCGGCAAGAGCTCCCTCGCCATCGATCTGGCGACGCCGGCCGGACAGGACCGGGTGCGCGAGCTGGCGCGCGGCGCCGACGTGCTGATCGAGAATTTCAAGGTCGGCGCGCTGGCCCGTCACGGCCTGGATCCGGCCGCGCTGCGGGGCGTGAACCCGCGCCTCGTTTATTGCTCGATCACCGGCTTCGGCCAATACGGGCCTTATGCCGGGCGCGCCGGCTACGATTTCGTCATCCAGGCGATGGGCGGGATCATGGATTTGACCGGCGAGCCCGACGGCCCGCCGCAGAAAACCGGCGTCGCCTTCGCCGACATCTTCACCGGCCTCTATGCGTCGGCGGCGATCCTCGCCGCGCTGCGCGGTCGCGAGCTGACCGGACAGGGCTGCCATATCGACATGGCCTTGCTCGACAGCCAGGTGGCGGTGCTCGCCAACCAGGCCATGAACTATCTGGTGTCCGGCGCGGCGCCGCATCGGCTCGGCAACGCCCATCCCAACATCGCGCCCTACCAGGCGTTCGCGGCGGCCGACGGCGATATCGTCGTCGCGGTCGGCAACGATGCCCAGTTCAGGCGGCTGTGCGCGCTGCTCGGCCTCGCCGCGCTCGGCGAAGACGAGCGCTTCGCCACCAATCGAGAGCGGGTCCGCAACCGGGAGGCGCTGATCGCCGCGCTGGCGCCGCCGATCGGCGCGCGGCGGCGCGACGATCTGCTCGCCCTCCTCGTCGCGGCCGGCATCCCCGGCGGCCCCGTCAACGACGTCGCCCAGGTCTTCGCCGATCCCCAGGTGAACGCGCGCGGGCTGCGGATCGAGCGCGACGGCATGAAGGGGGTGGCCTCGCCGATCGTCATCGACGGCCGCCGGCAGGTGGCGGACCGCGGTGCGCCGCGTCTGAGCGACGAGCCGAACGGCGAATCGACGAGTTGAGGAAAGCGAGCGTACCCAACGACTTGCGAAACGGCCCTGATTCCCCTATCTGAGCTTGAATGCAAAAGCAGAGCGGATGGGGTGGAGGGGTTCTCCGATGAGGGCGTTTGTCGTTGCAATTTCAGGCCTTTTGCTGGCCGCACCGGGACTGGCGCAAGCATCGGAAGACAGCGTTCCGACCAACGCCGCCCAGCCGTCGCCCGGCTCGACGCCGATGGGCAATGCCCATCCCTCGACCGGCGGACAGGATCCCGAGCGCCAGATTTGCCGCCGGATCGAGACCAATACCGGCAGCCGCGTGCCTCATCGCCGCGTCTGCATGACCGAGCGCGAGTGGCGCATCTTTAACCGGCAAGACTGAGCCGACCGAAGATCGGCGCCGGCGCCGGCTCCCCGCCGGAGCGGGGCGGCGGCGATCAGCATGGGTTAATCATCGACCTGCCAGAGGCGGCCATCGCCCGAAGCGGTCTGCCTGCCAACGAATTTGAACTGGAGAAATTGAATGAAGCTTCTTGCTGTCGCGCTGCCTGCGCTGTTCCTTGCTTCCGCTGCCAGCGGCGCGGAGCTTGACGCCTCTTCCAGCGCCGCCGGCGCGCAGTCCGGCACGCCGGTCGAGCAGAGCACGACCGCCGAAGCCGAACAGGCCGAGGACCGCCAGATCTGCCGCCGGATCGAGACCAATACCGGAAGCCGCGTGCCTCACCGCCGGGTCTGCATGACCGAGCGCGAGTGGCAGGTCTTCAACCGCCAGAACTAGGCTAGCCGTCAGGCGCCTGCCGGCGTCTGAACAACAATATGCGTTCGTCCCGATAGCGCGCGTCGCTCCGCTCGTCGAAACCCGATTTTTCGGCGACGCGGATCGACGGCGCATTGTCGGGATCGATGATCGCGACGATCTCCGGCGCCTTCAGCACGGCGTCGGCCCAGCGCAGCGCGGCGGCCGCCGCCTCGCTGGCATAGCCCTGCCCCTGCGCCTGGACACCGAAGATCCAGCCCATTTCGGGCAGCCCCTCGATCGAAGGCTCCATGTCGCGCTTGAAGTCGCCAAAGCCGATCTGCCCGAGCCAGGCGCCGTCGGCGCGGCGCTCGACCGCCCAATAGCCGTAGCCGAGCATCTGCCACATGCCGGGCGCGCACAGCATCCTGCGCCAGGCATCCTCGCGCGACATGGTGGTGCCGCCGAGGTGGCGGACGACCTCGGGATCGGCCAGAGCGGCCGCGTGCGGCTCGAGATCGGCGAGGCGAAACGGCCTCAGCCTGACCCGCGCGGCCTCCAGCACCGGAGCCGCGCGCGCGGTCACTTCTTGCCGAGGGTGAGGCCGCCGAACCTTTTGTTGAAGCGCGCCACCTGACCGCCGGAGTCGATCACCCGGCCATGGCCGCCGGTCCAGGCCGGATGCACCTTGGGGTCGACGTCGAGCTGCAGCGTGTCGCCTTCCTTGCCCCAGGTGGAGCGGGTCTCGAACACGGTGCCGTCGGTCATCTGCACCTTGATCATATGGTAATCGGGATGGGTACCGGTCTTCATCTCTTTGATCTTCCGTGATTTTGGCTGGTTTCCGACCAGCCGGTGCGGAGCACAGGGGCGGCATCTAGCGACTGGGAGCCGAATTGACAAGGCAAAGCGGGTGCCCGGATGGCGCATCGGCCCGCCGGGGCAGAAGCGGCGGCCCCCCCGGCAGAGGCGGCGGTGATCGCTCTTGCGCCGGCGGCAGAGAATCAACAAACATTTGAACGTCGGAGCTGCACGACCAACCGGGTGTTGGAGCGACTGCGGCGGCTGAGGGAGGCGCGCATGGCCGAGATCAAGACCAAGCCCACCGATGTGAGCGTCGACGCCTTCCTCGACGGCGTCGGGCACCCGGTGCGCCGCGCCGACGGCGAGGCGGTGCGCGCGATGATGGAGCGCGTCACCGGCGAGCCCGCGGTGATGTGGGGCCCCTCGATCGTCGGCTTCGGCAGCTATCACTATCGCTACGCCAGCGGGCATGAGGGCGACATGTGCCGCGTCGGCTTCTCGCCGCGCTCGGCCAATCTCGTGCTCTATGTCGGCGGCTTCCCCGAATATGAGGCGCTGCTCGCCAGGCTCGGCAAGTACAAGCGCTCCAAGGCCTGCCTCTATCTCAACAAGCTGGCCGACGTGGACCCGGCGGTGCTCGAGGAGATAGCCCGGCGGACCTATGCGGCGACCGAGGACGTCGAACACGGCCCGATTTGCTGAGGCTCAGATCCCCGCCTCACCCTTCATAGCGGGCCGCCGCCTGCGTTGACAGGACCGCCCGCGCGACCCTACACCGCCGAGCGCGAAGGTGCCGCCCCTCACAAGGCGGTGAAAATGGGAAGCCGGTGAGAATCCGGCGCTGTGCCCGCAACTGTCAGCGGCGAGCCCCTCCCCTCCAAGTGGGGAGACCGGCAACGACCCGCGAGCCAGGAGACCTGCCTTCGCCGTCGTCCGCGCCCGGCCGGGACCAGCCTGCGGCGCGTGGCGCCGCGCGGCATCCCGCCACGCAGCTCCTCCGAGGCGACATGTGAATACGTGTCGTTTTCAGGAGGATAAGATGACTATTTCACTATTGATCTCAGCCCTCGCCCAGATTGGGGCCGACCAGAATATCGTCGTGACCGCGTCCCGCACCCCGGTCGAGGCCGAGGACAGCGCCGCGGCCGGCCTGCTCTTCGACGAGCCGGTGCTGGACGACCTGGCGCTGCCGCATCTGCCGGACGTGCTGCGGCTGTCGCCGGGCGTCGCGGTCGCGACCACCGGGCCGCGCGGCACCCAGACCCAGGTTCGAATCCGCGGCGCCGAAGCGGGGCACACCCTCGTCTTCCTCGACGGCATCCGCTTCAACGACCCCGCCGCCGGCAACGAGGCGCGGTTCGAGCTGCTCACCACCGATGCCCTGTCATCGCTCGAGATCGTGCGTGGGCCGCAATCGGCGCTCTGGGGCAGCGAGGCGCTCGGCGGCGTGATCGCGGCCGAGACCGCCAATGCCTTCCGCGGCACCGGCTTCGAGGGCCTGGGCGAATATGGCAGCCTCGACAGCCGCCGCCTCTCCGGTCGCTTTGCGCTGCGGACCGGCGACGTCGGCATCGTCGCCTCGGCAGGCTGGCTGAGGACCGACGGCATGGATTCCTTCGGCGCCGGCGGCGAGCAAGACGGCTTCGTCAATCTCGCCGCGAGCCTGAAGGCCGAGGCGCGGCCTTCGGCAGCGATCCGCCTCGGCATCACCGGTCATTATATCGAGGCCGACAGCGACTTCGACGGCTTCGATCCAGTCACCTTTCGGCGCGCCGACACGCTCGACAGAACCGGGAACCGGATTGCCGCCCTGCGCGGCTGGGCGGAAGGACGCTGGGGCGGCTGGACGGTGAGCGCCAATGCCTCCTATCTCGACAGCGCCAATCGCAATTTCCTCGG
The DNA here is from genome assembly GCA_963848555.1 of uncultured Alphaproteobacteria bacterium. Taxonomy (GTDB): domain Bacteria; phylum Pseudomonadota; class Alphaproteobacteria; order Sphingomonadales; family Sphingomonadaceae; genus Allosphingosinicella. Next base: position 597,398 of record CAWKEE010000002.1, on the reverse strand, counting down.
CACCCTTCCGCAGAACCAGACCCATGGCGACCGGCTGACGCTCGGCGCGCAGGTCTCGCGGCGGCTCGGCGGCCATCAGCTGATCGCCGCCGCCGAGCATGGCCGGGAGGAGTTCCGCGCCCGCGACAGCGCCTTCGGCGGCTTCACCAACCAGGACCGCGGCCGCCACCTCACCGCCTTCGTTGCCGAATGGCGGGCCGAGTGGACCGCTTGGGCGGTGACCGACCTCGCCGTCCGGCACGACGGCTTCAGCGCGTTCGACGATGCGACCAATATCCGCGCCTCGCTGCTGGTCCGGCCCACCGAAGGCCTCAGCCTCACCGCCACTTATGGCGAGGGCATCGCTCAGCCGACCTTTTATGACCTTTACGGCTTCTTTCCCGGCTCGTTCGTCGGCAATCCGGCGCTGCAGCCCGAGCATGCGCGCGGCTGGGAAGCGGGGATTTCCTGGCGGAGCCCGGGCTTCGAGATCGCCGCGACCTATTTCTCCTCGCGGCTCCGCGACGAGATCCTCGACGTCTTCGATCCCGCCACCTTCCTCTCCAGCACCGAGAACGCCACCGGCACGAGCCGCCGCGAGGGGCTGGAGCTCAGCGGCTCGTACCGCTTCGCCGACTGGCTCGTCGTCCATTCCAACTTTACCTGGCTCGACGCCGAGGAGCAGCGCGTCGCCGGCACCGGCCTCGTCCGCGAGGTGCGGCGACCGCGCAGCACCGCCAATCTCGGCGCGCACGGCGAAGCGGGCCGCATCCGCTGGGGCGCGAGCCTGGCTTATGTCGGCAGGCGGCGGGACACGGATTTCGACCTGTTCCCGGCCGCGACCGTGATCCTCGACGATTATCTGCTCGCCTCGGCCAATCTCGCCTTCCGTCTGCTGCCGCAGCTCGAGCTCTACGCGCGAGCGGAAAACGCCTTCGCCGCCGACTATCAGGACGTGGTCGGCTACCACACGCCCGGACGGACGATCTATGCGGGTCTTCGCGTCGATCTCGGCCGTTAGCCTGGCGCTCGCCGCGCCGGCCGCCGCCGCCCCGCAGCGGGTGGCGTCGCTGAACCTGTGCACCGACGAGCTGCTGCTCGCGCTGGCCGAACCCGGGCAGATCGTCTCGGTCACCCATCTCGCCCAGGATCCGGCGGAAACGCCCTTGTGGCGGCAGGCCCGCCGCTACCGCCGCAACGACGGCAGCCTGGTATCGGTCGCGCCGCTGCAGCCCGATCTGGTGGTGACGATGGGCGGCGGCGCGCGCGACCGGCTGCGGATCGCCGCCCGGCTCGGCATTCCGACCCTCGACCTCCCGTTCGCGCAAAGCCTCGCCGACGTCGAGGCGGCAATCGCCGGGCTGTCGCGCGCGCTCGGCCGGCCCGATGCCGGCGCCGCTTTGCTGCGCCGGATGGCGGCGCTGAGAGCGAACGCGCCGGCTTCGCGCCTGGACGCGATCTGGCTCGGCGGCGGCGGCCGCACCGTCGCGGCTTCCGGCCTGGAAGCGCAATGGATGGCGCTGGCCGGTCTGCGCCAGCGGCCGATGCGCGGCGACCGCGTCTCGCTCGAAACCCTGATCGCCGATCCGCCGGCGGTGCTGCTGCGCAGCGACTATCGCGAGGGACAATATTCGGCGGCGCAACGATGGCTGGCCCACCCGGCGGCGCGGCGCGTTCGCCAGGCGCGCACCCTGGCGACCGACGGCCGGCGCTGGACCTGCATGGGCCCGCTTCTGATCGACGAGGTCGAGCGGCTGCGGCGGGCGCTGACGCGATGAACCGGCCGGCCCTGCTGCTGCTCGCTGCGGCGCTAGCGGCCGCGTTCGCGGCCTCGCTGCTGCTGCCGCTGGCGCCGCTCGCGGCGCTGGCCGGCCGCGACCCGGACCTGGCCTGGGCGGTGGCGACCGAGCTGCGGCTGCCGCGATCGGCGCTCGCTTTGGTCTATGGCGCCACGCTCGGCGCCGCGGGCGCGGCGGTGCAGGCGCTGTTCGCCAACCCGCTCGCCTCTCCCGACCTCACCGGCACCACCAGCGGCGCCGCTCTGGGCGCGGTGGTCACCGCTTATATTCTCGGCTTCGCCGCGCCGATCGCCTTGTCGGTCGGCGCCGTCGCCGGGGCGCTGGGCGCGCTGGCGCTGCTGCTGGCGCTGGCCGGCCCCAGAGCGGAGACCGCCACCCTGCTGCTCGCCGGCCTCGCGATCAGCGCGCTCGCCGGAGCGCTGACCACGCTGGCGCTTGCGCTGGCGCCTTCGCCCTTCGCCTTTTACGACGCCTATGACTGGCTGATGGGGTCGCTGGTCGACCGCAGCCTCGCCCAGCTCGGCTTCGCCGCCGCGCCGGCGCTGGTCACCCTCCTCCTGCTGCTGCGGCTCGGCCGCCCGCTCGACCGGCTCGCTCTGGGCGAGGAGGTGGCGCAATCGATGGGTCATGAAATGCTGTCGCTGCGGCTGCAGGTGGTGTGCCTGACCGCGCTCGGGGTCGGCGCCTGCGTCGCGATCTGCGGGGCGATCGGCTTCGTCGGACTGGTCGCGCCGATCTTCGCCCGGCGGCTCTGCGGCGGCCACCCGGGCCGCGCCATCCTGCCGGCGGCGGCGATCGGGGCGCTGCTGCTGATCGCCGCCGACCTCGTCGCCCGGCTGGCGCCGCTCGGACGGACGCTGCCGATCGGCGTCGTCACCGCCCTGCTCGGCGCCCCCTTCTTCCTGTGGCTGGTCGCCCATATGCGCTGGCGGATCAGGGCATGAGCGCGCTGCTCGAAGCCACCGGCCTTGCTCTGCCGGGCCGCCTGTTCGACGTCTCGCTGCAGCTGGGCGAGGGCGAGCTCGCCTGCCTGGTCGGCCCCAATGGCAGCGGCAAGACCAGCCTGCTGCACGCCCTCGCCGGCATCGGCGGCCCGGGCGGCGCGGTGCGGATCGGCGGCCTCGACCCGCGGGGGCTCGATCCCGGACGGCGGCTGCGCCAATTGGGCTTCCTGCCGGCGACGCGCGAGCTGCTGTGGCCGTTGAAGGCGCGCGACCTGATCGCGCTCGGCGGCGCCGGCGAGGCCGAGATCACGGATATCATCAACCGGCTCGAGCTCGGCGGGGTCGCCGACCGGCGGGTCGATCTCCTCTCCACCGGCGAGCGCAGCCGGGTGCTGATCGCGCGGGTGCTGGCGCCGCGGCCTCGGCTGCTGCTGCTCGACGAGCCGACCGCCAACCTCGATCCGCTCTGGCAGATCAGGCTGATGGAGATGCTGAAGGAGTCGATCGCCGAGCACCGCCAGGCGGCGCTGGTGGCGATCCACGACCTCGACGCCGCCGCGCGCCATGCCGACCGCATCTTCGTCATGGACGAGGGCCGGATCGCCGCCCAAGGGCTCGACCGGAGCCATGTCGCGGCGATTTTCGGGATCGAGCGGGTCGAGGGCGAGTGGCGCCCGGCGGTCAGCCGGCCGGCGGATCCGCGATCATCGCCGTGAAATTGGCTTCGGCGGCGAGCCGGTCGCCGACCAAAGCGCGGCCGGCGAACTTGCACACCGTCGCCCGTTTCTGGAGAAAATCGACCTCGAGGCGCAGCAGCACCCCCGGCTCGACCGGGGTGCGGAACTTGGCGCCGTCGATCGCCATGAAATAGACCAGCTTGCCGGAGCCGGACAGGCCGAGCGATTCGACCGCGAGCACGCCGGCGGCCTGGGCGAGCGCCTCGATGATAAGGACGCCGGGCATGATCGGCCGGCCGGGGAAATGACCCGCGAAGAAGGGTTCGTTGATCGTCACCGCCTTGGTGGCGACGACCCGCTCGCCGGGAACGAGCTCGTCGACCCGGTCGACGAGCAGCATCGGAAAACGGTGCGGCAGTGCCGCCATCACGCCCCTCACGTCGAGGGGCGCGACGGCGGCGCTTGCCGGCTCGGCCATCAGCGGCCCTGCGGGCGGCGCTGCTGCTGTTGCTGCTGCGGCTGCTGCGGCGCGGGCTGCTGCTGCGGCGGCGGCGCGTTGACGTTGAGCGCGGCCGTATTCTGGTTGACGATCGCCAGCACCGCGTCGGTGACGTCGACCGACTGGGCGATGGCGAGGGTGACGCCGCGCTCGATGGCGACGTTGGCGCCGCGCTGCTGCATCACCTGAGTCACCGCCGGCTGGACGCGCTCGGCGATCTGCTGGCGGACGAAGGCGACGTTGCGCTGGATCTGCTCCTGCCGCGTCGCGACCTCGCGCTGCGCATTTTGCTGCGACGTCTGGAAGGTCTGGATCCGCGTCTGCATCGCCTGATCGGGCCGCTGGCCCTGCGGCAGGGCGCGCAGCGCGGTGGCGATCGCCTGCTCCTCGGTCTGCAGCGGCGTGCCGAGCGCCTGGGCGCGCGCCTGGAGCTGGGTGAGCTGGCCCTGCAGCTGCTGGTTGGCGGCGGCGCAGACGGTGCATTGCTGGAGGATGCGGTCGGTATCGACCACGGCGATCACGGCCGGCGGCAAATTCTGCGCCTGCGCCGCGGCCGGAACGGCCAGAGCGAGCGCGGCGACGGCCGCGCCGAAATAAAATTTGTTCATCAGAAAGCGGTCCCTACGTTGAAAGTGAAGAGCTTGGTGTCGTCACCGGGCTCGGATAGCAGAGCCTTGGCTATATCGATCCTGAACGGACCGAAAGGCGAGTTCCAGTTGACGCCGAACCCGACCGACAGTCGCGGACTCATCGTGTCACCGAGGAACCGTTCCTGGAAAGGCGAGATCGGCGCGCGCGTCAGCGTCTCGGTGCCGAGGCAGCCGTTGAAGCTCAACCGAAGCGTGCCGTCGGCGGCCCTGCATTCGCTCTGCGCGAGCGGGTCGAGCGGGTTGATGTCGAGCGTCTGCGGCCGGCGCACGCCCCACAAGGCGCCGACGTCGACGAACACCGAAGGCCTGAGGCCGAGGTCGCGGGCGCCCGATCCCAGCGGGATTTCAAGCTCGGCGCGGCCGAGATAATAAGCGCGCCCGCCGACCGCGTCGTCGAGCACCACGTTGGGGTCATCCGATACGTTGAACGCGGTCGGCATGCCGGTGGTCGGGTTGCGGGCGGTGACCTCATAAGGCCGGCGCTGGATGCGGGGCCCGACGCCGCGAATGTCGAAGCCGCGCATCTGCGGGTTGCCGAGGAAGAAGCGGTCGGTGAGGCGCACCGGGTCGCGGAACGGCCCGCCCTCCTCGAAGCTGTGAATATAGCCGCCCTCGAGCGCCAATGAGAAAATGAAATTGTCGAACACGTTCCAGAACTTGACCGCGCTGGCGCGGGTCCGGAGATAGCGGGTGTCGCCGCCGAGGCCGGCGAAATCCTGGCTGAGCAGCAGCCGGTGGCCGGCGGTCGGCCGCAGCGCATTGTTGAGCGTGCTGTAAAGCAGCGAATAGCCGATGGTCGAGGTGATCCGGGTGCCGATCACGTCGCACAGATAGCGGCCGGCCTTGAACGGGTCGCAGACCGCCGGCAGCGGCCCGGTGCCGTCGGGATCGGTGAAGAACAGCTGCTCGCTGAGCGTGACGTCGTCATGGACGAGGCCGTAGCGCAGCGCCAGCGACAGATGCTCGGTGATCGGCACGCCGAGCCGCACCTGGCCGCCGGTAGCGGTCTGCTGGTAGGTGGTTTCGCGGTCGTTTCCGAAGAAATTGAAGCTGTTATAGTCGCGCCGGTAGATGTCGAAGCCGACCGCGATGTTGCGGTCGAACAGATAGGGCTCGGTGAAGCCCAGCTCGATCGACTTCGAATAGCTCGAATAATTGACCGCGGCGCGCAGCTCCTGGCCGAGGCCGCGGAAATTGCGCTGCTGCACCGACAGGTTGATCAGGAAGCGCTCGAGGCTCGAGAAGCCGGCCGAGAACTGGAACTGGCCGGTCGCCCGCTCCTCGACGGCGACGCCGAGCACCACCCGGTCCGGCCCCGACCCCTGTTCCTGGCTGATCTCCAGATTTTCCTGGAAGAAGCCCAATGACTGGATGCGGTCGCGCGACCGGCTGACCCGGACGCTGTTGAACGGATCGCCCTCGGCGAGCCGGAATTCGCGCCGGATCACCTTGTCGCGGGTGTTGGTGTTGCCGCTGATGTCGATCCGCTCGACATAGACGCGCGGCGTCTCCGCCACCTGGAAGGTGACGTTCATCGTCAGCGTTTCGCGGTCGCGCCTGAAATTCGGGCGCACGTCGGCGAAGGCATAGCCGAACACGCCGGCCAGCTCGTTGAGGCTGGTGACCGTGTCCTCGACCTGCTGGGCATTGTACCAGTCGCCCGTGTCCATCGGCACCCGCGCCCTCAGCGCGTCGGAGTTGAAGTCGCGTATGTCGCTCTGGACGTTCACCTCGCCGAACTTGTAGCGCTCGCCCTCCTCGACGACATAGGTGATGATGAAGTCGCGGCGGTCCGGGGTCAGCTCGGCGACCGCCGAAACGACGCGGAAATCGGCATAGCCCTGGGTCAGGTAGAAACGGCGCAGCGCCTGCTGGTCGAAAGCCAGCCGGTCCGGATCGTAAGTGTCGGACGAGGAGAAGATGTTCCACCAGCGCGATTCGCGGGTCGCCATCTCGCCGATCACGCGGCCGTCGCCGAACCGTTCATTGCCGATGATGTTGATCTGGCGGACCTTGCTGCGCGGCCCCTCGTCGATCTCGAACACGACGTCGACGCGATTCTGGTCGAGCTGGACGATCTGCGGCTCGACCCGGGCGGCGTAACGGCCCTGGCGGCGATAGAGCTCGATGATCCGGGCGACGTCGGCGCGGGCGCGCGAGCGGGTGAAGATCTGGCGCGGCGCCAGCCTGATCTCGGGGGCGATCTTGTCGTCCTTGAGCCGGCGGTTGCCCTCGAGGATGATGCGGTTGATCACCGGATTCTCGCGCACCTGGATGACGATGTCGCCGGTCTCGACGCCGCCGATGGTGACGTCGGCGAACAATTCGGTCGCGTAGAGGTCCCTCAGCGCCTGGTCGAGCCGCTCCTGGTCATAGGCTTCGCCCGGCCGCAACGCGGTATAGGACAGCACCGTCTCGGGCTCGAGCCGCTGGTTGCCGTTGACGGTCAGGCTGCGGATGGTGCGGGTCGGCTCCGGGGTGACGGCCGGCTGGACCGCCGCCGGGTCGGTGGTCGCCGGCTGCGTCGTGGCGGCATCGCCGGCCGGCGCGCTGTCGGTCGGCTGCCCGGTCTGCGCGCGGGCGGGCACGGCAAGGCCGCCGAGCATCGTGCCGACGAGGAGCGCGGCGCATAATTTTCTGCCTTTGGGAAATGCTTGGTTGGCTGTCACGCGTCCCCGCCCTTTGGTCTGAGAGCCGGCGCGGCCGGCCGTTCTCCCTGTTGTCGCCTGCCCTGCCCCAACGCGCTCAGCCGATCAAGCCGCCAAGCTTGGTGAAGAGACCAAAAGACGCCAGGTCGTTGAAGGTCACGAAAATCATCAGCGCCAGCAGCACCGCGAGCCCGGTCCTGAACGCCCATTCCTGGGCCTGGGGCTTCAGCGGTTTTCGCCTCACTCCCTCGATCGCGTAGAACAGCAGGTGCCCGCCATCCAGCAGCGGGATTGGCAACAGGTTGATGAATCCCAGATTAATCGAGATCAGGCTCATGAACAGGACGAAATCGAGCCAGCCGAGGCTCGCCTGCTGACCCGAATATTGCGCGATCTTCAGCGGCCCGCCCATTTCCTCGATCGAACGCTGGCCGCTGATCAGCTGGCCGAGCGTCACCACCATCATCTTCACCGTGTCGCCGGTCTGGCGGAAGGCGGCGCCGACCACTTCGTGCGGCGGCAGGGTGGCGACCTCTATCCCGCCCGGACGAAGGCCGAGACGGCCGACCCGGGCCTCGTTGCCGAACCGGTCGCGCTGGGTCTCGGCGCGCGGGCTGGCGGCGAGGCTGACGATCCGGCCGGACCGCTCGATGTCGAACCGCATCGGCTGCTCGGGGCGGATCGCGATGTAGGAGATCATGTCCTCGAACCGGCCGATCTCGCGGCCGTCGATCCGGCGGATGCGGTCGCCCGGCCGGAAACCCGCCTCGGCGGCGGCGCTGCCTTCGACGATCGCGGCCGCCACGGGCGGCGTGCGCGGTTGGCCGTAGCTGGCGAACAAGGCGACATAGACGAGGATGGCGAACAGGAAATTGGTCAGCGGCCCGGCTGCGACGATGATGAAGCGCTGCCACAGCGGCTTCGCCTGGAAGGTCTCGGCGCGCTCGTCCGGCGGCAGCGCCAGCCATTCGTCGGATGGCGTGCTGGCCGGGTTCATGTCGCCCTTGAAGCGGACATAGCCGCCGAGCGGCAGCCAGCCCACCTTCCAGCGCGTGCCCCTCTTGTCGGTCCAGCCGAAAATCTCGCGGCCGAACCCGATCGAGAAGGTTTCCGCCTTCACCCCGAACCAGCGGCCCGCGAAATAATGGCCGAGCTCGTGGACGAAGATCAGCGGCCCGATGACGAGCAGGAAGGCAAGGATGGTGAAGAGGAAACCGGGGCTGCTCAAATGCGGAACTTTCCTGCTGCTTGGGCGGCCACTGCTCGCGCCTCGCGGTCGATCTCAAGCACCTCGTCGATCGACGCGGGCGCTCCCGGCTCATAGGCGGTCAGCACTTCGCCGACCACCGACGCGATATCGAGGAAACCGATCCGTCTTTCAAGGAAAGATGCGACTCCTATCTCATTGGCGGCATTGAGAATGGCCGGCTGCGCGCCGCCGCGGCGCAGCGCCTCGCGGGCGAGGCCCAGGGCGGGAAAGCGCTCCAGGTCGGGCTCTTCGAAATCGATCGAGCCGATCCGCACCAGATCGAGCCGGTCGCACGGCGTCTCCATCCGTTCCGGCCAGGCAAGGGTGAAGGCGATCGGGATCCGCATGTCGGGAGCGCCGAGCTGGGCCAGCACCGAGCCGTCGACATATTCGACCAGGCTGTGGATCACCGACTGCGGATGGACGACGATGTCGATCGCGTCGGGCTCGAGCGGGAAGAGATGATAGGCCTCGATCAGCTCCAGCCCCTTGTTCATCAGTGTCGCGCAATCGACCGAGATCTTGGCGCCCATCGACCAGTTCGGGTGGGCGACGGCCTCGGCCGGGGTCGCCTGCCGCATCTCGTCGAGCGAACGGCGGCGGAACGGGCCGCCGCTGGCGGTGAGGATGATCCGCCGCACGCTGCCCGGCCGGGCCCGGTCGAAACATTGGAAGACCGCATTATGCTCCGAATCGACCGGCAGCAAAGTCGCGCCGCTGGCCGCCGCCGCCCGCATCATCAGGCCGCCGGCCGAGACCAGGGCTTCCTTGTTGGCGAGCGCGACGGTGCCGCCGCCTTCGAGCGCGCGCATCACCGGCTTCAATCCGGCGGTGCCGACGATCGCCGCCATCGTCCATTCGGCGCCCGAGCCGGCTGCCTCGACGATCGCCGCCGCGCCGGCTTCCACCTTCGTGTCGCTGCCCGCCAGCGCTTCCTTCACCACCGGGTAGAGATGCTCGTCGCCGATCACCGCCAGCCGCGGGCGAAACCGGCGCACCAGCTCGACCAGGCCGGCGACGTCGCGGCGGGCGGTCAAAGCGACGATCTCGAAGCGCGCGCGGTCGCGCTCGATCAGGTCGAGCGTCGAGCGTCCGACCGAGCCGGTGGCGCCGAGGATGGTGACGCTGCGCATTGGGCTCACCCGGTCCAGAATCCCGCCATCAGCAGCAAGGTGGTGGCCAGCGCCACCGCCAGCAGCCCGTCCAGCCGGTCGAGCACGCCGCCATGGCCCGGCAGGATCGAGCCGCTGTCCTTGACGCCGGCGCGCCTTTTGACCCAGCTTTCGTAAAGGTCGCCGGCCTGGGCGACCAGTCCCATCGGCGCGCCCAGCCAGTGGAAGATCGGCTCCATCTCGAAATAGCGGGCGGCCGCCCAGCCGAGCAGGCCGGCGCCGACCATGCCGCCGACCAGCCCGGCCCAGGTCTTGTTCGGGCTCACGCGCGGCGCGAGCTTCGGCCCGCCGATCGCCCGGCCGGCGAAATAAGCGAGAATGTCGGTCGCCCAGGTGACGACGAACAGCCACAGCACCAGCACCAGCCACACCCAGGCGAGGCTGAGCAGGGCGAAAGCGGGCACGGCCAGGTAGAGGAACCCGCTGATCATCGCCAGCCGGCGGCTGAGCAGACCGAGCACGAGCGAGGCGAGTGCGAGCACCGCGAACGCGATCCAGTTCGGCACCAGCGTCCGGTTGTCGAAGAAGGCGACCATTTCGCCGGTCGATTCGTCGAGAAGCCAGTCGGCGCCGTCCGCGGGATAGAGATATTCGATGCCGCCGAGCAGCAGCGCGACCATCAGCGCCACCCCGACCCAGGCCCAGTGCCGCGCCACCTTGTGCATGTCCGCCCATTCGAGCAGCATGATCGCCGCGGCCGCGACGACCAGGACGCGGAACCACCAGCCGCCCAGCCAGGTGGCGAGCAAAGCGACGCCGATCATCGCCACGCCGGCGGCGAAGCGGGTCGGCAGGTCGGACGCGCGGGCCGGGGCGGCTTCGCTCATAGGCCGCCGTAGCGCCGTTCGCGCCGGGCATATTCGGCCAGAGCGGCGCGCATCGCCTCGCCGTCGAAATCCGGCCAGAGGATGTCGGTGAAGTAAAGCTCGGCATAGGCCGCCTGCCACAGCAGGAAGTTGGACAGGCGCTGCTCGCCGGAAGTGCGGATCAAGAGGTCGAGCGGCGGCAGCCCGCTGGTGTCGAGCGCCGCCTCGATCCGCGCTTCGTCTATCTCCCCGGGGCGCAGCCGGCCTTCCGCAACGTCGGTCGCCAGCCGGCGGGTCGCCTGGACGAGCTCGCCGCGGCCGCCATAATTGAGCGCGACGGCGAGCGTCATCCGGCGGTTGTCGGCGGTCCTGGCGACCGCCTTGTCGACCATCCGGGCGACGTCGCCGGCAAAGGCGCGATGGTCGCCGAGCACCACCAGCCTGATGCCTTCGCGATGCAGGTCATTGAGCTCGCGCTGCACGTAGAAGCGCAGCAGGGCGGTGAGATCGCTGATCTCGGCCGCCGGGCGCCGCCAATTCTCCGACGAGAAAGCGTAAAGGGTGAGGCAGTCGACGCCGGCCTCGCCGGCCGCGCGCAGGGCCTGGCGGGCGGCCTCGGCGCCGGCGCGATGGCCGGCCGAGCGCGGCAGGCCGCGCGCCTTGGCCCAGCGGCCGTTGCCGTCCATGATGATCGCCACATGACGGGGGACTGGCCCGCTTCCGCCATGATCCGGGCGCGGTTCGACAGAAGGGTCTGGAACTCATGGCCGGAGGTGGCCGTGATCGGCTGGAGAAGGCGGCTGGGTAGGAGAGCGCCGCCGGCCGGACCGGGCAGTCCGGCCAAGGTGCTCGACGCCCCCGGCCGCCTTCTCCGGCCGACCGCGGAGCGGCAGGCTGGCTTTTGCCGCCCGGACGTCGTCGCTGCGTCGGTCACGATGTATCAACATCGCTCCCTCCTCGCTCCTAGCCGGACAACAAAATCCAGCCCGTCACGACCGCCTCCGGCCATGAGTCCAGACCCCCTCACCGCTGCAGGATTTCCTTGTCCTTGGCGGCGATGACCTGGTCGATCTCGGCGATCGTCTCGTCGGTCAGTTTCTGGACCTCGACCTCGCGGCGCTTGCGCTCGTCCTCGCTGATCTCGTGCTTCTTCTCGTCCTGCTTCAGATGATCCATGCCGTCGCGGCGGACGTTGCGCACCGCGATCTTCGCCTTTTCGGCATATTGATGGGCGAGCTTGGCCAGCTCCTTGCGCCGTTCCTCGGTCATGTCGGGAATCGGCAGGCGGATATTCTGGCCGTCGACGATCGGATTGATGCCGAGATCGGCGGTGCGGATCGCCTTTTCGACCGCGCCGACATTGCCGCGGTCCCAAACCTGCACCGACAGCAGCCGCGGCTCGGGCACCGACACCGTCGCCACCTGGTTCAATGGCATGTTCGCGCCGTAGACCTCGACATGGATCGGGTCGAGCAAAGTGGTCGAGGCGCGGCCGGTCCTGAGGCCGCCCAGGTCGTGCTTCAGCACCTCGACCGCGCCGTGCATCCGGCGCTGCAGGTCGCTCTTGTCATAGCTGGGCATCTTTCGCTCCCTCGTTCTGCACGATCGTGGCGGTGCCGCCGCCGCCGAGCACGCGGGCCAGGTTGCCGCGCTCGCGGATGTTGAACACGACGATCGGAATGGCATTGTCGCGACACAAGGCGATCGCGCTCGCATCCATCACCTTGAGGTCGTCGGACAGCACCCGGCCGTAGCTGATGCTTTCATAGCGGCGCGCTCCGGGCACCTTCTTCGGGTCGGCATCGTAGACGCCGTCGACGCTGGTGCCCTTGAACAAGGCATCGCAGCCCATTTCGGCGGCGCGCAGCGCGGCGGCGGTGTCGGTGGTGAAGAAGGGGTTGCCGGTGCCGGCGGCGAAGATCACCACCCGGTCCTTCTCCATGTGGCGCACCGCGCGGCGGCGGATATAGGGTTCGGACACCGTCGCCATCGGGATCGCCGACTGGACGCGGGTGTCGACGCCGATCTTCTCGAGCGCATTCTGCATCGCCAGCGCGTTCATCACCGTCGCCAGCATGCCCATATAATCGGCGCTGGCGCGGTCGAAGCCGCGCGCGGCGCCGGCCAGGCCGCGGAAGATGTTGCCGCCGCCGACCACCAGGCACAGCTCATGGCCGGCCTTGGCCGCCTTGATCTCCTCGGCCAGCAGCGCGACCGCGTCGGGATCGATGCCGAACTGCCCCTCCCCCATCAGCGCCTCGCCGGAAAGCTTGAGGAGGATGCGGTCGAAACGCGGGCGCGGCATCTGGCTCGGTCCGTTCTTCTATCGTGGTCGGCGAAGCGGCGCGCACCTTAGTGAGGACGCACAGCAGTGCCAATGGGGTTCGGCAATTGGCAATTGGCGATTGGAGGTCAAGGATTTGACGATGGCCCGGATTTAGCGAGCTGGCTGCGAAGCGCATTGAGCTGTCGTCCAAGCTTGGCGGTAAATTTCATCGCTTGTTCGGCTTCGCACTCAGTCACGAGGCCGGTCCTGATGGCGAGGAGAAGAAAAGTCTCGACTTCGGCCAGCGATCCGCGTGCAATGCTGACATATCGGGCAAATTCCTTATGCGTCGCCCGCGACCAGCCTTCCGCCAGATTTGCCGGTACCGACGCCGATGCTCGCAACAGCTGACTGGTGATCCGGAACTCTTCCGATTTCGGAAATACCTTGGCCAGCCGATAGCATTCGGTCGCGAGATCCATGCCGGATTGCCACACCTCGAGGTCACGATACGATTTCACCATGCGCCGGACCGCAACCCTGAAACCTTGATCACCAATTGCCAATTGCCAATTGCCAATTGCCAATCACTCCACAGGCTCGGGCCGCCCCACCCCGGACGCCGCAGCCACTTCGGCCGCAAAATCGGTCTCCTTGCGCTCGATACCCTCGCCGAGCTGGAATCGGACGAAGCTCTTCAGGGTGACCGTCGCGCCGAGACGCTGCGCCTCGGCGGTGATGACGTCGGCGACCCTGGTCTTGTTGTCCATCACGAACAGCTGCGACAGCAAGGCATTCTCCTTGCGGAACTTGGCGAGCGCACCCTCGACCATCTTCTCGACGATGTTGGCCGGCTTGCCCGAATTCGACCGCTTTCTCCTGCGCGATCGACCGCTCGCGATCGAGCAGATCGGCATCGAGCTCCTCGCCGCGCAGCGCCAGCGGGTTGGCGGCGGCGATATGCATGGCGAGCTGGCGGCCGAACGTCTCCAGCGCAGCCTTGTCGGCGTCGCTCTCGAGCGCGACCAGCACGCCGATCTTGCCGAGACCCGGCGCGACCGCATTGTGAACGTAAGAGACGACGACGCCGTCGCTCACCTCGAGCCGGGCGGCGCGGCGCAGCGACTGGTTCTCGCCGATCGTCGCGACATTGTTGGTCAGCACCTCGGCGACCGTGCCGTTGCCCGGATATTGGGCGCGGCCCAGTTCCTCGATATCGTCGCCGGTGGCCAGCGCCAGCTGGGCGACGTTGCGGACGAAATCCTGGAACTGCGCGTTCTTGGCGACGAAGTCGGTCTCGCTGTTGACCTCGACCACCGCGCCCATCGTGCCGATGACGGCGACCCCGATCAGACCCTCGGCGGCGATGCGCCCCGCTTTCTTGGCGGCGGCGGCGAGGCCCTTGGTGCGCAGCCAGTCGATCGCGGCTTCCATATCGCCGCCGGTCTCCCCGAGCGCCTTCTTGCAGTCCATCATGCCGGCGCCGGTGCGCTCGCGCAGTTCCTTGACGTTTGCGGCCGTGATCTCAGCCATGTCGTAACATCCTCTTGGTTAGTGCAAATCTCCGTTCGCCCGGAGCCTGTCGAAGGGCCTTCCTTCTTGCAAAAGAAGAGAAGGAACGGATTTCGGCAGGCTCAGCCCGAACGGCGTGGGGGACGAACCCCCCGCCGCTCAAGCCTCGCTCAGCGCCGCTTCCGCCGGCGGCTCGTCCATCGCGCCGATATCCTCGCCGCGGGCGGCGGCGCCGCCCTGCTTGCCGGCGAGCACGGCGTCGGCGATCGCATCGCAATAGAGGCGGATGGCGCGGCTGGCATCGTCATTGCCGGGCACCGGAAAGGCGATGCCCTGCGGGCTGACATTGGTGTCGAGCACGGCGACCACCGGAATGCCGAGCACGTTGGCCTCCTTGATCGCGAGCTCCTCCTTGTTGGCGTCGATGATGAAGATGACGTCGGGAAGGCCGCCCATGTCGCGGATGCCGCCCAGCGACATCTCGAACTTGTCGCGCTCGCGGGTGAGCTGGAGCACCTCCTTCTTGGTGAGCCCGGCGGTGTCGCCGGCGAGCTGCTCCTCGAGCGCCTTGAAGCGCTTGATCGAGTTGGAGATGGTCTTCCAGTTGGTCAGCATGCCGCCGAGCCAGCGATGATTGACGAAATGCTGGCCGGAGCGCCGCGCCGCCTCCGCGATCGGATCCTGCGCCTGGCGCTTGGTGCCGACGAACAGCACCTTGCCGCCGGCCGCGGCCGTCTGGCGGACGAAATCGAGCGCGCGCGCGAACAAAGGCACGGTCTGCGACAGGTCGATGATGTGGACCCCGTTGCGCTCGCCGAAAATATACGGCTTCATCTTGGGGTTCCAGCGATGGGTCTGGTGGCCGAAATGCGCTCCGGCCTCGAGCAATTGCTGAATGGTGACGTCGGGCGACGCCATGATGTTTCTCCTTCCGGTTCTGCCTCTGCGGCGCCGAGAAGCCGGGCCTTCCGAAGAGAAGCCCAGCCACCGGTATGGTGGCATCCGCATGTGGAATGGCGCGGCATTTAAGGGCTCGGGGCGACGAAATCAACCCACTTGACAAAAGGAACAAAACACGAACATATTGGAGATTCAATGGGGTGGCGGATCAAAATCGCCGCATCGTCGTTTTAACCCGCGTCAAGAAGGGGCAAAGCCATGGCTCACCTGGCCGCTATCCTGTTCTTCTTCGGTCTGCTCGTCGCTCTTGGACTGATCCTGGAGATGATCGTCAGGGCGAATTGGGCGGAGATTTCCGCCGCCTTTCGCGGCGTACCGCCGGCGCGGGAGCCGGCACCGGCGGCAGGAAGGGTAAAGGCGGCGCCGCGGCGGCCCGCTGCCGCTTGACCCGCGCATAGCTGGCGATGCTGAACGGAATCAGGAGCAGATAGACCGCGCCGGCCAGGCTGAGCGTCTCCCACGGCGCCGAGAAGACGGCGGCGCCGATCAGCGCGATGACGACGATCGCCTCCAGCCGGACGTTGCGCCGCAGCCGCAGCGAGCCCCAGGAGAAAGTGGCGACGCTCGATATCACCAGGAAGGCGACCACCGCCGCCCAGCCGGCGGCGATCCGATAGTCCCTGAGCCACTCCCATTGCCCGTCGCTCGCCAGCCACAGGATGATCGGCAGCAGCAGCAGCCCCGCCCCGGCCGGCGCCGGCACGCCGGTCAGGAAGCCGGCCGACTTGTGGGGCTGATCCTCGACGTCGATGCGCGCGTTGAACCGGGCGAGGCGCAGCGCCATGCAGGCGGCATAAGCGAGCGCGAAGATCCATCCGATCCGCGGCCAGGTCTGCAGCACCCACAAATGCAGGATGATCGCCGGCGAGACGCCGAAGGCGATCACGTCGGAAAGCGAATCGAGCTCGGCGCCGAACCGGCTCTGGCCCTTGAGCGCGCGGGCGATGCGCCCGTCCATGCCGTCGAGCACGCCCGCCGCCACGATCGCGTAAATGGCATTCTCCCATTCGCCGGCGATGGCGAAGCGAACCCCGGTCAGGCCGACGCACAGCGCCAGCGCGGTGACCGCGTTCGGCACCACCGCGCGAAGCGGTATGCCCCGTCGGTCCGGCGCGGCCGGCTCGAGGCTCACTGGGCGACGCCCTCGATCAGCTCGGAGACGCCGATGCGGGCGACGATCGTCTCGCCGGCGACGGTGCGCTGGCCGAGCAGCACCTGCGACGAGGTGCCGACCGGCAGATAGACGTCGACGCGGCTGCCGAAGCGGATCAACCCGACCCGCTGGCCGGCGGCGACGCGGTCGCCGACCTTGATCCAGGGCACGATGCGGCGGGCGACCAGGCCGGCAATCTGGGTGAAGGCGACCCGGGCGCCGTCGTCGCCCTCGACCAGGACATGCTGGCGCTCATTGTCCTCGCTCGCTTTGTCGAGATCGGCGTTCAGGAACTTGCCGGCGATATAGACGATGCGGGTGATCCGGCCCGGAATCGGGGTGCGGTTGATGTGGACGTCGAACACGCTCATGAAGATCGACACCCGGATGACCGGCTCGTCGGTCAGCGCGTCCTCGCCGGTCAGCTCGCGCGGCGGCGGCACCGTCGCGATCATCGTCACCAGCCCGTCGGCGGGCGCGACGACCAGGCCGTCGCCGGTCGGCGTGGTGCGGATCGGGTCGCGAAAGAAAGCGGCGGTCCACACGGTCAGCCCGGCCGCCAGCCAGCCGAGCAGCTCCCAGTCGAGGATCAGCAGCAGCAGCGAGATGGCGCCGGCGGCGACGACGAACTTGCGGCCGTCGGGATGGACGCTCGGCATCCGATAGCGGACGTTGGTCGTGACGAGGTCGGATTTTTCGAGGGAACTCATTCGCCGCCCTTTAGGCGGTGGCGGGAGGCGAGACAACAATTGCCCTCCTCATTGATCGGATGCCCGTCACCGCCTACACGGCGCCCCGCACAACGACATCAGGCAGGAAAGCGCAAAGCCCGAAATGGCGAAGATCAAGGTGAAGAATCCGATCGTCGAGCTCGATGGCGACGAGATGACCCGGATCATCTGGCAGTGGATCCGCGAACGGCTGATCCAGCCCTATCTCGACGTCGACCTGATCTATTTCGACCTCGGCATCGAGAAGCGCGACGAGACCGACGACCGCATCACCGTCGAGGCGGCCGAGGCGATCCGCAAGCATGGCGTCGGCGTCAAATGCGCGACCATCACCCCCGACGAGGCGCGGGTGGAGGAGTTCGGCCTCAAGAAGATGTGGCGCTCGCCCAACGGCACGATCCGCAACATCCTGGGCGGCGTCGTGTTTCGCGAGCCGATCGTGATCGAGAACGTGCCCCGGCTGGTGCCGGGCTGGACCGACCCGATCGTCGTCGGCCGCCACGCCTTCGGCGACCAGTATAAGGCGACCGACTTCGTCGTGCCGGGCCCCGGCAAGCTCACCATCAAGTGGGAAGGCGAGGACGGGCAGGTGATCGAGCATGAGGTGTTCGATTTCCCCGGTCCGGGGGTCGCCATGGGGATGTACAATCTCGAGGAATCGATCCGCGATTTCGCCCATGCCTGCTTCAATTACGGGCTGCTGCGCGGCTGGCCGGTCTATCTTTCGACCAAGAACACCATCCTCAAGGCCTATGACGGCCGCTTCAAGGACATTTTCGAGGAGATTTACGAGGCCGAGTTCAAAGAGCGGTTCGAGGCGGCGGGGATCGAATATCAGCACCGCCTGATCGACGACATGGTCGCCTCGGCGCTCAAATGGAGCGGCCGGTTCGTCTGGGCCTGCAAGAATTATGACGGCGACGTCCAGTCGGACCAGGTCGCGCAGGGCTTCGGCTCATTGGGGCTGATGACCTCGATCCTCCTGAGCCCCGACGGCAATACGGTCGAAGCCGAGGCCGCCCACGGCACCGTCACCCGCCACTACAGGATGCACCAGCAGGGCAAGGCGACCTCGACCAACCCGATCGCTTCCATCTTCGCCTGGACCGGCGGCCTCAAATATCGCGGCCGGTTCGACGACACGCCCGAGGTGACCCAGTTCGCCGAGACGCTCGAGCGGGTCTGCGTCGAGACGGTCGAGCAGGGCCAGATGACCAAGGATCTCGCCATCTTGATCGGTCCCGACCAGAGCTGGATGACCACCGAGCAATTCTTCGAGGCGATCCGGCTCAATCTCGAAAAGGCGATGGCCGAGGCGCCGGCGGAGCCGCAGCCGGCCTAGGTTCGGGTTCTCGGTTTTGGCGTTTGAGTCAAACTCCCTTTGGGGATCCCCAAATCCCCAATCCCCAAAACCTGATCCCAAAACCCAATCCCTATTTTTCCCGGTGGCCCGCATCGGGCGAGCGCACGCGCTCGCGCCGGATGCCGAGGCCGAGGATCCGGCCCGGGATCCGCCTCAGCAGCGGGAAACGATCGAGCAGGCGAACCACCAGCGGCGCCTGCCGGAGCGGCGCCCCGGGCTGCAGCAGCCGGCCGATGACGCGGTCCTGCGCCGCCTTCTGGCCCGCCTGGATGAGGCGGGTGGGAAACAGCCGCCGCTGCTGGACCCGTTCGAGCAGCGGATCGACGTCCTCGCCGCGCGCCAGCGGAGCGGCGAGGATGTTGGCGGCGGCCACCGCGTCCTGGATCGCCAGATTGATGCCGATTCCGCCGATCGGCGACATTGCGTGGGCGGCGTCGCCGATCGCCAGCAGCCCGGGCATGTGCCAGCGGCTCAGCCGGTCGAGCTTGACGCTGAGCAAATGGAGGTCGGTGATCGCGTCGAGCTCGGCAACGTCCAGCTCGGGCGCCGCGGCCGCGATTTCGCCCCGGATGGCGTCGATGCCTTTCGCCTGAAAGGCCTCCGCCGCGCCCTTGGGGATCAGGAAGGCGCATTGCCAATAGTCGCCGCGGTCGATCATCACCAGCAGCCGGCCGCGCTCGACATTGCCGCGCAGAGACCCTCTTTGCGTCTTCGGCTTGGCGATCCGAAACCAGAAGACGTCCATCGGCGCGCCGAGGTCGTCGACCGGGAGTATCCGGCGGACGATCGAGGCGCGCCCGTCGGCGGCGATGGTCAGCTTCGCCCGAATCTCCTCGCCGGCGGCGAGCCGAACCCCGACCACCCTGCCGTCCGCCTCGAAGAAGCTCTCCACCGGTGCGCGCATCCTGAGCTCGAAGCCCGGCCAGGCGGCCGCTTCGTCGCGGAGGAAATCGAGGAAGTCCCATTGCGGCATCATCGCGATGAACGGCGCCGCAGTGGCCAAATGGGAGAGATCGCCGATCGTCCATTCGCGCCCTGCCAGCCGCAGCTGAGCGCCGTAGACCCGGTTGTGCGGCCGCTCCAGGAACCGGCCGAGCATCCCCAGCTGGTCAAGTATCTCCATCGTCGAGGGATGCACGGTGTCGCCGCGGAAATCGCGCAGGAAGTCGCCATGCTTTTCCAGCACCAAAGTGTCGACCCCGGCGCGGGCGAACAGCAAGCCGGCCATGATTCCGGCCGGCCCGCCGCCCGCGATCACCAGCTCCCTGCTTCGTTCGGCCATCCAGGCGCCTTTCCCCTGCCGGGAAAACCGGCGAAAGCCGGGGACGCGATCCCAGCCTGTTGATTCACGCCGATTGGCGCATAAAGGCAAGATGGCGCCCGAGTTCAGCACATCCGGCCTCAGCGACGCGCTGGTGATCCTCGGCGCGGCCGGGATCGTCATCCCCACCTTCGCCCGCTTCCGGATCAGCCCGGTGATCGGCTTCATCCTGGTCGGCATGCTGGTCGGCCCGGCCGGGCTCGGCGGAATGTCCGACCGGGTCCCGTCGCTCAACTACATCACCATCTCCAATCCGGAATCGATCACGCCCTTCGCCGAATTCGGCATCATCCTGCTGCTGTTCTCGATCGGTCTCGAGCTGTCGTTCCGGCGCTTGTGGGGCATGCGCCGGCTGGTGTTCGGGGTCGGCGCGGCCGAGCTGATCGGCGCCGCCTTCATTATCGGCGGGGCGCTGTTCGCCCTCGGCCAGAGCTGGACCGGGGCGCTGGCGCTCGGCCTCGCTTTGGCCTTGTCGTCGACCGCCGTCGTGCTGCCGCTGGTCGGCACCACCAATCCGGTCGGGCGCGCCGCTTTCGCGATGCTGCTGTTCGAGGATCTGGCGATCGTCCCGATCATCTTCGCTCTGGGGGCGCTGGCGCCGCACGCCCAGGCCGAGGGCTTTTCCGGCCTGCTGACGACCTTGTGGATCGGCGCCCTGGTGATCGCCCTGATGCTGCTGCTCGGCCGATTCGTGCTGCCGCGCCTGTTCGCGCAGGCGGCGCGGACCAAGAGCCCGGAGCTGTTTCTGTCGATCAGCCTGCTCGTCATCATCGCCTCGAGCCTCGCCACCGCGGCGGCCGGCCTGTCGCCGATCGTCGGCGCGCTGGTCGCCGGCATCCTGATCGCCGAGACCGAATATCATGGGGAGGTCGAGGTGATGACGGCGCCGTTCCGCGGCCTCGGCCTCGGCGTGTTCCTGATCACCGTCGGCATGACCCTCGACCTGCGCGTGATCCTCGCCAGCTGGCCGGAGCTGCTGGCCGCTCTGGTCGGGGTGATGCTGGTCAAGACGGTGGTGACGGCGCTGCTGCTGCGGCTGATGGGCGGCAAGAGGCGGGCGGTGGCGGCCGAAGCCAGCCTCTTGATGGCCTCGCCGTCGGAGACGACTTTGATCGTGCTGAGCGCCGCCGCGGCGGCCGGGCTGATCGGCCGCGACACCGCGGGCTTCTGGCAGATCGTCACCGCGATGGGCCTGACGCTGACGCCGCTGCTGGCCCGCCTCGGCCGCGACGCCGCGCGCTGGATCGAGGGTCATGGCGAGGCCGCGCCGGCCGGCCTGACGCCGAGCCGTGCGGAGCCGCGGGCGGTGATCATCGGCTTCGGCCGGGTCGGCCGGCTGGTCGCCGAGATGCTCGCCCAGCACGCGCGCCCCTATGTCGCGGTCGATTCGAGCATCGACGTGGTCAAGGCGGCCAGGGGCGAAGGCTTTCCCTTGATCTTCGGCGACGCCTCCCGGCCCGAGCTGCTCGACCGGCTCAATCTCGGCCATGCCAGCGCGCTGATCCTGACGATGGACGATCCGCGGCAGGTGGTGCGGATGGTGAAGAAGGTGCGCGGCTGGTGCCCCGATCTCACCATCGTCGCCCGCGCCCGCGATCCCGAGCATGCCGCCGAGCTCTACAAGGCCGGCGCCACCGACGCCGTGCCCGAGACGCTCGAATCCTCGCTGCAGCTGTCGGAGGCGGTGCTGGTCGACCTCGGCATGGCGATGGGGCCGGTGATCGCCTCGATCCACGAGAAGCGCGCCGAGCTGCGCAAGCAGATCATGGAGATGGGCCAGTTGCGCGAGGAGCCGCCGCAGCGCGGCAAAAGGCTGAGGGATGCGCTGATGCGGCACTAGGGTTTGGCGATTGGCGATTGGCAATTGGCGAATGAGGATTCCGCGGTCTCAATCACGAATTACCATTTGCCAATCACCAATTGCCATTTGCCAATCACCAATTGCCAATTGCCAATTGCCTCGCCCGCGTCAGCTGCTATTGTTCCTCATTCGTTCCGAGGAGCCGAGCATGGCCAGACGTTCGGGCAGCGCCGATCTGCCGCTTCACGGCGGCCGCGTCCCTGCCTGGCTCGGCGAGCGGATGACGCGGCTCGGCACGGTGATGGCCGAGGCGATCGTCCATCATTATGGGCGCGACGAGCTGCTCAGGCGGCTCGCCCACCCCTTCTGGTTCCAGTCGTTCGGCGCGGTGATGGGGATGGACTGGCATTCCTCGGGCATCACCACCAGCGTGATCGGCGCGTTGAAGCGCGGGCTCAACCCGCGCGCGGGCGAGCTCGGCATCCGCGTCTGCGGCGGCCGCGGCCGTCACAGCCGGGCGACGCCGGCCGAGCTGGCCGCCGCCGGCGAGGCCGCCGGCTTCGACGGCGCGGCGCTGGCCAAAGCGAGCCGGCTGGTCGCCAAGGTCGACAGCGCCGCGGTCCAGGACGGCTTCGATCTCTATCTGCACGGCTTCATCGTCGCCGACGACGGAAGCTGGACGGTGGTGCAGCAGGGGATGAGCGACGCCACCGGCACCGCCCGGCGCTACCACTGGCTCGCCGAGGGCCTGGAGAGCTTCGTCGACTCGCCGCACGCCGCGATCGAGGGGCGGCCACAAAGCGAGATCGTCAACCTGGCCGACCGCCGCGCCGAGGCGTCGCGCCGCGCCCAGCTCGAACTGCTCGCCGAGCTCGGGCCCGACCGGCTGGCGCGCGAGGCGGCGGCGCTGGAGAAGCGGCCCGCGCCGGCGGCGGCCGAGCCTTTGCTCCCGCATCTGGTGATGCCGGACCGTCATGACGTGCGCGCCGGCGACGTCATCCTGCGCCGGCTGCACGGCACGCTCGCCGCCGCGGCCGAGTGCGGCCCGAAGGATTTCCCCGAATTGCTGCTGGTCCCCGGCGTCGGCGCGCGCACCGTGCGTTCGCTGGCGATGGTCGCCGAGGTCATGCACGGTGCGCCCTGCCGCTTCGCCGACCCGGCCCGCTTCTCGCTCGCGCACGGCGGCAAGGACCGCCATCCTTTTCCGGTGCCGACCAAAGTCCTCGACCGCACCATCGATGTGCTCAAGTCGGCCGTCTCCCAGGCCAGGCTGGGCCATGACGAAAAGCTCGGCGCGATCCGCCGCCTCGACGCGCAGGCCCGCCGGATCGAGCGCCACGCCACCGGCCCGACGCTGGCCGGGCATGTCGCCGAGGAACGCCGTCAGTCGCACGAATATGGCGGCCGCAGCGTGTTCGGCTGGGAACCGCCGGGTGAGGCGAGGAGCGGCGCAGCCTAGCCGTCATTGCGAGGAGCGAAGCGACGAAGCAATCCAGACCCCGGAGCGAGATGCTGGATTGCTTCGCTTCGCTCGCAATGACGAATCAAGCGGACACCGTCTCCAGCGCCTGCCGCACCGCCTGCACCGCCTCGGCCGCCTTGCCGCCGTCGGGACCCCCGCCCTGGGCGAGGTCGGGGCGGCCACCGCCGCCCTGGCCACCGAGCGTCTCGACCGCCTTGCGGACGAGGTCGACCGCGTTGCGCCTGCCGGTCAGGTCGTCGGTGACGCCGACGGCGATGCTGGCGCGGCCGTCATTGACCGCGACCATCGCGACGACGCCGGAGCCGACCCTCTTCTTCGCATCGTCGACGAGGCCGCGCAGCCCCTTGGGGTCGATGCCTTCGAGCACCTGCCCGATGAAAAAATGGCCGCCGACCTGCTCGGGGCCCGGGGCTTCGGCCCGGGTGCCGCCGCCGAGCGCCAGCGTCTTTTTCGCTTCGGCGAGCTCGCGCTCGAGCCGGCGCCGCTCCTCGACGAGCGAGGCGACGCGGGCGGGCACCTCGTCCGGAGCGGATTTGAGCAAGGCGGCGGTTTCCCGGAGCTTGTCTTCGCGCGCGGTGAGCCAGCGCCGCGCCGCCTCGCCGGTCAGCGCCTCGATCCGGCGGACGCCGGCGGCGACCGCGCTTTCGGAAGTGATCTTCAAGAGCTGGATGTCGCCCAGCGCCTCGACATGGGTGCCGCCGCACAGCTCGACCGAGTAAGAATCGCCGTCATGGCGTCCCATCGAGAGGACGCGCACCTCGTCGCCATATTTCTCGCCGAACAAGGCGAGCGCACCCGACGCGACCGCCTCGTCCGGGCTCATCAGCCTTATGCCGACCGGCGCGTTGTCGCGGATGTGGCGGTTCACCTCCTCCTCGACCGCCTCGATATCCTCGCGGGTCAGCGGCCGCGGATGGGAGAAGTCGAAACGGAAATAGTCGGGCGCGACCAGGCTGCCTTTCTGGGTGACATGGCTGCCGAGCCGCTTGCGCAGCGCCGCGTGGAGCAGATGGGTGGCGCTGTGATTGGCGCGCACCCGGGTTCGGCGTTCGCCGTCGACCGCGAGATGGACGGCGTCGCCGACCGCGACACTGCCCGACCGGATCAGCGCATGATGGGCGTGGAGCCGGCCGAGCGGCTTCGACGTATCCTCAACATCGGCGTCCAAGCCCTTGTCGCTGGTGATCTTTCCCGTGTCGCCAATCTGGCCGCCGCTCTCGCCGTAAAAGGGCGTCTGGTTGGTCAGGATGACGACCTTGTCGCCGGCCTCGGCGCGCTCCACCCGCGCCCCGTCCTTCACCAGAGCGATAATCTGGCCCTCGCCGTCTTGGCCGGAATAGCCGGTGAATTCGGTGGCGCCGTTCTGCTCGGCGATGTCGAACCAGATCTCCTCAGACGCTTTGGCGCCCGACCCCTTCCAGGCGGCGCGGGCGGCGGCGCGCTGCTCGGCCATCGCCGAGTCGAAACCCGCCCGATCGACGCCATAGCCCTGGGCGCGCAGGGCGTCCTCGGTGAGGTCGTAGGGAAAGCCGAACGTGTCGTAGAGGCGGAAGGCGACCTCGCCGGGCAGAGTGTCGCCGGGCTTCATCGCCGCACTCGCCTCGTCGAGCAGCTTCAGCCCCTTGTCGAGCGTCTGGCGGAAGCGGGTCTCCTCGAGCTTCAGCGTCTCCTGGATGAGCGGCTGGGCGCGGACCAGGTCCGGCCAGGCGGCGCCCATCTCGGCGACCAGCGACGGCACCAGCCGGTGCATCAGCGGCTCCTTCGCGCCGATGATATGGGCATGGCGCATCGCCCGGCGCATGATCCGCCGCAGCACATAGCCCCTGCCCTCATTGGCCGGCAGCACGCCGTCGGCGATCAGGAAGCCCGAAGCGCGCAGATGGTCGGCGATGACGCGGTGGCTGGCCTTGCTGTCGCCCGCCGGGGCGGTGCCGGTCAGCTCCGCCGAGGCCGCGATCAGCGCGCGGAACGTGTCGGTGTCGTAATTGTCGTGGACGCCCTGCAGCACCGCGGCGATCCGCTCGAGGCCCATGCCGGTGTCGATAGACGGCCGCGGCAGGTCGCGGACGATCTGATTGTCCTCCTGCTCATATTGCATGAACACCAGGTTCCAGATCTCGGTGAAGCGGTCGCCCTCCTCGTCCGGCGATCCCGGCGGGCCGCCGGCGATATGGTCGCCATGATCGTAGAAGATCTCGGAGCAGGGCCCGCACGGGCCGTTGTCGCCCATCGCCCAGAAATTGTCCTTGGTCGGGATGCGGATGATGCGGCTTTCCGGCAGGCCGGAGATGCGGCGCCACAGCTCCCAGGCTTCGTCGTCGGTATGGTAGACGGTCGCCGTCAGCCGTTCCGGGCTGATCCCCCATTCCCGGGTGATCAGGTTCCAGGCGAGCAGGATCGCCCGCTCCTTGAAATAGTCGCCGAACGAGAAATTTCCGAGCATCTCGAAGAAGGTGTGGTGACGGGCCGTGTAGCCGACATTGTCGAGATCGTTATGCTTGCCGCCGGCGCGCACGCATTTCTGGCTCGAGGCGGCGGTCGAATAAGGCCGGCTCTCCTGGCCGGTGAAGACGTTCTTGAACGGCACCATGCCGGCATTGACGAACATCAAAGTCGGGTCGTTGTGCGGCACCAGCGGCGCCGACGGCACCCTTTCGTGCCCCTCGCGCCCGAAGAAATCGAGGAAGCCGCGCCTGATGTCGTTGGTCGAGGTCATGCCGGCAAATCTAGGGGACATGCTGCGCCGCGGCAAGCAAGCCTCCCGCGCTCGCGCCCTTATCGCGACGCGCCGGTCGCGCTAAGATCGGCGCGGACGTGCCGCGCGAGGAGATCAACGCCGATGAACCGCCTTTCGATCGCCATCACCGTCGCCGCCGGCTCCGTGCTGGCCGTCCCCGCCTGCGGGCAGCCGACCGGGCAGCCCATGGAAGCTCGGCCGCAGGCCGAGTCCAATGTCCAGGCCCAGGCGACGGCGGTGCGGGTCTATGAGGTTCCGGCCGGGTCGCGGCCTCATGACGTCGCGCCGGCGCCGGACGGTCGCGTCTGGTATACCGGCCAGCGGCGCGGCACGCTCGGCATCCTCGATCCGGCAAACCGGCGCCGTGCGCGAGGTCGCGTTGGGAGAAGGCTCGGCGCCGCATGGAGTCATCCAGGGGCCGGACGGCGCCGCCTGGATCACCGACAGCGGATTGAACGCGATCGTCCGGGTCGACCCGGCCACCGACGCCGTGCGCAGCTGGCCGCTGCCCGCGGAATTCCCCGATTCCAACCTCAACACCGCCGCCTTCGACCGCGCGGGCCGGATCTGGTTCACCGGCCAGACCGGCGTCTACGGCCGCCTCGATCCGGCAAGCGGGGAGATGCGGGTGTGGCGCGATCCGGACGGCCGCGGGCCCTACGGCATCGCCGCCACGCCGTCGGGCGACATTTATTATGTCTCGCTGGCCGGCAGCCATCTCGCCCGGGTCGATCTGGAGACCGGCGCAGCGACGATCATCGAGCCGCCGACGCCGGCTCAGGG
The DNA here is from genome assembly GCA_963848555.1 of uncultured Alphaproteobacteria bacterium. GTDB lineage: Bacteria > Pseudomonadota > Alphaproteobacteria > Sphingomonadales > Sphingomonadaceae > Allosphingosinicella. Next base: position 570,865 of record CAWKEE010000002.1, on the reverse strand, counting down.
CGCGCGCCGGGTGTGGGCCGACACAAGCGGCAATCTGTGGGTCTCCGAGTGGGAAAGCGGGCAATTGAGCCGCTTCAACCCCGCCTCCGGCGAATGGAAGAGCTGGCGGCCCGAGGGCGAGCGGCCGCGAGTCTATGCCGTCTATGTCGACGATCGCGACATCGTCTGGATCAGCGATTTCGGCGCCAATGCGGTGCTGTCCTTCGACCCGGCCAGCGAAAGCTGGACCCGCTATCCGGGCAGCGGCGAGAACGCCAATGTCCGCCAGATCCTCGGCGCGCCGGGCTGGATCTATCTGCCCGAATCGGGGCTGGACCGGATCATGGTGATCCGCACCGCCGGCGCCGGATGAGGCGCGCCGCCGCCGCCGCCGCCGCGGCGATCGCGCTGGTCGGGGCCGGCTGCGCGGCGCCGCCGGCGCGGCCGGAGGCGGGCGGCGAGCGTCTCTATCGGCGCTGCTTCGCCTGCCACGCGCTCGAGCCCGGCGCGAGCACGCCGGCGGGGCCGACGCTTCATGCCGTCGTCGGGCGGCCGATCGCCGCCGCGCCGGGTTTCAACTATTCGCCGGCGCTGCGCCGGCTGGCGGCGCGGCACGAGCGTTGGACGCCGGAGCTGCTCGAGCGCTTCATCGCCGACCCCGAAGCGCTCGCTCCGGGAACCGAGATGGGCTTTCCAGGCATGTCCGATCCCGGCGAGCGGCGGGCGCTGATCGACTGGTTGCGGGAGCAGGCTTCCGTCGGTCATTCCGGCGGAAGCCGGAACCCATGAGCACAGGCTTGTGCCGTCTGGAGGCTGCGAAGTTCAGGGATCCCGGCGTTCGCCCGGATGACTCGTGAGGGGGATGAGCCTCTTCCCCTCCCCCGCCATTAACCCCTTTTCGGGACCTTTCCGGCCCCTCCCCCCTTGAACTTCCCGGCCAATCGGTGAAGGCTGATCCTTTCCCCATAGCGCGGCAGCCGCGTCCCCCTCGCGGATCCGCCGCAGCGGACGAAGGAGACATTCATGCCCGGTAGAGCTGCAGGTACTAGAACCATCGCGCTCGTCGGGCCTGGCGGGGCGGGTAAGACCAGCCTCGCCGAGGCCCTTCTTTTTGCCGCCGGCGCGATCAGCCGGCAGGGATCGGTCGCCGACGGCACCAGCGTCGGCGATGCCAGCCCCGAGGCCCGCGCCCGCGGCGGCTCGACCGAGCTTAACCTCATGCATCTCGATTATATGGACGATCGCTACGCGCTGATCGATGCGCCGGGGTCGGTGGGATTCGCCGCCGATGGCGCGCTCGGCGCGGCGGCCGCCGACCTTGCTCTGGTCGTGGTCGACCCCGACCCCGACCGCGCTTTGCTCGCCGAGCCGACGCTCAGGCAGCTCGAGGCGCTCGGCATCCCGCATATGATCTTCGTCAACAAGATCGACCAGGCGCGCGGCTCGATCCAGGACCTGCTCGAGGCGCTGCAGCCGATGAGCGCCTCGCCGCTGATCGCCCGCTGGATCCCGATCCGCGACGGCGAGAAGATCGCCGGCTTCGTCGATATCGCGCTCGAGCGGGCTTATTATTATCGGCCCGGGCAGGCCTCGGAGCAGAAGGAGATTCCGGACGACCTCGCCGACCGCGAGACGCTGGAACGCGGCCAGATGCTGGAGAAGCTCGCCGACCATGACGACACCTTGCTCGAGCAGCTGCTGATGGACGAGGTGCCGGACCGCCAGACGGTGTTCGCGGATCTCGCCAAGGAGACGGGCGCGGCTCAGATCGTGCCGGTGCTGTTCGGCTCGGCGATGAACGGCTACGGAGTCCGCCGCCTCCTGAAGGCGCTGCGCCACGAAGTGCCCGATCCGGCGGCGGCGGCGGAGCGGCTCGGCGCGTCCGCGGGCTGCGCCTTCGTTTTCAAGGTGTCGAACAGCGGCGCGATGGGCCGTTTGACCTACGCCCGCATCTTCGGCGGCGGCCTCAGGGAAGGCAGCGAGCTCAAAGGCCCCGAAGGGGATTCGATCCGGATCGGCACCCTGTTCGCGCTGCAGGGCGAGAAGACGGTGAAGCTGGCCGAGGCGAAAACGGGCGACGTCGTCGCCATCGCCAAGCTCGAGGGCGTCGGCGGCGGCCAGTGGCTGAGCGGCGGCAAGGCGCCGCCGAGCCCGGAGGTCGGCGAACCGGCGCGAAACTTCGCGCTCGCCATCCACACCAAGGACCGCAAGGACGACGTCCGCCTGTCGACCGCGCTGCACAAGCTGACCGAGGAGGACCGGGCGCTCAACTGGGAGCAGGACGAGGTGATGCACGAGACGCGCCTCAGGGGCGTCAATGACGAGCATCTCAAGGTGACGCTGGAGCGATTGAAACGCCGCTACGGCGTGGCGGTCGATTTCGAAGCCGCCGTCGATCGGCTACAAGGAGTCGATCCGACGGACGGTCACCCAGCGGGGCCGTCACAAGAAGCAGTCGGGCGGCCACGGCCAGTTCGGCGATGCGGTGATCGAGGTGAAGCCGTTGCCGCGCGGGGGCGGGTTCAGGTTCGACGAGAAGATTTCCGGCGGCGTCGTGCCCAAGCAGTGGATTCCGGCGGTCGAGGACGGAGTGCGCGACGCGATGGTGAAGGGTCCGCTCGGATTCCCCGTCGTCGATGTCGCCGTGACCCTGATCGACGGCTCGTACCACACCGTCGACAGCTCGGAGATCGCGTTCCGCACCGCAGGGCGGATCGGCATGTCGGAAGCGCTGGCCGCGGCGGCGCCGCATTTGCTCGAACCGGTGATGAAGGTGATCGTGGTCGCGCCCAGCGGCGCCACCTCGCGCGTCACCTCGGCGATCGCCAGCCGGCGCGGACAGATGCTCGGCATGGGGCCGCGCGAGGGCTGGTCGCGCTGGGACCAGGTCGAGGCGCTGATCCCCGAGGCGGAGATGCAGGGCTTCGACGCCGAGCTGCGCTCGCTCAGCCAGGGCCTCGCCACCTACCAGGCCGAATATGACCATCTCGCCGAGCTGAACGGCGCGCTGGCCGACAAGGTGGTTCAAAAGGAGCTCGAACCCGCCTGACGGGCGGCGCGACAGCGCCGCGCGGTTTTGATAGACTTGCCGCAATATGGCCGACATCTTCGTCTCCTATGCGCGCAGGAACCGGCCCCGCGTCGCCGAGATCAGCGGCGCGCTCGAGCAGAGCGGCTATCGATTATGGTGGGACCGCCAGCTCGAAAGCGGCGCCGATTACGGCATGCTGATCGAGCGCGAGCTCGATCAGGCGGGCTGCGTGGTGGTGGCCTGGTCGGCGGCGGCGCGCCAGTCTTTGTGGGTGCGCGCCGAAGCCAATGAAGCGCTCGACGCCGGCAAGCTGGTCCAGATCAGCCTCGACCAGTCGCGGCTGCCGCTGCCCTTCACCATGCTCCATTTCCTCGATTTCAGCGGCTGGCGCGGCGAACGCGACTGCGAGCCGTGGACCGGGTTCGATTCGCGAGTCGCCGCAATGCTGCGCGGCGAGCCGGTCGGGGAAGTGCCGCTCATGCCCGTCGGCCGGCCGCGGGACGCTCCGGCGCTGCAGGGGCTGGGCCGGGCCGCCTGGCTGGGCTGGGCGTCGATCGCGCTTGCCGCGTCGATGGCGGTGGCGATCCTGCTGGCGGCGCGGGGCAGCCTGGCGCCGGCCGCGTTCGGCACCGTCGCCTTGTCGGGCCTCGCTCTGGCGGCGATCCTGCTCGCGCTCGCCGCTTTCGCACTGGTCCGGGTCAGCGCGGCGTCGCGGCGATGACGACCGCCCCCTCTTCCACCAGCCGGCGGTTCGTTCGCGCCGCCTGGCTGCTGATCGCGGCCCAGTTCGTGGCGGCGGCGCTCGCCGCCGGTATCGCCATCTGGGCGGCCACCGAGGTAAGGCGGGTGATCGCGGAGCGCGACGCGCTGGCGCTGCGGATGCGCGAGCTCGAAGCGGGCCAGGCGGCGCCGGTGCCAGCCGCCGACGGCGCGACGTCCGAGCCGGTCTATTTCGACGAATCGCCGCCGTCGGCCGAGGCGCCGCCGGCGGCCGAAGCGCCGGTCCCCGAGCCGGAGGGGGCGCCGGCCCGCAACGTGTCGGCGCCGGTCCCCGACCCCGACCCGGTCCCCGACGCCAACGCGTCGGCCACGCCACCGCCGGTCGACCAGCGGCCGCCGCGCGTGACGTCGCCGCCGCGGACCGAAGCCGCGCCGCGGCCGGTGGTCCGGCCCGACCGCCCGGTCTACATTCCGCCGAGGACGACCCGGCCGCGTCCGCCAACCCCCAACGAGCCTGAGCCGACGCGGCCGCCGGTGACGACGCGGCCGCCGCCGTCGACGACGACGCAGCCATCCGGAACGACCAGGCCCTCCGGCACCGTACGGCCGTCGGGGACGGCGACGATTCCGACGCGAACCACGCGGCCGCCCGCGACGACGACCACGCGTCCCCGGGCGCCGACCGGCCAGCAGCCGGTCACGACCGTGCCGCAGCAGACAACGCGTCCCACGACCACCGCACCGCAGCGGACCACGCGTCCCGCCACCGCGGCGCCCACGACCGCGCCGCAACGGACCACGCAGCCGGTGACCACCGCTCCGACCGCGGTCAGGCCAGCGCCGGTCCGGCGGCGGCTGCCTCCGCCACCGCCGCCCGAGTCGAATCAGGCCCAGCCCCAATAGGCCGGATCAGCTGGGATGCGCCTCGGCCGTCGCCGCGGCGTCCTCGGCCGGGGGTAGCGCGGCCGCCGCCGGCACATCCTCCTCGCCGCGCGAGACGATCGTGGCGATGGTCAGGTCGCCGGCGACGTTCAGCGTCGTCCGGCACATGTCGAGGAAACGGTCGACGCCGAGGATGAGGCCGATCATCTCGGGCGGCACGCCGACCATGCCGAGGATGAGGGCGATCACCGGCAGCGACCCCGAAGGCACGCCGGCGGTGCCGATGCCGCCGAGGATGCACACCAGCAGCACCATCACCTGCTGCCACAGGTCGAGGTCCGCGCCGAAGAACTGGGCGAGGAACAGCACCGTGACGCCCTCGTAGATGGCGGTGCCGTTCTGGTTGGCGGTGGCGCCGATGGTGAGCACGAACCGCGACACGCGCGGCGGCAGCTTCAGCTGGTCCTCGGCGACGCGCAGCGCGGTCGGCAGGGTCGCGTTGGACGAGGAGGTCGAGAAGGCGACCACCATCGCTTCCTGGATGTCGCGGAAGAAGGCGACCGGCGAGCGGCCGCCGAGCAGCCAGAGCGCGAGCGGATAGGTGACGAACATGTGCAGGCCGAGCGCGAGCAGGACGACTCCGGCAAAGGCGCCCAGCCGCACCAGCAGATCCCAGCCGAACAGGGCGGCGAGGTTGAACATGAAGCAGGCGACGGCGATCGGGGCCAGCCGGATGACGAGCCCGATCAGCCGCATCATGACGTGGAACAGGCCTTCGATCGCTTCCTGGAGCCGCTGGGCCTGCGGCGTGTTCACGAGCAGCAGCCCGATGCCGAACACCAAGGCGAAGAACATCACCGCCAGTATGTCGTTGGCCGACGCGGCGGCGATGACGTTGTTGGGAATGATGTTGAGGAAGGCGGCGACGCCCGACGGCCGCTCGGCATTGGCGGAAATGATCGCGCCGGCATTTTCGCGCGAATCCTCGAGCAGCTGTTGCGCCAGCTCGCGCGGCACGCCGGCGCCGGGCTCGAACAGGTTGGTGGCGCCAAGCGCGATCACCACCGCGATCGAGGAGAGCAGGATCGTGTAGAACAGGGTCTTGATGCCGACCCGCCGGAACACCCGCACGTCGCCCATCTCGGCGATACCGATCACCAGCGCGGAGAATAAGAGCGGGATCACCAGCATGAACAGCAGGCGCAGGAAGATCTGCCCGATCGGGCCGGTGACGTAGGTGGTGACCGCCTCGACCCAGGCGGCGTCGTGATAGTAGCGGTTGACGATCAGGCCCGCGGCGAGGCCGATCACGAAACCGATCAGCATTTTCATCTGCAACGAGATGTTGCGCCGTTCCGCTTTGTCCATGTCGCCCCCCGCTCGCCGCCAGTCGCGGCGGCATCGGGGCGTTGGCGGGCGAAAAAGTCAACACTCCATTTGGCGGCGGAAGCTGCTAGACTCTCCGCGCGGAGGGCCGATGCTCGAAATCGCCGGTATCTCGCTGCTGCCCGACTGGCCGGTCTTCCTGGCCTTCGTCGTCGCCGGCCTGGCGCTCAACATCGTGCCCGGCGCGGACATGACCTTCGTCATCGCCAGCGCCGCGCGCGGCGGGCGGCGCGACGGCATCGTCGCCGCGCTCGGCATCGGCGCCGGCACCTTGTTCCACATCGTCGCCGCGGTGCTCGGCCTGTCGGCGATCCTCGCTTCCTCGCCGCTCGCCTTCGACCTGATCAAGTGGATCGGCGCCTTCTATCTGTTGTGGATCGCGGTCCAGCTGCTGCGCGGCGAACGGCGCGGCGAGGCGGAGGCCGCACCGGTGCCGAGCCGGAACCGGCGGCTGTTCCGTTCGGCGATGCTGGTCAACATCCTCAATCCCAAGGTCGCCTTGTTCTTCCTCGCCTTCCTGCCGCAATTCGTCGACCCGTCGGCGGCGGTGCCGGCGCTTCAGATATTGTGCCTCGGCCTGTGGTTCGATCTGGTCGGCACTCTGGTCAACATCGCCGTCGCCGCCGCCGCGGCCGGCACCGCCGCGCGGCTCAAGGGCATCGCCGGCCTGGGCCGGGCGGCGCGCTGGCTGGCGGCAACCGCGATCGGGGCGCTGGCGCTGCAGCTGGCGCTGAGCGGCCGGCGCGCCTAGCCGGCTTCACCTTCCGCGTCATGCCGGCCCTTCGACGCCGCCTGCGGCGTCGCTCAGCATGAACTACAGCCGGCATCTATCCTGAGGTCGTGTCGGTCTCGGCATCTGCAGGGGTGACGGGCCATGCAAAATGCGTAGCCAACCCTCAGACCCGCGGGCAGCCCGTCAGGCATAAGCGTAGGGTCCGCCTTTCTGGAGCGCGGCGGCATAAGCGGCGCGCGCATGGATCCGCTCCAGCCAGTCGATCAGATGGGGCCGCTCCTCGCCGAGGCCGGCGCGGGCGCGCGCCGCCTCGAGCGGGAAGCTCATCATCACATCGGCGGCGGTGAATTCGTCGCCGGCGAACCAGTCGCGGCCGGCCAGCTCGCTTTCCAGCCAGTCGAGATGCCCGTTCAGCATCTTCAGGAGCGGCGCCCTCGCCGGGCGGCCGAGCAGCCCGAGCCGATTGACGATGAGCAAGGCAAGCAACGGCGGCATCATCGAGCCTTCCGCATAATGGAGGAAATGGCGATAGCGCAGCACCGCCTCGCGATTCGCCGGCGGGCCGAGCCGGCCTTCGGCCCGCTCGACCAGATATTCGACGATCGCGCCGGTCTCGGCCAGGATGCGGGCGCCGCCGGCGGCCGCCCGATCCTCGATCACCGGCGACTTGCCGAGCGGATGGACGCGGGCGAGCTCGGGCGGCGCCAGCATCGTCTTCGGATCGCGCGCATAGCGGCGCACCTGATAGTCGATGCCGAGCTCCTCGAGCAGCCACAGCACCCGCTGCGAGCGGGAATTTTCGAGATGGTGGACGATTATCATCGGCTGGACCCTTGCCTGCGCTCCCCGGCCCGCGACGCCAGCTCCTTGACCAGCTTGGCGGCCAGCGTCGCGGTCATGCCGTTTATGTCGCGCGACGGATTGAGCTCGACGATGTCGGCGCCGACGATTTCGGGCACGCGCTGGAGCACGGACAGGAATTCGCGCACGCTGGCGCCGCCGGGCTCGTGGTGCGAGACGCCGGGCGCGAACGCCGGATCGAACCCGTCGAGATCGATGCTGACATAAAGCGGCGGCGGCGGGATCGGCACCCGCCCGGGCGCGAAATCGCGCATTTCGATGATCTCGACCCCGAACCTGTCGGCCTGGGCGCGGCAATGGCGGTTGAGGGTGCGGATGCCGAACTGGACGAGGCGGCGGGCATGGCCGCCTTCCATGATCCGCGCGAAAGGCGAGGCGTGCGACAGCGGGTCGCCGCCATAATCGTCATAGAGGTCGGGATGGGCGTCGAAATGGAGGATGTTGAGCGGGCCATGCACCTCGGCGAGGCCCGCGGTGAGCGGGAAGCTCACCATATGATCGCCGCCCAGCGCGATCGGCACGGCACCGTCGCCGGCAGCCGCGGCGGCGGCGGCGCGGATCCGGTCCGGATCGCCGGCCGATTCGGTAAGCGCCAGGTCGCCCCCATCCTCCAGCACCAGGTCCTCGCCGATCTCGAGGCCGTTCTCCGCGGCGAGATTGGCATGCTCGGAGGCGAGCGCGGCCCGGATCGCCGCCGGCCCGGCAGCGGCGCCGCGCAGGAAGGAGGAGTGGCTGTCGGTCGGCAGGCCGATCAGCCGCACAAGCGGGCGCGTCCCGCCCGCCTCGCTGATCCGCGCCGCCGCGGCCGGTGTCGTTGCCGTCATGGCACTTGTGTTGCCGCTCTTGGTTGCGCAGGCAAGCCCGGCTCTTTCCAACCGTCCCAGGTCCGATGACGATCAGCGCTTCCCCCCTCTCCCCGCCCGCTCACGGTCCCGGCATTCGCGAGTTCGTCGTGCTGATGGCGGCGCTGATGGCGTCGAACGCGCTGGCGATCGACGCCATGCTCCCCGCGCTTCCGGCGATCGGCGAGGCGCTCGGGGTCGGCGAGGAGAACCGGCGGCAGCTGGTGATCACTTTCTATCTGCTCGGCTTCGGCGCCGCCCAGATCGGCTATGGGCCGCTGGCCGACCGGTTCGGCCGCAAGCGCCTGCTGGTCGCCAGCATGCTGCTCTATGCGCTGTTCGGCGCGCTCGCCGGCATTGCCGGAAGCTTCGCGCTGCTGCTGGCGGCGCGCGCGCTGCAGGGCGTGGCGGCGGCGGGGACGCGCGTGCTCGTCGTCGCCATCATCCGCGACCGCTTCCACGGGTCGGCGATGGCGCGGATCATGTCGCTGGTGATGATCGTGTTCATGGTGGTGCCGGTGCTCGCGCCCGCTTTCGGCCAGGGCGTGCTGGAGATCGCCAGCTGGCGCCACATCTTCATCGGCCTCTCCGTCTATGGTGTGGCGCTGGCTTTGTGGAGCGGGCTGCGGCTGCCGGAGACGCTGGCGGAGGAAGCGCGCCGGCCGCTGTCGGCCGCCAAGATTGCCGAGGCGACCGGGGAGACGATGCGCAGCCGCCCCTCGATCGGCAACACGGTGGCGGCGACGCTGACTTTCGGGGCCCTGTTCTCGTTCATCGGCTCGATCCAGCAGATCGTGTTCGACGTCTTCCAGCGGCCCGAGCTGATCGGCCTCGCCTTCGCCTGCATCGCCGGACCGATGGCGGCGAGCTCCTGGCTCAATTCGCGGCTGGTGATGCGGCTGGGCTCGCGCCGGCTGCTGCTGGCCGCGCTTGGCGCTTTCACGCTGACCGCGCTCGCTCATCTCGTTTTCGCGCTGCTGATCGGCGAGACGATCTGGACGTTCGTGGCGATGCAGGCGCTGACCATGGCCTGTTTCGGCCTGATCGGCGCCAATGCCGGCGCGCTGGCGATGGCGCCGATGGGCCATATCGCCGGCACCGCTTCGGCCCTTCAGGGACTGATCACCACCGTCGGCGGCGCGCTGATCGGCTTTGTCATCGGCCAGCAGTTCAATGGTACGACCGTGCCGATGGTCGCCGGTTTCGTGCTTTGCGGCGCGCTGGCGCTGCTGGTCGCGTCGTGGGCCAATCCGAAGCTGCCGCCGGAGCCGTTGACGGGCGGCTGAGCCGGCGATCGAATGGGGTCAGCCCCCTCTTCCGCGAAAAGGTGACTGTCCACGCAGCGCCTAGATGTCGTCCTCGGCCGCCGGGCCCGTCATCAGCACCTCGCCGACCTCGTCGGTGCGGCCCCGGATCGCATTCTCGATGCGGGTCGCCATCTCCGGATTCTCCTTGAGATAGGCCTTGGCGTTCTCACGGCCCTGGCCGATCCGGATCGAATCGTAGCTGAACCAGGCGCCCGATTTCTCGACCAGCCCGGCCTTGACGCCGAGGTCGAGCACCTCGCCCAGCTTCGAAACGCCCTTGCCATACATGATGTCGAACTCGACCTGCTTGAACGGCGGCGCCAGCTTGTTCTTGACCACCTTGACCCGGGTCGTGTTGCCGATGATCTCGTCGCGGTCCTTGATCTGGCCGGTGCGGCGGATGTCGAGCCGGACGCTGGCGTAGAATTTGAGCGCGTTGCCGCCCGTGGTCGTCTCCGGATTGCCGTACATGACGCCGATCTTCATCCGCACCTGGTTGATGAAGATGACCAGGCAGCGCGACTTGGAGATCGATCCGGTCAGCTTGCGCAGCGCCTGGCTCATCAGCCGCGCCTGCAGGCCGACATGGGAATCGCCCATCTCGCCTTCGATCTCGGCGCGCGGCACCAGCGCCGCGACCGAATCGATCACCAGCACGTCGACCGCGTTCGAGCGGACCAGAGTGTCGGTGATCTCGAGCGCCTGCTCGCCGGTGTCGGGCTGCGACACGACCAGATTGTCGACGTCGACGCCCAGCTTGCGGGCGTAGATCGGATCGAGCGCATGCTCGGCATCGACGAAGGCGGCGACGCCGCCGGCCCGCTGCGCCTCGGCGACGGCATGGAGGGCGAGCGTCGTCTTGCCCGAGCTTTCCGGCCCGTAAATCTCGACCACCCGGCCGCGCGGCAGGCCGCCGATGCCGAGCGCGATGTCGAGCCCGAGCGAGCCGGTCGAGATGGTCTCGATCTCGATCGCCTCGCGCGACCCCAGCCGCATCGCCGACCCCTTGCCGAACGCGCGGTCGATCTGCGCGAGCGCCGCGTCGAGGGCTTTCTGCTTGTCCATGTCCATCGAGGTCCTGTCGGAAACGACTTGAAGCGAGGCCGTCATATTCTGTCTCCCCGTATTGCGTCGGCGCGCGCCGTTCAACGCGAGATCAGGATGTACACGATCTGTTCCATAAGAACAAGAGGAGAACTCAGGGCATCCGCGCCAGCGCCGCTTCCATCGCCGGACGAAAATCGGGATGATCGTAAATGTCGTTATGACCGGCCCCCGCGATGGTGAGATCAAAGGCCAGATCGGGCACCGCGCGGCGCAAAGCGTCGGTGCGCGCGGCCGGCACCACTTCGTCGCGGCCGCCGGCAATGATCGCGACCGGCAAGCGCGCGCCGCGAAGATCGCGCGCCGGCTCGAGCGCATGGCGGAACAGGAGCCGCACCGGCACCCAGGGATAGTGGTCGGCAGCCACGGCGGCGAGCGAGTCGAACGGAGTGACCAGGATCAGCCCGTCGAGCGGGCGGCGCGCCGCCAGCGACGCGGCGACGCCGCTGCCGACGCTGAGGCCGACGGCGACCGTTCGCGCCGGCCGCAGGCGCGCGCGCATCTCGTCGTAAAGGCGCGGCGCGTCCTCCTCGAGCGCCGCGGCGGCCGGCAAGCCCTCGCTCGGCGGATAGCCGCGATAGTGGAAGGTGACGACATCCGCTTGCGGAAACAGATGGTGGAGGATGATCGCGCTGGTCTCGGCATTGGAGGCATTGCCGCCGAAGCCGAGGATGAGCAGCCGCTCGCCGGCCGGACGCGCCGGCGGGATGCGGACGCCGCGCAGCCTGAGGTCGGGACGAAGCGCGATCTCCAGCCGCTCCGCCCCCGCCGGCAGCGGTCCGGGCGGGCCGACCTGGCCGACCGGGAACAGGATCGAGGTCTGGGCGAGGAACAGGAACAGGACGAGCGCCAGATAGAGCAGCACCGGGATGAGCAGCAGCTTCCACATCTTTCCTCCCTACGCGAAGCGTGGGGAGGGGGACCAGCCGCAAGGCAAATGGAGGGGTAAGGGGCCCTGAACCAGCAGCCGATCACTCCTCCACCATGCTTCGCATGGTCCCCCTCCCCATCGCTTGCTCTGGGGAGGAATTCTCGATGCGGCGCATCGCCTCGCGCATCGCCGGAGCGAATTCGGGGTGGAAGAAGATGTCGTCGTGGCGCGCCCGCGGCACGGTGGCGTCGAAGACGAGATTGGGGATCGCCCGGCGCAGCGCCTCGGTGCGTTCGGCCCTGACCAGCCGATCGCGGCCCGAAGCGATCATCGCGACCGGCTGGCGGGTGCCGCGCAGCAGGTCGGCCGAGCGCAGATCGTGGCGCAGCAGCAGCGACACCGGCAGCCAGGGGTGGAGCTGGCGCGCGGTGGCGCCGACCGAATCGAACGGCGTCACCAGGATCAGGCCGTCGAGCGGCCGGCGCGCCGCCAGCGCCGAGGCGACGCCGCTGCCCAGGCTGATGCCGACCGCGACGATGCGCCGCGGCCGCAGGCGCGCGGCGACATGGTCGTAGACGAGCGGCGCATCGTCGATCAGCCGGCTGGCCGACGTCCGCCCGCCGCTTGGCGCATAGCCGCGGTAGAAGAAGGCGGCGATCTCCCGGTCCGGATAGATTTCGTGGATCTGCTCGGCGACGCCCTGGGCGTTGGAGGCGTTGCCGGCGAAGACGAGCAGGAGCGTGTCGCTGCGGGGTCCGGGCGCCGGCGGAATGCGGACCCCTTCGAGGCGGGTGCCGTCGGTGGCGCGAAGCTCCAGCCGTTCGGCGTCGGGCGGCAGCGCCTTGGCCGGGCCGACGAGATAGGTCGGAAACAGGATGCGGTCCTGCGCGAGGAAGGCGACCAGCAGGACGACCAGATAGAGGAAAGCGAGAATGAGCGGCAGCTTGAGGATCAGCGGCAGTTTCGACATCCTTCCTTCCTACGCGAAGCGTGGGGAGGGGGACCAGCCGCAAGGCTGGTGGAGGGGTGAAAGCTCGACAGCTGGGTCGGTTACCCCTCCACCGCACTTTGTGCGGTCCCCCTCCCCATGGCAAGCCATGGGGAGGAACTAGCCGCCGCAGGCCCGTTCGATGGCCGGAGCGATCGCCTCGATCGTATAGGGCTTGGACAGAATCGGCGCCGCCGCATGCTGCTCGGGCGGCGGATCGACATGGCCGCCGGTGGCGAGGATGAAGGGCGTGCCCTCCCTGGCCAGCCGGTCGGCGACCGGCCACACCTGCTTGCCGTCCTTCAGCTGCACGTCGATGATGGCGACGTCGAAGCCGCCCGCCATGACCCGGTCCATCGCCTCCTCGACCGATTCGCAGGTGGCGACGACGTCGTGGCCGAGCGTCTCCAGGAAATCCTCGAGCATCATCGCGATGAGCGGCTCATCCTCGACGATCAGGATCGACCTTCTGCCCGACATGTCCCTGCCTTAACGATTGCAGAGTAAAGGAAAAGGCCCATTTGCGGCGGCGAGAGCGCTGCCCCCATCCCGTCATTCCCGCGAAAGCGGGAATCCGGCACCTGCGCCCGACCGGATGCCCGCTTTCGCGGGCATGACGATGTGCTGGTCTCGAAGCGAGACCGCGCTCACTTGGCGGCCAGCACGTCGCGGACCGTCTCGGCCAGCTGCTGGACCGAGAAGGGCTTGGCGAGGAACGAGACGTGCGGAATGTCGATCGACTTGCGCAGCTGCTCCTCGGCATAGCCGGAGATGAACAGGATCGGCAGCTCGGGATGGAGCTTGCGGGCGGCGCGCACCGTGGTGGGACCGTCCATGGTCGGCATCACCACGTCCGAGATGAGCAGGTCGATCTTCTCCTCCCGGCCCAATATTTCGAGCGCCGCCTCGCCATTCTCCGCGACCAGCACATTATAGCCGTGGCGGGCCAGCGCCCGCTCGGCGACGGTGCGCACCATCGCTTCGTCCTCGACCAGCAGGACGGTGCCGCTGCCCCACAGCTCGCCCGCTTTCTCCTTGCCCCGGGTCCGGGCCGGCGCCTGGCCCGGCTGGGCGCGGTGGACCGGCAGATAGATGGTGAAAATGGTGCCCTTGCGGACCTGCGATTCGGCGAAGATGAAGCCGCCCGACTGCTTGACGATGCCGTAGACGGTGGAAAGGCCGAGGCCGGTCCCCTTTCCCACCTCCTTGGTGGTGAAGAAAGGTTCGAAGATCTTGCCGATGATGTGCGAGGGGATGCCGGTGCCGGTGTCGCTGACCTTGAGGGCGGTATAATCGCCGATCGGCAGGATGTCGGTGCCCATCCGCCGCACGTCCTCGGCCGAGACCGCATAGGTCTGCAGGGTGAGCGTGCCGCCGCCGTCGGGATCCTTGGCGAGCATCGCGTCGCGGGCGTTGACGGCGAGGTTGACGATCACCTGCTCGAGCTGGCCGGGATCGGCGCGGACGGCGCCCAGCCCGCGGCCGTGCTTGACCTGCAGCCTGATCCGCTCGCCGAGCAGCCGGGTCAGCAGGTGCGAGACCTCGGCGACGACGTCGGGAAGCTGCAGCACCTGCGGCAGCAGCGTCTGCTGGCGCGAGAAAGCGAGCAGCTGGCGGGTCAGGTTGGCGGCGCGGTTGGAGTTGGAGCGGATCTGCTGGATGTCGTCATAATCGCTGTCGCCGGGCGTGTGGCGCATCAGCATCAGATCGCAGGTGCCCAGGATCGCGGTCAGGATGTTGTTGAAATCGTGGGCGACGCCGCCGGCGAGCTGGCCGACCGCCTGCATCTTGGTCGCCTGGGCGATCTCGCGCTTCAGCCGCGCCTCCTCGCTATTGTCCTTGAGGCTCAGGAGGACGGCGGCATTGCCGAGCCCGCGGGCGCCGGCGACGGTCATCGCCACCGGCTCGTCGGGGCTCGACTTGAGGCGCACGGCGAGGTCGCCGGACAAAGCGCGGCCGCGGGCGAAGCGGCGCACCGAATCGGACACCACCGCTTTGTCCTCGTCGACGACGAGATCGCCCGGCCAGGCCGGCCGCTCGTTGGGGCCGAGGCCGGCCGCCTTGCGGAACGCCTTGTTCAGGAAAGCGAAGCGGCCGTCGGTGTCGGCGAGCGCGAGCCCGAGCGGGAGGCTGTCGAGCAAGGCATGGATATGGGCATTGGCATCCTCGCCGAGGCGGGCGCCGGGGACGTCGTCGAGCAGCAGGAAGAAGGACAGCGAATCGGGCTCGTCGCCGGCGGCGACCTGGACGATGCGCAGCGGCCGGCCCGCTTTGCCGTCGGCGATGAAGTGGAAACGGCCTTCCTCGGAAGCGGTGAGGTGATCGACGAGCGCGGTTCCTTCGACCGGCTCGCCCTCCTCGCCGGCGGCGCGCAGCGCGAAAGCGGCGTTGGCGGCGCGAATCCGTCCCTCGGCGTCGGTCAGCACCAGCATCAGGCCGGCGTCGGCGAGGCGGCGGCCGGCATCGCCCCACAGCAGCCGCCGCGCCTCGCCGGTCAAATCGGGGCCGTCGCCGCGACTCAACCGCCACAGCAGATGCTCGCCCGCCAGCCGGACGTCACCGCGCAGCCGACGGCCATTGACCTCGAACATGTCGATCGCGGCGGCCCCGTCGCGGCGGGCCGAACGGGCCGCGGCGAGCAGCCGTTCGCGAACCGCTTCTTCCTCGCCGAGATCGGCGGGCGCGGCGCCGCCGCCGAACCAGCGTCCCCAGGCGGCATTGGCGCAGACCAGCGCTCCCTGCCCGTCGGTCAGCGCGAGCGCGGCGTCGGCGCCGGCGGCGTCGAGCCCCGCGCGCAGCAGCCCGATATCGGCCCGGTCCGCCGGCCGCGGCGCCGCCGATTCGTCCGGCACGGCCGGCCGCCGCAGCCACAGCAAGGCGCCGACTCCGATCAAGCCGGCCAGGAAGGCCGCGGCGAACAGCGGGTCGGCGACCGCCCAGAACAGCAGACCGGCCGAGGCGGCGGCGGCGAGCAGCAGCATCGCGAGATCGGCGCGCGCGCGCCGGGGCGGCGCCGACGCCATCACGGATTCTCCGGCCGCCGCAACGCGCGATTCTTCCACTTGCGGCCGGTCCACCAGCGCCAGATCCAGACCGAGATGAAATAGCCCAGGACGGCGGCGGCGCTGCCGATGATGAACAGGCCGCTGACCAGCGCCGGGGCGGCATCGGAGAACAGCCAGGCGAACCATTCGCCGACGCCGGCGCCGCTGTCGCGCAGCGCGTAGAAGCTGTTGATGTCGGTGCGGAAGCCCAGGAAGCTGCCGATTTCGAGCGAGGCGAGGATCAGGAACGGCGTGGTCGCCGGATTGGTCAGGAAGGTCATCGCCGCGGCGACCGGGATATTGGCCCGGAACGGGATCGACAGCAAAGCCGAGCCGATGATCTGGACGCCGGGAATCAGCAGGAAAACGCCGACGAACAGCCCGACGGCGACGCCGCGCGGGACCGAGCGGCGGGTGAAGCGCCAGAACTCGCTGTGCATCACCCGGGCGCCGAACGGCTTCAGCCAGCGGCTCTTCGCCAGCTCCTCGCGCTTCGGCGCGTTCTTCGCCATCCACTTGCTGATCCGCTCGACCATTCAGGGCCCTTATCCGTGCTGGCGGAGCAGCCGCCCCTGCTCCTTCTTCCAGTCCTTTTCCTTCTCGTGCTCGCGCTTGTCGTGCAGCTTGCGCCCCCGCGCCAGTGCCAGCTCGACCTTCGCCCGCCCGCGCGAGTTGAAATAGATGGAAAGCGGGACGAGCGTCATCCCCTGGCGGGCGACCGCTCCGAACAATCTGGCGATCTCGCGATTGTGGAGCAGCAGCTTGCGCGGCCGTTTCGGCTCATGGTTGAAGCGGTTGCCGTGGCTGAATTCGGGGATGTTCGAATTGACCAGCCAGACCTCGCCCTCCTTGACCTCGGCATAGCTCTCGGCGATCGAGCCTTCGCCGAAGCGCAGGCTCTTCACCTCGGTCCCGGTCAGCGCGATGCCGGCCTCGAGCGCCTCCTCGATCGCATAATCGTAACGCGCCCGCCGATTCTCGGCGACCACCTTCTTCTTGTCGAAACTGGCGTGGCGGGGGCGGACCATAAGAGCACTGCGCGTGAGAGGGAAACCGTTCGGGCTGAGCCTGTCCTTCGATACGCGGCTTCGACGAGCTCAGCCGCTACTCGGGATGATCGGGGTCTAAACCGATCCGATCATGCTGAGTAGGCATTGAGCGAAGTCGAAATGCCGTATCGAAGTTCAGGCTCAGGCCGAATGGAAGTAGGTTGTGCAGCCCGTTCACACCAGCCCCGCATGCGCCAGCGCCTCGTCGACGGCACGGCGGCTGGCCTCCGACGGCGGCGTCATCGGCAGGCGCAAATCGGGCGGGAAATCCGGGCGGATCCGGTTGACGGCATATTTGACCGGGCCCGGCGACGCGTCGGTGAACAAAGCGGCGTGGAGCGGATAAAGCCTGTCCTGGAGTCTCAGAGCCGCCGGCCAATCGCCTGAAAGACAGGCATTCTGGAACTCGGCGCACAGACGCGGCGCGACATTGGCGCTGACCGAGACACAGCCCTGCCCGCCCATCGCCATGAAGCCGAGCGCCATGTCGTCATTGCCCGACAGCTGGATGAAGTCCTCGCCGCAGGCGAGGCGCTGGGCCGAGACGCGGGCGAGATTGCCGGTGGCGTCCTTGACCGCGACGATATTGGCGATTCGCGCCAGCTGCGCCATCGTCTCGACCGATATGTCGGTGATGGTGCGCGACGGCACGTTGTAGAGCATGATCGGCAGCTCGACCGCTTCGGCGATCGCGGCGAGATGGGCGTAGACGCCCTCCTGGCCGGGGCGGTTGTAATAAGGCGGCACGTGCAAGGCGGCGTCGGCGCCGGCTTCCTTCGCCGCGCGGGTCAGCGCGATCGCATGGGCGGTGGCGTTGGCGCCGCAGCCGGCGATGACCGGCACGCGGCCGGCGGCAAGCTCGACGCAGATCTCGATCGCCCGGCGATGCTCGCTTGGAGTCAAAGTGGCCGATTCCCCTGTCGTACCGCAGGGGACAAGCCCATGACTTCCTTCGCTTATTTGCCACCCGACAAAAGCCCTATAAGCGCCTTCGTCAAACGCTTCGTCGCGAAATGGCGTCACCAGAGCCGGGAATGACCCTCTGAACATAAACGACTCCTTCACCTCGCGGCCCGGCATGCATAGGACAATCTTCCACGGACATTCCGGGGGGATGTTCAGGGTCTGATAAGGAGGGGGGCGTCATCCTGTCCAGCATGCAGAAGAGAGCGGGTCTGTTGCTCCTGTTGGGGGCGTCCGTTGCCGCCGTCGCCGCCGGCTCGATCGGGACGGTCGCGCCGCGCGCGCCGTCGCCGCCGGTGCGGCAGGCGTCAGTGGCGCCGGTCGCCGCGCTGCAGGCGCCGGCCGCGTCGAGCGCGATCGCTTCCAGCGTCGCGCGCTGGAACAGCCTGCGCCAGAGCGACAGCCTGCCTTTCTCCTCCTACGCCTCGTTCCTGCTCAGCCATCCGGGCTGGCCCGGCGAAACCGCGATGCGCCGCACCGCCGAGCGCCAGATCGATCCGGCCTCGGCTTCCGCCGCCGAGATAATCCGCTTTTTCGGCGCTTTCCCGCCGCTGACCCCGGCCGGCCATGCGCGTCATGCCTTCGCGCTGCAGGCGAGCCGCCGCGCCGACGAGGCGCGCAGCGCCGCCCGGGCCGCCTGGACGGCCGGCGTGCTGCCTTTGCCCGACGAGCAGCGCCTGATCGGCGCGTTCGGCAGCGCGCTCGTCGTGCAGGATCACGACCGGCGGATGGACGTGCTGCTCGCCAATGGCGACACCCAGAGCGCGCAGCGCAGCCTGATGTGGGCGTCGCCGTCGCGGCGGCCGCTCTACGAGGCGCGGCTCGCGCTGCAGACGCGGGCCGGCGACGCGCGCAGCCGAGCCGACGCTCTGCGCTCCGCCTTCGACGGCGATCCCGGGCTGCTGATCGACAAGGCGGCCTGGCTGCGCAATTCCGGCGATCCGCTCGGCGCGCGCGAGCTGCTCGGCCGGCCGCGGCGGCTGACGGCTCCGCCGGCCAATCCCGAAAAGTTCATGGAGACGCAGGTGACGATGGCGCGCGGCGCCGCCGCCGACCGGCAATGGACTTTGGCCTATCAGATCGCCAGCCAGGTCGACGACGTCTTCCCGGCCGGCACCGACATCAGCCAG
The DNA here is from genome assembly GCA_963848555.1 of uncultured Alphaproteobacteria bacterium. Lineage (GTDB taxonomy): Bacteria > Pseudomonadota > Alphaproteobacteria > Sphingomonadales > Sphingomonadaceae > Allosphingosinicella. The sequence continues at coordinate 551,975 of CAWKEE010000002.1, read as the reverse complement.
CGCTCCTATGGCGAGCGCGACGAATATACCAACCTCACCTGGCTCGCCGGCCGGGCGGCGCTGCAGCGGCTCAACCGGCCCGCCGACGCGCGCGGCATGTTCGAGCGTTATGCCCGCGCCTCGCAGTCGCCCCAAAGCCAGACCAAGGGCCTTTACTGGGCGGCGCGCGCCGCGAACCGCGCCGGCGACGCCGCCGGCTCGCAGGCCCTGCTCCAGCAGGCGGCGCGCCATTACGACCAATATTACGGGCAGCTGGCGGCCGAGCGGCTGGGTCAGCCCCTCCCCGCCCCCGCTCCGCCGAGCGCTGCCGAGCCGAGTGCGGCCGAGCGCGACGCCTTCAATCGCCGGTCGATCGTGGCGGCGACCCGCTATCTCGGCCAGACCGGCAGCTGGCGCGACCAGAGCGCCTTCGTCCGCGCGCTCGCCGAGCAGGTCGGCACCGACAGCGAACGGCTGCTCGCTGTCCAGCTCGGCCGGCAGATCGGCCGGCCCGATCTGGGCGTGCTGGTCGCGCGCCGGGCGCGCACCGACGGCTCGTTCGAATATAAGAGATGGGGCTTTCCCGAGGTGCGGGTGCCGTCGACCCAGCAGCGCCACTGGACGATGGTCCATGCCATCGCCCGCCAGGAAAGCCTGTTCGACCGCGAGGCGGTGAGCAGCGCCGGCGCGCGCGGGCTGATGCAGCTGATGCCGGGCACCGCGGCCGAGACCTCACGGCGCCTGGGCGTGCCCTATGAGCTCGGCCGGCTGACCCGCGACCCGGAATATAATGTGCTGCTCGGCTCGACCTATTTCGCGCGTTTGCTCGACCAGTGGGGCGGCAATTATCCGCTGGCGGTGGCGAGCTACAATGCCGGTGCCGGCAACGTCCAGCGCTGGATCCGCGCGAATGGCGATCCGCGCACGTCGGCGATCAGCATGCTCGACTGGATCGAGGAGATCCCGTTCTTCGAGACCCGCAACTACGTCCAGCGCGTGCTCGAAAATGCGGTGGTGTACGACCTGCTCAATCCCAACCGTTCCGGCAGTCCGCCGCAGAACCGGCTGTCTTTCTATCTCGGCGAGCGCCAGCCGGGCTAGCGGAGCCGCCGACGCCGTCATTCCCGCGAAAGCGGGAATCCAGTCAACGCATCCATGGGGCGCCGAGTTCGGTCTGGATTCCCGCTTTCGCGGGAATGACGTAGGAGGGGCCCATGTCCGATCGCCCCAATTACATCACGCCGGCCGGCTACCGGCGGCTGCGCGAGGAATATGAGGCGCTGTACGGCGTCGAGCGGCCGAAGCTGCTCGAGACGATCGCCTGGGCGGCGGCCAATGGCGACCGCTCGGAAAATGCCGATTATCATTATGGCCGCAAGCGGCTGCGCGAGGTCGACCGGCGCATCAATTTCCTGTCGCGGCGGATGAAGGAGGCCCGGGTCACCGATCCGGCCGCCCAGCCCGACCGGAGGCGGGCCTGGTTCGGCGCCACCGTCACGATCGCGGACGAGCAGGACAAGGAGCGGACCGTCACCCTGGTCGGCGAGGACGAGGCCGATGCGACCGCCGGCAAAGTGAGCTGGTATTCGCCGATCGCCCGGGCGATCCGCGGCGCCGCGGTCGGCGACGTCCGCCGGGTCAGGCTGCCGTCGGGCGAGCGCGACTATGAAGTGGTCAGGATCGCCTATCCCGACTAGTGCGGCTGGAGATTCGGAAATTCGCTCCGGCGCGGCCCCACGATCAGGCGAGCTTCAAATCCGGCACACTAAGCGGGCTTCGGGCGGCGCGCCTTCCGGGGGCTGGCTCCGGTCCAGCGCTTGAACGCGCGCGAAAAAGCGGCCGGGTCGGAGAAGCCGAGCCGCCAGGCGGCCTCTTTCACCGGCAGGCCCTGGTCGCGCACGAAGCGGAGCGCGAGGCGGTGCCGAAGCCGGTCCAGAACCTCCTCGAAGGTGACGCCTTCCGCCTTGAGCCGCCGGTACAGAGTCTGGCGGCTGTAGCCGAGCTCGCGGGCGACCCGGTCGATCCGCACCGGTCCCGTGGCGAGCAGGGGTTCCATCCGGCCCTCGACCTCGCGCCGAAAGGCGCTGGTCCGATCGCGCGGCGGCATCCGGCCCTCGAGCGCTTTCGCCACCTCCCCGAGGAAGGTGAAGAATCGACTGCCGCCGGACGTTGACGGCCGCCGCTGCGGACTGCGCCAGGCCTTGGCGTTGAGCGCGAAGCCGAGCGCCTCCGGCCAGACGAAGGCGCAATTGTCCCGCCGTTCGCACGTGCCGCAATTCTGCTTCCGGATTCGTTCGATACAACCTGCGATCATGCTTTTGATCCCGCAAATCATGGGCCTAGGTGTGTTGCTGTTATAATACTCCAAATCCGTTCCGCGCCAAGGGGCAAAATCATGATCGGTTTGACGATGGTCCATATAGTCTTCGGCAGCGCGGCTCTGCTCGCCGGCGCCGCCGGGCTGACGGTGCGCAAGGGGTCGCCCTTGCATGCCAGAGCGGGGACCGCCTTTTTCGTGGCGATGCTGGTGATGGCGGGGACCGGCGCCGCGATGGCGGCGCTGAAGCCGGAGCGGGGCACCGCCCTGATCGGGCTGTTCACCGCCTATCTGGTCGTCACTTCGTGGATGACCGCGCGGCGGCGCAGCGGCGAAGCCGGGCGCTTCGAGCTTTACGGCCTGGTCTTCGCGCTCGGCGTGGCTGCGCTGATGCTGGCTTTCGGCCTGATGGCCGCGGCCAGCCCGACCGGACGGCTCGATTCGCTGCCGCCGGGCGCCCATTATCCATTCGCTTTCCTCGCCGCGCTCGCCGCCGCGCTCGACCTCAACTTCATCCTGCGCGGGCGGCTCGGCGCCGCCCAGCGCATCGCCCGCCATTTGTGGCGGATGTGCGCGGCCCTGCTGATCGCCGCTCTGTCCTTCTTCCTCGGCCAGCAGGACGAATTCCCTCAGGCCTGGCAGGGCGCCTTCATCTGGTTCCTGCCGCCGCTGTCGGTGCTGGCGGCGATGCTGTTCTGGATCTTCCGGGTGCGTTTCGCCAGGGCCTGGCGCCGCCCCCGGCCCAAGCCGGCGATGGCGTGAGACAAGTGGCCGGCGTCGACCTCTAATATCGTCACCCCGGCAAAGGCCGGGTCCATTGGGCCTTCGGCAGATACTCGAAACCCGGCAGGGACGGATGAAAGGGAAACGCGCTGTCACCGTCGGCCATGTTTCTGGTCCCTCCGGTCATGGGCTCCACCTGTATTAGTCATGTAACACTCCTGTCAGGCGCTTCGCGACGGAGCACCGGCAGACAGGAGAAGAGACGATGGGTGGATGGAGATTGGGACTGGCCGCTCTGGCGGCTTTCGGCTTCGCGCAGCCGGCCGCGGCCGACACGGTCACCGACTGGATGGAGTTCGCCCACCGGCTGTCCAGCGCCAGCCAGGCCAGCCCGACGCCCCAGACGGCGGATCAGGTGCGCGCCGTCACCCGCACCGCTCTGGGGATGTTCGAGGCGCTCAACGCGATCGACCGGCGCTATCAGAGCCATCTCGGCTTTCCCGCCGGCGACGCCTCCGCCTCGCAGGACGCGGCCGCGGCGACCGCCGCCTCCCAGGTGCTGCTGCATCACTTTCCAGCCCAGCGCACGGCGATCGAGGAGAGCTATGCGATCGCGATGGCGGCGGTGCGCGACGAGGCCCGCCGCGAGGCCGGCCGCCGGATCGGCGAGGCCGCCGCCGCCGCGGCGATCGCCGCCGGCGGCGTCGATCCGGCGATCGGGCAGGTGCCCTATCGGCCGCGCACCACGCCGGGGGAATGGATCGGCGCGTCGCTGCCGAGCCTCGAACCCTATTGGGCGGCGTTCCGCCCGTGGGTGATCCCGAGCGCCGATGCGCTGCGGCCGCCGCCGCCGGTGGCGCTGGCCAGCGAGCGCTGGGCGCAGGACTATGACGAGGTGCGGCGCCTGGGCGGGCGCACCAGCTCGGAGCGCACCCCCTACCAGACTTTGGTGGCGCGCTATCGCCAGGCGTTCGACACGATGCCGTCGCTGCGGCTCGCCGCCGACGCGCCCGGCCGGACCCAGGTCCGCAATGCCCGCATGTTCGCCGTCTACCAGATGGCGTTCGACGATGCCGCCCACGCCATGGTGGTGGCCAAGATGCACTATAATTACTGGCGGCCGATCACCGCCATCCGCAACGGCGCGGACGACGGCAACGCGGCGACCCAGGCCGATCCCGCATGGCTGCCTTTGCTGCCGACACCGAATTTCTCGGAATATCCCTGCGGCCACTGCACGGTCGCGGCGGCGATCGCCGAGGTGATGACCGCCGAGGTCGGGCCCCGGCCCGAGGGCGGCGTGCGGGTGATGTCGCAGGCGATGCCGGTTTCGGTCGTCCAGGTGCTGCCGGGCTGGGACGAATGGGCGCAGGAAGTGTCCGATTCGCGCATCTATGGCGGCGTCCATTTCCGCTTTTCCAACGAGGCGGGCGAGCAGATCGGCCGCCGGGCGGCCCGCATGGTGCTGGAGCGCGCGATGCCGCCGCTGGGGGGCCGGCGGTCGCGGCGCTGAGCGCGTCGTTCAGCGCAAATAGCGGCCGGCGGCGGTGGCGAGGGCGACGCGGATCTCCGGGTCGGTGACCCGCATGTCGCAATCCTGGTCGGCATAACGCCTGAACCAGCGATTGGCGCGATCGGCGACGTCCTCGCTGACGAAGCCGCGGGCGGCATCGCGGAAGCCCAAAGTGACCACCGCCCGCCCCTCGCGCGTCTCCTTGAGCCAGGGATCGAGCAAGGCGACGCCGGGTCCGTGAAGATCACCGGCGAACGCCTGGCGCGGACCCGACCATTCGCCGCCGCCATAAGCATGGCGGCCATGATGGTAGCCTCCGGTGGCGCAGCCGGCGACGCCGAGCGCCGTCAGGCCCGCCAACAAAGACAGGAAAGCGCGCTGCCGCATCGCCGAGCTCCTCGCATGACGGATCCGGCCAGATCCCTAGCACGATCCGGCGGTTCAATCCCGCTTTTGCAGCATTTGTTGTGCCAGCTGTTCCATTTCGGGACGGATCGGCGGCGGTCCGGCGGGAAGTGCGGCGGCCAGAGCGTCGGCGACCATCGCCAATACGGCGATTCGCGCCGCTTTCTTGTCATTGCCGTCGATCGCCCGCCACGGCGCCCAGCGCGTGTCGGTGCGCTCGAACATCTCCTTGATCGCCGCCAGATATTCTTCGCGCCGGCCGCGGTTGCGAAAGTCTTCCGCCGTCACCTTCCAGCGCTTCCAGGGATGGTCGAGCCGGTCGCGCAGGCGCTGGTCCTGAACCTCGCGGGTGACGTGGAAGAACAGCTTGACGAGGACGGTGCCGTCGGCGCGGAGCTGCGCCTCATATTCGTTGATCTCGTCATAGGCGCGGCGCCATTCGGCTTCGGCGGCGAAACCCTCGACGCGCTCGACGAGCACGCGGCCGTACCAGCTGCGGTCGAAGATCGCGACCTCGCCGGCGGCCGGCAGCCGCCGCCAGAAGCGCCACAGATAGTGACGCGATTTCTCCTCGTCGGTCGGCGCGGCGATCGGCCACACCCGATAGGCGCGCGGATCGCATTTCGCCGTCAGCCGCTGGATCGCGCCGCCCTTGCCGCTCGCGTCCCAGCCCTCGCAGACGATCACCGCCTTGCGCTCGTGGACGAGGTTGGCGACGAACAGCCGGGCGATCCGCTCCTGAAGGTCGCCGAGATCGGCTTTGTAATCGCCGTCGTAAGGGATGCCGGCTTCATGGTCCCAGAGGTTGATCGGCATAGCGTTGCATCCCGTCGCGGACTTCTTTCCTCCCCATCGCGCTGCGATGGGGAGGGGGACCATGCGAAGCATGGTGGAGGGGTATATGGCGGTGCACCTACCCCTCCACCACCCTTCGGCGGGGTCCCCCTCCCCATGCTTCGCATAGGGAGGAATACGTCTATTCCAGCGCCACCACCCGCGCCGGGTCCTTCGCCGCCGTGCCGGCGGGCGGCACGATGCGGATGTGGAGCTCGCGCAGCTGCTTCGCCGTCACCTCGCCGGGCGCGCCCATCATCAGATCCTCGGCGCGCTGGTTCATCGGGAACAGCACCACCTCGCGCAGATTGGGCTCGTCGGCGAGCAGCATGACGATGCGGTCGATGCCCGGCGCCGAGCCGCCGTGCGGCGGCGCGCCATATTTGAAGGCGTTGATCATCCCCGAGAAATTGGTGTCGACCTCGGCGCGGCTGTAGCCGGCGATCTCGAACGCCTTGTACATGATGTCGGGCCGGTGGTTGCGGATCGCGCCGGACGACAGCTCGACGCCGTTGCAGATGATATCGTACTGGAAGGCGAGGATATCGAGCGGGTCCTTCGTCTCCAGCGCCTCGAGCCCGCCCTGCGGCATCGAGAAGGGATTGTGGCTGAAGTCGACCGCTTTCCTGTCCTCGTCATATTCGTACATCGGGAAGTCGACGATCCAGCAGAAATCGAAGCGGTCGGCGTCGATCAGCTCGAGCTGCTCGGCGACCCGGGTGCGCGCGGCGCCGGCGAGCTTCGCCGCCTGATCGGCCTTGCCGGCGGCGAAGAAAATGCCGTCGTCGGCGCCGAGGCCGAGCTCGGCGACGAGCCGGCGGGTCGCCTCCTCGCCGTGATTCTTGGCGATCGGCCCGCCGAGCTCGCCACCCTTCTGGGTGATGTAGCCGAGCCCGGCATGACCTTCGGCGCGCGCCCAGTCGTTCATGTCGTCGAAGAATTTGCGGCTCTTCTCCGCCGTGCCGGGCGCCGGGATCGCCCGGACCGCACCGCCGCTCTCGACGATCCGCGCGAACAGGCCGAACCCCGAGCCGCGGAAATGGTCGGAGACGTCGGCGATCAGCAAGGGGTTGCGCAGATCCGGCTTGTCGGTGCCGTATTTGAGCATCGCTTCCCTGAAGGGAATGCGCGGAAAGCTTCCCGCCGGGGTCACCTTGCGGCCGTTGGCGAATTCCTCGAACACTCCGGCCAGCACGGGCTCGATAGCAGCGAAAACATCGTCTTGCGTGACGAAGCTCATTTCGAAATCGAGCTGATAGAACTCGCCGGGCGAACGGTCGGCGCGGGCATCCTCGTCGCGAAAGCAGGGCGCGATCTGGAAATAGCGATCGAAGCCCGCCACCATGATCAGCTGCTTGAACATCTGCGGCGCCTGCGGCAGCGCGTAGAATTTGCCGGGATGGACGCGGCTGGGCACGAGATAGTCGCGCGCCCCTTCCGGGCTCGAAGCGGTCAGGATCGGCGTCTGGAACTCGGTGAAGCCCTGATCGATCATCCGCCGCCGGATCGAGCTGATCACCTGCGAGCGCAGCAGGATGTTGCGGTGCAGCCGCTCGCGCCGAAGGTCGAGATAGCGGTAGCGCAGCCTTATCTCCTCGGGATATTCCTGGTCGCCGAACACCGGCAGCGGCAGCTCCTGCGCGTGCGACTGGATCTCGATCGCGTCGGCGTGGATCTCGATATGACCGGTGTCGAGATTGGGGTTGACCACCTCCGGATCGCGCCGGACCACCTCGCCTTCGACGGTGATCACCAATTCCACCCTTACGCTTTCCAGCGTCCCGAACGCCGTGTCGGCGACGTCGGCGACGATCTGGGTAAGGCCGAAATGGTCCCTGAGATCGACGAACAGGAGATTGCCGTGATCGCGCTTGCGGTGGACCCAGCCCGACAGCTTGACCCGCTCGCCGACATGGCTTTCGCGGAGCTCTCCGCAATGGTGGGTGCGATAGGCGTGCATCGTGCCGGCTTCCGTCATTGGCGCATTGTCAGGATGGGCGGCGCTTCGCGGCGAGCCGCCGCTTTGTCAAGCACGGGGATGGATGGAATGGGAGGTTGTACCGCCCGACCCCGGAATAGCCCCCTCCACCATCTCTCGGATGCTCCCCCTCCCCGTTCCGGGGAGGAAAGGGTTTCCACAGAAAAATGGCGTGGCGGAACGGGGCGGGACCGAACGCGCTTTGTCTGGCGGGGAGCCCCCGCTATGAGGGCCGCCAATGCGTGTCCACCCACTGATCAGCGATACCGATTCCCTCGAAAAACTGTGCGAACGGCTCGCCCGGTCGGACTTCGTCGCGGTCGACACCGAATTCATGCGCGAGAACACCTACTGGCCCGATTTGTGCCTGTTCCAGGTGGCGAGCCGGGAGGAAGCGGCGGCGATCGATCCCAAGGCGGAAGGCATCGACCTCACGGCCTTGCTGAACCTGCTGGTGAATAATGAGCATGTGCTGAAGGTCGTCCATGCCGGCGGCCAGGATATCGAGATCATCTTCAACCTGACCGGCGGCACGCCCCACCCCTTGTTCGACACCCAGATCGCGGCGATGGCCCTGGGGCTCGGCGAGCAGGTCGGCTATTCCAACCTGGTCGAATCCTTGCTCGGGCGAACCCTCGACAAGGGCGCGCGCTTCACCGACTGGGCGCGCCGGCCGCTCGACCGCCGCCAGATCGACTATGCGATCGGCGACGTCACCCACCTCGCCGAGCTGTTCCCGAAAATGCTGGAGCGATTGCGGCGCACCGGCCGCGGCGAGTGGCTCGACCAGGAGATGGAGCGGATCTCCGATCCCGCCCATTACGTCAACGACCCGGCCCAGGCCTGGAAGAAGGTCAAGATCCAGAGCCGCAAGCCCGACGTGCTCGGCCGCCTCAAGGCGCTCGCCGCCTGGCGCGAGCTGGAGGCACGCTCGAAGAACCTGCCGCGCGGGCGGATCATGAAGGACGAGACGCTCGCCGACGTCGCCACCCACCCGCCGACGAGCCAGGAAGCGCTCAGCCAAGTGCGCGGCCTGTCCGCCGCGTGGCGCAACAACGACATCGGCTCGCGGATGATGGAGGCGCTCCACAATGCCGATCCGCTGCCGGCCTCGGAGCTGCCGCCGCGCGAGGAGCGCGCGCCCGGTCTCGGCCGCGAGGGCGCGCTGGTCGCCGACCTGTTGAAGCTGCTGCTCAAGATCCGGGCGCGCGAAAGCAATGTCGCGCCGCGGCTGGTCGCCCGTGCCGAGGAGCTCGAGCTGCTGGCCGCGGGCCGGCGAGAGGGTCTGGCGATCCTGGAAGGCTGGCGCTACGAGGAATTCGGCCGGGACGCGCTCGATCTGGTGGAAGGCCGCCTGGCCTTCGCCATTCGCGGCGGCCGGCTGGTGATGACCCGAACCGAAGCGGAGGCGATTCCATGAGGCTGATCCTCGCCGCGGCGCTGGCGATAGCTGGATGCGCGGCGGTCCCCCCCGCCGAGCCGCCGCCGGGTGAGCCGCCGCCGGGTGAGCCGCCGCCGCCTTTGCCCGACGGGCTCCCCTGCAGCGCCGAGGGTTTGGGCGACCTGCTCGGACGGCCGGCCGGCCAGCAGCTCGGCGCCGAGGCGATGCGCCGCAGCGGCGCGGGCGCCCTGCGCTGGATCAGGCCCGGCGACGCGGTGACGATGGATTATAGTGAGCACCGGCTCAACATCCATCTCGACGAACGCGACCGCGTCCAGCAATTCGCCTGCGGCTAATCGCCGATCGTCACGTCCGGCCTGAGGCCGAGCGCGCCGGCCAGCGTCTTCAGGCGGCGCTCGACCGCCTCGCCGCACAAGGCGGCATCTGCGCGATCGAGCTCCAGCCGGAGCGCGCCGTCCGCCCGCGTCAGCCGGCTGCGCTCGAGCCCGGCGGCGACGCCGCCGCTCAGCCGCTGGCCCAGGCGCATCGCCAGTCCCCAATAAGAGGCGCGCTCGAGCTGCGCGGCCGTGCACAAGGCGGCGATGCCGGCATAAGGCAAAGCCGAACCCCCGCCGAAGCTGGTGAACAGGGCCTGGGCGAGCATCACCCGTCCGGGCGCGTCGATCGCCACCCAATTGCCGTGCAGCGCCATGTCGATGCCGCGTTCGGCCCGGAAATCGGGATGCGCCATCCAGGCGATGTCGGCGAGCAGGCAGGCGGCGAGCCGCAACCGCGCCGATTGCGGCGGATCGTCGAAGGCCGGCGCGATCCAGCGGTCGAGCATCGCGCCATGCTGGGCGAAGCGGCCAAGGCCCGCTCCCGCTTCGGCCGCCGCCTCGATCAGCGGGTCGAGCGCCTGCACCTCCGGTTCGAGCTCGTCGTAGAGCAGGCCTTCGCGAATGCCGAAGGCGGAGACGACCAGCAGCGAAGGACGGAGCACCGCGACCAGCGCGTCGAGCAGCTGGTTGGCGCGCGGCAGGGTCGGCATGCGGCTCAGCGACAGCGACGGAATGCCGCGCAGCTCCTGCTTGTCGACCTTGCGCAGCGCTTCCTTCAGCAGCCGGGGCCGGGATACCTCCATCGCATGCTGATGGGTGATCGGCAGCGGGTGGCCGGACAGCGCCATCTCGATCCGGGCGAGCGCGCGCCAGCTGCCGCCGACCATGTAGAAGGGCGATCCTTCCGCCGCGCGGTCGAAGCCGGCGGCGGCGACCGCCGCCGCGACCTTGCGGCCGAACGACGAGTCCCCCTCTCCCGCGAGATCGTCGAGCCGCAGCACGCCGAGCGGAAGCGAAGCGCGCTGCCCGACCGCCGACTTCCTGATCCGGACCAGCTCGAGGCTGCCGCCGCCGAGGTCGCCGGCGATGCCGTCGGCGTGCGGAATGGCGGAAAGAACCCCCAATCCCGCCAGCCGTCCCTCCTCCTCTCCGGAGATGATGCGCGGCGCGAAGCCGATCGCCCGCACCCGCTCGAGAAAGGAGTCGCCGTTTGAGGCTTCGCGCACCGCCGCGGTCGCCACCACGCGCGTCCGCGCCGCGCCCATCTGCGTGGTGAGCAGGCGAAACCGCTCGAGCGCCCGCAAGGCCCGGCTCTGCAACTCCTCGCCGAGCATGCCGGTTTCGCCGACCGCGCGGCCGAGCCCGGCCATCACCTTCTCGTTGAAGATGACCGACGGGATCCGTTTGGCGCCCGAATAGACGACGAGGCGGACGGAATTGGATCCGATGTCGATGATCGCGACCGGCGCCTCGGCGAACATCGCGGTCAGTGCGGCCCGCGCGGCAGCGACAGCTTCCTGGGAACGGCGCCGCTCGATCGCAGCGCCGCGCCGCGGCCCGACAGCGACGGATTGGTCATGAAATAATGGTGAAGGTTGAAGGGCTTCTCGCCGGGCTCGGGGTGCAGCCGGTGATAGCTGCCGTCGGCTTCGAGACGCCAGCTCTGCTCATTGTCGATGATGTTGGCGACCATCACCTGGTCGAGCAGCTGGGCCTTCACCGTCGCGTTCTCGACCGGCGCCGCAATCTCGACCCGCCGGTCGAAGTTGCGCGGCATCCAGTCGGCCGAGCTGATAAAGACCTCGGCCTCGTTATTGGGCAGGTCGTCGCCATTGCCGAAGCACCAGATGCGGCTGTGCTCGAGAAAGCGGCCGACGATCGACTTGACCCGGATATTCTCGGAAAGGCCGGCGACGCCGGGTCGCAGGCAGCAGATGCCGCGCACGACGAGGTCGATCTCGACGCCGGCCCGGCTCGCCTCGTACAGCTTGTCGATGATGGCGGGATCGACCAGCGAGTTCATCTTCGCCCAGATGCCGCCGGGCATGCCCCCGCGCGCATTGGCGGTCTCGCGGCCGATCAGGGCGCACAAGGTGTCGCGCAGATTGGCCGGCGACATCGCCAGCAGCTCGAGCCCCTGCGGCTCGATATAGCCGGTGATGTAGTTGAACACGTGCGAGACGTCGCGGCCGACCCGCGGGTCGGCGGTGAAGAAGCTGAGATCGGTGTAGATGCGGGCGGTGACCGGATGGTAATTGCCGGTGCCGAGGTGGCAATAGGTGCGGTAGCCGCTGCCCTCGCGGCGCACCACCATCGACATCTTGGCGTGGGTCTTCCATTCGATGAAGCCGTAGACGACCTGGACGCCGGCCCGCTCGAGCGCGCTCGCCCACATCAGATTCTGCTCCTCGTCGAACCGCGCCTTCAATTCGATCACCGCGGTCACCGACTTGCCGGACTCGGCGGCGTCGATCAGCGCCCGGATCACCGCCGATTGCTTGCCGGCGCGATAGAGCGTCTGCTTGATCGCGACGACGTCGGGATCGCCCGCGGCCTGGCGAAGGAAGGCGAGAACCACGTCGAAGCTCTCATAGGGATGGTGGACGATGATATCCTTGGCGCGGATCGCGGCGAAGCAATCGCCGTCATATTCGCGGATCCGCTCCGGAAAGCGCGGCGTGAAGGCCCGGAATTTGAGGTCGGGGCGGTCCTCCTCGACGAGCAGCTCGAGGTCGGCGATGCCGAGGAAGCCGGTCGATTCGTAGATCAGGGCCGCGCTGGCATCGAGGCCTTCGCGCACCAGAGCGACCAGGTCCTCGGGCATGTCGGCCTCGAGTTTGAGGCGGATGACGCGGCCCCGCCGGCGGCGCTTGATGGCGCTGCGATAGTAGCGGACGAGGTCCTCGGCTTCCTCCTCGATCTCGATGTCGCTGTCGCGGATGACCCGGAAGGCGCCACCCCCGCGCAGCTCGTAGCCCGGGAACAGGATGGCGGTCTGGCGCCGGATCACCGTCTCGATCGCGACCCAATGCGCGGCTTCGCCGGGAATGCGGATGAAGCGCGGCAGCGTCGCCGGGACCATCAGCAGCTCCCGGATAGGCTCGCCGTCCGATATCCGCTTGAGATCGAAGATCAGCGAGAAGCCCTTGTTGGGGATGAAGGGAAAAGGATGGGCGGGATCGATCGCCTGCGGGGTCAGCACCGGGAAGATATGGTCCTGGAAATGCCGGTCGAGCCACTGGCCGTCGGCCTCGCCGATCTCGTCGCTGCTTAGCACGGCGAGCCCGGCCTCGCGCAGCAACAGGCGAAGGTCGGTCCAGACGCCCTGCTGGCTCGCGGTCAGCGCGTCGGCCTCGGCGGCGATGGCGGCAAGCTGCTGGCCCGGCTTGAGGCCGTCGGCCGACGGCTCCTCGACACCGAGCAGCTGCTGCGCCTTGAGGCCGGCGACCCGCACCATGAAGAATTCGTCGAGATTGTTGCCCGAGATGGAGAGGAAGCGCAGCCGCTCGAGCAGGGGATGGGCGCCGTTGCAGGCTTCCTCGAGCACCCGGCGGTTGAAGGCGAGCCAGGACAGCTCGCGATTGAAATAGAGCGGTACGGGCGGCCCCGCCTCGGCCGGCGGCGCCACCGGGTCGTTGGCGGGCTTGGCGGCGGCTCTGTCCATGTCAGGAACGGCCCTTCTCTCGTCCGAGCAGTCCCGCCTCGTCCAGCGCCTTCCTGGCGAGCGGCACGGTCATCCGCTTATGATGCGAAAGCGTGACACGGTCGAGAACGTCCACCACGCCGAGAACGGACAAATAGGAGCGTTCGATCCGCGGCACCAGATAATCGGCCAGCTCGGGGGGCGCCGCGATGCCGCGGTCGCCGAGCAGCTTGACGATGAGGTCGCCGATCAGCGCATCGTCGGGCGGGCCGATCTCGACATGCGGGGTGGCGGCCAGCCGCGACCTGAGGTCGGGCAGCGCCACCTTCCAGCCGGGCGGAGCGGCATTGGCGATGATCAGCAGCGGCTTGCGCCGCGCCTGGGCGTCGTTCCACGCGTGGAACAGCGCTTCTTCGTCATGGCTTTCGGCATTGTCGAACAGCCGCCCGCCGGTCTTGCGCACGAAGATCCGGCCGAGCAGGCTGCGCCCGGACTTGCGCGGGCCGGTGAGGAGGCTTGCCATCACCGGCCACAGCGCCCAGCGGCGCAAATGGTCGAAAGCCGCGCGATTGCTTTCGGAGAGGAGGAAATCCTCTTCCCTGTCCGCCACCGGCCAGTCGAACGGCAGCGCGATCTGGCTCATCGCCTCTTCATTGCCCCCTCATTGCCCCCGCATCTCCCTCCTTAGCGCGAGATCCTTAAAGTGCTTCCGCCCACCATCTGCACCTGCCAGCCCTGCGCCTGCAGCGCCGCCTGCAGCGCGGCGGCGTCGCCGGCATAAGTGACCCGCATGATCGAGGTGCCGCCGAGCGCGAGGCTGGTGGTGATCGCCGAAGTGACGCCGTCGACCCGGCTGACCGACAGCTCGGCCCGCTGCACCGCGCCGGGATCGGGCGTTTCCACCTGGATGTTGAAGGTTGCGGCCGGGCCGGTCGGAACCGGCGTCAAATCGTCGGGGAAGTCATCCTCGGCAATTACCTCCTCGACCTCCTCGCGTATTGCGGGCGCGATGATCACAAGCGTCGGATCCGGGTGCAGCAAACCGGCCTCGAGCGCCTGGGCATAGATCGCATCCATCCGGCGCACGCCCTCGTCGAGCATCACCGGGATCTGGGCGCTGTTGCCGGCGCGAAGCCGGAACCGGCCGAGCACCTGCCCGTCCGGGCCGAAGCGGGCCGTGAACAGGCCGAGCGCGGGACCGCCGGGAAACAGGCGCCGCAATTCGACCTCGGCGACGACGATGTCGGCCGCGCCATATTGGTCGAGGATCATCCGCCACCAGCCGCGCCCGCGGCGCCGGGCCTGGGAGAGGTTCAGCAGCAGAGGGTCGATGCCGGTGCCCGAGGTGCGGACATAGTCGACCGGGCTGCCGGCGGTACGGAACTGGGCCCAGGCGCGCTGCCATTCGTTGCGATATTCGAAGCTGTAGGCGCTCGATCCGGTCGCCATCACCGGTATCACCAGCACCGGGGCGGAGCGTCGGACCAGCCCCTGGACGCCGAGCATCTGGCCGGTGCGGGCGCGGTCGAACAGCACGCCCAGGCGGGCGATGTAGCGCGTCGGTCCGATCTGTTCCTGCTCGATGACGATGCCGGAGACGATCGAGTTCAGCACCGATTCCGACAGCCGCGGCGCCTGCGCGGCGGGACGGCCGGTGGTTCGCGACCAAAGCAGCTTCCAGCCCTCGGCCTGGGCCCGCCGCCAGCCCTCCACCCGGGCCTTTTCGGCGCTGTCGGCGCTGACGTCGACCTCCACGCCCAGCACCTCGAAGCTGCTCGTGCTGTCGATCGGCGGGATGCCGCGGTCGGCGCCGTCGAGCTGGGCATAGACCAGGCCGGCGCCGGCGACCGCCAGCGCGGCGGCCGCGGGAATCACGATGGCGGAGAGACGGCGGAGGCGCTGCACCGGCGTCTTTTGGCGAGTTGGCCGTGGAAATCCAAGCGGGTTCTGGGCTAGGCGACCACGGTGAGCGCGCCCGAATCCTACACTTATGCCCAGGCCGGCGTCGACATTGCGGCGGGCAATGCGCTGGTCAAAGCGATCGCGCCGCTGGCCCGGGCGACCGCCCGCCCCGGCGCCGATGCCGAGCTCGGCGGCTTCGGCGGCTTCTTCGACCCCAAAGCGGCCGGTTATCGCGATCCGCTGCTGGTCGCCGCCAATGACGGTGTCGGCACCAAATTGAAGCTCGCCATCGACCATGACCGCCATGCCGGGGTCGGAATCGACCTCGTCGCGATGTGCGCCAACGACCTGATCGTCCAGGGCGCCGAGCCGCTCTTCTTCCTCGACTATTTCGCCACCGGCAGGCTGGACACCGCAATCGCCGGGCAGGTGATCGCCTCGATCGCCGAGGGCTGCCGCATCGCCGGCTGCGCGCTGATCGGGGGCGAGACGGCGGAGATGCCCGGCCTGTACGCGCCCGGCGACTATGACCTTGCCGGCTTTTGCGTCGGCGCCGTCGAGCGCGGCGAGGCGCTCACCGGCGACCGGGTCGAGGCCGGGCATGTCATCCTCGGCCTCGGCTCATCGGGCCTCCATTCGAACGGTTTCTCGCTGGTCCGGCGGCTCGCCGCGGACAAGGGGTGGAAGCTCGACCGTCCGGCCCTGTTCGATCGGGACCGTCTGCTGGTCGAGACCCTGCTCGAGCCGACGCGCATCTATGTGAAGCCGCTGCTGCCGCTGGTCCGCGCCCGCAAGATCCACGCGCTCGCCCACATCACCGGCGGCGGATTGTTGGAGAATGTTCCGCGCGTCCTTCCCCGGCATCTTGTCGCGCGGATCAGCGCCGAAGGCTGGGCGCTGCCCGGACTGATGGCGTTCGTGCAGGCGCAGGGGAATATCGAGCCGGCCGAATTGGCGCGGACCTTCAACTGCGGGATCGGCATGGTCGCGATCGTTTCCCCGGACGACGCGGCGGAGGTCATCGACGCGCTCGAACGCGCCGGGGAAAGCGTCTTCAGGATCGGCGAGATCGGTTCAGGCCCGCGGGGCTGCGAGATTCGGGGCCGGCGCGGCAGCTGGAGCGCCCGCAGCGACTGGTCCGCCGGCCATCATGGCTGATCGGGTCCGGGTCGCCGCCCTGATCTCGGGCCGTGGCTCGAACATGCTGGCGCTTTCGGAATATCGCCGGCGCGACCCCGACCGCGCCTACGATATCGCGCTGGTCGCCTCCAACGTTCCCGACGCGCGCGGGCTGGTGCTGGCGAAGCGGCTGGGGATCAAATCCTGGGCGCTCAGCCACAAGGGGCTGGAGCGGCGCGATTTCGACCTGAAGCTCGACGCCGCCCTGCGCGAGCATGACATCGAGCTGATCGCGCTGGCCGGCTATATGCGGCTGCTGTCGGCGGAGTTCGTCGACCGCTGGCAGGGCCGGATCCTCAACATCCACCCGAGCCTGCTGCCGCTCTACAAGGGGCTCGACACCCATCGCCGCGCCTTGCTCGCGGGCGACGAATATGCCGGCTGCTCGGTCCACGTCGTCACCGACGAGCTCGATGACGGGCCGGTCGTGGCCCAGGCCCGGGTCAGGATCCGGCCCCGCGACGATGCCGAGAGCCTCGCCGCGCGCGTGCTCGAGGAGGAGCACCGCCTCTATCCGGTGGCGTTGGAGGCGTTCTCCCGGTCGCTGCGCGGCCTCGAGGCGCCCGCCTCCTGACCCGGGAAGCGAAGCGCCTTGAGCGACTTCCAGCGCTCGTGCAGAGCCGCGACCGGGCGGTTCAAGCCGAGCCCGCCGACCGAATCGTACCAGGCGTCGGCGGCCGTCGACGCGCGCGCCGACCAGTGGCCGGGCGGCAGCTGGTTGGCCCAGCCCCGGATCGCATGGGCATTGAGCAAAGCGAGCAGCAAGGCGGCGACGAGGATCACCAGGCTGGTCCAGCGCAGCGCATGCGGCGGCGGCGCCAGCGGCTCGGGCAGGTCGACCGGGGAAAGGCCTAAGGTCCAAACCCAGTCCCGGAGGTGGCCGTGATCGGCCTTCCCCGGCCGACCGCGGAGCGGCGGGCTGGCTTTGCCGCCCGGACGTCGTCGCTCGTCGGTCACGATGGGGTCTCCATTGCTCCCTCCTCGCTCCTCGCCGGACAACAAATCCAGCCCGTCACGACCGCCTCCGGGGCTGGGTTTGGACCTTAATTCGAGGCCGAACGGGTTGGGATGCACGGGCGGACCTCCTCAGAACTGATAATAGATGAATGGGGCGACGCCCTCGGGGCGCATCGCGTCGATCACCAGGATGGAGAGGCCGACGGCGGCACCGAGCGCCGGCGCCGGCAGCTCGCGCAGGCGCAGCGCGACCTGCTGGATCGAAAAGCGCGGCATGAAGTGGAAGCTCATGCCGAGCAGGATCAGGAACAGCATCATCGGCGTCAGCAGCGCCGCGCCGCCGCCGCCGAGCAGGCCGCCGAGGAACGCCAGCGCGTCGGCGAAGCTCGGGGCGCGGAAGAAGATCCAGCCGAGCAGGACGATGTGGAAGGTGACGGCGATGCCGAGCCACGTCGGCACCGGACGCCAGCGCGCCGGCCGGAACTCGCGCCACAGCCGCTCGGCGGCGAGGACGCCGCCGTGCAGCGCGCCCCAGATGATGAAATTCCAGCTGGCGCCGTGCCACAGGCCGCCGAGCAGCATCGTCGCCGTCAGCGCCAGGCAGAGGCGCTTGAGCCCGTGGCGCGAGCCGCCGAGCGAAACGTAGAGATAGTCGCGCAGCCAGCTCGACAGGCTGATATGCCAGCGGCGCCAGAAGTCGCGCAGCGAATCGGCGCGATAGGGCTGGTTGAAATTGTGCGGGAAGCGATAGCCGAGCAGGGCGGCGAGGCCGATCGCCATGTCGCTATAGGCGGAGAAGTCGCAATAGATCTGGACCGCATAGCCGTAAGCGGCGGCAAGCAGGTCGAGCCCGCCATAAGCCGAGGGATCGAAGAATATCGGGTCGACCAGCCCGGTCGCCAGCTCGGAAGCGATCACCGCCTTCTTGAACAGGCCCCAGACGATCAGCGCGATCCCGATCGCCGCCATCGAGCGGCTCATCTCGGGCACGCGCTGAAACTGGGGGATGAGATGCGAGGCGCGCACGATCGGGCCCGCGACCAGATGCGGGAAGAAGCTCATCAGCAAGGTCATGTCGAGCAGGCCCGCCGGCGCGGTCTGGCGGCGGTAGATGTCGATCAGATAGCTCATGCCCTGGAAGGTGAAGAAGGAGATGCCGACCGGCAGGACGATCTGCAGGATGGCGAGATCGCGCTCCCAGCCCAGAGCGTGCAGGGCCGCTTCGAGCTGGACCATGAAGAAACCGTAATATTTGAAGAAGCCGAGGACGATGAGGTTGGCGGCGACGCCGAGCGCCAGCCACAGGCCGCGCAGCCGCCGATCGTCGCCGGCGGCCAGGATCAAACGGGCCGCGCCCCAGTTGAGGATGGCGCTGGCGATCAGCAGCAGCACGAAGCGCGTGTCCCACCAGCCGTAGAAGATCCACGAAACGACGAGCAGGAAGATCTTGCGCCACTCGTTGCTGCCCTTGAGCAGCCACGCGCCGGCATAGACCAGAAGGAAGAAGATCCCGAAGCTGAGGGTCGGGAACAGCATGTCAGTGCAGCGCTTCGACCGCACCGGCGATATCGGCGTCGATCATCGCCCCGATGAGCTCGCCGCCCTCGCGGGTGAAATGGACATGGTCGGGGCGCATCAGGCCGGCGCGCCGCCACGACGATGACGCGCATACTCCGCCCATCGACGCCGCCCATCGCCAGTAAGCGAGCCCGAGCGCGTCGGCGACGGCGGCCTGGCGCTCGCGCACCTGTTCGAGCCTGCGCGGCACGTACCAGCCGTCGCCGCAGGCGCTGTACGGCCGCGACGGCGGCCGCCGGGCGGCGGCGTCGGGCGCGCCGAGCAGCAGGATCGGCACCTCCCGACCGGCCAGCCGCCTCAATCGCGCGACCTGCTCGCGGAGCGCGGCTTCGTGCTGTTCGGGCCCGAGCATTGGGGAGAAGCCCTCATTGGTGCCGAAGGCCAGGACGATGAGATCGGGGCGGTAGGCGGCGAGCTCCGCGCGCGACGACCGCATCGCTGGTCCGGCCGAGATGGGAGAGCTGCGCCCCGCTGACGCCGAGATTGGACAGGCTGATTCCGCCGCCGCCGCCGCGAAACAGCCCGACCGAGGTGATGCTGACCATCCCCTCCTCGCTTATCGTCAGCGAGGCGGAGGCGGCCGGAGCCGCGCCCTCCAGGGTCCGGCAGGCCGGCGCGGCGGCCGCCGCCTCGAGCGCCCAGACCTGTTCGGTCGCGCCGAGCCGAAGCCGGAGGGTTCCGGCGCCCGGCCGGCCGATCGCGCAGACGACGAGCCGGTCGAAGGCCGGTTCGCCCGCGTCGGCGGCGAAGCTCAAAGTCTCGCCGACGGCCCGGGCGGTCTGGGTGAAGCCGGAAAGGCCGAGGGCCGGCCCGCCGGGCGCATAGCCGCCGCCGAAAATGGCGTTGGCGGTCCAGCCGCCGCTCTGCGCCGCGGTGACGCCCCAGGTCAGATAGCCCGGATAGGGCCGGCCGGCGGCAAGCACGCCGCGGCCGCCATGGCCGTAGCGGGCCTGCAGGCGCCGGCGCCAGGCCTGGCTGATCATGTCGCCGGCGGTGTGGCTGTCGCCGATCTGGAGGATATGCACCGGCGCGCGCTCGCCGCTCCGCTCGCCGAGCGCGGCGAGGAACGGCCCGAGCGCCTCGGCGAAGCACAGCCTGCCCTGGCATTGCGCCGGATCGGGCGTGGACGCGGCCAGCGCCAGCGGGGCGAGCCAGGAAGCCGTCATCTCCCCGCCTTGGCGGCGGCCGCATAGGTCCCGGCCGGCGCCGGTCCCGCCGGCGCGGCCGCGGCCCGGGCGCGGACCACCGAGCCGCGAATGCGGTCGGCGAGGCCGCGGGTCAGGTGGACATAGCCCGGGATGGTCATGTGCACGCCGTCATTGGCGCGTCCCATCCGGCGCTCGCGGCGGCCCGGCTCGGCCGGCAGATAGGGGGCATAGCGGCCCTGCGCGTCGACGGTCAGCGGCAGGGTGTCGACATAGGGGACGTCGAGCGCCGCCATGCGGGCGGCGTAGAAAAGGTTCATCGCCTGGATGTCGGCGTCGAAGCGCGGATCGCGCATCCGCGGCAGCCCGACCCAATGGACCTGGACGCCGCGTTGGCGAAGCAGCCCGACGAGGGCGGTGACGCGCTCGGTGACGATCCGCTGCCAGCCCTCGCTCATGAAGGCGTTGCCGTGGCCCTCATGGTAGATGCCCTGGGTGTCGTTGGCGCCGAACGACAGCACGGCGATGTCGACCGGCTGGCGGTCCAGCTTGGCGCGGACGTCGTCGAGGATGTTGAGGCTGCGATAGCGGGTGAAGCCGGTCGAGCGCTCGGAGAGCTGGTGGACCGCAAAAGCCGGATCGCCGCGCAGCTGGTTGTAGAGTCCGGCCCAGACGCCCTCGCCGAAGCTGTCGCCGAAAACGCCGATCTCGACGCGGCGCCGCTCGGCGGCCGCGGCGGCGAGCCGCGGCGCGATCGCCTCGGCTCGCGGCCGGGCGGCCGGCGCCGGTTCGGGCACGGCCGGGATGCTGGCCTGGGCGCCGCTGACGGTGCCGTCGCCGCCGCCGAAGGACAAAGTGATAACCGCGCCGACCGCGAGGCCGACGAACAAGGCCATGGTCCGGTCGATGGCCAGCAAGATCCCGTCCAGCGAGCGCATTTCCGCCCTCCTGCCTTCCCCGTTCGTTTCAGGATGCGGGATCGGTTCGCCCCCTTCCCGCGACCAGAAGAGTGCTGGAAAAGGCGCTTGTTTACAAGGCTCTAGCGACCGTCTTTTAGCAGAATCTTCGGCCACGCGCGGGACGAAATGTGCGCGCCGATGACGGATTGTGCGGGCCGCGACTCAGAAGTGCGGAACTGTCCAGTGCGGCCCGGCGGAGAGACGCGCGATTTCCGCCTCGCGATTATCCCACGATCTCGTCGGGCGCGAAGAAGAAGTCGATCTCGATCTTCGCATTTTCGGGGCTGTCGGAGCCGTGGACGCTGTTGGCCTCGATCAATTCGGCAAAGGTCTTGCGGATCGTGCCTTCCTCGGCGTCGGCCGGGTTGGTCGCGCCCATCACCTCGCGGTTGCGGGCGACCGCATCCTCGCCTTCCAGCACCTGGACGACGACCGGGCCGGAGGTCATGAACCGGACCAGGTCGTTGAAAAAGGGGCGTTCCCGGTGGACGGCGTAGAAGCCCTCGGCCTGGTCGCGGCTCATCCGGATCCGCCGCGAGGCGATCACTCTCAGGCCCGCCTCCTCCAGCATGCGGGTGATCGCGCCGGTCAGGTTGCGCCGGGTCGCGTCGGGCTTGATGATCGAAAAGGTGCGTTCGGTCGCCATGGCCGAGAAAGCTCCGTGTCTGAAGGGATGTTGGCGCGCTCCCTAGGCAAGGGCGGCGGCGAGGGCAAGCTATTCCTCCCCATCGCAAAGCGATGGGGAGGGGGACCGCACGAAGTGCGGTGGAGGGGTAACCGGCTCCGCCTCGCCAATACCCCTCCACCATGCTTCGCATGGTCCCCCTCCCCATGAGCGCAGCTCATGGGGAGGAACTTACCCTTCGTGGTTGTCGGCGATGTAGCGGTCGAGCAAAGCGACGCCGAACCCGGTCGCGCCCTTGTCGTACAAATGGCTGGGCTTGTCGGTCCAGACCATGCCGGCAATGTCGAGATGGGCCCATTTGACCCCTTCCTCGACGAAGCGGCCGAGGAAGCAGGCGGCGGTGATCGAGCCGCCTTCGCGGCCGGCGCTGTTCTTCATGTCGGCGATCTGCGAATCCATGATCTTGTCATAGGCTTCGCCCATCGGCAGCCGCCATAATTTGTCGCCGCTCTGCCGTCCGGCCTCGGCCAGCTTTTCGGCCAGGCCGTCGTCATTGGCGAACAGGCCGCCATGTTCGTGGCCGAGGCTGATGATCATCGCGCCGGTCAGGGTGGCGAGGTCGATCATCACCTCCGGCTTGAACTGGCGCTGCGCCCAGGTCATCGCGTCGGCGAGCACCAGCCTGCCTTCCGCATCGGTGTTGATCACCTCGATCGTCTGGCCGGACATCGAGGTGACGATGTCTCCCGGGCGCTGCGCATTGCCGTCCGGCATGTTCTCGGCGAGCGCGCAGATGCCGACCACATTCGCCTTCGCCTTGCGCAGCGCGAGCGCCTTCATCGCGCCGGCGACGGCGCCGGCGCCGCCCATGTCCCATTTCATCGCTTCCATGCCGAGCGCCGGCTTGATCGAGATGCCGCCGGTGTCGAAGGTGATGCCCTTGCCGATCAGGGCCACGTTCCTCGCCTTCTTGGCGGCGCCGTTCCAGCGCATCGCCAGCAGCCGCGGCGGCCGCACCGAGCCCTGGGCGACGCCGAGCAGGGCGCCCATGCCGAGCTCGCGCATCGCCGGCTCGTCGAGCACTTCCAGCTCGATGCCGAGCGGTTCGAGCGCTTCGCGGCAGCGGTCGACGAAGGTCTCCGGATAAATGACGTTGGGCGGATCGCTGACCAGAGCGCGCGTGAGGTCGAGGCCGCCGAGCACCGCTTCCTCATGCGCCCATTCCTGGGCGGCGCCCGTGCCGGCGCCGACGATCACGACTTCCTCCAGCGTCGGCTTCTGTTTGCGGCCGAGCTTGGTCCGGTAGACGTCGTGGCGCCAGCTGCGCGCCGCCGCGCCGAAGCCGAGCCGCGCCGCCGAGCGGGCGTCGAGGCCGGCGCAATCGATCACCAGCCGGGTCTCGCCCGAGGTCAGCAGCCGCGCGGTCAGCGCGCCGCCGACCCGTTCGTGGATCGCCACCTCGTCCTGGCGCGCGCCGTAGCCGACCAGCAGCAGCCGCCGTGCGAGATTGCCGTCGTCGATGAAGGTCTCGGCGATCGCGCCCACTTCGCGCTCGAACCTTTGCGCTTCCGCCGACCGCACCGCCAGCGTCCGCGCCGTCTCGTCGAGGCCGGCCAGCCGGTCGTGCAGCATGTCCTCGCTGCGGACCGGAATGGCGAGCGCATAGGCTCCATCCGGACGCCGCGCGGCGAAACTGACCTTGATCACTTACACCCTCTCCTCGGGGACTGAAACGGCAGTGTCGCCATTGCAGGGAGCGGGCGCAGGTGCAATAGGCTGGCCCTCAGGGTGATGCCGGGGTGGCGGGATAAAGGGTCCAAACTCAGCACTGGAGGCGGTCGTGACGGGCTGGATTTTGTTGCCCGGCGAGGAGCAAGGAAGGAGCGATGGCAATCCATCGTGACTGACGAAGCGACGACGTCCGGGCGGCAAAAGCCAGCCCGCCGCTTCGCGGTCGGCCGGGGAAGGCGGCTGGTGGCGTCGAGCACCTTGGCCGGACTTCCCGGTCCGGCCGGCGGCACTCTCCTACCCAGCCGCCTTCCCCGGCCGATCACGGCCACCTCCAGTGCTGAGTTTGGACCCTCATGAACAGGCTTCAGACGATCTGCCGCGGCGCGCTGCCCCTGCTGCTGAGCCTTCCCGGCGCGGCCTTCGCCCAAGCCGAGGCGGTTCCGGCCGACGAGAGTCCGGACCAGGTTTCGTTCAGCGCCGACCGCCTCATTTACGAGCAGGATTCCGACACCGTCACCGCTGCCGGCGAAGTCCGCATGAACCGCGAAGGCTATCATTTGCGCGCCGACAGCGTGACCTGGAACCGGATCAACGGCGAGGTTCGAGCCCAGGGCGACGTACGCGTCATCAGCCCGGCCGGCGACGTCGCTTATGGCGACAGCGTCGTGCTCGAGGACAATCTGCGCGACGGCGTCGTCCACAATCTGCTGCTGGTGCTGGAGGATGGCGGCCGCCTCGCCGCGGCCGAGGCGCGCCGCGACAATGGTTACACCATGCTCGAGCGCGCCGCCTACACGCCCTGCGCGGTCGTCGACGAGCATGGCTGCCCGCGCAACCCGACCTGGCAGATCAATGCGGTGCGGGTGGTGCACGACCCGGTGCGGCACCGGATCAGCTATGAAGGGGCCAGTCTCAACCTGTTCGGCACGCCGATCATCGCGCTGCCGGGCCTGTCCCACCCGGACGGCAGCGAGCGCGGCGGCAGCGGCGTGCTCGTCCCGGAAATCCGCTTCAGCCGCCGCAACGGCCTCGAGATCAGCGTCCCTTATTATCGCCGGCTCGCCCCCAATCGCGACGTCACCATCACGCCGCACATCTACACCGGCGAGCTGCCGATGCTCGAGGCCGAATATCGCCAGCTGACTTCGTTGGGCGCGTTCCAGCTGCACGGCTATCTCACTTATGGCGAACGGCTGCAGATCGACCCGCTGCCGGGGACGAGCGAGGATGAGGGCATTCGCGGCTATATAGAGGGCAATGGACGGCTGCAGCTCGATCCGCGCTGGAGCGTCACGGCCGCCGGACGCTATGTCACCGACCGCACCTTCCTCAGACGCTACGACATATCGCGCGACGACCGGCTGCGGTCGATGGTCGATGCCGAGCGGATCACCCCGGACAGCTACATCTCGATCGCCGGCTGGGCCTTTCAGGGGCTGCGCGTCACCGACGTCGCCGGGCAGCAGCCGATCGCGCTGCCGGCGATCGACGCGCGCTGGCGGATCGACGACCCCTGGCTCGGCGGCCTCTTCGAGCTTCAGGCGAACAGCCTCGCCATATTGAGGCCCGAAGGCCAGGACAGCCAGCGCGCTTTCGCCAGCGCGCGCTGGGAGCGGCGCAGCATCACTCCGCTCGGCCAGGAGCTGGTGCTGACCGCCTTCGCCCGCGGCGATATCTACCACGCCAACGACACCGACCTCACCGACACCCTCATCTATCGCGGCGAGGAAGGGTGGAACGGCCGGCTGATCGGTGCCGCCGCGGCCGATCTGAGGTGGCCGCTGATCGGCCGCTTCCTGGCCGGCATGCAGCGGCTGACGCCGCGCCTGCAGCTGGTCGCTTCGGCGCCGACCAACAATATGGACATTCCGAACGAGGATGCGCGCTCGGTCGACCTCGAGGATTCCAACCTGTTCGCGCTCAACCGTTTCCCCGGGCACGACCGGTGGGAGGACGGCCTCAGGGTGACCTACGGCGCCGACTGGGCGGCGGACCTGCCCGGCGTTTCGGTGCGAACCAATATCGGCCAGAGCTACCGGCTCAGCACCCGCGCGACGATCCTTCCGCCCGGCACCGGGCTTTCGGGCCGCTTCTCGGATTTCGTCGGGCGCACGACCCTGCGCGTCGGCCGGCGAATCACGCTCGTCCACCGCTTTCGGCTCGACAAGGACAATCTCGCCATTCGCCGCAACGAGGTCGACGCCACGGTCGGCGGCCGCCGCACCTATGCCACTCTCGGCTATCTGAGGCTGGATCGCGACATCGATCCGGCGATCGAGGATCTGCGCGACCGCGAGGAGATCAGGCTTGGCGGCCGCTTTCAGTTCGACCGTTACTGGTCGGTATTCGGATCGGCGATCGTCGATCTCACCAGCCGCCGCGAGGACGTGCTTTCATTGTCCGACGGCTTCGATCCGGTCCGCCACCGACTCGGCATTCTCTACGACGACGACTGCATCGAGCTTGGCGTCACCTGGCGGCGCGACTATGAGACCACCGGCGACGCCCGCCGGGGCAACAGCTTCCTGATCCGGGTGGCGCTGAAGAATTTGGGGCGCTAAGCTGCGGTTCAGCAAATTTCGCGCAGGATAGAGCCCTGCATTCATTGGAGGAATGATGAAGCTCGGTAGGTTTACAGGGGCGGCGATTGCGCTCGCCGCATCCTTGCTGTCGGCATTTGCCGCCGCCCAGACCGGGCCGGGCGAAGCCGGGCTCAGCATTCCCGACAATGTCCAGTTCGTGGGCAAGTCGCAGCCCGGGGTCCGCAAGGCGACCGCGATCGTCAATGGCGAGGTGATCACCGAGACCGACATCGATCACCGGCTGGCGCTGATCCTCGCCTCGAACCGGATCACGCTGCCGCCCGAGGAAGTGCAGCGGGTCCGCGCCCAGGTGCTCCGCAACCTGATCGACGAGGCGCTCCAGATCCAGGCCGCCACCCAGGAGGAGATCACCGTCGAGGACACCGAGGTCAACCAGCTGTTCGCGCGGGTGGCGCAGGGCTTCAACCAGACGCCCGAGGCCTTTGCCGGCTTCCTGCGCGGCATCGGTTCGTCGGAGCGGTCGATGAAGCGCCAGATCCGGGGCGAGCTCTCCTGGGAACGCGTCCAGCGGCGCCGGATCGAGCCGTTCGTCACCGTCGGCGAGGAGGAGGTGCAGGCGATCATCGATCGGCTCAACGCCTCGCGCGGCACCGCCGAATATCTCGTCGCCGAGATCTTCATCTCCTCGACCGCGGAAACCGCCGCCGAAGCACGGGCCAACGCCACCCGCATCGTCGAGCAGATTCGCGCGGGCGCCAATTTCGAGGCCTATGCCCGGCAATTCTCCGAGGCGTCGACCGCGGCGCGCGGCGGCGAGCTCGGCTGGGTCCGCGCCGAGCAGCTGCCGCCCGAGCTGGCGGCTCCGGTCACCGGGATGCAGGTCGGGACGATCAGCAATCCGATCGAGGTGCCCGGCGGCTATTCGATACTCTTGCTCCGCGACACCCGCCAGATCCTCGTCGCCGACCCGCGCGACGCGGTGCTGAGCCTGATGCAGCTTTCGATCGACATGCCCGCCGGGACCGGCCAGGCGCAGGCCCAGGCGCGCGCGCGCCAGCTCGCCGAGACGACCCAGGCGATGGGCGGCTGCGGCCGCGCCCGCGAGACGGCGACGTCGATCGGGGCCGAGCTCATTTCCAACGATCAGGTGCGGGTGCGCGAGCTGCCGCCGCCGCTGCAGGCGATGCTGCTCGAGCTGAATATCGGCCAGGTCACCCCGCCGTTCGGATCGGCCGAGCGGGTCAGCGTGCTGGTGCTGTGCGGCCGCGACGACCCGCAGCAGGCGGCCGTTCCGACCTTCGACGCGGTCTACGCACAGATCAACAGCGACCGGGTGAGCCGCCGCGCCCAGCGCTACCTGCGCGACCTGCGGCGCGACGCGGTGGTCGATTATCGCTGATATGACCGGGGCGCCCCTCGCCGTCTCGCTGGGCGATCCGGCGGGGATCGGGGCCGAGGTCATCGCCAAGAGCTGGGAAAGGCGGGCGGAGCAGTCGCTTCCCCCTTTCTTCGCGGTCGGCGACAGCGCCGCGCTCGAGGCGGTCTGGCACGGACCGATCGCGATCATCGGCGATCCGGGCGAAGCGGCGGGCCTGTTCGACCGCGCACTGCCGGTGATCCGGGTCGCCGACGTCACCACGCCGCCGGGCGGGCTCGACCTGATCGGCGCCCGCAACGCGCTCGACGCGCTGGAGATGGCGGTCGGCCTGGCGCGCTCCGGCGCCGCCTCGGGCCTGGTCACCGGCCCGGTGTCGAAGACCCGGCTCTACGCGGTCGGCTTCGCCCATCCCGGCCAGACCGAATTCGTCGCCGAGCGCTGCGGGGTGGCGGGCGACCTCACCGCGATGATGCTGGCCGGGCCGACGCTGCGGGTGATCCCGGTCACCACCCACATCCCGCTGCGGACGGTGGCGGACACGCTCAGTTCCGACCTGATCGTCGCCAAGGGCCGCGCCGCCATTCGCGGCCTGCAGCGCCAGTTCGGTATCGAGCGGCCGCGCCTCGCCGTCGCCGGCCTCAATCCCCATGCCGGCGAGGACGGTGCGCTCGGCCGCGAGGAAATCGACATCATCGTCCCGGCGATCGAGCGGCTGCGCGAGGACGGGCACGAGGTGAGCGGCCCCCACCCGCCCGACATCATGTTCCAGTCCGGGCGCCGTCGCCATTATGACGCCGCGCTCTGCATGTATCACGATCAGGCGCTGATTCCGCTGAAGACGCTGCATTTCGAGGAAGGCATCAACGTCACGCTCGGGCTGCCGATCGTGCGCACCTCGCCGGACCACGGCACCGCGTTCGACATAGCCGGCAAGAATCTCGCCGACCCGCGCGCGATGATCGCGGCGATCCGCACCGCCGGCCAATGCGCCCGACGGCTCGCGGCGGCGTGACCCTGCTTCGCCTGGCGGCGCTGCCGCCGCTGCGCGAGGTCATCGCCCGCCACCGCCTCAGCGCCTCGAAGGCGCTCGGCCAGAACTTCATCCTCGACGAGCAGCTGCTCGACCGGGTGGCGAAAGTGCCCGGGCCGCTCGGCGGAGAGCGCGTCTACGAGGTCGGCCCCGGGCCCGGTGGGCTGACCCGCGCCTTGCTTCGCGCAGGCGCCGAGGTCGTCGCGGTCGAGCGCGACCGGCGCTGCCTGGCGCCGCTGGCCGAGATCGCGCAAGCCGCGGACGGCCGGCTCACCGTCGTCGAGGGCGACGCGATGGCGATCGACGAGGCGGCGGAAATCGGCCCGGCCCATATCGTCGCCAACCTGCCCTACAATGTCGGCACCTTCCTGCTGGTGCGCTGGCTCGGCGGCGAAGCCTGGCCGCCCTGGTGGCGGTCGCTCACCCTGATGTTCCAGCAGGAGGTGGCGGAGCGGATCGTGGCGCGTCCCGGCACCGGCGATTATGGCCGGCTCGCCATTCTCGCCCAGTGGCGGGCCGAGCCGAAGCTGGCGATGAAGGTCCATCGCTCCGCCTTCGTGCCGCCGCCCAGGGTGATGTCGGCGGTGGTCCACATCGTGCCCAAGCCGCAGCCGCCGGGCGTCGAGGCGGCGGCGATCGAACGGCTGACCGCGGCGGCGTTCGGCCAGCGGCGCAAGATGCTGCGCCGCTCGCTGCAGGCGCTGCCGGGGGCGGTCGAGGCGCTGGAGCGGCTCGGCATCGATCCGCAGCGCCGCGCCGAGACGCTGGCGGTGGAGGATTTCATCGCGCTTGCCCGATGCCTGTCCTGAGCGACGCCGCAGGCGGCGTCGAAGGGCGCTGGCGCGGGAACTGGACCGCCAGGCTGACTCCTCCCCGTTCCGGGGAGGACAGAGGCGACGCTAGTTCCGCCGCGGCTGCGGGTCGGCGGGCGGCGCCTCGGTAGGCCGCTGCGCCGCCGCCACTTCGGCCGGCGGGCCCCGCTCGATCGCCGCGGCAAGCTGCTGGGCCTGCGGACAGGGCTGGCCGCACAGGGTCCGCACCCGGACGAGATTGGCCCGCGCCCGCTCGACCGCGCCGCGCTGGACATAGGCTTCGCCCTGGCCGCCGAGCGCGTTGACGTCATTGGGCTCGAGCCGCAGCGCATCGGCATAGAGCCGGATCGCCTTGCCGGGCAGGCGCTGGGCCTGGGCGACGCGGCCCAGTGAAATATAGGCGACGCGATTGCGCGGATCGACCGCCAGCGCGGATTCGAGCAGGTCGATCGCCTCATTGAACCGGTTGGCGGCGGTCATTTGCTGCGCCTGCTCGACGAGGGCGGCGGACCGGGGGTCGATCTGGTCGTCGGGGCGCTGGCCATAGCCGGTGCTGGCCATGGTTGCCGCGGCGAGGGCGACCGAGAGGGCGATCGGCGTAAGGCGCATCAGATACTCCATTCCCTTCGGCGACAGGCTTAGCATGGGCGATGCCACCGCGCGACGAAAAAGCCGTCCGTGCCGTCCCGTCCCGGGGTGAGCAGCAGCCCCGTTCCGGCGGGCCGGCCCGCCGGGATAGGAAGCGGTTCCGGAACCAGCGATGAACGGCCGGTCAAAGCCGCCGCCTGGTCCCTGCCCTCCTCCGCCAGCAGCGAGCAGACGGCATAGACCAAATGCCCGCCCGGTCCGACAAGTTCCGCCGCGACGTCAAGCAGATGCGCCTGCAGCTTCACAAATGCGGCGAGCCGTGACGGACTGACCCGCCAGCGCGTTTCGGGATTGCGCCGCCAGGTCCCGGTTCCGGAGCAGGGGGCGTCGACCAGCACCAGCCTGGCCTGGCCGGCAAGGTCGGCAAGCGCGGCGGCTTCGCGGCCGGGATCCAGCAGCCGCGCTTCGACATTGGTCGCGCCGGCGCGCTCGAGCCGCGGAGCGATCCTGCGCAGGCGCGCCCGGTCGGCATCGCAGGCGACGAGCCGTCCCTCATTCTCCATCTCCGCCGCAAGAGCGAGGGTCTTGCCGCCGCCGCCGGCGCACAGGTCGACGACGAGGCCGCCCGGCCCCGCCTCGCAGCCGAGGCAGATGAGCTGGCTGCCCTCGTCCTGCACCTCGACCAGGCCTGAATTCCAGGCCGGCATCCGCTCCACACGGGTCTCCTCCGTCAGGCGGAGCCCGATCGTGCTGTGAGGGGTCGGCGCGGCGTCCGGCAGCGCCGACAGCGCCTCCGCCCGCGTGCCGCGCAGGCGGTTGACCCGCAGGTCGAGCGGCGCCCGCTCGAGCAGCGCGGGCAGCTCGTCGGCGGCGACCATGGGATCGAATCGCTGCAGCAGCCATGCCGGCGCGATGCCCGGCGGGGCCTCGGGCTCGCCGGCCGCGATCGTGGCCGGTCCGTAGGCCGAGCCGTCGAACAGACAGGCGAGATCGGCCCGGTCGCGCACCAGCCCGAGCATCGCGGCGCGGCCCGACGCCGGACGTTCGCCGGCGCGGCGGATGGCGCGGAACACCAGCTCGCGCACCGCCCGGCGATCCCCGGCGCCGGCATAGCGGCGGGTCTTGAAATAGCGGGCGATGAGCGTGTCCGCGGCCGCCCCGCTTTCGCCGGCGGCGGCGATGATCGCGTCGAGCAGATCGATCGCCGCCTGGACCCGCGCGGCGGGGGTCACAGGCGAGGGTCCCTAGCGCAACGGATAATTGGGCGCCTCGCGGGTGATGGTGACGTCGTGGACATGGCTTTCGCGCAGCCCGGCATTGGTGATGCGCACGAACCGGGCCTTTTGCAGCTCGGCGATCGTGCGGGCGCCGGTATAGCCCATCGCCGCCCGGACGCCGCCGACCAGCTGGTGGATGACGTCGCGGGCATGGCCCTTATAGGCGACCTGGCCCTCGATCCCCTCCGGAACCAGCTTCAATTGATCCTTGATGTCCTGCTGGAAATAGCGGTCGGCCGATCCCCGCGCCATCGCTCCGACCGAGCCCATGCCGCGATAGCTCTTGAAGGCGCGGCCCTGGTAGAGGAAGGTCTCGCCCGGCGCCTCCTCGGTGCCGGCGAGCAGCGAGCCGATCATCACCGCCGAGGCGCCGCCGGCGAGCGCCTTGGCGACGTCGCCGCTGGTGCGGATGCCGCCGTCGCCGATCACCGGAATGCCGGCCTTCGCCGCTTCCTCCGCCGAATCGATGATCGCGGTCAGTTGCGGCACCCCGACGCCGGCGACGATGCGGGTGGTGCAGATCGAGCCCGGGCCGATGCCGACCTTCACCGCGTCGGCGCCGGCACCGATCAGCGCCTTGGTCGCCTCCCGCGTCGCGACGTTGCCGGCGACGACCTGGACGGCGTTGGAGCTGCGCTTGATCCGCTCGACCGCCGCCGCGACGTCGCGATTATGGCCATGGGCGGTATCGATGACGATAAGGTCGCATTCGGCGTCCATCAGCGCCTCGCTGCGCTCGAAACCCTTGTCGCCGACGGTGGTCGCGGCGGCGACGCGCAGCCGGCCGGCGCCATCCTTGGTCGCGTCCGGATAGGTGACCGCTTTCTCGATGTCCTTGACGGTGATCAGGCCGATGCAGCGGCGATTTTCGTCGACGACGAGCAGCTTCTCGATCCGGTGCTGATGGAGCTGGCGCTTCGCCTCCTCCTGGGTCACGCCCGGCCCGACCGTGACCAGATTGTCGCTGGTCATCAGCTCGGACACCGGCTGGCGCGGATTGGCGGCGAAGCGGACGTCGCGATTGGTCAGGATCCCGACCAGCCGCCCGCCTTTCTCGGTCACCGGTATTCCGGAGATTTTGTGGCGCGCCATCAGCTCGAGCGCGTCGGCGAGCGTCTGCTGCGGGCTCATCGTGATCGGATTGACGACCATGCCGCTTTCGAACCTCTTGACGGCGCGCACCGCCGCCGCCTGCTCCTCGATGTCGAGGTTGCGATGGAGGACGCCGAGGCCGCCGAGCTGGGCCATGACGATCGCCATGTCGGCTTCGGTCACCGTATCCATCGCCGAGGACAGGATCGGGATGTTGAGCGCGATCTCGCGGGTGACGCGGCTCGTCGTATCGGCCTGGCTCGGCAGCACCGCCGATTCGGCCGGCTGCAGCAGGACGTCGTCGAAGGTCAGGCCGAGCGGGATGTCCATGCTCATCTTTGTCCCGGCTCCGGCCGCCGGTAAAGCCCCGGATCGGCGAGCCGCCGGCCGAGCGCGACGAGGAGGTTGGCGTCCTCGGCCGCGCCGTCGAGCAGCAGGCGGGGCCCCGCTTCGTCCTCGGGCGCGTGATAGGGGCCGGACAGGAAGGCCTCGAGCAGCGCCATGTTCGAGAAGGAGCCGCCGACCATGATCGTCGGAATGCCGGCCCGGGTCAGCGCCCAGCCGTCCTGGCGCTCGACCATCACGTCGGCCTCGCCGTCGGCGTCCAGCCGCCGCCCCATCGCTTCGACCGTCGCCGCGATCGCCTCGTCGAGCGGCGCCGTGCCGCGGCCGATCACGGCGACCGGCTCGCCGGCCGGATGGATGGCGACGGTGTCGAGATTGATCGCGGCCACGATCGATTCGGGCGGCACCACCGGATGGGTCGCGAAATGCTCGGCGCCGAGCAGTCCCATTTCCTCGGCGGTGGTGGCCAGGAACAGGATGTCGCGAGCCGGCCGCGGGCCGCGCCCGAGACGTCCGGCGATTTCGATCATCGTCGCGATGCCGCTGGCATTGTCGACGGCGCCGTTGCAGATGCGGTCGGCCTCGCCCTCCGGCCGGCACAGGCCGAGATGGTCCCAATGCGCCAGATAGAGCAGGCTTTCGCCGCCGCCGCCGGTCCCGCGCAGCCGGCCGACGACGTTGCGGCTGGCAAAGGGACGAACCGCGGTGGTCACTTCCAGCGAAGCGCGCAGCGGCAGCGGCACGGCGCGGAAGGAGGAGCCGGGCTGATCGTTGAGCAGCCGGGCGAAATCGCCGCCGGCATCGGCGATCAGCCGCTGGGCCGCGGCGAGCGGCATCGCCCCCACCACCGGCGCGATCGTCTGGGAAGCGAGCCGTATCGCCGGCCGCCTGTAGTTGCGGCTGATGAAGCTCCAGGAGAGATCGGGGCCGGCAATGCCGATGACCGCGGCGGCGCCCGCCTGGCTGACCGTCCGCACCCGTTCGCCGAACGAGGGAAAGCCCGGCACGTCCGGGCCGTCGTAGAGCAGGATCACCACCGCCCCGCGCAGATCGGCGCCGGCGAGCTGGTCGATCCCCTGCGCGGGCATGCGGGCGCCGTGACCGGCGAAGACCACCGGCGCATCGGCGATCCGGACGTCGGGGTCGCGGCCCTGCAGCACGATCTGCGCCTGATCGAACGGCAAGCTCCTTCCGCCGCCAGTGAAGGATATACGGTGGCTCCCGGCCGTGCGCTCGACCAGGGTCACCGGCTGGAACCAGCCCTCGGGGCCGGCCGGCTCGACGCCGCGCTCGAGCAGCTCGCTGGAGATATAGTCGATCGTCAGCCGCTCGCCTTCGCTGCCCGGCAGCCGTCCTTCAAACCGGTCGGCGGCGAGCCTTTCGATATGGCGCCTGAGGTCGGCCGGGGCGATCGGCCGGTCGGACTGGGCCGCGGCCGGGGATGCAAGGAGCAGGAGAAGCGGCGCAGCGCCGGCGAGGAGCCTCAAGAACATGGCGCTGCTTAAGGAGGCCCCCTCCGGCTGGCAAGCGATTCGCCTTGTTCCTCCCCAAGCTCCGCTTGGGGAGGGGGACCATGCGAAGCATGGTGGAGGGGTAAATCCCGAGGCATCGGGAGCTACTCCTCCACCGTCCGGCTTCGCGGCGGGGAGGATCTATTCCCGCCGCGCCTTGGCGATCGTCATTCGCGCCTGCTCGACATGCAGCGTCTCGATCATCCGGCCCTCGTGCCGCTCGGCGCCGCCGGTCGCCGCGGCGATCAGCCGCTGCGCCGATTCGACCTCGTCCTCGCTCGGCGCGAAGGCCAGGTTGACCGCCCGTATCTGGCTGGGATGAATGACCGACTTGCCGTCGAAGCCGAACCGGCGTCCCTCGCGGCATTCGGCGAGCAGCGCGTCGCTCGCCTCGAGCGGGTTGTGGACGCCGTCGAAGGCGGCGACGCCGCCGGCGCGGGCGGCGAGCACGATCCGCTGCAGCGCATAAGTGAGCCCGCCGCGGCCGGCGTCGGCCGGCAGGCCGAGCGCGGCGGCGAGGTCGTTGGTTCCGGCGATCAGTCCGCGTGTGACCGGCGCGATCGCGGCGGCGTCGATCACCCCGCGCGGGGTCTCGATCATCGCCAGCACCGGCCGTCCCATCAGCCAGGCGGCGTCGGCCACCTGCTTGGGGGTTTCCGCCTTGGCGAGGACGATGCAGTGGGCGCCCGAACGCCGCGCCGCGACGACGTCCTCGCCGTAATGAGGCGAATCGGCGCCGTTGACTCGGATCGCCGTCGGCCGGTCGCCAAAGCCCTCGGCGATGGCGGCCACCGCCGCATCGCGCGCGGCCGCCTTGTCCTGCTCGCGCACCGAATCCTCGAGATCGAGGATGATCATGTCGGCCTCCAGCTCGCGCGCCTTGGCGATCGCCCGGTCGTTGGAGGCGGGCAGGAAGAGCAGCGAACGGCAGCGGCGGAGCTCACCAATGTCCATATCTTGCGCCTCCGATTCTGCTTGGACGAACGGCCTTTTCCCTACATGATATCGGACCGGAGCGCAGGGAGACTCGGCATGGCGATCGCCTTCATCATCCTTCTCGCCTTCATTCTGCTCTGGCTGTTCGCCAGCGTGAAGGTCGTCCGCCAGGGCTATCATTACACGATCGAATATTTCGGCCGCTTCACCACGGTCGCCCGTCCCGGCCTCAATTTCTTCCCGGCGATGTTCTACCGGGTCGGCCGCAAGGTCAACATGATGGAGCAGGTGCTCGACATTCCGGGCCAGGAGATCATCACCCGCGACAATGCGATGGTGTCGACCGACGGCGTCGTCTTCTTCCAGGTGCTCGACGCCGCCAAGGCGGCTTATGAGGTGTCCGACCTCTATCTGGCCATCCTCAACCTGGTGACCACCAATTTGCGGACGGTGATGGGCTCGATGGACCTCGACGAGACGCTGTCGAAGCGCGACGAGATCAACGCCCGGCTGCTCGACGTGATCGACCATGCGACCACGCCCTGGGGGGTGAAGATCACCCGGATCGAGATCAAGGACATCCGCCCCCCCGCCGACATCGTCAACGCGATGGGCCGCCAGATGAAGGCCGAGCGCGAAAAGCGCGCGGTGATCCTCGAATCGGAGGGAAGCCGGGCGTCGGCCATCCTTCGCGCCGAGGGTGAGAAGCAGGCGCAGATCCTGGAAGCCGAAGGCCGCCGCGAGGCCGCGTTCCGCGACGCCGAGGCGCGCGAGCGCGCGGCCGAGGCCGAGGCCAAGGCGACCCAGGTCGTGTCCAACGCGATCGCCGACGGCAACACCCAGGCGATCAACTATTTCATCGCGCAGAAATATGTCGAGGCGCTGGGGCTGTTCGCGACCTCGCCCAATGCCAAGACCATCCTGTTCCCGGTCGAGGCGACCCAGCTGATCGGCACGCTGGGCGGGATCGGCGAGCTGGCGCGCAGCGCGCTCGGCCAGGGTGACGCGATCACTGCCTCACCGGTGGCCGGGCGGCCCGGTCCGTTCGAGGGAGGCCAATAGTGGATTTCTGGGGGCTCGATGCGCACTGGTGGTGGCTGATCGGCGCCGCTTTGCTCGGCATCCTCGAAATCTTCCTGCCCGGCATCTTCCTCGCCTGGATCGCGGCCGCGGCCGCCTTGACCGGCATCGTCGTCGCCCTGCTGCCGATCTCGCTGCCGTTCGAGCTCGCCTTGTTCGGGCTGTTGGCGATGGCCGCGGTGTTCGGCGGGCGGCGCCATTATGAGCGCAATCCGGTCGAAAGCTCGGACCCGATGCTCAACGACCGCACCGCGCGGCTGATCGGCCAGCAGGTGACGGTGGTGACGGCGATCGAGAATGGCGAGGGCCGGGTCAGGGTCGGCGACGGCGTCTGGGCGGCGCGCGGCCCCGACGCCGCCGCGGGCAGCCGGATGGTGGTGACCGGCGCCGACGGCACCTGCCTCCGGGTCGCGCCGGTGGCGGCGATCGAGGCGCCCCCGGCCGGCGCCGCCTAGCCTCGGCTCAAGCTCACCGCTTCGCCGAGATATAACCGTAGCCGGCTCCGACGACTGCCCCGAATAACGGCCCGACGAACGGGACCGGAATCGCGATCACGGCGCCGACGGCGGCCGCAATCGCCGTTCTCCTTGCCACTGGATCCTCGAACATGATGCTTTCTCCCGAGACCAGTGTATTATAGTGATAATACAGCTGGACGTCAAGCCCTGCCCGGGCAACCCTCCGGCAAATTGGCGGCGGAGCCGGGACGCTTCGCACACGTTGGTGCCTGCAAAAGGAGACACATCATGCGCCTCATCCTCGCCCTTCCGCTTCTTGCGGCAGCCGCGTGCAACGTCGACAACGACACGGCGAACGACCAGATGACGCTGGAGTACAACCAGCAGCGGATCGAGAATGCGGCCGACGCAACCGCCCGCGCCGCCAAGGAGCTCGGCTCAAGCGTCCGCAACGTCGCCGAGAGCACCGGCCAGGCGATCGAGAACGAGGTCGGCGACATCGACGTCGACGTGGATGTCCGGCGCAACCGTCCGGGCGAGGCGGGCAATGAGACGAATTCGAACTGAGCCGTGCACGTCGCCCGGACTTGATCCGGAGCCGACCTGCCGGTGGCGGCCGCTCGACGTTTTGCAGCCGGACGCGAGCGGCTAGCGGTTCAGCCGCTCGTCGAAAAAACTGACCAGCGAGACCGTCGACCGGATCCGGTTGGGCAGCTGGCGCCAGCCATGGCCCTCGTCGGGAAACAGGACATAGTCGACCGGGATGTTCCGTCCGCGAAGGTTGGCAACGATCTGCTCGGCCTCGACCAGCGGGACATTGGTGTCGTTGGCGCCGTGCAGCACGATCAGCGGCGTGCGGATGCGGTCGAGCCGGTGGATCGGCGAGAGCTGGCGCAACATTTCCGCCTGGCTCGCGGGATCGCCATATTCGACCGTCGAGATCGCCGCCATCCACGGCTCGGTATTGGCGAAGAAGGTGGCGAAGTTGACCACGCCGAACAGATTGGCGCCGGCGGCGAACATGTCGGGATATTCGGTCACTCCGGCCATCACCATATAGCCGCCATAGGATCCGCCCATGATGCCGAGCCGGGCCGGATCGGCGATGCCGCGCTCGACCAGCGCGTGCGTGGTCGCCTCGATGTCGCGCACGCCGTCGACGCGCAGCGCGCCGTTGTCGAGATTGACGAAGCGCTTGCCGAAGCCGCTCGAGCCGCGGACGTTGGGGGCAAAGACCGAAATGCCGCGCGCGACCAGCGCCTGGGTGACGTCGCTCATCGTCGGCCGCGCCTGGCCCTCCGGCCCGCCATGATAGTTGAACACCAGCGGCCCCGGTCCGGACGCGCCGGCCGGGCGGTAGAGCCAGCCGGAAAGCGGCAGCCCGTCATGCGCGGTGTAGGTGATGAGCTCGGGCCGCACCAAAGTCGCGAGATCGACGCCGTCATGGGCGCTTTGGGTGCGCTTCGTCACCGCCAGCGTCGCCATGTCGATCGTGTAGATGTCGGACGGAGTGACGGCTCCGGTCCCGCCCAGCACCAGCATCCGGCCGTCCGGCGAGAATTCGCCGCCGGTGACGACATCGAACGGCAGCTCGGGCCCGCGCGTGACGGCGAAGGTGGCGGTGTCAATGAGGTCGATCTCGCTGCGGCCGGCGACGTTCCAGATCAGCACGGCGCGGCGGCCGTCGCGCGACAGGAAGGCGCCCTCCCCTTCGGCGTCCGGCCGCTCGGCGACGATCCGGATCGGACCGGGCCGGCCCTCGGCGTCGACGTCGATGATTCCGAAGGCGATCAGGTCGCGGCCGGAATTGGAGCTGACATAGATGCGCCGTCCGTCGGGCGAGAATTCTCCCCAGCCGAAGCTGCCGGGCCCGTCGTGCGGGGTCAGCAGCGTCTCGGTGCCGCCGGTGAGGTCGACGAGGTGTAGATTGTCGTCGCCGCGGCTGACCAGCCGGGAAACGACGGCATGAAGGCCGTCGTCGCTGACGTCGGTTATCTCGTTGAGGCCGCCCGACGCGACCCGCGTGCGGGCGCCGGTCGCCGGATCGACGAGAAAGGCGTCGATGCCGGACGGATTGTCCTGGTTCGAGCCGATCAGCAGCCGGCTGCCGTCGTCGGTCCATCCGAACAGCCAGTTATTGTCGCGGCCGCCGGCGGTGAGCCGGCGCGCCTCGCTGCCGTCGGCGCGCACCACATAGATCTGGGTGTTGAGGCCGCCGCCCGGGGCGACCGCATAAGCGAGCCGGTCGCCGGACGGCGACCAGTAGACCGGCTGGGCGGGATCGGGAAGATGGGTGAGCTGGACCGGCTCGGCGCCCTCTTCGAGCCGCAACGTCCAGATTTGCGGCCGGCCGCCGGCGTTGGAAATGAAGGCGATGCTGCGGCCGTCGGGCGAGAAGCTCGGTCCGAAGGCCGCCCGGATGCCCGCGATCGCCTCGACGGTGCGCGCGACGGAGTCGGCCGGATAGACCGACGGGGTCGGTTGCGCGGACAGCGGCGCCGGCAGAAACGCCGATGCGGTGATAAGAAGCGGCAGTAAACGCATGAATTGAATCCCTTTCGTCATTCCGGCGAAAGCCGGGATCTCAGGACCAGAAGGCGCCTTTTCCTTCCTGAGGCCCCTTGCGGGCTCCCCGCAAACTCCTCCTTTGCGGGGTGCCCTTGCGCCGGGGTGACGGCAGGCTAAGCGGCTTCCTCTGCCGAGGCAATTGGCGGCAGCGGAGCGAGATCGGGCTCGATCCAGCCGCGCCGCGCCGCCACCGAAGACAGCCGCTCGCCGCTGAAGAAATTCAGCGGCCAGTCCCGGCGGCCCTCCGGCGCCACCAGCAGCGCGTTGACACGCTCGGCCAGCCCCCTGCCCTCGCTTCGCGCCAGTGCCGAACGAACGCCGCGGATCGACAGCTGGGTGATCGTCTCGTGATAGCCTTCACTGTCGCTGTTCACCCCGCCGACGCTTTCATTGTAACGGCGGATCAGATCGGGAAGATCGCGTTCGGGGAGGATGTCGGGCCGTTCCAGCACCAGCCAGGCGCAGGTGGCGAGATGGGCCTCATGGGTCCATTCGGGCTTGGGCAGCGTGCAGGCGACCATCCCCTCCCCCACCCGTCGGATGGCGGCGGCATCGGCGAAGAGTCGCGGTGCGTGTTCGGACATTCGATCTATCCCCATAGCAAAAGGAGCGCGCCGGCCTCGCCGGCACGCTCCCCCGATTTCAGGTGCTGTGGCTGGGCTCAGGCCGTGGTGATGACCGGTTGCTGGGCTTGTTGGGTCGCGCTTGTCGTGGCACGGCCTTCGCCCTTCGGCGCAGCGGCGAGCACGCCCGCGTCGACATGGGCCGCGAAGCGGGCGAAATTGTCGTTGAACAGCTTGACGAGCTTCGCGGCGGTGGCGTCATAATCCGCCTGGTCGGTCCAGGTGCCGCGCGGATCGAGGATCGCCGCGTCGACCCCAGGCACGCTGACCGGCACCTCGAAGCCGAAATTCTCATCGGTGCGGAACGCGACATTGTTGAGGCTGCCTTCGAGCGCGGCATTGAGCAAGGCGCGGGTCGCCTTGATCGGCATGCGGCTGCCGACGCCATATTTGCCGCCGGTCCAGCCGGTATTGACCAGCCAGCAATCGACCTGGCCGCGGGCGATCCGTCCCTTGAGGAGATTGCCGTAGACCGAAGGATGGCGCGGCATGAACGGCGCGCCGAAGCAGGTCGAGAAGGTCGCTTCGGGCTCGGTGACGCCGATCTCGGTGCCGGCGACCTTGGCGGTGTAACCGGACAGGAAGTGGAACATCGCCTGGTCGGGCGTCAGCCGGGCGATCGGCGGCAGCACGCCGAAGGCGTCGGCGGTGAGGAAGATGACGTTGCGCGGCAACGGACCCATATTCTCGGCCGAGCTGTTGGGGATGAAGTCGATCGGATAGGCCCCGCGGGTATTTTCGGCGAGGCTGTTGTCGTCGAGGTCGAGCGTGCGCGTTTCGGGATCGATCACGACATTTTCGAGCACGGTGCCGAAGCGCCGGGTGGTCGCATGGATTTCCGGCTCCGCCTCGGGCGACAGCCTGATCATCTTGGCGTAGCAGCCGCCCTCGAAATTGAACACGGCGCTGTCGGACCAGCCATGCTCGTCGTCGCCGATCAGCGTGCGGCTGGCGTCGGCCGACAAGGTCGTCTTGCCGGTGCCGGACAGGCCGAAGAAGATGGCGGTGTCGCCCCCCGGGCCGATATTGGCCGAGCAGTGCATCGGCATCACGCCCTTTGCGGGCAGCAGGTAATTGAGGATGCTGAACACCGATTTCTTCATCTCGCCGGCATAAGCGGTGCCGCCGATCAGGATCGTCCGTTCGCTGAGGTCGACCGCGATCACGGTCTCCGAGCGGGTGCCGTGGCGGGCGGGATCGGCGGCGAAGCTCGGCAGATCGATGATCGTGAACTCCGGCTCGAAGCCGGCCAGCTCGCCGGCCTCCGGCCGCACCAGCAGGGTACGGATGAACAGGCTGTGCCAGGCGAGCTCGTTGATCACGCGCACCCGCACCCGGTGCTCGGGCTGCGACCCGCCGTAAAGGTCCTGGACGAACAGCGACTTCTTCTGCGCCAGCGCGGCGAGGAAGTCGGCCTTCAGCGCGGCGAAATGCTCCGGGCTCATCGCCTTGTTATTGTCCCACCAGATCGTGGCTTCGGTCTCGGCATCGCGGACGATGAACTTGTCGTTGGCGGAGCGGCCGGTGTGCCGGCCGGTGGCGACGACCAGCGGCCCCTCTTCGGCAAGCAGGCCTTCGCCGCGGCAGACGGCCTGCTCGACCAGCGGCGCCGTCCCGAGATTCCAGTGCAGGGCCGCGGGCGTTTCGATGCCCTGACGGCGAAGATCGAATAAGGGCACGCGTTCGGGCACCTGAATTCCCCTGGGTACAGTCAAGCGAACGCCGGATGAGCCGGACGTCCATGCGTTCCCGGCCCATATCGGAGGGCCGTGGCGGCGTCAAAGGGTAGCGCCCGCAGCCCCGCTTGGCTAAACCCCCACCGGGGAAGGGAAACGGCCATGTCGATAACGATCGCGCTTGTCGACGACGACCGCAACATCCTGACCTCGCTGTCGGTCGCGCTGCAGTCGGAAGGCTTCATCACCCGCCTTTATTCCGATGGCGAAGCGGCGCTGAAGGCGCTGTCCGAGAATCCGCCGGACCTTGCCCTGCTCGACATCAAGATGCCGCGGATGGACGGCATGGAGCTGCTCCGCCGGCTGCGCGAGAAATGCGACTTTCCGGTGCTGTTCCTGACCTCGAAGGACGAGGAGCTCGACGAGGCGCTCGGCCTCGCCATGGGCGCCGACGACTATATCACCAAGCCCTTTTCCCAGCGGCTGCTGATCGCCCGCATCCGCGCCGTGCTGCGCCGCACCGAAATGCGGGCGCGGCCGCCGGAGGAGAATGGCGCGGCCGACGCGGTGGAAATCGTGCGCGGCCGGCTGCGCATGGACCCGGCGCGGCACCGGGTCAGCTGGGACGGGCGCGACGTGACCCTGACCGTCACCGAATTCATGATCCTGGAGGCGCTGGCGCAGCGGCCCGGCGTGGTGAAATCGCGCAACCAGCTGATGGACGTGGCCTATCAGGACGACATCTATGTCGACGACCGCACCATCGACAGCCACATCAAGCGCATGCGCCGCAAGTTCCGCGACGTGGACGGCGGCTTCAGGGCGATCGAGACCCTGTACGGCGTCGGATACCGCTTTGCGGAAGAGTGAGGACCGCGAGCTTCGCCCGAGCTGGTCGCGGCGGCTGTCGCTGCGCCAGCGCATCCTCGCGGTCAACATCTTCGCCGTTGCCATCCTGGCCGGCAGCCTGTTCTATCTCGACGGCTTTCGCAGCCGGCTGACCCAGGCGCGGGTCGAGCAATCGCAATCGGAGGCGGTGATGATCGCCCATATGCTGGCCGCGCTGCCGCCGCGGGCGCATCAACCCTTGCTCGTCCGCCTCGGCGCGGATTCGGGGACGCGGCTGCGTGTCTATCGGCGCGACGGCGGCAAGTCGGCCGACAGCTGGCGAAACGCGCGGCCCACCTACGAGCTGCGCAATCCCGCCGACGAGCCCTGGTATCGCGGTGTCGCCCGCGCGCTCGACAACGGTTTCGACGCGATCGTCGGCGCGCCGCGCCGGCCCCTGTTCGCGCCGTCGGCGGTCGACCGGCTCCCGGCCTGGCCGGAAGCGCGCAGGGCGCTGGCGAGCGGCGCGCCGGTCACCGAGATCAGACGGGCGCCGGAAGGCACGCCCTATATCAGCGCCGCCATGCGCATCGACGAGGGCGGCGTCCTGCTGCTGACCGTCAACGCGCGCGACATCCGCCGCATCGTGCGGGCCGAGCGGCTGTCGCTCGCCCTCATCTTGGTCGCCACCATCATCCTGTCGGTGCTGCTGTCGCGCTTCCTGGCCCGCACCATCGCCAACCCGCTGCGCAAGCTGGCGCTGGCGGCGCACCGCGTCCGGCTCGGACGGGCGCGCGAGGTCGACGTGCCGGTGCTGCCGGCGCGCCGCGACGAGATCGGCCTGCTCGCCCGCGCGCTGCACGACATGACCCAGAGCCTCAGGCAGCGCATCGATTCGACCGAGGCGTTCGCCGCCGACGTCACCCACGAGCTCAAGAATCCGCTCGCGTCGCTGCGCTCGGCGGTCGACACGCTCGAGCGGGTCGAGGATCCGGGACTGCGGCGCCAGCTGCTCGATGTGGTGCGCGATGACGTGGCGCGTCTCGACCGGCTGGTCGTCGACATTGCCGAAGCATCGCGGCTCGATGCCGAGCTTTCGCGGGCGCGCTTCGAGCCGGTCGATCTCGGCGTGCTGATCGAATCGATGCTGCCGTTGTGGGAGAGCCGCGCCGACGGCGGCGTCGAGATCGCCTTCGCGCGGCCGCGCGCCGGCAGCGCGGTCGTGCTCGGCGACGAATCGCGGCTGGCGCGGCTGATCGACAATCTGGTCGACAACGCCATCTCCTTCTCGCCGCCGGGCGGGCTGGTCGAGATCCGCGCCGCCGAGGCCGGAGGCGAGGTGCTGGTCAGCATCGAGGATGAGGGCCCGGGGGTGGCGCCCGAGGCGCGCGAGGCGATCTTCCACCGCTTCCACAGCATCCGTCCGGAAGCGGATTTCGGCCGTCATTCGGGGCTCGGCCTGGCCATCGCCAAGGCGATCGTCGAGGGCCATGGCGGCGCCATAAATGCCGAAGATCGACGTGACGGGCGCTCCGGCGCCCGCTTCGTGGTAAGCTTTGCAGGAGCCGCGCCATGACCAGCCCGACCGACGCCGAGACCGTCCATAACAGCTGCATCGCGATCGGCGGGCGTGCCGTACTGATCGGCGGCGAATCGGGGCGCGGCAAGTCCGATCTCGCGCTGCGGCTGATCGACCGCGGCGCCTTTCTGGTCAGCGACGACTATACGGTTGTGCGGCGGGCCGGCGGGCGGCTGCTCGCCAGCCCGCCCGAGACGATCGCCGGCAAGATGGAGCTGCGCGGAGTCGGGGTCGTCGACTTCCCGCCCGAGCGCGACGTGCCGGTCGCTTTGCTCGTCGATCTCGACCGCGAGGCGGACCGGCTGCACGA
Source organism: uncultured Alphaproteobacteria bacterium (assembly GCA_963848555.1). Lineage (GTDB taxonomy): Bacteria > Pseudomonadota > Alphaproteobacteria > Sphingomonadales > Sphingomonadaceae > Allosphingosinicella. Next base: position 508,154 of record CAWKEE010000002.1, on the reverse strand, counting down.
GCCCGGCGAGACCCGCCGCGTCGCCGGGCTCGACATACCGGTCATCGCCTTGAGCGCGCTCGAGCCGTCGGCGCCGATCAAGGTGGAAGCGGCGCTGCGGCTGTTCGGGCTGCCGGCCGAATGACCCGTGCGGCCGATCCCAAGCGCATCCTGCTCGTCACCGGCCTGTCCGGCGCGGGCAAGACGACGGTGCTGAAGACGCTCGAGGATCTCGGCTGGGAAGTGGTCGACAACCTGCCCTTGTCGCTGCTCAGCCCGTTGCTGGCGGCGCCGCTGCCGGCCGGCGCCGGCCGCCAGCGGTCGCTCGCCATCGGCCTCGACAGCCGCACCCGCGGTTTCGAGGCCGAGCGGATCGTCAAGCAGATCAAGCGGCTGGCGAGGGAGCATGACGCGTCGGTCGAGACGCTGTACCTGGAATGCCAGACTCCCGAGCTGCTGCGCCGCTATTCCGAGACCCGCCGCCGCCACCCGCTCGCTCCGGACCGCCCCGCCACCGACGGCATCGCCGAGGAGCGCGAGATGACCGCGCCGCTGAAGCGCTGGGCCGACCATGTCATCGACACCACCGACAGCGATTCGAACCTGCTGCGCCAGCAGATCCGCGACCGCTTCGGCGGCGGCGACACCGACGCGCCGACATTGACCCTGATGTCGTTTGGCTTCGCCCGCGGCATCCCGCGCAACGCCGATCTCGTCTTCGACATGCGGTTCCTGAGGAACCCGCATTGGGAGAAGGATCTGCGGGACCTCACCGGGCTCGACGAGGCGGTCCGCGACCATATTGCCGGCGATGAAGGCTATGAAGGCGCGCTCGGCCAGATCGAGGGACTGCTGCTGACGCTGCTGCCGCGCTACCGCGCCGAGGGCAAGGCCTATGTCTCGGTCGCGTTCGGCTGTACCGGGGGAAGACACCGCTCCGTCCATGTCGCCGAGCGGGTCGCTGCACGGTTGCGCGCGGCCGGTTTTTCGCCCACGGTGGACCATCGCGATCTCGCCACGCCGCCGCGCGACGGCATCGAGCGATCCGCAGGGGCAAGGTCGACGGGGACAGAAGCGGACGACGGCTTTCAAGGTGAATAGATGATAGGTTTGGTGCTGGTGACCCATGGCCGACTCGCGGCCGAGTTCGTCGTCGCCATGGAGCATGTCGTCGGGCCGCAGGAGCGGATCGAGACGATCTGCATCGGCGGCGAGGACGACATGGAGGCGCGCCGCGACGACATCGCCAGGGCGATCGCCGCCGTCGACGACGGCAGCGGCGTCATCATCCTCACCGACCTGTTCGGCGGCACTCCGTCGAACCTCGCCATCTCGCTGATGAAGACCGAGAAGATCGAGGTCATTGCCGGCGTCAACCTGCCGATGCTGATCCGGCTCGAGGGCGCGCGCAAGACGATGGACGTGCGCGCCGCGGTCGCCGCCGCGCGCGAGGCGGGCCGCAAATATATTTCGGTGGCTTCCGAGATTCTGGGGGAGGCGGCGGCCTGAACCCCATCGCCCGCACCGTCGCGCTGCGCAACAAGCGCGGACTCCACGCCCGCGCCAGCGCCAAGTTCGTCACCCTCGCCTCCCAGATCGACGCCCGGATCGAGGTCGAGAAGGACGGCACGACCGTGTGCGGCACCTCGATCATGGGTTTGATGATGCTGGGCGCGGCGATGGGCGATTCGATCACGATCAGCGCCACCGGCCTGGGCTCCGAGCAGGCGGTCGAAAAGCTCGCCGAGCTGGTCGAGGCGCGGTTCCACGAGGACGAGTGAGGCGGTGCCGCGCCACGTCACCGCTTTCTCCAACCCGCTCGTCAAGCAGGCGCGCGCGCTGCGCGACAAGAAGCATCGCCGCCGCGACGGCCTGTTCCTCGCCGAGGGGCTGAGGATCCTGACCGAGGCGCGCGAGGCCGGCCGGCTGCCCGAGCGGCTGTTCTACAGCGATGCTTCCCACACGCTGCTGCAGCGGTTGATCGAGGCGACCGAGGGCGCCGGCGGCGAGGCGATCGAGACCAGCGCCGACATCCTCCACAAGATTTCCGGCAAGGACAATCCGCAGGCGGTGCTCGGCGTCTATCGCGCCTTCGAGACGTCGCTCGGCCTGATCGACCGCGCCGCGGCGCCGCTGTGGATCGTCGCCCAGGCGCTGCGCGACCCCGGCAATGTCGGCACGATATTGAGGACCGGCGACGCGGTCGGCGCCGGCGGCCTGATCCTTGTCGACGATTGTGCCGACCCCTTTTCGGTCGAGGCGGTGCGGGCGTCGATGGGGGCGCTGTTCACCCAGCAGATCGCGATCGCGCGCTGGGATGAATTCCTCGGCTGGCTGCGCAACGGCGAGGGTGAGCTGATCGGCACCAGCCTCGACGCGCCGCTTGACTATCAGCAGCCCCGCTATCGGCGGCCCGCCTTCATCCTGGTCGGCAACGAGCAGGCCGGGCTGCCGCCCGAATATGAGGCCGAATGCGATATGCTGGTGAAAATCCCGATGCTCGGCCGCGCCGACAGCCTCAATGCCGCGGTGGCGGCCGCGGTGATGGCCTATGAAGTGATCAACCAGTGGCGCAAGTGATTCCTCCCCGTCGCGATGCGATGGGGAGGGGGACCGCACGAAGTGCGGTGGAGGGGTAATTGGCCGGTCCTTGGCCAATACCCCTCCACCATGCTTCGCATGGTCCCCCTCCCCACGCCTTCGGCGTGGGGAGGAACTCGGAACCGCCTTCCCCGCTCCGGGTTGTGCGCCCGTCATGCAACGGTCCCACGTCACCATGCCGAGATGGCCCGCCTGGCTGATGGGCGCATTCGCCGCCGCCTGCGCCTATCCGGCGATCACCACCCCGCCGCCCGAGGCGGAGACCTATCGCGCGCTCGGCCAGGAGCCGGGCTGGACGATCACCATCCATGACGGCGTCATCGATTATGCCGGCGACTATGGCGAAACCCGGATCAGCGTGGCCCGGCCCGAGCCGCGGCCGGGCTTCAACGGCCGGCGCTACGTCACCGACCGGCTGACCGTCGACATCAGCTACAGCCGCTGCAACGACGTGATGAGCGGCCACGGTTACGAGCATCAGGTGGCGGTGGTCGCCGACGGCGACACCGTGCGCGGCTGCGGCGGCGAGCGGCGCCCGGACTGGGACGCGTGACGGCGGCTAATTGGGCTGGCCATCGCCCTCGGTGGGGAACAATTTGGTGAGCGGCCGCGGCGCCGCTTCGATCACCGGGAGCGCCTCTATCTCCTTGGCGCCGCTCGACACTTCGAGCGCCTCGAAGCGCTTGGCCTGGGTCATCACCTGGCTTTCGAGGCTGCCGACGAAAGCATTGTAGGCGCCGGTGGCGAGCTCGAGGTTGCGGCCCATCCGGGCGACATGGCCGCCCATCGTCGCCAGCCGGGCATGAAGCTCCTTGCCGAGCCGCGCGATCTCGGCGGCCTCCTCGGCCAGCCGCTCCTGGCGCCACACGCTGGCGACGGTGCGGGCGATCGCGACCAGGTTGGTCGGCGTGGCGAGCAGCACCCGCCGCTCGAACGACCATTCCCACAAACGGTCGTCCTGCTCGAGCGCGGCGGTGAGGAAATGCTCGCCCGGTATGTAGAGGATGACATAGTCGGCGGCGTCGCCGAACTGCTCCCAGTAATTCTTCGACCCCAGCTGCTGGGCGTGGGTGCGGATCGAGGCGGCGTGCTTCTGCAGATGGGCGATGCGAGCCGTCTCGTCGACCTCCTCGCTGGCGTCGAGGAAAGCGTTGAGCGAGCATTTGGCATCGATGATCAGCTTGCGTCCCCCGGGCAGGCGCACGATCACATCGGGACGCAGCCGGCCGTCGTCGGTGGTGACCGACACTTCCGACTGGAAATCCGCATAAGGCGACAGGCCGGCCTGCTCGAGCACGTTCCTGAGGCTCTGCTCGCCCCAGCGGCCGCGCGCCTTCGGGCTGGCGCGCAGCGCGTTGACCAGGCGGGCGGTCTCGTCGCGGACCTGGCTGTGGCCGGCATGGAGCAGCTTGACGGCCTCGCGCAGCGCCTCGTAGCTTCCCACCCGCTCCTTTTCGACCTTGGTGAGGCCCTCCTCATAGCGTTTGAGCGTCGCTTCGACTGGTTGCAGCAGCGCTTTCAATTGGGTTTCGCTCTTCTCGCTGGCCTGGTTGAAGCGGGCGTCGGCGCGCTCGAGGAACTGCTTTTGCGCCTCGGTGAGGAGTTTGGCGCCGACCTCGTGGAACTGGGCGGTCAGCGCCTCCTTCGCTTCCAGCAGCTCCTTCATCCGCGCCTCGAAGTTGCGGGCGTCGGCCTGCAGCCCGGCCAGCTCGCGCAGCGCTTCGTCGCGCTCCTTGCCGATCTCACCCAGCGACAGCTGGAGCTGCTCGACGGTTCGTCCCCGCTCCTCGGCGAGCGCGCCGGCGCGGCCGCGGCCCACCAGCCAGCCGAGCAGCAGCCCCGCCGCCAGCGCGGCGACCGCCAGCAGCACGGACATCAGCGGATCCATCGCCTTCCCCTCTGGAACGAAGAGCGAACCTAGAGCAGCGGCGGCGGCGGCTCAAGACAGCGCACGGCTTAGCTGTGGAAAACCTTCCGTCGCCGCGGCGCAGCTTCACCCCGCAAACTCCTGCTTTGCGGGGCCCCCGAGGGCCGGGGCCTCAGGGGGAAATGCCGAGCCTGACTTTCCCGAGGTCCCGGCTTGCGCCGGGATGACGGCCGGTCGGCGCGGAACCAAGCACGACAACCCCCGGTTGTCTCGCTGCCTGCCGTCAGCGTCCTTGGCGGCGGGCCGGTTCAATTGGAGACGGAACATGTCTGGAAGAACTTTCCCCCGCCATCTGCTCCTCGCCGCCGGCGCCATGCTCGCGATCGGCGGCTGCGAGACGGTGGACGAAGCGGTCAATGATGCGGTCGGCAACCAGCTCCGGGCGCAATTGAACGGCGCCAACGAGCCGGGCGGCGGCGATCCCGATGGCAGCGGCCTCGCCCGCGTCGAGATCAACGACGTCACCAACACCGTATGCACCGACCTCGAGATCCGGCAGATCGGCATCGTCACCGCCGCCCATATCCATCGCGGCGGGCCCGGCGTGAACGGACCGCCGGTGGTCACGCTCGACGCCCCCGACGACAATGACAGCGACGATTGCGATACGGTGGACGACGCGCTGGTCGACGAGATCCGCAGCCATCCCGGCGGATTCTACGTCAACGTCCACACCGCCGACTATCCGGACGGCGCGATCCGCGGCCAGCTGATGAACGTCGACGGCTGAGGCGTCGCCCCGGCGAAAGGGGCACCCCGCAAAGTCTTGCTTTGCGGGGACCTCGAAAGCCGGGGTCTCAGGGGGAAGTGCCGGGTTTCCGGCCCGAGGTCCCGGCTTGCGCCGGGATGACGGGGATGGCCGGGATGACGGTCAGGCGGCGCGCTTGGCGCCCTGCTCGCGGCGGGCCTTGACCAGCTTCTTCATGATCATGTCGCGCTTCAGGCGCGACAGATGGTCGATGAACAGGATGCCGTTCAGATGGTCGATCTCGTGCTGCAGGCAGACCGCCAGCAGGCCGTCGATCCACTGGTCGTGCGCGCTGCCGTCGCGGTCGAGCCAGCGGGCGCGGACGCGGTCGGGGCGCATCACCTCGGCATATTGGTCGGGGACCGACAGGCAGCCTTCCTGATAGGGCCGGGTCGTCTCCGATGCCTCGATTATCTCCGGATTGACGAAGACGCGCGGGTCGCGGACCGGCTCGCCGCCTTCCTCCTCAGGCTCCTGCAGGTCGATCACCAGCAGCCTTTTGGGCACGCCGACCTGGACCGCGGCGAGACCGATGCCGGGCGCCGCGTACATGGTTTCGAACATGTCGTCGATCAGCGCGCGAAGCGCGTCGTCGACCTCCTCGACGGCTGAGGAAATCTGCCGCAGCACCGGGTCCGGAGTCTCGTAGATCGGCAGAATGGCCATGGCCCGAATCTAGGCCCGGACCGGCGACTTTTCAAGCAACGGGCCGGGTCTTCCCGGCGGGCACGGCCCGCCGGGAGGCCCGCACCGCTTCAGGGCATCCAGGGCGGCAGGACGAGCGGGTCGCCGTCGGCGCCGACGAGGAAGCTCGCGTCGACGTCGATGCCCGGATAGGTCTGCAGCGGACCGCTTGTCATGACGTTGCCCTGGCCGGTGAAGAAGGCGTCGAGGTCGGCGCTGGCGGTGCCGCCGTTGAACTCGCCCTCCCCATCGCCGGTATAGCCGGGGAAGTAGTAATGGGCGTCGCTCGAAATCTGGTCGAGCACCACCGCGCTGCCGCCGAAATCGGCGTCGCTGGCATCGAACACATTGTTGGTGAGGTCGATGCCGAGCTCGGCGAAGTCGCCGGACGAGGCGCTGCCGCCCACCGACGCGTAGAAAGCGGTGAAGCTGAAGTCGCCCATATCGTCGACCGTATTGCCGTCGACGTCCGCTTCGAGCACGTTCGAGCCGGCCGCAGCGCCGCCAGTGGCGGTGACCATGATGCCGGCCAGGCCCTGGGCGATGTCATAGACCTCGTTGCCGACGATCGCGACGGCATGGGTGACGGTGCCCGCCCCAGCGGTCTTCTCGGATCCGACAAAAATGCCGGAGCCGCCGGCCGACGCGCCCTGATTGCCCTGGATGCCGTCGTCGAGGCCGACCACATTGTTCTCGATCCGGCCCTGGATGGTGCCCGCCGGGGTGGTGTAGCTGGCCGCCAACGCCGTGCCGACGGCGCCGCGGAAGCTGCTGTCCTCGACCAGATAGTCGACGTCGATGTTGGCGCCGGCGCCGGTGAGGACGACGCCGCCGCCGCCCGAGACGGTGGCGGTATGGGCGTTGTGGAAAATGCTGTCGCTGATCACGATGTCCTGGGTGGTCGTTCCCAGAGCGGTAACCTGCAGCATGTCGCCGCGCGCGCCGAGCACATCGACGCCGTCGATGGTCAGGTTGAGCGTCGAGCTGCCGCTGCTCGTCACCTGGATGCTGTCATTGCCGTTCAGGGTGTTGTTGAGGCCCATCACCGCCTGGTCGCTCGCGCTGTCCTGGATATTGAGGTTGAGAGTGCCCGCGCTGGTCGTGACCCGGAGGTTGTCGGTGAAGCCGCCGGCGATGCTGTTGCCTTCGATCAGGCCGGTGCCGGTGAGGTTGGTGAGAACCACCGCGCCCTCGCTCAGCGCCGTGCTGTTGCCGAGCGTCCCGCTGATCGACGAATCGCTCAGCGTGAAGTTGTCGACATTGTTGCCGCGGATGCCGAAATTCTGGAACGAGCCGCTCAGCGTCATGTTGGCCAGCGACACGTTCGACGTGTTGTCGATGTAGATGCCCGAGCCCTGGGTGGTCGAGCCGTCGGCGCCGGTCTTGTTGGCGATGGTGCCGCCCGACCCGGCGGTCGAGCCGAGGCCGGTGACGGTGAAGCCGCCGCTGCCGGCATTGACGAGGACGATGCCGTTGAGGGCGCCGCCGCTCGACGACACGCTCTCCAGCGTGACGCCGCCGATGGTCGAACCGCTGATCAGCACCGCATGGCCGGTCGTGCTGGTTATGTTGTTGCCGGCGCCGGTGATGGTGACGGTGCCGCCGGTCTCGACGTCCAGCGCCCGCCCGGTGGTGGTGGTGATGTCGAAATTGCCGCCGGTGATCGCCAGCGTGCCGGTGTTGCCGACGAAGTTGATGCCGCGCGCCGCGCCGGTCGAGATCAGGCCGCCGCCGGCGAAAGTCACCGTGGCCGAGGAAGCGGTGACGTCGACGCCGTTGCCGGAATGGATGCCGGTGATCGTCGTCGCGCCGCTGACGGTGAAGCTGCCGCCGACCGCATTGAGGTCGATCGCCCCGCCGGTCGAGCCGGTCGACGCCGCGCTGTTGAGCGTGACGTTGAGCGTGCCGCCCTGGTCGAGGTCGGCGATCTGGCCGCCGCCCGACTTGCCGACGTCGGTGACGGTCAGGTTGCCGACCGTGCCGCCGCTGTCGGCGATGCCGGCGCCGCTGGTGGTGCCGATGTCGATACCGGAGACGTTGTTGTTCTGGGCGACGTTGATGCCGTCGCCGGCGGTGGTGACGATGGTCGGCCGCACCGCGCCGGTGGCGTCGCCGACCAGGATCTGGCCGTTGAGCAGGTTGATGCCGTCCGCTTCGGCGTAGATGCCGGTGCCGGTGCCCGCGAGCAGATGGACGGTATGCCCGGTCTGCGGCCCGCCCACCGTGCCCTGCGCCGCGTTGAACGCGGCTATCGACGTATAGGGATCGGCCTGGGTGCCGAGATTGGCGCTGCCGACGGCGCTGTTGTCGATATACCAGACGGTCTGCGGGCCGGCCCCGACGCCGGCACCGGTGATGGTGATGGTGACGTCCTGGGTGGTGGTGCCGCCATTGCCGTCGTCGATCTCGACCGTATAGGTCTGGATGCGGATCTCGCCCTCGCTGAGGCCCTCGAGCGCGGCGTCGGAAACGGTGAAATCCCAGTCCACGGTGTCGCCGGCCTGGTTGACCGGGTCGAGCGTGAAGGTGCCGAGATACGGGCCGCCCTGCGGGGTGAAGCTGGCGCTGTGGATGTCGGAAAGGTCGAGATCGTCGAACGCGATGGTGCCGCTGTCGCTATGGGTAGCGGTGTTTTCGTTGGGGTCACCGTCGGGAAGCTCGGTCACCGAGCCGCTCGCGTCGGTTCCGCCCGCGTCGATCGTCGGCGCGTCGTTGGTGCCGGTGACGGTGACGGTAAGCGTCGCCGTGTCCGATGCGGTGCCGTCGGTGGCGGTGTAGCTGAAGACGTCCTGCTGTGTCTCGCCCACGGCCAGTCCGTCGGCGGCGGCGTTGGGCGTATAGGTATAGCTGCCGTTGCTGTTCAGAACGAGCGTCCCATAGGTGCCGACGTAAGTGCCCGGGTTGGTCACCGTCAGCGGGTCGTTTTCGGCGTCGGTGTCGTTGGTGAGCACGTTGCCCGAGACGCTGCTGTCCTCATTGGTGGTGGCGGTGTCGTCAACGGCGTCCGGAGCGCCGCTGAGGCCGTTGACCGTGATGGTGAGAGTGGCGCCATCGGTGGCGGTGCCGTCGGACGCGACGTAGTTGAAGATGTCGTTCGCCGACTGGCCGGTATTGAGCAAGGCGGCGGCGGCGCCCGGAGTGTAGGTGTAGCTGCCATTCGCCGCCAGGACGAGCGTTCCATAGGCGCCGATATACGTGCCCGGGTTCGTCACCGTCAGAGTCTCGACGTCGACGTCTGTGTCGTTGGCGAGCACATTGCCGGAGACGGCGCTGTTCTCGTCGGTGGTGGCCGTGTCGTCATTGGCTACGGGGGCGTCGTTGAGCCCCGTGACCGTGACGGTCAGCGTTGCCGAATCGGAAGCGGTGCCGTCGGTCGCGGCATAGGTGAAGACGTCCTGCGCGGTCTCGCCGACGTCCAGTGCCTGGGCGGCTGCGCCGGGCGTGTAGGTGTAGCTGCCGTCGGCGGCGAGGACCAGGGTGCCGTAGGCGCCGACATAGGTGCCCGGGCTCGCCACGGTCAGCGTCTCGACGTCGATGTCGGTGTCGTTGGCGAGCACGTTGCCGGAGGCGCTGCCATCCTCGGTCGTCGAGGCGGTGTCGTCGTTCGCCACCGGCGCATCGTTGAGCCCGTTGACCGTGACGCTGAGCGTCGCCGAATCGGAGGCGGTGCCGTCGGAAGCGGTGTAGCTGAACACGTCGCCCCCGGTTTCGCCGTCATCGAGCGCCTGCGCGGCGGCGTTGGGCGTGTAGGTGTAGCTGCCGTCGGCGGCGAGGGTCAGGGTCCCGTAGGCGCCGACATAGGTGCCCGGATTGGTCACCGTCAGCGTCTCGCCGTCGACGTCGGTGTCGTTGGCGAGGACGTTGCCGGAGACGCTGGCGTCCTCGGTGGTGGAGGCGGTGTCGTCGTTGGCGACGGGGGCGTCATTGGCGCCGTTCACCGTGATCGTGACGGTCGAGCTCGACGTCGCGCCATGCTCGTCCTCGATCGTGTAGCTGACGACGACGTTCGCGCTCTCGCCGGTGTCGAGATAATCGAAGTCGGTGCCGGGATTGAACTGGACCTGGTTGCCGACCACCGAGGCGCTGCCCTGGCCCATCGGAGCCGACGCGCTGATGACGGTGAGCACGGCGCCGTTGTCGACGTCGGTATCGTTGGCGAGCACGTTCACGGTCACCGTCGCGTTCTCGCCGGTCGAGGCCGTGTCGGGATTGGCGGTCGGCGCGTCGTTGACGCCCGAAATGTTGATGGTGAGGGTGCCGGTATCGGTCAGGCTGCCGTCGGAGACGGTGTAGCTGAAGCTGTCCTGGACGATCTGGCCCTGGGCGAGCGCCTGGGTCGAGGCGAACGGCGTGTAGGTGTAGGTGCCGTTCGAGTTGAGGGTGAGCGTGCCGTAGCTGCCGGTGAAGGTGCCGGCGGTGACGCTCAGATTGTCGCCCTCGAAATCGAAATCGTTGTCGAGCACGCTGGCCGAGCCGCTGCTGTAGGTGCCGACATCCTCGTTGGTCGAGGCGCTGTCGTCGAACGCGATCGGAGCGTTGTTCTGGCCGAGCGTGATGACCGCGTCGGCGAACACCAGCTGCTCGACCAGGATCAGATCGTCGTTGCCGTCGACGCCGGAGCCGCCGGTGTGGTTGACATATTGATGCTCGCCGTTCGACGAGAAGGAATATTCGAGGATCGAGCCGGTATAATAAGCGCGGTCGAAGCCTTCGCCGCCGCTGATGAAGTCGTTGCCGGCGCCGCCCCTGAGATGGTCGTCGCTCGAATCGCCGTGGATCTGGTCGTTGCCGCCGCCACCGTCGATCGTGTCGTTGCCGGCCCTTCCCTGGATGAAGTCGTCGCCGCTGCCGCCGATGATGACGTCGTCGCCGTTGGTGCCCTTAAGATGCAGATCCCAGCTCATATCGGTCCTCCCCGATTTTCAATGATCAGGCGCATCCGACACAAGCATTTCCGATGAAAATCGGTTGCAGGCGTCGCCTACGAGCTGATCCCAATGCTCCCCCGGTCGAGCAAAACCTTTGGGTCCCCGGCGAAAAATCCGGGTGTCAACCGCCCGTGACTAGGCGGTGCGACTCGCCCTCCGCTCCTGCTTTAAGCGACCAGACTGACTCGGCCCGGCCTATCTGTCCAGTGCGAAAGAATTAATTCAGCGACGCCCGATCCCCGCTTTCCGATGGGAGTCCCCCGGGCGCCCCCATGACCGGGCAGGTCAGCGCTCGTCGAGCGGCTCGAGCCTGCCGGCGATCGGCCGCCCGCGATCGAGCGGCCTGACACCGGCAGCCGCGATCGGCACCATCATTTCCGATGAAAAAAACAGTGGCGGAGCCGGGTAGGAGGGGTTGGCGATGCTGCCGGTCGAGCGAAAATCGATGGAATCCGATGAAAATCCGGATGTCCGGGCAGCCGGGGCCCGTGCGTCCCTGTTCAGGCCACCGGGCGGCGGGCGCGCAAGGCCTGGGCGAGCGTGCCCTCGTCGAGATAGTCGAGCTCGCCGCCGACCGGCAGGCCGTGCGCGAGCTGGGTGACGCGGACCGGGAAGCGTTCGAGCCGCTCGGCCAGATAATGGGCGGTGGTCTGGCCCTCGAGCGTGGCGTTCATCGCCAGCACGACCTCGTCGATGCCGCCGGCGGCGACGCGCGAGACCAGCTTGTCGATGCCGAGATCCTCAGGCCTTATCCCTTCCAGCGCGGAAAGCCGGCCGCCGAGCACGTGGAAGCGGCCGGGGAAAAGCCGGGACCGGTCGAGCGCCCACAGGTCGGAGACCTCCTCGACCACGCACAGCAAGGCAGCGTCGCGGCGGGGATCGGCGCAGACCGTGCAGGGATCGGCGGTGTCGACATTGCCGCAGACCGAGCAGATGGCGAGCCGCTCGCTGACCGTTTCCAGCGCCCGCAACAGCGGCGTCAGCGCCGCCTCGCGTTTCTTGAGCAGGTGGAACACGGCGCGGCGGGCCGACCGCGGCCCGAGCCCCGGCAGCCGCGCCAGCGCCTGGGTCAGCGCCTCGATTTCCCGGGATGCCATGGCGCGACGGATATGGGGGCTATTGAGGGGGCGCAAGGATCATTAGGGTCCGGACCCGGCACCGGAGGCGGTCGTGACGGGCTGGATTTTGTCGTCCGGCTAGGAGAGAGGAGGAAGCGATGGCAGACCATCGTGACCGACGAATCGACAACGCCGGGCGGCAAAAGCCAGCCCGCCGCTGCGCCGAAGGCGCAGTTTATCCTGAGCGGCTGCTGCAAGCAGCCAGCCGAAGGGCGGTCGGCCGGGGAAGGCGGCTGGGGGCGTCGAACGCCTTGGCCGGACTGCCCGGTCCGGCCTGCGGCCGCGATGGGGCCCCCAGAGCGCCGTCCGGGGGACGGCGCTGCCCCATCGCCCTACCCAGCCGCCTTCCCCGACCGATCCCGGCCACCTCCGGTGCCGGGTCCGGACCCTAGGGTCGCCCCATGCGCCTTGCATTCATGGGAACGCCGTCATTCGCGGTGCCGACGCTCGACGCGCTGATCGCCGCCGGCCACGACATCGCCGCCGTCTACACGCAGCCGCCGCGGCCGGCAGGGCGAGGCAAAGCGCTCGCCCCCTCACCGGTCCAGCAGCGCGCCGAGGCGGCCGGACTCGAGGTGCGCCTGCCGGCCGGCCTGCGCGACGCGGCCGAGCAGCAGGCGTTCGCCGCGCTCGAGCTCGATGTCGCGGTGGTCGCGGCCTACGGGCTGATCCTGCCCGAGCCGATCCTGGCCGCGCCTTATTATGGCTGCCTCAACGTCCACGCCTCGCTGCTGCCGCGCTGGCGCGGCGCGGCGCCGGTCCAGCGCGCCATCCTGGCCGGCGACCGGCGCACCGGCGTCACCATCATGAGGATGGAACGCGGTCTCGACACCGGGCCGATGCTGGCGGCGCTGCCGGCCGAGATCGACCGCAAGACCGCCGGCGAGCTGACCGGGGAGCTGGCGCAGCTCGGCGCCCGGCTGATGGCGCAGGTGCTGGCGCGCTTCCACGAAGTCGGCAGCCGGCCGCAGCGCGAGGCGGGAGCCACCTATGCCGCGAAGATCGCCAAGCATGAGGCGAGGCTCGATTTCAGCCGCGCCGCGATCGAGGTCGAACGCCAGGTGCGCGCCTTCAACCCCGACCCGGGGGCCTGGTTCGACTATGGCGGCGAACGCATCAAGGTGCTGGCGGCGGAGGTTTCGGAGCTGAACGGGGAGCCGGCAACGGTGCTCGACCACGGCCTCGCCATCGCCTGCGGCGCGGGCGCGATCGTGCCGACCCTGGTGCAAAGGTCGGGCCGCGCGGCGATGCGGCCCGACACGCTGTTGCGCGGCTTCGTCATCCCGACCGGCGCGAAGCTGGCGTGACCCGCTTGCGCCTCACGGTGGAATATGATGGTCGTCCGTTCATGGGCTGGCAGCGCCAGGCGCACGGGCCTTCGGTGCAGCAGGCGATCGAGGAAGCGGTCCGCGCCATCACCCACGAGGAGGCGGTGCTGCACGCCGCCGGCCGAACCGACGCCGGCGTCCATGCGCTGGCGATGACCGCCCATGTCGACCTCGACCGGGCGATCTCCGCCTTCCGGCTCGCCGACGGCCTCAACGCGAAGCTGCGGCCGCTGCCGGTGGCGATCCTGCGCGCCGAGCCGGTCGCGGACGATTTCCACGCCCGCTTCAGCTGCATCGGACGCCGCTATCTGTACCGGATCGTCAACCGGCGGGCGCCGCTGACGCTCGACGCGGGCCGCGCCTGGCGGGTGCCTGTCGTCCTCCATGCCGACGAGATGCACCGCGCCGCGCAGCTGCTGGTCGGGCACCATGACTTCACCACCTTCCGCTCCGCCCATTGCCAGGCCGACAGCCCGGTCAAGACGCTCGACCGGCTGACCGTGCGCCGTTACGGCGACGTGATCGAGGTCGAGGCGGCGGCGCGCTCCTTCCTCCACCACCAGGTGCGCTCGATGGTCGGCTGCCTGCAGCTGGTCGGCCGCGGCAAATGGACGGCAGGCGATCTCAAGGCGGCGCTGGCCGCCGCCGATCGCGCCGCTTTGGGCTTCAACGCGCCGCCCGACGGACTCTATTTTGTCGAGGCGCTGTACGGGGACAGTCACTCGTCACTGTCCCCAGACCGAACAGGCGCTTGAGCGACTTGTCGAGCATCAGCAGCTGAAACAGCAGGCGGCCATGGTCGGAGCGGCCGCGGCGGTGATCCTCGGCGAAACGGGCGATCGCCGCGGCGTCGAACCATCCGGTCTCGGCCAGCGCCGAGCCATGGGCGATCGCCGCCGCCTCGCGCGCCAGCGGGCCGCGGAACCAGGCGGAAATCGGCGTCACGAAGCCCATCTTGGGGCGATGGAGGATCTCGGCCGGCAGCCGATCGGCCAGCGCCCGCTTCATCAGCCATTTGCCGGTGCCGCCGCGCAACCGCATCCGCGCCGGCAGCCGGGCGGCGAACTCGACCAGGCGATGGTCGAGCAGCGGCTCGCGCGCCTCGAGGCCCACCGCCATCGAGGCCCGGTCGACCTTGGTCAATATGTCGCCCGGCAGCCAGATGCTGAGGTCGGCATATTGGGCACGCGACAGCGGGTCGGCCGCCGGCGCCTCGCACATCGCCCGGACATAGCGTTCCTCGGCGACGTGATTGTCCAGAGATTTTGCGAAACTATCGCTGTAAAGCCTTGAACGTATGGCAGGAGGCGTGACGCCGACGGCACGGGCATAAGCCTCGGCGCCGGCCCGTCCAAGCGCCTGCAGCGTGGTCTTGGCGCGCAGGAATCGCGGCGCCCAGTCGAGCTTGGGATAGATCTCGCCGAGCGCGCCGAGCGCACGCTCCAGCGGCGGCGGCAGCATCCGGCGGACCCGCTCCTCGGCCATGAACATCCGGTAGCGGCGATAGCCGGCAAACGCCTCGTCGGCGCCGTCGCCGGACAGCGCCACCTTGACCTTTTCGACCGCCAGCGCGCTCACCTGATAGGTGCCGAGCGCCGATGCGTCGGCGAACGGCTCGTCAAACGCCTCGGCGAGCGTGTCGAGCAGCGAGAAATCGGCGGCGGCGACGGTGCGGACGCGATGCCTGGTGGCGTAGCGCTTGGCCACCAGAGCGGCATGCTCGGTCTCGTCATGGTCGGCCTCGTCGAAGCCGATCGAACAGGTCTCGACGGCGCTGCGGCTGACTTCGGCCATCAGCGCGACCACCGCCGAGCTGTCGACGCCGCCCGACAGGAACGCGCCCAGCGGCACGTCGGCGACCATCCGCGAGCGCACCGCGTCGCGCAGCCGCTCGACCATCTCCTCCTCGAGCTGGTGGAGCGGCGCGCTCGACGGGTTGGAAAAGTCGACGTCCCACCAGCGCACCGGCCGGGGCACCGCCTGCCCGCGGCGGACGAGCAGATAATGGGCCGCCGGCAGCTTGCTCACTCCTTCGAGGATCGAGCTGTCGTCGGGAACGTAGCCGAAGGCGAGATAATCCTCGACCGCGCGCGGGTCGGGGACGCGGCGCAGCCGCGGGTGCGCCAGCAGCCCCTTCAGCTCGGATGCGAAGATCAGCGCGCCGTCGGACAGGATCGCATAGAAAAGCGGCTTCACGCCGAGCCGGTCGCGGGCGAGGAACAGGCTTTCGGCGTCGGCGTCGTAGAGCGCGAAAGCGAACATGCCGTTGAGGCGTTCGAGGCAGGCCGGCCCCCATTGGCGCCAGGCGGCGAGGATCACTTCGGTATCGCTTTCCGTGCGGAAGGCGTGACCTTTGGCCTCGAGGTCGGCGCGGACGTCGCGGAAATTGTAGATCTCGCCGTTGAAGGTGATGGCGAGTCGGCGGTCCGGGGTGAGCATCGGCTGCGCCGCGGCATCACTGAGGTCGATGATCGACAGCCGGCGGTGGCCGAAGCCGACCCCCGGCGCGGTCCAGACGCCGTCGCCGTCGGGGCCGCGATGGGCCAGCATTTCGGTCATCGCGGCGACCCGCGCCGGCTCGACCGGCTTGGGCACATCGGGGTGGAACAGGCCGGCAATCCCGCACATCGCGATCAGTCCTCGCCGGCGGCGCGGTCGGCGACCGCCTCGACCGGACCCAAAGCGGCGAGAAAATCGTCGATCGCCGCGCGCGGGCTCGCGCCCGACGCGGCCGCCGCCGCCGCCGACAGCTGGATGGCGACCGCGCGCCGCGGGCCGCCGAGCAGGCGGATCCTGACCGTCTCCAGCTTCACTCTCGCCCCGCTTCCGCTCATCACGTTTCCGACCCGGTAGAAGCTGAGCACCTCGCGCGCCAGATGCCGCGAGGCGATCCGGTCCGCCCGTCCGCCCGGCGGAGCGGCGGACGTCTCGCTCCACGACCAGCGCGGATCGACGCCCTGGCCGAACCCGACCAGCTCGCGACCTTGCGACTGGTCGTCGAAGACGGCGATCATCAGGTCGACCTCGCGGCCCCGGCGGTCGCGATACCGCCCCGCGGCCTGGCGGTCGGCGCCGGCGAAGCGCGGCCGCCAGTCCCGCCCGGCCGCAGCCGGCTCCCAGCCGGCCACCGTCGGCAATGCGAGCCCGGCCGGCGCCAGCCGGGGCGGCGCCGGGGCGGTCGCCGCCAGCCAGGCGATCGGCAGCGCGCAAAGCGCGATCGCGGCCACCGCCATCGCGGCCGTCGCGCCCGCCCCCGGCGCGGCGGCGGCGGTGCCGCGGACCGGGCTTTCGTCGAGCCAGAGCGCGTCGACGGGCCGGTCGAAGAACGGCCAGGCGACGGCCAGCATCAGCGCGATGACGAGGCCGAAGAAGATCCAGCCGTAGACGACATGATCGAAGCCGGCCGCGAATTCGATGCCGGCGAGCTGGGCGATATGGATCGTGCCCCAGGCGCGCACGCCGTTGGCGAGGATCGGGACCAGGACCGAGGCGGCGAGAAAGGCGATGCGCCGCGGCCAGGCGCGGAAGCAGACATTGGCGACGAGCGCTCCGAAGGCGAGCATCGCGATCAGGAAGCGCGCGCCGGCGCAGGCTTCGGCCACCTCGAAATAGCCGGCCGGGGTGGTGATGAAGACCCCCTCCAGATGAGCGGGCACGCCGGTGAGGCCGAGCAGCGCCATGGCGATGCGCGCGGTCAGCGTCTGCAGCGCCGGCACCAGCTCTTCGCCGGCCGGGATCAGGAACAGGGCATAGAAGATCGGGAAAGCAAGCCCGCGAGCGACCGCCTTGCCGAGGCAGGCGATCGCCCCTCCCTGGAGCATCAGCACCAGCCCGGCATGGCGCGCGAAGGCGATCCCGCCGGCCTCGCCCATCAGCCAGCCCAGCGCGCCCAGGCCGACCAGCAAGAGGCCGCCGGCCCAGAGGGCGGGATCGAGCCGCCTCAATTCGGGCAGGCGCTGCGCGACCAGCCAGAAGATGATCGGCAGGATCAGCAGGCAATGGTTGAAGGTCGAGCTGGTCCACCAGATCGAGACCAGGTGCGCCGCGTCGCGGTGGAGGAGAGCGAGCATCGCCGCCCAGACCAGGCCGAGCGCGGCGAGATGCGCCGGCCAGGCCGATCGGCGCCGCAGGGCGCCGGGGAGGAGAAGGGCCGCCGTCATGCCGCCGCCTGCGCGGGCTCGAGGCCGGCGAGGCCGGCCAGCGGGGCGAGCTGGGCCTCCCAGCCATAGACCGCCTCCATCCGCCGGCGGGCGGCCAGCCCGATCCGGTCGGCAAGGGCCCGGTCGCCGAGCAGCGACAGCACCGCCTCGGCCTGCCGGGCCGCGCCCTGGGCGACGAGGAGGTCGCGGCCGGGCTGTGCATCGATGCCGGTGAAGGCCGCCGGCGAGGCGACCACCGGCCGCCCCATCGCCATCGCCTCCAGCACCTTGTTCTGCACGCCGCGGGCAAGCTTGAGCGGGGCGACCACCAGCGCCGCCGCTGCCAGCCACGGCCGCACGTCGGCGACCTCGCCGGTGACGATCACGTCGTCGCGGCCGGCCAGGCGCCTGACCGCCGCCGGCGGATCGCGGCCGACGATGGCGAAGCGCGCCTGCGGGCAGGCGGCGCGGACCAGCGGCATCGTCCGATCGGCGAATTCCGCCACCGCCTCGACATTGGGCTGGTAGCTCATCTGCCCGGTGAAGACGATCAGCGGCCCGCCCGACGGCGGGTCGAGCGGTGGCGCGAAAGCGAGCGCGGGATCGTAATGACCAAGGTCGATGCCGTTCGGCAGCACCCGGATGTCGCCGCCGCGCGGCCTGGCTTGTTCGATGAACAGCGCCCTCTCGGCCTCGCTGATGAACAGGCTCAGATCGGCCCGCTCGGCGGTCGCCCGTTCATGAGCGAGCAGCAGCGGTGCCTCGCGGCGGTAGACGAGCCGCCGCGGCGTCGGAAAGCCGGCCGCATAGCCCTGATATTTCGCCGAATCGAAATCGACGAAGTCCATGACGAAGCGCGGCTTCGCGCCGGGCGGAACGAACTGCGCCATCTGCACCGAAAAGGCGTAGATGGTCGCGAGTTGCGGGCGTTCGAGCAGGCGGCCGACGAAGCGGTGGATCGAGGCGCTGTGGAAGGCGGCGAGGTTGACCGGCTCGCCGCGGCGCAGCGCGCGCATCGCCCAGCCGATACGATCGGCCCGGACCGGTTCGACCAGGGCTTCGCCGAGCGCGCCGCCGAGCGCCTCGCGCAGCCCGGCCAGGTGGGCGGCGTCGCGCGCGTCGTCGGCGAAGGCGGCGAGGTGGACGGTGGCGAAGCGGGCGAGATGCTCGAGCACGTGCCACGACCGGATCTTGTCGCCCCGGTTCGGAGGATAAGGAATGCGGTGGGCGAGGAACAGGAGCTCGGTCATCCCAGCCCCCCGGCGATCGCCGGACCGAGCCGGTTGGCGAGCCACAAAGGCAGCCGGCGCCAGGCCGCGACCTGGAGCCGATAGCGCGGGCTCAGCGGGTTGACCTCGCGCGGCGCGGCGCCGTCGGCGGTGCGGACGCCATAGACCAGAGGCGTCTCGGAAAATCCCCAGATCCGCTTGCGCGCCCAGGGACCGGTGCCGACCTTGGAGCGCCCGAAATCGGCCTGCGTCGCGCCGCGTTCGATCGCGCGCCGCATCACCTCGAAATAGACCAGGTCGTTCGCCCGCCAGACCCTGGCCTCGGCCGTGCCGCCGCCCCAGAAGGGCTGGTAGGTGTCCCGGAAGGCGAAGCTGAGCATCGCGGCCAGCGGCCGCCCTTCGCGCCAGACGGCGACGATCTCGGCGTCTGCGCCGAATGCATCGAGCGCCGCCTCGAACAGCCGCCGCGGAAAGACCGGCGTGCCGAGATTGCGGACGCTCTCGGCATAGACCCGAAAATGGGCGTCGCGGTGCCGGCGGTCGGTGCCGGTCGAGCAGGTCAGCGCCAGGCCCATCGCCCGGCGGATCTCGGCGCGCTGGCGCTTGGGGATGGAGCGCAGCAAGGCCTCGGCGTCGCCGGGAAGCGGTCGCGCGAAATTCGCATAGGTGCCCTCCCGGCGCTGCCAGCCGTCCGGGAGCGGGCCGCCGCGCAGCTCGAGGGTCGGGCAATGGTGAAGCCGGGCCAGCGCCCAGCCCGCGTCGGCGAGCCGGCGGGCGGCCTCGTCGCCGTCGGCGAGGATGCCGCCGCCGGTGCCGAAGCCGGCGGAGACGAAAGCGTTTCCGAACAGGCGCGATCGGACTTCGGTGAGCGGCAGCGCGCCGACCAGCGCGCCGGCGCGCTCGGCGACGAGATAATGCGCGCGCTGGCCGCAGCCTTGCTCCACCGCCCGGCTCCATTGCGGGCGATGGAACAGGCCGGCGTCGGGATGCCCGGCGACGAACGCGTCGATCCGCGCCCGCTCGCCGGCGTCGGCAAGGTCGGCGGCGCGCACGGCAAGCGCGAGCGGCGCGGCGGCGTTCATACCAGCCTCGCTTGCTCGGCGGCCACCTGATCGGTTCGGCCCCATTGATGATCGCGAAGCAGCTTCAGCAGTTTAGGCTGCATCGCTGAAAGATTGCTGTAATGCCGCAGCCGCGACTTCAAGGGCGCTTCCGCAACGCGCGGCTGGCCCGGATCGATCTCCCACGGGTGGAAATAGAAGATGGCGGGGCGGTGCTCGCGGCGGTTGACGCGGCCGACCGCCCAGCTCGAGAAAGCGTAAGGCAGCAGCCGGAAGAAGCCGCCGCCGCCGGCCGCGAGCCGCCGTCCGGCGACGTCGACCGTCGTCACCGGAAGCTCGATCAGATCGGCGCCGGGCACCGGGCGCCAGGCGAAGCGCGGCGAATCCGGCCAGCCATAATGGTCGTGGCGGATCGGCGCGACGCTCGAGGAATAGGCATAGCCCTGCTCCGCCAGCACCGGATGCGCCCAGGGCGTGCGGGCATCGATCGAGAAGCTCGGCGCGCGGTAGCCGGTGACGCGGCGGCCGCCGGCCTGCTCGATCGCGTCGCGGGCGCGCTCGAGGTCGGCCCGGAACCCGCTTTCGGTGAGCGTGAAGACGCGGCGATGGTCCCAGCCATGGCTGGCAAGCTCATGGCCGGCCTCGGCGATACGGCGAATCAAGGCCGGATGGCGCGCCGCCACCCATCCCAGCGTGAAGAAGGTCGCCTTGACTCCGGCTTCGTCGAACAGGTCGAGCACCCGCCCGGTGTTGAGCTCGACCCGGCGCGGAAGCGTCTCCCACGCCTCGCGCGAGATCACCTTCTCGAAGGCGCCGACCTGGAACCAGTCCTCGACATCGACGGAGAGGGCATTGCGCATCGACCCGCTTTCACCAGGGAGTCATCCCGGCGAAAGCCGGGACCCGTGAACACCGGCCGTTGCGAAAGAAGGCGCCGACGCCTGTCGACACCTTCCCTTGTTCATGGATCCCGGCTTTCGCCGGGATGACTCGAAACGGATGCACCGCCGCCTCCTCTCCTAGGCCGCGTGGGTACGGTAGGCCGTTTCCGGGCTGCTGTTCTCGACCCAGTCGACGAGCAGGGTCAGGACGCGGCGCAGCATCGCCTCCTGCTCCTCGGCCCGCGCCTCGAGCGCCGCGATCCGCCGCTCCAGCGCGGGATCCGCGAACGCGACCGGCTGCGGCGCCGCGACCGGCTCCGGCTCCGTCATCGCGAGCGGCGGCCGCGCGGAGCGCAGCGGCAGCACCTTCTCTTCGGCCGGCGCCGGAGCGGGCGCGGCGTCCGCGCCCATGTCCTCGGCGACCGCCTCGACCGCGCCGGCGTCGATCGTGCCGGCGCCTTCGATCGCGGCGTGGAGCATCAGCCGGTTGGCGAGCTGGTTGACGCGGCGGGGAATGCCGCCGCTGCGGTCGTGGATCGCGTCGAACACGCCCGCGGCGAATTCGGGCCGGCCGTCCCATCCGACCACGTTCAGGCGATGGCGGACATAGGCTTCGACCTCGTCGGCGCCCATCGCCTCGAGATGGTGGGTGGCGATCACCCGCTGCCGCAGCTGCTCGAGCCCCGCGGTCGCCAGCTTGTCGCGAAACTCGGGCTGGCCGAGCAGGACGATCTGAATGAGCGCGCGACCGGCGACCTGGAAATTGGAGAGCATGCGCAGCTCTTCGAGCGACGAGACCGGCAGGTTCTGCGCCTCGTCGACGATCAGCAGGGTACGCTTGCCGGCGCGAAGCTCCTCCTCCAGCCGCTGCTCGACCGCGTCGAGCAGGCGCGCTTTCTCGACCGCGCGGGTGGCGATGCCGAGGCCCTGGGCGGTGAGACGCAGCATGTCGTCGCCCTCGACCTGGGTCGAGACCAGGCTGATGGCGTTGAGGCGGGCGCGGTCGATCGTGGCCATCACATGGGCGACCAGGGTCGACTTGCCGGCGCCGATCTCGCCGGTGACGACGATGAAGCCCTCGCCCTGGGCGAGGCCGTAGCCGAGATAGGCCATCGCCTTGCGATGGGTCCGGCTTTCGAACCAGAAGCGCGCGTCGGGCGTCAGCTGGAAAGGCTGACCGGTGAGGCCGAAATGGTCGGTATACATGCCGGGTCTCCTGTCGGGCGCCCTAGAAGGTGTATCTCAGGCCCAGCAGGCCTGACGCGACCGTGCTGTCGATGGTGCCGTCGTCGGTATGGCTGAGGCCGAGCGCGGCGAGCAGGCTCAGCCGGTCGAGCATGAACTGGCGGCTGTAGCTCAACGTCGCGCCGGTGGTGAAGACGGTGTCGAAATCGGCCTGGTTGCTGTCGAACCAGCTGGCGAAGGCGTTGAGGCCGAGGCTCGAGGTGCGGCTCAGCCGGCGGCCCGCCGAAGCGAACAGGCTGTAGGTTTCGTCGGTGCGGCCATCGAATGCGTCGAAGGCGGGGTCGTCGGGACGCCCGAAGCGGCGATGGTCGTAACCGGCGCCGGCGCCCCAGTTCCACACGTTCCGGCTGCCCGAGAATACCAGGCTCGCGCCGCGCATCCGGAAGCTGCCGCCGCGCATCGACTGCAGCGAGCGGTCGAGGCAGCGGCCGGCGCCCGGCTCGTCGCCGAACACGCAGCCGTTGAGATTGCCGGTCAAAGGATCACGTCCAACCTCAAAGTTGTCCGGCAAGATACTGAGATCGCTAATGAGAAGCCCGCCGAATTCCGACACGCTGTCATAGACGGTGGCGGTCATGCCGGTATGGGGGCTGAACTGGTGGGTGAGCGAGCCGGTGAAGGTGGTGCCGCCATAGCGATAGCCGACGCGCGCCTGCAGCTCGGTGCGCGCGCTCGGCCGCCAGATCAGCCCGGCGTCGTAGATGATGCCGTCGAGGTCATAAGTGAGCACGCGCGGCCGCGACGGATCGGCGACCGGGCCGCCATCGGGGGCAATTACTGGAGTACCGTCTGCATTTCGCGCGAGATCATGCTGACTTGCCTCGATATTTTCATATCCGATACCGGCAGTCACCGCCAAAGTGGGACCGACCGGCACGACCACGTCGCCGCGGATCCAGGCGCCTTCGAATTCGTGATCGAACTCGCCGTTCGAAGTCGGTGCGCTGATAGCCGGCATTGACCCCCCAGCCGAACGGCAGCCGGCCGGGCGCCATGCCGACGCCGAGCGAGGCGGCGTGGGAGATTGCCGAGTCATAATCCTCGCGCAGGCCGGTGCCGCCGGTATCGTCGTCGATTGCGACATAGCCGAGGCGATAGGCGGCGTTGACCCCGACCGGGCCGGCCTGGGTCGACAGGGTCGGTCCGGCGAAGACGCTGTAGACCTCGACCGAGGAATCGCGGCTGGTGACGCCGAACAGGCGCCCTTCCCCGCCGGTGCGGGTGGCGAGCGCGCCGGCGTCGAACTGCAGCGTGCCCGGGATGATCTGGGCGTTGAGCATCGCCAGGCCGGAATGCATGTCGGTGTCGCCGACGTCACTGCCCCATTCGATGTTGCGCTGATAGCGATAGCTCATCGAGACGGTGACGCGGCGGGTGTGGACCTGGCCGTCGACGCCGGCGGCGAGGCTCGTATAGGTAAGGGTGTCGCCGCCATCCAGTTCGGCGCTGACCACCTGCGCCACCTCCAGATAGGGCTGGATGCGGGTGCGCGCGCGCGACGGGCGCGACGGCGCCGTCTCGGGCGCTTGTGCCTGCTCGGCCGCCGGCGCGTCCCAGTCGACCCCTGACGGCGAAGGCGGGCTTTGCGCCTGCGCGGCGGCCGCGGTGAAGCCGAGGCCGAGCGCCAGAGCGAACCGGCGGCAGCGCCGGCGACAAGCGAGGTCAAACGTCATGGCCGTATCCATCATAAGTGCCGAACCGGCGCCCGGTGACGGCCAGGCCCGCTCCGTTGAGGATCAGGCTGACATGGTCGCAGCCCGAGAGCAGGGCGATCGTCTCGCGCAGGTCGGCTTCGGTTGTCCGGTCGGCGCGCACCACGACCAGCACCTGGCCGACGCAGCCGGCCAGCACGGTCGCGGGGGACGCCACCAGAGCGGGGGGCGAATCGAACAGGATGATCCGCTTTCTGTCGCCGGCGACCAGTTTCGCCAGCACCTCCCTGGTGCGCTCCGATGCCAGCAGCTCGGGCACATTATTGACCTTGGCGCCGGCGGGCAGGACCGACAGGCCCTCGACGTCGGTGCGGATGACGAAATCCTCGGGATCGGCGAGCGGATCGGCGAGCGCGTCGACCAGGCCCGGGCCGTCCTCGATGCCGAGGATCGACAGCATGTCCGGCTTGGAGAAGTCGCTGTCGACCAGCAGCACCTCGATGTCGCGCTCGCCCGCCAGCGACAGCGCCATGTTGATCGCGCAGAAGCTCTTGCCCTCGCCGGGCTGGGCCGACGAGATCAGGATCGAGCGGCGCTTCTCCTCGGGCAGCGACACCCGCCGCTCGATCGCGGCGAGCAGCTGGCGCTTGATCAGCCTGAATTCCTCGGCGAGGCCGGTGACGTTCGCGTCGGGAACCAGATAACCCGCTTCGGCCAGCCGGCCGCGGTCGATCGCGACCACCCCCGGCTCGAGCCGGCGCAGCACAAGCGGCGTTTCGGCGGCCGGCGGCGTTTCCATGACCGGCACGATCTCGTCGGGGGCCCCGGCGCGATCCGGTTCCGGCACCGGCTCGGCCGGCGGCAGGTCGCGCGCCCGCAGGGCCGCGGCGAAATCATAGACTTCGGCGGCGCGCTCGAGCAGCGAGATGCGGGTATGTTTCATGTCGCTCCTCACGCCACCAGGCTTCGCTGCCAGAATTCGACCAGCACCAGCACCGCATAGCTTGCGGCCAGCGCGGCGCCGGCGCCGCCCAGCCAGACCAGCCGCTGGCGGCGGCGCGCCCGTTCGGGCGGCATCACCACCTCGCTCAGCGTGCCGAGCACCGGCAGCCCGGTGGCGGCGGCGAGCCGGTTCTGGGTCGGGAAGGTGGTCTGGAGCTGACCGGCGACGAAGGCGGCGGCGACGCCGGCTCCGACCGCGAAGAACAGGATCACGGTCAGCAGCACCGGCCGGTTGGGCGCGGCGGGAACGCCCGGCACGCTCGGCGGCTCGACCACCTGGATGGTGAGCGGGCTGGTGCGCGTCTGGACGTCGCTCCTGAGCCGGATCTGCTCGCGATTGGCGAGCAATTGGTCATATTGCTGCTTGAGCACGTCATAATCGCGGGTCAGCCGGGTCTGCTCGGCGGCCAGGCCGGGCTCGGTCGACTGGCCCGACGAAAGCTGGCCGAGATCGGACTGGAGCTGGTTGCGGCGGGTGGTGAGCGCGGCGAGCTGCGCCTCGCGCTCGGCCACCATCGCCCGCAGCGACACCCAGGATGGATTGGACATGCCGGCGGCGCCGCCGCGCCGCTCGCCGGCGGCATAGGGCCGGAGCCGCTCGATCTGCTGACGGGTGGCGATGACGTCGGGATGCTGGTCGGTCCAGCCGCGGGCGCGATTCTGGTTCAGCTGCGCTTCGAGCGCGGCGATCTGGCCGCTGGCGGTGCCGGCGGCGTCGCCCGCGAGGCCCGGCAGGTTCTGCGGCGTCGCCGAGAGCTGGCCGCGCATCGCGTTCAGCGAACCCTGCTGGGCGACGATCTGCTGCTCGATATTGGCGAGCTCGGCCCGGCCCGCCGCCATCCGCTGGTCGATCGTGCCGGTGCCGGGGAGCAGGCCCATGAAGCGCTGCTCGAATTCGACGCGGCGCTGCTCGGCCTGCTGAAGCTGGGTCTCGCGGCGGCGCAGCTCCTCGTCGAGAAATTGCAGCGACTGGCCGGTCTCGCGGCGGTCGCCGGACAGGTTCTGCTCGATGAACAGGTCGATCAGGCCCTGGACGGTCGCGGCGGCGATGCGGGCATTCTGGCCGTTGGAGAAGCCCGACACGTTCGAATTGGCGGTGATCTCGATGATCCCGTCGGGCTGGGCGACGATCTGGATGCGCTGGCGCAGCGACGAGACCGACGCTGCTGAGGTCGCTTTCATCGGCGACCAGCAGATTGAGATCGGTGCGGCGCACCACCCGGGTCAGATTCTCGTTCGAGGTCAGCGTCTGCTTGAGGCGCAGCAGCTGGTTCTGGCGCTCGTCGGCGGTGATGCCGATCTGGGTCGGCAGGATCGACTGCATCTGGACGAACAGCCGCGCTTTCGCCTCATAGCTGTTCGGGATGAGCGCGACCACCAGCCAGCCGGCAAGGGCGATGCCCCAGGCGACCGCCATCGCCAGCCAGCGGCGGCGCCAGACCTGGTGCAGCGCGATCCGGAACTGTTCGTAGAGTCCATCCATCGGGAGCTATCGTCCTTGGCTGGGCAGAGCGGGCCGGATCAGAACATGCTCTCGGGGATGATGATGACGTCGCCCGGCTCGAGCCGGACGTTGGCGCGCACGTCGCCGCGCCGCAGCAGGCTGGCGATGCGCAGATCATATTCGCGCTGCCGGCCGGTCTCGCGGTCGAAGCGGATCAGCCGCGCGCGATCGCCGGCGGCGAATTCGGAAAGGCCGCCGACCGCGATCATCGCGTCGAGCAAGGTCATGTTGGCGCGATAGGGAAGCGCCGCCGGCCGCTCGGTCGCGCCGACGATGCGGATCTGCTGCGAGAAGGTGCCCTGCGGCCGGTCGACCATCACCGACACCAGGGGATCCTGGATATATTGGGCGAGGACGACGCGGATCGCCTCGGCGAGCTCTGCCGGGGTCTTGCCGACCGCGACCATGTCGCTGATCAGCGGGGTGGTGATCCGGCCGTCCGGGCGGACCTGGACGCGGGCCCCCAGTTCCGGGTTGCGCCAGACGAAGACGGTGATCTCGTCGAGCGCGCCGATCAGGTAATTCTCGCTGACCTGCTGCGAGGTGTCGACGAAGCTGGCCGGCGGCAGGCTCTGGCCGGTGCGGCCGGTGGTCGAGCAGCCGGCGAGCGCCAGCGCCGCCAGCGCGACCAGGGAGAGTGTGGGCTTCACGGAAACGCGCATGATCGATCCTCTTCACCTGCACCCGGCTCCTGCCCCGCCTGTCCCGCTAAGGGATGAGAGGGCGCGGAATATGGGCTCGCTATCGCTGAGAGAGGTAAAATTAGCGTTAGGAACAAGGCGCTTTTAGGCGGCGTCCCAGAACGGGACTTGGCTGGGCCAGCCGTTAATCGCCCGTGCCGACCAGCAGCTCGCGCGCCGGCTGCTGGGCAAGGAAGGCCTGCGGGCTGGCGGACAGGCCGTAGGCGCCGGCCAGGAAGACGGCGACGAGGTCGCCGGGCCCGGCGCGGGGCGCCATGACGTCGTCGCCGAGCCGGTCGAGCGGCGTGCACAGGCAGCCGACGATGCTGACCTCCTCCTCGGCCTCCGCGCCGAAGCGCGAGGCGATCGCCACCGGATAATTGCGGCGGACGACCTGGCCGAAATTGCCGCTGGCGGCGAGCTGGTGATGCATGCCGCCGTCGGTGACGAGGAAGGTCCTGCCGTGGCTCGTCTTGCGGTCGAGGATCCGGGTCAGATAGACCCCCGCCTCCCCGACCAGCCAGCGGCCGAGCTCGATCGCGAACCGGGTGCCGTCGAGGCCGGCGGGACGGGAGGCCAAAGTCGCCGACAGCGAAGCGGCGACGGCTTCGAGGTCGAGCGGGCGTTCGCCGTGAAAATAGGGGATGCCGAAGCCGCCGCCGAGATTGACCAAAGGCGGCGTCTCGCCGACCGCGTCGGCCAGCTCGCCGGCCAGCGCGACGGTGGCGCGCTGCGCCTCGATCAGGGCGCCGGCATCGAGCGCCTGCGACCCGGCGAAGATGTGGAATCCGCGCCAGTCGGCGCCGCCGTCGAGCAGCCGGCGGACCAGATCCGGCACCCGGTCGGAATCGACCCCGAACGGCTTGGCGCCGCCGCCCATCCGCATGCCCGACCCCTTGATCTCGAACGGCGGATTGACCCGCACCGCCAGCCGCGGCGGACGGCCGAGCCGCGCCCCGATCGCCAGCGCGCGATCCGCCTCGCCTTCGGATTCGCAGTTCAGCGTGACTCCGGCCGAGACCGCCTGCTCGAGCTCGGCGTCGCGCTTGCCGGGGCCCGCGAAACTGATCGCGTCGGGGTTGGCGCCCGCCTCGAGCGCCAGCGCGAGCTCGCCGCCGGAGGCGACGTCGAGGCCGTCGACCTCGCTGGCGACTTGCTTGAGCAGTGGCAGGTAAGAGTTTGCTTTAATGGCATAATGAAGGTGCACGTCGCCAAAAGCGGCGCGAAAGCGGGCGATCTGCGCCATGATCCGGGACAGATCGTAGACGAACAAGGGCGTGTCGCCGGCGGCGGCGGCAAGCCGGTCGGCGCGGCGGCCGCCGATCAGCAGCATGCCGTCGGCATCGGCCTCGAAGCCGGCCGGTATCGCGCCCATCGGCTTGCTCATGCCATCAGCTCGTTCTTCAGCTCCACCCGGTCAAGCTTGCCGTTCGGACTGCGCGGCAGCTCGTCGCGCCAGATGATAGCCGAAGGCTGCATAAAATTGGGTAAGCATTGTTTGAGGAAGGCGCGCAACTCGGCCTCGCGCTCGCGCCGGTCGGGCCGGACGATCAGCGCGATCGCCTCGCCGAGCCGCGCGTCGGCACAGCCGAGCGCGACCGCCTCATGGACCAGGCCCGAGGCGATCGCCGCTTCCTCGACCTCGGTCGGGCTGACCCGGTTGCCGGCAGTCTTGATCATGCCGTCCTCGCGGCCGACGAAATAGAGCAGACCCTCGGCATCGCGCCGGACGCGGTCGCCCGACCAGACGGCGATGCCGCCATGTTCGGAACAAGCCGGCGCCGGCCTGAATCGCTGGGCGGTGCGCTCGGCATCGTTCCAATAGCCCTGGGCGACGAGCGGACCGGCATGGACCAGCTCGCCCTCCTCTGCCGGGCGGCCGTCGGCGTCGACCACCATGATCTCCGCGAACGGGATCGCCCGGCCCATCGAATCGGGGTGCCGGTCGAGCAGCTCCGGTTCGAGATAGGTCGAACGAAACGCCTCGGTGAGGCCGTACATCGAATAGATGTCGGCGGCCGGAAACACTTCGCGCATCCTGCGGACGACCGACGGCGCAAGCTTGCCGCCGCTGTTGGTGAGCCGCCGCAGCGCCAGCGCCGCCCGGCCCGGCCAGGGCGCCTCGACCAGTTGCACCCACAATGGAGGAACACCGGCCAAGGTACTGATTCCCTGTCGCTCGACCGCGCGGATCACATCGCGCGCGGTGAGATATTCGAGCGGCACCACGCAGCCGCCGGCGGCCCAGGTCGAGAAAAGCTGATTCTGGCCATAGTCGAAGCTGAACGGCAGCACCGCCAGCACCCGGTCGCCGGGCTCGAGCCGCAGATAGGAAGCGACGCTGACCGCGCCGAGCCACATATTGGCGTGGCTGAGCATCACGCCCTTGGGCCGGCCGGTCGATCCCGACGTATAGAGCAAGGCGGCGAGCGCATCGGGGTCGGCGGCGGACGGCGGCAGCGGCTGGCGCTCCGCGAACAGCCCTTCGGCCTCGTTCTCGTCGATCGCCGCGCAACCGGCGGGAACGTCGCCCGCTTCCAGTGTCGCCAGCCGGGCACGGCCGGTGACCAGCAAAGCGGCGCCGCTGTCGGCGAGGATATGGGCGAGCTGCAGCCGCTTGAGCAAAGGGTTGACCGGCACGTGGACCAGGCCGGCGCGGGGACAGGCGAGCGGCAGCAGGCTGGTCAGGCGATTCTTGGGCAGCCAGCTCGCCACCCGGGCGCCGGGCTCGAGCCCCCTCGCCCGCAGCGCCGCCGCCATCCGTCCCACCGCCTGCTCCAGCGCCGCATAATCGAGCGTGCCGTCGCGGGTCGTCAGCGCCGGCGCGCCGGGGGCGCCGAGCAAGGGGAGATGGTCCAGCTGACGCGGCTCAGGATCGGGACTTTGCACCTTCACTCCCGCTGAAAAGCCGTCATGATAGTGGCGGCGGCGAGGGCCATAAAGCGTGACGGTTAACGTAGAGCTGTTCGACGATCTGGAAGCGCTGGCGCGCGACGCCGCCGGCGCGCTCGACCGGGACGCGCAGCCTTGCCTGTTCGCCCGGCTCGACTGGTTTCGCCTGGTCCGGGACCATATTCCGCCGCCGGGAAAGCTGCTGGCGCTGCGCGCGGGCGCCGGCGGCGAGCGCGCCTGGCTGTTCCTGGCCGTGCGCCACCCTTATGCCGAGGCCTATGGCAGCTGGTACACGCTGCGCTTCGACGCGATCGGCAGCCGCGAGCCGAAGCTGCTGACCGCGCTCGCCGCCGCTTTGCGCGACGGCGGCCTGGCCCATATCGAGCTGGCGCCGGTCGTCGACCAGGGGCCGCTGCGCCAGGCCTTCCGCGACGCGGGCTGGATCACCTTCCCCAAGCCCTTTGCCGTCAACTGGCGGATCGACACCACCGGGCTGGATTTCGACGCTTATTGGGCGAAGCGGCCGGCGCGGCTGCGCAACACCGCCAGGCGCCGCGCCAGGGGCGCCGAGCTCGACCTAGAGGTGCATGACCGTTTCGACGAACGGGCCTGGGCCGATTATGAAACCGTCTACCGCGCCAGCTGGAAGCCCGAGGAGGGCTCCTTCCCGTTCCTGCGCGCGCTCGCCGAGCAGGAGGGCGCGGCCGGCACGCTGCGGCTCGGCATTGCCCGCTCGAACGGGGCGCCGGTCGCCGCCCAGCTCTGGCTAGTCGAAAATGAAGAGGCCGTGATCCACAAGCTCGCTTATGCGGAAGACGCGAAGGCGATGTCGCCCGGCACCCTGCTGTCGATGGCGATGTTCCGCCACGTGCTCGACAAAGACCATGTGAAGGCCATCGACTACGGCACCGGCGACGAAGGCTACAAGGCTGACTGGATGGAGGAGAAACGCACCCTCTGGCGCCTCGCCGCCTACAATCCGCGCACGCTCAAGGGGCTGATAGGGGCGGGGAAAGCGACGCTGGCCCGTTGGGCGCGCAAGCGCAGCAGTCACCCCGGCGAAAGCCGGGGCCCATGAACTTGGACGGCGCCGCCGCCGTCCCACCTCAGCCGGCCAACCGACCGAGCAGCACGAAAAGCAGTATCATCCCGGCGATCGACGCCACCCAGTAAAGGACGAGGAGGAGGCGGACTCCGGTCCAGGCCAGTCTCCCCTCCCAGAATCGCCGCTCGGCCGACTGTGCGCCGGGGCGCCGGGCCAGCCGGGCCCGGACGCCGGCGATCATCGTCAGTCCGAATCCGGTGACGCAGAACCATGCCAGGCCATAGGCTGCCCATTGCCACCAGCGCTCGAAGCGGAGCGCGCCGCCGGCGATGGCGACCGGCAGGCCGATCGAAACCGCTGCGCAGAACAGAATGATCAACGGGTCGATCGGATGAACGGCGCGCCAGCGGGATCGGGCGGGATCGGCGTTCATGGCGAATCTCCTTACCCGTTCCTGCCATGAGCGCGGGGTCCGTGAAAGCCCGGTCCGCGCCCGCCGCACGCGTCGGCTCCGCCCCGGCGTCTCAGCAGGGTCATTGCCCGAGCCTTGTCGGCGGCGCCGGCGCCGTCCTCAGGCCCCCAGCCGGAAGACAAGCACGATGAGGAGGATCGCCCGGCGACGGTCGCCAGCCAATAGGCCAGCCCGAGCAGCCCCGGCCCCGGCGAGCGGAGTCTGAAGTGGGTCCAGCGCGCCCCGCCGTGCCCGCCGAATGCGGTGTTCATGGGTCCCCTGAGTTCACAAACGAAGTGCAACACCAGCTTAAGGTGTTGCCATGGGAGACCGATACCGACAGCTCTCTTTGGAGGAGCGATGCTCGATTGCCCGGCTTCGCGAAGCCGGGCAATCGATCCGGCAGATCGCTGCAGCTCTGGATCGCCCGCCATCGGGATGACTCAGGGCCGCTTGCCGCCCGTCGGCGAAGCCGGTACGGCGCGCGGCGCAACGCCAAGAGAGCCGGACATGGTCGCCGCCTGGAACGACGAAGAGGAAGTGGACGCGACGCTGCGGGCGGTGCTGGTCGATGTGCTCGGCCTCGACGCGCAACGGGTGCGCGGCTTCGACGAGAGCACGCCCTTGTTCGGCGCCCTGCCCGAATTCGATTCGATGGCCGTGGCGGGGCTGCTGACCGAGCTCGAGGAGCGGCTCGGCATCTTCATCGAGGATGACGAGGTCGATGCCGACATGCTCGAGACCTTCGGTTCGCTGCTCACCTTCGCCCGGGCCAAGGCGCTGCAGTGAGCGACGGCGGCCTCGCCTACCCGTCATTTCAGAGTGGCAGCCGACAGGAATGGATGATGCGCATCGGCCGCGCCGAGGCGCCCCCGATCCTGTTCGTCGCGCCTTTGTTCGAGGAGATGAACCGGACGCGGGCGCTCGTTGCGGCGGCGATGCGGCGGCTCGCGGCGCGCGGCCATGGCTGCTGGCTCGCCGACCTTGGCGGCACCGGCGAGAGCGAAGCCGATCTGGGCGATCTGGCCTGGGACGACTGGCGCCATGACGTCAAGGCGGCGGCCGGCTTCGTCGAGCAGGCCGCCGGCAGACCGCCGCTCGTCGCCTCGATACGCGGCGGCTGCCTGATCGACGACGCGGCGGCGGCGATCGGCTGGTGGCGGCTCGCCCCGGTCTCCGGGCGGTCGCTGGCGCGCGACATGGTGCGGGCCGGCCTCGCCGGGGTCGAATGGGCCGGTTATGCCCCTTCGGCCGAGCTGCGCGGGCGGCTCGAGGATGCCGCGGCGGTCGATCAGATGCCGTTGCGTACCGTCCGCCTGCAGAGCGACGCCGGCGCCGCCGACGTCAGGCTGGCGGGCCCGGCCCTGTGGCGCCGCTCCGAGCCGGGAAATTCGGCCGAGCTCGCTGAAGCGGTCGCCGCCGACATCGCCGCCTGGCACGTGCAATGCGCCGGCTCCTGACCCTCGCCTGCGACGGCGTTGAGCTCGGCGCGACGCTCGATGCCGCGGGGGGCGAGGTCGGGCTGGTGCTCGTCACCGGCGGCACGCAGACCCGGATCGGCTCGCACCGCATGTACGAATCGCTGGCCCGATCGCTGGCGGACCGGGGGATTGCCTGCCTGCGTTTCGACCGGCGCGGGGTCGGGGACAGCGGCGGCGAGGATCCGGGATTTCGCGGCAGCCGCCCCGACCTGGCGACGGCGACGGCGGCCCTGCGGCGCGAATGCCCCGCGCTCCGCCGCGTCCACGGCTTCGGCCTGTGCGACGGCGCCACGGCGATCGCGCTGTTCGGCGACCAGGCCGGCCTCGACGGGCTGGTGCTGGTCAATCCCTGGCTGGTCGAGGCGGAAGCCGGCGATCCGGCGCCCGCGGCGGTGCGCGCGCATTACCGCCGGCGGCTGGCCAGCCGCGAAGGCTGGAAAAAAATCCTTTCTGGTGCAGTTAGTTATAGAAAGCTCCTGAAAGGGTTACGAAAGATCGCCGGGCGCCGGCCCTCGTCGCTGGCTGACGACGTCGCCGCGGCGCTCGCCCGTCACCGCCTGCCGGCCCAGCTGATCCTCGCCGCCGGCGATGGCACGGCGATCGCCGCCGAACATGAGCTGAAGGCGAAGGCGTTCAGGGATTTGCTCGACGAACCTCAGAAGATCGACAGCGATTCCCATACATTCGCGCGGCCGGGCGACGAGGCGGCCCTGCTGGCCGCGGTCGTCGAGGCGCTGCGGCGGCTGGGTTAAATGTCATCCCGGCGAAAGCCGGGACCTCGGGACCGGAAGTCACGGGCCTTCCCCCCTGAGGTCCCGGCTTGCGCCGGGATGACGGATCAGGCCTCCTGCAGGCTTCTCGCCGGCACCGCCTCGAAATCCGCTTCGGCGAGGAATTTCTCGGCGTCGAGGGCGGCGATGCAGCCGGTGCCGGCGGCGGTCACCGCCTGGCGGTAGATCTTGTCCATGACGTCGCCGCAGGCGAACACGCCGGGGATCGAGGTGCGGCTGCTGCCCGGCTCGACCGGGATATAGCCGTCGCCGTCGAGCTCGAGCTGGCCGCTGAACAGCCCGGTCGCCGGGAAATGGCCGATGGCGACGAACGCCCCCTCCGTATCGAGCCGCTCGACCTCGCCGGTGCGGGTGTCCCTGAGGTCGACCGCCACCAGCCCCTCCGGTTCGCCGCCGGCGACGAACTCGGCGACCTCGCGGTTCCACATCAGCTTGATGTTGGGGTGAGCGAACAGCCGCTCCTGCAGGATCTTCTCGGCCCGCAGCGAATCGCGGCGGTGGATCAGGGTGACGTCGTGGCTGTGATTGGTCATGTACAAGGCCTCCTCGACGGCGGTGTTGCCGCCGCCGATCACGACCACCTTGCGGCCGCGGTAGAAGAAGCCGTCGCAGGTCGCGCAGGCCGACACCCCCTTGCCCTTGAGCCGCTCCTCGGAAGGCAGGTTCAGCCATTTCGCCTGCGCCCCGGTGGCGATGACCAGTGTGTCGCCGAGATAGACGGCGCCGCTGTCGCCGAGCATCCGGAACGGACGCCGGGACAGATCGACCTCGACGATATGGTCCCATTCCATCCGGGCGCCGACATGCTCGGCCTGCTTCTGCATCTGCTCCATCAGCCAGGGGCCCTGGATCACGTCGGCGAAACCCGGATAATTCTCGACGTCGGTGGTGATGGTGAGCTGGCCGCCGGGCTGGATGCCCTGGACGACGATCGGCGCCAGGCCGGCGCGGGCGCCGTAGATCGCGGCGGTGAGGCCGGCCGGGCCGGAGCCGAGAATCAGCAGGCGGGTCGAGTGGGTGGCGGCCATGCGGGCCCTTTCACGAGGCGGACAAAAGAGGTGGTTTCCGCGAGGTAGGAGGCCCCGCCGGAGCGCGCAACCGTCATTTGCGGGCCTGCGCCGGCGCTGATAGAAGCCGCGGCCAATTCCCGCATCCCAGCGCAAGAGGCTCCGCCATGACCGCCCGCGAAAATCCCATCGGCCTCGACGGCTTCGCCTTCGTCGAATTCACCAGCCCCGATCCGGAAGCGATGGCCGACCTCTTCACCCGGCTCGGCTTCACCCATGTCGGCAACCATCGCAGCCGGGCGATCCGCCATTATTGCCAGGGGGACATCCACTTCCTCTTGAACATGGAGCCGGGCGGCCATGCCGGCGAGTTTCGCGAAGCGCACGGCCCGTCCGCGAGCGCGATGGCGTTCCGGGTCGAGGACGGCGGCAAGGCGCTGCAGCGGGCGGTGGAGCGCGGCGCGACGGCGACCAGCGGCGACCTCGATCTGCCGGTGCTCGAGGGCATAGGCGGCTCGTTCCTCTATCTGGTCGACGGCGACGCCGCTTCGGCCTTGTACGAGAAGGATTTCGAGACGATCGCCCTATGCGGCCCGGGCGCCGGGCTGCACACGCTCGATCATCTCACCCACAACGTCAATCGCGGCCGGATGGACCATTGGGCGCAATTTTACGAGCGCGTCTTCAACTTCCGGCAGATCCGCTATTTCGACATAGAGGGGAAGTCGACCGGCCTGCTGTCGCGCGCGATGACCGCGCCTGACGACAAGATCCGCATTCCCCTGAACGAGAGCCAGGACGATTACAGCCAGATCGCCGAATATCTGAAGGAATATAAAGGCGAAGGCATCCAGCACCTCGCCTTCGCCACCGACGACATCTTCAGGACGGTCGATGCGCTGCGCGCCAACGGCATCAGGTTCCAGGACAGCCCCGACACCTATTACGACATGATCGACGAGCGGCTGCCGGGCCACGGCCACGATGTCGAGGCGATGCGGCGCAGGCGGATCCTGATCGACGGCTCGCCCGAGACCGGCGAGGGCCTGCTGCTGCAGATATTCACCGAGAATATGATCGGCCCGATCTTCTTCGAGATCATCCAGCGCAAGGGCAATGAAGGCTTTGGCGAGGGCAATTTCAAAGCGCTTTTCGAATCGATCGAGCTCGACCAGATCCGCCGCGGCGTGATCCCGCAAAGCGTGTCCTGAGCGACGCCCCATCGACGCCGCCTGCGGCGTCGCTCAGGATGAACTTTGGCGGCGTCGAAGGGGAAAGCGCCTGAACGGCCCGCGCCTCGACTGGCGAACCAAGGGTCTGCCGCCGCGCGCCGAGGGCGCGACGCCCGGCCGGCTGGCGGATCTCGGCCTGCGGCTGCTCGCCGGCGAGCTGATGATGCCGGCGGCGGTGATCCGCGAGGATGAGCTGCGCCACAACATAAAGGAGATGCAGGCTTTCGCCGACCGCATCGGCGCGCATCTCTGCCCGCACGGCAAGACCAGCATGAGCCCGGAGCTGATCGCGCTACAGCTGGAAGCCGGAGCCTGGGGCATGACGGCGGCCACCGCCTTTCATGTGCGCGTCTACCGCCGACTCGGCGTCCGCCGGATCCTGCTGGCCAACCAGCTCGCCGGCGCCGCCGACATCGCCTTTCTGCTCGACGAGATCGCCGCCGATCCGGAGTTCGATTTCTACTGCCTGGCCGATTCGCTCGAGGGCGTCGGCCTGCTCGCGGAGGCGGCGCGCCGCGGCGGCGCGGAGCGTCCGCTCCAACTGCTGATCGAGACCGGAACCGGCGGCGGCCGAGCCGGCCTGCGCAGCGACGAAGCGGCAGTGGCGCTGGCGCGGCGGATCGCCGAGGCGGGGTCGGCGCTCGCGCTGCGCGGGGTCGAGACGTTCGAGGGGGTCCTCCAGCAGCGCGCCGAAGCGCGCTCCGGCGCGGCCGGAATGATCGACCGGGCGGTCGCCGCCGCCGGGCAGATCGCCGCCGCCGGGCTGTTCGCTCCCGGTCCGATCCTGATTTCCGCCGGCGGCTCGGCCTTTCTCGATCTCTGCGCGGCGAGACTCCCGGCGGCGATCGGCGGTTCGCCGGTCGAGCGGGTCATTCGCCCCGGATGCTACGTCACCCACGACAACGGCCTGTACGAGCGTCTCACCAGGCCCGGCGGCAGCGTGCCGCCCGGCCTGCCCGACTTGCGGCATGCGCTGGAAGTGTGGGGCGTGGTGCTGTCGGTCCCGGAGCCGGGGCTGGCGATCGTCGGCGCCGGCAAGCGCGATCTCTCGTTCGACGCCGGCCCGCCGGTGCCGCTCTGGGTCCACAGGCCGGGCGCGGGCGGCAAGCCGAGGCCGGCCGCGGGCCTGGCGGTGGTTTCGCTGTGGGACCAGCATCTCAGCCTCGCCGTTTCCGGGCGCGGCGTCGCGGTCGGCGACCTGGTCGGCTTCGGCATCTCCCACCCCTGCGCCACCTTCGACAGGTGGCGGGCCCTGTTCCTGGTCGACGGGCGCTATCGGGTCACCGGCGCGGTGACCACCTTGTTCTAGCTCTCGGGCGCCGCCGGGTCTTCCGGCCGGTAGTCGAGCTTGCGGCCGTGCAAAGTCGGCCGCGGCTCGCGGGCGAATTGCTCGCGCAGCGAGCGGGCGAGATCCTCGAGCGCCTGCTGCACCTCCGGCGGCAGCGACAGGTAGGCGGACAGCAACTGGCTCGGACCGGGGCCAAGCCACTCGCCTTCGCTGCGGCGCCCGGTCAGAATATAGACGATGTCCACCTGGGCATCCGCCAGCCGGGCAAGATAATCCGCTCTCAGCTCACGCCGGTCATTTTCATACAGGCTTTGTTTTGGCACGTCGGTGCCGACCAGGTCGGCAAACTCGGCCTGTTTGAGGCCCAGCCTCTTCCGCTCTTCAGCCAGTCGCGCACCAAAACTCATCTGTTTCGAAAAGCCCCGCTTGACAATTCAGCGAAAAGCGTTGAACAACACACTTCTCCGCCTCGTGAACCGCATCGCATATGACGAATCCCTTTGTCGCGCGCAAATTTGGCGTGTCGCTGGACGCGCCGCCCCGCCGCGCCGCCGCCGGCCCTCCCGAGCACGGCATTGCGAACGGACGGGAGCGGTGACATCGGATCAGGTCACGACCTATTCGCCGCGCGAGATTCTGCTTGCCGCCTCCGCCCGCGCCGTGCTGGCCGCGTTCCGCGATCCGCTCGAGCATAAGCGCCTCTCCGCGCCGGCAACGGCGACCCTGCGCGTGCTCGAGGCGGCGCTCGAGCTTTATGCCGAACCGCTGCCGCCGCCGCCCGAACCGCCACGCTGAAAGGGGTCCGACCCGGTCCCGACCCCGGCAAATTACCGCTTCCGACGCTCGCGGCGCGCCGGTACAGAAGAGGCGACGGGGAGACCTTATGGGCGTTGCAGGGCGAAAGCCATCGAAGTTGCGGGCGGTCGGGTCGAACGCCGCTTCGCCGCGCTGGGAAGAGGATGCGCTCGGTTTCCTGATCGCTCCGGTCGCGCGCGAGACCTTCCTCGCCGATTTCTACGAGCGCGGGGCGATGATCAACGTTCGCGGCGAGCCGCACCGTTATGCCGAGCTGCTGACGCTCGACACGCTCGACCATTTCATCGCCAGCGCCGACCTGCGCGAGGGCATGATCGACCTCACCAACCACCGCAACCGGATCTCGCGCGATTCCTATGTCGACGACCGCGGCAAGGTGAGCTCGGTCGCGGTCGCCGAACATTATATGCGCGGCGCCACCATCATCCTGCCGCATCTGCACGATTCGATGCTGAACCTGGGCGAGTTCTGCCGGTCGCTGGAAGAGGTCTTCTCCTGCCACGTCCAGACCAACATCTACCTGACGCCCTCGGGCAATCAGGGCTTCCCGCCCCATTATGACAATCACGACGTGTTCGTGATGCAGATTTCGGGCGCCAAGGCCTGGCGGCTCTACGGCGCGCCGGTCGAAATCCCCTATCGCGGCGAAGAGTTCGAGCTGAGCCGTCACGAACCGGGCGAGGTGACCGAGACCTTCACGCTGAGCGCCGGCGACTGCGTCTACATTCCCCGCGGACTGATGCACGACGCCGAGAATGTCGGCGACGAGCCGTCGCTGCACATCACGGTGGGGCTGATCACCAAGACCTGGGCCGACCTGATGCTCGAGGCGATCTCCGAGCTGGCGCTCGGCGAGCCCGATTTCCGCCGGTCGCTGCCCGCCGGCTTCTCGGCGCGCGAATTCGATCGCGAGCGGGCGCGCCGCCATTTCGACCGCCTGGTCGGGCTGATCACCGACAAAGCGAGCATGGACAGCGCCTTCGACCTGCTCGCCGACAATTTCATCCGTGGCCGCCGGCCCAATGTCGGCGGCGTGATCGCGGCGGCGCAGACGCAAAGCGAGGCGGATCGCTTCCGCCGACGCCGCTTCCTGCCGTGGAACGTCGCCGACGACGACGGCAAGCTGGTGCTGATCGGGCCCGGCGGCGACCTCGAATTCAAGGCGGAAGACGGCGACGCGCTCGACGTGGCGCTGTCCGGCAAGGCGTTCCGCGCCGCCGATTTGCCGTGCGAGGAGCCGGCACAGCTGATCCGGACCTTGTGGGGCGCCGGCTTCCTCGAGCGGATCGGAAGCTAGACCAGGATCGGGTCAGGCTCACACACCTTCGTCTTTGCGAGCACAGCGAAGCAATCCAGTGCGGCCACCGAGGCCGAGTGGATTGCCGCGTCGCTTCGCTCCTCGCAATGACGAATCGATCAAAGGGCGATCACGCTCGAGAAGCGCAAAGGTCGCTTCTGCCGGGCGACCGCCCTACCAGCGTCTATTGCGGATTGGCGGCGTCGGCGGCGCGGCAATGATCGCGGACCGCTTCGACCAAAGCGAAATCGCCGGCTTCCCGGGCGACCCGCTCGCCTTCCTCGCAATCGCCGAGCCGGACGATCTCGCCGACCCGCTCGCCCAATGCCCTGCCCTGGTTCAGCAGCTGAAGCCGGCGTTCGGCATCGCCGGTCGCGAGCTCGTCGCGGACGCGCTCGACCGACCGGCGCTCGATGGCGATGGAAGCGGCGTTGGCGGCGCCCCAGCCGGTCCACATGCCGCGGAAATCGTTGCGCGGCGAGGCCGGAGCGGCCTGGGCGAGTGCCGCCGCCGGCGCCATCAGCGCAAGCCACAAGCCGGCAATTCGCAAAGCCTTCATCTTCATCCTCCGGCCCCTAAGTGGGTAGCCGATGGCGGCCGGGCAAGGGACGGGTCGAGCCCTGGCGGCCGAGGAGTGATGGTAGCGGAGGAGGGACTTGAACCCCCGACACGCGGATTATGATTCCGCTGCTCTAACCAGCTGAGCTACTCCGCCCCAATTTCGTCGCCCCGGTCGGGCGCCCTCGGGCGCGCCGCGGCGCTATAGGAAGCGGCACGGCACCGGTCAACTGGAGTGCCGACCGGCGGATTTCAACCCCGTCTCTCCATTCAGGGGCGCCCGGAACCGCCCGCCCCGGCTGTCGTTTCGAACGCGAAGGGGAGCACGGAGACGGCTCATGGAATTGCTGACCCCGCTCGAGACGTTGTGCCGGCTGATCCTGCGCTCCCGGGAGCTCGAGGCGCAGGTGCCGGCCGCGGACCCCGATGAGGATCCCGAAAATGTCGACGATTTCGACGATGAGGGCGATCAGGCGCTGTCCGCGCTCGAGGACGAGCTCAACACCGGCGTCGAGGAGGAGGTCCAGGCCACCCTGGATGACCTCGCCGACGACCAGCTCACCGAGACGCTGGCTTTGGCCTGGGTCGGCCGCGGCACCTACGACACCAGCGAATGGGAGGATGCCTTCAGCGAGGCGAGCGACCTGTCCGGCGACGAGCGGATCGACGAGCTGATGGACATGCCGCTGCTCGCTTCGCATCTCGAGGCCGGCCTCGCCGCGTTCGACTATAGCTGCGAAGGCGTCGGCCAGAACGACTGACAACTGCCGTCGCCCCGGCGAAAGCCGGGGCCTCAGGACAAAAAGTCTCGGCCAATCCCCCCGAGATCCCGGCTTGCGCCGGGATGACGCTAGCCTCTGAAGGGATGGGTCCTGAGCGGTTCCCACGGGCCGCCGAGATAGCGCCACACGGCGAGCGCGCGAATCGCGAGCGGACGCGGCGCGAAGCCGGCCCGCAGCTGCTGCTGAAGCCGCCGGGCGTCGCGCGGCTCGACCTTGTTCTGGATGGTGACGTGCGGCCGCCACGAAGCCAGGTCGTGCGGCGTCAGCAGGCCGTGAAAGGCGCCGGCCAGCGCGGCGCGGATTTCGACCAGCGCGGGACTGTCGACGCGCAGCGCCGTCCCTTCGCCGAGGTCGACGATGCCGGCAATCGCGGCGGGCGGCGGCGCGGCCGCCGCGGCCGCGGCCAGCCGGCGCGACAATTCGCGTTCCAGGCTCGGCGGGAGATGGCGGAACAAGGTGAGGTGGGCCGGGACCCGGTTGCGCTCGGCCGGATAATGGGTTCGCCGCAGCTGCTGGAGCCAGCCGTCGTCGCCCGGCCCGAACAAGGCGGTGACGATCAGCGGGCCGCCGTTCACGGCCTAGGGTCCAAACCTCAGGCTCAAATCTCGACCTGCGAGCCCAGCTCGACGACCCGGTTGGGCGGCAGCTTGAAGAATTCCATCGCGCTTTCGGCGTTGCGAAGCATCCAGGCGAACAGTTTCTCGCGCCACAGCCACATTCCGGGCCGGGCCGACGAGACGATCAGGGTCTGGCGGGCGAGGAAGAAGCTGGTGTCCATCATCCGGAATTGCGGACCGCAGCTTTCGACCTTGGCGAGCGCCGCGGGCACGTCGGTTTCCTGCATGAAGCCGTAGCGGACGACCAGCCGGAAGAAGCCCTGGCCGAGGTCGTCGAGCCTGAAGCGCTCCTGCTCCTCGACATAGGGCACGTCCTCGATGCGTACGGTCAGCAGCAGCACCCGCTCGTGCAGCACCTTGTTGTGCTTGAGATTGTGCAGCAGCGAATGCGGGATGCCGTCGGACGACGTGGTCATGAACACCGCCGTGCCGGGGACGCGGGTGGCGCTGGTGGCGGCGGACTTGATGAACACCGGCACGGGAATCGCGCCCTCGTCCATCCGCCGGATCATCAGCTGGCGGCCCCTCGCCCAGGTGGTGAGCATGGTGAAGGCGATGAAACCGACCAGAAGCGGGAACCAGCCGCCGTCGGGCACCTTGATGAGGTTGGCGCTGAAATAAGCGAGATCGACAAGGAAGAAGAGGGCGAGCAGGGGCACCGCGAGCCAGGGCTTCCAGCGCCACAGCGAGAACAGCACGACGGTCAGGAGACAGGTGTCGATGAACATCGCCCCGGTGACGGCGATGCCGTAGGCGGCGGCGAGATTGCTCGACGTCTGGAAGAACAGGACGAGCAGGATCACCATCACCAACAACGACCAGTTGATCACCGGGATGTAGATC
Organism: uncultured Alphaproteobacteria bacterium; assembly: GCA_963848555.1. Taxonomy (GTDB): domain Bacteria; phylum Pseudomonadota; class Alphaproteobacteria; order Sphingomonadales; family Sphingomonadaceae; genus Allosphingosinicella. Next base: position 466,348 of record CAWKEE010000002.1, on the reverse strand, counting down.
TGGCCGACCGCCGCCTCGCTGGTATGCTGGATGCGCAGGCGCGGGATGAAGCCCAGCTGCATCGCCTGCTGGGTGACCGAGAAGGCGCCGGAAATGACCGCCTGGCTGGCGATGATCGTCGCCATCGTGGCGAGGATGACCAAAGGCAGGCGCAGCGTTTCCGGGGCGAGCAGGAAGAAGGGATTTCGGATCGCCTGATCGGCCGAGGCGGCATCGAGCGAGAGGATCATCGCTCCCTGCCCCATATAGTTGAGCATCAGCGCCGGCATGACGAACCACAGCCAGGAGAGGCCGATCGGGCGCCGGCCGAAATGGCCCATGTCGGCGTAGAGCGCCTCGGCCCCGGTGACGGCGAGCACCACGGAACCCATGGCGATGAAGGCTTCCAGGCCGTCCGTCACGAAGAAGCCGGCGGCGTTCAGCGGATTGATCGTCTGCAGGATGATCGAGGGGGCTGCGGAGATGTGGATCACCCCCAGCGTCGAAATCACCAGGAAATAGAAGATCATGATCGGCCCGAACAGCGCTCCGACCCGCGCGGTGCCATGGGCCTGGATCGCGAACAGGAACACCAGGATGCCGACCGCCACCGGCAGCACGAACGGCGCGAAATCCGATTCGACGGTGGTCAGCCCCTCCACCGCCGAGAGCACCGAAATGGCCGGCGTGATCATGCTGTCGCCGTAGAAGAGCGCGCAGGCGAAAACGCCGAGCAGGACGATCCCGGCGGTCCATTTGCGGCGCCCGCCCCGCTCCGATTTGCGGCTGATCAGCGCCAGCAGCGCCAGGCTGCCGCCCTCGCCCTTATTGTCGGCGCGCATGATGACGCTGACATATTTGAGCGACACCACGATCATCATCGACCAGAAGATCAGGCTGAGCACGCCGACGATCTCGGCCGGGCCATGGGGCGAGATGGTGATGGCCGGCGAAAGTCTCGCGGAAGGCGTAGATCGGGCTGGTGCCGATGTCGCCGAAAACGATGCCGATCGCGCCGACGGCGAGCTTGATGATGCCGCCGTCCTGGAAATGGGCGGCAGGCCGGTCAGCGGGCTGCTGCGGGGCGGCGGCGCTATCGCTCATCGATCAGGATCGGAAGGAAACGTCCGAACATCCTCTTGGCTCGCCCTGACCGTGCCAGGGCGGCGGGCGGGGTAGCACCGCGCCGGACGGTTCGCAACGGCGACAAAGCGCATCCGGCCCGCTATAGAGCGCCGGTTTTGACGGAAAGACAGGAGCTGGACGATGCGGGTCGGCGTGCCGAAGGAAATCAAGGTCCATGAATATCGCGTCGGCCTCACCCCCGCTTCGGTCGCCGAGCTCGTCGCCGCCGGCCACGAAGTGATCGTCGAGACCCAGGCCGGCGTCGGCATCGACTTTTCGGACCAGGATTATGTCGAGGCCGGCGCGAGCATCGCCGCCGACGCCGCCGCGACCTTTGCCGCCGCCGACATGATCGTGAAGGTCAAGGAGCCGCAGGCCGGCGAGATCGCCCTGCTCGAGCCGCGCCACGTACTTGTTCACCTATCTCCATCTCGCCCCCGACCCGGCGCAGACCAAAGGGCTGATCGAATCGGGCGCGACCTGCATCGCCTATGAGACGGTGACCGCCCGCGACGGTTCGCTGCCGCTGCTGAAGCCGATGTCGGAGGTCGCCGGCCGGATGTCGATCCAGGTCGGCGCCCATTATCTGGAAAAGGAGCAGGGCGGACGCGGCGTGCTGCTCGGCGGCGTGCCGGGCGTGGCGCCGGCGCGGGTGACGATCCTCGGCGGCGGCATCGCCGGCGTCAATGCGGCGCAGATGGCGGTCGGGATGCGCGCCGACGTCACCATCTACGACATCTCCAACGCCCGGCTGGCCGAGCTCGACATGTTCTTCGGCAGCCAGATCAAGACCGCTTATGCCTCGCGGGCGGCGATCGCCGACGCGGTGGCGAAGTCGGAGCTGGTGATCGGCGCGGTGCTGATTCCCGGCGCGGCGGCGCCCAAGCTGGTCACCCGCGACATGCTGAAGACGATGAAGCGCGGCTCGGTGCTGGTCGACATCTCGATCGACCAGGGCGGCTGCTTCGAAACGTCGCGGGCGACCACCCACAGCGATCCGGTCTACGAGATCGACGGAGTCATCCATTATTGCGTCGCCAACATGCCGGGCGCGGTGGCCCGCACCTCGGCCTTCGCGCTCAACAATGCCACGTTGCCCTTTGTTCTGAAGCTCGCCAATCAAGGCGCTGAAGAAGCGATGAAAGCCGATCCTCATCTCGCCAATGGCCTCAATGTCTCGGCCGGCAAGATCCGCCACCAGGCGGTCGCCGACGCGCTCGGCCTGCCCTACGAGGCTTCGGCCTAGCCGGCCGGGGGCGGCACCGCCGGCAGCCGCGACGCCCTTTGCCGCTGCAGCAATTGCAGCCGCTCCTCGATCATCGCGCGATATTCGGCCTCCGGCGGCGCCTCGGCGATCAGCTGCCGCCAGATCCGCTCGGCCTCCGTCCAGCTGCCCGCCCTGGGCGAGCGCCAGGCCGTAGAAATAGCGCGGCCCGGGATGGTCCGGCGCGATCCCGGCGGCGCGGCGGAAGGCGAGCTCGGCCGCCGGGCTCATCAGCCCGTCATTGTGGATGACCAGCGCATTGCCGAGGCCGACCCAGAGGTCGGCGTCGTCGGGATGCTCGCGCAGCCCGCTGCGGATGATCTGGGCGCCGCTCCAGCTGTCGCCGCGCCGCTGATAGATCTCGGCGATGGTCAGCCAGCGCGCGGCGACGTCGAAGCGGCCGAGCATGCCGGCCCGGGTCGAGGCGAACTCGCTGTCCGGCAGCCGCTGGCGGGCCGGCGGCGGCTTCGGGCTGCCGTCGAGCGCCGGGCGGCCCTGCCAGGCATAGCCGGCCAGAGCGAGCAGCAGCGCGGCGCCGAGGAACTGCAGCGCGGCCTTGTCCCGCCCGACGAAGCGCCACAGGCCCGCGCCGGTGGCCAGCGCGAGCGCGATCATCGCGATCCAGCCGATCATTTGCGCGCTCCCCGCCGCCTGAACCGCTTGCGGGCGAGCCACAGCCCGGCGGCCAGCAGCAGCACCGGCGCCGCCCAGAGCGGCCAGGTCGCCGGGCTCGAGCGGCGGATCGTAGGTGACCCAATTGCCGTAGCGCGCGACCAGCCATGCGCGGATCTGGTCGGGGCTTTCGCCGGCGAGGATGCGCTGGCGGATCAGCGCGCGCATGTCGCCGGCCATTTCGGCATCGCTGTCGGCGATCGACTGCCCCTGGCAGACGAGGCAGCGCACCGTCTCCATCAGCGCCTTCGCCTGCCGCTCCTGGCGGGGATCGGGCAGCTGGGTGTCCGCATATTCCGCCGCCGGCAGCAGCGAATCGGCCAGCGCCGGCGCGGCGGCAAGCAGCAGGACGGCCGCGATCGCCGTCTTCATCGCGCCGCCTCCCAGGCAGCGAGGATCGCCGGCATGTCCTGGGGCATGATCGCGCCGATATGCTGGTGGCGGATGACGCCGCGGCCGTCGACGACGAACGTCTCCGGCACGCCGGCCGAGCCGAGCGCCAGCTGCACCCGCCGGTCGTTGTCGGCGCCGATCGTCCGGAACGGATCGCCGTAGGAGGCGAGGAAGCCGGCGAGGTCCTGCGGCCGGTCGCGCACCGCGATGCCGTCGATCGGCACGCCGCGGCGGGCGAGCTCGGCGAGCTGCGGCGCTTCCACCCGGCAGGGCATGCACCAGCTGGCGAAGATGTTGACCAGCCGCGGGCCGCCGCGGCCGAGATCGGCGCTGGCGAGCCCCGGCCGCCCCGGCAGCGCCGGCGGCAGCGCGAACTCGGGCACCGGCTGGCCGACCAGCTGCGATTCGATCTGTCGGTCGGACGGGGCGTAGAGCCCGGCCGCGACCACCGCCAGGAAGAGGGCGAAGACGATCAGCGGCGCCCACAGGATCAGCCGCCTCATGCCGGCACCTCCTCCGGAATCGCCGCGCGCCGCTCGCGACGGAGGCGGCCGATCAGCGCGAGCAGCCCGCCCAGCGCGACCAGCCCGCCGCCGAGCCAGATCAGGGTCACCGACGGCTTCCACCACAGCCGCAGCTGCCAGCGGCCCTGGTCGTCGGCTTCGCCGAGCGCGGCATAGAGCTGGCCGTCCAGCATGGTCGCGATCGCCGCCTCGCTGGTCGGCGTCGGCGGCGAGCTGAACATCCGCGCCTGCGGCCGCAGCGCGACCGGCGCGCCGCCGCCGCGCCGGGCGGTAAGCCGCGCCTCGACCGCGGTCCAGTTGGGCCCGGCGATCGGGTCGACGCCGTCGAAGCGGATGCTGAAAGGGCCCGCCTCGACGGTCTGGCCCGGCCGGGCGGCGACCAGGGTCTCGCGGGTGAAGGCGCTTTCCGCGGCCATGCCGGCGAGACTGACGGCGATGCCGAGATGGGCGACCACCATGCCCCAGACGAAGAATGGCGTGCGCCGGAGGTTGCGCCGCCACAGCGGCGCCACGCTCGCCAGCGCCACCCCGGGCGCCAGCGTCAGGCCGAGCAGCGGCAGGATGCCGATGCCGGGCGCGAGCAGCACCAGCAGCAGCAAAGCGGCGGCGCTGACCAGCACCGGCACCGATATTCGCGCCACCAGCCCGGCGAGGCTGTCGCGCCGCCAGCGCAGCAGCGCGCCCGATCGCCATCATCGCCACCAGAGCGAGCGCGATCGGCCCGGTCACCCGGTTGAAATAAGGCGGCCCGACCGAAATCTCCTCGCCCATCGCCTGGGTGGCGAGCGGATAGAGGGTGCCGATGAAGACCAGGCCGAGGATGACCGAAAGCAGCAGGTTGTTGGCGACCAGCGCAGGCCTCGCGGCTGACCGAGATCGAAGGTCGAGCCCTCGCGTGACGGTGCGCACGCGCAGGCCGAACAGCAGCAGCGCGCCGCCGATATAGAAAGCCAGCAGGACGAGGATGAAGGCGCCGCGCAGCGGATCGACGGCGAAGGCATGGACGCTGGTGAGGATGCCGGAGCGGACCAGGAAGGTGCCGATCATCGACATCGAGAAGGCGACGACGGCGAGCATGATCGTCCAGGCGCGCAGGCCGGCGCGGGTGGCGAGAACGGTGACGCTGTGCAGCAAGGCGGTCGCCGCCAGCCAGGGCATCAGCGAGGCGTTCTCGACCGGGTCCCAGAACCACCAGCCGCCCCAGCCGAGCTCGTAATAGGCCCAATAGGAGCCGGCGGTGATGCCGAGCGTGAGGAAGATCCATGCGCCCAGCACCCAGGGCCGCATCGCCCGCGCGAAGGCCGGGCCGACGTCGCGGGTGACGAGCGCGCCGACCGCGAAAGAGAAAGCGATCGAAATGCCGACATAGCCGAAATAGAGGGTCGGCGGATGGAAGGCGAGGCCCGGGTCCTGCAGCAGCGGGTTGAGGCCGTTGCCCTCGGCCGGCGCCGGGTTCAACCGCGTGAACGGGTTGGAGGCGAACAGCAGGAAGGCATAGAAGCCGAGGCCGATCGCGGCCTGGGCGGCGAGCGTGGCGATCAGCGTGTCCTGGCGCAGCCGGCGCTCGAACAAAGCGACCGCGGCGCCGGCGATGGCGAGCACCGTCACCCAGAGCAGCATCGAGCCTTCGTGATTGCCCCAGGCGCCGGCGAATTTGTACAGCCACGGCTTGGCCGAATGGCTGTTGGCGGCGACCAGCTCGACCGACAGATCGGTGCGCAGGAACAGCCAGATCAGCAGCAGGAAGGAGATGGCGGCCAGCCCGCCTTGCGCCACCGCCACCGGCCGGACGATGCGCGACAGGGAATGGGATTCGCCGTCCGGCCCTTCTCCGCCCGGGCGCAGCGCCGCCCAGCCGAGGAACAGCTGGAGCAGCGACAGCGCCGCGGCCAGCCACAAGGCCGCCAGCCCGGCTTCGGCGATCATTCCAGCGTCTCCGTCTTGTGGAGGCCGCGCCGGGCGAGCTCGGGCGGAACGTAATTCTCGTCGTGCTTGGCGAGGATCTCCGAGGCGATGAAGCGGCCGCCGCGCTCGAAGCGCCCCTCGGCGATCACCCCGCTATTCTCGCGAAACAGATCGGGCGCGATGCCGGTATAGCGGACCGGGATGGTCGTCGCGCTGTCGTCGCCGACGAGGAAGTCGATGGTCACGCCGTCCGGGTGGCGCCGGATCGACCCGGCCTTGACCATGCCGCCGATCCGCACCGCGCGATCGAGCGGAAGCCCCTTCGCGGCGACGTCGCCCGGCGCGTAGAAGAAGCTCGCCTGGTCGCGTATCGCCGACATGGCGAGCAGCACCGCGCCGAGCATGGCGGCGACGGTCAGGAGGAGCAGCGACCAGACGCTGATTCTTAGGCTTCACGGTCGCGTCCCAGCCCGGCCGCTTCGGCCTCCGCGCGCCTCATGGCGGCCCAGCTCCACAACAGGGTGCCGGCGGTGGCGAGCAGGGTCAGCGCATAAGCGGCGATGATGAACGGCCAGGGATTCACGACGCCGCCATCCGCTTCAGCCGCGCCTCGACCTTGTTGCGGGCGAGCTCGGCGCGCATCCGCATCAGCACGATCGCGCCGAACAGCAGCGAGAAGCCGAGCGCGGCGGCGAGCAAGGGCCACAGCATCGGTGCGGCGATCGTCGAGCTGCCGCGCACGAAGCTGATGCTCTGGCCCTGGTGGAGCGTGTTCCACCACAGCACCGAATAATGGATGATCGGCAGGTTGACCGCGCCGACCAGGCCGAAGATCGCGGTGATCCGCCCTTCGCCGCCTTTTTCCTTCTCGGCGGCCGCCAGCGCGATGAAGCCGAAATAGAGGAAGAGCAGGACGAGCATCGAGGTCATCCGGCCGTCCCATTCCCAATAGGTGCCCCAGGTCGGGCGTCCCCAGAGCGATCCGGTGGCGAGGCACAGGAAAGCGAACACCGCGCCGGGCACGGCGATCGCGCGCGCCGCCAGCACAGCCAGCGGATGACGCCAGACCAGTTGGACCAGGCTCGCGACCGCGATCCCGCTCCAGCCGGCCATGCCGAGCCAGGCGGCCGGAACATGGACGTAGAGAATGCGCACGCTTTCGCCCTGCAGCCGCTCCGGCGGCGCGTAGAACAGGCCGACCGCGAGGGCGACGGCGATCAGCGCGACTCCCGCCCAGCCGAACCAGGCTGTCAGAGGTCGCGCGATTTTCAGGAAACGGGCCGGATTCGCGTAAACGTGCATTGGTCGGCGGCCTGTTTAGCGGAGGCGGCGCTGCGGCGAAAGCCGATGGTTCGCGCTTGTCCCGAGCGCGTGCGATTGGCGAAGGGAGCGCATGGATGCGGCCGACGCCCCCCGGCAGAACCGCCTGCTCGGCATCGCGCTCAGGATCGGCGGCACCCTCTGCTTCGGGCTGATGGCGGCGATGATCAAGCTCGGCCACGAGGCCGGCATCAGCACCCCGGAGCTGGTCTTCTACCGTTTCGCTTTGGGGCTGCCGCCGCTGCTCGCCTGGATGGCGCTGACCGGCAGCCTCGGCGCCTGGCGCACCGACCGGCCGGGCATGCACCTCGCCCGCGGCGCGCTCGGACTTGGCACGATGGCGCTGGCGTTCAGCGCCTTGGCCTATCTGCCGCTCGCCGAAGCGACGACGATCGGCTTCGTCGCGCCGCTTTTCTCGGTGATGCTTTCGGCGCTGCTGCTCGCCGAGCGGGTCGGCCGCCATCGCTGGAGCGCGGTCGCGCTCGGGCTGATCGGGGTGACGATGGTGATGCAGCCGAGCGGCGCCGTCCTGCCGCCGCTCGGGCTCGGCCTCGCTTTGGCCTCGGCGCTGGGGGTGGCGGCGGTCACCATCACGCTGCGCCAGCTGGGCCGGACCGAGCGGACGCCGACCATCGTGTTCTGGTTCACCGCCTTCTCGATGATCGTCTCGGGCATGCTCCTGCCCTTTTTCGCGCAGGCCCATGATGCCGGGGACTGGCTGATTCTCGCCGCGCTCGGCCTGACCGGCGGCGTCGGCCAGCTGTTCCTGACCTCGTCGCTGCGTTTCGCGCCGGTGCCGGTGGTGGCCCCGTTCGATTATTCGCATCTGCTGTGGGCGGTGCTGCTCGGCTGGCTGATCTGGGAAACGAGGCCGCCGGCCAGCACCTGGGCCGGCGCCGCGGTGATCATCGCCGGCGGCCTCTACACGGTCTATCGCGAGCACCGGCTCGGCCGCGACCGGCCGCGTCCCGAACCGCTCTGAGCTTTGGGCGCGGCGAAGGGGTCAGGCCCGGCCGATCAGCCGGCGGGCCATGTCGTCGGCGACCGCCGCCGGGTTGCGGCCGGTGGCGGCGCTTTCGTCCCAGATGCGCTCGAGCCGGCCCGGAATCGCCTCGATCCTCGCCCGGACCAGGCTCTCGTCGCCGTCGCCGAGATATTCGGTGGAGACGTTGATGATGCCGCCGGCATTGATCACATAATCGGGGGCATAAAGCACGCCGCGCTGCTGGATCCGGTCGCCGTCGGCCGGCGTGGCGAGCTGGTTGTTGGCGCCGCCGGCGACGACCGCGGCGCGCAGCCGCTTTATGCTGTCCTCGTCGAGGATCGCGCCGAGCGCGTTGGGGCTGAAAATGTCGGCTTCGAGCGACAATATGTCGTCGGGCGCGACCACCGTGCCGCCCACTTCGCTCGCCAGCGCCCGCGCGCGCTCGTCATGGATGTCGGCGATGCTGATCCGGGCGCCGTCCTGGGCGGCGCGGCGGGCGAGGCCGCCGGCGACGCTGCCGGCACCCTGGATGGCGAGATGGAGCCCGGCGAGGCTGTCACGCCCGAGCGCGCGCTTCGCCGCGGCGCGAACGCCGAGATAGACGCCGTAGCTGGTGTGCGGGCCGGGATCGCCGCCGACCTGGCCCTCGCCGACCGGCAGGCCGGCGACGAAGCGGGTCCGGCCGGAAATCTCGACCAGGTCGCCGACCGACATGCCGACATCCTCGGCGGTGACATATTGGCCGCCGAGCCGCTCGACCGCGCGGCCGTAGGCGGCGAGCATGCCGGCGGTCTTGGTGCCGTCGGCGTCGGCCAGGATCACCGCCTTGCCGCCGCCGAGCGGGAGCCCGGCCATCGCATTCTTGTAGCTCATCCCCCGCGACAGCCGCAGCACGTCGGCGACCGCCTCGCCGGTCCTGGCATAATGCCAGAAGCGCACGCCGCCGGCGCCGGGGCCGAGATGGGTGGAGTGGACGGCGATCAGCGCCTGGAGGCCGCTTTCCCGATCGGTGACGAACTGCACGAGCTCATGCTCGTCGAAATCGGGAAAATCCCAGAGCGATTCCATCGAATATCCTGTTCCCGGACGGGAAGATGGGGCGACCGACGGGACTTGAACCCGCGACCCTCGGTACCACAAACCGATGCTCTAACCAGCTGAGCTACGATCGCCATTGTGATGAGGGTGCGCACATAGGAGCGCCCCTCCCCCGGCGTCAAGGAGCGAGGGCGGCGGCGAGGCGCTCGTCGAGGTCCGGTCAATTGATGGTGATGATGCCGTCGACCGCCCGCCATTCCGTCGGGCCGATCAGATGGTTGTGCGCCACCCGGACCGAATGGAGCGCGGCTTCGACCTCGCGCCGCCAATGATCGAGGAAGTCGCGCAGCGCCGGGAATTGCGGCGCCACGTCATAATGCTGCCAGACGAACAGCTGGAGGAGCGTGGGATGGTCCGGCATGTAATAGCTGATCTCGACCGTGCTGAGGCCGTAGCCCTGAAGCTGCCGCCGGAAATCGGCGTCCGCGCGAAACGAAACCGGGTCACCACGCACTGCATGCACTCCCTTCTGCCGCCTCAATCCTCCGTTCGAAACCGGTTTCGTTCTACCTCCGTCATGGTTAACGGGAAGGAAACGGGTCCAGCCAGCGCGCCGCCTCGTCCGGAGTCCTCTTGTCGGCATCGCGGTCGACCATCAGATTGGCCTGCCGCATGCGCTCGATCGGGATCGCGCCGATCAGCGGCGACAGGGCCGCGACCAGGCGGCGGTCGGCCGCTCGCCGCGGCGACACCAGCAGCACCGCCTCATAGCTCGGCAAGGCGTGGCGGGGATCGGCCAGCGTCACCAGGTCGAGCGCGGCAATGCGGCCGTCCGAGGAGAAAGCGGTGATGACGTCGGCGGAGCCGCCGGCAAGGCTGCGATACATGAAGGTCGGGCTGTAGGAGCGCTGCTCGCGGAACTCGAGGCGGTAGGAGTCGCGCACCGAGCGCCATTCCGGCCGCGTCAGGAATTCGAGATCGGCGCCCAGCCGCAGCCGCGGGGCGGCGCCGGCGAGGTCGTCGAGCGAGCCTATGCCGAGGGCTTCGGCGCGGCGGCGCAACATGGCCAGCGCATAGGCATTTTCGAACCCGAGGCTGCCCAGCAGCAGGACCCGGTCCCGTTCGCGCAGCGTCGCCGCCAGGCTGGCGCGCAACGCTTCGGGCGGAGGCGTGTCGCGGCGGCGCAGGATGTTGGTCCACAGCGTCCCGCCATAATCGACATAGACGTCGATATCGCCGGCCGCGAGCGCCTGGTAGGCGACCGTCGAGCCGAGATTGTCGCGCCGCTCGGTGCGATAACCGGCGGCACGCAGGCGGCGCTCGATCACGCTGGCCAGGATATATTGCTCGGAGAAATTCTTGGCGCCGATCCGGACCGTCTCGGCGGGCACCGTCCGTCCGGGGAGGACCGGCAGCAAGGCGAAGCCGAGCATTGCGGCGATCACCGCCAGCCCGAGCCAGACCCGCCGCCGGCTTCGCCTCTCGAGACCGGTTTCGACCAGCGCCAGCAGCCCGTCGACGGCGAGAGCGAGCATCGCCGCCGCGGCGCAGCCGACCAGCACCCTTATCCAGTTCTCGGTCTGCAGGCCGGAGAAGATGAGATCGCCGAGGCTGGGCTGGCCGACGGTCGTGGCCAGCGTGGCGGCGCCGATCGTCCACACCGAAGCGGTCCTGATGCCGGCGAGGATGACCGGGGCGCCGAGCGGCAGCTCGACCATGAACAGGCGCTGGCGGCGGGTCATGCCGACGCCGTCGGCGGCCTCGAGCACGCCGGGATCCACGCTCCGCAACGCGGCGACGCCATTGCGGACGATCGGTAGCAGCGCGTAGAGGCTGAGCGCGATCAGCGCCGGCAGGAATCCGAGCGCCGGAATCGCCAGCCCGGTCGTCCGGCCGATCACCAGCAGCATCGGATAGAAGAGCGCCAGCAGGGCCAGCGCCGGCACCGTCTGGACCAGCCCGGCCAGGCCCAGCAGCGGCGTGCGGACCCGGCGATCGCCGGCGGCCCAGACGGCAAGCGGCAGGCCGGCCGCGACGCCGATGCCGACCGCGCTGCCGCTGACCGTCAGATGGGCACGGGCCAGGTCCGGCAGGCTGGCCAGCGCTTCGGCAAGCGCCGGGCTCATCGCTGGTCCGCCAGCCGCGCGAGCCGCTCCGCCTGGCGGCGCGGCACCTCGATCATCGCGCGCACATCGGCGTCGCCCTGGCCCCGGGCCAGCTGCGCCGGCGTGGCGTCGGCCCGGATCCGCCCCGCGATCAGGACGACGACCCGGTCGGCGAGCAGCAGCGCCTCGGCGATGTCGTGGGTCACCATCAGGGTGGTAAGGCCGAGCCGATCGTGCAGATCGCGATAGCCGCGCCCGAGCGCGTCGCGGGTGAGCGGATCGAGGGCGCCGAACGGCTCGTCCATCAGCATCAGCTTCGGCTTCGCCGCCAGCGCCCGGGCGACGCCGACGCGCTGCGCCTGCCCGCCCGAAAGCGCGCGCGGATAGCGATCGGCGAACGCGCCGGGCAAAGCGACCAGCTCGAGCAGCTCGGCGACCCGGGCCTCGCGGCCGGCCGTATCGGCGCCGGCCAGCTTCGGCACGATCCAGACATTCTCGGCAACCGTCATGTGCGGGAACAGGCCGATGCCCTGAAACACATAGCCGATCGCCCGGCGCAGAACGGGCAGGGAAAGGGTGCGCACGTCGCGGCCGTCGAGCCGGATCTCGCCCGCATCGGGCTCGACCAGCCGGTTGACCGACTTGAGCAGGCTGGTCTTGCCCGAGCCGGACGGGCCGACCAGCGCCACCCATTCGCCCTCGCGGACCGACAGGCTGACGTCGTCGAGCGCGGCGACGGCGCCGTGGCGCTTGCTCAGGCCGACCAGCTCGAGGAAAGGCGCGTCCGGCATTGGCAAGGATGTTCGCCCGTCCGCACGCTTTGGCAAGCGCTATGGGGTTCCTCCCCGCGCAAAGCGTGGGGAGGGGGACCATGCGAAGCATGGTGGAGGGGTCACTGGCGCAGTCCTGAGCCTTTACCCCTCCACCACCCTTCGGGTGGTCCCCCTCCCCTTCGCTTCGCGACGGGGAGGAAATATCACCGGAAAAGGCGTGGTGGGCGCGGCAAGGATTGAACTTGCGACCCCTGCGGTGTGAACACAGTGCTCTACCACTGAGCTACGCGCCCACGCCTGATCAAATCCGGGTGGTAGTCCGGGAAGGCGGCAGATGGTGCCGCCGGAGCCGGCGGTCAATAGCCACGTCGATTCCCGCTGTCCAGCGCCGCTCGGACGCGGGCGTCAGGCGTTGACGCTGTCCTTGAGCCCCTTGCCCGCCTTGAACTTGGGCTGGGTCGATTTGCGGATCTGCATCGGTTCGCCGGTGCGCGGATTGCGGCCCGTCGACGCCTTGCGACGGGAGCAGGAAAAGGTGCCGAAGCCGACCAAGCGCACCTCGTCTCCCCGCTTGAGCGCGTTGCTGATCGTATCGAACACCGCTTCCACCGCCCGCGAAGCATCCCCCCTCGCGAAACCGGTCACTTCGGCAACGTGGCCGATTAGCTCCTGCTTGTTCATGTCTCCCGAACCCCTGTTACCCGGTGACTCGCGGCTGTTGCCGTCTCCCAATTTAATGACAGGAGCCGGACAGGAGTCAAAAGGAAAGAGGGGATTTCCGCCGGAAAATCCCCCCAAAACGGTGCTGTCGGTGCGGTCGGGAGCCTCGGCGTCCGGCGAGCCGTGCTCGCCTTGAATCCATCCGTCGTCGCGAGGACCCCGCCGCGAGCCGGGGACGCGGCGATCCGGCGGGCCTCGAAGGCCGGTCCGGATGGCTTCCCCCGGGATCGAGTCCGGGGTCGCAACGACGTGAGCCGATCATCGCCTAGTGGCGGATCGAGGCCCCGGTTCCCTCGGGCGCCGGCGCCAGCTCGGACGGCGGCAGCGCCGCCAGCTCGTCGGCCTCGGTCCATTCGATCGGCACCACCGGCGTCGCCAGCGCATGGACGAGCACCTCGTCGACATGGGCGACGACGACCAGCTCGAGCCCTTCCTTGATGTTGGCCGGTATCTCGACGAGGTCCTTTTCATTCTCCGCCGGAATCAGCACCTTGGTGATGCCGCCGCGCAGCGCCGCGAGCAGCTTTTCCTTGAGCCCGCCGATCGGCAGCACCCGGCCGCGCAGCGTCACCTCGCCGGTCATGGCGACGTCGCGGCGGACCGGGATTCCGGTCAGGGTCGAGATGATCGCCGTCACCATGCCGATGCCGGCCGAAGGGCCGTCCTTCGGCACCGCCCCTTCGGGCAGATGGACGTGAATGTCCTTGCGGGAGAAGATGCTCGGCTTGACGCCGTAGCTTGGGCTGCGCGCCTTGACGAACGAAAAGGCCGCCTGCACCGATTCCTGCATCACCTCGCCCAATTTGCCGGTGGTCCTGATCTGGCCCTTTCCGGGCACTGTCACCGCCTCGATCGTCAGCAATTCGCCGCCGACCTCGGTCCAGGCGAGGCCGGTGACCGCGCCGATCTGGTCCTCCTCCTCGCCCATGCCGTGGCGGAACTTCCTGACGCCGATGAAGTCGCCGAGATTGTCGGGCGTGATCTCGACCTTCTCGATCTTCCCTTCGAGTATCTGGCGCAGCGCCTTGCGGGCGAGCTTGGCGATTTCGCGTTCGAGCGTCCGCACGCCGGCCTCGCGTGTATAATAGCGGATCAGCGCCCGCAGCCCCTCGTCGGCGAGGCGCAGCTCGCCTTCCTTGAGGCCGTGCGATTCGATCTGCTTGGGGATCAGGTGGCGCTTGGCGATCTCGACCTTCTCGTCCTCGGTATAGCCTTCGAGGCGGATGATCTCCATCCGGTCGAGCAAAGGCTGCGGCATGTCCATCGAGTTGGCGGTGGTGACGAACATCACGTCGGAAAGGTCGTAATCGACCTCGAGATAATGGTCCTGGAAACGGCTGTTCTGCTCCGGATCCAGCACTTCGAGCAGCGCCGAGGAGGGATCGCCGCGGAAGTCCTGGCCGAGCTTGTCGATCTCGTCGAGCAGGAACAACGGGTTGGACGTGCCGGCTTTCTTGAGGTTGGTGACGATCTTGCCGGGCAGCGAGCCGATATAGGTCCGGCGGTGACCGCGAATCTCGGCCTCGTCACGCACCCCGCCCAATGACTGGCGCACGAACTCGCGGCCGGTGGCGCGGGCGATCGACCGGCCGAGCGAGGTCTTGCCGACGCCGGGCGGTCCGACCAGGCACAGGATCGGCCCTTTCAGCTTGTTGGTCCGGACCTGGACCGCGAGATATTCGACGATCCGTTCCTTGACCTTGGCGAGACCGTAATGGTCCTCGTCGAGGATCCGCTCGGCCTCGGTGATGTCGTGCTTCAATTTGGACTTCTTGCCCCAGGGCAGTCCGAGCAGCACGTCGAGATAGTTGCGTGAGACCGTCGCTTCGGCCGACATCGGCGCCATCGCCCGCAGCTTCTTCAGCTCCGACTGGGCCTTGCTCCGGGCTTCCTTGCTGAGCTTGGTGCGCTCGATCTTCTTGGCGAGCTCGGCGAGCTCGTCGCCCTCGCCTTCCTCGGCGGCGTTGCCGAGCTCGCGCTGGATCGCCTTCAGCTGCTCGTTCAGATAATATTCGCGCTGGGTCTTCTCCATCTGGCGCTTGACGCGCGAGCGGATCTTCTTTTCGACCTGCAGCACGCCCAATTCGCCTTCCATGAAGGCATAGGCCATTTCCAGCCGCCGCACCGGATCGAGCTCGGCGAGCAAAGCCTGCTTGTCGGAAACCTTGATGTTGATGTTGGCCGCGACCGCATCGGCGAGCTTCGAGGATTCCTCGATCTGGCCGAGCTGGACCGCGGTCTCGGCCGGCAGCTTGCGGTTCAGCTTGGCATAATTTTCGAACTGCTCGATCACCGAGCGCATCAGCGCCTGGACCTCGGCGCCCTCCGGGTGCGCGTCCTCGATCAGCTCGACCTCGGCGGCGAGGTGCGAGCGCTCCTGGACGAGCGCGCGCAGCGAAGCCCGCTGGCGGCCTTCCACCAGCACCCGGACGGTCCCGTCGGGCAGCTTCAGCAGCTGCAGGACGGTGGCGATGACGCCGAGATCGTAGAGCGCCTCGCGATCGGGATCGTCCTCGGCCGGATCGAGCTGGGAGACGAGGAAGATGCTCTTGTCCGCCGCCATCGCGCTTTCCAGCGCCGCCACCGATTTGTCGCGCCCGACGAACAGCGGCACGATCATGTGCGGGAAGACGACGATGTCGCGCAGCGGCAGGACGGGGAAGGTGCTGGTCATGGAAACTCCACAGGCCGGCCTTCGCGCCGGCTTGCATTCTATATGGGACAGATGGCGCGCCGCATCAATGAGACGCCATTCACGCAAGCGTAAGCGTTGCTCTGCAATTGACCCTCCGCGAAGCGACGTTTAGGAAATAAAGCCTTCAAACCGGGGAGTTTGTCCGATGTTTCGTGCCGCGTTCCTTGCCCTTCCACTGGTGCTGGCGCCGGTCGCCCTCCCCCTTCCGGTCATGGCCGCGGCGGAAGCGCAATCGCGGACGGGCGAGACTTGCGACCAGCAGGGCGAGCGCCGACGGCGACGCGGCCGCGGCATTGGCGGCGTGCTCGGCGGCATCGCCGGCGGCCTCATCGGTGGCCCGGTCGGTACGGTCACCTCGGTGATTCCGGTCGGCTCGGTACTCGGCGAAACGATCGCCAGCCTGCTCGATTGCCGCGAGCAGCAGCAGGCGGTCGAGGCCAGCAATCAGGCGGTGCGCGGCGGCGTCGGCACCACCGCCGGCTGGAACAGCGAAACCCGCCAGGGCGTCTCCGGCTCGTCGGCCGCGACCGGCGAGGAGACGCTGGCCGACGGCACCCATTGCATGACCGTCACCGACATCGTCATCGTCGAGGGCGAAGAGACCCGCGCGCCGAAACGGATGTGCCGGTCGCCGGGCGCGGCCCGCTATGCCCGCGTCTGACCGGCTGCGCCGCCTGTTCGCGTCGGCGGCCGCGATCGCGGCGCTGCTGACCGCCGAAGCGGCGGCCGCGCAGGCGCAGGCCGATCCGAACAATCCCACCTGCCCGCTCAATCCCAACTGGTCCAGCCATCGCGAAATGCGGTTCACGCCGCAGGAGGTGGACGGTCGCAAGGTGCTGCTGGCCGAGGGAATGATCGACGACGACGTCGTGCCGCGGCTGGAAGCGGCGCTGCGCGAGCATCAGGACATAGGCGAGATCTGGTTCCGTTCGCCCGGCGGCAATGCCCGGGTCGGCAACGAGGCCGGGCGCATCATCCGCCAGAACATGATGATCACTCGCATCCCGAGCGGCTGGGCCTGCTTTTCGGCGTGCAACTTCATGTTCATGGGCGGCGTGGCGCGGTTCGTGGATCCGGGCGGCCAGTTCATCGTCCACATGTTCACCCATACCGGAGATCGCGAGACGATCCGCTCCGAGGTCGCGCGCGGCGAGGAGAATACGATCGGGCTGATCGGCGAGATCGAGCAGCAATCGGCGCTGCTCGCCAGCGAGGACAATGATTTCCTGATCCGGATGGGCGTCTCGCGCCTGCTGCTGACCGAAATCATGTACCAGCAGCGGGCGGTGTCCGACGGGCGCAACCGCTCGACCCGGCGCTGCCTGACCCAGGAGGAAGTCCGCCGCTACAACGTCGTCAACGGTTAGTCCCCGCCGCGGCCGGCCCGACAGCCCCGCTTTGTTGACGCAATAGCTTGAGTTTGAGGGATTTTCGTCGCAACCTGTCGCGCATGCCGAAGGGGGGCAATTGGTGCGGCTGCTGATCGCGATCATCGCCTTGATCTGGCTGGGGGGGCCGGCCCGGGCCGCGCCCGAGCCGATCCGCCAGCCGACCTGGGACTGGGTGGAGCGCGTCGAGCTGCCGGCCCCCAATCCGGCGCTGAGCGACCGGCCCGTCCAGAATCTGCTGGTCAGCAGCCAGAGCCTCTACGGCAGCGACCATCACGACCATTATGCGGAGCTCGCCTTCCTCGTTCAGAACATGCAGGGGCTTCAGGGGCTCGGCAACATATCCCTGCCCTGGCAGCCCGACCACAGCGACCTGATCGTCCACAAGGTCCAGATCATCCGCAACGGCGCGATCATCGACCTGCTTGCGGGCGGACAGGATTTCACCGTGCTGCGGCGGGAGAACAATCTCGAATTGGCCGTGCTCGACGGCGTCCTCACCGCGGTGATGCAGGCGGACGGGCTGATGATCGGCGACATCCTCAACATCGCCTTCACCGCGCGCCTTCGGGCCGGCGCCTTGCCGCTTCGCGGCGAGAATTTCTTCGCGGCGATGCACGGGGCGCCGGTCCGCCGCCTCCACGTCCGCCAGATCTGGCCCGAGACCAGGCCGATGCGGTGGCGCGGGACCGGCATGATGGAACGCGCGCGAACCCGCCGCACCGCGCTCGGCACCGAGCTGGTTCTCGACGTGATGGATGCCGAGGGCCCGCAGCCGCCGGCGAACGCGCCGGCGCGCTACGCTTTGCCGGTCACTTTGCAGGTCACCGAATTCCGCGACTTTTCGGAGATCAGCACCCTGATGGCGCCGCTCTACGAGCGCGCGCAGGCGCTGCAGCCCGCCTCCCCGCTGCTCGCGCGTATCGAACGGATCGCCGCGACGACCGCCGATCCGCGCGCCCGCGCCATGGCGGCCCTGAGGCTGGTCCAGGACGAGATACGCTATCTCGCGCTGGCCATCGGCGACGGCAATTTCGTGCCCGCGACCGCCGACGAGACCTGGACGCGCCGCTACGGCGACTGCAAGGGCAAGACGGCGACCTTGCTCGCGCTGCTGCGCGGCCTCGGCATCGAGGCCGAGCCGGTGCTCGTCAATTCGGCGGTCGGCGACAGCCTCGACGAGCGCCTCCCGCAGCTGGGGCTGTTCGATCATGTCGTCGTTCGCGCCCGCATCGGCGGCCGCTCATACTGGCTGGACGGCACGCGCAGCGGCGATCGCAATCTCGACGACCTCGCCTCCTCGCCGCTCGGCTGGGGATTGCCGGTACGCGCCGCCGGCGCGCAGCTCGAGGCGCTTCCCTATGCGCCGCCCTCGCTGCCGATCGCCGAGGAGAATGTCGTCTATGACGCCTCCGGCGGATTCGATGCGCCGATCCCCTTCAGGCTCGAACGCGTCTTCCGCGGCGACGCCGCGACCACGATGCGCGCCGGCATCTCGCAAATCGGGCGGGACGAATTCTTCCGTCGCTTACGCGAATCGGACTTCGAGCTTCCCGGCGACGACGAGGAGGTCGAGGCCGTCGACCTGCGCGACGACGACGCCGGCGGCACCGTGACGGTCGTCATCTCGGGCGCCACGCGCATGCCCTGGCGGATCGAGCCCGGCGCCGCCGCCTACCGGTTCCGGTTCAGCAATGCGACGATCACCTGGCCGGTCGACCTCGATCGCCCGGAAGGTCCGTTCGAGGACGCTCCCTTCGCCTTTCCGGTGCCGGCCTATTTCGCGGCGACCGAAACGATCATCCTGCCCAATGAAGGCCGCGGCTTCGCGCTCGACGGCAGCAGCTTCGAGCGCGATGTCGCCGGCACCCGGATCAGCCGGCAGCTGACCCTCACCGGCAACCGGGCGACGGCACGGTCCGTCTTCCAGCGGTTCGAGCGCGAGGTCGCGGCCAGGGACGCTCGCGCGAGCCTGCCGACGATCCGGTCGCTCGAAGACGATGAGGCATTCCTCCGCGCGCCGAGCGGGATGGCGTTCCGGACCGGCCCCGAGGAACGCAGCCGGGACGGCGGCGGGACGGCGCAGGACCTGGTCCAGTCCGGCTACGAGAAGATGGGCGCGGGGCAGGTGCGCGACGGGCTGGACGATTTCGACCGCGCGATCGCGCTGGCGCCGGACTGGGCCCGCGCCCATGCCAACCGCGCCATCGCGCTCATCCACCTCGGCCGGCTCGACGAGGCGGAAGCGGCGCTGGCGGTGGCGATGCGCCGGGACCAGGAGGATTTTGTCGTCCACCAGGGCTATGGTTATCTTCACCTCCAGCAGGACCGGCCGGAGGACGCGACACGCTCGCTGAGCCGGTCGCTGGAGCTGGACCCGGACAATGGCTTCACTTTGGGCCTGCGCGCCGACGCCTATCAGCGGCTCGGCCGGCTCGAGCCGATGCTCGCCGACCTGACGAGGGCCGCCGAGGTCAATCCCGGCAGCTCCGGCGCCCGGCACATGGATCGGGCGCGGGCGCTGGCGTTGCTGGGCCGCGAAGCCGAAGCGCTTGCCGCGGCCGACGCCGCCGTCGCCGCCGAGCCGCAGAATTTCGGGCTTCCGGTCGGCCGCGGCGAGGTGCTCGACCAGGTCGGCCGGCCGGCGGAGGCTGCGGATTCCTATCGCGCCGGCCTGCTCCAGCTCGAATCCTGGCTGGCGGCGAGCGCGCCGGATGAGGCCGCCAGCCACCTGCGGATGCGTGTCCTGCTGCTCGCCCGCCTCGGCCGCCCGGCCGAGTTGGTCGCCCTCGTCGATGCCCAGCTGCGGCGCTTCGCCGGCAATACGCGGATGCTCGCCTTGCGCTGCCAGGCCCGCGCCGAAGCCAATGTCGATCTGCGGCGCGCTCTGGCCGACTGCAACGAGGCGCTGGAAGTGGAACCCGGTCATGAGGAGGCCTTGTTCGCCCGCGGCCTCGCTTTTCTGCGGATGGAGCGGTGGGCCGACGCCGAGCGCGATTTCACCGCGCTGCTCGAGGTCCAGCCGAGGAACCCGGACGCGCTCTACGGGCGGGGCCTGGCGCGGCAGCGCCTGGCGCAAGGCGACGGCGCGACCAGCGACATCGCCGCCGCGCGGCGCTATCTCTTCTACATCGATTCCGAATTCGACCGCCGCGGGCTGCGGCTGGCGTCACCGGCAGCAGCGGCCGCGTCGCCGCAATGATCGGGCCACCGGCGACGACTAGTGTGCTGGATTTGAAGTTCGCCTGCTTATCGGATCACGCCCGGAGCGAACTTCAAATCCAAAAAGCACACTAGTTTCATATGGTTGCTAGTGTGGCTGAAGATTTGGAAATTCGCTCCGGCGCAGCCATAAGATAAGGCGAATTTCCGAATCGCCACACTAGTCCGCGATCACCCAGCTGATGCTGCTCCGAAAGACGCCTTCCGTGCGGCCTCCCCTGCCGTCCGCGGCCGGAATGAAGCGCCCCCGTTGCGAGACCACCTCGCACGTTCTGCGGTCGAGATCCTCCGTCCCGCTGGAGCCGGTAACGACGCAGTCGAGGACGCTCCCGGTGACGGCAACGCGCGCCTGGTAGGTGACCGTGCCTTGCCGGCGGTGCCTCAGCGCGGCCTCGGGATAATCGCCGGGGGAAACCCACAGAGTGTTCGAAATCGCCAGCGGGGCGCCACGCGGATTTTCCGACGTCGGGTCGCCGCTCCACCACAGGAACCGCATCCGGCCGCTTCGCGAGGCGCTCCAGGCCGGCATCGCCCGCTGGCGCATGATGTCGCAGCTCGCCTGGTCGATCAGCGGCTCCCGGCTCGACCGGGTCACCCGGCACGCCGCGACGCCGCTATCGTCGGCCCGTTCGTAGCGAACCACGACGTCGAAGATCGCGCCGTTCACGGCAATGCCCTCGGGAAAATCGTTGCGATCGATCGACACGATGCCGTCGGCGGTGGCGGCTGCCGGGCGGGCCGGCGCAGCGAGGGCGGAAAACAGGAGGGCGGCCGCCGCGAAGCCGCGCCGGCTCACGCGGCGTCTTCGGCCTTGCTGGCGTAGATGCGGACCGGGTCCTTGCGGCCCTCGACCACGTCCCGGTCGATCACCACCTCGTCGACGCCGTCCATCGAGGGCAGGTCGAACATCGTGTCGAGCAGGATATTCTCCATGATCGACCTCAGGCCGCGGGCGCCGGTCTTGCGCTCGATCGCCTTCTTGGCGGTGGCGACCAGCGCATCGTCGGTATAGCTCAATTTGACGTCCTCCATGTCGAACAGCTTCTGATACTGTTTGACGAGGGCGTTCTTGGGCTCGCGCAGGATCTTGACCAGCGCCTCGGTGTCGAGATCCTCCAGCGTCGCGATCACCGGCAGCCGGCCGACGAATTCGGGGATCAGGCCGAATTTCAGCAGATCCTCGGGCTCGGTGTGACGCAGGACCTCGCCGGTGCGGCGTTCGTCGGGCGCGGCGACATGGGCGCCGAAGCCGATCGACTTGCCCTCGAGGCGGTCGCCGATGATCTTCTCGAGGCCGGCGAAGGCGCCGCCGCAGATGAACAATATGTTGGTGGTGTCGACCTGCAGGAATTCCTGCTGCGGATGCTTGCGTCCGCCCTGCGGCGGCACGCTGGCGGTGGTGCCTTCCATCAGCTTCAGCAGAGCCTGCTGGACGCCCTCGCCCGAAACGTCGCGGGTGATCGACGGATTGTCCGACTTGCGGCTGATCTTGTCGATCTCGTCGATATAGACGATGCCGCGCTGCGCCCGCTCGACATTATAGTCCGAGGACTGGAGCAGCTTCAGGATGATGTTCTCGACGTCCTCGCCGACATAGCCGGCCTCGGTCAAAGTCGTCGCGTCGGCCATGGTGAAGGGCACGTCGAGGATGCGGGCCAGCGTCTGGGCGAGCAGGGTCTTGCCGCAGCCGGTCGGGCCGACCAGCAGGATGTTCGACTTGGCGAGCTCGACGTCGCCGCCCTTGGCGCCGTGGGCGAGCCGCTTGTAATGATTGTGGACGGCGACCGACAGGACGCGCTTGGCATGGTCCTGGCCGATCACATAATCGTCGAGCACCTTGCAGATCTCCGACGGCGTCGGCACGCCGTCGCGGGTCTTGACCAGCGCCGACTTGGTCTCCTCGCGGATGATGTCGTTGCACAGCTCGACGCATTCGTCGCAGATGAACACGGTCGGGCCGGCGATCAGCTTCCTGACCTCGTGCTGCGACTTGCCGCAGAAGGAGCAATAGAGCGTGCTCTTGCTGTCGCCGCCGGAAAGCTTGGTCATAATCTTCCTTCGGGCCCGGTGCCGGGTCCCGCCTTACCTTTCGCCGGCATCCTGACGGCAAATTAGCACAATCACAATGGCCTAATCGTTAAGCCGATTCCGCGGGCGTCCCCAACGGCGCAGCAGCCCTGCCATGTGGCGCCGCCGCATCCGCCCGACAACCCCCTGCCGGACGCAGGCAAGGCGGCCTGAACCGCAGAATCGGGCTCTTATGTTCGCGCAGGCGCCGGTAAGCCGGCGATGCCTCAGGCCGCCCTCACCGCCGACTCGTCGCCCTCGCTCGGCATCGGCCGCTTGTCGAAAACTTCGTCGACCAGGCCGAAATCCTTCGCCTCGTGGGCCGAGAAGAATTTGTCGCGCTCGACCGCTTTCTCGATCTCCTCGATCGGCTGGCCGGTGAACTCGGCCATCAGCTCGTTCATCCGGTGGCGGATGCGCAATATCTCCTTGGCCTGGATCTCGATGTCGGACGCCATGCCCTGGGCTCCGCCGGAGGGCTGGTGGATCATGATCCGGGCGTTGGACAAAGCGACCCGCATCCCCTTCTCGCCGGCGCCGAGCAGGAAGGCGCCCATCGAGGCGGCCTGGCCGATGCACACCGTGCCGACCTTGGGGCGGATATATTGCATCGTGTCGTGGATCGCCATGCCCGCCGTCACCACCCCGCCCGGCGAGTTGATGTACATGTAGACGTCCTTCTTGGGGTTCTCGCTCTCCAGGTAGAGGAGCTGGGCGGTGATTAGCGAGGCCATATGGTCCTCGACCGCGCCGGTGACGAACACGATCCGCTCGCGCAGCAGCCGCGAATAGATGTCGAAGCTGCGCTCGCCGCGGTTCGACTGCTCGATGACGATCGGGACGAGCCCGGCGATGAGGTCTTCATGGTCCATGATGGGGACGGGTCCTGCAAATGGGGTGGTCAGCATGCGCTACATCGGAGGATATGCGGCGTGGTTCAAGCCCCGGCGGCCTCGTCGATCGGCCGGGCCGCGCCGCCATTCTTCCGGCATCGGCCGGCGGCCCGATCCCGGCTGCGCTCCGGGTCGTGGAACGTGCGATCATGATTTGGGCTGCAGGATCATGTGCGCGGGCGATCCAGGCGCGCCATCAAGTGGGAAACGGGCTAGGGGATTCCGGACGGTCGTGCGGCCTCGCACCGCGCCGTCACCGGCGACTTTCCCACTTGAGCAAAGGAGGCGGGAATGAGCGAGGTATCGCTGCTGAGATTGTATCTGATGCGCGCCTTTTACCTGCTGATCCTGCTCGGCGTGGGTTCGATGGCGCTGCCGGCGCTGACCCGCCCGACGCCGCTCGATCCGCTGGACGCGGTGGCTTTCAGCTTCTGGGGCGCGCTGGCGCTGCTGGCGGCGGTCGGGCTGCGCTACCCGCTCCAGATGGTGCCGCTGATCTTCGTGCAGCTGGTCTACAAGACGATCTGGCTGCTGGCGGTGGCGCTGCCGCTGTGGCGGGCCGGCGCCCCGTTCGACGCGGAGACGGCAGGGTTCACCCGGGCGATGGCGATCGGCGTCGCCGCCGACCTGATCGTCATGCCCTGGGGCTATGTGTTTGCCCATTATGTCAGCAAGCCCGGGGACAGATGGACGGCCCGCCGCGCGGACGTGTCGCCCTAGACAGAGCTGGTACATCGGGACGGCGGAGCGGTCCCGCCCCCTACATATTGGTCTGGTCCGGCGGGACGCCTGCCGGAAGCGTCGCCGCGCCGGTCGGCTCGGCCTCGAGCCGGACGTCGGCGCCGACGCCGACGCCGTAGCAGCTCATCGAGATCGACCCGAGCGCGTGGCCGCGAACCAGCGCGTCGGCCTTGCCGTCGCCGGCGGCCAGCCCGGCGAGGTAGAGCAAAGGGATGAAATGGTCCGGGGTCGGCACCGCCGCCGGATAATCGGGATGTTCCGCGACCTTCAAAATGTCGCCCGGCGCTTCGGCGAGCCGGGCGGCCACCGCCTCGTCGAACCGCTCCGCCCAGTCGAATGCACCGTCCGGCCGGTCCCACCGGATCCGGGCGAGATTGTGGACGACGTTGCCGCTGCCGACGATCATCACGCCGCGCTCGCGCAGCGGCGCCAGCCGCGCGGCGAGGTCGAGATGATAATCGAGCGGCTTCAGCGCGTTGATCGAAAGCTGGACGACCGGCATGTCGGCGCGCGGATAGAGATGGGCGAGCACGCTCCAGGTGCCGTGATCGAGGCCCCACTGGTCGCGGTCGAGGCCGACCCAGCGCGGCTTGACGATCTCGACCACTTCGCCGGCCAGGTCGGGCGCGCCCGGCGCCGGATAGTCGAAGGCGAACAGCTCGGGCGGGAAGCCGTAGAAATCGTGGATGGTGCGCGGCCGCGCCATCGCGGTCACCGCGGTGGCGCCGATATACCAGTGGGCGGAAACGACCAGCAGCGCCCGCGGCCGCGGCAGCTGCTCGCCGAGGCGGCGCCAGGCCCGCGTATAGCCATTCTCCTCGAGCGTGTTCATCGGGCTGCCGTGACCGATGAACAAGGCGGGCATGAGAGTCATGACGCTCCCTCAACGCGGCAGCCGGCGGGCGCCATCACCAGCCCGGCTCCTGCGGCAGGCCGTCGGCGATGTCGTAATAATCGCCCTTGGCGGCGGTGAAGATGTGCTTTTCGAGGCGGGTGCCGGTCGGCGCGTCGAACGCACCCATGGCGACCGCGATGCGGTCGCGGCCGTCCGGATCCCAGAACAGCACCGATCCGCAAGCCGAGCAGAAACCGCGCCGTACCTTCTCCGAGGACCGGTACCAGCTGATCCTTTCTTCGCCGCTGATGGTCAGCGCGTCGCGGCGCACATCGGTCGACGCCCAGTAATGGCCCGACTGCCGCCGGCATTGCGAGCAATGGCAGGCATCGGGCGCCTTGAGCGGACCGCTCACCTCGAAGCTGACGGCGCCGCACAGGCAGGATCCGGTGGGCATGGGAGATTCCTCGCTTGTGGTCGGCCTAGCGCAGCTGGCTGTCCTTGCTGCCGCGGCGGTTGATGCCGGCGCTCGGCCGGCGGGCGTCGCGCTCGGCCTGGCAGGCCACGCAGGTCCGCGTCCCCGGCAAGGCTCGGCGGCGGGCGGCGGGAATCGGCTCGCCGCATTCCTCGCAATGGGTCGCGCTGTCGCCGGCGGGAAGGCGCGCGCGGGCGAGCTTCACCGCGTCGGCGACGGTGTCGTCGATCTGATCCTGGACGGCGCCGTCGCGCGCCCAACCACCGGCCATGGCGATACTCCCTCACTGCGGCCAGGTGCCGCGCGACTCGAAGATAGGGGGATAGCCCGCGCGTTCCAAGCGTCGTCCGCGGCGCCGCCCATGAGCGGCCGGCCCCGCCAAATCCGCCGGCCTCCAACGCTCGGCAGAGCGCAAGGTCCGGGCGATCAGCTCTGAAATGGACGTAAAATGCAGCGACCGGACCCGTTGGACCGCGCTATGCTGAAGACGGCCACAGGAGAGGCGGCATGGCTACGGCAGGCGACAAACCTAAACGACATTGGATACTCAAAGCCCTCGGCAAATGGATCAAGCACGTTTTCACGGCCATCTGGCGCTGGAAGCTTTACCTGATTGCCGGCATCGGCCTCATTAGCTTCGGCATCTATCTGCTCGATCGCTATGAACTCACACACGACATGTCCGACAAGTTCTTCGGCCTGTTATCGAGCGAGCTCGGCTTCGCCATTTTGATTGCGGTCGTCGTCTTCTGGATGATCGAGGAATGGTCGGCACAGCATCATTGCAAGACCGCGATCGGCCTTCTCTATGGCGTGCGCCCGACGAGTTCGTTTTTCGACAAGATCGAAGAATATGTCCTGAAGCAGAGATTCTATCGAAGCAATGTCGTCGTCTGCTACGCATTCGAAAAGCAGAGCGGCGAAGACCTCCTGGTCCGCCAATCGATCCGCTACCGCGTCGTGAACGTCTGCACGAAAGATGACATAAGTGAGTTCCCACTGAAATGGCGGGTCGACATCAAACCATTGCAAACCGGAAACACGGAATGGGACGCGCAGCTGGGGCTGCACGAACTCAGGATCAACGGCAAAGAGGTGCCGGTCGACGAGATCGAACGTGTCGACGAGCCGGAGACACGGGGACAACTATACGAGCTTAAGAAGCCCCTTCCCCTCGAATATTTGGGGAAAGCCGACGTCGAAGCCGTTCACTATGTGGTGAAACACGACCACGATACGGGCGTCTGGTCCTCGACGATCCCGTCCACCGACATCGAGCTGTGCCTGACATGGGAGTCGCCGGTCCGCGACCTCATATTTGCCGTCAGCGCCATGCATCCCGAACTGAGCACGCTGGTGCCCGAACAGAGCCCGCGCAGCCGTACCGTCAAGCTCAAGCAGCCCTTCCTGAAAGGCCATGGCGTCCATTTCAGGTGGTTTCCGGCTTCCGACGACGAGAGGGGCCAGGGCCAAGCTTCCCGAAGCGGAGCCGGGCAGACCGACGCGGCCGTCTGAGGCGCGCCGGGAGAAGAAGTCGCCGGGGACAGCCGCGAGCGGCCGTCCCCAACGCCCTACATCCTCAGCGTCGCCCGGGCGTAAACGAAGGTGCCGGGCACGTCGTAAGTGGTCGGATCGATATTGTTGAGGCCGCAGGTGAAGCAGGGCGGCGGATCGGCGCCGAAGATGTTGTTGGCGCCGATCGCGAAGCCGAACCGGTCGTTGACCTCGAACCGGATCTGCAGATCGGTGTAGAACATCGAGTCCATGCGGTTGCCGTTGGCCTCGTCGACGCCGCCGATATAGCGGCCGGTGATCGAGGCGCCGAATTCCTCCCAGCTCCAGTCGAGGATCGCGGTCGACTTGTATTTCGGGAAGGCCTGGTCCGGGCTGCCCTGCTCGGTGCCTTCGCGCGCGATGACGGTGAAACCGTCCGTGGCCGGGACGGTGACGTCGTAGTTGAACAGGAAGGTGTTGGACCAGTACAGGCCGAATGTGCCCGCGCCGGTCTCCGGGCTGCGATAGTTCAGGATCAGGTCGAGGCCGTCGGTCTCGATGCTGGCGATGTTCTGCAGGAAGCCGCGGATTTGCGAGATCTGGCCCGAGCCGGTGCGGCTGATCGCGTCGCAGCTCAGCGCGTCGCGGGTGTTGGCGCAGCGGGCGAGCAGCACCTCGGCGTCGATCGCCTGGATGGCGCCGTCGACGCGGATGTTGAAATAATTGGCCTCGAGCGACAGCCTGGGCAGGAAGGACGGACTCCACACCGCGCCGACTCCCCAGCTTTCCGAGCTCTCGGCGTCGAGATCCTCGTTGCCGCCGGTCACCACCGAGATTTGCGAGTTCAGCTGCTGGTAGCTGCCGTCGGCGGGGACGCCCTCGGCGATGCAATTCGCGCGCACCGTCGCGTCATTCTCGAAATTGCGGTCGGCGGTGCTGCCCTGCGAGCAGGGATCGCTCACCTCCTGGTCGAAGCGTGACGGCGTGCCGAACAATTCGCCGATGCTGGGCGCGCGGAAGCCTTCCGCCCAGCTGCCGCGGAACAGCAGGTCCTCGATCGGCTGCCAGTTCACGCCGGCGCTGAACGTCGTCGTCGAACCCGATGTCGAATAATCGGAATATCGGGCGGCGCCGGTCAGCTCGAGGCGGTGGAAGAAGGGCGTGTCGCGGAGCAGCGGCAGCCGCAGCTCGGCATAGGCCTCGTCGACGTTGAAGCCGCCGGCGGTCGGCAGCGCCGGAATGTCTGAACCGAGGCCGGCGGCGACGATCGGGTCCGGATCGAACCGGCCTTTCTGGTCGCGATGCTCGATGCCGAACGCGATCGCGGCGGTGCCGCCGGGCAGCTCGAACAGGCCGCCGGTGAGGTTGGCGGAAACGTCCCACAGCCGCTGGCGGCTCGAATCGCGCTGGGTGAAGGCGACAAAATCGAGCATCGGCTGGGTGATCGAGCCGGCGCCGCCGAAGATGTTGAACGGCACGCACGGCGCGGTGCAGGCCGCCACCGGCCCCAAAGCGCGGGCGAGGTTGGCGGCGTTGATGTTGCCGTGCACCTCCTGCTCGGCGCGGTTGCGCCCCCAGACCCCGTTGACGTCCCAGAACCATTCATTGCCCATCAGCTCGAACGAGCCGTCGAGCGTCGCCGAGATATAATAAGTGTCGACCTGCTGGTCGTAGCGGCGCGGGCCGTTCTCGACGACGCGGCGGCCGATGAAGGCGTAGGTCGCTTCGTTGACGCCGTCGGTCGTCGGATCGTCGCCGCGCAGGGTCACCCCGAACGGGTTGAACGGGTTGGTGACGTCGATCGCGATCGTGTCGAGCAGATTGCCATTGCCGGCGTCGGGCCCGACGAACAGAGGCAATGGCGCCGCCTGGTTGCTCGAATTGCGACGGTTGTAGATGCCGCGCGCGGTGAAGGTGGCGTTCTCGCCCAGCTCCTGGACCAGGGTGACGAAGCCGCCATAGCGCTCGAGCGGGATCTGCTGGAAGTTGAACGGCGCGAAGTTGAACCGGTCCGGAGCGCCGGCGAAGGCGCGGTAGTCGGCGAGCGTGGGTGCGCGTCCGATCACCGGCGCGCGCAGGGTCAGGTCCTGGTCGAGCACGATGAAGCGGCCGTTCGGCGTTCCCGAGCTGCAGGTGTTGTCGCAGGCGCCGATGCCCGGCGTCGGGAATTGCGACAGCTCGCGCGAGCCCGAGCTGACCTCGTCCTGCTTGAAATAATGGCCGCCGACGATGATCCGGGTGGAGTCCTCGGGGCCGCCGCTGCCCCAGCTCAGCGCATAATTCTGCTGGAAGCCGTCGCCCTCGATGAAGCCGCCCATCTGGGCCGAGGCGCGGAAACCCTCCTGGCTGGTCAACGGGATGATGTTGACGACGCCGGCAATGGCGTCCGAGCCGTAAATGGCGCCGGCGCCCATCTGCAGCACCTCGATCCGCTCGATCATATTCTCGGGGATGGTGTTCAAGTCGGTCGAGCCCGGCACGCCGCTCGCCGAGGCGGCGTTGACGTAGCGCAGGCCGTTGAGGAGGACGAGCGTGCGGCGCGAGCCGAGATAGCGCAGGTCGACCTCGGCGGCGCCGGCGCCGACGCCGCCGCCGTCGGGCGGATTGCCGAAATTGCCGCTATTGTTGAACCGGCTGTTGAGCGCGCCGCCCGAGCTCGGCAGGCGCTGCAGCACCTCGGCGGTCGAAACCAGGCCGGTGCGATCGATGTCGGCGCGGTCGACGAACACGACCGGCTGGTCCTGGTCGAGCGGGTCGCGGCGGATGCGCGAGCCGGTGACGAGGATCGAGCCTTCGTCCTCGCTCTCGCCGGCGTCGGTCGCCGGCTGCGCCTCATCGGGCTGGGTGCCCGGCTGCGCCCAGGCCGTGCCCGGCATGGCGACGGTGGCGGCGGCGATGGCGAGAGTGGCGGCGGAGATGCGGAATTTGCGCGTGAAGCTGATCATCGCTGGCTTTCCCCAAGAACCGGCGGCCGCTTCGTGTGGCGGCGCCTCAAGTCCCTGCGCTTTTCTACTCCGCCGCTCGATAATCGGGGAGAATATTCTCTTGCCGGTTGCTGCCGGCACCGCCGATTTCCGCGAGCCGTGGCAATATTGTTACAGGGGCGACATGCGCCGCGGCCCGGGCGACTGGCGGGCGCCGCCCCGTCCCGCGGCACGAAGCGGTAGCCGCGCGGCGGCCGAAGTCCTACGCTCGCCCCGTCCGCGCCGATGCGGCAATCGAGGAGGTTCAACATGACCAGCAAGCGCAAGATGTTCGCGGCGATTCTCCTGGTGACCGGCAGCGGTTGGGCCACCCACCTCTACGCGCAGGCGACCCGCACGTTCGTGTCGGGCGTCGGCAACGACGCCGATCCGTGCAGCCGGACCGCGCCCTGCCGCACCTTCTCCGGCGCCTTCAACAAGACCGCGCCGGGCGGCGAGATCAACTGCCTCGATCCCGGCGGCTATGGCGGCCTCACCATCAACAAGTCGATCTCGATCATCTGCCAATATACCGAAGGCGGCTCGCTGGTCGCCGGCGCGGGCGTCAACGGCATCACCGTCAACGCCGGGGCGAGTGATTCCGTCTTCCTGCGCGGCATCGATTTCCAGGGCGCCACCACCGCCACCAACGGCCTCAGGATCCTCGCCGGCGGCGTGGTCCACCTTCAGGACAGCGTGATCCGCCGGTTCAACGCGGCGAGCGGCCTCGGCGTCCGCATCACGCCGAGCGCCGCCACCCAGGTGACGATCGTCGACACCACCATCGCCGACAATGGCAGCGGCGCCACCGGCGGCGGCATATTGATCCAGCCGACCGGCGCCGGCGGCAGCGCCCAGGTGACGTTGAGGAACGTGCGCGTCCAGAACAATGCGAACAACCAGCTGAGGATCGACACCACCGGCAATACCGGCTCCGGCATTTCGCTGGTGGTCGAGGACAGCCAGTTCATCGGCGGCACGAACGGCATCCAGGTCGGCCAGCCGAACGGGACCACCAATGTCGTCGGCATGATCACCGGTTCGACCATCGCGATGTGCACCGGCACCGGCATCGACGTGAACGGCGGATCCAGCACGACGGTGCGAGTCGCCCACACGACGATCACCCGATGCGGCACCGGCGTCGACGTCGGCGGCGGAACCATCAACACCTATGGCAACAACCGCAACGACGGCAACACCGCCGCCGGCGCCTTCACGCTGCCGGCGATCGCGGAGGATTGAGTCGGGCGCAGGCGGCGACAGCGACAGGCTGTACGGCACGGAAGGCAGGGATTCGCTGAACGGCCGCATGCGCCCAACAAACTAATCGGTGGCACAGCCACCGGGCAGGACTTAGTCTCCCACCGTCCGCGCCGATGCGGCAATGGAGGGAGATTCGACATGTCCCAGTTCAGCAGGCGTAAGCTCTTGGCGGCGGTTCTTCTGGTGACCGGCAGCACCTGGGCGGTGCACGTGACCGCGCAGACCCGCACCTTCGTGTCGGGCGTCGGCAACGACGCCGATCCGTGCAGCCGCACCGCGCCGTGCCGCACCTTCGCCGGCGCCTTCAACAAGACCTCGGCCGGCGGCGAGATCAACTGCCTCGATCCGGGCGGCTATGGCGGCCTCACCATCAACAAGTCGATCTCGATCATCTGCCAATATACCGAAGGTGGCTCGCTGGTCGCCGGCGCCGGCGTCAACGGCATCACCGTCAACGCCGGGGCGAGTGATTCCGTCTTCCTGCGCGGCATCGATTTCCAGGGCGCCACCACCGCCACCAACGGCCTCAGGATCCTCGCCGGCGGCGTCGTCCACCTTCAGGACAGCGTGATCCGCCGGTTCAACGCGGCGAGCGGCCTCGGCGTCCGCATCACGCCGAGCACCGCCACCCAGGTGACGATCGTCGACACCACCATCGCCGACAATGGCAGCGGCGCCACCGGCGGCGGCATATTGATCCAGCCGACCGGCGCCGGCGGCAGCGCCCAGGTGACGTTGAGGAACGTGCGCGTCCAGAACAATGCGAACAACCAGCTGAGGATCGACACCACCGGCAATACCGGCTCCGGCATTTCGCTGGTGGTCGAGGACAGCCAGTTCATCGGCGGCACGAACGGCATCCAGGTCGGCCAGCCGAACGGGACCACCAATGTCGTCGGCATGATCACCGGTTCGACCATCGCGATGTGCACCGGCACCGGCATCGACGTGAACGGCGGCTCCGCCACGACCCTGCGGGTCGCCCACACGACGATCACCCGCTGCGGCACCGGCGTCGACGTCGGCGGCGGAACCGTCAACACCTATGGCAACAACCGCAACGACGGCAACACCGCCGCCGGCGCCTTCACGCTGCCGGCGATCTCGGAGGATTGAAGCCAGGCGGCGGGGAGCGGGCCTCGCCGTATCGACATGCCGCTCCCGCCCGCCAGTCTGTATCTGAGGGGCTTTAATAGACTACTATTGGCGATCTAACATATTTGTGATATAAATTTGGGTGCTCGAGCGGGTCTGATTCGGCCTTCCCTGCCGGCGGAAGGCGGCTCTTTCTTATCGTGAACCGGCCTCAACGGTCGGCTGGCCGGGGCGTTTTCCTCCCCAAGAGCTGCGCTCACGAGGAGGAACTGCGCGCCATCCCGGGCAAGGGCGAGCTCGTCAACGCGCCCGGCCGCCGCCGCGTCCGGCTGCCGGCGAGGGCGGCCGGCTCGCGCGCGCGGGCGCGCCCAGGCGCGTTGGACCCTCAACTTCCTCAACTTTGTGAACTTTACCGGCCGCCTGGCCGGCTGGTGAGCAGCCAGGTCACTCCGGCGCCTCGACCGGACTCAGCCATGGCCGGATGACAAGCGCCGGCCTAGGCTCCCTCGTCCGCGCCAATGCGGCATCAGCAGAGGGAATCGCGACATGACCATGATCAGCAAGCGCAACATTCTGGCGGCCATGCTTCTGGCGGCCGGAGCCACCTGGGCCGCGCCCGCTTCGGCGCAGGCGACCCGCACCTGGGTCTCGGGCGTCGGCAGCGATGCCGATCCGTGCAGTCGCACCGCGCCGTGCCGGACCTTCGCCGGCGCGATCATCAAGACCGCGCCCGGCGGCGAGATCAACTGCCTCGATCCGGGCGGCTATGGCGGCGTCACCATCAACAAGTCGCTGTCGATCATCTGCGACTATACCGAGGGCGGGTCGCTGGTCGCCGGCGCGGGCGTCCACGGGATTATTATCAACGCCGCGGCGACCGATACCGTCTTCCTGAGCGGCATCGACTTTTTCGGAGTCGGCACTTCCACCAACGGCGTCAGGATCCTCGCCGCCGGGGCGGTCCACATCCAGAACAGCACGATCCGTCGTTTCAACGCGACGAGCGGGGTCGGCGTCCACATCCGGCCCAGCGTGGCCACCGAGGTGACGATCACCAACACGACGATCGCCGACAATGGCACCGCCACCACCGGCGGGGGCATCGTGATCCAGCCGACCGGCGCCGGCGGCAGCGCCCGGGTGGTCTTGAGGAACGTGCGCGTCCAGAACAATTTGAACAACCAGTTGCGGGTCGACACCACCGGCAATACCGGCGCCGGCATTTCTTTGTTCGTCGAGAACAGCCAGTTCGTCGGCGGCACCAACGGCATCCAGGTCGGCCAGCCGGCGGCGACCACCAGCGTCAACGGCATGATCGTCGATTCGTTCATCGCGCTGTGCAGCGGCACCGGCATCGACGTGAACGGCGGCTCCAGCACCATATTGCGGGTCGCCCACACGACGATCACCGGCTGCGGCACCGGCGTCGACGTCGGCGGCGGCACCATCAACACCTATGGCAACAACCGCAATCGCGGCAACGGCGTGAACGGCGCGTTCACGCTGCCGGCGATCACGGAAGATTGAGGCAATCGGTGGCGGCGGAATTATTTCCGCCGCCCCACCCCAGCGTGCTCACGCGCGCGGCGCCGCAAGCTGTTAGCAGCCGGAATCTCGGCGCGTGCGTCGGCAGCTAGTCTTCATCTGCGGCGAAGCTGGTTGTGGCCAAATCGCGAATTAAATGCTGAATTATCGCCAAGAAATCTCGAACATCCGACTCTTCTACATCCTCTCCAACAACGCCATGAATGAGCCTGTTGCGCGCTTCGGCAAGCCGGCGGAGGAACGTTGCTTCTTCGGCATCGATGAATCCTTCGCCCTCCAACGCCTGAACTACACTTCGCGGCGCTTGAGGTTTCTGCAAGGTATCAGGAAGGTAGGATCGTGCGATGCCCTCAAGGAGCGCCCAGCATATCAGCAGCGCCGGTCGCAGATAGCCAGCCTCAACGAGGCCAACCGCCTCTGTGGTCCGATCATGAATCTCCTGAGCCGACGATAAGTCGATCCCTCCAGCGCCAGACATTGGCTCGACCCACACAACGCTAAATTGCCAGTCCGAGTGGCCCTTAAAGCGCCTCCGGATTTCCGCGAGGTTCGTTGCAGACTTCTGCCCCCTTCGTTTGACCTCGACAACCAGATTGGGACCTGGCTCCTTGAAAGCGATCAGATCAGGTCGATACCCTGCCAGAAACTCAGGTGTCGCGGTCCGCGACGGTTCCTGCAGCACTTCATAGCCTTGCTCGACCAAGTCCCGTACAACATTCTCGATCGCCAAGCGCTCCACGGTAGGCGCACTCATTTCAGTTCCCCATAGATATCCGTGCTCAGCTCAATGTAGAGCACCGGCCTTTCAGACTCGACGGCCTCCAGCAGTGTCACGGATGGATCACGAAACTCGTAGACCGCGCCGGGTTCGAACTTTTGAACGACTACGCGGTCGACTTGTCTATCGTCTAAGTAAATGTGTTTGTTCATCCCATCCAAGGTATATTTAACGATGTTATCAACGTCGCCCTGCATCGGCTGATCCGGAAAGTAATAAAGAGTAGCAGCCAGCCGATCATCGGCGGCCCAGTGCGGATCCGGCAAAGCGGGCCTACTTGCTTCTCTCACACGTTCCTTCCAGCGCTCTCGCGCCTTGTAATTCCTGGTGGCCGCAGAAACTGGCGTACCGAGGACTAGAAACTCAACGGGAAATGGGATTTCCAACGGCCAGACCTCATGATTCCGTCGCTTTGGTCACTCGAGCGGAGTGACCAAGGGCATCCTCGCAAATGGAGTCGTTTTCGTAAAGCTTTGACGCGATACACCTCGAAAAGCGTCTAGTCGCGGATGCGTTCTCCAGGACCGGGAAAACTCAGATAATGGAGCCGCCTGACCTCGCGGCGGCCGCGCACCACCGTGTCGAGGATCAGGCCGGCGAAGAAGCTCAAAGCCGCCAGGATCATCAGGCCGGTGGCGAGGATCGCGGTCGGGAAGCGCGGCACCAGCCCGGTCTCGAAATAGGTGATGGCGAGCGGGATCGACAAAGCGATGGCGAGCGCGGCGAGGAACAGGCTGAAGCTGCCGTAGAAGATGACCGGCCGCTCGATCCGGAACAGGTGCAGGATCGTCTTCATGATCCGCCAGCCGTCGCGGAAGGTCGACAGCTTGGAATGCGACCCTTCCAGCCGCGCGCCGTAGGCGGTGACCATCTCGCCGACCGGCATGGCGAGCTCGAGCGCGTGGACCGAAATCTCGGTCTCGGTCTCGAAGCCGCGCGACAGCGCCGGGAAGGATTTGGCGAAGCGCCGCGAGAAGATGCGGTAGCCGGAGAAGATGTCGCTGAAGGTGCGGCCGAACAGGCTGGCGAGCAAGCCGGTGAACAGCCGGTTGCCCAGCACATGGCCCGGCCGGTAGGATTCGCTCTCGACCTCGGACTGGCGGGCGCCGACCACCATGTCGAGCCGCTCCTCGAGCAAGCGGGCGATCATCGCCGGCGCCGCCGACGCATCGTAGGTGGCGTCGCCGTCGGCCATCACATAGATGTCGGCCTCGACGTCGGCGAACATCCGCCGCACGACATGGCCCTTGCCCTGCATCCGCTCGCCGCGGACGATCGCCCCGGCCGCCGCCGCGACCTCGCGGGTGCGGTCGGCGCTGTTATTGTCATAGACGTAGATCAGGGCGTCGGGCAGCGCCGCGCGGAACGCCGCGACCGTCTGCCCGATCGCCGCCTCCTCATTGTAGCAGGGCAGCAGCACCGCGACGCGCAGCGCCGGCGCGGCGGCGGCTCCAGCTTCGATCCTCGGCCCCGGCATGTTCGTCATTCGCCCTCTCGAATCGAGGCTTTACCAGCCGCGGGGCGCGCTTCAACTCGATAAAGCCGTCCATTCGGCCCAGCGGCCACCGGAGTCAGCCAATTCGCGCCGGCCGGCGCCTCGGCCTGGAACATCCAGACGAAATCGAAGCGGTCGCGCGGCAGGTTCGCCAGCATCTCCTCGAGCGGCCGGCCCTCGCACAGCCGGCGCGGCCCGCCGATCAGGTTGGACGGCACCGCGTTGAAATCGCGCCCCCGATTGTAGATCGGGCGCATCGGATTGGCGCCGGCATAATCCCACTGCGAATTGACGAAGGCGTGGCGCCGGACGATCGCCAGGCTCGTCGCATGCTCGAAGCCGGCCGGAGTCCAGCCGAAGCACAGGCTGCGCCAGGCCATCACCGCGATCCGGCTGCCCCGCGGCACATGATCGAGCACCGCAAGGTCGCGCTCGAGCGCGGCGCCGCGCTGGTGCCAGCCGGCCGCCGTCACCCCGATCCGGGCGGCGAACAGCAGCAGGCCGAGCGCGGCGATCGCTGCCGACAGGCGCGGCGAGCGCGGCACGATCGCGACCAGCAGCAGGATCAGGGCGGCCGGCAGCAGCCGCATGTCGGCATAATAGGAACCGAACAGGAGCTGCGGCAGCGACAGGAACAAGCCGAGCAGGATGAGGCCCGCCCCGACCAGCCCGGCCTGCGCCCGCGCCCGCCGCAGCGCCAGCAGCGCCAGCAGCAGCAGGACGAGGCCGAAGGTGAGGATCGTGCCGGCATAGTCGAACAGCTGCGCTTCGCCGCGGAACAGGCTGCGCAGCCAGAGCCACTTCATCGCCGGCGACCAGGGATCGGCCGGTGCGCCGCCGGCCGGACCGGCCGCCCGCCACAACAGGGTCGGGATCAGCGGCAAGGCGAACGGCAGCAGGCGGACGGCGGCCCGCGACAGCGCACGCACATCGAGCCCCGGGGAACGGCGCAGCGCGGCGAGCTCGAGCGCGGCGATCAGCACCAGCAATATGCCCCAGCCGGCGATGTGGGCGGTCCAGACCAGCGCGCCGGCGGCGGCCGCGAACGTCCAGCGGACCGGCGGCGGACGCCTGCGTAGGCGAAGCCAGATCGCCGCCGCCCACAGAGCGAGCCCCTGCGCCAGGCAGAAATTGACGAAACCCATCGTGAACGGGAGAGCGTAGAGCAAAGGCAAAGCGGCGAGCCCGCCGGGGCCGAAGTCGCGGCCGGCGGCCCGGGCCAGGGCATAAAGGCCGCCGACGCCGAGCGGCGGGATCAGCCCGACGACGAGGTGGGCTGCGCGCTCGGTCCCCAGCAGAGGCCCGAGCAGCCGCACCAGCAGGTCGACGCCGAGATTGCCGACCAGTCTCCATTCGAACGCATAATAAAGCGGCAGGAAGGGATCGCCGGCCGCTTCGTTCATCACGTGATAGCGGCCGACATGGCTGAAATAATCGGGCTGCATCGGCAGCGGCGCGATCAGGAAGGGCAGCGCCGACATGAGGGCCAGCGCCGCCCACAGCCAGGGCCGTTGCCAGAGCGGCTCCGCCGGCGGCGGATCCGCGCCGGCGGCAGCCCCCCCGGCCGGGCTCATTCGGGGGCTTTGGCCTTCTTGGCCGCCGGCTTCCTGGCGGCCGGCTTCCTGGCCGGCTTGGCCGCGGCCGCTTCGCCTTCGTCGGCCGGCCTGGCGGCTTTCTTGCCGGCGGCCTTTTTCGCCTTCGGCTTCGTCTCCTCGCCATGGTCGTGGCCGCAGCCCGGACCGTGGACATGATCCTCCTCGGCCTCGATCGCGGCCTCGAGCTCGGCGCGGGTGACCGTGCGCTCGCTGATCTCGGCCTTGCCGAACAGATAATCGACCACCTTGTCCTCGAACAAGGGCGCGCGCAGCTGGGCGGCGGCCATCGGCTCGCCGCGGACATATTCGACGAACTTCGGCCGGTCCTCGGGCTTGTACTGCTGGGCGGCCTGCATGATCAGCTGGTTCATCTCCTGCTGGCTGACCTCGACACCGTTCTTCTGGCCGATCTCGGACAGCAGCAGTCCGAGCCGGACCCGGCGCTCGGCGATCGACCTGTAGTCGTCGCGCTCTTTCTCCATCTCGGCGCGGGCGGCGGCGGGATCCGCCTCATGGCTCGCCTCATGCTCGAGCTGCTTCCAGATCTGCTCGAATTCCGCCTCGACCATCGACGGCGGCACCGGGAAATCGTGGCTGGCGGCGAGCTGGTCGAGCAGCTGGCGCTTCATCTGGGTACGGGTGAGACCGCCCAGCTCCTGCTCGATCTGCGCCTTGAGCAGGTCCCGCAGCTGGCCGATGCCCTCGAGGCCCATCGACTTGGCGAACGCGTCGTCCGGCTTGACCTCGCGCGACAGCTGGACTTCGTTCACCGTCACTTCGAACACCGCCTCGCGGCCTTTCAGATAGTCGACATGATAATCGGCCGGGAAGGTGACGGTGATGGTGCGCTGGTCGTTGGCCTTGGCCCCGACCAGCTGCTCCTCGAAGCCCGGAATGAGCCGGCCCGAGCCGAGCTCGATCGCCATCCCCTCGCCCTTGCCGCCCTCGAAAACGTCGCCGTCGACCTTGCCTTCGAAATCCATCAGCAGGCGGTCGCCGAGCGCCGCCTTGCGCGCGGCCGGCGCCGGCTCGAAGCTTTGCTGGCCGGCGGCGAGCCGTTCGACCGCCTCGTCGATCATCGCCTCGGTCGCCTCGACCCGCAGCCGCTCGATCTTCAGCCCGTCGATCTGGGCCTCGGGCACGTCCGGAAGGGTCTCCACCTCGACCTTGACGACCGCATCCTTGCCGGGCCCGCCTTCCTCCAGCTCGACGCTCGGCTGCATCGCCGGCCGCAGCTTGCGCTCGTTCATCAGCTGCTGGACGCCTTCCTGGACGGCGGTCTGCAGCGCCTGCTGCTCAAGCGCGGCGCCATGCATCTTGCGCACCAGATTGGCGGGCACCTTGCCGGGGCGGAAGCCGGGCATCCGCACCTGCGGCGCGATCGACTTGAGCTCCTGGTCGACGCGGGCGCCGATCTCCTTGGCGGGGATGGTGATCCGAAAGGCGCGCTTCAGCCCCTCGTTCAACGTCTCGACAGTCTGCATGGGTCAGTGAAACCTTCAAAACCGGTTTTGGTGCGGCGTATCGCGCGCGTGGAGCGGCGGAGCTGGTGCGGGCGGAGGGACTCGAACCCCCACGGTTGCCCACTGGAACCTAAATCCAGCGCGTCTACCAGTTCCGCCACGCCCGCCGGTCCACGGCAAGGCGGCGTCTATAGCAGCGATGGCGAGGAGGGCAAGCGCGGTGGGGGCGCAAGGCGTTGAGAATGTGGGGGCACGCAGGGCCGCGGGTGGGCGTCGAAGGGCCGGAATGACTCGCCCGGGTTGGGGTCATCCCGGCAAAGCGCCGGAACGACCCCGCAGGCGTCAGGCCGCGTCGGCATATTCCTCGCGATAGGGGCGGCCGTGGCGGACGACGCCGACGCCCCAGGTGCCGGCTTCCGCCAGCGGCAGCGCGGTGCCGCAGAAGCCGCATTCGGCCAGCAGTCGCCCGACATACCAATGCGAGCGGCCGCAGCCCGGGCAGCGGTTCGGCTCGTTCTCGCGATACACGACATGGTAGCCGCGCCGCGACGGATCATGTGCGAACGTCTCGCCGCTCTTGCCGACAATCGAAACCAACATCTTC
This sequence comes from uncultured Alphaproteobacteria bacterium, assembly GCA_963848555.1. Lineage (GTDB taxonomy): Bacteria > Pseudomonadota > Alphaproteobacteria > Sphingomonadales > Sphingomonadaceae > Allosphingosinicella. The sequence goes on along the minus strand of CAWKEE010000002.1, from coordinate 426,931 downwards.
TTCACTCCCTGGTCGCCCTTCAGACGGTACGACGAAACGTTCTATTCCATAGACGAGTTGAACAGAAGCTGACTGCTCCGGTTCCGTGACGTTCAGGTTTGCGGTTCCGTCCGGTCCGCTCATCCGAGGCGTCACGACCCCTCGTCGACGACCGCCCATCTGCGCGCGGCGCGTTGCAGCCGGATGCCGGCCGCCCATTTATAGTGTTGCAATTGTTTCAGCCGGACGGCGCGTCCCGCCGCGGCGGGTTCAGGCCGCGCGCCGCTGGGCCGCGAAGTCGCGATGGACCCGGCTCGGCGTGGTGAAGCGGCCGCCGAGGCGATCGCGGAAGAAGAGCAGCACGTGCTCGAGGCCGGCGAGGAAGACTTCGAGCTCGGCTTCGTCGGACACATAGGGCGTGTGGCCCGGCTCGAGGCTGGGACTGTGATAGGCCAGGCTGAAGACCCGCTGTCCGCGCCGCGCCAGCGCTTCGATCAGCCGGCATTGCTCCTCGACCGGCACGCCCTCCGGGGTCAGTCGGGAGCGGGAGAGCAGGCCGGTGCGCGCGAGCAGGCCGGGCAGCCGCAGCCGGTTGGCGCCCGGCGAATCGAACAGCCAGTCGACGCTCGGCCCCGCTTGCTCCGCCGCGCCGAAGAAGCCGATGGTCAGCGGGATCTCGATCAGGCCGCTCGCCTCATTGAGCCAGTGCGGGTCGGCGGGCGTGCCGCGAAAATCGGGCCCGCCGTCGGCGGACAGGTCGGTGTGCGGCATCTTGCTGCAATCCACCCGGTAGCCGAGCTCGGCCAGCACCCTGGCGGTGTTGGGCCCGAAGCCGTGGCGGCCGGCCTTGAAGACGGTGGGAGGCTCGCCGAAGGCCGCCGCGATCGCGTCGGTGATCGCGACGATCTTGGCCCGCTCCAGGTCGGGCGGCAGGTTGCAGTGATAGGAATTGCGCCGGTTGACCGGCTCGATGTGCGGCGGCGTCACCCAGGGATGCAGATGGGCGCCGATCTCCGCCTTGCCGGCCTCTTTGAGCGCGCGCAGGAAGCGGACCGCCTCGGCATCGGTGGCGACCGGATAGTCGATCACATAGGTCGGGACGATGCCGAGCCGGTCGTAAATCTGGTGCGCGCGGGCCTGCGCCGGGATCGACCGGGTCGCGGTGGCGTCGCGCGAAAAGGGCTTCGACCAGTCGAATTCCTCCTCGGTGTCGACGACGATGAGCAGCTCGGGCGCCATGGCGCGCGGCATAAAGCGCACAGGTAAAGATATGGTGGGGCGACCTGCCCCCCCGCGCCCTCAGGCGTTCTCGAGCCGATAGTCCTTATATTGCTCGCGCAGCGCGGTCTTGAGCAGCTTGCCGGTGGCGGTATGCGGCAGGCTCTCGACGAACAATATCTCGTCGGGAAGCCACCATTTGGCGACATGGTTGGTGAGATGCGCTCTGATCTCGTCCCGGCTGACCTCGACGCCGTCCTTGGGCACCACCAGCAGCAGCGGCCGCTCGTCCCATTTGGGGTGGGGCACGCCCACCGCCGCCGCCTCGGCGACGCCGGCGCAGCCCATCGCAGCATTTTCGAGCTCGATCGAGCTGATCCATTCGCCGCCCGACTTGATCACGTCCTTCGAGCGGTCGGTGATCTGCATCGTCCCGCACGGATGGATGACGGCGACGTCGCCGGTGTCGAACCAGCCGTCGGCGCCGGTCGCCGGCCGCTCTTCCTTGAAATAGGTCTCGACCACCCACGGCCCGCGCACCTGCAGCCGGCCCGAGCTGTGGCCGTCGCGCGGCTGCTCTTGGCCGTCGTCGTCGACGACCCGCATTTCCACCCCGAACAGCGAGCGTCCCTGCTTGCAGGTCAGGTTGAGCTGATCGTCGAAATCGAGATCGTCCCAGTTCCAGGGCGGCGCGCCGACCGTGCCGATCGGCGACATTTCGGTCATCCCCCAGGCATGGCCGACGCGGATGCCGCGCTTCATGAAATATTCGATCATCGGCCGCGGCGCCGCCGATCCGCCGATAGTGACGATCCTGAGCTTGCCGAAATCGCGGCCGGTGTCGTCGGCATATTGCATCATGCCGAGCCATACGGTCGGCACGGCGGCGGTGTGGGTGACGCCCTCGTCGTGGATCAGGTCGCAGATCACGCTCGGCGTGTAGTCGGCGGTGAAGGCGAGCTTGCAGCCGGCGATCGGGGACGCGAACGGCAGCCCCCAGGAAGCGGCGTGGAACATCGGCACGATCGGCAGCACGCAGGCGCGGCGGGACAGGTCGAACACGTCCGGCTGAACCTCGGCCATGGCGTGGAGCACGGTCGAGCGGTGCTCGTACAGCACGCCCTTGGGATTGCCGGTGGTGCCCGACGTATAGCAAAGCATCGCCGGCTCGCGCTCGTCGCCCTCGACCCAGCGATAGTCGCCGCTCTCGCCGGTAATCAACGTCTCGAACCCTTGTCCGTGCGGCGGATCGAAGCAGATATAATGTTCGACCGTCCGCAGCTGCGGCCGGATCCTTTCGACCAGCTCGCAAAAGACGTTGTCGTAGAAGAGGACGCGGTCTTCGGCATGGTTGAAGATGTAGACCAGCTGCTCCTCGAACAGCCGCGGATTGACGGTGTGGACGATCCCGCCCATGCCGATCGTCCCGTACCAGGAGACGAGATGGCGGGCGTGGTTCATCGCCAGCGTCGCGACCCGGTCGCCGCGTCGGATGCCGAGCCGCTCGAGCGCCTGCGCCAGCCGGCGGCTGTCGCGGGCGACGCCCGCCCAGTCGCTGCGGGTGCTGCTGCCGTCGGCCCAGCGCGACACGATCTCGCGCCCGGCATGCTCGCGTTCCGCATAGTCGAGGAGCCGCATGATCCTGAGCGGCCAGTCCTGCATCCCTCCCAGCATAGAGCCTCCTCTCGCGCACCCTATCGTCTCTCGCGCGCGAGCGAGAATCCAGCCTTTTCTGACGCGGGTGACGCCGGTCAGGCGCCGTAGGCGGCGATCAGGTCGTTGCGGGACCAAATAATCGCATAATCGGTCGGCAGATAGCGGCCATCCTGATAGCGGTTGCGCCGCTCGGCCGAGGTGGCGGTGGCGTTGGCGATCGCGTCCGCGTTGCTGCCGATCATGATCCGGTGGGCGCCGTGGCCGACCTGGAGATTCTGGGCGAAGGCGATGCGGGGGCTGATCTCGAGGATCGCCGGGTCGTAGAACCAGGCGGTGCCGAAGACGCCGCGCGCCCTCGGCAACGCCGGCAGCGCCAGGGCCGCCAGCCGCAACGCCTCGCCCCAGCCCGCCTCGTTCCAATAGGCCTTGGCGACAGGATTATGGGTATGGCCTTCGAGGAATGGGGCGCGCCCGCCGCAGCGCAGGAACACATAAGCCGCGGCGCGCGGGCCGCGCCGCAGCACCGCCGCCGCCGACAGGCCGGAATGCGGCCACCAGACCTGTGCGAAGGCCGGGATCATCACCACCCGCGCGATCCACAGGTCCTTGAGGAAGGAGTCGCTGGCAAGATCGGCGAAGCCGGGATCGGCTTCGATCTGGTCGAGCAGGCGATGGAACGAATTCGGCGTAATGGAGCGCGAACTCGCCCTCCAGGCCGGTGGCGGCGAACGCCTCGCCGAACCGCTCCATGTGCCAGAGCAGCAGCGCACACAGCCAGGGCGCGCGCAGCGCTTCCGGCAAGGCCTCGATCAGCGCCGCCGCTTCGTCCGGCACTTCATGGTAGCTGGCGACCGCGGAGCGCACGGCATGGGCGGCTTCGAAGCGCGCGAACGGTAGGCGGGCGAGCGCGTCGGGCAGGTCGGGATGGGCCCGGCCGAGTCCGTCGGCGACGGCCGCGATCCGCTCCCGATAGGGGAGCCGGCCGCGCCAGCCGGGAAACAGCGTTTCGGCCGGCACCGCGGAGATCGGGAAGGGCGCGTCGAGAGGCATCGCCACCGCCATAGCAGCGAATGCTTACCCCGCTCTTACCCTTGCGTGGCGGCGGCCCCGGAGCAGCGCTCCGAGCGGCGCCGCATAATGGAGCAGCCCCGAGAGATAGGCGTCGAACTCGGCGTCGGCGACCCGGCGCCCATCGAGAAACCGCCGCAGCGACATCGGGTCGCCGCCGGGCGGGTTGAGACCGGGCTCCACCAGGGTGGCCGTCTTGACGCCGCTGGCGGCGAGCAGCGAGCGGGCGCGCGGATGATTGGTCCCGCTCGGATGGCAGAAATGGGCGAAAGGCCTCTCGCCGATCGCCGCCGCGAGGAAGGCGCGGTTTTCGGCGATCTCGCGCGGCAGATCGTCGACCTGCCGGTCGATCTCGATATGGCGGTGGGTGTGGAGCTGGACGTCGAGACCGCGCCGATCGGCCTCGGCGAATTCGGCCGCCGACATGATGTTGAACTGCCTGAGCTCGAGCCAGGCTTCGTCGACGCCGAGCTCGGCGCCGAACGCGCGCAATGCGCCGAGCCGCTGGTCGAGCGGAAGCGCGTCGATCTCGGCGCTCTTCGCGGCGCCGTCGAGGTCGAGCCGTCCGCCGGCAAGGCGCAGATAGTCGACGGCGACGTTGACGACCGGCAACTCGCGGCCGGCGTACCAGGTGGTGGCGTAAAGGGTGGCCGGCAGGCCGAGCGCTTCCAGCACCGGCAGCATGTGGGTAAGGGTCGACGCCCAGCCGTCGTCGATGGTGATCGCGACCGCGGCCTCGGGAAGGCTGCCGTCGGCGAGACGATCGACCGCCTCGCCGAGCGCAAGCACCGGCAGCCCCGACCGTTTCAGCCGCGCCATGCGCGATGCGAACTGGTCGGGCGCGATGAAAGTGCAGTCGCCGAACGGCACGCCGGGGGTCACCCAGACGCCGTGATAGCACAGGATGCGCAGCTGCCCTGCCGTCGCCTTGCGGGCGAGCGCGGCGAGCCCGGCCGGCCGGGCCAGCCTCAGCATTGCCTGCTTGATCGACCCGAGCTGCATGCCTTCCTCCCGTCCGGCGCGTCCATAGCGGGGTTCGGCTTGCCAACTGGCTAACGGAGGAAGCGCCCGGAAGATTTGCCGTCATCGCGAGCCGCGCAGCGCCGCCGCGATCCAGGCACCGAAACGGGGGACAGTAGAGAGTTTTCGGTGGCGAAGTTTCGCGACGGACGGGACGGGTCGAAAAACTATAGACTGTCCCGGTCTGGCTAGGAGGCCTGGGCCAGCCGGGGCCGTTCGATCGGGATCACCGACAGCTCGGCGGAAACGACGCCGTCGACCCGCTTCAGCCGCTCGACCAGCTCGGCGTCGAGCTGGAAGTCGCGGCCGAGCACGATGTCCGCCAGGCCTGCGTCCCAGCGCGCCTTGAGGCGGAGCTCGCCGGTGCCGCCGCGGTCGCCGGCGAGCGCGCCGGCAAGAGCGGCGATCGCCGTTCCGTCCGTCACCTCGACCTCGAGCTGCAGCCGGCTGCGCTTCGACAGGCTCTCGAACGGCTGGATCGAGCGGATGGTGACGCGCGGCGTTTCCTCGCCGGGCCTGCGGTCGAGCTCGACGCCAAGCAGCGCGCAGACGCCCGCTTTGGCCGCCTCGCCGATCTGGGCGGCGACGATATCGTCGAATATCGTCGCCTCGAACTGGCCGGAAGGATCCGACAGGGTCGCCATCATGTAGCGCCGGCCGCGCGCCGAGGTGCGCCAGCGCACTTCCTCGACCAGCGCCGCCATCGTCGCGCCGGTTCGGCCGCCATCGGCCGGCGCCGGCAGGCCGGCGATCTCGGCGAAGTTTTTCGCCCCGTGCGCCACCGCGAGATGGCGGTAATTGTCGACCGGATGGGCGGAGAAATAAAAGCCGAAGCTCTCTTTCTCCTGCGCCATGCGCTGGGCCAGCGTCCAGCTCTCGCCCGCCGGCATCCGGATCGGCACGACATTGGCCGGCCCCTCGCCGAACAGCCCGCCCTGGCCGCTGTCGCGCGCCTCGGCCGCGCTCGAGGCGGCCGACAGGATCGTCTCGGCGGCGGCGAACACCGCCGGCCGTTCGGCGATGCCGTCGAAAGCACCGCCGCCGGCGAGGCTTTCGATCTGGCGACGGTTCAGCAGCCGCGGATCGATCCGGGCGGCGAAATCGTCGAGGTCGCGAAACGGCCCCCGCGCCCTCCTCTCCTCGACCAGCTGCTCCATCGCTTTCTCGCCGACGCCCTTGAGCGCGCCGAGCGCATAGCGGACGGCGAGCCTGTCCTGGGCGCTGTCGAAGGGACCGTCCCCGACCGGTTCCACCGCGAACGCGGCCTGGCTGGCATTGACCGACGGCGGCAGGCAGGCGACGCCGAGCCGGCGCATGTCGTCGACGAAGATGGCGAGCTTGTCGGTCTGCGCCATGTCGAAGCACATCGAGGCGGCGTAGAATTCGTGCCGGTGATGCGCCTTGAGCCAGGCGGTCTGGTAGGCGATCAGCGCGTAGGCGGCGGCGTGACTCTTGTTGAAGCCGTAGCCGGCGAACTTGTCGATCAGGTCGAACAATTCGTTCGCCTTGGCCGGCGCGATGGCGTTGGCGGCGCAACCCTCGACGAAACGGGAGCGCTGTGCATCCATTTCCGACTTGATCTTCTTGCCCATCGCGCGGCGCAGCAGGTCGGCCTCGCCCAGCGTGAAGCCGGCCAGCACCCTGGCCGCCTCCATCACCTGCTCCTGATAGACGAAGATGCCGTAGGTCTCCTTCAGCACCTGCTCGAGCATCGGGTGCGGATAGTGGATCGGCTCGCGGCCGTTCTTGCGGGCGCCGAACATCGGGATGTTGTCCATCGGCCCGGGCCGGTAGAGCGAGACGAGCGCGACGATATCGCCGAAATTGTCGGGCTTCACCGCCGCCAGCGTGCGCCGCATGCCTTCCGATTCGAGCTGGAACACGCCGACCGTGTCGCCGCGCTGCAACAGCCTGTAGACTTCCGGGTCGTCCCAGCCGAGGCGGTCGAGATCGACCTCGACGCCGCGCGCGCCCAGCATCTGCACGGCCTTCTGAAGCACCGACAGCGTCTTCAATCCGAGGAAGTCGAACTTCACCAGTCCGGCGCCCTCGACATATTTCATGTCGAACTGGGTGACCGGCATGTCGGAGCGCGGATCGCGGTAGAGCGGAACCAGCTGTTCCAGCGGCCGGTCGCCGATCACCACGCCGGCGGCATGGGTCGAGCTGTGGCGCGGCAGTCCTTCCAGCTTCATCGCCAGGTCGAACAGGCGGCGCACGTCGGCGTCGCCGCGATATTCGGCCGCCAGCTCGGAAACGCCGTTCAGCGCCCGCTCCAGCGTCCACGGGTCGGTCGGATGGTTGGGCACCAGCTTGGCGAGGCGGTCGACCTGGCCGTAGGGCATTTGCAGCACGCGGCCGGTGTCCTTGAGCACCGCCCGCGCCTTCAGCTTGCCGAAGGTGATGATCTGCGCCACGCGGTCGGCGCCCCACCGCTCCTGGACGTAGCGGATCACCTCGCCGCGCCGGGTTTCGCAAAAGTCGATGTCGAAATCGGGCATCGACACCCGCTCGGGGTTGAGAAAGCGTTCGAACAGCAGGCCGAGACGGATCGGATCGAGATCGGTGATCGTGAGCGACCAGGCGACCACCGAGCCCGCGCCCGAGCCGCGGCCGGGTCCGACCGGTATGCCCTGCTCCTTGGCCCATTTGATGAAGTCGGCGACGATCAGGAAATAGCCGGGGAAGCCCATTCCGGCGATGACGTCGAGCTCGAACTCGAGCCGCTCGCGATAGCCCCGCCGCTCATCCTCGCCAAGGTCGTCATAAAGGACGAGTCGCTGCTCCAGCCCGGCCCGTGCGTCCCGGCGCAGCTGCTCGGCCTCCTCGTCGGAGTTGCCGGCGGTGCGCGGCAGGATCGGCCTGCGCCTCGGCGCTCCGACCGCGCAGCGGCGGGCGATCACGGCGCTGTTCTCGATCGCCTCGGGCAGGTCGGCGAACAAAGCGCGGATGTCGGCCGCCGGCTTCAGCCAGGCTTCGGGCGAGGAGCGCTCGCGGTCGTCGCGGTCGATCTGGCTCGACTGGGCGATGCACAGCAAGGCGTCGTGGGCGCGGTGGAAAGGCGCCTCGGCATAAGCGGCGGGGTTGGTCGCGACCAGCGGCAGGTCGCGGGCATAAGCGAGGTCGATCAGCTTGGCCTCGGCCGCCTCCTCGACCGGATCGCCACGGCGGCTGAGCTCGACATAGAGGCGCTGCGGGAACAAAGCGGCGAGCGCGGCGAGCAGCTCTTCCGCCGGGTCGTCCTGGCCCGCGGCGACCAGCCGGGCGAGCGCGCCCTCGCCGCCTCCGGTCAGCGCGATCAGCCCGTCGGTCCGGCCGGTCAGCGCTTCGAACCGGACATGCGCCTCCTGCTCGACCGGCCGGTCGAGATGGGCGGCCGACACCAGGGCGCACAGATTGCGATAGCCGGGCTCGTCCTGCGCGTAGAGCGCGAGCCAGTCGATCGCCGCCGGCTTGCCCGCGGGCGTGCCGGGACGGGCGACGCCGAGCAGGGCGCCGATGATCGGCTGAACCCCTTCCGCCAGGCAGGCCTCGGTGAACGGCATGGCCCCGTAAAGGCCGTTGCGGTCGGTCAAGGCGGCGGCCGGAAAGTCGAGCCGTTTCGCAAGCTTGGCGACCGCCTTCGGATCGATCGCCCCTTCCAGCATCGTGTAGCAGGAGAAGATTCGAAGCGGGACATAGGGCGCGGCCATGGCGGGACTATAAAGCCGGTCGAGATTCGCGAAACCGCCTCGCGCCGACTTCTCCACAGAAACCCGCTTCAGTCGCCGGCGATCTGCCGTATTTCACGCACCCGTTCCTCGTAGGCGGCGGCGACGCAGGCTTCGCTCGCGCAGCTTTCGCGGCGGGCGAGGAAGCGATCGCGGCTGCGGCGCAGGCGGCTGCGCGTCACGCCGTCGGAATTCGCCATGGCCGCATAATAGACCGACGCCATGCGTCGGTCGCGGGCGGCCAGATCGGGGTTGGCGCAGACCATGATTTCCGTGCGCGTCCCGGCGTGGCGGCAATTGTAGCTGGGCCGGGCCCGCGCCGTCGCGTCGGCCGGCCTCCCTGCCTTCTCTGCCGGCGGCCCCTCGACCACCGGCGGAACCGGCGGAGGCCCGGCGGCGGGAGCGGGAGGAGCCGGCGGCGATGCGGGTGCGGCCGCGATCGCGGGCGGCGACGCCGGTTGCAGACCGCCAATGGTGGCGAGCCGGTAGATGATCGGCTCGGCGCCGGTCATGTGATAGACGAGCCCGCTGCCGTCGACCGCGGCCTGGGCGGCATATTCGACCTGCGCCGACAGCCGGCGCTCGCCGTCGAACGCATTCCACGTCCCGGGCGGAAGCTCCAGTATGAACCGCCCGCTGCAGACGGTCACGTTCAGCGCCTCGTCGCGCGATTTGACCAGCGGCTCCTCCATTCGCACGACCGATCCGTTGGCAATGTCGTCGAGCAGCCGTTCGTCCCGCCCGCGGATCCGCTGGGCCTCGTCGAACGCATATTCCTTGAGCCGGTCGAAGGTGAGCTCGGACGCGCAGGCGCGCCTCAGCTGCGCCTCGCGCTCGCGCCTCCTTTCGTTCTCACCCTTGGCCTGGGGCGGTTCCTTCTTTCGCATCCAGTCACAGCCCGGCGCCGCGGCCGTGACCGCGGCGAGGAGCCAGGCACGCAACAGCAAACTGCCCTCTCTCGCCATAGCGAAACTTCTCTCCGGCCTGGCCGGAGGCGATTCTCCGCTGCTCCAGCACGCTCGCGTGCAAACGCAGAAGCCGATCCATCTTTCCCCGCACCTTCAGAAGCGGCCGACGCTCGATCCGAAAGCGCGGGCCTCGGCCGTTCTCGACCTATTCGCGATGCAGCGGCTCGCCCGTCCGTCCGCTCGGACCCCACAGGTAGAACAAAGCCCGGCCCTCTATGTCGTCGACCGGCAGCTGCTCGACCCCGTGCTGCTCTCTCGGATAGCGGCTGTCGGCGCTCTGGTCGCGATTGTCGCCGAGCACGAACACATGGCCCGGCGCAACTCGCCGTTCGGCCATCTCGTCGCCGGGGCTCACTCCCCGGTCGTAAATCTGGTGCGGCGCGGCCTCGCCCGGAAATTGCTCGGACAGGCGGCGCGCCGCGCTTCCGTACATGTCGGGGCGCACGCGATCGACCTGCACGAAGCGCTGCGCGACCGGCCGGCCGTTGAGGACGACCACGCCATTTTCCATCGCGATACGATCGCCCGGCAGCGCCGCCACCCGCTTGATATAGGTCGCCTCGCCGACCCTCAGCAGGATGATGTCGCCCCGCCGCAACCCTTGGGTTCTTCCCATCGCCGCGACCAGCCGGTCGTTCCTGAGGAGCGTCGGCATCATTGCCTCCGCCGGGAGGTAATAGGTCTTGTAGGGAAGGGTCAGCCCGTCCGGCAGCGGCCATGACGCCGCCCACAAGATGAGCGCGATGCCGGCCATGCCGTACCAGCGCGACCACCAGGGTCCCGCCGGCAAATGCTGCGCGCTGCTCCGCCAACTCTGCCACATGGCGCCCACATAGGTGACTGCCAGCGCGACCAGGGCGAAGACCATCATCGCCGCCCATGCCGGGAAGTTCAGCGTCGGCAGCGTCAGGCCGGCAGCGACAAGCACGGCCAGCACGATCCAGGGCGCGAGCAGGAACAGGATGGCGGCGCGTCCCCGCTGGACGCGCAGCAAACCGAGGCCGGGCATGAGCAGGTTCAGCGCGACGATGCCGATCCGGGCGGGAAGGCTCCGCGCCGCGCTCTCGTTCACTCGAGCACGCCCTCGTGCAGCCGCAGCACCCGGTCCATCTTGGCGGCGATTCGCTCATTGTGGGTCGCGACCAAAGCGGCGCTGCCTTCGCCGCGGACCAGACGGAGGAATTCGGCGAAGACGATGTCGGCGGTGGCCTCGTCGAGATTGCCGGTCGGCTCGTCCGCCAGCACCAGAGCGGGCCGGTTGGCGAGCGCGCGGGCGACGGCGACCCGCTGCTGCTCGCCGCCCGACAGCTTGCTGGGGCGATGGGTGAGCCGCTCGGCGAGGCCGAGCGCGCCGAGCAGGGATTCCGCCCGCTCCTGCGCCTCGGCGCGGGTGGCGCCGCGGACCAGCCGGGGAATGATCACATTCTCGAGCGCGGTGAAATCGGGAAGCAGATGGTGGAACTGGTAGACGAAGCCCAGCGTGTCGCGGCGGACGCGGGTGCGGTTGGCGTCGGAAAGCTCGGCCACTTCCTCGCCGGCGATCCGGATCGATCCCTGAAACCCGCCCTCGAGCAGGCCGACCGCCTGCAGCAGGGTCGACTTGCCCGAGCCCGAAGGTCCGAGCAGCGCCACGATCTCTCCCTTACGGACGTCGAGATCGACGCCGCGCAGCACGTCGATCCTCACTCCGGCCTGCTCGAAGCTGCGCTTGAGGCCGCGGACGGTGAGAACGGTGGCGCCGACCGCGCCGGCGGCGTCGCCCGCAATCGCGTCATTCATAGCGAAGCACCTGCACCGGATCGGTGCTGGCGGCTTTCCAGGCCGGATAGAGGGTGGCGAGGAAAGAGAGGACGAACGCCATCAGCACGATCGCGGTCACCTCGACCGGGTCGGTCTTGGACGGCAGCTCGGTCAGGAACCGCACCTGCGGATCCCACAGATTCTGCCCGGTCACCCACTGGACGAACCGGACCACTCCCTGCCGGTAATAGAGGAACAGGGCGCCCAGCCCCATTCCGGCGACGATGCCGAGCACGCCGATGGTGACGCCGACCGTCATGAACACCTTCATCAGCCCGCCGCGCGTCGCCCCCATCGTGCGCAGGATCGCGATGTCGCGGGTCTTGGCGCGCACCAGCATGATCAGCGAGGACAGGATGTTGAACACCGCCACCAGGACGATGATCGACAGCACGACGAACATCGCCACCCGCTCGACCTGGAGCGCCTCGAACAATGCCGAGTTCATCGAGCGCCAGTCGTTGACGAGCGCGCGGCTGCCGAGCGAAGCGGTCAGCGGCGCGAGGATCTCCTGCACCCGGTCGGCATCGACCGTCTCGACCTCGATCATGCCGACCGCGTCGTCCATCATCAGGAAGTTCTGCGCCTCCTCGATCGGCATCACGACGAACGCCTTGTCGAAATCGTAGAGGCCGACCTCGAAGATGGCGGCGACGCGATAGTCGACGATCCGCGGGACCGTCCCGAACGGCGTCGTCCGCCCCTGCGGCGACAGGATGGTGATCGAGCTGCCGATGGAAAGGCCGAGCAGCTCGGCGAGGCGCGAGCCGATCGCGACATTGTCGGTGCCCGGCCGCAGCGCCTCGAGCGAGCCGGCGATCACGCCCTCGTTCATGGTCGGATTGGTGACGATGTCCTCGCGCGGCACGCCGCGCAGCAGGATCGCCTCGACCCTCCCTTCGTTGGTCGCCATCAGCGGCTGCTCGATCAGCGCCGACGCGGAGACGACTCCGGGGGTGCGCCGCGCCATTTCGAGCACCGGCCGCCAGTTTTCGAGACGCCCGCCATAGCCCTGGACGACGGCATGGCCGTTCAGCCCGACCACCTTCTCGAACAGCTCCGCGCGAAAGCCGTTCATCACGCTCATCACGATGATCAGGGCGGCGACGCCGAGCATCACCGCGACCAGGCTTATGCCGGCGACGAGGAAGATGAACCCCTCCCCTTTTCCCGGCAGCAGATAGCGCCGCGCGATCATCCGCTCGTAGCGGGAGAGCAGCACCTACCTCACCTTCCTTGCCGTCATCCCCGCGAAAGCGGGGATCCAGACGGATTCCGAGCCAGTCATCGCCGCAGCCTGGATTCCCGCTTTCGCGGGAATGACGATGGAGGGCCTCATCCCGTCAGCCTCGCCAGCGCGCTTTCGATCGAGAGCTCGTCGCGCTCGCCGGTGGCGCGGCGCTTCAGCTCGACCACGCCGCGCCCAAGGCCCTTCGGCCCGACGATCAGCTGCCAGGGCAGGCCGATCAGGTCCATCGTCGCGAACTTGGCGCCGCCGCGCTCGTCGCGGTCGTCATACAGCGTCTCGACGCCCCCCTGGCCGAGACGCCCGTAAATCTCGTCGGCGGCGCTGGTGACGCTGCCGTCGTCGGCGCGCATGTTGATGAGGCCGACCCGATAGGGCGCGACGCTTTCCGGCCAGACGATGCCGGCCTCGTCATGGCTGGCCTCGATCACCGCCGCCATCAGCCGTGACACGCCGACGCCGTAGCTGCCCATCTGCGGGTGCACCTGGTTGCCGTCGGCGGTCTGGACCGACAGACCCATGCTGGCGCTGTATTTGCTGCCGAAGGCGAAGATATGACCGACCTCGATGCCGCGGGAGGTTTGAAGAAGGGAGCCGATGCCCGCTTCACGCTCCGGGTCGCGCTTCTCTTCGGTGACCGCGTAACGATGGCTTTGCTCGACGACGAAGCGGTCCAGATGCTCCGGCTGATCGTAGGACGGGTAGAGCTGGTCACCCCCCGCAGATAAAGGCTCGGCAAGGGGTTCATGGAACACCTCGCTCTCGCCGGTGTCGGCGAGGATGTGGAATTCGTGACTGAGCTCGCCTCCGATCGGACCGGTGTCCGCTCGCATCGGGATCGCGCGCAAGCCCATTCGAGAAAAGGTACGAAGGTAGGCGACGAACATCTTGTTATAGCTCGCCTTGAGCCCGGCCTCGTTGAGGTCGAAGCTGTAGGCGTCCTTCATCAGGAACTCGCGCCCGCGCATCACGCCGAAGCGCGGGCGCACCTCGTCGCGGAACTTCCACTGGATATGATAGAGCGTGCGCGGCAGGTCGCGATAGGATTTGACCGCGTCGCGGAACAGGATGGTGATCATCTCCTCGTTGGTCGGCCCGTACAGCATCTCGCGGTCGTGCCGGTCGCGGAAGCGCAGCATCTCCGGGCCGTAGGCGTCGAAGCGGCCCGACTGGCGCCACAAATCGGCGGGCTGGATGGTCGGCATCAGCAGCTCGATGGCGCCGGCGCGGTCCTGCTCCTCGCGGACGATCTGCTCGATCTTCCTCAGCACGCGGTAGCCCAAAGGCAGCCAGGCATAGATGCCGGCCGAGGTCTGGCGGATCAGGCCAGCGCGAAGCATCAGCTGGTGGCTGACGATCTGCGCGTCGGCCGGGTTCTCCTTCATCACCGGCAGGAAATAATGGGAGAGGCGCATGCTCTTGGGCGTCCGACCAGCTTCGACTGCCGCGACCTGTACGGATCGCCCGGCACCAACGCAACCGGACCCGCCGGGCCGCTGTTGCGGATCGTTCGCAACTTCTGTGGCCGTGACGCCACAGGGGCGCGTCAAAGTGGCCGCAACCCTCAATAGCGCGGTGACAAGCGGGCAACAGGCCCATACCGTACTTGCCACGCAACCAAGGACTTAGGCCTGGTTCGGGGAGGCTTCGGCCCCGCTTTTCCCTTGCGAGGTGGGAAAAGCGCGCGGGCTGGAGCGTCGCAAGGGGGTAGACGGCGCAAGCCGTCTTACGGGTGCCCGGGCGGAAACGCTCGGGCACTTGTGATTCCGGCCCTTCCGGTGCGATCAGCCGCGCGGATTGCCGCCCATCGCGCGATAAAGGTCGACGGCCGCCTCGAGCCGCTCCTGGGCGGCGATCGCCAGCGCGTCCTCGACCGCGACCAGCCGGCGCTCGGCGTCGAGGACCGTCTGAAGGTCGGCGTCGCCTTCCATATATTGCAGCCGCGCCAGCCGCGCCGTGATCCGCGCCTCGGTCAGGATCTCGGCGAGCAAAGCATGGCGGGCGCGCGATTCGACCGCCGCGGTCAGCGCGTCCTCGGCCTCACGCAGCGCGTTCAGCAGCGCGCCGCGATAAGCCTCGACCGATTCGCGCTGGGCGGCGCCGGCGAAAGCGAGCTCGCCGTTCAGGCGGCCGCGGTCGAAGATCGGCGCCAGCAGGTCGGCGCCGGCGGCGAGCGTCGCTCCGACCGGCCCGCCGAGCGCGGCCGCCTGGCCGAGCGCGCTGGCGCTGAGGCGAAGCCGCGGAAAGAAAGCGGCGCGAGCCTGGCCGACATCTCCCGAGGCGGCGGCGATGCGCGCCTCGGCGGCGCGGATGTCGGGGCGGCGGACGATCAGCTCGGGCGGCTGCACCGCCGCGATCCGGGGGAAAGCGAAACTCTCCAGCCGCGCCTCGCCGCCAGGGGGCGCGAAGCCGGGCGCTTCCTCGCCGACCAGCACCGCCAGCGCGTTGCGGGTGCGCGCCCGCGCCTGGACCAGCCGGGAGCGCTCGACCTCGAGCTGGCGCACCTCGACCGCGGCGATGCCGCTGTCGACGCGGGTGGCGACGCCATGGCGACGGCGCACCCCGATGATCCGCTCCAGTTCGCGGGCGCTTTGGATGTTGCGGTCGATCAGCATGATCCGGTCGGCGAGCGCGGCCTGCTGGACGAAGGCCCGCACCGTCTCGGCCTCGACCGTCAGCGCGACCGCCTCATGGTCGAAGGCGGCGGCGGCGAAGCGCGCGCGGGCGGCGCGCCGGCCGGCGGCGAGGCGGCCGAACAGGTCCAGCTCCCACGACACGTCGAGTCCGGCCGTGCCGGCGCTGAAATCGAACAGCGAGTTGCCGCTGTCGTCGGTGCGGGTTTCGGTGAGGGCGGCGGACGCGGTGACGACCGGCAACGCCTCGGCGCGGGCGATGCCGAGCTGGGCGCGCGCCTGGCCGATCCGCGCCGCGGCGGCGCCGATATCGGCATTGGCGGCGAGCGCGCGCTCGACCAGGGCCGCCAGCTCGGGCGAGGCCATCGCCTCGGCGAGGCTGGCCGGCACCGCCGCCGCGGCCGCGGCGGCGGGCAGCGACGCCGGCGGCGCGGCTGGCGCCTGCCGCCACCGCTGCGAGGAGATTGCGGGCGGGTCGGCGAGCTCGACATGCGGCGCGCAGCCGGCGGCGAGCAGCATGAAGATCAGGAGCGGATGGAACCGGGTCATCGGCCGCATCCCTAAAGCCGGACGGTAAAGGTTCGGCTAAGCATGGCGGCGCCGTACCTATGACGGCGTTGCCGTCATTGCGAGGAGCGAAGCGACGAAGCAATCCAGAAAACGGCCGCCGTCTGGATTGCTTCGCTTCGCTCGCAATGACGAACAGAGCCCCCAACGCGGTTGCCGGCGGCTTAACCGTCTTTTCAGCCCTGTCGCCTAGACACTCTGTCACGCATGCGAGGACCGAGCGAGACGCGATGAATGCCCCCCTCTTCCGACAGGAGGTGATCGAGGCGCGCCGGCACCGTCTCGCCGGCGCGGTCATCGCCGCGACGCCGCCGCGCTCCGGCCTCTACGCCGCCTTGCTGATCGCCGTCGCCGCCGCGATCGCGGCGGTGCTGCTGATCGGCAATTATGCGGCGCGCGCCCAGGTGCGCGGCATCGTCTCCTACGATGCCGGCATCGCCAGGATCCATCCCAACGCGCCCGGCGAGATACGCGAGATCCATGTCCGCGAAGGGATGCGGGTGGCGGCGGGCGCGCCGCTGGCGACGCTGGCGCTGGCCCAGGGCCGCGGCGGCCTCGCTCCCCAGCTCGAAGACCTCGCCCGGCAGGACCGGGAGCTGGAGCGCCAGCAGCAGCTCGCCGACGCGCTCGGATCGGCGGAGTCGCGCTCGCTCGCCCAGCAGCGGGTCAACCTTGCCGCCGCTCTGGCCTCGCTCGAGCGGCAGCGCGGCCTCGCCGCCGGCCAGATCCGGCTTGCCGAAGCGGAGACGCGGCGGGCGAGCGCGCTCGCCGCGGAAGGCGCCGGCACCCAGCGCCAGGTCGAGGAGAGCCGGGCGGGCCTGCTTGCCCGGCGCGCCGAGCTCGAGAGCCTCAACGAACGGATCATCGCCCAGCGCGACCAGCTGCGCTCGGTCGACATGCGGATCGCCGAGCGCGGCATCGAGGCCGAGCGCAGCCGCTCCGAGCTGGCGGCGCAGCGCGCGGCGCTCGGCGAGCAGCGCTCCGGCCTGTCGCGCCTCGATCGGCTGGTGCTGGCCTCGCCGGTCGCCGGCATGGTCGAGCATGTCGCCGGCGAGATCGGCCAGCGCGCCTCGCCTGACTCGCCGCTGGTGACGATCGTGCCGGCCGACAGCCGGATCGAGGTCTGGCTCTACGCCCCGTCGCGCGCCGTCGGCTTCGTCCGGCCCGGCCAGGAGGTGCGGCTGCTGTTCGACGCCTTTCCCCACCAGACCTACGGCTCCGGCCGCGGCACCGTGCGCGAAGTGTCGCGGCTGCCGGTCGACGCCGCCTCGGTCGACCGGACCCTGGGCATCGACGAGCCGGTGTTCCGGATCCGGGTGCGCATCGACGCGGCGCCGGCGGCTGCGCAGCAGAGCGGGCGGCTGCGCGCCGGCATGACGCTCAACGCCAATCTGGTGCTCGAGCGGCGGCCGCTCTGGCAAATGCTGTTCAGCCCGTTCGCGGCGGCGCTCAGGGGATGAGCGGCATCATCTGGCCCTGGACGCGCGGCATCCGCCCGGTGCTGCAGGCCGAGGCGGCCGAATGCGGCCTGGCCTGCCTGACGATGATCGCCGCCCGCCACGGCCACCGCGTCAACCTGCCCGGCCTGAGGCAGCTTCATCCGATCTCGATCAAGGGCGCCACCCTCGACCAGCTGATGACGGTCGCCTCCGAGCTCGGCCTGGCGCCGCGCGCGCTGCGCCTCGAGCTGGACGAGCTGCCCCAGCTGCAGCTTCCCGCCATCCTGCATTGGGACCTCAACCATTTCGTCGTGCTCGAGGAGGTCAGGCGCGGCCGCGTCACCGTCGTCGATCCGGCGGCGGGGCGGAGGCGGCTGTCGGTCGAGGAGGCCGGCGAGCATTTCACCGGGGTGGCGCTCGAGCTGAGCCCCAGCCCGGGCTTTCGGCGGCTCGAGGCGCGCACCCGCACTCGGCTTGGCGACCTGTGGAGTGGGATGGCCAATTATGGCGGCGCCGCCTTCCAGATCCTGGCGCTGTCGGTGCTGCTCCAGCTCACCGCTTTGCTGATGCCCTTCTTCCTCCAGCTCACCATCGACGAGGCGATCGGCCGCGGCAATGCCGACCTCCTGACGCTGCTGCTGGTCGGCTTCGCGATCGTCTACGCGCTCAACGGCATCACCGCGGCGCTGCGGGAGTGGGTGGTTCTGACGCTCGGCCAGTCGCTCTCCTTCCAGCTCGCCGGCAATGTCGTCCGCCATATGGTGCGGCTGCCATTGGGCTATTTCGAGCGGCGCCATGTCGGCGACCTGATGTCGCGGATCGGCTCGATCCAGCCGATCAAGACGCTGCTCACCCAGGGCGTGATCAACGCCCTGGTCGATGCCGCGCTGGCGGTCACCACTTTGCTGGTGATGGCGATGATCAGCCCGCTGCTGACCCTGGTGGTGGTGGCGACCACCCTCGCCTATCTCGCCTGGTCGCTGCTCCTCTATCCCGGCCTCCGGCGCCGCACCGAGGAGGAGATCGTCGCCCGGGCGCGCCAGGAAAGCTATTTGATGGAGACGATGCGGGCGATGCGGGCGATCAAGCTCCACGCCCATGAGGCGATGCGCGAAAATGGCTGGCGCAACCAATATGCCGACGTCGTCTCGGCCAGCTACCGCGCCCAGATTTACGGCATCCGGCTCGATTTCGGCGAGCGGCTGCTGTTCGGCGCCCAGTTCCTGCTGCTCGTCTATCTCGGCGCGGCGGCTGTGCTGGCGCAGCAGCTGACCGTCGGCCTGCTGCTCGCCTTCATCGCCTATCGCACCAGCTTCACCCAGAGCGCGGTCGGTCTGGTCGAGCAACTGCAGGGGTGGCGGCTGATCGGCGTCCATCTCGACCGGCTTTCCGACATCGTCACCGAGCCGCCCGAGCCGCTGATCGCCCGCCCGCGCGACCGCCTGCAGCCGCCGCCGTCGATCCGCCTCGAATTCTTGGGCTTCGCTTATGCGCCGGGAGAGCCGGCGGTGCTCGACGATATCAGCTTCGAGATCCCGCGCCGGTCGCTGGTCGCGATCACCGGCCCGTCGGGCTCGGGCAAGACCACGTTGATGCGGGTGATGCTCGGCCTCATTCCCGCCAGCTCGGGCCGGATCTTCATCGACGGCACGCCGCTCACCCCGGCGATGAACGGCGCCTGGCGCGGCCGGGTCGGCGCGGTGATGCAGGACGATCTGCTGCTGACCGGCACGCTGGCCGACAATATCGCCTTCTTCGACCCGCGACTCGACCAGGAGCGGGTCGAGACCGCCGCCCAGCTCGCCCGCATCCACGAGGAGATAGTGCGCATGCCGATGGGCTATCAGAGCCTGGTCGGCGACATGGGCGCGGCTTTGTCCGCCGGCCAGCGCCAGCGCATCCTGCTGGCGCGCGCGCTCTACCGCTATCCCGACGTGCTGTTCCTCGACGAGGGCACCGCCAATCTCGACGCCGAAAATGAGGAGGCGATCGCCGACATGATCGCCGCTCTGCCGCTGACCCGGATCGTCGTCGCCCACCGCCCGGCGCTGATCGAACGCGCCCAGTACGTCTTCCACCTCGATCGCGGCCGCATCGAGGCGGTACGCCAGGCGCCGCCCCGCCAGGATCCCCGCGCGGAGCAGGCGTTCATCGAGCGCCGCATCGGCGAGCGCCGCGGCCGCTACGGATAATCGCCCGGCTCAGGGAGCCGGGCGATCAGACGTCATTGCGAGCCCCGAAGCGGGCGCGGCAGTCCAGCGTCCGGAAGCTGGATCGCCACGGCGCTGCGCCTCGCGATGACGAGCGGCTTGCTGACCCGAGCGGGCGAAGCCCTAGTCGCGCAGCGACGGGTTGAATTCCGGACCCTCGCAGAAAGCGCGTTCCTCCGCATTGTTGGTGATCACGTAATTGCCGGTGTTCACATTCTGGGTCGAGTTCGAATAGTCGAACACCCGCGACCGCCCGCTGCTGCGCGCGGCCTGCTGCTCGGCGGCGCGGCGCGGCAGATAGCGGCCGTTCAGCGCGGTGGCGTCGGCGCCGCTGGCGGCGTCGGCGGCCGAACCCCAGGTGATCAGGCACACCCGGTCCTGGCCGGGCGCGTCGGCCTTATTGCCTTGGAAGGCCGGCAGCGAGGCCGGTGCCGCGGCGACGCCGGCGACGAGCGCGGCGATCAGGAACTTCTTCATCTTCAATCTCCTCAACGGAAAACTTTCCGAAGCGATTCAAATCCTTGGACCTTTGCAGCGGTCCACCTGCCGCGACAGAACGAGCAAGGCGCGCGGCGAGCCCCCGGGGCCGCCTTGTCCCGGTTAACCTGGGTTACGCCACGACGCCTCTTGTGCTGACCGGTAATCGGGCAGATGCTCCGCGGTGGCAAAAGGACGCGAAGGGGGGATGGCCATGAAACCCACTCGCAAGCTCAATCGGCGCTCATTTCTGAGGCAGGTGGCGGGAGGCGGCCTCGCCGCCGGCGCGCTCGGCCTGATCGGCGGCCGGGCCCGGGCCGGCCAGACCGGCCCCTATTCCGGCATCACCGACACCGACAGCGGCGCCTATGCCGACAATGCCGGCCATGGCCGCGGCCCCGGCGGCAATGCCTCGGGCAATCCGCCGCAAAATACCGGGGTCACCGACGGCGATCCTTATGATGCGGTCGGCAATGGCCGTGGCCCGATCGACAGCGGCTATTCCGACAGCGACAGCGGTCCCTATGCCGATCCTTCCGGCCACGGCCGCAACCGCAACGCCCAGCCGCCGCAGACCGGCGTCACCGACAGCGACCCGACCGATGCGGCCGGCGAGGGCCGCGGCACGGCCGGCGCGCGCGGCGAGCGTCCCCGGCTGGTGCGGCCCGACGGCACCCCGGTCGACTATACCGGCATCACCGACACCGACAGCGGCGACAGCCGCGACCCGTCCGGCTACGGCCGCGGCAGCCGCGACTGCCGCGACACCGACCATAGCCAGCCGGACTGGCGGCATCGGGATCCGGTCCGGCGCTGCGAATAGCGTGCCGGCGCGAATCCCGCTGACGTCGCGCCGGCGCAGCGCGACGGCTCGATCGGGCGCGGGCGTTCGCAAACGGGCCGGCATCCGCCCGTGAAAAGGTCGGCGACAGGCCTGGCGCTCGCCGCGATCGGCCTGTTCGCTGCCACTGCCGCATCCGCCCAGACCGCCGCCAGGGCCTGCGCCGAGCTGACCGCCCTGGTCGCGGCGGCAAAGGAAAATCCCCCGTTCGCCTCGGTCCCCTGGACACCGCACCCTCCTGTGCTCGGCTTCGACAATTGCAGCGTCCTCGACATGATGCCCGAAATGACCCCACCGGCGTTCGGCTGCATCACCGACTTTCCGGACTCGGTTCAGCGCTGGGAGCAGCTCAACTCGGACATCCTCAATTGCCTGCCCGGCGCCGAGCGCTTCGACGATCCGGACTGGTCGCCCGCCAAGGGCGGTCGCCGCGCTGCCCATTTCCGCGTCGGCCGCGTCCAGATCGATACCGCCGAAGCCGGCTACGCGAACGCGCCGCAGCGCTATGTGGCGATCCATATCGAGCCACAGCTGGAAGAGTGACGGGACAGCTGCCGGCGAAGGCAGGGGCCGGCATCGAATTCAGCCCCGGCTCATGTCGGCTGCGCAATGAACGCGACAGAGGCGGTGTGAAAGCGATGCGGTTCTTGCTCCCGATCATGCTCGGTGCGACGGCCGCGCAGGCGCCACCGGCTAACCCCGCTTTCTGCGACGACCTGCGTCGGATGGTGGCCGCAGCGGCTGAGGCGAAGCCCTTCGCTTCGCTTCCAAGCGATCCCGACGCCGAATGGCTCGGCGGCCTCGCCTCCTGCCACCGCGTCACCCAGGGCGGCGACAGTTTCTACTGCCGGGTCCGGACGCGCGGCGTGCCCGACGGCCGCCCTGGCCTCGCCGCGCGCGTCCAGGCCTGCCTGCCGCGCGCCGCCCGGGAGATGGACGACCCCGACAGCCGCAACCACCACGAACGCCGCCTGACCCGGCTGCGCACCGGCGAGGTCGTCGTCGACGTCGAGGAACGCGGCGGGCCCGGCGTGCATATCGGCTGGTATTACACCATCGACGTGCATGCGGCCGAGAATTGATTCTAGGCACGATCCACCAAGGAAGGACGCCTCGCCAACCCTTTCCGAGCGATTAGCCCGAAAAATAGGTGTCGAGCCGGTCGACAGCTTCGGCGACGCGGTTCAGGCGCGGCCGCGGACGGCGGGAGACGTTGGCGATGCGCGCACTGCCGTCATCGCCGACCCGGATTTCCGCAGCGCCGGCCATGGCGATGGTATTCTCCGGATAGCCGAAGATCCCGCTGGTCGGGATGCCGGTCGTCGTATCGATGAGCCTCGCTCCGGAATCGCCTATCACGAGGGCGATGCGGCGGTCGGGCGAGACGGTCAGAGCGCTGAGCGGCCCGATCCCGCGAATTCGGGACTGCCAGATCTCCTGTCCCGTACGCGCCGAAATAAGCGCGACGCCACCATCGCGCCGGGCGATGAATAGGGTGCCGTCGGTGACGTGCCGAAGGCCCACCGGCATTGGCAGGCTTGCCGTCTCCCTGCTGTCGAACATGCCGCCATAAGGGTCGAACGGCGGCACGAAGCCGGTGCGGGCGGTAGTTACCGTTTCCAGATCGGTCGAGCCTATCCGAAAGCTGGTAAGCATCCCGCGCGAATCCAGCGTGGTCAGGAACGCGCTATCGCCGCTGAAGTCGGCAAGCTCGCCGGAGAATTGTGGTCCGTCGGGCCGCCAGAAGTCGATCTGCCGGCCCTCGGTCGGGCGCAGCAGCGCAAAGCCGAATACGCCGTCAAAGTTGGTCCCGGCCACGAAGACTGAAAGGCCGTCGGACGACACCGCCTCGCCGGCAAAGCCGGGCCCAGCCATGTCCGACCCGCGAAAGATGCCGCAACCAATGTCTCCCCTTTCCGGCACGCGGCAAACGACATGTTCATGGCCGATCTGTCCGCTCACTTGCGAGCCGACCATGAAGCGCACGCCGTCTCTTGGCGCGACGCGGGAGTTGAATGCGTCGGTCCAGCTGAAATACTCCCAGTCGACTTCGGGCTGGCTGCCGTCGGCCATTCGCGGCCGTTCGCCGATAATCAGGCAGCGTCGCGAACGGCAGGGATTGTCCGCCGGCGCTTCAAACGCATAACTGCCGCCCGGCGGCGGAGCGGGTTCGGTCCCCCACCAGCCACGCGGCTCGCGGTCGGCGTCGGCGCCGATCTCGACGATCGACTGCGCAAGCGCCGGCCCGTTGAGGTCTCCCGAGAGCTCGCCCTGGCAGAAATCGTTGAGTTGGTCGAGGTTTGTGCCCGTCGCCGGCCCGTCGGGGCCGACCGGCCGGACCGCGGCTTCGTAAGGCAAGACGCCGGACGGGATCACGCCGTTATACTGACTGGCCTGCGGCGCATCCTCCACCCGCCGGGGCCCCTCGGCGGCGAGCTCGAAGAAGACGAAATCGGCGAGTGAGGCCTGCATGTCCCCACCGGGCGACCAACGCGCCTCGGCGACCGCCGGCCGCAGCAGCCCGATGAACCGGCAATCGCCCTGAATGATCGGCGCTTCGGACAGATGCATCATGTTGACCCGATCGCGGACTCCGTCCAGCTCCTCGAGGTGCGTGCGCATTGGCTCCGTCACCTCGCCCCGCGCGCTGACGAAGATCAGGAAGGATTGCTGCTCGCGAACGACGCCGGCACGGTTGATCAGCCCCAGCGCCAGCGTGCCGCTTGGAGCAGCTATTACCGGCGCGCGGGGCGTCAGGACCAGCCCGTCCAGACGACGGCCGGATAGCCGCCGGCCCTCAGCCAGTGAGAAGACTTCGAGTCGGTCGGGCGAATAGACGACCGCCCGACTGAAATCGTGGGTATAAAGGACCCGCTCGGCATTGGCCGCGATCCGCGTTCGCCTCCCTGAGGCGTGGAGTATGGCCAGTCGGTCGCCTTGCCGGACGATGACCGGGCCGTCCGGCGTTGCACGCAGGTCGCCTGCGTCCGGCAGCCAGCTCGCCATGCTGATCAGCGCATCGGCGACCGGGCCGCGGATTCCGGCCGCATAGGCCTCGCGCAGGATGATGTAGCCCTCGCGGGCCCGGCCAGCGAGCAGCGCGTTGCGCGCTCGCGACAACGCGACGTTGGCGGCCTCCTGCTGGGCGAGGGAGCGCTGCTGGAGGAAACCGGCGCCGAGCACCAGCACCACCGCCACGAAGGCCGCGGCGAGGCCGGCGGCGATCAGGCGGCGCTGTCGCTCACGTTGCGCGTCGCGCCGGACCAGCTGATCGAGCGAGCGGATGCTGAGAAGCGCCGCGACCACCCGCAGAAAGGCGGAACGGTCGCGCCGGCCGCCACGCATATCGATCCAGAATGGCTGCCCGGCAGGATCGTCGAACAGGCGCAGCAGCGTCAGAGGCATGCACTCTTCTGCCGGGTCAAGGCCGTTGCGCACGGCATTAGGCTCCCCCGCGATCACCACGGGCAGGATCCGGTCCGGGCCATGCCGGTCGAGAAATTCGCCGATCTCGAGGTCAACCCATTCGGGGCGGCTCGCCGCCGCCGGACTGCAGATGACGATCAGATGTTCGGACTGGCCGATCGCATCGCGCAGCCGGTCCGACAGCCGGCCGCCGGGGACAACCTCGCCCTCGTCCAGGAAGATCGGATGGAGGGGGCGCTTGCTCCGACTCACCAGTTCGGTGAGCTTGACCGCTTTCGGCACAACGTAAGTTTCCAGTCGCTGCTGCAGCTTGCGCGCGAAGACGACGTCGGCCCGGCTATAGCTGATGAATGCCTTGTACATGGCGCAGGCCCCTCGTGCTGCGCCGCAATCTAGCAGGCAAAGGCCCGTCGCCTAGCCCTTGGCCTGCGCAGATTCCCGGCGGCTTTCGGAGGGGATTTCCGAAGGACTGATGGCGATTTCTTATTCCACCTTACGGATCACCGTCTCCACAGTCGCCACGCGGATTCCGAAGCGCCGAAACGTCATCCGGTTGTGGGCGGTGCGGCCGCCCGGCTGGAGGGTGATGCGTTGCTCCACACTCGGGCCCTCGGCCATGCGGTAGCGCAGATGGAGGACGTTGCCGGCGAACTCGCCGGCGACCGGGCCGCGCGCGTCGCTGATCGTACCGGTGACGCGGTTGCCGCCGGCGCGCGCGAGCCGCCAGGTGCGGCGGCGGGCGGGCTTACCCTCCTCCTCGACGACCTGGTCGAGGATCAGCGCGCCCTCCCGGTCGCGCCGGCCGCTGGTGCGGTCGCGCACCGTGTGGCGGCCGGAGAGCATGACGTGGACGGTGCCGCTGCCCTCGACGGTGCCGACGAAGAATTGCTCGAGCGCTGCGCCCGGGGGCGGCTGGAATAGAAGCAGCATAGCGACGAAGGCGGAAAGGGCCACGGGGCCGTTACTCCTTGTCAGGCCCTGGCGCGATCGCGAGAGCCGGAGCCAGGGGCTTAGACCAGCCGGGGCAGCTTGGCCATTGCTCCACTCGCCATGGCCTGTTGCGGCCGGCCCGATTGAGCTAGTCGAAGGCTCCAAGCGAGAGGGGATGAGAATGAACCTGTGTTCGTGCCCGGTCACGGCCCGGCCTGCTCGGGGCATGCTTGTTCTTTCCGCAATGCTGGCGCTGGCAGCTTGCCGGCCCGCGGCGCAGCCCCAGCCGGAAACCCAGGAGGCCGCTGCAGCCGGCAACGTCACCGAATATGCCATTCCCTATCCGGACCTGGCGGACGCGGTGCCACCGGCCGGCGCCGCGCCGCGCGCCGGCATGGACCATGCCGGATCGACCCACGAGATCGTCTATGACGAGCGCCGCCGGACGCTGTGGATCTCGGGCCAGAATCACGACACTCTGGTTCGGATCCGGTTCGACGCGGCGGGCGCGCCGGCGATGGCGATCGAGCCGATGCCGGCGGGCAGCGGCCCGCACGGCATCGCGTTCGACGCCGCCGGCAATCGCTGGGTGACACTCGAATATCAGGGCCGGGTGATCGCCATCGACGGCAATGGCGCCAGGATCGCCGACCATGACGTCAGCCTCGCCTGCCTGACCTGCCCCGAACCGATCAACAGCCATCCGCACGGCCTGGCCGTCGGCCCCGACGGCCGCACCATCTGGTTCACCGGCAAGTCGACCGGGACGGTCGGCCGGATCGGGCCGGACGGCGGCGTCGAGCATTTCTCTTTGCCGACGCCGGGCAGCGTGCCGATCTACATCCACGCCGGGCCGGACGGGAACATGTGGGTCACCGAGCTCGCCGGCAACAAGATCGCGCGGGTGAGTCCGGCCGGAGTCGCGACCGAGTTCGATATCCCCACGCCTTATGCCCGCCCGATCGCGATCGTGCCGGGGCCCGACGGCAATATGTGGTTCAGCGAGGAGCATGGCAGCAACGTCGCCCGCATCACGCCGGCCGGAATCGTCACCGAGTTCGCGGTGCCGAGGACGCATCCGAACCAGATCCTCGCCGGGCTCGCGTTCGACCGCGACGGCAATCTGTGGGTCCAGCAATATGTCGACCACAATCTCCCCAGCCCCGCGGGTGCCGACAACATCATCCGCATCGACCGCGCCGGCCTCGCCGGCGCGCCGTCGGGCCTCACGCAGGCGCATTTCACCGTCTTCCCGGTGCCAACCCGCGACACCGTGATGCACCGGATCATCGCCGGGCCCGACGGCGCGATGTGGTTCACCGAGATGCGCGCCGACCGGCTGGGGCGGATCGGCCGGGAGCGAACTCGGCGCTGACAAGTGGACGGCATTTGGGAAACGGACGGCGCCGTTAGACTGCGTTGGCAAGTCGCCACCGGCGAGTGCGATTCGCTATGTGCGGCACTCGGCGGGCTTGCCTTTCTTTATTGACGATCTGGTCGAGGACTAATGTGCTGCTGGCGTGACGGCAGCCGCAGGTGCGGTCGTGAACGGCTTCGCGCTCAAGAGACGTTGGTCGTGCGGCTGCCTTCGGTGGCGTCGACGGTGAATTGCTCGAGCGCCGAGCCGGGAGGCTGCTGGGTGCGGACATAGGAATTGAATGGGGCGGATACGGCCGTGGCCCCCCTCGAGCCTACCTAGGGATGCCCGTTGATAGGGAGAGGGCACACTACCGCAGGCAAGGAATCCGATTGGTCGCTACTCTGCGTGCGGCTATTGCGGGGCCACGATGGTCGATTCAGTTTCGCCAGAAAAGCGCTCGGCTGTCATGGCGCGCGTCCGTTCGAAAAACACTTCGCCTGAGCTACGCGTGAGACGAGCTGCGCATGGCATGGGGTTACGTTTTCGGCTCCATCGGAAAGATTTGCCTGGGAATCCCGATCTTGTGTTCCCTGGTCGGAGGCTCGCGGTCTTCGTTCATGGGTGTTTTTGGCATCGCCACCCCAAATGCCAACATACCCGGACTCCCAAATCAAGGATCGCTTTTTGGGAGCGCAAATTCGAGTCAAACGTCCGTCGAGATGCCGAAGTAGCCACTCAGCTCCAATGGGCTGGTTGGCGAGCAGAGGTGATTTGGGAGTGCGAAACTCGGTCGGAAGCAGAGCTCAATAGGGCGATCGCGCGCGCCATTGGCGTGGTTGCGCCGCAGAATTGAGGGCATCGCCAACCGAGCGTACAACTGCCTCCGCCAGCAGGCATGGAACGGCGTTTCCGATCTGTCTCATAACCTGTGTCCAGGTCCCCTCAAAGACCATTTCGTCCGGAAATGTCTGGAGACGAGCCGCTTCCCGAACCGTAAAATAGCGCACGTTGCCGTTTTCCTTGCGAAGCATATTCTCACCGCCTGCCGTTCCATGTACGCCGGCTTTTAGCGCCTTCGCAGGCTCATCAAGCACGCTTCCCGTGTGGCCTTTATAGCACCGCGCCCCGGGCCGAAAAATGTGATTCGCGATGCTGGAAATCTCGCATCGCTCAGGATCGGGGAGGTCACCTATCGCGTCTCGAACCGTTCGCCACGGCAATCGTTGAAGGCTCCTAGTTTCCTCTAACATCTTATGAATATTCGACACCGGCGATGCCTCGTGTGCACGGAGGTTATGTCGTTTCCAATATTCGCCCCCCTCCCGCTGACTCCAAAATAGGGCTTCTCGGGAATGCGAAGGCATCGGAAAGTGCCAATCCGCGGTCAGATCGCAACGAAAGCCGACAATGAAAATGCGTTCGCGCTTTTGGGGAACGCCATAGTCCGCGGCGTTAAGCACCCGGTGGAGCACGTTGTAGTGAAGCCCATGCCTCGCACCCGAAGTTTCGTATTCTTCGAGGCGGGACAGATGGTGCATCCACGATTCGCCTTCGCAGGCCGATAGCTCAGGGTGGCACAAACGCAGCCGAACATACTCAAAGTAATCACTGAATCGATGTCGAATCAGTCCCTTAACATTCTCGAAGATGAACGCTTTGGGAGCCAACCTTCCGACGGCTCGTACGGCCTCTGAAAACAGATCACGCTGGTCGAGAAATGCTCGATGACGCCCGCCTGTAGAAAATGGCTGGCAAGGAGGCCCCCCGGTGAGAAGACTCAGATCTGGCGGCACTTCCGAGAAATCGTATCCTCGAATGTCGCACTCGCGGATCGTCCAGTCGTTGAAGGGTGCGAGATCACGATGCTGATTCGCTCGCAGCGTACGGCAAGCGGCGGAATCGTTATCAAGCACAAGATGGTGCTTGAACCCTGCTTTCGCTCCGCCAAGCGCAAAACCGCCCGCTCCGACAAACAGATCAACCGATTCCATGAGGAGAGGTTATCCGCCTACGGGCATTCAAAAAAGACCATTTTTTCCCGGCTCCAACACATTTCACGTTCAGGAAGCGGCTGGCCGATCGCGGACACCGTGCGAACAGTGAAATGGGTTCCTATGTCAGGTCGGGCAAAATCGAACTCAGGCGCGCTGACCTTCTCGACACCCATCTCCGCCATATAGAGATCAAAACGAAAATCGGTTTTCTGGACCAACGCGTGTCTCAGGGGATCTGACCGGCGATCATCAATCGCGTATCCGCTGTCCCTCCTCTCCCCCTTTAGAGAAAGCATAGTATGTGTAGTGATTATGTCTAGGTCGCGAGTCCGAAGTACATTATAAAGCTGTGGCCAGAACAATGCGTATTTTTCAATCTCCGGAAATTGAAGAAAGACGTTGTGGATACCATCAATAACAACGGAGGTGAACGGAACACCGCTCAATTCTGCTGTGTTCAATGCCCATTCAATTCGACTAAAGAGCGAATCTGGCCTCAGACCACCTGGATATAAATGGATTACTTCTACACGCGGTCGCGCCATCTTTCCCGCCGGTATCATGCCCGTGTATTCTCGTGTCCGAAGCCTGATAAGCTTTTTGAGCAGAGCCTCATAATAGTCAGAGGGATAAAGGAAGGAAACAACTAGAACCTTGTTCGGAAGCCGCACGATGTCTTCCTTGCCTTTCTCTCCAGAGAATGAGGGCGCGATGGCAACTTTTAAGGCCAACCCTGCCTTACCTCCCGAACCCTCGCCATGTAGGAAGATGTTAGACCCCTTAAAGATCCGAACACTTGACGGCTTCGTACGTTTACGACCTGGGCCTTGAGAAGGAAACGGTTCAGCTGAAAAGACGACATTGCGCGAAATCAATCCATCGATTTCATCGGGAACCAATCGGACTTGGTCAACATCGAGCTTTACCTGCATGACCTTTTTCCAAACCTTTTGATCTGGAAGTCTTGATGACCAAATCGAGCGACGGTCAATCTGATAATTCATTTGCGGCGTAAACCTTACTCCCTTCTCGCCCGAAATTTGCACTCCATGCGTGCCCGCGGCGCAAAACTGATGCCGTGTCTTGATGAGTGTTAACGTCCTGTCCGGTTTTGCACCCGATTCACGAAGTGAGTCGTAGCTCAGTCTCATTGCTACATCCACGAGGTAGTCCAGCGACTCATCGGCTCTCCAGTTTGTACCCGTGGTAAGGATCACTAACGCTTGCAACCTTCGACATTTTTCGATGAACTCATGCAGCACGGAAAGAAGTCTTCTTGGCTCTGACCCGTCCTCCTTATCGCTGAACAATTCTCTCGCGAGCAGATCGTGCAATCCGTCCAGGACTATGACAGCACGGCACGGCATCGGCGCACCGGATCTCGAAGCCACCGGGGATGTGGCACGGAGTAGTTCGTCGAGAGATGTCAACTTGGCAAGGATCGCGTCCACTGGGTTAGACAGAAATTCGTCTCCCTTTTTAAGTTCCACAATACTCAACCATTCTCGGGAATCGCGATTGACAAATGGCAGTCTCCTAACCTCTGCCGGTAGAAGACCTTGGGTTCGGGCTCGTAGATCCGGCTCCTGTTCTTCCGCTGTGAAGAAAACGGTGCGCACTCCTAAAGGAGCTAGAGACGCCGCTATCGCAAGAGATAGCGACGTCTTTCCCGTCCCTGGCCCGCCGTGGAGTGCGCATACAAGTCCCTTACTGGCGGGAAAACGTAGGCCTCCTCGAAAGAGTGTATCCGCTCCACGAATTGGCAGCGGGAGACCGATTGTGCTGTTTACAATCTCCTCTAGTTCGGGCAGCTTCTGTAGGTAGGGTGAGCGGTAGAATTCGAACTTAGCTCGCCCCGACTGATGTACTTGCTCACCTAGTAGGTATTCTCGGCAGCTCGCCACGCTCGAAAAGCGAAGTAAAAGCATGCCCTCCGCTGCAAGATAATGCCTAATGAATCCGTCGACGCCTCCTGTAGCCGGTATTGCATCAACGCCCGCGGACCAAAACCGGCGCCGAATATATGTTACAATATACGAGTATGCTTCTTCAATAGCCTCTGACGATAGTGCCGACTCCCCCCCTAGGGGATTAAGAAGCAATTCGTACAGCAAGTTTCTGACCGGCAAGCTCGCGTAGGCACGTGATGCCGGTATATCCGGGATAGTTAGAAAGTCCGCAACTAGCGCTAGAGGAGATGGAAGGATTGGTCTTGGATCGTTGTCTCCAGTGTTACTCCCGATATATTTGAATGCATAGTGTTTGATAAGCCGCGATATACGTGTAGGCTTGTCTTGGATATAGGGTACCAGAACCGAAGTCACCTTTGCACCCGGCTTAAAAACGCCCTTTAGCTGATCTCTGATTTCTTTATCAGCTAACCGTCGGGAACGCAGGGTGCGCAGTGGTTTAAATTCCACACCACCGTCGAAAAGGTGTCGGATGGGACGCCGGCCCGGTGACAACCAAGTGAAATGCCTATTGAGACGCACATCTGGAATTGATGGATTCAATCCATGGGGACACTTGTCGTCGAGGAATTCAGCCATTGCCCGCATGGTGCTTGCCACAAGTCGCGCCACTATCTCGCCATAGGGGGGTACGAATGTTCGCATGTAGCTTAGGCCGTAGCCACATTTGGGTTCAGCACAGACGAGTACGCTGAGAGAAAGAAATCCGTAGGGACGACTCTATCTTGGGGTGCGGGCTCAGAGCGGCTCATTTGTATATCTTGGATGACGTGACCGAAGTCTTTCCACCTTCTCTGTTGCTCCGCCAACGCTGCCTTGCTGACTACACCACGCTTGACCGCTTCCGTCAGCACCGATGAAGCATTCCTAAGCGCCCCGGTACGAACCATCGCGTCGGCCAAAACGAGCGCCGAGCATTGAACCATCATTTCGTAATCGGCCCGAGCCTTGACGATGTCCCAATCGAAACGACAGCCAACGATAGCTAGCTGCCGAAAAATGTATGCGTGCACCATAGGTGACCACGAGAGGGCGGTTTCAAATTTGGCGGTCAGCAATTGACGTGCAGCGGATCCGAGTCCCCGATCAAAGGCAAGGAAATCTAGGAGTCTCAACCACCATACATGATCATCGTAAGGCCCATCACGTGACACTTCGATAACGGCCTCCGCAAGCGCTTCGACCCGGCCCGCCCGCGCCTCCGCTTGGACACGTTCGGTAATGCGGTCATATTTTGTAAGACCGTCGCGGTCGGCTATCGTGTGGGATCGCGAATGTAGCGCTTCACGAATCTCGTTCGCGAGCTCATCGACGTTCATGCTATCGTCCTCGGCGGTTCGGACAGCTTACCACACAAAGGGGGAGGCGTAACGACCTCCGGCAAACCAGGCAATCCGACCGGAGCCGTTACCCCTCCTGGCTGGAATGCTTCCAAGTTGCGCATTCTGGCATCAAAGCAGGTCGGGACCTTGACGGGATATCCAAACTCCGGCTGGAATGCCACCATGACATAATTAGTTGGCTCGCCACTGGGTATCGCAAGCCGCTCAAAAATCGTGCGCAACGAACCAATATCCAAGGGATTAATCCCTGCAGAGTCTGAGCGGAACGCGTAAATGCGTGGAATTGTAGCGATTCGAACGCCACCGAAGTACAGTGTAAAAAGTGATGCAGCTCGCGCTCGATTAGGATCATTCGCAACACGATTTAGAAGAACTTCAACCTCGTTTCGCGCCGGAGGAGGCAAACCGCTCGTGGGATCTGGATTTTGAGATAGATTATTGAGAAGGTGAATGCGAGCGGCGGCGTGACCAAGTTCTTCGCCGGCGTGAATGACAACAACGGCTCCAGACATTTGTCTCGTATCACAGCACTCATCGAAAGCCTCTTCGATTTCAACGGAATCAAATTGGTCGAGTTCGGCCCAAAATGATGCCCGTTCGGCAGGCGTTATGGCCGGATCAGTATCGACTTTCAGTGAGAGATCTGGATACTTTGATTTGAAGGCGGTCGCTGCCCCCGTCATACTCCGCCTTTCCGAGCGTCTCAGCTCCGCCAGCCATAGGATGTTCGGTTGTTCTCATACAAGGGGCCTATTGCCCTCCTCGTTACCCAAACGAGAATATCCGCGGTCGGGGAATTGATGGTGGTGGGTTCAATGCGGCCGGCAAAGTTCGCTGCAAACGCAATGGCTCAGGACTTTTTGCTTTATCTTGTCGCCAACTACACCAGCCGGCTCTGCTTCACCGCCGCTTCGATGAAGCTCGCGAACAAAGGATGCGGGTCGAACGGCTTGCTCTTGAGCTCCGGGTGGAACTGCACCCCGATGAACCAAGGGTGGTCGGGGCGCTCGACGATCTCGGGGAGCTCGCCGTCGGGGCTCATGCCGGTGAACATCAGACCGCCCGCCTCGAGCGCGTGCTTGTAGTGGATGTTGACCTCGTAGCGGTGGCGGTGGCGCTCGCTGATCCGGTCCTCGCCGTAGATCGAGCGCACCACGCTGTTGCCGTCGAGGCGCGCCTCATAGGCGCCGAGCCGCATCGTGCCGCCCATGTCGCCGTCGGCGGCGCGGCGCTCGAGGCCGGCCGCGCTCATCCATTCGGTGATCAGGCCGACCACCGGCTCGTGGCAGTCGCCGAACTCGCTCGAGCCGGCGCCCTCTATGCCCGCGGTGTACCGCGCCGCCTCGATGCACGCCATCTGCATGCCGAGGCAGATGCCGAAGAAGGGAACGCGGCGCTCGCGGGCGAAATGGACCGAGGCGATCTTCCCTTCCGAGCCGCGCTCGCCGAAGCCGCCGGGAACGAGAATGGCGTGGCAGGGCTCCAAGGTGGCGGCGATCTCGGCATCCTCATGCTCGAACAATTCGGCGTCGAGCCAGCGTATGTGGACCTTGACGCGGTTGGCGAGGCCGCCATGGACGAGCGCCTCGGTCAGGCTCTTATAGGCGTCCTGCAGCCCGACATATTTGCCGACGACACCGACGGTCACCTCCCCTTCCGGATTGAACAGCCGGTCGATCACGTCGTCCCAGCGCGCCATGTCCGGCTCCGGAGCGTTTCCGAGACCGAAGGCGTGGAGGACTTCGCCGTCGAGCCCAGCCTCGTGATACTGGGCGGGGACGGAGTAGATGCTCGGCGCGTCGAGCGCCGGCACGACCGCTTCCTTCCGGACGTTGCAGAACAAGGCGATCTTCTCGCGCTCATTGTCGGGCAGCGGCCGCTCGCAGCGGCAGACGATGATCTCCGGCTGGATGCCGAGGCTGGTCAGCTCGCGCACGCTGTGCTGGGTCGGCTTGGTCTTCAGCTCGCCGGCGGCGGCGATATAGGGGACCAAAGTGGTGTGGATGCTGACCGAATTGGTCCGCCCCTCATCGTCCTTGCCGAGCTCGTTGCGGAACTGGCGGATCGCCTCGATGAACGGCAGCGATTCGATGTCGCCGACGGTGCCGCCGATCTCGCAGATGATGAAGTCGCAGGCCGGATCGACGTCGGCGCGGATGAAATCCTTGATCGCGTTGGTGACGTGCGGGATGACCTGGACGGTGGCGCCGAGATAGTCGCCGCGCCGCTCGCGCTGGATGATCGTCTGGTAGATGCGGCCCGAAGTCACATTGTCGCTCTGGCGGGCGGGGACGCCTGTGAAGCGCTCATAATGGCCGAGGTCGAGGTCGGTCTCGGCGCCGTCGTCGGTGACGTAGACCTCGCCATGCTGATAGGGGGACATCGTCCCCGGATCGACGTTCAAATAGGGGTCGAGCTTGCGCAGCCGCACCTTGTAGCCGCGCGCCTGCAGCAGCGCCGCGAGGCTGGCGGCCATCAGGCCCTTGCCGAGTGAGGAGACCACGCCGCCGGTGATGAAAATGAACCGCGCCATGGGAGAACAGGCTTAGGCGGGAGCGGGGTAGGAGGGCAAGGCAGCGAATTGGGGAATCCGGTCAAAGTCGCGCGTCGTCCGGAAATTTTTCCGACCCCTCGGCCGTCATTCCCGCGAAAGCGGGAATCCAGGCGGCGCCAGGGCAGGACACGAGCTCAGTCTGGATTCCCGCTTGCGCGGGAATGACGGGCTGTGTGGGCTACGGTCTGCGGGCCTTACTGCGCCAGCGGGACTCCGGACTGGTTGCCCTCGGGCGCGCTTGGGGCCGGCGCGGGCTCGGACGGCACCAGCGGGCTGGTCGACGGCGAAGTCGGCGCGCCGGCCGGCGCCTGCCTGGCGAGGCCGGGATCGATCGTCCGCGGCGCGCGCTCGCCGGCGGCGAGCGCGGCGAGCAGGATCGACAGGACGACGAAGATGGTGGCGCTGATCGCCGTGGTGCGGGTCAGGAAATCGGCGGCGCCGCGCGCGGTCATCAGCCCGGACGGGCTGCCGCCGGCGAGGCCGCCGCCCTCGGAACGCTGCATCAGGATGACGGTGATCATCACCAGGGTGACGAGCGTCTGGAGGATGAGGATGAACAGGAACAGACCGGACATGGAAGGGCTTTCTTCTCGCGTCGTGCCGGCGAAAGCCGGCATCCCGGGACGACAGGTCGCTGGGATCCCGGCTTGCGCCGGGATGACGATTGCGGCCGGGACTTAAGAGATCGGGCGCGGCTTCTCAAGAGCGCGCCGCGGCTTCGATGATCGGGACGAAGTCGGCAGCGGTCAGGCTGGCGCCGCCGACCAGCGCGCCGTCGACGTCGCGGCAGGCGAACAGCTCGGCCGCGTTGTCGGGCTTGACCGAGCCGCCGTAGAGCAGGCGGATGCGCGCGCCGAGGTCGCCGAACCGCTCGACCAGGTCGGCACGGATCGCCGCATGCATTACGGCGACGTCGGCCGGAGTGGCGACATTGCCGGTGCCGATCGCCCAGATCGGCTCGTAGGCGACGACCAGCTCGCCCTCCTCCCAGCCGTCGGGCAGCGAGCCGGCGAGCTGGCGCGCGACGACCGGCAGCTGGTCGCCGGCGGCGCGGTCGAGCGCGCTTTCGCCGACGCAGATGATCGCGGTCAGGCCGTGACGCAGCGCCGATTCGGCCTTGGCGCGAACCTCGACGTCGCCCTCATGCTGCTCCGCCCGCCGCTCCGAATGGCCGACGATCACCAGCCGCGCGCCGGCCTCCTTCACCATCGCCGCCGAGACGCTGCCGGTATGGGCGCCGCTCTCCGCGCCATGGCAGTCCTGGGCGCCGATCGTCAGTCCGCCCGAGCGGGTCAGCGCGGACGCGATCAGGGTGAAAGGCGGACAGATGGCGACGTCGACGCCGCCGGCCGCGCGGGCGGCCTCGGCGATGCCGTGCAGCTCGCCCAGCGAAGCGAGGCTGCCGTTCATCTTCCAGTTGCCGGCGACGAGCTTGCGGCGGACGTGCATGTCTTTCCCCCCGGGCGTGCGGCGCCGCGATCGAGCGGCAAGTTTGCCGCTCTCTATATCCTTGTTGTCGCAATGCTAGTTGCGAAAAGGCGGTATCCACCTTTTCGCGCCTTGCTCGGACAGGCGCGAGCGGCGGTGCCAAGCTTGCCCGCCGCGCGGGCCGCTTCTATGACCGCGCCCAACCTCATTCCAGCCGGGACTTCGATATGCTCGCCTCGATCCGCCGCTCCGCCAAATCCTGGGCCGCGGCCGCGATATTGTTCCTCGCCTTGGTCGCGATCGTCATCACCGGCTTCGGCACCGACGGCTTCGGCGGTCTCGGCAGCCTCAGCTCGGGCCAGAACCAGGGCGACATTCTGGCCAGCGTCGACGGCCGCGAGCTGACCGAGCAGGAGGTCGCCGACATCGTCAACCGCCAATATACCGAGGCGCGCCAGCAGCAGCCGACGCTCGACATGGCGACCTTCATCGGCAGCGGCTTTCCCAACATCGTCGAGCAGATGGTGCTGTCGCTGGCGGTGGAGGCCTATGCCGACGAGCAGGGGCTGATCGCGTCGACGCGGATGGTCGACCGCGAGATCGTCAACATTCCGGGCTTCCGCAACTTTTCCGGCCAGTTCGACGAAGCCAATTTCCGCGCCGCGCTGGAGGCTCAGCGCATCACCGAGGGGCAGCTGCGGCGGGATATCGCCCGTTCGCTGATCCAGCGCCAGCTGCTCGGCCCGGTCGCCCGCGGCGCCGCCGTGCCGGAAGGGCTGGCGCGCGCTTATTCCGGCCTGCTGCTCGAGCGGCGGCGCGGCACGATCGGGGTCGTTCCCGCCGAGCTGCTGCGCCAGGGCATCGACCCCACCGACGCCGAGCTGGCCGCTTATTACGATGCCAATCGCGCCCGCTTCTCGCTTCCGGAGCGGCGGGTCGTCCAATATGCGCTGATCGGCCCCGATCAGGTCGCCGGCACGGCCCAGGCGACCGAGCAGGAGATAGCCGACGTCTACCGCCGCAATGCCGGCCTCTATGCCGGCCAGGAGCGCCGCACGATCCAGCATCTCGTCCTGCCGTCCCGGCAGCAGGCGGAGCAGGCCGCGCAGCTGCTGCGCTCCGGCACCGCGTTCGCCGACGTCGCCTCGCGCTTCGGCTTCGCCGCGACCGACCTGACTTATGCCAACCAGGCGCAGGCCGATTTCGCCCGCGAGACCAGCCCGCAGGTGGCGCAGGCGGCGTTCGCCGCGGCGCAGGGCGCGGTCGCCGGGCCGGTCGCGACGGAGGGCACCTTCCATGTGGTGCGAGTGGAAGCGGTCACCCGGACCGCGACGCGGCCGCTCGAGGCGGTCCGCGGCGATATCATCCGGGCGATCGCGCGGCGCAAGCTGGTCGAGGCGATCGGCGCGCTCGTCAACCGGGTCGAGGACCAGCTGGCCGAGGGCGCCAGCCTGGCCGACGTCGCGCGCGCCGAACGCCTGAGCGTGGTGACCACTCCGCCGCTGACCGCAGCCGGCCAGGCGCCCGGGCAGGACTTCACCGCTCCGCCCGAGCTGCAGGCCTTGCTGCGCACCGCCTTCGAGATCGACGCCGAGGATCCCGAGCCGCTGGTCGAACAGATCGTCGCCAACCAGCGCTTCGCCGTGGTCACGGTCGAGCGGGCGATACCGGCCGCGCCGCCGCCGCTCGCCCAGATCCGCGGACCGGTCCGGGCCGCTCTGATCGAGCAGCGCGGGCTCGACCGCGCGCGCGCGCTCGCCAGCCAGATCGCCGAGCGGATCAATCGCGGCATGCCGGCGGCCCAGGCGTTCGCGCAGGCCCAGCCGCGCATGCCGACGCCGGAACCGGTCGACATGCAGCGGCTGGAGGTCAGCCGCGCCGGTGGTGGCGCGCCGCCGCCGCTGAGCCTGCTTTTCCGGCTGGCGGAGGGACGGGCCGAAATGCTCGAGGCGCCGAATCGGGCGGGCTTCTTCGTCGTCCACCTCGCCGAGCGCAGGCCGGGCAATGCCGCCGGCCAGGCCGAGCTGATCGCATCGACGCGGGCCGAGTTCGCGACCACGGCCGCCGAGGAGCTGGCGCAGCAATTCGCCCGCGCGATCGAGCTGGCGAGCGACGTCGAGCGCTATCCCGAGGCGATCGCGCGCGCGCGCCAGCGGCTGCTGGGCGGCTCGCCGCAATAGTCCTTCGATACGCGGCTTCGCTCCGGATAAACTCCGTCGCAATGCCCTGTCGAAAGACCTAGGTCAGGTGCCAGGTCACCGACTGCCGCATCGTCGTCGGCACCGCATTGCCCGACGCGTCGCGCGCCGGCCGGTAACGGAAGCGCTGCTGGAAAATCCGGCAGGTCGTCGAATCGAGCGAGCGCGAGCCGCTCGACTGGGCGACGGCGCAATTGCTGACCCGGCCGTCGGCGCCGACGACGAAGGTCACCCGCACCGTCCCCTGCTCCTCCTCGCGAAGTGCCGCGCTCGGATAATCACTGTCGTTGTGGAACGCGCCGCGGATCAGGGTCGCGGCCGAGGCGGCGGGACCGGCGGCGTTGGCCGGGCCCTGATTCTGCGCGCGCGACAGAGGATTGGCGGGCAGCGGGACCGGCGACGGCGTCGTCTCGACCGGCGTCGGATTCTCGGTGGCGGCCGGCTCGGGCTCCGGAATCGGCTCGGGCGCCGGCGGCGGCGGCTCGACGACGTCGAACGTCTTGAGATCCTCGGTGACCGTCTCGACCACGGTATAGGCCAGGCCGGTGATGAAGGCGTAAGCAATCAGAACATGGATCAGCACGACCGCCGCCACGGCGGGCGGGCGCGGCCGGCTGGAGATCTGGACGTAGCTCACGGTACGATCCTCATGAACATTGGGTCGCTTATAGGAACGCGCCCGGAAGGTTACGGGTCCATCATCACGCAATCGGCGGTGCCGGCCTGGCCTGTGACGGGCTATGGACGGCCATGATTTTCGTCATCGACAATTATGACAGCTTCACCTGGAACCTCGTCCATTATCTGCGCGAAGCGGGCGCCGAAGTGCGGGTCGAGCGCAACGACGCACTGAGCGCGGCCGAGGCGCTGGCGAGCGGCGCTCGGGCGTTTCTCGTCTCGCCGGGGCCGGGCACGCCCGATCAGGCCGGAATCTCGCTGGATCTGGTCGCGGCCTGCGCGGCGGCGCGGCGGCCCCTGCTCGGCGTCTGCCTCGGACATCAGGCGATCGGCCGGCATTTCGGCGGGCGGGTGGTGCGGGCGCCGGCGCCGATGCACGGTAAGACCTCGCCGATCGCCCATGACGCCACCGGCCTGTTCGCCGGCCTGCCTTCCCCGTTCACGGCCACGCGCTACCACTCGCTTGTGGTAGCCGCCGACAGCATGCCCTCCTGCCTCCTCGTCAACGCCACCGCCTCCGACGGGACGGTGCAGGGCCTGCGTCACCGCGAGCTGCCGATCCACGGCGTCCAGTTTCATCCCGAGAGCATCGCCAGCGCCCACGGCCACGCCTTGCTGGCGAGCTTCGTCCGTCTCACCGCCGCGCAGGCCGCGCACGGTGCTTGACAGCGTTCCGGCTGTTCCGTACACGTTCCGCATACGTTCGCATCGAGGGGACTGAGATGCTGACCCGCAAGCAACACGAGCTTCTCCTGTACATCAACGAACGGCTGTCGGAGACCGGTGTGTCGCCTTCCTTCGAGGAGATGAAGGACGCGCTCGACCTCAAGTCGAAAAGCGGCGTGCACCGGCTGATCTCGGCGCTCGAGGAGCGCGGCTTCATCAGGCGGCTGGCGAATCGGGCGCGCGCGCTCGAAGTGCTGCGCATGCCCGAGACGCGGTCGGCGGGCAGCGCCGTCCGCGCCGCCGCCGCAGTCGCGCCCCCGCCGGCGGCCAATGACATGCTCGAAATCCCACTGCACGGAAGGATCGCCGCCGGCACGCCGATCGAGGCGCTGCAGGGAACCGACACCCTCCCCGTCCCGGCCGCCTTGCTCGGCCCCGGCGAGCATTATGCGCTCGAAGTCGCCGGCGATTCGATGGTCGAGGTCGGCATCCTCGACGGCGATTATGCGCTGGTGCGCAAGACCGACACCGCGCGCGACGGCGAGATCGTCGTCGCGCTGGTCAACAATGAGGAAGCGACGCTCAAGACCTATCGGCGCGAGGGCCAGATGATCCGCCTCGATCCGGCCAACCGCCATTACGATCCGCAGCGCTATCGCGAGGACCAGGTCCAGATCCAGGGGAGGCTGGCCGGGCTGCTGCGGAGATATTGATTTCGGCGGATCCGGTGACAGCAATCCGGGGATGCGATGATCTGCTGGCTGCCTGTCGCGGCCTGTTCCGCCGAACCTCCGACGCAAGCTGTCGCCTCTGTCCTTCGTGTCCATGTCCAACGTGCGGGTGACATCTCGGAGCCGCGATGTGAGATCCGCGTCGATGGTCGCCTCGTCACCTCCGACGAGCTGGCGGTGCTCGCGCGCGGCTGGGAGGGAAATGCGCTGATCGTCGGCGACGGATATGACACGCCCTACCGCTGCGTCGGAGGCGCGGTCTTTGCTCTCCAGCGCGCCGGCATGCAAGGAATAGGCTTCGTCGCGGAGCCGCCCGGCGCTGAGGCGGGCGACGACGACCGCCGCACGGGAGAAGAACAATGGCAAGATTGAACTATGTCGAGCTGCCGGTACGCGACGTTGCCGCCGCCCGCGCTTTCTACGAGACCGTGTTCGGCTGGTCGCTGACCGAATTCGCGCCGACCTATGCGGCGACGGTCACCGGCGACACCGATATCGGCCTGCAGGGCGACGCATCGGAGGCGACGAAGGCGCCGCTGCCGGTGATCGAGGTCGACGACCTCGAAGCGGCACTCGAGGCGGTGAGGCGGGCGGGCGCCGACATCGTCCGGCCGATCTTCGCCTTTCCCGGCGGACGCCGCTTTCAGTTCCTCGACCCCGGCGGCAACGAGATCGCGTGCGTCAAAGGCGATTAAGAACTCGGTCGCCTTTGATTGAATTGTCATTGCGTGATGGGGTGGACGCCCCCGACGGCATCTATGTGCCATGATGGTGGTGTTGAACGACCATCATTAAGGGAGGCGCCCGTGGAACAGGTTACTACGATTGGTCTGGATATCGCAAAGCAAGTTTTCCAGGTGCACGCGGCGGATGCTTCCGGCTCGGCGCTGTTCAGCCGGAAGCTGAGCCGTGCCAAGCTGCTGGGCTTCTTCGCGTCGCAGCCGCGCTGCCTGGTGGCGATGGAGGCGTGCGGCGGCGCCCATCACTGGGGTCGCGAGCTGCGCCAGCTCGGCCACGAGGTGCGGCTGATTCCACCGGCCTATGTGAAGCCGTTCGTCAAGCGGCAGAAGAACGACGCGAAGGATGCCGAGGCGATCTGCGAGGCGGCGCAGCGGCCGGGCATGCGGTTCGTCGCGGTCAAGGACGAGGCGCAGCAGGCGAGCGCGGCGGTGTTCCGGGCGCGCGATCTGCTGGTCCGCCAGCGCACCCAGCTGATCAACACGCTGCGCGGGCTGGTCGCCGAGCATGGCTGGGTGGCGCCGCAGGGGCGGTTCCGGATGGCGCAGCTGATGGCCGACATCGAAGACCCGGCCTGCGCGCTGCCGGAGGCGGCTCGAGGTGCCTTCGAGGTGATGATCGACACGATCAGGGCGCTCGATACCCGTATCGACGGCTTCGAGCGCGAGATCGTTCGGCGTGCGAAGCAGGATCAGGATGCCCAGCGGCTAGTGACCATCCCCACCGTCGGTCCGATCATCGCCACCGCCGTGCTGGCGCTGGCGCCGCCGGCACAGACGTTCCGGTCCGGCCGCGACTTCGCCGCCTGGCTGGGGCTCACGCCCAGGCAGCGATCGACCGGCGGCAAGCAGCGGCTCGGCAGCATCACCAAGGCCGGCGAACGAACGCTGCGCCGGCTGCTGATCATCGGCGCATCCGCGGTCGTACGCCAGGCCAGCCGACGTGGCGCTCCGGAAGGATCGTGGCTGGCGAAGATGCTGGCGCGCAAGCCGCGCATGCTGGTCATCGTCGCGCTGGCCAACAAGACGGCGCGGATCATCTGGGCGCTGCTCGCCAAAGGCGGCGTCTACCAGGCTCCGGCCGTGGCCGCCTGACGGCAGCCGCAGCCGCGAGGTCGTCGAAGGTGTAAGCGAGCGAAGGAGGGTATGGCGAAACAGTCGGCGAGACGGGATCGGGAAAACCAGTTGAGGTCCTGTGTGCCAACAGCACGCTTGCGTGATTTGGACCCGGTCCGCGAACTCCCATACAGGCCCGCAGCCATCATCGCTGCATTCAGAGGCCGGACAGATGGCAGCATCCGACGAAGCGCCAACCACCAAAAATCGCTTGCACTGACGGGGGCGTCCACAGAAGGACCCCGGCGAAAGCCGGGGACGCGGAAATCCAGTGGACCTCGGAGGCCGCTCTGGATTGCTTCCCCCGGATCAGGTCCGGGGTCGCGATGACCAGGTCGGTCAGCCTAACCCGATCACGTTCTAGCGCACGCCGCCCGCCCAGGGATGGCGTCCCGTCTGTCCGGCCACGGTCGCGACGCGGGGCCGCTCGCCGAGGGTGACCGCCAGCCCGCCGGTGCGGGCGAGCAAGGCGCGGTCGGCCTTCAGCCAGCGCGGATTGCAGCCGCGCGGCAACCGCCGGTCGGCAACGACGATGTCGGCCTCGGCGCAGGCCCGCACCATCACCTCCCAGCGGACGAACTGGGGCGTCCGGGTGGCGAGGATCCGCCAGCGGCGGCCGCCGCGATCGAGATGGGCGGCGCACAGGTCCGGGCTGCAGGCGGCGATCGGCAGCTGCTCGAGCTCGACATATTCGGGCGCGGCGCCGGCCAGCTCGGCCAGCGTCTCGCGCATATAATCGCCGGCGCGCGGGCGCAGCAGCGCCAGCTGGCCCGACGGCGTGCGCAGGACGAGATGACGGCCGTCGCCGGTGACGATGAGGTCGGGCGCGGGAGTTGCCAGCGCCCAGACCGCTCCTGCCACCGCCGGCGCCAGCCCGAACTGGCGCCACCGCGTCCGCCACAGGCAAAGCCACAGCCCGCCCGCGGCGATCAGCGCGAAGGCGCCGCGCGGCATGGCGGCGAGCAGCACCACCGCGCCCGGCGCGGCCGCCGCCTGATGGGCGAGGCCGAGCAGCAGCGCGATCGCCCGGCCGGTCAGCCACCAGAAGGGCCCACCGAGACCGACCAGGTCGAGCAGCAGCGCCATCGCCTCGAGCGGCATGATCACGAAAGTGGTCAGCGGAATGGCGATGACGTTGGCGGCGGCGCCGTAGAGGCCGGCCCGGTGG
Organism: uncultured Alphaproteobacteria bacterium; assembly: GCA_963848555.1. Classification (GTDB taxonomy): domain Bacteria; phylum Pseudomonadota; class Alphaproteobacteria; order Sphingomonadales; family Sphingomonadaceae; genus Allosphingosinicella. The sequence goes on along the minus strand of CAWKEE010000002.1, from coordinate 383,800 downwards.
AAATGGAACAGGGCGATCGGAATCAGCGCCAGCTCGACGACAAGGCCGGTGAGGACCAGGCCGAGCAGGAGCCGCCCGGCGCGGAAGGTGGCCCGTTCGTCGCGGCGGGAAAGCCAGGCCTGGACGCGCGGATGTTCGTGCAGCGCGACGATCGCGGTGATCGCCGCGAAGCTCATCTGGAAGCTCGGCCCCGGGCAGGGATTCCGGCCAGAGCAGCAGCACCACGAGGGCGCCGACGGCGACCAGCCGCAGCGTCAGCGCTTCGCGGCCGAGCGCGATGCCGGCAAGCACGAGCAAGGCGGCGATGCAGGCGCGCACCGTCGGGACCTCGGCGCCGGTGAGCAAGGTATAGAAGATGCCGGCGAGCGCGCCGGCGGCGGCGGCGAAAAGCACCAGCCGAAAGCGCAGCGCGAGCGCCGGGCTCAAGGCGAGCAGCTTCAGCGTCAGCAGCATCACCGCGCCGACGACGGCGGTGAGATGGAGCCCGCTGACCGACAGCAGATGGGCGAGTCCCGATCGGCGCATCGCTTCGGCGTCGGCCTCGGCGAGGCCATATTGGTCGCCGGTGGCGAGCGCGGCCGCGATGCCGCCCTCGGCGCCGCCGCCGAGGCGGTCGCGGATATGGGCGGCGAGCCGCTGGCGCCACCCGGCAATGCGGGCCCGCAAGCCGGTCTTCGCCGCGCGCTCGACGACGGCGATGTCGAGCGCGCGGCCGGTGCCGCCGATCCGCTGGAACCAGGCGGTGCGGGCGAAGTCGTAGCCGCCGGGCGCGGCCATCGGCGCGGGCGGCATCAGCCAGGCGCGGATGCGGACGCGGGCGCCGGGATCGAGGCCGTCGATCCTCTGCGCGTCGTCGACATTGACCCGCAGCCGCGCCGGCATCGCCGCGCCCTCGGGCGCCACCACCAGCCGAAGCGTGCGCTCGGCGGCGAGCCGCTGGGCGCTTTCGACCCGGGCGGTGACGGTCATCATCTGCGCCCGCTCGATACGCGGCGCGGCGGCCCGTTCGGCTTTCCACCAGATCAGGCCGCAGCCGAGCGCCGCGGCGAGGCCGAACGTGGCGAGCGCCCGGCCCCAGCGGGTGTCGCCGGCGCCGGCGGCGAAGCCCAAAGTCGCGGCCATCGAGGCGGCCAGGAAGGCGAGCCACCAGGGGCGGTCGGGCAGCCAGAACCAGGCGCCGATGCCGGCGATCAGCGCGACCGGCAGCCACAGCGGCAGCTGGTCGCGCTCGGCCTCGAACAGCCGCTCGAGACGGGCGGACAGGTTGGAAGTCCAGCGAGTCATCCCGGATCTGGTCCGGGATCCATGACCACCCGCCTCGGCGGGCAGGCGGTCGGCGTTCGTGTTCATGGGTCCGGGCACTCGGGGTCCCCGCAATGCAATAGTTTGCGGGGTGCCCTTTCGCCGGGATGAGTTCAACGGAGCGCGCCTCTTCCGCGCGTTCGCTGCGCTATGCTAGGGGCGCTCGCGTCACCGGCCGCCATGGCCCCCATCCTTGGAGAAGAAGCGCTTGAGCGCAAGCAACGTTGTCACGCGCTTCGCGCCCTCGCCGACCGGCTTCCTTCATATCGGCGGCGCGCGCACCGCCTTGTTCAACTGGCTCTATGCCCGCCACCATGGCGGCCGCTTCCTGCTCCGGATCGAGGACACCGACAAAGCCCGGTCGACCCAGGCCGCGATCGACGCGATCATCGACGGCATGAAGTGGCTCGGTCTCGACTGGGATGGCGAGACCTGGTTCCAGTCGCATTTCGCCGATCGTCATGCCCAGGTCGCCCGTGCGCTGCTCGACGGGGGCCACGCCTATCGCTGCTGGATGAGCGCCGAGGAACTGGCGGCCGCGCGCGACGAGGCGCAGCGCGACAAGAAGCCGTTCCGGATCCGCAGCCGCTGGCGCGACGGCGGAGAGGAAGGCGAAGGCCCGTTCGTGATCAGACTGAGGGCGCCGGTCGAAGGCGAGACCGCGATCGCCGACCAGGTGCAGGGCGAGGTCAGGGTCCGCAACGAGGAGCTGGACGATTTCATCCTGCTGCGCTCGGACGGCAGCCCGACCTACATGCTCGCGGTCGTCGTCGACGATCACGACATGGGCGTCACCCACGTCATCCGCGGCGACGATCATCTCAACAACGCCTTCCGCCAGCTGGCCATCATCCGGGCGATGGGCTGGCCGCGGCCGGTCTACGGCCATGTGCCGCTGATCCACGGCGCCGACGGCGCCAAGCTTTCCAAGCGGCATGGCGCGCTCGGCGTCGAGACCTATCGCGACGAACTCGGCGTGCTGCCCGAAGCCCTGTTCAACTATCTGCTGCGCCTGGGCTGGGGTCATGGCGACGAGGAGATCATCAGCCGCGACGATGCGTTGCGCTGGTTCGACCTGCCGCAGGTCGGGCGATCGCCCTCCCGCTTCGACACCAGGAAGCTGGACCATCTCAACGGCCATTATCTGCGGGCCGCGGATCCGCGCCGGCTCGCCAGCCTGATCGACCATCGCATCGAGGGCGCGCTGGGACGCGGCCTCGACGCCGACGATATCGACCTGCTCGCCCGGGCGATGCCCGAACTGACGCCGCGCGCGAAGGATCTCAACGAGTTGGCGGAGGGCGCCCTGTTCCTGTTCAGGCCGCGGCCACTGGACATGGACGAGCGGGCCGCGGCCCTGCTAGAGGGCGGGGCGCGGAAACTGCTCGCCCTCGTTCACACCGCCCTCGCCGGGCTGGAAGCGTGGAATGCCGAGGCGACGGAGCGGGCCGTGCGGGAGGTTGCCGAGGCCGAAGGCGTGAAGCTCGGCCAGGTGGCGCAGCCGTTGCGCGCGGCGCTCACCGGCCGGGCGACTTCGCCGGGAATATTCGATGTGCTGGCGCTGCTCGGGCGGGAGGAAAGTCTCGCCCGGCTCGGCGACCAGATGACAAAGAAGGAAGACGGACATGGCGGATAAGGCCAGCCTCAGCGTCGGCAACCACAATCTCGATTACGACCTGATCTCCGGCACCGTCGGGCCGCAGGTGATCGACATCCGCAAGCTCTATGCCGAGGCCGACGTCTTCACTTACGATCCCGGCTTCACCTCGACCGCCAGCTGCCAGTCGCAGATCACCTATATCGACGGCGACCAGGGCATATTGCTCCACCGCGGCTATCCGATCGACCAGCTCGCCGAGCATTCGACCTTCATGGAGGTCTCCTATCTGCTGCTTTACGGCGAGCTGCCGAACAAGGCCGAGCTCGACAGTTTCACCTACACCATCTCGCGCCACACCATGCTGCACGAGCAGCTGGCCACTTTCTATCGCGGCTTCCGCCGCGACGCCCATCCGATGGCGATCATGTGCGGCGTCGTCGGCGCGCTGTCCGCTTTCTATCACGACAGCACCGACATCACCGATCCCAAGCAGCGGATGATCGCGTCGCACCGGCTGATCGCCAAGATGCCGACGATCGCGGCGATGGCCTTCAAATATTCGATCGGCCAACCGTTCATGTATCCCCAGAACAACCTTTCCTACACCGGCAATTTCCTGAGGATGACCTTCGGCGTCCCGGCCGAGCCCTATGAGGTCGATCCGGTGATCGAGAATGCGATGCGCCGGATCTTCATCCTCCACGCCGACCATGAGCAGAACGCCTCGACCTCGACGGTGCGGCTGGCCGGATCGTCGGGCGCCAATCCGTTCGCCTGCATCGCCGCCGGCATCGCCTGCCTGTGGGGGCCGGCCCATGGCGGCGCCAACGAAGCGGCGCTGAACATGCTGCGCGAGATCGGCCGGCCCGAGCATATCCCCGAATATATCGACCGCGCCAAGGACAAGGACGATCCGTTCCGGCTGATGGGCTTCGGCCACCGCGTCTACAAGAATTACGATCCGCGCGCGAAGGTGATGCAGAAGACGGCCGAACAGGTGCTCGACACGCTCGGCATCTCCGATCCGGTGCTCGACACCGCCCGCGAGCTCGAGCAGATCGCCTTGAAGGACGACTATTTCATCGAGAAGAAGCTCTATCCCAATGTCGATTTCTATTCCGGAGTGATCCTGTCGGCGATCGGCTTCCCGACCTCGATGTTCACCGCTTTGTTCGCGCTCGCCCGCACCGTCGGCTGGGTCGCGCAGTGGAACGAGATGATCGCCGATCCCGACCAGAAGATCGGCCGCCCGCGCCAGCTCTACACCGGCCCGGTGCAGCGCGACTACGTGCCGGTGGAGCAGCGCTAGGGTAAAGGTCCGCGCGGCCCCGTCACCCCGGCATTTCGACGCCGCCTGCGGCGTCGCTCAGGATAGACCAGGGCCGGGGTCCATACGGCCGCGGAGCGAAGCTGGAATTCAGCAGGGATGCCGGCCTTGGCCGGCATGACGTGAGTGGCGCGCTTCCGTCTTAGTCCAGCACGCTCTTCAGACCGCGCAGCACCGTCAGCGAGGCGCAGACGTCGTCGAACATCAGCTTGACCCGCTCCTCGCCGGAGCGGGCGCGGAACATGCTGCCGGGCTCGAACCGGTCCTTGCCCCAGGTCGCGACCAGCACGTCCTCCGGTCCGACCCAGGCGAACACCCGCCCCTGCTGCCTCAGCTCGAGCAGCCGGCGCCGCACGTCGCCGCCGACCGCCATCGCCGCGGCGGTCGGCTCGGCGGCATAGACTTCGAACTTCTTCTCGAAGTCCGGGTCGGTCTCGAACTTCACCCGCGCCATGCCGCTGGGCTTCAGGAAGTTGAACAGGCCCTTGTCGGGCACGATCGCGATTTCGGCGCCGCCGCGCGAGCGGCGCTGGAAGGCGTAGAGCTGGCCGGTGAAGACGGTGACCGTGTTCTTGCCCGCGCGCCGGGTCAAATTCCCTTCATAGATGGCGAAGCGCTGGCCATTTTCGTCGGTGCCATGGAACAGGTCGGTGAAGCTGGAGCCGGTGATCGCCCCGAACAGGGTGCGCCCGGCCTCCGCGAAAACCGGCGGATCGAAGCCCCCCGAAACATATTCCATGCCGCCGTGGCGGGCGAGCGTCTCGAGCACCGGCAGCTTCAAGCCCTGCTTGGCCGCGCTCAGCGGGGCCAAAGCGAGGATGACGCCGCCGATCAGGACGGCGAAGGCCAGGATGATCCCCATCGTCGGCCAGTCATAGACGATCAGCGACCAGCCGATGGCGATCGCCAGCGCGATGCTGCCGGCGAGAAGCAGCCAGAAACGGCGCAGGCCGCTGCGGCGCTTCTCCTCGATCGCGCCGATTTCGGTCCGCACCGTCGAGTCGCGGCACAGATCGTCGAAATGCCGTTGGGTGAATTCGATCATGCCCGCCCTCCGCTGGTTCGGACGCGAACAGTAAGCGGCGTTTGCGGCTTGTCCAGCGCCCCTTTCGGCCCGTTGCTTAGGGGGCGTTTCTCGCGGGCAATGTGAAGGTGAACCGGGCGCCCTGACCGGGTGCGCTGTCGACCGAGACGTCGCCGCCCATCGCCCGCGCGAGGCGGCGCGCGATATAGAGACCGAGCCCGGTGCCGCCCGGCTCGTCCGGATCGACCCGCTCGAACTTCTCGAAGATCCGCTCCTGATCCTCGGCGGAGATGCCGCGTCCCTGGTCGGCGACGATCACCGCCGCCAGATCCCCTTCCCGCTCGAGCCGGATCCAGACCTGGCCGCCCTCGGGCGAGTAGCGGATCGCGTTGGTGAGCAGGTTCATCAGCACCTGCAGGGCGCGGGTGAAGTCGCCATGGGCGGGCAGCGATTCGTCGCCGCCCGGAGCGTCGATGCGCACGCCGCGGTCGGCGGCGCGCACCGACAGCAGGCCGGCGGCGCGGCGCGAGAGGTCGGCGAGGTCGACCGCTTCCGCCTCGGGGGCGAAATCGGCCCGCTCGATCGCCTGCAGGTCGACGAGATCGTCGACCAGCGACAGCAGGTGGCGGCCGGCGGCGGCGATGTCGCCGGCATAGCCGGCATAATCCTGCCGCAGCGGTCCCTCGGGCTGGGCCCGCAGCCGCTCGGCATTGTCGACGATATAGGCGAGCGGGGCGCGCAGCGCCTGGTCGAGCCGCTCGGCGAAAGCCGATGGCCGTTCCGGCGCGGTCCTCGGCGCCGGCCCGGCTTCTTCGGCGCGCAGACTGACGGCGGCGCCGCGAAAGCCGGCGAACCGGCCCATGCCGTCGATCAGCGGGACGCCCGAGAGGAGATAGCGGCCGGGAGTGCCGCGCAGCTCGGCGACCTGGCCTTCGAAGCGCTGATGCTCGGCAAGCGCGGTCAGGATCGGCAGCGACCCGCTTTCGGCTTCGCGGAAACGGAACAGCCGGGTCAGCGGCTGCCCGATCAGGTCGGCGGGACGGCCGATCGCCGCCGCGGCGGCGCCGGACAGCGTGGTGAGGTGAAGCGAATCGTCGGTTTCCCAGATCCAGTCGGCGGCGCTGCGCAGGAAATCGGCCTCCCGCTCCGCCGGTGCCGCCGGCGCGGCGGCAGGGGCCGGCCGCTCCTCCCAGCCGGTGATCGACAATGCCACCTCGTCGCCGGCCGGATCGGCGCGCACCCACAGATCGAGGTCGCGATCGCCGTCGGCGGCGACGGCGGCCCGCGAAATCGTGATGCCGAGCCGACGCGCCAGCCGCGCCAGCGCGGCGATCTGCGGCACCGACAGCATGCCGCCTTCGCCTCCGCCGGCGCGGGCATTGAGGTCGGCGAGCAGCGGATCGGCCTCGACCAGCCGCCCCTCGGCGTCGACCCGGCCGGTGACCGGAAAATCGCGTTCGAGCGCCGCGTTCATGCCGCCTCCGCGGTGGCCGAACGGGCGCGCGTCGAGATGCGGGCGATGCTGCCGCGATAGGCGGGATGAGCCTGCCACAGGCGCAGCACTTCGCGCGCCGACCCTTCGTCGAGCGTATCGAACAGCTCGAGCTGGCCGGCGGCGGCTTCGCCTTCGGCCTCGGAGAACAAGGTGCCGCGCGCATTGAGGGCGAGGAAGATCGCGGCCGCATCGTCGCGCAGCGTGCCGGCGGCGCGCAGCAGCAGGGCCGGGCCGCGGCCGCGCGGATCGGCCAGCACCTCCCAGGTCGCCGCCTGATCGAGCGCGCAAAGGATGGAAAGGCCGGCGATGAACAAAGGCAGGACGCCATCGCCGATGATCCGCGTCAGCGCCGCGCCGTCGAGGCGGCCGCCGCGGTTGAGGCTGCGGGCGAGGCGCATCGCATGCGCTTCCAGGCTGTCGCCCTCGTCATAGCCGGCGATCAGCGCGCCGGCCGCTTCCTCGACCGCGGCGTCGACCGCGCCGACCTGATGCTGCTGGACGATATAGTGGCGCAGCGCGGCGGCGACGATCCAGATCAGCCTGTGCTGAAGCTCGGCGGGCAGCTCGACCTGACCCAGAGCCGGCTCGTCGAACCGGTCGAATCGTCGGCTGCGGGCGATGATCAGCGCCATCGCCTCGGCGGCGATGCGCGCGTCGCGGTCGCGGATCAGCGCGAAAAGATATTCCTCGCTTTGCGCCGGCGCGCGGTTTTTCCAGAAGCGATGCTCTTCGACGCGGCGGACGAGCAGGGTGGTGAGCTCGGCGTCGCGCAGCGCCTGCGCCCGGTCGAGGATCGGCAGCGCGATCGCGACATGGGCCGAGGACAAAGCGGCGTGGAGCGGCGCGTGCTCCTCGAAACGGACGGCGAGGCGGGCGCGCAGCTCATCCTCGATCGAGCGGACCAGCCGCGACAGCAAGGCGGCGGCGGTGACCCGCTGCCATTCGGTGAGGCGCGCCTGGTCGGGAAGCAGCAGATCGGTGGCGGCCGCGGCAAAACGCTCGCGCGCCGCCGCCAGCAGCAGGCGCGCGGCGTCGCTCCTCGTCTCCCGGCGGCTGGATCCCGCTTCGGCCATCGCCATTCCTTAGCTGCGACAGGGTTAAGGCGCCGCTAATCCTGCCGCCGCGCAGGAGGGGAGTGAGCCTCGTGTTGGGCCCAGAAGAATGAGGCGGCGGCATAAGCGAACAAGGCGGCGAGCCCGGCATGCCAGGCGCCGAACGCGGCGAAGGGAAGCATCAGCCAGGTCATCGACTTCGGCTCGGCGAGCAGCAGCCGCCCGCGCGGCTTTTTCCCCTCGGACTCGATGCCCAGCGCGATCAGGAAGGCGAGCGTGGTGAAGGCGAGCAGCACCATGCCCCAGCCGTGGACCGGCGCCAGCGCGTAGGACAAGGCGATCAAAGCGGCGCCGGCGAACAGCGGCAGCAGATAGCACCACCAGCTGCGGCCGATATCGTCCTGCATCCTGAGGCGCGCCAGCCGCGCGGCGATGCCGTCGAGCGGAGTCGCGACCAGCATCAGCGCGAGCCCGGTGCGGAACCACCCATAAGCGAAGGCGGCGGCGCCCAGCCCGGTCAGCGCGGCCGCCGCCATGCCGGCCGCCTGCGGACCGACGGGCCCCGCCATCAGCAAATGGGTGGCGGCGCGCTCGAGCGGAGCGAGCAGACGCTGCGCCCAGCCGACCTCGACGACACGGGCCCCGGCGAGAATCTGGCGCTCGAGGCCGGCAAGGTCGTCGGGGCCGTCGAGGATAGCGACCGGCCCGTCGGCGGCGAGGTGGCGGGCGCCGCCCTGGAGCGCCCGGCGCAGCAAGGTCGACTGCAGGTCCCAGTCGCGCAGCATCGCCGCGGTGTCGCCGAGCATGTCGCCGCCAACCAGCGCCACGCCCGCCCAGCGCGAGGCGGCATCGATGCGCTCGTACAGCTCGCCGAAGCCGGCATCGGGAACGGTGAGGACGGCGGCGCCCTCCGCGGCGGCGACGCGCTCGAGCTGGGCCGCGTCGGCGACCGCCCCGTCGGCGACGAGCAGCACGCGGTCATGCGTGTCGACCGCGTCCGCCGCTTCCTCGGCACTGCGGGCGACCTGGACCGGCACGCCTTCGCGGCGCAGCCGCTCGAGCGCGGCGCCGAGCACGGACGGCATCCGCTCGACCAGCACGACGATCGGCGACGCCCCGGCGGCGGCCGCCAGCCGGACCTGGCGTTCGAGGACGGTGCGGCCCGCCAGCGGCAGCGTCGCGCGCAGCACGCCCGGTTCGGCCGACTCATGATAGGCGGCAATCAACGCAGCCAGCGCCACCCGCATCCCCTTTCGTGCGGAACCTAGGCGGGGGGTTAGGGGATTGCCAAGACAGTTCCTCCCCATCGCCCATGCGATGGGAGGGGGACCACCCGAACGGTGGTGGAGGGGTAAAGTCCCTCAACGCCGGGGCAATACCCCTCCACCATGCTTCGCATGATCCCCCTCCCCGCGCCTTCGGCGCAGGGAGGAACTCTCATTGTTCAGCGAAATCGTCGATGGCGGCGGCGATCTTGCGCAGCACGACCGGATCGCCCGGAGCGCCGTCGAGCGCCTCGTCGGCGAGCGCGCCGAGGCCGCCGGCGCCGAAGCTGGCGGCGAGGCTCTTGAGGCGCGAAGCGGCGATCGTCCAGTTGGCGTCGCAGCGAGCCCGGCCCATCAGGTCGAGCTGGCGGCCGGCGCTCTCGATGAAGGCGGCGCGCAGCTCCGCCATCAGATCGCTGTCGCTGCCGACCGCGGCGGCGAGCGAGGCGTTCAGGGCTCCCGGATCATAGGCCATAAGCGAGTTAACTAAGCCGAACCGTGTTAACGGGCGGTTTCATCCGCGGATCAATATGATACACTTCCGTCATGACCATGGGGGTGGAGCGCGCCGAAGCGCAGCCGCGGGACGAAAGCGGATGGACGGCCGGAGACGAGCCGGCTCTGGCCGCCGATCAATCGTTCCAGTTCGAAAGCGGAGAAGAGGAAAGGCCGCGCCGCCGGGTCGGGCGACGGCTGCTGGCGGCGCTGCTGACCATGCTGGCGGCGGGCTGGCTGGGCCTCAGCCTCTATGCGCTGAGCCAGGCCTGGCCCGGGCCGAGCCTTGCCGCCTGGACCGGCTGGGCGGCGACGATCAGCGCGCCTTTGATCCTGCTGGCCCTGATCTGGCTGATGTTCGGCCGCACGTCGCGCCGCGAGACCGAAACTTTCACCGCCGCCGTCGCCGAGATGCGCCGCGAAAGCCAGGCGCTGGAAACCATCCTGGCGATCGTCGCCGGACGGCTGCAGGAGAATCGCGCCGCGCTGAGCGAGGAAGCGGCACGGCTGATGGCGCTGGGGGACGAAGCGTCCGACCGGCTCGGCCGGGTCACTCATTATCTCGCCCGCGAGACCGCCGAGCTCGACCGCAAGGCGCAGTCGCTCGAGACCGCGGCGGCGACCGCGCGCGTCGACATCGGCGTGCTGATGAGCGACCTGCCCCGCGCCGAAGAGCAGGCGCGCGCCGCCGCCGAGGCGATGCAGGCGGCCGGCCTTCGCGCGCATGAGCAGGCGGCGGCGCTGGAAGGCCAGCTCGCCGCGCTCACCGCCCGCAGCCGCGAGGCCGACGACAGCGCCGGCAGCAGCGCCCAGCGGCTCGGCGCCCAGATCGCGCGGATCGAAAGCAGCACCGCCGCGGCGGCGCAGCGAATGGACCAGGCGGCGGTGCAGATGAACGCCGCCGTCGACGGCGCCATGGCGCGCGCGGCCGATTTGGTCGATCAGGCGCGCGCCGGGCTGGAAGCGCAGGGCCAGACGATGCTCGCCATGGTCGAGCAGAGCCGGGCCGCCTTCAACGAGGCCGGCGCCGAAGCCGGCCGCCGCCTGTCCGAGCGGCTCGAGCAGGTGGGAACGCGGCTCGACCAGCTCGCCTCCCAGCTGACCGAGCAGGACGTTGCCGCCCGCTCGCTGGTTTCGGGCCTGGCCGCCCAGCTCGAAGAGATCGAGGCGCAATTCACCGCCTTCGGCCACAATGGCGAGAATCAGGGCGCCCGGCTGATCCAGTCGATGGCCACGCTGAGAGAAGTGGCGCAGGCGCTGCAGCGCGAGGTCGAGCATGGCCAAAGCTCGGCCGGCGAGCTGATCGGCAAGGCGCATGAAATGTCCAATGCTCTGGCCGAGGTCATCGCCCGGCTGCGCGATGAGCTGCCGCCGGCGCTCGCCGGCATAGCGGCCGAGGCCGAGCGGGCCGGGCTCGCCGCGGAGGCGGCGGTGCCGCCGGTCGAGGCGCTGCGGGCCGCCGCCGCCGAAGGCGCCGGTTCGCTCGCTTCGGCCGAAGCCAGCGTGGCGCGCCAGCGCGAGGCGCTCGATGCTCTGCTCGCCCGCGTCCGCGAGGGCGCCGGCGAGGCCGAAGCGCAGCTCGAGGCGCTCGGCGGCGCGGTCGGCGAGGCCGACGGCGCCGCTTCGCGGCTGGCGCAGGAAACGGGTCCGCAGCTGATCGACGCTTTGGTCAGGGTGCGCGAGGCCGCGAACCAGGCCGCCAGCCACGCCCGCGAGGCGATCGTCCAGGCGATTCCCGACAGCGTCGCCGCGCTCGCCGATGCGAGCCGCGAGGCGGTCGGCGAGGCGGTCAGCGACACCGTCCAGGACCAGCTCGCCGAGATTGCGGCGGCGGCGCAGCGGGCGACGGCGGTGGCGCGGCAGGCGAGCGAGCGGCTGACCCGGCAATTGCTGGTGATGAGCGAGACCGCGCAGGCGATCGAGGATCGGATCACCGAGGACCGGGTCCAGCGCGAGGAGCAAGCGGCGGAGCATCTGACGCGGCGGGTGTCGCTGCTGATCGAGGCGCTCAATTCCACCGCAATCGACGTCAACAAGATCCTGTCGAACGAGGTCGCCGACACTGCCTGGGCGGCCTATCTGAAGGGCGACCGCGGAGTTTTCACGCGCCGTGCGGTGCGGCTGCTCGATTCCGGCGAGGCGCGCGAGATCCAGCGCCATTACGAGGACGAGCCGGACTTCCGCGACCAGGTCAATCGCTACGTCCACGATTTCGAATCGATGCTGCGCCGGGTGCTCGCCGACCGCGAAGGCGCGACGATGGGCGTCACCTTGCTCTCCTCGGACATGGGAAAGCTCTACGTCGCCCTCGCCCAGGCGATCGAACGGCTGCGGCGGTAAATCCTCCCCAAGCCTGCTTGGGGAGGGGGACCATGCGCAGCATGGTGGAGGGGTAATACCCTCAGCGTCCGATTTCCCTTCCCCCTCCACCCCGGCGCTCCGCGCCGCGGTCCCCCTCCCCGAGCGAGCTCGGGGAGGAATTAGTTGAGCCAGTCGATCTGATCCACGGTCACCCACCCGTAGACGTAATTGGCGTAATACAGCCCGAACAGCAGTGTGGCGACGAGGGTGGTCCACAGCACGACCCGCCCGGCGCGAAACAGGTGGGGCGCGCTCTCGGCATGGCCGGGCTCGCTGCGCACGCCCTCCTCCTCGCTGGTGCGCACGCCCCAGGGAAGGACGAGGAACAGGCTCAGCGTCCAGAACAGGACGTAGATGGCGGCGATCGAGGTCGGGCGCATTGCGCTCAGGTCCGCACCAGGAGGACGCTGACCACCGGCTTCTTGCCGGTCCATTCGGTGGCGGTGCGCCTGACCGCGAGCCGGACCTCCTCGCGCAGCTTGCTTTCGTCGCCGCGGCTCTTCGCGACGGCGGCGGCGGCGGCGGCGCAGGCCGCCTCGAGGAAGGCCTCGCGATCCTCCTCGACCGGTATGCCCTGCAGGTCGATCTCGGACGTCGCCCTTCACGCGGTCGCCCTCGTCGAGCGCGACCGCGACCGAAATGAGGCCGGCGAAAGCGAGCCGGCGGCGCTCGTTCATCGTGCTGCCGTCGGCGGGCAGGATGACGTCGCCGTCGAGCACGAAGCGGCCGACACTTTCCTCGCCGATCTTCTCCGGTCCGCCGGGAGCGAGGCGGACGAGGTCGCCATTCTTCTGGACGATGCCGTGCGGGATGCCGCGCGACCGGGCGAAGCGGGCATGCTCCATCATGTGGCGCATCTCGCCATGGACCGGGACGATGATCTCGGGCCGGATCCAGTCGTACATGGCGGCGAGCTCGGGGCGGCCGGGATGGCCGGAGACGTGCACCGGCGCCTGGCGGTCGGTGATCATCTCGATCCCCTTCCCGGCCAGCTCGTTCTGGATGCGCCCGATCGGTATCTCGTTGCCGGGGATCTGCTTCGACGAGAAGACGACGAGATCGCCCCGGTCCAGCTTGAGCTTGTGCTGGTCGAACGCGATCCGCGCCAGCGCCGCGCGCGGCTCGCCCTGGCCGCCGGTGGCGATGATCATCAGCTCGCGCCGCGGCAGCCGCATCGCCGTGTCGAAATCGACCGTTTCGGGAAAATCGGTCAGATAGCCGACGCTCTTCGACACCCGCAGGATGCGGTCGAGGCTGCGGCCGGCGATGCACACCTGCCGGCCGGTGTCCTGCGCGACATGGCCGAGCGTTTTCAGCCGGGCGGCGTTGGAGGCGAAGGTGGTGACGAGCACCCTCCCCTCGACGCCGCCGACGACGTCGTCGAGACCTGAGCGGACGCCGGCTTCGGAGCCCGACGCCAGCTCCTGGAAGACATTGGTGGAATCGCAGACCAGGGCCAGCACGCCGGCAGTCACCGATCGCGCGCAATTCCGCCTCGGTGCTGGGATCGCCGAGCTGCGGCGTGTCGTCGAGCTTCCAGTCGCCGGTGTGGAAGACGCGGCCATGCGGCGTGTCGATCAGCAGCGCATTGCCTTCGGGGATAGAGTGGGCGAGCGGAATGTAGCGAAGGCCGAACGGGCCGAGGCGGAAATCCCCTTCCATCTCGACGGTGTTGACCTTCACCTGCTCGGTCAGCCCCTCCTCCTCGAGCTTGCCGGCGATCAGGCCGGCGGTGAACGGGGTCGCGTAGAGCGGAACGCCGAGATCGAGCGCGAGATAGGGGATCGCGCCGATATGGTCCTCATGGCCGTGGGTCAGCACCACGCCGAGCAGGTCGTCGCGCCGCGCCTCGATGAAGCCCAGATCGGGCAGGACCAGCTCGACGCCGGGATAGGCCGGATCGGCGAAGGTCATGCCGAGATCGACCATGATCCACTTGCCCCGGCAGCCGTAGAGATTGACGTTCATGCCGATCTCGCCGGAACCGCCCAGCGCCAGGAAAAGGAGTTCGTCGCCGGGTTTCATGGCCCTCCGTCACCCCGGCGAAAGCCGGGGTCTCGTCGGGAAGGTCCGTGACTTCTGGTCCCGAGATCCCGGCCTTCGCCGGGATGACGTTTAGCGCCGCAATTCGCTCCGCGTACAGCAGGGCTCACCATTCGTTGACGAGCATCCGGTGCCAGCGCGCCGTGTAGCCGCGGGCCGTCATTTCGGCGTGGCGGTTCTGCGATTCTGCGGTCTCATATTCGACCCGGCCGTCGGACCAGGTGATCGCCCATTCCGAATAGGTCTGGATATTGCACTCCGCGTCGGTGCGACTGGGATGGTCGACCCAGCAGACCTCGTAGCGCCGCTCGCGCCGGCCAGTCTGATAGGCGTCCCCGCCGCCCCCGCTGTGGGTGGTGCCGCAATTGCGGCCGCTGCCGCCCGGATCGGTCGGATCGCTGTCTGAGCACCGGCTGGCCGTCCCGCCGCGCCCGTTGCCGGCCGGGTCGGAGGGGTCGCCATCGGTGAAGCCGCTGCGCGTGCCGCCGCCGGAGCCGCCGCGGCCGCGGCCGACGGGGTCCGACGGATCGCTGTCGGTGACGCCGCTTCCGCCGCCGCGCCCGTGCCCGACCGGATCGCCCGGGTCGCGGTCGGTCACCTGCCCGGCCCGGGCCTCGCCGTGGACCGCGAGCAGGGCGCCGCCGGTGACGGCGGAACCGGCGACGGTGGCGAGGAAGGAACGGCGGCTGACGGTGCGTGTGGGCTTCATGGCAGACCCCCCTTGACCCGTGGCGAACGGGCCCCGGAAGACGGACCGCCGAGGCCAAGTGCTCGCGGCCGTTCAGGCCAGGCGAGTCGCTCGGAGCGACCGTACCGGATTGTCAGGGGGCGGCAAAGGCGATGCTCCTCGCCCGGGACTTGATCGGACAGGGCCGCCGGGCCGCAAAACCTGTGTCGCAAACTCACTCCCGAAAAGTGCTTGAAGCCAGCTTCAATCACGTGGTTGCCCCGCACGATCTTGCCGTGCGCGGCGCACCATATCGGTTGCAATCCAAGTATTTGCCGCTAGCCGGCCAGCCAAATGAGCACAGACAAACGTGCAAAAACCGCGGAGTTGCCGAACGCGCATGCGATCATCGGACATCACGAAATCGTCATAGTCCTGCGACACGATCCTCAGCATCTCGTCTACGAGCACGCGGTCGAGAATGAAACTGTGCGCTACCTGATTGCGCACCTTGTTGAGCAGCTCAATGGCCGGCAACAGAACGGGGTCATTGGCGCCAAAGCTCATTAGATACGCGATTTCCAGTTTCTGGGCGAAGGTGAACTTCAGCTGTTTTGCATCAACCAGCACATGCGAGCTGCCGCGGATGAACTGCACAAGCGCATGCTCGATAATCAGGTGGCACTTAAGGAGCGCATGCTCGAGATTCGCCGTGCGCGGGAACTCGGCCTTGACCAGACCCTGAAGTTCCTCGGCAAGCAGGGTGGCGAATGCGTTGCGATCCTCCTCACTGACATAATGTCCAGGCTCGATGCTGAACACGCCTTCAGAGTGATAGCGATGCGCCGTCTGGAGATTGGGACGAGGCCGTTTGACTTGGGCTAAAGTCATGGTTCAAATCTCGCATCGATCAACCGGCGCGAGCCGATTTGGCGCGGCTGCGGCGCGGCGCGGCCGCCTTTGTGCGACGCGCGACGGTTGGGGCCGAAGAGGCAACGTCGCCAAACCGATCTATCCGAATCGCGGCGCGCGAGGGGAAGCGTACGACAAGGTCGAGCTGGCCGCCGATCGCCTCGACATAGCTCTTGAGGGTCGAGAGATACATGTCGGCCTGCCTCTCGATCTTCGACACCGAAGGCTGCTTGATGTTCAGCGCCGATGCGATCTCGGCCTGCGCCTTGCCCACGGCGCGGCGAAGCTCGCCGAGGCTTTCCACCTCGCCCTTCAATTCTTCGAAGCGCGCCTCGACGCGCTTCCGACGCTCGCCGGGAAGCGAGCCGACAATCTCGTCCAAACTGCGACCCATCACCTTGTTTCCTTCTTCTCCACAGTCGCCATGCGATCGAGATGCGACCGGTAGCGCTGGTCGGCCTTCCTGATCAGCGACTTGTAGAAACGTTTCTCGCTCCCGCCCGATTTGTCGCCCGCGACCAGCAGGATCGCCTTCCGCTCGGGATCGAACGCGAAGGCGACGCGCCAGGCGCCGTCATCGGCGTCGAAGCGCAACTCCTTCATGTTCGTGAACGACGAGCCGTTGAGAGTGTCGACATGCGGCCGCCCGAGCTGGGGACCGAAGGCCTCAAGCAGCTTCGCCGAGGCGAGCAGCTCGTCCTGGACCAGGTCGGACAACATCTCGAACTCAGCATCGAATTCATCGCCAAAAGCGACCTTCCAACGCATATATAGCTCCTAAGCTATATCGGTCAATGCTTCCGGCCAAGAGAAATCCGCGCCGATGCCGGGCGGTCGCTGGTACTTGTTCGCGCGCCACCTCCCGGCGGATCGTGCAATTGCCCCTCCACCGTCCTACGGACGGTCCCCCTCCCCATCTTGCGATGGGGAGGAATCGAGGCTCCGCTGGTACAGCAGCGCCAGCCCCTGGACGGTGAGGTCGCCCTCGATCGCGTCGAACAGGTCGGTCTGCTCGTCGAACAGGGTGGCGAGGCCGCCGGTGGCGACGATTGTGACCGGGCGGCCGATCTCCGCCTTCATCCGCTCGACCAGTCCCTCCATCATCGCCACATAGCCCCAGTAGATGCCGATATGCATCTGCTCCTCGGTGGTGCGGCCGATCACCGTCGGATCGCCCTTGGGCGCCTCGATCGCGATCCGGGGCAATTTGGCGGCAGCGGCGACCAAAGCGTCCAGTGACAGGTTGATGCCGGGGGCGATGACGCCGCCTTTATAGGCGCCGCTATAATCGACGACGTCGAAGGTGGTGGCGGTGCCGAAATCCACGACGATCAGGTCGCCCTGATGGACGGCATGGGCGGCGATCGCGTTGAGCACGCGATCGGCGCCGACCGACTGGGGCTCGACGACGTCGAGCTCGATCCCCCATTCGACCGGCGGCCGGCCGGCGACGAGCGGCTCGACCCCGAAATATTTGGCGGCGAGCACTTCGAGATTATGCAGCGCGCGCGGCACCACCGTGCCGATCATCACCGCATCGACGTCGCTCTTGGCGAAGCCTTCGAGCGCGAGCAGCTGGTGGAGCCAGACCGCATATTCGTCCGCCGTCCGGCGCGGGTCGGTGGCGATCCGCCAGCGCGCGCGGATCACCCCGTCCTCGACCAGAGCGAAGACGATATTGGTGTTGCCGGCGTCGACGGCGAGCAGCATGGCCGCTTCCCATAAGGCGGGCGGCGCCGGTTGGCGAGGGCAGGTATTTTTCCGTTCGGCGGCGGTCAGCCCGCGGCTGGAGAGTTTTCGTCGTTTCCAGCTCCTGGCAAGGGCCCGGCGCATACCAGGGGTTCGCATGGTGCCGTTTCAAGGGTTTTCGGCAGAGGGTTCGGACGGTTCCGAATAAGGGGATACAGCCTCCGAGCTGGGTAAATGGCTTCAAGTCGGTTAGCCGGGCGAAGTCCGGTACGGGACGGAGGCGGTGAACCGGGTACACCGGTTCAAATCAGAGAAACGGCGCAAGCATGCCGCGTGTGTTCTTGAGCTATTCGAGAGATGCTCTCGATATCGCTTTGAAAGTCTACGGCGCACTGAGCTACACGCCCAATGTCGACGTGTGGTTCGACCGGGAGTTGTTGTATGTCGGCGATGGATATAAGGACATAATCGAGCGAGAAATTTCCAAAGCAGACTATTTTGTCGCCCTGCTTTCCTCGGGCTATGATCCGAAGAAGTTTCAGCACATCGAATTGTGCGAAGCAATTCGCGAGCACAGGAAGCGAATCGCCGACAATCCGGATGATCATTTCATCCTGCCGGTCTACCTGGGACCCGTCCAGGTTGAAGTGCCCGGTTTCGCTGCATTGCATCGGCTGGATTGGCGAGACGATCCGCGCATCGTCCTTGCGACTTTGCGCAGGACGATCAAGCACAGCTTTCGGAGCCGTGCGGAATCCGAAAGCCGCGTTCGCTGCCAAACGCACATGGCAAATTTCCGTGGCCTGGCCCGCGACGCCTATTTCCTGAAGGTCGCCAATATCTGCATCCCCCCTTTCGCGATCACTCACGTTTGGGTCGAGACGACCGACCAGGAACTGTTTTTCGACTATCCGAAATGTCGGCCGTTACCGAGCGCGATCCTGGGACCGGGTTCAGAGTGGGAGACGTTCCTCTTCTGCGACCTCCTGCCGGGACATCCCGACAGAACCTATTACGAAAAGTTTCGCATTCGGTTGTCGAATGGCGATTTGTACAAATCGTACAAGAACAACAATGTCGCCGCATATGGAAAGATTGCAGGCGGTCCGCTGATGCCTGGCGAACCGCCAAAGATACTCAAGCTGCCGCTCTAGGGGATTCGGCTCGATCTGCTGTCAGAGCGAGCATCGTCCGATCGCGCTTTGAGGGGATTGCCGCTTTCGAGTGTGTCGGGGCAGTCGACGTTCCTTTCCGCCGCCGAACCCCTTCATCCTAAACCCACTCGCGCTTGGGGAGAGGGAGCTTGGGACGCGCCCCCTCTCCCCGACCCTCACCCCAGGGGACTGGGGGTTGGGGTCATTCCGCAGCGACCAGCTCGGGATCAGCGCGGCTGCGCGTCACCGCCATCCGCGCTGCATCCGCCATCCGCTCGAACAGGCTCGGGCCGCGGACCGGCTCGTCATAATCCGGCGCCAGCGCGTCGACCGGCGGCCCGCTGAGCGGCGCGAAGGAAGCGCCAGTTACCCCTCCACCATGCTGCGCCTGGTCCCCTTCCCCGAGCAGGCTCGGGGAGGAATCATAGCCGTCGGTCAGCAGCAATTCCTCTTCCTCCTGGGTGGGCGAAGCGGCCTCGGGTGGAGCGCAAGCCAGCAAAACCTTGAGCGGCAGTTCGGCCTGCACCGGCGCCGTTTCGGTCTCTACCTCGACGAGCTTCGGCACCGCCACCGGGACCGGCGCGACGAGCCGCGCCGCCGGCGGCGCGGCCGGCCGGTCGACCCCGGTGGCGACGATCGAGACCCGCATCCGGCCGGTCATCGCGGCGTCGAACGCCGACCCCCAGATGATGTCGGCTTCGGGATCGACCAGCGCCTTGATGCGGCAGGCCGCCTCGTCCACCTCCATCAGGCCGAGATCCTCGCCGCCGGTGATCGAGATGATCAGCCCGCGCGCGCCCTTCACCGGCTCGTCGAGCAGCGGATTGGCGATCGCCGCCTCGGCCGCCTTCAGGGCCCTTCCCTCGCCGGCCGCCTCGCCGGTGCCCATCATCGCCCGGCCCATGTCGGCCATGATCGTGCGCAGGTCGGCGAAATCGAGATTGATGAGGCCGGGCATCACCATCAGGTCGGTGATGCCGCGCACGCCCTGCTGCAGCACCTGGTCGGCAAGGTCGAACGCCTCCTTGAAGGTGGTGTCGGGACTGGCGACCCGGAACAGATTCTGGTTGGGGATGACGATCAAAGTGTCCACTTCCCGCTCGAGCGCCTCCAGCCCGGCGTCGGCGCTGCGGGCGCGCCGGCGGCCCTCGAAGCTGAACGGCCGGGTGACGACACCGACGGTGAGGATGCCCCGCGCGCGCGCGGCTTTGGCGATCACCGGCGCCGCGCCGGTGCCGGTGCCGCCGCCGAGCCCGGCGGCGATGAAGCACATATGGGCGCCGTCGAGCATGCGCTCGATCTCCTTGAGCGATTCCTCGGCGGCGGCGCGGCCGAGCTCGGCGGACGATCCGGCGCCGAGGCCCTGCGTGGTCTTGCGGCCGAGCTGCAGGATATGTTCGGCCGGCGAGGCGCGCAGCGACTGGGCGTCGGTATTGGCGGCGACGAAATCGACGCCGCGCACGCCGCTGCGGATCATGCTGGCGACGGCGTTGCCGCCGGCGCCGCCGACGCCGATGACGCTGATCCGCGGCTGGAGCTCGGCAAGCTCGGCGGCAAGCTCGATCATCTCACTCTCCCTGTCCTTCGATAATGAGCCGGCACGCCATGCCCCCGGCATGGCTGCGGATGTCCGGGGGACATCCGCACCGGCTCATCTCGACAAGCTCGGTCCCTACTCAGGATGAGCGGTCGGATAACGGACGCGGTCATCGGCCGAGGGTCGAGCCGAGAACCATCTTCAGCCCGGCGCCGACGATGACGGCGGCGAGCAGCAGCCGGGGATAGGCATAGTCCCCGCTTTCCTCCGGCGCTTCCGCCGCCGCGAAAGCTCCGGCCCCGGCCCTGCCCGCCGGCCGCAGCCGGATCAGCGCCCGGTTCGACCGCCGGGCCGACTGTCTGACCGGCAGGCGGCTGTCCTG
This sequence comes from uncultured Alphaproteobacteria bacterium, assembly GCA_963848555.1. Classification (GTDB taxonomy): domain Bacteria; phylum Pseudomonadota; class Alphaproteobacteria; order Sphingomonadales; family Sphingomonadaceae; genus Allosphingosinicella. Next base: position 363,495 of record CAWKEE010000002.1, on the reverse strand, counting down.
TCGAAGGATCGGCAGCACCCCGGAATAATCGGCTTCGAGCGAATGGCTGTGCCGGCCCGCCTTCCAGACGATGCGGTGGCCGGGCGGAACCACGCCCCAGCCGCCGCGCGCCGAGCGCAGCAGATAGCGCCCGCAACGCCGGCACGGGCTGAAATAATAGCCGCTATTGTAGACCGGATCGGGTCCGGCGGCGTGGCCGCCGATCGCGCATTGCAGGTTCATCACTCCACCTCGCTTTCTGTGACATTTGCCGAGCAGACGAACGCCGCCAGCTCGCGAACTTCCGGATCGCCGGCGGCGCAGGCGAGATCGGGATTCCAGACTTCGAAGCTGCCGCCGGTGCCGATGAACAAGGCGCGCTCGCCGATCCGGCTCTTCAAGCGCATCATCGGCGGCAGCGTGATGCGGCCGCCGGCGTCGTAGCTGGCCCGCTCGACCGCGCCGAAGAGGCGGCGGGCGCGGCTGTGGTGGGCGGCCGCCGGCACGCCCTCGGCCTCGTCGCGCAAGCGGCGGCGCTCCATTTCCGCGTGGAGCACCGCCTGATAGCCTTCGTCATAGCCGCTGATGCAGGGATCTTCCTCATGCGCGCCGAACACCAGGCGGGCGCCGGCCCGGCGGCGATCGAGAACGGCAAGGACGAAGCCCGGCAGGATCGTCCGGCCTTCGCCGTCGACCGGCAGCAACGCATTGCCGCTGAAAAGATTTTCGATTCCCCTGTCCACGAAGCGTGCCCGTCCCCGCGACCGGCAGTCGAACCCACTGCCTTGTCAGGTCGGAAGGTTAGGCGCTTTGGGCGGTCCCCGGCACGATCGGACTTCTACCGGCGTAATGATACCGGGAGCGCTTCGGATTCACGGTTGCGAGACGATGGGCCGCGACAGGACGACTCCGCGCCCGGTGCGACGGGATTAATACGGACCAAAATGGAGTCCGTTTCGCTTTCCGGCTAACCTATCTTAGCTTTTGCTCCGGCTCGCCGCGCGGCGTGCACGCTTCCCCCTCTCTCAACCGCCGGTTTTTCGGGCGAAGCGCGCGCTAAGCTCGCGTTAACCGTATTTTTCCTAGGTTGCACAAGGGTCTAGCGAATCGGACAATTCGAGGGACTGGCCGTGTTCTTGGTCGGGGCGGGGAGCGGGCGTATGTCGCACCAGCGAATGGTCTATGTCGTAGGCCGAAATGTGGAAGTGCGCCGAATGCTGACACAGCATGTCGGCGCGGGGGGCGCGGAGGCCTGGCCGTTCGCCAGCGGCGCCGAGTTCCTCAATATCCTGGAGCATCTCACGCCGGCCTGCGTGCTGCTCGACATGGACGACAGCGACGTGCCCGGCCTCGAGCTCCTCGGCGAGATGGTGGCGCGCGAGATCGCCTGGCCGGTGATCGCGATCAGCGGACGCGAGGAGCTTCAGCTCGCGATCGAGGTGATGAAATTGGGCGCGATCGATTTCCTGCGCCTGCCGATCACCCGGGACATGCTTGGCCTGGCGCTGGCTCCGGCGTGGAAGGCGCTCGAACGGGTGGTCGAGGCCGGCGAATCGCGGCGTGCGGCGCAGGAGCGGCTCGCCCGTCTCACCGCGCGCGAGATGGACGTGCTGCTGGCTTTGCTCAGCGGCCGCTTCAACAAGGCGATCGCGCATGATTTCGGGATCAGCGTGCGCACCGTCGAGATGCACCGGGCCCATATCATGGCCAAGCTCGAGGTGAAGAGCCTGGCCGAGGCGGCGCTGCTGGCGCCCCAGGCCGGGCTCCACGTCACCTGCCCGACCCATAGTGGGCCGGGAGGCCGGGCGGCTTCCGCCATTCTCGGCGGCGCCGACTGCCGCGCGCAGCTCACCGCGCTGGCGCGAAGGCTGACGACTTAGGGATTGGCAATTGGCCAGTGGTGATTGGCAATTGGTGATTGCTATTTGCCATTTGCTGATTGCCAATTGCCAATTGCCAATTGCCAATCGCTACGTACAAAGCGCCAGAAAGGCGATCTCCATCACGGTGCCACCCTCCACCGGCAGCGGCCCTTCGGCGTCGCGGGCATATTCGCGATGCTCGGTGACGGTGCCGGCGGCATCCTGGACGCGGTGGGCCATCGCCTCGATGGTGCGGCCGGCGCAGTCGATCCGCAGCAGATAGGAGACGCCGGTCGGCTCGGCCTGGTTGGGATTGGTGAGCCGGAACCAGGCAGTGCGAATCGAAGCGTCCTGCTCCAGGCTGGCGGCATCGACCGCGATCGCCTGGCCGGTCGGCGCGGCACCGAGGTTGAGCCAGGAGGGCGGACGCGGCTCGGCCGGGGCCGGCGGCACTGGCTCCGCCGGCGCCGCCGCGGCCGGATCGACGACGACGCCGCAGCCCTCTGCGCCGCGCGCAAGCTCGAGCCGGATCTGCGGATCGCTGAGCGATCCCGCGACATGCATGAGGTCGCGAGGGGTCAGCCGGTCCGGCTCGAAATAGCCCTGCTCGACGCTCGCCGCCAGCCGGACGAAACGGCGCAGCTGCAGCGGCGTCAGATTCTGCGCGAGGTGGGCGCTGACGCATTGCGATTCGGTGGCGCTCATGCCGTAGCGCGCCAGCTGCGGCGCGACGATGCCGGTCCGCGGCCCGACATAATCGGCGACATTGCCCGCGCATCCGGCGAGCAGGCCGAGCGACAACAAAACCGGCGACCACAAGCGCATTCGAGAAACTCTCCCTCCGGCCGCCGGAGTTATCAAGCCGCCGCCGCGATTGCATCCCCCTATCGGCGGCCGATCGCCGGCATTTGGGGACAGTTTGGGGACAGTTACCTAACTGTCCCCAAACTGTCCCAAATACACGTCGCCGGCATGGATCAGGCGAATGGAACCGTCGGCGAGCCGCAGGCGGAGCGAGCCGGACCGGTCGAGACCGTCGAACAGACCCTCCCCCTCGCCGGTCGCCAGCGGCGTGCCGATTGGATGGGCGGCGGCAAGCCAGGCGCCGAGCACCGGCGCCAGGCCTTCCTGGCGCCAGCGGGCCAGCCAGCGCGAGAAGTTGCGCGCGAGGATTTCGGTGAGCGGCCCCGGTTCGGGCGCGATCCCGGCAAGGGCGGCAAGGCAAGTGGCGGGGCGGTCGAGCGCCTCGGGATGGTGCGCCAGGTTGACGCCGAAGCCGATTATCACCGCATCCTCGCGGCGCTCGAGCAGCATGCCGGCAAGCTTGGCGCCGCCGAACATCAGATCGTTGGGCCATTTGATCTGGGTCGCCGGCGCGTAGATCGCGACCACCTCGTGCAGTGCGACCGCGGCGACCAGCGCCAGCGTCGGCGCGGGCGGATCGCCGGCGCGCAGCCGCACCAGGGTGCTGGCGTAGAGATTGCCGGGCGGCGATACCCACAGCCTGCTTTGCCGCCCCCGGCCGCCGGTCTGGCGCCCGGCGCGGACCCACAGCCCTTCGCCGGCTCCCTCGCGCGCAAGCGCGGCAACGTCGTCATTGGTTGAGCCCGTCTCGGCGACGCTCCTGATCAGCGCCGGTCTCGCTTCATCAGAACAGCGACCCGGCCGCGACGAGGGTGGCGCGGTCGAGCCAGGGGATGGCGAGATAGCCCAAAGGCGAGACGAACAGGGCCGCGGCGAGGATCAGGCCGGCGCCGACCGGCTCCCGGGTCGGCGCGAAGGCCGGCGCCGGCTCGTCCATGTACATCACCTTGACGATCATGATGTAATAAAAGGCGCTGATCACCGAGGTGGCGATGGCGACCGCCGCCAGCCAAATGAGGTCGGCGGCGACGGCGGCGTTGAACACGATCCACTTCGGCCAGAAGCCGAACAGAGGCGGGATGCCGGCAAGGCTGAACATGAACACCGCCATCGCCAGCGCGAGGCCCGGGCGGCTGCGCGACAGGCCGGCCAGCGAGGCGATCTCCTCGACCGGCTCGCCCTCGGCGCTGCGCATCCTCAGCACGACCAGGAAGGCGCCGAGCGTCATCGCGATATAGACGGCGAGATAGAACAGGACCGAGGCCACCCCGGTGGGGGTGCCGGCGGCGAGGCCGACCAGGACGAAGCCGACATTGTTGATAGAGCTGTAGGCGAGCAGGCGCTTGACGTTGCGCTGGCCGATCGCGGCGACGCCGCCCAGGATCATCGAGGCCAGCGCCATGAAGATGACGATCTGGCGCCACGCTTCCGTCGCGGGGCCCATGGCTTCGACGGTCACGCGAACCAGCAGCGCCATCGCCGCCACTTTCGGCGCCGAGGCGAAGAAGGCGGTGACCGGCGTCGGCGCGCCCTCATAGACGTCCGGAGTCCACATGTGGAACGGCACCGCCGCGATCTTGAAGGCGAGCCCGGCGAGCACGAACACCATCCCGAACAGCTCGCCGTCGGATATGCCGTCGCGGCCGAGCGCGGCGGCGACGCCGTCGAACAAGGTGGTCCCGGTGAAGCCGTAGAGCAAGGAGATGCCGTAGAGCAGGATGCCGGAGGCGAGCGCGCCCAGCACGAAATATTTGAGGCCGGCCTCGGCCGAACGGGTGTCGGTGCGCTGGAACGAGGCGAGGACGTAGGAAGCGAGGCTCAAGAGCTCGAGGCCGACATAGAGGGTGAGCAGGTCCGAAGCCGAGACCATGATCGCCATGCCCAGGGTCGCGAACAGGATCAGCACCGGATATTCGGCGCGATAGTCGCGGTCGCGGCCGAACCAGCTCATCGCCATCAGCAGCGACACCGCCGCGCCGATGAAGATCACCACCTTCGAGAAAGCGGCGAAGCGGTCGGCGACGAACAGGCCGCCGAAGGCCGTGCCGCCGTCGTTCGTCACGCCCGGCAGGAAGATCGACGCGGCGGCGAGTATCAGCACCGCCAGCCAGGTCAGCAGCGGCGCCGAGCGGTCGCCGGCCCAGGCCGCCGCCATCATCAAAGCGAGCGCGCCCAGGCTGATGATCTCCTCGGGGAGAATGAGGAGGAAGTCGTTCATCATCGGGCGGGCGGCCTCCTCGACGTCATGCCAAGGCAGGCAGCCGGGTCGTCATTGCGAGCCCCCGAAGGGGGCGCGGCAATCCCGCTTCCCGATCCTGGATTGCCGCGCGCCTGCGGCGCTCGCAATGACGGACAGGAATGCGCGGCCCTCATCAATGGCCCTCCCCCGCCGGCGCATGGGTCTCGGCCGCCGCCGGGCGCGGCGCGCCCGTCGCGAGCCGCGAATCCGCCGCCGGCGCGGCCCGCTGGACGCGGGCGAGCAGCACGGTGACGTCCTTGCGCATCGGCGCCATGAAGCTTTCCGGATAGATGCCCATCCAGAACACCGCGGCGGCGATCGGCGCCAGCAGCGCCAGCTCGCGCTTCGACAGATCGGGCAGCGCCGCCGCCTCGGCGGTGCGGGCGGCGCCGAACGCGATCCGCCAGTAGAGCCAGAGCATGTAGGCGGCACCGAGGATGATGCCGGTGGTGGCGACGGCGGCGACCCAGGTGTTGATGCCGTAGGCGCCGACCAGAGCGAGGAACTCGCCGACGAAGCCGCTGGTGCCCGGCAGCCCGACCGAGGCCATGGTGAAGATCATGAACAGCAGCGAATAAGCGGGCATGTTGTTGGAAAGCCCGCCATAGCGGTCGATGTCGCGGCTGTGCAGCCGGTCGTAGACCACGCCGACGCACAGGAACAAGGCGCCCGAGACCAGGCCATGCGAGAGCATGACGATCAGCCCGCCCTCGATCCCCTGGCGGTTGAACGCGAACAGGCCGATGGTGACGAACGCCATGTGCGCCACCGACGAATAAGCGATCAGCTTCTTCATGTCCTGCTGCACCAAAGCGACCAGCGAGGTGTAGACGACCGCCACCATCGACAGGCCGAAGATGATCCAGATCAGCTGGGCCGAAGCCTCGGGGAACATCGGCAGCGAGAACCGGACGAAGCCGTAGCCCCCCATCTTCAGCAGCACGCCGGCGAGGATCACCGAGCCGGCGGTCGGCGCCTGGACGTGGGCGTCGGGCAGCCAGGTATGGACCGGCCACATCGGCATCTTGACCGCGAAGCTGGCGAAGAAAGCGAGCCACAGCCAGGTCTGGGCCTGGGCCGGGAAGTCGGTGACCAGCAGCTCCGGGATGAAGGTGGTGCCGGCATAATTGACCATCCACAGCATCGCGATCAGCATCAGCACCGAGCCGAGCAATGTGTAGAGGAAGAATTTGTAGGCGGCGTAGATGCGGTCGCGGCCGCCCCAGACGCCGATGATCAGGTACATCGGGATCAGGCCGGCCTCGAAGAAGATGTAGAAGAGGAAGAGGTCCTGGGCCATGAAGACGCCGAGCATCAGCGTCTCCATGAACAGGAAGGCGGCCATATATTCCTGGACCCGGTCGGTGATCGCCTGCCACGAAGCGGCGATGCAGATCGGCATCAGGAAAGCGGTGAGGATGATCAGCATCAGCGCGATGCCGTCGATGCCGAGCGCCCAGTCGAATGCGCCGAACAAGGGCACGCGCTCGTGGAACTGCCATTGCGGGCCGCCGACGTCGTAGGTGACCCACAGGCCGATGCTCAGCGCCAGCGTCGCCAGCGTCGTCACCAAAGCGATCCAGCGCGCGATATTCGCGCCGGTCAGCAGGCAGGCGGCGGCGCCGAGCAGAGGCAGAGCGAGGATCGCGGAGAGGATGGGGAAGGTCATGGCCCCCCTCCCGTCACCCCGGCGGACGGGCACCCCGCAAAGTAGTACTTTGCGGGGACCCCGGAGGCCGGGGTCTCGGCGGGAAGTGCCGAGCCTTCTCGTCCTGGGATCCCGGCTATCGGGGTCCCCGCAAAGTAGTACATTGCGGGGTGCCCCTTTGCCGGGATGACGACTGGCCCCCCGTTCACCGCGCCATCGCCCAGGTAGTGGCGGCGGCGAGCCCGAGCAGCATAACCAGCGCATAGGTGTAGACGTAGCCGGTCTGCAGCCGGGCGGTGAGGCGGGTGCCGGCGACGATCAAGGCGGCGGCGCCGTCGGGGCCGAAGCGGTCGATCGTGCCCTCGTCGCCCTGCTTCCAGAACAGCCGCCCGACCCAGATGGACGGTCGGACGAAGAGGACGTCATAGAGCTCGTCGAAATACCATTTCCGGTAGAGGAAATTGTGGAGCAGCCGGAAATGGCCGGCGAAGCGGGCCGGGATCGCCGGATCGCGGATATAGCCGTTCCAGGCGATCATCAGGCCGATCAGCATCACCGCCGCCGGCGACAACTTCACCCACAAGGGCACCCCGTGGACGTCGTGCATCAGATGGGCGTCGAAGGCGATGCTGGCGCCCCAGAAATGCGCGCCTTCCTCGGCGTCGATGAAGGCGTGGTGGAAGACGAGGCCGGCGAAGATCGCGCCGATCGACAAGAGGACGAGCGGCACCAGCATCGTCCACGGGCTTTCGTGCGGATGATAGCCGCCGGTGCCGGCCGGGATCTCGGCCGCGCCGGGCTCGTCCGGCTCGGGCTCGTGGCCGCTGTTCTCCTCGCCCGGATCCTCATGCTCGCCGTGCAGGGCGTGCTGGACATGCTCCGATTGCGCCCAGCGCGCCTTGCCGAAGAAGGTGAGGAAGATGAGCCGCCACGAATAGAAGCTGGTGAGCAGCGCCGAAAGCACGCCGACCGCGAAAGCGAGGCCGCCGATCGTCGTGCCGCTGGCAAAGGCGCTTTCGATGATCGAGTCCTTGGAGAAGAAGCCGGCGAAGCCGAAGCTCGGCAGGCCCAAGGCCTCGACCTGGATGAGGCCGACGCCGGTGATCGACAGGGTGCCGATCAGCATCGCCCAGAAGGTCAGCGGGATCTTCTTCCTCAAGGCGCCGTAGAAGCGCATGTCCTGCTCGTGGTGCATGGCGTGGATGACGCTGCCGGCGCCGAGGAACAAAAGCGCCTTGAAGAAGGCGTGGGTGAACAGGTGGAACATCGCCGCGCCATAGGCGCCGACGCCGGCCGCGAAGAACATGTAGCCCAGCTGCGAACAGGTCGAATAAGCGACCACCCGCTTGATGTCGTTCTGGACCGTGCCGACGGTGGCGGCGAACAGAGCGGTGGCGGCGCCGACCACGGTGACGACGGCGAGCGCGGTCTCCGAGGTCTCGAACATCGGCGACAGGCGGCAGACCATGAACACGCCGGCGGTGACCATCGTCGCGGCATGGATCAGCGCCGAGACCGGGGTCGGGCCCTCCATCGCGTCGGGCAGCCAGGTGTGAAGGCCGAGCTGGGCCGATTTGCCGCAGGCGCCGATGAACAGCAGGATGCAGATCAGGGTCATGGTGTCGATCCGCGTCCCCAGGAAGCCGATCGTCGATCCGGCCATGCCGGGCGCCGCTTCGAGGATATCGGGGATCGAGACCGTGCCGAAGACGAGGAAGGTGGCGAAGATGCCGAGCGAGAAGCCGAAATCGCCGATCCGGTTGACGATGAACGCCTTCAGCGCCGCCGCATTGGCCGACGGCTTGTGGTACCAGAAGCCGATCAGCAGATAGGAAGCGAGGCCGACGCCCTCCCAGCCGAAGAACATCTGGACGAGATTGTCGGCGGTCACCAGCATCAGCATCGCGAAGCTGAACAGCGACAGATAGGCGAAGAAGCGGGGCTGCGACGGGTCCTCCGCCATATAGCCCCAGCTGTAGAGGTGGACGAGCGCGGACACGGTCGTCACCACCACCAGCATCACCGCGGTCAAGGCGTCGACCCGCAAGGCCCATTCGACCCGGAGGTCGCCTGAGACGAACCAGGTGAAGACCGGCTCGACGAAGCCGCCCTGATAGTCGCCGCCGAGGAAATTGAGGAAGATCGGCCAGGACAGGAACATGCCGACGAACAGGGCGCCGGTGGTGATCAGCCTGGCGGCGAAGTTGCCGATCATGCGGTTGCCGAGCCCGGCGACGATCGCCGCGAGCAAAGGCAGGAAGACGATGATCTGGATCATGACGTCACCCCGGCGGAAGCCGGGGCCTCAGGGGGACTCCCTGAGCCCTTTCGGCCCGAGGTCCCGGCTTTCGCCGGGATGACGAGGGGGCGCACCATCCTCACCCCCGCATCTGGTTGATGTCGTCGACCGCGATGCTGCCGCGGCCGCGATAATAGATGACGAGGATGGCAAGGCCGATCGCCGCCTCGGCGGCGGCGACGGTGAGCACGAACATCGCGAAAACCTGTCCGACCATGTCGCCGAGGAAGGCCGAGAAGGCGACCAGGTTGATGTTGACGCTCAGGAGGATGAGCTCGATCGCCATCAGGATGACGATGACGTTCTTGCGGTTCAGGAAGATCCCGAACACGCCGAGCACGAACAGGATCGCGCCGACCGCGAGATAATGGCCGAGGCCGATCACCGCTCTGCCCCCCCGACAAGGTCATTCCCGCGAAAGCGGGAATCCGGACGGAATCGGCGACCGCACCGGCCTTCTCGAATGCAGCCTGGTTTCCCGCTGTCGGGGTCCCCGCAAAGTCCTACTTTGCGGGGTGCCCTTGCGCGGGAATGACGGGTGGGAGTGCCGTTCACAGCTCGACGCCCTCCCCGATCGCCGGCTGCGTCAGCCGCACCGCGTCCCGCGGCCGGCGGCGGACCTGGTCCGAGACCTTTTGCGGCCGCACGTCGGAGCGGCGTCGGCGGGTCAGCACGATCGCCCCGACCATCGCCACCAGCAGCACGATCCCGGCCACCTCGAAGATGAACAGATAGCGGGTGTAGAGCAAAGCCCCGAGCGCCTCGATGTTGGAGCGCAGCGGGTCGATCGGCGCGGCGCGGCCGGCCAGCGCGATGCCGCCGGCCTCGCGCGCCAGCAAAGTCAGGACGATCTCGATCAGCAAAGCGCCGGCGAGCAGCAGCCCGACCGGCCAGTAGCGGGCGAAGCCGGCCCTGAGCGCGGCGAAGTCGATGTCGAGCATCATGACGACGAACAGGAACAGGACCGCGACTGCGCCGACATAGACGATGACCAGAAGGAAGGCGAGGAACTCGGCGCCGATCAGCAGGAACAGGCCGGCGGCGTTGAAGAAAGCGAAGATCAGCCACAGCACGCTGTGCACCGGATTGCGCGACGCGATCGTCATCACCCCCGAGGCGGTGACCAGCGTCGCGAACAGGTAGAAGACGGCGACCTGGATCATGCGCCACCCGTCACCCCGGCGAACGGGCACCCCGCAAAGTAATACTTTGCGGGGACCCCGAACGCCGGGGCCTCAGGGGGACCCGCTGAGACTTCCTGTCCTGAGATCCCGGCTTTCGCCGGGATGACGAATTCCGTCATAGATCTGCTTGGAACCGGGTGAATTCGCATCGGGCGCTTACCGGTAGGGCGCATCGGCGGCAAGGTTGGCGGCCAGCGCCCGCTCCCAGCGGTCGCCATTCTCGAGCAGCTTGGTCTTGTCGTAGATCAGCTCCTCGCGGGTCTCGGTCGCGAAATCCATGTTCGGCCCCTCGACGATCGCATCGACCGGGCAGGCTTCCTGGCACAGCCCGCAATAGATGCATTTGGTCATGTCGATATCGTAGCGGGTGGTGCGCCGGCTGCCGTCCTCGCGCGGCTCGGCCTCGATGGTGATGGCGAGCGCCGGGCAGATCGCCTCGCACAATTTGCATGCGATGCAGCGCTCCTCGCCGTTCGGATAGCGCCTCAGCGCATGCTCGCCGCGGAAGCGGGGCGAGATCGGGTTCTTCTCATAGGGGTAGTTGATCGTCGCCTTCGCCTTGAAGAAATATTTCAAGGTCAGCCAGTGCGCCTTCACGAACTCCCACAGGGTGAAGGATTTGATGAAGTGGGCGACTGCACTCATTGGTTGAGAACCTCTGCAGCTTCGGCTTCGGTCAGCGGTGTCTGCGCGTGCCTGGTGACCGCGCAGAAGCCGGTATAGCTGACGTCGGCCAAAGCGTTCACGTAAACCAGCGCTGCAAGCCGGTCGCGGCCGGCGGGGAAGGTCTCCAGCCTTACCGCACCGAATTGCGGATGCTCGCCTTCGACGCGCCGGATACGGTAGCCGTCATTCACGCCGATCAGGCGGTCATCGCTGAACAGGCCGGTATCGTCCAAGATCACCCTGAAGCTCAGCGAGGTGCTGGCGAAGCGTCGTTCCGGGTGGTCGATCCGGGGATCGATATAGCCTCGGCCGCCGCGCTGCTCGATGGCCAGGGCATGAGGCCTCAGCGAAGGGTCCACGAGCGAGCAATCGAGATCGAATGCCGGCTTGGTCCGAGAGATGATGGTTGGCGGCGGCGGCGGCTCGGCGACCGGAATCGTGCGCACATCGGTCTGGGACGCCAGCAAGAGCAGCAGACCCGTCACCATGGCAGCAGCCCGTCGCGCTGCAGCATCAGATAGCCCGAGACCAGGAACACCCAGATCAGCGAGATCGGCAGGAAGATCTTCCAGCCGAGCCGCATCAGCTGGTCGTAGCGGAAGCGCGGCACCGTCGCCTTCACCCAGCTGAAGATGAAGAAGAAGAACAGGATCTTGGCGAAGAACCAGAAAATGCCGGGTATGAGGTAGAGCGGCGCCCAGTCGACCGGCGGCAGCCAGCCGCCCCAGAACAAAACGGCGTTCATGCCGCACATCAGCAGCACGTTGCCATATTCGCCGAGCCAGAAGAGCGCGAAGCTCATCGACGAATATTCGGTCTGGTATCCGGCGACGAGCTCGCTCTCCGCCTCGGTCAAATCGAACGGCGCCCGCGCCGTCTCCGCCATCGCCGAGATGAGGAAGATCACCGCCAGCGGGAACAGCAAAGGATTGAAGCCGAAGCCGTTCAACAGGCCCAGGATATGGCCCTGCTGCGCCGCGACGATCGCCGAAAGGTTGAACGAGCCCGCCCACATGATCACCGGGATCAGCACGAAGCCGATCGACACTTCGTAAGACACCATCTGAGCTGCTGCGCGCAAAGCGCTGTAAAACGGATATTTCGAGTTGGAAGCCCAGCCGGCGATGATGATTCCGTAGACGCCGAGCGAGGAGATGGCGAGCAGATAGAGCAGGCCGACATTGATGTCGGCGAGCACCATCCCGTCGCCGAACGGGATCACCGCCCAGGCGACCAGGGCGACGGTGAAGGTGATGACCGGCGCGATCACGAACAGGCCGCGATTGGCCGAGGACGGGATGATGGTCTCCTTGAGGAAGACCTTGAGACCGTCGGCGAAGCTTTGCAGCAGTCCGAACGGGCCGACCACGTTGGGGCCGCGCCGCAGCGCCATCGCCGCCCAGATCTTGCGGTCGGCATAGATGATCATCGCCACCGCCAGCATCAAAGGCAGCGCGATCAGCAGGATCAGGCTGAGATTGGCGAACAGCCAGCCCCAATTGGGGCCGAACACGCCCTGGAACCAGGCGGTCATAAGCCCGTCACCCCGGGAGGGACCCCATCAAAGTAGTACTTTGATGGGAACCCGAAAGCCGGGGCCTCAGGCCGAAAAAGGCGCCCGATAGTTTTGAGATCCCGGCTTGCGCCGGGATGACGGCTCAGCCCCCTCATTCCGCCGCCTCCGCATAGTCGCGGCCGTGCAGCAGCTCGGCCGAGCAAAGCTGCATGGTCGGCGAGGCGCGGGCGATCGGGTTGGTCAAATAGAAATCGTCGATCGGCCAGGCGATGCCGGTGCCTTTCGGGATCTCGACCGCTTCCAGCTTCGGCGGCGCCCAGTCGAAGCCGACGAGGCCGGGACGGGCGAAATCGGGATGGTCGCGCACGAGCGCGCCCCGCAGCTCGGCGAAGCTGTCGAACGCCAGCGGCTTGCCGAGCACGTCCGACAAGGCGCGCAGGATCGCCCAGTCCTCGCGCGCGTCGCCGGGCGGGTCGACCGCTCTTTCCGAAAATTGGACGCGGCCCTCGAGATTGACGTAGATGCCGTGCTTCTCGCTATAGGCGGCGCCCGGCAGGACGACGTCCGCCGCGGCCGCGCCGCGGTCGCCATGATGGCCGACATAGACCTTGAAGCTGTCCGCGAACGGCTCGAGGTCGGCCTCGTCGGCGCCGAGCAGCAGAAGCAGCCTGGGCGCCTTGGCGGCCAGCGCCGCCATGCCGCCGGCCAGGGCGTAACCGAGCATCAGCCCGCCCATTCGCGCGGCGGCGGTGTGGAGGACGTTATAGCCGTTCCAGCCGTCACGGCGCAGGTCGAGACTGTCGACCAGCGCGAGGCTCGCCGCCTGGGCGCCGGCCACCCTGAGCGCCCCCGCTCCGACGATCAGAGCCGGTCGCTGCGCCGCGGCCAGCGCGTCGGCGGCCGCCCGCGGCAGCGCCGACAGCAGCGACAGGTCGTTGCCGAGCCGCTCGGCCGGATAAGTGAGGTCGACTTCAGGCCCGATGGTGAAGACCCGGGCGCCGGCGCGCACCGCCTTGCGGATGCGGGTATTGACGAGCGGCGCCTCCCAGCGCGGATTGGTGCCGGCCAGCAGCAATGCGTCGGCCGTCTCGATCCCGGCGATGGTCGAGTTGAAATTGACCGCCGCCAGGCTCGACGGGTCATAGTCGAGGCCGGTCTGGCGGCCCTCCAGAAGGTCGGAGCCGAGCGAGGCCAGCAGCCGCTTTGCCGCATACATCGTCTCGACGTCGACCAGGTCGCCGGCGACGGCCGCCACCTTTCCGTCGGCCTCCCGGGCCACTTCGGCGATCCGCGCGAACGCTTCTTCCCAGCTCGCCTCCCGCAGCCGGCCGCCGTCGCGCAGCCACGGTCGGTCGAGCCGGTTGCGGAGCAGGCCGTCGACCGCGTGGCGGGTCTTGTCGTGCGCCCATTCCTCGTTGACGTCCTCGTTGAGGCGCGGCAACGCGCGCATCACCTCGCGCTGGCGGGCGTCGAGCCGGATGTTGGTGCCGACCGCGTCCATCACGTCGATCGCCGGAATCTTCCGCAACTCCCAGGGCCGCGCCTCGAAGCTGTAGGGCTTGGAGACGAGCGCGCCGACCGGGCAGAGATCGACGACATTGCCGGAAAGCTCGCTCACCAGCGCCCGCTCGAGATAGGAGGTGATCTCCATATTCTCGCCGCGCCCGACCGCGCCGATCTCCTCGACCCCGGCGACCTGCTCCATGAACCTGACGCAGCGGGTGCAGTGGATGCAGCGGGTCATGAAGGTCTTGACGACCGGGCCCATATATTTCTCGGCCACCGCCCGCTTGTTCTCGGTGTAGCGGTTGTGGCCGCGGCCATAGGCCATCGCCTGGTCCTGCAGGTCGCATTCGCCGCCCTGGTCGCAGATCGGGCAATCGAGCGGGTGGTTGATCAGCAGGAACTCCATCACCCCTTCGCGCGCCTTCCTGACGCCCGGGGTCATGGTGAAGATCTCCTGGCCGTCGGCGACGGGGAGCGCGCACGAAGCCTGCGGCTTGGGCGGCCCCGGCTTCACTTCGACCAGGCACATCCGGCAATTGCCGGCGATCGCCAGCCGCTCATGATAGCAGAAGCGCGGAATCTCCTTGCCGGCCAGCTCGCACGCCTGCAGCACCGTCGCGCCCTGCGGCACTTCGATCTCGACATCGTCGACCTTGACCTTGGGCATAGGAATGACACGCCTGGAAACGATCGGGCCCGGTCGGGGCCCAGCCTGCGGTGCCGTTAGACGCTTGACCCCATCGCCGACAAGGGGGAGCGGGGGATTTCCTCAGGGGGTGGCGGCGGCGGTTCCCGCCAGCGGCGACGTCGGGCCGTCGCGCTGGACCACCGACCAGCGATAGAGGTTCTCGGCGAGCATGCCGCGCAGCGTCCGGCCGTCGACCGCGATCTGCGTGTTGCCGCTGACGCAGGCGGAGAAGGCCGGATTGAGCGCATTGAACGCGGCCTGGGCCTCGGGGCTGCCCGGCTCAGTAGCCAGCAGGCCCCTCACCAGCTCGCCATGACCTGCAGCGGTGCATTCGGCCAGCGCATAAGCCGGGGCGAGCGACGCGGCGGTGTCGCGATTCGAAGCCTGATCGGGACGGAACAGCGGCTGCACCGCCAGGACCGGGCTGTGCGCCGCCTGGGCCGTCGCAAACCGGCTTTCGTAGAGCGCCTCGGCGACGCTCCCGCGCAGCACCGCCGCGTTGGTCGCGATCGGATCGCGCAACCGCAGGCAGCGCTGGACCAGCCCCAATATCCGCACCGCCTGGGTCCGCTCCCCGGACGAATGCGGCGCGGTGGCGAGGAGCGGCTCGACCGAGGCCGCGTTGCGGGCGACCTGACAGGCGGCGCCGCGGAGCACGTCTTCCTGGCTCGCCACCGCGGGTGCCTCGCTGTCGGACGAGCCCGGCCGCGGAACGTCCTGGGGCGGCGCCGAGGGCTGGCCATATTGGGCCGCCAGGGGCGCCGGCAGCGCGGCCAGCGCGGCGATGGCGATCAGGCGGCCCAAGCCGCGGCCGGGCCGGGAAATCCGACGGCGTTCGATCCGATCACATGTCACGGCGTCCCCTCCTGCCCCCGCCGCCGCCGCTTGCCGCGACCGCCGGGAGACGATGAAGCCGGCCGCTACCCGGTGAGCCGGCCGCCCTGTCCCCCGGACAGGGCTATGGAGTGCCGGCGGCACTCCATGCCTGCTCACTGGTCGCGGACGGGATCCAGCTGGTTCGTCCAGTAACGGTACATGCTGTGATAGGCGCTCTGGGCGAGCAGGCTGCGCAGCTCGAGCGGCAGCACGCTCAGCTGACTGCCGGCCGGCGCGCAGGCGGCCATGAAATCGCGCAGGCCGTCGATCGCCGCCGCTTCGCCGCGCGAGCCGACGCTGCTCTGCAGCAGCCGCTCGGTATGGGGGGCGTCGTTGCGCACGACGCAGTCCGACCAGCGATACAATTCGGTCCGGACCGAGCCTTCCGGCGAATCCTGGACCGGCAGGCCGAGATTGACGAGCGGCGCCGACCGGCGCGGCTCCAGCCCGAAGCCGCCGAAATCGCGCATGAACAGCGCCTGGGCGATCGCGCCGCGGATGTGCAGCGCCTTGGCCGAATTGAGGCCGCTGGCGCAGCGCTCGACCAGGCTGTCGGGCAGCAGCGACAGATCGGCATCCTCGCTGTCGACCGGCACCGCCTGCAGGAAGCCGACGGCGGTGCTGCGCTCGCGGTCGACCATGCAGCGTCCGGCATCGTAGATCTGGCGCCCGCTCTCGCCATTGTCGGCCGCGGCGGCCGCGGTCGCCGGGACCGGCAGCGCCAAAGCGGCGCCCGCCGCCAGCAACGAACAAATCGCCTTTTTCATACCCTGCTCCTCTCTCCCACGCCTTGTGCGCGGCGATCAGCCCGCAGCGATGTTACGCCGAATCGCGGCTCAGGGAAAGCGGCGCGATGCGGCGCCAACGCCTTGTTATTCGGCGGCTTCCAGCGTCGGTGCGCAGTCCGCCCGGCGGGCCGCGATGCGCCGCTCCAGCTCGGGGCGAAAATGGCGGATCAGGCCCTGGATCGGCCAGGCGGCGGCATCGCCCAGCGCGCAGATGGTGTGGCCCTCGACCTGCTTGGTGACGTCCCACAAAGTGTCGATCTCGTGGATCTCGGCATTGCCCAGGGCCAGCCGCTCCATCACCCGCCACATCCAGCCGGTGCCCTCGCGGCACGGCGTGCACTGGCCGCAGCTCTCATGCTTGTAGAAATAGGAGATGCGGCTGATCGCCTTCACGATGTCGGTCGACTTGTCCATCACGATCACGGCGGCGGTGCCGAGGCCGGAGCCGAGATCCTTGAGCCCGTCGAAATCCATCGGCGCGTCGATGATCTGTTCGGCGGGCACCAGAGGCACGGACGAGCCGCCGGGGATCACCGCGAGCAGATTGTCCCAGCCGCCCGTGATGCCGCCGGCATGGCGGTCGATCAGCTCGCGGAACGGCACCGACATCGCCTCCTCGACGACGCAGGGACGGTTCACATGGCCGGAAATCTGGAACAGCTTGGTGCCTTCGTTCTTCTCGCGGCCGATGCCGGCGAACCAGGCGGCGCCGCGCCGCAAGATGGTCGGGACGACCGCGATCGATTCGACATTGTTGACCGTGGTCGGACAGCCGTAGAGGCCGGCGCCGGCCGGGAAAGGCGGCTTCAAACGCGGCATGCCCTTCTTGCCTTCGAGGCTCTCGAGCATCGCCGTCTCTTCGCCGCAAATATAGGCGCCGGCGCCGCGATGGACGAACAGGTCGAAATCATAACCCGATTTCGCCGCGTTCCTGCCGAGCAGGCCGGCATCATAGGCCTCCTGGACGGCGGCCTCGAGCACCTGCGTCTCGCGGATGAACTCGCCGCGTATGTAGATGTAGCCGGCGCGCGCGCGCATCGCATAGCCGGCGATCAGCGCCCCCTCGATCAGCTTGTGCGGATCGTGGCGGATGATCTCGCGGTCCTTGCACGATCCCGGCTCCGATTCGTCGGCATTGATCACCAGGAAATTGGGCCGGCCCTCTTTCGGCTCCTTCGGCATGAACGACCATTTGAGCCCGGTCGGGAAGCCGGCGCCGCCGCGGCCGCGCAGCCCGGAAGCCTTGATCTCGTCGATGATCGGATCCTGGCCGCGCGCCATCAGCGCCCTTGTGTCGTCCCAGTCGCCGCGCGCTTTGGCCGCCTTCAGCCCCCAGGGCTGGAAGCCGTAGACGTTGGTGAAGATGCGATCCCTGTCGTCAAGCACGCGGGCCTCCGATGCGATTCTTGACGGCGTAAAAGGCGGCCACGGCGCCGAGCGCGACAATTCCGATCAGGACGACCTTGAACGCGACCTTGAGCACGCCGACCAGCAGCATCACCGCCAGGATCGCGACGATGATCGCGACGATCGCGCCCTTTTTCTCGCCTCCGCTTTTCACCATCGGCTCCTGTAGTCGTGATTCTCGGTCACCATTTCCTCGAGCGTCGTCGGGCCGCCTTCGGGGCAGCTGGTCCGGCGGTCGATCTGCGGGCCCGGCTTCGGCGTCTCCCCGCGCGCCAGCGCGTCGAGGATCGCGGTCATGCTGTCGAAGGTCAAATCCTCGTAATTGTCGTCGTTGATCTGGACCATCGGCGCGTTGGCGCAGGCGCCGAGGCACTCGACCTCGTTGAGGGTGAACAGCCCGTCGTCGGTGGTGCCGCCCTTCCTCAGCCCCTTCGCCTTGCAGGCGGCGAACAGATCGTCCGAGCCGCGCAGCATGCAGGGCGTCGTGCCGCACACCTGGACGTGCCAGCGGCCGACCGGGGCGAGGTTGAACATGGTGTAGAAGGTCGCGACTTCGTAGGCGCGGATATAGGGCATCGCCAGATAGCGGGCGACATATTCGATCACCGGAATCGGCAGCCAGCCCTGGGTCTGCGTGTCGGCGCCGACCTGACGCTGGGCGATGTCGAGCAAGGGAATGATCGCGCTGTGCTGGCGTCCCGGCGGGTAGCGGCCGACGATCGCCTTCGCCTGCGTCTCATTGTCCGGCGTGAAGGCGAACGAGCCCCAGCGGGCGCGTATCTCGTCGGTGGCGGGCATGCGCGCGGCCTCGGCCATCAGATCGTCTCCAGCCGCGCGCGCGTGAAAATCGAGGGATTGGCGCCGGTGTTCGGCTCGCCCTCGCGGTCGATCAGCAGCAGGTGGCATTCGCCATGGGCGACCGGCTTGTGCTCGACGCCTTGCGGCACCACCAGCATCTCGCCCGGCGCGACCTTCACCAGCCCGTCGCGGAACTCGATGCCGAAATCGCCGGACAGCACCAGGAACAGTTCGTCGCTCCCGGCATGGCTGTGCCAGCTGAACTCGCCCTCGGCCTTGGCGAGGCGGATCTCGTTGCCGTTGTAGCGGCCGACGATGCGCGGGTTCCAATAGTCGGAAAAGCCGGCAAGCTTGTCCGCGAGGTTGACCGGTTCGGGCCTGACGGCTTCACTCATCGCGCGGCCCATATTTGCCCGCCTCCCGCCACAGCCAGTATTTGGCGACCAGCGCCGCGCCGAGGCCGATCGCCAGCACGGCCAGCAAACGGTCGCCGAGGCCAAGATCCGGGGCAAGGAGTGCGCCCGCCAAATAGAAGGACGCGGTCAGCCCGACGGCGGCAAGGATCAGCCTGTTGCCGTCGAGCCAGTAGCCGAGGATGAACCAGAACAAGGCGCAGCCGCCCACGATGCCAAGCCACAGACGAACCGCATCGCCGGCAAATCCGATCAGGGCGTTCACCGGTCGACCTCCCCGAACACGATGTCGATCGCGCCCAATATGGCGGTGACGTCGGCGAGCATGTGGCCCCTGGTCATGAAGTCCATCGCCTGCAGGTGGGAGAAGCCGGTCGGGCGGATCTTGACCCGGTAGGGCTTGTTGGTGCCGTCGCTGACCAGATAGATGCCGAACTCGCCCTTCGGGCTCTCGGTCGCGACATAGACCTCGCCGGCGGGGACGTGAAACCCTTCCGTGTAGAGCTTGAAGTGATGGATCAACGCTTCCATCGACTGCTTCATCTCGGCGCGCTTGGGCGGCACCACCTTGCGGTCCAGCGAGGCGACCGGCCCTTCCGGCATCGCATTGAGGCACTGCTTCATGATGCGCGCCGACTGGCGGACCTCCTCGACCCGGACCATCATCCGGTCGTAGCAGTCGCCCTTGGTGCCGACCGGCACGTCGAACTCCATCTTGTCGTAGACTTCATAGGGCTGCGACCTGCGCAGGTCCCAGGGGATGCCGGCGGCGCGGATCATCGGCCCGGAAAAGCCCCAGGCGAGCGCGTCCTCCTTCGACACGGTGGCGATGTCGACGTTGCGCTGCTTGAAGATGCGGTTGTCGGCGACCAGAGCGATCGCGTCCTCGAACAGCCCCGGCAGCCGGTGGTCGATCCAGTCGGCGATGTCGGTCAGCAGCTTCAGGGGCAGGTCCTGGCGCACGCCGCCCGGGCGGAACCAGTTGGCGTGCATCCGCGCCCCCGACGCCCGCTCGTAGAAGTTCATCAGGTCTTCGCGCAGCTCGAACAGCCACAGGTTCGGCGTCATCGCGCCGACGTCCATGATGTGGCTGCCGATGTTGAGCAGATGGTTGGAGATTCGGGTCAGCTCGGCGAACAGGACGCGCAGATACTGGGCGCGCAGCGGCACTTCGAGATGCAGCAGTTTCTCGATCGCCAGCACGAAGCTGTGCTCCATGCACATCGGCGAGACGTAATCGAGGCGGTCCATATAGGGCAGCGCCTGCAGATAGGTCTTGTACTCGCACAATTTCTCGGTGCCGCGATGGAGCAGGCCGACATGGGGATCGACCCGCTCGACAATCTCGCCGTCCAGCTCGAGGACGAGACGCAGCACGCCGTGCGCGGCCGGGTGCTGCGGCCCGAAATTGATCGTGTAATTGGCGATGTCGGACTGGGTGGCGCCGCCGCGCGCCGCCTCCCGCTCGGCCTCGGCCTGGGCCCTGACGTCAGTCACCCCGCGCCTCCGTCACCCCGGCGCAAGCCGGGGCCTCGGGGAGACCCGCCGAGACATGCTGTCCCGAGGGCCGGGATGACGAGAGAGGGGATTCTCATTTCTTGATCTCGTCGGACCTGAGCGGCGACGGGGCGCCGGGCGCTTCGGGACGGGCCTTCTCATCGCCGGGCAGGATATATCCGGCGCCCTCCCAGGGGCTCAGAAAGTCGAAATTGCGGAAGTCCTGGGAGAGGCTGACCGGCTCGTAGACCACCCTTTTCTGCTCCTCGGAATAGCGCATCTCGACATAGCCGGTGAGCGGGAAGTCCTTGCGGAACGGATGACCGCGAAAGCCGTAGTCGGTGAGGATGCGCCTCAAATCCGGATGGCCGTCGAACAGCACGCCGTAAAGGTCGAATATCTCGCGCTCGAGCCAGCCGGCGACCGGAAACACCCCGGTAACCGTGGGTACCGGCTGCTCCTCGTCGGTCGTGACCCGGACGCGCAGGCGATGATTTCGGGTGACCGACAGCAGATGGTAGACGACGTCGAACCGCTCGGCCCGCTCAGGATAGTCGACCCCGGCAATCTCCATCAGCTGCTGATATTCGAAATCGTCGCGCAGCGTGCGCAGCACGTCGGCGACGCGCTCGCGCTCGACGTCGATCGAGATTTCATCGACCTCGTCCTTCGCCGACAGGAAGGCGTCGCCGATCGCGGCCCTGACCTCGTCGACGATCCCTTCGCGAACGGGGATACGGGGGACGTTGCTATGCATCGCCATCTTCGCGCGGCCGCCGACCGGCAACGAGGACGGCAGCAACCGCCGCGACGACAATCCCCGCCGCGAGCAGGGCCGCCGCCTCGCCTCCCATTCGCGCCCATATCGGCAGCAATGTCGGCAGCATCGGCACGATCTCGGGCCAGTAGCGCGCCAAGGCCGGCGTCATCGCCATGGCGATGAGGAGAGGTACCGCGACCTTCAGCCACGGCGACGAACGGGCTTCGGTCATCGCTCGATCGTGCCTTCGCGGCGGATCTTCCGCTGCAGCTGCATGACGCCGTAAAGCAACGCCTCGGCGGTCGGCGGACAGCCGGGGACGTAGATGTCGACCGGCACGATCCGGTCGCAGCCGCGCACCACCGAATAGCTGTAATGATAATAGCCGCCGCCATTGGCGCAGCTGCCCATGGAGATGACGTAGCGCGGCTCCGACATCTGGTCGAAGACGCGCCGCAGCGCCGGCGCCATCTTGTTGCACAGCGTTCCGGCGACGATCATCACGTCCGACTGGCGGGGACTCGCGCGCGGGGCAACCCCAAATCTTTCAAGGTCATAGCGCGGCATGTTCACATGGATCATCTCGACCGCACAGCAGGCCAGCCCGAACGTCATCCACCATAAGGAGCCGGTGCGCGCCCAGTGGAACAGATCCTCGGTGGTGGTGACGAGGAACCCCTTGTCGGTGACTTCCGAGCTGATCTGGTTGAAGAAATAGGGGTCCGGCTGCTGGAGGTCGGCCGGCCGCTCATTCTCGTGCCGGGGATCGAGTATCACTCCCATTCGAGCGCGCCCTTCTTCCAGGCATAAGCGAAGCCCAGCGCCAGCTCGACGAGGAAGATCATCATCGCCGCCCATGCCGTCCAGCCCGCCTCGAGCACGCTCACCGCCCAGGGGAAGAGATAGGCCGCCTCGATGTCGAAGATGATGAACAGGATCGCGACCAGGTAGAAGCGCACGTCGAACTGGGCGCGGCTGTCCTCGAAAGCGGGAAAGCCGCATTCATATTCGGTGAGCTTGTCCGGATAGGGCCGCGCCGCGCCGGTCAGCATCGCCACCAGCATCGGCAGCACGACGAAGGCGAGCGACAGGCCGAGCGCGACGGCGAGGAACAAGAGGATCGGCAGGTAATCGGCGGCGACGGGCGCCATCTTTACACTCCGGGTCGACGGGTTGCGCGGCTTCTAGGACCGGGGCGGGCCGGAGGCAAGGCTCGCGGGTCGATGACAACCCCATTTCCGTCGTTCCCGCGAAAGCGGGAATCCAGGCTGCTTCCGAGCCAGGCTCAAGCCCCGGATGGACTCCCGCTATCGGGGTCCCCGCAAAGTAGTACTTTGCGGGGCGCCCCTTTCGCGGGAGTGACGAGTTGGACTGAAGGTGATCCGCAGCCTTCAGCCCCGCAACGCGCCCGCCAGCAACTTGTGCAGCCGGGAATGGATCTGGTCGTTGCCGGCGAGCACCTGGCCCTCGGCAAGGCCGGCGTCGCCGCCGCGAAAATCGGTGACGAAGCCGCCGGCCTCGCGCACCAGGATCAGCCCGGCGGCTATGTCCCAGAATTGCAGATCCTCTTCCCAGAAGCCGTCATAGCGCCCCGCCGCCACCCAGGCGAGGTCGAGCGCCGCCGAACCGAAGCGGCGGATCCCGGCCACTTCCGGCGCGACGGCACCGAGGATCTTCTGGAACCGGTCGTGATCGCCATGGCCCTTATAGGGGACGCCGGTGGCGATCAGCGCTTCGGTGAGGTCGCGCCGCGAGGAGACGCGCAGCCGCCGGTCCTGGAGCCATGCGCCCCTCCCTTTTTCCGCCCAATAGCTCTCGTCGGTGAGCGGCTGGTAGACGAGGCCGTGGCTGATCTCGCCCCATCCCCGGCCGCCGGGCCTGGGCTCCTGGACCGCGATCGATATCGCGAAATGGGGGATGCCGTGGATGAAGTTGGAGGTGCCGTCGACCGGGTCGACGACCCAGCGCGGCTTGGCGGGGTCGCCCTCGATCGTGCCGCTTTCCTCGAGATAGAGGCCCCAGTCGGGGCGGGCGTGGCGCAATTCCTCGATCAGAGTCTGCTCGGCGCGCTCGTCGGCCATCGAGACGAAGTCGGCCGGCCCCTTGCGGCTGACCTGCAGCTGCTCGACTTCGCCGAAGTCGCGGCGCAGCCGCGGCGCCGCCTTGCGCGCGGCGCGGGTCATGACGGTGATGAGGCCGCTGTGGCTTACCATTTTCGCTCCATAACCCCTCTCCCATTTGGGGAGAGGGAGGGGCCCATCGCGTCAGCGATGGGAGGGTGAGGGAGTGAGGTGGGAGCCCTGCACGTACATCAGGCCCTCACCCTGCCGCTTCGCGGCTGTCCCTCTCCCCTTCAGGGAGAGGGTTTATTCCGCCCGCCTCACATAGGTCTGCTCGTAAACGTCGACGACGATCCGGGTTCCGGCGGTGATGTGGGGCGGCACCATCACCCTGACGCCATTGTCGAGGATGGCCGGCTTGTAGGAGGAGGAAGCGGTTTGTCCCTTCACCACCGCGTCGGCTTCGACGATCACCGCCTCGATCTGGTCGGGCAGCTGCACCGAGATCGGGCGATCGTTGTACAGCTCCATCATCACGTCCATGCCGTCCTGGAGGAAAGCGGCGGGCTCGCCGATCAGGTCCCTGGGCAGATTGACCTGCTCGTACGTGTCTTTGTCCATGAAGACGAGGCTGTCGCCGTCGGCATAGAGATACTGGAAATCCTTGGTGTCGAGGCGGACCCGCTCGACCGTCTCGGCCGAGCGGAAACGGACGTTGTTCTTGCGGCCGTCGATCAGGTTCTTCAGCTCGACCTGCATATAGGCGCCGCCCTTGCCGGGCTGGGTGTGCTGGATCTTCACCGCGCGCCAGATGCCGCCTTCATATTCGATGATGTTGCCGGGACGAATGTCCACGCCGCTGATCTTCATGGGATTTGCTCGCTGGGAAAGGGTCCGGCAGGCCTCTAGCGATGTCGTCCGGTGCCAGCAAGGGTGCGGGCCGGGTCGCATGCCGGCCCGCGCACGCCCAGAACCTTCTCTTCGAGCTGACGCGCCCTTCGGTCGCCCAGCCAGGCGGAGCGGCGCAGGCACAGCACGAAGGCCAGGAAGAATCCTGCCGGCAGTATGAGCCGGCTGGCAAGGCCGAGGGCCGTCAGCGACAGCATGGCCAGCAGGATTCGCCGCTGACCCCTGATCCGAAAGTTGCGAAGCCGGAAACGGCGTGGCCGATAGGGGCGGAAGCCGGTGGCGGCCAAGGCGCGGCGGCGGTTCGACGGATGCAGGCCCGACGCGGCAGCCTGCAGCAGACGCTCCGCCGTGTGGCGCGGGTACAGGGCCAGCGTGCAGAACGTCAGCGGCAGCAGGAAGACGGCAAACTGCCAGCGAAGGTCGGGAACGGGCGCGTCGAACAGGATGGCGAAGGCCCAGGCCAAAGACGGCAGCAGGCCCACCAGCGAGAAAACTGCCAGCGCAAGATAAAAGCCTCCCCGCACGCCGGCAGATTAGACGGTCACGGCGTTCCGGCAAGCAGCGGATAGGGATTGACCGGCGTGCCCTCGTACCAGGGCTCGCCCGGACCCATGCGGTGGACGGCGAAATGGAGATGTGGCCCGGCGGCGCCGGCATTGCCGGTGCTGCCGACGCTTCCGAGCCGGGCGCCGCGGGCGACCCTCTGGCCCTCGGTCAGCCCCGGCGCATATTCCTGGAGGTGGGCGTAATAATAGCTCCACTGGCTGTCGGGAGACCGCACATAGACGGTGATGCCGCCGCCGCCGCGGCTGAAATAGAGCTTCTCGACGGTGCCTTCGGCGGCCGCCACCACCGGCGTCCCGGCCGGCGCCATGATGTCGATCGCGTCATGGACGCGGGCGCCGCCGGCGCGCGACTGGGTATAGGAATCGACCAGGTCGGCGACCCTGATTCCGGCAACCGGCACCGCCAGTCCGGAAGGGCCGAGCACCAGTTCGGGCCGGCTGTCGGGCTCGGTCGTCTCGGTGATCACATTTTCGGTCGGCGCTTCCCGCGCCGGCCCGCCGTCGCCGCCGATATTGAAGGCGATCAGCCAGAAGGCGCTGGTCAAAGCGGCGGTCACGACCGCGGTCAGCAGGATGACGGTGCCCAGCGCCAGCTTTCGCATGGCCGAAGAACCTATTCCGGCGCCGCATCGTTCCGCCGGCGCTATGGCGACGATCCGGATCGGCTGCTCGGGCTGGCAATACCGCCACTGGCGCGGCCTCTTCTATCCCGAAAAGCTGCCTCTGCGTCGCTGGTTCGACCATTATGCGTCGCTGTTCGATACGGTCGAGCTCAACACCAGCTTCTACCACCTGCCCCGGCCCGAGACGTTCGACAAATGGCGCAGCCAGGCGCCGCCGGCCTTCCGCTATGCGGTGAAGGCCTCCCGCTTCATCACCCACATGAAGAAGCTCAAGGATTGCGAAGAGCCGCTCGACACCTTCCTCGTCCGCGCCCGCCGGCTCGGGCGCGCGCTCGGGCCGATCCTCTATCAGCTGCCGCCGAAATGGACCTTCGACCGCGAGCGTCTCCTCTCCTTCCTGGCCCTGCTGCCGCGCGACCTCGTCCATGTGTTCGAGTTCCGCGAGCCGAGCTGGATGGAGGAGGAGGTGGTCGAGCTGCTCGCCGCCCACGGCGCCTCCTTTTGCGCCCACGACATGAAGGGCATGAAAGCGCCGCGCCGCGCGGTCGGCCCGATCGCTTATGTCCGCTTCCACGGCGGCACCGGCAAATATCGAGGCCGCTACCCGGACGAGATGCTGATGGGCTGGGCCGACTGGCTGGCGGCCGAGGCCAAAGCCGGCCGCGAGGGCTGGGCCTATTTCAACAACGATATAGGCGGCGCCGCGATCCAGGATGCGCTGACCCTGCGGGCGATGGTCGCGCAGGCGATGCGGTGACGGGGAACACGTCACCCCAGCGCAAGCTGGGGTCCATGCTGCCAAGGCGAATCGCTCCGATTCAGCATGGATGCCAGCCTTCGCTGGCATGACGATTTAGAGGATCTTCTGAAATTCCCCGATCGCCGCCCCCGGCCCGTCGGGATGCCCCCACACGGCGCTGCACACCGCCAGGAAATCCGCCCCCGCCTCGACCAGCACCCGGCCATTCTCCGGCGTGATGCCGCCGATCGCGACGCAGGGCAGCTCGAACAGGGCCGACCACCAGCTCAGGATCGACGGATCCGGTCGATGCCGCGTCTCCTTGGTCGTGGTCGGGAAGAAGGCGCCGAAGGCGACATAGTCCGCTCCCGCCTCGCCCGCCTCCATCGCCAGATGCCGGCTGTCATGGCAGGTGACCCCGATCTGCGCCCGCGGGCCGAGCAGCGAGCGCGCCTCGCGCGGGTCGCCGTCCGCCTGGCCGAGATGGACGCCGTCGGCGCCGAGCCGCCTGGCGAGGCTGATGCTGTCATTGACGATGAAGGCGACGTCGCGCTCGGCGCACCGACGCTGCAGCGGCTCGGCGAGGCGCGCGGCCTCGTGCTGGTCCCGCCCTTTCACCCTGAACTGGAAGGCGGCGACCGGGCCGGCCCCGAGCGCCTCGGCGAGGCGGTCGGGAAACGCGCCGCCGACTTCGAGCGGCGAGACCAGATAAAGCTGGCACCGCGCGCCTTCACGCCGCTCGAAGCGCTCGGCGAAAGCGAGCGCGCCGTCATCTTCGTCGGTCATGCCGCCGCTTGCCCGCCCGTGCGCTCGCCCGTCAAGCACAGGAAGCGGTCCGGCTTGCGCCCCCGCCCTTCCGTGCACCTGAGGCCGCTGAACCCGGCCGCCATCATCAGCGCGCGCAGCTCGGCTTCGTCATAGAGCCGGAATCCGAAGCGATGCCCCGGCCATTTGCGCAGCTCCTCGGGCGGTTCGAAGGCGATCGCCAGCAAACCACCGGGCCTGATCACCCGGGCCAGCTCGGCCAGCGCCGCCGCCGGATCCGGCCAGAAATAGAGATTGTTGACGCTGCACGCCTTGTCGACGCTCGCCGGCGCGAGCGGCAGTCGCTCGACCGAAGCCTCGACGAGGCGCAGCCGAGCGATCCCGTGGAAGCGACGGCGGCCGCGGGCGACCATCGCTCCCGACAGATCCGCGCCGATGACTTTTCCCTGCGTCGCGGCCAGCATCATGTCGAGCAGCGCGCCGCCGCCGAAGCCGACCTCCAGCAGGGTGTCATCCCTTCCGATATCGAGCTGCGCCAGGGTCAGGCGGTTGATCGGGCCGCTGATGCGGTCGAGCCAGGGCCCGATCCACCGCCGACCAAGCCAGCCGGAGGGCCGCGCGAACTGCCGGGCGAGGTACCGGCTGATCATCGCCGCCCGAATCGCCCCGCCACGCTCGCGACCCTAAACCTTGACGGTCGAGGCGTGATGTATCGCGTCGATCGCCTCGCCGAGCGTGCGATCGAATTCCTGATCGCTCGCCTGATGGCGCAGATCCTCGAGCAAGGCGCGCGAGAAGCTGGCGATCATGCCCGGATTCCTGGCCAGCTCGCGGCACGCCTCGCCGCGCGAATAACCGCCGGACAAAGCGACGACGCGCAGCACGCGCGGATGGTCGACCAGCGGCTGGAACAGGCCGGGCCGGGTGGGAAGGCTGAGCTTGAGCATCACCCGGTCGTCGCCCGGCAGCGCGTCGAGCGCCCCGGTCAGCTCCTCGAGCAGGATGCGGTCGGCCTCGGCCCGCTCGGGGCTTTTGATGTTCACCTCGGGCTCGATGATCGGCACCAGACCGGCGGCAAGGACCAGGCGGGCGACGTCGAATTGCTGACGGACGACCGCGGCGATACCCTCCCGGTCGGCAAGGTTGATCACCGAGCGCTCCTTGGTTCCGAACACGCCGAGTCCCCGGGCGCGATCGAGCAGCGTGTCGAGATCCGGCATCGGCTTCATCAGCTGGACGCCGTTCGCTTCGGCTTCGAGGCCCTTGTCGATCTTGATGAAAGGCACCACGCCGCGCTCCTTGAGCACCTGCGGCACCTTCTTGCCGTCGATCTCGCCGTCCATCGTCCGCTCGAACAGGATCGCGCCGATCACCTTGTCGCCGGTGAAGACGGGGGACGTGATGATCCGGGATCGCATCCGGTGGATCAGACCGAACATTTCCGCCTCGTTCGACCAGGCGCCCTCGTCGATGCCATAGCCCTTGAGGGCCTTCGGGGTGGAGCCGCCGCTCTGGTCGAGGGCGGCGATGAAGCCTTTGCCGCTTTCGATCTGCGCCATCATTTCCGCGTCTTGCATCGTCATCGTCCTTGTCGGGATTCAGGATATGGGGAAAGCCGGGGGTCGAGGGCGGCGACGCCGGGCAGCGTGCGCCCTTCCATCCATTCCAGGAAGGCGCCCCCGGCGGTTGAAACGAAGGTGAAGTCGTCGGCGACCCCGGCCAGATTCAGCGCCGCGACCGTGTCGCCGCCGCCGGCCACCGAGACCAGGCTGCCTTCCTGGGTCAGCGCCGCCGCGATACGGGCGAGCGCGACGGTGGCGGCTTCGAACGGCGGCGTCTCGAACGCCCCCAGCGGGCCGTTCCAGACCAGGGTGCGGCAGGTCTTGAGCGCGTCGGCCAGCGCCTCGACGGCGGCGGGGCCGATATCGAGGATCATCTCGTCGGCGGCGACCTCGTGGACGTTGACGGTCCGGACCGAGGCGGGATTGGGCGCGAAGTCCTTCGCGACGACGACGTCGTAGGGCAGATGGATGGTGCAGCCGGCGGCCTCGGCGGCCTCGAAAATCCCGAGCGCCTCATTCCCGAGGTCGTGCTCCGCCAGGCTCCGGCCGACCTCGACGCCGCGCGCCGCCAGGAAGGTGTTGGCCATGCCGCCGCCGATGACCAGATGGTCGACCCTGCCGACCAGATGCGTCAGCACGTCGAGCTTGGTCGACACCTTGGCGCCGCCGACGACCGCGGCCACCGGGCGTTCGGGATCGCCCAGCGCCCGCTCCAGCGCGTCGAGCTCGGCCTGCATGGCGCGGCCGGCATAAGCCGGCAGCCGGTGCGCCAGCCCTTCGGTCGAGGCGTGCGCGCGATGCGCGGCCGAGAAAGCGTCGTTGACGTAGAGGTCGCCAAGCTCGGCCATCGCCGCGGCGAAAGCCGGATCGTTCTTTTCCTCGCCGGCGTGGAAGCGCACGTTTTCGAGGATGGCGATCTCGCCCGGCGCGAGCCCGGCCGCCGCCTCGGCGGCGCGGCGTCCGCAGCAATCCTCGATGAAGCGGATCGGCCGGCCCAGCAATTCGGCATAAGCGGGCACGATCGCGGACAGCGACATGTCCGGGCGCCGTTCGCCCTTCGGCCGGCCGAAATGGGCGAGGAGCAGGACGATGGCGCCCTTATCGGCGAGTTCGGTCACGGTGGGGAGCGTCGCCCGCAGCCGCGTATCGTCGCTCACCTCGCCGCCTTGCATCGGCACGTTGAGGTCGACCCGCACCAGCGCGCGCTTGCCTCGTATCTCGCCGAGATCGTCCAGAGTGCGAAATTCAGTCATCTTTCGTGTCGGCCCTTCGATACGATGAGCAGGTCGCCATGTCCCCCGGACATGGCTATGGATTGCCGGGGGCAATCCATACCTGCCTCATCTCGGCAAGCTCGGCCGCTGCTCAGGGTGAGCGGTGAGGGAATCCACAACATTCGGTTCATCCCGAGCAGCCATTGAGCCTGCCGAATTGGCGTGTCGAAGGACGCCATGACGTCAGATCAGGGCCGCCATCGCCGCCGCCGTGTCGACCATCCGGTTCGAGAAGCCCCATTCATTGTCGTACCAGGAGACGACGCGGACCAGCTTGCCCTCGAGCACCGCCGTCTCGAGGCTGTCGACGGTCGAGCTGGCGGGATTGTGGTTGAAGTCGATCGAGACCAAAGGCTCGTCGGTATAATCGAGAATCCCCGCCAGCGGCCCGCTCTCGGCGGCCGCCCGGAGCGCGCCGTTCACTTCCTCGACGCTGGTGTCGCGCCGCGGAGTGAAGGTGAGGTCGACCAGGCTGACATTGGCGGTCGGCACCCGCACCGCCGATCCGTCGAGCCTGCCCTTCAATTCGGGCAGCACCTCGCCGACCGCGCGAGCGGCGCCGGTGGTGGTCGGGATCATCGACATCGCCGCTGCGCGGGCGCGACGCTTGTCCGGGTGGATCTGGTCGAGGATCTTCTGGTCGTTGGTATAAGCGTGGATCGTCGTCATCAGCCCGCGCTCGATGCCGATCGTGTCGTTCATCACCTTGGCGACCGGAGCCAGGCAGTTGGTCGTGCAGGAGGCGTTGGAGACGATCGTGTGGGACGCCTCGAGCCGGTCGTGATTGACGCCGTAGACGATGGTGAGATCGACCCCTTTTGCCGGAGCGGAGATCAGGACTTTCTTCGCTCCTGCCGTAAGATGCGCGCCGGCTTTCTCGCGATCCGCGAAGAAGCCGGTGCATTCGAGCGCAATGTCGATTCGATTGTCGCCGTGCGGCAGCCGGGCCGGGTCCTTCTCGGCGGTGACCTTCACCCGCCGGCCGTCGATGATCAGGTCGTTGCCGTCGGCGCGGACCTCGCCGGAATAAGCGCCATGGACCGAGTCGCGCTTGAACAGCAAAGCGTTGGACTCGGCGTCGGCAAGGTCGTTGATCGCGACCAGCTCGAGGCCGCTGTCGCCGCGCTCGAGAATCGCCCGCGCCACCAGGCGGCCGATCCGCCCGAAACCATTGATCGCAACCCGGGTTGCCATGTGGTTGATCTCCTTAGGAATTGAGGGCCGCAAAGATCTGCGGCACGATCGCCTCGGCGGTGAAGCCGAAGCGGTTGAACAGGGCATCGGCCGGCGCCGAGGCGCCGAATCGGTCGAGGCCGATATTGAGACCGAAGCGGCCGGTGTAGCGCGGCCAGCCGAGCGTCGCCCCAGCCTCGATCGAGACCAGCAGCACGCCCTCGGGAAGCAGGTCGCGGCGATAGGCCTCGTCCTGGGCGTCGAACCGGCTCCAGCAGGGCATGGAGACGAGGTCGGCGCCGATCCCCCGCGCTTCCAGAGCGTCCGCCACCGCCAGCGCGACATGGACTTCGGATCCGGTGGCGACCAGCACCGCCTTGCGGCCGGCCGAAGCGCGCCGCAGCCGATAGGCGCCGCGCGCGCACCGATTCTCCTCGCTCGCCTCGGTGCGGACCTGCGGCAGATTCTGCCGGGTCAGCGCCAGCAGCGACGGACCGCCCGCTTTGGCAAGGGCCAGCTCCCAGCATTCCGCCGTCTCGACCGCGTCTGCGGGGCGATAGACGTCGAGATTGGGGATGGCGCGCAGCCCCGTCAGATGCTCGATCGGCTGGTGGGTCGGCCCGTCCTCGCCAAGCCCGATCGAATCGTGGGTCATCACATAGACGACGCGAACCTGCTGCAGCGCGGAAAGGCGGATCGCCGGCCGGCAATAATCGGAGAAGATCAGGAAGGTGCCGCCATAAGGAATGATCCCGCCGTGCAGCGCCATCCCGTTCATCGCCGCCGCCATCCCGAATTCGCGAATGCCGTAATAGAGGTAGCGCCCGGAATAATCCTCGCGCGTCAATGGTTTCTGCGCTTTTGTTTTGGTGTTGTTCGAACCCGTGAGATCGGCCGAGCCGCCGATCGTCTCCGCCAGCTGCGCATTGACCGCCTCGAGCGCCAGCTCCGACGCCTTGCGCGTCGCCACTTTCTGCGGGGCCGCGATCAGGCCGGCGACATGATCGGCGAGCGAGAAGCCCTCAGGCAGCTCGCCGCGCATCCGGCGCAGCAACTCGTCGCGGCGGTCGCTGGCACCCAGGCGGGCGCGCCAGGCGTGATGGTCGGCCTGACGGGCCTTGCCGGCGGTTCGCCAGGCGCCTGCGACCGCTTCGGGCAGCTCGAACGGCCGATCCCGCCAGTCCAGCCGGGCGCGCGCCGCGGCGACTTCGTCGGGTCCCAGCGCCGCGCCATGGGTGGCGGCGGTGCCCTGCTTGTTCGGCGCGCCCCAGCCGATGATCGTGCGGCATCCGATCAGCGACGGGCGCGGGTCGGCCAGCGCCGCGTCGATCGCGCGGCGGACGTCGTCGACGTCGTGTCCGTCGCAGCTGGTCACATGCCAGCCATAGGCCCGGTAGCGGGCCAGCACGTCCTCCGAGGTGGAGAGCGCGGTCGAGCCGTCGATGGTGATCTGGTTGTCGTCCCACAGCACATTGAGCCGGCCGAGCCGCAAATGGCCGGCAAGCCCGGCCGCCTCGTGATTGACCCCCTCCATCAGATCGCCGTCGCTGGCGATCGCCCAGGTCCGGTGGTCGACCAGCGAATCGCCGAAATCGGCGTTGAGGTGGCGCTCGGCGATCGCCATGCCGACCGCCATCGCGAACCCCTGGCCGAGCGGCCCGGTGGTCGCCTCGACGCCGTCGAGCAGGAAGTTCTCCGGATGGCCGGCGCAAGGGCTGCCGAGCTGGCGGAAGCCCTTGATGTCGGCCATGGTCGGCCGGGCATAGCCGGTCAGATGCAGCAGCGCGTAAAGCAGCATCGAGCCGTGGCCCGCCGACAGCACGAAGCGGTCGCGGTCGGGCCAGGCCGGATCGGCCGGATCGTGCCTGAGATATTCGGTCCACAAGAGGGTGGCGGCGTCGGCCATGCCCATCGGCATGCCGGGATGGCCGCTATTGGCCGCCTCGACCGCATCCATGGCCAGGGCGCGGATGGCGTTGGCCAACAATCTCGTGTCGAGGGCCATGCATTTCCCTTGAGGAAGCCGGCGCGGAGGCGCCGGACGCAGGCGCTCCTTTATCGGCGGCGGCGTCGCCGTCAACCGTGACGGCTTTGCCGCTAGTGTGCTGGATTTGAAGTTCGCCTGATTATCGGGTCGCGCTCGGAGCGAACTTCAAATCCAAAAAAGCACACTAAATTCATAGGGTTTGCTAGTGTGGCTGAAAGATTCGGAAATTCGCTCCTGCTTTTCCCCCTAGTCAGGCGAATTTCCGAATCGCCACACTAGCTTTGGCCATGCTATCGCTATGGCGACATGGCCCATACGCGCGCCCTCGATGCCATCAGGCGGATCGACCGGGCGCTGGCGCGTATCGAGGCGGCGGCGTCGCGGCCGCCGCCCGCCGCCGCCGGGGCCGGGGCCGACGCCGGCGAGACTTCCGAGGAATTCGATCGGCTGCGTGAAGCCCATGACGCGCTGCGCCGCCAGGTCGCCGGGGCGATCGGCCAGATCGACCGGATGATCGAAACCGGGGAGCGGCGCTGATGGCCAATATCGACGTCGACATTGCCGGCCGCCGCTACAACGTCGCCTGCCGCGACGGCGAGGAGGAGCATCTGCGTTCGCTCGCCGCGGTCGTCGACCGGCGCGCCCATGACGCCGCCGACGCGCTCGGCGGCCTTACCGAGACCCGTCAGCTGCTGTTCGCCGCCTTGCTGATCGCCGACGACCTCAAGGAGGTCCGCTCAGGCCTGGGGCTGGCCGATCCCGCGCCGCCGCCGCCCGATCCGGCGGTCGCCGACGCGCTCGAGCGGCTCGCCGGCCGAATCGAGAATCTGGCCGACAGGCTTGAGCGGAGCCGGGCGGACGCCTAGATAGAGAGTGACGGGTACTGCCCGGTACGAGCTTTTTGAACATCCCTGGGCGATAAGCATCCTCGGGAGCCGTCCCTGCCCGGACCCTGGTCCGGATCACATGGTTCCCACCTGACGTTGACGCGTCAGAGGATATTCTAAGCAAACGGCTATGGCGGTCCCGTCACCCCCTCCCCCAAAGGGCCCAAACTCACCTCCGAAGGTGGCCGGGATCGGCCCAGGAAGGTGGCTGGGTAGGAGAGCGCCGCCGGCCGGACCGGGTAGTCCGGCCAAGGTGCTCGACGCCCCCAGCCGCCTTCCTGGGCCGACCGCAGAGCGGCGGGCTGGATTTGCCGCCCGGACGTCGTCGCTTCGTCGGTCACGATGGATTGCCATCGCTCCCTCCTCTCTCCTCGCCGGACAACAAATCCAGCCCGTCACGACCGCCTTCGGAGGTGAGTTTGGACCCTAGCAAGACCGGATTGCGCGCCGAGGGCCTGCGGCGGCGGCGCGAGTTCGCCCGGAGCCTGACCGGCGAGCTGCGCGACGAGCTCGAGAGCCGGCTCGCCGAAATCGTGCTTCCCCATCTCGCCGGCGCCGCCACCGTCGCCGCCTATCACCCGCTCAGGGACGAGATCAGCCCCTATCCCCTGCTCGCCCGGCTCGGCCCGGGCCAGCAGGCGGCTTTGCCCTGGTTCGCCGCCCATGACGAGCGGATGATCTGGCGCGCCGGCGCCGCCGCCGAGCCGAGCCCGTGGGGCGTGCTGCAGCCGCGCGCGAGCGCGCCGCCGGTCGTCCCCGACATCGTCATCGTGCCGCTGGTGATGGCGGACCGGCGCGGCACGCGGATCGGCCACGGCCAGGGCCATTTCGACCGCGCGCTGGCGCACCTGCGCGAGGCGGGGCCGGTCCGGGCGGTCGGTCTCGCCTGGGAGGCGCAGATCAGCGACGAGCCATTGCCGATGGATCCCTGGGACGTCCCGCTCGATGCGGTCGCCACGCCGGGCGAGTGGATCGCCTGCCGGTGAACCCGAGCTGGCGCAAACCGGCGGGGATCTTCCTGATCCTGCTGCTGATCCTGGTCTGGAGCGTGGCGGTGGTGACCCTCGCCGACCGCGTCGCCGGCTGGCCCTGGCCGCTCGAGGCCCTGTTCTTCCTGGTCTCCGGAATCGCCTGGATCCTGCCGCTGAAGCCGCTGATCAGATGGATGCAGACCGGGAAATGGCGCGAGTGACGGGGCTCGAACCCGCGACCTCCGGCGTGACAGGCCGGCGCTCTAACCAACTGAGCTACACCCGCGTGGATGGCAGGCGGGCGAGGTAGTAAAGCCACTGGTGCGTGTCAAGCGAGGCGGCCGCGATCTGTGGACGCCACGCCAGGAGCGCCGGGTTGTGTCCCGGCGAAGGCCGGGACCCAGTCATTCGGTCCGTGCCGCTGGACCCCGGCCTTCGCCAGGGAACAAGGTTCACAACCTGAGAAAAACTGGCGCTAGCCGCCGCCCGGCGAGGGGCGCGGCTCGTCATGATGCTCGTGGATCAGCGTCCCTTCCTCGAACAGGAAGCCCGCGATGTCGGGCTTGCCGGCGGCGTCGAGGATGGTGCGGATGATGATCAGCAGCGGCACCGCGAGCAGGGCGCCGGTCGTGCCCCACACCCACGCCCAGAAGCTCAGCGACAGCAGGATCAGCAGCGGGTTGATGGTCAGGCGGCGGCCGACCACGGTCGGCGTCACCAGATTGGCCTCGATCAGGTGGATGACGATGAAGCTCAGCGCCGGCAGCAAGGCGTACCAGGGATCCTCGAAGGTCATCAGCCCGCCCAGCCCGAGCAGCAGCGCCGAGCCGATCGGCCCCAGATAAGGGATATAGTTCAGCACGGCGGCGATGCCGCCCCACATCAAGGGCGTCGGCATCCCGATCAGATAGAGGACCAGCGCCACCACCAGCCCCATGCCGATGTTCACGATGGTGATCGTGCCGAGATAGGTGGAGGTGGCGTCGACCACCTGCTGGATGACCCGCGCCGTGGTCATCGCGCCGCCGAAGCTGGTGCGCGCGGTGATCGTGCGCTTGCGCATCCGCGTCCAGCCGGAGAGGAAGAAGAAGATCACCAGCACGGCGAAGAACATCTGGATCGCCGCGAACGGCGCGGAGGTGGCGATGATCTGCAGCAGCGAGTTGGGGGTCTCGACCTGCACCGTTTGCGGCGCCGCGCTCGACGAGCGGCCGAACTCGCGCACCACGTCGTCGATGAACTCCTCGAACTCGGCATAGATCTGGAACAGGGGGGCCAGCGTCTCGCGCAGCTGGCCGATCCGCTCGGGCAGCGAGCGGAACCATTCCGACGCCGGCAGGACGATGGCGGCGACGGCGATGTTGGCGACCGCGATGAACAGCACCAGGCAGATGAAGGCGGCGAGCGCCGACGGGATGCGGCGACGCTCCAGCCATTCGAGCAGCGGCACAAGCGCGATGGCGATGACCAGAGCGGCGGTGACCGGGAGGAAGAATTCGGCGCCGGCGCGCAGCGCGAACGGCAGCGCCAGAGCGAGGCCGAAGCCGAACATCAAGGCGAGCGAGGCGAGCAGGCGGTCGCGGGTGTAGGCGGACGGCTCGACTTCGGCCTCGGGGCCGGGCGCCGCCGCCATCCCCTCGCCGATCTTGTCCTGCCGCAGCTCGCTCATCCGGCCCGATCCTTCCTGCGCCGAGCATGCCCGCAACCGCGCTTGCTGAGAAGAGGATTGATGTCCTCCCCGGAACGGGGAGCGGGACCGCGGCGCGCAAGCGCCGTGGTGGAGGAGGCCCGGATGGGAGAGCAAGCTATGCCCGAATGTCCCTGCGCTTGCGGTGATCGGCGAAGGACGAGGCGCGGCAGGTGGCCCCCTCCACCATCCTCCGACTTCGGCTCCGCATGGTCCCCCTCCCCGGTCCGGGGAGGAATCAAGATAGATGGTGCCCCTGGCCCGAGTCGAACGGGCACTCCTTGCGGAACTCGATTTTGAGTCGAGCGCGTCTACCAATTCCGCCACAGGGGCCGGGGCGCCTATCTAGTGCGGCCGCGCGCCGCGGGCAACCGCGGCAAGCGGAAAGGGCGCGGTGTTCGCCGCGCCCTCACCGCGCCCGATCGGTCGCCTCCGGATCGCCCGGCGCCCGTTGGCGAACCCGCCGGTCGAGCATCGGCTCGGCCGCGCGGTCTAGGCGAAGACCTCTGCCGCCGGGACCTCCGCGACCAGCTCCCGGTAGATGCCGGCCGGGACCAGCACGAGGAGATAGGCGAAGGGGATGCCGACGATCAGCGTGACGATCTGGGTGCCGAGCCCCATTTCGGGAGCGCCGCCGCCCTGAAGGCTGCCCATCATGCTTGCTGCCCCAACCATCGCCAGGACGATGAAGATCACGCACAGCACGATGCCGAGCAGGCCCAGATAGGCCATGATGCGCCATTGGTTGGCCGAGGTCAGCCGCCAGGATTCGGCCATGCCGCCGAACAGGTTGTAGCTCTTGCGATCGGCCATGACGCAGGTCGCGCAGCTGAAGCGTGCCGCCATCCAGAACAGCACCAATATGGCCAGCAGGCCGATCAGGACGCCCAGCGCGCCGCCGCCGGTCATCGCCAGCGCCGGGTTCGCGCCCATCGACGCGCCGAAGGCGAGCGCGATCAGCAGCACGATGAACACCCCGACCGCCATCGCCGCGATCAGCACGGTGTAGAGCGCGGCCGCGACGGCGAACAGCGGGATCGCGACCACCAGCATCAGAATCGGTCCGGCGGTGCCGGCCTGGGCGATCAGCCCCATCAGGATCACGAACACGACGAAGATAAGGATGATCACAACCGAGCAGACCAGGCCGTAGACGAAGGCGCCAGCCAGCGACTCGCCGGCTCCGAAGCCCAGCCGCCACGACCCGAAATAGCTCGAAATCTGCAGGACGTAGCTGATCAATATCGCCAGCAGGAAGGTTCCGGCGAGCGCCGCAGCGCCGCCGCCGGCGAAGGACTGGGTCATCATCGCCGGGTTCATCGTGCCCATCGCGCTGCCGATCAGCGCGTATTGGATGACGAACGGGGCGATGATGCCGATCGCGATCAGCAGGATCGCGATGTTGACCGTGTCGCGGGAAATGAAGGCAACGCCCTTGGACCAGGCATTACCGAGGCTGAACTGATTCATGAGACGTCCCTTTCATTGGGTGTCGCGAAGGATGAAGTTGCAGCAAATTGCGCGGCTCGAACCGGTGGTCGATCGGCGTCATCGGCCGATCGGTCAGAGGGTCGCTCCGCATCGCCGGGTCAGGCGAAGACCTTGCCGTTGTCCGCTCCCTTGGGATCCGGGCCGAACCGATTCGGTCCGCGCGTCCCCTCGGTGAGCAGCAGGATGAGGTTGTAGATCGGAATCAGGATGAACCAGCCCGATTTGTCCTGGTCGTGCATCCGCCGGATCGAGACCGCCAGGCCGGGCACGAGCATCGCCAGCATGAAGATCAGGGTGAGCCAGCCGCCGGTCATGCTGAAGCCGACCGATGTGCCGTCGGCATAGCTGGTGGCGGTGCCGCCGAGGCCAAGCGCCGAATCGAGATACATCAGCACCAGCAAGGCGACCATGACGAACAGAAACCACGACCAATATTCCTTGCGGCGGGAGCGTCCCGAAAAATCGGCGAATCGCTTCAGCGGCGCGAACATATATTCCATGAGGGTCCCCCTTCGACGCGGCTTGAGGCCGCGGCGGCCGGGATCGTCGGTCATTTCGCGCGCGGAATCAAGCCGCCCTCAGATTTCGTCGAAGCGGCCCGCCCGGCCGAGTCCGCCGGCGAAGCGGGCGGCGCCGTCGCGTGCGCCGCTCCGCAGCGGCTCGTCGCCGGCGCGGGCTTCGGCCGCCAGCGCCTCGGCGAGCGGCAGGGCCCAGCCGTCGCAGGCCGAGCGGCGGTCGGTGCGCAGGCAGAGCGACGGGAAACGGGCGATCTCCGCCGCCAGCCGCTCGGCTTCGGTGCGGGCGGCGCCGGCGGGAACGAGCCGGTTGGCGAGGCCGAAGCTCAAAGCCTCCTCCGCCCCGACCGGACGGCCGGTCAGGATCATGTCGAGCGCGCGGCCATGGCCGACGATGCGCGGCAGCCTGACGGTGCCGCCGTCGACCAGCGGCACGCCCCAGCGCCGGCAGAAGACGCCGAACACCGCCGTCGACGAAGCCACCCGGAGGTCGCACCACAAAGCGAGTTCGAGGCCGCCGGCGACGGCATAGCCTTCGACCGCGGCGATCACCGGCTTGGCCGGCAGCCGCCGGGTCGGACCCATCGGGCCCTCGCCCGACGGGTCGTGCTCCGCATCCGCTTCGGCCAGGGCCATCAGGTCGAAGCCGCCGCAAAAATGGCCGCCGGCGCCGGTCAGCACCGCCACCGAAGCGGTCTCGTCGCTCTCGAACGCGTCGAACGCCGCGCGCAGCGCCTGCGCCGTCGCCGGGTCGACCGCGTTGCGGCGTTCGGGCCGGTCGATGGTGACGGTCGTCACCGGTCCGCTGTGCTCGACGCGGATCGTCATATGCGGCGCTCCCTGCCCTGCCAGAACGGCTCGCGCAGCGCCCGCCGCAGCGGCTTGCCGACCGGGCTCAGCGGGATCGACGCGACGAAACGGACCGATTTGGGCGCCTTGTAGCCGGCCAGCCGGCGATGGGCGAAGCCGATCAGCTCGGCTTCGTCGGCTGCCCGCCCCTCGTGGAGGACGGCAAAGGCGGTGACCGCCTCGCCCCAGACTTCGTCCGGCAGCCCGACCACCGCGACCTGGGCGATGGCGGGGTGGCCGGACAGCACGTCCTCGACCTCGCGCGGGTAGACGTTGTAGCCGCCGGTGACGATCATGTCCGAGGTGCGGTCGACCAGGGTCAGATAGCCTTCATCGTCGAACCGGCCGACGTCGCGGGTGCGCAGCCAGCGGCCCGGCAGGAACGCGTCGATCGCGGGATCGGTATAGCCCTTCATCGCGAACGGCGCGCGCAGCACGATCTCGCCCGGCTCGCCGGCGGCGGCATCCTTGCCCGCCTCGTCGACCAGCCGGATCTCGCATTCGACCGCCGGCCGGCCGCAGGACAGCAGCCGTTCCGGACCGGCGTCGACATGGTCCTGCTTCGACAGCGCGCAAATGGCGAGCGGCGCTTCGGTCTGGCCGTAATATTGGACGAAGATCGGGCCCCACAGCTCCAGGCCCTTTTCCAGCACCGGCCGCGGCATCGGCGAGGCGCCGTACAGGATCGTCTCCAGCGCGCCGAAATCCGCAATATCGATTCCGGGCAGCTGGAACAGCATCTGCAGCATGGTCGGCACCAGGTTCAATGCGGTCGGACGCCAGCGCTCGATCGCCTCGACATAGCTGGACGGGGCGAAGCCCGGCAGGATCGCCGCCGTGCCGCCCCGGATCCAGTAAGGCAGGACGAAGGTGCCGCTGGCATGGATCATCGAAGCGGCATGAAGCATGACCTCGCCCGGCCTGGGATCGATCAGGTTGGTGAGGACATTGTGCACGACCGCGCCGTAGGTGGCGTGGGTGTGCTGCGCCGCCTTGAGCGTGCCGCTGGTGCCGGAGGTGAACAAGGCGAGCAGGACGTCGTCCGGCTCGTGGCGAAGATGCGGGTCGGCGTCGGAGGCCCGCGCGGCCAGCGCCAGCAGATCGGGCCCGATTTCGCCGTCGCCGAGCCCGTACAGGCCCAGCTCGGGCAGCTCCGCCTTGAGCGCCGCCGCCCGCTCGGCCTGGGTCGGCCCGTAGATCAGGGTGCGGGCGGCGATCAGCTCGATCATCCGGACATGCTCGGCGAGCGACAGCCGCCCGTTGAGCGGCGTGCGGGTCAGGCCGGCCTTGACGCAGGCGAAGTCGCAAGGGAGCGAATAGAGGCCGTTGTCGAGCAGCATCGCGACCGGGCTGCCTTTGGCCAGTCCCAGCCCCGAGATCATCAGGTTGGCGATCCGGTTGGAAAGCCGGTCGACCTGGCGGAAGGTCAGGCTTTCCTCGCCGAACAGGATGGCGGGGCGGTCCCGATGATGGAGCGCGCCGCGGCGGATCAGCTCGGTGGCCAGCATCCTTTCACCTAGCCTTTCGCATAGACCCAGGCCGATCCGCCGGAGGCGAGCGGGGCGCGCGCACGGACGTAAGGCGGCCCTTCATAGGCGTCGGCGGCGGCAAGCTCGGCGGCGTCGATCCGGAACACCGTTCCGGCCACCTGGTCGGCGGGGTCGCCGGTCGCGATCAGGATCGGATGGACGGCGGCGCCGCTCCTGGCGATCAGCGCGGGATCGTCGATCTCGACCGAGTCCAGCCGGAAGCCGGCGACCGCGTCGGGCTCGCCTTCGAGCCGCCGTCCGAACACGGCGAGCTGGACCTTCTCGACGCGCAGGGTGCCGTAGCAGAAAAGCCGCTGATCGTGCCGTTCGCCCGCGCCCATCGCCCTGCTATAGCAAATCGCGGGATTCGACCTAGACCCTGGATGGGGCGCAGCGGTCCAGCGACCTGGAAGGGGTGGTTCTGCCCGATGAAGCCGATGACCGAAGCGCATCTGGCGATCCTGCGCCGGCACATGGTCGAGGTGATCGACATGCATTTCGATCTCGCCGCCGACGAGATCGGGCGCGATTCGCTGAGCGCGCCGTTGCGGCGGGCGCTGCTCGAAGTGCCGCGCCACCTGTTCGTGCCGGCCCAGCTGATGGTCGTGTCCTACCAGGATACGCCGCTGCCGATCGGCTTCGACAAGACGCTGTCGCAGCCGTTCATCGGCGCGCTGATGCTCGAGCTGCTCGGCGCCGGCCCCGGCCACAAGGTGCTGGAAGTCGGCACCGGGCTCGGCTGGCAGGCGGCGGTGATGGCCGAGCTCGGCGTCGACCTGTTCAGCGTCGAGATCGTCGAGGAGTTCGCCCAGGCGGCGAGGCTGCGGCTGGCGACGCTCGACCATGAGGTCGAGATCCGCGTCGGCGACGGCTCGCGCGGCTGGAGCGATCATGCGCCGTTCGACCGCATCCTCGTTACCGCCGCTTCGGCCGAGCCGCCCCAGGCCCTGATCGACCAGCTGGCGCCCGGCGGCCTGATGGTGATCCCGCTGGGCGGCAAGGACGTGCAGCAGCTCAGCGTCATCGCCAGGAGCCGCTCCGGCGAAGTCGAGACCCGCCCGGTGCTGTCGGTCCGCTTCACCCAGCTCGAGACCGCGTAACAAAGGTCCAGGGCCGGTGCCCCAGCTCAGCGCGGGAATCCTGATGTGGCGGCGGCGCGAGGGGCACAAGGAAGTGTTGCTGGCCCATTTCGGCGGGCCCTATTGGGCAAAGCGCGACGCCGGCGCCTGGGCGATCCCCAAGGGGCTGGTCGAGCCGGGCGAGGATGCCGCCGCCTGCGCCCGCCGCGAGTTCGAGGAGGAGCTGGGGACGCGGCCCGAAGGCGAGCTGGTGCCGTTGGGCCGCATCCGTCAGCAGGGCGGCAAGTGGGTCGAGGCGTTCGCGCTCGAGGGCGAGCTCGATCCCGCGGGGATCGTCAGCAACGCCTTCACCCTGGAATGGCCGCCCCGCAGCGGCCGGCAGCGCGTTTATCCGGAGGTCGATCGCGCCCGATGGTTCACGCTGGCCGAGGCGCGCGCGAAGATCCTGCCCAGCCAGCGGCCGATCCTCGACCGTTTCGAGAAGCTCTGAACCCTTCCCCGCCATGCTGCGCCGGGGTGACGGTTGGCTGACTGGTTTACGCCATCTTTACGAAGCCGGGCCTAGCGATTGCCGTTCACCGGGTCGGGGGGGATCCATTGCTTCGCGTCTACAGCTGCGTCGTGCATGAGCACGATTTCCGCCTAGTCCTGGTCGCCGGCATCATCTGCCTGCTGGCCGCCGCGACCGCCTTCGCTTTGCTCGAGCGCGCACGCGCCGGCGGCGGCCACCGCACCGCCTGGCTGGCGCTGACCGCCTTCGTCTCCGGCACCGGCATCTGGTCGACCCATTTCGTCGCGATGCTGGCCTACCAGCCCGATCTGCCGATCGGCTACGATCCCTGGCTCACCTTGCTTTCGGTCGCCGCGGCCGTCCTGATCACCGGCGCCGGCTGGCGGATCGCGCTCGACGAGCGCCGCCGGTCGGCGATGATCGGCGGCGCGGTGATCGCCGCCGGCATCGCCACCATGCATTATATCGGCATGTCGGCGGTCAAGCTCGCCGGCCGGCTGGTGTGGGACGAATTGTTCGTCGTCGCCTCGGTGCTGATCGGCGTCGGGCTGAGCGTGGCGGCGATCGCCGAGCATCGCCGCCGCCCCGGCCTGCTGCCGTGGCGTCCGGCGCTGCTCCTCACCCTCGCCATTTGCGGCCTGCACTTCACCGCAATGGCGGCGGCCACAATCTATCCCGATCCGCGGCTCGACGTGCCGGCGGAGGCGATGGGGGGCTTCGCGCTTACCGTCGCGGTGGTGGCGATGGCGGCGATGATCCTGTCGATCAGCTTCGCGATGGTGCTGTTCGACCGCAAGCTCGCCCGCAACGCCGTCGAGGAAGCGCAGCGAATCCGCGCCTTCGCCGACGCCGCGATCGAGGGGCTGGTGGTGATCGACGGCGAAGAGATCGTCGACGCCAATCGCAGCTTCCTCCAACTCTCCGGCCATGCCGCCACCTGGGCGCTGCCGCCCCGCCTCGACGCTTTGTTCCCCGGCCTCGACCTTGCCGCGCTGCCGGCGGGCGGCGACACCCAGGCGACCGAATGCCGGCTCACCGCCAGCAGCGGCGGCGAGATCGACGTCGAAGTCCTGCTGCGCCGGCTGAGCTGGCGCGGCGAGCAGCGCCGGGTGCTGGCGGTGCGCGACATCAGCGAACGCAAGGAAGCCCAGGCACGGATCGCCCACCTCGCCTTTCACGACACGCTGACCGGTCTTCCCAACCGCAACGTCTTCACCGAGCATCTCGAACGAAACGTCGAGTCGGCCGCCGCCGAGGGGGAACCGGTGGCGGTGCTGTGCATCGACCTCGACGGCTTCAAGGCGGTCAACGACATTCTCGGCCACCCGGCCGGCGACGAGCTGCTGGTCGGCGTCGCCCACCGGCTGCGGTCGGTGCTCCGCGGCCGCGAGTTGGTCGCCCGACTCGGCGGCGACGAATTCGGCATCGTCCAGCAGGGCGGCAGCCAGCCGGCCGGCGCCGGCCTGCTCTCCGAGCGGGTCCTCGCCGCGCTCGCCGAGCCGTTCGCCATCGGCGACCGGGAGGCGAGGATCAGCGCCAGCATCGGCGTCGCCGTCTATCCGACCGATGCCGCCAACCCGTCCGATCTCATCAAGAATGCCGACATGGCGCTGTACCGCGCCAAGGCGGAAGGGCGCGGCCTCGCCCGCTTCTACGAGGCGGCGATGGACGAAGCGCTGCGCCAGCGCCGCCAGCTCGAGGCCGATCTGAGGCTGGCGGTCGCCAATACCGAACTCAAGGTCCATTATCAGCCGCTTGCCGACCTCGACAGCGGCGCCATCCTCGGCTTCGAGGCGCTGCTGCGCTGGACCCATCCTCTGCTCGGGCCGATCAGCCCGGAAGTCTTCATCCGCCTCGCCGAGGAGAGCGGCGTGATCATCAGGCTCGGCGAATGGGTGCT
This sequence comes from uncultured Alphaproteobacteria bacterium, assembly GCA_963848555.1. Classification (GTDB taxonomy): domain Bacteria; phylum Pseudomonadota; class Alphaproteobacteria; order Sphingomonadales; family Sphingomonadaceae; genus Allosphingosinicella. The sequence continues at coordinate 319,428 of CAWKEE010000002.1, read as the reverse complement.
GCGCGAGGCCTGCCGCGAGGCGGCGAGCTGGAACCCGCCGCTCAAGCTGTCGGTGAACCTGTCTCCGCTCCAGTTCATGCACGACGATCTGGTCGGCCTGGTCAGGCGCGTGCTCGCCGATACCGGGCTCGATCCGGCCCGACTCGACCTCGAGATCACCGAAGGCCTGCTGATCAAGGATGCGCCCGCCGCGCTGGCGACTCTGGAGCGGCTGAAGGCGCTCGGCGTGCGCATCTCGATGGACGATTTCGGCACCGGCTATTCCTCGCTCTCCTATTTCCGGATGTTCCCGTTCGACAAGGTCAAGATCGACCGCAGCTTCGTCGCCGACATGATCGCCAACCCGCAGGCGCGGGCGATCATACGCTCGGTGATCGGGCTCGGCCGCGGCCTCGGCGTGCCGGTGGTGGCGGAAGGGGTCGAGACCCCCGAGCAGCTCGAAGCGCTGCGCGACGAGGGCTGCGACCAGGTCCAGGGCTATCTGATCGCCCGCCCGAGTCCGATCGGCCATTTCGAAGGCGTCGTGCTCGCTCGCACCCCGGCCGAAGCGCGGACCCCGACCCGCCGCCGCGCCTGACGCCGGCCGGCGTCGAAGCCGGAACTCAGGTCGCCGCCAGCCACAAAGCGGCGACGATCAGCCCGAGATTGAGATAGGCGGTCGAGGAGAAACCGAACGCCCGGTAAAGCGGGTGGATGCGGTAGCCGATCCAGAACAGGATACGGCAGACGGCGAAGACGATCGCCGCCGCGCCGACCACCATGATCCGCTCGGGCGGCAGGCTGGCGGCGAGACCGAGCGAGCCGGCCGCGAACAGGGCGAATTGCTGCAGCGTGTTGTCGGCGACCCGGCCGTCGATCATCGTCTTGCGGTCTTCCACGCCCCGGGTCGGATCGATCGCCTCGCCGAGAAAGCGGGCATTGCCGATCGCGGCGACCATCAGGAACAGCGGCAGCACGGCGAGCGGCATCCAGCGCAGCGCATAAGCGAGCCGGCCGTCGAGCGTCTCCGCTCCCGCCGGCGCCGGCAGCAGCGCGGAAAGCCCCCACATCGCCAGCGCCATGGCGGCGATGCCGCTGCCGGCGCCGACGGCGACGATCTTCTGGTCGCGAGTCATCGACCGGTCCTCCCCGGCATCAGACTAGCATGGCGCACCGCCCGGGTCAGGATGGCGGCGCCACCCCCCAGGCCGCCCAGTCGAGCGCCGCGGCCGGAACGGCAAAGGCGCCGCGGGCGAGCGGACCCCGCGACAAATGCGTGGCGCGATAATGGACGTCGCGGCTGTCCCAGTGCGGATCCGTGAAGGTCATCAGGGCGATGCCGTCGGCGGTGCGGCATTCGTGCCGTATGTCGGTGGACCGGATGTCGGCGCGCTGCTGCCAGGTGCAGCGCTCGCCGAGCACCGACCGCGGCCGGCGGCCGGGCACCGGTTCCCATCGCGCCGGCACCGGCCTTGGTCCTTCGGTGTCGATCCGTGAGATTTCGAGGCTGATCGGAACGCCATCCCCGTCGGTTCGATAGGAAAAGGCGGTCGCGCCGTCGCTCCCCCAATAGGATCGCATGCCGTCCTGGTCGAAATGTCCGGATGCCAGGCTGCCCGACTCCCGCCGGACCTGCTCGCGAGCGCGACCGCTGCCGCGGGACACCAGCCGGACCTCGTAGCCGGACGAATCGGGCCCGGTTGCAGCGTCGGTGCGGATCGGCGGCATCAGCCGGAAGAAGTCGGCGGGCGGCCGAACCTCGTCCGGACGCACCGGTCGGCGCTCGACCAGGACCGCATCCTCAGAGCTGAGGTTCGATCCATCCCGCGGGGAAGGATGGCGCCGCCACAACTGGATGCCGTCGGCGGTCTCGCAGCTCTCCAGCCGATAGCCCTCGGCCGCGAGCGACCAGATCGTGCAGGGCTCGCCGAGTGCGGTGTCGCGCCGGCCGGTCGGCGTGCGCCGGATGAACAGCGAACTGCGGCGCGACCGCGAACGTTCGATCGCCACCTTCTGCACCTCGCCGGTGCTGTCGCGCCAGATCCTGAGGCTGGTTCCCGAGGCGAAGTCGGAATAGCTGGTCTCGCTGCGGTCGGCATAGAGGCGTTCGTCGCGCACCCACGAGCCGGACCGGGTGATGGTCCGCCTTCGATGGCCGCAGCAGCGGCCTTCGCGGACACGTGCCACGACATGATCCGACGCGACGGCAGGCAGCTCCTGCGCGTCCGGCGGCGGCACCGGCTCGGCGACGCGCAGCGCGGCGGTCATGATTGCGATCCACGCCATCACGGCGCCGGCACGACACCCCAATTGGCCCAATCGCCTGCGTCCGCCGGAATGGCGAACGCACCGGGCTCCAGCGGCCCCCGCCTGAGGCTCGCGGCGCGATAGAGGATCGGCTCGCGATCGTGGGGACGGAACTCGATCATCAGCGGAATCCCGCCGGCCGTCCGGCAGTGATGGGATTCGCCCCCTTGCTCGCCTTCGGCCCGTCGCTGCCATCGGCAGCGCTCGCCGTAGAGCAGCCGCCACCGCCGCCCCGGCACCGGCTCCCAGGTCTCCGGGCGCCGCGACGGATCGGGCTGGTGGTTGTAGGCGGTATTGAGCCGGACCGGCCGGCCATCGGCGCCGATGTCGTAGGTGAAGGTGACCCGCTCGTCGCTGCCCGCATAGGCGACGCTGTTGTCGGCGGACCGGCGGCGGATGAGGCGCGCCCTCCCCGACTGACGGTACAGCTCCTCGACGCGGTCGCGGCCGCGCCCGAACACGAATCGTACCTCGAACGCTGCGGCGTCTTCGGCCGCGCCGGCACCAAGCGACGGCAGCTGACCGAAAAAGTCGGCGGGCACCTGCGCCTCGCGGCGCCGCACCGGGCGGCGCTCGACCGAAACGGCCTGATTGGAGCTCATGATGCCGCCATCGCCGTTCAGCTGCCGCTTCCACAATTGGACGCCGTCCGCCGTCTCGCAGCTGTCGCCATCGTAAATCGGTGAGTTCATCGACCAGATTTCGCACGGCTCGCCGAGCCAGGTGACGTTCGATCCGATCCGCTGGCGGCGAAGCCGGTAGCGTGCAAGGGCTTGTGTATCGCGCTGGACGGTCAGCCATTGGAAGCTGTCATTGAGGCCGCGAACAATGCTGAAGCTCGTATCCGTCTCGAAGTCCGAATAGTGGATCTGGTGGATATTGAAGCCGAGGCCCTCTTCGCGGACCCATGGCCCGGAACGGATGACCGTCCGCCGGTACGGCTCGCAGTCGGAGCAGGGCCGATCGCCCTCCATCCTGACGACATGGTCCGGCGCCCGGGCCGGAAGGTCCTGCGCCTCGGGTGGCGCCTCCGGCGGCACTTCCACCTGGACGGCGAGCAGCAATGGAACGAGCCACGCCTCGATCATCCTCGATGCCTAGCGCGAAACGCGCCGCCGCGCATCCCCCGGAAGGGGCAGGTGGCGCCCTTCACGACAAGGTCGATGCGCCGTGGACCGGCAAAGCATGGTGAGGATTTGCCGGTTCGGCCGATCATGCTAGGATGCGATGAGGAAGAGGGGCGGAAATTTGGGCGAGCTTTCCAACCTGGCGCTGACCGAGCTGGCGTACATGATCCGCGACCGCGAGGTCTCGCCGGTCGAGGTCACCGCCCATATGCTGGAACGGATCGAGGCGCTCGAGCCGTCGCTTCACGCTTTCGTGACGGTGACGGCGGATCGGGCGATGGCCGACGCGCGGCGCGCCGAAACGGAGATCGCCGCCGGCAACTGGCGCGGCCCGCTGCACGGCGTGCCGATCGGCCTCAAGGACCTGATCGATACCGCCGGCATCGAGACCGCCGCCGGCACCAGGGTGATGGCCGGCCGGGTACCGACCGAGGATGCGACCGTCGCCGCCCGCCTCGCCGCCGCCGGTGCGGTGCTGCTCGGCAAGCTCGCTTTGACCGAGGGCGCCTTCTCCGAGCACCGGCCGGAGCGGCCGGAGCCGCGCAATCCCTGGAGCCGCGATCACTGGACCGGCGTGTCGTCGAGCGGCGCCGGCGTCGCGCTCGCCGCCGGCCTCGCCTTCGGCGCGCTTGGCACCGACACCGGCGGCTCGATCCGCTTCCCCTGCGCCGCCTGCGGGGTCACCGGCCTCAAGCCCGGCTGGGGCCGGGTCAGCCGTCACGGCGTGTTCCCGCTCGCCGCCTCATTGGACCATGTCGGGCCGATGGCGCGCAGCGCCGCCGACTGCGCGGCCCTGCTCGAGGCCGTTGCGGGACCCGACCCGCGCGATCCGACCAGTTTCGGCCTAGCCCCGGTGCGCGAGGCGCCGGCGGGACTTGCGGGCTTGCGGATCGGCGTCGATCCAGCCGTCCTCGCTTCGATCGATCCGATCGTGGCGGGGGTGGTCGAGCGGGCGCTCGCCGGCTTGGCCGATCTCGGTGCCGTCGCCGTCGAGCTGACGCTGCCGCCCCTCGAGCCGTTCGCCGAGGGCTGGACGGTCAGCTGCGGCGTCGAGGCGGCGATGGCCCATGCCGGCCTGTTCGACGCCGCGCCCGGCGATTATGGCCCGGCGCTGCGCATGATCATCGAGCTCGGGCGGACCGTGCCGGCTTTGGCTTATGCGGGGCTGCACCAGGCGCAGCTCGCCTTCGCCGGGGAAATGGCCCGGCTTCATGAACGGGCCGAGCTGATCGCGCTGCCGGTGCTGCCGGTGCCGACGCCGACGCTGGCCGCGCTGGCGCAAGCGACCAACGATCCGGCCGTGGTGGCGGGGATGCTGCGCTTCACGGCGCCGTTCAACTATAGCGGCCAGCCCTGCCTCACTTTGCCCGGCGGGCAGGATGGCGAAGGACTGCCGATCGCCTTCCAGCTGGTCGGGCCCGCCGGGTCCGAGGCGCTGCTGCTGCGCGCCGGCGAAGCCTTCCAGCAGGCGACCGGCTGGCATGAGCGGCGGCCCCCCGAGCCGGCCGTCTCGGTGCGGTCGCCGCTGGAGGTCGAATGACGAGGCGTCCGCTGCCCGCGCTCGCTATGGCGGTCCTGCTCGCCGCCGCGGCGCCGCCGCTGAGCTTCGCGCCGGCGGATTCGCGCTTCGCCGGGGAAGCGGAGGAATATCGCCGGATGTGGGAGCAGGAGGGCGAACGCATCGTCGCCGCGCTGGAAGCGGCGACCGGCCTCGCTTTCCCGCCGACGCCGGTCGAGGTGATCGTCTCCGACACGCCGCCGATGACCGCCTATGACGGCCGCTCGATCCGGCTGAAGGCGACCTACAGCGAGCCCTATCGCCTTGCCACTTTGGTCCACGAAATGGGCCACCGCCTCGCGCTCACCTTGCCGCGCACCGCCGAGCTCGACGACCACCGGCTGCTCTATTTGTTCCTCTACGACGTCTGGACCGACCTTTACGGCACAGCCTTCGCCGACCGCATGGTCCGCATCGAGCGCCGCATTCCCGGCGGCTATGATTATGACGCCGCCTGGGCCTGGGCGCTGGCGATGACCCGCGAAGAGAGGCAGGCGCGGCTGAGGGCGCTCACGGCGCGGCTGGACTATGAAAGCGTCGATCTCGACAGCTGAACGGCCTGGCTCGCGGAGCCCCGGGAGACAGCCCTGCTCTCCAGCCGGTGAAGCCTGCGTCGCCTGCGGTCATGCCGCCTTGTCGCTGCCAAGCCGATGAGATCAGGGCGTGGTGAACGCCAAAATGATCTGGACCCGCCCGGCCATAAAGAGCAGGTTGATCGATCATGGCCGAAACCCAGCCACCGGAGAAACAAGGCATATTTCCCCAGCAGCTTGCGCTTGGACGTCCTCGCCGCGAAGCGAAGGAGCTCGATACCTTCCTCAAGCAGGTCCTGCCGGCTCCGGCCCGAGGATATTCGCGCGCTCTTCTCGGCCGGGCACTGGCGGAGTTCAGCTTGCGGTCCTGGACCTTGAGAAGCAAGATCTATGGGCCAATCGTGCTCCTTGCGCTGCTACCGATTCTGGTATTCGCGGTCACCGGGCTCGGAGGGACCGGTTGGGACGAATTCGGCTTTCTGGTCGCTGCTTATTATCTCGAAATCCTCGTTGTTCTCGCCTGCTTCATGGGTTGGACCCTGTTCCTTATCACAGGAGAGCGGAGGCGCATGTGTCGACGCGCCCCGAGACAGGAAATCCTCGACGGCGAGAGGGCGTTCAGGTCGACCTGCCGACAGCTGATCCTCGTCATCCTCGGGGTAGCCGCCTTGGCCCTGTTTCTCGGCTACCTGCTGGAGCCGGGCGAGCTGCTTCCATCGACGATCAAGGCCACGGCAACGGTCGTATGGGGGACCTTGCTTCTATGGTTATGGTGGTTGGGCCAGCGCCGCATATTGGTGATGGCCGCGCCGCAACCGGTGCTCGTCCGATCGCTCGCCAATGCCTTGGGCTTCCTGCTTGTCGCGAGCCCCGCCGAATGGCGGAACATCAGGTATCGCCGCCGGGCCGCCGCCCAGCTCGGCGCCGCCGCCGCCGTCATCGAGGGCCCGACCCTGCGCATTCTGGCTGATATTCCGATCCCCGGCCGCACGCCGGAATGGCGGCAGGTGCGAGACAGCGCCGCCGGCCTTCGGCGCCTGGCGGCGAGGATGGTGACCAGGGGAATGGAAGCCCGCCCGGAGATCGAGCTGTCGGTAGCTGCGGCGCTGGTCGCGGCCGTGGACGGGTCGGTCATCAATGTCGAGAGCGCCTCCCCAACGGAGGACGAGGCGGCCATCCCTTCGCGGCTCGGTATGGTCTTGCATACGGCGCGAAACGTCGTCATCGGGTTGCTTCCCGCGATCGGCGTCGCCGCCATCATCCTCGGCGGCGACCGTTACGGCTGGGAATGGGCGCAGGAGGCCCGGCCGCTGCTGATCCAGTTTGCGGTCGTCTCCCTGCTCATCGGCCTGATGTCGGCCCTGGATCCGTCCGGCTATAGTCAGCGCCTGAGCGCCATCACCGGCGCCGGCGGATCGCTGTTCGGGAGGCGCTGAGCCGGCAATCCGCGGACGCGAGGCCGATCAGAACGCCTCGGCCGGCAGCGCCATCAGGCTGTCGGCGCCGGCTTCGATCTTGCGCCGCAGCGCATTGGACTCCGGCATCACTTTCTCGGCGAAGAAGCGGGCGGTGGCGAGCTTGGCCTCATGGAAGGCGCGATCCTCGCCGCCGTCGTCCAGCGCGGCGGCGCTGGTCGTCGCCATGCGCAGCCACATCAGGCCGAGCGAAACGACCCCCATCAGCGTCATATAGGGATAAGCGGCGGCGCCGGCCTGGTTGGGATTGGCCATCGCATTCTGCATCAGCCACAAGGTGGCGGTCTGCAGGTCGTTATTGGCGCGCTCGAGCGCGGCGGCGACCTGGGACGCTACCCCGTCGCCCTCCTTCGCGGCGGAGGCTTCCTGGCCGACCAGCTTGAAGAAGGCCTGGATGGCGCGGCCGCCATTGGCGGGCAGCTTGCGGCCGACCAGGTCCAGCGCCTGGATGCCGTTGGTGCCCTCGTAGATCTGGGCGATGCGGGCGTCGCGGACGAACTGCTCCATCCCCCATTCGCGGATATAGCCGTGGCCGCCATAGATTTGCTGCGAATTGACCGCGGCCTCGAAACCCTTGTCGGTGAGATAGCCCTTGATCACCGGCGTCAGCAGACCGAGCATATCGTCGGCGGCGAGCCGCTCCTCGTCGGTCTGGGCGCGGCGGGCGATGTCGACCTGGAGCGCGCCCCACAGGACGAGCGCGCGGGCGGCCTCGTTATACGCTTTGGCCTCCATCAGCATCCGGCGCACGTCGGGATGGACGATGATCGGGTCCGCCTTGGCGTCCGGCTCGCGCTCGCCGGCGACCAGCGCCCGGCCCTGCCGGCGGTCGCGGGCATAAGCGACCGCATTCTGATAGGCGACCTCGCCCTGGGCGAGGCCCTGCACGCCGACCCCCAGCCGGGCGGCGTTCATCATGATGAACATCGCCGCCAGCCCCTTTTCCGGCTCGCCGACCAGCCAGCCGGTGGCGCCGTCATAATTGAGCAGGCAGGTCGAATTGCCGTGGATCCCCATTTTTTCCTCGATCGAGCCGCACACGACGCCGTTGCGGTCGCCGAGGCTGCCGTCGTCATTGACCAGGAACTTGGGCACGATGAACAGCGAGATGCCCTTCACATTGTCGGGCGCGCCGGCGATCTTGGCGAGGACGAGGTGGATGATGTTCTCGGAGAGGTCGTGCTCGCCCGACGAGATGAAGATCTTGGTGCCGGTGATCCTGTAGCTGCCGTCGGGCTGGGGCTCGGCCTTGGTCTTGAGCAGGCCGAGGTCGGTGCCGCAATGCGGCTCGGTCAAATTCATCGTGCCGGTCCATTTGCCGGCCACCATATTGGGCAGATAGGTGCTCTTCTGCTCGTCCGAGCCCTTGACCAGGATCGAGGCGATCGCCCCCTGGGTCAGGCCGTTATACATTTCGAACGCCTGATTGGCGGACAGGAGATATTCGGTGACCGCGGTGGCGACGACCGACGGCAGCCCCTGGCCGCCATATTGCTCGGGCGCCGACAAGGTCGTCCAGCCCCCCTCGCAGAACTGGCGATAGGCGTCCTTGAAGCCCGGCGGGGTGGTGACGCTGCCGTCGTCGTGGCGGACGCAGCCTTTCTCGTCGCCGACCCGATTGAGCGGCGCCAGCACCTCGGCGGCGAACCGGCCGCCCTCGGTGAGGATCGCCTCGATCAGGTCGGGCGTCGCATTCTCGAAGCCGGGCAGGTTCGAATAGCGCTCGATCCCGAGCACCTGCTCCAGCACATAGCGCGTGTCGCGGACGGGGGCGGTGTAGGTCGGCATCGTCAGTCCCTTGTGGATTATTCGGCGGGGGTGGAATCGGCGGTTTCGGCCGTTTCGGCCGCTTCGACCAGCGCGATGAACCGCTCGAGCTCGTCGATCGTCGCGTCGATGTCGAGCTTCTGCTTCCTCAGCAGGTCGATCCGGCCGCGGCATTTTTCGAGGGTGACGCGGCGCTGCTCGTGGCGGCCGTCGCCAACGTCGTACAGGTCGATCATCCCGCGTATCTCGGCGAGGCTGAAGCCGACCCTCTTGCCGCGCAGGATCCAGGCCAGCCGCGCGCGATCGCGCCAGCTGTAGATTCGCGCCAGTCCCTGCCGCTCCGGCGCGATCAGGCCCTCATCCTCATAGAAGCGCAGCGCCCGCGCGGTGACGCCGAACTCGTCGCACAATTCGGTGATGGTGTAGGTGCGGGCGGTGCGGCCCGACTGGCGATAGTCGGAATGGAGGGCGCTCGACGGCATCAGCGGGACGCCTACTTTCCGTTGACGTTAGCGTCAAGCGCCGAGGCTGGGCAGCGACGCCCGGCGCCGCTAAGCTGCGGGCGCCGGTCCGAAGCAGCGCCGGCCGAAACAGGGGGGAAGCATGGCGTTGAACAGCATGGCGGGGCTCTGGGCCCGCACCGCTCTGATATGGTTCCTGCTGACGATGAGCTTCGGCATGTATCTGGGGTTGAGCGAGCAATTCCACATCTCTTCGCCGCACGCCCATATGGGGCTGCTCGGCTGGGTCTCCTCGGCGCTGTTCGCCTTCCTGTACGCGCTGACCGGCGGCCCGCCGCCGGGCGCGCGCGGGCCGACGGTACACTGGGTCGTGCATAATCTCGGCGTGGCGACGATGGTCGCCGGGCTGTTCATGACGATTCGCTACGGTCCGTCGCAATGGACGATCCTCATTCCGGTGGGCGGCGCCACCATCATCCTGGCGACGCTCTGGCTGGCGCTGATGCTGTGGCCGAAGCTGGGCGCGCGCTAGTCCACAGGATTCTTCTCGCCCCGGGGGCGACAAACCGGCGGTCCCGCTTATATAGGGCGCAGGCCGAGACGGGTGAGCGCTCGAGATGCTGACAACCAATCCCTTTGACGACGACAAGCTGCGCGAGGAATGCGGCGTGTTCGGCATCTGGGGCGCCGACACGGCGGCGGCGATCGTCGCGCTCGGCCTGCACGCGCTGCAGCATCGCGGCCAGGAGGCGGCCGGCATCACCTCGTTCGACGGCCGCTATTTTCACAGCCACCGCGCGCTCGGCCATGTCGCCGGCAATTTCGACAAGGACGGCGTCATTCGCGCGCTCGCCGGCCGCGCCGCGATCGGCCATGTCCGCTATTCGACCACCGGCGAGACCGCGCTGCGCAACGTCCAGCCCCTGTTCGCCGAGCTCGCCGGCGGCGGCTTCGCGGTCGCCCATAACGGCAATATCTCGAACGCGATGCGGCTGCGCCGCGAATTGAACCGGCGCGGCTCGATCTTCCAGTCGACCACCGATACCGAGGTCATCATCCACCTCGTCGCCACCTCGACCTTCTCGACCCTGCTCGACCGCATCATCGACGCGCTGCGCCAGGTCGAAGGCGCGTTCAGCCTCATCTGCCTCACCGAGGAAGGGATGATCGCCTGCCGCGATCCGCTCGGCATCCGGCCCCTGGTGATGGGCCGGCTCGGCGACGCCTATATCTTCGCCTCGGAGACGGTGGCGCTCGACGTGGTCGGGGCGACCTATATCCGCACCGTCGAGCCGGGCGAGCTGATCGTCGTGTCGGAGCGCGGCGTCAACAGCCACAAGCCGTTCGCGCCGGCGCGACCGCGCCCCTGCATCTTCGAGCATGTCTATTTCTCGCGGCCCGATTCGATCCTCGACGGCGCGTCGGTCTATTCGGTGCGCAAGGCGATCGGCGCCGAGCTCGCCCGGGAAAGCCCGGTCGACGCCGATTACGTCGTTCCGGTGCCCGACAGCGGCGTGCCGGCGGCGATCGGTTACGCGCAGCAAAGCGGCATCCCGTTCGAGCTCGGCATCATCCGCTCGCATTATGTCGGGCGCACGTTCATCCAGCCCAGCGACCAGGTCCGCCACCTCGGCGTCAAGCTGAAGCACAATGCCAACAGCGCGCTGATCCAGGGCAAGAGGATCGTCCTGATCGACGATTCGATCGTGCGCGGCACCACCTCGCTGAAGATCGTCCAGATGCTGCGCGAGGCCGGCGCGCGCGAGGTCCATATGCGGATCGCCAGCCCGCCGACCCGGCACAGCTGCTTTTACGGAGTCGACACGCCGGAGCGCAAGAAGCTGCTGGCCGCGCAGATGAACGTCGCCGAGATGAACAATTACATCAAGGCCGACAGCCTCGCTTTCCTGTCGATCGACGGCCTCTATCGCGCACTCGGCGAGGAGCTTCGCGACGAGGCCGAGCCGCAATATTGCGACGCCTGCTTCTCGGGCGACTATCCGACCTCGCTGACCGACCAGGAGGATCTCCAGCCGCAGGGGCTGCTTCCCGCCGAACGCTACGCCTGAACTTCCGACCCCGGATCCTTCCGTCATGCCAGCGAAAGCTGGCATCCAGGCGGAGTTCGACTAAGGGAAGCGCCGCATGGACCCCGGCTTGCGCCGGGGTGACGGAGAAGAAATGGCAGGTTTTCTCGACGGCAAGCTGTCCCTCGTCACCGGCGCGAGCCGCGGCATCGGCGCCGCCACCGCCGAGGCGCTGGCCGGCGCGGGCGCGCATGTCGTGCTGACCGCGCGCACTGCCGAGGATCTCGAAGCGGTCGAGCAGCGCATCCACGAGGCCGGCGGCGCGGCGACGATCGCGCCGCTCGACCTCGCCGAGGGCGACAGCATCGCCCGGCTGGCGCAGGCGGTGGCCGGGCGCTGGCAGGCGCTCGACGTGCTGGTGCTCAATGCCGCGACGCTCGGCACGCTCACTCCGGTCGCGCAGATCGACGGCAAGGAGTTCAACCGGCTCCTGACCCTCAACCTGCTCGCCCAGCAGGCGCTGATCGCGGCTTTCGATCCGCTGCTGAGGAACAGCGAGGCAGGCCGGCTGATCGCGGTCACCTCCAGCGTCGGCCGCCACCCCCGCGCTTATTGGGGCGCCCTATGGCGCTTCGAAGGCGGCGCTGGAGACGCTGGTGCTGGCCTATGGCGAGGAGGTCGGCAACATTTCGCCGATCCGGGTGGCGATCGTCGATCCGGGCGCGACCGCGACGCAGATGCGCGCCCGCGCCTATCCGGGCGAGGATCCGGCGACGCTGAAAGCGCCGTCTGTGGTCGCTCAGGCGATCACGGCATTGCTGCAAAGAGAGTTCGGGACCGGGTGTCGGCTCGAACTAGGAGATATGAACGCTCAATAGCGGTAGCAGATGTCGTCTCCGCGAGAGCGGCCGCCAGCAGGGATCGAAACACCGAAGGTCTCGATCTCGGAGGTGGGAACGCAGATTTCGCCGCCACGCTCGGCGCCGGTAGGCCAGAGCCAAAGTCCCGCCCAGAACTGCCCGCGGCGCCCCGGAAAGACGAGCAGCCACTGACGGTCTCCCTGCCGGGGCGGCACGTGAGCAACGAATCGGACCGTGAAGGGCGAAGGCACGGGCGGGCCGGCGACCGTGCCGACCACGCCGATTCGCGCCTCGATCAAAGTGGCGGTGCAGATCGCCTCCGGATCACGACATGCGCTGCCGACGATCCGCGTCCGCATCCAGTCGCCGAGAACGATCGACGGCCGGCGCCAGTCGGACGCACTGGCCGGGCCGCCAGCGCACGCCGCGAGGCCGATAAACAGCGCGAAGCGCATAGGCTGGTGCGTCGCTATATCTCCCGCGGCTCCTTGGTCACCTGCCAGGTCTGGCCGCGCGAGACGAGCGCCTGGAGGTCGGCCGGCTTGCCGGCGGCGGCCTCGGCATTCTGCTCGAGGATCGCGCTTTCGAAGGTCGGCCGCGGATCGTCGTAGATCACGCCGAGCGCCATCGGGAAGGTGCCGAACGGCATGTCGATCAGCATGTGGGCCACCGCCTTGTTGCCGGGATCGTGGACGATGACGTCGGCCGCCTGCCAGTCGCCGTCGGCGACGTCGACCACCTTGAGGTTCAGCGCCTCGCGGTCGAGGGTGAGGCCCTTGCTGCCGCCGTCGAACAGCATCGGCTCGCCGGCCTTCAGCCAGAGCTGCTTGCCGGCATGGTCCTTGGCGGTGAACGGGGCGAACACATCGTCATTGTAGACGATGCAATTCTGGAAGATCTCGACGAAGGCGGCGCCGCGATGGGCGTGGGCGGCCTTGAGCACGTCGGGCAAATTCTTGTGGACGTCGATCGCGCGGGCGACGAAGCGCCCGCCCGAGCCCATCGCGAACGCGCAGGGGCGGACCGGCCGGTCGACCGAGCCGAACGGCGTCGACGGGCTGCGCGTGCCGACCCGCGAGGTCGGCGAATACTGGCCCTTGGTCAGGCCGTATATCTCGTTGTTGAACAGCAGGATCTGGCAGTCGAGATTGCGCCGCAGGATATGCATCGTGTGGTTGCCGCCGATCGACAGCGCGTCGCCGTCGCCGGTGACGATCCACACGTCGAGCTCGGGATTGGCCAGCTTGACCCCGGTCGCCACCGCCGGTGCGCGGCCGTGGATGGTGTGGAAGCCGTAAGTCTCCATATAATAAGGGAAACGGCTCGAGCAGCCGATGCCGGAGATGAACACGGTCCGGGACGGATCGACGCCGAGCTCGGGCATCGTCCGCTGCACGGCCTTGAGCACCGCATAATCGCCGCAGCCGGGGCACCAGCGCACCTCCTGGTCGGTGGCGAAGTCCTTCGGGGTGAGCTTGACCATCTCGGTCATCGCAATTTCCTCAATAAAGATACCAGATCAGCGCCAGCACCAGCACCAGCATCAGCACCAGCGGTATCAGGCGCGGCGGGCCGTTCACAGCTCGTCATGCCGGCGCAAGCCGGCACCTCGGAACAAGAAGTCTCGGCGCGTCCCCCTGAGGCCCCGACTTGCGCCGGGATGACGGATGGAATTCCTCATCGCAGCGCCTCCTCGATCGCCGCCTCGATCTCGGCGATCTTGAACGGCTGGCCGGAGACCTTGCTGACCGGCCGCGCGTCGACCAGATACTGGTCGCGAAGCAAAGTCTTCAATTGGCCGCGGTTCATTTCCGGTACGATGATCCGGTCGTAAGACCTTAGCAAATCACCCAGATTCTTTGGTAGCGGCCAGATGTGGCGGAGATGGACATGGCTGGCGTCGAGGCCGCGGCGGCGGGCGCGGCGCACCGCCTGGTGGATCGGGCCGAAGGTCGAGCCCCAGCCGACCACGCCGAGCCGCCCGCCCGGCTCGCCGAGGCAGACCGCCTGGTCGGGGATCGAATCGGCGACGCCCAGCACCTTGTTGGCGCGGATGTCGGTCATCGCCTGATGGTTTTCGGGGGCATAATCGATGTGGCCGGTGCCGACATTCTTCTCGATGCCGCCGATCCGGTGCATCAGCCCGGGCGTGCCGGGGCGGATCCAGACCCGGGCGAGCTTGCCGTCGCGCGCATAGGGATTGACCGCCTCCCCTTCCGCCGGCGCTTCGTCGTGGAAGCGGACCGGGAAGGGCTCGTAGCCGGCCATGTCCGGCACCTTCCACGGCTCGGCGGCGTTGGCGATATAGCCGTCGGTCAGCAGCATCACCGGCGTCATATACTGGACCGCGATCCGGCACGCCTCGATCGCGCAGTCGAAGGCGTCGGCCGGCGAGCGGGCGGCGATGACCGGCATCGGCGAATCGGCGTTGCGGCCATAGACGGCCTGGTAGAGATCCGACTGCTCGGTCTTGGTCGGCAGGCCGGTCGAGGGCCCGCCGCGCTGCGAGTTGACGATCACCAGCGGCAGCTCGGTCATGATCGCCAGCCCCATCGCTTCGGTCTTGAGCGCGATGCCGGGGCCGGACGAGGAGGTGACTCCGAGCTGGCCGGCGAAGCTCGCGCCGATGGCGGCGGCGATGGCGGCGATCTCGTCCTCGGCCTGGAAGGTGGTGACGCCATATTCCTTGAGCCGCGACAGATGGTGGAGGATCGCGCTGGCCGGGGTGATCGGATAGCCGCCGAAGAACATCGGCACGCCGGCGAGCTTCGCGCCGGCGACCAGCCCCAGCGAGATCGCCTCGGCGCCGGTGACGGTGCGGTAGAGACCGGGCTCGGCGGGAGCCGGATCGATATGATGCTGCTTCAGCGGGCTGCCGATCTCGGCCGTCTCGCCGAAGGCGTGGCCGGCGTTCAACGCGGCGATGTTCGCCTCGGCGAGCTCGGGCGCCTTGGCGAACTTGGCCTTGAGCCAGGCCTCGATCGGCCCGCGGTCGCGGTCGAACATCCACAGCGCCAGCCCCAGCGTCCACATGTTCTTGCAGCGCAGCGCTTCCTTGTTGCCGAGCCCGAACGGCTTCACCGCGTCGAGCGTGAGCTGGCTGATGTTGAACCGCACCACCTGCCATCTGGCCAAAGTGTCGTCGTCGAGCGGATTGGCGGGGTAGCCGGCCTTGGCGAGGTTGCGCGGTCCGAACTCGCCTTCGTCGGCGATGATCAGCCCGCCCGGCTTGAGGTCGTCGACATTCACCTTCAGCGCCGCCGGGTTCATCGCGATCAGGACGTCGGGAGCGTCGCCGGCGGTCTCGATCGCCGCAGATCCGAAATTGATCTGGAAGGCGGAGACGCCGAAGGTCGTGCCCTGCGGCGCGCGGATCTCGGCCGGGAAATCGGGGAAGGTGGCAAGGTCGTTGCCGGCGAGCGCCGTCGACAAAGTGAACTGGCCGCCGGTCAGCTGCATGCCGTCGCCCGAATCGCCGGCGAAGCGGACGACGACCGCCTCCGGCGCCTCGTCGCTGCCGGCTTCCTCGGGAGTCAGATAATGGGTGGCCGTGGCCAAACTTCATTCCTTCATTGTGCGGTGCAACCAGCCTAGCCGTCCCCGCCGCGCGTCACAACAGGTGGCGGCAGCATCGCTTTCCCTTAGATAGGCCTTCCGAATCGCTTGTTGAACCCGGAGTCTCGCGTGGCCGAACCTTATGTCCGCCCCGACGTGCGGCTGTTCCTCGACTGGCTGAACGCCTTGCCCGGCCCGAAAACCTACGAGGCGGGCCCCGCCGAGGCGCGCGAGATGATCCGCAAGTCGCGCTGGGTCGCCGACGCGCCCACCGGCGAGCTGGCGGTGATCCGCGACCTCGCCTGTCCCGGCCCGGCCGGCGACATCCCCTTGCGCCTGTTCGACGCGCGCGAGCGGCGCGGGCCGGGGCCGCTTTTCCTGTTCCTGCACGGCGGCGGCTTCGTGTTCGGCGACCTCGATACCCATGAGCCGTTCTGCGCCGAAATGGCGCGCGAGCTGGACCTGCCGGTGCTCGCCGTCGACTATCGGCTGGCGCCCGAGCATCCCTGGCCGGCGGGGGTCGAGGACGCGATCGCCGCGGCGCGCTGGGCCGCTTCCGGCCCGGAGGCGCTGGGGCGCGGCGTCACCGGCCTGGTGGTCGCCGGCGACAGCGCCGGCGGCAATTTCGCGATCGTCGTCAGCCTCGCGCTGCGCGACGAGCCGGCCGCGGCGCCGGTGCTCGCGCAATGGCCGATCTACCCGGCCGCCGATCCCGACAAGGGCTATCCGTCGAAGGAGGATTTCGGCGAAGGCTATATGCTGACCCGGCCGAGCATCGACTGGTTCGAGCAATGTTATTGTGCCGACGCCCGCGACTGGCGCTACGCCCCTCTGGTCAAGAGCCAGGCCGGGATGCCGCCGACTTTGGTCGTCACCGCCGGCCTCGACCCGATCCGCGACCAGGGCCGGGCTTATGCCGCCGCCTGCATCCGGGCCGGCGTTCCGACCGTCTTCCGCGAGGCGGAAGGGCAGATTCACGGCTTCATCAACCTGCGCCGCGCCGTCCCTTCCGCCGGAGACGACATCAAAGGCTGCGTCGCCTCGCTGAAGCTGATGCTGGCGGAGGCGGCCAGGTGAGACTGCCTCTTATCGTCATTGCGAGGAGCGAAGCGACGAAGCCATCCAGCATTGCCGGCGCCTCTCTGGATTGCTTCGCTCCGCTCGCAATGACGAGGGGGAGAAACCCTTGTGACCGACTCCGGTTACCGCCCCGCCGCCGGCGTCATGCTGATCAACGCCGACCGCCGGGTCTGGGTCGGCCAGCGGCTCGATTCGACGCTCGCCGCCTGGCAGATGCCGCAGGGCGGGCTCGATCCGGGCGAGGAACCGCTCCCGGGCGCGCTGCGCGAGCTCGAGGAGGAGACCGGCATCCCTTCCGACAAGGTCGAGATCCTCGCCCGCTGCCCGAGGGAGCTCTATTACGACCTGCCCGAGGATCTGATCGGCAAGGTGTGGAAGGAGCCGTGGCGCGGCCAGCGCCAGACCTGGTTCCTCGCCCGCTTCCTTGGGCGTGACGAGGACGTCAACCTCGCCACCGCCCATCCCGAATTCCGCGCCTGGAAATGGGCCGACCCGGCCGAGCTGCCGGCGCTGATCGTGCCGTTCAAGAAGAAGCTCTACGAGGATCTGGTAGAAGCGTTTCAGGAGTGGCTGTGAGCTGTTCCTCCCCATGAGCGCCGCTCATGGGGAGGGGGACCATGCGAAGCATGGTGGAGGGGTATTGAGCGAGGCCTCGTCAGCTACCCCTCCACCGCACTGCGTGCGGTCCCCCTCCCCATCGCCAGGCGATGGGGAGGAACTTGATCACCGCGTCCCGTAGGTGCGGTCGCCGGCATCGCCGAGCCCCGGCACGATATAGCCATGGTCGTTGAGCGCGTCGTCCATCGCCGCGGTCCAGATCGGCACGTCGGGATGGGCGGCGCGCAGCGCCTCGACGCCGGGGCGGGCGGCGAGCAGGCAGACGAAGCGCAGGTCGCATACGCCGGCCTCCTTCAGCCGGTCGACGGCGGCGATTGCGGTGTGGCCGGTGGCGAGCATCGGATCGACGACGATCACCAGCCGCTCGGCGCAGTCCTGCGGCGTCTTGAAATAATATTCGACCGCCTGGAGCGAGAGCGGGTCGCGATAAAGGCCGACATGGGCGAGGCGCGCGGACGGCACCAGGTCGAGCATGCCTTCGGCCATCTGCAGCCCGGCGCGCAGGATCGGCGCGATCACCAGCTTCTTGCCGGCCAGCTGCGGCGAATCGGTCGCGGCGATCGGGGTCTCGATCCGGACCATCTCGGTCGGCAGCTCGCGCGTCACCTCGTAGCAGAGCAGGGTCGCGATCTCGCGCACCACCGAGCGGAACAGCTGGATCGAGCTGTTGCGGTCGCGCAGCAGCGTCAGCTTGTGCTGCACCAGCGGGTGGCGAACGATGGTGAGGCCTTCCATGTGGCTCTCCTTAATCCGTCATCCCGGCGAAAGCCGGGACCTCGGGACGGAAGGGCTCGGCGTGTCCCCTGAGGTCCCGGCTTTCGCCGGGATGACGATTTGGTCGCTGCGCATCAGAACACCGTTCCGTCGCTGACGATATTGAAGGGCGGGCCGCCGCCGGGGCGGCGTTCGGCGGCGATTCGCCGGCCGGCGGCCCAGCTGCCGCCCTCGAGCATACGGGCCAGCGGAAAGTCGGCCTCGCCGACGCCGAGGCGGGCGCGAACGAGCGGCGCGAGCCGGTCGAGCAGGGCGACCGTCATCGCCCGCCAAGCGACGATCAGCGGATCGGAAACGAGGTGGGTGCGCGCCGCATCGTCGGGGTCGGTCAGGACCAGCACGCCGGAGTCGACGAACAGGCCGCCATTGCGATATTCGGCAAGGCCGGTGAGGCCGTCGAGCTGAACTACCTCGATGCCGGCCGCCTGGAGCGGCTCGACCAGCGAATAAGCGAGCCATTGCGAGAGCTTGTGGAGCGGCACCAGGCCGTCGCTGGCGTCGCCGCGGCGGATCGCGGGGTGGCGCCAGCAGTCGCCGAGCGGAATGCCGGCGATCGCCAGCCGGCCGCGCCAGATCGGCCCGAGCGCCTCCAGCAGCAGCTCGAGGATCGAAGCGGCCGGGAGCCGGCGCGCTTCCGCGCGCGATGCCAGCACGTCGTAAAGGCCGCCGGGGCGCGGCCGGTCGGCCGATCCGAACAGGTCCGGCCGCGCCTCGACCTGCTCGCCGAGCCGGCGCAGCAAGCCGGCGCGGCCGTCGAGTCCGACCATTTCATTGGCAGCGCCGGCCTGGAAGCCGCCGGCGAGCGCCTCCGGGCGAAGCTCCGCCAGCGCCCGGCCGTCGGCCCGCAGCGGCGCCGCGGGATCGGCGGAGAAGGCGCCCGCCTCGAACATCCGCTGGCTGGCGACCCCCAGCCCTTCCGAGCGGGCGAAGGTCGCGCCGGTCGCGTCGTCCCGGTAGCGCCAGTCCGGCCCGGCGCCGGCGTCGAGCAGCACCGAGACGATGACGAGGTCGAACGCGGCGCGGGCGCGCGCCGCCGGGTCGCCGCCGCCGGGCAGCGCCGGCTCGCCGGCGAAGTGGCGCCAGCGCGCGTGGAACGGGATGGCGAGGTCCGGATAGCGCTCGCGGGTCACGGCCGCCGTGAGCTCGGCCGCGGCGGCCAGCCGGTCGAGGTCGACCGACCAGCCGTCGACCCGGCCGCCCTGTGCCGCCTCGAGCATCTCGTGCGCGCGCTCGCGAACGGCAGCCGCGCCGAGCAGGCCCGTGAGCGCTGCCCTGCCCTCGTCCATGGCGTTCAGAATTTGCCGAGGTCCCGCCCGACCGTGCCGCGCAGCTGGTCCTCGGTCGGCGCGCCGTCGGGCGTGTAATAGCCCGCCGCCTTCTTCGCCTCCATCTCGACGCTGGCGTCGGGCGGGATCAGCCCGGCCGGAATCGGGACGCGCTCGCCGATCTCGACGCCGCCGGCCGCGAGCGCGTCATATTTCATGTTCGACATGGACACGAACCGGTCGATGCGGCGGATGCCGAGCCAGTGGATCACGTCCGGCATCAGCTGCTGGAAACGGGCGTCCTGGACGCCGGCGACGCATTCGGTCCGCTCGAAATAGGTCGCCGCCTGGTCGCCGCCGGGCTGGCGCTTGCGGGCGTTGTAGACCAAGAACTTGGTGACCTCGCCGAGCGCGCGCCCCTCCTTGCGGTTGTAGACGATGAGGCCGACTCCGCCCGCCTGCGCCTGGCGCGTCGCCTCCTCGATGCCGTGGGTCAGATAGGGCCGGCAGGTGCAGATGTCGGATCCGAACACGTCGGAGCCGTTGCATTCGTCATGGACGCGGCAGGTGAGGCTCCTGGCGTCGTCGCCGAGCAGGGCGGGATCGCCGAAAATATAGAGCGTCATGCCCCCGATCGGCGGCAGGAACACCGACAGGTCCGGGCGGGTGACGAGCTCGGGATACATGCCGCCGGTCTGCTCGAACAGGCAGCGCCTGAGGCTGCCCTCGGCGACGCCGAAGCGCTCGGCGACGCCGGGCAGCCACCACACCGGGTCGACCGCGATCTTGGTGACCGAGACGTCGCCGGCCTCGTGGACGATCTCGCCGTCCACCTCGAGCCGGCCGGCGGCAATCGCATGCTGGATCTCGTGCAGCGTGAGCCGCGCTTTGGTGATGGCGATCGTCGGCCTGAGGTCGATGCCCGCGGCGATGAGGTCGCCGAAATCGTGCGCCACGCGGTGGCCCCACGGGTCCAACGACACGATCTTGCCGGGCTCGCTCCATTGCGGATGCGGACCGATCTCGCAGACCGGCGAGGTGTCCTGGAAATCGGGACGCGCCTGCGGGTCCATCGCGCCGGCAGAAATGGCGAGCGCGCGATAGATCGAATAGGAGCCGCCATGGGCTCCGATCGCGTTGCGGTCCGCGCGCGCATTGACGGTGGCGATCACCGGGCCGCGCTCGCGCGCGCCGGCCGCGTCCCAGACGATCGGGAAGCGGGCGGTGCCGACCGCGCCGGGATGCGAGGTCAGCCTGATATGTCCGCCGCCGGCGCCCGTTGGTGGATTCATTCTCCCGCTCTCTCCCGCATCTTTCCCTGTCGCCCCCCCACCGGGAGGCTACGACAGCCGGACCGCCGTGGCTAGGGTCCGATCGCCCCTGCCGTGGCTCCTCCCTCCCTGTACTCGGGGACGGGGACTGAGCTACAGGCATGGCCATGCAGGGGCTTTCCAGCATCGAGGCG
The DNA here is from genome assembly GCA_963848555.1 of uncultured Alphaproteobacteria bacterium. Lineage (GTDB taxonomy): Bacteria > Pseudomonadota > Alphaproteobacteria > Sphingomonadales > Sphingomonadaceae > Allosphingosinicella. Next base: position 298,577 of record CAWKEE010000002.1, on the reverse strand, counting down.
GCAGCGGTCGAGCATTGCGGCGACGCGCCGATGCTTGACCAGGTGACGGCCTGGGCCGGCGTCAACAGCGGCTCGCGCAACCTGGCCGGCCTCGACGCGATGGCGCGGCTGCTCGCCGACGCCTTCGCCCCTTTGCCCGGCCTGCTCGACCTTCGCGATCCGGCGCCGGTCGCGGCGATGGCCGCGGACGGCTCGCTCGATGCTGTCGCCCATGGCTGCAATTTGCATCTGCGCGTGCGGCCGCAGGCCAGGCTGCAGCTGCTGCTGACCGGCCACATGGATACGGTGTTCGGCGCCGACCATGCGTTCCAGCACGTCTTCTGGCGCGAGCAGGGACGGATACTGGGCGGTCCCGGCGTCGCCGACATGAAGGGCGGCCTGGCGGTGATGCTGGCGGCGCTGCGGGCGGTGGAAGCGTCGCCGCTGGCCGGATCGATCGGCTATGAGGTGGTGATCAACAGCGACGAGGAGGTGGGCTCGCCCGGCTCGGCGGCTCTGATCGCCGAGGCCGCGCGGGACAAGGCGGCGGCCCTCACCTACGAGCCCGCCGCGCTTCCCGACGGCACGCTCGCCGGGGCGCGGCCGGGGAGCGGCAATTTCAGCCTCGCCGTCGAGGGGCGCAGCGCCCATGCCGGGCGCAATCCCGAAGAGGGGCGCAACGCTTTGCTTGCCGCAGCCGAGCTGGCGCTTCGTCTCGCCGCGGCGAAGGATGCCGGGCTCAAGGTCAATCCCGCCCGGATCGACGGCGGCGCTCCGAACAATGTGGTCCCGGACAGAGCGGTGCTGCGCGTCAACCTGCGGCCGTCGACGCCCCGGGACGAGACGCGCGCGAAACAGCTGATCGACGATGCGGTCGCGGCGGTGGCGGCGGCGCACGACGTCCGGATCCGCATCCACGGCGGCTTCGGACGGCCGCCCAAGCCGCTCGACGGGAAGGCCGAGCGGCTGTTCGCGCTGGTGCGGCGGTGCGGCGCCGATCTCGGCCAGCAAATCGGCTGGCGCGACACCGGCGGCGTGTGCGACGGCAACAATATCGCCGCCTGCGGCGTGCCGGTGGTCGACACGATGGGCGCGCGCGGCGGCGCGATCCACAGCGAAGACGAATATCTGATTGTCGAAAGCCTCGCCGAGCGCGCCCGGCTGTCGGCGCTGACCATGCTGCGGCTGGCGAACGGGGAGGCTTTGTGAGTTACAGGGTAAGGCCGGCGCGCGGCGAGGATTTCGACGCGATCTACAAATTGGCGAAATTGACCGGCGGCGGTTTCACCAACCTGCCGGCGGACAAGGGCACTTTGGTCGCCAAGCTCGCCCGTTCCGAAGTCGCTTTCTCCAGCGACACCGAGTCGCCCGACGGCGATCTTTTCGTCTTCGTCCTCGAAAATGCGGAGACGGGCGCGGTCCGCGGCACCTGCCAGATCTTCAGCCACATCGGCCGCGAGCATCCTTTCTATTCCTATCGGATCAGCAAGCTCACACAGACGTCGCCGGAGCTCAGGCGCACCTTCCGCACCGAGATGCTGACCCTGTGCACCGACTTCAACGACTGCTCGGAGGTCGGGGGCCTGTTCCTCCATCCCGAAGAGCGGACCAGCGGACTCGGCCTCGGCCTGCTGCTGGCGCGCAGCCGCTATCTGTTCATCCGCCGCAATCGCGAGCGCTTCGCCGACACGGTCGTCGCGGAATTGCGCGGCGTCATCGACGCCGACGGCGGATCGCCGTTCTGGGATTCGATCGCCGGCCGCTTCTTCGGCATGAGCTTCCAGGAAGCCGATGCGTTCAACGGCGCCCACGGCACCCAGTTCATCGCCGACCTGATGCCCAAGACCCCGATCTACACCGCCATGCTGTCGTCCGAGGCGCTGGCGGTGCTGCGCAAGCCTCATCCCTCGGGTGAGGGCGCGATGCGCATGCTCGAGCGCGAGGGCTTCAGCGGCAAGGACTATGTCGACATATTCGACGGCGGCCCGACCATGTCGGCCGATACCGACCAGATCCGCGCCGTCCGCGACGCCCGCGAGCTGATTTTCGCCGGCACCGGCGCCGGCGCCGGGGGCGAAAGGATGCTGGCGGCCGGCGGCCGGCGCGCCGATTTCGCGGCGGGCTACGTCCATGTCGCCATCCCCGACGGCGTCAGCGCGACCGTCGACCTGGCCGGCGCCTCCCTGCTCGGCCTCGAGAAAGGGGACCGCTTCCTTGCGGTCGAACGCTGAGGCAAGAGCCCCGATGTCGCTCACCGAGATCAACTTCGACGGCATTGTCGGCCCGAGCCACAATTATTCGGGGCTCAGCCTCGGCAACATCGCCTCGACCGCCAACAGGGGAGCGGTCGCCTTCCCGCGCGCGGCGGCGCTGCAGGGGATCGGCAAGATGCGCCACAATCTCGCGCTGGGGCTGGCGCAGGGCGTCTTCCTCCCCCACCCGCGCCCCAACCGCTTATGGCTGGAGGCGCTCGGCGCCTGCCCCGAGCGAGTGCCGGATTCGCTGCGTCCGGCCGCCTTTTCCGCCTCGGCGATGTGGGCGGCCAACGCCGCCACCGTCTCGCCCGCGCCCGACAGCGCGGACGCTCGCTGCCACCTCACCGTCGCCAATCTGCGGACCATGCCGCATCGCAGCCACGAATGGCCGGCGACCCTCGCCCAGCTGCGCCTCGCTTTCGCCGACGACGGGCATTTCGCGGTGCATCCGCCGGTGCCGGCCGGCTTCGGCGACGAAGGGGCGGCGAACCACATGCGGCTGTGCGCCGGCCATGGCGCGCCCGGAGTGGAGGTGTTCGTCTACGGCGTGCGCGGCGGGGCGTTTCCCGCCCGCCAGCATGTCGAGGCATCGCGGGCGGTGGCCCGGCTGCACCGCCTCGATCCCGCGCGCACCCTGTTCGTCGCCCAGTCGGAGGCGGCGATCGCCGCCGGCGCCTTCCACAACGACGTGGTCGCGGTCGCGAACGAAAATGTGCTGTTCGCGCACGAGCAGGCGTTCGAGGACCGGGCGGATTTCCACGCGTCGCTGAAGCGCCTGCTGCCGGAAGTGGAGATCGTCGAGGTGCCGGCCGATCTGGTCAGCCTCGAGGACGCGATCAAATCCTATCTGTTCAACGCCCAGCTGGTGACGTTGCCCGGCGGCGGGATGGCGCTGATCCTGCCCGAGGAAGCCCGCGAGACGCCGGCGGTGTGGGCGTGGCTCGAGAAGATGGCGGCGGGCAACGGCCCGATCCGCCGGCTGGCCGTCGTCGACGTCCGCCAGTCGATGGCCAATGGCGGCGGGCCCGCCTGCCTCAGGCTGCGGGTCGTCGCCGATCCGGCCGCGGTCGATCCGCGTTTCCTGGTCGACGCGGCCCGGCTCGGCCGCATCGCCGGCTGCATCGAGCAGCACTGGCCGGAGCGCATCGCGCCGGCCGATCTCGCCGACCCGGCCCTGCCGGAGCGGATCGAGGGCGCGCGGCGCGCGCTTTACGACCTGCTGGAGCTGGAAGAGCTTAGCTAGGGCAGAGTGCGCCGCGCCATGGCCGGGTGGGTTTCGGCCAGCGACAGCCCGTCGAGCCGCGCGACGAAGGCGTCCTGACCATGTTCGCCCGGCCCCACCGTGTAGCCCGCCACCATCACCGATCCGCCGCCGATCGGCCGCACCGCCGTTCCGTTGTCGTCGCCGGGACCGCCGAGGGTGACGACTCCCGGTGCGAACGCCCCGTCCGCTTCGAGGCGCGCGAGCAGCAGGTCGGAGCCGCCGGCGCCGGCGCTCCTCGTGTGTCCGACGATCCAGACCCGGCCCTCCACGTCCGCCGCGGCCAGGATCGGGCGGTCGTCATCGTCTCCACCGATCATCTCCCGGCGAACGACATCGCCGTCGCCCGAAAGCGTCACGGCAAGGATGTCGTTCTCGCGGGCGCCCCAGCTGCGGCTGTAGCCCAGCAGCACGATATGTCCGCCGGGCAGCAGAACGAGACCGTGATTGACGTCGTCCGCCTCGTCCGAGCCGACCAGCCGGCGCCAGATTTCCCGTCCCCCGGCGTCGAACCGGATGGCGAACATATCGCTTTGCCGACCGTCGCTCGCGCCTCCCGCCACCACGAATTCGCCGTTGTCCGCGGCTTCGACGTAGAGCGCGCCGAGCGAGCCCTCGCCTTCGATGATCCGTTCCCACAAAGGTTGCAGCCGGGCATCGGTGCGGACGAGGAAGATCCGCCGCCGGTCTTCGCCGGCGCGCTGGCTGTGGCCGACGAACAAATAGCCGTCCGCCGCCGCGGCGAAATCGGTGAAACGGTCGTAGCCGGCGCCCCCGAACGACGCTTCGCCGAGCAGATTGCCGGCCTCGTCGACCGACGCGACCCAGCCGTCGATGCCGCCGGCGCCGATGCGGGTCGTGAAGCCGGCCAGAACGAGCTCGCCTCCGGCCGCGCGGCCCGCGATCCAGAAGGCGTCGATGCCGTCACCGGCGCCATATTCGCGCTGCAGCCGCACCTCGCCGCCTGCGTCCAGGACCGCCAGCAAGGCGCGCCAATCGGGCGCCTGCGCCGCATCGTCGCGGCCGAGGAAGCCGACCGCGGCAATTTGTCCCTGGCCGATCGGGACGAGGTCGTTGATCCAGTCGTCGCCGTCGCTCGAGAAGGTCCGCAGCCAGGCGATTGCGGCGCCCGCGTCCCCGGCCGCGATCCATTGCGGCGGCGGAGTCGCGGCGGCGGCGCCGGCAAGCAGCATCGCCGCCGGCACGGCCAGGCCGAGGAGTTGTCGGTGCATTGGCCAAGGATGAAGGCTCCGCGCGCGAAAGGCGAGTTGCGGTTCGACGAGACCGCGTCTGCGATCGACGAGGAACCGGCTTTCGTCGGCGCCCGTTTTTCCGCTTCGAAAGGAGAAAGGGCCATGCCTGCCAGGTCAGCCGCCCAGCAAAAGGCCGCCGGCGCCGCTTTGTCGGCCAAGCGCGGCGAGACGCCGAAGAGCGCGTTGAAGGGCGCCTCGCGCCAGATGGTCGAATCGATGAGCGAGAAGCAGCTCGAGGAATTCGCCTCGACCAGGCGCAAGGGAAAGCCGGAGCACGTCCGCGATTAGTTTTGGCCGGCGCGCCGGACGGGCAAGGTCACTCGTGGATAACCCTCACAGACCTGTCCTTACGCTGGGTCTTGAGGTCCTGCGACTTCTTGTCGAGTCGCCGCTTGCCTTGCGAAAGCGCACGGGTCCCTTTTTTGGCGAAAGCCGCTGCCAATTCCTCGGACAGCGCCCGCGCCCGCGGTTCCGTCGGTCCTTTTTCCTTCACCCAGGTTACCACTTGAACAGCTCCTCCGGCAGGGACGCAGCCAATATAGAGGTCAGCCGCTCGGAAAGCGAGGCCAGGATCGCATCGAGAAGCGCCTTGTCCAGTCCAAGTGGCTGATCGCCATCGACGACAAGCACCAGCTCGCGGCCGGAGGGACCGTGACGGCACGGGATGCAGATCAACCATTGCTGGTCCTTCCAAAGCAGCTTCCGCACCCACCGGTGCTCGGGGCGCGACAGCGACCTGTTCCAGGTGTCGATATCGGATCGCTGCGCGATGAGGGCGCCTTTTTCGAGCGCCTCGCCAGCGAAGGAACCCTTTCTCGGCAACCTGATGCGCTCGTCGGCATGATCTTCAAAGCCATGGCTGAACTCGTTCCTGAGCGCCGTGGAATCATCGGCGAGGGGGAGGAAGAAAGCGGCACGCATGTGGCCGCCCAGCGCCCCCAATCCCGCCGCCTTTCGTCCCGCATCGAGCGCGAGGCGGGTATCTGCGATCGCCTCGACGCAGGTCTTCCCCATGTGGCGAGGAATGTCGACAAGCTGAAGAACGAGCTTTTGAGCCTCCTCCTCGGCATCTGCAATGATCTCGGCGGCGCGCGCGCGGTCGAAATTGAATTCCAGTAGCCCCAGGTCGACGGTGAGGGTGAGTCTCCTGAGCTTATCCACCCCGCGCGTGTTCAACATCCCAGAGCCGAAAACGGCCGTGAGGACGGCAGCCTTGAGGATTCCGAAGCCGAACGGCGTCCCATAGCCTTCGTCGGCGATCTCGATGGCGGCGGTCCAGGCGTCGCGATCGACCTCACGCTCCGGATCGAACGTCCAGGCGGGCAGGTTGGAAACCAGGCCGCCGTCGAAATGAAGCTTTCCCCCGATCGGCCACGGGCTGAAGACGACCGGCAGGCAGATCGAGGCGGCAACGGCATCGGCAACCGCCACGTCCGGCGTTTCCTCCGCCGAGAAGAGTGCTACCTTGCCGCTGCTGATATCCGAAGCGACGATCCGCAGCGGCGGCCTGCCGGCCGCCGCAAGATCGGCGAAGGTCACCGGGCTCGGGTCGCGCGAATTGCGCACCCGCAAGGACAGCGCCTGATTGACCGCCTCGCGCACCGCTTCGACCCGGCCGAGACCTTCTGCCATCCACCACGCCCAGGCGGCGACGCAGGCACCGAGCAAGGGAATGAGCAACAGCGCCTCGGCCTCTCCGGTAATTCCCACCCAGTGCAGGATCCATGGCAGGAAAGCGGCGACCACCACGGCGAGGGCGAGGATCCATGCCGACCGGCCCGCCGTCCGCATCGCCCGCCAGCCGTGGCGGCCTAGAAGCCCTGTCGGCGTTTTGACCGGCTTGCGGGCCGGTCCGCCGTCGGTGTTGGTAGGGTCGCGGTCGATGTCGTCGAGGATCGTGCGTGTCTGACCGAACATTTCGGCGGAGCCATATCCGGCCGCCGCCAAGGCGGCGACGAGGGCACCGGCCGAGGTGCCCGCATAGCCCGCCAGCTTCAGGCTGGTTTTCTCGAGCGCCGAAAGCGCGCCGATATGCGCGATTCCCTTCGCCCCGCCCCCTTCGAAGATACAATAACAGCGGTCTGGCATTGCCGGCCGATCTCCCGCCATCGCGACGCCGCTCGACCTGGTTCGCGCCGCGGCAGCAATCCGAAAATACCGGCCGCATGACGAGCGAAGCAACCCTTTGCTGGCGTCCGGTCGATGAACGGCCGGCTATTTGTCGATGAGTCCGGTCAGTTCCGGGTTCGGCCCGAAACGGGAGGCTAATGCTTCAGCTGCGCCCCGCGCCGTTTCGCATCAGCCGGAAACGGCGGTACGGGCGCCACCGCCGTGGCGACGCGCATTTCCGCAGCGCCCAGCCGGACGACGACGTCGTCGACATGGACGCCGCCGCGCTCGATCAGCAGGTTCTGGAAGTGGCTTTCGTCCTCGCGGGTGGTCGCCGGAATGTCGCCCTCGCGGCGGAAGCGCCGCCTGACATAGGTCGAGAGCTCGCCGGCGGTGATGATGCGGTCGCCGTCGGCATCGGCTTCCCCGGTGAGACCGGCGCGCAGGAAATAAGAGAGGAAGCCGCCGGCCTTGAAGCGGTCGGCGACGAGGCTGGTCAGATCCTCCTCCGAGCTGAACAGGCCCATGACGTTCGGCCGGTCGACGAGGTTGCGGAAGCCGCCGGCGAAGCAGGAATCGATCGCCGCCATCGCCATCCGGCCGCGGACGCCGGCGAACAAAGGCGCCAGCTCGGCGTCGGTCATCGCCGCGTCGTAGAGCTCGATCGTCTCGCTGCGTCCGTCCAGCTCGGCCGCGCCCGGACGGACGTCGACCTGGTCGCCATGGCCCGAGAAGAAGAACATGAACAGGTCGTTCGGGCCGGCCTGCGCCGACGCGCGAGCGAACGCCTCGGCGACCGCCTTGGTCGTCGCCTGCTCGTTGGTCAGCAATGTGCTCGCCGGATGCAGCAGGCCGGCGCCGCGCAGGCTTTCGAACAGCTGGCGGGCATCATCGTCGGTATTGGGCAAGGGCGAGATCCGCTCGCCATAGTCCGAGACGCCCACCAGCAGCGCCACCACCCGCGGTCCGCCCGGCACGCCCGCCTGCCGCGGCAGGCCGGGGCTGGGGACGAGCGTCAGGCGGTAGTCGCCGCTCTCGCCCGGACGGAAGGAGGTGACGACCAGCACATATTCGCCGTCCTCGGCGAGCACCGTGTCGATCCGGCTGTCGGTCGACGGAGCCGCCTCGCTGCCGCTGTCGTCATTCTCGTCCCGGCTGCCGTCGGGACGGTGCAGCATGAGATAGGTATCGAACTTGCCGGCCTCCAGTTCGGCCCGGATGCGCTGGCCGCGGCGGGCGCTGAAGCGGTAGCGGTCGGCAAATTCGCCCGAGCTCAATCGCCCGTCGCCCGCCTCGAGCCGGCCGTCGATTCTCGCCCCGATCGCGATCGGTTGGGCCGGTTCCGGCCGCGCCACCGCCGCATCGCCCGCTGCCGGCGCCGCCTGCAGCCGGTAGGCGCCGGTCTCGCCGGGACGGAACGACGTCACCGCCAGCCGGTAGACGCCGTCGGCCGGGAACTCGACCACCAGCCGGCTGTCGCGCGTATCGGCCTCATCCTCGGCATCGTCGTTGGACAGGTTGAAACCCCCCGGTCCGGTGACCGCCAGATAGGGGTCGAAGTCGCCGGAGCCGAGCCGCAGGTCGATGCGGCCGCCGCGGCGTCCCTCGAGCGCGTAGACATCCTCATATTTGCCCGACGGCCGCTGCGCGTCGTTGGGCGTCAGCTCGCCGCTGACCCCCTGTCCGGGCGCCAGCGCAACCGGCGCCGCCAGATGCACCGGCTGTGACCCCGCCGGGGCGGCCGCCAGCAGCACCCCCAACAGGAAACCGAACCCCGCTTTCCCCATCGCGCCCTCCGCGACTCTTCCGCGCCCCGCCTCTGCACGAGCGTGCGGTGGCGGGATTTCGTCGTCAGCACCTGAAAAATGGCTGAACGGCAGCCCGGCCGGCGACACGCGAAGGCGCCTATATCACGCCTGTCGGAACGCACATGACATGATTTTCTTCGTATTCACAGTCGCTTTCGAACCAGGTCGCGGAACCTGCAATCCTTCTCCCGCGCGACGAAAAAAATCCGGCCGCGAGGCTGGCGCATTGCTGCGAAGGGAGAATGGCGCGCCCGGAAGGATTCGAACCTCCGGCCCCCAGATTCGTAGTCTGGTGCTCTATCCAGCTGAGCTACGGGCGCGCGGAGGCTGCGACATAGGGGCTGAGGTCCGGGCGCGCAACCCCGCCCGTTCCGGGTCAGGGCGGTGTCCGCCCCGGCGGAGGCCGGTGCCTGCACCGGCGGAGGCCGGTGTTGCCGGGCCGCAATCGGCCGCATAGGGAAGACGGATGCGGGTCTTCACGCTTCTCGCCGTCGCCACGGCCCTGCTGCCCGCCTGCGCGGTCGAGGGTGATTTCCCATCGCTGGCGCGCCGGCCGGCCGAAGCCAACCTGTCGTTCGAGGAACCGCAGCGGCCGGCGCCGCAAGTGGCCGACGACCCCGCTCTGGCCCGGCGCCTCGCCGAGCTGGCCGGAGCGGCGGCCGAAGGCGAGCGCGCGTTCGACGCCGCCTTCGGCCCGGCCCGGGCGGCGATCGAGGCGGTGGGAGCGCCGGAATCGGAAAGCTGGGTGGCGGCGCAGCAGGCGCTGTCGCGGCTCGAGGCGGCGCGCGGGCCGACGATGCGGGCGCTCGCCGAGCTCGACCGGCTGGCGCTGGGCCGCGCCGAGCTGGCGACCAGCGCAGCCGACCTCGCCGCGCTGGGAGCCGCCCTGTCGGAGGCGGAGCGGATCGCGGCCGGCCAGCAGCAGCGGATCGACGGCCTGCGCGAACGGCTCAGTCCGCGCTGAGCGCCTCCTTGTGGCGCTTCGCAAGCGCCACATAATGGGCCACGCCGAGCCGCATGCCCTCGATGTCGTCGGGGCGCAGGTCGCGCGCATATCGGGCCGGCCGTCCGGCCCACAGCTGGCCCGATTCGATCCTCTTGCCCTGGGTGAGCATCGCGCCGGCGGCGAGCATCGCGTCGCTCTCGATCACGCAGCCGTCCATCACGATCGCGCCGAGGCCGACGAAGGCGCGATTCTGGAGGACGCAGCCGTGGACCATCGCCAGATGGCCGATCAGCACGTCCTCGCCGATCAGGCAGGGGAAGCCGTCGTCGGGGCCGCCCGGACGCGGCGGATCGACATGGATGACGCTGCCGTCCTGGACGTTGGAGCGCGCGCCGATCCGGATCCGGTTCATGTCTCCGCGCAGCACGCAACCATACCAGATGCTCGCTTCGGGGCCGATCTCGACGTCGCCGATCAGGGTCGCGCCGGGCGCGACGAACGCGGCCGGATCGATCCGCGGCTCATGGCCGCCGAAGGCGATCAGCTTCATCGCCGCCACTCCTCCCGCGCGATCTCGTAGACGATGGTCGGATTGTGCTCGGCGAAGCGCGGGTCGTCATAGTCGAGGTCGGCGCGCCGGCGCATGCCGAGCCGCTCCATCAGTCCCCAGCTCGGCGCGTTGGCGCCGAAGGTGACCGCCACCACCCGGTCGGCGTCGAGCCGGTCGAAGGCATAATCGAGCGAGGCGATCGCCGCTTCCTTGGCATAGCCCTGACCCCAGGCGTCCTCGCGCAGGCGCCAACCGACCTCGAGCTCGCCGATGAAGCTGCTGCCCTCGCCGTCGGCCAGCTTGAGGCCGCAAAAACCGAGCAGCTCGCCATCCTCCTTGCGTTCGACCACCCAGAAGGTGAAGCCGCGCTCGCGCTGCCAGCGCATGATGCGGTCGGCGACGCCCTGGCGCGCCTCCTTCTCCGGCATCACGCCGCCGAGCCAGCGCATCACCGCCGGCGTGTTGGTGTGGCGGACATAGGGCGCGACATCCTCCTTGCGCCAGTCGCGCAGGATCAGCCGGCGGGTCTCGATCATCAGCGCCTCATCGCAGCATGCGCGGCAGCAGGCTGTCATAATTGATGATCGGCAGGATCGAGGCATGATCGTCGCTCCAGCCGGAGAAGCCGGGCGCGGCGTAGAGCGGCTCCCACGACATCCGCTCTTCGCCGCTGAGCTCGAGCAGACGCTGGATCGTCGCCGGATTGCGCGACAGCGCGATCCACACCGACAAAGTGGCGTTCATGATCTCCTCTTCCTCGGTCGGCACATAGGTCATCACCGCGCTCGACCAGCCGCCATGCTCGGCGATGTCGGCAATCACCGGCTTCAGATCGAGATAGCGGTTGGAGATGTGGAACAGGACGATACCGTCGCGCTGCACGGCCCGGCCATAATCGGCCAGGGCTTCGCGCGTGAGCAGATGCAGCGGCACCGCGTCCGAGGAGAAGGCGTCGAGGGCGAGGATGTCGAACGAATTGGCCGGCTGGCCGCGGATGCTCAGCCGCGCGTCGCCGAGCACGATCCGGGCCTGCGGGGCGCAGCGGCTGAGGAAAGTGAAGCGGTTGCGGGCCACCTCGACCATCGCCGGGTCGATCTCGAAGATCGTCCAGCTCATGCCGGGCTGGAAGTAGCAGGACAGGGTGCCGCTGCCGAGGCCGACGATGCCGATCCGCGGATTGGCGCCATAAAGGGCGTTGGCGTTGGTCAGCGCGAGGCCGACGCCCGAACGGCGCGCATAATAGCTGGTCGGCACCGTCTCCATGCCGGGCTCGAGATTCTGGACGCCGTGCAGCGTGGTGCCGTGGGTCAGCACGCGGGCGCTGCCGTCATAGCGGTCGCTGACCTCGTAAATGCCGAAATAGGAGCGGGTGCGGTCGCCGTCGCCGGTGCTGGCGAGGATCGACCAGCCGCCATAGCTCAGCATCAAGGCGGCGAGGCTGGCGGCGAACGCCCAGGGACGGCCGAGACAGGCGAGCGCCAGCAGCGACACGGCGATGCTGCCGATCATCGCCGCGCTCTGTGAGAAACCGAGGCCGCCCTGCTCCGAATAAAGGGACAGGAACAAAGCGACGAGCGGGATCGCCATCGCCAGCACCCGCGCCGCCCGCTCCGGCCAGGGGACGAGCGGATATTGGGGCACCAGCACCGCCGCCGCCAGCACCAGCAGGGGATGCTCATAGGCCCAGTCGAACAAGAGCGGCGCGACGATCGCGCAGAACAGACCGCCGAGCATGCCGCCGAACGACATGGCGAGATAGAAACGGGTCAGATGCCCGACCGCCGGCCTCAGCCGGAACAGCTCGGCGTGCAGCGCCACCGCGACCGCGAACAGCAGCAGCAGGCCCAAAGTCGCCGAGAAGAAGGGATTCTGGGTCCCGGTGCTGAAGGCGAGGCCGCCGGCGATCAGGATCACCAGCGGCGCCAGCGTCGTGACGAGGTTGGCCGGCCCGCGCCGCTCCGCGAAGGCGATGACGAAGCTCAGCAGATAGAGGCCGAGCGGCAGCGCCCACAGCAGCGGCATGGCGACGATGTCGGTGGTGAGGTGGGTGGTGGTGGAAAGCATCAGCCCCGACGGGACCGCCGCCAGCACCACCCAGTGGAGGATCTGGCGGACGGTCGGCGCCGGCGCCTTTTCCTCCGGCACCGTCTCGACCGCCTGGGCCGGGACGGTGAGCGCGCACAGGGCGACCAGCAGCACCAGCAGCGCGTAGATGCCGGTCCACAGCCAGCTTTGCTGGTGCAGCGGCATCAGCGGCTCGACGATCAGCGGATAGGAGATGAGGCCGGCGAAGCTGCCCAGGTTCGAGGCGGCGTAAAGCGGATAGGGATCGCCGCGGCTGGTCTCGAGCGCGTACCAGCGCTGCATCAGCGGCGCCTGGGCCGAGACGATGAAGAAAAGCGGCCCGATCGAGCTCAGCAGGAACCAGGGCACCCAGAAGGCCGGCTGAACATCCAGCGGCGGCGCCGCCTCGGCGAGGCCGATCGGCAGCCACAAGGAAGCGAGGCCGAACAGGACGACGTGGATGCCGACCTGCTTCCTCGGCCCCAGCCGCGAGATCCAGTGGGCATAAGCGTAACCGGCGAGCAGCAGCAGCTGGTAGACCAGCATCGCGCTGTTCCACACCGACGGCGCCCCGCCGAGCCGGGGCAGCGCCATCCGGGCGACCATCGGCTGGGTCAGGAACAGAAGGAACGAGCCGGTGATGATCGTGACCAGGAAAAGCGGCCGCGCGTAACGCTCGTTCACCCGGCTCGTGCTTGCATCCGTCGCCACCCAATGTCCCCCGTCACCTGTTGCCGAGCAGCCGCGCCGCGACCGGCGCGTGATAGCTGAGCACGCCGGCGCAGCCGGCCCGCTTGAACGCGGTCAGCGTCTCGATCAGCAAAGCGTCCCGATCCCCTGCCCCGGCCGCGGCGGCGGCCTCGATCATCGCATATTCGCCGGACACCTGGTAAGCGAAAACAGGAACTTCGAAGCGTTCTTTGACACGATATATGATGTCGAGATAGGGCAGACCCGGCTTGACCATGACATGGTCGGCGCCTTCGGCGAGGTCGAGCGCGATTTCGCGCAGCGCTTCGAGCGCATTGGCCGGGTCCAGCTGATAGCTTTTCTTGTCGCCCCTGAGCCGCCCGCGCGAGCCGACCGCGTCGCGGAACGGCCCGTAAAAGGCGCTGGCATATTTGGCGGCATAGGCCATGATCTGGACGTTGACATGGCCGGCCTGCTCGAGCGCTGAACGGATCGCGCCGACGCGGCCGTCCATCATGTCGGAGGGCGCGACGATGTCGGCGCCCGCCGCCGCCTGGACCAGCGCCTGCTCGGCCAGCAGCTTCACCGTCTCGTCATTGACGACATAGCCGGCCGCGTCGGTGAGCCCGTCATGACCATGCGCGGTATAGGGATCGAGCGCGACGTCGGTCAGCACGCCGATCTCGGGCACGGCCTGCTTGACCGCATTGACCGCCCTGCAGATCAGATTGTCCGGATTCAGGGCTTCGCGCGCATCGTCGGTGCGCAGCCCGGCGGGGGTGTTCGGAAACAAGGCGATGCAGGGGATGCCGAGGTCGCGCGCTTCGCGCGCTCTGTCCGCCAGCGCGCTCACCGGCCAGCGCGACACCCCCGGCAGCGTCGCGACCGGCTCTTCGGCGCCGTCGCCGGCGGCGACGAACAGCGGCCAGATCAGGTCGGAGGGGGTCAGCACGGTTTCGGCGACCAGCGCCCGGCTCCAGGCCGCGCGCCGGGTTCGGCGCAGGCGCAGGGATGGGAAAGCGGCGGCGGTCATGACGCGGCTGTAACGCGCCCTGTGCGGCGTGCAAAGCGGCGAGAACCGCCCGTGCCGCTCCGCGGCGCGGGCCGGCCGATGCGCCGATCGGATAACCGTTGCGTGACCGCGCCCCCATGACGCCGGCGCGCGGCCGGTTGCGGGGCCGAAAAGGCCGTTTCGGCAATGGAAGGTTTCTTGAACGGGCACCGGATTGATGGCATTGTCCCGCTTCCCGTCCCAGTCGGGGCGGAAAACTCAAGCGCCTGTACCCTTCGCCTCTTCAGGAAAGGACAGTCGATGAAGCCTCTGAAATCATTGGCATTGCTTTCGACGACCTTGATCCTGACGGTGATGGCGGGCGCTCAGCACTCGCGCGCCGACACCGGATCGCCGGACCCCGTCCTTTATTTGATGGGCCTGGAATATTATTCGACCGGCGGCGGAGATTTCGTCCGCTACCGCTATGACGTTCTCAATAAGGCAAGCTATCCGGCGGACCTGTTCCAGGCCGCCCCCGCTTTGCCACCGTGCGGCCTCAACGCCAATGCCTCGCGCACCTGGGTCGACTTCTTCGACAAATCGGGCAACCGCCTGTACGGCTTCTGCGCGCTGGGCAGCCCGAACGATCTCGGCCAGATCTGGTTCGCTTTGCCGGAAGGCACCGTTCCGCCGAGCTGGGTCTATATCGAGATGCGCGACCGCCAGACCAACACCCTCTACCGGTCCAACCTCGCGGAAACGACCCCATAACCTCTTCGCGGCGGCCGCGCCCTGCGGTCGCCCTGGGCAACAGCTTCGCTGTCGAACGGAAAGGATATCCGATGAAGTCGATGAAGAAAATCGCGGCACTGGCGACGGGTGTGACGCTGACGATCCTCGCCGGCGTGGCGGGTGCCCAGGGGCCGAGGAGCCTGCCCAACCCCATCCTCTATCTGACCAGCACCGAGCCTTATTCGACCCCCGGCGGGACCTTCATGCGCCATCGCTACGACGTGCTGAACAAGGCCTCCTATCCCGCCGCCATGTTCGCGGCCGCGCCCGGCCTGCCGCCGTGCGGCACCAACACCAATTCGTCGCGGACCTGGGTCGATTTCTTCAATTCGCGCGGCCGGCGGCTCTACGGCTTTTGCGCGCTGGGCAGCCCGAACGACCTCGGCTCGATCTGGTTCTCGACGCCCGAAGGCGAGATCCCGCCGAGCTATGTCTATATCGAGCTGAACGACCGCCAGACCAACACGAAATACAAGTCGAACCTGGCCGATACCACGCTCTAGCAAGCGCTCGAGCGCAGCGCGAAGAGAGCGCGGAGGCCGGCCGGCGGGGCTCCCATGAAAGGGCTGCTTTCATGGGTACCCCCGGCGGGTCGGCGCGGCCGGGCCCGTCCGACGTCACGGGATCCACTCCCGTGACGGCCCTCCGGCTGAACGCGCGGACACGCCGGCGCTCTGGCGAGTTGTGAGCGCGTGTCCGCGTCCAAACCCGTCCCCCGCCAGGCCGTGCTCGTCGTCAACGCCCATTCGCGAAAGGGGCGGGCCTTGTTCCGCGAGGCGGTGGTCAAGCTCCGCCAGGCCGGCATCGAGCTGCTCGCCCGGCATGCGGTGCGCGATCCCGGGCGGCTGATCCCGACCATGCAGGAGGCGGTGCGCAGCGGCGCGCCGATGGTGATCGTCGGCGGCGGTGACGGCTCGCTCTCCTGCACGGTCGACGAGGTGGTCGAGCGCGACTGCGTGTTCGCCCTGCTGCCGCTCGGCACCGCCAACAGCTTCGCGCGCACGCTGGGCATCCCGCTCGACCTCGACGGCGCGATCCAGGTGATCGCCAACGGCCGGCGCCGCCGGATCGATCTGGGCATGATCAACGGCGACTATTTCGCGAACTGCGCGGCGATGGGGCTGTCGCCGATGATCGGCGAAGGTGTGCCGCACCAGTTGAAGCGCTGGCTGGGACGATTCGGCTATCTGCTCTGGGCGATCTGGTGCCTGATCCGCATCCATCCGTTCCGGCTCATCGTCGATGACGGCCGGGAAGCGAAGACGATCTGGGCGACCGAGGTGCGGATCGCCAACGGCTCCTTCCACGGCGGCGTCGAGCTGGTCGAGCGGGCCGACGTCGCCAGCGGCGAGATCGTCGTCCAGGCGGTCACCGGCCGTTCCAGCGCGCGGCTGATCTGGGACTGGTTCGCCAAATATTGGAAGCTGCCCGCCCGCCACGCCGTCACCGAGGAGTTTCACGGCCGGCGCCTCGCCATCGACGCCCGCCCGCGCCAGCTTATCTCGATCGACGGCGAGGTGCTGGCGAGGACGCCGGCGGTGATCGAGGTCGCGCAAAGGGCGATCGAGGTGGTGGTGCCGGCCTAGCCGAGGCGGGCCAGCGCCGCGCGATACCTTTCCGCGTCCGCCGATTTTTCGGCATGGTCCGAGCGCGCTTTCTCCACCGCTTCCGGCTTGGCGCGTTCGACAAAGCTCGGATTGCCGAGCCGCGCGGCCAATGAGTCGCGCTCTTTTTCGGCCGCTTCGGCTGCCTTGCCGAGCCGGGCGCGTTCGGAGTCGATATCGATGACGCCTTCAAGCGCGAGATTGAATGTCTCGGCTCCGACGATGATCGGCACATTCATCTTCGTCGAAAGAAAGCCGTCGTGCAATTCGACCCTGGCAAGCCTTTCCAGCGCCGCTCGATCCCGACTCAGCACCCGGTGCGCGAGCTCGCCGGGCGTCGCGATCGCCAGCGGCACCTTCGCCCCGGGCGGAACATTCAGCTCGGCCCTCGCGGCGCGGACCTCCGACACGAGCCGGATCAGCCAGTCGATTTCCTCGTGCGCCTGCGGATCGAGCGCCCGCGCATCCGGCATCGGCCATTTCGCCAGGATCAGCTCGTACGGCCGCTCGCCCATCGCGTTCCATAATTCCTCGGTGACGAAGGGCATGAACGGGTGGAGCATGACCAGGATCTGGTCGAGCACCCAGGCCGCCACCGCCTTCGTCTCGTCGCCGATCTGGCCCTTGATCAGCTCCAGATACCAGTCGCAGAAGGTCGCCCAGACGAAATGGTAGATGGCGTTGGCGCTTTCGTCGTAGCGCAGCTCGGCGAGCGCGAGGTCGAGCGCCTGCACGGTCCTCACCGTCTCGCCGACGATCCAGCGGTTGACCGGCAGGGCCGCCGCGGGCGGCTCGATCCTCTTCGACGCGCCGATGCCGTTGGCCTGGCAGAAGCGGGCGGCGTTCCACAGCTTGGTGGCGAAGTTGCGATAGCCCTCGACCCTTCGCTCGTCGAGCTTGATGTCGCGCCCCTGGCTTTCCATCGCCGCCAGCGTGAAGCGCAGCGCGTCGGCGCCGTAGCGGTCGACGAGTCCGAGCGGATCGACCGTATTGCCCCTCGACTTGGACATCTTCTGGCCGTGGGCGTCGCGGACCAGCCCGTGCAGATAGAGCGTCTTCCACGGCTTCTCGCCCATGAAGTGGAAGCCCTGCATCGCCATCCGGGCGTCCCAGAAGAAGATGATGTCGAAGCCGGAGATCAGCACGTCGTTGGGATAGTGGCGCCGCAGCCGCTCGGTCGGTTCGGGCCAGCCCAGAGTGGCGAACGGCCACAAAGCCGAGGAGAACCAGGTGTCGAGAACGTCGGGATCGCGCCGCAGCGGCCCGTCGCCGGCTTCGCGCCGCGCCTCCGCCTCGCTCTCGGCGACGAACACATTGCCCTCCTCGTCGTACCAGGCCGGGATCTGATGGCCCCACCACAGCTGGCGCGACACGCACCAGGGCTGGATGTTCTCGAGCCAGTTGAACCAGGTCTTCTCCCAGCTCTTGGGGACGACGCGGATGTCGCCGGACCGCACCGCCTCGATCGGCCGCTGCGCCAGCGTCGCGGCGTCGACATACCATTGATCGGTGAGCCAGGGCTCGATCACCACGCCCGAGCGGTCGCCATAGGGAAGCTGGATCAGGCGATCCTCGACACGCTCCAGCGCGCCCTCCGCCTCGAGCATCTCGACCACCCGCCGACGGGCCTCGAACCTGTCGAGCCCGACCACCGCCTCCGGGATCAGGCCGTCGGCGGTCTGCACCACCCGCGCCTCGGCATCGAACATGTTGAGCATGTCGGCGGGCCGGAAGCCGCAGCGCCGGCCGACCTCGAAATCGTTGAAGTCGTGGCCGGGCGTGATCTTGACGGCACCCGAGCCGAGCTCCGGATCGGCATGCTCGTCGGCGACGATCGGCGCCAGCCGGCCGGTGATCGGCAGCCGGACGTGGCGGCCGATCAGCGCGCGGTAGCGCGGATCGTCCGGATGCACCGCGACCGCCATGTCGGCGAGCATCGTCTCGGGCCGGGTGGTGGCGACCTTTATGTCGCCGCTGCCGTCCTGAAGCGCATATCTGAGGTGCCAGAAATGGCCCTGCACCTCGCGCGTCTCGACCTCGAGGTCGGAAATGGCGGTCTGGAACCTGGGATCCCAGTTGACCAGCCTCTTGTCGCGATAGAGCAGGCCGTCGCGAAAGAGCTGGACGAACACCTTCGCGACCGCGGCCGCATAGGCCGGATCCATGGTGAAGCGCTCGTTCGCCCAGTCGACCGAGGCGCCGAGGCGGCGGAGCTGGCGGGTGATGGCGCCGCCCGACTGCGCCTTCCATTCCCAGACATGCTCGACGAACGCCTCGCGGCTCATGTCGGTGCGCTTGACGCTCTGGCTTTCGAGATTGCGCTCCACCACCATCTGGGTGGCGATGCCGGCATGGTCGGTGCCGACCACCCACAGCGCGTCCTTGCCCTGCATCCGGGCGTGGCGGACCAATATGTCCTGCAGCGTGTAGTCGAGGGCATGGCCGATATGGAGCGAGCCGGTGATGTTTGGCGGCGGAATGACGATCGTCCACGGCTCCGCCTGATGCCGTTCGGGGCGGAACAGCCCCTTTTCCTCCCAATGGCGGTACCAGCGCGCCTCGATTTGGGCGGGGTCGAAGGTCTTGGGCAGCTCGGACATGGGGGGCTCGCTTAGCCGCGATTCACCTGCTCGTCACCCCGGGCGAAGGCTGCGTCATCCCGGCGAAAGCCGGGATCTCGGGCCGAGAAGTCACGGCGTTTCCCCCCGAGATCCCGGCTTCCGCCGGGATGACGCTATTGGCCTCGTTCCGCGCCGCCCCCGCCGCGCAGCCAGCGGTCTAGCCAGCCATGCACCTCGCGATACCATTGGATCGAGTTTTGCGGCTTCAGGATCCAGTGATTCTCGTCCGGGAAGACGACCAGCCGCGACGGTATGTCGCGCCGCTGCAGCGCGTTGAAGACGCCGAGCGACTGGCTGTAGGGAATGCGGAAGTCCTTCTCGCCATGGATCACCAGCATCGGCGTGCGCCAGTCCTGGACGAACCGGACCGGGTTCCAGCGCTCGTAGGTTTCGGCCGCGGCCGGATCGAAATAGGGGCCGCCGAAATCCCATTCGGTGAACCACAATTCCTCGGTCTCATAGGCCATGGCCCGCTGGTCGAACACGCCCGAATGGCTGACCAGGCATTTGAAGCCGTCCGGCCAGTTGCCGGCGATCCAGTTGACCATGAAGCCGCCATAGGAGCCGCCGAGCGCGCACGCATTGGCAATATCGATCCGCGGGTCCTGGCGGCCGGCGGCGGCGAGGCCGAGCCGCAGATCCTCGAGCGGGGCGCCGCCCCAGTCGCGGTTGATCGCGTCGGTGAAGGCCTGGCCGTAGCCGGTGCTGCCGTGAAAATCGACGGTCACCGCGGCATAGCCCGGCGCCGCGAACAGCCAGGGATTCCAGCGATAGGACCAGGCATTGCCGAACGAGCCCTGCGGGCCGCCATGGATCAGGAAGGCGACCGGCAGAAGCTGCGCGCCGGCGTCCGGCCGGACGATCTGCCCCCAGACGGTGTCGCCGCGCGCGCCGGCGAAGCTGAAGCGCTCGACATGGACCGGGTCGAGCCCGGCCATGCGGTCGGCATTGACCCGCGTCAGGCGGGCCCCGCGCCCGCGCCGGTCGAGGCGGTAGAGGTCGTCCGGCTCCTGCAGGCTGTTCTTCGTGTAGATCAGCGAACCGTCCCGCGCCGGACTCACGTTGCCGACGGTGCCGGCCTCGGTCAGCCGGGTCACCCGGCCGCTGGCGACGTCGACCCGGAACAGCGGCGTGTCGAGCGTATCGCCGGCCGTGACGTAGAGGCTGCGGCTGTCGGACGCCCAGGCGAGCGACCCGACCGAGCGGTCCCAGTCGGCGGTCAGCGCCCGCGTCTCCCCGGTGGCGAGGTCGCGAAGCTGGACCACCTGCCGGTCCGCTTCATAGCCGGGACGCGCCATCGCGGTGTAAGCGAGCCAGCGTCCGTCCGGGGACGCGGCCGGCCCGGTGTCGGTGCCGCGATTGGCGGCGGTGAGATTGACCGGCGCCGCGCTGGCATCGGCCGGCACGGCATAGATGTCGAGGTTGGTGGAAAGCACTTCGCCGCGGCCGCCCTCGCGCAGCGTGAAATAGAGGGTGCGCCCGTCACGGCTCCAGGCGATCTCCTCGGCGCCGCCGAACGGCCTGGACGGCGAATCGCCGACGAGGTCGGGCGCGACCGGCGTGCCGCCGCCCTGCGGACGGCCGTCGACGAGCGGGAAGGTGAACAGGCGCGAGCGCACGCCGGGCTCGGCCCAGGCGTCCCAGTGGCGCACGAAGGTCTCGTCATAGACGCGGCCGCTGCCATGGCCGGGGCCCGGCGCGGTCATGTTGGCGCAGCCGAAATCGGTACAGGCCATGTTGCGGTCGGCCCAGATCGCGATCCGGTCGCCGGTCGGCGCGATCAGATAGCCGGAAATGTCGGCCGCCAGCTCGGTGACGCGCTCGGGCGCGCCGTCGGGCAGCGCCGCGCGCCACAATTGCTCCGAACCGGAGGCGTTGCTGAGGAAATAGAGCCACCGCCCGTCGGGCGAGAAGCGCGGATCATGCTCGTTATGCTCGGCGGCCGAGGCGATCCGCACCGGCTGCGCCCCGGCCCGGGTGAGATCGAGAAGCCACAAATCGGTGCGCCGGCGATTGGCCTCGAGGTCGGTCTCGCTGAGCTGGTAAGCGGCCCACCGGCCGTCCGCGGAGACGGTCGGCGCCGCCAGCCGGCGCATCGTCGCCAAATCGGTGGCGGTCATCGGGCGGGCGAAGGCGGCGGGAGCCGTGGCGAGAGCGAGCCCGGCAAGGCTCGCGGCAAGGAGCTTTCTCATGGCGGCGTCCTTACGCGTCATCCCCAGCTCTGGCCACACCCTCTCCGTCACTCCCGCGCAAGCGGGAGTCCGGACGGCGCATGGACAAGTCGCGGAGGCCGGCTCAATTCCCGCTTTCGCGGGAATGACGAGGTGAAGTTCAAATATTGCGCCCGGTGATGCGGGCGATCTCGCGGGTGACGAGCTGCTCGACGATCTCGGGGAGGCGCTCGTCGAGCCATTCCTTCAGCATCGGCTTCAGCATCTCGCGCACCACCGCCTCGAGCGCGCCGCTCTCGGCCGGCAGGTCGCTGCGCTGGCGCAGCGCCGACAGAGCGGCGAGCCGCTCGCGGCTGGCGGCGGCCGCGTCGTTCGACATCAGGCCCGAATCCTCGGAGACCGGATCGTCGAGCTCGAGCACGTCCTCGTCGCCCGGCGGCGGCGGCTCGGCCGCCGGCCTCGGCCGGATGCGCGGCGAGACCGGGGCGGCCGCCGCGCGGCTGTCCTCGGCGATGACGCGCTTGATGGAAGCGAGGATCTCTTCCATCGACGGGTCCTGCTGAATGTCCCCCATAACGAGGACCTTATCCACTATTGCTGCGGCGCTGTCTATTGCTGCGGCTGCGTCGGCGCCGGCACCACCGGCGGCGGCGCCACCTCCGGCCGGTCGGCGCCGGGCAGAGCGGTGACCGGGCTGACGGCGTTGGGATCGACCGTCCGGGTCGAGGCCGGCCGCACGCGCGGCCCGTCGTTCCAGTCCGACCAGCTGTCCGAATAGCGGTCGTAATAGACCAAAGGATCGTAGAGTGGCCCCGCGTCGAGGTTGAGATCCTCGGCCTCGGCCTGGCCCATCGTGTTCAGGAGCTGGAAGCCGGCGACATAGGCGTCGCGCCGCGCGGTGACCAAAGCCACCTGGCTGTTCAGCAGCTCCTGCTCGGCGTTGAGCACGTCGAGCACGTTGCGGGTGCCGACCGTCTGCTCGGCGCGGGTGCCTTCGAGCGCCAGCTCGTTGGCGGCGACCGCGATCGTGTTCGATTCGATCGCTTCCAGCGCCGCCTGATAGGTGGCGAAGGCGGCCCGGGCATTGGCGACGACCAGCCGCTCGACCCCGATCGCCTGCTCGATCAGCTGGCTGCGGAACGCCTGGGCCCGCCGCACCCGGGCGCCGGCGGCGCCGCCCTGGTAGAGCGGAACGCTCAGCGACAGGCCGACGCCGGTGCTGGTCGTCGAGTTGGGAAGCGTTCCGTCCGGCTGGCCCGCCTGCTCGTCGGCGGTGCCGAGCGCGTTGGAATAACGGGTGCTGCTGACCGCCGAGATGGTCGGCAGCCGCTCGCCGCGGGCCGAGGCGACATCGAAGCCGGCGGCGCGGGCGCGGGCGGCGATCGCCACCAGGTCGGCATTGTTGGCGAGCGCGATCTCGGCCGCCTGCTCGGCGGTCGTCGGCAGCGGCGGCAGCGGCGGCGGCGGCTGCAGGTCGCCCGGCACGTCGCCGATCACCCGTTCGAAATTCTCCTCGCTCGATTTCGAGCCGCCCCTCGGCAGTGGCGAGGGTGGAGCTGGAGAGCGCGAGGCGCGCCTCGGACTGGGCGACGTCGGTGCGGGTGAGGTCGCCGACCTCGAACCGGTCGCGCGTCGCCTGCAAATTGGTCTCGAGGACGCGAACCTGATTCTCGTTCAGCTGGACGATCGATCGGTCGCGGATCACGTCCATGTAAGCGGCGACCGCCTCGGTGAAGATATCGCCTTCGGTCGCGCGCAGGTCGGCGCGGCCGGCCTCGACGCGGGTGTTGGCGGCCCGCACCGCGTTGCGCACCCGCCCGCCGGCGAACAGCGGCAGGCTGACGTCGGCGCCGGCGCTGAAGTTGCGGCCGTTATTGCCGCCGATGTTGCGGGTCAGCACGTCCTGGTTGACGCCGGCGGTGGCCGAGATTTGCGGCCGCCCCTGCGACCGGGCGAGCGCGACATCCTCGTCGAGGCCGCGCAGCTGCGCCCGCTGGGCCATGATCGTCGGATTGGCCACATAGGTCTTGGCGAGGCCCTCGCGCAGCGTCTCGACGGCGGCATTCGCCGGGCCCGCGATCGTCATCGCAACCGCTCCGGCCGCGCCCAGCAATCGTCCCCGTCCCCGCATCACGCTCTCACTCCGTCGTTTAGAAACTAAATCCGCGGGGCTTCGCAAAGCCCGGCAGCACCGCCGCGGCGGCATCGGAAACAGCGGTGGTGCCGAACGCACCCCCCACCACCCGGCCGACGCACAGCCGGGTCACCCCCTCCTCGATCAGCGCCAGCGCGATCTCGCCGCCGTCGGCGATCTGGTCGACAATCGCGTCCGGCACATGCTCGACGGCGCCGTCGATCAGGATGAAATCATAAGGCGCGCCGCCGGCATGACCCGAAGCCAGCGGGCCCTCGACGATCTCGACGCCTGTTCCGGCGAGCGCGCGGCGAGCGAATTCGGCGAGCTGCGCCACTTCCTCGAGCGCGACCACCTTGCCGACCAGCCGCGCCAGCAAAGCCGCCGAATAGCCGGTGGCGGCGCCGATCACCAGCGCCCGCTCGTGCCCAAGCAGGCGCGCTTCGGTCAGCATGCGGCCCAGGGTCATCGGCGGATTGAGCTCGCGACCATGGCCCACCGGCACCGGGGCGTCGGCATAAGCCAGCGCGCAGCGCTCGGCCGGCACGAACCGCTCGCGCGGCACGGCGCCCATCGCCGCGACGACGCGCGGGTCGTTGACCCCGGTCGTGCGGAGCTGGCTCGCCACCATTGCCCGGCGCATATGCTCGAAATTCTGCTCGGTCACCGCGTCTTCACTCGCACAACTGTCTTATTGACGCAATACACTTGTTCGTCCCTGCGGCTTTTATCGGCAAGGCCGGGCAAGTCAAAGCGCTGAAGTTCGAGCGTCCATCGCCGCTTGCCGCAGCAAGAGCCGTGCCAGCGCCGCCGAGGCGAGCGCGCCGCGCCGGCGGCCGCCGGATTGTCCGGAACCGGACAGGAATGTTCGGGGGCGGACAGGCGAAGGGGCTCAGCCGGCGGCGCGGTCCGCCTGCATCATGCCGAAGATATTGCCCTCGCTGTCCTTGACATAAGCCAGCCAGCCGACGCCGGGCACCGCCATCCTCGGCACGGCGACCGAGCCGCCGGCCGCCTCCGCTTTGGCGACATAGGCATCGAGATCGTCGACGCCGACGGTGCAGATCCAGCAGGCGACCGGCTCTCCGCCCTGCGGCGGTTCGCCGCGGCGGCGCATCATGCCGCCATCGATTCCCGGCCCGTCGGCGCCGGTGGTGATCAGCCGATACTGGTCGCCGCCCCAGGACTGGAAGGTCCAGCCCAGCACTTGCTCGTAGAAAAGCTGGGCGCGGTCCAGGTCGGCGGCATGGACTTCGAAATGGATCGGTCGCGGCATCGCCCTTCCCCTTCATCGCCTCGATAGCAGATTGCGGATCGCCCTTCTGCCTTTGCTATAGCCGGGTCCGTGGAATCCGAAGCCGCCTTCGACAAGCCGTTCGACCGCGTCCTGCGCCGACTTCAGGCGGGACCGGGCCGCCGCGCGCCGCGATGCCGCCGCCTACCTCCACCACCGGGCGGCGGACGAGCTGGTCGAGCGGCTCGACCTGGTGCGCCGCGATTTCCACACCGCGCTCGATCTCGGCTGCGGCGACGGCTATCTGACGGCGCGCCTGCGCGAGCGCGGCCTCGACGTCGTCGCGGCCGATCCGGGCGGCCGGTTCGCGGCGGCGGCCGACGGTGTCCAGTGCGACGAGGATCGCCTGCCTTTCGCCGACGCCGCCTTCGATCTCGTCGTCTCGGTCGGCATGCTCGACAGCGTCAACGACCTTCCGGGCGCGCTGAGCCTGATCCGGCGGAGTTTGCGGCCGGACGGGCTGTTCCTCGCCGCCCTCGCCGGGGCCGGAAGCCTGCCGCGATTGCGCGGCGCGATGCGGGCCGCCGAGGAGGCCGAGCAGCTCCCCGCCTCGCCGCGCCTTCATCCCCAGATCGACGTCCGAGCCGCCGGCGACCTGCTGATGCGGGCCGGCTTTGCGCTGCCGGTGGTCGACGGCGACAGCGTGACGGTGCGCTTTGCCTCGCTGCTCCGGCTGGTCGACGATTTGCGGGCGATGGGCGCGACCAACTTGATCGCGGCGCGTTCCCGTCGGCCGCTCGGGCGCGCCGGCCTGGCTGCGGCGGCGGCGGATTTCGCCGCCGCCGCGGAACCGGACGGCAAGACCGCCGAGCGCTTCGAGTTGCTCTATCTGAGCGGCTGGGCGCCCTCGCCGGACCAGCCGCGTCCGGCCCGGCGCGGCAGCGCCACCGCCTCGCTGGCCGACACGTTGCGTCCCGGACGCCCCTAAACCAGCTTCTCGAGCATCGGGATCAGCGGCAGGTCGGCGGGAGGCATGGCAAGGCCGTGCATTTCGCCCGGCCGCAGCCAGCGCAGCGCGCTGGCGTCGAGCGGCCGCGGCTGGCCGGTCCAGCTTCGGCAGAGATAGAGCAAAAGGATCATCCGGCAGTCGCCGAGCGGGGCGCTGGCGAAGCAGGCGGGGGCAAGCGCCGCGACGTCGACGTTGATACCGAGCTCCTCCTCGAGCTCGCGCGCCAGCGCGGCTTCGGGCAGCTCGTCCGACTCTACCTTGCCGCCCGGGAATTCCCACAGTCCGGCCATCGCCCGTCCGGGCCGCCTTTGCTGCAGCAGCACCCGCCCGCCGTCGTCGACCAGGGCCGCCGCCACCACCGTCATTGTCGGTTTTTTTTGCAACTGGCGCGCTCCCGGTAGGAGTCCATTAACGACATTCGGATTATGGCCGCCGCAATCGGGCGGATCGAGCCCGCAGCGGAGGGATATGGGGCGATGCGGCGTTTCTTCTCGATATTCAATGACCAGCGCGGCGCGACGGCGGTCGAATATGGCCTGATCCTGGCGCTGATCTTCCTGGCGATGGTCGCCGGCGTCTCCAACTTCGCCGACACCACGATCAACATGTGGGATCATGTCGCCAACGAGGTCAGCGGCGCCTGAGCCGCATTAAATATTTGGCAACCTCGATCCCCTAAATCGATGATCAGCTGACCCAGAATCAGATGCGCGGGGCGGCTTGGAAGCGAGGGCTTCCAGGAGTGGAATTGGAACCAAGGAGACCGGAAATGCAGTTCATTCGCAAGCTCATCAGTGACAAGAAGGGCGCGACCGCCATCGAATATGGCCTGATCGCCGCTCTGATCGCGGTTGCCGCCATCACGGCCATGCAGGGCCTGGGCGACCAGCTCGGCGAGACCTTCAACAACGTCGCCGAGGAGATGTCCGCCGGCTAAGCGCCAGCGGCTTTTCGCCGGTAAAGCATCGGGCGGCGGACGCGAGTCCGCCGCCCGAATGCTTTTGGGCGCTTCGATGGGGCCTTTCGACAGGCTCAACGCCTGCTCGGCATGAGCGGGCCGGCGGTTTCTTGAGTCCGCTCATCCTGAGCAGCGGCTGAGCCTGTCGAAGCCGCGTATCGAAGGTCTAGCGCCGGCCGTAGACGATCAGCTTGACCCGCTGGCCGCGCTGCAGTCCGTCATTGGCGCCGAGGCCGTTGAGGATGCGGAAGCGCTCCGTCTGATAGTTCGAATAGGCCATCCGGCCGGCCAGGCTCTGGACGGTGTCGCCGGCGCCGACGGTGACGATCTGGATGACGCGCGGCCGGATCGCCGCCGCCTCCTGAGCCGACAGCCGCCGCACCGATTGGAACATCGGGCCGAACGGGCCGATCCCGCTGCCGCCGGGGGTGATGGTCACGAAATGATAGGCGTGGGTCGAATTGAACTGATAGGCGAAGACGGTGACGTCGAGCACGCCCTGCTGGGTCTGGACGCGCGCCGTGGAATAGGCCGCCGGGATGCCGTTGACCGTGGCCGCGCGCGGCTGGTCGTGGGGGATCTGTGCGCCCTGCCCGGCCAGCCCCTGGAACACCTGGCCGATATAGGCGCCGAGATCGCCGGAGAAGCGGCCGGTCGAGAATTGCGCCTGGCCGCTCGAGCCGATCACCGACACCGCGCGCGCGCCGTTCTGGATGCCGAAGCCCTGCGGCACCGAGAAAGCGAGCCGAAGGTCGGGGTGGAGGAAATCGCGGCCCTCGACGATGCCCTGCGCCGGATCGTCGTCGAAAATGGTCCCGTTGAGCACATTGAGATGCTGGTCGCGATTGACCGTCCCCTGCCCCGCCCGCCCGGTCGCCTGCGCCCGCTGGGTCGCGCGGGTCACGCGCTCGGCGGAGAGCGGATGGGTGCGCGCCCAGGACGGCGTCGCGCGCTGGTCGCTGTCGCGGCCGGAAAAGCGCGCTTCCATGTCGCTCCACGCCCCGAGGGAGTTGAGCATCGCCGGCGCCTGCAGCGGGTCGTAGCCGGCGGCGGTCATGTAGCGGACGCCGAGATCGTCGGCCTCCAGCTCCTGCGAACGCGAATATTGCAGGAACAGGCCCTGGCTGACCTGGCCGGCGAGCTGCGCCAGCTCGCCCGAGCCGGTGACGACGCCGACGATCAGCGCTCCAAGCTGCGACAGCAGCCCGCGATTCTGGCGCGCGGCGCTGTGGTCGGCGGTGATGTGGCCGGCCTCGTGGCCGAGCACCGAGGCCAGCTCGGCCTCGCTGTTCATCAGCCCGAGCAGCTGGCGCGTGATGTAGACATAGCCGCCCGGCACGGCGAACGCGTTCATCACCGGCGAGTTGAGGGTGGTGAAGCGGAAGCCGCCGCCCTGGACGCCGCTATTGGCGGCGATGCGCGAGCCGACGCCGCTGACATAGCCGGCGACATTGGCCGGGACCGGCCCGCCAAACTCCTGGATGATCTGTTCGTGCTGCTGGGCGGCCTGCTGCGCGACGCCTGGGGCGATCGTGCGCTGCTCGCCGCTGCCGACCAGTCCGGAGCTCGCGCATCCGATCGCTGCCAGGGAAATTGTGAGGGCGAAAAGCGCTTTGAGCTTCATCGCAATACTCCTTACGCGGACGAAATCGCCGCGCGCTGAACCCCGGGGCGATGGCGAAGTTCCGCCGCTGCCGGTAATCCCGGTTTCGGCCGGTTTCGAGCCCGCCCCTCAGGCGATGGCGAGGAACTTGGCGCGGCGTTGCGCCCGGACCTCGTCGCGGCTCAGCGGCGCGAGCGCCTGCAGCTCCTCCTCGATCGCCGAACCGAGCGCCTCGACCGCCGCCGGGGGATCGCGATGGGCGCCGCCGGCCGGTTCGGGGACCACCCGCTCGATCACGCCGAGCTGATGAAGGTCGGCGGCGGTGATCCGCATCGCCTCGGCCGCCTCGGCCGCCTTCTCGGCGGTGCGCCAGAGGATCGAGGCGCAGCCTTCCGGGGAGATCACCGAATAGACGCTGTGCTCGAGCATCAGCACCCGATTGGCGGCGGCGATGGCGATCGCCCCGCCCGACCCGCCCTCGCCGACGATCGCCGCCACCAGCGGCACTCCGAGCGCGAGGCAGCGCTCGGTCGAGCGGGCGATCGCCTCGGCCTGGCCGCGCTCCTCCGCCTGCACGCCGGGAAAGGCGCCGGGCGTATCGACCAGGGTGACGACCGGCAGGCCGAAGCGGTCGGCGATGTCCATCAGTCGGATCGCCTTGCGGTAGCCCTCCGGGCGGGCCATGCCGAAATTGTGCCTGAGCCGGCTGACGGTGTCGTCGCCTTTCTCATGGCCGATCACCATCAGCTTGCGGCCGCGGAACCGGCCGAAACCGCCGACGATCGCCTGGTCCTCGCCGAAGCCGCGATCACCGGCCAGCGGCAGGAAATCCTCGATCAAGGCGGCGACATAATCCTTGAAATGCGGCCGCTCGGGATGACGGGCGACCTGCGTCTTCTGCCAGGGCGTCAGCCTGGCATAGGTGTCGCGCAGCAGGCGCCGCGACCTTTCCTCGAGCCGGCCGATCTCCGCCTCGATATTGGCCTCGCCGGCGGACGCGGTCTCGCGCAGCTCGGCGATCCGCGCCTCCAGCTCCGCGATCGGCTTTTCGAAGTCGAGGAAGGTCGGCATGCGCGGGGGGCGGGTTAGGCCGGGCGGCGCTTCGCGTCAACGCGGCCGGGGTCGGCGAGCGGGTGACGGCTGTTGACCAGCTCGATCAGCCGGCGCGAATCGACATGGGTGTAGATCTGCGTGGTGGCGATGTCGGCGTGGCCGAGCAGCATCTGCACGGCCCTGAGGTCGGCGCCGCCTTCGAGCAAATGGGTGGCGAAGGCGTGGCGCAGCACGTGCGGGCTCACCCGCTCCGGCGGGATGCCGGCATCGGCGGCCAGCGCCTTGATCAGCTGGTGCAGCCGCACGCGGCTGAGATGGGTCTTTCCCGACGGGAACAGATAGAGCGAATCCCGCGGCACCTGCTCGGCCCAGCCGGCGACCGCGGCGCGGGCCCGGTCGGAGATCGGGACCAGCCGCTCGCGGCCGCCTTTGCCCTTGAGGATCAGGAACGGCTTGTCCGGCGACACGGCGTGGCGGGCCAGCGACACCAGCTCGGTGGCGCGAAGCCCGGAGCCGTAAAGCAGCTCGACCAGCGCGGCCAGCCGCAACGACCCCTGCCCCCCTGCCTCCCGGCGGCGCTCGATCTCGGCGAACAGGCGGTCGATCATGTCATGGTCGAGGACCTTCGGCAGCGGCCGCCCGATGCCCGGCCGCGGCAGCGACGCCGATGGGTCGTCGGTGCGCAGGCCTTCATCCTGCAGGAAGCCGAAAAAGCGCCGCAACGCCGCCGCCTTGCGGGCGACGGTGGCGCGCTTATGCGCCATCCACGCCTCGCCGAGCCGTTGCAGCTGCACGGCCGAGGCCGATGCGAGCCTGCCTTCGAGCAGCGCCGAGGCGCCCTCGAGGTCGCGGCGATAAGCGAGCAGGGTGTTGCGCGCCGCGCCCGCCTCGGCCGCCATCATCTCGAGAAAGGCGGCGATCAGGCGACCATCGTCAGCGCCGGCAGGCTCGCGCTCGGTGGGCGGCTTCACAGCCGGGCCAGCGCCTCGCCGGCGATCATCCGCGCCTCGTAATCGAGGCCGACGGCGCGCAGCGAGCGCAGGATCCGGAACAGATGTCGGGGCGGCACGCCGGACCAGCTGCCGGTCTGCATGCCGACCGCGGCCAGCAGGACGACGGTCGCCGGCTGACGTTCGCGCGCGGCGAGGTCGAGCGCGCCGCTCCACCTGTCGTCGCCTCCGAGCCGCAGCTCCAGGGTCGAGGCAAGCCCCGGCACGTCGCTTTCGGCGAGCCGTCCCAGGCCGGCCAGCGCCGCCACCAGCATCCGTGACCGGCGGCGGCCGGCGCTCTCGTCGCCGTCGATGAACGATCCGATTCGGCCTGCCGACAGGTCGACGAGTTCGATCCGGCG
Organism: uncultured Alphaproteobacteria bacterium; assembly: GCA_963848555.1. Taxonomy (GTDB): domain Bacteria; phylum Pseudomonadota; class Alphaproteobacteria; order Sphingomonadales; family Sphingomonadaceae; genus Allosphingosinicella. The sequence goes on along the minus strand of CAWKEE010000002.1, from coordinate 268,138 downwards.
CGGCCACCGCGAGCATCGCCCAGCCGCGGTCGTCGCCGCTTTCCTCGACGACCGGGGCCCAGCGCGCCGCCTGGCGATCCATTCCGGCGGTCAGCATCGAGGCGATCAGCTCGTCCGCATCCCCGGCAAAGTCGGACGAAGGCGGAATATTCGCGGCGGCGCCGGCGGTGAGGATCAGCCGGGCATGGCGCTCATGCTCGTTTTCCGGCTCGCGCCACAGCGCGCGCATCGCTTGCAGCCGCTCGGCGGGCTGGCGATGCGCCCAGGCGGTGCGCAGCCGGTCGCCGACCGTTCCGCCGGTCTCGGCAATGTCGGTGCGGTCGAGCATCAGGCTGTGGATCTCGACCAGCGAATGGGACGAAAAACTCCCAGCGAGGCCGCCACCGAGGCGGCGCCGAGCCGCTGCTCGAGCGGAACCATCGGCGCCCGCGCGAGCCAGGCCTGGATCGGCAGCGACGCGCCGCGCACCAGCCGGTCCGGAATCTCGGCGCCGGTGGCGCTGGCGAGGCCGAAGCGCCAGGGATTGAGCGACCCGATTTCGTCCCACGGGATGGTCGCGGCGCGGCGGGCTTCGGCGCCGGCGCCGATCACCTTTTCGGCGAGCAGGATGTCGACGCTGCCGACATCGCCCCGCCGGCGCGCCTCGTCGACCATAGCGGTCGCCTGCGCCGCCTCGCCTTCCAGCGCCAGGCACATCGCCTCGGCCAGCCGCCACACCGAATCGCGCGACCCCGAGGGCCCGACCAGCGGGCACAAGCCGGCGGGATCGGCGGTGGCGAGCGCGGTGCGCGCCGCCGCCTCGATCATCCGCGGGGTGTAATATTCCTGGTCGATCGACTGGACGAGCATCCGGGCCGCATCCGCTTCGCCCATGCGCAGCAGCAGATCGGCGCGCGCCGCGACCCAGTCGACCGGATCGACCAGCGGCGGCGCCGTCACCCGCGACATGAGGGCCCGGCGCAGCAGGATCGACGTCCAGCGCGAGGGCAGCGGCGCATCGAGCCGCTGGATCAGCGTCACCAGATAGGCGCCGTTGGCGCGGCCGAAGCCGTTGCGGGCGATGCCGAAATTGCCCGGCTCGAGCAGGCCCACCACATCCACCGGCCGCGCCGCGCCCTCGGGAATCGAGAAATAGTTGAGCGGGCGCGGGCGCTCGAGCGGGTCGAGCTCCTCTTCCTCGAGCTCGGACGATTCCTGCACCGCCGGCGACGGGATGGTCGGCGGCGCTTGCGGCTGGGGGCGTGGCGCCGAAGGCCCCTTTTCCTCGGGCGGCGGCAGCTGCTCCGGATCGCCGAAGCCGGGCGGCAGCAGCGATTCCGGCCCCTCGCGCTCCTGGCTCGACACCGGAAGCGCGACGAGCAGGGCCGCCCCACCGAGCAGCAGCAACCTAGCCGGCCAGGACTTCATTGGTCACGTCCTGCTCGATGCGCTGGGTCGGTATTTCGGTGTCGACCGTCGCAAGATAGATGAGGAACCCCGTCACCAGCAGCAGCAGGACGAGCAGCAGCATCGGCAATGGCGAACGGCGGCGGCGGGGCGGGGGAGCGAAACTGGATCTGCGCATGGGCGGCCTTTTGCCCCACCGCCACGCGGCCTGTATAGCCCCCGCGCATGGCCGATCCGCCGCCGCCCGCCGACCAGCCGATCGTCCTCGTCGGACTGATGGGCGCCGGCAAGTCGACGGTCGGCCGGCGACTCGCCGCCAGGCTCGGCCTGCCCTTCGTCGACGCCGACGCCGAGATCGAGCGGTCGGCCGGTCTTGGCATAAGCGAGATTTTCGCCCGCTTCGGCGAAGCGGGCTTCCGTGACCGGGAGCGAAAGGTGATGGCGCGGCTGGCAGCCGGCCCGCCGCGCGTGATCGCGGCCGGCGGCGGCGCCTTCGTCGACGACGAGACGCGCCGCCTGCTGCAGGAGCAATGCCTCGCCATCTGGCTCGACGCCGACGTCGAAACGCTGGCTGAACGCGTCGGCGGAGAGGGTGGCCGGCCGCTGCTCGAGGGCGGGGATGCCGGCCTCGTGCTGGCCGGCCAGGCTTTGCGGCGCAATCCCGCTTATGCTTCGGCTCCGATCCGGGTGCGCACCGATCATCGGTCGCCCGAGCAGGTCGTCGACGCCATCGTCGCCGCGCTGGCGGTTCGGTCGCGATGATCTGCGTCGACCGGCCGGGTTATCCGATCTGGATCGGAAAGGGATTGCTCGGCCGCCTCGACGCGCTGCTGCCGCCCGGCCGATTGTTCCTCGTCACCGACGAGAATGTGCAGCGCTCCGGCTGGACCGAGCCGGTAGCAGGCGCGGCCGGCGTCCGGCTGATCGGCCGCCATGTGCTGGCGCCGGGCGAGGCGAACAAAACCCTGGCGCAGCTCGAGAAGCTGCTCGACGCGATGATCGAGGCCGGGGTTCAGCGCAGCGACCATGTCGTCGCGCTCGGCGGCGGGATGGTCGGCGACGTCGCCGGTTTCGCCGCCGCCGTGCTCAAGCGCGGCTGCGGCTTCGTCTGCCTCCCCACCAGCCTGCTCGCCCAGGCCGATTCGGCGATCGGCGGCAAGACCGCGGTCAACGCCCGGCAGGGCAAGAATTTGATCGGCGCCTTCCATCGGCCGGCGGCGGTGGTGATCGACATCGCCACGCTGGCGACCTTGCCGGCGCGCGAGCTGCGCGCCGGCTATGCCGAAGTGGTCAAATACGGGCTGATCGGCGATTCCGCCTTCTTCGCCTGGTGCGAGGACCATGGCCGCGACCTGATCGCCGGCGACGAGGGCGCGCGGCTCCACGCGGTGGAGACGAGCGTAAGCGCCAAGGCGGAGATCGTCGCCCGCGACGAGCGCGATACCGCCGGCCGGCGCGCTTTGCTCAATTTCGGCCACAGCTTCGGCCATGCGATCGAGGCCGAAGCCGGCCTGCCCCACGGCGAGGCGGTGGCGCTGGGGATGACGCTCGCTTTCCGGATGTCGGCGGAGCGCGGCCTGTGCCCGCCCGCCGACGCCGAACGAGTCGCGCACCATATCGACAGCGTCGGCCTCCCGACGCGGCTCGAAGGCTTTGACGCCGGGGCGCTGGTGGCGAGAATGGCGCACGACAAGAAACGTCAGGGCGCGGGCCTTCGGCTGGTGCTGGCGCGGCGGATCGGGGAGGCGTTCGTCGACGATTCGGTGACGGCGGAAGAGGTCGAAGGCTTCCTCGAACGCGAGATCAGCCACCTGATTCCCTCCCCTTGACCCGGAGGGGTCCCGTTTTGAACTGTCTCAGCCCGGCTCGCTGTCGGACAGCGGATTGTCGGGTCGGAACATCCGCTCCTTGAGCGCGTGCAGGTCGCCCGAGCTCGCCTGGATGTCGAGCCGTTCCTGGTCGCGGCGGCGATATTCCTGCTCGACGCGGTCGACCTCGTCCTGGCCGACGCAGAACAGGGCCAGCGCCGCCCGGCCCATCGCCACCGCCGATTCGAACAGCTCGCGAATCCTATATTCGAGGTCGACCGAACCCAGCTCGATCAAATGGCGGCGGTCGAAGGCGCGGACGAACACCGCCGCCTGCGGGAAGGTTTCGAGGATCGGCTCGAGCCGGCGCGCGGTCAGCGTCGCGCCGTCGACGCAGAACAAAAGCGCCTTGGCCTCGGCGGCGCCGGCGAGCCGCAACAGGTCGATGCGGGTGCCGTCGCCATAATAGACCTTCATGCCGAAGGCGCCGGAAACCTCGATCTGGCTCGGCTTGGAATCGATCAAAGTAACCCTGATGCCCTTGGCCATCATCATCTGGGCGACGGTCTGGCCGAAGCGGCCATAGCCGACGACGATCGCCGACGACGGCTCGGACAGTTCCGGCCCTTCCAGCCCCACGCCGGCGCGCCGCGTCGAGCGCCGGTCGAGCCAGTCGTTGAACATCATCAGGAACGGCGTCGCGGCCATCGAGACGGTGACGATGGCCCCGAACAGGCTCGCCGCCGCCGGTTCGATCAGTATCGCCTGCTGGGCTGCGGCGAACAGCACGAAGCCGAACTCGCCGCCCTGGCTCAGCAGCAGGCCGAGCTTCAGCGACCGCCGCTTCTCCATGCCGAAAGCGCGGGCGAGACCGAACAGCACCACCGCCTTCACGGCGATCAGCGCCGCCGCCATGCCGATCACGAACAGGGGCCGTCCGGTGATCGCGTCGAGATCGAGCATCATGCCGACGGCGAGGAAGAACAGGCCGAGCAGGATCGATCGGAACGGATCGATGTCGGCCTCGAGCTCGTGCCGATAGGGTGAATCGGCGAGCATGACGCCGGCGATGAAGGCGCCCAGGGCGGTCGACAGGTGGAGCGCCTCCATCACCGCGGCGCTGGCCAGCACGATGAACAGGCCGGCGACGACGAACAATTCGCGCTCGCTGATCCGGCCGACGAGGCGGAACAAAGGGTTGATCAGGAAGCGGCCGGCCAGCACCAGCCCGACGATCGCGGCGATCGTGAAGAGGCCGAGCTGCCAGCCGGGCGGCGCCGCCGGGTCGGCCGGCGACCGCGACAAAGCGGCGATGATCGTGATCAGCGGCACGATCGACAGGTCCTGGAACAAAAGGATCGAGAAAGCGCGCTCGCCGGGCCGCGTGTTGATCGACCCGTCGGCGCGCAGGCTCGGCAGGACCTGGGCGGTCGAGGACAAAGCGAGCGGCAGGCCGATGGCGAGCGAAGCGGCAAGGCTGAAGCCGGTCGCCACGTGGACGAGCCCGGTCAGCGCCAGCCCGGTCAGCATCACCTGCAGCAGCCCGAGGCCGAAAATGTCGTGCTTCAGCCGCCACAGGCGCTCGGGGTGGAGCTCGAGACCGACCAGGAAGAGCAGCAGCACGATGCCGAAATCGGCGATATGGAGCATGTCCTCGGGCGCGCTGATCAGGCCGACGCCGTCGGGTCCGACCAGCGCGCCGGCGACCAGGTAGCCGAGCACGGCGCCGAGGCCGAGACGGCGGAACGCCATCACGAACAGCAAGGCGGCGCCGAGCATGATGACGCCGTCTCGCAGGACGAGCGTGGCAGCGTCGGCGACCGGTTCCGGCGCCATCAGCCGGCGCGAGCGCGGGCGCGGGCGGCCGCCTCGGCGGCGGCCTCGAAGGCGAGCAGGATCGAGGGATGGCGGGCGGTAAACGGCCGCGCCTCGCGGAACACATCGAGGCCCGGCCAGGCGCCGGCATCTTCGCGGCGCCCGGCGAGGAAGTCGGCGAGGGCGTCGCGCGCCTGCGCCAGCTCCTCCGGCGCGCGGCCGAGCGCATGAGCGCCCATCAAGGCCGCGGAGGCCTGGCCGAGCGCGCAGGCGCGCACCTCCTGGCCGAGCTCGGCGACCCGGCCGGCGGCGTCGGTGACGACGTCGACGACCACGCGGCTGCCGCACACCGCCGATATCTTCTCCGAGCTCGCCTGCGGCCGTTCGAGCCGGCGCTGGTGCGGGATAGACGCGGCGAGCCGGAGGATGTCGCGGTTGTAGAGGGCGGTCGGCACGCGGGGCATATAGGCGCGCCACCCTCCCCGGCGAAAGGGTCAGCGGATCGGACGCGCTCCGCGGACGCCGACCCGCACCCGCCAGATCGTTCCGCCGCCCCGTTCGGTCGAGGTCGCGTACAGCGACAGGGGATCGAACCGGCCCTCGCCGAACACCAGGCTGGCGACGTTGGGCATGTCCTCGGCGATGATCGCCATTGCACCCGTATCCGGGTCGTAGCGGCGGATCGAGCCGCTGCCATTGTCGGCGATATAGATGCGGCCATATTCGTCCACGGCCAGCCCGTCGGGAGCGCGCTCGGTCCGCGCGACGATGCGCGCCGGACCGGCGGGACGGTCGCCGCGTATCGGTATCGCCCAGATCGCATTGTCGGGCACGACCGGCCCGATCGCGCTGAAGATCTGCGCGACGTAGAGCGTGCGTCCGTCGCGCGACAGCGCCATGCCGTTGGGAAACGGTACCGCCCGAGTCCAGATTTCGGCGCGGCCGTCGACGATACGGTAGATATGGTCGACCGCGTCGTCCGACACCAGCCAGGTGCCGCCCGGCAGCCGGACGATCGCATTGGGGTCGCCGATGCCGGTGGCGAAGACGGTCCGTTCGCCGTCCGGCGTGATCCGCCAGACGATTCCGTCGCCGTTCGGCCCGTCCTGGAAGGCGTTGGTCGGCCCGAAATCGGCGGCGAGGATGTCGCGCGGTCCGATGCCGGCCTGGCCGAGATGGCGATAGACGTCGGTCAGCCTGCGCACCGTCCCGTCCGGCTGCGCTTCCCAGACCGCGTTGTTGGCGCCGATGAACAGCCGCCCCTCGCCGTTGAACGTGATCCCTTCCGCGCCGCCGAATTGGGTGATGAACCGCTCGGCGACGACCGGAAAAGGCGGGTCGGGCGGCGCGACCCGGTGAGGCCGCGGAGTTGCGCAGGAAGCGACGATCAGGAGCAGGGAGAACAGGGGCAGGCGCATGGGACCTCCTCGGCGGAGAACCGTCTTGCCCACGCGGCAAGTGCGCCCCAACCGGGACCTCTTGTCAATCGCAGAATATCCCGACCCTCGTCATTGCGAGGAGCGAAGCGACGCGGCAATCCAGTCGAGCCGCGCCGCGCCGCGCCGCTGCCGTCTGGATTGCTTCGCTTCGCTCGCAATGACGATGTTAGGCGCGGCGCCAGTCAGTCGTGCCGTCCGGGCGGTCTTCCAGCACTATCCCCTGCTCGGCGAGATCGGCCCGAATGCGATCAGCCTCTGCGAAATCACGGCGCACTTTCGCGTCCGCGCGCGCTTGAATCCAGAAATCCAAAGTCTGCCCGCGAAACGTGCCCGGTTTGCCCCGTCCCTTCAGCACGTACTCGCTGACACCGAGGATATCAGCGCAACCTGCAACTGCCGACCAACGCCCTTCTTTGGCGAGACCGGTCATCACGGAAATAGCGTCGGGGGTATTGAGATCATCAGCCAGTCTCTCGACAAAGAGATCGTCCACAACCGGCGACGGAATTGGCAGATGTGTTTGAGACAATTTCCACCGCTGATATCCGTGCCTTAGGTTATCCAAGGTTCGCTGGGCTTGGCCGATTAAGCGGTCGCTCCATTCGAGCGGTTGGCGATAATGCCCAAGAAGAAGGGCAAAACGCAGATGCGCGCCTTCGTGTCCCTGCTCGAGCAGCTCGGCGACGGTGACGACGTTGCCGAGGCTCTTCGACATCTTCTCGGTGCCGGCCATCGACAGGAAGCCGTTATGGACCCAGTAGCGGGCGAGCGCCGCGCCGCCATGGGCGCAGCGGCTCTGCGCGATCTCATTCTCGTGATGCGGGAAGATGAGGTCGAGGCCGCCGCCGTGAATGTCGATCGTCTCGCCGAGATGGGCCTCGATCATCGCCGAGCATTCGATGTGCCAGCCGGGACGCCCCCGGCCCCACGGGCTGTCCCAGCCGATCATGTCCGGCGGCGACGGCTTCCACAGCACGAAGTCGGCGGGATCCTTCTTGTAGGAGGCGATTTCGACCCGGGCGCCGGCGATCATCGCGTCGCGGTCGCGCCGGCCGAGCGCGCCGTAATCCGGGTCGGAAGGCACATGGAAAAGGACGTGGTCGTCCGCCTCATAGGCGTTGCCGCTGTCGACCAGCCGGGCGATCATCGCCACCATCTGCGCGACGTGGCCGGTGGCGTGCGGCGCGATCGTCGGCGGCTCGACGCCAAGCGCGCCCATGTCCTTCAGGTAGAAATCCTCGTAGCGCGCGGTGATCACCGCCGGCTCGACGCCTTCGGCGCGGGCGGCATCGATGATCTTGTCGTCGACGTCGGTGACGTTGCGGGCATAGACCAGCCTGTCCGCGCCGTAGAGATGGCGCAGCAGCCGGGCGAGCACGTCGAACACCACCGCCGGCCGGGCATTGCCGATATGGGCGCGGTTATAGACGGTGGGGCCGCAGACATACATCGTCACGCGATTCGGGTCGGCGGGCTCGAAGACGCGCTTCTCCCGCGCCATCGTGTCGTGCAGGCGGAGCAAGGTCATTGCGGCTGCTGGGCGTTCGCTTCCGCAGCCTCGGCGGCCGGCGCCGGGCCGCGGCGGGCCTCGACCAGGTCGACGATCGCCTCGCCGCTGGCGTGGAGCAGCGGATAGGTGCGCGAATCGGCGATCCACAGGGGCCGCGCCGCGGCCCGTCCCCACATCATGTCGTAGACGAAGGTCAGCGCGAGATAGAGCAGGGTGGCGCCGATCAGCCCCTTGAGCGCGCCGAAGCCGGCGCCGAGCACCCGGTCGATCGGCCCGACCACCGACTTGCGCACCCGCCCGCCCAGCCGCCGCGAGGCGAGCTTGCCGAGCACGAAGACGAGGCCGAACACGATGGCGAAGGCGAGCAGCCAGGCGCCGCTGCCGACCGGCCCGCGCAACGCATCGGCGAGCGGCTCGTGGAAATAGCGCAGCGCGACGATAGCCAGGATCCAGGCGAACAGCGACAATATCTCGGCGACGAAGCCGCGCAGGAAGCCGAAGACGAGTCCGGCGCCGACCAGCAGGATGACGACGATGTCGAGCGCGGTGAGGGCCATGGAGGGCGAAGTAGAGGAGGCGCACGAGCTTGGGAAGGGCCCGCCAGCTCCCTCCCCGCTCCAGGGGAGGCGTTAGCGGCCGAGCAGGTGATCGACCAGCTGCGCCAGACTGCGGAATCCGGCGGTGCGGATCGCTCCCTTCCCTTCGCCGACCGCCGCCGGAACCAGCGCCCGTTCAAAGCCCAGCTTCGCCGCCTCCTTGAGCCGGAGGCCGGCATGGGCGACCGGGCGCAGCTCGCCGGACAGCGCGACCTCGCCGAACGCCACCGTTTCGGGCGGCACCGGCCGCTCGGCCAGCGCCGAGACCAAAGCCGCGGCGACGGCGAGGTCGGCGGCCGGATCGATGATTCGATAGCCGCCGGCGACGTTCAGATAGACTTCGGCGGTCGAAAAGCTCAGACCGCAGCGCGCCTCGAGCACGGCGAGGATCATCGCCAGCCGCCCCGAATCCCAGCCGACCGCGGCGCGCCGCGGCGTCGCGCCGCTGGCGAGGCGGACGGTGAGCGCCTGGATCTCGACCAGCACCGGCCTGGTGCCTTCGAGCGCGGGAAACACCACCGCCCCCGCCACCGCCTCGCCGCGATCGGTGAGGAACAAAGCCGACGGGTTGGCGACCTCGGCGAGCCCCTCGTCGCCCATCGCGAACACGCCGATCTCGTCGGTGCCGCCATAGCGGTTCTTGGTGGCGCGCAGGATGCGGTACTGGTGGCTGCGCTCGCCCTCGAAGCTCAGCACCGTGTCGACCATATGTTCGAGCACCCGCGGTCCGGCGATCGCGCCGTCCTTGGTGACGTGCCCGACCAGGACGAGCGCGGCGCCGCTCTCCTTGGCGAAGCGGATCAGCTCGTGCGCCGAAGCGCGCACCTGGCTGACCGTCCCGGGCGCGCCCTCGATCAGATCGGAATACATGGTCTGGATCGAATCGATCACGACCAGAGCCGGCGGCGCCGAATCGCCGAGCGTGGTGAGGATGTCGCGCACCGACGTCGCCGCCGCGAGCCGCAACGGCGCCGAGCCAAGCCCCAGCCGACGTGCCCGCAGGCGCACCTGATCCGCCGCTTCCTCGCCTGAAATATAAGCGACAGCAAAGCCTTGCGCCGCGATCTTCGCAGCAACCTGCAACAGAAGAGTCGACTTGCCGATGCCGGGGTCGCCGCCGATCAGGGTGGCGGAGCCGGCGACCATGCCGCCACCCAGCGCCCGGTCGAACTCGGCGATGCCGGCGCCGAGCCGTTCGGGCAGCGCCGCCTCGGCGTCGAGCCCGACCAGCTCGACGCGGCGGCCGCCGCCGCGCAGATCGTGCTTCGCCGAGAACGGCGTCACCACCCCGGCCGCGTCCTCGATCAGGCTGTTCCACTCGCCGCAATCGCCGCACTGGCCGGTCCAGCGGCCCGTGACCGAACCGCACAGCTGGCAGACATAGCGCTTCTTCGGCTTCGCCATCGCCTCGCTTTAGCGGAACGTAGCATGAACATCCAGCGGAAATGGCGGTTCGGGAACGCGGGGCCGTCGCCCGGCATTATCGCTTCGTCCAAACCAGCGTGGAGGCCGCCTTGTACGTCGAGATCAACACCGACAACCAGATCAAGAGCGACGCCGAGGCCAATGCCCGGCTCGAACAGCGCGTCCGCGCCAAATTGAGGCGCTTCGAGCGCCGCCTCACCCATGTCGCGCTCCACGTCTCGGACACCAATGGCGGCAAGGGAGGCAATGACAAGAGGGTCAGCCTCGAGGTCCGGCCGACCGGCCACGAGCCGCTCGCCGTCCATGCCGACGCGCAACGGGTCGAGGATGCGGTGACGGTCGCCGTCGACAAGGCCGCCCGCGCGCTCGATCATGCGCTCGGCCGGATCGACGACGGCCGGCGGCACTGAACCAGCACGAAGTCATTCCGGCTAAAGCCGGAACCGATGGACACGAACGGATCCCAGGCCGCGAGGCCGGTGGTCGGGGGTCCCGGCTTTCGCCGGGATGACTCGCGCTTGCGCAAACCCCCTCCCCCCGCCACAGCGCTCCCGCGATGATCCGGGTGGCCAGCTACAATATGCGCAAGGCGATCGGCACCGACCGGCGGCGGCGGCCCGAGCGCACGCTCGAGGTGCTGAACGAGCTCGACGCCGATCTGATCGCGCTGCAGGAGGCCGACCGGCGGTTCGGCTCGCGCACCAGCGCGGTGCCGTTGAACATGATCGAGGAGCATAGCGACTACCGGCCGGTGGCGTTCGAAACCCGGGCCGGGGCGATCGGCTGGCACGGCAATGCCCTGCTGGTGCGCAAGGGCGTCGAGGTGATCGAGCACCACCTGTTCCACCTGCCTTCGCTCGAGCCGCGCGGCGCCGTCCTCGCCGAAGTCGAGGTGGGCGGGACGCGGCTGAGGGTGGTCGGGATGCATCTCGACCTTTCGGGGCTGTGGCGGCGGCGGCAGGCGCACGCGATATTGAGCCATCTCGCCGAGCGTGATGGCGCGCCGCCGACGGTGCTGATGGGCGATCTCAACGAATGGAGCACGCGCGGCGGCTGCCTGCGCGATTTTTCCGCCCATCATCTGTTCGCCCCGTGCGGCCTCAGCTTCCACGCGCGGCGGCCGATCGCCCAGCTCGACCGGATCATGGTCAGCCCCGACCTCGAGATCCTCGCCAGCGGAGCCCATGCCAGCGCCACCGCGCGGCGCGCGTCGGACCATCTGCCGGTGTGGGCCGAGCTGCGCCCCACCGACCGACGTCAGTCGTTGCCGCCCTCATTCTCCGGCCGCTCGGGCGCGTCGGGCTGGGCCTCGAGGCTGAGGTCGTCGATCGCCAGCCAGTCGCGGAAGGGCAGGCGATAGACCATGTCCATCACTTCATATTCGAGGGCGTTGGGACGCGACGTCGAGCTGTTCCACAGCGCGACCACGCCGGCGCGCCGGGCGGGATCGAACAGGATCATCGACCGATAGCCGCGCACTCCGCCATGATGGCCGACGACGCGATGGCCGGCATAATCGAGGATGCGCCAGCCCAGGCCATAGGCCGAGCTGGCGGTGCGCTCGCGGAACTTGCGCCGGCGCGCGGTCTCGCGCGGCGTGGCGGCGCGCGGCGTCTGCACCGCCTCGAGCACGCGTCGCGGCAGCACGTCCTCGGCCGCCCCCATCTGCGCCAGCATCCATATTGCGAGATCCTCGATCGAGCCGTTGACGCCGCCGGCGGCGGGCACCCGATAATAGGAATCGGTGACTTCGACCGGTCGCGAATTGCGTCCCCCCGCATGCGGCCGGGCCCAGCTGGGCGAGCGCATCAGTCCGTCCCGCGTCAGCGTGGCCCCGGTCATGCCGAGCGGCTCGAACAGTCGCTCGCGCACCGCTTCGGCATAGCTCTGGCCGGTGACCCGCTCGACGATCTCGGAGGCGGCGTCATAAGCGACGTTCTGATAGGCGTGGCAGCTGCCGGGCGGGCAGATATTGTGCAGGGTGGCGAGCGTGCCGCGCAGATAGCGGGGGTCCCAGCCGTCCTCCAGCCGCGGATCCTGGGCATGGGCGAACAGGCCGAGCCGATGCGAGAGCAGGTCGGAAACGGTCGCCCGGTTCTCGTTGCCGCCGGGCAGGCGCAGCGACGAGGCATAGCGGCTCACCGGCTCGTAGAGCGACAGCCGGTTCTCCTCGGCGAGCAAGGCGACCATGTCGCCGGCCACTCCCTTGGACAGCGACGCCCAGCGGAAGGCGGTGGCGGTGGAGACCGGATCGCCGCTGCCCGCGATGGTCACGCCATAGCCCTTGGCGAAGCGGATCTCGCCCTGCTCGACCACCGCGACGGCGAGCCCGACCATCGCCGGATCCTCCATCAGCCGCTGCAGCCGCGCATCGAGCCGCGCATAGTCGACCGCGCTTGGGCCGCCTGCTTTCGCCTCGCCGACGGGAAGGTCGAAGCGGCGGCCGCCTTTGGCGGCGGCGGCATCCGGCGCCGGCTGGGTGAACTTCACCGCGGCCGCCCACAACAAGAGTATCAGGGCGAGACCGAGCAGCAGAAAAGTGAAGAAGCGCCTCAGAAACACAGGCCCGGCAACAAGCTCCCACCCGCCGGGGTTCCGTTATGTCGTTCCGGCCGCGCGACCCTTATCGCGGCCGTGCAAAAGATAGCAAGCATGACGGCCGGGGCGGCGCTCGGCTCGACAGCGCGCCGGCTTCCTGCCACCTTCGCCGTCGATGCGGGAAAAGGAGCTCCGGATCGCGCTCGTCTGCTACGGCGGGATCAGCCTCGCCGTCTACATGCACGGCATCACCAAGGAGATCTGGCGCCTCGCCAAGGCCAGCCGCGCCTATCACTCACGGGCTTCCCGGCAGGACGGGCCGGGGGAAACGGACAATGTCTATTCCTCGCTGCTGGGGTCGATCGCCGACACCGCCGGCATCGAGCTGCGGGTGCTGGTCGACATCCTCGCCGGAGCGAGCGCCGGCGGCATCAACGCCATCTTCCTCGCCCACGCCATCGCCAGCGGCCGTTCGCTCGAGCCGCTGACCGATTTGTGGCTCGATTCGGCCGACGTCGACCGGCTGCTCGACCCGGAGGTGAGCGGCGTGTCGCGCTTCGCCAAGTCGGCGGCGGTTCCGTTCGCCTGGGCGCTGTCGTCGCGTTCGGGCACGATCGACCGCACCGTCGAGCCCGAGCATCGCGCCGAGGTCCGCGCCAAGCTCGCCAATTTCGTGCGCGCCCGCTGGTTCGCGCCGCCGTTCGGCGGGCCGGGCCTTACCGGCCTGCTGCTCGACGCCTTCGAGGCGATGGCGCCCGAGCCGGGCGGCGGGCCGCTGCTGCCCGAATACCAGCCGCTCGACCTGTTCGTCACCGTCACCGATTTTCGCGGCCACCCTGAGCCGCTGCGCCTCAATTCCCCGCCCGAAGTGATCGAGCGCGAGCATCGCGTCACCCTCGCCTTCCAGGATCCGGCCGGGCCGGAGCGCGGCGTCGCCGATCCGATCGAACTGGTGTTCGCGGCGCGCGCGACCGCCAGCTTTCCCGGCGCCTTTCCGCCGTTCACGGTCAGGGAGCTCGACCGCGTGCTCGAGCAAAGGGGCAAGGCCTGGCCCGGGCGCAATGGCTTTCTCGCCCGCGCGCTGCCCGGTCAGGGCTCGCTCGCCGCCGCCGAAAATACCGTGCTGATCGACGGGTCGGTGCTTGCCAATGCGCCGTTCGGCCCGTGCATCGCCGCGCTCGAGAAACGCCCGGCCCGGCGCGAGGTCGACCGCCGCTTCGTCTATATCGATCCCAAGCCGGGGATGAAGAGCGTGCGCCTCGCCGCCGGCCCGGAAGCGCAGCCGCCGGGATTCTTCGCCACCCTGCTCGGCGCCCTTTCCGACATTCCCCGCGAGCAGCCGATCCGCGACAATCTCGAGGCGATCGAGCGGCTGTCCGGCCGCATCCGGCGGCTGCGCCGGATCGTCCGCGGGATGCAGCCCGACGTCGAGGCGGCGATCGAGCGCTCGGTCGGCTCGACCTTCTTCCTTGCCCGGCCGACCCCGAAGCGGCTCGCCGCCTGGCGCGCGCGCGCCAACGAGCTGGCGGCACGGACCGCCGGCTATGCCTATGCCGCCTACGCCCATCTCAAGATCGCCGCGGTCGCCGAAGAGGCGGCGGAAAGCATCTTCCGGCTCGGCGGCGGCGGCGATCGCGGCCGCCGCGAGGCGGTCCGCCAGGCGATCTGGACCCATGTCCGGGAGCGCGGCCTGGTCGACCCCGACGCGATCGGCGGCCGCGCCCTCGACCGCGAGCTGATCCTGTTCCTGCGCGACCTCGACCGCGGCTTCCGCACGCGGCGGCTGCGCTTCGTGTCGCGCCGCGTCACCGAAATGGCCGAGCGCGACGACGCCCAGCAGGTGCGGGCGCTGCTCAACGACCTGCTGGCCGGCTATCGCGAGGCCGAATCCGGCGCCGCCGGCGCCGCCGATGACAAAGCTTTCGCCGAGGCGGAGCGCGATCCGGCGGCGGCGCTCGCCGCGCTCACCCGGCTCTGGGACCTGCGCGCGCGTGACGACGAGACCGACCTCAGGCTGACCGAAAGCCTTTCCGCGCTGCAGCGGCCGGACCGCCGCAAGCTCATCCTCGCTTATCTCGGCTATCCCTTTTACGACGTCACGACGCTGCCGCTGCTGCAGGGCGAGGGCCTCGACGAGTTCGATCCGATCAAGGTCGACCGGATCTCGCCGGACGATGCCACCGCGATCCGCAAGGGGGGCACCGCGGCGACCCTGAAGGGCATCCAGCTGAACAGCTTCGGCGCCTTCTTCAGCCGCGCCTATCGCGAGAACGATTATCTGTGGGGACGGCTGCACGGCGCCGACCGGCTGATCGACATCATCGTCTCGACGCTGCCGGCGGCGAAGCGGCCCGGGGAGGCCGACCTTGCCGCGCGCAAGCGCGACGCGTTCCGCGCCATCCTCGCCGAGGAGAAAGGCCGGCTCACCGCCATCCCGGGCCTGTTCGCCGAGCTCGAGCGCGAGATCGGCTGACGGCGTGCATACTTTTCGCGGTCCGCGCGCGCTGGTAGAATGATGGGATGACGGAACAATCGTCTCTTGGCCCTGACCACGTGCCGATCAAGCTTCGCGTCGAGGACTTTCTCCTCCTCGACGAATCCGGAGCGTTCGACGGCTATGCGAAAACAGAGCTAATCGAGGGGGAATTGTTCTTCGTGAACCCGCAGCACCGTCCGCATGCCCGGATCAAATCGCGCCTTCTCGTGCACTTGGCCGAAGCGCTCAAGCGCATGAGCGGCGGTCTGGAAACGCTCGTGGAAGTGTCCGTGGCGATGCCTCCCATCAATGTCCCGATGCCCGACATCGTCGTCACTGACCAAGCCGAGGGCGAAGGATTGATGCCTCTCGAATCCGCACGGCTGATCGTCGAAGTCGCCGACGCCTCCCTCAGAACAGATCTCAACCGCAAGGCGGCGATCTACGCGCGCCATGGCGTTCCCGAATATTGGGTCGTGGACGTGCGGGGCCGTGAGATCCATCAGCTTTGGTCGCCGCGCGATAAAGCTTATTCGGAACGACGCCTGATCGCATTTGGCGAGCCGATCGCGTCGGCGACCATCGCCGATTTGGTGGTGGAGACCGACGGCATCGACTGAGCGGGGGCCGATCGCTCCACGACCTTTCTTTCGCCCTCTGGACCTCGCCGCCTTTTTGCGGGAGTGAGGCAGGACGCTTTCAACGGCGGCTTCGAAAGGCGGCGCGATGCAGTTCCTGAAGACCCTGTTCTGGGTGATCCTCGCGGTGGCGCTGGTGCTGTTCGCCCACGCCAACTGGCACATGGTCACGATCGAGCTGTGGGGCGGGCTGCAGGCCGACGTCAAATTGCCGGTGCTGGTCATCGCCGCCTTCCTGCTCGGCTTCGTGCCGACTTTGATCATCTACCGGGCGCGACTGTGGACGCTGAAGCGGCGGCTCGAGGCGCAGGGCCAGGTCCATGTCGCCAACATGCCCGGCATCGCGCCGCGCCCGCCGGCGCCGGTGCCGGACGCGGATCGTCCGGCGGCATGAGCAGCCCGGTCTACGTCGCCCTCGACACCCCCGACCTCGATCTGGCGAAGCTGATCGCCGGGCGCGTGCGGGGCCATGTCGGCGGCCTCAAGCTCGGCCTCGAATTCTTCTGCGCCAACGGCCCGGACGGAGTGCGGACGATGGCCGAGATCGGGCTGCCGATCTTCCTCGATCTCAAGCTCCACGACATCCCCAACACCGTCGCCAAGGCGATGCAGGCGCTGCGGCCGCTGGAGCCGGGGATCGTCACCTGCCATGCCGGCGGCGGCCGATCGATGCTCGAGGACGCCAAGGCGGCGGCGCCGGCGGGCACCCGGGTGATCGCCGTCACCGTTCTCACCAGCCTCGACGACAGCGACCTCGCCGCCACCGGCATATCCGGCGACGCCCATGGCCAGGTCGAGCGGCTGACCGCGCTCGCCCGCGAGGCCGGGCTCGACGGCGTCGTCTGCTCGGGACGCGAGGTGGCGGCGGCGAAGCGGCTGTGGCCGGACGGCTTTTTCGTCGTGCCCGGCCTGCGTCCCGCCGAGGCCGGCGCCGGCGATCAGAAACGGGTGATCACGCCGCGCGCGGCGCTCGACCGCGGCGCCTCGATCCTCGTGATCGGCCGTCCGATCACCCTGGCCGACGACCCCAGGGCGGCGGCCCGGGAGATAGCGGCGACTTTGTACTTCCTCCCCGGAACGGGGAGGGGGACCATCCGGAGCCGAAGGCGGAGGATGGTGGAGGGGGCCCGCGTCTGAATGCTCTCGAAAACGGGCCCCCTCCACCACGGCGCTTCGCGCCGCGGTCCCCCTCCCCGTTCCGGGGAGGATTGAATTGCCCCCTCCCGACGCTTATCGCCCCGCCGAGGAGCATGAGATGAGCTGGCTCAACCGGGTTCGCAAC
The DNA here is from genome assembly GCA_963848555.1 of uncultured Alphaproteobacteria bacterium. Lineage (GTDB taxonomy): Bacteria > Pseudomonadota > Alphaproteobacteria > Sphingomonadales > Sphingomonadaceae > Allosphingosinicella. The sequence goes on along the minus strand of CAWKEE010000002.1, from coordinate 251,225 downwards.
AAGATCCCCTTCCTGCCCAAGCGCGAGACGGCGGAGAATCTGTGGCACAAATGCCCGGAATGCGACGCGATGGTCTTCCTCAGGGAATATGAGGAGAATCTGTTCGTCTGCCCGCGCTGCGACCATCATGGCCGGATCGGACCGCGCCAGCGCTTCGAGCTGCTGCTCGACCCCGGCTACACCGTGCTGCCGCCGCCGCAGGTCCGCGAGGACCCGCTGAAGTTCCGCGATTCCAAACGCTATGGCGACCGGTTGAAATCGGCGCGCCAGCAGACCGGCGAGCCCGATGCGCTGGTCAATGCCCGCGGCGCGGTCGACGGCCGCCGCCTCATCCTCGGCGTCCAGGATTTCGCCTTCATGGGCGGCTCGATGGGGCTGGCGGTCGGCGCCGCCTTCGTTGCCGGCGCCCGCGCCGCGATCCACGACGACAGCCCCTATGTCATCGTCACCGCCGCCGGCGGCGCACGGATGCAGGAAGGCATATTGTCGCTGATGCAGATGCCCAGGACCACCGTCGCCATCGCCGAGCTGAGGGAGGCGGGACTGCCTTATGTCGTCATCCTCACCGATCCGACCACCGGCGGGGTGACCGCCTCTTATGCGATGCTCGGCGACGTCCATATTGCCGAGCCGGGCGCGCTGATCGGCTTCGCCGGCCAAAGGGTGATCGAATTGACGATCCGCGAGAAGCTGCCCGAAGGCTTCCAGCGCGCCGAATATCTGCTCGAGCACGGCATGGTCGACATGGTCGTGCCCCGCAAGGCGCTCAAAGCCCAGCTCGCGCTGCTGCTCGACTATCTGGCGCCGCGGCGCGAGGCGGCCTGACCCTGGCCGATCGGGCTTATTCCGGCCACCCCGCCGTTCAGGAGCAGCTCGACCGGCTGGTCTTGCTGTCGCCGGGGCGCGACACGCTCGGCCTCGAGCGGATCTCGGCCTTGCTCGACCGGCTCGGCCATCCCGAGCGCGCGCTGCCGCCGGTGTTCCACGTCGCCGGCACCAACGGCAAGGGCTCGACCTGCGCCTTCCTGCGCGCGGCGATCGAGGCGGCGGGCCTCAAGGCGCATGTCTATACCAGCCCGCACCTCGTCCGCTTCAACGAACGCATCCGCCTGGCCGGACGGCTGATCGAAGACGCGCCGCTCGCCGCCTTGCTCGGCGAAACGCTCGATGCCGCGGCCGGCGACGAGATCAGCTTCTTCGAGGCGACGACCGCGGCCGCCTTCCTCGCCTTCGCCCGCACCCCGGCCGACGCCTGCATCGTCGAGGTCGGTCTCGGCGGCCGGCTCGATGCGACCAACGTCATCCCCTCGCCGTTGATCTGCGGCATCGCCCAGCTCGGGCTCGACCATCCGACCTTCCTCGGCGACCGGCTCGAGCAGATCGCGGCCGAGAAAGCGGGCATCGCCAAGGCCGGCGTGCCGCTCGTCACCATGCTCTATCCGGCGCGGATCGCCGGGCCGATCGGCGAAGCCGCCGCCGCCGCCGGCGCGCACTGGCTGCCGCGCGGCGGGCGCTGGGACGCGATCCTCGACGGCGGCCGGCTGCACTATCGCGACGGCGACGGCAGCCTGTCGCTGCCGGCGCCGCGCCTGCCCGGCGCGCACCAGGCGATGAACGCCGCGCTCGCGATCGCCATGCTTCGTCACCAGCAGCGGCTGGAGGTGCGCGAACCGGCCTTGCGCGCGTCGACCGGATGGACCGAATGGCCGGCGCGGCTGCAGCTTCTGTCGGCCGGGCCGCTGCGCGACGGGCTGCCGGGCGGCTCCGAATTGTGGCTCGACGGCGCTCACAACGCCGCCGCCGCGCGCGCCGTCGCCGATTTCTTCCGCGGCCACGTCCCGGCCGGGCGTCCGTTCCACATCCTGTTCGGCCTGCTTGCCGGCAAGGACGCGCCGGGGGTGCTGCGCCCGTTCCGCGGCCGGCCGCTGACGCTGCATGCGATTCCCGTTCCCGGCCACGAGCATCATGCGCCGGACGCGCTTGCCGCCGCCGCGCGCGCCGCCGGCCTCAACGCGATGCCGGCGGCCGGAGTTGAGGAGGCGCTCCAATGGATCGCCCGCCATGCCGACCGGGCGAAGCCGCCGATCGTGCTGATCCTCGGTTCGCTCTATCTCGCCGGCGAGGTGCTCAAGGCCAATGGTCAGCCGCCGACCTGACCGGAGCGCAGCTCGGCCAGGCTGCGCGCCGCCCAGTCGTACATGTCGGCATGTTCGGCCCGCTCGAACCGGTCGATCCGTTTCGCGCGCCGCTCGACCTCGCTGAGCACCGGCAGCGCCCTCGCCCGCTGGCCTTGCGCGAGCAGCATCGCCGCCTGCCGGCAGAGCGCTTCGCCGCCCGGCATGCGCGCGCCGAGCTCGGCGTAGAGCGCGATCGCGCGCGCCGCTTCGCCCTCCGCCTCCAGAGCGCGCGCCAGCAGCAAAGCGGCGCGGTCGGCCTCGGCCTTCGAGGCGGTGTCGGGCAGATTCTCGAGCAGCCGCCGCGCCTCGCCGGCATCGCCCGCTTCGAGGCAGGCGCGTGCCAGCTTCAGCTCGGCGGCGCGCTCCCGGCCCGGCGCCTTCGCCACCGCCTGGCGGTAATGATCGACCGCTTCCGGCCAGCGGCCGAGCCCGGCCAGCGCGTCGCCGAGCGCGCTTCGGTTGGCGGCGGTGTCGGCGGTCTCGACCGCCTCGCGCGCCGCGCGCAGCTCGCGCTCCGGATCGAGCGCGCGGACAGCCGCCGCCTTGACCGCCCGCACCTCGCGCCGCGCGGCATATTGGGGAAGGATTTCGAAGACGATGTAGGCGAGACAGCCGGGGACGTAGAGAAAGATGATCACCATCAGCCACAGATTGTTGCCGCGGTTGCGCACGCAGTGCACCGCGCACAGGATCTGGAGCAGGACCCCGAGTGCAAGGAAATGCATGCTTTAGTCCGCCGGCTGCGCCGCCGCGCGGGCGTCGCCTTCCCCTTCCTTGCCGGCGGTGCCGATCGAGGCGTCGACCAGGCCGGTGCGGATCATCCACCAGAACAACAGGATGCCGGGCAGCGCGGCCAGGGTGGTGAACCAGTAGAAGTTCACGAAGCCGATCGATTCGACCATCGCCCCGGCGGTGGTGCCGGTGAGGACGCGGCCGACGATGCTCGCTGCCGCCGAGATCATCGCATATTGCGAGGCGGTGAACCTCAGATCGGTCAGCGCCGAGAAATAGGCGACGACGACGACGCCGCCGATCCCGCTGGCGACATTCTCGAATGTCATGCAGGCCGCCAGCCCCGCATTGGTATGCCCGGCCATGGCGAGCAGCGCGAAGCTGGCGTTCGACACGCCCATCAGGATGAGCGCGATCAGCACCGAGCGCTTCATGCCGATCGCGGCATAGAGCACGCCGCCGATGAAGATGCCGACAAGGAACGCCCAGAAGCCGATGCCGACGTCCCACAGGGCGATCTCGTCATTGCTGTAGCCCATGTCGTCGAGCAGCAGCCGCAGCACCAGCTGCCCGAGCGTGTCGCCGATCTTGTGAAGCAGGATGAACAGGATGACGAGCCAGGCGCCCGACCGCTTGAAGAACTCGATGAACGGGCCGATGATCGCCGCCCAGGCTTCACCGATCCCCTTGCGCGCCGAAGGCTCGCGATGCCGCGCCGGCTCGCCGACGATGAGTCCGGTGAGCATCGCCGGCAGCGCGAAGCTGGCACAGGCGAGATAGGCCGCTTCCCAGCCGATCCGGGCGGCGAGCAGCAGCGCCAGCGCGCCGGCGGCGAACGCGCCGAGCCGCCAGCCATATTGCGACATGCCCGAGCCGACGCCCAATTGCCGCGGCTCGAGCAGCTCGATCCGATAGGCGTCGATGACGATGTCGTAGGTGGCGCCGGCAAAGCCGACCAGGATCGCCGCCACCGCCATCTGGAAGATGTTCGCCGACGGATCCTGGAAGGCGAGGTTGGCGACCGCCGCGATCACCAGCAGGCCGGCGAAGATGAGCCAGGAGACGCGCTGGCCGAGCCGCCCGAGCAGCGGAATATGGACGCCGTCCACGACCCACGACCACATCCATTTGAAATTGTAGACGAGGAAGGCGAGCGCGAAGGTGGTGACGGTCGATTTGGTGATGCCGTCCTGGGCGAGCCGGGTGGTCAGCGTCGCGCCGATCATCGCATAGGGAAATCCCGACGAGATGCCGACGAAGAAGGCGGCGAGCGGCGCCTTTTCGAGATAGGGCTTCACGCCCGCGATCAGTCGGCTGGACCAGGACGGCGCGGCTTGGCTGGCTTCGGTCATGCCGCCTTTGTAGCGGCTGGCTTGGCGGCGGGAAGCCTGTTTGCGGTTCCGCGCCGCTTGCCTTGACCCGCGCATCGTCGCACTATCCGGCGATGGACATGCCGACCCGGCAGCGGCCGACCGAGGGCCAATTGAACCTCGCCCGGATCATCGCCGGGGGCGAGGCCACGCACGGGTCCGGCGTCACCACCGTCCCGGCCTCGGTCTATACCGATCCGGCGCGGTTCGCGGCCGAAAAGGCGCAGCTGTTCGACCGGCTGCCGACGGTGATCGCGCCTTCGGCCCTGCTGCCCGAGCCGAACATGGCGGTGGCCCATGACGGTTTCGGCGTGCCGCTGCTGCTGACCCGCGACAAAGCCGGCGCCGCCCATATCTTCTGGAACGTCTGCCGCCACCGCGGCACCCGGCTGGTCGAGGCCGGCGATGTCCTAAAGGCTCCGCGCATAGTCTGCCCCTATCACGCCTGGACCTACACGGCCGACGGCGCGCTCGCCGCGATGCCGCGGCCGGACAGCTTTCCCGGCCTCGACAAGGCCGACCATCATTTGCGGCCGCTGCCGTCGCGAGAGGCCGGCGGCCTGATCTGGTTCGCGCGGCAGCCGAGCGATTTCGCCGACGCCGACTCGCTGGCGCCCGAGTTCGACGCGTTCGGCCTCGCCGGCCATCATCTCTACCGCCGCCGGGTCCATGACGTCGCCGCCAACTGGAAGCTGATCATGGATGCTTTCCTCGAAAGCTACCATGTCCAGCGCCTCCACAGCTCGACCATCGCCCGCTTCTTCACCGACGGCATCACCGTCGGCGACACGATCGGGGTCCACCAGCGCTCGGCGGTCGGCCGCACCGAATATCTGGCGCGGATCGACCACCACGACTGGGCCGCGCTGCGGGCGGCGATCACCTTCGCCTACCAGCTGTTCCCGGCGACGATCATCATCATGAGCCCGGACTATGTGAATCTGATGGTGCTGATGCCGCAGGCGACGGGCCGCACCCTGGTCGAGGATTTCATGCTGATCCCCGAGCCGCCGCGCACCGCCGAGGAGGAGGACCATTGGGCGCGCAGCTGGACTTTGCTCGACGAGGGCGTGTTCGCCGGCGAGGATTATCGCGCCGCCGCTTTGGGCCAGAACGGCCTCGCCTCGGGCTCGATCGACCAGGTCACGCTCGGCACGCTCGAAACCGGCATCCGCCATTTCCACGATCTGGTGGAGCGGGCGCTGGCCTAGTTCCTCCCCGGCGAAGCTGGGGAGGGGAACCAGGCGAAGCATGGTGGAGGGGTGATAGCCTCAGCCTCGTCAAATACCCCTCCCCCAGCCTGCGGCCGGGTCCCTTCCCCACGCCTCAGGCGTGGGGAGGAACGAGATCGTACAGCGTCAGCTGCGGCGGCAGCTTTTTCAGCGACTTCCCCTGCAAGTGCCGGTCGAGCGCGTCCAGCGCGGCCTCCAGCACTTTTTCCGAATAGGGTTTGGCGAGGTAGCCGACGCCGAGACCGCTGGCTTCCTCGGGCCAGTGGGCGGTGACGAACAGCACCGGCACGCCGCGGGCGCGGGCGAGGCGGGCGACTCCGGTGCCGTCGCCGTCGCCGTTCAGCCTGATGTCGGTGAGGACGAGGTCGAGCTGCTCCTTCTCGATCACCTCGCGGGCGGCGGCGAGGCTGTCGACCGTCGCCACCACCTCGTAACCGGCCTCCTTCAGCAGCTGCTCATTGTCGAAGGCGACGAGCGGCTCGTCCTCGACGACGAGGATCCGGCGGATCTTCCTTTCGCGCCTGCCGAACAACATGTTGGTTGCGCACCTCCCGTTCGATATGAGCGCGTAACGAGCAACTTGGGGGCTGGTGCCGCGTTCGCCAATCGCCCGGACGCAAAATCGCGTCCGGCCAGCCGGAGAAGAAGCGTCTGACCGAGCGCGCCCCGCAACGGATCGCCAAGCTGCTCGCCCGCGCCGGCATCGCGTCGCGGCGCGAGGTCGAGCGGATGATCGCCGACGGCCGCATCGCGATCGCCGGCCGGCCGGTCGAGACCCCGGCGACCCTGCTCGCCTCGCTGCACGGCGTCACCGTCGACGGCCGGCCGGTCAGGCCGCCGGCGCCGGCGCGGCTGTTCCGCTTCCACAAGCCGGCCGGGCTGCTCACCGCCGAGCGCGACCCGAAAGGCCGCCCGACCATCTACGACCGCCTGCCCAACGGCCTGCCGCGGCTGATGCCGGTCGGCCGGCTCGACATGAACACCGAAGGGCTGCTGCTCCTGACCACCGACGGCGGCCTCAAGCGCCGGCTCGAGCTTCCCGCCACCGGCGTCGAGCGGACCTACCGCGCCCGCGCCTTCGGCGAGATCAGCCAGGACCGGCTCGAGCGGCTGATCGAGGGGATCGAGATAGACGGCGTGCGCTACGGCCCGATCGACGCCAATCTCGAGCGCCGCACCGGGCGCAACCAGTGGATCGAGCTGAAGCTGAGGGAAGGCAGGAATCGCGAGGTGCGTCGCGTCCTCGAGCATCTCGGCCTCAAGGTCTCGCGCCTGATCCGCACCGCCTACGGCCCGTTCCCGCTCGCCGACCTGCCCGCCGGCGCCGTCGACGAAGTCCGCCAGCACGATTTGGTGACGTTCCTGAGGACCCTCAAGGGCGACGCCGCGTCAGTTCCTCCCCGCGCGCAGCGTGGGGAGGGGGACCACCCGAAGGGTGGTGGAGGGGTAAAAGGCCGGAGCCGCCGCAATCGCGGAGCGTCACCCCTCCCCCGTCCTTCGGACGGTCCCCCTCCCCATGCCAGGCATGGGGAGGAAAGAAAATGAGGATCATCGCCGGCGCGTGGCGCGGGCGGGTGATCGAGGCGCCGCCGGGCCGCGCCACCCGCCCGACCAGCGACCGCGCCCGCGAGGGCCTGTTCTCGATGCTCGCCAGCCGCCTCGGCAGCTTCGAGGATTTACAGGTCGCCGACCTGTTCGCCGGCACCGGCGCGCTCGGCCTCGAAGCGCTGTCGCGCGGCGCCGCTCACTGCACCTTCGTCGAGAAGGACCGCGCCGCGCTCGACAGGCTCCGGCACAACATCGACCGGCTCGGCGCCGGCGACCGCGCCGACGTCCGCGCGTCGGCGATCGAGCATGCGCCGCCGCCGCCATCGCCCTGCGACCTCATCCTGGTGGATCCGCCTTATGGCAGCGGCCTCGCCCAGACCGCGCTCGACCGCGCCTCGGCCTGGCTCGGCCCGCATGGCTGGATCAGCGTCGAGCTGCACGGCGAAGCGGTCGCCGCCGCGCCTGGCCTCGCCGTGGACGGCGAACGCCGGTTCGGCAAGGCGACGATCGTCTTGCTGCGCCGGACCGGGAGCCAGTTCGCCGGACCTGGAGCATTTTCTAGTCGGGTCGAATGACCCGACAACTCGGAAAATGCGACAAACAAAAGAGAATCTGGAGCATTGGGCGATTCGATCTAATCGCCCGATGCTCTAGAGATATTCGCGCAGCGTCAGCCGCACGGTGCCGCTTTCCGCGCCGCGGCGATAGGAGATGTCGGCGCTGTCCCCGGGCCGGCCGTTCAGCCGGCCGGTCCACTCGGCGAGCGTGCCGCCGTCGATGCGGTCGCCGCGCCTCAGGCCGGCCGCCGCCGCCGGGCTGCCGGCACCGACCTCCTCGACCACCACGCCGTCCGCCGCGTTCGCCGAGCCACAGCCCGCTCATCCCGTAGCGCTCGGGCGGTTCGGGGCGGGCGTTGCGCCTCGCCCAGAGCCGGCGGCGGCGCAGGTCGGTCGACAGGTTGAGTTGCTGGAGCAACCTGAGGCCGATCACGCCGTCGGACGGGATGACGCGCGATTCCGCCGGGTCCGTCAGCGAAATGAGCGGCCGCTCGAAGCTTATGCCGCCGAGCGTGACCGAACTCGCCCGGACCAGCCGCGCGCGGCCGCCGTCGCCGCCGATCCCACTCAGGCGAAAAGGCGAGAAAGGAGTTGAATCGTTCCACAGCCGCGACCGGCGGGTGGCGGTCGAGCCGAGGAGGAGCGCGTCCGGCGCGCCGGTATCGACCTCCAGCCGGTAGGACGCGCCGTCGATGACGCTATCGACGAGGATCTTGGCGGCGCCGGAATCGAGGGTCTCCGCGCGGATCGTCGACGGCAGCGCCTCGAACCCGCTGCGGTCGCTGCGGCCGTCGAGGTGGAGCCGCCAAAGGCCGGCGTCGAGGTCGAGATCGGTGTCGGCCACGGTCAGCACGGCGGCCGACAGCAGGCCGGCCGCGGCCGGATGGAACATGCCGTCCTGAAAGGCGGCGAACGTCATCGAGCCGACCCGCACCTCGCCGAGCGACACGTCGGGCGCCCGATAGGCGGCAAAGCGCTCGGCGCCGCCGAAGCCGGCCACGCGCAGGCTGCCCACCTCGCGCAGGTCGAGGCGGCGGGCGAGACCCTCGCCGATCATATTGGCGAAGGCGCCGGTATCGACGATGAAAGGGTGAGGCTGGCCGCCGCCGAAGCGCACCGGCATCCACAGCCGGGAGTCGCGCAGGTGGATCGGGGCAAGCGCGATCCGGCTCATGTCCTGGGCGCGCGCCATCGCCGGGGCGACCAGCGGCAGCGCCGCCAGCCCCTTGATGAGGCCGCGTCTGTCGATCATCGAATCATCCCCCGGGCGCCGGAAAAGCCTGATTTAAGAAAGCCTTGGTCAGAGCGCAAGACATGTGTGCATCGGCTTCGGGCGTCGATTGCAACTTGCTCCGGCCCGCGCCGTTCCCTGGCTGTTCGCCGTGACCGACGCTCCCGCCCCCGCGCCCGACCCGCTTTGGCTCGCCGGCCTCAATGGCACGACCGCGGCGCTGACCGCGCGGGTCGCGCACCTGCTTCACACCGGCAAGGCGTGGCCGTCCGAAATCCTCGCCCTCACCTTCACCCAGGCCGCCGAATGTCGGTTCGGCCTGACGACCATCGTCCTGCTGCACGCTCCCAGCGGCTGAATCGCCCGACCGGCGGTGTCCGAAGACTTCGCGGCGGCGTGATGCTCGTCACGCCTGGTTCCGGCTCGATCTGCGAAGCTCTCGCTGCGGTTTGATTCGACTGGATGATCCAGACATAGCGGCCGGCGATTCCATCTGAAGAAACTCCGGCGCGTAAAGACTTTTCACAGTAGCTAGGAGACACACCCCATGCAATTCGATCAAAATGGTTGGCTTGATGAAGCCGATCGACGCGAAACCGGTAACCGCTCGCAAACAAGCAATTCCAGGATAGTCGTTGTACTACACTATACTGCCGGCTACGATCTCGATTCCGCCGTCAATCATTTCTTGAACACCAACGCGGAGCGCAAGGCGAGCGCCCATTTCGTGGTTGATGTCAACGGCGACATTGTTCAGATGGTTTCAACGAAAGAAGTCTCGTGGCATGCTGGGCGCGGCGTCTACAGGGGTCAAAGCGGCGGATTCAACAACAAGTCGATCGGCATCGAGATCGTCAATCCTGGCTATCATTTCCGGCGGGCGAATGGGACCTATGAGAATTGGCGACGCCAGGCTGTAAGCGCGGCCAAGCTGGCTCCCTTCCCGGGAATGACCGAAGCGGAGGATCCTTGGGTGTCGTCGAGACCCGTCTTCTGGCCGAACTTCCCGCCCGAGCAGATCGAATTGGTCGAGAAGCTCGTCAAAGCCCTGCTCGAAGCCTATCCGAGCATCGCGGACATCGTCAGCCACCGCGACGTCGATCCGATCGAGAAGCTGCGGGTCGATCCCGGACCGGCTTTCCCCATGCGTCAGATCAGGATGTTGCTCGCGGATCCAGAGGGAAATTCGAATCCCACGCAGGGAAGGGTCGCCGTTTCGGCGAACAGCGTCCTGTTCGTGAGAGGCGGGCCGGGCACGGGATTCGAGAAGCTCGACTGGGGGCCGCTGCAGCGAGACGACGAGGTCCGCATCCTCGGGCGGGATGGCAATTGGTACAAGATCGAGCATGATCGGGAGGGAGAGACGTTCGAAGGCTGGTGCTTCGCCGACTATATCCGGACCTCCTGATCGCGACCCTGCCATCACCGAGATGGTTCCCTATTTTGCGCGCGTGGGACTCGACCCCACCCGCTTGTGCGCGGCCGGCTTGAACGCCAGGTCGAGGCTCAGCAGTCAGCCGCCGCGAGCCCTGCCGACCTGCTGGCAGGAGTGAAGCGCAGTGGCGTGCGCCGGTTGGGCAAGGCCGGCATCATTTTGATCTTCAAGCACGACTAAGCGTTGAGTCCGCCGCCTGCGTTCCCTAACCGTTCGCTGTGACCGAGACCGCCCCCTCCCCGGCCACCGAGCCACCCTATCTCGCCGGCCTCAATCCGCCGCAGCGCGAGGCGGTGCTGACCACCGAGGGGCCGGTGCTGGTGCTGGCCGGCGCCGGCACCGGCAAGACCGCGGCGCTGACCGCGCGGCTCGCGCATCTGCTCCACACCCGCAAGGCCTGGCCGTCGGAGATCCTCGCCGTCACCTTCACCAACAAGGCGGCGCGCGAGATGAAGGAGCGGGTCGCGCGCCTCACCGGCGGCGGCGCCGAAGGCATGCCGTGGCTCGGCACCTTCCATGCGACCGGCGCGAAGATGCTGCGCCGCCACGCCGAGCTCGTCGGCCTCAAGAGCAATTTCACCATCCTCGACACCGACGACCAGCTCAGATTGATGAAGCAGCTCATCACGGCCGCCGGCATCGACGAGAAACGCTGGCCGGCGCGGATGCTCGGCGGCCTGATCGACCGCTGGAAGAACAAGGGGTGGACCCCGGACCAGGTCGACGTCGGCGAGGCCGAGGCGTTCGCGGCCGGCCAGGGCGCGCGCCTCTACCGGCTCTACCAGGAAAGATTGCGGCAGTTGAACGCCTGCGACTTCGGCGACCTGCTGCTGCACATGCTGGTGATCCTCAAGGGCCACCGCGACGTGCTCGAACTTTATCAGCAGCGCTTCCGCTACATCCTCGTCGACGAATATCAGGACACCAACCAGGCCCAGTATCTGTGGCTGCGGCTGCTCGCCCAGGAGCGCCGCAACCTGTGCTGCGTCGGCGACGACGATCAGTCCATCTATTCGTGGCGCGGCGCCGAGGTCACCAACATATTGCGCTTCGAGACCGACTTCCCGGGCGCGAAGATCATCCGGCTCGAGCAGAATTACCGCTCGACCCCGCACATCCTCGCCGCGGCCTCGGGGCTGATCGCGCAAAATGCCGGACGTCTCGGCAAGACCCTGTGGACCGAGCATGGCGAAGGCGACAAGCTCCGGGTGATCGGCGTCTGGGACGGCCCGGAGGAGGCGCGCCGGGTCGGCGAGGAGCTCGAAGTTCGATCCAGCGCCGCGGAACCCGCCTCGACAGCTGCGCCATCCTGGTCCGCGCCCAGTTCCAGACGCGCGAGTTCGAGGACCGGTTCATCGCCGTGGGCCTGCCCTACCGGATCGTCGGGGGTTTTCGCTTCTACGAGCGCGCCGAGATCCGGGACGCGCTCGCTTATCTGCGCGTCATCCACCAGCCCGACGACGACCTCGCCTTCGAGCGCATCGTCAACACGCCCAAGCGCGGCCTCGGCGACAAAGCGGTGGCGAGGATCCACGCGCTGGCCCGCGCCCGCGACGTGCCGCTGGCGCAGGCGGCGGCTCTGATCCTCGACAGCGACGAGCTGACCGCGCAGGCGCGCCGCTCGCTCGGCAATCTGGTCGGCGACTTCGCCCGCTGGCGCGCCCGTCAGAGCGAGCTGCCCCATGCCGAGCTGGCGCGCCTCGTGCTCGACGAATCGGGCTATACCGCGATGCTCCAGGCCGACCGCTCGGCCGAGAGCGCCGGCCGGCTCGAGAATCTCGCCGAGCTGGCGCGGGCGATGGAGGAATATGAGACGCTCGGCGCTTTCCTCGAGCATGTCAGCCTGGTGATGGACAATGACGCCGACGCCGAGGCCGACAAGGTGACGATCATGACCATCCACGCCGCCAAGGGGCTGGAGTTCGACACCGTCTTCCTCGCCGGCTGGGAGGAAGGCGTGTTTCCCTCGCAGCGCGCATTGGACGAAGGCGGCCAGGCGAGCCTCGAGGAGGAGCGCCGGCTCGCTTATGTCGCGATCACCCGGGCGCGGCGCAAATGCTTCATCCTGCACGCCGCCAACCGCCGCATCTACGGCCAGTGGACCTCGTCCATCCCGTCGCGCTTCGTCGCCGAACTTCCGCAAGCCCATCTCGACCAGGAGACGACCATGAGCGGCGGCGAGTCGCTGTGGCGGGCCAATTGGTCGGAGCGCGCCGACCCGTTCGCGGATATCGGCCGCGGCGCCGGACGCGGCCCCGGCTGGCAGCGGGCGGCGGCGAGCGGCGGCTTCTCGGCGGCGCCGGCGCGGGTGATCGAGGCGCGGGCGAGCGCGGTCAGCTTCGGCAATCCCGGCCGCGGCGACATCGCGGTCGGCCAGCGCGTCTTCCACTCGAAGTTCGGCTACGGCCAGGTCGCCGAAGTCGAAGGCAACAAGCTCGAGATCGACTTCGACCATTCGGGCAGGAAGCGAGTGCTGGACAGCTTCGTCAGCCTGGCTTGATCCTAGAATTAGCTGGCTTCGACCAGCCTGTTCAGTTCATTGATCATTCGATCCACCTTCACCTCATGCTCGTTGAGCGGCCGCAAGCGCGTGCTCGACAGCTTTGTCAGCCTGGCGTGAAGTCGAGCAATCTTTGGAAAGTGGTCAGCTCTTATTTCCAAAAGAAATGGCTGCATCTCCAAGTAACATTGATCGCCATCGTCGTGCTCCGCTTACGACGTCGTCATATGTCTTCAAAATCACATAGTTTGGTAATTGACTCTCCAGTCTAAGCCTGTGAACGTCATCATCGAACGAAATCCTACGCCCGATAACAACAACGACTTTTGGTCGATAGGCAGTCAATCCGTATCTATCATAGAACAACTTTCGGTTCTGTTTATCGTCGAACCAGTCCTTGTAACGTGTTAACTGCGCTACTGCTTCCATTACTAGGTCACGGAATCGCTCTCGATGCCGCTGGTGCCTGATGATTTCACGATTTGCTCTTTTTAGGTCGCAGATATCGCATAGCTGCGAATCGACCTTCTCCAGAAAAAAGTCCGGTATCAAAGATCCTCCGTCATCTTCCGAGAGAACGATCTGAGGATGGATCTTCACGTAATCACCGAGCGCGAGGAGGAACTCTGGATTCTGCTCAAAGAAGTCTTGAAAGTCTCTCTCCTTTGCATCACTGTTTATTAGACCCTCCAGAGCCTCAGTTGCAGTTTCAGAAAAGCGAGTAGCTGGCTGGATAACGTTCCCGCGTGCGACCCATAGACTACCGTCACGTAGAGGCTCTTCCTGAAATTGATATAACCCTGAGAAGCCCGAATGGGCGGACGCGAACCTGCTTGCCATCATGAAATAGTATGAACTGCTGTTCCCCAGCAGCCGGGTCCCAACTGTAAATGCGTCGAAATGCTTGGGTAGCTTTGTCTGAGAATTCTTCCAAGTATGTGTTCCACCATACTGGACTTCGCTTTCCAGCAGCGCGGGCGATGGCACGAAATGCCAAATTGGTTCTATATGCTGTTTTTTGGGTTGTTGGGAGCATGCAGCGACTAGATTGCAGCATGCTCAGTGCCATGTCGCCAACTGTTATCAGTCCCCGTTGCGCAACATCTTGAGCGATAGGAGTGGGTTGGCTGCCCCTCATAAAGATCACGCGCAAGGTGCGCTTCCAATCCAAGGCGTAGACGTCGTCCAAATCCACATCGAGTGGTTTGGTCCTAGAGAACCCTTTGAAGGAGTCATGAACTCCCAGTGCTTCTTGGAACTCGGTGACAGCTGGTAGAGAAGCAGCCAATTGGCGCCAGACATGCCCTTCTGAAGGCGTTGTGCCCTTGGCGGTCGTTACTTCCAATGCGTGAAACGCGCGCTCTTCCAATGCAACACGCGCACCGAGCAGGTCACTAACCTCTCGACAGATCTGTTCCCGGACGTCCTCAAGGGAAAACGGCGGAAACTGGTCCGGATACATCAGCCGTAGGAGCTTCTTCTCGCTGATTTTCCCGAGAGACATTCGACCCCCGCTGCCAAGCACCAAGATACATACCTGCCTTGCACCGAGCGCAGCGACAAGGCTTTTAATGCCCACAGTGCATGACGCAGAAAACACATCAAGGGAGTCGAATAACGAGGTGTGCCGGCACCAATTCCTCTTTGTGGTCCAATTCATGGCTGCCGAAATATCGACCTATCAGGCCGAGCGAGGACGCGTGGTTGCCTGGCGCTAGTAGTGAACTATCCGTGCCGGCGCCGTCCCAATCCGAAACGCGCCGGAATCGGCGGTGGCGGCGGCCCAGCATTTTACGTCAGGGCGCGGTCATGGCCGCTCTGCTCGCATCGATCGGAGGCACTGACCGAAGGGTCTGGGCGTGGCGCGGCGCCAAGCTGGTCTTCTCGTTCGTCATCCTCGTGCTCGCCTCGCAGATGACGCCGATCGAGGCGTTCTCGCCCGATCGGCCCGGCGGCGTCCGGGTGACGCCGGCCGGGCGGGCCGCCACCTCGCCGATGCTCGCCTCGAACGGCAGCGCGGTGCAGCGCCTCGTGATCGGCCGGCAGATGCGGCACGGCGACTATGTCTGGCAGGACGAGGGCGTGCCGCCGGGCCGGATCGAGATCCTGATCGACCTCAGCGCGCAGACGCTGTCGGTGATCCGCGGCGGCCACGAGATCGGCCGCGCCGTCATCCTCTACGGCACCGACGAGAATCCGACGCCGCTCGGCAGCTTCACGATCATCGAGAAGGACGCCGACCACGTCTCCAACCTCTACGATGCGATCATGCCCTGGATGCTGCGCCTGACCCGCGACGGCATCGCCATCCACGGCAGCAACGTCCGCTTCGGCTGGGCGAGCCGCGGCTGCGTCGGCGTCCCCGACGAGTTCGCCGCTTTGCTGTTCGCCCAGGCGCGGATCGGCGACCGGGTGACGATCGTCGGCGAGCCCGCGCCCGCCGCTTCGCCGGAAGCATAGGGACAGTCACTTTTCCGCACGACGGCGGAGCATTTCGCGCCGCGGCGCGCAAAAGTGACTGTCCCCATCGCACGCACCACCCTAAGGGCGTCCCCTTGATGCCCCCCGCCTCCCCCTTCGCGCTTCCCGACTATCGCTTCTACTGGGTGGCGCGGCTCGCCTCGACCATCGCCCAGATGAGCATGGTGATCGTGATCGGCTGGCAGGTCTACGACATCGCCCGGCTGACGATGGGGGTGAAGGGCGCGGCGCTGCAACTGGGCCTGGTCGGCGTCGTCCAGTTCGTGCCCCTGTTCGCGCTCACTCTGGTCACCGGCTGGACCGCCGACCGGCTCGACCGCCGCACCATCGCCCGGGCGACGATCGCGCTGGAGGTGCTCTGCGCGGCGATCCTCGGCTGGATGTCGTGGCAGCGGCACGGTGACGATCCCGGCCTTGTTCGCCGTCGCCGCCTTGCTCGGCGTCGCTCGCGCCTTCGCGATGCCGGCGCTGCAGGCGCTGGCGCCGAACCTGGTGCCGCGCGAGATATTGCCCAAGGCGATCGCCTTGAGCTCGATCGCCTGGCAGTCCGGCGCGATCGCCGGGCCGGCGGTCGGCGGCTATCTCTACGCCTGGGCTCCGCACATGCCTTATGCCGCCGCCGCCGGCCTGTTCGCTTTGTCGCTCTTCTGCATGCTGATGATCGGGCCCGAAGCCGCGCTCGGCGATCGAGGGGTCGAAGAATCCCTGGCGGCAGATGGTCGACGGCCTCTCCTACGTCCGCCGCAACCGGCTGGTGCTCGGCGCCATCTCGCTGGACCTGTTCGCGGTGCTGCTCGGCGGCGCCACCGCGATGCTGCCCATTTATGCCCGCGACATTTTGCAGACCGGCCCCGAGGGCCTCGGCCATTTGCGCGCGGCGCCGGCGATCGGCGCGACGCTCACCGCCTTGTGGTTCTCGTTCCGGCCGCTGAAGCGCAATGTCGGCGCCAAGATGCTTTACTCCGTCGCCGTGTTCGGCGCCGCCACCGCGATCTTCGGCCTGTCGCGATCGATGGCGCTGTCGCTGCTCTGCCTCGCTTTGCTCGGCGCCGCCGACATGTTCTCGGTCTATGTCCGCCAGTCGCTGATCCAGCTCTACACGCCGGACGCCATGCGTGGACGCGTCGGATCGGTCTCGACCTTGTTCATCTCCGCCTCGAACGAGCTGGGCGAAGCCGAAAGCGGCTTTCTCGCCGCTCTGGTCGGGCCGGTCGCCGCGGTCGTCGCCGGAGGTCTCGGCGCGATCGGCATCACCCTGATCTGGGCGAGATATTTCCCCGAGCTGCGCCGCGCGCGCAGCTTCGATGCCCCTGAAACCGAAGCTTCAGCCGAAGGAGGCCCAGACATGAAAGCCGCGAACATCCTCGAGACGATCGGCAACACGCCGCACGTCCGCGTCGCCCGCCTGTTCCCCGAGGCGGAAGTGTGGATCAAGCAGGAGCGCGCCAATCCCGGCGCGTCGATCAAGGACCGGATCGCGCTGTCGATGGTCGAGGCGGCCGAGGCGTCGGGCGCGCTCAGGCCCGGCGGCGTGATCATCGAGCCGACCTCGGGCAATACCGGCATCGGCCTCGCCATGGTCGCGGCGGTCAAGGGCTACCGGCTGGTGCTGGTGATGCCCGAAAGCATGAGCCTCGAGCGCCGGCGGCTGATGCTCGCTTACGGCGCGAGCTTCGACCTCACCCCGCGCGAGAAAGGGATGAAAGGGGCGATCGAGCGGGCCCAGGAGCTGATCGCCGAGACTCCGGACAGCTGGATGCCGCAGCAATTCGAGAATCCGGCCAATCTCGAGGTCCACCGGCGCACCACCGCGCGCGAGATCCTCGCCGACTTCGCCGACGCGCCGATCGACATCCTGATCACCGGCGTCGGCACCGGCGGCCACATCACCGCCTGCGCCGAAATGCTCAAGGCCGAATGGCCGCAGCTCCAGGTGTTCGCGGTCGAGCCGACTCTGTCGCCGGTGCTGTCCGGCGGCCAGCCCGGGCCGCATCCGATCCAGGGCATCGGCGCCGGCTTCATTCCGGCGATCATGGATACCGAAAGGCTCGACGGAATCATCCAGGTCGACCCGGCCGACGCCAGGGAGATGGCCCGCCGCGCCGCCCGCGAGGAAGGCATGCTGGTCGGCATCAGCTCGGGCGCGACCCTCGACGCGATCGGCCAGAAGCTGAAGGAGGTCGGCAACGGCAAGCGCGTCCTCGGCTTCAATTACGACACCGGCGAGCGCTATCTGTCGGTCCCCGACTTCCTGCCGGAGGAGTGAGCTCTCGCGCTCAAAATGGGTTCCCGGCGGCGCCGGCGTCCCCTTATGCGCTGCAGCCGGTCGCTGAGAAGGAAGAGCTGGCGGCCGGTTCCCGTCGCGCGATGCTCCGCCCCGCTTCGAGGGTGCGCGTCAGGAAGTCGCCGAACGCGGTCCAGTCGCCGTGCAGCTCGGCCTGCCTCAGCGCGATCTGATAGCCGCCGCTCGAGCGGTAGAAGAGTTCGCAGAGCGGGATGTAGGCGAGGCGGCCGCCGAAACCGGCCCGCAGGCTCAGGTTGAAGAATATCCTCGCCAGCCGGCCGTTGCCGTCGGCGAACGGGTGGATGTTGGTGATAGAGACGATGCTCTGCATCGCGCACATCTGCGGATGCTGCGCCAGATTCCGGCAGAGGTGGAGGCGCAGCCGCTCGAGCTGGCCGGCGATGGTCGGCGGCGGCGGGAACAGGATCACGGTCCCCTGCCGGTCGGGGTCGAGGCCCACTTCCGTCGTCCGCAGCCCGGCGGTGGCGCCCACGCAGCCGGCGTTGAGCTCGACCAGCATCCTCTCGAACCGGGCCGGCGACCGGATGTCCGCCGCGAAGCGCGCGGCGCCGATCTGGCGCGCCGCCTGCGCCTCGCCGGCGGAGCGCGGGTTCAGCGCGCGGCGCGGGTTGAAGGCGAGGAAATGGTCGGACAAGGGGTGGCGCAAATCCGCGAAGCTGTGCTCGGGCGCGGCGATCACGCGCTCGGCGAGATCGTCCGGATAGTCTTCGACTATCGACGGCCAGGTCGACAGCGCCGCCTTGGCGCGCTCGTCAAGCCCGATCCATTCGATCGGCGCAACCGGCCGTCTCCGGACTCTCGAGCCGCCGGGCCCAGGGTCCAAACCCCTAAAGCTCGCCGACATCGCTCTTTCTCACCGTCAGCAGCATATATTCCGCGATCGCGGCCAGCAGGATGGCGGCGACGACGATCAGCCAGCCATGGTCGAGCGCGAGGATCCGCTTGCCGAAGAACGTCAGCATCAGGAACACGCCGATCGCGGCCAGCGCGCCGGCCTTAGGCGTCACCAGCTCGGTCTGGCAATTGCGGCACGCAAAGCGGCGGCCGCGGCCGAACAGCGATCGTGAAAAGGGAATCGGCTCGCCGCACTGGGGACAGCTCGGGGTCATGCTCCAACATCCTCCCAGGTCGCCGAGCCGGCGGCGAGCACGCGCCTGATCTCGGCCAGCGTGCGCGCCTTGGGCGCGGCCCGGCACGGCGTGTCGTCGATCGCGCGGCGCCGCTCCCGGGCCAGGAAAAGGCACTGCGCCCGATGCGCCGCCGTCACCGCCCTGGCCAGCCCGGCTTCGTCGCCGGCGAGCCCGGCGAGGCTGCGCCCGACCTCCGCGACCGGCCTGGTCAAGCCGGCGACAGCGAATGCAAGGCACTCACCGCTGCGCTGCCGCAGCGCGTCGACCCCGAGCACCGCGCCGCGGCGAAATCTCAGCTCGCCGAGCAGCAGCCGCTCGGTCAGCTCGGCATAATAATCGCCGAAGCTGGCCAGCTGACCGGAATCGAACCCGCACAGCCGAAGCCGGCGGATCTCGGGCCGCGACGGGGCCGGCGGGACCGGCGGCGCCGGCGCCGTCGCCAGCGCGATCGGTGCCGGATGATCCGCCTCGAGCCAACGCGTCAGCCAGGTCTCGTTGGGCGCGCGTTCGCAGATCGGGCCGAACGTCGCGGCGCGGGCCCAGCTGTCGGTCGCCAGCAGCTGGCCGGTGCGCGGGACGAGACCGCCGGCCGATTGCCTCTGCGAGCAGAAGATCGCCTGGCCGCGCCGCAGCGCCGTGCGCGCACGCGCCGCCGATTCGGGCCGGCGCAGGTCGCGTCTCATCGCTTCGAGCGCGGCGCCGCTCATCGGCCGCGGCAGCGTGACGAAATAGCCGAGGCGGCCGATCGGCACGAATTGGGGGGCGGGCCGGTACCGCTCGCCTCGCCGGCGAGCATCCAGAAAGCCAGCGAGGCCACCATCGCCTCGTCCGCCGCATCGCCGGTTGCCGGCGGCGTGAAGAAGGCCGCGGCCTCCCTGCCCTGAGCCGGAGCCAGCGCCTCGTGCAGCGGCACCGGCGTTCCGGCCGGCGCCGGCTCGCCCGTCGCTTGCCGGTCGAGCAAGGCCGCCAGCTCGTCGCGGCCGGCTTCGCTGACCACCGCCAGATTGAGCGGCGTCAGCGCCGGAAGCCGCGGCAACGCCGGATCCGTGGCGCGCCGGCAATTGCCGACGAGACGGTCGCGATCGCCGTCGTCGAGCGCCGCAAGAAACGGGGCCAGCGCAGGCGAACGCCCGTTTTGGCCGGCTGCCTCGGCAGCGACGATCGCCCGCTCCTCCTCGAGAAAGCGCGCCCCGGCCGCGGCCAGGTCGACGCCGCGATAGGCGTCGAGCACGCTTTGCACGCCGTCGGCGCCGCCGCCCACGGTGATCGCGAGCAGGACGTCGTCGGGGCCGGTGAAGGCGTCGACCGCATGGCCGAATGGCAGGTTGCGGCCGTCGAGCTGCGCCTCCACGGCGCGCGCCGCGACATGTTCGAGCAGGTGGGACCGGCCGCAGGCCGGCTCGGAATCGGCCCAATGGCCGCCGCCGAGCGAGATCAGGACGGTGCTGACGCCGCCCTCGCCCTCGGCCGGCGCGAGCAATTGCCATCGCCCCGGCCCGGCCTCGGGCCCGGGCTCCCGGGCCGCGGCGCAGCCGGCGGCGAGCAGGATCGTGCCGAGCATGGCGGCAAGGCGGGTTGCGCGCTTCAAATTCATGTCACCCGAAGCGAAGGGTGGAGGCCTTCCGGCCTCCACCCCCGCAGGTCAAGGCCTGATCAGGGAATGTTGTAATTCTGGTCATATTCGAACGGCGCCCATCCGAACATGCCTCTGATCACATCGATCGGCTCGGCATTGGCGTCGGGCGGAACGTCGGCGCCGCTCTGCGTCCAGGCGGACATGCGCTCATTGAAATATTCGGCCAGCTGCGGATTCAGCGCGCCGATGGCTTCCATCCATTCGAGGATGTGGCCGGCCGCATAGGCGGTGCCGTAGCCGAGCGCGTCGGCCAGGATTGCGCCGGATCCGTGCGCGGCGGCCATATCCGCCGCGGTGACGCCGAACAGGAAGTTCAGCGCGTTGTGCGCATTGGTGCCTGCGGCGGTCACGTCGCCGATGGTCATCCCGGCCTGGAGGATCGCGGTGACCTGATCCACGCCGCTCAGCAGGGCGGCGGCGCTGTGGACGCTGCCGTCGGCCAGCTGGATCTGGGTGGCGGACCCGTAACGGGCGATCAGGTCCCCGAGGACGTTGTGCTTCGCCTCGGTGATCTGCAGCGCCCCTTCGGTGGCGTCGGCGACGCCGGTGTTCGCGCTGCTGCCGCCGCCCATGCCGTCATAGGCGCCATAGTCGTAATAATCGTAATAATTGTAATAGTCGTTCAGATACTCCCAGGGGTCGGGGAAATAGCAGCCGCCACCGGTGATGTCCGTCACGGTGCCGCCCGAGACCAGCTCGATCTCGGCAGCCGACAATTCGCGCAGTCCAACCTTATTCATATCATCCTCTACCAAATAGAAGTTCAGCCCAGCGTTCGCCCGTTCGACGAAAGCAGGTCAAAAAGAACGGGTGGAGGCCGCCGGCCTCCACCCGATAACGCCGAAGTACGATCAGGGGATGTTGTAATCCCCGTCATAGTTGAACACCGGCCAGCCCATCATGCCCCGGATCATGTCGATCGGGTTGTCATAGGCATCGGGCGGGATGTCCGAATTGTTCTGCACCCACTCGGCGATCTGCTCGTTGAAATATTCCTGCAGCTGATCGTTCAGGTCGCCCATGGCTTCCATCCACTCGAGGATGTGGCCGGCGGCATATTCGGCGCCGAAGCCGAGCGCTCCGGCGAGAACCGCGCCGGCACCCGCTTCGGCGGCCATCGCCGTCACGGTGACGCCGAACAGGAAGTAGAGCGCGTCGTGCGCATTCTTCCCGCCGTCGATCACTTCCGCGATCGTCAGCCCGCCCTGCAGGATCGTGGTGATCTGGCCGACGCCCGCCAACAGGTCGGTCGCCTTGGCGACGGTACCGTTGGGCAGCTGGACCGTGGTGTTCGGCCCGTAGCGGTTGATCAGATCCTGAAGGACATTGTGCTTGGCTTCGGTGATCTGCAGCGCCGCCTCGGTGGCTTCGGCCAGCGAGTGATCCTCGGTGCTGCCGCCGCCCTGGCCGTCGCCGGAGCCGTAGTCGTAATAGTCCTCGTAACCGTAATAGTCGTTCAAGAACGCCCAGGGGTCGTAGTCCCAATAATCGTCACGATGACCCGTGACGACGATGTCGGAGTTATTACCACCGGACACGAGCTCAACCTCGTTAGTCGTGAGCTCACGCAATGCAACAGTAGTCATACCAATTCCTCTTCCAATTTAGGTTTTGTAGAAATATCGCCACCCGTTGGACTAAGTAGACCGGGAACGAATTTCTTCGGAATCCCCATCAAACCGCCCTTGGCTATCATTACCACACTATCGGCGGCTTCGATCGACTGGCTGCGATGTGCTATTACTACACGAATTATCTTGAGGTTTGCAAGTGACTTAACAACTTTTTCTTCACTTGCTGGATCAAGATGTGCAGTTCCTTCATCAATGAACAGGATCTTCGGATCGCGATACAAAGCGCGCGCGAGAAGGACCCTTTGCTTCTGGCCGCCCGACAGCGCCGAGCCCATGTCGCCGACCAGAGTGTCGTAGCGCATCGGCATCGCCTCGATGTCGTCGTGGACGCAGGCGGTCCTGGCGGCTTCGAACACCCGCTCCATGTCGATTTCGGGATCGAAGAAGGCGATATTCTCGGCCAGCGAACCGGCGTAGAGGGCGTCGTCCTGGGCGACCATCGCGATCGACTGGCGATAGGCGCGCTTGCCGTAGCTCGACAAAGGCCGGCCGCCGATCAGGACCTCGCCGTAAGTCGGGTCGAACAGGCCGGCCATGATCTTGAGAAGCGTCGTCTTGCCGCCGCCGGACGGTCCGACCAGGGCGACCATTTCGCCGGGCGCGATCTTGAGATTGATGCCCTTGAGCACTTCCGGCTCGCCGACGCCGTAGCGATAGCGCAGGTCGCGAAGCTCGATGCCGCGGCTGAAATCGGGGAGGTCGCCCGTCGGCAGCTTGCCGTCATCCTCCTGTTTCGACAGCGCGATGTCGGCGATTCGGGTGAGATGGACCTGGATGATCTTGAAGTTGATCGCCTGCTCGGTGAGCCGGGTGCCGGCGTCGAGGAACTGCTGCTTATAGGCCTGGAACGCGAAGATCATGCCGACGGTCAGCTCGGCGTCGAGCGCCAGCGAGACGGCGACATAGACGAAGATGATCCGCTCGATCGCGATCACCAGCTGCCCGATCGCGTCGAAGCCGGCGGTCAGGCGGCCGAGCTTGATCTGCGCGTTGACCGCGTCGGCCTTGCTGCGCTGCCACAGGCGCTGGCGATTGCCTTCCTGCCCGAAGGCCTTCAGCGGCGCGATGCCCCGCACCGATTCGATGAAGGCGGTGTTCTCGCGCGCCGCGGTGGTGATGACGTCGAGGTTGCGCAGCCGAAGCGCCTGAAGGAACGCCAGGCGAATCGTCACATAGGCGGCGAGCGCGGCGAGGCCGATGATCGCCAGCTTGACCGAATAGACGAACATCAGGGTCAGCGTCAGCAGCGCCATGACGCCGTCGATGAAGCCGGCGATCATGCCCTGGCTCAGCAGCTGGCTGATCGGCTGGGTCGAGCCGAAGCGGGAGATGATGTCGCCGACATGCCTTTTCTCGAACCATTCCAGCGGTAGCCGAAGCAAATGCCGGTAGAGGTTGACCACGACCTGATAGGAGAGCGACTGGCTCAGCGTCACCAGGATCAGCGAGCGCAGCCAGGAGGTCAGGAAGTTCACCACCATCAGGCCGCCGAAGCCGAAGGCGAGAATGAGCAGCAGGTCGCGGTCGAAGCTGGGAAAGACCGTGTCGATCGAGATCTGCAGGAAGAAGGGCGTCGCCAGCACCACGAACTGGAGCACCAGCGACAGCAATACGACGACGCGGATCGTCGCCCAGAAGCCCGACATGGACGACCACAATTGCGTGATGCCGAGCGACCGCTTTTCCATCACCGGCCGGAAGCTTTCCGACTTGAGCAGGTCGAGCGCGACGCCGGTATAATGGCGGGAGAATTCCTCGCGGCTCATCGTCAGCGTGCCGCGCGCGGGATCGTGGATATGATAGCGCGGGCCGCTCATCCCCTCGCTGATCCGGGTCAGCACGACGAAATGATTGAGGTTCCAGTGCAGGATGGCCGGCAAGGTGAGATGCGGCAGGTCGCCGATCTCGCCGCGCAGCGGCCGCGCGTTGAAGCCGAGATTCTCGGCGACCTCGATCACCTGCTTGAGGTTGGCGCCCTTGAGCGACATGGCATAGCGCGCGCGCAGGGCGATCAGATCGGTGTGGAACCCGTAATGGCCGGCCACCATGGCCAGGCAGGCCAGCGCGCACTCGCTGGTCTCGCTCTGGGCGATATAGGGCGTGCGCCGGCGGCCGCCGAGCTCGAGCAGGTCCATCGCGCTCATGAGTTTCGCCTCAGCACCGCGTTGAGGGGCTTGAGCAGCCAACCCAGGAAGCTCTGCCGCTCGAGGATGATGTTGGCATTGAGCGTCATTCCCGGCTGCAGCGGGACCCCGCGCGCCTCGAGATCCTGCCGGTCGAGCGCCACCTGGATGCGGTAGACCGGCTCCTCCAGCCGCAAAGGCACTTCCGATTCGCGCGGATCGATGACGGTCCGGGAGATCGAGGCGACCCGGCCGCCGAAGCTGCCGAACCTCTGGTAGGGAAAGGCGTCGTACAGGATGCGCGTCTCCTGGCCCTCGCGGACGAAGCCGATCGCCCGGGTCGGCGCGTACAGCTCCGCCCGCAGCTCGGTGTCGACCGGAATGATGACCATCAGCGGGATATTGGGGGTCGCGGTGCGGCCCACCGCGGCCTGAAGCGCGGTGACGCGGCCGGAGATCGGCGCGGTCAGCACATAGGCCTGCTCGCCTTCGAGCTGGGCCTGCTGCTGGGCCAGCGCCTGGACCGAGCTCTCGATCTCGGAAACGCCCTGCGCGGCTTCGATTGCGAGGCTGGTGACCTGGGCGCGAGCCTGGGCGGCCTCGGCCGTCTTGCTGGTCAGCTGTTGCTCGAGGGTCGCCAAATTCTGCTGCGACGCCATCAGCGTCTGGCGCCGGCGCTCATATTCGACCTGGGTGATGAAGCCCTTCTCGACGACTTCGGTGATGCGATCGAACAGCGCCTGGTTCGAGCGGACGATATTGTGCTGGAGCGCGATCTGGGAGCGCAATCCGGCCGCCTGCCGTTCGGACGAATCGGCCAGCGCCGCCAGCCTGGCCTGCTCTGCCGTCGCCCGCTGGCGCGACAGGCCGACCTGGCGCTCGGCGAGCTCGCGGCGAGCGGCGATCGCCCCCACGCCGCGGCCGGCCACGTCGGCGCCGTTCAACGCGCGGCGATCGAGATTGACCACCGCCAGCCTCTGCCCCTTCTCGACATACTGGCCTTCGGCGGCGTTCAGCTCGAGGACGACACCCGGCATCGGCGCCACGATCTTGGTCGACGGGCGGCTGGTGACGAGAAGGCCGGGCACCGTTTCGACGCGCGCATAGCTGCCCAGCGACAGCCAGGCGACGGCAATGGCGATGACGGCGAACAGGCCGATCGCCAGCACGCGCGTCGACACGAGCTGGGTCAGCACGACCTCGCCATGCAGGCGCTCGCGCCGATGCTGTGTGACTTCTTCGCGAAACAGAGACATGCTGACTTCGACCCCGACCAAAATGAGCAGTCCGAACGACTCCGTCTGGCCGTGAAAGCGATTTTCACGGCTCACATCAGAGTTGTCTGGCGCAGACCCGATGAACTTACATCGGACTATGTAGTGGAATTGACCCCACCGACACGCACTATTCGCGGCGCGTCAATCGCTCATTACACATGAGCAATGATTCCCCCGCCGATTACTGAAACAGTCGCAGAAGCGACCGATTCGGCCGCGGCTTCTACACGTGATTTTCTTGGCTGCAAGCATTTTTTTGCGGATAATCAACAACGTAGGGAAATCCCAGAGAGTTTGCTCTGTCGAATCTGCCCCTCGCCCTCCTTGCTGGCTGGTCGGCACAGTATCCGTTATCCGGGAAAAGTCCGCCTCGAAGGTGGAACCGAACACGTGCCCGCCAGCGTTCGTCCAGGACGGCGAATCGGGCGGAAAAGCTTCGCCCGCCAAAGATTACGGAATTGCAAAGTCAGGCAAGGTAACTATGCATATTTCACGGAATCTGTCGGATACTTTGAATGCCGCGTTCGAAGGGGCCCTTCCCGATGGGCTGCCCTTGTTTCCAGGGGGCGTGGCGGCGAGCACGCCGATCAACGCGGCGCCTTATTTGACCGATCTTGCCGGCTTTGGCGCGCATTTCGCTTTCAACGACCATCGGCGGGGCCAGCTGAGCGGTCTCGAACAGCATATTGCCCGGCTTCGTTCTTTCGCGCTGCACCCGCATTTCCTCATTGCCGGAGGAAGCTATCTCGACCGGGATCGGCCGGACCCGAAGGATCTCGACTGCGCGCTCTTTTATTCCTCCGGTCCGGGCGCGGATCCGAGCCCACCGCTCAGGCAGATCCTGGAATCCGCCGCCGCCGCGGGTCTCGATCTGCGGCTGATGCCGTTCGACGCCCATCCCGCCCTCGCCGCCAAGTTCATCGGCTTCTTCACCCTCCTCTATGCGAGCAGGACCTCGCCGCGAGCCAAAAGGGCGATCGTGATCGTCGACCTCGGCGAATGAACCGCCTCGCCGCGCGGTCGCGGCCTACCCGCCCGAGCCTGGAGCGGCTTGCCGGCGCCCCTCTTTCTCCCTGACCCGCGCCAGCGCCGGGCGGGCGGCGACGCGCTCGAGCCAGCCGGCGATCGCGTCGGTCTGCGTCAGCGCCTGCGGGAAGAAGAACAGCAGGCTGGCATAGACCAGGTCGACGATCGAGAATCGCTCCCCGAGCAGCCATGGCCCGCGCCCCAGCGCGGCGGCGAAGCGGGCGTCGAGAAAGGCGCGCGCGGCCGCCTGGCGGTCGCTCGGCTTCGCGCCGGCCAGCGCCAGGGCGACCAGCGGCTCGAACACAGCGGTGGCGAGGCCGAGCCACCCGATATATTCGGCGCGTTTCGGATCGCCGGGCGGCGGCGCGAGACCCGCTTCCGGATGAAGGTCGCCGAGGTGGATCCAGATCGCCAGCGATTCGACGATCATCTCGCCGTCGTCGAGGATGCACGGGACCTGCTTGAGCGGATGCGGATTGGCGGGATCGGGCCCGCCCGACCCGTCGGGCCGGGCGATCTCGACCGGCACCAGCTCATAAGGCGCGCCGATTTCCTCGAGCAGCCACAGCAGGCGGGTCGAGCGCGACAGTGGGGCATTGAAGGTGGTGATCATCTCCGCCACTCCTGATGTGCGGACAGCCGCGGGCCCGGGAGCGAGGCTCCCGCCGGCGCGGCTGCAGCTTTCAAAGGGGACAGTCCAGGGACCGTTACCGGACCGTCCCTGGACTGTCCCCGTCAGATCGTCGCCATCTCGTAGAGGAAATCGACATAGCCCATCGTCGCCTGCGTGAGGCCGGCGACGCGGGGCGTGTTGCTCTCGATCAGCAGGAACTCGTCGGGGGCATGGGCGCCGCCGCCATGGCCGAGGCCGAACTGGCCGGCCGGCTTGCGCAAGGGTTCGCCGGTGAAGACGAAGCCCGGCCACGAGCCGGCGCTGCGCGGGAACAGGCTCCAGGCGACGCCGGCGCGGGTGAACACCGCCTGCTGGGCGCGGATCACGCCGCTGTCCTCGGCCGTCTCGTTCGGGTCGTAGCCGCCGGTCATGCTGACCTCGACGTCGCCGAAGCCGCGCGCGGCGAGATGCGCGCGGAGCTTGGGGAGGCAATCGGCCACCGTCATGTCGGGCACCAGCCGCAAATCGAGCTTGGCGACGCCGCGCGCCGGCAGGATGGTCTTGCCGCCCGGCCCGGTATAGCCGGCGACCAGCCCCTCGATATTGACCGTCGGCTGCGAGGTCAGCCGCTCCAGCGATTCGCGCCACGGCAGATCGTCGATCCACCGCGGAACCCCGAGCAGGCGCTTGACCTCCTCCTCGCTGCGGTTCCTGGCGCTCTCGGCGATCAGCGCGCGCTCGCGTTCCGTCAGCGGCCGGACATGGTCGAACCAGCCGTCGATCGCCGGCCGGTTGCCCTGCTCGGCGACCAGGCTGGTCAGCGCATGGACGAGGTGCCAGACCGGGCTGTCGACCTGCGCCTTGAGGCTCGAATGCACGTCGCGCGCCGGTCCCCGGCCCCAGCGCTCGCCGCTCGCCACCAGCTCGCATTCGATGATGCCCTTGGCGCCGAGATTGATGGTGATGGCGCCGTTCGCGCTTTGCGAGGCCGAGGGGATGATCACCCCGTCGGCGCGGCGCATCGCGGCGAGCACCTCGGCGTCGCGGAAGACGTTGATGAAATTGGGCGAGCCGATCTCCTCTTCGCCCTCGGCGAGCAGCACCAGATTGACCGGCAGCCGCCTGCCGGCGGCGCGGAACGCGTGCAGCGCGGCGAGGAAGGCGCCCTCGGGTCCTTTCTGGTTGACCGCGCCGCGGCCGCGTATCGCCCGGCCGAGCGGCACGTCGACGATCCGGCCCTCGAGCGGCGGCGAAGCCCATTCGGCCGGGTCATATTGCTTGACGTCATACATGAAATAGAGGCCGACCGTGCGCCGCGCGCCGGCGTCCAATGTGCCGAACACCGCCGGCACGCCGCCGGTCGGAATCTTGCGCACCCCGGTGAAGCCCGCCTCGGTGGCGAGCCGCGCCATATGGTCGGCGCCTTGTTCGAGGTTGAGCCCTTCGGCGGCGATCGTCGGCAGCGCGATCCATTGCTGGATCCGGCGCACCGATTCCGCATGGGCGGCCTCGACCGCGCGCAGGATCGCCTCGCGGTCGCTGTCGCGCCGGGGTCGGGCGAGCCCGGCGGCGGGCGCGAGCAGGGCGGCGGAAGCGGCGGCGGACTTGAGGATCGTGCGGCGGTCGGTCGCGAAGCTGTCGGTCATCTTGCCCCCCTTCAGAGCATTTTCCAGTCGAGCCGCATGACTCGACGACTCGGAAAATGCGGCAGCGAATGGAGAGATTAGAATGGCAGGCGATGTGATCGCCTGCCATTCTAATCGTCTGGCGCTTTCGTTAAACCGCGCCGGCCGCCGCGCGTCCAGAGGAACCGGCCGCCTCGCCGCCCGTTCGGAAGCGAAACAATCGGGAGCATCGCCATGAGCGACGAGCGCGACAAGGAAACGATCATCGTCGAGGAGACGACGCCGCCGCGGGTGGAGCGGGAGACCACGATTATCGACACCGGCGGCGGCGGCGGCGGCGGCGCGCTGATCGCGGTGGTGCTGCTGATCGCCCTCGTGGTGCTGCTGTTCCTCTATTTCGGCGGCTATCTCGGCGGCGCCGGCGACACGACCAGCCTCAACGTCAACGTCGACACGCCCGATATCGAGCTACCGGACCTCCCGGAGCCCGCGCCGGCGCCCTCGCAGCCGGGCAATAGCGGCTAGGGATTTCGGCCCCGATTTCCCGAAGCCGGCGGCTGGAAGAATTCTTCCTCGAATTTCACCCGCCAGAATTCGGTGCCGAAGCCTTCGACGCCGAAATCGTTGTCGTTGACCAGGACCAGCTCGCGCGGGGACAGCAGGATCGCCCCTTCGAGATCGCCGCAGATTTCGGGAGCCAGGTCCGTGTCGAGGACGAGTCTTTTCGACAGCGGGACGATGCCGGCCGCGCCGAGCGCTTCGGCGTCCATCTGCTCGATCGTCGGCCGCCGCTCAGGATCGGCATATATGCGGGGGACCGCGCGGTCGGGAGGAAGGTCGACTGCGTAGAATTTGGTCGAGGCCGACACCCGCTCGAGCAGCAGCAGGCGGTTGTCGGCCGGCATGACCGCCTCGCTGACCTTGATGTCGGCGGCTGCGACCGGCCCCAGCGCAAGGTCGCGGCGGAAGGCTGAAGGCGGATCGAGCGGATAGAGATATTCGCCGGCGAGCGCCCCGGTGGCGGCGTCGATCTGCCAGATGCGCACATGGCGGCTGGTCTCGTGCGCCGTCCGGTCCGGATGAGCGAGCGGGCTCTGGAAGACGAGGGTGAGCAGGCGTTCGTCGGGCGAAAGCGCCAGCGCCTCGAACCCGCGGTTGAGCCGCCGCGCCGCGGCAATCGCCGGCAGCGCCCCCGCGACCGGATAGCCCGCGCCTTCGAACCAGTTTTCGGTGCCGGCGGGGACCCAACGGACCAGCACCCTCCCCTCGCGATCCACTTTGAGCAGCGACGGCCCATATTCGTCGCCGATCCAGAAGCTGCCGTCGGCGAGCGCGGCGATACCTTCGCTGTCGACTCCGGAAGGATCGGTCCCCAGCGCGTCGCCGGCGAGCGAGAAGATCGGCTCATGCTCGGCGTGGGGCGACGCCGGCGGCGGCAGGCCCGACAGCGCCCGCCCGTCGCCGCCTGACAACGGGATCGAGCGGACCAGAGTGACGGCGTCGCCGTCGAGGCGAAGCTGCGCCAGCGCCGGCCCATATTCGAGGCACGGCATGACCTTCGCGCCGTCGAGGCCCGCAAGCGGAGCCAGCCCCGCGAGCCCGTAACGCCGGATCGCGGACTTGATCTTCAGATTGGGGCCCCGGTCCCCGATCGCCCAGAACAGCCCCGCCGGGTCCGATCGGCACCGCGCCAGTCCCGACCCGAGCCCCCGCGTCACCCGCAGCACAGCGCGTGGAAGCGGGATCTCTGCAAGCGGCTCGTCCTGCCAAGCGAGCCGCTCCATCTCAAATCCTCGGGCGTTCAATGGCTCTGCTCCGGCCCAATGCGATGGCCGTGTTTGGATGTGCGCTCAAGGGGCAGCTCGAACTTCCAGCCCCATCCCAAGAAAGCGCACTCTTGGCCGCTTCAGCTTGCAGCATGTTTGGTCGCAGCGCGCTCGCTTTCATGGCGTCTCAAGACCGGCATCGTCTCCAGAGATCCAGCGAGCCTTTGGCGGGCCTTGAACAGGTCGAACTGATTTTGAAGACCGAGCCACATTTCCGCGCTCGTAGCGAAAACGTGGGACAGTCGAACGGCCATTTCCGCGCTGATGCCGCGACGGCCGTTGAGAAGCTGGTTCAAGGCGAATCGGGAAATACCGAGCGCATCGGCCAGCTCCTGTCGCGACAGCTGCATGCGAGCCACGATACGATCCCGAAGGTACCTCCCCGGCGAGATCGGCGGACGCTCTGGCGCAAGGGCCGTTTCCTCTTCACTTTCCATAGTGCAACCTGAATTCCGCGGCGCCTGCCGCCGGTAGCTGAGCGCCTCGGCGACATGGACCCGGCCGACACTCTCGCTGCCGGCGAGATCGGCGATGGTGCGCGCCACCCGCATCACCCGGTGGTAGCCGCGCGCGGACAGGCGCATCGCCTCGGCGGCCAAAGCGAGCAGGCGGCGGCCGGGCTCGTCGGGCGTCGCCACCGTGTCGAGCCGGTCGCCGTCGACCTCGGCGTTGGTGCGGATGCCCGCGGCCTCGTAGCGCCGCGTCTGGATGTCGCGCGCCGCGGCGACCCTTTTCGCCACTTCGGCCGAACCTTCGGCCGGCGGCGGCAAGACGAGGTCGGAGGCCGCGACCGCCTGGACGTCGACATGGAGGTCGATGCGGTCGAGCAGCGGCCCCGACACTTTCGCCTGATAGTCGGCGGCGCAGCGCGGCGCCCGCGCGCAGGCCAGCGCCGGATCGCCGAGATGGCCGCAGCGGCACGGATTCATCGCCGCCACCAGCTGGATCCGCGCCGGATAGGTGACATGGGCGTTGGCGCGGGCGACCTGGACGCGGCCGGTCTCGAGCGGCTGGCGCAGCGAATCGAGCGCCTGGCGCTGGAATTCGGGCAGCTCGTCGAGGAACAGCACGCCGAGATGGGCGAGGCTGACCTCGCCCGGCCGCACCCTGAGCCCGCCGCCGACCAGTGCCGGCATCGACGCGCTGTGATGCGGCGCGCGATAGGGGCGGCGCGCGGATCAGCCGGCCGTCCCGGAGCTCGCCGGCGACGCTCGCGATCATCGACACTTCGAGCGCTTCGGACGGCGTCAGCTCGGGCAGGATTCCGGGCAGGCAGGCGGCGAGCAGCGACTTGCCGGCGCCGGGCGGCCCGGTCATCAGCAGATTGTGGCCGCCGGCGGCGGCGATCTCGAGCGCGCGCTTGGCCGTCTCCTGGCCCTTGACCTGCGACAGACACGGGCCGGGGCCGGGCCGCTCGGCCGCGCCGGGCGACGGCGGCGACAGCACCGCGCGGCCGCGCAGATGGTTGATCAGCGCGATCAGGTCCGGGGCGGCGATCACCTCGACCTCGCCGGCCCAGGCCGCTTCCGGACCCTGCGCCGCCGGGCAGATCAGCCCCAGCCCGACCGCCGAGGCGTGGATCGCCGCCAGCAGCACACCGGGCGACGGCGCCAGCCGCCCGTCCAGGCTGAGCTCGCCGACCGCGACATAGTGGCTCAATGTCTCGCGATCGATCGCCCCCATCGCGGCAAGCAGCCCGAGCGCGATCGGCAGATCGTAATGCGAGCCCTCCTTGGGCAGATCGGCCGGCGACAGGTTGACGGTGATCCTCTTGGGCGGCAGCGACAGGCCGAGCGCGGCCAAGGCGGCATGGACCCGCTCGCGGCTCTCGCCGACCGCCTTGTCGGGCAGGCCGACGACCAGGAACCGGGGCAGGCCCGGAGCGATCTGCACCTGCACCTCGACCGCGCGCGCCTCCAGCCCCAGGAACGCCACCGTGGCGACATGCGCGACCATAAATCTGTTTTCTCCACGCTTTCCGGATAAACACAGGTCCAGTTTCCGCTGTTTTGAATAAGACGGGACGCGAAGTCGAGGATTGAATTCTGTGATGCACTCGGGCGCTCGCCACGGTCAGTCTTGCGAGGGTGAGCCCTTTGCGTCCGACCTTATAATAGTTCACTATTGACCAACTAGAAGCTTTGTGCTATGGACAGCATGCTCGAGCACATTGATTCGGCCTTCCTTGCCGGCGGGGAAGGTGGCTCTTTCTCATCGTCAACCAGCCTCTGGGGTCGGCTGGCCGTGGAACTGCGTACGCGCTCGTGCCGGACGAGCGCCGCCGCGCGCCATGGCCCTGCCCTGCCGCGCCCGGCTGCCGGGAGGGCGGCGGATTCGCGCGCGCGAGCGGGCGGACGCGCCCAGGCGCGTTGGGCCGGAACTTCTGGAAACTCTACCTTGCCCCAGCCTGCCCTGCGAAGCGCCGCAGGCGCGAGGGAGGCCCGAGCCTCCCCCCTCGCGCGCGGGCGCGTTGGACCCTCAACTTCATCAACTTTGTGACCTTAGCCGGCCACGCCGGCCGCCGCGAAACGCATTCCCCGACTCGCGCGCGCCCGTTGGACCATTAACTTCATCAACTTTACCGGCCGCGCCGGCCGCTTCCAACCACGTTCCCAATGAGGTGCTGACTCACGCGGGCGCGCGTTGGCGAGTCAACTTTATCAACTTTACCGCGGCTTGCCCTCCTTCCCCGCCGCCCCCACATGGCGGCGATGAGTCTCGGGCGGACATGGCGGACATGGGAGCGGATCCCGCTGGTGCGCAGCTCCCTGTTCCTGGCCGGCGTGCTGCTGATCCTGGTGTCGCCGCTGGTCGGCGTCATCCCGGGGCCGGGCGGCGTCATCGTCTTCGCCGCCGGCTTCGGCCTGGTGCTCAAATATAGCGAATGGGCCAAGCGCCGATACGTCCGGTTCAAGCGCGCCCATCCCAATAAGGGCCGCTGGGCGGACTGGGGGATGCGGCGCGCCAGCGCGCGCCGCCGCGAGGCCCTGCTGAAGGAGCAGGACGGTGACGGCGCGGCCGCCGGCGATTGACTTCGGCACCGGCCTCGCCTATCTGCGCGGCCAATCCGGCCGCCGCCTTTGGCGGCCATTTTTCATCGAATTTACGAGGAATGAGCGATGAAGCGCACCTTTCAGCCGAGCAATCTCGTGCGCAAGCGCCGGCACGGCTTCCGCGCGCGCATGGCGACGGTCGGCGGCCGCAAGGTGATCGCCGCGCGACGCAGCCGCGGCCGCAAGCGCCTGTCGGCCTGACCACGCCGCCTTTCGGCAAGCTCACCCGCCGCGCGGACTATCTCGCCGCGAACGGCGGCCTTCGCGCGCCGATGCCCGGTTTCGTGCTGCTGGTGCGGCCGCGCGGCGACGACGATCCGGCGATCCGTCTCGGCATCACCGTCTCGAAGAAGGTCGGCGGCGCCGTCGTCCGCAACCGGATGAAGCGCCGCCTGCGCGAGCTCGCTCGCTCGGTCCTGCCCGAGGCCGGCATCGCCGGCGCCGACCATGTCCTGATCGGCCGCGGCAGCGGCATCGAGCGGCCGTTCGGCCAGCTGCGCGAGGAGCTCGAGCGCGCGCTGGCGAAGCTCGGCGGCAAGGCGGCCTCCGCCCGATGATCGCCCGCTTCCTCATCCTCGTCGCGCGCGGCTGGCAGCTGGGGCCGTCGCGATTGCTGGGGCCGAGCTGCCGCTACCAGCCCAGCTGCTCGGCCTATGCAATCATCGCGCTTTCCCGCTATGGCGCGCTGCGCGGGAGCTGGCTGGCGGCCAGACGCATCCTGCGCTGCCACCCCTGGGGGGGATCCGGCTACGACCCCGTACCGTGAACGACGCAATGCCAGTTGAGGGAAACAGGTGAACGAGAACAGAAACATGATCCTGGCGATCGTCCTGTCGGCGCTCGTCCTGCTCGGCTGGGGTCTGCTCACCGAAACCTATTTCCCGACCGCCAACCCGCCGACCACCAAGGTCGAAAAGGGCCGCTCGGTGCCGGTGCCGCAGCCGCAGGCCGACCCGGGAGCGGATTCGCCGCAGGCGATCCGCGACCGCCGCATCGTGCTGGCCGAGACCCCGCGCGTCCGCATCGAGACGCCGAGCCTGCGCGGTTCGGTCAACCTCAAGGGCGCGCGCGTCGACGATCTGGTGCTCACCCGCCATCGCGAGGGGCTGGGGCGCAATTCGCCGCCGGTGCGGCTGTTCTCGCCCGGCGGCACGCCCGGCGCTTATTTCGGCGCGTTCGGCTGGACCGGCGACGGAGTCCGCACGCCCGGCGCCGACACCGTCTGGCAGGCGAGCGGCGAGCGGCTGACCCCGGCGACGCCGGTCACCCTGAGCTGGAACAACGGCCAGGGACAGCTCTTCCGGATCCGGCTCACCATCGACGACGGCTATCTGATCAACGCCGAGCAGCGGATCGACAATCTCGGCGCCGGCGCGGTCGCGGTGCGGCCCTATGCGCTGGTCAGCCGGGTCGGCGCCTCGGCCGATGTCGACAGCTGGACGCTGCACGTCGGTCCGATGGGGGTGTTCAACGGCAGCGCCGACTATGACAACAATTATTCCGACATCGCCGAGGCCGGCAGCCACGAGGTCGTCAGCCGCGGCGGCTGGGTCGGCTTCACCGATCAATATTGGCTCGCCGCGGTCATCCCCGACCAGCGCGGGACGGTCGACGCCGAGATCCAGTACAACCGCGCCACCGACAGCTATCAGAGCGATTTCATCGCCGCGCCGCAGATCGTGGCGCCGGGCCGGGCGGTCACCTATTCCTCCCACCTGTTCGCCGGCGCCAAGGAGCTGCGGCGGCTCGAAGCCTATGGCGACACGCTCGGCACCGAGATCGAGCGGGCGATCGACTGGGGCTGGTTCGGCTTCCTGATGGAGCCGATCTTCTGGCTCCTGAACTGGCTGTTCGACCAGATCGGGAATTTCGGCGTCGCGATCATCTGCCTGACCGTGATCGTCCGCCTGCTGCTGTTCCCGGTGGCGCAGAAGCAGTTCGCCTCGTTCGCCGGCATGCGCGTCGTCCAGCCGAAGATGAAGGCGCTGCAGGAACGCTACGCGGACGACAAGGCCAAGCTCCAGGAAGAGATGGTCAAGCTCTACCGGGAGGAGAAGGTCAACCCGATGGCGGGCTGCCTGCCGATCCTGCTCCAGATCCCGATCTTCTACGCGCTCTACAAGGTGCTGCTGCTCGCGGTCGAGATGCGCCACGAGCCGTTCGTGCTGTGGATCCGCGATCTCGCCGCGCCCGATCCGCTGACCCCGGTCAACCTGTTCGGCTATCTGCCGTTCCAGCCGCCCGCGATCATCGCCGTCGGCGTGCTGCCGATCCTGCTCGGGGTGACGATGTGGCTGCAGATGCGCCTCAATCCCCAGGCGACCGATCCCATCCAGCGGCAGGTGTTCGCGCTGATGCCGTGGATCCTGATGTTCGTGATGGCCACCTTCGCGGCCGGCCTCCAGCTTTACTGGGTCACCAACAACATATTGTCGATCGGCCAGCAAAGGCTGCTTTACGCCCGCCACCCGGCGATGAAGCAGGCGCCCGACACCGACGCGGACAGCCAAGCGGCCCCGCCGCCCCCGCCACCGCCCGCGCCGCGGCGCGCCGGCAAGCGCAAGCCGCGCGCGCGGTGAGCGCCGACGAGCCCGCGCGCGAGGAGCAGGCGCGCAAGCTGTTCGCCGGGCCGGTCGCCTTCCTGAAGTCGGCGCCGGAGCTTCGCTTCCTGCCCGAGCCGGAGCTGCCCGAAATCGCCTTCGCCGGCCGCTCCAACGTCGGCAAGTCGTCCTTGCTCAACCGGCTCACCAACCGCAGCGGCCTCGCCCGTACCTCCAACACGCCGGGGCGGACGCAGGAGCTCAACATCTTCGATGTCGGGCTGCCGCCGCGGCTGAGGCTGGTCGACATGCCGGGCTACGGCTTCGCCAAGGCGCCGAAAGACCTTGCCCGCAAATGGCGCTGGCTGGTCAGCGACTATCTGCGCGGCCGGCCGGTGCTGAAGCGCGCGCTGCTGCTGATCGACAGCCGCCACGGCATCAAGGAGATCGACCGCGAGGTGATGAAGATGCTCGACGAGGCCGCGGTCGGCTACCGCCTCGTTCTCACCAAGGCCGACAAGGTGAAGGTTTCCGAGCTTGCCGAGGTCGAACGCCTCACCGGCGAGGAGGCCCGCCGCCACGGCGCCGCCCATCCGGAGATTCTGACCACGTCGAGCGAGACCGGCATGGGCATGGACCGGCTGCGAAGCGCGGTGGTAGAGGCGGCGTTCACGTGATTCACCCAGAAGGCGAACCATGCTCAAGCTGATCATCGGCAACAAGGCCTATTCGTCCTGGTCGCTGCGCGGATGGCTGGCCGTGAAGCAGTCGGGTCTGCTGTTCGAGGAGATCACCGTGCCGATGTTCGGCGAGGACTGGGACAAGCGCACCGAGGGCGACGAGTTCGCGCCGTCGGGCGGCAAGGTGCCGATCCTGTGGGACGAGCAGACGGTGATCTGGGACAGCCTGGCGATCGTCGAATGGCTCGCCGACAAGACCGACAAAGCGCGCTTCTGGCCGCGCGACGACGCCGCCCGCGGCATGGCCCGTTCGATGGCGGCCGAGATGCATTCCTCCTACCCCAATATGCGCCGCGAGCTGTCGATGAACGTGCGCAAGCATTTTCCGGGGCACAAGATCTCCAGTCCGGTCCGCACCGAGATATTGCGCATCCTCGAATTGTGGGCGCAGGCGCGGGCGCGCCACGGCAGCGGCGGCCCCTATCTGTTCGGGGCGTTCGGGGCGGTCGACATCATGTTCGCCCCGGTCGTCACCCGCTTCGTCACTTACGGCGTGCCGGTGCCGCGCTTCGCCGCCGCTTATATGGAAACGATCCTCGACCATGCCTGGATGAAGGAATGGATCGACGCCGCCCAGGAGGAGCCCTGGGTGATCGAGCAATATGAGGCGCCTCAGGCGTAAGCGGTGCCGTCCTTGCGGCGATAGGCGCCGGCGGCCGCGTCCCAGTGCAGGTCGACGTCGGGATAATGGCAATCGCCGCGGTCGCGGGAACCGACGACGATGAACAGGCAATCCTCCTCGCCGCGATTGCGCAGATGGTGGCCGTTGGCGACGCCCTTCGGGAAGGCCGCGCAGTCGCCGGCCCGCAGCATTGTCTCGCCCTGATTTTCGACCAGCACCGCTTCGCCCGCGACGACGACCAGGAATTCGTCGACCTCGTCGTGCCAATGGCGCTGGCTGGAGACCCCGCCCGGCTTCAGCACGACCTGGCTGACGCCGAAATCCTCGAGGCCGGCGGCCGGCGCAAGACGGCGGAACCAGCGCCCGCCCATCTCGGCCGCGAACGGCATCGGATAGCTGGTTTGGTTGGTCGCTGGAATCGCTTCGAGATCGAGCTTGGGCATGGCGATTCTCCCCTCGCATGCTAGGCGGCTGGCATGACTGCTAGCATCGACCCGATCGACCTTGCCAGCCGGCTGATCGCCTGCCCCAGCGTCACGCCCGCGACCGGCCCGGTGTTCGACGTTCTCGAAGACGCCCTGGCGCCGCTGGGCTTCACCGTCCATCGCTTCGTCGCCGGCGAGCCGCCGGACGGGCCGGTCGAGAATCTGTTCGCGACGCGCGGCGACGGCGCCCCCCATTTCGCCTTCGCCGGCCATCTCGACGTCGTGCCGTCGGGCGAAGGCTGGTCGTTCGACCCGTTCGTCCCCGAGCTGCGCGGCGGCCTGCTGTTCGGGCGCGGCGCGGTCGACATGAAGGGCGGCATCGCCGCCTTCGTCGCCGCCTGCGCCGAGACGGCCGGTCATCCCGGAACGCTGAGCCTGATCATCACCGGCGACGAGGAGGGCTTCGCCACTTACGGCACGCCGAGGCTGATCGACTATATGGCGGCGCGCTCCATCCGTCCCGACATGATCCTGATCGGCGAGCCGACTTCGGAGGCGCGGCTCGGCGACATCGTCAAGATCGGCCGGCGCGGCTCGGTCAACATGTGGATCGACGTGCCCGGTACCCAGGGCCATGTCGCTTACCCGCACCGCGCCGACAATCCGGTGCCGAAGCTGGCGCGGGCGATCGCCGCGCTGGAGGCGCTGCATCTCGACGACGGCAACGAGGCGTTCCAGCCGTCGAACCTGGAATTCACCGCCGTCGAGACCGGCAGCCGCGCCACCAACGTCATCCCCGGCTCGGCCCGCGCCCAGCTCAACATCCGGTTCAACAACCTTCATCGCGGCGAGGATCTGGTCGCCTTGGTGCGCCGCACCGCCGAGGCGGCGGCGCCGGGAGCGACGGTCGAGGCGCGGATCTCCGGCGAAGCCTTCCTGACGCCCCCGGGCCCGATCTACGACATCGTCAGCGCGGCGATCGAGGCCGAGACCGGATCGCCCCCTCGCCTCTCCACCCATGGCGGCACGTCGGACGGACGCTTCCTGATCCGGGTCTGCCCGGTGGTCGATTTCGGCCTTCCCAATGCGACCATGCACAAGCTCGACGAGGCGGCCGCGGTCGACGACATTCGCGCGCTGCAGCTCATCTATGGCCGCGTCATCCGTTCGGCGCTGGGCGC
This sequence comes from uncultured Alphaproteobacteria bacterium, assembly GCA_963848555.1. Taxonomy (GTDB): domain Bacteria; phylum Pseudomonadota; class Alphaproteobacteria; order Sphingomonadales; family Sphingomonadaceae; genus Allosphingosinicella. The sequence continues at coordinate 212,206 of CAWKEE010000002.1, read as the reverse complement.
CCGCTCCTGAGGCTCAGGCGCGCTTCCGCCGCAACACGATGTAGAGGGCGCCGGCGCCGCCATGGCGGGGATGGGCGTTGCGGACGGCGGCAATGTCGCCGGCATGGCGCGAGGCCGCGAGCCAGTCGCCGACCGCGGCGCGGATCGCGCCGCGGCCGCCCGGCCGGTGGCCGCCCGCCGGCAGCTTGCCGGTGATCAGCAGCAGCAGCCGGTCGCCGGTCGCGACCGCCCGATCGAGCCGGCGGTCGATCAGGTCGTAGGCGGTGGCGAGATTGTGGCCGTGAAGGTCGACGACGCGGTCCGGCGCGACCAGGCCGCGCGACAGCCGCCGGTCCCAGCTCGCATCGAGCGTCGTCCCCGGCTTCGCCTTGCCCGGCGGCGGCCGAGACGCGACGGGCCGGCCGGCGACCGGCGCCGGCGTCTCGGCGGCGGCTTCGGGCGGAGCCGGCGGCGGCGGATCGAACCGGTGGATCGGCCGGACCGACTCGACCACCTTGCGCCACAGCGCCTGTTCCTCAGCGCTGAGGCGCCGGGTCATCGGCGGCGAGACGGGCGAGGGTGCCGCGCGGCAGCAGCAGCCAGGCGCGACCGTTCGCCGACATGCCGCCGGCGACCGTGGCCGCATAGTCGCCGGCGCCCCAGAAGGTGTCGAACCGGTTGGCGCCGCGGATCGCGCCGCCGGTATCCTGGGCGACCCAAAGGCCGTTGGCGCGCGGATCCTCCATGTCGGCAAGCACCACCGGCGCCCCCAGCGGCACGAAGCGCGGGTCGGCGGCGACGCTGACCCGCGGCGTCACCGGCCGGCCGAGCGCGCCGAGCGGGCCGGGACCGGTCAGCTCCTGGAAGAAGACATAGCTCTTGTTCTCGCGCATCAGCGCCCGTCCCTCCTCGGGATGGGCGCGCAGCCAGGCGACCACCGCCTGCATCGTGATCGGGCTCTCGAGGATTCCGCGCTCGCGCAGCAGGCGCCCGATAGCGACATATTCGCGGCCGTTCTGGCCGGCATAGCCGATCCGCATCACGCTGTTGTCGGGCAGGCGCAGCCGGCCCGAGCCCTGGATCTGGAGGAAGAACAGGTCGACCGGGTCGGCCGCCCAGGCGATTTCGAGGCCGCGGCCGGCGAGCGCGCCCCGCTCGATCTCCGCGCGCTCGTGATAGAGGACGTAGGCGCCACTTTCGTCGACCCGGCCGCGGCCGCGCTCGCCGGTCGCCGGATTGGCGTCGAGCAGGTCCGGCGGCTTGGCGTAGACCGGCACCTCATAGCCCGGCTGGCGGGTCCGCGAGCCCGGTATCTCCGGCTCGTAATAGCCGGTGGCGAAGGCCGCGCCCTCGCCGACCATGGCGGTTTCGAGATGGGCCGCGAAGAAGCCGGGGGCATCGGCTTCCGGCCACGACGCCGCGGCGGCGCAGGCGGCCGACCAGTCGGCGCCCCGGGTGAGACCCGAGACGTCGTCGCGGCGGAGCAGATCGGGGCAGCTCAGCCGGAACGCCGCCAGCGCCCGTGCCCCGGCGAAGACCGACAGTCCGAGCGCGTCGAACGCCGGGCCGTCGCGCACGCCCGCGGCGCGGGCATTGGCCGGCTCCGGGGCGGGGGGCGGCTCGGCGGGAGCCTCGGGCGGAGCGGGCTGCGGCGGGCGCGGCGGAGGCGTGGAGCGAACACAGCTGCCGAGCGCGAGCAGCAGGCCCAGCAGCAGCAACGGATGGAAATCAAAGCGCCCCGACACGAGGAGGACATAACCCGGATCGTGCCGAACAGGAAAGAACGCCGTCATCGCGAGGCGCGAAGCGCCGTCGGCGATCCGTTCACAGGGCTGGATTGCCGCGCCGCTGCGCGGTTCGCAACGACGGTGTCGCGGCTAGGCCGCTTCGTCGGTCTCGACGAGCGCCCAGTTGGGATCGGCGCTGCCGATCGCCCGGCGGAAGGTCCAGACGTCGTGGGTGGGGATGGCGTCGCTCATCGAGCCGGCGACGACTTCGCCGTCGGCATTGCGCGTGACCGCGACGACGAAGGCGTCGAAGCGGACCTCGATCTCGGCGGTGCGCCCCTCGAGCCGGGCATCCTCGATCACGGCCCGCTCGATCGCCACCAGCCGGTTGTCGAGCTTGTGGCCGGCGGCCTCGCGCTCGTCGATCGCGGTCTCGAAAGCGGCGCGGACGTCGTCGCCGGCGAGCTGGGCGAGCTCGGGCCGGTCGCCCTTCCAGAACGCTTCCAGCACCATCCGGTAGGCGGCCTGCGCGCCCTCGAGGAAGCGCGCCACGTCGAAGCTCGAATTGGCCGCGATGATGGCGCGAATGCCGGCGCTGGCGCCCTGCTCGAAGGCCAGCCCGCCCGGTTCGGCGGCGGCCGTCTTCGCCTCCGGCGCGGCGGCGGCGGGTTCGGGGCCGGGGGTCGCCTCGGGACGCGTCACCGGCCGCTGCTCGTGGCCCGTACGCTGGCCCAGCACGGCGTAGAGCCGCAGGCCGACGAACAGGGCAATCATGGCCAGCAGCACGATTCCGACGGTCAATTCCATTCTCCTTGGCGGCACTCCTACATAGGCCCGAACCCGGCCCGATTCAAATCCGCATTGCCCGCAACGAATGACGGTCGCGGATGTTGCGCCCCGGGCGACCGCCTGCTACCCGCGCGCTGACTTTGCCGCGCCGCGCCGTGCCGGCCGGCGCCGCGACATTTTCACAGCAAAATCGAGGATTTGAAAGAAATGGCCGAACAAGAAGGCGCGAACGGCTCGGGCGAGCAGCCTGCGGCCGGAGCCGACAATCTGCCGCAGGTCGGCGTGATCGCTCAATATGTGAAGGACCTGTCGTTCGAAAATCCGAACGCGCCGGCCGTCTATCAGTGGCAGGGCCAGCCGCAAATGGACGTCCAGTTCAACATCGGCTCGTCCAGCGTCGGCCAGGACCTGCACGAAGTGGCGCTGAAGATCGACATCGCCGCCAAGGCGAATGAGGGCACCGCCTTCCAGCTCGAGCTGCTTTATGGCGGCCTGTTCGCGCTGCGCAACATCCCGGCCGAGCAGCTGCAGCCTTTCCTGCTCGCCGAGGCGCCGCGCATCCTGTTCCCGTTCGCCCGGCGGATCATCGCCGACGCCACCGTCGACGCCGGCTTCCCGCCTTTGCTGCTCGACCCGATCGATTTCGCCTCTCTCTACATGCAGCGCGCGGCGCACCAGCAGGCCGAGGCGACCGGCGGCCAGGCCGGGGACGTGACCGGCCAGGCCTGATTCAAAAGGTGGCGGGGGCGCAGCGATGAGCCTCATCAAGGCGACCGGCACGATCGGCGGCCTGACCATGGTCAGCCGTATCGCCGGCTTTGCCCGCGACATGATCCTGGCCCGCATCCTCGGCCCTGGCACGGCTTCCGATTCCTTCCTGCTGGCCTTCACGCTGCCGAACATCTTCCGGCGGCTGTTCGCCGAGGGCGCCTTTTCCGCCGCCTTCGTGCCGATGTTCAGCCGGCGCCTCCACGGCGAGGGCGGAAGAGGGTCGGCCGAGGAATTCAGCAGCCACGTATTGTCTGTCTTCATTCCGCTGCTGATCCTGTTCATCGCCTTCATCGAGCTGATCATGCCCGGCGTGATCTGGCTGATGGCGAGCGAATATCGGGACATTCCGGGCAAGTTCGAATTGTCGGTCGCGCTGTCGCGGATCACTTTCCCCTACATCATCCTGATCAGCCTGGTGTCGCTGCTCGCCGGCATCCTGAATTCGCTATCGCGCTTCGCCCCGGGGGCCTCCTTTCCGATCTTCCTCAACCTTGCGCTGATCGTCGCCTTGTTCGTCGGCGACCGGCTGCGCGGCGGCACCGGCGATGACGAGGTCGTCGCCTTCACGCTCGCCTGGGGGGTGGCGGCGGGCGGCCTCATCCAGCTGGTCTGGATGATCTTCTGGATCAGGAAGGCGGGGATCCGCCTGTCCGTCCATCGGCCGAAGCTGACGCCGGAGGTGAAGGAGCTCGGCATCATCATCCTCCCGGCCGTGTTCGGCGCCGGCGTCTATCAGATCAACCAGCTGGTCCAGCTGTTCTTCGTCACCCGCCTGCCGAACGGATCATTGAGCTACCTGAATTTCGCCGACCGCCTGAACCAGCTTCCGCTCGGCATCATCGGCATCGCGCTCGGCACCGCCATCCTGCCGACGCTGTCGCGCTTCATCGGCGCCGACAACAAGCAAGGCGCCGACCGCCTCCAGTCGGACGCGATCGAATTCGCCATGCTGCTCACCCTCCCCGCGGCGGCCGCGCTCGCGGTCTGCGCGGGGCCGTTCGTGACCGCCTTCTTCCAGGGCGGCCGCTTCAGCGCCGAGGATGCCGGGATCACGGCCAGCGTGATGATGGCGCTCGTCGCGGGGCTTCCAGCCTACGTCCTGATCAAGGTGCTGACCCCGGCCTATTTCTCGCGCAAGGACACCAGGACGCCGGTCTGGGCCGCGGCGGCGGCCCTGATCCTGTTCGCCTTGTTCAACATCCTGTTCATCGACCGCTTCGGCATCGTCGGGCTGGCCGCTGCCACCGCCCTTGGCGGCTGGGTCAACACGATCCTGCTCTATGCGATCCTGGTCCGGCGCGACCATTATCGGATCGACGCCAAGCTCGCCGGACGGCTGCTGCGTCAGCTGGTCGCCGCCGCCGCGATGGTCGCCGCTTTGGTGCTGCTGAGGGTCGAGCTTGCTCCCTTTTTCGGCGGCTCGATCATCGCCCGCATCCTGGCGATAGCAGCGCTGGTCATCGCCGGAACGGTCATCTACTTCGGGACCGCCTTCCTGATCGGCGCCGTGGACAAGGAAAGAATCAAGTCGTGGAGAAGCCGCGAAACGATGAACGGATGAGGGTCGTCTCCGGCATCCAGCCGACCGGGAACCTCCATCTCGGCAATTATCTCGGCGCGATCCGGCGCTGGGTGAAGATGCAGGACGAGGCGGAATGCCTGATCTTCCTCGCCGATCTGCACGCCATCACCATCTACAACGACCCGGTCGAGCTGCGCGCCAGCGTCAACGGCATGGCGGCGGCGCTGATCGCCTGCGGCATCGACCCGGAAAAGGTGGTGCTGTTCAACCATGCCCGCGTCCCCGCCCACCCGGAGATGGCCTGGATCCTGAGCTGCACGGCGCGGATCGGCTGGCTCAACCGGATGACCCAGTTCAAGGAGAAATCGGGCAAGAACCGCGAAGGCTCGAGCGTCGGCCTCTACGCCTATCCGATCCTGCAGGCGGCCGACGTGCTGCTCTACCACGCCACCCACGTGCCGGTCGGCGAGGACCAGAAGCAGCATGTCGAGTTGATCCGCGACATCGCGACCAAGTTCAACACCGATTACGGCGTCGAGCTGTTCACCTTGCCCGAGCCCCATATCGGCGAGACCGCGGCGCGGATCATGTCGCTGCGCGACGGCAATGCGAAAATGTCCAAGACCGACCCGTCCGACATGAGCCGGATCAACCTCAATGACGAGGACGAGGCGATCGCGCTCAAGATCCGCAAGGCGAAGACCGACGCCGAGCCGCTTCCGGACAGCTTCGAAGCGCTGGACGGCCGGCCCGAGGCGCGCAACCTGGTCACCATCTATGCGGCGCTGACCGACCGCACGCCGCAATCGGTGACCGGGGAATTTGCCGGCAAGGGCTTCGGTGCCTTCAAGCCCGCGCTCGCCGATCTGCTGGTCGCCACGCTGGCGCCGATCCGGGCCCGGCTCCGCGAGTTCGAGGCGGACCCGGCGGCGCTCGAGGCGATCCTCGCCGCCGGCTCGGCCAGGGCCGCGCAAATGGCCGCGCCGACGCTGGAAGGGGCCTACCGAGCGCTTGGACTTCCGCGCTAGGACCAGTTCAAGCGCGACGCAGCTTTCAGTGCTACGTGGGCGTCAAGGGGTGACGCCGCGCCTAACTTCACAATCGATTCGTCGCCTGACCACGTGCGCGTCGCGGGGCGGGCGCGCCCCTCAGCAGCCCCTCGGTACTCAAATCCTCGTCAATGTCCGGCCAATGGATGCCGTAGCCCGCGCCAGCGATCTGCCAGTTGGCGCGCTGAGCCGGCGCGGCATCGTCGAGGCGCGGATACCATGCGAGCGGCACCGCGATCGTCCGGCCGTCAGCCAGATCAACGATCAGTCGCTCGTCTTCGAATTGGACGCCGGCTACCCGCTCGTCAGCGACCCTGGTCGAAATATTCATTCCATGCCTCCAGCATCGCGTCCCGATTTTCCTCGACGATCCCACCCCCTCAACCGCAAGGCCGGATATCAAGCTTAACCGACATGCTCGGGAAACTCTGATCGAGCCGCCTCGACTCGCTCCCATGACTATCGGTCCGGCTTGTGGAATTGCCTTGCCGGCGGTTCTGGATGAGCCGGACTTCGCCATCGAATCAGGCGCTTCATCCACCGTTCAGCGGGCTTTTGCGAAAACGGCCAAGTTGTTCTATATTCGGGACAAAGCTTCGCCGAGGTCCCGCGTGAAAGGCCCGAAACCCATGTCTCTCAAGAAAAAGATGCTGGCGCTCGCCGCGCCTGCCGCTCTGCTCGCGCTCAGCGCCTGCACCACCGGCTTTCCAGCCCAGGTGCAGCGCTTCCAGGCGATGCCGGCGCCGCAAGGTCAGTCGTTCGTCATCCAGCCCGCCGACGGCGAAAAGTCCGGCAGCCTCGAATTCGCCCAATATGCCGATCTGGTGCGCCGGCACATGAGCGCGCTGGGCTATGTCGAGGCGTCCTCGCCGCAGCAGGCGAGCTTCGTCGTCAGCCTCGATTACGGAGTCGACGGCGGCCGCGAGCGCATCGTCTCGCGCCCCGATCCGTTCGGCTATCACGGCTTCGGCTACCGGCCCTTCTACAGCCGCTTCGGCTATTTCGGACGCCGCCGCCACCCGTTCTTCTGGGGCTTCCACGATCCGTTCCTCTACGGGCCGTTCGGCCATGGCGGCTACGAGATAGACAGCTACACGGTCTATACCAGCTTCCTCGACATGGACATCCGCCGCACCGCGGACGGCCAGGCGCTGTTCGAGGGCCTCGCCCAGGCCCGCTCGCGCTCGAACGAGCTGCCGACGCTCGTGCCGAACCTGATCGAGGCGATGTTCACCGGCTTCCCCGGCAATTCGGGCGAGACCGTGCGGATCACGGTGGCGCCGGAACGAGACCGCTGATCGGCGGATATTGCCAGCTGACGACAAAAGGGCCGGGAATCCCGGCCCTCTTTTTTTTCCGTGAGCGCAGGCCGTCCCTGTCCTTCACGAATGTAATAGTATATCATCTAAACCCATGGCGGACTGGCGAGCCCTCGGTGGATCGGTGCTGGTGAACCTCACCGGCCTGATCGCCGCCACAATCCAATTGCCGGCGATGCCTTTCGGGCTCTGCCGACCCCATGGTTCCGCTACCACCTATTTGACGGCGAAGGAGCCGGCCCTGTTCATGCTGGGCAATCGCGGCCCGAACGCGCAGGTCGTAACGCTGCATCCGCGGCCGTTCGATCGGGAGGGCGCTCGCTGCCCGCCCGGTCTCGCCGTCGACGAGGAGCCGCTGCCCGCTTTCCCTGTGCTCGGCCCCGGCCGCCCGTTCGTGTGGCTCGCGCCGGCCGCCGACAATCCGGCCTTCTGCGTGCTCATCGGACGCGACGGCCGCGTGACCGAAAGCTTCGTCGCGCACAGCAGCGGCGATCCGGCCACCGACAATGCCCTGCTGGGATCGATCCGCCGACTGCGCTTCGTCGCCGCGCGCGCCGGCGGCCGACCGATTGCAAGCTGGCAGTGGCTGATCGTCAATCGGGCCACGAGCGTGTCGTGGGCGGTTTCGGTTTCCGGTCCCGGGCGCAGCTGCTCGGCCTGAATCGATTCGTTCCGTTCGGCTTGGGCGGCCGCCGGCCAGCCGCGCATCCGGCGTCGGGAAGGTTCAGCTCTCCAGCTGGCGGGTGAGCAGGCGGATGTCGGCGTCGAGCTCGGCGTCCTGGGCGCGCAGTTTCTCGATCTGGCGCACGGCGTGGATCACCGTCGTATGGTCGCGCCCGCCGAAGCGGCGGCCGATCTCGGGCAGCGAGCGCGGCGTCAGCTGCTTGGACAGGTACATCGCCACCTGCCGCGGCCGGGCCACCTCGCGGGCGCGCCGCGCGCTGGTCATCTCGGCCTTGCGGATCCGGTAATGGTCGGAGACCCGCGTCTGGATCTCGTCGATCGAGATCCGGCGCTGGTTGGCGCGCAGGATGTTGGCGAGCACCTCGCCGACGAATTCGAGGTCGATCGGCCGGTTCTGCATCATCGCATAAGCGGAGATGCGGTTGAGCGCGCCTTCCAGCTCGCGGACGTTGGAGCTGATCCGCTTGGCGAGGAACATCACCACGTCCTGGGGCACGCTGACGTCGGGCAGCTGTTCGAGCTTCTTGTGGATGATGCTCAAGCGCAGCTCGAGATCGGCGGCGTTGATGTCGGCGACCAGACCCCAGCTCAGGCGGGACAGGATGCGCGGCTCGATCCCGTCCAGGTCCTGCGGGGCGCGGTCCGAGCTGATCGCCAGCCGCCGTCCGGCGGAGATGATCTCGTTCATCGTGTGGAAGAATTCTTCCTGGGTCGATTCCTTGCCGGCGATGAACTGGACGTCGTCGATCATCAGGAGGTCGGCCGAGCGCAGCTGCTGTTTGAAGCGGATCGTCTCGTTGGCGCGAAGCGCCGCCACGAACTCGACCATGAACTTCTCGGCGGACATGTAGATGATCTTCGCCCGCGGCCGCAGGCGATGATATTCGTGGCCGATGGCGTGCAGCAGGTGGGTCTTGCCGCGGCCGGTGCCGCCGTGGATGAACAAGGGATTGAACGCGACCTTTTCGGCCGAGGCCAGGGTCCGGCTGGCGTTGAACGCGACCTCATTGGCCTTGCCGACGACGAAATTCTCGAACCGGTAGCGGGGCTCCAGCGCCACCGAATAGAGGCTGGCCGCCTCCTTGGCCGCCGCCGGCTCCGGTCTGTCCTCGGACGCCGGAATCTGAACCACGGCGGCGGTGCGCGGCGCCGTCTGGCCGACGCCGATGCGGATCTGCCGCACGCCCGGCAGCCGCGCCCGCCAGGCGAGGCCGAGCCGCTCCGAGAAATGGGTCTGCACCCAGTCGGCCATGAATTGCGACGGAAGCTCGAGCCGCAGCGTCCCCGATTCGGGGTCGAAGCCGCCGAGCGCGATCGGGCGCAGCCAGCCGTCGAAGGTTCGGGCGCCGCAATCTCGGCGAAGATTGGCGCGAATCGATTCCCAGGCCGCAGCGATCTGATCGGCGGGATCGAGCTTTTCATTCAGGGCAACATTACCGGCCGGCGTCTGCACGCGCGCAACCCCCTCATGTTCCCGCCTTGGCGGCGGCTTTTCTCCAGCGCAAAAGTCCGCGCGGCGAATCACCCCGGCCTGCCGCTTCGCAACGTCATTTTGCTTTGTCCCCGGCAGGAGATTCGTCCGGCCGGAAAGTCTGTTTTAGAAACCCCATTCGAGTCCGATCAAGTGCAAAAAAACTGTCACATGCGATTAAATTTGTTGACTTCGAAAAAAGCCCGCAACTCCGTGGCCTTTGAAAATTAGTCACAGAGATTCAAATACTTATGCTTACAGCGCCGCCGCAGCATGGCGCGAATCGCGGGGAATCCTAGGGTTTTGGGCTGGCCCTTCGCAGGCACGAAAAAACCCGCCGGCGCGGCGCCGGCGGGGCACTTATGCAGCTTTTGAGCGGCTTAGGCCAGCGCGGTGAGACGCCGCGTCAGCCGCGACAATTTCCGCGCCGCCATATTCTTGTGCAGCACGCCCTTGGCGACGCCGCGGGCGAGTTCCGGCTGGACCCGCTTCAGCGCCTCGCGGGCCTGGTCCTTGTCGCCGGCGGCGAGCGCCGCCTCGGCCTGCCTGACGAAGGTCCGGATGCGGCTGACGCGGGCGCCGTTGATTTCGGCGCGCCGGGCGTTGCGGCGGATTCGTTTCTTTGCTTGCGGCGTATTCGCCATCTTCAATGCCTCGTATCGATCAAAGAAAAGGGCGCGGCCTTACCCGCACCCGCTCGTGGCCGGCATCTAGGCGCTGACCCCTTCCGGGTCAACCTCAATAGCGCTGGCAAATCGGGCAGAAGAAGGTCGAACGGCCGCCGTCGGCTCGGCGCCGAATCAGGGAACCGCATTCGGTGCACGGCGCCCCCTCGCGGCCGTAGACCCGCCATTCGGCGGAGAAATAGCCGAGCTCGCCGTCGGGCCGGGCATAGTTGCGCAGCGTCGAGCCGCCGGCACGGATCGCCGCCAGCAGCACGCACTTCACCGCCGCCTCCAGCCGATCCAGCCGCTCCCGCGAAATCCGGCCGCCGGCGCGAGCCGGCGCGATCCTGGCGAGATGAAGGGCGTCGCAGACATAGATGTTGCCGAGCCCGGCGACGATCCGCTGGTCGAGCAGCATCGCCTTGATCGACGCGGTCCGGCCGTCCAGCGCCCGTTCCAGATACTCTCCGTCGAAATCCGGTCCGAGCGGCTCGGGTCCCATGCCGGCGAAGGGCTCGGTCCGGTCGAGCGCATCGGTCGCCACCAGATCGAGCGAGCCGAATCGCCGCGGATCGTTGAGCACCAGCCGCCGGCCCTCATCGGTATCCATCAGCACATGATCGTGAAGCCCGATCTCGGACGGATCGATCCGCCACGAACCCGACATGCCGAGATGGAAGACCAGGGTGTCGTCGCGGTCGGTCTCGATCAGCCCGTATTTGGCCCGGCGGCCGAGGCGGACGACGCGGGCGCCGGTCAGCCGCTGCCTGAGGTCGGGCGGAAAGGCGCGGCGCAGGTCGCCGCGCCGCAGCTCGAGCGACGCGATGCGCCGCCCTTCGAGCACGGCCGCGAGCCCCCGCACAATCGTCTCGACCTCGGGGAGCTCAGGCATGATGGGAGAGCTTCGACTCTGCGTTCACGAGGGGCCAATCCTGTTTGGACGCCAACCTCTCCCCTGCTAGAGGCGGGCGCGATGGACAAGGTCCCATTTGGTCACGAGCAGGTCGAGCCGGCCGAGAAGACGCGGCGGGTGCGCGGCGTCTTCTCCAGCGTCGCCGCGCGCTACGATTTGATGAACGACCTGATGTCGGCCGGCCAGCACCGGCTGTGGAAGGACGCGTTCGTCCGGCGGGTGCGGCCGCGCAAGAGCGAGCGCATCCTCGACATGGCCGGAGGCACCGGCGACATCGCTTTCCGCCTCGCCCGCCGCGGCGCCGAGGTGACGGTGGCGGACGTCAATCCGGACATGCTGGCGGTCGGCATCGAGCGGGCGAAGCGCCGGGGCCTGGACGGCCTGGTCTGGGCCGAGGAGGATGCCGAGGCGCTTTCCTTCGCCGATTCGAGCTTCGACGCTTTCACCATCGCCTTCGGGCTGCGCAACGTCACCCATCTCGACCGGGCGCTCGCCGAAGCACACCGTGTGCTGAAGACCGGCGGCCGTTTCTTCTGCCTCGAATTCTCGCAGACCCGCTGGCCCGGCTTCCGCGAGGCCTTTCGCCGCTACAGCCGCTTCGTCGTGCCGCGTCTGGGCCGGATCGTCGCCGGCGATACCGACAGCTATCGCTACCTTGTCGAATCGATCGAGCGGTTTCCCGACATGGCGCGGTTCGCGGCCCTGATCGAGCAAGCGGGCTTTCGCCAGGTCAGGGCCGAGCCGATCCTCGGCGGACTGGTCGCGATCCACAGCGGCTGGCGGATTTGACCCATCCCGTCGTCCACATCTGGCGGCTGCTGAAATGGGGCCGGGTGCTGGCGCGGCACGGAGCGCTGCGCGGCATCGAGCGCGACCCGAACACGCCGGTTCCGGTGCGCCGGCTGGCACGGATCGCCCGGTTCGGCGCCCGCATTCCGCGGGTGCCCACTTACGCCGAGGCGTTCCAGGAGATCGGCCCGGCGGCGATCAAGTTCGGCCAGGCGCTGGCGACCCGGCCGGATCTGGTCGGCGAGGAGGCGGCGCACGATTTGCGGCTGCTCCAGGACCGCCTGCCGCCGGCGCCGTTCGCGGCGATGAAGGCGGCGATCGAGCAGGGGCTGGAGCGGCCGATCGACCGAACATTCTCGCATATCGACGAGGAGCCGGTCGGCGCGGCCTCGATCGCCCAGGTCCACCGCGCCGTCACCATCGACGGCCGGCTGGTCGCGGTGAAGGTGCTGCGGCCCGGCATCGAGGAGGATTTCGCCAGGGCGATCGACACTTATGAATGGGCGGCGGCGCAGGTCGAGGAGATGGGTGGCGAGGCGGCGAGGCTGCGGCCGCGGCTGGTCGTCGCCACCTTCCGGCAATGGACCAACCGCGAGCTCGACCTTCGCCACGAGGCGGCCTCGGCGTCCGAGCTCCGCGAAAATCTGGAGGCGGAAAGCGGCTTCTTCGTGCCGCGAATCGACTGGGCGCGCACGTCGCGGCGGGTGCTGACGCTGGAATGGATCGACGGCATCAAGCTGACCGACCGCGAGGCGCTGGTCGCCGCCGGCCACGACCTCAAGGCGCTCGCCGCCATCCTGGTCCGCGCCTTCCTGCGCCAGGCGGTGGTCGACGGCTTCTTCCACGCCGACCTGCACCAGGGCAATCTGTTCGCGCTGCCCGACGGCCGGCTGGCGGCGATCGACTTCGGCATCATGGGCCGCATCGACCGCCAGGCGCGGCTGTGGCTGGCCGAAATCCTCTACGGCCTGATCACCGGCAATTATCGCCGCGTCGCCGAGATCCATTTCGAGGCGCAATATGTGCCGGAGCATCACAATATCGACGAATTCGCGACCGCGCTGCGCGCCGTCGGCGAGCCGATCCGCGGACTTCCGGTCAAGGACATCTCTATCTCCTCGATGCTCGACGGGCTGTTCAAGATCACCCGCGACTTCGACATGCCGACCCAGCCCCATCTGCTGCTGCTGCAAAAGACGATGGTGATGGAGGAAGGGGTCGCCACCACGCTCGATCCCGACATCAACATGTGGGAGACGGCCGAGCCGTTCCTCAGGGAATGGGTGCGCAGCGAGCTCGGACCGGAAGCGCGGATCGCCGACGAGATCGTCCGCACCATGCGGCTGCTGCGCAAGCTGCCCGACCTCATTCGCCGGATCGACTATTATTATCCGCCGCCCGGCGCGGCGCCGCCCGCGCCGCCTTTGCCGCAGATCGCGATCGTGCGGCCGCACCGTTACGGTCTGGTCGCGCTCACCGCCTTGCTGTCCGCCGCCGCCGGCGCGGCCGCGGTGCTGCTGTTGTCCTGAACCGGCTTGCCCATTCGCGGGTCGGGCAAAGCGGGCCAGCCGGCGAGTTCGGCCTCCACCTCCTCCCATTCGAAATTGAGCACCCGCGGGTCGAGCCTGAAATAGCCGGAGCCCCACCGCAATCCGTGGCCGTCGATACGATAGAGGACGCCCAGCGCCAGCCGCTTGGCCGGAACGACCTCCCGATAGCATCTCGGCACACGATTGTAGGTCAACGGAAACGGCGGCGTCGCACCGTTCGCTCGGCAGCCGTCGACGTCGGCTTCGATCGCCCAGACGATCTGACTGCTGTCGCGAATCTCGACCCGCCGCGCATCGATGTCTTCATCGCCCCACGACCCGGCGCCCCTGGCGAGGAACACCAGCCGGCCGCCGCGAGCCTCGCCGAGAATGTCGTAGCCCGGCGGCTGGCATCCCTGCAGCAGCAGGCAGGCGGTGAGGGTCAGCAACTCGCGCTGTCTCATTCGGTCGGCTCCTCGATGCGATCAACGAACGGAGCGATGGCCGCGCTCCGCTGCCCAGCGGAATCGACCTTTGGTCCGGATACGCCTATCCTGCGCGGATGACAGCATCGTCCCGCCAAGGACGCGATCCCCGCCGAACTGATGGCGACGCCTGCCGGCCCAAGGCGGCGGGGGCATTGGCCTCTGCTCGCGCCGAATTGTGGCTGCAGGAGAACAGGGAGGCGATCAAATATTGGAACGCCTGGGTCGGAAAACATGGGCTTCCGCTTGACCGCTTTCGCCAATTCTAGGGGTCCGGACGCCGGGCGGAAGCTGGGATGAAGGGCAAGCGCATCCTGCTGATCGTCGGCGGCGGCATCGCCGCCTACAAGGCCTGCGAGCTAATCAGGCTGATCCGCAAGGCGGGCGGCAGCGTGCGCTGCGTGCTCACCGAGGGCGGCGCCCGGTTCATCACGCCGATGACGCTGGCGGCTCTGTCCGAGCAGCCGGTCCATACCAGCCTTTGGGACCTCAAGGACGAGGTCGAGATGGGCCATATCCAGCTGTCGCGCGAAGCCGACCTCGTCGTCGTCTGCCCGGCAACAGCTGACTTGCTCGCGAAGATGGCGGCGGGCATCGCCGACGATCTCGCCACCACCCTGCTGCTGGCGACCGACAAGAGCGTGCTCGCCTGCCCGGCGATGAACGTGCGCATGTGGCAGCACGCGGCGACGCAGCGCAATGTGGCACGGCTGCGCGACGACGGCGTCGCCATCCTCGAGCCCGACGAAGGCGAGATGGCGTGCGGCGAATATGGTCCCGGACGGCTGCCCGAGCCGGAGCGGATCCTGGAGCGGGTCACGGAACTCCTGTCCGTTCGGCCCCGGATGGGATCCGGGACTGTCGAAGCCCTTTCCTTTTCTTCCGTCGAACAAGGGAAGGAAGGGCCCTCGACAGGCTCAGGCCGAACGGAGGGGGGAAAGCTCAGGGGCCGGCACATCATCGTCACCGCCGGCCCCACTCAGGAGCCGATCGATCCGGTGCGGGTGCTCGCCAACCGCTCGTCCGGCAAGCAGGGTTTCGCCATCGCCGAAGCGCTGGCCGGCCTCGGCGCGCGCGTCACCCTGGTCTCGGGCCCGGTCGCCCTCGCCACCCCGGCCGGGGTGGAACGGGTCGACGTCGAGACGGCGCGCGACATGCAGGCGGCGGTGGCCGCCGCGCTGCCCGCCGACGCCGCCGTGATGGTGGCGGCCGTCTCGGACTGGCGGGCCGATCCCGCCGCCGCCAAGATCAAGAAAGGCGCGGGAGCGCCGCCGGCGCTGACGCTCGTCGAAAATCCCGACATCCTCGCCGAATTGGCCTCCTCGCCGCGGCGACCCAGGCTGCTCATCGGCTTCGCGGCGGAAACCGAGAAGGTGGTGGAGAACGCCACCGCCAAGCGTGAACGCAAGCGCTGCGACTGGATCGTCGCCAACGACGTGTCCGGCGACGTGATGGGAGGCGACTCGAACGAAGTTCACCTCGTCCGCGCGGACGGGGTCGAAAGCTGGGCGAGGATGACCAAGCAGCAGGTGGCGTCGCGGCTGGCCGACGAGATCGCCGCCGCACTGGAGGGCTGAAATGCGGAGGGAATGGCTGCTATTGACGCCGCTGGCGCGGTTCGGCGACCTCGGGCTGCTGTTGCTGCGCTGGGTGACCGGCGCCTTCCTCATCTGGCAGAGCCACGACAACATCTTCAGCGCGGCTCGTATGGACGAGTTCGAGCGCTTCCTGGCCCAGTTCAATTTCATCCTGCCCGAGCTGATGGCGCCGCTCTGCGTTTGGGCGCAGTTCCTGTGCGGCATCGCCTTCATTCTCGGCCTGCTGACGCGCTGGGCGGGGCTGATCACGACCTTCGTGTTCCTGGTCGCCGTGTGGATGGTGCACTGGCCGCAGGATTTCCCCGGCTGGTGGCCGGCTTTGATCCTGGTTTTCCTCGGATTCCTGTTTGCGACCCTTGGGCCCGGACGCTACGCGCTCGATGCGGCGATCGCGCGCGGGAGACGAGATGATCGAGATCAGGCTGAAACGGCTGCCCCACGGTGAGGGCCTGCCCCTCCCCTCTTATGCGTCCGAGCATGCGGCCGGTCTCGACGTGGTCGCCGCGGAGAGCCTGACGCTGGCGCCGGGGGATCGCCACGCGGTCGCGACCGGCTTCGGCATCGCCATTCCCCACGGCTTCGAGGTGCAGGTGCGGCCTCGCTCCGGGCTGGCGTTCAGGCACGGCATTTCGGTGCTCAACACCCCCGGGACCATCGACAGCGACTATCGCGGCGAGGTCAAGGTGATCCTCGCCAATCTCGGCGCCGAGCCGTTCGAGATCGTCCGCGGCGAGCGCATCGCCCAGCTGGTGCCGGCCCCGGTCGAGCGGGCCCGTTTCGCCGAAGTCGAGGATCTCGACGAGACGGCGCGCGGCGCCGGCGGTTTCGGCTCGACCGGGCGGTGACGCTCAGCGACAGCCAGCTCGACCGTTACGCCCGCCATATCGTCCTCAGGGAGATAGGCGGCGAAGGCCAGCGCAAGCTGCTGGCGGCGCGCGTGACGGTGATCGGCGCCGGCGGCGTCGGCGCGCCGGTCGTCCACTATCTCGCCGCCGCCGGAATCGGCGCAATGACCGTGATCGACGACGATCATGTGACGCTCGACAATCTCCAGCGTCAGCTGCTGTTCGGCACCGTGGACGTCGGACGGCTGAAGGCCGAGTGGCGGGCGAGGCGGTCGCGCGCCTGAACCCGGACGTGCGCTATGACGGCCGCGTCGCCCGGCTGGTCCCGGCCAATGCCGCCGCGCTGCTGGACGGCGCCGATCTCGTCGTCGACGGCAGCGACAATTTCGCCACCCGGCTGGCGGTCTCCGATCATTGCACCGGAGCGCATATCCCGCTCGTGTCGGCGGCGATCGGCCAGTTCCAGGCGCAGATCGGCACCTTCCGCGGCTGGGAGCCGGACAAGCCCTGCTATCGCTGCTTCGTCGGCGACGCGTTCGACGCCGAGGATTGCGACAGCTGCTCCGAGCTCGGCGTGCTTGGCGCGATGGTCGGGACCGCCGGCAGCTGGGCGGCGCT
Organism: uncultured Alphaproteobacteria bacterium; assembly: GCA_963848555.1. Lineage (GTDB taxonomy): Bacteria > Pseudomonadota > Alphaproteobacteria > Sphingomonadales > Sphingomonadaceae > Allosphingosinicella. The sequence continues at coordinate 195,453 of CAWKEE010000002.1, read as the reverse complement.
GGAGGCGATCCGCCAGATCGTCGGATTCGGCGAGGATGCCGCCGGCAAGCTCCATATCTTCGACGGGCTCAAGCCGGCGATGCGGACGATCCGGATCGCCAAGGACCCGGCCTGCCGGGCCTGCGGTGGGGACAGTTTGGGGACAGTTTCTAAACTGTCCCCAAACTGTCCCTAAACTCCCAGCAGGCGCAGCGCCTCGTCGAAGAAGCGCATCGTTTCCTGCGGCTGGCTGGCGAAGGACAGGCCGAGGCCGGCGACGATGCCGACCGGCACGAACCTCCAGCTCAGCAGCCGTCCGAGCAGCGAGGGGCCACGGTGCGGCCGCGGCGGCCGCTCGGCGTCGGCCGGCCCGGCCGCCGCGGCCTCGCGCAGCACGAGCTCGCCGGCCGGAGGATTCAGGATCCGCGCTTTTTCGGCCGCGAACTCCTCGGCGCAAAGCATGCCCTGCTTGTGAAGGCGCGCCAGCCGTTCGAGCGCGGCCAGCCGGTCATGGGCAGGCCGATATTCCTCGCAAACCGGCACCGCGGCCGTGGGAGCGGCCCGGGCGGGCTTAGCCGGCGGCCGGTCGTCGGACCGCGGCACCAGCACCAGCCGCGGCATCGCTGCGGCGCTTTCGCCGAACTGATACCCGCGGCTGATGCTGAGCTTACCGGTACGCATCCGCCCATTTAGGACCAGCCGGGTAAAGCTTCCCGGACCGGCTATCGTAAACCGGGCGTCAACCATGACCGCCGACGGTTCCCCGGCTTCAGGATTTCTTGCTGCCCGCCGTCGGCTTTGCCGGGGCGCGGCGCCCCTTGCGCTTGACCGGGCCCCGGGCGGCGCGCGCGTCGAGCAGCTGCGCGGCCTCCTCCAGCGTCAGCGCCTCGACCGACACCGTCTTGGGAAGCGTGGCGTTGGTCGAGCCGTCGGTGACATAGGGGCCGAAGCGGCCCTCCATCAGCCGCAGCTCGGCGCCGGTGCGCGGATGCGGCCCCAGCGCCTTCAGCGGCTCGCGCGCGCCGCGGCCGCGGCCGCCGCCGGCCGCGTCGGCGAGCCGCGCGACGGCGGCGTTCATGCCGATCTCGAACAGCTCGGCGGTCGAGGCGAGCTTCGCATATTTGCCGTCATGGGCGAGATACGGGCCGTAGCGGCCGAGGCCGGCGGTGATCGGCTTGCCGGATTCCGGATGGTCGCCCACGGCTCGCGGCAAGGACAGCAGCCGCAGCGCCATCGCGAGATCGAGCTGCTCCGCCGGCACGTCCTTGGGCAGCGAAACCCGCCCGGCCTCCTTGCCCTCGCCGAGCTGGACATAGGCGCCGAAGCGGCCCGTGCGCAGGCTGACCTCCTGCCCGCTGTCCGGATCGGCGCCAAGCGCCTGGGGGCCGGCATCGGCTTCCGCGCCCTCGCCGCCGAAGCGGCGGGTGAACTTGCAGTCGGGATAGTTGGAGCAGGCGACGAACGCGCCGAAGCGGCCGCCGCGCAGCGACAGCCGGCCGTCGCCGCAGGCCGGGCACAGCCGCGGATCGGCGCCGTCGCCTTTGTCGGGGAACAGCCAGGGCGCAAGGAAGTCGTCGATCGCGGCGGTGATCTCGGAAGGCTTCTGCTCCATCACCTCGGCGGTCTTCGGCTTGAAGTCGCGCCAGAATTCCTCGAGCACCGCCCGCCAGGCCATCCGCCCGCCGGAAATGTCGTCGAGCTCGTCCTCCAGATGAGCGGTGAAATCGTAGGAGACGTAGCGCTCGAAGAAGCGTTCGAGAAAGGCGGTGAGCAGGCGGCCGCTTTCTTCCGGCACCAGCCGGTTCTTTTCGCTGCGGACGTAGGCGCGGTCGTTCAGCGTCTGCAGGATCGCCGCGTAGGTGGAGGGACGGCCGATGCCGAGCTCCTCCATCTTCTTGACCAGGCTCGCCTCGGAATAACGCGGCGGCGGCTGGGTGAAATGCTGCTCGGCGTGGACCGCCTTCTTGTGCGGCCGATCGCCATCGCGCAGCCGTGGCAGCCGGCGCGCCTCCTCGTCCTGTTCATCAGCGGAGGCCGGTTTGCCGGAGCTGCGATCAGGATCGTCGCGGCCCTCTTCGTAGAGGGTCAGGAAGCCGGGGAAGAGCACGACCTGGCCGGTCGCGCGCAGCGCATGGCGGCCGGTTCCGTCGGTCAGCTCGGCGGTCGTGCGCTCGAGCCGCGCCGAGGCCATCTGGCTGGCCAGCGCCCGCTTCCAGATCAGCTCGTACAGCCGGCCATGATCGCCGGATCCGGCGCGCTCGCGCGCGAAATCGGTCGGTCGGATCGCCTCGTGGGCTTCCTGGGCGTTCTTCGCCTTGGTCTCGTAATGGCGCGGCCGATCCGGCACGTAGCCGGCATCGTAGCGCTGCGCCACCGCCCGGCGGGCGGCGGCGATCGCCTCCGGCGCCATCTGGACGCCGTCGGTGCGCATATAGGTGATCGCGCCGTCCTCGTAGAGATCCTGGGCGAGACGCATCGTCCGGCTGGCGGAAAGGCCGAGCTTGCGTGCCGCCTCCTGCTGCAGCGTCGAAGTGGTGAAGGGCGGCGGCGGATTGCGCGTCAGCGGCTTGATCTCGACCGACGCGACCGTGAATTGCGCCTGCTCGACCGCGCGCTTCGCCGCCTCGGCCCGGGCCCTGTCGCCGATGCTGAGCCGATCGATCTTCTCGCCGTCGAAGCGGACCAGCCGGGCGAGGAACTCGGTGCCGTCCGCCTCCATCGTGGCGACGACGCTCCAATATTCCTGCGGCCGGAACAGCTCGATCTCGCGCTCGCGGTCGACGATCAGGCGCAGCGCCACCGACTGCACCCGGCCCGCCGACCTGGCGCCGGGCAGCTTGCGCCACAGCACCGGCGAAAGGGTGAATCCGACCAGATAGTCGAGCGCGCGGCGGGCGCGATAGGCGTCGATCAGATTTTCGTCGAGGCCGCGCGGCCGCGCCATCGCCTCGGTCACCGCCGAGCGGGTGATCGCATTGAAGGTGACCCGTTCGACCTGCGGCGGCAGCGCCTTGCGTTTCGCGAGCACCTCCTGGACGTGCCAGCTGATCGCCTCACCCTCGCGATCGGGATCGGTCGCGAGGATCAGCGCGTCGGCCTGCTTCGCCTCGTCGGCGATCGCCTTCAGCTGCCGCGCCTTGTCGGGATAGGTCTCCCATTCCATCGCGAAACCATCGTCCGGATCGACCGACCCGTCCTTGGCCGGAAGATCGCGGACGTGGCCGTAGGAGGCGAGCACCCGATAACCTGCGCCAAGATATTTTTCGATGGTGCGGGCCTTGGCGGGCGATTCGACGACGACGAGCTTCATAAGCGGGCAGTCCTTCACGCGTACGCGTATAAAGTGCGGAGGGCATGCTCGGCGCGTCAAGCCCGGCTGGCAGGCGCTCCGGCATTGGTCTAGCATCCTCGTCTGCCGGGAGGGAGATCGCGATGATCAGACTTGGGCTCGCTTTGGGAGTCGCGGCTTGCCCGGCCGCGGCCGCGGTCGCCCAGACGCAGGCCGAGCGGCTGGTCCAGGCGCCGCTCCCGGAGCTGGTCGTCGGCTTCGAGCGCGAGGAAGGCGGCTCGCTGATCGTGGAGCGCATTCCGCCGGGCGAAACGGTGGAGGCCTGGTCGCGCATGGCCACGACGCAGCGTTTCGCCGGAGTCATCGCCAGGGGGATCAGCCTGGACATCTGGGCCGACCACTTCTTCGCGGGCCTCGGCAGCAGCTGCCCCGGCTATCGCGCAAGCCGGCCGCGATATTTCGACGCCGGGGGCTACCCGGCTGTCGAGTTCAGGGCCGATTGCCCGCGCAACCCCGCCACCGGACGGCCCGAGACCTTCCTGCTTCGGGCCTTCGCCGGCGCGTCTGATCTCCACGTCGTGCAGGTGGCCTTCCGCCACGTTCCGACGAGCGGCGAGGTCGAATGGGCGCAGGCCCATCTCGCAACGGCGATGCTGTGCGGCCGCAGCAGCCCGGATTCGCGCTGCGGCCCCGCACCGGATGGACCGGACAAGAGCTGATCAGGCCCTCATGCGATGCCGACCCTGCCGCCGGCATGCCGTTCCAGCCGTCCCGCCAGCTCCAGCTCGAGCAGGACCGTCTGCACCGTCGCCGGCGGCAAGCCCGACTGGCGGATCAGCTCGTCGATCGGCACCGGCGTGGCGCTCAGCAGCCCGGTGACCGTCTGCCGCTCCGCCTCGTCGACATCGTCCGCCGGGCCGGGGGCGGAATAGGTCCGCTCCGGCTGACGGAACGGCCGCACGCGCATCGGAGCGATCGCCTCGAGCACGTCATCGGCGGTCTGGACGAGGGTCGCGCCCTCGCGGATCAGCGCGTTGCAGCCCTGGGCGCGGGGATCGAGCGGCGAGCCCGGCACCGCCATCACCTCGCGCCCGAAATCGGCGGCCAGGCGGGCGGTGATCAAGGAGCCGGATTTCGGCGCCGCCTCGATCACCACCGTCCCTAAAGCCAGGCCGGCGATGATCCGGTTGCGCCAGGGAAAATGGCGGGCGCGCGGCTCGACGCCGGGCGGCTGCTCGGCGAGCAGCAGGCCGCGCTCGGCGATCGCCCGCTGCCGCCCTTCATTTTCGGGCGGGTAGAAAATGTCGAGGCCGCCGGCGATGACGGCGACGGTGCCGGTCTCGAGCGCGCCGTCATGGGCCGCGGCGTCGATGCCGCGGGCGAGCCCGGAGACGATCACCGCGTCGCCGGCGGCGCCGAGGTCCCGGGCGAGCTGCCGGGCGAAACGGCACGCCGCGGCCGAAGCGTTGCGCGCGCCCACCATCGCGATCGCCGGCCGGTCGAGCAGGCCCGGGTCGCCGGTGGCGATCAGCGCCGGTGGAGCCGTTTCGATCTCGGCGAGCAGCGCGGGATAGCGAGCGTCGCCGAGAAACAGATAATAAGCGCCGAGCCGCGCGACCTCGTCCATCTCGCGCTCGATCTCGCCTGTCGCGGCCAGCTTCGGCGGGCGCCCGCCGCCGCGCGCGGCAAGGTGCGGGACCGCCTCGATCGCGGCCGCGGCCGAACCGAAACGGGCCAGCAGCTGGAAATAGGTGATCGGGCCGATATTGTCCGACCGGATCAGGCGAAGCCGCGCGATCTGGTCGGCGCTCGAAGCCATGTCAGCCTTTCGCCTTTCCGACCTTCGGCTCCTCGCCGCGCGCCAGCCGCGCGATATTCGCCCGGTGCTTCCAGAGCACGAGCAGCGCCAGCCCGGTGAACAGCCAGGCGAGGTCGAGGCGGCCGAAAATGGCGGCGGCGACGGGCGCGCTCACCGCCCCGGCCATGCCGCTCACCGACGAATAGCGTGTCAGCAGCAGCGCCCCCATCCACACCGCCGCCACCGCCAGCGCCGCCTGCCAGAGCAATGCCGCGACGACGCCGATCAGGGTCGCCACGCCCTTGCCGCCGCGCAGCCGCAGCCAGACCGGATAGAGATGGCCGAGGAAAGCGCTGAGGCCGGCGAGCGGCGGCAACATGGTCATTTCGGGCCACAGCGCGGCGACGAGCAGGACGGCGGCGGCCCCCTTGGCGGCATCGAGGACCAGCGTCGCGGCGGCCAGCCCCTTGCGGCCCGTTCGCAGCACGTTGGTCGCGCCGATATTGCCCGAGCCGATGGCGCGCACGTCGCCGAGCCCGGCAAGCCGGGTCAGGATCAGGCCGAACGGGATCGATCCGAGCCAATAGCCGATCAGGATCGTCGCGACCGGCTCGAAAAGGGTGTCGAAGTTGATCACGGGAGGCCCCCTGAGCGCCTGGCCTAAGCAATGGACAAGGGAGGCGCAACCGTCTCCCCTCCGCTCATCCTGAGGAGCCGCTGGGCGAAGTCGACGCGGCGTATCGAAGGACCGTCCTTCGATACGGGCCCTCCCCGGATCAAGTCCGGGGTCGGTCCCTACTCGGGATGAGCGGATTTGAAATGGTGCGGGGCCACGCTACAGGCCCGCAAATGGAACGTGACCGGCCGCTGCTGATCTTCGATTCCGGCATTGGCGGGCTGTCGGTGCTGGGGGAGATCAGGAAGCTGCTGCCGACCGCGCCGATCGTCTATGCGGCCGACAGCGCCGGTTTTCCCTACGGCACCAGGAGCGCGGCCGAGATCGCGGCGCGGGTGCCGGCTTTGCTCGGCCGGCTGGCGGAGCGCTACCGTCCGCGGCTGATCGTGATCGGCTGCAACACCGCCTCGACGATCGCGCTCGATGCCGTCCGCGCCGCGCTCGACCTGCCGGTCGTCGGCACCGTGCCGGCGATCAAGCCGGCGGCGGCGCTGTCGGCAAGCCGGGTGATCGGCGTCCTCGGCACCGCCGCCACCGTCGTTCAGCCTTATGTCGACCGGCTGGCGGCCGAGTTCGCCGCCGATTGCCGCGTGGTGCGCCACGGCTCCGCCGAGCTGGTCGAGCTGGCGGAGGCGAAGCTTCGCGGCGAAACCGCGGATGCCGCGGCCTATGCGCGGATCCTGGACGGCCTCCTCTCCCGGCCGGGGGGCGACCGGATCGACACGGTCGTGCTCGCCTGCACGCATTTCCCGCTGGTCGCGGACGAGCTGGCGGCGGCCGCGCCGCGGCCCCTCGCGTTCGTCGACGGCAATGCCGGGATCGCGCGGCGCACCGCGTGGCTCGCCCGCGGCGGGACCTGGCCGGACGCCCCGGTCGAGGGCATCGCCCTGTTCACCGGGCCGTCCGACCGGATCGAGCTTTATCGGCCGGGGCTCGCCGCCTATGGCCTGACCCGGGTGGAAATTCTTTAGCGCCGACACGGCCGAATGTGACTTTTGTCACTGGCCTTGACGCCGCCTGTTCCGCTATTGGACGTCTGAGCAACGGGGACGAGAGAGTTGGACTATCAGCGCATCTTCGCTGACGCGATCGAGCGGCTTCACGCCGAAGGCCGCTATCGCGTGTTCATCGACATCCTGCGCAACAAGGGCGCCTTCCCCAATGCGCGCTGCTTCGCCGGCCATAACGGGCCCAAGCCGATCACCGTCTGGTGCTCCAACGACTATCTGACGATGGGCCAGAATCCCAAGGTGATCGCGGCGATGGAGGAGGCGCTGCACGACGTCGGCGCCGGCTCGGGCGGCACCCGCAATATCGGCGGCAACACCCATTACCATGTCGAGCTCGAGGGCGAGCTCGCCGACCTTCACGGCAAGGAAGCGGCCTTGCTGTTCACCTCGGGCTACATCTCCAACGAGGCGACTTTGTCGACGATCGCCCGCTTGCTGCCCGGCTGCATCATCTTCTCCGATGCGCTGAACCACGCCTCGATGATCGCCGGCATCCGCAATTCCGGCTGCGAGAAACGGATCTTCCGCCACAACGACCTCGGGCATCTCGAGCAGCTGCTCGCCGAGTCCGACCCCGACGCGCCCAGGCTGATCGCGTTCGAGAGCGTCTATTCGATGGACGGCGACGTCGCGCCGATCGCCGCGATCTGCGACCTCGCCGACAAATATCAGGCGCTCACCTATCTCGACGAGGTCCATGCCGTCGGCATGTACGGCGCGCGCGGCGGCGGCATCTCCGAACGCGACGGCGTCGCGGATCGCGTCACAGTCATCGAAGGCACGCTCGGCAAGGCGTTCGGGGTGATGGGCGGCTATATCGCGGCCGACCGCAACATCGTCGACGTCATCCGCAGCTACGCGCCCGGCTTCATCTTCACCACCTCGCTGTCGCCGGTGCTGGTCGCCGGCGCGCTCGCCAGCGTCCGCCATCTCAAGCAGAGCGCCATCGAGCGCGAGGCGCAGCAGGCCAATGCGGCGACATTGAAGCAGGTGTTCGGCGAGGCGCGGCTGCCGGTGATGTCCTCGACCACCCATATCGTGCCGCTGCTGGTCGGCGACCCGGTCAAGGCGAAGCGGATCAGCGACATATTGCTCGCCGAATATGGCATGTATGTGCAGCCGATAAATTATCCGACCGTGCCGCGCGGCACCGAGCGGCTGCGCTTCACGCCCGGGCCGGCCCATGACGAGGCGATGATGCGCGAGCTGGCATCCGCTCTGGTCGAGATCTGGGACCGGCTGGAGATGCGGCTCGCCGCCTGACCGGCCCCGTCATGGCTGCGGGTAGAGCGATTCCTGCCCCTGCACCATCGGTTCGCCTCGCGCTTCCATATAGGCGTTGATCGTCATCGGACGCAGCCAGAAGGCCTCGAACTGCCGCCGGTGCCGCGGCGTGTCGCCGAAGATCGCCATCTGCGCCGAATAGTCGACGCGCTGCTGGACTTCGGCGAGACCGAGGCCGGCACGGGCGAGCGGGCCGACCTGATTGCGGATGTCATTCAACGTGGCGATCAGCCGGTCGAGATAGGCCGTGTCGCGCTGCGGCTCGCCGTGGCCCGGGACCAGCCAGGCATAGTTCAGCCCTTTCAGCCGTTCGAGCACGGCGATCCATTCGCCCGGAAAGCTGAAGAAGCCGAACGGCACCGGGTGGACGACGACATCGCCGGTGACGAGGATCCGCTCATTGGGCAGCCAGGCGATGGCGTCGCCGTCGGTATTCGCCCGGCCCGGATGGAAAAGGCGCACCGGGCGGACGGGATCGTCGAGCATCAGCTCGTCGGTGAAGGTCTCGGTCGGCAGCGCCAGATAGGTCTCGCGCCAGTCCTCCTGACGCGCCACGAATTCGCGGCGCAAACGTTCCCAGCGCGCGCGCGTCGCCGCGTCGAGCTCGGGATTGCGAATCTGCTCGTCGATCCCGGCCAGCGCGGCGGGCAATTGCTCGCGCGCCTGGCTTTCCGCCCGGTCGGAAGGCGCGATGCCGACATATTGCAGCGTCGGGCCGCGCAGCGACTCCAGCGTGCGGGCGGTCGAGATGATGCGCACCCCCGGCCAGGCGGCCCGGATCTGATGCCCGCCCTGGGGATGATCGCCGTGCCAGTGGGTGTAGACCAGGGCCTTGACCGGCTTCGACGTGATCGAGCGGATGAAGGCGGTGATGCGGCGGCCGTCGCCGCCGGTCTGGCCGCTGTCGATCACCACTATGCCGTCGCTCTGCTCGATCACGGTGACGTTGCCGGTGATCGCGCCGAGATAGTCGAGCGGCGTCGAGAGCAGATGCACGCCGGGCGCGAGCTCGCGCGCCTCATAGGGCGCGAGCGTTTCCGAGGCGGTCGGTTGGGCGTGGACGATTCCGGCCGGGACGAGGGCGAACGCCGCCAGCGGCAGCAACGCGAGTGTCGCGAGCTTCATGGGTCTTCCCCTGCTGCGTCCCCGTACGCAGGGTCGCCCCGGCCCGCCGGCAATCGCAAAAGCCTCTCGACCAAGGGCCGAATATCTTCGACCGGCCGCGCCCGGCATCACAATATCCGGTGGCGAATCCCGGGCGCAGCGCCTAGGGGATGCGGGTCATTCCCCATTCGGAGAAGCCGGCATGGGCGAGCGCATCGCCATCGCTTCCGATCACGCCGCCGTCGACCTCAAGGCGGCGCTCACCGCCCATCTGCGCGGGGCCGGACATGAGGTGGTCGATCTCGGCCCCGGCGGGATCGATTCCGTCGACTATCCCGATTACGGCTACAAGCTGGCCGAGGAGATCGCCTCGGGCCGCGCCGATCGCGGCGTCGCCCTGTGCGGCTCGGGGGTCGGCATCTCGATCTCGGTCAATCGCCACCCCGCCTGCCGCTGCGCTTTGGTGTCGGAGCCGCTTTCGGCGCGGCTCGCCCGCGAGCATAACGACGCCAACGTCATTGCGCTGGGCGCACGCCTGATCGGGCCCGAAATGGCGAGCGCCTGTGTCGACGTCTTCCTCACCACCGACTTCGGCGGCGGCCGCCACCAGCGCCGGGTCGACAAGCTGTCCAATCCGATCTTCGCCGAGGAGCCCGCATGAGCCACCAGGATACCGACGCCCCCTCGCGCCCGTCTTCGGCGGAAAACGGGCAGGAAGGGGGCCCTGCGGCCGGGATCAGGTCCGGCGGCTTCTTTACGGACCGGCTGCGCCAGGCCGACGCCGCCGTCGCCGACGCGCTCGCCGCCGAGCTCGACCGCCAGCAGAACCAGATCGAGCTGATAGCGTCCGAGAATATCGTCTCGCGCGCGGTGCTCGAGGCACAGGGCTCGGTGCTCACCAACAAATATGCCGAAGGCTATCCCGGGCGCCGCTATTATCAGGGCTGCGCGCCATCCGACTCGGTCGAAACCCTGGCGATCGAGCGGGCGAAGCAGCTGTTCGGCTGCGGTTTCGTCAATGTCCAGCCGCATTCCGGCGCCCAGGCCAACGGCGCCGTGATGCTGGCGCTGACCCGGCCCGGCGACACGATCATGGGCCTGTCGCTCGACGCCGGCGGCCACCTCACCCATGGCGCCAGGCCGGCCATGTCCGGCAAATGGTTCAACGCCGTCCAGTACGGCGTCCGCCCCGACGACCATCAGATCGATTTCGACCAGGTCGAGCGGCTGGCGAAGGAGCATCGGCCGCGGCTGATCATCGCCGGCGGCTCGGCCTATCCGCGCCATATCGATTTCGCCCGATTCCGCGCCATCGCCGACGAGGTCGACGCCCTGTTCCTGGTCGACATGGCCCATTTCGCCGGGCTGGTGGCGGCGGGCGAGCATCCGTCTCCGTTCGGCCATGCCCATGTCGTCACCACCACCACCCACAAGACGCTGCGCGGCCCGCGCGGCGGCATGGTGCTGACCGACGACGAGGCCATCGCCAAGAAGATCAACTCGGCGGTGTTCCCCGGCCTGCAGGGCGGCCCGCTGATGCACGTCATCGCCGCCAAGGCGGTCGCGTTCGGCGAAGCGCTGCAGCCCGAGTTCAAGGCCTATGCGAAAGCGGTGATCGCCAATGCGCAGGCGCTGGCCGGCCGCCTGAAGGAGCGCGGCGCCGATCTCGTCGCCGGCGGCACCGACACCCACCTCGCTCTGGTCGATCTGCGCCCGCTCGGGCTGACCGGGCGGGATGCCGACGAGGCGCTCGAGCGCGCCGCGATCACCTGCAACAAGAACGGCGTGCCGTTCGACCCGCTGCCGCCGGTCAAGACCAGCGGCATCCGGGTCGGCTCGCCGGCCGGCACCACGCGCGGCTTCGGCGAGGCCGAGTTCCGCGACATCGCCGACATGATCGCCGACGTGCTCGACGGCCTGAAAGCGAACGGCCATGAAGGCAATGGTTCCGTGGAAGCCCGGGTGAAGGGCCGCGTGCGGGAGCTGTGCGCCCGCTTCCCGATTTATCAGGACCTCTAGTTGCGCTGCCCCTTCTGCGGCCACGACAGCAGCCAGGTGAAGGACAGCCGTCCCACCGAGGACGGCTCGGCGATCCGCCGCCGCCGCCAGTGCGAGGATTGCGGCGCCCGCTTCACCACCTTCGAACGGGTGCAGCTGCGCGAGCTGACCGTGGTCAAATCGGAGAATCGGCGCGAGCCGTTCGACCGCGCCAAGCTCGAACGGTCGATCGCCATCGCCTGCCGCAAGCGCCCCGTCCCGCCCGAGCGGATCGAGCGGCTCGCCTCGTCGATCCAGCGCCAGCTCGAGACCAGCGGCGACAGCGAGACGCCGTCGAGCCGGATCGGGGCGATGGTGATGGAGGGCCTGAAAGCGCTCGATCCGGTCGCCTATATCCGCTTCGCCTCGGTCTATAAGGACTTCCGCGAAGCGAAGGACTTCGAGCATTTCGCCGGAACAGTGTCCGAGGCGGGGAAAGAGTGAGCCGGAGACCGCCGGCGGTCATCCTCGTCCGCCCGCAGCTGGGCGAGAATATCGGCAAGGCGGCGCGGGCGATGCTCAATTTCGGGCTGACCGATTTGAGGCTGGTGGCACCTCGCGACGGCTGGCCGAACCCGGCCGCGGGGCCCGCCGCGTCGGGCGCCGATATCGTGCTGGAGCGGGCGCGCGTCTTCGACAGCGTCGCCGAGGCGGTGGCCGATTGTCCGTTCGTCTACGCCACCACGGTGCGCAAGCGCGGCCTCGTCATGCCGGTGGTGTCGCCGGAGGAAGCGGCCCGGGAAATGTGGAGCCATGAAGAGCCGTCGGCGGTCCTGTTCGGGGCCGAGCGATCCGGGCTCGAGACCGAGGAGGTGGCGCTCGCCGCCAGCATCGTCACCGTCCCGGTCAATCCCGAATTCCGCTCGCTCAACCTCGCCCAGGCGGTGATACTGATCGCCTATGAATGGTCGAAGGGCGCCGCGCTGGCGGTGCCGACGCAAAGCGACGAGAGCGAGCCGCGCGCGCCGCAGGCGCAGCTCGAAGGGCTTATCGGGCAGCTTTACGACGCGCTCGAGGCGGCCGATTATTTCCATCCGCCGGACCGCACGCCCGCGACGAAGAATACGATCCGCACCATCCTCACCAAAGCGGGCTGGTCGACGCGCGAGGTCCAGGCGTTGCGCGGCATCGTCCGCGCGCTCGCGACCGGCCGGCGCAAAACTTGACTTTGACAAGGTCAGACGCCATGTGCCCGCCTTCGCAATTGGCCCCGCACCCCTGGTGAAGCGGTGGCCGCGCCGGGACGGTTTTGGCCCGGCGGTGCGGCTCCAGGGCATACAGACCTAACGCGAATTGGAGTTTTGCATCATGTCGAAGCGCTCAAGCGCCAAGTACAAGCTCGACCGCCGGATGGGCGAAAACGTCTTCGGCCGTCCCAAGAGCCCCGTCAACCGCCGCGAATATGGCCCCGGCCAGCACGGCCAGCGCCGCAAGGGCAAACTCAGCGACTTCGGCATCCAGCTGCGCGCCAAGCAGAAGCTCAAGGGCTATTATGGCGACGTGACCGAGAAGCAGTTCAAGCGGACCTTCCAGGAAGCGAGCCGCATGAAGGGCGACACCTCGCAGAATCTGATCGGCCTGCTCGAGCGCCGGCTCGACATGGTCGTCTATCGCGCCAAGTTCGCGCCGACCATCTGGGCCGCGCGCCAGCTGGTCAATCACGGCCATATCCGCGTCAATGGCAGGAAGCTCAACATCGCCTCGGCGCGGGTCGGCGTCGGCGACGTCGTCGAGCTCGGCGCGAAAGCGCAGGAAATGGCGCTGGTGATCGAGGCGCAGGGCCTCGCCGAGCGCGACATCCCCGATTATGTCGTTCCCGACGGCACCACCAGGATCACCTTCAACCGGGTGCCGACGCTGGATGAGGTGCCCTATCCGGTGCGGATGGAGCCCAACCTGGTCGTCGAATTCTATTCGCGCTGATCCGGCCGCGCGCCGGGCTGAAGAAAAGGGCCGGCGGGAAACCGCCGGCCCTTTTCACGTCAGCCGCCGACGTGGCCGGCGAGGAAGGTGCGGATCCGGTCCAGCATCTGCCGCCGGGCGTCGCCGCTGCCCAGATCGTGCTCGAGGTTCGGGAACACGACGAGCTCGCTCGGCTTGCCGGCGTCGCGCAACGCACGGTCCATCCGGCGGGAGTGCCCGACCCGCACGTTGAGGTCGCGGTCGCCGTGGAACATCAGCACCGGCGCGGCGATCCGCGCCGCGTTCGGAAGCGGCGATCCTTCGGTGATATGCGGTCCGGTGCCGACATATTCGGCAATGTTGCGTGCGCTGGTGAACTGGCGGGCGTCGTCCTTGATCTGCTGCAGGTCGGTGACCGGGGCGATCGCGACGATCGCCTTGAACAGGCCCGGCTCGACGACGCCGGCCTGGAGCGCGGCATAGCCGCCATAGGACCAGCCGACGATCGCCAGCCGCTGCGGATCGGCAATGCCCTGCTGCGCCAGCCAGCGCGCGCCGGCGGTGATGTCGCCGATCGAGGTCCGCCAGCCACGGAAGCCGTTCTCTTTCAGCCAGGTATCGCCATAGCCGGCAGAGCCGCGATAATTGGGCTGGAGAACGGCATAGCCCTGCTGGGCGAGATATTGGGCGAGCCAGTCGAAGCCCCATTCATCGCGCGCCTCCGGCCCCCCGTGCGGCAGCAGGATCGCCGGAAGGTTGCGGCCGTCGCTGCCGGGAGGAAGCGTCAGATAGCCCGGAATGCTGACCCCGTCGGACGAGGGATAGGTAACCGGCCGCACGTTGGAGAGCCGGACATTTTCGAGCTGCGGCCGGTCGAGCAGGATCTCGTTGAGGGTGCGGGTCGCCCGATCATAGACGAAATAGCGGCCGGGATCGGAATCGCTGCCGGCGTGGATCAGCAGCTTGTTGCCGTCGCTGCTCGACTCGACGAAATCGATCAGCGGCAGGTTCGGAACCGCTCGACCGAGGTTGCGGGCCAGATTGGCATAATCCTGGTCGAAATAGACGATGCGTCGGCTCTCGTCGGCGAACGTCACGCCGATCACCCGCGATCCGCGCTCGGCCCAGACGACATTGTCGACGTCGACCTGGTCGCTGGCATGGACCAGTTCGGTCGCCATCGAGCCGTCGAGCTTGATCCGGTAAAGCGCGAATCGGCCGTTCAGCTTTTGCAGCACATAGGCCGAATTGACGTTCGGATCGACGGCGAGCGGGAGCATGCCCGCATTGCTCAGGGCATCGAAGCTGCCGAGCGGCTGCCAGCGGCCGCCCGCCTCGGTCCGGTAGAAATAATCGGTGCGGCTGCCGAGCTGACCGGTCGCGCCGCGCACGGTCTGGGTCGCCATGATCCGCACATTGCCGCGGCCGTCGCTGATATACTGGCTGGCCGATTCATTGGCGGGCTCGACCGAGCTCGAGCGCAGCGTCCGCACGTCGACCCGGTCGACGCCGAGCCCCGAGGTCCGCCGGGTGAGACGGGTGCCCATCCGCCCCTCCTCCGGCACATAGGACCGGCTCATCAGCACGACGCCGTTCTGGCCGGGAAGCCAGTCGATGATCGCTCCGTCGAACTGGCGCAGATAGGCGTCGAAAAAGGATTGGCGCTCGCCCAGCATCTTGGGGTCGCCGCCCTCGGTGTTGACCGAAAGCAGGCGGTAAAAGGGGATGATGCTGTTCCCGTCCTCGACCAGCACGCTGATGCGGCAGACGATGCGGTCTTCGGTGACGAAGCTGCACCAGCGCAGCCGCTCGGGACTGCCGTCGGTGCGCAGCACGACCCGGGCCTCGGTCGCGCCGAGCCCCTGCACCACCACCATCGTGCCGGCCCCCGGCCCGGGCGTCAGATAGACCACCTGCTGGCCGCTGGGCGACAGATCGATCTGTTCGATACCCTCGCGCGCGCCGAAAGCGGCGGCGAGATCGGGCGTGCCCTGCGCGCCGGCCCCGGAAGCGAGCATGCAACCGGCGAAAAAGATCAGACGTTTGAACATGGAAGCCCCCTCCAGCGGCGAGTTTAGGCAGCCAATGATTGGATATCAAGCACTTGCGCGTCCGCCTTGTCTGGCGGCGGTGCCGCTGCCTATAGGTCCGCCGCTTGCATCCCGACCGGCCGAACGGAGAAAGTCGCCATGCGCCTGATGAGATTGTTGCCCGCCGCCTTGCTGTGCGGCCTCGGCGCCTGCCAGACAACGCCGCCGCCGCCGCCGGTGGCGGAGCCGCAAATCTCGCTGGCGACGCTGACCACCGCCACCCAGATCCTGTCGTCGGACCAGTATGAGGGCCGCGCGCCCACCACCGCCGGCGAGGAACGGGCGGTCCAGTATATCGCCGAGCGCTTCCGCCAGGCCGGGCTGCAGCCGGGCAATGACGGCGGCTGGTTCCAGGAGGTGCCGCTGGTCGAGACCGTTGCGGCGCCGGGGCCGATGAGGGTCAGCGGCGGCAGCCGCCCGCTCACCTTCAACCAGCGCACCGACATGGTCGCCAACACCTATCAGGTGCAGCCGCGGGTGACGCTCCAGGACAGCGAGATCGTCTTCGTCGGCTATGGCATCAACGCCCCCGAGCGCGGCTGGAACGATTATGCCGGGGTCGACGTGCGCGGCAAGACGGTGATCATCCTGGTCAACGACCCGGACTGGCAGACCGAGGGGCTCGAAGGTCCGTTCAACGGCCGGGCGATGACCTATTACGGCCGCTGGACCTACAAATATGAGGAAGCGGCCCGCCAGGGCGCGGCCGCCGCCTTTATCGTCCACGACACCGCCCCCGCCTCCTATGGCTGGAACGTCGTCCAGTCGTCCTGGACCGGCGCCCAATATAATATGGACGATCCGGCGGGACATATGGACCAGTCGCGGGTGATCGGCTGGCTGACCGGCGACGCCGCCGCGCGGCTGTTCGCCAATTCCGGGCTCGACCTGCAGGCGCTGAGCGCGCAGGCGCGCCAGCCGGGCTTTCGCGCCGTGCCGCTCAATAGCCGCGCCTCGATCACGCTGGAGAACCAGATCAGGCGGCAGGCGTCGCGCAACGTGATCGGCGTGCTTCCCGGCCGCAGCCGGCCGGACGAATATGTCATCTACACCGCCCACTGGGACCATCTCGGGCGCTGCGACGCCGACGCGACCGGCGACGACATCTGCAACGGCGCCACCGACAATGCCAGCGGCACCGCCGGGCTGATCGCGCTTGCCGAGGCGCATGTCCGCGCCGGCCCGGCGGAGCGCTCGATCATCTTCCTCGCCGTCACCGCCGAGGAATCCGGGCTGCTGGGCTCGGCTTTCTATGGCGAGCATCCGGTCCACCCGCTCGCGCGCACCGCGGGCGGCATCAACATGGACAGCCTCAGCCTCAACGGCGCGGCGCGCGACATGGTGTCGATCGGCGCCGGCAAGTCGGAGCTCGACGCCTATCTGCGGCGCGCCGCGGCGGGCGGCCGGCTCGCGCTGCGCCCGGAGCCGGCGCCGGAGGCCGGCTATTATTACCGGTCCGACCATTTCAGCCTCGCCCGCCACGGCGTGCCGATGCTCTACCCGAAGCTCGGCGAGGATCTGGTGCGGGGCGGTCCGGCGGCGGGGCGGGCGGCGGCGCAGGATTATCGGGCCAACCGCTACCACCAGCCGAGCGACGAATATGATCCGGCCTGGGACTGGGCGGGCGCGCTCCAGGAGCTCAATGTCTTCTACCGGATCGGCCGCGAGCTGGCGGAAAGCGAGGATTGGCCGAACTGGAACCAGGGCGACGAATTCCGGGCGATCCGCGACCGATCCCGGGCCGGGGAGTGACCAGCCAATCGAGAATGGCAGTGCCTATCCGCCGAAGGCGATGCTCATTTCAGCGGCCACCGCCTGCAGCTTCCGATCGAGAGTCCACAATTGCGCTCCCGGTTGCAAGCGGACCGCAGCGAGAAGCGCTGCATCGACATAACCGACGCCCCGGCCGGCTAGCGAGCCTCGTTCGATAAGCTCCTGCACCTCTTCCGGACCAGCTGTGGGAGCCACAGGCAGCTGCCGAAGGTCACGCATCAGCGGGTGGCTGCGGTTGAGACCGCCGAGCATCAACTCGCCGACAACGAAATGATGAATCAGGATTTCGTTCTGATCGAGCAAGCTCGACATTTCCGCCAGCTGCTTGCGGAAATGCTCGACCCACACAGAGGAATCGGCAAGGATCATGAGCCGAAGCGGCGACGCGGCGGCAGTTGCAGGTCGGGCAGGGTTCCGCCGAGCCGCGCCAGACGCCGTGCGGCTTCGCGCTGGCAGAACGCCTTCAACGCCTCACGAATGACCTGCTCTCGGTCGCTCATGCCCAGATAATCGGCAGCCTGCTCCAGCAAGGCCTGGTCTGAAGCGTCGGCCCGCAGGAATCCCCCGCTGCCGGCGCCGGACCGGCGGAAAGTGACGGTTTCGCCGGCGAGATCTATCTTCCAGACACGCCAGCCTGCGTCCTGCCAGCCTTTCGACTGGCTATGCCCGCCTCCGCGCTGGTTGGACCACCATTCGCGATGTCTCCGGGCGCTCGGCGGGAGTGAAAAACCCAGCACCTCTTCGATCTCCACGAAGGTGGCTGCCCAGGTGTCCGCGCCTTCGCCGCGCAGGCGAGTAGCGAGCGGCTCATATTTTCCCACAATCGGCCCTCCTGACTTAATAGTTATCCTAACTATTCTCAGTCGGATGTCAAATTGTGGTTTGGCCGCGCAAGAGCGGCTATGGAACGGCCGATGAGCAGCCAGGGTCGCCAGCCGCCCGAATGGGCGCCGCACGAAAGCGTCTGGATCGGCTTTCCGAGCCACAAGGCGCTTTGGGAAGACGATCTCGACCCCGCGCGCGAGGAGGTCGCCGCCTTCGCCGCGGCGGTCCATGCCGGCGGCAAAGGCGAGGCGGTGCGGCTGGTCGCGGCCGACCGCGATTCGGCGGAAGCCGCGCGGGCTCTGGCGCCGTTCGCCACCGTCATCGAGGAGCCGTTCGGCGACATCTGGCTCAGGGACACCGGGCCGATCATGATTGCCGGCGACGGCGGCAGGATCGCCGCCCGGTTCGGCTTCAACGGCTGGGGCGGGAAATATGAGCTGCCCGGCGACGACACGGTCGGGCTGCGGCTGGCCGAGCGCGCCGGCGCCGCGGTCGAGCGGCACGACTGGATCCTCGAGGGCGGCGCGATCGACGTCGACGGCACCGGCCTCGCCGTCACCACCGAGCAGTGCCTGCTCAATCCGAACCGCAATCCGGGCATGGACCGCGGCGAGGTCGAAGGCCGGTTGCGGCGCGACCTCGGCATCGACCGGTTGCTGTGGCTGGGCGAAGGCCTCAAGGGCGACCATACCGACGGCCATGTCGACAACCTCGCCCGCTTCGTCGCGCCGGGCATCATCGCCGTCCCGGTGCCGGAAAGCAGCCGGGATCCCAACCACCGGGCCTATGGCGACGCCCGCTACCGCGCCGAATCGTTCGGGCTCGAGGTCCGCGCTTTGCCCTCGCCGGGCCGGATCGAGCGCGGCGGCAAGCTCGTCGCCGCCTCCTATATGAACTTCTATGTCGGCAACGCCGCGATCGTCATTCCCACTTTTGGCGCGGCCAATGACGAAGCGGCGGTCGAGCTGATCGGGGCCTTGTTCCCCGATCGCAAGGCGGTCGGGCTTCGCTCCGACCATCTGCTCGGCGGCGGCGGCAGCTTCCACTGCATCAGCCAGCAGGTGCCGAAATAGGGACTGGAACCTTGGGACTGGAAATAAGTCGTCACTCCCGCGAAAGCGGGAATCCAGGCTGCATTCGATCTGCGAAAAGCAAGCCTGGATTCCCGCTCGCGCGGGAATGACGGAGAAGAGAATGGGTGAAATCACCGTCGCCGCGCTGCAGCTCGCCTTCGGCGGCGACATGGACGAGAATATCGGCAACGTCTCCGAGCTGGTGCGCGAGGCGGCCGGCCGCGGCGCGAAGGTGGTGCTGCCGCCCGAGCTGTTCGAAGGCCTCTATTTCTGCCGCACCGAGGATGAGAGCCTGTTCGCGACGGCCCGCCCGGCCGCCGGGCATCCGGCGGTGCGGGCGATGCAGCGGCTCGCCGCCGAGCTTCGAATCTTCATCCCGACCAGCTTCTTCGAGGCCGAAGGGCCGCATTTCTACAACAGCCTGGCGATGATCGACGATCAGGGCGCGATCATGGGGGTCTATCGCAAGAGCCACATTCCCGACGGCCCCGGCTATCAGGAGAAATTTTATTTCCGCCCCGGCAATAGCGGCTTCAAGGTGTGGCAGACGCCGCCGGCCACTTTGGGCGTCGGCATCTGCTGGGACCAATGGTATCCGGAAACGGCGCGCACCCTGATGCTGATGGGTGCCGAGATCCTCTTCTATCCGACCGCGATCGGCACCGAGCCGCACGATCCCGATCTCGACACCAGCCGGCTGTGGCGGCGGGCGATGATCGGCCATGCCGTGTCCAACGTCGTGCCGGTGGTCGCCGCCAACCGGATCGGCGACGAATGCGGCCAGATCTTCTACGGCCACAGCTTCATCTGCGACGAGCGCGGCGACATCCTCGCCGAATTCGGCCGCGACGAGACCGGCGTCCTGACCGCGTCGATCGACCTCGACCGGGTCAAGCGCCACCGCGCCGCCTTCGGCTTCTTCCGCGACCGCCGCCCCGAGCTGTACGGCCGCCTTACCCAGGACATCTGAGCGGCGATTGTATTCTCTACTTGTCTAGTGGTAAAATCGCCTCTCCGGGCCCGGGAGGCGAGCATGCGCATCCGCCGAATCCGCTTTGCGTTGAGTGCGACCGCGGCGCTGGCCGCCTGCGGCGTCAATGACGAACAGGAAACCGCGTCCCATCACGGCCGCTATCTCGGTATCGGCGTCTATCCGGCCGGATCGATGTGGTCGCGGATGGTCCAGGCCAACCGGCCCGCCGATCCCGCGGCGGCGACCACCGCCGACGACGAGCAGGTGATCGTCGTCGTCGACAGCCAGAGCGGCGAGGTCCGCCAGTGCGGCAACCTCACCGGCTATTGCATCGGCCTGAATCCGTGGCGGGCGTCGCTCGGCCAGGGGCAGGCGGCGCCGATCCCGGTCACCGAGCATGCCGCGGATCTCGATCGCGCGGCGGAAGCCGCGACCGCCAATGCCGCCATGGCCGCGACCGAGGAGAATCAAGCGGCCGGCGCTGACGCGCACTGACCCGGACCGTCGGCTAATCGAGCGCGCCCAGCCGCAAGCTCCACGGGGCGACGCGAATCGTCTCGAGCAGTCCCATCCGGGTCCAGGGATCGCCAAAGAGAGTGAGCTCGATCTGGTCGACGCTGTCCGCGCGCAGGATCAGCAGCACCTCGTCCTTTCCGTCCTCGAGCGGCCCGGCGAGCAGCGCGAAGCCGTCCGCCTCGAGCGCATCCATGAAGTCGGCATGCTGCCGCCAGGCCTGCTGCTCCTCCAGCGGGCGTTTCCTGTCCCACCGCGCGGTCCTGCGGCGGATCACGGCGAAAACCGGCATGATCAGCTCCTCAGCTCCAGCGCCCGCGCGAACACGGCTTCGAACATCGCCTGCGTCAGCCGTCCGGTATTCTGGTTGTAGCGCGAGCAATGATAGCTATCGATCAGCCGCCGGCCGTCGGGCAGAAAATGCTCGGCGAGATGGCCGAACCGGAAAGCCGAAAGTCGGCCGCCGGCCGCGCGCACCGCCGCCCCATGAGCGATCTGCCCCAGCGCGATCAGGACCCGGGCGCGCGGCATCGCCGCCAGCGCCGGCTGGAAGAAGGCGCGGCTGCAGGTCGCGATCTCCTCCGGGAGCGGCTTGTTCTGCGGCGGCACGCATTTGACCGAATTGACGATCGCCACGCCCTTGAGCCGCAGCCCGTCGTCCGGACGCTCGGCAAAAGTGCCTTCGGCGAGGCCGAACTTGAGCAGGGTCCGGTAGAGCAGCACGCCGGCGAAATCGCCGGTGAACGGACGGCCGGTGCGGTTGGCGCCTTGCTTGCCCGGCGCGAGGCCGCACAGGACCAGCCAGGCCTCGGGATCGCCGAAATGCGGCACCGGCGCGTTCCACCAGCCGGGATGCTCTTCGCGCAAGGCCTCGCGAAAGCCGACCAGCCGCGGGCAGAGCGGGCAATCGCGCGGCGCTTCGAGATCGGGAACCGGGCTTTCGGGGAACATGAGGAGCGTCTAGTCGGGCGGCGATGGCGAAGACAAGCTATGCGATCGCCTTGGGGTCGAACCGCCGCCACGGCCGCCACGGCGCGCCGGCCGGAGTGATCGGCGCCGCGATCGCGGCGCTCGCCGAGCTGGGCGAGGTCGAGCGAGTCTCCAGGATCCGCGCGACCCCCGCGCTGGGGCCGGCGGGGCGCGGCTTCGCCAATGCGGTGGCGGTGCTGGGCACAGGCCTCGATCCCGACTCATTGCTGGCGGCGCTGAAAGCGATCGAGCGAGATTTCGGCCGCCGCCGCGGCCGCCGCTGGGGGCCGCGGGTGCTCGACCTCGACATCATCCTGTGGTCGGGGGGACCGTGGGGCGGTCCCGGGCCGATCGTTCCCCACCCGGAATTCCGCGCCCGGCTTTTCGTGCTGGGGCCGCTCGCCGAGGTGGCGCCGGGCTGGCGCGATCCGGTCAGCGGCGCAACCGTGCGGCAGCTGCTGCACCGTCTTGGCCGGGCCGCTCCGGTTGACCCCGACCCTGCCCGCTCCTAGGTGAAACGATCGGTCGAGGGCCCATAGCTCAGTTGGTAGAGCAACTGACTTTTAATCAGTAGGTCGCAGGTTCGAATCCTGCTGGGCTCACCATCGAGCGATCGGGACCAGCCCCGAGGGACCGGTCCCGACCATGATATTCCCGACCTTTAGACGACGATGAAGTCGCTGATGGTGAGGGTCGTCACGTTGTTGAGCGTGGCGATCAGCACCGGGGTATTGTCCAGGCCGGCGCCGTCGGCATCGTACCACAGCCGCGACGTCGCGGTGTCGAAGTGGAGATGCGGCGCCGCGCCGCCCGAGGTCACGCCGGCGCCGGCCGAGAAAGTGACGTCCTCGCCGAAGAAGGCGTCCTCGATCTCGAGCTTGTCGGTGCCGCGCACGAAGTCGGTGATGATGTCGGCCGGCCAGGTGCTGAACGGACCGTCATTCTCGCCCCATTCGAGCACGAACTTGTCGGCGCCGGCGCCGCCGGTCATCGTGTCGGAGCCCGAGCCGCCGTCGATCCGGTCGTTGCCGTCCATCCCCTTGAGCACGTCGTCGCCGCCGCTGCCGTCGAGATTGTTGGCCAGGGCATTGCCGACGATGACGTCGTCATAATAAGTGCCGACGACATTCTCGACGTTGCTGAAGCGGTCGTTCTTGGCGACGCCGTCGTTCTTCGTCTGCGTCGTCAGGTCGAGATAGACCGACGAGAAGCTCTGGTAGAAGTCGACCGTGTCGATGCCGGTGCCGCCATTGACGATGTCGGCGGCCTGGTTGTCCTCCTCCATGAAGATCAGGTCGTTGCCGGCATCGCCGTTCATCCTGTCGGCGCCGGCGCCGTCATAGAGGCTGTCGATGCCGTCACCGCCATTGAGCGTGTCGTTGCCGGTTCCGCTGTTGAACAAAGTATCGTTGCCGAGGCCGCCGTTCAGCGTGTCGCCGCCGTCGTCGCCGTCGAGCAGGTCGTCGCCCGAGCCGCCGGTGAGGCTGTCATTGCCGCCGCCGCCATAGAGGATGTCCCGCAACGCGCCGCCGGTGACGACGTCGGCGCCGGTGCCGCCGGCGAAATCGAGCTGCTCGAAGCCGTCGAGGACGGTGCCGTTGGCGAGCGTCTTCACCGCCGTGGTCAACACGTAGCTGACCGCGATCGCGCTGTTGTCGAACGACAGCCGCACGATGTCGAGACCGGCGCCGCCCTTGGCGGTGTCGCCGACGCCGACCAGCACTTCGTCGTCGCCGTCGCCGCCGTCGACCACGTCCTTCTCGGTGCCGGTGTCGCCGCCGCGCGCGCTGTAGATGAAGCCCGCGGAGGAGAGATCGTCGTTGCCGGCATCGCCCTTGATGTTGTCGGCGCCGGCGCCGCCGGTCGCGACATCGTCGCCGCTGCCGCTGACGATAGTGTCGTTGCCGGCATCACCGCCGAGCGTGTCCCGGCCGGTGCCGCCGTCGATCTTGTCGTCGCCGCCGCCGCCATAGAGGGTGTCGCCGCCGTCCTGGCCGAACAGGATATCGGCGAAGGCCTGGCCGAACTCGTCGGCAATGACATAGTCGCTGCCGCTGCCGCCGTAGATGGTGTCGGCGCCGGCTTCGCCGAACAGCTGGTCCGCGCCGGCATTGCCCTGCAGCGTGTCGTTGCCGTCGCCGCCCCGGACATAATCGTCGTGCAGCCAGCCGGTGATGTTGTCGCCGAATGCCGTGCCGGTCAGATAGTAGCGCTCGACGCCGGTGACGGTGAAGCCGCCCACCGCATAGGTGGCGAGCGAGTTGAGCGCCTTGAAGGTGAGCGCGCTGGTGCGGGCCGAGAAATCGGCGACCAGCTCGTCGATGCCGCTGCCGCCGACGACGACGTCGCCGTTCATCTCGGCGACGGTGCCGACCACCAGCTCGTCGTCGCCGGAGCCGCCGTCGAGCCGGTCCTTGCCGGCATTGCCTTCGATATAGTCGTAGCCGGAATCGCCGTAGAGCATGTCGTCGCCGGCGTCGCCGTAGATACGGTCGTCGTTGAAGCCGCCGCGGATGGTGTCGTTGCCGCCCTGGGCCGGGCTCTGCCAGTCGAACTCGTCGCGGTCGCCATAAAGCTCGTCCGAGCCGTAGCCGCCATTGATCACGTCATTGCCGAGCAGGCCGTAAATATAGTCGTCACCATAAGCGCCGTTGAGCGTATTAGCGAGATTGGTTCCCTTGAAAGTAGGCATGTTATCCTCCGTTGTTGTCATCTTCATTGAAAAGCGCGGCCGGCCTTGGGAGCCGGTCGCGCTGGCAGCGTCTTGTGACGAGCGGCCCCCTAAATCGGCCGCGGCGCGGATGCACGCGAATCTTGGTTTCGGTTCGGTGTCAGTTTGTTGTCAATTGTGGCTCCGGGAACGTAGCATGAACTCCCGGCTGCGTGCCGGGCCCTTTCAACGGACGCCGCCGCCCCCGAAACCGGCCGCGCCGGAAATGGAATTTCGCACTGACTGGTGCTATCAGGACGGCTCGCCCCCGACGTGGCGATGGGATCGGAGGGACTATGTGGAAGGCGCCTTCGGTGGGGCTGGTCCTCGGCGCCACGGCCGCATTCGCTCAGGCTCCGTCGGCGACCGACGGCGACGCCCGCGGGCCGGGCAACAACCCCGATCAGATCGTCTGCGAGAAGCAGGTGGAGATCGGCTCGCGCCTCGCCTCGCGCCGCGTCTGCCGGACCCGGCGCGAGTGGCAGGAATATCGACTCGAAGCGCGCAAGACCGCGGAAAAGGTCCAGTATTTCAAGCCGAGCTGCGAGCGGCCGCCCTGCTGACCCGGCCAGCGCGGCTCGCCGGCCGCCGATCCTTTCTGCTGACCGTGACCGGCGGCCTGCTGTTCGGCGCCGCCGCCGCGCACGGCCAGCCGCGACGCGCATTCGGTTGTTCCGACCGCGATTCGGGCGAGCAGGCCGACCCGGCCTGGGCGCATGGCGCCGACAAGGACGCCGGTCCGGGCGCCGATCCGGTGCTGCGCCATCTCAATCACGACGCGACCGATACCGGCCCGACGTCGGACGCCGGCAGCCACGCCCGCGGCCGCCGGCCCGCGCTTTGCCCGCCGAAGCGGCAGGTTCCCGCGCGCTAGCAGGGACAGTTTGGGGACAGTCTGCAGACTGTCCCCAAACTGTCCCCATTTACGCTTGCGGCTGCACAGCCGGCGTGAGCCGATACATCGGATAATCGCCATATTTCTTGGCGAGCGCGATGCGGCCGACATAGCGGCAGGCGAAGTCGCCCGCCGCTTCCAGCGCCAGGATCGCGGCCATCGATTCGGTGACGAACACCGCGCCCGGCGGGGTCACCGGCTCGATCCGCGCCGCCTTCGAAACCTCGGTGCCGTAGAAAGTCGTGCGGCCGGTGATGTGGTCGATGGTGCGGTAGGCGGCGCCGTAATGGACGCCGATCCGCATGCCGCCGGTGGCGTCGAGGCCGAGCGTCGCATAATCGAAGGCGGCGAGCGCCTCCTGCAGCTCGAGCGCGATCCGCGCCGCCGCCGGCGCGTCCGCGGTCACGGCGTAGAGCGCGTCGCCCCAGCTGTTGCGGCAGATCACCGCGTCGCCATGGGCGTCGAGGACCTCGGCGACCCGGCGCATGACGCCGCCCCAGAAAGCCGGCAGCGCGGTTTCCTTGAGGGTCGAAAAGCCGGCGAAATCGGTGAACAGGATGGCGGCGAGGCTGCGCTGGTGGACGCTCGGCGTCCGCGGCTCGGGACGGACGAGGTCGCGGTCGACCGGCCCGGGATCGACGATACGGCTGCGGCCGCCCTGGACGGCCCAGGCGGCGACATCGGCGCCGGTGCCGGCCGGCCCGCCGGCCGCGACCCCATCCCAGATCGCGACCTGGACCGTCGCGGCGCCGAGATGCTGGGCGCGCAGCCGCGCCAGCCCCATCGCCATCCGGCTGGCATAGCCATATTGGGCGGGATCGCCGAAATATTCCATCTGGCTGGCGAGCGTGACGCTCGCCGCCTGCTCGCGGCAGGCCCGATAGCGGTCGAGCCACGCCTCGCCGCCCGGCCGGACCGACTGCGCGAGAAAATCCTCCTCCTCGAACGGCAGCACCGCGTGCAGCTCGATGCCGCGCGCCAGCGCCGCCTCGGCGAACAGCAGATCGCCGCCGCAGGCCAGCGCGCCATAAGCGAAGCCGACCGACTCCTCGTCCAGGATGGCGTCGATCCGCTCGCTTATGCCGGCCTCGGCCGCCTCGCCGGCGGCGAACATGTGGCCGCAATAATGGGCCACCCTGGGCGGGGCCAGCGGCGCCAGCAGCGCCGACCGGGCGTCTGCTTCCAGGCCCGTGCGATCGGCGATCATCGCCAGCTGGCGCGAGGTCGTCGCGCGGGCGCCGTGGTCGGAGGCGGCGCTGACCGCCGGGCCGCGCAGGGCGTCGGCGGCCTCATCGCCGCGGCCGAGGATGAGCAGCGCCTCGGCGCGGGTCGCCGCCGCGTAATAATCGTCCGGCGCGGCCGGGGCGGCCGCCAGCAGCTTTTCCGCCAGCTCGCGCGCCTGGTCGTCGTCGCCGGCGAGCAGCGCCAGCGTCGCGGCGTTGATGCCCGGGAAGGAATCGCCGCTTTCCCGATAGATGGCATGATAGGCTTCGAACGCCGCCTGAAGCGCGGCGCGCTTTGCGTCGCCGGCCGGCAGCGCCAGCGCGCGGTCCTTGAGCAGCCGCGCGCCCACCGCCCGTTCGTGGCCGTGCGGCGAGCGGTCGAGGCCATGGAGCGAGAACAGCTCCATCGCCCGCTCGGTATCGCCCATCCGCGCCAGAGCGAGGATCTGCTGGTGGCGGATCGCGGAGGATTCGTCGCCGCCGGCGATCGCCGAGACGCTGATGTCATAGGCGGTGATCAGGTCGCCCCGGGCAAGCGCGGCTTTGGCGAGATAGGCGGCCTGGCTCATCGCCGCCCTTATGCGCATGGCCGGGGGCCGAGACAATTGACGACATCGTGCGACACTGTTGGGCTGGCCGCGATTGCGCGTCGGCATTAGGGGGAGCCGCCATGGCCGACGCCCCCCACATCCTGCTCGTCGACGACGAGCGTGACATACGCGACCCGCTCGCCGCCTATCTGACACGCAACGGCCTGCGCGTCTCGAAGGCGGAGAATGCCGCGGCGGCACGGCAGATGCTGTCGGCTTATGCGATCGACCTCGTCCTGCTCGACGTCATGATGCCGGGCGAGGACGGCCTCGCTTTGACCGGCTTCATCCGCGCCACCAGCCCGGTGCCGGTCATCCTGTTGACCGCACGAGCGGAGGAGACCGACCGCATCGTCGGCCTCGAGATCGGCGCCGACGATTATGTCAGCAAGCCCTTCAGCCCTCGCGAGCTGCTGGCCCGGATCAAGGCGGTGCTGCGCCGCGCCGGCGATCATGGCGGACGCGTTCGCCCCCCGGACAGCGATTCCTA
This sequence comes from uncultured Alphaproteobacteria bacterium, assembly GCA_963848555.1. GTDB lineage: Bacteria > Pseudomonadota > Alphaproteobacteria > Sphingomonadales > Sphingomonadaceae > Allosphingosinicella. The sequence continues at coordinate 168,250 of CAWKEE010000002.1, read as the reverse complement.
CGCATTCGGGCCGTGGGTTCTGAAATCGGGCGAACGCGAGCTGGTCGACCGGGAGGGGGTGGCGATCCCCCTGTCGACCGGAGAATATAATCTGCTCCATGCGCTGGTGACCCGTCCGCGGCGGGTGCTCAGCCGCGACCAGCTGCTCGATCTCAGCCAGGGGCGCGAGCTCGCCGCGTTCGAGCGCAGCATCGACAATCATATCAGCCGGCTGCGAAAGAAGATCGAGGACAACCCGTCCGAACCGAAGCTGATCAAGACCGTCTGGGGCGGCGGCTACATGCTGGCGGCCGAGGTCAGGAAGCTGTGAGCCGCGGCCGGCGATGAGGCGGCTGCTGCCGAAAAGCCTGATCGGCCAGCTCGCGCTGGTGATGGCGGTAGCGCTGCTGGTCGCCCAGGCGATCAATTTCGGCCTGATCTTCACCGAGCGCCAGCGCGTCAGCCGCGCCCATATCGAAGGCCCGGCGATCAGCCGCTTCGTCGCCTTCGCCCAGCGGGTGGCGGCAACGCCCGCCGGCGACCGCTCGAGGCTGGAGCCGGCGCGCGGGCGGCGCAGCCGGATCTCGATCGGCGCCGACAGCATCGTCGCGCCGGGGGAAAGCGACGACCATCTCACCCAGCGGCTGCGCGAGACCGCCGCCGCGGACGGCCTCGCGCTGCGCGATGCGAGGGCCGCGATCGGCGGCGAGGTGCGGCTGGCGCCGCGACGGCACGAGCCGGGTCGCCGGGATCACCGCCCCCGTCGGCTGCGCAGCCTGGCGCTCGCCGTCCAGCTTCCGGACGGCAGCTGGGTCAACGGCCGGATGTTCGCTCCCCGGCCCGATCCGTGGCTCGCTTTGCGCCCGGCGCTGGCGACCCTGCTCACCTATCTCATCATCCTGGCCGCCATGGTCTGGCTGGCGATACGGATCGCGCGGCCGCTGCGCGACCTCGCCGCCGCCGCCGAGCGATTCCAGGGACGCGGCGAAGCGCCGCAAGTCGAGCCGCACGGCCCAGCCGACCTCAGCCGGGCTATCGTCGCGTTCAACACGATGAGCGCCCGGGTGAGCGCGATGCTCGAGGAAAAGGACCGGATGCTGGGCGCGATCGGCCATGATCTGCGCACGCCGCTCGCCTCGCTCAGGATACGCGCCGAGAGCGTCGAACCCGAGGAGGAGCGGCTGCGGATGGTCGCGACCATCGAGGAAATGACCGCGATGCTCGACGACACCCTCGCGCTCGCCCGATGGGGCCGCGCCGCCGAGCCGCTGCGCCTGGTCGACGTCACGGCGCTCGCCGATGCGGTGGTCGAGGAGTTCCGCGCGCTGGGGCATCGCATCGAGATGGAAGCGAGCGATCGCGTCGCCGCCAGCGTGCGAACCAATATGCTGCGGCGCGCGCTGCGCAACCTCGTCGAGAATGGCGTCAAATATGGCGGCGAAGCCCGGGTGGGGGTGCGGGATGAAGGCGAGGAGGTGGCGATCGAGGTCAATGATCGCGGCCCGGGCATAGCCGAAGCCGAGCTCGCGAAAGTGCAGGAATCCTTTTACCGGATCGAGCCGTCGCGCAGCCGCGAGACTGGAGGATCGGGCCTCGGCCTCACGCTGGCTCGGGCGGCGGCACAGGCGCATGACGGCAGGCTCGAGCTCGCGAACCGCGCCGGCGGCGGCCTCGCCGCCCGCATCCTGCTGCCCAAAGCGGGCGCGGCCGGACCCTAGCGGGCGGCCTGGCGCGCCGGAAAGCCTTTCACCTTGCGCTTTCCGCACCACAGCTCGAGCGGGTGCGGCCCGCTATGGGCCTCGGCGATCCGGACGGCCTCGAGGTCGTCGGAAGCCTCGATCTCCTCGAAGCCGACGAACCGACCGTCGGGATTGCTCAACAGATAAAGCCGGTAATAAGCCACGCGTCCCCCCATTGCCCATACCCCGTGGACAAGGACAATGTCGCACGAAACGCGAAGCAGCGACTTAAACAAAATCAAGTCGAGCGATGACTTTTTCGGCCGGCTGCCAGTAAACAGACAGGGAAAGGGCGGCCGCGCGGCCGCCCTTTCAGTTCGAACCGCAGCACCTTCAGTCGGCGCGGCCGCGGCGCTCCTCGCGATGCTGACGGAACGAGGGTCCAGACCGGCGCTCGGATGCGGTCAGCGTGCCGTCGCGATTCTGGTCGAGCCGGTCGAACCGGGCGAGGGCCCGTTCGCGCATCTGCTCGCGGGTGACGAAACCCTGCTCGCCGAACATCCGCTCCGCATGCCTGCCCTGCCCGCCATGCCGGCGGCCGCGCATGCCGCGGCGCGGGCCTCGCTCGCCGCGCTGCTCGGCGCGCCGCTCCCGGCCCTGCTCGAATTCCGCGCGGCTGAGGCTGCCGTCGCGATCGGCGTCGAGCCGCTCGAAGGCGCGGCCGAACCGCTCCTCCCGCCGCTGCGCGAAGGCCTGGCGCGCTTCCTCGGCCGTCGCCCGGCCGTCATGGTCGAGGTCGAGCCGCGCGAAGCGCTGGTCGGCATGATCGATCGCCTGCTGACGCGTGACGTCGCCGTCGCGATCATGGCGAGAGTCGTCGCCGGGCTGGGCGGGCGCGCTGGCGGCGGCGGCCAACAGGGCCGCGGCGGCGAAAAAGCTGATTGGGGTCATGAAACTCCTGCCTCCACTCGATGAGCAAAACTGCGACCGGACGGATATGGCCGGGCGATGTCGCCCCGCAATGGCGGACGGCCCGGAAATTTGTCCCGAATTGTCGCGGGCCAGGGTCCAAACCCGATCCCGGAGGCGGTCGTGACGGGCTGGATTTGTTGTCCGGCCAGGAGCGAGGAGGGAGCAATGGAGACCCCATTGTGACCGACGAGCGACGACGTCCGGGCGGCAAATCCAGCCCGCCGCTCCGCGGTCGGCCGGAGAAGTCGGCTGGTGGCGTCGAGTGCCTCGGCCGGGCTGCCCGGCCCGCCCTTCGGCCCTCTCCCACCCAGCCGCCTTCTCCGGCCGATCCCGGCCACCTCCGGAATCGGGTTTGGACCCTAGAAGCTGAAGCGGGCGCTCACGCGGAGATCCCGCCCGGCCAGCGGCACGAAATCCTTGGTGAAGGAAGCGTGGCGGCGCGCGTCGACGTCGAACAGATTGTTCGCCGCGAGCACCAGGCTGGTCGGGTTGCGCCGGCCCCAGGGCCGCCAGGTGACCGACGCATTGACGAAGGTGAAGCCGTCGGTCGGCGTCTCGAAGGCGGCGACTCGATCCTGGTCGAACACATGCTCGACTTCGATCCGGCCGTCGACATGACCGGATTCGGCTTCGAGACCGCCGAGCAGGCGGAGCGGCGGGATGCGCGGCACCGGCCCGCCGCCATCGGCGATCGTCGCCCGGACATAGTCGGCAACGCCTTCCAGCTTCAGCTGCCAGCCGCCGACGCGACCGAGCGGCGCCGAGCCGCTCAGCTCGACACCCCAATAGGTCGCGTCGCTCTGGAAATATTGGAAGACGGGAAGGCCGTCCTGCTCCGCTCCGGTGGCGGCTTCGAAGATATAATCGTCGAACCGGTTCGCGTAGACGGTCGCGTTCAGGTGAAAGCCCCGAAGCAAGGCGCGCGCATAGAGCTCGCCGCCGAGGCTGCGCTCCTTGCGCAAGGTCGGATCGCCGATTTCGAACGCCTGGGTGGCGATATGGGGGCCGTTGGAGAAGAGCTCTTCGGCCGACGGCGCGCGCTCGGAGCGCGAGAGGTTGGCGCCGACCCGGACCCGCGGCGCCACCTCATAGGAGGCGCCGCCGGCCAGCGAGAAAGCGTTGAAGCTGCGGTCCATGGCGAGGCTGGAGACGGAAACACGGGCATGCTCCAGCCGCACCGCCCCTTCGAGCTCGAATGCCCCGAGCTCGATCTCCTGCAGCGCGAACAGGCCGATCTGGCTGGTATCGTTGGGCGGGACGAACGCTTCGGCGCCGATCGCCTCGAAGTCGCGCAGGAAGAACTGACCGCCGATGACGCCGCGCCAGCCGCCCCGCTTGGCCTGAACCGCTTCGATCCGCCCTTCCATCCCCTGGGTGCGGAAGATGGTGCCGACCTCGTCCCCCTCGAATTCGGTATGCTCGTAATCGGCCGCGGCCAGGCGCACCCTTATCCGCTCCAGAAAGCCGCCGCCGGTGTTCACCTCGCCGCGGATGTCGGCACGATATTGGCGCAGGTCGATCGAGACCGGAGCCGCCTCTTCTGCCTCTCCTTCTTCGCCTTCGCCCTCGCCTTCCTCATGGTGATGGCCGGCGCCGGGCCGGCCGGGCACGCCGTAGCTCGTGTCGTAGACGCTGAACGATGCGCCGAGATTGCCGCCATCGCCGATCAGCGCCGCGCCGAAGCCCGCCGTCCAGGTGCCGGTGGCGCTGTTGGGCAGCCGGCCGCGCAGGGCGGCGAATTCGCGCGCTTCCTCGGCCTCTTCGGGATGGCCTTCCGCTTCCTCCTCCCCGGCACGCTCGAGCTGCTCGGCGCGCAGCCCGGGCGAGAGGACGAAGCCGCCGACGCGCAGGTCGTCGCTGTCGCGATAGCTGCCGTCGACGTGAAGGACGAGGCCGCCGGCGACGGGCACGTCGACGCCGCTGCCGACGCTGATCTCGTCCGCCGCCGAACCGTAGCCGGCAATGGCGTCGATATGGACCGCGTCTTCCGGAACGGTGCGGGGAATGCGCCGGTCGAAGACGTTGACCGCGCCGCCGATCGCCTGGCTTCCGAACAGCAGCACCGCCGCGCCGTGCAGCACCTCGATCCGGTCCGAGGTGATCGGATCGATCGTCACCGCATGGTCGGCCGAGGTGTTGGAGACGTCGATCGAACCGATGCCGTCGACCAGGACGCGCACCCGCTCGCCCTGGAAGCCGCGCAGCACCGGGCGCGACGCCCCCGGCCCGAACGACGTCGCCGACACGCCGGGAAGGCGCGTCAGCGTCTCGCCGAGCTGCGGCCGCATGTCGCGGACGAGATCGCTGCCACTGAGCGTGGACCTCCCGGCCAGCAGGTTGAGGTCGCGAATTCCGGGCGCGGTGATGATGATCTCTTCGTCGACCGTGGCGTGGACATGATCCTGCGCCTCGGCGGGCGCGTCCGCCGGCTTGGGATCGCCCGGAGCGGGCTGCCCGGCCGCCGCTTCGGCCGGCGCGGGTGCGGGCTGGTCGGGCTGCTGGGCGTGAGCCGGCGCCGCGGCGATGGCCGTCGTCGCGAGCAGGAACGCAAACTTCATGGTCAACTCCGGAGTGAGTGCGGTCCGTAGCCAACGTGTTACGTTATATCAATGTCGCGAGGAGGTGGCGGTGATTCGGTCCGCCGCACGCGGATAACGGCCTGTCGCTCGATCGCGCGATTAAGCTGGCGGAAATGCGCTTGGCGTTATCATGAAATCCTTGGGGCAGAAGGCGTTAGGGAGGGACGATGAGCGCGGCGGCGATCAAGAGGCGGCAGATTCGCTGGCTTGGCCTGGCGGCGATGGCGCTGGCGAGCTGCATCCCGCAGGCGCATTCGGCCCAGGTGCAGCAGCCGCTGCCGGTGCAGCAGCCGGCGATTCCGGCTGCCGACGCCGTCGCGCAGCGCATCCTCGACGCGCGGGTCCGCGAGCTCGGCCGCACTTTCGCGGGGCTGGTCGGGATCGCCGTGCGCGACGTCGAGAGCGGCTGGACGACCAGCTGGAACGGCGACCGCTATTTCCCGCAGCAGAGCGTCAGCAAATTCTGGGTGGCGATCACCGCCTTCCAGGCCGCCGACGCCGGCCAGATCGACCTCAATGAGCAGGTCACGGTGCGGCGCGAGGACCTGACCTTGTTCCACCAGCCGATCGCCAGCCAGATCGGCGCCAACGGCTACCGGACGACGCTTGGCGACCTGATCTTCCGCGCGCTGACCCAGAGCGACAATACCGCCAACGATTTCGTGCTGCGCCGCGCCGGCGGGCCGGATGCGGTACGGGCGATGATCACCAGGTTCGACCTCGAGGGCGTGCGCTTCGGCCCGGGCGAACGGCTGATGCAGAGCCAGATCGCCGGCCTGCAATGGCAGCCTTCTTTTTCGGTCGGCCGCGCCTTCTACACGGCCCGCAGCGGCGTGCCGCTCGAGCGCCGCCGCGCCGCCTTCCAGCGTTATGTCGACGACCCGATCGACGGCGCAACGCCGAACGGCCTGGTCGACGGCCTCACCCGGCTGCGTCAGGGCGAGCTGCTGTCGCCGCGCTCGACCGAGCGGATGCTGGCGATCATGTCGCAGACCCGTACCGGCCGCCAGCGGCTGACCGGCGGCCTCGCTACGGGCTGGCGGATCGCCCACAAGACCGGCACCGGCCAGGTGCTCGGCTCCACCCAGGCCGGCTATAACGATATCGGCATCCTGACCTCGCCCGACGGCCGCCATTATTCGGTGGCGGTGATGATCGGCCGCACCAGCGCTCCGATCCCCGACCGAATGGCGCTGATGCAGGACGTCACCCGGGCGGTGATCGCGTATGACGGCAATCGCCGCAGCGGCGGCGCAACCTATTCGCGCTGACCCGTCGTGCCGGCGCAAGCCGGCAGCTCGGGACGGAAAGGATATTCCAGCGGCCTGAGGCCCCGGCGACCGGGGTTCCCGTCAAAGTCGTATCTTGATGGGGTCCCTCCCGGGGTGACGATAATTCAGGCGTCGTAATCGAGCTCGACGCCCTCGCCCTTCGGCACCGACTGGCAGGTCAGCACATAGCCCGACGCGATCTCCTCGTCGGTGAGACCGTAGCGGGCGGCCATTTCCACCTCGCCCGAGACGACGCGGGCGCGGCAGGTGGCGCAGACTCCCGCCTTGCAGGCGAACGGCGCCGGCAGACCGGCCTTGCGGGCGCTGTCGAGGATGTTGCCCGCGGCGGCGTCGAAGGCGACGCGCCGCTTGCGGCCGTCGAGCGTGACGAGCATCGTCATCCCGGCCGCTTCCTGCTGCAGCGCCTCGATCTGGGCGGCGACCGCCGCCGGCGGCCGGCCGGCGGTGAAGCGCTCCAGATGGATGCGGTCGCGGCCGACGCCGCGCGCTTCCAGCGCCTGCTCGGCGGCGTCCATCATCGGCCCCGGACCGCAGATGAAGAAAGCGGCGACGTCGGCCGGATCGATCAGCTGCGCGAATATCTCATCGCATTTGACGCGATCGAGCATGCCGTTGAGCAGGTCGATCTCCCCGGCCTCTTCGTCAAGGAAATGATAGACTTCCAGGCGGTCCATGAAAGCGTTCTTGAGCTTCGCCAGCGCCTCCAGGAAGATCACGGACTGGCTGTCGCGATTGCCGTAGAGAAGGGTGAAGCGGCTGCCCGGCTCGGTCAGCAAGGCGGTCCTGAGCAGCGACATCACCGGGGTGATGCCGGAGCCGCCGGCAATGCCGACATAATGGTTCGAGGCCGCCGGTGCGAAATCCCAGGTGAAGCTGCCATGCGGCGGCATGACGTCAATCCGGTCGCCCGGCTTCAGCTGGTCGTTCGCCCAGTTGGAGAATATTCCGCCGGCGATCCGCTTGACGGTGACCCTGACCTCGCCGTCCTGGGGCGCGACGCACAGCGAGTAGTTGCGGCGTATCTCCTCGCCGCCGATGTCGGCCTTCAGTGTGAGATGCTGACCAGGCGTGAAGCTGAACGTCTCGCGCAGTTCCTCCGGGATGGCGAAGCGAATCGAGGCGGCTTCAGCCGTCTCGGGAACGATGTCGGCAATGGCGAGGCTGTGAAAGCTGACCGACATTCAATCGCTCAGTGGCATTTGAACAGGTCGAACGGCTCGGCGCAGGCGCGGCAGCGCCACAGCGCCTTGCAGGGCGTCGAGCCGAAGCGGCTGATCTCCTCGGTGTCGGCCGAGCCGCATTGCGGACAATGCACCACGCGATCGCCGCGCGCGTTGGGCGGGGCGATGCCATAGGCTTTGAGCTTCGCTTTGCCCGCCTCGCTGATCCAGTCGGTGCTCCACGGGGGCGACAATATCGTCTCGACCGCAAGGTGGGGCAAGCCGGCGGCGTCGAGCGCCGCCCTTATGTCGCGCGCGATGACCTCGGTGGCGGGGCAGCCGGTATAGGTCGGGGTGATGACGACGCGGTCGGCCCCGACCTCGCGGACGATGCCGAGGTCGACGACCGACAGCACCGGAATCTCCGGATCCGCGACCTCCTCGAGCACCGACCAGATTCGTGCCGCATCGTCCCGAAATTCCGCCGCCGCTACCATGTCGCGTCCGGATAGGTGCGGGGCAGGAACTGCATCGCCGCCAGCAGATGGCCGAGATGCTCGCTGTGATGGCCGCGGCGGCCGCCGAGGATCGGGCGCTGGTCGGCCGGCGGCTCCAGCGTCGCTTCGGCCAGCACGTCTCGGATCCGCCGGTCATAATCCTCGCGGAACCGGCCGGCGTCGACGCCGCAACCTTGTCCGGCCGCGCGCGTGGCGACTTCGTCCATCTCGAACAGCTCCGGCACGAACCGCCACATCCAGTCGAGTCCGTCCACCATCCGCCGCCGGCTTTCCTCGGTGCCGTCGCCGAGCCGGATCACCCATTCGGCGGCGAGCTCCTGATGATAGGACACTTCCTTGACCGCCTTGGCGGCGACCGCGGCGATCAGCGCGTCGCGTGAGGCGGTGAGATGGTCGAACAGCATTTTCTGCCAGGTCGAGAAGAGGAGCTGGCGCGCCATCGTCTGGGCGAAATCGCCATTGGGCTGCTCGACCAGCAGGCAGTTGCGGAAATCGAGCACGTCGCGGCGGAAGGCGAGCGCATCGCCGTCGCGCCCCTTCCCTTCCGCCGCGCCGGCGGCGCCGAGGAAATGGGTCGCCTGGCCGATCAGGTCGAGGCCGATATTGGCGAGGCTCAGATCGACCTCGACCGACGGCGCATGGCCGCACCATTCGCCGAGCCGCTGGCCGAGGATCAGCGCGTCGTCGCCGAGGCGCAGCAGATAGTCGAACAGGATTTCGCGATGGTCGTCCGCCGCCGGCGCATCGAACGCGCCTTCGCCGGTCGCGCCGGTGGGCAGGTCGATGGGCGGGAGCGAAGCCATCAGATGTGCTTCACGTCGTCCGGGATCGAATAGAAAGTCGGGTGACGATAGATCTTGTCCTCGGCCGGATCGAACATCGCGGCATCGTCGGCGGGATCGGAGGCGGCGATCCGGGCGGAGGGCACCACCCACAGGCTCACCCCCTCCAGCCGCCGCGTATAGGTGTCGCGGGCATGGCGCAGCGCGATCTCGGCGTCGGGCGCGTGCACGCTGCCGACGTGGCGATGCGACATGCCGCCCCTGGCGCGGACGAACACTTCCCACAAAGGCCAGTCCTTCGACATCGTCACCTCGTCATTCCAGCGAAAGCTGGAGATCTCCTTCGTTCCTTCACCCACTCCGCTCAGGAAGTGAGATCCCAGCTTGCGCCGGGATGACGTTAAGCCGCCTGCCTCTTCTCGGCCCGCTTCTCCGCATGAGCGGCCGCCGCCTCGCGGATCCAGGCGCCCTGCTCCCAGGCGTCGCGCCGGGCCTTCATCCGCTCCTTCGCGACCGGCCCCTCGCCGCGCACGACGGCGTAGAATTCCTCCCAGTCGACCTCGCCGAAATCGTAATGGCCGCGCTCCTCGTTCCAGGCGAGGGCGGGATCGGGAACCGTCAGGCCGAGCCGGTGGGCCTGGGGCACGGTGATATCGACGAATTTCTGCCGCAATTCGTCATTGGTTTCGCGCTTGATCCGCCAGCGCATCGACTGGGCGGTGTTGGGGCTGTCGGCGTCGGGCGGTCCGAACATCATCAGCGACGGCCACCACCAGCGATTGAGCGCGTCCTGCGCCATCCTTTTCTGGTCGGCGGTGCCGGCCGCCATCGCCATCATGATCTCGTAGCCCTGGCGCTGGTGGAAGCTCTCCTCCTTGCAGACGCGGACCATGGCGCGGGCATAGGGGCCATAGGAGGTGCGCTGCAGCGGCACCTGGTTCATGATCGCGGCCCCGTCGACCAGCCAGCCGATCGCGCCGATATCGGCCCAGGTCAGGGTCGGGTAGTTGAAGATGGTGCTGTACTTGGCCTTGCCGGAATGGAGCGCCTCGATCATCTCCTCGCGGCTGGTGCCGAGCGTCTCGGCGGCGGAATAGAGATAGAGGCCGTGGCCGGCTTCGTCCTGGACCTTGGCGAGCAGGATCGCCTTGCGCCGCAGCGAAGGCGCGCGGGTGATCCAATTGCCTTCCGGCAGCATGCCGACGATCTCGCTATGGGCATGCTGCGAGATCTGCCGGGTCAGCGTCCGCCGATAGGCTTCGGGCATCCAGTCCTTGGGCTCGATGAACTCGTCGGCCGCGACCCGCGCCTCGAAGGCGGCAAGCCGCTCCGGATCCTCGGTCGAGGCGATGTTCTTCGTCTTCGTGAGCTCGGTCGTGTACATCCCATTCTCCCGGCGCAGCGCCTAGCAGGGCGCGCCCTTCCCGGCAAATAACGCGCGACGCGACCTGGGGTGGCGAAACGGGAGCTCAGACCCGCTCGATCACCGTCGCGATGCCCTGGCCGACGCCGATGCACATCGTGCACAAGGCGTAGCGGCCGCCGGTGCGGTGCAGCTCCTCGGCGGCGGTGAGGACCAGGCGGGCGCCGGACATGCCGAGCGGATGGCCGAGCGCGATCGCGCCCCCATTGGGATTGACGTGCGGCGCGTCGTCGGGAAGGCCGAGCTGGCGCATCACCGCCAGCCCCTGGGCGGCGAAGGCCTCATTCAATTCGATCACGTCCATGTCGGCGATCTTGAGGCCGAGACGGTTCAGCAGCTTTTCGGAAGCCGGTGCCGGGCCGATCCCCATGATCCGCGGCGGCACGCCGGCGACGGCGGCGCCGACGAAGCGGGCGCGCGGGGCGAGGCCGTGGCGCCTGGCCGCTTCCTCGGTGGCGACGATCATCGCCGCCGCGCCGTCATTGACGCCCGAGGCATTGCCGGCGGTGACGGTGCCGTCGGGCCGGACGATCGGCTTCAGCTTCGCCAGCGCCTCGACGCTGGTCGCGCGGGGATGCTCGTCGCGATCGACGACGATCGGGTCGCCCTTGCGCTGCGGAAGCGTCACCGGCACGATTTCGGCCGCGAGCCGGCCATTGGCCTGCGCGGCGGCCGCCTTGGCCTGGCTGCGCACCGCAAAAGCGTCCTGATCCTCGCGGCTTACCTGAAACTCTTGAGCAACGTTCTCAGCTGTCGAGGGCATCGTGTCGTCGCCATAAGCCTGTTTCATCTTCGGGTTGACGAAGCGCCAGCCGATCGTCGTGTCGTACATTTCGGCGTTGCGGTCGAACGCCGAGGTCGCCTTGGCCATGACGAACGGCGCCCGGCTCATGCTTTCCGAGCCGCCGGCGAGGATCATGTCCGCCTCGGAGCCGCGAATCACCCGCGCCGCCATCGCCACCGCGTCCATGCCCGAGCCGCACAGCCGGTTGAGGGTGACGCCGCCCGATTTGTCGGGCAGGCCGGCGAGCAGGCCGGCCATTCGGGCGAGGTTGCGATTATCCTCGCCGGCCTGGTTGGCGCAGCCGTAAATGACGTCGTCGAGCGCGTCCCAGTCGACTTGCGGGTTGCGCTCGACCAGCGCCCGGATCGGAATCGCGGCGAGATCGTCGGCGCGGACCTGCGCGAGGCTGCCGCCATAGCGGCCGATCGGCGTGCGCACGGCGTCGCAAATATAGGCTTCGGTCATTCCGATTCTCCGATGAGGGGGCCGCCGAGGCTGCGCGAAAAACCCTGGAACTCGGCGACGGGCCGGCCGTCGGCGGTCCGGACGCTGACATTGCAAACGCCCGACCGGCCGACAAGCGCCGCTTCGCGCGCTTCGGCGACCAGCATTTCGCCTTCCCGGGCGGCGCCGAGGAAGCTGATCGAGGCCTGGGCGGCGACGGTGCGCAGGTTGCGGCTGTTGCAGGCATAAGCGAAAGCGGTGTCGGCGAACGCGAAGATCATGCCGCCATGGGCGATGCCGTGGCCGTTGAGCATGTCGGCCCGAAGCGTCATGCGGATGCGGGCATAGCCCTCGCGCGCCTCCTCGATCTCGACGCCCCAGGCGGGACCGGTGCCTTCGGCGGCGAGCATGGCATGAGCGACGCGGGCGGCAAGGTCGTCGGGGTCGGCAGTCATGCGGGCGCCCCTAGCACCTTCTCCCCGGGGGGGAGAAGGACACGAAGCCCTGGCGAACGAAGTGAGCCAAAGCGGAGTTGGATGAGGGGGATCGGGGATCGTCTGATCTCCAGCGCCGAACCCCCTCACCCTGCCCTCTCCCCGCCGGGGAGTGGGGATGGTAGGGACAGGTCCATGGCCTATGAAAATATCCTTTTCACCAATGAGGGCGGCATCGCCCGCCTGACGCTGAACCGGCCGGACCGGCTGAACAGCTTCGCCGTGCGGATGCATGAGGAGGTCGCCGATGCGCTCGCCGATCTCGGCGAGGCCCGCACTTTGGTGCTGACCGGGGCCGGCCGCGGCTTTTGCGCCGGACAGGACCTCAACGACCGGGCGGTGGCGCCGGGCGAGGCGGTCGATCTCGGCGAGTCGGTGGAGCAAAGGTACAATCCGCTGATCCGCAAGCTGGTGTCGCTGCCGATGCCGGTGATCGCCCGGGTCAACGGCGTCGCCGCCGGCGCCGGCGCCAATATCGCGCTGGCCTGCGACATCGTCATCGCCGCGAAGAGCGCGAAATTCATCCAGTCGTTCGCCGCGATCGGCCTGATCCCGGACAGCGGCGGCACCTGGGTGCTGCCGCGGCTGGTCGGCCAGGCGCGGGCGCTCGGGCTGGCGCTGACCGGCGAGCCGCTCGGCGCCGGGCAGGCGGCTGAGTGGGGGCTGATCTGGAAGGCGGTCGACGACGAACGGCTGGACGAGGAGGTCGACGCGCTCGCCGCGCGCTTCGCCGCCGGGCCGACCCGCGGCCTCGCCCGGATCAAGGCGATGATCCGCGAAAGCTGGGGTCAGAGCCTCGACGCCGAGCTCGACCGCCAGCGCGACGCGATGCGCGAGCTCGGTTTTTCCGACGATTATCGCGAAGGCGTCGCGGCGTTCATGGAGAAACGGGCGCCGAAATTTACGGGGCGCTGACCCGACGGGAGATTTCAGGCGGCGGCCTGCCGCACATGTTTCTCGAACGTGTCGAGATCGATGTTGGAGCCGCAGACGAGGACTCCGACTTTCTTCCCGGCGAGCCGATCCCTGAGCGGGCCGACCAGCGCCGCGGTCGCGGCCGCTGCGGCGGGCTCGACGGCCAGCTTCATCCCGCGGAACAGCAGGGCCATTGCCGACCGCATGGCATCATCGTCGACCAGGACGATGTCGTCGACATTCTGCCGGCACAGGCCAAACGAATAAGGCAGTGCGAAAGGCGGCGCGAGGCTGTCGGCGATCGTCCTGACCTCGGCATGATCGATCGGCTTACCGTCGGCGAAGCTGCGAGTCATGGTGTCCGATCCGGTCGGCTCGACGCCGAAGACGAGGCAGTCCGGCTTCAGCAGCTTGATCGCGGCCGACGCGCCGCCGCACAGCCCGCCGCCGCCGATCGCGATGATCACCGCGTCGAGATCCGGCGCCTGCTCGAGCCATTCGGCGCCCAGGGTCGCCGTGCCGAGCGCGGTATAGGGCCCCTCGAAGGGGTGGATGAACGAGCGGCCCTCGTCTCGCGCGATCGCCTCGACCATCTCGAACGCGGTGCGGCCGTCCGGCGCGGTCACCACCTCGGCCCCGAGAGCGCGGCAGGCCGCGACTCGGGCCGGATTGGCCGATCCCATCATCACCACCTTGGCCGAGGCCCCCAGGCAGGAGGCGGCATAAGCGGTCGCGATGGCATGGTTTCCGGCGCTCACCGCGGTGACTCCGCGGGCCAGCTCGCCGGACGTCAGGCGCATCATCTTCGAGAGCGCACCGCGCGCCTTGAAGGTGCCGCTCTGCTGGAAGAGCTTGAGCTTGAGATTGACCCTGGTGCCGGGGGCCAGAAGGGCGTCGATTTCTCCCCCTCGCCAGTCGTGGACCGGCGTCCGCACGACGTGCGGGGCGATCATTTTCCGGGTTTCTTCTATGTCGGCGAGGGACAAAGAGGGGGCGGGTTGGTTCATGCCGCGACCCTTAGCCCTTTTGATGCCATTTCGGTGAAGGCTCATTTCGGGCGGAGATCGCGCACGCGGCTGGCCTTGCCGGCGGAGCGTTCGATCGTGCCGGGGTCCTCGACACGAACCTGTGCGCTCACGCCGACCCTGTCCTTCAGACAGGAAGCGAGCAGCCGCGCCGGCTCGTCGCGTCCTTCCGAGCCGTCGCGCGCCTCGACGCGGATCACGAGCTGATCGAGGCGGCCGGGACGGGTGAGCTCGATCAGGAAATGGGGCGCCAGGCCCGGGCATTTGAGGACGACCTCCTCGACCTGCGAGGGGAAGAGATTGACGCCGCGAACGATCAACATGTCGTCCGAGCGGCCGGTGACCTTGGCCATCCGCCGCATCGGCGTGGCGTCGCCGGGGAGCAGCCGGGTGAGGTCGCGGGTCCGGTAACGGATCACCGGCAGGGCCTGCTTGGTCAATGAGGTGAAGACCAGCTCGCCTTGCTCGCCGTCGGGCAGCGGCTCGCCGGTGTCCGGGTCGACGGTCTCGGGCAGGAAATGGTCTTCCCAGACGGTGGGGCCGCGGCCGCGTCCGACGAACTCCTGGGCGACGCCGGGGCCCATCACCTCGGACAGGCCGTAAATGTCGGTCGCCTGGAGGTCGAAGGCGGATTCGATCTCGTCGCGCATCGCCTCGGTCCAGGGCTCGGCGCCGAAAATGCCGTAGCGAAGCGAGCTTGCGCGGGGATCGAGACCTTGCCGGCGAAACTCGTCGAGGATGGCGAGCGCGTAGCTCGGCGTGACCATGATCACCTCGGGCTCGAAGTCGGCGATCAGCCGGACCTGGCGCTCGGTCTGGCCGCCCGACATCGGGATGACGGTGCAGCCGAGCGCCTCGGCGCCGTAATGGGCGCCCAGACCGCCGGTGAACAGGCCGTAGCCATAAGCGACGTGGACCTTCATCCCCGGCCGGCCGCCGGCGGCGTGGATGCTGCGCGCCATCAGCCTGGCCCAGATGCCGATGTCCTCGCGCGTATAGCCGACGACGGTCGGCTTGCCGGTGGTTCCGGACGAGGCGTGGATGCGCGCCACCCGGTCCATCGGCACGGCGAACATGCCGAACGGATAGGTGTCGCGCAGATCGGCCTTGGCGGTGAACGGAAAGCGGGCGAGGTCGGCGAGCGAGCGCAGGTCGGCGGGCCCGACGCCGGCGGCGTCGAACTTGCGCCGGTAATGGGCCGAGCCGGAATAAGCCTGGTCCAGCGTGGCGCGCAGCCGCTCGAGCTGGAGCGCGCGCAGCTCCGGAAGCGTCGCCGGCCCATAGTCCATCCTGGAGTCTCCCCTTCGATTTGGGCGCGCCCATTGCCCTGATACGCGCTATGGGCCCCGGCAAGCCATGCCACGATAGCGGAGCACGCCCGGATGAAGCCCCTTTCCCTGCTCAACTATGCCCGCGACAATTGGGTCGCGGCGTCCGGAGACCTCGCCGAGGTGCACAGCGCGGTGACCGGCGAGCTGGTCGCCAGGACCGGCAGCCAGGGTCTCGATTTCAAGGCGATGCTCGACCACGCCCGCACCGTCGGCGGGCCGGCGCTACGGCGGATGACCTTCCACGAGCGGGCGTGGATGCTCAAGGACCTCGCCAACGCGGTGATGGCGCGCAAGGAGGAACTGTACGAGCTGAGCTACGAGACCGGCGCGACCCGCACCGACGGCTGGATCGACATCGAGGGCGGCGCCGGCACGCTCTTCTCCTTCTCGTCCAAGGGGCGGCGCGAGCTGCCCAGCCAGCGCGTGCTGATCGACGGCGCGATGGAGCCCCTGTCGAAGACCGGCAGCTTCGTCGGCCAGCATGTCTGGACCTCGCTGCAAGGGGTCGCGGTCCATATCAACGCGTTCAACTTCCCGGTCTGGGGCATGCTCGAGAAGCTCGGCCCGACCCTGCTCGCCGGCGTGCCGGCGGTCGTCAAGCCGGCCTCGGCGACCGGCTACCTGGCCGAGCATGCGGTGCGGATCATGATCGAGGCGAACGTGCTGCCGCCGGGCGCGCTGCAATTGATCATGGGCGGCGTCGGCGACCTGCTCGACCATCTGACGCTGCAGGACGTGGTCAGCTTCACCGGCTCGGCGGCAACCGCGATCAAGCTGCAATCGCATCCGGTGATGGCGCGCGAATCGGTCCGCTTCATCGCCGAGCGCGACAGCCTCAACGCCTCGATCCTGGGCCCGGACGCCGGGCCGGACACGCCGGAATTCGAGCTGTTCGTCAAGGAGGTGGCACGGGAGATGACGGTCAAGGCGGGGCAGAAATGCACCGCCATCCGCCGCGCGATGGCGCCGGCCGAGCATATCGACGCGGTCGAGGAGGCGCTGGCGGCCCGCCTCGCCAGGGTGAAGATCGGCGATCCGCGCGAGGAAGGCGTCCAGATGGGCGCGCTCGCCAGCCGCTCCCAGCTTCGGGCGGTGCGCGAAGCGGTCGCCGAGCTGGCCAGGGCCGCGCGGATCGTCTCGGGCGATCCGGAGCGCTCGCCGGTCGCGGGCAATGGCGCCTTCATCGCGCCGATCCTGCTTCGCTCCGACGATCCCTGGGGATCCGACGCGATCCACGACGTCGAGGCGTTCGGTCCGGTGTCGACGATCATGCCCTACCGCGACCTCGACGACGCGATCGCGCTCGCCAATCGCGGCATGGGCAGCCTGGCGTTGTCGCTGTTCACCTTCGATCGGGGCGTCGCCGAAGCCTTCGTGCTGGGCGCCGGCGCCTTTCACGGCCGGATGGTGATCCTCGACCGCATTTCGGCGAAGGAATTGACCGGCCACGGCTCCCCCCTCCCGGTCCTCGTCCATGGCGGCCCCGGCCGCGCCGGCGGCGGCGAGGAGATGGGCGGGATTCGCGGCGTCACCCATTACATGCAGCGCACCGCGCTGCAGGGAAGCCCCGACATGCTGTCGGCCGTGGTCAGGCAATGGCTGCCCGGCGCGGACAAGCCGACCGGCGAGGACCACCCGTTCCGCAAGCGCATCGCCGAGCTCGACATCGGCTATACGCTGAAGACGGCGAGCCGCACCGTCACGCTCGACGACATCGAGCATTTCGCCGACTTCACCGGCGACAATTTCTACGCCCATATGGACGAGGAAGCGGCCAGAGCGAATCCGATCTTCGACGGCCGCGTCGCCCACGGCTATCTGATCCTGTCCTTCGCCGCCGGCCTGTTCGTCGATCCGGCGCCGGGGCCGGTGCTCGCCAATTACGGCCTCGAAAATCTGCGCTTCCAGACGCCGCTCTATCCGGGCGATGCGATGCGCGTCGAGCTGACCGTGAAATCCAAAAGCGTCCGCAACGAGGAGATGGGCGAGGTGCGCTGGGCAGTCTACGTCTTCAACCAGAAGGACGAAGTGGTCGCGTCCTACGACCTGCTGACGATGAACGTCCCGTAGCGCTTCGGCGCCTCCCCGCGAAAATGGGGACAGGCCCTATTTTGCTCGGTGGTCGCATCCCGCGACCTGCTCACCATGAACATTACGGAGCAAGCGGAACGGGGCCCTCCCTGTGCTCGTTCTCCAGGCAATCCCAGCACGGGCAAAGGAGAATGACATGAAAATCTCGGAATGCATGACGCGCGACGTCCAGGTCGCCAAGCCCGACCAGCCGATCAGCGAGGCCGCACAGTTCATGCTGAGCGCCGACGCCGGCTCGATCCCGGTCTCCGACGGCGACCGCCTGGTCGGCATGATCACCGACCGCGACATCGCGGTACGGGCGGTGGCGGAAGGCCGCGGCCCGGATACGCTGGTGCAGGACACGATGACCAGCCATGTCGATTATTGTTATGACGACGATGCGGTAGAGGATGTCGCTGTGCGCATGAGCAACATGCAGGTGCGCCGTCTCCCGGTGCTCAGCCGCGAGGACGACAAGCTGGTCGGCATCGTCTCGCTCGGCGATCTCACCCGCTCCGACCAAGCGGACGCGGCGAAGGTCGCGCTCGAGGGCGTCACCGTTCCGGGCGGCCAGCACAATCAGCTCGGCTGAGGCCAGGCTCCCGCTTGACTCTTTCGTAAGTCTAGACTAACCGTTAGTTGTGACTAACGGAAAGTCCCTGATGGCGCTCGCCGAGCCGATGCGCCTGGCGATCGTCGAGCAGCTCGCCGACCGGCCGATGGCGGTCGGCGAGCTGGCGGCGCTGCTGCCGGTGACGCGCCCGGCCGTTTCCCAGCATTTGAAGGTGCTGAAGGAGGCCGGGCTTGTGCGCGACGCGGCCGAAGGGACCCGCCGCGTCTATCGCATCGATCCGGCCGGCCTCGGGCAGATCCGGCAATGGCTCGACCGATTCTGGGAAAAGTCGCTCGCCGCTTATGCCGCGGCTGCCGAACGGGAGGATAAGCCATGAACGTCGAGGCGCAACGCATCAGCCCGGCCCCGATCCGTCGCACGCTGCGTGTGCGCGCGGGCCTCGAGAAAGCATTCGATACGTTCACCGCCGGCATGGGCGGCTGGTGGCTGAAGGGCCATTCGCTGCTCGCCTCGCCGCAGGCCGACGTGGTCGTCGAGCCGCGCGCCGGCGGCCGCTGGTACGAAATCGGCGACGACGGCAGCGAGCAGCCATGGGGCAAGGTGCTGGCATGGGAGCGGCCGCATTTGATACGGCTCGCCTGGCAGCTCGACGCCGACTGGATCTACGATCCCGATTTCGAGACGATCGTCGAGGTCTCCTTTACCGCCGACGGCGACAATACCATCGTCGAGTTCGAGCATCGCGACCTCGAGCGGTTCGGCGACAAAGCGGCCCAGACCCGAGACGCCATGGACGGCGGCTGGGGCGAGCTCTTGGAGGGCTATCGCCGAGCGGCGGAAGTCTAACCCTTATCGCGGCGACAATCGCCCGAGAACTCCACGGCTATTGCTCCCAGCACCTGACCGCGCTTTAGTGGCGCCATGCACGCGACGGGACGAGACCGGCCGTTCCAGCGACTCTGGATCCTGTGCGGACTTTGCCTGGCCCTCGCCCTGTCTGCGGACGTGCCTCCTTCATTTTCCGCAGCCGCGAATCAGCAGCTGTCCCGCTCGCAAGTGTCGCCCCCCGCCTCTCAGACCGCCAAAGCCGCGGAGCCGAAGGACTTCTGGGACAAGCTCGACGCCGTCTCTGGCATCATATCTGGATTGGCCGTTGCCTTCATCGGCTTCTACGCAACGAACCTTTACAACAAGCGCCAAAAGGAAGCCGAACAACGGGATGCCAAGGCGCAACAAAAGGCCGAACAGGATCGAAAGGACAAGGAGCTGAATGTCAATCAGATTCAGACCTTTGCCAGCTTCATTCCATACCTTTCCGGCCAGAGCGAGGAAGCCAAGAGAGCGGCGCTCGTGCTGATTTCTAGGCTCGGCAATCCCGAGCTGGCGGTCGAGCTTTCCAGGATCTTCACCGGCCCCGGGGCAACTCGCGCGCTGACCGATATCGCGTCGGAAAGTGGCGCGCCTGGATCCGCATTTGCATCTCGTTCACTGCTGGAAGTTCTTGCGCCGCTCCAGTTGCGCGTGGCCAGCCTATTTGGCGGAGGCGGGCGACGCGCTACAGCATTCGTGGTTTCCCGCGATTGGCTGGCGACGCCGGCCCATGCGCTGGCCGGCGACCCCAGCGAGCCGCTCGAGGTCCAATTCGACGGCCCCAGGGTGCCGGCCAGCGTGGTCTACAAGGATAGCGTGCGGGACTTGGCGATATTGGCGGTGAAGCGGCCGCTTGATCTGCGGCCGATCGACCGGGCTCAGGGCCCGCCGCAAATCGGTGATCGCGTGGCCGCTCTTCAAATCCGGCCGAATGACGGAACGCGAATGATCGATTTCGGTCGCGTTACCGCTGTCGATGTGCAGCGGCCCGGCACACCGACGCGATTTCTGGAGACCGACATCAACAGCTTCCCAGGGGCAAGCGGCAGCCCCGTGGTGAACAATGCTGGCCAGCTCCTCGGTGTGATGCACAGCGTCGACGAGGAAGGCAGGCAGTATCTGATCTCCGCCGACGACGTCTTCGCCTTCAAGGAGGAGACCGAAAGCCGGTTTGGCAACTAGCCGGCCGATTAGGCCCTCGCCGGTCGACCAACGCGTGGTCACGCTCGTTCACTCGGCGGGACTGCCTTCGATCAGCTCGACGAAGCGGGTCAGCCAGGCGTTGGTCTGGTGGCCGTCGACGACCCGGTGATGGACGGTCACCGAGACATAGGCCGGGGGGCGGATCTGGATGGGGTCGACGCCGCCGAC
This sequence comes from uncultured Alphaproteobacteria bacterium, assembly GCA_963848555.1. Lineage (GTDB taxonomy): Bacteria > Pseudomonadota > Alphaproteobacteria > Sphingomonadales > Sphingomonadaceae > Allosphingosinicella. Next base: position 147,985 of record CAWKEE010000002.1, on the reverse strand, counting down.
CTCGCGCACGACGACGCGCTTTTCGCTTGCCGACGCCGAGGATCGCCAATTGCGGCTGGTTGATGATGATCGGCGCGGCGAACAGCGAGCCCGACACCCATGCTTGGAGATGCTGACGGTGTTGACCTGCAGAACTCCGGCTAACACGCTTGTCGGCCCGGACCTGGCTCACCTCGTCGATGCGTGTCGTGCACAACGAAACTACCAAATCGATTAATATTGACATCAAGAGTAGTCGTTCTGCATCATCTAGTCACTCAAATTTCAGGAGTTCTATTTATGATCAGTCGGTTTGATAGTGCATTTCTACAAATTAGATCAGAGTTTCGCTCAAGAAAAGTTAGAGGCTTTTTTCGTGACCTCCGCGGCCTCCTTGAAGAAGATGAGAATATCATGGATATTCTTCGAACTCCTACTCGGCATGGTCGCCTTTTCTGCGTCAGCGCTGACAGGCGTACCAACGATGCGGCGTGGAGCTATTCAGATTTTGACAAAGTGCTTATTTCACTGGATGCGATCTGTGGCGGCAGTGGCATTAGGAAGCCCGTGAATCAACTCAAAGTCCTGCAGTGGAATGCTTCTCGTCACGATCTCGCAGAGTCCTTCGGTACCTCGGCCGCAGCATAGGCTCGATCGACTTTAGGAGCGTTTTGGTCTTGCCGTACCCCGACCCAGCTGCGGGAGTCCGTATAGTGAAGCGGATCTACAAGCGCTGAGCATCAATCCGCCGGCCAGCTCTCCAACAGCTCGACGAACCGGGTCAGCCAGGCGTTGGTCTGGTGGCCGTCGACGACCCGGTGGTCGATGGTCAGCGAGACATAGGCCAGCGGCCGGATCTGGATCGCGTCGACGCCGTCCACTTCGCGCACCACGACGCGCTTTTCGAGCTTGCCGACGCCGAGGATCGCCGATTGCGGCTGGTTGATGATGATCGGCGCCGCCAGCAGCGAGCCGGACACGCCGTGGTTCGAGATGGTGAAGGTTCCGCCGCGTATGTCGGCGGCGGTCAGCTTCTCGGCACGGGCGCGCTCGACCAGCTCGTCGAGCCCGGCGGCGATCCCTTTCAGCGACAGCTTCTGCACCTGGCGCAGCACCGGCACGATCAGCCCCTTGGTGCCGAGCGCGGTGCCGACGCCGATATTGATGTCGTCGTAAATTTCCAGCCGGTCGGCGTGCCAGCGGCTGTTGATCGCCGGCGCGGCCTTCATCGCCTCGGCGGCGGCGGCGACCAGATAGGCGGTGTAGCTGAGCTTGACCCCCTTCTTCGCGAACGCCGCCTTGTGGCGATCGCGATGGGCGATGATCGCGCTGAAATCGGCCTCGAACACGGCGGTGACATGCGGCGCCTGGGTGACCGAGGCGAGCATGTTCTCGGCGATCCGGAGCCGCATGGTGTCGTGCGGCACGAAGTGCGAGCGTATGTCGCCGGCGGCCGCCGGCAGCACGCCCTCGACCGGGCGCTGCACGCTGGTCGCTTGCTCGACCGCGCGGTCGACGTCGGAGCGGGTGATGCGCCCTCCCCGGCCCGTCCCCTCGATCCGCGCCGGATCGATGTCATGTTGCAGCACCGCCCGCTTGACCGAGGGCGACAGCCGGGTCTCGCGCCCCGGCGCCGGGTCCGGCCGTCGCTCCGGACGCGGCCTGGGGCCCTCGCCGTGGTTCGCGGGGAATGGGCCGAACATCGGCGTCGCCCACTTCGATCGCCGGCGCGATCCGTCCAAGGATCGCGCCGGGGACCGCGTCGGCGTTGGTGTGAAGCAAAATCTCGCGCAGCACGCCGGCGGCCGGGGCCGGCACTTCCATCGCCACCTTGTCGGTCTCGAGCTCGACCAGCGGGTCGTTCTCCTCGACCCGGTCGCCGACCTGCTTGAGCCAGGCGCGGACGACCGCCTTGGTGCCTTCCTGCTCCTCGGGGACGAGGACGTCGATCATCAGAACCCCACCAGCTCGTCGATCTTCGCGCGGATCTTCGCGACCGACGGCACCACCCAGTTCATCAGCACCGGAGCGTGCGGGCTGGGAATGTCGGGCATCGTCACCCGCGCCACCGGCGCGTCGAGGTCGAGAAAGGCCTCGTCGGCGACGATCGCCGCCAGCTCGGCGCCGAAGCCGCCGGTGCGCAGATCCTCATGGACGATCAGGCAGCGCCGGGTGCGCCGCACCGATTCGAGCAAGGTCTCGCGATCGAACGGCATCAGCGTGCGCAGGTCGATCACGTCCGCCGAAATCCCCTCGGCGGCCTCTTCGCAGCGCGGCACCATCGCCCCCCAGGTGACGATGCTGATATCGTCGCCTTCACGGGTCTTCTTCGCGCGCCCGAACGGCAGCACATAATCGTCGCCCGGCCAGGGCCGGCGCGCCCAGGGGTCGTCGAGCATCGCGCGATGCTCGAAGAACACCGCCGGATCGTTGCCGCGCAGCGCCCAGCGCAGCAGGCCGACCGCATCCTCGGCATTGCTCGGCGCCGCCACCAGCCAGCCCGGATTGTGGACGAACTGCACCTCGTTGGTCTGGCTGTGCCAGGGATCGCCGCATTTGAAGAAGCCGACCGGGATCCTCAGCACCATCGGCGCCGCGAACCGGTTGGCGGTGCGCCAGCGCATCGTCCCGCAATCGTTGATCTGCTCGAGCGCCGGCTCGGCATATTTGCGGAACTGGATCTCGGGGACCGGCATCAGCCCGGCCAGCGCCAGGCCGACGGCGCGGCCGATTATGCCTTCTTCGGAAAGGCTGGTGTCGAACACCCGCCCGATTCCATATTTGTCCTGCAGACCCAGCGTGACCGCGTGGACGCCGCCCTTGGGACCGATATCCTCGCCGAACAGCAGCACGCGCGGGTTGATCTCCAGCTCCTGGTCGAGCGTACGGCGGATCGCCGTCACCATGTTGATCCTTTGCCCCTCGGGCCGCGGCGTCTCGGTCGAGCGCGGCGCGCGATAGCCCTTGGTCCACTGGCCGCCGCGCTGCTGCATCTCGCCGTCGTAGAAGACATGCCGGGTGACATTTTCCGGGTCCGGAAGCCCGCGTGCCTCGGCCTCCTCACGCGCCGCCTCCACCGCCGCCTCCGCCTCGACGGCGAGATCGTCCCACTCGCGCTCGTCGATCTGCGAGCCGACCAGCCAGGCCTTGAGCCTGGGCAGCGGGTCGCGCGCCCATTCGGCCTCGACCGCTTCCGGCGACTTGTAGGTCTGGGTGTCCTGGAAGCTGTGGCCCTGCAGCCGCGGCACGGTCAGCCGCAGCAGCGCCGGGCCGCCGCGGCCGCGGACGTGAGCGATCGCCTCGTCGAGCAGCCGCGCCGCTTCGACCGGGTCGGTGCCGTCGCCCGAGAGCACATGAAGGTCGGTGAAGCTCGCCAAATTGCCGGCGATGTCGCCGCCCGGCGTCTGGTAGGTGGAGGGCACCGAAATGCCGTAGCCATTGTCCTCGACGAAGAAGAGCATCGGCAGCTTCTGCGTCGTCGCGATCGTCAGCGCCGACCAGAAGCCGTTGGTCGCGCAGGAAGCGTCGCCGCCGAGCACCACCGCCATCGCCTCGTCCCAGGCGCGGTCGGCGAGCACCTCGCGATGATAGTCGATCGCCTGCGCCCAGCCGACCGTCGGCGTATATTGCGCGCCGACGCCGCCCGACATCGGCAGCGCGGGGCAGCCGGCGGGATTGGGATAGTTGAACACGACGCCGATGTCGCGGCCGTCGGAATAGCCGCCCGCCCGCCCCATGCCCGAGCCGAGCGCGTCGGCGAGCGGCACGCCCAATGCGAGCAGCATCGGCCGCGACCGGTAATAGCCGCAGGCGGCGTCGTGACGATGGGTAAGGCGGCTGCCGAGCATCGCCTGCGCCATGTCGTGGCCGCGGGCGCTGAACTGGTAGAGCACCTTGCGCTCCGGGACGAGCCGCTCCTCCTCGAGCCGGTCCATCGCCCGGCTGACATGGACGAGCCAGGCGATCCGCTTCCAGTCGAAGGCCCCGTCGGGGCCGCCGGCGCGCGCTTCGCGATCTTTGGCCGGCGCTTCAGCCATCGATCTTCTCCAGCACCGCGCGGGCAAAAAGATCGACGCTCTCATCCGACAGGCCGACGACGTTGAACCGGCCCGAGCCGGCCATGTAGATGCCGCGCTCGGCGCGCAGCTCGAGCACCTGCGCCGGCGTCAGCGGCAGCATCGAGAACATGCCGAACTGGCCTTCGATATAAGAGAGGCGCGGATCGAAGCCGGCAAGCCGCGCGCGCAGGGTGCGGATGCGTTCGCCCATCGCCTCGACCTCCGATTTCCACTGCGCGCGCAATGGCGCATCGTCGAGGATGATCCGCGCCACCGCGGCGCCGTGGTCGGGCGGCATCGACCACATCGTCCGGGCAAGGCCGAGCAGATTGCCGTACGCGATCTCCGCCGCTCGCGCGCTCGCCGCCTTGACGAACAGCGAGCCGGTGCGCTCGCGATAGCAGCTGAAATTCTTGTCGCAGCTTTGCGCGACGATCGCCTGGTCGGCGGCCTGGACCACCAGCCGCGTCCCCGCCGCATCCTCCTCGAGCCCGCGGCCGAAGCCCTGATAGGCAAGGTCGACGAACGGCACCAGGCCGCGCTCGGCGACGATGTCGGCGATCGTCTGCCACTGGCCGGAATCGAGGTCGGCGCCGGTCGGGTTGTGGCAGCAGCCGTGGAGCAGAACCACGTCGCCCGCCGCGGCGGCGCTCAGCGCCTCGGTCATCCGGTCGAAACAGATCGTCCGGCTGTCCTTCGCATAATAAGGATAGTCGACCATCTCGACGCCCACGCAGCCGATCAGCGGGCCGTGATTGGGCCATGTCGGCTGGCCGACCAGGATGCGGGCGGCGCGGTTGGCGCGGGCGATCAGCTCGGCGCCGAGACGCAGAGCACCGCAGCCGCCCGGGGTCTGCACGCCGACGATCCGCGGATCGGCCGCCGCCGCCTCGCCGAACACCACAGCCTTGATCAGCTCGACGAAACGGGCGTCACCCTGGGAGCCGATATAGGATTTGGTGCGCTGGGTCTCGAGCAGGACGCGCTCGGCCGCCTTGACGCTGTTCAGGATCGGCGTGTTGCCGGCGGCGTCGCGATAGACGCCGACGCCGACGTCGATCTTCTCCGGCCGGGGATCGGCCTCGGCGAGCGCGATCAGGGCGATCAGCGAATCCGACGGCTGCTCCTCGAGCCGGTCGAACAGCTTCGGCCTTTCGGTCACCAGCGCCTCGTCCATGCTCATCTCCTGCGGCCAGCGACGCTGATACACCGGATCGGCAAAAGAAAGTTGTCAAAATGACCGGTTATACGATAAGCCGTGAAATGAAAGTTTCACGGAACAGGCCATAGCTGGTGGAAACGTTTCATCTTGACGAGATCGACCGGAGGATCGTTCGGGAGCTGCAGCGCGACGCGAGCCTCAGCCAGGCGGCGCTTTCGGAGCGAGTCGGCGCTTCGCCGGCCTCGGTCTGGCGCCGCGTGCGCGCGCTGGAGAAAGCCGGCGTGCTGGGCGCGAGCGTCCGCCTCGCCAATGCCGAACGGCTCGGGCGCAGCGTCAACGTGCTGTGCCAGGTGCGGATGACGCGCCAGACCGTCGAGGCGCGGGCGGAGTTCGAGGAGTTCATCCAGGCGCGCCCGGAGATCGTCGAATGCTACGCCATGTCGGGCGAGTGGGACTATCTGCTGCGCATCGCGGTCCGGGACGTCGCCGACTATGACCGTTTCATCATGCGCGGCGTGCTCGCCCATCCCAGCGTCGCCAACGCCGCCAGCAATTTCGCCCTCAGGCAGGTCAAGTACACGACCGAGATACCGGTCTAACCGTCGCCCCGGCGAAAGCCGGGGCCTCGGGGGAAGTGCCGAGACTTCTGGTCCCGAGGTCCCGGCTTGCGCCGGGACGACGGAAGGAACCCTCCCCTTTCCCGTCGATTGAATTGGCCGCGACACGATCGGGAGACAAGGTCATGGCAGCGCGGCCCTATTGGAAGGGACAGATCAGGCTGGCTTTGGTCTCGATCCCCGTCGAAATCTACACCGCGACCAGGAGCGGCGCGACCATCGCCTTCAACCAGATCCACGAGCCGACCGGCAAGAGGATCAAATATGAGAAGGTCGTGCCCGGCGTCGGCGCGGTCGATCCCGAGGAGATCATCAGGGGCTATCAGTATGAGAAGGGCTCCTACGTCCTGCTCGAGGACGAGGAGATCGAGGCGGTCAAGCTCGAGAGCAAGAAGACGCTCGAGCTGACCCAGTTCGTCGGCGTGCACGAGATCGACCCGCTTTATTACGAGAAGCCTTATTATGTCGTGCCGGCCGACGACCTGGCCGAAGAGGCCTATGTCGTGCTGCGCGAGGCGCTGCGCGACACCGGCAAGGCCGGGCTCGGCCAGATGGCGATGCGCGGGCGCGAATATGTCGTCAGCATCAAGCCGTGCGGACGCGGCATATTGATGGAGACGCTCCGCTATGCCGACGAGGTCAACAAGGCGCAGAGCTATTTCCGCGACATAGACGACATCAAGCCCGACCCGGAGCTGCTCGAGCTGGCCGAGGCGCTGATCGACCGCAAGACCGCCAAATTCGACCCGGGCAAGTTCCACGACCGCTATGTCGACGCGCTTCACGACCTCATTGAGCGCAAGCGCAAGGGCAAGACGATCTCGACCGAGGAAGAGCCGGCGCCGAGCCGCGGCTCCAACGTCATCGACCTGATGGCCGCGCTGAAGAGGTCGATCGAGAAACCGGGCGAAACCGGGAAGAAAAGCGCCGCGCGCAAGACCCCGGCCAAGAAGCCGGCGGCCAAGCGGGCGCCCGCCCGCAAGTCGGCGGCGCGCAAAGAGCCGGCGCGCAAGCGGGCATGAGGGTGGCCAGGGCTCCATCCTCCCTGCGAGGCGCAGCTTCGTGGGGAGGGGGACTATGCAAGGCATGGTGGAGGAGTAAGAGCCGAGGCATTGCCAGCTACCCCTCCACCGCACTTCGTGCGGTCCCCCTCCCCCTCGCTGCGCGATAGGGAGGAATAAGTGCCTCCGAAAAAGTCCGACCCCCTCGCCACCTACACAAAGAAACGCGACTTCGCGAAGACGAAGGAGCCGCCGGCGAGCTTCGACAAGCTCGCCTGGGGCGACGGCGACGGCTTCATGGTCCAGAAGCACGACGCCACCCGCCTCCATTATGATCTGCGGCTGGAGCTGGACGGCACGTTGAAGAGCTGGGCGGTGCCGAACGGACCGAGCCTCGATCCGAACGACAAGAGGCTGGCGGTGCGCACCGAGGACCATCCGCTGAGCTACGCCACCTTCGAAGGCCTGATCCCCAAAAGCGAATATGGCGGCGGCACGGTGATGCTGTGGGACCGCGGCACTTGGTCGCCCGACCCGCGCAAGGACCCGCGCAAGACGCTCGAGCAAGGCCATCTCCACTTCACCCTCGACGGCGAACGGATGAAGGGGGAATGGGTGATGTTCCGGCTGAAGCCGCGCGGCAGGGAGCGCACCGAGAACTGGATCCTGCGCAAAGTCGACGACGAGCAGGCCGGCAGCTCGACCGGCCTCACCGACAAATATCTGACGTCGATCAAGACCGGCCGGACGATGCAGGAGATCGCCGCCGGGAAGAAGGCGAAAGAGCTTGCCGGGTGGAAAAAAATCAAGTCGTCATCCCGGCGAAAGCCGGGACCTCAGGACAAGAAGTCACGAGAGGCGGCCCGAGGCCCCGGCTTTCGCCGGGGTGACGGCGAACTCCCAAAGTTCCGCGAGCCGCAGAAGGCGACCCTGGTCGACAATGTGCCGGCCGGCTCCGGCTGGATCCACGAGATGAAGTTCGACGGCTATCGCTGCCTGCTCGCCCTCGGCGGCGGCAAGGCCAAGAATCTATACCCGCTCCGGACTCGACTGGTCGGACAAATTCCCGGAGATCGCCGCCGCCGCGACCGGGATCCGGGCCGGCTCGGCGCTGCTCGACGGCGAGATCGTCAAGCTCGACGAGGCCGGCAAGAGCGGCTTTTCCGCGCTCCAGCAGGCGATCAGCGAAGGTGGGCGCGGGCTGACCCTGTTCCTGTTCGACGCGCTCGAGATCGACGGCGAGGACCTGGCGCGCCGGCCCAATATCGAGCGCAAGTCGCGGCTCGCCTCGTTGCTCGGCGACGGGCTTCCCCCGTTCATCCTCTATGCCGACCATATCGTCGGCCATGGCGAGAAGCTGTTCGACGCGATGTGCGAAGCCGGCCAGGAAGGGATCATCTCCAAGAAAGCGGACGCGCCTTATCGCGGCGCCCGCACCAAGGCCTGGCTCAAGGTCAAATGCACCAACCGGCAGGAATTCGTCATCCTTGGCTGGTCGGAGAGCGACAAGAAAGGGCGCGGCTTCCGGTCGCTGCTGCTCGGGCTCAACGAGGGCGGCAAGCTGCGTTATGCCGGCAAGGTCGGCACCGGCTTCTCGATCGCCGTCCAGCACGACCTGCGCGCGCGCCTCGACGAGATCGCGACCGGCAAGGCGCCGGTCGAGGTCCCCCGCGCCGACGCGCGCGGCGCCCATTGGGTGAAGCCCCGCCTCGTCGCCGAGATCGCCTTCGCCGAATTCACCGCCGACGGCGTCGTCCGCCATGCCAGCTTCCTCGGCCTGCGCGGCGACAAGCCGGCCGAAAAGGTGGTCCAGGAGAAGCCGCAGCCGGTTCGCGAGGTCGAGCAGGCGGCCGAAGACAGGGTCAGGATCAGCAATCCCGAGCGAATCATCTATCCCGAGAGCGACATCACCAAAGGCGAGCTCGCCGATTATTACCGCGCCGTCGCGCCGCTGATGCTGCCATGGTCGGCAAACCGCCCGATCAGCCTGGTCCGCTGTCCGCAGGGACGGGCCAGGAAGTGCTTCTTCCAGAAGCACGACGCCGGCAGCTTCGGCGCGCATGTGCGGCATATCCCGATCGCGGAGAAGAAAGGCGAGGTCGAGGACTATCTTTATGTCGGCGACGCCGCCGGTCTGATCAGCCTGGTGCAGATGGGGACGATCGAGTTCCACGGCTGGGGCTCGCGGGTCGAGGATGTCGAGAAGCCCGACCGCCTGGTGTTCGACCTCGATCCCGACGTCGGCCTCGGCTTCGATCTGGTCAGGAAGGCCGCGCACGACCTGCGGCGCCATCTCGCCGACATGGGGCTGCAGACCTTTCCGCTGCTGACCGGCGGCAAGGGCCTCCATGTCGTCGTGCCGCTGAAGCCGCGGGCCGAATGGCCGAAGGTCAAGGATTTCGCCCAACGCTTCGCCACCGCGCTGGCGACGGCGGAGCCGGAGCGCTTCACCGCCCACCTCGCCAAGGCGCAGCGCAAGGGCCGCATCTTCCTCGACTATCTTCGCAACCAGCGCGGCGCCACCGCGATCATGCCTTATTCGGCCCGCGCCCGCGACGGCGCGCCGGTTTCGGCGCCGATCAACTGGGACGAGCTCGAGGCGATCGAGAGCGGCGCCCGCTTCACCATCCGCGACGCGGACTTGCTCCTCGAGCGCGCCTCGGCCCGGCCGCTTCAGGGCTGGGGCGAAGCCGACCAGGCATTGCCCGATCTGTGAACCACTCTCCCTTCCTGGAAATCAGGAGGGCCGCGTTCAGAAAACCACGCCCAGGAAAAAGGCGATCGCCGCCGCCAACGTCGCCGCGACCACGAACCGCCACGCCGGCGCGGCGCGCATCGGCTCCGCCCCTGCCGGCGCGTTGCCGCGGCCGGTCACCATCGGCCCGACCAGGTCCTGACGCCTGAACCAGGTGTAGTAGACGATCGCCGCGACATGGAGGCCGATGAATACGAGCAGCACGTCGAACATGTCCTCGTGCCGCTCGGTGAGCGTCTCGGAAGTGTCCTCGCTGACCAGAGGTGCCAGCGGCCCCCAATAGAGGCCGTCCTCGTCGGTCGCGAACAGGCCGAGGCCGACCTGCACGGCGAGCAGCAGCAGCAGGGCGACGACGCTGAGCGCGCCGAGCGGATTGTGGCCCACGGCCGGTGCGGCCCTGCCGCGAAGATAGGAAAGCATCGCCCCCGGCCCCCTGACGAAGCCGGCGAAGCGGGCGGTCGAGCTGCCGATCAGGCCCCAGAAGAGTCGGAAGAGGATCAGCCCGAGCATGACCCGGCCGAGGATCATGTGGATCTCGATCATCTCCTGTTCGGCGGTCCACCATTGCAGCGGGATCAGGACGACCAGCAGCCAGTGGAACAGCCGCGTCGGCCGATCCCAGATCTTGATGCGCAAGGCTAAGGGTCCCGACTCAGTCTGGACCCTCAATGCTCGATCTCAGGCCCGCGGAAGCGGTCGTGGCAATTCTTGCAGGCGCCGGAGAGATCGGGATGCGCCGTCCGGATCGCCGCGACGTCGCCGGTCTGCGCCGTCTGGTTGAATTGCGCCGCCTCGCGGTCGAACGCCAAAGCGCGCTGACGGAACGTCTCCGGGTCGGACCAGATCTCGGCCTTGGCCCGCGTCCGCCGTCCGGTCTCGGGCCCGGTGCCGGGCGGGAAGAGCGACGGCACCTGCGGCGCGAACCGGGCGATGTGGGCGGCGTGGCGCTGGATCGCCGCGACCGACGGCGAGCCGCCCTTGAGCTCGCGAGTGATCCCCTTCATCGCGTCGCCGAGATCCTCATAGCGCTCGTGCCGGTCGTGCATGAAGGCGGCGACGTCGGCCGGCGTGGCGAGGCTCGCGCCGGCGCCGGCGGTCGCCTCGGCCCGGTTGTCGGCGGCCGAGGATACTTCCGGGGGCTCCTCCCGGTTGCAGGCGGCAACGGCGAACAGGGCTGCAGCGCAGCCGAGGGCAAGCATCACTCGCATCGACGACTCCTTTCGAGACAGTGCCAATGCCCGCGGCCGCCATTCGGTTCAAGCGGGATGCAAAAACGCCCGGCCGGGGGGAGCGACCGGGCGTCCTCGCAACCCACCCGAAGACCGGATCGGGTCGGAAAAAAATCAGCGGCAGCGGCTGCGGCGGCTTCCGCGCTGGACCTCGCGGCCGAGCAGCGCGCCGAGCGCGGCGCCGATGATGGTGCCGGTGGCGCGGCTGCGGCCGCCATCCACTTCGCGCCCGATCAGCGCGCCGGCGGCGCCGCCGACGATCAGACCGGTGGTGCCGTTCGAGCGGCGGCAATAGATGCGTCCGTCGCGCCCGCGCCAGGTCGGCCCGTGATAATTGCCGGCACGGTCGTAATAGCGGCTGTAGCGGGGACCGTCATAACGGTCGTGGGCCAAAGCGGCGGCAGGGATCGCCGGGACCGTCATCGTCACCGCGGCGAGTCCGAGAATTGCTTTACGCATGTCACACTCCTTCGAAAAACCCGACACCCGGACCACGCCCCGGGGATCGATCGAAGGGTTAGGCCGAGTTGAATGAGCCCCTGCTGAATTGGCCGGTTAGGGGAGGTTCAGGAGCGTTAACGGCGGCCCTCAGTGGCTGAAGCGTGGCAGCGGGGGGATTGGCGGGACCGGCGGCGGCACGGCCGGCGGCGCCGGTCGCAGCTCGGCGAGCGGCCGGTCCGCATCCTCGGCGTCGCCGCGCACGACGTCGCCGCCCCCGCGTACCGACCGGCGCACGCTCGGCCGGCCCCAGTAGGTGACGACGCCCCCGTGGCTGACGCTGGCGTCGAGCGCCTCCCCCGGCCGGGTGAGGATCAGGCCGCCCTGGGCCACGGTGGCGGTGACGCGCGCGGCGGCAAGACCCCTCACATCGACGATGCCGCCATGATGGACCGCCGCGTCGAGGGTCGCCTGGGCCGGAAAGCCGAGCCGGACTTCGATCGACCCGCCGCTTTCGACGCTTGCGGCGTCGATCCGCGGCATCTCCACCTCGATCGGCCCGCCATGCCGCTCCCCGCAATCTCGCCGGCAATGGCCGATGACCAGGCGGCCGTCACGGACCGAGATGTCGCGTGTCCTTCCGTTTCCCGGCTGTTCGACTCGCGGCTCGGGGCCGTAGCTGACGATGACCTGGCCGCCATCGTGCAGCTCGACCGCCGTGAACGGCGGCAGCGCGAGCTGGGCCGCCGGGGCCGACGACGCGATCGCGGCCAGCGCCATCAGCGCGATCGATTCCCTTGTCCGCATTTCTCTCTCCTCATTCGTAGCGAAGCGCGTGGATCGGATGGGTGCGCGCGACTTTGAGCGCATGGGTCATCACCGTGGCCGCGGCGATCCCCAGCGCCAGCGCGCCGGCGCCGATGAACAGCAGGGGATTGAGCGGGATGCGCAGGTCGAAGCCGTTGAGCCAGTCGCGCATCGCCCACCAGGCAATCGGCCAGGCGATCAGATTGGCGATCAGGACCAGGCGGCCGAACTGCCAGACGAGCAGCCGCACGATGTCGCCGGTGCGCGCGCCCAGCACCTTGCGGATGCCGATCTCCTTGGTGCGCCGCTCGGCGGTGAAGGCAGCGAGGCCGAACAGGCCGAGGCAGCCGATCACCACCGCCAGCATCGAGAAGATCGCAAAGATCCGCGCCCGCGCTTCCTCGGGGGCATAGAGGTCGCGTACGATGTCGTCGGCGAACTCGGCCTCGAACGGCACGTCCGGAGCGATGCGCTTCCAGACACGCTCGAGGCGATCGCGGACCGCGCCGGGATCGCCATTGTAGCGCACCAGCAGCCAGCTCGGCTGGTAACGGTCGTAGAGGAAGATCATCGGGGCGAGCGGCTCACGGATCGAACGGAAGCGGCTGTCCTCGACGACGCCGATGATCGTCGCCGGCGTGCGGCCGACCGACTCGACGTCGCCGTCGTCGGCGAGCAGAGTCTTGCCGATCGCCTGGCGCGGATCGGAGAAGCCGAGGCGGCGCGCGGCGAGCCGGTTGAGGACGACATTATAGCCCCGCCGCGCCATCGCCGCCGCGGCCGCGTCCGGGTCCGGCGCATTCGGATCGACCGTGCTGTCGTCCATGGCCAAATTCATGTTGAAGGTGCGCCCGGCGAGACCGCGGATGCCGAGCGTCGGGAAGAAGCCGGGATCGACGCGATAAAACTCGAACTCGACGCTCTCGCTCGCTCCGGGCGCAGTGACCATCATATTCTCCATCCCCCAGGTGTCGACGCCGATCGTCGAGCGGCCGATCGAGACCACGCCGTCGACGGCGTGGATCTCGCGCAGCAGCGTCTCGAGCCGCGGCTGCAGCGCGCCGCGGTACATCTGGCCGATCTGGATCAGGCCGTCGCGGCGATAGCCGGCATCGGCACTGCGGGCGAATGCGGTCTGGGCCTGGATGATCGCGGTGCAGATGATGAGCCCGATCGACACGGCGAACTGGGCGATGACGAGCACGTTGCGCAGGCGTCCGGAGCCTTCGCCGTCGGCCGTCGACTGGTTCGCCTTGAGCACCCGGGCAGGCTGGAAACGCGACAGATAGAGCGCGGGATAAAGGCCGCCGAGCCCGCCGACGACGAGGACGAGCATCAGCGCCGGCAGCAATATGCCGTCGCCGCCGAGATAGCTTACCTTCATGTCGGCATCGAGGAAGGCGTTGACGAAGGGAAGCGCCGCCTCGACCAGCGCCAGCGCGACCAGAGTCGCCGCCGACGCGAGCAGGATCGCTTCGCCGAGGAATTGGGCGATGAGCTGCCGCCGCGAGGCGCCGAGCACCTTGCGCAGCGCCACTTCGCGCGCGCGCTGGCTGGCGCGCGCGGTGGCGAGGTTGACGAAATTGACCACGGCCATGGCGAGGATGAGCAGGCCGATCAGCGCCATCGCCGCGACCGTCGCCCGGTCGTTGCCCGGCCGCATGCCGCCGCCGTCGGCCTCGCCGAGATGGACGTCGCGTATGTTGATCAGCCGCCAGTCGGCGTTGGTGCCGGGGTTGACGCGCTCGCCGCCGACGAGCTGGTCGGGAATGTTGCGCCGCTCCCAGGCCGGCATCTGGCGCGCGATCTCGGAAACGTCGGCGCCGGGCCGCAGCCGCCCATAGACCCAGCCATTCTTCGGCATCCACTGGGTGAGGAACGGGCTGCCCTCGCCGTAGAGCGCGACGATGTCGGCGCGGGCGACGACCGACAAAGCGAGATGGCTGTTGCGCGGCACGTCCTCGACGATGCCGGTGATGCGATAGTCGGTGGATTGGCCGCCTGCCACCAGGGTCAGCGTCCGGCCGACCGCGTCGATCGTCCCGAACCGCCGCATCGCCTCGCTTCGGGTGAGCACGATCGACCCCGGCAAAGCGAGCGCATGGGTGCGGTCGCCGCGCAGGAAGGGGACCTGCACGATGTCGAACAGCGGGCCGTCGACGAAGACGAAGTCTTCGCTGACCGTCGCCTCGCCGTTCTGCAGGATCACCGGCTGGGCGTTGCCGACATAAACGATGCGGTCGAGTTGCGGGAACTGGCGCAGCCGCTCGCCCGAGACAAAGGAGGTCATCGGATTGGCGCCGGGCACCAAGTTCGGATCGTCCGACGCGGTGACCCATTGCTGGAGCACGAAGGCGCGATCGGCGCCGGGCAGCCAGCTGTCGTAGCCGAGCTCGTAGCGGACATGGAGCAGGATGATCAGGCTCGCGGCGAGGCCGAGCGACAGGCCGGCGAGGTTGATCAGGCTGTAGGCCCTGCTGCGCGCCAGGCTCGCCCATCCCACCTTCAGGTAATGGCGCCCCATCTCGATCATGCGCCGACTCCCCTCGCGGAACCGATGGAACGGGCGCACGCCATGCTCTGCGTCGAACGCATGATCCTTCCTTCCAATTCGATGTGCGGGATCAAAGGCGGCCCGGGCCGCCGGCTTACGGACCGAGCTGGGGTGGCTTGAGCGGCGTCGGAGAAGTCGGCGACGTAGGCGGGGTCGGCGGCGTCGGCGGGATGGCCGGGATGGCCGGCCGGCTGGCGTGCGCGGGCATGGCCGGCCGGCCCGGATTGCCGGTATTGCCGCTGTTGCCGCTATTGCCGCTATTGGCGAGATTGCCCTCCCGGCTCAGCGTGGCGACCTCCCGGTTGTAGAGCGCGAGATCACGATTGTAGCGCCGCTCCGCCGCATGATAGGCGCGCAGCTCGCGATGATATTCGGCAAGCGCGCGGTCATAGTCGAAGTCGCCGCGCTCAAGGGTGGCCGGTGCGATCGGCATGGCCGGCCTGATCGGCGCGGTTGGCGGGACGGTGCCGGCCGGCGCCGTGGCCACTTGCGACGGCCGAGCCGGCTGCGCCGCGGGCAAGCCGGGCACCGAAGCCGTCACGGGCCGGGCTGCCGGGACAGGCGCTGCAGGCACCACCGGCGCGACGGCGGGGGCAGGAGCAAGGCTCGGCGGCGGCGTGTAGCCGGCGGCCACGGGCGTCACGCTCGCCACCAGCGCCGTGCCGGCCAGGGCGGCGGCGCAGCAGCCCGCCGCGAACCGGGCGCTGGCGCGGCGCCGCGAGCCGCGGCGCACGATCGCCGTCAGCCGGCGCTCGAGCTCCGATTTCGAAGCCATGGCGACGCAGAAGCCGGCGATGGCGGGCGGGGTCTGGAAGGCGCGCGCGGCCTCGAGCAGGTTGCGGGCATAGGGACCGGCCTTTGCGCCGCGCGACAGGACGAGATCGTCGCAGGCATGCTCCTGCTCGCGCCGCATCTGCCGGGCCGCGTACCAGATTGCCGGATTGAACCAGTAGATCGCCGACACCACCGACGCCGCGGCCCGGCTGAGGCTGTCGCGGCGCGCGACATGCGCGAGCTCGTGCAGCAGCACGATCCGCGCCCGCTCCTCGTCCCATCCGCGCGCGTCGTCCGGGAGCAGGATGCGCGGCCGCACGCTTCCCCAGGTCATCGGCATCAGCGCACGGTCGGCAAATCGAAGCTCGACCGGCCGGCCGATGCCGAGCGACCAACGCAGTGAATCGACCAGGCCGGCCCAGTGCGGCGCGTCGGCCGGCCGCGCCTGCCTCCACAGTCGCGCGAGCAGCCAGTGCCCGATCGCAAGCCGGCCGGCGAGTCCCGCCGCCACCGCGAGATAGAGAAGCTGCATGAGGTCGCCGAGACCGATGGTAGCGGCGGGCGCGCCGATGGCCGCATCGCGCGGCATGGACGGCATCGGCGCGCTCGACAGGTCGGCGGCGGGCAGCGTCGGCGGCGGCGCTGTCGGGACAACGTCCCCCGGGAGGATCGGCAGCTCCATGCGCGGCATCACCGCCGCCAGCAGCGGAACCAGGACGAGGCCGGCGAGGCCGAGCAGCCAGATCGTGTGGCGCATCGCCGCCGAGCCGCCGGCACGCTGAACGGCTGCGGCCGCGAGCCAGACGAGGAGGATCAGCAGGCTCGACCGCAGCAGCAGATCGGCAAGCGTCGCCAGGCTCATGGCCCGCCCTCCTCGTCCTCGAGCGCTTCGTCGAGCAGCCGCGACAGGCGCTCATATTCTTCGCGCGACAGCGGCTTCGATTCGAGCAGAGCGGCGACCGCGGTGCTCGCCGAGCCGTCGAAGAAGGTGCGTACCACATGGGCGAGCGCCGAGCCACGGACCTTGTCGGCCGGCGCGGTCGGCAGATAGACATAGCGCGGGCCGTCCTGCTCGTGCCGCAAATGGCCCTTGTCCTCGAGATAGCGGAGCATCGCCCGTACCGAAGAATAGGAAGGCGGATCGGCGAGGTCGGCGAGCACGTCGGCCGCGGTCGCGCGGCCGCGGCGGTAGACGATCTCCATGATCTGACGCTCGCGCTTGCCGAGATCGGAGCCGGGATCCTCGCTCATGCGAATCAGTTAGCATGATGCTAATGGATTAGCAAGGCTGCTTTTGGCTGGCACCCCCTTCCATCGTCATCCCCGCGAAAGCGGGGATCCAGACGGACTCGGTGCTCGCTCGGACGCCGCCTGGATTCCCGCTATCGGTGTCCCCGCAAAGTACTACTTTGCGGGGCGCCCCTTTCGCGGGAATGACGAATGATGTGTTGACCCGTGCCGCCGCGATCGCGGGAACGGACGGAACGCCCGCTCCCTACTGGCAGCGGATGCCGCGCTCGACCGCGCGGCCGACCAGCGCGCCGGCGACCGCGCCGACGATGGTGCCGGTGGCCCGCTCGCCGCGCGTATCGACCTCGCGGCCGACCAGCGCGCCGGCGCCGCCGCCGACGATCAAGCCGACCGTGCCGTCCGAGCGGCGGCAGCGCATGCGGCCGTCGCGATCGCGCCAGGTCTCGCCGCGATATTCGCTCTCCTCGGGCGACGCGGTGGCCGGCGCGTCGCATTTGCCGTCGCCGTCAGGATCGTAACAGGAGGCCGGACCCTTGGCGCCGGCGTCGGCGAAGGCCGCGCCCGACAGAAGCGGCAATGCCGCGAAAGCGGCAGCGATCATGAGCATGCGCATCGATCATTCCCCCGTGCTGAAGGACTTAAGAGACGCTCACAGACCCGCCCGTGACGGCTCCATAGCGCAGCCCGGGCGGCACGGCTAGCCGCCGGATCGACCTGCTGTTTTACGCAAATAATACACGTTCACTCTTGCACTGAGCGGCGGCAGGCCCCAATCTCGGCTGAACGCAGAAGGAGTGGGGACGAAATGGCCACCCAGACCGACACGGCGACGGCGACGGCGCCCACGCTGACGCTCGATCCGCCGCAGCCGTTGCAGATCGTGCAGCCGGAGCAGGCCGCCGGGCTGGTGCCGCTGAAGGAAGATCAGAAAAGCGCGCTCGAGGAGCGGGTCGACAGCTTCGTGGCCGAGCTGGTCGCGCTCGATTCCAACTCGCCCGAATTCGGCAAGAAGGTCGACCAGCTGACGACGATGGGCCGCAAGGAGATCGCCGAGGCCGCCGGCCACTCCAACCGCTTTCTCGATCGGCCGGTCAAGGCGATCAGCTCCGACACCGGGATCGGCGCCGACCTCACCCAATTGCGCAAGACGGTCGAGGACCTCGATCCGGCCCGCGGCAATATCAGCCGTCCGCGGCGGCTGTTCGGCTTCATCCCGTTCGGCAACCGGATGCGCGGCTATTTCATGAAATATCAGTCGGCGCAGACCCATATCGCCAAGATCCTCGCCGCCCTCCAGTCGGGCAAGGACGAGCTGCTCGAAGACAATGCCGCGATCGGCACCGAGCGCGCCCAGATGTGGAAGACGATGGGCAAGCTCGAGCAGATGATCCACATCTCCAAGGCGCTCGACGCCCGGCTCGAGGAGAAAGCCAACGAGCTCGACGCCACCGAACCCGCCAAGGCCAAGGCGATCCGCGAGACGGCGCTTTTCTACACCCGCCAGCGCACCACCGACCTGCTGACCCAGATGGCAGTGACGGTGCAGGGCTATCTCGCCCTCGACCTCGTCAAGAAGAACAATGTCGAGCTGATCAAGGGCGTCGATCGCGCCTCGACCACCACCGTCTCGGCGCTGCGCACCGCCGTCACCGTCGCCCAGGCGCTGACCAACCAGAAGCTGGTGCTGGAGCAGATCACCGCGCTCAACACCACCACCGCCAACATGATCGAGAGCACCGGCACGTTGCTCAAGACCCAGTCGGGCGAGATCCACCGCCAGGCCGCGAGCTCGACCATCCCGCTCGAGACGCTGCAGCGCGCTTTCCAGAACATCTACGACACGATGGACACGATCGACAAATTCAAGGTCGAAGCGCTCGGCAACATGAAGCAGACCGTCGACACGCTGACCAGGGAGGTCGAGAAGAGCCGCGGCTATATCGCCCGTGCCGAGGGCGTCGAGCAGAACCGGCTGGCCGGCGCCAGCACGGAATTGCCGCTGACCGCGCTCGAGGGCTGAGGCGCGGATGAGCCGCCACTCCCGCCAGGTCGACCAGGCCATCGCCCGTTTCGACGAGGTGATGGGCCGGATCGACCGCGGCACCCCCTCGCGCGACGCGCTGCGGCGGGTGCAGGCGCGCGGCGTCGCCGCGATGGGGCGCAAACTGGCCAATATCGGCATGGCGCTCGGTGTGCTGATCGCCGCCACTCTGGTGTTCGGCCTGGTCGTCGGCCCGATCGGCCTGACCGGCCTGTTCGTCGTCGGCGCGCTGATGTTCCTCGCGCTGGTGCTGTTCTCGGTGTGGCCGAACGAGCGGCCGGTAGTCGAATTCAAGGAGGACATGCCGAACGAGGCGGTGGTGCGCCGGCTCGACCAGATGCTGGTGAGGAAGCGCGCCGCCTTGCCTCCACCGGCCGCGAGCCGGATCGACGCGATCAGCGCGCAATTGCCGCTGCTCGAATCCCGCCTCGCCGAAACCGCGATACTGGATCCGCTCGCCCAGGATGCGCGGCGGCTGATGGGCAAGCATCTGCCCGAGCTGATCGAGCGCTATGAGCGCGTCCCGGCCGCCTATCGCGAGGAGCGCGACGGCGAGGGCCTGACCGTCGACCAGCGGCTGATCGCCGGACTCGACGCGGCCAAAACCGCGCTCGACGATCTCGGCCGCAAGCTCGCCCATGAGGATTTGACCGCCTTCGAGACCAAGGGCCGCTTCATCGAAAGCCGCTACAGGGACGACGGCGGCGCCGGTCGGAGCGAATAGGCATGGCGTTCGAGCTCGAGCGCGTCCTCTACCAGGCGGAGGACTTCCTGATCAGGAGCTTCGGCTCGAGCGCCGCCCGCGCCGCCCAGAAGCGGCGGGCGCAGCGCAAGATGCAGGAATTCCTGCGGCGGCTGCGGCGCTCCGGCCTGCTGCTCGTCGCCATTCTGGCCGCCCTGCTGGCTTACGCGATCCTGGTCGCGCCGATCGGCTTTCTCACCTGGCTGGTGGCGATCCCGACCGCTTTCCTGTTTGCCTTCCTGTCGCTGTTCTGGCCGACGAGGCAGCGGGCCGAAGCGGAGCCGGCGGCGCCCACGGCCGGCCTGGACGAGCTGGCGGGCCGAGCCGCCGACGGATTGCTCGACCGCTGGGACGATCTGCCCGGACGCGCGATCCCCGCCGCCGACACGATCGTCGCGCGCCTGCACGAATTGCAGCCTCATCTCGCGGAAATCGACGCCGATCCGATCCTGGCCGGCGACGCCCGGCGGCTGATCTGCCGCCACCTGCCTAAGCTGGTCGATGCCTATCTGGACCTGCCGCCGAGCGCCCGCGCCCCCGGTTCGGACAACAGCCGGCACTTTGCCGAGAGCCTCGGCGTGGTCGCGGAAGAATTCGATCAGCTGCTCGACCGATGCTGCCGCGATCGCCATCTCACCTTCGAGACCCAGCGTGCCTTCATCGAAAGCCGCTATCAGGAGGACGACCGCCTCGCCGGCAAGTGACAGGGACGAATTTCCTGCACTGCCGCTCGACAACAGCTTGCCGTTCGGAAATAACCGCCTGTCACAACAGCTGAAGTTTTCGCGCCGGTTCGATCCCGTCCGGCGTGGGACCGGCATCGAAGGGAGGCGGACTATGGCGATCGAGGCACAGGTGGACGGGCTCCTCGGCAAGATCGGCGATGCGCTCGAACGACTTCTTACGCTCGACATCCAGACGGTGATCGCGCCGATGGGCGTCCAGAAGGCCGCCGACGGCGATTGGACGCTCTCTCCCAACCCCGGCAAGGCGGTCGAGGGCATCACGACCCGGATCCGCCTCGAGCAGGGCGATATCCAGAACGCGATGAGCGAAGGCGCGATCACCAACAGCAAGCTGATGGAGATCCATTCCAAGCAGGTCGAGCTCAGCCGGCAGATCGTCGCCGAAAACGTTAAGGCGCTGGTGGAGCTCGCCCAAAGCCTGATCAGGTGACATGCGATGACCGATTTCCGGGAAATGGCCAAGGGCCTGCTGACGCTGGAGATCAACACGGTCGAGAAGGACGGCATGTCCGGACAAAAGATGCCGTCCGCGCCCAACGCGCTGATCGAGGTCGCCCAGGTCTATTGGGACTTCCTCTGCCAGAAGTCGCAGGCTTTCGGCGTCACCGGCAGCAAGCTGCCGTCCTGGTCGAACAAATTGTCGAAGTCCTTCGACTGGGGAAGGGAACCGTTCCCCCAGCCCGGCGCCAAGGACCGCCCCATTGCCCATCCCGAGGGAGAACCGCAACCGCCGGGACACAATGCCGACTTCCTCAAGGAGCCGCCGGCAACCGTGACCCTCGACACGCTCGACCATCTGCGGGAGATCGCCGCCTGGCTGGCCGAGATGCAGCTCCGCACGACCTCGGTCGCCGACGCCTCCAGCACCCTTTTCCCGGGAGTGCGAGACAGGCTCAAGCCGAATGAGCTCAATCAGGCGCGGTCAGCGGCGCGGCGCTTTCGTCTGGAGGAGCGTTCGATCTTCCATCGCATCCGCCGCAATTGCGACCAGTTCAAGGAATTGACCAAGCGGAAAGGCTTCGAGCAGATCAGCCGGTCGACGCCGTGCGAAGGCTTCAACTCCAATGACGTCGTCCAGATCCGCAAGGCGTGGGACATGGGGGTCGAAATCATCCTGATGCAGACGGTGATCCAGATCGACGGCGACGTCGTGAACCGGTTCCAGTCCGGGATGGACGTCGCTTCGAAGGCGCCGCTTCACGCCCTGCACGCCGGCGCCGTCGACCTTTCCTTCAAATATTGGCGCTGGCTGATCGACGCGTTCGGCCGGATCGCCGGCACCGCGGTTTCCTCCCTGCTCGGGTCCAAGGGATAGAGCCGCTGGCGGCGATCCCCCAATGGCTGCTCCGGCGCGCCGTGCCGGCGCCGGTCAGGCGGCTGCTCGACTGGCGGCTGCTGCGCACCGATATCGGCGCGCTGCCCCACCTCCATCAATTCTGGCAGGACGGCGGGTTGACCGTGAGCCAGGCATTCGTCCGCAACGGAGGCGAAGCGGCCTCGCTGTCGCTGCTGATCCAGCCGGACGGCGATGTCCTGCTCAGCGTGCCGCCCGGCTTCGGCCAAAGCACCGAGGATGTCGCAGCCGCCGAGAGCCTGATCCGCTCGGCGAAGGCCGAATTCGCCCGCTTCGCCAAGACGGGGCTTGCCGCGGTCGAAAGGACGATCCTGCGGCTGCTGGATCTGGTGGTGGTGGCGAGCTGCGCGCCGCTGGCCGGGAAGCTGATCTGGACGGGTCCCTCGGCGTTGCTTCGGGCGGGCCCCTCAATCTGGCTCTGGTGGCTGCTGCCGCCGGTGCTGGTGATGCTGGTGCGCTTTTTCGCGAGGAACCGGATCAATCGGCACGTCGGCCAGGCCCTGCTCGCCTGGGCAAAGCCGCCGGCCGCGGCCGCCGCCTCGCCATGAGCTTCGATTCTCCCCCTTCGGACTCAGCCCGGGTTCATCGAAAGACGCTATCAGCGGAAGCGGATGTCACCGGGCCGGGGCGCCAAAACGTTGACTTTTCAACCGAAACACGCGACAGGCGCGTAACTGCAGAGGAGGGGTAAATGAACAAGGCGCTGGTTTTCGCTGCAACTCTGGTTTCAGCCGTCGCCGTCGCAGCGACCGCGCAGACGACCGCCGCTCCGGCCGAGACGAAGGACGGCGTGCAGAACAAGATGGTCTGCCGGAACATCCAGGAGATCGGCTCGCGTCTCAGCCGCCGTCGCGTCTGCCGCACCAAGCTGGAATGGGACGAGATCGACATGCAGACCCGTCAGACGGTCGAGCGCGTCCAGTACAACAAGCAGACCGCCGGCCAGTGACCGCGATCGCGCGGCTTCGTGCTGCGCGATTTTCGAAACCTCCGCGCCTGCCAGCTTGATTTCCGGGCTCGAAAGGCAGAGTCTCGCCGGCGCGGGAAAGGAGGCTTTCATGAAAGCTCTCATGTTGGCGGCCGCACTGGTTTCGGGAGCGGCGGCGGCATCCACGGCGCAGCCCGAGGCGAGCCCTCCTGAAGAGAGAGTTGACGACCAGTCGAAAGTGGTCTGCGTCCAGTCGAACGAAATCGGCTCGCGGCTGCGGCAGCGCCGTACCTGCCGCACCAAAGCGCAATGGGACGAATATCGGGCCAACGTCCGCATGCAGGTCACTCGCAAGCAGTCGATTGGGGAAGCGCCGGGCGATTGATCGCCTGATATTGCCCCCCGCCGCTGCCGCCGACTAACCCGTTCGGGTGCTCGCCCGCTTGCTCCCCGACCGATTCATCCTGTGGCTGCTCGCCGCTCTGCTGCTCGGACTGCGCTTGCCCGTGTCCGGCGGCGCCGCCGCAACGGTCGACGGCCTGACGCTGGCCGCCATCTTCGCGCTGTTCTTCCTCCACGGCGTGCGGCTGCCGCGCGAGGCGCTTTTGTCGGGCATGTCCGACTGGCGGCTGCATGTCGCCATTCTCGGCCTGACTTTCGCCCTGTTCCCGCTCGCCGGCCTCGCGCTCTCGCTCGCTCTGCCCGGCCTGCTCGCGCCGGAGCTGTGGACCGGCCTCTTGTTCCTCTGCGCCCTGCCCTCCACGGTCCAAAGCTCGATCGCCTATACCTCGATCGCTCGCGGCAACGTCGCCGCCGCGGTTGCCGCCGCCGCTTTCTCCAACCTCGCCGGCGTCCTGCTGACGCCGTCGCTCGCCGCGCTGATGCTCGAAACGCAGGGGGCCTCCATCTCGCTCGCCGGCATCGGCAAGATCTTCGCCTTGCTGCTCCTGCCCTTCATGCTCGGTCATGCGCTGAGGCCGTGGCTGCTGCCCTTGGTGGCAACCCGTCCAACCCTCACCCTGATCGTCGACAAGGGCACCATCCTGCTCGCCGTCTACGGCGCCTTTTCGGCCGCCACGATCGACGGCGTGTGGAGCCGGCTTCCGGCTGGGGAACTGCTGGTGCTGACCGGCCTGCTGCTGGCGCTGCTTGCCTTGGTTCTCGCCGCCGGAAGCCTGGTCGGACGGCTCGGCGGCTTTCAGCGCGACCGCCGCGCCGCCATCATGTTCTGCGGCTCGGTCAAGAGCCTGGCGAGCGGCGCGCCGATGGCGCGGATCCTCTTTCCCGGCGCCGCCGCCGGACTGGTGATCCTGCCGGTGATGATCTTCCACACGCTGCAGCTGATCGTTTGCGCGTGGATCGCCGGGACGATGGCGCGTCGGCGCGACTAAGCGAACAAGGCCCGCGCTTTGCCCATCCGCTCGATGCCGGCGTCCAATGTCTCGGCGCGCTTGGCGAAGCACAGGCGAACGACGCTGGTCACCGGCTCCTCGGCATAGAAAGCCGAGACCGGAATGGCCGCGACACCCGCTTCGTTGACCGCGCGCTCGCAGAATTCGCTGTCGTCGACGGCGATTCCCGACGCGGCGAGGTCGATCGACAGGAAATAGGTGCCTTCGGCGGCGAGCGCCGCATAGCCCTCTTTCTCCAGTCCGTCACGCAGCCGGTCGCGCGCCGCCGCGAAGTCGGCGGCGGTCCGCTCGACCTCGTCCAGCGGCTTGCCCAGACCATAGGCGACCGCGCTCTGCAAATTGGGCGGGGTCGAGAAAGTGACGAACTGGTGCGCCTTGGCGATCGCTTCCGCCAGCGGCGGCGGCGCGACCACCCAGCCGACCTTCCAGCCGGTCAACGAGAAGATCTTTCCGGCCGATCCGATCTTGGCGGTCCGGTCGGCCATGCCCGGCAGCGCGGCAAGCGGCCGGTGGCGGCGGCCGTCGAACAGGACATGCTCCCAGACTTCGTCGGACAAAGCGAGCGCGTCATGGCGGACGCAGGCGGCGGCGAGCAGCTCGAGCTCCGCTTCGTCGAACACCCGCGCGCTGGGGTTGTGCGGATTGTTGAACAGCACCAGCCGGGTGCGCGGCGTGAAGGCCTCGGCCAGCGCCGCTTCCGTGATCCGCCAGTCGGGCGGCGTCAGCCGCACGAAGCGCGGCACGCCGCCGGCGCGCCGCACCAGCGGCAGATAGGCGTCGTAGAGCGGCTGGAACAGCACGACCTCGTCGCCCGGTTCGATCAGCGCCATCAGGCTCGAGGCGAGCGCCTCGGTGGCGCCCGAGGTGACGATGACCTGCCCGGCGTCGACCGCCTGCCCCTGATGGTCGCGATAGTGGCCGGCGACCGCCTCGCGCAGCTCGGGAAGGCCGCGCATCGGCGGATACTGGTTCCAGCCGGACAATATTGCTTCGGCCGCCTTGTCGAGCACGTCCGCCGGCCAGCCGAAATCGGGGAAGCCCTGGCCGAGATTGACCGCCCTGTGGTCCCGCGCGAGCGCGGACATATGCTCGAAGATCGAGGTTCGCTGCCCGGCGAAAAGCGGGTTCAGCGCGACGCCTGCGTGGCTGGGGTGGCGGCCGAAGCGGGCGGCGTCGCCGACGCGGTCGACGGCGGCGGCGGGGGCGGCTGCTGCGGCTGCGGCTGCGGCGGGTCGGCCGGCACCGTGCCCCAGCGCCCGAGCGGGCGCTGCTGCGGCGTCTCGGCCCGGGCATCGCTGCCGGTCAGCGCCCAGCGCTGGCTGTTGGTGAGCGTGCGGTCGGCGCGGGTCCGCTCCGAGATCATCGCATTGGCGGTGTCGCGCCGCAGCGGCTCGTAGCGGCGCAGCACGGCGCGCTGGAAGCTGTCGACGCTGCCGATCGGCGGCGCGCCCTCGGCCGCTTCCGCCGCCGCCGCGTCGCGCGCCGCCGCTTCGGCCGCCGCCAGCCGCTCGGCCGCGGTCGGCTGGCCGAAGCCGCCGCGCCAGCGGATGTTCGGCTCGACCCGCGCATAGCGGTTGAGGAAAGCCGGTGGCCGGCCCCAGCCGCCGCGCCAGCGATAGAAGATGTGGGTGCCGATATTGGCCGCCTTGGTGAGGCTCGAGGCCCAATAAGGGACGACGTAATTGGCGTGATAATGGGTCGACCAGCCGACCGGCGCGTAGACAGAGCCGCCGATCGCGGCCTCGGCGACCTGGCGCGCCCGCTCCCACAGCCCGGCCATCGGCGCGCGCCGCAGCGAGCCGTCGCAGGTGAAGGAGAATTGGCACCCGGTAAAGCGCTGCGAGCCTTCGAACACGACGCCGCACACGGTCGAGGGATAGGCCGGGTGGCGGACCCGGTTCAGCACCACCTGGGCAACCGCGCGCTGCCCCTCGAGCGACTCCGTCGCGGCCTCGTAATATATGGCCGCGGCGAGGCAGTCGATCGAGCGCAGCCGGTCGGCCTCGCTGGCGGCCGCGAGCAGGAACGGCCGCGCCGCCGGATTGGCGCCGGTCGAGACCGGGATGGCGGCGTTGATCGCGAGCGCATCGACCGGTGCGACCTTGCGCAACCGGGTGGCCGAAGTCTCGGCCGCCGCCGCCTGCAGCCGCGCCGTCGGCGCGCCGAGCGCGACCCGGCTGAGCGGCGAATCGAAGCCCGGACCGCTGCCCTGCAGCATCAGGCTGATCCCGGTCACCGCGAACAGAGCGAGCATCACCGCGAGCAAAAGCCAAGCCGGCCCGTGGCGGCGAAGCGCCGCAGCGAGGTTCGAGGCAGGAAGCGTCAGGGCAAGCGCCGTCATTCGTCCACCGGGTTCAAGGGATTGGGTGCTTCATATATATAATACAGCCTTTCTGCAACCTGAAGCACCGCTCGGCGGTGGCAAACGCGCGCCGAGCCGACTTGGTTGCGACCACGCAACGAATCCTGGGCGCCGAAAGAACACGCGGCGGACCCCGGTGAGATTCGCCCCACCCGACGCTGGAAAACCGGCATCGGCATCGCTAGAGCCCTCGCGCAAGGGGCATCTCAAGAGGTATCATAGCATGAAATCAGTCGCATTGGGCGCCGCCGCGGCATCGCTCGCCGTCATCGCCGCCGCCACCGCTTTCGCACAGCCACGCCCGGCCGGGGGCACCGCGACCTACTGGATGTCGGCCGAGACGCTGAGCGGCCTGGCGGCGATGAGCCAGACCGGGCGTCCGGACATGGCGGCGATGATGTCCGGCCGCGGCCCGTCCCACCTGCGCAACCTGACGCTGCAGCTCGGCAGCCCGCGCCGGCCGGCCGGTGCGCCTGCGGCCGAGCATCTGCCGCCGGCCGCATTGGGCGCCGGCGCCTCGCTGCCGCTGGTGACGCCGCAGAGCGTCGCGGCGGCGCCGCCGACGCGGCCGCCGGTGATGGGCCAAAGCGATGGCGCCCGCGGCCGCCTGCTCATTTATTGGGGTTGCGGCGAGCGCGCGCGGCCCGGCCAGCCGTTCGAGATCGATCTGGCGCGATTGTCGCAGGGCCAGATGCCCCCGGCGATGGCGGCGCTGCAATACCAGCCGATGACGCCGCCCTCCGCGTCCGGCTCGGCCACTTATGGCGAATGGCCGAACGCCCGTTCGCGCGTCGCCGTCCCGGCCGAGGGCTCGCTGGTCGGCGAGCATGTCGTGCGCGGCAATTACACACCGGAAATCCGGTTCGCTCTCGCTCCCGGCCAGGATTTCCTGCCGCCGGTGGTGGTAACGTCCAACAGCCGGGCGGCTTCGGGCGCGGTGCCGCTGGCCTGGCAGCCCATCGCTGCTGCCCGCGGCTGGTTCGTGATGGCGAGCGGCGCGCGCGAAGACGGCACCATCGTCCTGTGGAGCTCGAGCGAGGTGCAGTTCAGCCAGATGGGGGCGTTCGATTATCTCGCTCCGGATGAGGTCGCCCGCCTGATCCAGCAGCGCGTGCTGCTCGCTCCGCAGACGACCCAGTGCACGGTCCCGGCCGAAGTGGCGGGCTCGGTCCAGGCCGCGTCGCTGATGCTCACCGCCTTCGGTCCCGAAGCCAATTTCAGCCACCCGGCGCGGCCGGCGCAGGCGCCGCGCGGCTGGGCTCCTGAAATCGGCGGTCAAGGTCCGCACCCGCGCCATGCACGTCGGCATGCTCGGCATGAGTTTCGAGGAGATGATGGGCGGTGGTCGCGAAGCCCAGGAGCAGCCGCCGCAGCGCCGGCGCCGCTCGCTCCGCGACCGGCTGCGCGACCGCATCATCGGCCAGTAGCCGCGGCCGGGCGGGACCGCGCCCGCCGGTCGCTGGCCTCCTCCTGGAGCAGGCGCTAAGGGGCGGGCAGGAAAGGCTCGAACGACCCATGGCCGAACGCATCCCTCCGCCCGCCGCGGCCGTCCACGGCACCCACTGCACCGCCGGGCAATATGAGGCGCTCTACCGCCGCTCGCTCGACGATCCGGACGGCTTCTGGGCGGAGCGGGCCCGCGCGATCGACTGGGTGCGCGCGCCGACCCGGATCGCCGACTGGTCGTTCGATCCGGTCGACATAAAATGGTTCGAGGACGGCATCCTCAACCTTTGCCACAATTGCGTCGACCGCCATCTCGAGGCGCGCTCGAACGACGTCGCGATCCTGTGGGAGGGCGACGAGCCCGGCGTGACCCGCACCCTGACCTATGGCGAGCTGCACGCCGAAGTGGTGCGGATGGCGAACGCGCTCAAGGCGCTGGGCGCCGGCAAGGGCGACCGCGTCACCCTCTACATGCCGATGATCCCGGAGGCGGCGGTGGCGATGCTCGCCTGCGCCCGGATCGGCGCCGTCCACAGCGTCGTCTTCGGCGGCTTCTCGCCCGAGGCGCTTCATGGCCGGATCGAGGATTGCGCCAGCCGCTTCATCGTCACCGCCGACGCGCGGCCGGCGCGGCGGCAGGCTGGTGCCGTTGAAGGCCAATGTCGACGCCGCGCTGCGCCGCGGAGCCCCTTCGCCAGGCTCAGGACAGGCTGTCGACGCGGTCGTCGTCGTCCGCCATCTCGGCAACGAGGTGGCCATGGAGGATGGCCGCGACCATTGGTATCATGCGCTCGCGGAAACCGTGCCCGACCATTGTCCGTGCGAGCCGATGAACGCCGAGGACCCGTTGTTCATCCTCTACACGTCGGGCTCGACCGGCAAGCCCAAGGGCGTGCTGCACACGACCGGCGGCTATGCGGTATGGGCGGCGACCACCTTCCGCTACGTGTTCGATTATCGGCCCGGCGAGATTTTCTGGTGCACCGCCGACGTCGGCTGGGTGACCGGCCACTCCTATGTCGTCTACGGCCCGCTCGCCAACGGCGCCACCAGCCTGATGTTCGAGGGCGTTCCCAACTATCCCGACAGCAGCCGCTTCTGGGACGTGGTCGAGCGCCACAGGGTCGACATCTTCTACACCGCCCCGACCGCGATCCGGGCGCTGATGCGCGAGGGCGAGGCGCCGGTCAAGAAGCACGACCGCGCGTCACTGAGGCTGCTCGGCACGGTCGGCGAGCCGATCAATCCCGAAGCCTGGCTTTGGTACTGGCGCCATGTCGGCGATGAACGCTGCCCGGTGGTGGACACCTGGTGGCAGACGGAGACCGGCGGCATCATGATCACCACTTTGCCCGGCGCGCACGACATGAAACCGGGCTCGGCCGGCCGGCCCTTCTTCGGCATCGTGCCCGAGCTGGTCGACGCCGACGGCAGGGTGCTGGAGGGCGAAGCCTCGGGCAATTTGTGCATCGCCCGTTCCTGGCCGGGCCAGATGCGCACCGTCTATGGCGACCATGAGCGTTTCGTGCAGACCTATTTCAGCGCTTATCCGGGCAAATATTTCACCGGCGACGGCTGCCGCCGCGACGCCGACGGCTATCACTGGATCACCGGCCGGGTCGACGACGTGCTCAACATTTCCGGCCACCGGCTCGGCACCGCCGAGATCGAGAGCGCGCTCGTCTCGCACCGCTGCGTCGCCGAGGCGGCGGTGGTCGGCTATCCGCACGACATCAAGGGCCAGGGCATTTATTGCTACGTCACCCTGATCGTCGGCGAGGAGCCGGGCGGGGCGCTCGAGAAGGAACTGCGCCAGCACGTCCGCACCGAGATCGGCCCGATCGCCTCGCCCGACCTGATCCATTTCACCCCGGCGCTGCCGAAGACCCGCAGCGGCAAGATCATGCGCCGCATCCTGCGGAAGATCGCCGAGAACGATTTCTCCAACCTCGGCGACACCTCGACGCTGGCCGAGCCGGCGCTGGTGGACAGTCTGATCGAGGGGCGGCGGAACCGGTGACTCGCGTCTAAACCAGCTGAAGCACCACGCGCCTGCCCACGACCGCCGCCGCCTTTTGCAGCGTTTCGATCGTGACGTTGCCGTTTTCCGGATCGAGAACGCGGTCGACCTGGGTGCGGCTGGTGTGCATCAGTCGCGCGAGGCGGCTCTTGCTGAGCCCCTGCTGGCGCATCGCTTCGCTGAGCTGCCAGGCGATCACTTCCTTGATCGCCTTGGCCTGCATTTCCGCAAGCGTACCTTGCTCTTCGAGGAAGCTGTCGAGGGTCGATCCGCGGTGCCTGTTTTCAGCCATGCCCGTCTTTCGTGCGCGGAGCCACAGAGCGTGGTATGCACCTTTTATGGTGCAGGTCAATCAGAGCCGACCGTCCAAGGCCCGGCCTCGAGCCGATGGTCTTGTCACAGCCCCTTCCATTAGGGTTTCCCGCGCTCCCTTTTCGTTCGTCGCCTTTCGATCCTCGGCCTGTTTACCATCGGCAGCGCGCCGGACCTGATCTGCGCCACGATCCGCTCGCGCATCGCCTTCGCCAAAGCTGGCGGGAGGAAGCCGTAGGTCCATCGGCCAGGCGCGACTGGAATAATACCGGGATCGTCCCAGTCGACGAGGTTCACTTCCCGGGTGACGATCCACGACGGCTCGTCATCGAGGCCCAAATGAGCCTTGACGCGAGGAGGAATGCTGATGCCGTCGGCTTCGTTCGCCGGCCGCAGGTGGGTTATGCCGCAGACGACGACGCGCAACGGATCGCCGACATCCGCCTGGACGGCCACCACGATGGCGCAGGGCCGCACCTTGACGCCCTCTCCCCGTCCTTCGCGCTCCTCGGCCAGCCACAAATAGTCGTAGCGAATGACGAGGCCGCTCCGTGGCGCCGGCTTCGTCACCGGCTCAGTCAATCAGCTTGTCGAGTTCCGGGTCGATATGGGCGTAATCCGCAGCTTCGACGGCGTGGGCGACAGCTTCCGGCAAGTCCGCGGTCTTGAAAGCCTTGCGGGTCGGTCGCGCCTTGGCGAGCGCCTGCAGCCGCTGATATTCCTCGAAAGCCATCAGCACCCGCGCGGGTCGCCGATATTTGGTAATGACCACCGGCTCGCTCGCTGCCTGGTCGAGATACCGGCCGGCGCTGTTCTGGAAGTCGGTCGAAGATACCGTCGTTGCTGCCGCTCGCTTCATCGCGATTCGCCTTTCGCTTTTATAGCTATCTTAGCTAAGTTCTCGGGGTGTGTCGACGGAGACCAGGCCCGCCGCCGCGCGCCTCAGATGTACCCCACGAAGTCGGCGTTGGTCAGCGTCATTCCCGGCGTGACGGTGGCGAACAGCACGGCGGCGCCGGCGCCGTTGCCGTCGGCGTCGTAAAAGAGCTGGCCGGCCGCCTTGTCGTAGACGATGCGATCGGATGAATCGGCCGCGGACGTGCCGACGCGGAACGCGGCGCTGCTCAGCGTGCCGTTCGACGCGATGCGGGTGAAGATGTCGCGATCGAGGTAGATCGTGTCGTCGGCACGGACGAAGCCGACGATCTGGTCGACGTTCGACGGGCCGGGGGCCGTGTTGAAGTAAAAGCCGTCGGCTCCGGCATGGCCGTACAACACATCCATGCCGCCGCCGCCATAGATCCGGTCATCGCCCACACCGCCGCCGATCGTGTCGGCGCCGGCGCGGCCGTTCAGGAAATTGTTGGCCGCATTGCCGACCAGGCTGTTGGCATGATCGTTGCCGGTTCCGCTCAGCGCCTCCGTCCCGGCCAGCGCCAGTTGCTCGACATAGGTGCCGAGTGTGTAGCTGACCAAACTGACGACCTTGTCCGTGCCGTGCGATGCGCTGGTCTCGATCGCCTTGTCGGCGATCGAATCCACATAATAAAGGTCGTTGCCCGCGCCCCCTTTCATCGTGTCGCCGTGCGAGCCGCCGTTCAGCACGTTCGCCGCAGCATTGCCGACCAGCATATTGGCGAGGCTGTTGCCGGTGCCGTTGATCGCGGCGGGGCCGGCGAGGGTGAGGTTCTCGACCCGCGCGCCGAGCGTGAAGCTGATCGAGCTGATGACGAGATCAACGCCGGTGTCGCCGCTCGTCTCGATCGCCTGGTCGCCCGCATTGTCGACGATGTAAATGTCGTTGCCGTCGCCGCCGCTCATCGCGTCGGCGCCGGCGCGGCCGTCGAGCCGGTTCGCGACTTCGTTGCCGAACAGATTGTCGTTGCCCGTCCCGCCGACGCCATTCTCGATGACCGCGCCGAAGGCGATGGCGACGTTCTTCGTCAGGCCGCCGCCGCTGCTGAACGCGCCCGGGTTGAGGTCGATCAGCGACGCGCCGGAGAAACCGGAGAAATCGAGCGTGTCGCGGCCGCCAGCGTCCCAGACCGCGATCACCGGCGCGGTGTTGACCGCGAAGTCGAACGCCGGATCGCCGGTATTGGAGTTGAAGCCGTAGACGGTGTCGCCGGTGCGGGTGCCCAGGTTGGCGCCGTAGAGCGTCTGCAGCGCGAGGATATCGTAGAGCAACGGCGTGTCGGCGACATAGTGCGCGTCGCCGATATGGTGGTCGGCGCCCGTCTTCGCCGCGTTCCAATAGGACATGACCGAATATTGCCGCGTGTCCTGGAGGAACTCGGCATGCTCCTCGTAATTGAAGCCGGCCCCATTATAGTCGCCCGGGTGCGACAGGCCGATCGAATGCAAAATTTCGTGGAGCGTGACGTAGGCGGTCCAGCCGACGAAGCCCTCATTGGTGACGCGCCGGTTCATGCCGGTCGTGTTGAGGATGATGTCGGAGCCGTAAATGGCCGGCGACCCATCGAGCTGATAGAGTGAGGCCGATCCCGAAAAGACGGGTTCCTCGACCGCGATCGAGCGGAACGTGATGCGCTGGTTGGCGGGACCAGGCTCGGTGCCATTGTCCGCGACCTGGGCGAAGGTCAGGTCGGCGACCTGCGCGATCAGCGCGAACGCCCGTTCGGCGCCGGCGCGCCGGTCCGCGGTAAAGGGCGTGAAGCTGGGCTCGAATGGAAGGTAGGACGGCCGCTGCTCGAGATAGGCGAAAAAGATCGGCTGGTCCGGCGCGTTCCAGATGCCGAGCCGGGTCAGCTGGGCGACGATCTGCTCGCTGGTAAAGACCGGCTTGTCAGCCATTTACACCTCTCGGTTCGCCTAGCACCATCGCAGACGTGGAGACAGGGTCAAGTGAGACGGCGTCCGCCGTTCCCGAAAAGAGGCGCAGGTTTCCGGAGAAGCGCCTGGCGCTAGCGCAGCACCCCCCGCCGCCGCATCCGAATCGCATAGACCAGCAGGCCGATGGCGATCGCCCATATGACGATCGGCATATACGCCATCCAGCTGCCTTCGAATCCCGGCGGCGGCGAGGCCAGGACATATTGGTAGAAGGTGCTGATCGCGAGACCGGCGAGCGAGACCGCGAAGGCGGTCACCGCGTGGCGGCTGCGGGCGAGCAGCAGCAGCGAGCCGGTAAGGGCGCCCCAGACGCCGAACGCCCAGGCGGCCTCCATCGCCGGCGGGAAGTTTTCGAAATAGGCGATCTGCTCGGGCGTGAAATTGGCGAGAAAGTCCGGATTGCGCGTCTGGGTCATCAGATAGTCGAAGCAGCCGAACGCGTTCCACAGCGCCGACAGGCCGCCGACGATCCACAAATGCAGCGGCGTCTTGATACCGTCCATGCTCCCCTCCCCTTTGGCTCGATCGGGAAACGCACAGGATCGACAGGCCGCAGGCTCGCACCGTTCGCGCGCCTTGGCAAGCCGGCCGGGACGGGCCGGAAGCGGCGCCTCGCCCGGCTTCCCCGCTTCGGCGATCCTGAGTAGGAAAGCCGGGGGTCGATCCTGGAAAGGATGCAAGCGCGGTGAAGATCGTCGTCGGCGACATTGGCGGTACCCATGCCCGTTTCGCGCTGGCCGAGCTCGGCGAAAGCGAGCGGCCGCGGATCGGCGAGATGAGGCGCTACCGCACCCGCGAGCATGCCGGCCTCAGGTCGGCCTGGGAGGCGTTCGCGCGCGACGCCGGCGAGGCGCTGCCCAAAGCGGCGTCGCTGGCGGTGGCGGCGCCGATCGAGGGCGAGGCGCTGCGCTTCCTGAACAGCCACTGGGTGCTGCCGCGCTTCCGTCTCGCCGATGAGCTCGGCCTCGATCGGCTGACCCTGCTCAACGATTTCGGCGCGGTGGCGCACGCCGTATCGGTGATGGGCGGGGGCGAGCTCGAGCCGATCGTCGGGCCGCGGGAGCTGCCGGCGGAAGGCGTGACCAGCGTGGTCGGCCCCGGCACCGGCCTGGGCGTGTCGATCCTGTCGCGCCGGGGCGGCCGGGTCACGGTGATCGAGACCGAAGCGGCCCATATCGCCTTCGCGCCGCAGGACGAGGAGGAGGAGGCGCTGGCCGCGAGCCTGGCCGCCCGCCACGGCCGCGCCTCGGTCGAACGGGTCGTCTCCGGACCGGGACTGATCGACATCTACCGCTTCCTCGGCGGCGGCGGCGATCTCGACCCCAACCGCCACGGCGATTTGTGGAATGCGGCGATCGACGGCAGCGACGCCCTCGCCGCCCGCGCGCTCGCTCTGTTGGTGCGCTCCCTCGGCGCCGCGGCCGGCGACTTCAGCCTCGCCCATGGCGCGATGAGCGTGGTCCTCACCGGCGGCCTCGCCAACCGCATCGCCCCGTTGCTGCGCACGCCGGATTTCACCGAACGGTTCATCGCCAAGGGCCGCTATGTCGAGCGGATGAAGCGCATCCCGGTGATGCTCGCCACTTATGCCGAGCCCGGCCTGCTCGGCGCCGCCGTCGCGTTCGGGCGGGACCATCCCGGATCGATCCCGGCGAGAAGCTAGAGCGCCATCACGCCCCGGCGGGGCTCGCGCGTTCCCATCGTCTCGGCGGTGAGCGGCGCGCCGGCGGCAATCAGCGCCGCTCGCCGGCCCTGCGGGTTGGTGCCGAGCTGGGCCTGCTCGAACGGCAGGGTCGCGGCGAAGCAGGAATGGGCGAGCGCGCGCTCGACGAAGGACGCGGAGCGCGGCCAGCGCTCCGGATCGGGCGCGAAGCCGGCATATGACGCGTTGCGGAAGAAGCTGGCTATGGCGATGTCGGCCAGGCCGATGTCATCGCCGAACAGGAAGCCGTCGGCCGGGAGCTGACCTTCGAGATAGGTCAGCTCGCGCGGCGCGTCCTCGCCGAGCGTCCTGTCGATCCGCGCCTGGTCGCCCGGCTCGCCCCAGACCAGCGGCCGCACCACCTTCTGGTAGAACAATCCCCAGATGAACAGGTCGCCGAGCCTTGTGTCGGCATATTCCTCGAGCCAGCGGGCGCGGGCGCGCTCGCGCGGGCCTGGGGGCAGCAGCGGCGGCCCCGGATACGCCTCGTCCAGCCAGGCGCAGATCACGGTGGAATCGCTGATCGCCAGGTCGCCCTCGATCAGCACCGGAATGCGCCGCAACGGGCTCAGCCGCTCGAATTCGTCATTGCCGAAAAAGGGCGTGATCGGGTCGATCTCGTAGAGCAGTCCCTTCAGGTGCAGGCAGGCGGTCACCTTGCGCACATAAGGGCTGACATAGCTGCCGATGATCTTCATGACGCCGTTTCTCCGCTCGTCGTCAATCCCGCGCAAGCGGGAATCCTGCGTCTGCCAACAACTTCAATCGTCATTCCCGCGAAAGCGGGAATCCAGTGCGGACTGGTCACCCTCGCGGTCTCCGTCGGCTTCCCGCTGGATTCCCGCTTTCGCGGGAATGACGAAGTTGGAGCGGGCGAACTGGGCAGCCCCCGGAAATCTCCCGCCGGGCCCGTCGTTGCGTTCACACCCGGGCTGTCCGGCCCGGCTCATGGAGGCCCGACGTGCCCGTAACCGGCAAAGCGGCGATCTGCCGTCCGCCTTGCTCGACCCGCAGGTGCGGCTGATCGGCGATGTGGATTATGAGCTGGCGCGCAGCCTTGTACGCCAGCTGGGCGATGTTTCCGAAGACCTCGAGGACGTCGCCGTCGAGCTGACCACTCCCGGCGGGGACGCCGACCTGGCGCGGCGCATGGTGCACGAAATCGACTCGTGGCGGGCCTCTCGAAGGTCGCGGCTCCTGTTCCTCGGCCTCAGCCAGGTCCATTCGGCCGGGGTCACCTTCATGTCCGCTTTCCCTCCCGAGAACCGCTTTCTGACGCGGGACGCCATCCTGCTCATTCACGGCCGCATCGGCTTCGACGAGATCGTCCACCATTCCCGATTCAATTGGTATCTGCGCGCCCAGCAAGCCTTCGAACGGGGGCTCGTGGCAGGCCTGCTCTGAATCAGATCGCCCGCGCCACCACTTCCTTCATGATCTCGTTGGTGCCGCCGAAGATGCGGGTGACGCGGGCGTCGCGCCACAAGCGGGCGATCAGATATTCGTTCATATAGCCGGCGCCGCCGTGCAGCTGGAGCGCGGCATCGCACACCTCCCATTGCAGGTCGGTGTGCCACAGCTTGGCGGCGCTGGCCTCGGCGGCGGTGAGCTTGCCATCCATGTGCCGAGCGAGCGCCCAGTCGAGATGGGCCCAGCCGACCTGCAGCTTGGCGGCGAGATCGGCGAGGGTGAAGCGGGTGTTCTGGAATTCGAACACGGTGCGGCCGAACGCCTTGCGCTGCTTGGTGAAGGCGACCGCCTCGTCGAAAGCGCGC
Organism: uncultured Alphaproteobacteria bacterium; assembly: GCA_963848555.1. Lineage (GTDB taxonomy): Bacteria > Pseudomonadota > Alphaproteobacteria > Sphingomonadales > Sphingomonadaceae > Allosphingosinicella. Next base: position 111,667 of record CAWKEE010000002.1, on the reverse strand, counting down.
TGGGCCGAAGCCTGGGCGCCGATGGCGATGCCGAGCCGCTCCTGCGGCAGCTGGTTCATCAGATAGGCGAAGCCCATGCCTTCGGCGCCGAGCAGATTGCCCTGCGGCACCCGTACGTCCTGGAAGAACAGCTCCGACGTGTCCTGGCCGTGCAGCCCGATCTTGTCGAGGTTGCGGCCGCGCGCGAAGCCTTCCCGATCCGCCTCGACCAGGATCAGCGAAATGCCCTTCGCCCCCTCGCCGGGATCGGTCTTGGCGACGACGATGATCAGCTCGGCATGCTGGCCGTTGGTGATGTAGGTCTTCGAGCCGTTGACGACATAATCGCCGCCCGCCCCGGACCCTGCCCCGGACCCCGATCCGGGGTCGCGGATCGCGGTCGTCTTGATCCCTTGGAGGTCGGAGCCGGCGCCCGGCTCGGTCATCGCGATCGCGGTCGGCGTCTCGCCGGAGATCATCTTCGGCAGCCAGCGCGCCTTGAGCTCCTCCGAGCCATAAGCGGTGATGTAAGGGGCGACGATGTCGGAATGCAGGCTGATGCCGGCGCTGGAGCCGGCATAGCCCAGCTCCTCGTCGATCACCGCATTGTAGCCGAAGTCGAGGCCGAGGCCGCCATAATCCTCGGGCACCGTGGCGCAGAGCAGCCCGGCCTCGCCGGCCTTGCGCCAGAAATGCCGGTCGATCTCGCCCTGCTCTTCCCAGCGCTCGAGATGGGGGACCAGCTCGCGGTCGAAGAATTTGCGGACCTGGTCGCGGAACAGATGATGGTCGTCGCTGAAAGCGGTGCGGCGGGAAAGGTCGAGCATGGAGGATCAGAGCTCCTTGAAGCGGGGGGCGGGGTTGGGCTCGATATAGCCGTTGGCGTCGGTGAAGGTGCCGCGATCCTGATTGTGCGGATGCGCCGGCGCCTCGGCCAGACTCAGCACCGGCGCGAAGCAGGCGTCGGATCCTTCGAGAAGCCCGCACCAATGGTCGCGCGGATGCGCGGCGAAGGTGCGGGCCAGCTCGTCGCGCAGCCCGGAATCGAACTGGCTCGAAGCCAGACCGAGCTTCTCCTTCAGCACCGCGAAGAATTGCGGCTCGAGCGCCCCGAGCGCGACCCACTTGCCGTCGGCGCATTGGTAGCTGTCGTAGAAAGCGGCGCCGGAGTCGAGCAGGTTCGTGCCGCGTTCGTCCTTCCACAGGCCGGCGGCGAGCAGCGAGAAGGTCTGGGCAGCGAGCAAAGCGGCGCCGTCCACCATCGCACAGTCGATCACGCTCCCCTTGCCGGTGGCGCGGGCGGAGAGGATTCCGGCGAGCATCGCGAAAGCGAGCAGCATGCCGCCGCCGCCGAAATCGCCGACCGCATTGAGCGGCGGCGTCGGCGGCGCACCGGCGCGGCCGTAGCCGTGCAGATTGCCGGCGAGCGCGAGGTAAACGATGTCGTGACCGGCCGCCGCAGCCAGCGGCCCTTCCTGGCCGAAGCCGGTCATCCGGCCGTAGACCAGGCGAGGATTGTCGGCGCACAGCGTCTCCGGCCCCAGCCCGAGCCGCTCCATCACGCCGGGGCGAAAGCCCTCGATCAGGCCGTCGGCTTCGCGGGCGAGTTCCCGCAACTTCGCGCCGCCGGCCTTTTCCTTGAGGTCCAGCGTCAGGATATCGGCGCGGTTGCGTCGGAGGATGTCCTTCTCGGGCGGAATCGCCGGTCGCCAGCCGGCGCGCTCGATCCGCACCACCTCGGCGCCGTGATCGGCCAGCATCATCGCCGCGAACGGCGCCGGCGCGAGCCCGGCCAGCTCGACGATGCGGATTCCCGTAAGCGGTTGCAGCAAGTTGGCCCTCCCCCGGCGATCCTAGGCCGGGGGCGGAGCGAAGTCAGCAAGGCTGTTGACCTGTGGGCAGCTTTACAAGACTCTCGCTTCAACTCTGACAGGGGACCGCAGAAGGTATCGGCCGCGAGTCCCTCAGCAGTGAGCAACAGCGTCGGGCGAACAACGATCGCAGAAGAAACTGGTATGTGGAGAGTCGCATGGCGGCAATTGAACATTCATACGAATGGGATGTATACCTTAGTTATGCTCAGTCTGACAATTATATAACACCCCGATTAAGAAATTGGGTCAGGATGTTTAAGGACTACTTACAAGACGAGTTGCGTATCAGGTCGGGCCGTGATATCAATATTTTTTACGACATACACGAACTGAAACATGGAGAGGCGCTTGAAGTCCAACTTGAAAACGTTCGCAATTCAAGGGTGTTCTTGGCTATTGGTTCACCAAACTATGTGAACAGCAGTTGGTGTATCCAGGAAGCCAATGCTTTCTTAGCCCAACACGCCGAGCCGCCTCGACTTTTTATAGCGGAGTTTCTCCCTCTACGCGAGGAACAAAACTATCCCCCGCCGCTGAGCGATATTCTTCGTGCGGTATTCTGGCACCAAGACGACCTAACGCAGGCGGTGATGCCTCTTACTTCCCGCAACACCCGGTTTGCACGTAACCTTGCCACACTGGCAGAGCATATTGTCCGGGCCCTCGAAGAGATCGGCCGAGCTGAGGCCGGGGTTCCCGCTCCGGCGCGCCCGGCGCCGAACGAGGCGCGAACGAGCACGCCACCCCAGCGCGCAGCCAATTCGGGCCGGCGGATCTTCATCAGCTACGCTCGCGAGGACAAGATGCGCATCACCCCGCTGGTAGAGCTGCTCGAGAAGAAGGGTCACGTCGTCTGGTGGGACCGCCACGTCCCGTGGGGAATCTCGTATCAGAAAGCGATCGCTGCCGAGCTCCAGGCTGCGGATATCATACTCGTCATCTGGTCGAGAAATTCGGTCGGCTCGGACCCGGTTCTGGAAGAAGCGGACATTGGCAAGGAAAGGCAATGCCTCCGGCCAGTCAAGATCGATCAGGTGACCCTCCCGTTCGGCTTCCGTCTGTACCAGGCTCTCGACCTGACGGAATGGAGCGGTGCCGAAAACGACGAAGCCATCCAGGATCTGCTGAAAAAACTCGCATGACCCCGGTAATCCAGCGAAAGCGCCGGCTCCAGCCGGCCCGCTCGACCCACACCACCTGTGCGCCATGGTCGGCAAGCATCATCGCGGCGAACGGCGCCGGCGCGAGGCCAGCCAGTTCCACGATGCGGATACCCGTGAGCGGTTGCGGCACCTGGCCTCCTCGCCGCTCAGTCTAGGTGGAGGGGGGATCGAAGTCAGCCTTCATTCGAGTTTCCGCGAAAACGCCGAGCGCGGGCGGGCGCGCCTCGATGGATCGATCCGGAAGGGGCATCGAAATCGTGATTTTCCCGAAATGAATTGGGGCGGCCCCATGATCTGTGTTACAAGTCGTCGCCGGGCTGCTTTCGCGCCGCGGATCATTCCGGCGAGGATTCAGCCATCGGCGCTCCCGTTTCAATATTGGCCGAAGCCGCCGACAGCCTGGCCATGGCGATGATCGCCTCTTCGAACGCGCCGGTCCTGCTCCTCGACGACGAGCTCTGCATCGTCGCCGCCAGCGACTCCTTCGGCGACACGTTCCAGATCGACCCGGCGAACGCGGCGGGCCGCAAGCTGTCCGGACTGGGAGACGGCGAATGGGCGGCGCCGCAGCTCGGGTCGCTGCTCAAGGCCACGGCCGCCGGATTTGCGGACATCGACGCCTATGAGATGGATCTGGTCCGCGAGGGGATGGTGAACCGCCGCCTCATCGTCAACGCCCGCAAGCTCGATTATTTCGATGCCGGCCATGTCCGGATGGTCATGTCGGTGGCCGACGTCACCGAGGCGCGGATCCACGAGAAGCTCAACGACGACCTGCTGCGCGAAAAGGCGATCCTGCTGCAGGAGCTCCAGCATCGGGTCGCCAACAGCCTCCAGATCGTCGCCAGTGTGCTCATGCAGAGCGCCCGGAGGGTGCGGTCCGAGCAGGCGCGAGGACAGCTCCGCGACGCCCGCAACCGGGTCATGTCGATCGCCGCCCTGCAGCGGCAGCTTTCCGTGTCCAGGCTCGAGGACGTCGCTCTTCGCGCCTATTTCAGCGATTTGTGCGACAGCATCGGCGCGTCGATGATCGGGGATCCCGACAAGGTGTCGATAATCGTCGACGTCGACGACAGCATGGCCAAAGCCGATGCGTCGGTCAGTCTCGGCCTGATCGTCACCGAACTGGTGATCAACGCGCTCAAACATGCCTTCCCACGCCACCGCCACGGTCGGATCCTCGTCGATTATCATTCGCGCGGGACGCAGTGGACCTTGTCGGTGCGCGATGACGGCATCGGCATGCCTGCCGACCGTGCCAAAGTGCGGCCCGGCCTCGGCACGGGCATCGTCGAAGCGCTGGCCGGCCAGCTCGGTGCCTCTGTAAGTGTGGCGGAGGCGACACCGGGCACCGCGGTTTCAATCATCCACGATTGAACCGACATCGGTTCTGAAGAAGTGGAACAACAGCGCTCCGGGACTGTTGCAACAACGTCCAGGACCGGACATGAATTTTATCTGACGATTCATGTCGGATTTGAAATTGGCATTTGCGGGCTTCTTTAAACGCATAAATCCCGTTGATAGATTTTCTCGTATTGATTTTCTCATCGTAGACGATGTCATAGATCGTCGATGGATATCTCCCGAGGACGAGGTGCGAACCATCCCCAGGCACCGGGGACTCAAGGAGCATATGGATGAAGACGATTTTGTTGACGATGGCCGCGCTTTCCGGCCTTTCGGTCGCGGCGCCGGCCGCGGCACAGCCGTGGAACAGCCACCGGACCCAGAGCGCCGAATTGCAGACATGGATCGACGAGGGCGTTCAGAGCGGAGCCATCTCGCGGCGCGAGCTGCGGCCGCTTCGCGACAGCCTTCAGCAGTTGGTGATGCTCGAACGCCAGTTCAGCGACCAGGGCATCAGCGGCCGCGAGCACGCCGTTCTCCAACAGCGCAGCGCCAGCCTGCGCCAGCAGATCCACATGGCGCAAGGGCCCGGCAACGGTCGCCACGATGACGACCGCCGGACCACGTGGGAAGACAGTTACGACCGTGAGCATCGTGCCGGTTGGGAGGATCGCTACCTCCGCGACCGCGACGCGGCATGGGCCAGCCGCTTCGGCCGCGATGACCGGTTCGGCGCGAATGCGCGTTTCGATCGGCCCAATCGCGGCGACCGGTTCGCCGGCGATGTTCGCATCGGCCAGCGCAGCTCGGTGCGGATGGGCGCCCTGCCGGAGCAGTTTCACGAGGAGTTCCGCGATGATGATGACGTCTATTATCGTTATGATGACAGACGGATCTATCAGGTGGATCGCCGGACGGATCTGATCCTCGGTCTGATCGACATCCTGAATTAAGTCGGGCCGGCAATTCCGGCCGTCGAGTAAGCGTATGAAGGGGCGCCCGGCTTGCCGGGCGCCCTTTTGTCGTCAGATGGTATCGCGTCGGTCAAGGCCTCTTTGGGCGCCCGGCCCTCGTTATTGGCCATCGGCTTCCTATATAAGTGAGATCACCCGGCCGCTCCGAAGCGCCCCCGTGACAGAGAGATGCCACGCGCTCTCATTTTCACGGCGAGAAGGGATGATCATGGAAAAGACCTATTGGATCGGCCGCAAGCGCGCGGCGATGGCGATGGCCCGCAGCGCGGCCACCTCCAGCGCGCGGCTCATCCATTACGAGCTGGCCGGCCGCTACAGCATCAGGGCGGCGCACTGCCTTCCCTTCCTGATGGTGCCCAAGGCGCCGGCGACGGAAGGCGCAAGGCCCACTTTGCATCTTCCGGAGCGCCGCGATCCTCCCCCGCAGGGCGGCGACGGCCGATGAGGATGATGTTCAAAAAGGCCTATCGCGGCCCAATCCTCTCGCGCGACGAACGGGCGCGGCAAGGGCAGGTCGTCAAGTCGGCGCACAACGCCCTCGCCGGCGTCGACGCGGTGCGCGGCTTCCTCAACGGCCATCATCAAGGTCTTCGCGGCCGGCCGCTGGACCTCGCCGTCGCGAGCGACGCCGGCCTCGCGGCGGTGGAGATCGCGATCTGCGTCGAAGCGAGGCGCAGCCTCGAAAGCTGCTGAGGCGCTCCCGCCGGAGCAAGGAGAGAGAGCATGTTCGGATTCCAGGGCGGCGAGAGGGCCGCGACCGTCGAGCGCAAGCGCGGCTATATGAAGGAGGCCCAGTCTCACTGGCCTTTCCTGACCAATTACGACGCCTCGACGATCAAGAACGAGCTCCAGCTGGTGAGGATCGTCGGCGATCGCACCGGCCGGCTGCAGCCGGAGGCCGAGGCCGACGTCAGGGCCTGGCTGGCCGGCAAGGATTTCGGGCGATGAGCCTGCACGACTGGCTCGGCCGCCACATCGCCAACCTCAAGACCAGCCATTGGGATAATGGTCATTTCGTCAGCCAATGCACCGTGTGCGGGCGCCGGATGATCAAGCTGCCCGGCCTGCCCTGGCAGTTGCGCGCGGGCATCGCCTGAACAGGGCGGCCGGGCTTGTCGATCCGCCGGTTGCCGTCCAGGTTATGCGGCGCCGGGCCGATCCATGTTAATGAAATCGTGCCAATAGACCGATCCAAATCAATGCGCCGAAACGGAAAATTCGATATTTCAGAGTTGCTGAGACACCAAGAGATACGTTCGATGGCTCGATATCACCTTTATTTCCTGCGGCAGGGGATGCTGGTGGGTTCGAGCGACATCGAGGCGGCCGACGATCGCGAAGCGGCGCGGATCGCCCGCGAGGAGGGCGACGGCCAGCTCGTCGAAGTGTGGAATGACGACCGGCGGGTGCGCGTCGTTGCGCCCGCCAGACCGGCGGGCGCCGATCGATTGCGGGACGCGGTTTCCGGCTGATCGGACCGGATCGTCCGTGAACCTTCAAACCCTGACAGCGTTGGTTGCATATCGCCGGGACGACCATCGGGGCTCCGGCGGCTGAGAGACATCGCGCTCCCACCCGCGGAGCAAACGATGCATGCGCTCATCATCGAGGACGAACCGATCATCGCGCTGCTGATCGAGGAGCATCTGCGCGGCCTCGGCTTCGTCACTTTCGACTTCGCGGCGAGCGAAGCGGACGCGGTGGCCGCGGCCTTGCTGAGCTGCCCGGATTTCATCACCGCGGACATTCGGCTCGCGGAAGGATGCGGAATCGCGGCGGTGGAGACGATCTGCGCTGGACGGCCGATCCCGGTCGTGTTCATCACGGGCACCAGCTGGGAGGTGCGCGACCGACTGCGCGACGCGGTGGTGGTCGAGAAACCGTTCGCTCCCGCCGAACTCGAACGGGCCCTGGCCACCGTGGTGGCCGCCGGTCGCCTCGACAGCTGAAGCTCCCGCCTCGCTAACTATTGCGGCGGTCAACCCGGCGGTCCGCCGCGCCATTCCGGCATTGGCCGCTCGCCGAGCGCGACGTCGACGGCGGCGCAGGCGAGCAGGCGGGTTGAATCGAGGATCGGCAGCGGCGAATCCGCGGCCGCGATCAGCAGCGGGATTTCGGTGCAGACCAGAGCGACCGCGTCGCAGCCGCGCGCCGCCAGCCCGTCGATCACCTCGACGTAAGCGGCGCGGGATTCGTCGCTGAAGACGCCGAGGCAAAGCTCGTCCATGATCACGTCGTGGACCCGGCGCCGGTCGGCTTCGTCCGGTATCTCCCAGGCGAGGCCGCGCCGGCCGAAAGCGCCCGGATAGACCGGCCCGGTCATCGTCCAGTCGGTGCCGAGGATGCCGATCCGTCGGCGGCCGTCGCGCACCGCCTGCTCCGCCACGATTTCGGCGATGTGCAAGGCGGGGATCGGGAAGGGCTCGCCCGGCGCCTCGAGCGCGATGTGGGCGGTATTGTCGGGGAGGATGAAGAAATCCGCGCCGGCCGCGGCCAGCTTTTGGGCGTCGGCGAGGAAGATGGCGCGAAGCGCCGGCAGGTCCATCCGCTCCCAGGCGGCCAGCGCGTGGTGCATGGCGATGCCGGTCAGGGTGATCTCGGGATGAAGATGCGGCCCGAGCCGGCGCACGCCCTCCAGCCAGGCGGTGCGGTAGCACAAGGTCGCGCCCTCGGCGCTGTGGGCGAGAATGCCGATATGCTTCATCGCGGCCTCGTCGCGGGCGCGACCGCCCGGCGGAAATGGGGATAGAGGATGTCGTGGCCGAGCGCGCTCAAATGGTCGCTGTCGGCGTAAAGCGAATAGCGCCCGCGATAGGGGGTGCACGGGTCGCCCGGGCAGAGGATCGGGAAGGGATCCCAGATGCTGAGGTTCGGCACCGTCCCGGCCAGCCGGTTCATCGCCTCGAGCGCCGGGCGGCGCAGCGCCAGCATCTCGGCGCGGCCGATCGCGAAGCCCTCGGCGCAGGCCGGATTGTCGCGGTTGAACCAGTCCGAGCAGCGGAAGGGCGAACTTCGGAACAGCGGCCCGGGCGCCTCGATCACCAGCCTGGCCCCGGTCCGGGCAAGCCGGTCGAGCAGCGCCCGCGCCTCGGCATAAGCGGCCGCCCGCTCCCGGCCGGCGCGCACCCGCTGATTGTAGGGAACGTCCCGATACTGGCGGTCGATGCGAGGGGGGTGCAGCGAGACCATCAGCAGGGTATCGCCCGGCCGGAGCTCGCGCGCCAGTTCGTCGACAGCTTCGCGGTAGAAGTCGGCGCACCAGGGCTTGCCCGACGCCGGAACCGACAGCGACGGGACGTCGCAATAATGGCGCCAGTAGGCGCGCACCGGACTTCCGGCTTCGGCCGCATAGCGCCGCAGCGACGCCTCGAAGGCGCGGGTGTGCGAATCGCCGATGACGAACAGCCGGCCGACCACCTGCGGACGCCTGCAAAGCGGGTTCAGCGAAAGCACCTGTCCATTACCGATCGCGCGCAGGTTTTCGCCGAGAGGACAGCCGCCCCCGGACCGGAAAGCGGCAAACGACCGCTGTCCAAAATCGCTGAGGGTGAGACGAGGCGCCCACAGGAACAGCAGGGCCACCGCGCCGGCAGAGGCGACAAGCGCCGTTCCGCCCAGCGCCAGCACCGGCCGGCGCGGCAGCAGCCTTGTCCTTCCCGCCCGCCTGACCGGCTGCTCGACCAGGAAATAGGAAAAGATGGCGCAGGCAAAGGCCAGCAGCGTGGCCAGCAGCGCGTGCACCGCCCCCTCCAGGCCGACGGTCCAGCGGAACAGGACGAAGACCGGCCAGTGCCAGAGATAGAGGGAGTAGGAGATCCTGCCGACGAACACCGATGCCGGATGCGCCAGCATCCGCGGCGCCGGCGCCGCCGGCCGGGCACAGACCAGTGCGATCAGCCCGGCCGTGGCGGCAACGGCGATCACAACGTGCCAAATCGGCAAGCGCGAGTGAGCGGGCAGCGCGAGCGCGAGCCCGAGCGCGGCAATCAGTCCCGCGAACGCCGCCGCCGCCATCCAACCCGGCAGCGCCGCGAAGCGGGGCCGCCAGCGGGCGATGGTGAGACAGATCAGCATGCCGCCGCCCAGCTCCCAGAAGCGCGCCGGCATCAGGTAAAAGCCGAGCGGCGAGCCGCACTGCGCCAGCATCCAGGCGAGCGGCAGCGACAGCGCGGAAACGGTCGCGACGACGACGGTCGCCCGGCGGCTCTGGCGGGGATCGTCGACGATGCGCTGGCAAAAAAAAAGAAAAACGGGAAAAGCAGATAGAATTGCTCCTCGACGCCGAGCGTCCATGTGTGGAGGAACGGGTTGAGCTCCTGGCGCGGATCGAAATAGTTGCTGTCGCGCAGCGCGAGCAGGACGTTGCTCGCCCCGGCGGCTGCCGCGAGAGCGGTGTCGCGCGCTTCGTAAAGAAAGCCGGTGGGCGGCGTGAACAGCACGGTCAGCAAGGCGGTCGCCACCAGCATGACGATCAGAGCCGGCACGATCCTGACGATCCGACGGGCGTAGAAATAAGCGAGCAGACCGCCCAGCCGGTCGAACCGCAGGTGGACCAAAGAGGCGGTGACGACGAAGCCGGAGACGACGAAGAAGATGTCGACGCCGACAAAACCGCCCGGCAGCCAGCCGGGCCGCAAATGATAGATGAGCACGGAGAGGATCGCGACGGCGCGCAGGCCGTCGATCGCCGGAAAATAACCGAGCCCCGCTTGCTCCGGGCGGGCCGCTCCCGGCGGCGGGGCCGCCGATGAGCTCACCGCGTCGGCGCGGCCGGCCGCCGCCCGCTCATCGCGGCGCCATCCTGATCGCTCCGTCGAGCCGTACATATTCGCCGTTCAGATAGGGATTTTCGGCCATGAACACGGCGAGGCGGGCATATTCCTCGGCGCGGCCGAGGCGCTTCGGGAAGGGCACCTGGGCAGCCAGCGCATCCTTCACATTCTGGGGCATCATCGCCACCATCGGCGTCTCGAACACGCCGGGAAGGATGGTGTTGACGCGTATCCCCTCCCCCATCAGGTCGCGGGCGATCGGCAGCGCCATGCCGAGCACGCCGGCCTTCGAGGCCGAATAAGCGGCCTGGCCGATCTGGCCGTCCTGGGCGGCGACGCTGGCGGTGTTGACGATCAGGCCCTTCTCGCCGTCGTCGAGGGGATCCAGCGTCGCCATTCCGGCGGCCGAGGCGGCGAGCACCCGAAAGGTGCCGATCAGATTGATCTGGATGACCAGCTCGAACTGGTGGATCGGATAGCGCTTGACCTCGCCGGTCTGCTTGTCGCGGCCGACCGTCTTCATCGCATTGGCGACGCCGGCGCAATTGACGCAGATCCGCTCCTGGCCGTGGGCCGAACGCGCCGCGGCGAAGCCCGCCTCGACCGTCTCGTCGGACGTGACGTCGACCTGGGCGAAGACGCCGCCAATCTCGCCCGCTACCTTCTCGCCGCGGGCGGAATTGCGGTCGAAGATCGCGACCCTGACGCCGCGCGCGGCCAGCGCCCGCGCGGTGGCCTCGCCGAGGCCGGAAGCGCCGCCGGTGACCACCGCGGCGATGCTGCTGTCGAGCTTCATTGACGTCCCCTTTCGGATCGGTCCCTAAAGGGGAGCCCGGGCTTTCGGCAAGCCCGCGGCGCGCCCGGCTCGGCTCGTCGCATCGCGGGCGTCCGCGGCCCGGCCCACGAGGAACCCCATGGGTCGGACCGTCGTTGGCGGGGCACCTCTTCTTCCATCGATGGAGTAGCTTAGATGTCCAGCATTCCCAACAAAGCCATGCCCCACGCCCAGGCCGAGACCGACACCCCGGCCAGCGAGACGTCGGGCGGCGCCTTCAGCCAGATCGCCGACAAGGCCCGCGAATATCCCAAGACCGCGATCGCCGCCGGCGCGGCGGTGGCGGCCGGCGTGGCGGCGGCAGCGGTGCTCGGCACCCGCAGCCGCGGCAGCGGCGGAGGCGGGAAGAGCGGCGGCGGCAGGAAGAGCAAGAGCGACTAAGACCTGGAGCCGATCGCCCCCAGCTGATTCACTTCGTCATTGCGAGCGGAGCGAAGCAATCCAGAGGCCTTCGAGGCCAATGGATTGCCGCGTCGCTTCGCTCCTCGCAATGACGGATCAATCAACGGCGATCACGCTCTACGCGAGATTCTCGACGATCGTCACATTGGCGATGCCGCCGCCTTCGCACATCGTCTGCAGGCCCCAGCGCTTGCCGCGCTGCTTGAGCGCGTGGGTCAGGGTTGCCATCAGCTTGGCGCCCGAAGCGCCGAGCGGGTGGCCGAGCGCGATCGCGCCGCCATTGACGTTGAGTCGCTCCGGATCGGCGCCGGTTTCCCCGAGCCAGGCGAGCGGCACCGAAGCGAACGCCTCATTGACTTCGTAAAGGTCGATGTCGGCGATCGTCAGGCCGGCGCGGTCGAGCGCCCGGCGCGTCGCGGGGATCGGCTCCTCGAGCATGATCACCGGATCGCCGGCGGCGACGGTAAGGTTGTGGATGCGGGCGAGCGGGGTCAGGTTGTGCGCTTTCAGCGCCGCCTCGCTGACGACGAGGACGCCGCTGGCGCCGTCGCAAATCTGCGAGGCGTTGGCGGCGCTGATCCGGCCGCCCTCCCGGAGCAGCTTGACCGACGCGATGCCTTCCAGCGTCGCGTCATAGCGTATGCCTTCGTCGGTGCGGTGCTCGGTCCCGTCGACGACGAGCGGCACGATCTCCGCGTCGAAGGCGCCGGCCTGGGTGGCGCGGGCCGCCTTGCGGTGGCTGTCGAGCGCGAAGGCGTCCAGCGCCTCGCGCTCCAGGCCGTATTTCTCCGCCATCATCTCGGCGCCGACGAACTGGCTGAACATGGCGACCCCGAACCGCTGCCGGATGCTGTCCGGGAAAGGTCCGCCCAGGCCGGCCTGCATCGCCAGCGTCACCGGGCTGCCCATCGGCACCCGCGTCATCGATTCGACACCGGCGGCGATCACCACGTTTTGGGTGCCGCTCATCACCGCCTGGGCGGCGAAGTGGATCGACTGCTGCGAGGATCCGCACTGGCGGTCGATAGTGACCGCGGGCACGCTGACGGGAAGCTTCGAGGCCAGCACCGCATTGCGGCCGACGTGAAAGGCCTGCTCGCCGGCCTGGCCGACGCAGCCCATGATGACGTCGTCGATCGCGGCCGGATCGAGGCCGGTCCGCTCGACCAGCGCGTCGAGCACCTGGGCGGCCATGTCGGCCGGATGCCAGTCCCTGAGCGCGCCGCCCTTGCGGCCGCCGGCGGTACGAACCGCCTCGACGATATAGGCTTGCGGCATAAAGCGGGTCTCCGGCTTCACCCTTGGGCAAGGTGCCCTTAGCGGCAATGCCGGGGGACGCAACAGCCCGCCGCCTGCTGCAGCGCCATCGCTCCCAATCAACTTCCTTCTCTAATCGGTTTAAACGGTCGGATCCTGACAGTATCGCGATGGCACGCCTCGAATCTTTACCATGACAGGTTAAGGCAGTTCATGGTCTGCCCGAATATTCGCTGGAGCGCACGCGCATCTGGCGAAGAAAGGAGGCGCACAATGTTGCGATCCATGGCCCTTAAGCGGGGAGAAGACTTTCCGCACGATCCTGCCCGGCGCGGCTATCATGCCGTCTATCGCCGCAACGAAACCAATCATTGCCCGGGATGCGGCCGCACCCACTGGATTGTCGGCCGGGTCTCCGCCGAATGCGGCTTTTGCGGCACCGCCTTGCCGTTCCAGGAGGTCGAATATTCGTGGAGCGGCCACGGCCGGCCGTGGCGGACCGCGCCCGCCAAGCCGCGCTTCACCTGACCCTGCTTCGCGCGCCGGGCGGCGAGCTTCGCAGGGCAGGCCCAGCCTTCGGTCGAAGGCCGAGGAGCTGCGCAGGCCAGGTCCATCCTTCGCTCGAAGGCCGGCGCGGCGCGGCTGGATCGTGCCCGCCGGAAGCGCTAAGGCGGCAGGCGAGGCAGGAGCGGTCATGGCGCACAATCCCTTCACCCGCCACCCCAGCGAGGTGGGCGAAACCTATTTCCAGCACATGGCGGCGGCGGCCGGGGTCGGCATGCGCATGGCCGCCGGCGCGGCCGCCTGCTTCGTCCACGCAATCTTCCCTTTCCTGTTCGTCCGCACCGGCAGCGCCACGATCGACCGGCTCCACCGCAAGATCCACAAGCGCGTCGAGGCCCCGAACTGGGAGCGCCATCCGATCATCTGACCGTCGGCAGCGCATCACAGCAACGTCATCCCGGCCCAGGCTGGAGTCCCACCGGACTTAGGCCGTATCGACATATCGACAATCCAAGCCCGCGCCCGAACGTCCACTCTCCACAGCAGCCGGCCACCTGCGCCGTCTAGTAGATAACTATTGACTTCGTCTAATATTTGTGTTATGGGTCGGATGCTCGAGCGCGTTTGATTCGGCCTTCCGTGCCGGCGGAAGGCGGCTCTTTCTTATCGTGAACAGCCTGAACATTCGGCTGGCTGTGGAACCGCGCTTGCGCTCGTGCCGGACGAGCGCCCGCGGCGCCACGGCGACAGCCGCCTTTCGATCCTCGCTTGGTCCCGCCGGGACGGCCGGCATCCCGGGCAAAGGCGAGCTGGTCAACGCGCCTTGGCCTGCCCTGCGCCTGCCCTGCTTTGCCTTGGCGAAGCGGGGAAGCGCCGCAAGCGCGAAGGAGGGCCGCTCCCCGTGTCCGGCCGGCGTTGAGGGCGGCTGTCTCGCGCGCGCGGGCGGGCGCGCCCAGGCGCGTTGGGCCGTAACCTTTGTAACCTTTGCCCCGCCGCTCCCCTCGCGCGCGCGGGCGCGTTGGACCCTCAACTTCCTCAACTTTGTGAACTTTGCCGGCCGCCGCCAGTCTCGCCAAACGCATGCGATCGAGCAACCGACTCGCGCACGCCCACCCGCGCCCGCATTGGCTGAGAATTTCGTGAACTTTACCGGAACCGGCCGGGGCGAACGGCAGGTCTGAACTTCGTGAACTTTGCGGCCTGACCGGGAGGAAGGGATAGGAGACCGGCATCACAGCCATGATCAGGGCCGGCGGTCGCAATTCCGGCACCCGGACGCGGCCTGGATCGTTATTCGCCGGGAACCGCCGTTGAGACAGAGCCCCCGCCTCGCCGTCTGCATCGCCGCATGGCTGTCATGCGGCTGTCAGACCGCCGGCTCACCGCCGGCCGCAACCGTTCAGCCCGACCTTGCCGGATCCTGGGGCGGAACCCACGTGTCGCTGGTCCTGACGGCCGAGGGCGGCCGGCTCGAATATGATTGTGCCAGCGGCGCGATCCTCGGACGGCTCACGGTCGATGCGGGGGGCAACTTCACGGCTCACGGTACGCACAGCCCCGGCCAGGGCGGCCCGGTGCGGGAGGGCGATCGGCCGCCGATGCTGCCCGCCTCTTATTCGGGCTCGGTCGAAGGCGACCGCATGACGCTGTTCGTGCGGGTCCCGGCCAGGGACATCGAGATCGGACCGCTGACGCTGCGGCGCGGCGCCGACCCTGTTCTTTTCCGCTGTCTCTAGGGCTGGCCCGGGGCGCTAGAAGCTGAGCTTGAAGCCGACGCCGGTGATGCCGCGGCCGCGGCGGCGGACGTCGGTCGGATTGCGATCGGCTTCCATATGGGTGCGCGGCCGGGCGATCTCCGGGACCGCATAGCGGCCGAGGCCGAACTCGATATTGTCGGCGATCGGCACGACATGGAACATCCGGGTGCGGGCGGTCGGATTCGGAACCGCGCGCAAGCGGTCGTCGCGATCCGGCTGGGCGGGAGTGAGGTCAGCGGGAATGGCCGGCCCGCGGCGCTGCTGCGCGCCGGCCGGGCCGGCGGGCATCAGCAGAACGGTCGCCGCAAGCGCGGCGCAGGACCATCGCCATTTCATTCCCGACCCCCTGTCGGCTACGTGTTGCTATAGCGCGCCGCGTGCCGGACAGTTCCCTGCTTCGCACCTGCATGCCCTGCGAAGCCTTGGCGAAGCAGGGCGGAGGGCAGGCCGCAATCGTAAGGACCCTTAAAGCCTGAGCTTGCGACGATCGGCGAGGATCGCCCGCGCGGCATTGTGGCCGGGCGCGCCGGTGACGCCGCCGCCGGGATGGGCGCCCGATCCGCACAGATAGAGGCCGGCAAGCGGCATCCGGTAATCGGCATGGCCCAGCATGGGACGGTTCGAGAAAAGCTGGTCCAAGCCCATCTTGCCGTGGAAGATGTCGCCGCGGGTGAGGCCGAAGCGCCGTTCGAGATCGAGCGGCGACAGCGCCACGCGGCCGAGCACGCTGGCGGCGAAGCCGGGCGCGTAGAGGTCGACATGGGCGATGATCGCATCGGCCGCCTCGTCGCGCCGCGCCTCCCAGCCGCCCGGCACGTCATAGGGGAAATGCTGGCAGAACAGGCTGGCGACATGCTTGCCGGCGGGCGCCAGGCTGTCGTCCAGAGTCGAGGGGATCAGCATCTCGACGACCGGCTCCTTCGAAAAACCGTCGGTGCGGGCGCTGAGCCAGGCGCGGTCCATATAGGCCAGCGACGGTCCGAAGATGATCCCGGCCGTCATATGGTCGCCGGGCCCGGGCAGGCTGGTGAAGCGCGGCAGCTCCGACAAAGCGACGTTCATCCGGAAGGTGGCCGATTCGCTCGACCAGTGGAGCATGCGCCGCGCGACGTCGGCGGCGACCGCTCCCGCCGGAAGCAGCCTGCCGAACAGCAGCGCCGGATTGACGCCGGCGGCGACCGCCTTGGCGGGCCAGAGGCGGCCGCAGGCGACGACGCCGGCCGCTTTTCCCCGCTCGACGATGATCTCGTCGACCGGCGCGCCAAGCACGATCTCCACCCCCTTGTCCCGGCAGGCTTTCGCCATCGCCTGGGTGATCGCGCCCATGCCGCCGATCGCATGGCCCCAGGCGCCCTCGACGCCGGCCGCCTCGCCGAATACGTGGTGGAGCAGGACATAGGCCGATCCCGGCGCATAGGGGCTGGCATAATGGCCGACGACGCTGTCGAAACCGAACAGCGCCTGGACCAGAGAGTTCGAGAAATAGCGCTGGAGGATGTCGGCGGCCGATTTGGTGAAGAAGTCGACGAGGTGGCGCTGGTCCTCGAGGGGGAGCCGGCCGACGCCGCCGCCGAGCTTCAGCAGCGCCAGCAGATCGGCCATGCCGCCCCCGGCATTGGGCGGCGCGCGCAGCAGCCATTGCCGAACCACGCCCACCACCGCGTTCAGCGCGGCCGAGTAGCTGTCGTAATTTTCGGCGTCGGCGGCGCTGTGGCGGGCGATCTCGCGCCGCGTCAGGCCGCCGCGGCCGGCGAGCAGGTAGTCTTCGCCTTCGGTCGGGAGGAAATTGTCGATCTTCCTCAGAACGACTTTCAGCCCGCGCTGGTAAAGCCCCATGTCGCGGATGATTTTCGGGTTGAGCAGACTGACCGTATAGCTCGCGGTGGAGTTGCGGAATCCGCTGTGGAACTCCTCGGTCACCGCCGCGCCGCCGACCACCGGCCGCGATTCCAGCACCGTCACTTTGTAGCCGCGTTCGGCGAGATAGAAGGCGCAGACCAGGCCGTTATGGCCGGCGCCGATGATCAGCACGTCGCGACGATCCGATTGCCCCATGGCGGCGCGCTATAGAATGGCGGCGGCGAAGCCGCCAGCGGTCAGAGCGGAACGATGCCTGCGGCGGTCACCGCCGCCGCCCGCGCGACCCTTCCAGGCTGAACGCGCCGGGTCCGGCGGCGACCAGATAGAGGAACAGGAAGCAGAACAGGATCGCGGCGTCGCCCTGATTGGCGACCGGATAGAAGCTGCGCGGCGCATGCATCATCCAATAGGCCACCGCCATCTCGCCGGCGGCGAGGAAGGCGGCCGGCCGGGTGAACAGGCCGAGCGTGATCAGCGTGCCGGTGACGATCTCGATGATGCCGGCAATGCCGAGCAAGGAGAGCGGATCCTGCGGTCCGGGCATGGCGCCGGGCGGGAAGCCGAACAGCTTGACCAGACCGTGGGCGAGGAACAGCAGGCCGGCGATTATTCGCAAAAGACCGAGCAGCTGCGGCTGGTAGCGGGAGAAGGAGCGGAACATAGGCCCTCCTTTCGATGCGAGCCCGGACCGAGCAGAGCATGTTCGCACGCCGCGGGCAAGCCGTCGTCGGGCCCTGCTCGACCGACAAAGCCCGTTGCGCCAGAGGCGCGAGGCTTTATGCTGCGCGCTCCGACCAGAGGGGGGAAAGATGAGAAAGTTTGCAATCGCCGCTGCCTGCCTGCTGTCCGCGCTGGCCACCGCCGCTTATGCGGCGCAGCAGGATTTCAGGATCGTCAACAATACCGGCCAGGCGATCATGACGCTGAACGTCTCGCCGACGACCGAGGACAGCTGGGGCCCCGACATTCTCGGCGTCGACATCCTCGCTGCCGAGGAGCAGGCCGATATCAGCTTCGACAACGACACCGAGGAGTGCCTGTGGGACATCCGCGTTACCTATGAGGATGGCGACACCGGCGCTTGGCAGGGCATCAACCTGTGCGAGACGGTGCTGGTCGAATTGAGCTGACCTTCTTCTTCTGATGCCCGGGAGGCCCGGCGTCACCGGACGTCGGGCCTCCCTGGTTGATGCCGTCGCGCAAAGATAATTTCGCGTGGTCGGCACGCCCGCGGCTCCAGGGGCAGGCCATGAAGGCGGTTGCGCCGCGAATCAGCCGCGTTCAGCCTTGGCATGCTGGTAGTAGCCGGCATGTATCTGGAAGTCGCGCTTGAGTGCCTCGCTCATCGCCCGCCTCGTCGGCGTTGTTCTGCCCGGTAACAGCGCAAAGAATTCGGAGGCGTACGGAATCGTTCGTTCACGCCATAGACACAAGGTTGTTGTCCGGTTGAGACCAAGGCTGGCAAGTTCCGCCGGCGGGATCTCGTACCGGTCGATGCCGTGTCCCAGCGGCTGCGATGTCCCGTAGACCACGGTGACCCAAGGATTGCCGTCCTGGTCTCTGGCCACCTGCCTGACCAGCGCGGGATGATCGTCGGGGGCCGGGAAATTCGGCTCTTCATCATAGGGGAAGCGACACCACACCAGGTCGAACGGCGCCGGCTCCGACTTATTCGGAAAAAATGAGAATGCCAACTACCACCCCGCGGGGGTGATCGGCGTAAGCTTGAAGTTCTTGCCCTTTGTCGCGTCGATCCGGCGCTGCATCGTCGCAAGATACTCGTCCGTCAGTGGAACAGAGTCCTGGATCAGCGCCACTACCTCGTCGCGCTCCTTTTCCGCCTTCGCGTACTTCAACATGGGCTGCGATCCTTGCATGCAGTGGAGTATATTGCACTTGTTCTGCAACCGTCAACGCCTGATGGCGGGCGCGGTTTCTCAGCCATTGTCTAAGATATAGTTTCTGAGTGCCCCCTGTACGACCCATTCATGTGTCTGAAACCGCAACAAGGCCGGGCGAGTCCTTATACCGCGAAGAGCGGATCGCCCGCCGCAAGGATGCGATTGATCGCCGGTTTCCCCGGTCGAGCCGCAGGCGTAAGATGCCGGACCGTCCTCTCGAGCGAAGGAGGCGGGCCATGCGACAGGCGTCTCTGGCTTTCTGGCTGCTGCTGTCGGCCTGTTCGAACGGCGGCGCCGACGGCGCCGACGGCGCGCCTCCGGAGCGGCACGCTTTGGCCTCGGTCCGGGCCGAAACCCGGGCCGCCGCCAGCTTTCCCGTCACGTCCCCGGCCTTCGCCGCAGGAGCCGCGATCCCGCTGCGCCACAGCGCCTATGGCGACGGCCTGTCGCCGGCGCTGAGTTGGTCGGGCCTGCCGGCGGAAACGCGCAGCGTGGCGCTGATGATGGAGGATCCCGACGCCCGTTCGGCGCGGCCGTACGTCCACTGGCTCGCCTGGAACATCGATCCCGCCGCCGGCGGCGTGCCCGAAGGTGTCACGGCCGAAAACCGGCCTGCCGGGCTGCGCCAGGGCCGCAACACCCGCGGCCGAACCGGCTATTTCGGCCCGCGGCCGCCCGGCTCGCAGCCGCATCATTACCATTTCCAGCTGTTTGCGCTCGACGCGCCGCTCGATCTCGCCGACGGCGCCGGCCGCGAGGCGCTGCTGGCGGCGATGCGGGGTCATGTTATCGCCAGCGGGGAGCTGGTCGGCCTGTTCGCCGAGCCACAGCGCTAGTGTGCTGGATTTGAAGTTCGCCTGCTTATCGGATCACGCCCGGAGCGAACTTCAAATCCAAAAAAGCACACTAGGATTATAGGGTTGCTAGTGTGGCTGAAGATTCGGAAATTCTCTCCGGCGCAGCCATGAGATCAGGCGAATTTCCGAATCGCCACACTAGCGCATCAGCACCAGCTCCTCCGACATGGTCGGATGCAGCGCCACCGTTTGGTCGAACTGGGCCTTGGTGAGACCGGCCTTGACCGCGACCGCGGCGGCCTGGAGGATTTCGGGCGCGTCGGGGCCGATCATGTGGATGCCGAGCACCTGCTCGGTCTCCTGGTCGACGATCATCTTGTAGAGCGCGCGCTCGTTGCGGCCGGCCAGCACGTTCTTCATCGGCCGGAAGTCGGAGACATAGGTCTTGTAGGCGCCGACCCGGTCGCGCGCCTGGCTTTCGGTCATGCCGACGCCGGCGATCGGCGGGTGGCTGAACACCGCGGAGGGGATGTGCTCATAGTCGACCCGGGTCGGCGTGCCGCCGAACACGGTCTCGGCGAAGGCGTGGCCCTCGCGGATCGCGACCGGGGTCAGCTGGACCCGGTCGGTGACGTCGCCGATCGCATAGATGCTCGGGATCGTGGACTGGTTGTCCTCATCGACGAGGATGGCGCCGTTCTTGCCGAGCTCCACTCCCACCTCGCCGAGGCCGAGCTCGGCGGTGTTCGGGGCGCGTCCCACCGCCCACAGCAACAGGTCGGCCTCGAGCGGATCCTGGCCGCCGAGGTGGATGCGCAGGCCGCCCTTGCCGAGCTTCTCGATCTTCTCGAACGGCGCGTTGAACTTGAAGTCGATCCCCTTGATCAGCGAGATGGTAAGCAGCCGGTCGCGGATCTGCTCGTCATAATGCCTGAGGATGCGGTCGCCGCGATTGACCAGCGTGACGTGGCAGCTGAACTGGTGGAAGATGCCGGCGAACTCGTTGGCGATATAGCCGCCGCCGGCGATCACCACGCGCTTGGGCATGTTGTCGAGATGGAACACCTCGTTGGAGGTGATGCCGTGCTCCGCCCCGGGCACGTTCGGCACCACCGGGTGGGCGCCGGTCGCGACCAGGATCGTGCCGGCGCTCGCCTTGCTGCCGTCGGCGAGCGTTACCTGGTTGGGACCGGTGATGGTCGCCCGCTGGGCGATCACCTCGACCTCGTGGCGCTCGAGAATGTCGTTGTAGATGCCTTCGAGCCGCTCGACCTCGGCAAGGACGTTGTCGCGCAGGGTCGGCCAGTCGAAGCGGCTGTTCGCGACTTTCCAGCCGAAGCGGCGGGCGTCCTGCAGATCCTCGGCGAAATGGGCGCCGTAGACGAGCAGCTTCTTCGGG
The DNA here is from genome assembly GCA_963848555.1 of uncultured Alphaproteobacteria bacterium. Classification (GTDB taxonomy): domain Bacteria; phylum Pseudomonadota; class Alphaproteobacteria; order Sphingomonadales; family Sphingomonadaceae; genus Allosphingosinicella. Next base: position 90,843 of record CAWKEE010000002.1, on the reverse strand, counting down.
ATGCAGCCGCGGATCACGCAGGTGCCGCCGACGCGATGCTCCTCGGCGACCGCGACGCGAGCGCCGTGGGCGGCGGCGACGCGGGCGGCGCGCACGCCGCCCGATCCGGCGCCGATCACGATCAGGTCGTAATCGTAGGTCTTGGTCATTCCCTCGGCTCCAGCCAGATCGCACCACCGGCAAAATCGGTGGTGATGATGAAATCGCGCAGGATCGACGTGCCGATGTTGAGGTCCGAAGCCGTCTCGCCGGGGTCGATCGCCGCCCGCACGTCGCGATATTCGCGGCCGGCCAGCACAAGGTTACGCAGCACGACGATATCGCGCAGGCGCTCGCCGCCGAGGCCGCCGCCGCCGCTCCGCTCGACGATCCGCTCGGGTGCGGCCAGGCCGATCCGCTCGGCATAAGCGCGGCCGACCATCACGCCGCTGCCATTGCCGAGGTCGAACACCGCCTGGACCGGCGCCTCGCCCTCGATGCTGGCGGGAATGGCGGGGATGCCGCGATGGTTGGACAATGGCAGTCGCACGCCGTCCGCCGGCACGGCGTCGGCGATGTCGATCATGCCGCCGACAATGTCGATCCGCAGCCGCGCCCGGTCGAAAAGGTCGCGGCCAAGCAGCATCGCGACGTCGCGGCCGAGCAGCCGGCGTGAGACCTCGCCGAGATCGAGGATGCCCACGCGCGTCTCGAACGGCACGCCGACCGCCTCGATCCTGACCTGTTCGGCGAAGCGCGCCTCCATCGCGGCCGCCCCGGAGCCGTGGGCGGTGGCGCTGCCGACCATTTCGAGACCGAGGCGCTCGGCGAAGTCGTCGTCGATGATCGTCATCTCCGCGCCCGAATCGAGCAGGGCGACGGCGGGCTGGCCATTGACGCTGACGGCGAGGAACAGCCGGTTATTGGTGAGTTCGAGCGTCTCCGCGGGCGCGGGCGAAAACGGCAGCGCGGCAAGGCCGAGCGCAAGACCTCGAAGCTTCATTCCTCCCCTCCTGCGAAAGCGCGGGCGATCAGCGCCTCGGTCGAAGCGTCGAACTCGAGCTCGCCTCCCTCGGCGAGAGCCTTGGCCATTTCCTTGCCGAGCTCGACGCCGAACTGGTCGAACGGGTTGATGCCGAGCAGCACCGAATTGGCGAAGACGCGATGCTCGTAAAAGGCGATCAGCGCGCCGAGCGTGTGCGGATCGAGGCGATCGAGCAGGATCGTCGTCGACGGCCGGTCGCCGGGATAGTCGCGGTGCGGATCGTCGGCGCGGCGTCCGGCCATCAGCGCCGCCGCCTGGGCAAAGGCGTTGGCGAGCAGCTGCCGGTGATGTTCGGGCGCGAGGCTGTGTCCCGACTCGACCGAGGCGATGAATTCGGCGGGGATGAGGTGGGTGCCCTGGTGAAGCAGCTGGAAAACGGCGTGCTGGGCCTCCGTGCCGACGCCGCCCCAGACGATCGGGGCGGTGGCGCGACCGGCCGGCTGCCCGTCGAGACGCACGCTCTTGCCGTTCGATTCCATTTCCAGCTGCTGAAGAAAAGCGGGAAGCAGGCGCAGCCGCTCGTCATAGGCAAAGACGGCCCGGGTCTCGGCCCCGCGCACGTTCGCATAATAAAGATCGGTGAAGGCGCCGAGCACCGGCGCGTTGCTTTGGAGCGGCGCGAGGCGGAAGTGGCGGTCCATCGCCGCGGCGCCTTCGAGCAGGCTCTCATAGGCATCCCAGCCCAGCGCCAGCGCCGCCGGAAAGCCGATCGACGACCAGAGCGAGAAGCGCCCCCCGACGGTCTCGGCGAAAGGCAGGATCCGGGTCTCGTCGATTCCGAACGCGATCGCCTGGTCGGAGCTGGCGGTCAACGCGACGGCGCGGCCATAAGGATCGGTAACGCCATGCTCTTCCATCCACGCCAGCGCGGAGGCGGCGTTCAGCATCGTCTCGGTGGTGGTGAAGGTCTTCGAGGCGATCACCAGCAAAGTGGCGTGCGGATCGAAGGGGCGAAGCGCCTCCTCCAGCGCGGCGCCGTCGACGTTCGACACCACCGCCGCCTCGTAGCGCCCCGCCCGGCGGCCGAGCGCGTCGATCAGCATCCTTGGGCCGAGCGCCGAGCCGCCGATGCCGATGTGAAGGATGTGGCGAACCGAGCCGAACGCATCCGCTTCGATCGCGTCGACCAGGGTCCGCATGCGGGCGTGGAAGCGCCGCGCGCGGTCGACGCTTTCGGGGGTCCCCTCGCCCCGCTCCGCGACATGCTCGGCGGCCCGGTGCTCGGTGGGATTGACGATCGCGCCGGCGAACAAGGCGTCGCGGCGTTCGGCCAGGCCGGCGGCGCCGGCGAGCGCGACGAAGGCGGCGACCAGATCGCCGCTGAGGTGGGTCTTCGAAAAGTCGAAGCGAATGCCCGATTCCTCGACCACCAATCGGTCCAGACGGTCCGGCTCATCGGCGAACAGCGCCTTGAGCGTCGCCGTGCCGGCCCGCTCAACCGCCGCCCAGGCTTCGTCCACAATCCATCTCCCGTCGCGTCGCGGCGCTTCTTAGGGAGATCGGCGAGCGATGCCTAGCGGCGCTTGACCGCGCCCTGCCGCCAAGCGAAAGGCGCGCGGATGGAGCGCGACACCCCTCCCCCGCCGCCGGCCGCCGCCGGCCCGGCCGGCGACGCCGCCGAGCCGGGCGCCGAGCCGGAAGGCAAGAAGGAGAGCTGGTGGGAGACGCTGCGCTTCTTCCTGATCCTGTTCGTCGCCGCCATCCTGATCCGGAGCCTGCTGTTCGCTCCGTTCAGCATCCCGTCCGGATCGATGCTGCCCAATCTGATGATCGGCGATTATCTGTTCGTCGCCAAATGGCCGTACGGCTATTCGCGTTTTTCCTTTCCGTTCGGACTGGCGAGCTTCGACGGACGTCTTCTCGCCGGCCTGCCGGAGCGCGGCGACATCGTCGTCTTCCGCCATCCCGCGGCCGAGGAGGATTGGGTGAAAAGGGTGATCGGCCTTCCCGGCGACCAGATCGAGGTGCGCGACGGCACCGTCATCCTCAACGGCCGGCCGTTGCGGCGCCAGCGCATCGCCGATTTTGCGATGCGGGTCAGCCCCAACAGCCCGTGCCGCGCGGTCGGGGCCACCCGCCAGATCGCGGACGGCGAGGGCGCGGTCTGCGCTTTCCCCCGTTTTCGCGAGACGCTGCCCGACGGCCGCAGCTACGACGTGCTGGAGCAGGTCGAAGACGGCGAAGCCGACAATGTGGAACCGATCATCGTCCCCGAAGGTCATCTGTTCGTGATGGGCGACAATCGCGACGACAGCCAGGACAGCCGCTACGAGATCGAGGAGCAGGGCGTCGGCCTGCTGCCGGTCGACCATGTGCTCGGCCGGGCGACGATGGGCTTCTGGTCGACCGACGGCTCGGCCGAATGGCTGAAGCCCTGGACCTGGTTCAGCGCCGCCCGCTGGGAGCGGATCGGGCACAGCTGGTGATGCCGGACCTGGCCGACTGGCTTGCCGAGAAGACCGGCCACCGGCCTGCGGACCTCGCCTTGTTCGAGCTGGCGCTCACCCATTCGAGCAAGAGCGAGGAGAATTACGAGCGGCTCGAATTCCTCGGCGACCGGGTGCTCGGACTGGCTACAGCCGCCTGGCTGTACGAGCTGTTCCCGGAGGAGCCGGAGGGCAAGCTGTCGCGGCGCCTCAACGTGCTGGTGTCGCGCGCGATCTGTGCCGGGGTCGGTCGCGACATCGGCATTCCCGAACGGATGCGGCTCGGCAAGCAGGCGCGGGATGACGGCGCCCTGGACAGCGACAATGTGCTCGGCGACGTGGTCGAGGCGATGATCGGCGCGGTCTATCTCGACGCCGGCTTCGAGGCGGCCGAGGACGTCGTGCAGCGGCTGTGGGCGTCGCGGGTCGGCGAGCTCGAGCGGGCGCCCAAGCATCCCAAATCGACGCTTCAGGAATGGGCGGCGGCGAACAACCGCAAGCCGCCGGCTTATGCGCTGGTCGGCCGTTCCGGCCCCCACCATGCGCCGACCTTCATCGTCGAGGTGTCGATCAAGGGGGTCGGCGAGGCGCGCGCCGAAGGCGCGACCAAGCAGGACGCGGAGACCGCGGCGGCGGAGGCCCTGCTCGAGCAGATCGAATGAGCCAGCGCTGCGGCTTCATCGCCGTGGTTGGCGCGCCCAATGCCGGCAAGTCGACCCTGGTCAATGCGCTGGTCGGGCAGAAAGTGGCAATCGTCACGCCCAAGGCGCAGACGACGCGGGCGCGGCTGATGGGCATTTCGCTGCACGGCGAGGCCCAGATCCTGCTGATCGACACGCCCGGCATCTTCCAGCCCAAACGGCGGCTCGACCGGGCGATGGTGGCGGCCGCCTGGGGCAGCGCCCAGGACGCCGACCTGAACGCTTTGGTGGTCGATGCCGTCGCCGGCCTGACCCGCGGAGTCGGCGAGATGGTGGACCGGCTGGCCGAGCGGCGCGAACCGAAGATCCTCATCCTCAACAAGGTCGACCTGGTCCGGAAGGAGGTGCTGCTGGGGCTCGCCGCCTCATTCAACGAGCGCGCGGCGTTCGAGCGGACCTTCATGATCTCGGCGGCCAATGGCGACGGCGTCGCCGACCTCAAGGCGGCACTGGCGGCGCGGGTGCCCGTCGGCCCGTGGCACTTCCCCGAAGATCAGGTGTCGGACGCCACCGACCGGATGCTCGCGGCCGAGGTCACCCGCGAACAGCTTTATCGCCAGCTCCATGCCGAGCTGCCTTATGACAGTGCGATCGAAACCGAGACTTTCGAGGAACGACCCGACGGCTCGGCGGCGATCCGCCAGCAGATCCTGGTCGCGCGCGACAGCCAGAAGGCGATCGTGCTCGGCAAGGGCGGATCACGGATCCGGGCGATCGGCGAAGCGGCGCGAGCGGAGCTGTCGCAGCTGCTCGGCCGCAAGGTCCACCTGTTCCTCCACGTCAAGGTCAACCCCGATTGGGGCGAGGATCGCGGCCTCTATCGCGATATCGGGCTCGATTGGAGCGAGTGACTTTCCCTTTCTTGCGCAATGCGTTAACAACGACATAGCGGAGGGGAAAATGAACAGTCTTGCTCTTGGAATCGCGGTCGCGCTGTCGGTCGCGGGTCAGGCCGCCGACCGCGCTCCGGTCGTCGTCGGCGCGCACTTTTTCGCGTTCGACCAGCGCAACTTCCCGTCCGGGGTGGTCGAGACGAACCGCATTCCCCATCGCCCGGAAACGAGCTGCTACCATTGGGTGATCGCCGTCGAGCCGGAAGATCGGACACTCGCGATCCGCGAGCTGTTCGAGCTGCCGGCGTCGGCCGAGCATTGGGACCGCCCGCCGGGTGAGGCCACGATCGTCGGCGCGGACGGTTCGAACGCGGTGACCGAATTCCAGGATTCGCTTGACGACGGCGCGATCTCGCATGGCTGGTGCGTGGCGGAAGGAGATCCGACCGGTCCGCACCGCATCCGGGTTTTCGCCGGCGAGCGGCTGCTCCACGAATTCCGTTTCGAGGTGGTCGGCGAAACCTACTGACCGGGCGACCTTGGGCAGGAGGCCGCAGGCGCATCGCTTTTCTTACGTCGAAAAGCGAAAATCGATCTTGACGAATCATCAAAAGCGGTCATTTACTGATGCAGCGGCGGGCCTGAGCTTGCTGGGGTGCGTCGCAGGCCGGGCGTCTTAGGCCAAGAGGCGTCCGGCCGCCCCCCGTCCATTCCGGAGGGGTGGCAGAAAAGAACATGGCGTCCCCTCCCCCCGTCATGCCAGCGCAGGCTGGCATCCATATTCGAGCTGGCCGCCGGATGGACCCCAGCCTTTGCCGGGGTGACGGGCTGGGGATATTAGCGCAGCCCGCCCAGCATCTCCTCCACCCAGGCCGGAACCAGCTCGCCGGCCTTGCCGGTGCGGCTTTCGTGGAAATTGTGGCTGCCGAGGCTGGGATCGAGGTTGATCTCGAGCGCGCGGGCGCCGCAATAGCGCGCGGTCTGGACGAAGCCCGCGGCGGGATAGACCGCGCCCGACGTGCCGATCGAGACGAACAGGTCGGCGTCGATCAGGGCCTGGTCGATCCGCTCCATCTCATAGGGCATCTCGCCGAACCAGACGATGTCCGGGCGCAGCCTGCCTTTGGCGCCGCACTCGGGACAGGCCGGGCCGTCTCCCAGCGGCGCCTGCCAGCGTGAGCGGGCGCCGCATCCCAGGCACCAGGCCGAGGTCAGCTCGCCGTGCATGTGCAGCACGCGTCGCGCTCCGGCGCGCTCGTGCAAATCGTCGACATTCTGGGTGACGATCAGCAATTCCCCCGGCCATTCGGCGTCGAGCCGGGCGAGCGCGCGATGGGCGGCATTGGGCTCGACCTCGCCGAGCCGGGCGCGGCGGGCATCGTAGAAAGCCTGGACCAAAGCGGGATCGCGAGCGAACGCTTCCGGCGTGGCGACGTCCTCGACACGATGGCCTTCCCACAATCCGTCCGGCCCGCGGAACGTGGCCAGCCCGCTCTCCGCCGATACGCCGGCGCCGGTCAGGATGACGATGTTGCGAACGTCGCGCATGCCGGCCTCTTAAGCGACCGGGCGACAAGGGAAAAGCATGCCGGCAATTGACTTGGCGCCGCCGCGCCCGCAGCCTGTCTCTGCGGGCGCCGACGTTGGTGCAGGACGGGGAATTTGTTGATGTCGCTTTTCAGGAAAATGAGCAGAGCCGCGCTTCGCCTCGCGCTGGCGGCGGCGCTGATCGCGGGCCTGCCGATGCCGGTGCACGCCCAGGGCGGCGCCGATGCGCCGGGGCTGACCGCCTTTTCCAGCGACCGCTTCCTGCGTGAATTCCTGCGCAACGTCCTCGCCGATCAGCGGCGGGAGGAGGAGGAGGAGGCAACATAGCTCAAATCATTCCTCGCCGGCACGGGGCGGAACACCCACAACCGAGTCTTAAGCTCTCTCGCGTAATGCGCGCGCCATGCAGGTCGAGCTCGCCACCGCGCCGCCGCAGCCGCGCCCGCGCCTGTCGTGGGCGCGGGCGGCGCAGCTGACGCTGCCGGCGACGATCCTCGCCACCTTGCTGTTCGAGCTGGCGCTGGCCGAGCGCAAATATGCCTTGTTCGGCGGCGGCTTCGGTCAGTCGCAGGCGCTCGATCGGCCGGTCGAGATCCTCGCCTTCCTGGTCGCCCTGCTCGCCTGCCAGACCTGGCTTTTCTGGCTGCTCTACCGGCTGGTGCGGCGGCTGCACGGCCGCCACCGGACGAGCCCGCTCTTCCCGCTCAATTTCGCCTTCCTGGTCGGCGGCGGGGCGATCGGCGCGACCATCGCCAAATATCAGGCGCTGGCCTATTTCAGCGACGCGATGAGCTTCCAGATCGTCCGCAACCTGGGCGGCGGAAGCCTTGCCGACGCCCTGCTCTATTCGTTGAGCGAGGCCGGCCTGATCCTGATGGCCGCCGGCGGCGCGCTGCTGCTTTACGCGGGCGCGCTGCTGATGCTGCGCCGGCGCTGGCGCGACGCCGCGCCGCTGCCCGCTGCGGCGCGGCTGACGGCGCGCCAGGCGCTGCTCGCGCTCGCCGGCGTGCCGCTGCTGCTGTTCGCCGCCAACCGGATCGACGATGCGCGGCCGGCGCTCGCCCGGTTCAGCAGCGTCATCCTGATCGGCGCGGCGCTCGATCGCGCCACCGACCTCGACGGCGACGGCTGGAGCTTCTTCTCGCATCCGCTCGACCGCCAGCCGTTCGACATGAGCCGCCATCCTTATGCGCTCGACGTCCCGGGCAATGGCGTCGACGAGGACGGCTATGGCGGCGATCTCGGCCGCTCGGCCGAAGCCGCGGAAGAGCCGCCGGCGCTGATCGCCGGCCGGCGCCGCCACGTCATTCTGATCGTGCTCGAAAGCACCCGCGCCGACGTTCTCGACAGGCGCATCGACGGTCGGCCGGTGGCGCCGAATCTCGCCGCGCTCGCCGCGCGCGGCAGCGCGGCAAGCGAGGCCTATAGTCATGTCGGCTTCACCACCCAGTCGCTGCAGAGCCTGTTCAGCGGCGAGCTGGCGCCGGCCGACGACCGCCGGTCGCTGGTCCGCGATTTCCTCGCCAACGGCTATCGGGTCGGAATCTTCTCCGGCCAGTCCGAGGATTTCGGCGGCACCGCCGACGTCACGGCGATGCGGCGGGGCGCCATCTTCGTCGACGCCAACAGCCTGCGCGAGGAGCGCGCCTCGCGCTTCGCGGCCGAAGGCTCGCTGAACGTCGACGGCAAGCTGCTGCTGCGCGAGTTCGATCGGCGGCTGGGCCGGCGCGAGGCCTGGGACCGGCCGCACTTCCTCTATTTCAACTTCCAGTCGGCCCACTTCCCCTATTTCTTTCCCGGCACCGACCGCATCCTGTCCGGCGAGCCGATCCCGCGCGCGCGGATCAGCGCCGCCAATCGCGGCTGGCTGACACGCACCTACTGGAACGCCATCGCCTATAACGACCGGCTGATCGGCGCGCTGCTGGCGCGGCTCGACCAGCTCGGCGTGCTGGACGACAGCCTGATCGTCGTCACCGCCGACCATGGCGAGTCGCTGTTCGACGACGGCTTTCTCGGCCACGGCCATGCGCTCAATGCGCAGCAGACGCGGATCCCTTTCATCCTCAGCGATCCCGGCATCGCCCTGCCCGCGCCGATCGGCCTTGCCGACATGCGCGGGATCATCCTTGACGCGGCCGGCGCACCGGTCCCCGAGCGCCGGGCCGGCCCGGTGTTCCAATATCTCGGAACGCTGGACCGCCCGGGATCGATCGGGGTGGTCGGCCGCGGCGGCGAGCGCACCACCTTCAACCTGTTCAGCGAAGCGGTGTGGACGAGCCGCTCCGGCCGCTGGACTCCCTATGCGGCGCTGCGCGGCGCCGAAAGGCAGTCAGCGGACGCGCTGATCGACGAATGGGCGCGCCAGCGCTGGCGGCGCCACCAGGGTCAGAATAAAGCTCCCTGAACCAGGGAGCGAACGAGCGGATCAGCTGCCCTTCGGCGTCTCGATCTTGACGTCGGCTTCGATCTTGTCGGTGCCGCCGCCGATCAGGTCCCGGCCGAACAGCAGGAACAGCACGACCAGCAGGGCGATCAGCAGCACGACCGCGAGCAGCACGCCGCCGCCCCCGCCACCGCCGTCGGTATGGATGATCGTCTCTTTTTCTTCGGCCATCGCGACACTCCTCGACTTGTTGCGCAGCCTCAACGCCGCGCCCGGACCGCTGTTCCGCCCCACCGGGCCGCTCCGCCCGGCTTGCGGCGCCGCTTCGCCTCGCCCATGAAGAAGCGGCGGAAGGGAGCGCGCGAACGATGACACGGATCGGCATCCTGGGAGCGTCGGGACGAATGGGCCAGGCGATCGCCGCCATGCTCCATGACAGCCCGGACGCGCGACTCGGCGGCTGCGTCGACCGAGGCGAGGATCCGGCCGCGCTGGCCGCCGTCTGCGACGTGCTGGTCGATTTCTCGTCGCCCGAGGCGCTGGCCGCGCATCTCGACGCCGCGGTCGGCGCCGGCCGGCCGATCCTGATCGGCACCACCGGCCTCGGCGAGGAGCATCATCGGGCTATCGACCGCGCCGCGCGCGAGGTGGCGGTGCTGCAGGCGGCCAATACCTCGCTCGGCGTCACCCTGCTGGCGCACCTCGTGCGCGCGACGGCGGCGCGGCTCGGCGAGGATTGGGACGTGGAGATCGTCGAGATGCACCATCGCCACAAGGTCGACGCGCCGTCCGGCACCGCCTTGCTGCTCGGCGCCGCGGCGGCCGACGGACGCGGCGTCTCGCTCGAGCAGGCCGGCGAGCGCGGCCGCGACGGCGTGACCGGACCGCGGCGGAGCGGCGCCATCGGCTTCGCCGCGCTGCGCGGCGGCACCGTCGCCGGCGACCATCGGGTGATCTTCGCCGGCGAGGGCGAGCGGCTCGAGCTCGGCCACCGCGCCGAGAGCCGCGACATCTTCGCCCGCGGCGCGATCCGCGCCGCGGTCTGGCTCGCGGGCCGCCCCGCCGGCCGCTACGCGATGACCGACATGCTCGGGCTTTGACCGGCAGTTGAAGGGAGGAAGCTCATGTCCACGCAGAATGTCGAACTGGTGCGCGGCATTTATGACGGCTTCGCCGCCGGCGACGTGGCGGCGGTGCTGGGCGCGATGAGCCCGGACATCGTCTGGAACGAGGCGGAGAATTTCCCGCTCGCCGACCGCAACCCCTATATCGGCCCGGACGCGGTCGCCGGCGGCGTGTTCGCGCGGCTCGGCGCCGACTGGGACGGCTTCGCGCTTTCGATCGATCAGCTGCTCGATGCGGGCGACGCCGTCGTCGCGACCGGCCGCTACCGGGGCACCAACCGCGCAAGCGGCGATCCGGTCGATGCGCAGTTCGCCCACATCTGGCGGATCGAGGACGGCAAGGTCAGGGCCTTCCAGCAATATACCGACACGCTGCAGTTCGCTCGCGCAACCGGCGGTCAATGACGCCTTCGCCGGAAGCCGCCCCGTGCAGCGAGCCGGCCGGACCGGCCAGGCTCGCCCGGCGGCTCGGCCTGTTCGACGCGACAATGATCGTGATGGGCGGGATCATCGGCGCCGGCATCTTCGTCAATCCCGCCGAGGTCGCCCGCCACGTCGCCAGCCCGACCCTGATCGTCGGCGTATGGCTGGTCGGCGGGGTGATCGCGCTGATCGGCGCTTTGGTCTATGCCGAGCTGGCGACCCGTCGGCCGGAAACGGGCGGCCAATATGCCTATCTGCGCGACGCCTGGGGGCCGGTGCCCGCCTTCCTCTACGGCTGGTCGCTGCTGCTGGTCATCCAGTCCGGCGGCATGGCGGCGGTGGCGATCACCTTCGCCCGCTATTTCGCCGAGTTGACCGCGCTGCCGGTGGCCGAGGGCGCGATCGCCGCGGCGGCGCTGGCGCTGCTGACCGCGATCAACTGCCTGGGCGTGCGCGCCGGCAGCAATGTCCAGAGCCTGCTGATGGTGCTGAAGATCGCCGCAATCGGACTGCTGGTCGTCGCCGGGCTGCTGCTGGCGCCCGCGGCTTCGCCCTCACCGCCGCAAGCCGAGGACGCGGCCGCGCTGGGTCTGCTCGCGGCGCTGACGCCGGTGATGTTCGCCTATGGCGGCTGGCAGACTTCCAGCTTCGTCAGCGGCGAGATGCGCGATCCGCGTCGCGACCTCGCTCGCGGGCTCCTTCTCGGAGTCGCCGGCGTCGTGCTGCTTTACGGTCTCGTCGCCTGGGCCTGCGTACGGACGCTGGGGCCCGAGACGCTCGCCGCGACCCAAACCCCGGCGTCAGCGGTGATGCGGCTGGCGCTTGGCGAGCGCGGCGCCGACCTGATCGCGCTCGGCATCGCCATTTCCGCACTGGGCTTCCTCAGCCAGGGGATGCTGACGACGCCGCGCGTCTATTATGCGATGGCCGCCGACCGGCTGTTCTTCCGCCGCATCGGCACCGTCAGCCCCCGCTCCCAGGTCCCGGTTTTCGCGATCCTGCTGCAGGGCGCGGCGGCGACGGCGATCGCGCTGTCCGGCACCTACGGCCAGATACTCGCTTATGTCGTCTCGGTCGATTTCCTCTGGTTCGGCCTCACCGGCGCAGCCCTGTTCGTGTTCAGGCGGCGCGATCCGGCGGGGGCCGGCTTCCGAGTGCCGGGGCACCCGTTCACCACCGCGATCTTCGTCGCGGCCTGCGCGACGATCGTCGCCGCAACCGTCTGGAGCGCGCCGCTCAACAGCGCGATCGGTTATGCCATCCTGCTGGCGGGCCTGCCGGCCTGCTTTTACTGGCTGCGTCGCAGGGGCCGCGCGACGTGAGCGCGAAGGCGCGGCCGCTGCGCTCCGAATATATGCACTGGGCGAAGAACCAGCCGACGCGGCGCTTCAACCTCGCCTCCAGCGAAGTCGCCCATTATCGCCTCGACCGCCTGCCGATCGCCGTTGAGGCGCTCGATCTGGATGGCGCCAGCCATTATCGCTATCCGCCCCTGAGGCAGGCCATCGCCGACAAGGAAGGGGTGGCCGCCGAGCGGGTGGTGATGGCCAACGGCACGTCGATGGCCAATTATCTCGCGCTCGCCGCTTTGATCGAGCCCGGCGACGAAATCCTGGTCGAACATCCCACCTACGAGCCGATGCTCGCGGCGGCGCGCTTCGCCGGCGCCAGCGTGACAAGGTTCGTGCGCCGGCGCGAGGACGGGTTCCGCCTCGACCCGGCCGAAGTAGAGCGCTGCGTCACGCCGCGCACGCGCCTGATCCTGATCGCCAATGCGCACAATCCCTCCGGCGCGTTCGCGGACGAGGCGGCGCTGGCCCGGATCGGGGCGATCGGCCCCCGCGTCATGGTCGACGAAGTCTATCGCGACGCGGTGCCCGGTGCGCGCTCCGCCGCCTGTCTCGGCGACGCCTTCATCTGCACGTCAAGCCTCACCAAGGTCTACGGGCTGAGCGGCCTGCGCTGCGGCTGGATCCTCGCCGCGCCCGATCTGGCTGAACGCATGTGGCGCCTCAACGACCTGTTCGGCGTCTCCCAGCCGCATGCCGACGAGCGGCTGAGCTGCATCGCTTTTGCTCATCTCGACCGCATCGCCGCCGAGGCGCTGCGCCCGCTTGGACGCAACCGCGAACTGGCCGGCGACTTCTTCGCCCGCCGATCGGAGATCGACTGCGCCCCTCCCCGCCACGGCATCACCGCCTTCCCGCGGCTGATCGGCGGCGGCGTCGACCGGCTGCACAGCCTGCTCGGCGAGAAATACGAGACGTCGATCGTCCCCGGCCGCTGGTTCGAAATGCCCGACCATTTCCGGATCGGGCTCGGCGGGGACAGCGACGTGCTCGAGCAGGGCCTGGAGCGGATTGGCCTGGCGCTCGATGAGCTCGCCCGGGAGCAAGCGGCATGAAGAAAGCCGACATTCCCGAATTCTACCGGCGCCTGGCCGACCGCATTCCCGAGCCGGAGACCGAGCTCGATTTTGTCAACCATTACACGTTGCTGGTCGCGGTCGTCCTGTCGGCGCAGGCGACCGACGCCGGCGTCAACCTCGCCACCCGCGACCTGTTCGCAAGGGTGACGACGCCCCAGCAGATGGTCGACCTGGGCGAAGAAGAGCTGAAGCGCCACATCAGAACGATCGGGCTGTTCAACACCAAGGCGAAGAACGTGATCGCTTTGTCGCGGACGCTGGTCGAGGAGCATGGCGGCCGGGTGCCGGCGGATCGCGACGCGCTCGAGGCGCTGCCCGGCGTCGGCCGCAAGACCGCCAATGTGGTGATGAACTGCGCGTTCGGCGCCGAGACCTTCGCGGTCGACACCCATGTCTTCCGCGTCGCCAACCGCACCGGCCTCGCCCCGGGCCGGATCCCGGCGGAAGTGGAAGCGAAGCTCGACCGGCTCACTCCCCAGCCCTGGCGGCGCCATGCCCATCACTGGCTGATCCTGCACGGCCGCTACGTCTGCAAGGCGAGGCGGCCAGAATGCTGGCGCTGCGTCGTCCGCGACCTGTGCGCCTATCGGCCCAAGACGCCGGCGCCGGGAAGTGAGGAGGAAATGGTGGCGAGGATGTCAAAGAAACTCACGAGAGGTGCCCGATGATCAAGCTCTATTACTCGCCCGGTGCCTGCTCGCTGGCGCCCCACATCGCGCTCGAGGAGAGTGGCGCGGTTTTCGAGACCCAACGCGTCGCGATCGCCGAGGGCGACAACAGCAGGCCGGACTATCTCGCGGTCAATCCCCACGGCTTCGTGCCGGCGCTGGAGACGGACGGCGAAGTGATCACCGAGAATGTCGCGGTGCTGACCTATATCGCCAGCCGTTTCCCGGAGGCGCATCTGCTGCCCTTCGACCGGCCGCTCGCGCTCGCAAAGGCCTTGTCGCAAATGGCCTTCCTTTCCTCGTCGGTGCACATCGCTTTCGCGCAGGTCTGGCGGCCGCGCAGATTCACGGTGGACGAATCCGTCCATCCGCAAATCATCGCCGGCGGGCGCGACAGGATTTCGCGCTTTTATACCGAGATCGACGAGCGGCTGGGCGGGTCCGACTGGCTGGCGGGCGACGAAATGACGGTGGCCGACCCTTATGTGCTGGTCTTCTTCCGCTGGGGCAATCGCATCGGCCTCGACATGGCCGCTTATCCGCATTGGGCGGCGCACAGCCGGCGGATGCTGGCGCGGCCGGCGGTGCAGCGGGCGCTCGCGCGCGAAGGCCTCGCCGCCGCCGATTTCCTGCCGAAGGAAGACTGACCGGCGCCGCCGATTATGGGTCTGGCCCCCTTGTCCGCCCTTTGCTAAGCGCCCATCTCCTGGCCCCAGGCACCCGTAGCTCAGCTGGATAGAGCGCTGCCCTCCGAAGGCAGAGGTCACAGGTTCGAATCCTGTCGGGTGCGCCAGTCCCACGCGCCTCTCTCCATACGGCGCCCTTATGGGTGGGCCCGGTCTTTTTGTTGGCCGACCGCATCCCGCATCCTCAAATGAGCGAAGCCGCGGCGGTTCCGACCGAAGCGGATCGACAGCGGAGGAAGCGAGATGACGGCCCACATGCGCATTGCGGCCGCGGCGATCGAAGCGCCGCTTCATTTCCTGAGGCCGATGGCGGCGCGGCCGGTTTCCTATCAATATGATCCGCCCCCCGGCGTGCCGGTCCGTACCGGCCAATATGACCCCCATATTGTCGCCATACACGACGCACGACCGCTGGCCGGGGCACTCTCGCTCGATGTGGAAGGCTTCGAGCTGGTTAGCGCGCCGAGCGCGTTCGAGTCGTTCGAGAATGAGGCCGCGATCCGCGCCATTCATTATCCCGAGGTCGAGCGACTGGTCGCCGCGGCGACCGGCGCCGAGCGGGTCATCGCCTTCGACCATAATGTGCGCAGCGCGGCCCGCGAGGCGCGCGGCGAGGCCGGCATACGCGGCCCGGTGCCCCGGACGCACAACGACTTCACCGCCCGCTCGGGGCCCGAGCGCGCACAGCGCGAGCTCGAGGCGCGCGGCCTCGACGCACGGCTGCTTCGCCGGCGCTTCGCGATCGTCAACCTGTGGCGGCCGATCGGTCGGCCGGTCGAGAAGTCGCCGCTCGCGCTGTGCGACGCGCGATCGATTGCGGACGGCGACCTGATCGCCTGTGATCTCATCTATCGCGACCGGGTCGGCGAGACCTACGCGCTGCAGTTCGATCCGGCCCAGCTTTGGTACCATTTCCCGCTTCTGGCGCCGGACGAAGCGATCCTGATCAAGGGATATGACAGCTCGGAGCGGGTCGCGCGCTTCACCGCCCACAGCGCCTTCGACGACCCGGGCAGCCGGCGCGACGCGCCGGAGCGCGAAAGCATCGAAGCGCGGGCGCTGGTCATCTATCCGGAGGACCGTCGACGCTGAGCCGACGCGCCGCGCCGCCGTCCCGTCAGCCGTAGAGGATGAAGTCGGCCGCGGTGAGGGCCGTCCCCGGATCGACGGTGGCGAACAGCGCCTGTTCCGTGCCTCCCGGGCCGTCGGGATCGTAATAGAGCTTGCCGGCCGCCTGGTCGTAGATGATCCGGTCGCTCCAATGGGCCGCGGCCGTGCCGGCGTGAAAGGCGTCGCCACTGAGGGTGCCGGCCGGACCGGCCGTTTCGAAGATGCTCCTGGACAAGTAGATGAATTCTTCCGCAGGATTGAAATCCTCGATCCTGTCGAAATTGATGGTGTTGTAGATCGGGGTGTTGAAATAGAAAAGGTCGGCCCCGGCATCGCCGCGTAGGATATCGTTGCCAAGACCGCCGAACAGTCGATCCTGACCGTCTCCGCCCTGCAGCCTGTCCGAACCTTCGCCGCCCGAAAGACTGTCCGCGCCGCCATTGCCGCGCAGCAGGTTGTTGGCGCCATTGCCGATGATCGAATTGGCGAGGCCATTGCCGGTTCCCGAGAGCGACGATCCGCCGGCGAGGACGAGCCTTTCGATATTCTGCGGCAGGGTGAAGGAGACGCTGCTCGTCACCGAGTTCGAATCCGGTCGATCCGGCCGATTCCTCGACCCGGTCTCCGGCATTATCGACCACATAGCGGTCGTTGCCATCGCCGCCGCGCAGCCGGTCCGCGCCGGCGCGGCCGTTGAGATAGTCATGACCCGCCAGCCCGGTCAGCACGTTGGCCGCGTCGTTGCCGTTCAGGACATTGTCGAGCGAATTGCCGGAGCCGTTGATCGCCGCGCTTCCGGTCAGCGTCAGCTTCTCGGTGTCGGCGCGCAGCGAATGGCTGACCGAGCTTTCGACCAGGTCGATGCCGCCCTCGCCGAAAGCGTCCTCGCCGGCGGCGTTGACGACCATCACGTCGTCGCCGTCGCCGCCGAACATGGTGTCGACGCCGGCGCCGCCGTTGATCAGGTCGTCGCCGCCCTGGCCGCGAATCGTGTCGTCGCCGCCGCGGCCGAACAGCGTGTTCGGACCGCCGGCGCCGGTGATGACATTGGCGAGGTCATTGCCGAAGCCGGCGGAATTGCCGGCGAGGAACAGGTCCTCGACATTGGCGGGGAGCTCGAGCGCCCAATTCGACCGCGTCAGGCTGATCGTGTCGTGGCCCTCGTCCGCATTCTCGAAAATCTCGTCTCCCGCTCTGTCGGCATAATAGAAGTCGTCGCCCTTGCCTCCGTACATGCGGTCATTGCTGCCGAGCCCGTTGAGCACGTCGTTGCCGTCGAGCCCGTAAAGGATGTCGCCAGAATGCGCGCCGGTGATCTCGACCCGCTCGAAATTGGTGAAGGTGATTTCCTCATACGCGCCGGTCCGCGCGTCGACCAGGCCGGGATAGCCGTCGTCCCAGACGGCGCCGATGTCGATCCTCAGCGTATCATGGCCGGCGCCGCCGTCGATCGCATATTGGACCTTGTCGAACCCTTCTTCCTCATCGGTCATGTCCATCGGACCCCAGAAGAAGGCGACGTGGTCGTCGCCGCCCTTGGCGTCGACCGTTTCGCTGCTGGGGTCGCGACGCGACTGGCTGCCGATCGCGATCTCGTCCGGGCCTTCGGTGCCTTCGATCGGCATGATGATTCCTTCAAATGCGTATGGGGCGCCGGCCGGCCGCTTTGAGCGCGCATCCGTCGGGTTGCCCCTGAAGCTGGGGCAATTTGCTCCTTGTTACAAGACCTTTGGCCAAAACCGGTGGGATGGCTCAGCCGTTTGCCGCCACCGCCGCCTCGATCGCGTCCTTGAGGCGGTCGCCGGCGTCGGCGGCGACCGTCTGGACGGTGCGCTGGCCGGTCGCCGGGTCGGTGAGGTGGAACCGGAACTCCTGGCCGCGGAGCGGACCGGAGATCAGGTCGGCGATCATGATCTCGCGGTGGCGGTTCTCCTGGTCGGCGAACGGCGCGATGAGGTCGACGAGCCAGAGCGCATCACCCGACTTCCACTCGTCGAGCGTCAGCCGGTTCTCGGGCTCGATCATGCCGCGCTCGAGCTTCGCCTCGGCGACCGGATTGCATTTGGCCCACAGCGCCAGTCCAACCGGCCGTTCACCATCGCGAAAGATGTAGAATTGCCGATGCGCCAGGGCCGGCATGATCAGCCATTCCAGATCGCCGATCGCCATCGCCTTGTGCAGTAGCGACTGGGTGAGCAGCCAGGTCATCTCGCCCAATATGTGGCTTACCGTCGGCGGTTTCGGCGGCGAAGCGGCGGCCGCTTGTTCGGGCTGGTCAGTCATGCGGTCATTCAATCCTCATTACGCGAAATAGTCAAAGTGCTGAGGCGTCTGCCGCTCGCGCAGCTGCCATGCGGCTTCGCCCGACGAGGCGCCGAAGGCCGCCATATGCTGGGTCATCAGGGCCGTCCGCGGGTCGATCGGGCCTTCGGGAAGCGCCGCCGCGTCGCCGGGAAGCGCCGACGCAAAGTCCGCCAGATCGGCTCGCCCACCCTCCTCGGTCAGGCGCGCCAGCCTCGGGAAGGAATCGCCTCTCCAGTCGAGGCTTGCGGGCCGAAGCGGCCCGCCGAGGCCGGACCGGAGCGCCTCAAGGCGGTCCTCCAGCGCATCCGTGGCCGAGACGTGCTGGCCATGGCCGGGCTTGAACGCGAGCGCGGCGTCCGCGAACGTGCCGGTCGAGCCGTCGGAGCGGGTGAACAGGCCGGTCGAGAGAACAATGCCGTTGCCGATTTTGGCGGTGGCGCTGTTGGGCGTCGCCGACAGTCCGATCGAGGCGATTTCGTGGTCCTCCAGACTGGCGAGCTCGCCCGCGTCGGTGACGCCGTCGCCGTCGCCGTCGACCCAGATCCTGAGCTCGCCGAAGCGCGCGTCAGTCGAGTCGATCTTCCCGTCTCTGTTCGAATCGAGGGCAGCGAGCGCCTCGAGAGCGTTGCGCGCGTCCGGCTTCTCGCGGAGCAGGCTGAGCTCCGCCGGCCCGGAGATCCGGCCGTCGCCGTCGCGATCGATGACCAGCAGGCCGTCGCCCCGGCCGATCCAGCCGGTGTCGTCGCTGCGCCCGTCGCCGTTCATGTCGAACCGGGCCTTCGACTTGACGATCGATTTCAGCTCGACGCCGTCGCCGTCGAGGTCGAGGACGATCGGCGCAAGGAGGCCGAACTGCTTGTTGCGGAAGGTGAGCAGGGCCGCCGGCCCGATCCGGCCCGCCCGCGGGTCGAGCGTGCCCTTCGCCTTGCCGGGAATGATGGCGAGGCTGCCGCCGTCGGCGGACAGGCGATACTTCTTCGCCTTTCTGTCGAACGCTTGCGCAGCGAAATCGACCGGCGTCGAGTTGGCTTCGTCCCCCTCGAGGTCCGCAAGTCGCGGCCTGAGCGCCGCGTCACCGATCGTGCCACTGCGCCCATCGGCGAAGGTGAAACCGGCGGTGTTGAGGATGACGTTGCCGTCGGTGTTGGCGAACGTCCGGCCGGTCGGCGTCCCGTCGAGCGAAATCGAAGCGATTCCGGCAGCGGTCAGGGTGCGCAGCTCGGTCGCCTGCGAGACGCCGTCGGCATTGGCGTCCTGCCACAGGAGGAACTCGCCGAAGCGCAGGTCGGCGGCGGACAACAGGTCGTCGCCATTGCTGTCGAACGCGGCAAGCCCCTCGAGATCGGTGGTGGCGCCGGCCTTGTCCTGGGTGAAGGAGATTTCGAGCCCCGAGCCGATCCTGCCGTCGCCGTTGCGGTCGAGCGCGAGGAAGCCGAAGCCCGGCTCGATCCAGCGCAGCTGCTCCGGCGTGCCGTTGCCGTCGACGTCGAACCCGAGCGCGTCCGTGCCGAAGGCATTGTCAAGCCCCGCTCCGAGCAGGTCGAACACGATCGGCCCCAGCGACCAGCTGTTATGCTCATCGTCGGAAACGATCTCGCGGCCGTTGCCGGTATAGCGGAAGCCCTGCGCCAGCGTCGCATATGCCGGGTCGGGCAGCATCCGGTTCGTCTGGTTCTGGTAGGGGCCATAGGCTCCGTCGTGCAGCACGACGGCGCCGGTGACGTTGTCGATGTAGCGTACCTCCATATACCAGGCATATTGGTTGACGTTGTAATGGCCGGGGCCGTCATATCCGCCCCCGCCGCCGCCGAAATCCTCGCCGACATAGGTGGACGACCACTCGCTGCGGTAGCGGCTGGTCAGCGCTCCGGTCGAGGTTGTGACGGTGAGAACTTGATTGGCGATGCGGATCTGCACCGTCGCCGACGCCGCGGCGCCGCCGTCCGAGGCGAGGACGCGCAGATTCGCATATTTGCCGCCGGCGTCAGAGAGCCAGTTGGCCGCCTCATAGTCGACGCCGTTGGCGATGACGATCTGGCCGAGCGCGTTGACGCCGAACGCGCCGTTGGGATTGGTCGACTGATCGATCGAGTAGGTGATCGGCAGGCCGTCCGCGTCGCTCGCCCGGAAGCCGTCGGAGACGATTGTGTTGTAAGCCGTATTCTCGGTGACCGTGAAGGTCGCCGGCACCTGGGTCATCGTCGTCGGCAGGTCGCTGCTGTTGTAGATGTTGACGTTGATCGCATTCTCCGCCGACACGTAGGTGCCGTCGCTGGTGCGGAAGCGGACCTGGACCGTGGCCGTGGTGCCGCCCGAGGCGAAGGCCTCGTAATTGGGCGTCCGGTCCGTCCTGATCCTGAGCGTCTGGCCGACGATCTCGAACAGGCCGTCCGGGTTGGCGGTCAGCTGGAAGCTGAGCGGGTTGAGCCCGCCGTCGGGGTCCGACGGTGCGTTCAGCGTCGCGACGGTGACGCCGGCGCCGCTATTCTCGTTGAACGCGGTCGTGCCCCAGGCGGCGACGGTCGGCTGGGCCGGCGCATTGTCGTTGACGTTCTGGACGGCGACGTTGAGCGTGCCCGTGCTCGAGCGGGTGTTGGCGCCCATGTTCCGGTCATAGACCGTGACCTGGTAGCTGTAGGCCGAGGTGGTCTCGTAGTTGAGCGGGGTGTTGCCGTTCTTCCAGACGCGGCCGTCGAGATTGTCGATCAGGAAGCGGTTGTCCGACGAGGCGGAGACGTAGCGGCCGAGGCTGCCGTCATAATAAGCCTGGGTGGTCAGCAGGTAGCGAAGCTCGCCCGCCGGCCCGTCGACGTCGCTGGCCGAGACCTGGCCGACATATTGGTAGGAGCCGGCATTTTCGGGGACGCCAAGGTTGAGGGTGCCGGCGGTGAGGGTCGGCACCTCGTTCTTGTCCTCGATCAGCACATTGTAGGTGTAGGGCGTGCCCTGAAGGCCGCCGGAATCGGTGGCCGCCAGAGTGAGCGTCGCCACCCTTATCTCCTTGAGGCCGTCGCCGTCGGTGTCGTAATTCCAGCCGGCGTCGGTGCCGTACTGGCCGGCATAGGAGCGCAGCCAGGCGGCCGTGAAATTGGCGGTGCTGAAGATCAGCTGGTTGCCGTTGATGCCGAACCAGCCATTGCCGTTGCCGCTGAGGATCGAGATGGTCGGCGTGGACCCGTCGGGGTCGCTCCGGTTGAAGGTCGCGATCGCGCCGGCGCTGTAATGCGGCGTGTCGCCGGCCAGCGTCTCGGAATGGAGCGTCTGCGACTGGAGCGTGAGCGCGTTCGGCGTCTCGTTGACGTTGGTGAGGTTGATGGTGAGCGTGCCCGTGCTCGACAGCTTGTGGGCGCCGTTGGCGCGGTCGATCAACTGCATCGTATAGCTGAACGTGTTGGTGCTTTCGTAATTGAGCGCCTGCGCGCCCTTGGTCCAGACACGGCCGTCGAGGAAATCGACGACGAAGCGCCCGTCCGGCGAGGCGGTGACGGTGCGGGCGAGAGTGGCGTCGTAATAAGAAGTGGCATTGTTGAAGAGATAGCGCAGGTCGCTGGCCGCTCCGTCGATGTCGCTGCCGACCATCGTGCCGACGAACTTATAGGAAGCGGGATTCTCCGCCAGCGACAAGGTCTGCGCGGCCGGGCTGAACAGCGGCGCCTCGTTCTTGTCCTCGATCAGCACGTTGTAGGTGAACGGATCGCCCTGCAGGCCGCCGGCATCGGTCGCCGCCAGCGTCAAGGTGGCGACGCGGATCTCCATCAGGCCGTCGCCGTCCGTGTCGTAATAATAGCCGGCATCCTGACCGTAGGCGCCGAGCGAGCTGCGCAGCCAGGCGGCCGAGAAATTGGCCTGGTCGAACAGCAGCTGGTTGCCGCTGGTCTTGAACCAGGGATAGGCCTGCGAGCTGAGGATGGAGAGCGTCGGCACGGTGCCATCGGGATCGCTCATCGTGAAGCGGGCGATCGACTGGCCGGGATGCGCCGTGTCCGGGCTCGCGACATATTCGGAATAGAGCGTCTGCGACTGGAGAACGATCGGGTTCGGTTTCTCGTTGATGTTGTTGACGCCGACGCTGACGACCTGGTCCTTGAACAGGCCGGTCGAATCGGTGGCGCGCACCGTCACATTGTGCGACGTCGCCGCTTCATAGTCGAAGTTGGTGCCGACCGCGGTGACCAGGCCGGTGGTGCTGTTGATCGCGAACCGGCCGCCGGCATTGTCGATCAGCGAGTAGCTGGTGTCGAGCTTCTCGACCTGCGGCAAATACCATTGCGCGCTGTAGCCCTCGTTGGCGGTGCCGTTGTAGCTGAAGAAACGGATGCCGGTGCTGGCGGCGCCCGCCGCGAAGCGGAACGCCGTCGTGTTGGCGACCTTGGCGCCGGTCACGGTGTCGAACAGCCCACCGAAGACGTCGGTGCCGATGAGCGCGTGGCCGGCCGGAAGCACCCAGCCTTCGAGCCGGTACCAGCGGTCCTGCACCAGCGAGTTCGAGTTGCCG
Organism: uncultured Alphaproteobacteria bacterium; assembly: GCA_963848555.1. GTDB lineage: Bacteria > Pseudomonadota > Alphaproteobacteria > Sphingomonadales > Sphingomonadaceae > Allosphingosinicella. The sequence continues at coordinate 68,687 of CAWKEE010000002.1, read as the reverse complement.
CCCGCGTAGAAATAGGGATTGGAGTTGGCCGCGCCGGTCGTCGCGTTCTCGACCCCTGCGAGGGTGCCGAAATAGAGGAGGTGGCCACGCAAATTCTCGGGCTTGACGTAGACGGTATATTTGTACGCCTTGGTCGTGTCGGGAGCGCCCGCGCTCGCGCCGTAAATCCCGCCGCCTGCGACGCCGCCCTGTGCCGCGAACTGACCGGTCTCGAGCACCTGGACCTGGGTCCCGGTCGGGCCGGTCGCGGTGACGACCCGTTCCTCGCCTGCGCCCATTTTGGGGAGCAGGTTGAAGTCGGTGCTGACCTTGTTCGCCTCGATCGAATCGGGATCGGAAGCCACGGCAACACCGACGATGGCGCCGGAAGGATTGGTGGTCGGGGTGAATTCGTTGACGCTCGGCGTCGCCGCCATGCCGACGCCGCGCAGCGCGACAGCAGTCGGCGCCGCGTTGACGGTCACGCTGATCGTCATGCTGCTTTCCGGCCCGATTTGCTCGCCCGGATAGATTTCGTGCGGCTGGAGATTCTCTTTCGAGGCCGCCTTCAGCGTCATCGTGAAGTCGGTCGTCGAACCGGCGGCAGGAGTCACCCGCAGCGCGGCCAGGTTCCAGCTGGTGATCGTCGCGGTGGTTGCGCCGACCGCCGAGGTGAAGCTGTTGACGCCATCGGAGAGGATCGCTCCGACCGGTACGCCTTCGACCTTCACATGGTTGAAGATCTCGGAATTGGTGTCCCAGATCTGCGCGAGGCTGCCGCCGGCCAGCGTGCCGGGCAGCATCACCGTGGTGCCGACGTTGGTCGACCGGGCGACCGGCGCGCTGATCGTCACCAGGTCGGCGCGGGCCAGCAGCCGAATGTTGGTGCTGAACACGTCGGAATTGAACACCATGTCCGACGCGGTCAGGGTCAGCGTGGCAAGCCCGTGCGAATCCGCCACCGGGCGCAGCCTCAGGATCCGCACCCGCTCGTCGGTCGGATCGAACGACCAGTCGCTGGCCAAGATCGGCTGGAACACGCCGCTGGTCAGCGTCGAGGTCAGCTGGAGCGAGGCCGGCGGCGACTGGCCGTCGGCGATGGTGAACTTGAGGTCGATATAATAGCCCTCGCCGGTCGACACCGGGTTGCTGGCGAACGCGGTGATGGTCGGCTTGGTGTTGAGGCCCCAGGCCGCCTTGATGTTGTTCTGCATTTCGGTGGTGAGGGTATCGAAGCTCGTCGGCTGCGCCACCTGGGCCATCAGCGACAGCAAGGCCGGCGTGTTGACCGTATGGTTGCTTGCCCACAGGCCGTTGACGATCGTGTTGACGACGAAATCGCCATGGTCGGTCCAGTCGCCGGGGACGTCGTTGGCGAAATAGCCCTTGACCGTCGCCTGGTTGCCGGTGCCGAGCTGCTTGACGATCAGGTCCCTGCCGCTCTTGCTGAACCACAGATCGGTATTGTCGAGCCCGGCGGCGTCGAATTCCATCGTGTCGGGCGAACCGTCGCCGTCATAATTGTAGATGGTGTCCGCGCCGAACGACGCCTTGAACCTGTAGATGTCCTGACCGGCGCCGCCGACCAAATCGTCATTGCCGAGCCCGCCGTCGAGCGTGTCGCCCAGGCCTTCGCCGAACAGCCGGTCGGCGCCGTCGCCGCCGTCGATCGTGTCGCGCCCCTCCTGGCCGTAAATATAGTCGTCGCCGCCGTCGCCGTACAATTTGTCGTCGCCGTCGCCGCCGAAGATGAGGTCGCTGCCGGCGCCGCCGCTGACTTCGGTCGCGGCCGCGGTGCCGCGCAGCCGGTCGTTATGGCCGGAGCCGGTGACATGCTCGATGCTGCTGAACCGGTCGCCCTCGGCGTCGCCGCCGATGGCGGCGGTCGCGCCGGCGAAGCCCACCGGGTCGGTCGAGCTGTTGGCGACCAGATCGACCCGTACGCCAGTGTAGGAGAGCGACACGGCCGCCTTGGTGTAGCCGCCCTCGCTGATCGCCCCGACCGATTCGGTGAGCGTCGCCGCAATCGCCGCCGAGCCCGCATAGCTCACCCGGTCGGTGCCTGCCCCGCCAACCAGCTGGTCGGCGCCAAGGCCGCTTTCGAGGACATCGTCGCCGTCGCCGCCGTCGAGCCGGTCGGCGCCGGCGCCGCCGCGCAGCGTGTCCACGCCGGACCCGCCGGCAATGGTATCGGCCAGCGCGCCGCCGGTGAGGACGTCGGCGCCCACGCCGCCGGTCATGCTGTAATAGCCGTCGGTCTCCGCGCTCGCATTGAAGGTCAGCGATTCGGTGGCGAGCAACGCGCTGCCCGCGACCGTCATGGTCGCGCCGGCGGCGAGGTTCGCGTTGTTGGCGGTGATGTTGTAGGCCGCCGTGACGCCCGCCGTGCCGGCCGCGAAGCCGAGGGTTTCGATCCCGCTCAGCTGACCGGCCCCGATCGTCGCGGTTTGGCCGTGGCGGAAATAGACGGCATCGGTTCCGGCGCCGCCGGCCAGGACGTCGGACGCACCGAACTTGCCTGAGGAGAAGTGGAAGGTGTCGTTGCCGGCGCCGCCGGTGAGCGTGTCGATGCCGAGGCCGCCGTAGATGAGCGCGCTGCCATCCAGCTCGCCGGCCAGGTTGAGCGTCAGATTCTCGCCGGCGCGCAGCCCCGAGGCGTCGACCACCAGCTGCACGCCCGCGGCAATGTTCGCATTGTTGAGGGTCAGGTTGTAGCTGTAGAAATTGCCCGCCGTGTCGCCATAGCCGTTGACCGAGCCCGCCATGATCGCCAGATTCTCGATGCTGCTCCACTGGGTGGCGGACAGCGTCAGATTGTAATTGCCCTGCAGGGCCACCTGGTCGGTGCCGGCGCCGCCGGAGATGATGTCGCCCGCCCCGAGGCTGGCTCCCATCAGGAACACATCGGTGCCGGAGGCGCCGGTCGCGACGTCCGCGCCACCGCTCTGCAGCCAGAACTGGTTGGTCCCGGTGCCGGCGCCGGCCGTGACGACGTTGTCGATCGCGTTGCCGCGCAACTTCTGCCCCGTCCCCAATGTGCCGGTCAGCTTCTCGACATTTGCGGCAAGCGTGTAATCGGCAGCCGAGGAACGCACCTCGTCAATACCCTGACCCGATTGTTCGACGACCACGTCGCTGCTGTTGTCGACGAAGTAGATGTCGTCGCCGGTGCCGCCGTCGAGCGTGTCGACGCCCGCGCCGCCGGAGAGCGTGTCGTTGCCGGACCCGCCGGCGATCGTGTCGGCGAGCGCGCCGCCGGTGAGCGTGTCGACGCCCCCACCGCCGGTGATGCTGTAATAGCCGTCAAGCTCCGCGCCGGCATTGAAGGTCAGCGTTTCCGTGGCGAGCAGGCCGCTGGTGACGGTCATCGTCGCCCCGGCCGCGACGTTGCCGTTGGCGGCGGTGACGTTGATCGCCGCGGTGCTGCCGGCCGGACCGGCGATGAACGAGATGATCTCGATGCCGGTCAGCTGGGTCTCGCCGAGCGTGACCGTCAAAGGCCCGCGCAATTGCAGGCCGTCGGTGCCCGCGCCGCCGGTGACCCGGTCGGCGGTGTTGAACCGGGTATCGGCGAAGTAGAAATTGTCGGCCCCGGCGGCGCCGGTGAAGATGTCGGTTCCGGCGCCGCCCCAGAAGACGAAACTGCCGTTGGTCTCGGCCGACCCGTTGACGGTCAAATTCTCGCCGACCCGAAGCGTCGAGGCATTGATGCTGAGCTGGGCGCCGGCCGCGACGTTGCCGTCGTGCAGGGTCAGATTGTAGCTGAAATTCCCTCCCTGATCGCCGTAGCGGGTGTCGTTGCCCGGCAGGATCGCCAGCGTCTCGATGCCGCTCAGCGACGTCGCGGACAGGGTCAGGTTGGCGTAATTGCCCTGCAGGCCGACCTGGTCGCTGCCGGCACCGCCGGTGAGGACGTCGCCCGCATCCATGTTCGCGCCCATCAGGAACGCGTCCGCGCCGGCGCTGCCGGTGGCGGTGTCGGAGCCGCCGGCCTGCAGCCAGAACCAGTTGACCGAGGCAGCGGTGCCGGTGGCGGCGGTGATGACGTTGTTGAGGACATTGCCGCGCATCGTCTGGCCGGCGGCCAGGGTGCCGGTCAGCCTCTCGACCTCGGCCGCGAGCGCGTAGTCGCCAGCCGAGGAACGCACCTCGTCAATACCCTGGCCCGTCTGTTCGACGACCAGGTCGCTGGTGTTGTCGACGAGATAGATGTCGTCGCCGGCGCCGCCGTCGAGCGTATCGGCGGCCGCGCCGCCGTTCAGCGTGTCGTTGCCGAGTCCGCCAAGGATCGTGTCGGCAAGCGAACCGCCGGTGAGGATGTCGGCGCCCGCGCCGCCGGTGATGTGGAAAGAGCCGTCGGTCTCGGCGCTGCCGTTGAAGGTGAACGTCTCGCCGGCGAGCAGGCTCGAGGCGTTGACGGTCAGCGTCTGGCCGGCGGCGACATTGCTCTGGTGCGTGCTGACATCGTAATTGAATGTGGTCGAATAGGCGCTGCCGCTCGAGATGGTGAGCTTCTCGATCCCGGTAAAGCTGCCGGCGCCGAACGCGATCGAATAGGCGCCGCGCAGCACGATCTCGTCGCCGGTTCCGGCGCCGCCGACGACGGTGTCGCCGGTCGCGTAGCGGCCGTCCTTGTCGAAATAGAAGACGTCGTCGCCGGCGCCGCCGGTCATCGTGTCGACGCCCCAGCCGGCGATGACATAATACCAGGCGTCCGTCTCGGCCGCCCCGTTGAAGGTGAAGTTCTCGCCGGCGACGAGGTTGCCGCCGTGCATCACGACCCGGCCGCCGCCCGAGAAGCTCGAATCGGCGGTGGTGATCGAATAATTGTAGAGGCTGGTCCCGGGATCGCCGTAGCCGGTTGTCGGTGCCGCTGAGGGCGGTGAACTGCTCGACGCCGATCAGGGTAAGCGTCCCGGTGTTGAGCGTGTAATTGCCCTGTATGTACACCGCGTCGACGTCCGCGCCGCCGTCGATCCGGTCGTTCGCATCGAGCTTGGAACCGAAGAAGATGAGGTCGCTGCCGCCATTGCCGATGACATGATCGTTGCCGCCCGACTTGCATGAAGAACCAGTCGCGGGCGATGTTGCCGGTGACGACGTTGTTGAGAGCGTTGCCGGTCAGGTACTGGGTCCCGGCGAGCGTGCCGGTCAGCTTTTCCACCTCGGCTGCAAGCACATATTCGGTGAGCGCGGTCCGCACCTCGTCGCTGCCCTGGCCTGGCTGCTCGATCACCTGGTCCGCGCCGTCGTCGACGACATAGATGTCGTCGCCAGCGCCGCCCTCGAGCCGGTCGGCGCCGGCGCCGCCGTCGAGAAGGTCATGGTCGTCGCCGCCGTAAAGGGCGTCCGCTCCGGCTTCGCCGTAGAGGTCGTCGGCACCCTGAAGGCCGTGGATCACATCGTCGCCCTCGCGGCCGTATATGACGTCGCGGCCCACGGCGCCGGACAGCGTTTCCGCCGACGCCGTGCCGTAGAGGTAATCGACGCTGTCGGTGATGAAGACCCGCACATTGCGGATCAGCGACAGGCCGGCGCCGCCATGGTCGCGGGCGGAAATCGGCACGTCGACATAGCGCTGGCCGCTGCCGTCCACCGGGGCGCTCTCGAAATCGAGGCTGGCGCCGGGCTTCAGGCGGAGTTGGTTGCCGTTGGCGACCTCGAAGCGGCCGTCCATCGACGTGAAGACGAAGGTTTCGGGGAACTGGGTGTCGGGATCGGCGGCCGACAGCGTGCCGAGCGAGATTGCGGGCAGCGAAGCGCCGGCCGCAGGCCGGTCGCGCTCCGCGACGGTCGCGGCGCCGGTCAGCGTGATCGCGGTCGGCGCCTCGTTGACGTCCTCGATGGCGACGACGATGCGCGTCGCCTGGACCGAGGCCTCTTCGCCGTCCCAGCTCTCGACGTCAGCGGTGAACTCCGCCTCCTTCTGGCCGTCGCCGTCGCGGTCGACCAGGACCGCGCCGGCCAGCAGCGCCGCGGACTCGAAATTGCCGAAGCCGGCCGCGAAGCGGAGGCTCGAGCCGGAGATCGAGAAGACCGTCGCCGGGCCGCTGCGCAGGCGCAGCGTCGGCGTGTCGCCGGCGTCGGGATCGGTCACCGAGAAATTGGCGATGACCGTGCCGCCGAGCGTGCCTTCCGCAACGAGGCCGAGCGCCGTGCCGACGATCTGCGGCTGGTTGGGCGCGTCGTTCATGTTGATCACCGTCACGGCGAAGGGCCGGCTGACGAATCCGGTCGCCCCGTCGCTGACGTCGATCACGATGTTGATGGTCGGCGTCGCCTGCGAGTCCAGGGTAGCGCCGGGCCGGACGCTGAGCACGCCCGAGCTGGAAATCTGGAACGGACCGGTCGGACCGGCGATCATGAAGGTAAGCGGGGTGCCCTCCGGATCGGAAGCCGAGATGGTGCCGATCACGGTGCCGGCGGCGGCGTCCTCGTTCACCGCCAGGCTCGGCTGGGTCGCGGCGAAGACGGGCTTGCTGTTCACCGCCGCGATATTGACGGTGACCGTCTGCTCGGCGGCTTTGCCGTCCGCGTCGACGACCCGCAGCCGGAAGCTGTCGGTGCCGTTGGCGTAGAGGTGAGGGACATAGGTCCAGGCGCCGGCCGTGGTCGTGCTCAAGGTCACGACGCCGAGCTGCGGACCGGACAGGACCGAATAGCTTCCCGCGCCGCCGATATTCTCGTCATAGTCGACCGCGCCGACCTGGCCGGTCAGCGACACGCTGGCGCCCGGCTCGGCGCGCTCGTTGAGCTGATGGACCTGGTCGGAGACGATCGGCGTGGCTTTTTCACCGACGATCCACAGCGAGTCCCGGGTGGCCGCCAGCGCCGCCGGTATCTCCGCGACCGAGGCCGGCATCGCGATGTCCGACATGCTCTTGACCAGCGAGGTCTGATAAACCGGTCCGGCCGCATATTTGAGGAAGACCGATTTGTTGCCAGCGCCGATCTCACGTATCTGGCTCGGATTGCCGGCGGCGAAATAGCCGAGCACGGTTACCTGCGATGTCCCACCGATCACCCGGATGGTGAGGTTGTCACCCGAGCGCGTCAACCACAGCTGTTCCGGCGCGACCTTGTCGAAGAGGATGCGATTGACACCGCTGGCGTCGGAGACCTCGTCGATGCCGGAATTGGCGCCGAACACATAAGTGTCGTTGCCCCCTTCGCCGCGCAGCATCAGATCGTCGCCTGCGCCGCCGGTGATCAAGTCGTCGCCGTCGCCGCCGTAAAGCTCGTCTACGCCGTCGTCGCCGGCAAGGAGGTCGCTGCCCGATCCGCCGTAAAGGTCATCGTCGCCGACGTCGCCGGTCAGGTCGTCGGCCCCGGAGGCGCCATAAAGCTGGTCATCGCCATCCCCGCCGGCGAGTTCGCTGCCGGCGCCCGGCAATCCGGAAGTGGGCGCGCCGGCTTCGAGCCGATCGCTGCCGGCACCGCCGGCCAGCAAATCGGTTCCCGAGCCGCCAAAGAGGCTGTCGTCGCCGTCGCCGCCGGCGAGATTGTCGTCGCCGGCGCCGCCCTCAAGGCGATCGGCGCCTTCGCCGCCGACCAGCACGTCCATGCCGTCGCCGCCGGCGAGATAGTCGTCGCCCGCCAGTCCGAACAGCCGGTTGTCGCCGCCGTCGCCGGCGAGGTGGTCGCCGGCATTGCCCCAGGCGGTGGCGCCGGTTGCATTCGTGCCAAGGACATGTTCGACGTTGGTGATGACGTCTCCATTCGCGTCGCCGCCCTCCGCATAAGCGGCCGTCGCGCCGGCCAGCGCGATCCGCACCGATGCGGCGGAACCGGCATAGCGCGCCGTGTCGCCCCAACCGGTCGGGTCCGCGGCCGGGCTGCCCGCGGGCGCGTTCGGATCCGTCCGCGCCGGACCGTGCGCGCCGCCGTCTATGGCATCGCCACCCGTCCCGCCTTCGAGAATGTCATTGCCTTCGCCGCCCGACAGGGAATCGTTCCCCGCCGCACCGCTCAGCGCGTCCTGGCCGCCAAGGCCGGAAATCGAATTGGCGGCGGCGTCGCCGGCGAGCAGCTCGTCGGCCGCTGAGCCGGGATCGCCTGAAATCGACGGCGTCCCGGCGGTGGCCGCGATCACCCTGGCAAGGCCTACCGCCTGGCCGTCGGCGAAATGCAGCCATTCCACACGCTGCTGGCCGCCGGCGCTGAACTGTCCGGCGATCGTGATCGCGCTGGAGCCGTGACGGATGACGAGATTGTCGCCGATGCGCTCGAAGCTCAGATCGGCAAGGCTGATGCCGGCGCCCATTTCGAGCGTGTCGTCGCCGGCGGCGGTGGCAAGCAGCGTCTCGCGCGCGACCTGTCTCCCGTTTCCGGTCGGGGCGTAGCCCTGATTCCACCCGTCCGTCGGCCACAGGTCGGGCCGGTTTACCGAAAAGGTGCCCGACGATATGAAGTATTTCGAATAAACCGTTCCGCCGGGACCCTCTATCGACAGGTCATAATGCTTGTAGGGGTAGTTGGCCGGTTCCTGGGAAGCGCTCGCCACATATCCTGCCGCGAGCGTGCCGTCCGCGGAGATGATCTCCGCGAAGCTGAACACACCCTCTTCGATGGTGTCGGACCCGTCGCCGATGTTCCAGACATAGGTGTCGTCACCGGCCGCAGCGCGCAATCGGTCGACGCCTATGCCGCCTTCGATGATATTGTCGCCGGCGTCGCCGGACAACTTGTCGGCGCCGTCGCCGCCGCTGAGGTTTTCGATGGCGGAATAGATGTCGCCGGCGGCGTGTCCGGAATTGCGGCTTGAATCCGCCAGGCTCGCGGTGACGCCGCTGCTTCCGGCATAGGATGCGGTATCGAGGCCGTCCCCGCCGACCAGCACGTCCTTGTCCGCCCCTCCGGTCAGCACGTCATTGCCGGCGCCGCCATAAAGCACGTCCTTGCCGGTGCCGCCGCGCAGCTCGTCGAAGCCGCCATTGCCGTGAAGGATGTCGTCGCCGGCGCCGCCGTCGATGACGTCGTCGCCACCGCCGGCGGTGATCCAGAATTTGGAGCTGCTCACGCCCAGCGAGGCGGCCGAAATCGTGTCCGCGCCCACGCCTCCCGCGATCAGCGACCAGCCTTCGGTGGCGGCCTCGAGGATGCCGGTCTGATAGAAGGCGAAGCGGCCGATCGGAGTGCCGGATCCCCAGTCGGTCGCGGTGGCGCTGTTGTACCAGCCCTGGATGGTGATCCTGTCCGCCGCGGTCTCGGCGCTGGCGAAATCGGCATCCGATTCGGACACGACAAGCACCAGGTCCGCGCCCTCCCGGACGAGCAGGATGTCCTGTATGTCGATGCCGATGTCGAACTCGATGACGTCGCCCGCCGCATAAACGGTCTGGGTCTGGCCGGTGTACATGCGCAGCTGCCGCGTCGCGCCGGTCCCGAACCAGCGATAATGCTCGTCGACAGAGAGAGCGCCGAAGAGCAGCGGCTCGTCGCCATAGGTCCAGACCTCTTCCCACAAATTCATGTCGTTCGGCGCGACGATCGCCGTCGCCGCCTCGACCACGACGCTGTCGCGGCCGTCGCCGCGCGCGAACTTGATCGTATCGATGCCGGCGCCGCCGATCAGCCTGTCGCTGCCGCGTCCGCCGCTGAGCACATCGTTGCCGTCCTCGCCCATCAGCTCGTCGTCACCGGCGTCGCCCGAGACGCTGTCGTCCTGGGTGCCGCCATAGAGCTTGTCCCGGCCAAGGCCGCCGATCAGCAGGTCCCGGTCCTCGTCGCCCCAGACTGCGTCGTCGCCGGTGCCCCCGCTGCCGATGTCGTCGCCTTCATAGAGGCGAATGTGGTCGTTGCCGCCGCCGCCATAGACGAAGTCCCGACCGCTGGTGCCGTTGAGAATGTCGTCGCCGTTGGTGCCGACGATGAAGGTTTCGACGTCGGCGATGCGGATTTCGTTGCCGTCGGCGAATTTCAGCCATTCGACGCGCTTGAACGGGTTGGTGAACCAGTCGCGGATGCGCAATTGGGTTCCGCTGAAGCTTTCGACCCCGGTCAGCGGGTCGGTGATCATCACCTGGACGATGAGGTCCGGAAGATCGTTGCCGTTGGCGTCCTTCGGCCGGAACAGCCGGATGTCGCCCATGCCGATGTCCTGGCCGAAGACGATCGAATCCTCACCGTCGGCATCGACCGCGGCGACCGCGCCGGGCGCCGTCGCGCCGGATGTCGCGCTGACGCTGTCGGCGATGTCGATCTCGAGCTCGTCGCCGATCCAGTTTCGCAGATGGGCGTGGAGCGGGTTGGAAAGAAGCGTGAACCGGTCGCGCACCGCGTCGCCGGTCGCGCCGCCGGCAACGACCGGCGCGCCGCTCGCAACCTCGTCCGCCGTGTCGGCGCCGTCGCCGAGCCGGACCAGATACTGGTCGTCGCCATGTCCGCCCTTGAGGTCGTCGAGCTCGCCCGCCCCGCCGGCGAGAATGTCGTCTCCGCCACCGCCATCCAGCAAATCGGTCCCGTCGCGCCCTTCCAGCCAATCGGAACCCTCGCGGCCGAACAGCTGGTCGTTGCCGGCCGCGCCGTCGAGATAATTGGCCTCTCCGCCGAGACTTGCGGCCTGTGCGCCCGCGTGCAGCCTGTCGTCGCCCGTTCCGCCGATCAACCAGTCGTCGAGCCTGCCGCCATAGACGATATCGTTGCCGGCGCCGGCGAAGACGGTGTCACCCCGGTCGGAGGCATGAACGACGTCGTCACCACCGCCAGCCTCGACGATCGCCGCGACGTCGATGGCAACCGCCTGGCCGCTATGCGCCGCGAAGTCGACGGTCAGTCCGGCATTCGTGGATCCCGAGGTCGGGTCGAGCTGCGTCGCCGACAGGCGGATGATGTCGGCGGCCTCGGTCCCTGTGATCACCGTCTGGCCGGCAACGTCTATGCTGTCACCGAGCACGAAGTCGCCGACCGAGATCACCCGCGCAACGCGCTGCGAGAACGGGTCGGCCTCGAAGCCGAAGTCGACGAGCGCTGCCGTCGTGCCCGCCTGCGAGATCAGGAAATCGAAACCGCCGTAAAAGTCGCTTTCGTGGCGACGGTGGAGGCCGAGCTCGACTGCGCGCGTGATCGTGATCGCCAACTCGGCGGCGAAGACGCTGTCGGGCTCGCCGGCGGCGATGGCGTTGCCGAACGCGCGGTTCGCAAGATAGCTCTCATAACGTTGCGCGCTTGCGATATTGCCGATGAGGACGTTCGAATCGAAATTGCGCGGATCGAGGCCGCCGATCGCGAACGTGTTGTACAGAGCGCGCTTCACGTAGACGCTGCCGCCGGCGATCTTGAAATCCGGATCGGTCAGGCCCTGGTAGAGTCCGTAGCCGATGAGCCGTTCGGCCCCATCCTTGCCGCTGAAGCGCTGGGTGATCGCTTCCTTGTCCCGCGTCGACACCGGACGATAGACGAAGTCCGACTTGCGCATGCCGTAATTGCCGGCCTGGACGGCCTGCGGATTCAGCAGCACGCCTCCGGACGCGACGACGATGCTGTTGAACGTCTGGGCGACGGCGGCGGCCATGCCCTTCGCGGCATCCTTCGAGCCGCCCTTGCGCGAATAGACGTTGGCGACCACGAACTCGCCTTTTGAGTCGTCCCACTGAACGTCTGCGCCCGATCGGGGCGTGCCGCCGAAGACCGAACCGATGAGCCCGCCGATAATGAACCCGACAAAGGCGCCGATGCCGGCGGTCAGCACGCCGGCGAGTGCGGTCGCGATGACGGTGCTGCCGAGGAAGCTGGTGCCGATGATCGCCGATGCCGCGATGGCGCCCAGGCTGCTGCCGATCGACGCGCCGAGCTGACCTCCGATCGTGTCGAAATTGACCACCTTGGAAGCCAGGTGCGAACCGATGAATGATCCGACGGCACTGCCGATCATCGCCGGATTGATTCCGGTGCTCCAGGTATAGAGGGTGCCGGTCGCCTCTCCCGCTACCTGGGTGCCGAGGCGCGTGAGATTGGTCAGGATCTGGTTGATGACGGTACCCGCGGCCGCATTGGCGAGCCCGCCGGCAAAGCCGCTGAGCCCGAGCGCGGAAACGAGATGCGACGTCAGATACGAAGACAAGGCGCCGACCGCCGATCCCCGCAGGTTGTTGAGGAATTCGGGTCCGACGCCGTCGAGCGCGACCGACACGACCTGCTTGTGGGTGGCGCTGTCGCCGAGGATCAGGCCGTTCAAAAGATCGCCGATATTGCTTCCGACCGTCTTCAGCGTCGCCGAAAGCACGATCCCGGCCAGCTTGTCGCCGCCGGCGAGATGGCTGCCGAGAACATTGCCGATCACTTCACCGGCATTGACGAAGTCCAGACCGATCGGAGAGTCCTTGGCGCGGATGCTGACGATCCCGTGCTCGTCCTTGATGATCTTGATGTCGCCGGCGAAGGTCGTTTCCTGCTCGGTTTGAAGCGTGCCATCCGCCCGCACTCGCTCGACCGTCTTGACGAGCTGCGAATCGGCGTTGCGATCGAGGATGACGGTAAGGCCGGTCTTTTGCTGCAGCATTCCGAGATCGATCCTCACGATCGTCTGCCGGACGCCGTCCCGAAGCTCGCTGCTGAACGATACCGGAAGGTGCGCCTGCGACGCGCCCAACTCCGATATCAGGCCGCTCAAGCCGACCCGGCGCGCGAGGGCCCCGACCGAGTCCAGCAGAGCGCGGGTGGCATTGTCGACTTCGCCGTAAATGTCCTCCCCGTCGACTTCGAAGGTGGCGACATTGCCTTGCGCATCGTAGGTGATCTGAATCGGCGAGCCGGTCTGGGTGCGCGCGCCGTCGAGACTGATGCGAACCGTCCCTTGCAACTCGACGTTAATCACCGCCATCTGCCGGTTGCCCGATGCCAGCGCGAAGCGGGCCAGCGCATTGTTGTAGGCCTTGGTCGCGGCAGGATCGTCCGGACGCGACCGCGCGTCGGCGGCGAGCGTGGGAAGTTCCTCGAGCACGCGCGCGACCTGCGGCGTCAGGCCCTGAGCGAACGGATCGTCGGGTGCGCCAATGTCCTTCAACACGCCGTGATAGGCCGACAGCAGCGCATTGGCATGTTGGGTGGTGATGTTGTCGCCGGGGCCGTAGGAGGCGTGAGCGTTCGGGTCGCCTCCGCGAAAAACGAAAACGCCCTGCGCCACGAGCTTCTGGAGGTCGGCAACCGTCAGATCGGCGAAGGTGTTGCGCGCGCCGAACTGCAGCAGCTTGGCGATCCGAATCTCGTTGGCGAGCCGGGCGACGTCACCCAGAGTCCGCCGGTCATTCTCGAGCAGCGAGGCGCGGAACTGTGCCGCGGTCTGCGAGCCAGGTTCGCCGAAGAGGCCGCCGCCGCCGAATTCGTCGATTTTCCCGGCCTCGTACATGCGCACCATGATGTCGCGGGTACGCGTATAGACGATATGGTTGATCGCCTCCTCGGGGGTGTATTCATTGACGAAGTTGCGGGCACTGCCGCTCGTATAGAGCTGGTAGCGCTCGTCATAGTCGTGCGGATATTGCCGGTGCATGAGCTCATGGATGAACGCTTCGATGAAGTGCCCGCCGGTCTCCGCGACGTTCCACTCGCTCTTCCGGAAAATCTCGATAAAATCGAAATCGAGGTCAGTGGACTGGCCGAACGGGACCCGCAATATATCGCCAAGGCTCTCGACGTCGGCCGCCGTGAACCCGGTGTCGCGACCGGGCTCGTCGAGATCGGCATAATAGCCGCCGCGATCCGGCGACTCGCGGGTCGAGAAATAGACGACGATGGTCTCGTTCGCCTGCCGGCCGCCCTCGAAGCCGGTGCCGAGCAGGAGGTTGGCAATGCCCAGGGCTTCGGCGTTGTCGAAAAGCCACTGGATCCTCGATCCGGCGGCCTGGACGGCTTCCTGGACGTCGGGGTGATAGGCGAGAACGAGATTCGGCAGGCCTTGTCGGCTAATGACGAATCCGTTGGTGTGGGAGTTGGCCGTCCATTGCTCGGTGCCGCGGCCGGCCAGTGGAATGTCGAGGACGCCGCCGCCCTGGCCGACCGGAGACCCGCCCGGGGCACGCCGCCTCGTCCACCTGATGTAGGTCGATTTTGCTACTGCACCCGTCATCGCGTTTCTCCGTGAGCGGCTGGTTCAGGCGAGCCTCGAAGCGGCAAAAGCCGGAGGAGCGGCAGCCTCCTCATCCGGCCGATCCACGCCGCGGTGCCGCGCGGCATTGGTAAGCCTTGAACGCCAGTTCGTCCGACTCGGCCGGCTCGGCGGCCTGCCGGCTGTAGCGTTCGACCGATCGCGTGGAGGGCTGCCAGACGAGGATGTCGCCGGACGCGCGGGACGGGCGCTCGTTATAGATTGCGCAGGCCCGGGCCGGGTCCCGCTCGACACCGCGGCCCTGCTCGAACCGCAGGCCGAGCTCGAGCTGCGCGGCGCGGTCTCCGCCAAGGGCGCGACGCGCAAGAGCCTGGACGGTCCGATCGGCCGCACCGTCGACCAACGAAATGCCGGCATAGTCCCGAGCGGCGCACCCGGCGACGGCCGATGACAGGGTCAACAACACGACCGTCGCGCGGGCGCCTTCTCGGCCGAGACCCGGCATCCCTCTGCTCGGGGTGAACACTGCGCGCGACACGCCCGGCACCCGAGCGAGGCCATCGCGAGTCGCGCCGGCTTGCCGGGCCCGCCCCCTCACCGCTCCCTCCCCGCTTCGTCGATCGCCTGGCTGATCGGCGACAGGAGGTACTGGATGATGCGCCGCTGTCCGGTCCGGATCTCGGCCTGGACCGCCATACCGGGGCCGATCGGCTGGCGCCGGCCCCGGATGACGAGATGGTTGCGCAGCAGCCGGATGCGGGCGCTGTAGACCAAAGACGGCGACGGCGCGGCGCGGGCGTTCGCGTTCTGCTGCTCCTGCTGCGGAGCCTCGGGCGGGACCGCGTCGCGGCTGATCGTCTCGACGACGCCCTCGACGATGCCGTAATCGGTGAACGGATAGGCTTCGAGCTTGACCCGCACCGGCTGGCCCTCGCGGACGAAGCCGATGTCGCGGTTGAGGATCTGCGCGTCGATCGCGATCTCGCCCTCGACCGGCACCACCACCATCAGCGGCTGGGCGGGCTGGACGACGCCGCCGACGGTGTGGACGGCGAGCTGCTGGACGATGCCGTCGACCGGGGCGGTGAGCCGCTGGAGCTCCCGCCGCCGCGCCGTCATCCTCAGCTCCTCGGCCTGCATCCCGGATTCGTTCTCCGCGGTGGCGAGCTCGGTCGCCGCCTCCTCGGCGAAGCGCTCGCGCAGCGTGACGAGCGCGGCGTCGATATTGCCGATCGCGGCGCGGGCGCGGGCGGCGGCGGCCTCCTGGACATGGATGTTCTGGCTGTGCTCGATCCGCAGCTGCTCATATTCGAGCAGCCGCAGCCGCGAGAAATGGCCGCGTCCGGCGAGCTCGCGGCGGGCGCTCAGCTGCTGGTCCATCAGCGGCAGCGTCTGGCGGAGCTTGGCGATCTCCGCCTGGATGCCGGCCAGCTCGGCGCCGCGCTCGGCCCGGCTTTGCTGCAGCGAACGGCGCTCGCTTTCATATTCGCCGACCTTGCTGCGGACGAGCTCGGTCTGGGTGGCGACGACGTCCGCCGGCGTCCCCGTCGGCGCCCGGAACAGCGCCGGCCGGCCCTGGATATGGGCGAGCAGGGCGCTGTTGCGGGCGCGGACGACATTGGCCGCGAGCAGGCCCCGGGTCGCCTGCGATTCCTGGCCCTGGGCGGCGGTCGGGTCGAGTTCGATCAGCAACTGGCCGCGCCGCACGCGCTGGCCGTTGCGGACGTGGATCGCCCGGACGACGCCGATCTCGATCGGCTGGATCACCTTGACGTTGGCGATCGGCAGGGTCCGTCCGGTCGCCACCGCGACGACGTCGACGCGGCCGATGAACGACCACAAGAGCGCCAGCGTGAACAGCCCGCACAGCAGCAGCATCAGCAGGCGCAGGCCCGGGCTCGGCGGCTTCTCCATGATCTCGAGCGCGGCGGGCAGGAATTCGTGCTCGGCGATCACCTTGCGCCGCCCGCGCCTGGCCTCGTTTTCCTGCCGCCACGCCTCGCGCAGCACCGCTGCATGGTGCGCCAGCGTCGGGAAGCGGGCGGCGACGGCGCTCATGCCGCGGTCCCCATCTGCTTGCCGTAGAGGCTGGCGTAGCGGCCGTCGGCGCGGATCAGCGTCTCATGATCCCCTTCCTCGGTGATCGCGCCTTCCTCGACGGTGATGATGCGGTGGCACTGGCGCACCGCCGACAGCCGGTGGGCGATGATGATCACCGTGCGGCCATGGGCGATCATCCTCAGATTGTTCTGGATGATCTCCTCGCTCTCCGCGTCGAGCGCCGAGGTCGCCTCGTCGAGGATCAGGATGCGCGGATCGCCGATCAGCGCGCGGGCGATCGCGATGCGCTGCCGCTGGCCGCCGGAGAGATTGGCGCCGCGTTCGTCGATGATCGTATCATAGCCGTGCGGCAGCTCGGCGACGAATTCGTGGGCGCCGGCCAGCTCGGAGGCAGCCATCACCGCTTCCATCTGGCGGGTCGGATCGGCGAGCGCGATATTCTCGCGGACCGAGCGGTTGAACAGGATGTTCTCCTGGAGGACGACGCCGACCTGGCGGCGCAGCCAGGCCGGGTCGACCAGCGCGAGATCGACGCCGTCGACCAGCACCCGGCCCTGCTCGGGCACGTAGAGCCGCTGGACCAGCTTGGTCAAAGTCGACTTGCCCGAGCCCGACGGCCCGACGATGCCGAGCATCTCGCCCGCCGCGATGGTGAGGGTGACGCCGCGCAGCGCCTCCGGCGCGTCGGCACGGTAGCGGAACCGGACCTTGTCGAACTCGATCTCGCCCTTGATCCGCGGCAGGCTGGCGCGGCTCGGATTATATTCCGGCTCGGCCGGAGCATTGAGCACGTCACCCAGCCGGTCGACCGAGATGCGGACCTGCTGGAAATCCTGCCACAATTGGGAGAGCCGGAGGATCGGCGCCGCGACGCGGCCCGAGAGCATGTTGAAGGCGACCAGCGCGCCGACGCTGAGGTCGCCGGCGATCACCGCCTTGGCGCCGAAATAGAGGATGGCGACGGTCGTCAGCTTCGAGACGATCTGGATGAGGTGGTTGCCCCAGTTGGCGAGCTTGGCGACCTGGAAGCCGGTCTGCGTGTAGCCGGCGAACTGCTTCTCCCATTTGTCGCGCATCTGCGGCTCGACCGCCATTGCCTTCAATGTGCCGATGCCGGTCACCGTCTCGACCAGGAAGGCCTGGTTCTCGGCGCCGCGGCGGAACTTCTCGTCGAGGCGGGCGCGCAGCGGCGGCGTGATGAAGACCGAGATCGCCGCGTAGATCGGGATCGAGAGCAGGACGATCAGGGTCAGGAACGGGCTGTAGACGTACATCACGGCGAAGAAGACCACCGTGAACAGAAGGTCGATCACCACCGTCACGGCGTTGGAGGTCAGGAATTCGCGGATACGCTCGAGCTCGCGCACGCGCGCGACGCTGTCGCCCACCCGCCTCGCCTCGAAATAAGAGAGCGGCAGGTTGAGCAGGTGGCGGAACATTCTCGCGCTCAGCTCCGCATCGACCCGGTTGGTGCTGTGCGCGAACAGCCAGTTCCTGAGACCCGAAAGCGCCGTTTCCCAGATCAGCACGACCGACAGGCCGATCGCCAGCACGTCCAGCGTGGTGAGCGAATGGTGGACCAGCACCTTGTCGATCACCACCTGGAAGAAGATCGGCGAGACCAAGGCCATCACCTGCACGAAGAAGGAGGCGATGAGCACGTCGCGCAGCGGCTTGCGATATTTGACCAGCGCCGGGATGAACCAGCTGATGTCGAACGGACGCGCGTCGCCGGCGACGCGGTCGCGCGCCGTCATCAGCAGCAGCCGTCCGGCAAAGCGCTCCTTCAATTCGGCCGCGGTCCAGATTTCCGGCCGCTCGCGGTCGGCATGCTGGACGAGGACGCGCGGCTCGTCGGCGCTCTCCTCGACCTTCAGGATGACCGCGGCGTCACCGTCGCTGAGCGGCGCGACCGCGGGCAGCGGCATGCGGGCGAGCTCGTCCGGATCGCAGCGGCGGATGCGGCTGACGAGGCCGAGCTTCCTGGCGATCCGCGTCAGATCCTCGAGCGTGTAAGGTGCGTCGCCCTTGCCGCGGTCGTGGCCGATCTGCTGGGGATCGGCCGGGACGCCGAGGAACCGAGCCAGCAGCACGAAGCAGCCCAGAGCCGGATCCGGCCGCGCCGTCGGTGCCGATGCCTGTTCCACGCTTGCCGCTCAGTCCATCCGGACGGAGCGCGGATGCAGGAATCCCACAGTGAACACAGCGTCGCTCATGCGCGCGACTCCGATGTCGTGTGGAGGTCAGTGTGAGCGCGAGTCGGATGCCGGACACTCCCCCGAAAGGGTTAGTCCGCAAGCTCCGGTTCGGCAGAGCTCGTCATGGCGACCCCGGACTTGATCGGGAGCGTTACACTTTACCGCCCCACGCGCAAGGGGTAGTGATGCGGGCGACGCTATACGGGCGTTGGTGTGCGGCTATCCCGCGCGCGTTCGAGCGACGAAGCAAATGATGATTTTGCAGGCCTACGTAGACGACTCTGCCAGCGATAGCGGGGATCGCCGGATGTTCCTTGCGGGCTACATAATGAGTGCGCCCGGTTGGGAAGCATTTTCCAACGCTTGGGACGAAGAACTCCGCGCCGCCCCGGCGATCGGTTATTTCAAGATGGTGGAGGCACAGAGTCGGCGGGGGGAGTTCGATGGATGGTCCGAAGCCGCGAGAGATAGGAAGGTGCTCGCGCTCGCCAAAATCGTCCACGAGCATGACCTGCGATTTATCTTTTGCTCGGCAAGCCGGAAGGAATACAAAGAGATATTAGCTCCGGTCATTACGGAGGGACTGAAGACCCCGTATTTCGTCTGCTTCTGGGGGGTGATCAACGCGACGGCGCGGCACCACAAAGAACTCGACCTTCCTGAAACTCCGGTCGATTTCATCTTTGATGAGCAAGGCGGTCTCGGCGATGATGCGTTGCTTTGCTATCGCTGGCTGAAGGAGTCCGAAGATCCTGCCATCCGGCACTTGCTAGGGTCCACGCCCATCTTCCGCGACGACAAGAAGGTCGTGGCCCTACAGGCGGCGGATATGTTGGCATGGCATGTCCGGCGAGACCATGAGCGCGGCGGCCTTGAGGACAAAACGATCTATGATCTCCTGACCAATCGGGGGCTTGGCCTTCATGTGGATAGGGAAACTTTGGAGAGCTTGGCCAAGAGGATGGCCAAGGTTCCGGGCGTCAAGCGCATTCAGACCAAACCGGAGTGGCGAGAGACCAAGCGGAACATACGGGCCTACGAACAGGCTGGCGGCGCGGCTCCTTCCACAAACTGGTTCTGGATGCGCTACATCGCATTCCGAGCGTGGCTAGAGCGCACCGTTCATCGGTGGCGCTATCCAAGGCGCTGAGGCTTGGTCATGACCTTCTTGAGCGCTTTGTCGAAATCCTTTAAATCGTCGCTCGCTTCGGCGGCTTTGGCCGTTTCCAGAAAGCGCTTCGATTCCTCTGGATCATCCCATTTGGGGGCTGGCTTGCGTGGCATGACATCGCTCTTACCATGCACGCGCCTTGAAAATAAGGAGGATGGCCTCCCTGTTTGTGACGCTTCTGATATGAAGCGGGCATGCGGAGCCCCATCTGGAAAGAGGCCCGTCGCCGGGCTTGGGGTGATGTGCTGGAAATCCTGCGCCTCAAGCCCCGGCGCAGGGCCGTCGTCACCCTCGGGCTTCTCGTCGTGGTAGCTACCGCCAGTTGGACGGTCACGGGCCTCATCGCCGTGACAGCGGCGGCTTCGATCGCATGGCTCATTATCTCGGGCGTCGGTCTCTATCTTTGGGGTCTCGTAACTGCCCCGGCTCAGATCGCGGCGGAAAAGCAGGAGAAGATCGAAACGCTAGAAAGGCAGGAGGCGAACAGCGAGCGGGCGCGCCGTCGCCGCATGATCGACAAGCTATATGACCTCTATGTGATTACCCATTCCGATCTGAGTCCGCGCCTGATGGCCGGATTGGAGTTGCCGCCGATGGAATGGCTTAATGAGCATCTCGCCGAGGAGGGCGAAGTTTGGCAAATTACCAGTATTCAGGGGACCAAGTACCGGACGATAGAGGTTGTCGGAACAGAACGCGATTGATCCGGCTTAGCATCCCATCCGCGAACATATCGCCGCAACGAGCAAATCACCGAAGGCGACAAGGGCGATTCCAGCCAGCACTAGCAGCCACAACGGCACCCATCTCATTCGGCACTGATCCTATGCTATGTAACGGGCCGGGCGGCCTTGGCCGCCTAGCCGCCCGACCCGGTCACCGGGAGAACCTAATCCTCGGCGACAAACCCGTATTCACCCGCTTGCGAGACAGCTTTCTAAGCGACCGCGCGACCCTGATTAGTTGGCGTAGCTGGTCGCGTAGATCGCCACGCGCGAGGTATGGGAGCCGCCTTAACCGCACCCGCTGGGCGCGGGACCGGACATAGCGGGAAAGGCTGCGGCGGATCGTCAGACGCACGGGCTCTCTCCCCTGCCCGGCGCTGGTGCCGGGTGGTGATACCGTGAGAGCCCGAGGGATCACGTCCCGCGTATTCCCCCGAAGGGTATTGTATTCCGCGAGCCGCCCGACATAGGCGGACTCGGGCTCGGCGCCAGAAGGCGCGCCACGCGGGCGTATCAAACCCAAGCGGCGAGGCGGGAATTACCCTTCTTTGTGGCGGCGGTCTAGCGGGTGTCCCCAGCGGGTCGCTTCGGCGGCCCCTTTTTTGCCCGAGACCTTACGCCACGGCAGTTATTGACTCTCTTTTGTTTCCGTCGCCTGTTGGCGCGTGCCTCAAGCAAACAGGAGGGAAAGATGAAGAAACTCGCATTAATAGCTATGGCCGTTGTCGGTTTCACAGCGCAAGCATCGTTCGCTCAGGAGGCTTGCAATAGCTGTGACCGCCAAATTCTCGCCCGACTGACGCAAATCGCAGAAACTAGTGCTGCCGCGAGAACCGAGTTGGCAGAGTTGAGGACGGCGGTAGCTGCCCTTACAGCGGCTGTGCGAAGTCAACGGAGATCGTCGTTCGTCGCCGAGAATCTTGTGCTCAGGAACACGGGCCAGGCGGGGGCAGACTCCTTTTGCCGCGAAGTCGGGTATGATGCAGCTCGGATAATTGGGCGGCCCAGTCCGGAGTCTGGTCCCAACCCGATCGGCTACGCGAATGTAGTCTGCTATCAACGACCGTAAATTAGTGGTGGAGCGCGGTGGGCCAATCCCTCCGCGCCCACCTCGCACGGGCGCTGAGTCAAGTATGTTAGTGCCCTTCCTTGTGGCGGTGGTCTAGGCCGCGCGCTTCTCAGTCACTTTCTTCATGGAGGAAGAAGAATGCCTGTTGCGGGTCTTCCGCCGGTAGCCGCGCCCATGCGCGCCACCAACGGGTCTTCCGATCCTTAGGCTTGGAAACAAGTCGTTTCGTAGGTCAGCCGCTTGCCGACGACGCCCTTGATCGCAAGGTCGGTGCGCGCCTGATCGTCGATCCCAAGCTTTTCGCGGTTCGAGTGCCGGAAATCGAACTCGGCCAGATAGCGGTGAAGGTGCGCTTCGCTCACATGGAAATAGCAGCCGACGATGCCGCGCTTGAGGATCGAAAAGAAGCCTTCGACCGAATTGGTATGGAACGGGCCGCGCACATATTCCTCGGCTCCGTGGTTCACGACTTCGTGCCGGAAGTCGCGGCCCATGAGACGATATTGCCCGGCGTCGTCGGTGCAAAGAGTCGAAGCGCCGTCAATCTGCCCGACGAGGATGGGGCGAAGGTTGTACGCGGTGACGCTGGCGACGTGCATGGAACGGACGCGCCCGCCGCGCTCGACCAGCGACAGCACGGTTTCCTTGCCCCAGCTTCCGCCAAGCCGCGAAACGGCGCGCTTGCTGCGGTGCCGGTTCTTTTCCTTGCCGCCGATGAAAGTCTCGTCGGCTTCGACGGTCTGGCCTTCGCCGCCGAGCGGGCCGAGCTGACCATCCTTCATTGCTTCGCGGATGCGGTGCGACAGGAACCAAGCGGTCTTCATGCTGCATTGAAGCATCCGCTGGATTTGGCGGGTCGCGAGGCCCTTCTTGCTGGCGCACATCAGGTGGATGACCTGAAGCCAGAGATGCAGCGCAAGGTGGCTGTCCTCGAAGATGGTGCCCATGCGGACGGTGAAGGTGCCACGGCAAGCGTAGCACTTGCGAAGCCCGATGCGGCTGGACTTGCCCTGCAAGCGGCCAATGTGATCGTCGGTCGCGCCGCAATGCGGACAGGTCGGACCCTGCGGCCACAGAAGCGCCTCGACGTAAGCGAAGGCCGCTTCCTCGTTGTGGAAATGGGGTGCGCTCAGAACCGACTTAGCCACGACTCGTCTCCTTGTTGGGAGACACTAGCCCTAGCGGTTGGGGTTGTCAAGTGTAACACTCCCGACTTGATCCGGGGGAAGCAAACCCGTCGGGCGCCCGAGCCCGCTGGATGGCTTCGTCGTTACGCTGCTCGCAATGGCGCGGGGGTCAATGCAGTCGGGAAGGGTGCTCCGCCAACAGGTCGCGCAGTGTGATCTGCCCGTCGTTGAGCGACTGCGTGACGAGCTGAACGCTTTTCGTCACGCCATAAGCCAGCCTGGCTTCCTTGAGGTGCCGCTTCACGGTTTCCGCCGAAATGCCGAGCCGTTTGGCGATGGCGCCCTCGGCCAGCCCGCGGCCGACGAGCAATGTGCACTGGAGCTGGCGCTCGGTGAGGCGGGGCTGCTTGACCGGCAACCCCTTGTTGCGCGCGTTGTTCACGATGGTGCGCGCGGCCTGGAACGCGGACTTGCCGATCCAGTGCGCCATGGCGAAATTCTGGGTCGGGAGCGAGCGCCCGCACCGCATGCTGAACGTGCACGATCCGGAGGGCTCCCCGGGGAAGTGGACCGGGATCGTGAAGCCCTCGCCCAGGTCCGCCCGCGCCTGGCTTTCGACGACCGCGCGCTGAATGGAGGTGATCTCGATGATCCGACCCATTTCGTCGGTTCGGAACGGCGACATCGTGCGGCGGGTCGCGAGGACGCGGGGGTCGACCGTCACAAGATTATGATCCCGATAATATTCCGACCAGGAAACGGGCGCCGTCGTGATCCCGACCAGTTCTCCCCGTCGCATATGCGCCAGTGAGGGGGTGATGGTGGAAAGGTCGACGTGATGGAACATCGTGAGATTGTCGAAACCCATGTCGAACGCAATATCCGACAGCAATTTCTCCAACCCCTTGGGCGTCCGGATGTGCCGTACGTTATCGATGAACAATTGAACGTCTTGGACTCTGCCCACGGACCAGCCCTCCGCGACTTGCCGACTACTGGACGATGTTTCGCACAACTCGCGCTACACCGCCTGCAGTCAATACCCCTCTGACGGTCGTCGGATTCAACATAATATGGGCGCGGCCGGTCCGGCGCAATCGGAAACGCTACGGCATGGCCGTCCTTTCATCCCACCGAGAGCGTGGCTGCACCTCGCCAACCCCAATTCGGTCTGTTTCGGGACAATCGATGCAGCACAGCCTTGTCATTCACCCTCCCTCCTTCAATCCGGAACTGGCCCGAAACTATGCCTGCAGGCGTCCTGCATTTCGCACCATTGCCTGTCATGCTGGCCGGAACAGATTCGTGCAGAGCCGGAACTGTTCCTGCGGCCCCGGCATTGGGAGATTGAGCAATCCGACATCGGAGGAAGACATGAAAAGGTTCGTTCTCACCGGCACGCTCGGCGCGGCCTGCCTCGTACTCGCGGCCTGCGGCGACCGCGACGCCGACACCGCGAACGCGGCGAACAATTCGGCGGCCGGCGCGGAAGCAACCGGGGCCAACGCGTCGGTGACCGCGACCTTCCCCGCCGGTACCCGCATCGTCGAAGAGAATGGGGTGACGTTCCGGATCGATCCCGACGGCACGCGCGTCCAGCTCGGACCCAATGAAAGCCGGATCGTCGTCGAGGACGGCGTCCGGTTCCGCGTCGACCCTGACGGCAGCCGCGTCAGGATCAATGAGGAAGGCGTCGCGGTCGACGTCGATCTTCCGGATGTGGACGTCGGCGTCAACGAAAAGGGCAATCTCGACGTCGACGTCACGCCGGACACCGACCGCAACGAGAATCGCTGAAGATCGCCCGACCGGCTCGGCACGTCTCGGCTGCGCAACATCTCGTCCGATCGATCAGCCTGCCGGCGCCCGGACCGGAGCAATGCCCGGCTTCGTCGGTTTTTTATGTCGCTGCGGCTCCCGGCCGCGACAGGAACAGGCGCTCGCCTCGCAGCGCCGCCCACAGTGTATCAGATGGGAGACATGAGATGAGAACAGCCGCTATTGCGATTGCGCTGCTGATGAGCAGCGCGGCGTTCGCGCAGAGCTACAACCAGCCCGCCGCTGCGCCGGAGCAGGAGCTGGACGTCGATGCGGACGTCGGCATCCAGCCGGACGGCGATCTCGACATCGATGCCGACGTCGACATCCAGCCGGACGAGCCGGATACGGACACCGGTGTCACCACCACCACGACGGACACCGGCACCACGACGCACACTGGCACCATGACCACCACTGCCACCACCCAGGTGGCGATGGCGCCGGCCAGCGGCCCGGTCGTGCAGCCGGGCAATGCGAACCCCGAGCTCGACGCTCGCGGCATCGCGGTCATCTCCGATCCGGCGTTCGTTCCGGCTGGCTTCAACGGCGTCGCGACGGCTGCCGTGGGTGGCCCGGAGCCCGGCTCCGAGGCTTCTCGTCCGGCCTGCTCGGCGACCGTCACCGACAATTGCGACCAGACCTACGAGCGCGACGGCAGCGACGACTGATCGCATGATTTGCTGATTGCGAGGCTGTGCCCTGCCCAAAAAGGCGGGGCACAGCCTTGTCTTTGCGGCCCTATGGCCGGCGCGACCCCACCGTCCTGCCAGCGGCCTGTCCCCAGCCGCTTTCGACCTGATGCGGACCGGCTGCTCACGGCGCAGAGCTGCCGTTCGGGGGCGGTGGTGAAGCGCGGCGGCCGCGCAGCCAGGTGCCCGCAATGGCGCGGTCGTCGCCCAGTATCTGCAGGGCGAACAGCCGGTCGTGCAGCGACGCGCCGGCGCAGCGGCGGGCGAGCAAAGGCGTCGCCGCGGCATCGAGGAGAATGAAATCGGCCTCCTGGCCGGGCAGCAGGCCGCCGACGCGATCGGCGATGCCGATCACGCGCGCGCCGCCCGCCGTGGCGAAATGAAGCGCGCGGAAGGGATCGAGGCTCGCCCCCCTGAGCTGGCAGGTCCGGTACGCCTCGCCCAAAGTGTGGAGCAATGAGAGGGTCGTGCCGGCGCCGATGTCGGTGCCGATGCCGAGCCTGACGCCGTGTCGATCGGCCTGGGCCAGATCGAACAGGCCCGAGCCGAGGAACATGTTGCTGGTCGGGCAGAAAGCGATGCCGGCGCCCGCCTGTGCCATGCGGATGAGCGCCCGGTCGCTCATGTGGACGCAATGGGCGAAGACCGAGCGCGGTCCGACCAGCCCGAAATGATCGTACACGTCGAGATAGTCGGCCGCCTCGGGAAAGCGCTCCGCGACCGCCGCGATCTCGCCCGGATTCTCGGACAGGTGAGTGTGCAACAGCGTTTCGGGATGCGCGGCGACCAGCTGGCCCGCATCGGCGAGCTGTTCGCTGCTGGAGGTCGGCGCGAAGCGCGGCGTGACGGCATAGCCCAGCCGGCCGCGGCCGCGCCATCGGGCGATCAACGCCTCCGTTTCGGCGCGGCCGGAGGCGACCGTGTCGCGCAGGTCCTCCGGCCCCAGGTCCATCAGCACCTTGCCGGAGACGATCCGCATGTCGCGCCGGAGCGCGGCTTCGAACAGCGCGTCGACCGAACCGGCGTGGACCGTGGCGAAGACGAGCGCGCTGGTGGTGCCGTGCCGGAGCAGCTCGTCGAGGAAAAAGGCGGCCACCGAGTCGGCATGGCCGCGGTCGGCGAAGGCCTGCTCGGCCGGGAAGATATGGCGCTCGAGCCATTGCATGAGCTGCTCGCCGTGCGAGGCGATGCATTCGATCTGAGGATAGTGGACGTGCGCGTCGACGAAGCCGGGGACGATCAGGCCGTTGAGCGTTTCCGTCGGGACGTCGGCGAACCTCCCGGCGAGCCCGGTCCAGGGGCCGCAGGCGAGGACGAGGCCGTCCTCCACCACGAGCAGGCCGTCCTCAATGTAGCGGATCGCCTCGGGGCCGGCGCTGGCCGGATCGTCGGGAACCGACAGGATCTCGCCGCGATACGCCTTCATCGGCGCTCGCCCCTCAGCATGAGCAGCTGCGCGAGCAGGGCGATCGCGATCACCTCCGGCTCTCGCCCCTCTATGCCGGGCAGGCCGATCGGGCAGGTGAGGCGCGCGGCGTCCACGCCTTCCGCCGCGAGGCGCGAGAGGAAGCGCGCGCGCTTGGTCTTCGAACCGATCAGGCCGACGAAGCGCGCGCGGCCGCCGAGCGCGGCCGCGACGAGGCGATAATCGAGTCCGTGATCGTGGGTGAGGATGACGACGGCGCAATCCTCGGGCGCGGCGGCGGCCTCGCCGATCAGCGCGGCTTCGTCGGCGAGGACGACGCCCGGGGTTTCGGCCATTTCGGGACGGCCGTCATACCAGGCGATGGCGAGCGGAAGGCCGGCCGCGCGGGCGGCGATGGCCTGGCCGACATGGCCCGCACCGAACAGCAGGACGGGGAGGCGATCGGTTTCGACCGCTTCGAGGAAACGCGCGCCGGCAAGGGGGAGCGGCCCCCTCGCCCCCAGCGCCGCGGGCGGCACCGCTTCACTCGCAAGCGGCCTGCGCAGGACGCGGTCGGCCAGGACGACCTCGAACGGCCCGTCCTGCTCGGGCACGCCGCCGAGATGCTCGACCAGCAGCCGGACCCGGCCGCCGCAGCATTGGCCGAGCAGCGGGCCGAGCGGATAATCCTGAACGCGCCAGCTGCCCGGCCCGAGCGCGAGCATCGCCCGCGCCTGCCGGGTCGCCTGATATTCGAGCGCGCCTCCGCCGATCGTGCCCTTGAGGCCGGACTTGGTGACGACCATGCGCGCGCCCGGCCCGCGCGGCGCGGAGCCCTCGGTGGCGAGGATGGTGACGAGCGCCGCGGGGCCCTCAAGCATCGCTTCGCGGGCCTGGCTGGTCCAGTCAGCCATTGCGGGCCTTGGCATTGCGGGCCCCAGGGTCCGGACCCATGACCGGAGGTGGCCGGGATCGTCCGGGGAAGGTGGCTGGGTAGGAGAGCGCCGCCGGGCGGGCCGGAAGCCCGGCCAAGGTGCTCGACGCCCCCAGCCGCCTTCCCCGGACGACCGCGAAGCGGCGGGCTGTCCTTTGCCGCCCGGGCGGCGTCGCGTCGTCGGTCACGATGCGTTTAGCATCGCTCCCTCCTAGCTCCTTGCCGGACAACAAATGCCAGCCCGTCACGGCCGCCTCCGGTCATGGGTCCGGGCCCTTAGTTCGGCGATCGCGGCGAGGATGCGCTCGGGTGTGGCGGGGGCGTCGAGCTTCGGCAGCCCCTTGCCGGGCGCGGCGGCGGCGACCGCCTGGGTCAGCGCCGAGAAGACCGAGATGGCGAGCATCAGCGGCGGCTCGCCGACCGCCTTGGAGCGGTGGATCGTCTCCTCGACATTCTCGCCGCGCTCCCAGATCCTTATGTCCATATGCCGCGGGCGGTCGCCCGCCGTCGGGATTTTGTAGGTCGAGGGCGCGTGGGTGAGCAGGCGGCCGCGTTCGTCGAACACCAGCTCCTCAATGGTCAGCCAGCCCATGCCCTGGATGAAGCCGCCCTCGATCTGACCCAGGTCGATCGCCGGATTGAGCGAGCGGCCGACGTCGTGAAGGATATCGACCGCGACCACCCGATGCTCGCCGGTCAGCGTGTCGATCACGACCTCGCTGAGCGCGGCGCCATAAGCGTAATAGAGGAACGGCCGGCCGCGGTGGGTGGCGCGGTCATATTGGATCTTCGGGGTGGCGTAGAAACCGGTCGCGGAAAGCGGGATGCGCGCGAGATGGGCGCGGCGGCAGAGCTCGGCGAAGCTCCAGCTCTCCGAGCCCGGCTGGGTCGCGGCGAAAGCGTCGAGGCGCCGGCGGATCTTTCCGGCGGCATCTTTCGCGGCCATGCCGTTGAGGTCCGAGCCCGAGGAGGCGGCGGTCGCCGAGGTGTTGGGCACCTTGTCGGTGCGGGTCGCTTCGATCTTCACGCTCTCGATCGGCACGGCGAAGACGTCCGCCACCACCTGGGCGACCTTGATCATCAGACCCTGGCCCATCTCGGTGCCGCCATGATTGAGGTGGATCGATCCGTCGGCATAGACCAGCACCAGCGCGCCCGCCTGGTTGAGGTGGGTGGTGGTGAAGCTGATCCCGAACTTGACCGGCGTCAGCGCCAGGCCCTTTTTGAGGATGCGGTGGCGCGCGTTGAACGAAGCGACCGCCTCGCACCGCGCGGCATAGCCGGCCGTGTCGGCGAGCTCGGCGATGATCTCGGGCGCGACATTGTCCTCGACCTTCTGGTGATAGGGCGTCACGTCGCGGCCGGGGCCGTAGAGATTGGCCCGGCGCACGGCGAGCGGATCGAGCCCGAGATGCGCGGCTATGGCGTCGATCACCCGCTCGATCGCCATCATCCCCTGCGGCCCGCCGAAGCCGCGAAAGGCGGTGTTCGAGACGGTGTGGGTCCTGAGCCGGTGGCTCACTATCTCGACCGCGGCGAGGTAATAGCAATTGTCGGCGTGGAACATCGCGCGGTCGTTGACCGCGAGGCTGAGGTCGGCGGTGGCGCCGCAGCGCGAGGCCAGCACGATGCGGACGCCCTCGATGCGGCCCTCGCCGTCGAAGCCGACGTCATAGTCCGCGGTGAAATCGTGGCGCTTGCCGGTCATCGCCATATCGTCGTCGCGGTCGGCGCGGATTTTGGCCGGGCGGCCGGTTTTGGCGGAGACCAGCGCGCAGGCGGCGGCATAAGCGGCGGCCTGCGTCTCCTTGCCCCCGAACGCGCCGCCCATCCGGCGCACCTCGACGGTCACGTCGGCGCTGCTGAGGCCGAGCAATGCCGCGATCAGATGCTGGACTTCGCTCGGATGCTGGGTCGAGCTGACGACATGGAGCTCGCCGCCCTCGCCCGGCACGGCGAGCGCGGCCTGGCCTTCGAGGTAGAAATGCTCCTGCCCGCCCATGGCGAGCGTCCCCGGCAGGCGATGCATTGCGCGCGTGAGCGCGGCCTCAACATCGCCGCGCGCCATAAGCTGCGGCGGCTCGAGCTCGGAACCCGCTTCGAGCGCCTCGGCGATGCTGACCAAAGCGGGGCGGCTCTCGGTTTCGATTCGCGCCAGCCGCGCGGCGACGCGCGCGGCGCGGTTGCCGGTGGCGGCGACGACAAACAACGGCTGGCCGGGGTAGAGGATCTCATCCTCGGCGAACAACTTGTCGTCGTGGAAGACCGGGCCGACATTGTTCTCGCCGGTTATGTCGGCGGCGGTGAAGACCGCCACCACGCCCGGGGCGGCGCGGACCGCATCGAGGTCGAGGCCGGTCAGCCGCGCATGGCCGTCGGCGGCGAGGCCGAAAGCGAGATGGAGCGTGCCGGGCGGCTCGGGCAGATCGTCGACATAGCGCGCGCCGCCCGAGACATGGCCCTCGGCGCTGTCGTGGCGGAGCGGCTGGCTCACGGCGTCAGACATCGAACAGGCTCTCGGGCTCGAGCCACAGGCGGCGCACCAGGTTGGCGGCGACGGCGAGCCGATATTCAGCCGACCCCCGGAGGTCGCTGAGCGGCCGATAGTCCCGGGCCAGCGCCCCGGCGGCGGCCTCGACCGCCGCCTCGGACCAGGGCCGGCCGGTCAGCGCCGCCTCGCAGGCGGGGGCACGGGCGGGGATGCCGGCCATGCCGCCGAAGGCGATCCGCGCCTCGGCGACCTGGCCGTTTTCGACGCGGATGGCGAAGGCGCCGCACACAGCGGTGATGTCGCTGTCGAAGCGCTTGGAGAGCTTGACGACGCGGATGCGCGTGTCGGCGGCGGGTCGGGGGATGCGGACGCTTTCGACGAATTCGCCCGGCCGGCGGTCCTGCTCGCCGTAGGACAGGAAGAAATTTTCGAGCGGCATGACGCGGCGCTCGCCGCCCCGGCGCAGCACCAGCTCGGCGCCCAGCGCGATCAAGGCGGGCGGCATGTCGCCGATCGGGGAGCCATTGGCGATATTGCCGCCGATCGTGCCGGCGTTGCGGACCTGGAGGCCGCCGATGCGGCGAACGAGCTCGCCCAGATCCGGGTGGAGGCGGGCGAGCGCTTCCTTCGCCTCGGAATAGCGCACGCCGGCGCCGAGCGTGAGGCCGTCCGGCCCCTCCCCGATCCGTTTGAGGTCGGCGATGTCGCCGATGAAGATGACCGGACCGAGGTCCTGAAGGCCCTTGGTCACCCAGAGCCCGACGTCGGTAGCCCCGGCGACGATCCGCGCCTCGGGATGGTCGACCAGCAAAGCCGCCAGCTCGTCCGAGGTCCCGGGCGCGAACCAGCCCCGCCCGGCGCAAGCGGGCGCGATCGTTCGGAGCCGCGCCGCGACCTCGCTGTCGTCGGTGGGCCCGGGCGGGTTGGCCTCCCCGGCGTCCAGGATCGGGCCGTAGCCGGTGCAGCGGCACAGATTGCCCGCAATGACGTCGCTGACCGGGGTTCCCAGCGTCCCCATCGCGCCGATGCTGCGCGCGTAGAGCGACATCACGAAGCCCGGCGTGCAGAAGCCGCATTGCGAGCCGTGGCCGTCCGCCATCGCCCGCTGGACGGGATGGAGCGCGCCGTGCCGCGACAGGCTCTCGACGGTCAGGATCGCCTTGCCGTCGATCATCGGCATGAACAGGATGCAGGCATTGACCGCGCGCCATGTGACCGCGTCGCCGTCGAGCTCGCCGAGCAATATCGTGCACGCCCCGCAATCGCCCTCGGCGCACCCTTCCTTGGTGCCGGTGCGGCGCAGCGTGTAGCGCAGGAAATCGAGGACGGTGGCGGTGGGATCGGAATCCTCGACCTCGATCACCTCGCCGTCGAGAAGGAAGCGAATCATCTCGGGCTCCCCGCCGCAATCCAGGCGCCCAGAAGCTGCCGCTCGGCCTCGGTCATGCCGGTGGGATTGCCGAGCGGCATCACATGGGTGTCGACCGTCACCGCCTTGATCCGCGCCGAGGCGGCGCTGACATGCTCCCAGCTGTCCAGCGCTACACCGCGCGGCGGCGGATTGACGTTGTGGCAGCCCGCGCAATGGGTGGCCAATATCGGCGCGATCCCGGCATAAGTGAGATTCCGGGCCGGCGCCGGTGCGGGGCGCCCGCTTTTCTCCCACGTGACATAGACGACGCTGGCGAAGGCGAGGCCCGTCGCCAGGGCTATCGTCCGGCCCGTCGCCTGGCCGCGGCCGCGCAGGTTGAACACATGGCGGATCGCCACCCCGGTCAGCCCGAGCAAAGCGAGCACCAGCCAGGGCCGCTCGGCGCCATAAGTCATCGGATAATGGGGGCTGATCATGATGAACAGCACCGGCAGCGTCATGTAATTGTTGTGCAGCGAGCGCTGCTTGGCGGCCGCGCCGAGCGCCGGATCGGGCGTGCGCCCGGCGACCAGATCGGCCACGACCTTGCGCTGATTGGGGATGATGATGAAGAACACGTTGGCGACCATCGCCGTGCCGATGATCGCTCCGACGTGCAGCCAGGCCGCGCGCGCGTTGAACAGGCTGTCGAGCAGGAGGGCGGCGAAAAGCAGACAGGCGAACCAGAACAGGCCGAGCGCGAGATTGCTCGACCCCACCGGCGAGCGGCACAAAAGGTCGTAGACCAGCCAGCCCAGCGCCTGCGCCGCGAGGGCGATGGCGATCGCCGCGGCCGGGCTCAGCGCCGCCTTGGCCGGATCGATCAGGAAACTCTGCGCGCCGACATAATAGATCAGGACCAGCAGCGAGAAGCCGCTGATCCAGGTGAAATAGGCCTCCCATTTGAACCAGTGCAGCTGCTCGGGCATCGCGCTCGGGGCGACCTGATATTTCCGGTTGTGATAGAAGCCGCCGCCATGCACCGACCACAGCTCGCCCGAGGCGTCGCCCTCGGCCGGCTTGGTCAGGTGATTGTCGAGCCAGACGAAATAAAAGGACGAGCCGATCCAGGCGATCCCCGCCACCAGATGCAGCCATCTGAGCGCGAGGTTGAGCCATTCGCCGAGATCCACGGCCATCATTCAGCTGCCCCGGTAGGTCGAATAGGCATAAGGCGAGACCAAGAGCGGCACATGATAATGGCCGCCGCCGTTCGCGATGCCGAAATCGACCGTCACTTCGTCGAGGAAGGGCGGATCGGGCAGCGCCACGCCGAGGCCGCGATAATAATCGCCCACGGCAAAGCGGATCGTGTAGCGCCCCGGCGCCAGAGGGTCCCGCGCCAGATCGGGGCAGCGGCCGTCGGCATTGGTCGTGCCCCGCGCGATCTCGCCGTCCGGCCCGCTCAGCGCCACCGCCAGGCCCGAAGCGGGCCGGCCGTGCATGGTGTCGAGAACGTGCGTGCTGAGGCTGGTCATGCCGAGGCTTCCTTTCTCATCGTGCGACCCGCCCGACCAGCCTCATCCGGCTCACGCCCCCGTCGGGAACGATGTTCAGCCGCACGAAGCGGATCGCGCCGGGATCGGAGAGACCCTCGCGAAAGACGTGGACCTTGTCCGCCTCGAGCTTCACTTCGGGCAGCAGCAGCGGCCAGCCTTGCGATTGCGCGGCGATCTCCTCGGGCGAGCCGGATGCCTCGGGCGCCGCCTGGAGGAAGCAGCGGTCCGGATAATTGCCTTTGAAGAAAGCGGTGTCGATGACGACCTCCTCGATGCGCCCCGCAGCGCCCAGCTCCAGCACGGCCCAGTCATGCCCGGTCTCGCGCCGCCGCCGCGTCTCCCAGCCGTCGCCCATGTTCAGGCCCCGGCCGGGCGCGGTCAAATTCTCGATGCAGCCGTAATGCTCGTCACTGGCAATGATGCCGCGGCCGCCATTCTCCATGGCGAGCAGGTCGAGGCGCGCGTCCAAATCGACCGTCGACCAGTCCCTGGCGACCCTGCCCCAGACGCGCAGCCGGGCGACTCCGCCGTCGGGAAAGATGTCGAGGCGGACATGGGTCACGGGCGCGTCATGCTCGACGGGGACGTAGACGCGGTCGTCGCCGTTGAGCACGACGCGTTCGGTGACCTTCGTCCAGCCCGCCTGCTCGCCCGGAATCGCTTCGTCGCTCCGGCAGACGAGGATTTCGGCGGCCGGCGGATAGTTGCCGGTGAAATGCCTTGTGTCGATCTCGAAGCCGGCGACAAGGCCGGGCACGCCGAGGCGGATCACGCACCAGTCGTGGCCGGGCGTCCGCTTGCGCCGGCTCTCCCAGCCGTCCATCCACTTGCCGTGCTCGTCATATTTGTCCGGAATGAACCGGGGTTCGGCGGGGTCGATCAGCCGCGCCTTGTCGGCGAAGAAATCGTCGGTCGCATAGGTCACCTCCGCCCCCAGCCGCGGCTGGGCGAGGTTGACATAGTGCCGGCGCAGATCCTCGAACATGCTCATTCCGCGTCGAACAGGGCCGCAAGGCGGAAACCCGCGATACGATGAATCTCGGCCATCGCGGTAGCGAACTCGGCCTCCGGGTCATTTTCGAGCCGGTTGGCGAAGGCCGCCAGGATATCGGCGCGCGAGCGGCCCTTGACGGCGATGATGAAGGGATGGCCGAAGCGGGCGAGATAGGCCCCGTTTAGGTCGCGGAAGGCGGCAAGCTCATCGGGCGAGCATTGGTCGAGACCGGCGCCGCGTTGCTCCCGCACCGAGGCCTCCGCCATCGCCCCACCCGCGACGGCGAGTTGCGGATGGGCGCGGATCAAAGCGAGCCGGCGCTCGCGCGATGCCTCGTCGACCGCCTCGCGCATCGCCCGCGCCAGCGCCTCCGGTTCGTCGAGCTCGCCGCGCGCCGCGGCGGGCCACACCGCCTCCGCCACCCATAGCGACGCCTCGTAGACGGGGCCGAACCGGGCGACGAAACCGTCCCGGGTCAGCGCGCTAGGCCGCATGAGGGTGGGTGGCGCGCCAGTGACGCGCAATGTCGATGCGCCGGCAGAACCAGACGTCTTCGTGGCCGAGCGCATGGCGCAGGAATCGCTCGAGGCCGGCGAGCTTCCCCGGCCGGCCGGCGAGCCGGCAGTGGAGCCCGACGGACATCATCCGCGGCCGCTCCTCGCCTTCCGCATAGAGCGTGTCGAACGTGTCGCGCAGATAGGCGAAGAACTGGTCGCCGGTCTGCATGTTCGCCGACGCGAACCGCATGTCGTTGGTTTCGAGCGAATAAGGGATGATCAGGTGGCTCCTTCCCGCCACATTCGTCCAGAAGGGCAGATCGTCGGAATAATCGTCCGCATCGTAGAGAAAGCCGCCGTCTTCCGCCACGATCCGGCGCGTATTGGGGCTGGTCCGGCCGGTATACCAGCCGAGCGGGCGCTCGCCGGTCAATTGCCTGTGCACCTCGATCGCGCGCTCGAGGTCCGCGCGCTCGTCGGCCTCCGGAACCCATTGATAGTTGATCCAGCGCCAGCCGTGCGAAGCGATTTCGTGTCCGGCCTCCAGAAAGGCTTGCACGACCGCCGGATTGCGCTGCATCGCCAGCGCCACGCCGAACACGGTCACCGGAACATCGTAGCGCGCGAACAGCCGCAGCAGCCGCCAGACCCCGGCGCGCGAGCCATATTCGTAGATCTGCTCCATGCTCATGTGCCGCGCGCTCTGAACGGGCGCCGCATTGACGATGTCGGACAGAAAGACTTCGGCGCCCGCATCCCCGTCGAGGACATTGGCTTCGGCGCCTTCCTCATAGTTGAGCACGCACTGGACGGCGATGCGCGCGCCGCCGGGCCACGCGGCATGCGGCGGCGTGCGGCCGTAGCCCACCAGATCGCGCGGGTAGCTTTCTTCAGTCAATGGCACCGCCTATCACGTAGGGCAGGATGAAACGGAGCTATCGGGTGCACAACCCTCCAAATGAGAAAGACCGATGCGCGAGCTGACGCCCGAGCCGCTGACCGCCGAGGCCTTCGCGCCGTTCGGCAGCGTGATCGAGGCCTCCGACGAGGCCCGGAAGATCGACATCAACCAGGGCCATGCGGTCCGCTACGACCGGCTCGCCGAGATCGACGTCGCCGACGGCGGCGGCGTCGGCGTGATCAGCCTGTTCCGCGCCCGGCCGCTGGACGAATTGGTGCTGAAGCTGTTCGAGCGCCACCCGCTGGGCAGCCAGACCTTCGTGCCGCTGGGCGGCGGGCCTTACCTTGTCGCGGTGGCGCCCGCGGGCGCCTTCGATGCCGCCAGGGTCCGGCTGTTCCGCGCGGAGGGGCATCAGGGCGTGCACTATCGGAGGGGCGTCTGGCACCACTTCCTGCTCGTGCTCGAAGCAGACAGCGACTTCCTCGTCGTCGACCGCGCCGGGCCGGGCGACAATTGCGATGAAGTGGAGTTGGCGCCGGGCGAGCAGATTGTGGTGCGGCGATAAACGAAAATCACCCGCTGGACTGCGGGGAGCGCGGGAAACTCGGCGTGGCCCAGGTCGAAATCGGCGCGATCAGGCAGGAACGTATGTCAGCCTGATCACCGCCTCGCCAATCCGCTCGCTGGCCACCAGCCGCAACGGCGGTCGGGGGCCGGCGAAGAACGGCTTGCCTCGACCCAGCACGACGGGATGGAAATAGAGCCGATACTCATCGACAAGACCAAGGTCGGTCAGGCTTCGCGCCAGCTCCGGTCCGGAAACGGCAATCTCCCCATCGAGCCGGGCCTTCAGCCCGCGTATCGCCGCCTCGACCTCATCCGCGACAAGCGAGGCATTCGGGCCGACGGACCTGAGCGAGCGCGACACGACCCATTTCGGCTGGCTCCGCCACGCCGCCGCGAACTCGCGTTGCGCTGCGTCCCACTCGGGACGGTCCTCGTCCCAATAGCGCATGACTTCGTACATGCGGCGACCGTAGACGCTGCCCGCCACGCCGCGCACCTGATCTATCCAGTGATGAAAGAGCGCCGGATCAGGTGCGAATTCCTGGTGGTCGACATAGCCGTCCAGGGACTGGTTCATTCCAAAGACGAGCTTCGCCATGCTGCGGAATCTCCACCCCAAGGTTCGTCGGAAAGGCCTGGGCCGATTTCACGCAGAAATGAAGTTGATGCAATCCGGCCGCCGCTTTGGCGGTGTTACGAAGAGCAGCATCTCCCCCTTCCGGTCTGCCATGCGCCAGGCTGACTTTCACTCAACCACCCGATTCCGCCACCCCAATTTGTCGGCCTACAGTCGGAAACCAGAGGTTCGCGCAGCGTTGAATTGATCCGCGCGGCCTGGAGCCAGCTTGTCTCGCCTGCGCCGGTGAAAACTCTGCACCATCACAGGCCGGGACGAAAGGCCTAGGTCAGGTTTGCGTCCGGTAATTGAAACCGCGCCTCCACGTTCTTGCCAGGATCGAGAGCTTCGGCAAGATCGATCGAATAGTTGGTATCATCTATCGACAAGAAGGCGGGTCCCACAAAAGCGGTGGACGCGATATGAACGTCAGTTGGCTGCTGACCCCGTGGAACCTTCCAACTGTATGAGACATAGGCGCCGGGTGGCACCGTTCCGATTGGGAGGCTGCCATCCCAGCTTTCGTTCGGAGCCGGAGAGACTATGGCGTGCGGAAGATCGCCCGAGCCCCAAATTTCGCTAAGCGTCTGAGGAGGGCGTTCTTCAACCCTCTTTACAGTGACATAGATGTCGTTCTCACCGAAGTTTCCGCCTTCTTCATTCAGAACGCCAAATTGCAAAGTTACATCGTTCCTGAATACCGGCACTGATTCGAAGTCGTTGATATTGCCGTTTGCAGGCACAATGAATGGTCGCGGATTCGAGTTCGGCGCGGGCAGCGCGAAGCGTTCCAATCTGAGCTGATTCAGGAACTCTATAGAATCATAGACTTGACTTGCACGATCGGCGAACACACCGACCCCCCTGAGAACGATGGCAAGCCTCCTTAGTCCGAGTGCGCCCGCGAGAACGCCGCCAGCGGGTCCCGCAATCGCCGCCATCGTCAGGTACATACCGATTTCTGTCCACCACGGTAAAGGCTGGGAATATGAGAGGCCGTCACCGCCACCACCCGCAGTGGGTGGATCGCATCCTACTAGCGCAACCGAACATCCACCTATGAGCAAGGATCTGCGTGTTACCATTTGATGAGTGGACATGCCTCCCTCCCATTCTGCGTGATGCGCAAGGAGTGATTCCTCGAATACAATTGATAAGCGACCACGCTAGTGTGGCGATTCGGAAATTCGCCTTACTAGGGGGCCGCGCCGGAGCGAATTTCCGAATCTTCAGCCACACTGGTAACTCTATGAATCCAGCGCGCTTATTTGGATATGAAGTTCGCTCCGAACGAGGCCCCGATCATCAGGCGAACTTCAAATCCAGCACACTAGTCATAAACGCAAATGTCTTACCGGAGTGCGTGCCAAGTTGGAATTGTATAAGTAGAATAACTAGTCTTATGCTTGCTGGCAAGCGGTTGAAGACGGGCGGCGTTCCCGTTCATTAGTCCGGATAGAGTGTGGCGACTCGAACCCAAGGCCGCTTTGGGAAGATCGTTGGGGTCTGGACCAAGGCCGGAATTTGGCGCCTTCCTGTCATCCGCCTGATGGATCCACAGCTGACTCGAGCCGGCACGAGCCAGCCTCCTTGCATGGCTCGAACGGAGGGGCGGCTCACTGGCAGAGTTCGCATTCCCGAGCCGCGTCGATCGATCTGATCGCCTCAGCACGAGACAATATGCTCGGTTGGTCGATGAATGGGTGACGGGCATCGGACTGTGTAAGGAGGACTACGGAGCGCACTCGCTCCGGCGAACCAAGGCCTCACTCATCTACAAACAGACTGGCAATCTGAGAGCGGTTCAGATCCCTGCTTGGCCACACCAAGATCGAGAGCACCGTCCGATATCTCGGTGTCGATATTGAAGATGCCTTGGCGCTCGCCGAGGGCACGGAAATCTAAAGGACTGCGGCGCTCGGCATTCCGGGCGGCGCATTTCTAAGACGGCTTTGGGTGGAGAGCGGAACATCCACTCCAGTCGACGGATCAGAAAGCGAACGTTACCATAGCGCTTTATGGGAACGGTTGCGGGTCTGCTGCAGCCGCTGCACTCACGAGTTTAACCCACTGGCAGCTAACCACGCTGCAATAGTGCGAACACAATCTGGATGGTCATAGAGGCTGTGGAGGATTGGAGCATCTCCCTGGCTTCCGCGGCTCAATGTCTTGACTGTTATCCGAGATGCTACGTCCGGAACTGAATGAGCCGTAACACCGACTTGCGCATATCCAAGCATGACCTCCCACCCAAAAACGCTCCTGAAAAGTGCAGCTAGTGCTAGCCCAGCAAACAGAATGCCGCCCACATACATGAACACGCCCCCTCCAATTATCATCACCTGATTTAGTAGTTCACCAATCTGGTCGATCAATGCGAAAGCGGACGGACCTATTGCAAGGAGCATCAATTGACCTAAAGGCCAAAGCAACCATATTAGCGCCCCCATTATCATGGGCACCAACGCTGACCTACCTAGAATGAGCACGACCAAATCGTAAATTCTTACGCCAATCAGCCCCAATGTAAGAACCATCGTTGCTTCATCCTCGGTCCCGCGTAAAACCAAGAGTGAAACATTATCACCTAGTTCAGAATAGTGGCCGTATTTAACAACCTTTGAACCCCAAGTTTCCATGCCATAGACAGTCATCCAAGCGAATCCAAAAACGCCAGCCCCAATCATAAGCTGCAGCACGGTTAGTGAAATGTTCCACCCCTGTGCAGTAATTTCATCGAAATGTATGTATAGGATAATCGCCATAATCAGGTACGGTGCGGCCATGCCGACTAGGACCGATTGCCACTTCGTCAAGTTCTCTTGAGCCGTCACACGCACAAATGGCGTGGCAATAGTGACGATCGACAGCTTTGTATTCAGCTTACCTACCTGTTCCATTAGATGGCGAGCCTGGAGTGCTATGTTCCCGCCGTGGCTGTGGGCGATGACGACCTGTCGAACATCCGTGTCGGTCTCTCGCCTGCGAGTGGTCAGCTTTCCTGCGAGATTGACCGCAGCGTCGTGTCGGGCCCGTAAAGAGTTTGCGCCAGTCCATTCAAGGGTTGACACGTCGTGCCTATAGCCAAGTCGGTCGAGCTCACTGTGGAGCGCTGTGCAGAACGTGGACTCTGGTCGACACCATTTCGCCGGGCTGCGCGGGTCTACGCGTCGCCATGCAAGAAAGGCGAGCCCCCGCGCCCACGTGCCATGAACCAAAGTGATCTCAAGGCGAATACCGCCGCGGCCGATTGGTTCTTTCTGCGAAGCGGCACTTTGGAACGGGAGGGAGGCGGCCACCATATGGTTGAAGTACCGGCTTCCTGACCTTTCCACCAGTGGCCCACCTTGGCCCAGCCCCCACTCATCGTTCGGAGGTGCGCAAGCGGAACACGAACTCCATGCTGACGAAGCCTCTTCATTCGAGGAACGTGTGCATTTCGAAAGCTCGACTAGAAGCTTGAACGTTTTGCAATGGGTCGGAAGCGGACCTCGAGGTTACCGACAGAGCCAACGTCCGCCAAGGGTCGAAAGCCGGGGTAAGCGGACGGGCTGATTTCGGCCACCTCCTGCCGTTCCGCCAAGCGCCCATTCCGGACATAAGGCGCCTCCCCGTCGAGTCTCCGGAAGCGGACGGTTCTGCTCAGGATTCCCGTCCCGAAACAAAGCTTGACAGTTAACTCTACATAGGTCGATTTATGGCCACGGATGACTCGGAAGCGCGCTATGTCCAGACATGCCCGTGCCCTGCTCGCGGCGTTGCTGGACGCGCGGGACCGGTGGAGCCACGGCTACGAACTGGCTACCCGCACCGGCATAAAATCTGGCACGCTCTATCCGCTTCTCATCCGTCTCGAAGCGCAAGCCTATCTCGAAGCCGAGTGGCAGCAGCCGCTCGCGAGCGGTCGGCCGCCGCGTCATGCCTATCGGCTGACCGCCGCCGGCCAGCGGCTCGCGCGCGCTGAAGCGGGTGCTCTCGATTCGGCCGTCCCGGTCGCGGATTGGCGCGGGCGCGAGGCCGCGTCGTGAACGCTCTCGTTCGCCGCCTGGCGTCCCGGACGCTTGCCGCAGCTTCGGGCCTGCTCCCGCGTCAACTGTCGCCCTGGGCGCGGGCGATGGAGCGCGAGCTGGCCGAGATAGCCGGGGATCGAGCCGCTTTGCTGTTCGCGGCCGGCTGTCTGCGTGCCGTCCTCGGTCTGGCGGTCGCGGCGCGGCTCCGATCCCTGTGGGCGACCGCGCGCAGCGTCCTTTTCCCGCTTGCACCTTCAAACTGGAGCCTCCTGACGATGACACGAATTTCAGCGCGACCTCGCTTGCTCGGCCTGATCTGCGGTGCCGGTGCGGTCGGAATGGGCATGGCGTACATGCTCGCCGCCGGCGCTCCCTCGCGCTACCTCCTCGTCAACCTGGCGGCCCTGGTGCTGGGGGCGACCGCATGGCTCGCGCTCGGCCGCACGGCAAGCTCGCGCCTCGCGGGCGCCGGACCCGTCATCCTCGCGCTTGCCCTCCCGCTTCTGCTGACGGGTTTTTTCGGCCTTGCGGTGGACGGCGCGTCGCGATGGGTCAGCGTCGGTCCGTTGAACTTGCAGGTCAGCCTTATCGTCCTGCCGGTCATGCTCATCCTTTACGCGAGGCGGCCGGACGCGATCGGGACGGCCGGCATGATCGCCGCCGCCTTGGCGCTGGCCGTTCAGCCCGACCGCGCGATGGCGGGCGTGCTGGTGGCGGGGCTGCTCGGTCTCCTGTGCGCAACACCGGGCCGTCTTCCCTTCACGGCGACGTCTGCGTCACTGCTGGCTTTCGGCTGGACCCTGATCATGCCTGACACGCAACCCGCGGTGCCCTATGTCGATCGCATTCTCTATACGGCGTTCGACGTCCATCCGCTCGCCGGCGTGGCCGTATTGATCGGAGCCGCGATCGTCGTCGTGCCTGCACTGATGGTTGCGACAAAGGCCGCGGGTGAGCGGCCCGCTCTCCTGGCATTCGGCGGGTGCTGGCTGGGAATGGTCGTCGCGGCCGCGCTCGGCAACTACCCAACGCCCCTGGTCGGCTACGGCGGAAGCGCGGTGCTGGGCTATTTGCTCAGTGTTGCGCTGTTGCCGGGCGGCGCGCTCCAGACCCGTGGCAGCGCTGCGTCGGGACCGCGGCCGGCCACCGACCGCGGCTCCGATGCAACGACCTCGGAGCTGCGCGTTCCCCAACCGGCCTGAAGCAAGCCGCTGCAGGACCGAAGGGGTCGCCGCTGTGACAGGCGCAGCTTCTCATACCGCGTGTTGCCTCAACGTCCGCAACGAATCGCAAGCAGGCCTTAGGCCCGAAGTGGCACCGCTCAGCCGAGCCGCTTGATGTCTCCCGCGACCTCGGACAGGTCGTTGTCGAGTTGATGGTTCCGCTTCTCGAGGAGCCGAGTGACGGATCGGGGGATCGCCTTCGCATACAGATCGAGATGCCCAACCGGCACGGTCTCGTCCTCGCGGCCGTGATAGAAAAAAGTCGGAATTTCTTCAGGCACCCGCGCGGCCAGATCCGTTTTCGGATCAATCTCCTCGCTTGGCCACCCGCCTTCGCCGACGAAGGGTGCCGCAACGAGGAATAGGCCCGCAATCCCTCGTGGCGGAGCGGATTCGGTAAGAGCGTTGATGAGAAAGGTCGCGCCGAGAGAATGAGCGACAAGGACGGCGCCGTCGTCGAGGCGCTCCAGCTCCGCCTGAAGCTTGCGTTTCCAGGGCGCGTAATGGGGATCGCCTTCCTCGGGCATGCGGGGATAGCGGATCTCGTAATCCGACCCGAGCTCGCGACGGAGGCTCGCGACAAGCTTGTCGTCCCATTGATCGTGGACGCCTTCGCCGCCGCCTTGGACAAAGAGCACTTGTCTGGTCATGGTGTCAGGCTCGACGCATTGTTCCGGTCGTCACATGCAGCAGCCGAAAATCGTCGGACGCGTGGGTCAGGCGCCATGCTTCGCCCGGCGGGATCGCGAAAGAATCGGCCGGGCCGAGCGGCCAGGTTTCGCCATGTTCGAGCCGGACCGAGCCATCGAGGACGAAGCCGAAAACCAGCTCGCCCTCGTGCGGCGGCACGGCGATGACCGGCGACGCGCCGGGCCCCAGGATGCGCGCTTCGGCGAGCCCGCCGGACGCATCGCGCACTCCGGTCGCCTGCGCCTGCGCGCCGTTCCACTCGGTCCAGGGCGACTTCGCGGCCACCTGATGCAGGAAATATTGTCCATCATATTCCCTTGCCGGGTCGGCGTCGTCATTCGGCAAAGCCATGTCGTGATCGGCGAACGTCTCGTGATAGGCGGGGCAGGTGATTTCCACCGCTTCCATGCCGGGGGAGCTTTCCAGGACGCGGTGCCGGATGCCGGGCGGCTGCAGGACCATGTCGCCGGCCGCCATGACGAAGGGCCCGCCCTGATCTTCATAGACGACGCGAACCCAGCCCTTGCGGATACAGATCAACTGAATGGCGATGCGATGGAAATGGACCCAGTCGGCGACCGGTCCGCCGTCGGCGATCGTTATGTGCGAGGCGATATAGCGCCCGCCGAGCCGGCTCGGGATCAGGTCGCGATAGTGCATGCCCGCGCGGCCCTCTGCCGACGCGGTGCCGGCATGAACCACCATGAATTCGGGCCGGAATAAGGGGAGGCAGGCGGACGGCATGGGCGCATCCGGGCGCGAAGTCAGGCGGAGTCTCATGCCGTCGCGGCTCAGGATCGCACTATGGGGATCGTCCGCCGGATAGAGGATGTCGAGCCGCAGCCCGACACGGCGCAGCAGGTCGAGCGCCGGATTGAAGTCGGCGCAGACCAGTTCCAGGTCGTATGGCGGCTGGGCCATGGCTTCACCTTAGAGCGGTTATCCTGAATTGTCATTGCGAGCGGAGCGAAGCAATCCAGTGCCCGCGCCCGACGCAGCTGGATTGCTTCGTCGCTGCGCTCCTCGCAATGACGTTGGGTCCGATCGAGGAGCCGTGGTCACAAAGCCGCGGCACCAGGTGAATTGCCACGAACCGGCTTGCTTCCCTGCCCGGTCCGGGGTTCAACCAGCCTCGACGACATGCTGATCGCGCTTCTCATCCTGCTTGGCCTGGCCACCCTTGGCTATGGATTCGCGCTCGCTCGGGCGGCCGTCGCACAGCGGGTCACGCCGGGCGCCGAGGCGCTGGCGCTGGGCGCGGTGGTGAACTTCCTCGATACGCTCGGAATCGGCTCGTTCGCGCCCACCACCGCCTGGTTCAAGCTGCGGCGCATGGTGCCCGACCGGCTGATCCCGCCGACGCTGCTGACCGGACTCACCCCGCCGGTGCTGTTCGAAAGCCTGATCTTCCTGATCCTGCTCGGAGTGCTGGTCGATCCGGTTCTGCTGTTCGGCTGCGCGACCGCCTGCATGGCCGGCGGGCTGGTCGGCGCGCCGATCGTCGCGCGGACGCGCGTCTGGATCGTCCAGCTCGTCGTCGCGATCGGCCTCGTCCTCGCCGCGACCGCCTATGCGATGACCAATTTGCAGATGTTCCCCGGCGGCGGGACGGCGGCCGGCCTGCCTCCGGCGCTGACGGTCGTCGCCATAATCGCCAATTTCGGCTTCGGCATCCTCGCCAATTTCGGGATCGGCAATTATGCGCCGACCCTGGTGATGCTGAGCCTGATGGGCATGGACCCCAGGCTCTGCTTCCCGATCATGGCGGCGGCCGGCTCGCTGATGGGCGTGGGGTCGAGCTTCCGGCACCTTGCCATCAGGGAGGTGGACATGCGGGTGGTGCTCGGCCTCGCCATCGGCGGCATCCCCGCCGTGTTCGTCGCCGCCTTGCTGATCAAGGAGATGCCGCTCGAGGTCCTGCGCTGGCTGGTGTTCGTCGTCGTGCTCTACACCGCGGCGGTGCTGGGCCGGGCGGCGTTCAAGGGCTGGCGCGAGGGCAAGGCCGTAGCCGCCACGGCGCCGCTCGCAGTCGACGCGGAGGCCGGATCGTGACCGGGACCGCCGCGGAGCCCGCGCTCAACCAGGACTTCAACCGTTACGACCAGGTGCGCAAGGCGC
Source organism: uncultured Alphaproteobacteria bacterium (assembly GCA_963848555.1). GTDB lineage: Bacteria > Pseudomonadota > Alphaproteobacteria > Sphingomonadales > Sphingomonadaceae > Allosphingosinicella. The sequence continues at coordinate 24,447 of CAWKEE010000002.1, read as the reverse complement.
GCACCTATCGCCTGGCCGAGCATGAAAGCGACCGGTTCGACGAGGATTATGAGATCGCCACGCTCGACCTCGAGCCGTTCCTGCGCGGCAATGCCGAGGACAAAGCGCGCTTCGCCGAGGCGTTCGGCGCGGCGCTGCAGGAGATCGGCTTCGCGGTGCTGGTCGGCCACGGCGTGGATGCCGCGCTCTATGACGAGATGCACGACAGCGTGCTCGACCTGTTCGCGTCGACGCCGCTCGACGACAAGATGCGGTTCCGGGCGAAGCGCCACGGGTCCGTTGCCCAGGGCTATTTCCCGATAGAGGAGACCAGCGAAATCCATCCCGACTTGGTCGAAGGCTGGGTCTGGTGCCGGCGCGCCTTCGACATCCCGCAGGATCGTGGGGGGCCGTTTCGCGCGGAAGATTACTGGCCGCGCGCCGAATATGAGCGGCAGTTCCGCCGCCTCGCGCTCGCGCATGAGAGCCTGTTCAAGCCGATCGCCCAGGCGATGTTCATGGGGCTGGGCTGCGATCCCCATGCCTATGACGACAAGCTCACCAACACGAACTTCGGGCTCAGGGCCAACTACTATCCGCCGATGAGCGAGGAGCAGGACCGATCGGGCGCCGGGCGGCTGCTCGGGCACGAGGATGTCGACCTGTTCACGATCCTGCCGGCGACGCGCGTCGAAGGCCTGCAGGTGTGGAACCACCGCAGCGGCAAGTGGGTGCGGCTCAGCGCGCCGCCGGGCTCGATCATCATCAACACCGGCGATTACATGCAGCTCATCTCGAACGACCGACTGCCGTCGACGACCCACCGCGTCGGCAAGCCCCGCGACGGGTCGCACCTCACCAGCGTCCGCGTGTCCTTCCCGATCGCCGTCTATGTCCGGGAGAACGAGATATTGGAGGTGCTGCCCGGATTGGGACCGCCCCGATACGCGCCGATCAAGGCGATCGCGTTCCATACCCGCAGCACGAGCAAATTCTATGGCGACGGCTACGCGGTCGACTCGGCCTGAAGCCGGCAGGAGCTTTCCAATGACCCCCACCATCACCGCCTTCGAACGGTCGCCCGATCGCGGCCAGGGACTGGCGCGCGACACGCGCGTTCGCTGGGCGCTCGAGGAAGTCGGCCGGCCTTACGACGTTCGCCTTGTTTCGTTTCAGGCGATGAAGGAACCCGCGCATCTGGCGCTTCATCCTTTCGGCCAGATTCCGACCTACGAGGAAGGCGATCTCGCTCTGTTCGAGACAGGGGCGATCGTGCTCCATATCGCCGAGCGCCATGCGGGCCTGCTGCCGGACGATGCCGAGGGGCGGGCGCGCGCGATCACCTGGATGTTCGCCGCGGTCAACACGGTGGAGCCGCCGATCCTCGAGCTCGCGACCGCCAGGCTGCTGGAGGGCGACAAGCCCTGGAGCGAGGCGCGCCTGCCCCTGGTCGAGGATCGCGTCCGCGATCGTTTGAAGCAGCTTTCCGCTCGCCTCGGCGGTGCCGACTGGCTCGATGGCGGGTTCAGCGCCGGCGACCTGATGATGGTATCGGTGCTGCTCAGGCTGAGATCATCGGGAATATTGGACGAATATCCGAACCTGGCCGCCTATGTCGCCCGCGGCGAAGCGCGGCCTGCCTACAAACGGGCTTTCGACGCTCAGCTGGCGGTCTTCATCGCCTCAAGCTGATTCACTTCGTCATTGCGAGCGAAGCGAAGCAATCCAGAGCGGCCTTCGGGTCCCTCTGGATTGCCGCGTCGCTTCGCTCCTCGCAATGACGGATTGATCACCCCGCCGACAGCCAGACGAACCTCGCGACGAACAACGCCGAGATCAGCAGCAGCAGCCAGTCGGTCCAGGCAATCCTGCCGCGGATCAGCTTGAGCAGGGCGTAAGCGGTGAGGCCGAAGGCGAGGCCGTTGGCGATCGAGAAGGTCAAGGGGATCATGGCGACGGTGAGGAAGGCGGGTATGGCGACCTCGGCATCGTCCCAGGCGATGTCGACCAGAGGCGCCATCATCAGCCCGCCGACCAGGATCAAGGCGGGCGCGGTCGCGGCCAGCGGCACGAGCTGGGCATAAGGGGCGACCAGCATCGCCAGCAGGAACAGGATTCCGGTGACGATCGCGGTGATCCCCGTGCGCCCGCCCGCCTGGACGCCGGCGGCGCTCTCGACATAGGAGGTGACCGTGCTGGTGCCGGCGAGCGCGCCGGCCATGGTCGCGACCGAATCGGTGAACAGGATGCGATTGAGCCGCGGAATGCGCCCGTCCTTGCCGATCAGCCCGGCGCGGCGCGTCACCCCCACCAAAGTGCCGATATTGTCGAACAGGTCGACGAACAGGAACACGAACAATATCTCGAACAGGCCGATCCCGTAGCGGCCCGAAAAGACCCCGGCGAGGTCGAGCTGGAAGGCGGTCTGCGAGATGGCGGTCAGGTCGTACGGCTGCGGCTCGAACCGCACGAAGCCGAGCGCCCAGCCGGCGAGCGTGGTGGCGAGGATGCCGATCAGGATCGCGCCGCGCACGTGCCAGGCCGCCAGCGCGGCGATGACGACGAGGCCGAGCAGCGCCAGCGCGGCCGCCGGTGCGCGTAAGTTCCCGAGCGCGACCGACGTCGCCTCGTTCGAGACGACGATGCCGGCATTCTTGAGGCCGATGAAGCCGATGAACAGGCCGATGCCGCCGGCCACCGCGGCGAACAGGTAAGGCGGGATGGCGGCGATGATCAGCTGGCGGATGCCGGCGAAGGTCAGCAGCAAGAAAGCGACGCCCGAGAGGAAGACGCAGCCCAGCGCCACCTGCCAGGGCACGCCCATCGCGCCGACGACGGTGAAGGCGAAATAGGCGTTGAGCCCCATGCCCGGCGCGAGCGCGAGCGGCATGTTGGCGCTTGCCCCCATCAGGATGCTGGCGAAGCCCGCGGCGAGACAGGTCGCCGCCGCGACCGCCGCCACCGGCATGCCGGCCTGGCCCAGGATCGCCGGATTGACCAGGATGATATAGGCCATGGTCAGGAAGGTGGTGATTCCGGCGAGGATCTCGGTGCGCAGGTCGCTGCCCCGAGCGCTTAGCTCGAAACGCCGTTCGAGCAGGCCGGCAGGTTCAGGTTCGGTTTCAGCTTCCGTCAAACGGCGGCCCCCTTTCGCAGCGGCAGAATAGCGCGCGGGAACGGCAACGGAAGGGCCCTCGACGGCCGAGTTTTAGAGCACGATCGCCTTTGGTTGATTCGTCATTGCGAGGAGCGAAGCGACGCGGCAATCCAGCCCGGCTTCGATGCCGCACTGGATTGCTTCGCTGCGCTCGCAATGACGAGGTGAGTCAGCCTAGCCACCGCGGCTCCCGCGGCTCAGGCGGCGGCGACATAGGCTTCCAGCGTCTCGATGTGACCCGCAGCCTCTTGGCGCGGGAGGAAAGAGCCGAGGAAGGAATTGCGGGCCAAGGTCGTCAGATCGTCCCGCGTGAGGCCCCGCGACTTGGCGACGGCGCGGTAATTGTCGTTCACATAGCCGCCGAAATAAGCGGGATCGTCCGAATTGATCGTGACGCGCAGGCCGGCGCGCAGCATCCGGTCGATCGGGTGCGCGGCCATATCGCTCACCACGCACAGTTTCAGGTTCGAAAGCGGGCAGACGGTGAGCGTCATCCCCTCCTCGGCAAGCCGCCGGGTCAGCGACGGGTCCTCCAGCGCGCGGTTGCCATGGTCGAGCCGGTCGATCGCAAGCCGGTCGAGCGCCTGCCACACATAATCGGGCGGCCCTTCCTCGCCGGCATGGGCGACGCGCTTCAGCCCGAGAGCGCCCGCCGCGGCGAACACGCGCGCGAATTTCTCCGGCGGGTGGCCGAGCTCGGAGGAATCGAGCCCCACCGCCTCGATCCGGTCGAGCCAGGGCTCCGCCTCGGCGAGCGTGGCAAAAGCGTCTTCCTCGTCGAGATGCCTCAGGAAGCAGAGGATCAGCTTCGACGTGACACCGTGCCGGGCCCGGGCCTCGTCCATTCCGGCGGTCAGACCCGCCATCACCACGCGGAACGGGATATCGCGCGCCGTGTGGGTTTGCGGATCGAAGAAAATCTCCGCATGGACCACCTTGTCCGCGGCCGCCCGGTCGAAATAAGCGGCGGCGAGGTCGCGGAAATCCTCCTCGGTGCGCAGCACGTTCGCGCCCTGGTAATAAATGTCCAGAAAGTCCTGGAGGTTGGCGAAATTGTAGGCCGCCCGAACCTCCTCGACCGACCGGAACGGGATCTCGAGCCTGTTGCGCGCCGCCAGCGCGAACATCAGCTCGGGCTCGAGGCTGCCCTCGATATGCATGTGCAGCTCGGCCTTGGGGAGCCCGGCGATGAAGGCGTCGAGATCGCTCATTCCCAAGGCGTAACCGAAGAATATCGGAACGCAAGAGTCCCGCCGCCGCTTCGGAACGCAGCGGCGAGTGGACTCTTCGGCGGAGCGGGCTTTAAGAGCCGGCGGCCATCCACCTGCCGGAGCATAAGGACAATGGATCAATCCGGACTGTCGATCGACCCCGAACTGCGGGCGTTCGTCGAGCAGGAGGCGCTGCCAGGCACCGGGATCGATGCGGACAGGTTCTGGAACGGACTGGCCGGGCTGATCGAAGAGTTGGAGCCGATCAACCGCAGCCTGCTCGACGTCCGCGCCGGGTTCCAGGACGAGATCGACAATTGGCATCGGCGTCAGGCCGGGGGGCCGCCCGATCCGGCGAGCGAACGCGCCTTTCTCGCGGAGATCGGATATCTGGCGCCGGAACCGCCGGATTTCACGATATCGACCACAAGCGTGGACCTCGAGCTGGCGGCGATCGCCGGCCCGCAGCTCGTCGTTCCCGCCAACAATGCGCGCTTTGCCGTGAACGCGGCGAACGCCCGCTGGGGGAGCCTTTACGACGCCCTCTACGGAACCGACGCCATCGCGCCGCCCCCTGCCGACGGCGCCGGCTATGATGCGGCGCGCGGCGCCGAGGTGATAGCGGCGGCCAGGGCCTTCCTCGATCAGGCCGTTCCCCTGGCGAAAGGGAGCCACGCCGAGGCCACCCGATATCGGGTCGAGGGCGGGCGGCTGCTGACAGGGTGCGGCGGAACATCGACCGCGTTGGCCGAGCCTGAGAAGTTCGTCGGGTTCCGCGGCGACGCCGACGACCCCACCGCCATACTCGTCCGCAATAACGGTCTGCATATCGAGATCGCCATCGATCGCAGCCGGCCGCCCGGCCGTGACGACCCTGCCGGCGTCGCCGACATCATCATCGAGGCGGCGGTCAGCACGATCATCGATTGCGAGGATTCGGTGGCCGCCGTCGACGCGGCCGACAAGGTCCTGGTCTACCGCAACTGGCTGGGGCTGATGAACGGATCGCTGACGGCGCTGGTCGCCAAGAGAGGGGAAACCCGGGAGCGAAAGCTCGCCGAAGATCGAACCTATAATCGGCCGGACGGAGGCGAGATCACCCTGCCCGGCCGCTCGCTGCTGCTGGTGCGCAACGTCGGCCACCACATCGTCACCGAAGCCGTTCGCTGGCAAGGCGCGCCGATCCCGGAAACCTTCCTCGACGCCCTGGTCACGACGCTTTGCGCGCTCCACAGCCGGGACGAACCCCGCCGCGCCCGCAACAGCCGGAATGGATCGGTCTACATCGTGAAGCCGAAGCTGCACGGGCCCGAAGAGGCCGATCTCGCCGTCCGGGTCTTCGCGCGCGTCGAGCAGATTCTCGGCCTCGCGCCGAACACGGTCAAGATCGGCGTGATGGACGAGGAAAGGCGGACCAGCGCCAACCTCGCCGCCTGCATTTTCGCCGCGCGGGAGCGCATCGTCTTCGTCAACACCGGCTTCCTCGACCGCACCGGCGACGAAATCCACACCGCGATGGAGCGCGGCGCGGTGGTGAGGAAGAACGCGATGAAAAGCGAGGCCTGGCTGCAGGCCTATGAGGAACGCAATGTCGGGATCGCTTTGGCCTGCGGTTTCATGGGCAAGGCGCAGATCGGCAAAGGCATGTGGGCGGCGCCCGACCGCATGGCGGACATGCTGGCGCAGAAGGCCGCTCATCCGGCCAGCGGGGCGAGCACGGCCTGGGTCCCCTCGCCCACCGCCGCGGTGCTGCACGCTCTGCATTATCATCAGGTCGACGTGCACGCCGTGCAGACCCGATTGTCCGGATCGCCCGTCACCGGGGAGATGGACCGGCTGCTGACCGCGCCGCTGCTTGGGGACACCGCGCTTTCCCCGGACGAGATCCGGGAGGAAATCGAGAATAACTGCCAGGGCATATTGGGCTATGTGGTCCGCTGGATCGACCAGGGGGTCGGCTGCTCCAAGGTTCCCGACGTGCATGGCGTCGGGCTGATGGAGGACCGGGCGACTTTGCGCATCAGCGCCCAGCACCTCGGCAACTGGCTTCGCCATGGCCTGGTCACCGAAGCCGATGTCGTGGCAGCGCTCGAGCGGATGGCGCTGGTGGTCGACCGGCAGAACGCGTCGGATCCCAACTACGCGCCGATGGCGCCGGGCTATGACGGGCCCGCCTTCCTGGCCGCGAAGGACCTGATCTTCAGGGCGCGCGAGCAGCCGAACGGCTATACCGAGTTCCTGCTTCACCACTGGCGGCGCGTCGCCAAGGCCGGCTAGACGCTCCATGCCGGGCCTGGCCCTTTTCTTCTTCGTCACCGCCCTGCTCTACTCGGCCGTGGGGTTCGGGGGCGGCTCGACCTATAATGCCCTGCTGGTGCTCGCCGGGACCGACCATGTCGCGGTGCCGGTCATCGCGCTCGCCTGCAACATCATCGTCGTCTCGGCGGGAAGCTGGCGGTTCGCGCGAGCGTGCCATGTCGACTGGCGCAGGATCTGGCCGTTCTTCGCGACGTCGATCCCGCTCGCCTGGATCGGGGGACGGCTGGTGGTGGCCGAGCTGGTCTTCGTCGGGCTGCTCGCTTTGTCCCTGTTCGCCGCGGGGATCTTGATGCTCTGGCAACCGCGCTGGCAGCAGGCTGGACCGCCGCGCCTCGCCGCACGCTGGGTGGAGCCGGTCGCGGGCGGCGCGCTCGGCTTCCTGGCCGGCGTGGTCGGGATCGGCGGCGGCATCTTTCTCGCGCCCCTGCTCTACATGCTGCGCTGGGGGACGCCGCGGGCGATCGCCGGCAACTGCGCGGTGTTCATCCTCGCCAACTCGGTCTCCGGCCTCGCCGGCCAGCTTGCCAAGATCGGTGGCGCCGGAGCCGGCATCCTGGCCGCCTATTGGCCGCTCTTCCCGGCCGTCCTGGCCGGCGGGCTGATCGGGGCGACCCTCGGCAGCAGCCGGATCGATCCCCAATATGTCCGTATTCTCACCGCCCTGCTCATCCTCTATGTTGCGGCGCGGCTGGCCATCCGCTTCTGTGGCGAAACCCTGGGAGCCGGCGCATGATCGATCCGTTCGGGCGGGCCATAAGCTATTTGCGGCTGTCGGTGACCGACCGCTGCGACCTGCGCTGCACTTACTGCATGCCCGAGCGCATGGCCTTCCTGCCGCGCGCCGACCTGCTCAGCCTCGCCGAGCTCGACCGCCTTGCCGCCGCCTTCATCCGCAAGGGCGTGCGCAAATTGCGGCTGACCGGCGGCGAGCCGCTGGTGCGCAAGGATTTCATGGACCTGGTGGGCAGCCTGTCGCGCTTTGTTCGCGGCGGCGCGCTCGAGGAGCTGACCCTGACCACCAACGGCACCAGGCTCGCGCTTCATGCCGCCGACCTCGCGCGCTGCGGCGTGCGGCGAGTCAATGTCTCCCTCGACAGCCTCGATCCCGGGACCTACGCCCGCATCACCCGCGGCGGCCGGCTCGCGGACGCCGTCGCCGGCATCGACGCCGCGCTCGCCGCCGGCCTGCGCGTGAAGGTCAATGCCGTCGCGCTCCGGCACGACAATCTTCATGAGCTCGTCGCCCTCGCCGAATGGGCGCACGCCCGCGGCGCGGAACTGACCATCATCGAGGTCATGCCGATGGGATCGGTCGAAGCGGACCGGGTCGACCAGTTCGTGCCGATGACCGACGTCCGCCGCGCGCTCGAGCGACGCTGGACGCTGACCGATCTCGCCCGGCGCACCGGCGGACCGGCGCGTTACGCCCGCACCGATCAAGGGGGGATTATCGGCTTCATCACTCCACTGAGCCGCAATTTCTGCGACGGCTGCAACCGCGTCCGGGTCACCTGCAGCGGGGAAATGTATATGTGCCTCGGCCAGGACGCCAGGGCGGACCTGCGCACGCCGCTTCGCGCTCGCGCGGATGACACTTTGCTCGATGCGGCGATCGACGCCGCCATCGGCCGCAAGCCGCACGGTCACGACTTCGCCCTGCCCAAGCCGGCCGCCGCGCCCGCCGTCGACCGGCACATGTCGGTCACGGGCGGCTGAACATGGCGACGATCCTTTTCTTCGGCCGGCTGCAGCAAGCGATGGGAACAAGCGCGCTGACGGCGACGCTGCCGGACGGCGTCCGCGATACGGACGGTCTCCGCGCGTGGCTGGGCCGCGATCATCCGGCCCTGTGCGACGCTTCGGTCAGGATAGCGGTCAATGCCGAGCTCGGTTCCGGCAACATCCCGCTGGCCGACGGCGACGAGATCGCCTTCCTGCCGCCGGTGAGCGGCGGATGATCCGCGTCCAGGCCGAGCCGTTCGAGCCCGACGCGGAGCTCGCGGCCTTCATCGCCGGCGTGACTGGCGCCGGGGCCATCGCCTCGTTCGTCGGCCTGGTCCGATCCGAGAGTGCGGGCGAGAATGTCTCCGGCCTGGAGCTCCAGCATTATCCCGCGCTGACCGAGCGGGTGATCGCTGCGATCGGCGAAGATGCGCGCGCGCGTTTCGAGCTGGCCGGCCTCGTCATCATCCATCGCCACGGTGCGATGGCCCCGGGCCAGCCGATCGTCTTCGTCGCCGCGGCGGCGGCGCATCGCCGCGCCGCGTTCGATGCGGTCGACTATATGATGGACCGGCTGAAGACCGAGGCGCCGTTCTGGAAGCGCGAGCATGGGCCGGACGGCCCCCGCTGGATCGAGGCGCGCGACGCGGATCTGAAGGACCGGGCGCGATGGGGATGAGCGAGGACGGCTTCGTGCCGGTCAGGATCGCGGTGCTGACCGTCTCCGACACGAGAACGCCGGAGACCGACGGTTCGGGCGGCTGGCTCGCGGGTGCGATTCCGGAGGCGGGTCACATCCTCGCCGGGCGCGCGATCGTGCCCGACGACCGGGACCGGATCCGCGCCGCCGTTGAGGCCTGGATCGAGGATCCGGCGGTCGATGCGGTGATCACGACCGGCGGCACCGGCCTTACCGGGAGGGACGTGACCCCCGAGGCGGTCATGCCCCTGTTCGACAAGCTGATCGAAGGCTTCGCAATAGTGTTCCACAATGTCAGCTTCCGCTCGGTCGGCCTGTCGACGATCCAGTCGCGCGCGTGCGCCGGCGTGGCCGGCGGCACCTTCATTTTCTGCCTGCCCGGTTCCGGCGGAGCGGTCCGCGACGGCTGGGAGCAGGTCATCTCTCCCCAGCTCGACGCGCGCACGCGCCCGTGCAACCTGGTCGAGATCATGCCCCGGCTGGAGGAATGAAGGTGTCGGACGAGCTCACCCATTTCGACCGTTCCGGCCGGCCGCGCATGGTCGACGTCTCGGCCAAGGCCGAGACCGAACGCTCCGCCATCGCCCGTGGCCAAATAAGGACGGAGCGGGCCACGCTCGATCGGGTCCTGTCCGGCAGGATCGCCAAGGGCGACGTCGGCCGGATCGCCGAGCTGGCCGGATTGATGGCGGCGAAGAAGGCCGGCGATCTCATTCCGCTCTGCCACCCGCTGCCGCTGACGTCGGTCGCGGTGACCGTCACGCCCGATGAGGCGCTGCCCGGCTTCGCCGTCACCGCCGAGGCCCGGACGGTGGGGCGGACGGGTGTCGAGATGGAGGCGCTGACCGCGGTCTCGATCGCCTGCCTCACGCTTTACGACATGCTGAAATCCGGCGATCGCGGAATGCGCATCGAAGCCATCGAGCTGGTCGAGAAGACAGGCGGCAAATCCGGCAGCTGGCGGCGGGACGAATGAGCCTGATCTCGCTGGACGAGGCGCGGGCATTGCTGCTGGCGGGCATAGACCCCGTCGACGCCGAGACGCTGCCCATTGCTTCGTGCGGCGGCCGCACGCTCGCCGCGGATATCGTCGCGATACGCGACCAGCCGCCCGATCCGGTTTCCGCCATGGATGGATATGCGGTGGGATCCGACGAAGCGCGGATCGGCGCGGTGCTGACCGTGATCGGCGAAGCCCCTGCGGGCGCCCCGTTCGGCGGGTCGGTGACGCCCGGAACGGCGGTGAAGATCGCCACGGGCGGCGTCGTGCCGCCGGGCGCAGGGCGCATCGTCGTGCAGGAAATCGTGGAGCGCGAGGGGAGCCGGATCCGGATAGCCGCAGCGCCGGGCGCGGCGACCTTCGTCCGTGCCGCCGGCTGCGACTTCGGCGCCGGCGAGATCCTGATCCATGCCGGAGAGGAGCTGACTCCCGCCCGGATCGGCCTGGCCGCCGCCGCCAATTTCGGCGCGCTCGAGGTTCGCCGTCGGCCGCGCGTCGCCTTGCTCGCCTCGGGCGACGAACTGCGCGAACCGGGCTCGGCGCTCGAGGCCGGGATCAGCGTCAATAGCGCCGCTTATGCGCTGGCCGAGCTCGTCGCCGCCTGGGGCGGCATTCCGATCCGTCATCCGATTCTGCCCGACGATCGCGCGCGGTGCGAGGAAGCGCTCCGCGCCGCCGATCTCGGCGCCGACATCATCGTTCCGATTGGCGGCGCGTCGGTCGGCGAGCGTGACGTGCTGCGGCCGCTGATCCAGGCGTCCGGCGCGCGCACGATCTTCGAGCGCATCGCCGTGCAACCGGGCAAGCCCTGCTGGCACGCCCGCTTCGGCGACGGCCGGCTGGTCCTCGGTCTGCCCGGCAATCCCGCTTCCGCCTTCGTCTGCGCGCACCTGCTGCTGAAGCCGCTGCTCCGCGCCTTGCTCGGGCGGGCCGATCGCGAACCGCGATTCTTCGCCGCGCTGACCCGCAATCTGCCGGAAGGCGGCAGCCGGGAAGTCTGGTGGCGCGCGCGAGTCGGCGCCGACGCCGAAGGGCAGCTTCGCGTCGAGCCCGATGCGCGCCTGGACAGCAGCCTGCAGACGCCGCTCGCCGCCGCCAACGCTTTGGTGCGACGACCGCCGGGCGTGCCTGCCGCCGCCCCCGGAGAGAGGGTCGAGACGCTGCTGATCGGACCGATCGCCTGAAGAACGGCCGCGGCAGAGGTCTGCGTCAAGGGCTGAACAGGGACAGTGACTTTTTGCTGCAAAACGTCGCTGTCCCCATTTGCCCTGCATCCAATTTCCCCTCCCCGGCCGTATCGGCATCGGGACCGCTCACGGTCCCCATCCAAGGAGGGGAACGAGATGACGAATGTGAGAGTGATGCCCGTTCGGCGATGTGCCGACTTCGGGAGGAGCAAACCATGCTCGATGCGCTGATCGTCGGCGCCGGCATGTCCGGCCTGCTCGCCGCCATCCGCCTCAAGGCGGCCGGTTTCGACAAGCTCCAGATCCTGGAGAAGAGCGAAGGCCTCGGCGGCACCTGGTGGAGCAACCGCTATCCGGGATGCGCCTGCGACATCCCCTCGCATTTCTATTCCTATTCGTTCGCGCCCAATCCGGACTGGACCCGCGCCTATCCGCAGCAGAGCGAGATCCTGACCTATCTGGAGCGGGTGGCCGACACCTACGGCCTGCGTCCGCACATAAGATGCGGCACCGAAGTGAAGCAGGCCGCCTATGACGAAGCGGCCGGCGCCTGGACCGTGACCTGCGCGGACGGCGGCGAGCTGCGGGCGCGCATCCTGATCCTGGCGACGGGCCAGCTCAGCCGGCCGGCGATCCCGAAGATCGAAGGAACGGATCTGTTCCAGGGCCCCGCTTTCCATTCGGCCCAGTGGGACGGCAATGTCGATCTTGCCGGGAAACGCGTGGCGGTCATCGGCAACGGCCCGTCCTCGGCCCAGATCGTGCCGGAGATCGCGCCCGAGGTCGACCAGCTGGTCATCTTCCAGCGCACGCCGAACTGGTTCTATCCCCGCGGCGACCGGCCCTACAGCCGGCTCGAACAGTGGCTGTTCCGGCATCTGCCTTTCTATGCCCGGCTCCACCGCGCTTTCATCTACCTGCAGCGGGAATTGCTCTATTTCGGCTTCCGCCAGGGCTCGCTCGCCGCGCGCTTCCTGGCCCACAGGCTGCGCAAGGTGCTCGAGCGGCAGGTTCCCGATCCGCAATTGCGGGCGCGGCTCACCCCGGACTATCCGGCCGGCTGCAAGCGGATCATCGTGTCGGACGATTTCCTGCCGGCGCTGGCCAGGGAGAATGTCGCGCTCGAGACCGACGCGATCGGGCGGATCACGCCGACCGGGATCGTCACCAAGAGCGGGCGGGCGCATGAGGTCGACGTCATCGTCTACGGGACCGGCTTCAAGAGCACCCAGTTCGTTGCGCCGATCGAGGTGACCGGCGCGGCCGGCGCGAACCTGCAGGAACGCTGGGCGGAAGGCGCCGAGGCCTATTGCGGGACCACCGTCGCCGGCTTCCCCAACATGTTCATTCTCTATGGCCCCAACACCAATCTCGGGCACAATTCGATCATCTTCATGGTCGAGCAGCAGGTCGCCCACATGATGCGGCTGGTCGAGACCCTGTTCGAGCGTCGGCTGCGCTCGATCGGCGTCCGGTCCGCCGCGATGGCGGCCTATAACCGGGCCCTCCAGGCCGAGCTCGAAAACTCGGTGTGGAAGGCGGGCTGCCGCAACTGGTACATGACCGAGCGCGGCAAGATCACCAACAACTGGCCGCGTTCGACGATGGCGTGGAGGGCGCGGACCCGGGCGCTCGATCTGGGCGACTTCGAGCTGCTGCCGGCCTAGCCACAAGCTGGACTTGCCAAGTCCCACTGGCGGAGCTTCGGGCCCGGCGGGTCCGGAGCCCCGCTCCCCCTGGAGCGTGATCGCCTTCCGAACCATCGTCATAGCGAGGAGCAGAGGAGACCGAAATGTCGACAACCAATCCGATCGATATAGTCCAGTCCATGTATGGGGAATTCGCGCGCGGCGACGTCGCCGCCCTCATGGCCCGCTTTCATCCCGAGGCACGGCTGATCGTCCACGCCCCGGACACCATTCCCTATGGCGGCACGCGTCAGGGTCACCGGGAGATCGAGCGCTGGTTCGCTGAGCTCGGATCGACGGTGGCGATCGAGCAGCTGGAGGCCGAGACGATGATCTCCTCCGGAGACGAGGTTGCGGTGCGCGGCATCGAGGGCGGACGATCGACGGCGACCGGCCGCCGCTACCAGTCCGGTTTCGTCCATTTCTGGAAGATCCGCGACGGGCTCGTGGTGAGGCTCGACGATTTCGTCGACAGCGCCGCGGTGGCGGCGGCAATCGCGAGCTGACCGTGGAGCGCGTCGCTCAGCTCGATCCGATCGCCAAAGGCTTGCTCGACCAGATGGCGGCCGACCCCGCGCCCAGGCTTTGGGACGAGCCGCCGCCGCGCGCCCGCGCGCGCTACCGCGCGGTCACGCTGATGCTCGAACCGCAAGACCTCGCGATCGGACATGTCGAGGGCGTGTCGATGCCGGCCGGGGGCGGCGACGGCGAGCTCGAACTGCGCGTTTACACGCCGGTCGCCGCGGGAGAGGACGCCCTTCCCGGCATCGTCTACTTCCACGGCGGCGGCTGGATGTTCGGCGATCTCGATACACATGACGCTCTGTGTCGCGCGCTCGCCAACCAGACCGGCGGCCGCGTGGTTTCGGTCGACTATCGCCTCGCCCCCGAGGCCAGGTTTCCGGCGGCGGTCGAGGATTGCTACGCCGCGACTTCATGGGTGGCCGCGAACGCGGCCCGGCTCGGCATCGATCCGGACCGAATGGCGGTCGCCGGGGACTCGGCCGGCGGCAATCTCGCGATGGTCGTCTGCCTGATGGCGAGGGAGAGACAGGGTCCCCGCATCCTTCATCAGCTGCTGATCTACCCGGTGACGCAATGGAAAGCCGAGACGGCGTCGATGAATGCTTTCGCCGAAGGCTATTTTCTCGAGAAAGCCGGGATGCACCGGTTCTTCGATCATTACGCGCCCGGCGCCGATCCCGACGACTGGCGGATCTCGCCGCTTGCCGCCCCGGACCTTGCCGGCCTGCCGCCCGCCTATGTCGTGACCGCCGGTTGCGATCCCCTGAAGGACGAAGGCAAGGCCTATGCCGACCGGCTCGAGGCGGCCGGCGTCGCGGCCGTCCACGTCGACTATCCGGACATGATCCATGGCTTCGTCACCATGTCGGGCGCCCTGCCGACCGCCCGCCGGGCGATCGCCGAGGCGGCGGCCGCGCTGCGCGAAATATTCGAGCGGTAGAGCGGGCCGCGTGCCTCCGGAGCGGGCTGCCGCAACGGGTACATGACCAGGCCGGAACTGCGCTCTGCATCGACAACAAGCTGTGGATGCGCCGCGGCCTTGGGTGTAGAATCCGGCCGGGCCGCGCCGGCCGCGGCCAACAGGGGAATCGGGTGGCGGACGTTGACGCCGATCTGGCGGTCATCATCTCGGCGATCGCGGCGGGCGAGCGCGCCGCCCTCAAGCAGCTCTACGACCGGTTCGGCGCCCGCCTCTACGGCATCGCCCATCGCATCCTGCGCGATTCCGCGCTCGCCGAGGACGCGATCCAGGAGGCGTTCGTCAAGATCTGGCGCAACGCCGGCAAGTTCGACCCTGCCCGCGGATCGGCGCTCGGCTGGGTCGTCATCATCGTCCGGCGCGCCGCCTTCGATCTGCGGCCGCGCGAGCCGGTGGCCGAACCGGTCGAGATCGCAGCCGAAGAGCCCGAAACCGGCATGCTCGATCCCGGCCTCGCGCGGGCGCTGGAAGCGCTGCCCGAGACGCATCGCAAGGCGCTGCTGCTGGCCTATGTCTATGGGCTGAGCCATGCCGAGCTCGCCGAGGCGATGGGCGCGCCGCTGGGGACGGTGAAAAGCTGGGTCCGCCGCGCCGCCGGCGCCCTCAGGAAGAGCCTGGTCGATGAGTGACGGTGATGCCGGGGCCGGCCTGGAGCTCGCGCTGCACGGACGCCGGAGCGACTGGCGCGGGGCGAAGGCCCAGGCCGAGGCCGAAAGGTGGGGGGGTCTGCTGGCGCCGCTCGCTTTGGCCATGCCGGCGATCGCCCCGCCGGCGGGGCTGGACGCAAGGATCGGCGGCGCGGTCGACCGGGCCGGAACCGACCTCGATGAGACCGTCGAAGAGAGGCTGGAGGAAGGCAGCTGGCGCGAGATCGCGCCGGGCGTCGAGGTCAAGCCGCTTTGGGACGACAGGACCTTCCTGGTGCGCTGCGGCCCGGGAGGCGTCTTCGTCGAAACGCGACCGATCGAGGATATTGTGATCCTCCATGGGGAAATCGCGGCCGGCGGAGAGGGGCTCGAGGCGGGGGATTATCGTCGAACGCCCGCGGGCTCGGCCGAAGGCGCCATCACCTCGCGCACCGGCGTCCTGATGCTGGTGCGCTACCGCTGACGCCCGAGCCGAGCTGTGCCGCGGACGGAATCTACTGGTAGCGGACGAGCATCAGCAGCCCGGTCCGCGAGGTGATTTCCTTATGGGCGACATGGGGCGGGACGCCATGATAATCGCCGCTGCGATACGTCTCGCCGCTGACGATCATGTCCCCTTCGAGGATGACGCAATGTTCGAAGCGCGGATGCTTGTGCGCCGGCAGCACGCCGCCGGGGGCGCAGCGCAGCAAATAGGTGTTGGCGTCCCACAGCCGCTTGATCTGAACGTCGCGCGTATATTGGCGCCAGCCCTCCTCGCGCCGGACGACGATGGCCGGCGGGCCGGCACTTTCGGCGGCGTCGACCGCGGCCTCGATCCGCTGCCACAAATCGGGGCGGGCCGGCGGCCGGGGAAAGGCCATCGCGACCGGCGCCAACTCTTCCTCGAGGCCGAATGCGTCGAGCGACGACAAGCCCGAAGCGCGCGCCGGTCCGTTCTCGTCCCGCCTGGCGGCTGCACCCTCGGAAGATCTGCTCGATCGCATCACGCTACACCTTGCACGGTCCGGCCGTTCCTATGCCCCGAACGGCCCGGATTGTCTAACGTTTCGAAACGCAACCGATTGTCGGCCACGCCGGCCGCGTCCGCCGGCCCGGATGCGCCCGGACCGAGGCGGAATCCCGACCCCATATCTGCCCTACGCCCGATCGAGGCGCTTTGGATGCAGCGCTCACCGGTCCTTGTCACCGGCCGGGCGGGCGCCGGCACACGAACGTCTCCCGCAGCGGCCGGCTGAAGCTGAGCGGGAAACGGGTGCCGCGCATGGTGACGATGCCGGTGACTAGTGTGGCAATTCGGAAATTCGCCTGTTCATGGAGGCGCGTCGGAGCGAATTTCCGAATCTCCAGCCACACTAGCAACCTAATGACTCTAGTGTGCTTCTTTGGATTTGAAGTTCGCTCCGAGCGTGCCCCGATCATCGGGCGAACTTCAAATCCAGCACACTCGCCCGCGGCGGTCGAAGACAGGACCGCCCGACATGCCGGGATAGACCGTGCCGAGCAGCATGGTCTGTCCCCGCCCCGGCGGTCCCGCCGCCCGCTCGCCGGTGGCGACCAGCCGCGACATGTGCCGGTAGCGGCCCAGTGCGAAGCCGACGGCGTAATAGGATCGCCCCTCACGCATGTCCGAGCATCGCACCGGCAGGGTGTGGCCGAGATCCGGCCCGCGCAGCTCGGCGACGTCGTTGCCGCCGTCCTCGCGGACCAATTGGAGAGGAGCGCCGCCCAGCGTGCAGGGTCCGCGGGCGGTGACATGGGCGGCGCTGATCATCCGCGTCGGCGCGATCCAGAATGCCGTTCCGAGCCCGTCGCCGCAGCGGATTTGCGCGACCGCATCATGGTCGATCGCCGGCTCATCGGCGGCGGTCGGGGAACGGGACCCGCCCAGCAGCAGGGCGGCGACAAGCAGCAGCTTCATGGAATTCCCCGATCGATGCGGTTTTCAGAAACGGCGGGCGAGACCGAAGCCGTCGAGCAGCCGGTCGAGACGGGCGCGCTCGTCGGGCGTCAGCCGTCGCTGCAGCGCCCTTTGGACGGCGGCATAGATGTCGACGCGGTTGTTCGGAGACATGTCGGCCTCCTCACGCGCCGCCCGCGGCGTCGATTTCGCCGTCGAGGGCGCCGGCTAGGACTGGGTGGCCCGGTTCATCAGCAGCGCAGCGGCGAACGCGCACACCTCGCCGACGCTCTTGTCCGGGACGACGCTCCACGAGATCGCACCCGCTTTGGCCTTGCCGAGCACCACCAGCGCGACCGAAACCGGCTCGTCGCTCTCGGCGAAGGCGCTGATATTCTCGGCCGCGAAGCTGATCAGATCGCGCACCGCATCGGTTTCAGGCGTCACGTCCGGGCGGATCGGCACGATGCTCACCGCGCGATCCTCGCGGCCGGCACCGTCAGCGGAGCCGGCGCAGCAGCTCGAGCCACTGCTGCGGGATCGGCTCGGCGAGGACGCGCTCGTAGAGGCGGCAGAGGAGCTCAATCATCGCGCCGGCTCCTCCGGCCCAGGAACCGGTCGTAGAGCAGCACGCAATACCAGAGAATGCCGAGCAAAGCGGCGATCGGCGGCAGCGCCTCGGCAAGCGCGCCGAGCACGGCGCCGGCCGAGACCAGGTCCAGCGTATATTTCGCCGGTGCATTGAGCTGATCCACCGACATCAGCACTCGTCCGCGCCCATCCGGTTCATCGCGTCCTCCTGTGGTAAGATGGAAAACAAGCGCGCCGGCAAGCGCCCTCGATCGTCATTGCGGAACGATTTTCGCCGACGCCCAATGGAGAAGGCGCTAAGCGGTGATCGGGCTTGATGGCGGAGGCGAATCGCAGGCGAGCTCCAAGAACCTCTGCGCGACTGAGCTTGGGTGAATCGGGTGAGGCGTCGGCCGCGCATAAGTGCGGGACCGCACGGTCCGAGCTTCCTCGTCCCACTCCTCGCTTTCCAGGAGGGCGATGGTTCTCGCCCGGCAGTTGATTTCCACTTCATATTCGGCGGTGACCGTGCCGCTGGGCAGCGGCGTGGCGCGGTCGATGCGATGCCGCAGAAATCTTCGCTCCCCGTTCGCCCTTATCGACAGGATGTCGACATAATGGGTCCGTTGCTGGTCGCGCCAAACCTCGAACCAGGGATACTGTTCCATCTGGCTCAGCAACAGGAAAACGACTGTGAAAATCATCGGCCACCTTCGCGGCCAAGAATATCGAATATCCTGCCCTCTCAAGGCGGAATCAATTCCAGTTCCTTCCCCGTCATGAGGCCGGCTCTCATTTCGAGCCGGCCGAATTCACGCTGGGTAAAGCCTCAGTTCGGGGGCTCCGCGCCAATGCGCTCGCGGAATTCCCGGACATAGTCTCGTGTCTCGACGGGAAGATAATCCTCCCACGATCCGCCGTGCCGCCTTGCGGCCTCGATGGCCCGGCGCAACCGGGTCGGCCCGGAATTATAGGCCGCAGCAGCCATGGCAGGATCGCAAAGACACGACGCTGCTCACGGTAATAAGCGCGGCCGATCGCTTCATTGTACTTTGGATTGGTGCGGTAGAGCCGCTCGTCCCATGGAAGGCCGGCCAGCCGCGCCGCTTCCGGCGCCGTGCGGGGCCTGACCTGGGCGGGGCCAACCGCGCCCCTCGGCGAGGTCAGCATCTCGCCGTTCGGACCCATTCCGCCCTCGATTTGGATGACCGCCGCCCATTCGCGATCTTACGAATTCTCGCGGGGACTTTGGATCGGAACGTTGCGCGTGAATGTCGTGGTGCCGGGCTCATGAGGCTGCGCCGCGCCTGCCGTGCTGAACAGGCTGGGTTGCGCTGGCCGTGGCGCGGAAACGGCCCGGCATTCCTGCAGCCATCGAACAGCCCCAATTACGCCTCCACCAGCCCGGCCAGGCCGAGCCTTCCATAATCGACCGTCAGATAGCCGTGCCTGATCGGGCCGCGCGCTTCGGGAGCGATGCGAGCGACCTCGTCGGCCATGACGCCGATGCGCGACCGCCGGCCGGATTCGTCCCACAGATAATTGAAAGTGTAGAGGCCGAGGCCGTTGGCGAGGCGGCCCACCGGAGCGATGTCGCGCTTCAGCCGGCGGTCGGAAAAGATCGCCGCTCCCGTCTGTCCGGCAGCGAGAAGCTGGTTGAACAGGCCCGGATTCTGGGTTGTGGTGCTCGTGCCGCTGCCCGTCATCGAGCCCGTGGTCTGGCCGTTGACCGCCTGTCCGACGAGAATGTCATAGGGGGTCATGCCGGAGAGCTGGCCCATCATCTGGAGCTGGGCGAGCGGCGCGTTCGCATATTGCTGCTCGATGCCGCGCTGCTGATCGCCGAGCTGGGCGAGCAGCTCGAGGTCGCTTCGGGTCGCGTCCGAATATTGGCCGGCGAGGTTGCCGAGCACGGCCGCGCCCTGCAGCCCGCGATCGGCCGCGTCGTCGCGCTGGCCGGCGTTGAACTGGCCTATCGCATTGGCCTGGCTGTTGTTGAACATGCCGACGTCGTTCTGCTGGCCGGCATTGAACTGGCTCATCGCATTGTTCTGGGCGGCGTTGAACTGGCCGGCATCGGCGGCGAGCTGGGCCTGGCTGAGATTGGTCTGCAGGCCGCCCTGGTAGCCGGCGAGCGCCATCTGGTTCTGCGCGGCGGCGAGCGCGGCGGCGGCGTCGGCATCGGCGCCGAACTGGGCGAGGCCATATTCGTTACGCGCCCCGGCGTTGGCGAGCGACGCCGCATTGGCCGCGCCGGCATTGGCGAGGCCGGCGGTGAGCCCCATCTGGCCCTGGGTGAGCGCGAACTGGTTGCGAGCGTCCATATTGGCCGAGGCGGCCGCATTCTGGCTGGCCTGGTTGGCGAGGCCCGCCTGCAGGTCGAGCCCGGCGCCCTGGAGATTGTCGTCGTTGAGGAAGCCGGCATTGGCGAGGCTGGCGGCATTGGCCGCCGCGGCGCCGAACTGGCCGGCGTCGGCGCCCATTTCCCCCTGGGTGAGGGCGAACTGGTTCTGCGCCTGCTGGTTGGCGAGCGCGGCATTGTTGCGCGCGGTCGCGCCGAACTGCCCCGCCGCTTCCTCGAAGCCCGCCTGGGCGAGCTCGAACGCATTGGCCGATTGGGCGCCGAACTGGGCGGCCTGGTCGGTGCGCGCGGCGCGGTCGAGCGCGAACTGGTTGGCCTGGCCGGCATTGAACAGGCTCGCCTCGTTGGCGGCGCCGGCGCCGAACCGGGCGGCCTCGTTGCGCGCGCCGGCGTTGAACAGATTGCCCTCCTGGGTGAGCCCGGCCTGGGCGATGGCGCGCTGGTTGGCGGCATCGGCATTGGCGAGCGACACGCCGGTCTGGTTCTGGGCGTTGAACAGGCTTGCCTGCTGGCGATTGGCGGCGTCGGCCTGGGCGAACTGGGCGGCGGTGTCGAAACCCTGGGACCGCAGATTGGCCGCCAGCGCGCCGCGTCCCCGCGCGATCTCGCCGGCAAGCTCGGCCTCGGCAATGCCGAAGCGCGAGCCGCCGAACGCGCCCGACCTCGCGCCCTGCGCGGCAAGCCGGGCCTGCTGCTGGGCCGCGGACCGGTCGTAATCGGCCAGCGACGCGCTGACCACGTCGTTCTGATAGGGGTTCTGCCAGCGCCGAGATCGGTGAGCCCGCTCGCCGCATTGGCCTGGGCCGCGGTCGCGGCGGCGACCGGCGCGATCGTGGCCGAGCCCGCGCTGGTCGGGGCATAGCCCTGCGCGGTCGCGCCGATCGGCGCGCCGGTGCGGGCGGCGGCATAGCCTTTGGCGTTGTCGAGGGTCGGCGCGGCATAGCCCTTGCCGCTGACCAGAGCGGCATCGCCAAGGTCAGGTGCCGCATAGCCGGTCGCCCGGGCGGTCGCGACGGGACCGAGATCGGGCGCGTCGACGCTGGCGCCGCGCATGGTGGCGGCATTGCCGAGCTGCGGCGCGGCGAAATTGGTGACGCCTGCCTGGGCCGCCTGGCCGAGGTGCCTGGATCCGCGCCGGTGGCGGTCGGCGCCTTGGTCGCCTTGATCGTCGGCGCCGCATAGGTCGACGCGGCTCCGGTCGCCGCCTTCACCGCCGGCGCGGCGGTGGCAAGGTTGGCGGGGCCGTCGCGGCCGACTGGGCCAGCTCCGAGGCGGTGCGCGCCTGGCCCTGCCAGTCGGACAGCTTGCCGGCATTGTTCCACGCCATGCGCTGCAGCGGCGACGCCGAGGCGACGAAGCTGTTCGGATCCATGTTGCCGTAATCGGCGATGCGGCCGACATAATCCTGCGCCGCCTCGATCAGCCAGGGCGGCGTGACCGGCATCGTGGTGCCGCTGGTCGTCTCCGAGCTGTTCTGCCGGGTTTCGGACCTGGTCTTCGATTTCGATCCGGAAATCCCCATCGTCGGTTCCTATCGGCGGAGTTTGTGGAGCAAAGCGAGGCGGGCGGCGAGGCCGCGGTCGAGGCCGCCCGGCGGGGTTGCGGCGGGCGCCATCGGTCCGGGCGACGGGTTCGGCCGCGACATCAAAGCGGCGAGCTGAGCCATCCTTGCCGGATCGAGGCCGGTCGGCAACGTCTTGCCGGCGGTCGCCGGCTGGCCGGGCGCTTGCGGGTTCGCTGCCGGAGGCGAGCCCGGGCCCTGGGGCGGCAGCGCCTTCGGTTTCGAAGCGGAAATGCCCATGTCAAAGTCCTTTCCTGACCGTCAGCTGATAGGTTTCGTAACCCGACGCCTTGAGCCGCCTGGCCCATCCCGGGCGGGACGAGACGATCGCGCCGGCGCAGCCTATCCGGCGCCCCCATTGCTCGGCGCGGGGAATCAGCAGGTCGGCGATCTCATCGAGATCGCCGGCAGCGAGCTGGCCGTGAATGTCCGTCGCGCCGGTCGGATAAAGCTCGACACTGAACACGATCGCCGCCTTGTCGCCGACGATCAGACCGAGGTGCCGTCCAATATCTGCCGGTCGAGCCATTCGATCGGATATCGGCGAGGATCCAGTGCCTTCGCGACCGGTCGCGAAAGCGCAATAGCCGGCCCAGTCTGGAACGTATGAAGCCGGATCCTGGGCCGCGACGCCCGGGGCCGACGGGATCATGGCGTGCGTGGCGGGGCTTCCCCGCGAAACGCGACTTCGGCGTCGGGATCGGATTCGTCTACCACCGGCCAGCCCCGAAGATCGTGAAGCCGGCCGGCATAGTCCTCGCCGCGGCGTGGCTTTCGATCAGCAGCTGGTTGAGGCCGGAAACATTAGGCTTGACGACGACCGCGAAGGCCGCCGGCCGCGACCGGATGTAGATGGTGTGGCTCATTTCTTTTCTCACGGACGGCGGGGACGCGTTTCGTACCGGGGGAATGGTGGGGCGGGCGAGCGAGGCGCGAAGCCGTTTCAGCCGAAGTCGGCGGCCGGCGGCTGATGCCTTGGTGGCGCGGAGCGCCGTGACGCGCTCCCGCCGAGTCCGGATTGATTTCTCGCCCAGGGTGACCGCGTCGAACACCGGGCGCCCGAGACGGAAGCCGGCGCCGGCGGCCGACAGCCGGAAGGCGAATATCCGCCCGCTGGCCCGAAAGCATATGCAGTCCGTTCCCGCCGCCAGCGTATAGGGGCCCTTGGCGGTCGCATCGCCCTGCGGATGGCCGCGCGCCTCGACCGTCAGCGACACGTCGCCCGACTGGCGCTCGAAATCCGGCCGGAGCCGCGCAGCATCATCCGTCGCCGGCCCGATTCCAGATACTGGTCGGTCCTCTGGATATGGGCCGCGGCGGGAAGATAGGGGTCATATTCGTGTAGATAGATATCGCCGTTAATGTCCCCCATCAGCGCGGACGCCTTGAAGTTGACCGTCGCCTCCCCCGCGTTTGGGTCGTCGAGGAAGGCGGTGCGGGCGATCTGGCCCTGATACCAGATCGGCCGCTGCTGCCTTGCCGACTCCTCGACGCAATAAGCGAAATAGCGCGTATTCTCGTTGTCCGCGCCGCTTTCGCGGCTGTCGCGGTAGAGCACCCAGACTTCATTGTATCGCCGCAGATATCCGACCACCGCCCTGGTCGGCACCGCCACCGCATGATCTTCTATATCCCGGCTGATCGTCGAGGGGATGCGGACCGGGAAGGTGCCGGCGCCGGCCCAGGTCCACAGGTTCATCGTGCTGTCGATCGAATAGGCGACGCCATTATGGACCGCGACCGCATTGGGATTGGCAAGCCCGCAGCCGCTGGCGACCGGCTCGAAGCTGTAGGTCTGGGAAGGCTCGCCGATATACTGGCCCTGGAACAGGCCCGACGTCGTCCACACCGCGACGATCGACCCGACCATCCTGCCGGTGACGATCGCGCCGCCACCCTCGAGCACATGCTCGAAGCCGTTATTGACGGAGCTGATCGTCCAGTCGGTATAATCCTGGAGGTCGCTGCCGCTGATGCACAGCGGGTTGAAGTCCCCGCTGAAATATTCGCTGCAGCCCAGCGCCAGCACCTGGCGCTCGGGGGTGACGAGGATCGCCTGGATGCGCTCCGGCGCCCCCGGCACGGCCGTCGCCTGGCTGAAGCCGCATTGCTCATACAGCGTGCTCTCCCCTCCCCCGCTGTCGGTCCAGCTGGCGAGCAGCACGGCGGAGTTGGACGCGCCCCAGGACTGCAGCGACCAGGCGGTTATCTGCTCGGTGGGCGCTGGAGAGGGCGTGACGTCGGTGGGCGTGCCGAAGCTCAGCACCTGCCATAATTTCCCCTGGGTCCCGTAGAACATGTGCAGGAAGGTGCCCCGCTTCAGCGCGAAGATGGCGCGCACGGTGCCGCCGAGACCGGATTCGACCAGTCCCCAGCCGCCGATCGTCTGCCAGCCGCTGCCAAAGGGGCGCACATTGTTGACGTCGGCTGCGCCGATTGCGCCGCCGAAGGCGGAATTGTCCGAGTTGACGCCGAGCGGGATCTTCGAGCGGAATGTCGATCTGCATCGTTCCTCCCGGGTCGAAATTATGTCATTTGTTTCAAACTGAACCGCAGAGGTTCGATCATGGTGTCGTGAACGGCAGCGGCGATCAGCGGGTGCGCAGTGACGCTTCTTTCGACGCGATCACCGGCGTGAAAGCGGTCATTTGCGACGCCTGTGCTGGATATAAAACGGCCCCCGGGCGCTAACCTGAGGGCCGCAGTGATTTGAAGCTCCAGCCGGGGTGCCACACCCGGATCTCTTCACCCGTTGGGGCTACTGTACCACTCCAGCCGCAGCTGAGGTGGTGCGTGAGGAGGCGGTTCTCACCTCTGGAGCTTCACGTGAGCTTGTGAACGTTTATCTGGGCTCTGGTTTCCGCTCTGTCAAATTCTGTGTGGTAATTTTACCACACATACGAAACCTGCTGTCTCATAGGCCGGGACTGATGACAGATC
>CAWKEE010000001.1:0-497799 GCA_963848555.1 uncultured Alphaproteobacteria bacterium | reverse complement strand
GAACGACGCGTACATCGCCGCCGCCGGCAGGCGAGAGGATCCCCGCCACGGTGCCCCGCTTGCGCAGGTTCGCCTCCCTGAGCGGCCGCAGCGCCAGATACAGCAGAAAGGTGACGCCGGCGCCGACCACGGTCACCACCGCGCGGCGGGCCATGAGGTCGAGGAAGTCGGGATAGGGGACCACCGCCGCACGCAGCGTGACCAGCACCATGTAAAGCAGCCATATGCCGACGATCGACTTTACGGCGAGGCCGAAGTCGGAAGGCGTACGCGTTTCGCCCTCGGCGAGCATCCTGTCCATGCCGCCTGTTAGCGCAGCCGGGCTGGAAAAACCCTGCGCGGCGCGGTCGTTGGCAGAAGCATCGCGGTCATTGGTCGAAAAGCGGCGCAGCGGGCGCCGGTAACCGAGCGCGTCGGCCTCGCCGAGCACCGGCTCGGCCGCGCCTGCCGGGTTCGCTTCCGATGCCCTGATTCCCGCCCACGAGGAGCGCCATAGCATGGCGCCGAAGCCCGAGTCAGCCGCCTCGGTGCGGTCCGCCCGGCACTTTTGTCGGCCCGCGAAGCGGCAAGTCGAGGCAGGGCCTACGCCCAGTTTTCGCTTTGGCAGGTCGTTACGGCTGCGCAAGAACGCCGGGGCGCGTGACGTTTGTCACAGCCACGCTGTTGCCGTTGGGCGACAGTGCGGCGTGCCTGCGACGAACCGTCTCCCTTTAGGCATTGCCGACGGATTCGAACCGTGATTCAATTCTGAACGGGGAGCGGGGATTTGGTTAACGGCTTGGAAAGTCGTTCCGTGCATAATCCCACTCGGGGCAAAAGGAGTGTGGGATCATGAGTACGAGGACTCGGCCCGCCAGCGGAGCGGTGGCACTGGCCGAAATGAAGGAGTTCGGCGGCTTCTCGAAAGGGACGCAGCGTTACGTCCGCCGCGCGCTCGACGTCGGCCTCGATCGGCGCGACGCGGTCAAGCGCTGGTCGCGCGATCCCGCCGAGGCGGCGAGCATCCGCGCCCAGCAGCGCATCTATCGCCGGCTCGACCATATCCGCGCTTTCGTTCCGGACGACAGCGGCCTCGACGCGATGGAGCCGCTGATGGCGCCGCTGATCACGATGACCGCGTTCGATCTCGGCCAGGACCGGCTGCCCTGCTTCGCTTCCTACCGCTTCCTCTACGAGCGCCTGATCGGCGCCAGCGTCCGGCCGTGGCTGCCGGCCGCCTTCTGCGCCGCCGCCGCGCTGCCGCATCTCCATCCCGATCGCCGCCGCACCCTGCTGCAGTCGATCAGCGAGGCCGCGGCGACCGCGCCGGGCTGGTCGAACCGCGAGCCGGTCTTCTATCCCGAGTGGGTCGAAAAGGTCGACATGACCGTCGCCGGCTGACCGCTGCTCCTGACCGGATTCGAAACGGCGGGCCTTCGGGCCCGCCGTTTTCGTTTGGGCGATGGACAGCCCCGGCGCGCCCCGTTTAGCCTGCACGCATGTTCCGGCACCTCGCCTTGATCGTCTCCCTGTTCCCGCTCCCGGCTTCGTTCGGCTGCGCGCCGGCGCGGGAGGGCATGAGGCCGGCGCTGCCCGGGCTCGCCGGTCGAACCATAGTCGCCGGCTGCCGGCAGGGCGAATGCCGCTGGCTGCGGATCGCCGCCGTGGAGAGCCTCGCGCGGCTGCCGGAAGGCGAGCTGCGCCGGATGGTCGTGCGGCGCGGCGTCTCGGTCGCGCCCGGCGGCCGTCAGCGCGTTCGCCCGGACGACGCGTCGATCGAGTGGCAGGCCGGCGATGTGGCCGAGCATGCTTTTTGCTCGACGCGGCGGCCGGCTTATGCGTTCGATCGGGACGGCGGCGGCCTCATTGTCCACTTCCTCGATCCGTTCGACCTTGCCGGCTATCAATATGTCTCGGCCGGCCTCTATATGCGCCTCTGCCACGGCCGCGAACGGCTGCCCGGCGCGGCCGCTTTGCGGCGCCTCGGCTACCGCCCCGGCACCCGCAGCGAGCAGGTCGAGGACGCGACCCTCGAAACGATGACGGCCTTCTGAAAACAGGGACCGTCCCTATTTTCCCTCGCCCAGCCGGGCCAGCAGCCCCTCCGCGAACGTCGTCAGCGTGTCGTCGCGCGCGCCCATGACGACGATCCGGTCGCCCGGCCGGGCGAGCGCGGCCAGCCGCTCGCCGCAATCGTCGCGTGCGGCGACATGCTCGGCCCGGCGGCCGAAGGCGCGCACGGCGGCGACGATGTCGCCGCTGCCGACGTCGCGGCGGGTGGTGCCGCCATGATAGACCGGATCGGGCATGATCAGCACGTCTTCCGGCCGCATCTCGCGCGCGAAGGTCGTGACCAGCGCCTCCTTCATCGTCCTCAATGGGCCGTAGCCGTGCGGCTGGAAGAACAGCAGCAGCCGGCCGGGAAAGGCGTGGAGGGTCTTGAGGGTGGCGGCGATCTTGTCCGGATTATGCCCGAAATCGTCGATCACGGTGACGCCGCCCGCGCTGCCCACCCGCTCCAGCCGGCGGCGCAGGCCGGTGAAGCCGGCCAGCGCGCGCGCGGCCTCGCCAAGCGACACGCCGATCTCCAGCACCGCGGCGATCGCGGCCAGCGCATTCTGGGCGTTGTGTAGTCCCGGCACCTGCAGCGCCACCGGCACGGTCGCTCCGGTCCGCCGGTCGCTCGCTTCGAAGCCGAGCGCGAACGGAGCCTCGACCAGGCCCGATCCGAACAGGTCGGAATCGGGGTCGGCGAAGCCGTAGGTGACGAGCTGCTCCGGCGCGAGGATCGCGGCCAGCAGCCGGGCCTCGTCGTCGTCGAGGTTGAGCACCACCGCCTCCGCCTTGGCGGCGAAGTCGCGGAACAGGTGCCGAAGCTCGTCCAGCGATTTGTGGTCCAGGCTGATATTGTTGAGCACCGCCACTTTCGGCCGATAGAGCGCGATCGAGCCGTCGCTTTCGTCGACCTCGCTGACGAACACGTCGCCGCGGCCGACCAGGGCGCTGGCGAACGGCAGCTCGGCGCTGACGAAATTCTTCATCACCGCGCCGTTCATCACCGTCGGATCGCGGCCGAGCGCGTGGAGGATCCAGCCGATCATCCCGGTCACCGTCGATTTGCCGCTGGTGCCGCCGACGGCGATTCCGGCGGGGGCGGCGTTGAACAGCTCGGCGAGCAGCTCGGGGCGGCCGATGCGCGCCGCGCCGACCGCTTTCGCTTTGACCACGTCCGCCACATGTTCCTCGACCGCGGCCGACGTGACGAGGATCTGGCCGGCATCGACGAGGCCGCTGCCGTCCTGCGGGAACAGATCGATGCCGCGCCGTTCGAGGAATTCGAACTTGGGCGCGAGCCGGCCCTGATCGAGGCTGCGGTCGGAGCCGGCGACCCGCTGACCGCGGCCCTGCACGATCAGCGCCAGCGGCAGCATGCCGCTGCCGCCGATGCCGCAGAAGAAATAGGATTTGGCCTCGCCCATCGCGCCGCCCTAGCGCGCTTCCCGGAAAAGTGGGAACCGGTTTTCCGTCAAGGAAGCGCGCCGCAGAGGAACCGATAGGGCGGTTCCCGTTTCAACGAAGCGGGAACCGCCCTATTGCCAAGTGCGGGTGTTTTCAAACGGCGAGAGGAGGGCCAATGCGGATCGGGGTGGTGGCGCCGAGCTCGCGCTTCGGCCGGGAGGCGGCGGGGCGCGTCGAGCGGATCGCGGCGGCGCGCTTCCCCGGGCTGGAGATCGTCTTCCATCCGCAATGTTTCCTCGCCCACAACCATTTCGCCGGGACCGACGCCGCCCGCGCCGACGCGCTGGTCGAGATCGCCAACGATCCCGGCTTCGACGCAATCTGGTTCGCCCGCGGCGGCTATGGCGCCTGCCGGATCGCCGAGGCGGCGATCTCCCGCATGGGTCCGGCCGCGCGCGACAAGGCCTGGCTCGGCTATAGCGACGCCGGCTATCTGCTCGCCGGGCTCTATCGCGCCGGCTTTCCCGATCTTGCCCACGGGCCGATGCCGCAGGATGCGATGCGTGGCAACGGCGAGGAGGCGGTGACTCGCGCGCTCGCCTGGCTGGCGGTGCGCTCTCCGGACGCGCTGGAACCCGGGCTCGAACCGGGCCGCGCGCACGCGGCCTTCAACCTCACCGTCTTCAGCATGCTGCTCGGCACGCCGCTCGAGCCCGATCTTTCCGGTCATGTGCTGCTGCTCGAGGAGGTGGCGGAGCCGATGTACCGCATCGATCGGGAGTTGTTCCACGTCACCGCCAATGCGGTGGCGAAGCGGCTCGCCGGCATCCGCCTCGGCCGCTGCAGCGACGTGCCGGCCAACGACCCCGATTTCGGCGAGAGCGAGGAGCAGGTGGTGCGCTTCTGGTGCGAGCGCGCCGGCATCCCGTTCCTCGGCCGCGCCGGCATCGGCCACGATTCGGCCAACCGCGTGGTGCCGTTCGGAATTTTTTCGCCGCCGTGACGAAGATCACGCCGGCGGCCGGTGACGCTCTTTATCTCAAGGTCAAAGACTTGGGAAAAGGGGAGCAGTCATGGCACTTCACGGAAATTCCGCGAGAAAGCTGATCGCGATAGCCTGCGCCGGCCTGACCTTGTCCGGCTGTGCGCAGCTGGGCGCGATGAGCCGCGTCGATCCGGTCTCGGTGGCGGTCTATCCCGGAGGTCGCAACGCCGAGGACGACCAGCTGAATGCGGGAAGCGGGGGGATTTGCCGGCTGATCGAGGGGGTCAACAGCTTCGCGCGCGGTGCCATCGATCTCAACTGCTTCGTGTTCCCCGAGGACCTTGCGTCCAACCCCCGCCGGCTGGCCTATGTGCGAGCGGTCAGCAATGAGGTCGATAGGAACCGGCTGACGGCACTGCTGCTCAAGCATTCCGACGACGTTTGCATCGTGGAGATGGGACGCCTCACCGCTAATGAAGCGACGGTCAACACTTCGCTCAGCATCCTGACGACCGGTCTGACGGCCATTGCCAATATCGTCACCGGCGAGCAGGCCAGCCAGATCCTCACCGGCGCTGCCAACATTGCGAGCGGCTCGCGCGATCACATCAACGCCCATATCTACCGCAACCAGTTCGCCTATGCGATCAGCAAGGTGATCAGAATCGAGCGGGAGGAGCAGCGGGGCGAGATCGAGCGCCGCTACAGTGAAAGGGTCAGTCAATTCACAGTCGACGACGCGATCAGGGCGGCGAACCGCTATCACGGAGTCTGCTCCTTCTACCGGGGGTTGGAGCTCGTTCTCGAAGCCGTCGACAATCAGGAAAATCTGGAGAGATACCAGACCTCGATCAACCGGCAGGCGGAGATCGACAGGATCAATCGGGAGATCGCGCAGCTCACCGCCGAAATGAGGAATGCCCCGTCCGACGAACGGGCGCCTTATCGGACCCAGATCGAGGCGCTGCTCGCTCGCCGGGCCGAGTTGACGCGCAACGAAGAATCGCCGCCGCCGCCGGACCCCGCCCCGGGAACCGGTTCAGGAAACGCGGCCGGTGCGGCAGCCGGAACCACGCCGGGGACGGGTGCGGGCGACGGGACGGGAAGCGGCGGCGCGGCGGGGACTGAAACCGGCGGGGGGACGGCCGCGGGCACGGCTACCGGCACCGGCACCGGCACCGGCACCGAAGAAGATCCTTGAGCCGATGGCCCCCCCCGGCAGTGGCCCTCATCGTCCGCCGGGAACGGGTCGGCTTCGCGGATGTAGCGGCTGCGGTGCCGGCCGGCCCCGGCATGGTATGGTCGCGATTTCCGCGACGAGCGGTCTCACCGCCGGGCCTCTCTGGCCGGACCATCCACAGGAATCGCCGGATCGGCCCGCAAATCGCGTCCGGCAGAGTGTCAGGACGGTTGCAAAGCCGCCGGATTTGCGCCTATCCCATTGTCCATATCTCACAGGGAGGAAAGCATGGCACAAGGTAGGCAGAGTGGCTTGCAGAGGCCGGTGACGCCGTCGAAGGAGCTCGCCGCGATTACCGGTTCGGACCCGCTGCCCCGCAGCCAGGTGGTCAGCAAGATCTGGGACCACATCAAGAGGAACAATCTCCAGAACCCGAACAACAAGCGCGAGATCTTGGCCGACGACAAGCTGCGCGCCATTTTCGGCACCGACCGCGTGTCGATGTTCGAGATGAACAAGCATCTGTCGCGGCATCTCAGCTGAACCGCGCCGGCTCGATCGCGATTGCCGGATGATGTGAGGCGGCCGGGCTGCGCCCGGCCGCCCCGCATCGCATAGCTGCCGTTCGCACAGGATCGGCCTCGCCCCGCCTTTTTCCGGTGAGGGCGAAAAGGGGACAGTCACCGGTGACTGTCCCTATTTCCGGCGGGCCGCGATCGCCGCCGGCATCATTGCGGCCCGCGCGGCGGAACCGAAAATCACCTGGGCTGAGTGGCGCAGCGCACATCGCGTGCGGGCGCCCCCGTCTATGCGGTCCCTGAAAGCCGGCGGCGCGGCGTTTCGAAACGTCCGCCCGCCGCCGGCGAAGCGAGGGAGCCGTCATGAAAAAGCTGGTCGTCATCGTCCTGCACGGCATCGGCACTTACAGCGAAGACGCCAGGGTCGAGGAGACGCGCTTCGACCATCGCCTGAAGACCGGGCTGGCGTCGCGGCTGCGGCGCCGGATGGACGAGCTGCTCTGGGTCCACATCCTGTGGAGCGATGCGCGGCTCGAGCTGCGCCAGGCGCAGCTGCTCGACGAAAGGCAGCCGCCCCGGCTGTGGCGCAGCCTGTTCGGCTTCGTCGCCGCCAATCTGTGCGACGCGACCGCTTATGCCCTCCCCAAGAGCCTCGAAGGCTATCACAGCTGCTCCTACTTCATCGTCCAGGACCATGTCCGCACCGCGCTCGAGCAGGCGCAAGCGGCGCTCGGCGGCGCCGAGGCCGCCGCCCGGACGCCGGTCCTCGCCATCGCCCATTCGATGGGCTGCCACGTATTGTCGAGCTACGCCTGGGACGCCCGCCACGCTCCGCAACGGATACTCCGGCCCGGAGAGGGCGTGGACGAAACCGGCCTCACCGATTTTCAGCGCCTGCGGACTTTGTCCGGCCTGGTCTTCACCGGCTGCAACCTGCCGCTGCTGACGATGGACATAGCGCGCGATGCGCTGATGCCGATCGAGCTGGCCAGACGGCCCGCCTTGCTCGGCGGCGGCTTCGAATCGCGCTGGCTCAACTTCTTCGAGGGCAGCGACGCGCTCGGCTATCCGATCGCGCGCCAATATGAAGCCTATTTCGGCGGCACCCATCGCCACCGTCACCGTTTCGCGGAATGGGGCCGCGATCCGGCGCGGGAGACGGCGCCGCGCGACATGGCGGTGACCCGGCGCACCCTCACCGGCCTCACCCCCTACGCGCACCAGCTCTACGATCAGATGGGCAGCGTCCTCGATCCGGTCGCGGCCGAGATCGCACGATTGCTCGACGCGCCCCGGCCTTAGGTGGGGCGAGGGGACAGTCACCAGTGACTGTCCCCATCCAAAGAAAAACCCGCGGCCGGCGATGCGGCCGCGGGCTCTGAAGGGGACAGTCACCAGTGACTGTCCCCATTTTCGAAGCGTCAGAAGCGGATCGTCAGATCCGCGACCGCGCGGTCGTCCTGGAAGCCGGACCGGGCGATGCTGGTCTCGACGCCGGCGCCGAAGCTGACGATGCCGTTGGTCATCGTCAGCCCGCCGCGGACCTCGGCCCAGCTGCGATCGCCATTGGCGAACGGCAGCATGAACGCGAAATCCGGGATGCTGGCGAAGCGAACGCTCATCCCGTCATCGGCCCCCGACAGCGTGTAGACCATGTCGGCCTGGAGCTGCGGCTGCAGCGACCAGCGGCCCATCCGCATCTCGCCGGCCAGCCGTGCGCCGACCCGCGATTCCAGCCGCTGGAGCCGGAGATCGTCGAGCTGCAGCGCGGTCTCGCCGCCCCGCTCCTCGAAGCCGGCCATGTGGTGGAGCGAGTAAGCGAGCGCCGCCCGCGGCGTCAGCGTCAGCCCCCGGGCGACCGGCAGGTTGACGCCGGCCTCGGCCATCGCCGAGTAGCGGCTCGAACTCGGTCGCGCCGAACAGATCGAAAGCGAGCTCGCCGGTGGCAACCTGACGCTCCACCGTCGTGCGGCTCATCTCCGCCGCCGCCACGCCGGCGACATAGACGCCGCCGCCGAACCGGTACGAGCCGTAGGCGGCGACCTGGGTCGTCCGCGACTCGGCCCGGTCGAGACCCGGAGCGCTGAAGCCATAGGCGTAGCCGAAGGCCGAGCCGATGGTCAGGCGCGGGGTCGCTTCGACCTCGAGGCCCATGCTGCCATAAGCGATGTGCTGGCCGCCGGCCGCGCCGAGCCGGTTGTCGCCGGTCGCCGAAGCGCCGGTGACATAGCCCGAGCTGACGAAGCCGCTCATCCCTTCCGGCAGCGCCGGCAGCGACTGGCCGGACGGCACCAGACCCTGGAAGTTCAGCGTCGGCGGCGCCGAGCCGGTCGCCATCGCCGTGGTCAGCACCGGCGAGCCGTTGACGCTGAGCGTGCCGCTCGGGCCGGTCCCCAGGGTCGACAGCCGGTCGACGATGCCGTTCAGCATCAGCCGGCTCTGCCGATCCTCGAGCGACCGGCTTTCGACGGTGCTCGCCGGCGCCAGGCCGCGCAGCGTCAGCGACAGCGTCTCGGAATCCATGAGGTCGATGACCCCATAAAGGCCGTAGAGCGTGTCGTAATAGCCGTTGCGCAGCTGATCGAGCGCCGCCGCGAAAGCGAGCTCGGTCGGGCCGCCCCCGTCGATGATCTCGACGAGGCTGCCCGCCCGCATCTCGGCGACGATGCTGTTGGCGTTGTAGGTGATCTCCGGACGGAGAACGCCCTGGAACGAATAGACCGTCCCGAACGTGCCGTCGACGCCGAGACCGGCCGTCGCGATCGTGAAGCTCTGGCCGTGCCGCGGCGCGGCGCCCGGACCCTTGTTGAACACCAGCGAGCCGTCGTTCAGCGCGAGCACGCCGGCGACCGCCAGCAGGTCGGCGCCGGCCCGGCTGGCGTCGATGAACAGAGCCGAGGCCGAGGCCAGGATGACGTCGCTGTTCACCGTCAGGGTGCCGAGCGAGTCCGCACCGGACGGGGCAACGACGCCCCCGACCACCGTCAGGAAGTCCGGATTGATCGTGCCGGTGCCCGACAGCAGGCCGGTCGCGACCAGCATCTCGTCGGTGTTGAGCACGCCGTTGACGTTGGTCCAGCCCTGATACTGGGTATAATCGGCCCAGACGTTGAGCGTGCCGGCCGGACCGATGTCGAGCTTCGCCTGATTGTGGTCGAGGTTCATGACGTCGATCGTCGCCGTCCCGCCCAGCGTCGTCGTTCCCGCC
Source organism: uncultured Alphaproteobacteria bacterium (assembly GCA_963848555.1). Taxonomy (GTDB): domain Bacteria; phylum Pseudomonadota; class Alphaproteobacteria; order Sphingomonadales; family Sphingomonadaceae; genus Allosphingosinicella. The sequence goes on along the minus strand of CAWKEE010000001.1, from coordinate 488,470 downwards.
TGACGCAGCGTCACGTCATAATAACGGGCGCGGACGTTGAGCGCGGGCGTGGCGCTGTTCACCGGCTCGACATTGTTCGGCACGAAGTTGGTCGTGCCGGGGCCGCCCGGAGTGTAGACCATCGTGCCGCCGCCGACCGGGTTGCCCGGGCCGGTCATCGTCGTGCAGTCGGCCTCGAGGAAGCACAGAGTGCCGAACTTGGCGACCGGCCCGTCGCCGCCGCCCTGGACGGTGTCGGGCAGGCTGTTCACCAGGTCGCCGGCAACGACGATCGCATAATTGGGATCCATGTCCTGGACCCAGTGCGCGGGATCGAACCAGTCGCCGTCGCCGGCGAGCGCCGAGGCGTAGATGTACGGGTTGTTGCCGACGATATCCTGCCAGAACTGGAACAGAGGCGGATAGACGTTGAACTGGCCGTAGGTGCTGAGACCGCCGTTGAACGACCAGCTGCCGGTCAGCACGCCGGCGACGACGCTCTTGTTCCACATCTGGTCGACGATCAGCGGGCCGCCGGAATCGCCGCCCGCGGTCGCGCCCTCCAATGGCAGCGCGCTGCCGCCGAGGCCGTTAAAGTCGTAATAGCCGTTGTTGCGGGGCGGGTTCGGACCCGGCTGCTGGTTGACGAAGAAGTTCGACGGCAGATTGTCCGGATCGTGGTCGGGATCGTCGAAATCCATCCAGTAGATCGGATGCTGGTGCGCCGCGAACGCGGTGTTGCCGGGATTGATCGCCGGGCTGTCGACCCAATCGTTGTTGGTCATCAGCGCGTCGATCATGTTCTCCGCCGAGCGTCGCCGATAGTCGATGCCGGCGAGGCTGCCGATGCCGGACAGGCCGACGCCGGCGCCGCCATAACCGGTGATGGTGGCATGGGTCGCGCCGGTCAGCGGCGAGAACAGCATCGTCCAGGTCGGAATGTCCTGGGCATGGGTGTCGAGCGTCACCAAAGCGATGTCGCCATGGGCGAACTCGCCGCCGCCGCCCAGGGCGACCGGCTGCGACTGCCTCAAATACCAGACCTGGTTGCCGTTGTAGATGTAGCGGGATTCGATCGTCTGGAAGCTGGCGTCGCGCCAGGTTTCGTACGGCCCCTTCTGCCCGGCCGGGCAGGTGAAGGGCAGGCCCGCGCCGTTCAAACAATTGCGGTTGGGCGAATCGAAGCCGAAGCTGATCGGGATGCCGGCCGAGCTGACCGGCGCGCCGCCGGTGCCGAAATTGCCGCTGACGCCCGGCCCGGTGCCGGTGTTGCTGCCGTAGCGATGCGCCGGATTGTTGTAGACGCAGTGGGCCGCGGTGATCACCGTGCGCGGGTTGATCAGGGTGCCGGAGCACAGGCTCAAACCGGCCGTGGTCGGGCCGGTCTGGATGAAGGCGATCTGCTGGCCGATGCCGTTGACCGAGTTGTTCGGGTCGACGACGACCGCCGAGTTGGAATAAACCGAGCCGTTATTGGCACCGACGGTGCCGGGCAGCACGTTGGCCGGGCCCAATGGGACGGTATGGTTGGTGACGATGTTGAGCGTCGCCTCGGGGTTCGCACCTCTGGGCACGCCTTGCGCGGCGGCTTGGCCGCTTATCGTCAGACCGGCCACCGATACGGCGGCGAACAGCGAACGCTTAAAGCCCGGCAAACGAGTCATATGCATCGGAAATCCCCTCCAAGGCTGCAGCCGAGGCGCTCCAAACGCAATTTTCCCGAGTCGCCCCCGACCGAGTGGAAGGGAGGCTAAGCGAAGATTCTCAAACGAGAAAGCTTTATTTAGAGTCGGTTAAGGATGATCGGCAGCTTACATTCGGGTAAGTAGCGGGGATGTGGCGCAACCCCTCGTAAACAGGACATTATTGGCCCGGAACTATCATCCAAAATGGATGAGACCGGCGCCTTTCAGCCGCCGAAACGAATCCCGATTAGGAACAGTCGCGGGCTCGCGCGCTCGACGATTCCACTGCCGGAAATGCCGGCGACGACTCGCGCGCCGGTCAGATTCTCGACCCGCGCTTCCAGCGCCAGCCGGCCGCCCAGCGGCAGCAAAGCGACCGCGTCGAAAGTGAGCGCGTCGGCGATGAGCTGACGGTTCAGATCGTCCTCATACTGGCTGCCGGCAAAGCGCGCGCTCAGCGCCGCATAGGCGCCGCGCCGTCCCTGCCAGGACAAAGTGGCGGCGGCGCTGTGGCGCGGCGTCTGCGCCGGCCGCAGGCCGTCGAGCGGCGCGGCCTCGCCGCCCGCCTCCACTTCGGCGTCGGCGAAGCTGTAGCCGGCGGCGAGGCGCCAGCGCCCGGCGGTCAGCGCGGCGTCGACCTCGACTCCCCGGCTGAGGATCGAATCCACGTTGCGGCGCTGGCGGAACTGGCCGCCGGCGGCGACGAAGCCGACCCCCGGGAACAGGCCGGGGCCCTCGCCGAGCGTGACATTGGCGATCGCGCCTCCGAGCCGGTTGACGAAGGCGGTGACCCCGATCCGCGCGCCCCGGGCCGGGCGCAGCTCGAGGCCCGCCTCGGCCCCTTCCAGCCGCTCCGGCGTCAGCGCGGCATTGGCGGCGGTGGCGTCGGCGCCGAGACGGAACGGCCGGTACAGCTCGTTCAGCGTCGGCAGCCGCCAGCCGCGATAGGCGGCGGCGCGCAGGCTCAGCCGCCCGGAGGCGCGCCAGCCGGCGCCGGCGCGTCCGCTCGCCTCCCAGCCGCCGCGGTCGGCGAAGCGCATGTCGGTGAGCGCGGCGCCGCCGGCGAGCAGCCGCTCGCGCAGCTCACCGTCCTCGATCCGCCATCGATCGACGCGGCCTCCGGCGGAGAAAATGAGGGCGCCCGCCTGCCAGCCGGCCTCGGCGAAGCCGCCGACATTGCGGGTGCGGCCGCCGGCGACCCGGCCGCGGGTCGGCGCGCCGTCGACGAAGGCGAACAGCTCCTGCGTGCGCCCCTCGGTCTCGCGCCCGTCGGCGCCGAGGCGCAGCTCGAACCGGCCGGCGACGGGACGGATCTCGAAGCGCGCGCCGAGCCCGGTCGAGGGCACCGAAACCTGGTCGAGCGTCGGCGTCGACAGGCTGCGGCCGGCGCCGGCGGCGGCGAAGCGGTTGGCGAAATCGCGCGACTGCACATAGGCGAGCAGGGCGAAGGGCAGGGGGCCGCGGCCGACCAGCCGCAGCGAGGCGTCGGCGCCGCGCGTCTCGATCTCGCTGAACGCGGTGCCGCGCTCGCGCGCATCGGTGAAGGCGGCGAGATTGGCCTGGAGCTCCACCGCGGCCGCGACCGGCGTCACCGCCCGCAGCGCGAGGCTGCCCTGGCGGTAGGGCGAGGGCCGGTCGACGGGTCCGCGCTGCTCCGCAATCACCGGCACGAAGCCGTCGCCCTGCGCCCAGGCCGCGGACAAAGCGACGAAGCCGCGGCCGAGCGGCGCGCCATAAGCGGCGAAGGCCTCGAGGGTGTCGCGGCTGCCGAAGGCGAGGCCGGCGGCCGCCCCGTCCTGCTCGTCGGCCGCCGCGCTCTCCAGCTCGATCGTGCCGGCGAGCGCGCCGGGGCCGTTGGCGCCGGTGCCGCCGCCGCGCGACACGCGCACCCGGCCCAATCGGCGCGGATCGTAAGCGGGCCAGCTGATCCAGCCGCCGAACGGGTCGGTCTGCGGCACGCCGTCGAGCGTGACGAGCGCCCGGCTCGACGCATTGCCGCCGAGCGCGCGCAAAGTCGCGCCCTGGCTGGTCGGATTGGCGGAACGCGAATCGGAGCGGCGGAAGAGCTGGAAGCCGGGCACGTCGCGCAGCACGTCCTCGAGCCGGTAGGACGGCGAATGGTTCAGCCGCTGCCGGTCGATGACGACCAGGTCATAGACCTCCTCGCCGCGGCCCGCGCCCAGCCCCTGGCCGGTGACGACGATCGGCGCCTGGCCGAAGGCCGGCCCGGCGGCGGCGAAGAAAGCCAGGAGCGGGTAACCGCGGATCACTCGGCCGGACTACAGCAAAAAGCCGCGCCGGGAAGGGGGCACCCGGCGCGGCTCTCTTCCGCAGGAGGCTGCGGGAAAATCAGCCGGGATTTTGCGAGGCGGCGGCTGCCGCCGCTTCGAGCTCGGTGCGGGTGAGCGAGATAACGAGGCCGCGCTCATTCTTGCCGAAGCTTGCCAGCGGCAGCTTGGCGCGGACATTGCCGGTCGACACGACCGCGCCCTCGGCGTCGACCGATTCGACGGTGCCGACCGTGCCGCCCTGCTGATCCTGGACGGTGACTCCGGCGCGGATATCGGCGGCGGTGGCGACCACCACCTCGCCCGCGCCCGCCTGCGCCTGCGTGTTGGCTTCGGCGGAGGTGTCGGCGCCGGCCGCGGCGGAGGTGTCGACGCCGGCCGGAGCCTGGGTGCTGGGGCTGGTGGCCGGGTCGGTAGCGATCTGCGCCTCAGCACCGGCTCCGACGCTGGTCGCGGCCGCCGCATCGGTTTCGGCCTCGCCGGCGGCCGGAGCAATAGCGTCGGCCGCCGGATCGGCCGGCGCCTGCACCTCGGCTTCGATTGCGCCGTCGCCGCCGGCCTCGGCTTCAGCCTCCGCGTCAGCCTGCTCCTTCGCCCCCACGTCAACCTGCGCCTCGGTCCGCGCTTCGGCCTCTCTTTCCGCCCGTGTCGGCACCCGGCTTCCGGTGACCTGGGCAGTGGCTGGCCATGCCAGAATGGCAGCGGCGGTGGCGGTAAGCAGCTTCAACTTCAACGACATCACGATCCTCCGAGCGGCAAAATTCTTGCGCCTGTAACGGCGAGCCCCCGTTTCGGGTTCAGCCGAAAAGCCGGAAAGTTCGCCCAAGGCGACGATCCGCGTCATCCCGGCGAAAGGGCACCCCGCAAAGTACTACTTTGCGGGGACCCCGATGGCCGGGACCTCGGGACAAGAAATCACTGCCTGTCCGAGGCCCGCCTTGCCCCGGGGGGCACGGAGTCAAGATGGCGATCCACCGGTCTCCCGGCTCAGTGGGCCTCCGCGAGGTCGCGTTCGATCCGGGCCAGGAAGCTCGCCGTCGACCAGTCGGCGTCGGTCATCAGGATATGGGGCATATAGACCTCGCCCGAGCGGCGCGGACGGCTCGGATACATTTTGACCGGGATGACGATCTTGCCCCGTCCCGAAGGCAGGTCCGCCAGCCGCACCTCCATATAATGGCTGTCCGCCGAGGTGGGCGCGCCGATCAGCCGGCTGTTCGGGAAGCGGGTGAAGATGTCGAGGGCGTCGAGGCACGCGCTGGCGCAGCGCCCCGGAATGATCACATAGACCGGAACATTGAAGTCGGTCGGCGGCGCCGCGCCCGGTGCGGCCGCCGGCGCCTGCTCGGCCCGCTCGACGAAAAAAGGCTCCCCGCGCGCCAGCGACGCCCGCATGCCCTCGGCGACCGCGCGCATCGCATCGGCGGTCTCGCCATGGCCGTCGCGGCGCAGCTGCCGCTCCAGCTGCGCCATGTAGGCGACATTGTCCCGGCTCGCCCGCCACCAGATGCGCTCGTCGCCGAAATGATCGCGCAACGCCCGCCGGACGACGGCGCTGCCCCACAATATCCCGGCGCTCTCCTGCGGCCAGTCGGACGAACCGCCATCATTGCCGCGCAGGTCGAGGACGATGGCGCGCGCGCGAATGAGCTCCGCGCGGCGCCGGCGCAGCGTCGCGAACAGGGCGCGATAGGCGGCGACTCCGGCCGCGTCGGGCTGGAAGTCGGTCAGGCCGATCAGGAACAGGCCGGGACGCGGCTCGGTGAGGCCGATCGCGGCGGGCTCCCCGTCGGTGGCGCGCCGGCGTCGCGCGGCGAGGTCCGCGGGCGCCGGCGTCCAGCTCAATGCGGCTTCGCGCAATTCCCCCTCGGGGGTGCGGAACAGGCAGTTTTGCGGGCGGTTGCGGCCCGGCGGCTCGCGGTCGACGAAGGCCAGCGGCGCGCGCGCCCACCATTGGCCCGCCTCGGCCGGCCGGAAGCCCGCTCGGCCGAGGCGCAGCCGGACCAGGTCGGCGGCGGCGATGCCGTCGCAACTGACGATGGCCGAGCCCGCCGGCGCCGGCGCCCCGGGGCCGGGGCCATGGACGATCAGGCCGGCGCCGCGCCAGGCCGCGACGAAGCCCGGCCAGCTTTGCCGGATCGGCGCTTCGCCGGGCGCCGGATTGGCGGCGACCAGCGCATGGCCGTCGCCGAGCTCGCCGCTGAAGGCGTCCAGCGCTTCCGCATAATCGCTCTGGCTGGCGGCCTGCCCGGCGACGATCAGCGCTTCGTTGCGCGCCCGCGCCAGCTGGGCCGCGAAGCCGGGATAGGCGGGGTCGTGCATGCCCGGATGGTTGGCGGCGAACTGGTCGTACGCGGCCAGCACGTCCTGCCGCGCGATTTCCCGCCAGTCGACATTATCTCCCGCCTCCGGCCTACCCGGTTGCAGGCTCGCGGTCGCGGCTGTGGCCAGGACGACCAGCGCCGCAACCGTCGCCTGAAGCCGGAATCCCATCATCAGCGCGCCTCGCTTTCCGGCTCAGTCCCTGCAGTCAACATGCCACAAGTGCGGTGACGGGCAATCCCGTTGTGGCGGCGGGCAGGGGAAGAAAGCAGGCATTTGCTAGGGTCGGTGTCGCGCGCGATCCCGGGCAAGCCGGCATGATAGGGGTGCTTAAGAAAGACTCATATTGTAAGCCACCGGTTGACAGGCTGGCTGTCAGCTGCTACCTGACATTGTGATCCGTTCGTTCCGCAGCAAAGCGCTTCGGCGCTTTTCCGAGGAGGGCGATTCTTCGAAGCTGAGCGTGACGAATGTCGATCGCCTCACCGTGATGCTTCAACGATTGGACGGAGCTGTGGAGCCGGGAGACATGAGCTTGCCCGGCTGGCGCTTTCATCCGCTCAAGGGCAAGATGAAGGGGCGTTTTGCGGTCGACGTCAGTGGCAACTGGCGTCTGACCTTTGGATGGGCAGACGGCGATGCGGTAGACGTGGATTTGGAGGATTATCACTGATGGGTAACCCGCTGCTCAGGGGCCTGAGGCCCGTCCATCCGGCAGAAATCATTCGCGAGGACGTGCTTCCCGCGCTTGGCCGGTCGAAATCGGAAATCGCCCGGCTGCTCGGCATTTCGCGGCAGACCTTGTACGATCTCCTCGGCGAAAGGCAGCCGATCACCGTGCCGATGGCGCTTCGCATCGGCAAGCTGACCGGCACCACACCGGAAAGCTGGCTGAACATGCAGCGCGCCTACGACCTCACCATCGCCGAGCGCGAAATGGCCGACGAGATTGCGAGGATCCCAACTCTTCAGGCCGCCTAGGCCCGCTCAGACGTCGTCCCGGCGAAAGCCGGGACCTCGGGACAAGAATGCACCGGGTTTCCTGTCGGGATCCCGGCTTTCGGGGTTCACATCAAAGTAGCGGCTTTGATGGGGTCCCTCCCGGGGCGACGGTTCACAGCACGTAGCGGCTGAGGTCGGTGTCGCGGGCGATGCCGGCGAGCTGGCGGTCGACATAGGCGGCGTCGACGGTCACCGTCTCGCCCTTGCGCTGCTCGGCCTCGAAGCTGACGTCCTCGAGCAGTTTCTCCATCACCGTCTGCAGCCGGCGGGCGCCGATATTCTCGACCTCCGCATTCACTTCCGCGGCGATGCGGGCGAGCGCGCGGATTCCCGCGTCGGTGAAGGTCACCTCGACGCCCTCGGTGGCGAGCAGCGCGCTATATTGCTCGGTCAGGCTGGCCTGGGTGGCCGAAAGGATGCGGACGAAATCTTCCTCGGTCAGCGCCTTCAGCTCGACCCGGATCGGCAGCCGGCCCTGCAGCTCGGGCAGCAGGTCGCTCGGCTTGGACGTGTGGAAGGCGCCCGAGGCGATGAACAATATGTGGTCGGTCTTCATCGGCCCGTATTTGGTCGCCACCGTCGTGCCTTCGATCAGCGGCAGCAGGTCGCGCTGCACGCCCTCGCGGCTGACCGATCCGCCGCGCACGTCGGAAACGGCGATCTTGTCGATCTCGTCGAGAAAGACGATGCCGTTCGCCTCGGCGTCCCTCAAGGCGGTGCGGTTGACGTCGTCGGGATCGAGCCTTTTGTCCGATTCCTCCTCGACCAGCTTGTCCAGCGCCTCCTTGACCGCCATCCTGCGGCGCTTGCGCGGCTGCTGGCCCATCGCCTTGCCCATCAGGTCGGACAGGTTGATCATGCCGACCTGGCCGCCCAGGCCGGGAATCTCGAACGGCGTCGACGGCTGGTCGATGACGTCGATCTCGACCTCGCGATCGTTCAAATGCCCCTCGCCGAGCATCCGCCGGAAGCTCTCGCGGGTGGCGGCGCTGGCGTCGCGGCCGGTCAGCGCGTCCAGCAGCCGCTCGACCGCCGCCGCCTCGGCCGCACCCTTGACCGCCTCGCGGCGGCGCTCGCGCTCGAGCCGCACCGCTTCCTCGACCAGGTCGCGGGCGATCTGCTCGACGTCGCGGCCGACATAGCCGACCTCGGTGAACTTGGTCGCCTCGACCTTGACGAACGGCGCGTCGGCGAGCTTGGCCAGCCGCCGGCTGATCTCGGTCTTGCCGCAGCCGGTCGGGCCGATCATCAAGATGTTCTTCGGCGTCACCTCGTCGCGCAGCGCGTCGGACAGCTGCTGGCGCCGCCAGCGGTTGCGCAGCGCGACCGCGACCGCTTTCTTGGCCTCGTCCTGGCCGATTATGTGGGCGTCCAATGCGGCGACGACGGCCTTGGGGGTGAGGGTCTCGTTCATGCGTCCTGCGGCTCTGGCACTGGCGGGCGGCTGGTCGGGGGTCCCGGGATCGCCGGGGAGGGAAGGCTGGTAATTCATATCGGAATTACATTGGAGGCGGAACGAGCCAGTTCAAGCGGTCAGGCCTGGACCGTGCACCGGAAACCCTCGAACAGCTGCCGGTGCGAGGCGAGGATGCGGGCGATCGCTTCCGGCTCCGGCTCGGCGCGCCACTGGTCCAGTTCGAACGTGCCGCCCAGGATGATGCCGTCGGCGCGCGGGAACATATAGCCCGCCTCGCCGGTGAAGGCGTAGCGCACCTCCGGCTGCGGCAGCAGCACGGCGAGCTGGCCGCGCGCCGGTCTCAATCCGGTGTCGCCGAACAAGGCGCGCGAGCCGAGGCCGGTGCAGTTGATCGCCAGCCGCTCGGGCAAAGCGGCGATGTCGGCCGGGGTCGCGAAATGGCGCACGACGACGCGCCCGCCGGCGATCTGCACGTCGCGCAGCAGCTCGCGAAGGAAGCGGCCGGTCTCGACATAGAGCGTGTCCACGCGCAGGACGCGCTCCATCGGGAACGGATGCTCGCCGCGCCCGAGCAGCCGGTTGACCGGCGGGAAGGTCGGCAGCAGCGCCGGCTCGCGCCGTCCGCCGGTGTCGGCATAGGTCGGCAGCCACCTTATGCCGTAATCGTCGCCGACCATGATCTGGAAGCGCCGCCAGCTATAGTCGGCGGCGGCGCGGAACTGGGCGCGCCATTCGTCCGTCACCGCCTCGTCGCGATAATGGCCGAACGGATGCCATTGGCCGCCGGCGATGTTGGAGGTGGTGTCGGGCGGCAATGAAGCGGCGTAGATCGTCACCGGAAAGCCGGCTTCCTGGACGAGGCGGGCGCAGGTCAGCCCCATCACCCCGGCGCCGATCACCGCCACCGGCCCCTGATGGCCCGGCAGGCCCAGGTCGGCCGCCAGCTTCGAGCTGCCCCAGGACAAAGTGATGCCGGCGCCGCCATGGCCGTAATTGTGGACGATCGCCTTGTCGCCGAGCGCCTCGCGGCGGACCACGAAGCCGGCGGCGCGATAGGGGCGAAGGCCCGCGACGGTGCGGATGACGCGGTCCGGCGACACCTCGACCGGCGGCAGGCAGCCGGCGCGCGAGGCGGTGCGCGCCACCGTGGTCGTGCATCCGGGCAGGATCACTGCGGCAGCGGCGGAACCGAGGAAAAGGCGGCGGTCCATGGCCTGTCGTAACGTCCCCGTCATCCCGGCGAAAGCCGGGACCTCAGCGGGAAGTGCCGGGACTTCTTGTCCTGGGGCCCCGGCTTTCGCCGGGGTGACGCGTCAACCCCAAGCCTAGAGGTTGAAGCGCGCCGAGATGCCGATGGTGCGCGGCTCGTTCACGAAACCCGTATTGTTGTTGAAGTCGATGCCGCCCTTCACATTGTCCTCGTCGGTGATGTTGCGGCCGAACAAGGCGACCTCCCAGCGGCCGTCGCGCGACGCATAGCCGATGCGCAGCCCGCCCTCGAACTGGCCGTCGGTGACGAACTCGCGCGATTCGTAGAGGAAGAAGTTGGTCCGGCCCTGATAGGCCCAGTCGGTGAAGACGAAGATCTCGCCGCCATTGCCGACCGGCATCGCCCAGCGCGCGGTGAAGTCGAAGATCCAGTCGGGCGCGTTGGGGAAGGGGTTGCCGTCGACCAGCGCGCGATTGACGCCGCCGATCGCGACGATCGGATCGGTGACCGTGCACTGGGCGCAGATTCCCACCGCCAGCGTCTCGTCCCTGATCTCGGTGTCGTTGTAGCTGACGCCGGCGGTCAGCAGGAGATTCTCGCCGGGCCGGAAGGCGCCGTCGAGCTCGAAGCCCCAGGCCCGGCCCTCCTCCGCATTGACCAGCTGGACGAGGTTGCCGGCGCCGCCGACCGCGGTGAATTGGGGATCTTCCACCCGATAGTGGAAGACCGCGCCGTTCAGGCGCACGCGGCGGCCGGCCAGCTCGGTCTTGAAGCCCGCTTCGTACGACATGATCCTTTCCGAGGTCGCGACCGAGGGCGGGGCGAAGAAGGCGACGTCGCGGCCCTGGATGGTCGGCGCGCGGAAGCCGCTGGCGACGCGGGCGTAGAGGCGGATGTCGGGCGCGACCTCCGCCATGGCGGAAAGGTCCCAGCTCAGCCGCTCGTCGCCGACGCTGCGATCGTTCGGGGCGGCGCCGGAGACGACCTCGAAATCCTTGTCGTCTTCGGTGTAGCGCAGACCGGCCGTCACATCGATGCCGGGCGCCAGTTCCGCGCTCACCTGGCCGAACACCGCCCAGCTCTCGTTGCGATGGCGCACCAGCACCGGCGGCGGGAAAGTGAAGCCTTCGGTGAGCACGGTGAAGTCGCTGTCGAAATAATAAGCGCCGACCTGCCAGTCGAACGATCCGTCGCCGCTCGACGCGAGGCGGAATTCCTGCGTGGTCTGCTCGAGGTCGATCGAATCCTGCGTGTCGGACGGGAAGGGGATGAAGCCGGGGCCCATCACCGGCAGGAACACCGCGCCGAAGCCGCCGTCGATGTCGCCGCGGCTCGATCCCTCGCTTTCATTATGGGCGGTGATCGAGGTCAGGGTCGCGCTGCCGATTTCGAGGTCGGCGCGCAGCGAGGCGCCCCACACTTCATAGTCGGCGGGATTGCCGCCGCCGGCGTCGTAGAACACCGTGTCCCGGTCGTAATTGGCGTTCAGCTCGTTATTGCCCGGTCCCAATATGTTGGCGCGGAACAAGGTGCTCTGCCCGTCCAGATTGCGATACTGCGCCAGCGCCAGGAAGCTCAGGCGCTCGGACGGCGTGAACAGCAATTGGGCGCGGGCGGCGATATCGGAATATCCGCCGAACGCGTCCTCCTCGCCGGTGAATCCGTTGTCGATGAAGTCGCCGCGCCGCTGCACCATCACCGACAGGCGCCCGGCGAGCCGGTCGGCGACCAAAGGTCCGCCGACGGCGGCGTCGAACGCCACCGTTCCGTGGCTGCCGACGCTGGCGGAGGCGCGCAGGTCGAACTCCTGGGTCGGCCGGGCGGTGTTGATCATGACGATGCCCGCGGGCGTGTTGCGGCCGAACAGGGTTCCCTGCGGGCCGCGCAGCACCTCGATCCGCTCGACGTCGAAGATCGGGAAGCTCTTCAATGTGACGTTCTCCATCACGACCTCGTCCATCACCACCGAGACGGGCTGCGAGGCGGCGAGGTCGAAATCGGTGTTGCCGAGGCCGCGAATATAGAATCGCGGCGCGACCCGGCCGTTGGAGCTTTCGACGAAGAGGCCGGGCACGCGCGCGGCCAGAGCGGTGATGTCGGCGCCGGCATCGAAGATGCTCTGGACATGATCGGGTGCCAGCGTCGCGACCGACACGGCGACGTCCTGCAGATTCTCCTCGCGCCGATTGACCGTGACGATCACGCCCTCGAGCGTGTCGGCGTCTTCTGTGGCGGTGGTCGTCTCGTCCTGCGCCAGCGCGGGCTGCGCCAGGCCGGCCATGCCGAGGATGAAAAGGCTGGCGCCCTGCCAGCGACCGATTTTCCCCATGACGATCTCCCCCTGGTCAAATCGGACTCGGCCCGATCGAATGCGGGACACCCTCTGCCCAACCGGTCCGGTTGGCGAGTCGCAATCCGGACAAAGCGGCCGGAAGCGGTGAGATTCTGGCTTATTGTTGCAGCGAAACGACAGCAACGCCCCGTCATCCCGGCGAAAGCCGGGACCTCAGGACCAGAAGTCCCGGCGCGTCCCGCCGAGGTCCCGGTTTTCGGGTTCCCATCAAAGGACTACTTTGATGGGGTCCCTCCCGGGACGACGCGTCACGCCGCCCCTTCGATCGTCTCCACCGTCAGCTGGTCGTTGGTGTAGACGCAGATGTCGGCGGCGATCTTCATCGCCTTCGTGGCGATGACTTCGGCATCCTCCTCATAATCGTAGAGAGCGGTCGCGGCGGCGAGCGCGAAATTGCCGCCCGAGCCGATCGCGGCGACGCCGGCGGCGGGCTCGAGCACGTCGCCATTGCCGGTCAGGATGAGGGTGATGTCCTTGTCGGCGACGATCATCATCGCCTCGAGGTTCCTCAGATATTTGTCGGTGCGCCAGTCCTTGGCGAGCTCGACCGCGGCGCGCATCAGCGCGCCATGATATTGTTCGAGCTTGCGCTCGAGCCGCTCGAACAGGGTGAAGGCGTCGGCGGTGGCGCCGGCGAAGCCGCCGATCACCGGCCCCGGTCCCGATCCGGTCGCCGGGGCGCCGAGCCGCCGCACCTTGCGCGCGTTGGGCTTGATCACCGTCGACTGCAGCGACACCTGGCCGTCGCCGGCGATCACCGCCTTGCCGTTCTTGCGCACGCCCAAGATGGTCGTGCCGTGCCAGACTTCCATAAGGGCTCCCGCTCGCAGTTGGGCGGCTATGTGGGTCGGGGAAAGAGTACGTACAACCATCCTCCGTCGGCTTCCCTCGCCGGTCTTCGAAGGAAAGGGTCGGAAGGGATGCGGCGGGTTGCTACTCGGCTGGCGCGATCGGCTGAGATACGATCTTGCGATGCTTCCGCTTGGCCAGGGCGGTTGAAATCTTTGCGTCGAGCTTATTCGTTTCGCGCTTCAGAAAGGCCTTTTCGGACCGCGTCAAGGTTCGCACGGTCGAGGAGGAACCGCGCTTCAGCTTGCGTGAGGCATGATGCTTCATATCCCAGTTCCTCTCTTACCAGATCGGCAAGCTGCCCGTTATGCGCGTTGTAGACCTCATCACATGTCGCCGGATCAAGCGAAATCTGTCGCGGTCGGCCGTCCGGCGTGGCCAGAGAAGTCATCGTAACAACCGCGCCTCCACGTTCGATCAAGAACCCTCGCAGACTGGCGAGCGTTCCACCCCACGAGCACATGTCGTCAGCGAGGATATATTCGCGTCCTTCTTCGACCGGTCCCTCGTAAAGCGGCTCCAGGACGAGCCGTTTGTATCCGCCGGGGATCAGGTCGCGCCTGACCGCTGCGTTCGACTGGATGATCTCGATTTCGACTGGGCACTCAATCTGGTCCCCCAACCATCGCGCGAAGGTTCGAGCGAGCGCATTGCTCGTCGCACCCAGCGCAACAGCAGGAGCAACGATGATCGGTGGCCGCTGCAAATCGGCGTACTGGCGATGCCAGCCAACAATGAGTTCCTCCTTCACGACCGCCCAGCAAAGCTCGGCAGCGGCATCTGCATCGGCGCCTCGCTTCGCCGCCTCGTACAGGGCGTGGCGCTTCAGCCGCGCATAGTCGGTGTGGGCTTCAACAAGCGGGTCGCCAGGGCGCCACGGGGCTCGCATTCCGACGCCACATTAACGCAGCCTCGAGATCTTCACTATCATGGATTGCGCGACCGATTATTTTCCTTTTCGGGGACTGGCACGGTAGCGATGGCTTGCCCGCGACCTGAGGGGTACACCGGTCGATGACAGCGGTGCGATGGCCGGCCGCAGCGGCGCTTGCGAAGCTACATGCTGGCCCCGTTTTTCCGTCTGCAAACCCATGGCCGCCATCGGCACTGCCGGGACTATTGCGGCATCTGGACGATCGCCGCTCGTCGCGTTCTTTTGTCCACCTGGACGATCACGGGGCCGCCGGCCGTGAGGTCGTCGGCCGAAATATAGATCACGCGCCAATGGCCGTCATCGTCATCGGTCCGGATCGTCCGGCTGCTGCGATCGAAGCCGGGCAAGGTTCGGGCGACCTCGGCATTGGCGGCTTCGGTCGCTTCGCTCGCCGTCATCTCGTGGGCGCACCCCGACAACAGGATCGCCGGCAGCAGGGCGGCTCGCATTCCGGCGTCTCCCTCGGCCTCTCGCAGGACCACGGTGTAGTTCCAATTCCGAGCACGGGGAATGGACGCAAAAGAGAGGAACAGTCCCCATTGTCAGGTCAGCCGCCCGCCTTTTTCACGATCTCCAGCCAGGCCGCCTCGTCGATCACCTCGATGCCGAGCTCGGCCGCCTTCTTGAGCTTGGAGCCCGCGCCCGGTCCGGCGACGACCAGGTCGGTCCTCGCCGACACCGACCCCGCCGTCTTGGCGCCCAATGCCTCGGCCTGCGCCTTGGCCTCGTCGCGCGACACCGCCTCGAGGCCGCCGGTGAACACGATCGTCTTGCCGGTGACCGGCAACTCCCGAATCTCGTGGACGACGTCCTCGACCTCGACGCCGGCGGCGAAGATGTCGGCGACGACGTCGCGATTATGCTCTTCCTCGAAGAAATCGAGCAGGGCGCCGGCCACCTCGGGACCGATATTGGGGGTCGCCACCGCCTCCACCACCGCCTTGCTGCGGCGCTGCAGGAACTTGCGCTCCTCCTCGCCATCGGCCGGCGCCATGTCGCGGCGGATGGCGAGCGTTTCGTCGACCATCTTCCGGAAATCCGCCCAGCTCCTGTACCGGCGGGCGAGGTCGCGGGCGGTCACCTCGCCGACATGGCGGATGCCGAGCGCATAGAGGAAGCGGTCGAGTGGCGGCCGGCGCCGGGCATCGATCGCGGCGATCAGATTGGCCGCGGAGATTTCGGCCCAGCGCTCCCGCGCCAGCAGATCCTCTTTCTTCAGCCGGAAGATGTCGGCCGGCGATTGAAGCAGGCCGTCATGGAAGAAGCTCTCGATATGGGTGATGCCGAGCCCTTCTATGTCGAGCGCGTGGCGGCTGACGAAATGGCGCAGCCTTTCGACCCGCTGGGCGGGGCAGATCAGGCCGCCGGTGCAGCGCACGTCGACCTCGCCTTCCTCGCGCACCGCGTCTGATCCGCATTCAGGGCAATGGCTCGGAAAGACATAGGCCGGTCGCTCCACCTCCGGCGTCCGGTTCTCCAGCACTTGCGGGATGACATCGCCGGCGCGCTGGATCAGCACCCGGTCGCCGACCCGCACGCCGAGCCGCTCGATCTCGTCCCTGTTGTGCAGCGTGGCGTTGGTGACGGTGACGCCGCCGACGCTGACCGGCTTCAGCCGCGCCACCGGGGTCAGCTTGCCGGTGCGGCCGACCTGGATGTCGATCGCGATCAGCTCGGTCTCGGCTTTCTCGGCCGGGAATTTGTGGGCGAGCGCCCAGCGCGGCGCCCGCGACACGAAGCCCAGCCGCTGCTGCCAGTCGAGCCGGTCGACCTTGTAGACGACCCCATCGATGTCGAACGGCAGATCGGCGCGCTTCGCCTCGATCGCGCGATAATGGCGGATCAGGCTGCCCAGATCGGGGCAAAGCCGAAGGTCGGGCGAGATCGGCACGCCCCAGCCGGCGATCGCCCGCATCATCTCATATTGGCTGTCGGCGGGCAGCGCCGAGACCTCGCCCCAGCCATGGGCGTAGAAGCGCAGCGGCCGTGACGCGGTCACCGCCGCATCCTTCTGCCTGAGCGAGCCCGCGGCGGCGTTGCGCGGATTGGCGAACTGGCGCGCCTTGTCCGGATCCTCCGCCTCGGCGAGCAGCCGCGCGTTCAGCGCGGCGAAGTCCGCTTTCGACATGTAGACCTCGCCGCGTATCTCGAACACGGCCGGGGCGTCGCCCTCGAGCCGCTCCGGAACGTCGCCGATCGTCCGCGCATTGGCGGTGACGACCTCGCCGGTGGTGCCGTCGCCGCGAGTCGCGGCTAAGGCGAGCCGCCCCTCCTCGTAGCGCAGCGAGCAGGACAGGCCGTCGATCTTCGGCTCGGCGGTGAGCGTCACCTCGGCCGCCTCCGGAAGGTTCAGGAAGCGCCGCACCCGCCCGACGAAATCCTCAACCTCCTCCTCGCTGAAAGCATTTTCGAGGCTGAGCATCGGCAATGCGTGGCGGACCTTGGAAAGGTGCGCCGCCGGCGCCGCTCCCACCTGCCGCGACGGGCTGTCGGGGCGGACCAGATGCGGGAATTCGGCCTCGATCGCCGCATTGCGCCGCACCAGCGCGTCATAATCGGCGTCGCTTATCTCCGGCGCGTCCTCGCTGTGGTAGAGAAGGTTGTGCCGCGCGATCTCGGCGGCGAGCCGTTCCAGCTCGTCGGCGGCCTCTGCTTCGGTCATCCCTGCAATTCCGGAGCGAGGGCGAACAATCTTGCGAGTTGCGCGTCCGGCGACCAGCCGGACGGGGTCGGGTTGACGGCCTTGTTTCCGCGCCAAAGCATCTGCCTGTCCTCCGGCCACCAGCGGCCCCGCTGAAGCCACTGCTCGCGGAAGGCGAGGATGCATTCAAGCACGGTGTCGCAGCCGTGACTCTGTGCCGGATCGTCCGACAGGCCAGGCTCGAAGCTGCAGCACGGACACACGCCGCTCCCGAGCAGCCCGCCCACATCGTCGAACGTGTCCTTGTTGAAGCAGCCGGGAAACCCGCAGACCGGGCAGAGATACTCCCCTTTGTCCCACAGCCTGTCCCACCTGAAGCCCATCCCGGTCACGCCGGCTCCAGCAGCCGGCCCGCCTGCGCCCGGGCCTCTTCGGTGATCTGGGCGCCCGACAGCATGCGGGCGATCTCCTCGCGCCGCCGGGCGGCATCGAGCGCCTGGACGCCGGTGCGGGTGACGAGTCCGTCATGGCTCTTCTCGATCAGCAGATGCGCCGCGCCGCGCGCCGCCACCTGCGGGCTGTGGGTGACGACCAGCACCTGGCCGGCGGCGGCGAGCCGATGGAGCCGCTCGCCGACCGCGCTGGCGACGGCGCCGCCCACGCCGCGGTCGACCTCGTCGAAGATGATGGTCCGGCCGCCGCCTTCCTCGTGCAGCACCACTTTGAGCGCGAGGATGAAACGGGCGAGCTCGCCGCCCGAGGCGATCCGGACGAGCGGGCCGAACGGCGCGCCGGGATTGGTCGAGACCTCGAACTCGACCCGGTCGCGTCCCGCCGCCGACGGCTCGGCTTCGGCCAGCACGGTGCGGAAGCGGGCGAGTTCGAGCCTGAGCGGCTCCAATTCGGCGGCGACGGCGGCGTCGAGCCGCGCCGCCGCCGCCCGGCGAGCGTCGCCGAGCGCGGCCGCCGCCTGGTCGTATTCGCCTTGCGCGGCGGCCCGCGCGGCGTCGAGTCCGGCCAGACGCTGCTCGCCGGCGGCGGCCGCGTCGAGCCGGGCCGCCAGCGCGTCCCTCAGCGCCGGCAGCGCCTCGGGCTCGACCTTGTGCTTGCGGGCGAGCGCGCGGATCTCGAACAGCCTCTGCTCCGCCTCGTCGAGCCGCGCCGGATCGAAGGCGAGGGCGTCGCGGGCGCGCTCCAGCGCCTGCTCGGCTTCGGCGGCCTCGATCACCGCCCGGTCCAGCGCCGCCAGCGTCGCCGCCAGCAGCGCATGCTCGCCGGCGATCCGGTCCAGCCGCCGCGCCGCCTGGCGCAAAGCGGCGAGCCCGCCCTCCGAGCCCTGCAGCAGCGCCTCGATCCCGGCCAGCTCCTCGCCCAGGCGCGCGCCGGCCTGCATCGCCGCGCGCAGCTCCGCCAGCGCCGCCTCCTCGCCGGGCTGCGGGTCGAGCCTCGCGAGCTCGTCGACGGCATGAGCGAGCCATTCGCGGTCGCGCTCCGCCTCCTCGCAGGCGCGCCGCGCCTCGGCCAGCCGGTCCTGCGCCTCGCGCAGCCGCCGCCACGCGGCGGCGGCCGGCGCGGCGTCGATCCGGCCGAAGGCGTCGAGCAAGGCCCGGTGGCCGCGCGGGTTCAGAAGGCCGCGATCGTCCTGCTGGCCGTGCACCTCGACCAGCATCGCGCCGAGCTCGCGCAGCAGCCCGGCCGACACCGCCTGGTCGTTGACGAAGGCGCGGCTGCCGCCGTCGGCGCGCACCAGCCGGCGGATGACGAGCGGCTCGCCCGCCTCGCCGGCAAGGCCGTTCTCGTCGAGCAGGCTCAGCGCCGGGTGGTCCGCCGGCAGCTCGAAGCCGGCGCTGACCGCCGCCTGCGCCTGGCCGGCGCGGACCAGGGAGCTGTCGGCCCGGCTGCCGAGCGCCAGCCCGAGCGCGTCGAGCAGGATCGACTTGCCGGCGCCGGTCTCACCGGTGAGCACGCCGAGCCCCGGCCCGAAATCGAGCTCGAGCGTCTCGATCAGCACCACGTCGCGAATGGAAAGCGAGGTCAACATCGGCTTGGCAGTAGCATCGCTAACACCGCTTCGTCATTCCCGCGAAAGCGGGAATCCAGCAACGGAGCCATCCCTCCTCCACACCGTCATTCCCGCGAAAGCGGGAATCCAGTGCGGCGTCAGGCCCCGATTATGTGCTCGAACAGGTCGCTCCATTCCGGATTGTCCCGCTCGATCAATTCCAGCTTCCACGCCCGTCGCCACTTCTTGACTGCCTTCTCGCGCGCAATCGCTTCCTCGATCCGGTCGAAATGTTCGGCGTGGACCAGCATCGCGCAACCATATCTGGCGGCGAAACCGCGGCCTTTTCGTTCCCGATGCTGCATCATCCGTGCCGGCAGATTTGAGGTGGCTCCCGTATAGAGCGTCCCGTTCCGCTGGCTGGCTAGGATGTAGACCCAGCCGCCCTTCATCGCCTTCGTCTGGATTCCCGCTTTCGCGGGAATGACGAGGGTGGATCAGTGCGTGCCACCCGTCGGCGTCTCGGCCGGCGTCTCGGGCGCGGGCGTCGGGACCGGCGCCGGCGCCGGGGCGCCCTGCGGGGCGTGGCGCTGGACGAGGTTGTAGGCGCGCTCGTACCAGCGGCTCTGCGGATAATTGGCGCCGAGCACGGCGGCGGAGCGGCGCGCCTCTTCCGGTATGCCGAGCGCCAGATAGGATTCGGTGAGGCGCATCAGCGCTTCCGGCGCGTGGCTGGTGGTCTGGAATTCGTCGACGACGGTGCGGAAGCGCAGCACCGAGGCGAGCCACTGGTTGCGGCGCTGGTAGAAGCGGCCGACCTCCATCTCCTTGCCGGCGAGATGGTCGCGGACCAGGTCGATCTTCAATCGGGCGTCTTCGGCATAAGCGGTGTTCGGGTAGCGCCGGACCAGCTCGCCCAGCGAATTGAGCGCCTGGCGGGTGACCGCCTGGTCGCGGGTGACGTCGCTGATCTGCTCGTAATAATTGAGGCCGATCAGATAGAGCGCGTAAGGCGCGTCGCGATTGCCCGGATGGATCGACAGGAAGCGCCGCGCCGATTCGATCGACTTGGTATGGTCCCTGGCGGCATAATAGGAAAAGGCGCTCATCAGCTGCGCCCGCCGCGCCCAGACCGAATAGGGATGCTGGCGCTCGACCTCGTCGAACAAGGCCGCCGCCACCGTATATTGGCCGCCTTGCATGCGCTGCCAGGCGGCGTTGTAGAGCGTGTTGACGTCGCGGGCGACATAGCGGGTATCGGCCTTGGTGCGGCCGCCGCCGAACGTGCCGCAGGCGGCGAGCGGAACCAAAGCGGCGGCGACGGCGGCGATCAGCACCGGACGGGGAAATCTCTGCATGGCGGGCTTCTTAGCTGAGGGTTCGGGCGAGGCCAAGCGGACTTGAGCATCAGATGCCGCGGCGTCGATGAACCGCGGTTTAACCCGTCAAGCCATCGCTCGCTTCCCCACTGCCGCTGGGTTCGCGCAAAGGCGCAAAGGCGCGAAGAAGGAACGCCTCCCGGCGCAGCCGGGAAATCTCATCCTGACAGCGCCGCGGCCCAAAGCGATGATGTTCCGGCTGTCGCCGGACAGGCCTTTTACCTTCTTCTTTTCTTCTTCGCGCCTTCGCGCCTTTGCGCGAACCAAACGGCGATGGAGCCGGCGAGGCGTTCGGATGGCTTCGCTTCCGAGCCTTAACCCGCCGGCCGCTTTTTTCTGCTAGGGGCGCCGCCATGCTTCGCGTGCTCACTTTGTCGACGCTTTTCCCGAACGCCGCCCGGCCCCAGCTGGGGGTGTTCGTCGAGCGCCAGACGCTCGGCCTCGCCGCCCGCGGCGACGTCGAGCTCGAGGTGGTCGCCCCGGTCGGCCTGCCGCCCCCGCCGCTGTCGCTGCACCCGCATTACGCGCCGCTGCGCCGGCTTCCGCTCGAGGAAGAGCGGAACGGCCTTGTCGTCCATCGGCCGCGCTATCGCGTCTGGCCGCGGGTCGGCGCGGCCCGCCGGCCGGCGGCGATCGCCGGCGCGCTCGCGCCGATGCTGGCGGGCTTGCGAAAGCGCTTCCGTTTCGACGTGATCGACGCCGAATTCTTCTGGCCCGACGGTCCGGCCGCGGTGCGGCTCGGCGAGCATCTCGGCGTCCCCTGCTCGATCAAGGCGCGCGGCACCGACATCCATCATTGGGCGGATCGCCCCGGCATTGCCGGCCAGATCGTCGCGGCGGCCGAGCAGGCGGACGGGCTGCTCGCGGTCAGCGCCGCGCTGAAGGCCGAGATGGCGGCGCGCGGCCTGCCCGGCGACAGGATCCGCGTCCACCATACCGGAATCGATCTCGACCTTTTCTGCCTGGCGGACCGCGCCGCCGCCCGCCGCGCGCTCGGCGTCGGCGGCCCGCTCATCGTCACCGTCGGCGCGCTGATCGGCCGCAAGGGCCAGCGATTCGCGATCGAGGCGCTGGCCGGGCTGGACGGGGCGACCCTGCTGCTGGTCGGCGACGGCCCCGATCGCCCGGCGCTGGAGCGGCTCGCCCGCCGTCGCGGGCTGGCCGACCGGGTCCGTTTCCTCGGCGACCGGCCCCATGCCGAGCTCCCCGCCTTGCTCGCCGCCGCCGACGTGCTGGTTCAGGCCAGCCTCACCGAGGGTCTCGCCAATGCCTGGGTCGAGGCGCTGGCCTGCGGAACGCCGGTCGTGACCAGCGACGCCGGCGCGGCGCGGGAGGTGATCGATCGGCCGGAGGCCGGGCGCGTCGTCCCGCGCGAGCCCGCCGCCATCGCCGCCGCGGTGCGCGAGCTGCTCGACGCCCCTCCCGACCCGGCGCGGGTGCGCGAGGCGGCGGCGCGGTTCAGCTGGGAGCGCAACGCCGCCGAGCTGTTCGAGCATCTCTCCGGCCTTGTCGCGAATGGCTGATGGCTAATGGCTAATGGCAAATGGCAAATGGCAAATGGCAAATGGCCAATAGCCAATTGCCAATTGCCAATTGCCAGTCCCCAATTCCTAAATCGGCATGATCGCCGCGACGATCCAGCGCCCTTCGGCGCGAAGCACGCCCCAGGTGCGGGCGGCGGCGCGGCTGTCCATCGCCTCGACGCCGATGCCGCGCGCCGCCAGCGCGTCGACGAACGGGCGGGGCGGGAAGGCCATAACGGGGCCGGTGCCGAGGATCAGGAATTCCGGCGCGGGATCGAGGCCGAGCAGCGCCTCGACCGATTCCGGAGTCAGCCCGGCGACCGGCGGCGGCCGCCACAAGGCCGCCCGCTCCGGCGTCAGCAGCACGCCCTCATAGGTTTCGCCGTCGACCGCGAAGCCGGCGGCCGAGTAGCTGCGGATGACCGGTCCGACGGCCGGCCGATCCGGCTCAAACCTTGGCGCCGTCATAGGTCTCGTTGCGCGGCCCCCGCCCGGCGCGGCTGATCGGGTCCTTGGGCAGGAAGCTGTCGGACGTCACCTTCAGCCAGATCAGCCAGGGGGCGGCGATATAGGCGGTCGAATAGGTGCCGATGATGACGCTGAACAGCAAGGCCGCGGTGAAGCTGAAGATGACGTCGGGGCCGAGCGCGAACAGCGAGCCCAGCGCGAGCAGCATGGCGAGGTTGGTCGAGATGGTGCGCGACAGCGTCTCGTTGACCGACAGGTTGATCAGGCTGGCCATTTCCATCTTGCGGTATTTGCGCAGATTCTCGCGGATACGGTCGTAGACGACGATGGTGTCGTTGAGCGAGTAGCCGATCAGGGTGAGCAAGGCGGCGATGACGTTGAGATCGAACTCCATCTGGGTCAGCGAGAAGAAGCCCAGAGTGATGGTGACGTCGTGGAACAGCGAGAACAGGGCGCCGATCCCGAACTGCCATTCGAAACGCAGCCAGATGTAGAGCGAGACGCCGAGCATCGAGAAGAGAAGCGCCAGCGCGCCCGCCCTGACCAGCTCGTTGGAGACCTTGCCGGACACGGTGTCGACCGAGTTGACGCGCATCCCCGGATAGTCGCGCTGGAGCGCGGTGCGGACCGCGGTCGCCGCCCGCGCGGCGCCGTCCTCGCCGCCCTCGGGCAGCGGCATCCGGATGGCGAGCTCGCGATCCGAGCCGAATTCCTGGACGCTGGCCTCGCCATGGCCGAGCGCGCCGACCCGTTCGCGCAGCTGGTCGATGTCCGGCGCCTGCGCGAAATTCACCCGGATCACCTGGCCGCCGACGAAGTCGACGCCGAAATTGAGCCCCTTGACGGCGAGCAGGGCGATCGAGCCGGCGATCAGCAGCATCGAGATGCCGAAGGCGACGTTGCGCCAGCGCAGGAAGTCGATGTTGGTATTGTCGGGAATGAGCTTCAGCAGGCGCATCGGGATCCACCTTGTTTCGTCATTCCCGCGAAAGCGGGAATCCAGACGGCCGTGGGGCCAGCCTCGAAGGCCGACTGGATTCCCGCTTGCGCGGGAATGACGCTGGGGGTGATCCAGGCCACTCCGCTCATATCACCAGCTCCTTGGGCCGCTTCCGCAGCCAGATCGAGACGAACATGCGGGTGACGGTGACCGCGGTGAACACCGAGGTGACGATGCCGATCATCAGCACCACCGCGAAGCCGCGGATCGGGCCCGAGCCGAAATAGAAGAGCAGCACGCCGGCGATGACGTTGGTGATGTTGGCGTCGAAGATGGCGGTGCGCGCCTCCTCATAGCCGTGCTCGATCGCCTGCAGCACGTTGCGGCCGCGGCGCTGCTCCTCGCGGATGCGTTCGTTGATGATCACGTTGGCGTCGACCGCGGCGCCGACGGTGAGCAGGAAGCCGGCGATGCCGGGCAAGGTCAGCGTCTGGTTGATGATCGCCATGATGCCGAGGATCAGGACGACGTTCAGCACGATGGCGATGTCGGCATAAATGCCGAACCGGCCGTAGCTGAGGAACATGAACAGCAGCACGAGCAGGCTGCCTATCGCCATCGCGATCGCGCCTTTCTGGATCGATTCCCTGCCGAGATCGGGGCCGACGGTGCGTTCCTCGACGACGTTGAGGTCGACCGGCAGCCGGCCGGATTTCAGCGCGATGGCGAGCTCGTTGGCGCTCTGGACGGTGAAGCTGCCGGAAATCTGGGCCTGGCCGCCGAGGATCGGCTCGTTGATCCGCGGCGCGGAGATGACGCGATTGTCGAGGATGATCGCGAACCGGCGGCCGACATTCTGCTGGGTCGCGCGCGCGAAGCGCAGGCTGCCGGTCGCGTTGAACGTGATGTCGACCACCGGCGACCCGTCCTGCTGGTCATATCCCTGCTGGGCGTCGGCGACCATCTCGCCGGTGATGATCGCGCGGCGCATCACCGCTTCGCGCCCGGGCGGCTCGTCGGACGGGAGGATCTGGCTGCCGATCGGCGCCCGGCCTCCCTGGAGCTGCTCGGGCGTGACGCTGTGGTCGACCATCTTGAACTCGAGCCGCGCGGTGCGGCCGATCAGCGATTTGACCGCCTCCGGATCCTGCAGGCCGGGCACCTGGACGACGATCCGGCTCGATCCCTGGCGGATGATGGTCGGCTCGCGGGTGCCGATCGCGTTGATCCTCTTGTCGATCACGTCGCGCGCCACTTCCATCGCCTCGTTCAGCGCTTCGCTGAGGCCGGCCTCGGTCGGGATCACGATCACCCGATTGCCTTCGACGCGCACGTCCCATTCCGGCTGGCCGGTCAGCGTGGTCGGCTGGATCTGGCCGCGAACGACCCCCACCGCCTCCTGGACCTGCGCCGGATTGCGGACGGCGAAGCTCAGCCGGCCGCGGTCGAGCGACCATTGGCTGACCGGGATCCGGCTGTCGCGCAGCGGCCGGCGCAGCACGTCCTCCATGCTTTCGAGCCGCTGCCGGGCGAGGCCGCTGGCCTCCGCCTCGAGCAAAAGGTGGCTGCCGCCGGCGAGGTCGAGGCCGAGATTGACCTGGGGCGCGAGCCAGGCCGGCATCTGGCTGGTGATGCGGTCGGGCAGCAGGCTGGGAATGGCGTAATAAGCGCCGACGATCAAAGTCAGCGTGACCAGCCAGACCTTCCAGCGCGGGAAATCGAGCATCTAATCGTTCGCCGGCTTGGTTCCGTGCGGGCGGATGTCGCTCAGCATCGACTTGACGACGCGCACCTTGACGCCCTGCGCGATTTCCAGCTCGATCTCATGTTCGTCGACCTTGGTGACCTTGCCGATCAGCCCGCCATTGGTGATCGCGGTGTCGCGCGGCTTCACCCCTTCGACCATCTGCTGATGCTGCTTCACCCGCCGCTGCTGCGGCCGGATCAGCAGGAAATAGAAGATGACGAAGATGAGGATGAGCGGCAGCACGTTCATCATGAGCGAGGCGGCGCCGCTCGACGGCGCTCCGCTGGTCGCGGCGAAGGCTGGGGATTCGAACATTCTTCCCTCTGTGATGAAGCCGGCGCGAAAGACGCTCGTCCGGAAAGCGCGAGGCGACTATCATGGGGACGGCCCGTTGCCAAGGCAAGGTGACGGCGGGACCTGAGGAGAGGCTGGGATGATCATCGTCACGGGCGCGGTCCGCTTCGGCGCCGGCGAGCTCGAGCGGCTGCGCAGCGCGCTCATCCGCAATGTCGAGACATCGCGCAAGGAAGACGGTTGCGAGGCCTACAGTTATGCCGTCGACCTGGTTGAGCCCAACCTCCTGCGCATCACCGAGATGTGGCGCGACGAGGCGGCGGTCGACGCCCACACCAAGAAGCTGGCCGAGCTGATGGCCCCGCTCGAGGGCGCCAATATCGAAGCGATGAGCGTCACCGCCTACGAGGCGACCTACCTGCGCAACATCATCGGCGAATGAAGGGGACAGTCACTTGTTGACTGTCCCCATTTCTGCCGCCGAAGGGGGACAGTCAGCGAGTGACTGTCCCCTGACCCTAACGCGGCCCCAATATGATCAAAGTCGACGTCCCGTGCGCCAGCAGCTTGCCCTCGGCGTTGCGCAGATAGGCTTCGGCGCTGGCGATCTGCCGGCCGCGGCTCAGCACCCGGCCCTCGCAGCGCACCGTGCCGCCGGCCGGGTCGATCGGCCGGGTGAAGTTCACCTTGGTCTCGACGCTGGTGTAGCCGAAGCCCGGATCGAGCTCGCTGTGGACCGAGCAGCCGCAGGCGCTGTCGATCAGCGTCAGCGCCCAGCCGCCATGGACCGATCCGAGCGGATTGAGCAGATGCGGCCCCGGCTCGCCCTCGAACACCGCCCGGCCGGGTTCGACCTCGGCCAGCCGGAAGCCGAGCGGCTGCGCGATCGGCGGCGCGGGCAGCCTTCCGGCGATCATCGCCCGCAGGAATTCGAGCCCGCTGAGGTGCCGGATCCGGTCGGGCGAGCAGACGCCATAGTCCATGACCTGTCCTTTAAGTTTCGAATCGAAACTAGCATCGGCGCGGCGCGAGTCAACTTGCCTAGCCCCTTCGCCCCGCCTACATCGCGGCCTTGGTCGGGGCGTAGCGCAGCCTGGTAGCGCATCACACTGGGGGTGTGGGGGTCGCTGGTTCGAATCCAGTCGCCCCGACCACTTTTCAAGGCCTGGGGGCGAGTGCCTGGAGGCGCGGATAGAATCACGAAGTAATCGCGAACGACGATAGTGAACATAACCCCAGATCAGGCAACGGCGCAGGCCGCATTCGATGGCGTCGACACGGGCGGTGGTATGCCTCACGGAAGGGCCAGTGCGTTCGTCTGTCCGTATCCCAATTGCGGGGTCTTCGCACAACATCATTGGGGCACTGCCCACCGTCTCGACGTCGATCTGGGTCACAACACGACTACTACCAGATACAGCAGCGGCGAACCTGTCGTTGTGCTGGCGCACTGCGAGGCCTGTGGCCAAGAAGTCGTGTTCATCGGGGGAAGGCTTGCTTGGCCTCGGTTGATCGCTGCTCCCGCTGCTGCCGCGGACCTCCCGGAAGAATTGAAAGCCGACTTCGAAGAAGCCCGCCTTATTCACGGCGATTCTCCCCGCGGCGCCGCGGCCTTGCTTCGGCTTGTGCTGCAGAAGCTGTTGCCGTTCATCGGCGCAACAAAGTCGAACATCAATGCTGCGATAGCCGAACTGATCGCGGCCGGCACGGTCAGCTCCTCACTCCAGCAGGCTCTCGATTCAGTGAGGGTCATCGGCAACGAGGCGGTCCATCCAGGCGAGCTGGACCTCAAGGATGATCACAGGACCGTGATGATGCTTTTCAACCTTATCAATTTCATCGTCCACAAGGCAATTACAGAACCCAAGGAAATTGCCGCGATCTATGGCACTTTGCCGCCGGACAAACTTGCGGGTATCGCCCAGCGAGACGCGGAAACAAGCCCAGGAAAGTAAAGAGTGCGCTATTACTCGCACTCGCGGCGGATACTGAATTACGGTGAAGGCGCAGCCATCTCCGGCAGCTTCACCCCCTCCCGTTCATTGTCCCAGATCATCGAGACGATCCGCCAGCCATGGTCGGGGTCGTTGAACAGCTGGATCGAGTTGATCCCCCGCCGCTCCGGCTCGGCATCGTCCAGAGCGGCGCGCGCCTCATAGGCGCTCCACACCTGGGCGATATTGCCGAACCGGTCGATCCGCCGCCCGATCTCGACCTCGTAAAAGGGGTTGGCGGCGAAATAGGGCGCGGTGTCGCGGGCATAATCGTCGACGCTCATCATCTTCATCGCCGGCCGCCCTTCGCCGTCGACCCAGGTCCTGATCTGCCGCGCCTCGGGGTGGAAGCTCTGCGCCTGGCGCGACCAGTCGCGCGGTCCCTTCGGCCCCGAGATCATCGCATACATTTCGTCGACGGCGGCGCCGATCTTTTCTTCGTCGGTCATGTCGTTTCCAGCCTCCCCATCCAATTCGGTGACAGTTCCCAAATTTGAACGCCGGTCATTCGCCGCCGCCCCGCTCGGCCCTCAGCACCGGCCCGTAGAGGCGGCCGATGCCGATCAGCGCGACGCCGAGGCCGAGGAAGGAGAGGATCCGCCAGATTCCTTCCAGCTCGGAAGCGTCGATCAGGAACACCTTGACGATGGTCGCGGTCAGCAGCACCAGGCCGGCGAGCCGCAGCGCCTTGTCGGGCAGCCTGATGCCGGCGACCAGCAAGGCGATCGACAGGATCAGGCCGGCCAGCGAATAGCCGTAAAATTCGGCGATCGGCATGTCCGGCCCGGTCAGGATCGGACCCTGGAAGCCCTGGCGGACGAGCAGCATGGTGCCGGCGATCAAAGCCGCCAGGAACGCCGCCAGCCAGAAGCCGGATCCGGCCGTGCCGGCGGCGCGCCGCCGCGCCAGATAGAGCCAGACCGCGCTCGGCAGGAAAGCGGGCAGGATCAGATTGGCGACCGGCGCCGCCCCCACCCACTGGTCGGCCAAAGCGGGGTTGTGGACGATGAGGTCGAACCAGATCAGCCGCGCCGCGGCGAAGGCGGTCAGCCAGTTGCCGAACAGCCGCACCAGGTCCGGCTCCAGCGTCCTTGTCCGGACGATGCCGGCGGCGAGCAGCCAGCCCGCCAGGAACAGCGTCTGGGTGATCAATATGCGCTCGATCAGGCCGCGGGCGACGAAATCCCCGGTGTCGGCGAGGCCGAACGCCTGCTTGAACCAGACGTAGAGCGCGGCGACGGCGAACAGCCCGGCGACGGCGGCCGCGGCGCGCCGCCCCCCCAGCGGCAGCGGCGGCAGCGCCAGCCGCAAGGCGAGCAGCAGCAGCGCCGGCAGCGCCAGCGCGTAAGCGGCGATGCGGGCGGTCGGCAGATCGGGCGCCAGCACCGGATCGCCGACCAGCCCGGTGACCGCCGCCGCCGACAGCTCCGGCACCATCCACAAAGCGCGCGTCACCGCCACCGTCGCCGTCACCACGGCGATCGTGCCGAGGGCGTGATCGTCGAGCCTGCGCGCGGCCAGAGCGACGGCGACCGCCGCCGCCAGCCAGCCGGCGGCGATCAGCTCGTCCGGCAGCAGGTCCCAGGCCGCGGCGCCGAGCAGCAGAGCGGCGGCCGCGCCGGCGGCCAGCAAGGCGAGGTCGGCGGGCGGCCCGGGCGAGGCGCGTGAGCGGTCGAGCCGGATCAACAGGGCCGGGCCGAGCGCGAGCGCGAGCATCAGCCCGCCCCAGGCCGGCCGCTCGAGCAGCTCGGGCTGCGCCGCCCGCACGATCAGCGCCGGCCCGGCGAAGCCGGCCGCGGCGACCGCCGTCCAGACGAGCCGGCGCTGCCACGCCGCCAGCGCCAGGCCGCCGAGCCCGAAGACCAGGGTGATCCCGGCCGCCGCCGTCGCCGCCGCCGGCTCGGCCTCGGTATAGGATTCGACGAACAGCAGCATGAGCGCCAGCGCGGCCGCGAGCGGCGGTGCCGGCGCATATTCGCGGCGGAAGGCGGCGAGCGCCATCGCGGCGACCGCGAGGGCGCCGAACAGCGTCCAGGCGGTGAGGCCGAGGTCGGTGCGAGCGACCAGCACCGCCAGCTGGACGATGCCGATCGCCAGCGGCTGGATCAGGCCGAGCTCGCGCCCCTTGCCCGGACGCAAGGTCGACGCCGCGACCGCGAGCAGGACGATGAACACGCCGCCGGCGAGCGCGTCCTCGGGCGGCCGGGCCAGCACATAGGCGCTCCACACGAAGCTCAGCGCCACCGCGGCGGCGGCGAGCCAGGTCCAGCCGCGCCGCCAGGCGATCAGGAAGATGGCGAGGTCGAGCAGCGCCAGATAGGCGAGCAGGCGGACCGCCGGAGAATCGGCGCTGCCGACCAAAGCGGGCGTCAGGAAGCCGCCGACCAGCCCCATGATCGCGGTCGGCGCGCCGTGTCGCAGCGACAGCACCAGGGCGGCCGCGGTGATCGCCACCATCGCCGTCGAAGCGGTCGCGGTGCCGATCAGGCCGTAGAGGATGTGGCTGCCATAAGCGGTGGCGTAGAGCACGGCGAGCCCGGCGCCGACCAAAGCCTGGGCGATGCGCGGATCGTCGGCGAAGCGGCCGGCGCGGGCATATTCGCCGCCGGCGATGAAGATCAGGCCGAGCAGGGCGGCCGCCCCCATCCGAACTTGCGGGGTGATCAGGCCGACCGAGAAACGGATGATCAATATGCCGGCGACGGCGAGCGCGACGCCGCCGATCCAGATCAGCAGATTGCCGGCGACCAGCCGCTCGAACAGCCCGCTCAGCGTTTCCGCTTCGCGCGGCTCTGCCGGCCGCCACCCCTCTTCGGCTTCGGCTTCCGCGCCGGGTTCGATGTCGGACCCGGCTTCCGGCCCGGATGCCGCGACCGGCTGGGGACCCGGTCCGAAGGGAGAATGAATGCCCGGCTCGGCGCCCGCCGACATGGTCTCGGCCGGCATGGCCGCCGCCCGAGGTCGCTCCGCGGCGCGGCCCTCGGCAAGCGGCTGGGAGAAAGGGGGTCCGTGAGGCTGGCGCTCGGCCAACCGCCCTTCCAGCCGATCGACCCGCTGCTTCAGCTCGCGGACCGACGCGAACAGCACCGCGACCAGCACGCCGAGGATCACGATCAGCAGGATTCCCATCGCTACCTTCGCTAGACCCGCCAGTCGATGCTGTCAGCGTGGATTCGCTGCCGGTTGACAGCGGGCGGACGCCGACAGAGGCTCGCCGGGATGTTGCTGCGCTTGGCTTTGGCATTCTTCATTCTGGGCTTCGGGCTGGCCCCTTCGGCGTCCGCCCAGGACGCGTTGCAGCGGCTCGAGCGGCCGGACGGCAGCGGGATCGAATTCCGTCTCGCCGGCCCCGCGACACGGGGCCGCGGGCCGATGCTGCTGATGCTGCAGGGCTCGGGCTGCGAATCGGTCGACCGCAATCCGCGCCTGCCGTGGATGGCGGCGCGGCTGGCGCCCCGTCATGCGGTCGTGACCATCGAGAAATATGGCGTCGCGCGGGGCGCGGACGGCGAGGGCTGCTCGGCCGAATATTGGCGGCGCAACACGCTGCAGCAACGGGTCGCGGACGCTCTGCAGGTGATCGCGGCGGTGCGGCATCAGGGATGGTGGAATGGCGAGCTGGTCCTGTTCGGCGGCTCGGAAGGGGGCGCGGTGGCGGCGATGCTGGCGCCGCTGGTGCCCGAGACGCGGGCGGTGGTGATCTGGTCGTCGGGCATCGGCCTGCCGATCGGCGACATGATCCGCAGCGCGCTGCCGCCGGCGATGGCCGAGGAGGCGGTGCGGGTGTTCGCCGAGGCGCGGGCCAATCCGACCGGCGAGCGCCAATGGGCCGGGGCCAGCTATCGCTGGTGGGCCGATTCGGTCGATCTGGTGCCGGCGCGCGGCCTGCTCGACATGGCGGCGCCGGTGCTGATCATCCACGGCACCCGCGACGCGTCGGCGCCGGTCGCGAGCGCCCGCGCCGCCCGCGACCTGCTCGCCGGCGGCAGGACCCCTGTCGTCTATCGCGAATATGAAGGCTACGACCATTTCATGATCGACGCGTCGGGGGTCGATCGCCGCGCCGAGGTGCTGGCCGCCGCCGCCGACTGGCTGCGCCGGCTGCCGCGCCGCCGGCGCTGACCTTTCGCCTTTTGCGCAGCACCAGGGTCGGCCACTCGCCCCGGTCGAGCCGCGCGGTCGGCATCAGCCCGTGGCGGCGATAGGCCGCCGCGACCCGTTCCGCCTGATGGTCGAGCAGCCCGGCGAGGATCAGCCGGCCGCCCGGGGCGAGCGCCTCCGCCAGCGCCGGCGCCAGCGCGACCAGCGGCCCGGCGAGGATGTTGGCGAGGATCAGGTCGTAGGGCGCCCGCGCCCTGAGGCGGGGATGGTCGAGCCCGGCCGCCACGGCCAGCTCCAGCTGCCCGCGCGCCCGTCCGAGCCGGATCCGGTTGATCGGCGCGGCGGCGGCGGCGACGGCGATGGCCACCGGATCGATGTCGGAGGCGATCGCCCGCGCGGCTGGCCACAGCCGCAGCGCCGCGAAGGCGAGCAATCCGGTGCCGGTGCCGATGTCGGCGATGTTGGCGAAGCTTGCCCCCTCCCGCTTGAGCCGGTCGAGCGCGATCAGGCAGCCCGCGGTGGTTTCGTGGTGGCCGGTGCCGAAGGCGAGTCCCGCCTCGATCTCGAACGCAACCGCGCCCGGCGGCGCCTGGCCGCGATGCGCCGGCGTGTGGACGAAGAAGCGCCCGGCCCGGATCGGCTCGAGCCCCTGCTGGCTCAGGGTCACCCAATCCTCGTCGGCGACTTGCTCGGGGACCGGCTCGGCGGCGCCGGCGCTCGGCACCAGCGCCTTGAGCATGGCCAGCATATCCGGCGTCGGCGCCTCGTCGAAATAGGCGTCGAGCCGCCACTTTTCGCCGTCGGCCTCGCTGGTCACCAGCACCGGCGGCGCCTCGAGCGCCGCGAACGGCGTGATATCCTCCCCCAGCCCCTCCGCCTCCGCCCGCGTGCAGGGCAGGGTCACCCGCCAGGTCATGGTTCCTCCCCATCGCCGCGCGATGGGGAGGGGGACCATGCGAAGCATGGTGGAGGGGTAGCTTCCTCGAGCGCCTGAACCATTACCCCTCCACCATGCAGCTGCGCTGCATGGTCCTCCTCCCCTCGAAATCGAGGGGAGGAGTCGAGCGGACAAAGCTCGCCCCGTTGACGTCCACCACCGCTCCGGTCGCCGAGGCCGGCGCGTCGACCGCCAGCCAGCGCACCGTCTCCGCCACTTCCTGGGTGGTGGCGGGCCGGCCCAGGGGGATGTCGGCGAGGAAGGCGCCGCCGCCGCGGCTGGCGACATAATCCTCGACCATGCCGGTGACGGTGAAGCCGGGGCAGACGGTGAAGGCGCAGATGCCCTCGCCGGCATAGGCCCGGGCGATGGTCTTGGTCATCGCCACCATGCCGGCCTTGGACGCCGCATAATGCCAGTGGTCCGGGCTGTCGCCGCGATAGGCGGCGCGGCTGGCGACATTGACGATCCGACCTGCTTTTCGCTCGCGGAAATGGAGCACCGCGAGCCGGCACAGCTCGGCGGCGGCAAGGAGGTTGACCCGCATCGTCCGCTCCCACGCCGCTGTCCAGGCGTCATGGTCCAGATCGAGCGGCGCGGCCTCGAAGATGCCGGCATTGTTTATGAGCACGTCGATCCGCCCGTCGAGCCGTTCGAGCGCCTCGGCCCACAGCCCTTCGGCGACGCCGGGGCGGGCGAGATCGGCGGCGATCCGCCCGCCGCCGCCGCGCGTCGAGTGGCCGACGGCGCGCTGGCCGGACAGCGCGGCGAGGATCGCGGCGCCGATCCCCCGGCTCGCGCCGGTGACGAGGATGTGGAGCTTTTCGGTCATGCGCGGCCGCATAAGCGCCCCGTCGCGACTTTTGAACCCTGCCGCTTCCCCACCGTCGTCATTCCCGCGAAAGCGGGAAACGCAAGTTCGGCGCAGGCAATCCACACTGCCCTGAAGCCCATTGAGGACTTCGATCACCGCAACCCGCCCGAAACGCCCGATGGTTCACGCGAAGACGCGAAGGCGCGAAGACGAAGGGAAGCAAAGGGGACAGTCACTCGTGACTGTCCCCAATCAGCCATTAGGCGCAGCGCGATTAGCCGGCGCTGGCCGCCGGGCTGGGACCATGGGGCCCGCCGCAGCCCCTTCGCGCCTTCGCGCCTTTGCGCGAACCAATCGGAGTCGCTGACAGCCGCAGGCGCAGCTCGAAAGGGCGCCCCGTCATCCCGGCGAACGCCGGAACCTCGGGACAAGAAAGGCTCTGCGTTTCTCCCCGAGATCCCGGCTTTCGCCGGGATGGCGGGCCTAGAGCAGGCTCGCCAGATAATCGCTGAGCCGCTCGACCGCATTGTCGGTGAGCGCGACCGACTGGCATTTGCGGTCGCCGCGGGCGCGGCTGCGGCGGACCATGCCGTCGGCCTCGAGCCGGCGGATCAGCGCCCGGCCGGGCCCGGCGCGGACGCCGGCCGCTTCATAGGCTTCGGCGAAGGTCAGCTCGCGCCCCTCCTCGCGGGCGATGAACAAAGCCAGCATCATGTCCCAGGCCGGCTCGCCGAACAGGCCCGACGGGAAATACTGGTCGCGCCGCCGGCGCTCGGCATAGAGGCGCTCAGCCACGGCGACCAGCGACGAGCCGGCCAGCTCGGGATGCAGGTTGTCGGAAAGCGCGGCGATCCGCGCCATGGCCTGGTGAACGATCGCCAGTGCCGCCTGGATCTTCTGCGAGGAGGCTTCCTGCATTCGCAAACTCTCCGCCTGGACAGAATAGCGGGTTTAGTTGTGATAAAAAGTCTCTTCTTATACTTATCCTCATTTTTCTTCTCATTGCGGATGAAGTAGACCGAGCGCTCGAAAGCTGGTCCAGCCCGACCGGGCGATGATGACGTGATCGTGGAGGACGATCTCGAGCGCGCGCGCCGCGTCGAACACCCGACGAGTTGCGTCGATGTCGCTGTTGCTTGGCTGCGGATCGCCGGACGGATGGTTGTGGACAAGGATCAGCGCGGTCGCGCCGACTTCGAGCGCCCGTCGCAGGATTTCGCGCGGATAGATCGGCGCTTCGCTGATCGAGCCTTCCGCCATCGTCTCGTCGGCGAGCAGCCGGTTGCGGGCATTCAGGAACAGCACCCGCAGCCGCTCGACCGCCAGATGCGCCATTTCGGCGAACAGATAGTCGGTCAATGCGCGCGAATCGCTGAGGATCGGGCCGGCCAGCGCCTCGGTGCGCAGCGCCTGCAGCATCGCCGCGCGCACCGCCCGCACCTGGCGCACCGCGCCCTCGTCGCCGACGGTGCGGGCGAGCGCGGCCGGCTCGGCGGCGAGCACCGCGCCCAGGGATCCGAATTCGTCGACCAGCTTGTCGGTCCAGCTCCAGGCGCCGTCGCCGAGCGGGCGCAGCAGCTCGACCAGTATCTGCCGGCACCGCACCGAGCCGCCGGCCGCCGGTGCCGGCAGCTCCCACGCGCCGGCGGGAGCGGGGCGATGCCAGCGGAGCGAGGCGCCGTCAGCCATGGCGGCCGCGGCCCCCCGATGCGCGGCGCGCGAAGCATGGCTTGGCCGGACCGCTCGAACACGGTCCAGCCAAGCCCGCCCCCGGTACCGAAGGGTCGCCGTCGACGCGGCCAATCGCGAACGGGCGTTGGTGGACCCCTCGCGAAGCGTTTCGCCGACCCCTCAGCACAAGCTCTGTTCCCGCAAATTCACTGACAGGCTCGCATCAGCCGACCGCCTGAAGGTGGCGGCTTTCACCCCGTTCCGTTGGCGGCTTCGTCGCCCCATTTCCGACGGCGACGGTGCGCAGCCCGATCTGGATCTGGGTTTCGCTGAGCCGCCTGTGCGTCTCGACGATGTCGCAGCGGGCGCGGGCCAGCGCGGCGAAGGCCGAGGCGGCCGTCTCGAACGCCTCCTGCCCGACCAGCGCCGACAGGCCGGCTTCTTGTCGCGCTGTCACCATCGTCCGGTTGAGCTCGGCGGCGCACGCCAAAGCGGCGTCGATCGCCCGTTCCGCGGCGATCAGGCTCTCCGCCACCTTGATCGCGGCCTCGCGGCGTTCTCTCAGCATAAGCTCTCCCTTCCGCGCGGCGCGATGCGGCGCGGTCTTTCGCCTGGACTTTCGACGGGTGCCGGCTCGACGCGTCCGGCTCTGGGCCACGGCCTGGCTTCCGACCCGGGCCGTGTTTACGTCATGCCACTACACTCCCCTCGACCGGGAGCGGCAGCGTCCATCTCGCCTGTCGGCGAGCGCCACAAGGCCTGCCTGCTTGAGTTCGCAGTGTCCTGGCCAAGGGCTTGCTGAAGGGCTGCCGCCCCGCTTCGCTCGATCAGAGGAATGGAACCGATTTGGAGGCGATGGCAACGTCCGGCGATTGGTATACCAACGGCCGGAACATCGGCCGCTGATCTTCGACAGCGTCTGCGCCTCTGCGCAATGCTACAGCTTTATCGCAAGCATCTGGCGCACCGGGCTAAGGCGCCGCCGACGGTGCTATCGGCCGGCTAGCTTTCGCGCTGAATCCCGCGAGGACTCCTCTCTAGGTTTTCGGTCCAGCGCCTCGCGGCGTCACCGAGCGGGCGGACAAGTTCGACCAGGATGGATCAGCGCCGCTCGCGCCAAACGTTGCTGGTGGCACCATGTCCCCAAGACAATCAGCAACAACATCGGATAGCTCCAGAAAATCAGTGCAAAAGCATAGGCCGTCCGCATCACGTCCGGATCCGCCAGCTTCACGGCGTGACCCGCCGTTCCGATGATCTGCAACGCGGCTACCCATAGCGGCCAGAACCTGTTCGCAAGAATGGCGAGCGTTGTGAAGGCGACTGCCGTTGCCATGTCCACGAGAAATATTCCAACCTCAACCGAAGCATAGTCGATGGCGCTGCCTGATGGGACGCATAGGTCGAGGACAGAACCGGTAGCGAGGATCGCCGCTCCAATCCGCTCGGGCGCTGCTCCTCGCAAACGCCGCGGAGGCACAGCAAGCAAGGAGAAGAATCGCAAGATAGACGAAGGGATGGACCATCGCGTGATCGGATCATGTGACCACCTGCGCCGGTCAAGCCTTCCCGGATTGCCGCAACGAGGTGCCTGCGGCCGACGGTCTTGCTTAACCCGTCGGACTGTTTCCACGGATTTTTAGCACATGGTCCGGTCAGGACGCCAGGCTACGGCGTGCAGATGACGTGCGTCGCCGCGCTCCTCAGGCGGCTTCGGGCGCAAATCGCCAACTGCAACCGTTCGCAGACCGACCTGGATCTTGGTCTCGCTCAGCCTCTTGTGAGTCTCCACGATGTCGCAACGAGCGCGAGCGAGAGCCGCGAATGCGGCCGCTGACACTTCGAAAGCGTCCTGACCGACCAACGCCGACAGGTTCGCATCCGTTCGTGCCCTGACCATATTGCTGTTCAATTCGGCGGCACGCGCAAGGGCGATGTCAATCGCTTCTTCCGCAGCGATCAGGCTTTCCGCCACTTTCATCGCGGCATTGCGGCGATCTCTTAGCATGATATTTCTCCCTCCCGCACGGCGATCGCCGCGCGGCCACCTGGCTCTCTCGATTTCGACTTGCTGCTGAGTTCAGCCCCAAATGAGTCTTGTCAGCGCTTCAACTCCCGCGACCAGGGCGCCGAATGCGAGCGCTATCCCGATCGTGATGCCGGCGATCCATGCCAGCCTGCGTCGGCCATCCAACGTCGTTTGGCCTCGCTCCCGCCGATCGGGAACGGCAGTCTCGGTCGGGCCTGCGCTTTGCACCGCCCCGAAGGCGGCCTGTTTTCTCTGACTTCGCCGTGAGCCGCAGACTCTGCCG
The DNA here is from genome assembly GCA_963848555.1 of uncultured Alphaproteobacteria bacterium. Lineage (GTDB taxonomy): Bacteria > Pseudomonadota > Alphaproteobacteria > Sphingomonadales > Sphingomonadaceae > Allosphingosinicella. Next base: position 451,608 of record CAWKEE010000001.1, on the reverse strand, counting down.
TGCCGCCCGCTGTCACTCGACGGCACGAATGTGACCGGATGGGGGCGCGGCAACGTCCGGCGATTGGTATAGGCCAATGGCCGGGACGGCGAGCCGGCCGTCATGCTCGGCCAGCATCCGTGCCGCGGCGCGGCGGTCGGGGACGTCGAGCGCTTTCATCGCCGCCTTGATGTGCTGGTCGACCGAATTGGGCTCGATCCCCATCAGCGGCGCGATCTCCTTGGAGGTCAGATGCGCGTAGACGTGGCGCAGGCAGATGCGCTGTTGCTCGGTCAGCCGGTCGAGGCGATCGGACTCCATCGAGTCCCGATCTTATCACTTACGATAAGCCGAGTCACAACGCCTGAGGCGTTTCACCGGCAATTTCCTTGCTTTTCGCACAAAAGAGCGTCGCAGCCGGCCCCCGGGGCGGGGCGACGCGAGCTTGGAACAGTCCTTCCGCTGCGGGCGGAGCCGAGGCCCGGCGGGCCAGCGCCGCCTCAGGCCGCGAAATTCTGGACGAACTTCCCCGCGGTCGCCTTGAACCGCGCCATCTGCTCGTCGACCTGCGAGAAGTTCTTCTCGACCTCGTCTATCTCGCTGGCGACATTCTCGGTGTCGGCGCGGATCGCGGCGATCGTCGACGACATCGAATCGGCGGCGAGCGCGGTCTCGTCGACCGCGGCGGTGATCATCGTCACCGTCTGCGCCTGCATCTCCATCGCCTTGCGGATGCGGTCGGCGCTGACCTGCACCTCCTCGACCGTGTGCTGGATCGAATCATTGGCCTCGACCGTCTGCTTGGTCGCGGCCTGGATGGCGGCGATCTTGGCGGCGATGTCGTCGGTCGCCCGCGCGGTCTGGTTGGCGAGGCTCTTCACCTCCTGCGCGACCACCGCGAAGCCGCGGCCGGCGTCGCCGGCGCGCGCCGCCTCGATCGTCGCGTTCAGCGCCAGAAGGTTGGTCTGGCCGGCAATGTCGCGAATCAGGCCGAGGATCGATTCGATCGCCTCGACATGGCCGGACAAAGCCTGGCTGACCTCGACTGCCTTCGACGCCTGCTCGCCGGCGCGCACCGCCACCCCGGCGGCGACCTCGACCTCGCTGCGCGCTTCCTCGATCGCCATGATCAGCCCGGCCGCCGTCTGCGCCGCCTCGCGCATCGCCACCGCCGACTGCTCGGCCGCGGCGGCGACCTCGCTGGTCTTGCCGAGCATGCCGCGCACCGCCTGGCTGGCGTCGGCCGCCTGGCCGCGCACCTTGCGGCTGCCGCTGGTGGTGGTCTCGACGACGGTCATGATCTCCTGGTTGAACTCCGATCCCTGCGAGCGGCGCCTTTGCTGCTCACCCTCGGCGCGCAGCCGGTCATAATGGGCGCCGTAAATGTCGACCTCGAGCAAAGTGGCGCGGGTCGCCGCCTTGCCCAGCCGCATCTGCCGCTCGAAATCCGCCTCGATCTTGCGTCCGGCGATCTCCTGGCCCTTGTTGGCGGCGGCGGCGATGCCGGCGAACAACGTGGTCAGCGATATGCCGGAGCCGGTCGCGGCGGCGACATACTGGCCGGCCAGCTCGACCCATTCGGGATCGCCGAGCCGGGCATATTTGGCTTCGACATAGGGGACGATCCGCGCCGCCAGCGCGTCGATCTTCTCATCGTCGATCGGGAAGGGCAGGTTGGGGGCGCGCGCATATTCGACCCAGAACTGGCGCGCCACCTCTTCCTTCCCGTCCTCGATCAGCGACCAGATCTCGCGGCAATCGGCCGCCAGCGTGCCGTCCGGATCGAACGCCTGCAGCCTTGCTTTGAGATCGACCTCGCCCCGACGCTCCGCATTTCCGACCATGTGCCGACCTGTCCCTGATGCTGGCTTTGATCTCCTCTCTCGCCCCAATTGGTTAAGATGGTGTTAGCCATCGGAGAGGGGACAGTCACTTTCACGCGCCGCGGTCAGCCGGCCTGGCTCACCATGAGCAAAGTGACTGTCCCTTTACCGCCGCGTCATCAGCGCGCCGCCGAGCGCCTCATTGGCGGCATCGAAGGCCGCGTCGACCGGGGCCAGCCGCGCGCGCAGCTCGGCCAGGCCGCCGGGCGGGGCTTCGTCATAGCCCCGGCCGATAGTCTCGCCCTCGACCGGCCACAGGCCGTGCATCGCCATAAAGGCGCGGCCGGCCGGCGCCCTGCCGCCGACGATCCGGGCATGGTGGGCGACCATCCCTTCCGACAGGAAGAGCAGCCAATTGCTGCCGGGCGCGAGCGCGCCGGGCAGGCCGGGCAGCAGCATCGGCTCCTCGTTCGACTGGTGGAAGCTGCCGTCCGGGTCGGTGCCCGAGACCAGCCGCACCCGCGCCTCCTCGCCCTCCCCGAGCGAGCCCTTGAGCGACTCGGCGACCCGGAAGCGGGCGGTCGAGCGGAAGCCGTCGCCGAGCGCTTCGTTGCGGACCTCGACCAGCTCGCCGACGACGACCTCGCGGGCGATCAGCGCCCGGTTCTCCGGCGTCGGCCCGCCATTCTGGAGCACCCACGCCCGCACCGGATCGAGACCCCGGGCTCTCAGCGCCTCGATATCGCGGGCGGTGAAGCCCAAAGCGACCAGGAAACGGGCGATGTCGAGCGACTGGGCTCGGCTCGGCGGCCGGTCGGGGCCCTGTCCGTAGAACGGCAGCGCGGTCGCCTCGACCAAAGCGCGGATCCCGGCGAAATCGGGCGCCGCCTCGAGCGCGCGGTTCGCCGCCTGCATATGCCCCTCGCCATAGGTGCCGGCCGGCAGCGCGCCGCTGGTCGTGATCTGGACCGAAGCGGGGATCTGCACCGTCCCCGCCATCGCCGCCCGGCTCAGCGCCGGAAGGTCCTCGACCTCAAGCCTCACCCGGCCGGCATCGACATCCTCATGCGCCTCGGCGGCGATGCCGGCCGCCTCGAGCTGGTCGAGCATCCGGTTCTTCTCGGCGCGAAGCTCGGCCAGCGGACGCGGCGCCGGCTCGGCGGTGACGAAGGGCAGCAGGTCGGCGGGAATCAGCCGCCGCGCCTCGCCTTGCGGATCGCGCGCGAACTTGACGGTCGCCCGGCCCTGGTGCGGCCATAGCGCGACGAAGCTTTCGGGGGCGGTGCGCAGCAGCGTGTCGGCCAGCTCGCGCAAGCGCCGTTCGCGGCCATGCTCGGCCTGCGCCTGGGCCAGGGCCGCGGCCGGCGACAGCCGCTGCGCCTCGGCCAGCGCGTCCGCCCGCCGCTGGATGAAGCCTTGCTCGATCGGCTCGTAGCGGCCGAAGCCGGCGACGAGATGATAGGGTCCGGGGCAGGCGGGGTCGGTGTCGATCGCCAGGCTTTGATCGTCGAGCGGGCCTGAATTGCCGCCCAGTGTCACAATCTCGTCGGTGGTGATCGACACGCCGGTACGGCGGTCGACGATGCGCACCCGGCCGGGCTCGCTGGCGAGGTCGAGCGCGGCCTCGTTGTTCCAAACGATCACCGGGCTGCGGCGCTCGCCGGCGAGCCGCAGGCAGCCATTCTCAAATATGACCCGGCCGGTGCGCAGGATACCGAGCTCGACCCCGCCGCTGCGAAACCTGGAGCGCGGGAAGGCCCTGACCGGAACCTGCTCCGGCGGCGGCAGCGGCGGCGCCGCCAGCCGCAGCGGCCCGGGCTCGCTGATGTCGACATAATCGGGCAGCTCGACCTCGCCGCGCGCGACCGCCGCGCGGAACGGGCCCATGTCGCCGAGCACTTCGAACTGGACGCGGCCGCGCATGATGTCGGCGCTGGCCATCGCCGGCCGCGCCCCGAGCCGGGCCAGCTCGGCGAACAGCCGGTCCTGGGTCGCGCGCAATTCGGCCTGGGTCGGGCCCGGCCGGTCGAGCGGCAGGAACAGCGGATCGCTGGTATATTTGCGCAGGGTGGCGGCGGCGTCGCGGGTGAAGGCGACCACCACGCGATAATCGGGGCGATGCCGGATCCACAGGCCGGCGAAGGTCGCCGCCTCGGCCGCCTCGATCCGCCGGCTGATCGCGCCGATGCTGTCGGCGGGCGGCGGCGGCGGCCCGCCGGGCTCGGTCTCCGGGCCGATCGCGTCGCGATTCTGGAGGTCCATCCGGCGCCGCGATTCCGCCAGCGGCACGCAATATTCGCGCGCATACCAGGTCAGCTCGCGATAGGCGCCGCGGTCGCGCTCGACCCGCTCGATTTCCGCGCGCTCCGCCTCCGACAGGCTGGGGCAGGCCTCGGCGAGCGGCGGCTCGGCCGCCGGCTGCGCCGCCGCCGTCGACGCCGCTCCCAGCGTTGCCGCGGCCGCAAGAATAAACCGTATCATCTCAACAGGATGGCGTGGCCGTGCTGACCAGCGGCTGAATGGCTCCGATCCCACGCCGGCCACGCCCGCGAAGCGGATACTTCCTTATATTTCATCTGTGGACGCCCCCTTTAGCGCAAGAGGGTTTTGGAAGGGCTGGGCACGTTGTCGGTTGCTGCCATCTGTCCGGCCTCTTGATGCAGCGATGTTGGCTGCGGGCCTGCATGGGAGTTCGCGGACCGGATCCAGATCACGCGAGCGTGCTCGAGGCACAGTGAAACCAACTGGTTCTTCCGGTCCCGTCTCGCCGACTGTTGTGCCATGCCCTCCTTCGCTCTCTTGCGCTTCGACGACCTCGCGGTCGGGGCTGCCGTCAGGCCGCCACGGCCGGAGCCTTGTAGACGCCGCCCTTCGCGAGCAGCGCCCAGATGATCCGCGCGGTCTTGTTGGCCAGCGCGACGGTGACCAGCATGCGCGGCTTGCGCGCCAGCATCTTGGCGAGCCACGACCCCGTCGGAGCGCCGTGCCTGCTGGCTTGGCGGACCACGGCTGATGCGCCGATGATCAGCAGCCGGCGCAGCGTTCGCTCGCCCGCCTTGGTGATGCTGCCGAGCCGCTCCTTGCCGCCGGTCGACCGCTGTCGCGGCGTGAGCCCAAGCCAGGCGGCGAAGTCGCGGCCGCATCGGAACGACTCCGCCGGCGGCGCCAGCGCCAGCACGGCCGTTGCGATGACCGGCCCCACGCTGGGGATCGTCACCAGCCGCCTGGCATCCGGATCCTGCTTCGCGCGGCCGGCGATCTCGCGTTCGAAGCCGTCGATATGGCGATCGAGCGACCTGATCGTGTCGATCATCACCCGGAAAGCGCCTCGAGCCGCCTCCGGCAGCGCGCAGGCGGGGGCTTCGATATCGGCCATCAGCTGCGCCATCCGGAACCGCCCCTGCGGCGCCACCCAGCCATGTTCGGCGACCAGGCCGCGCAGCGCGTTGATCAGCTGAGTGCGCTGGCGGACCATCAGATCGCGCGCCCTGAACACCGCCGCGCTGGCCTGCTGCGCCTCGTCCTTGACCGCGACGAACCGCATGCCCGGCCGCTGCGCCGCCTCGCAGATCGCCTCGGCATCCTTCGCGTCGTTCTTCTGCCGTTTGACGAACGGCTTCACATAGGCCGGCGGGATCAGCCGCACCTCATGACCCAGAAGCTTGAGCTCGCGCGCCCAATGATGGGCGCCGCCGCAGGCCTCCATCGCCACCAGGCAGCGCGGCTGCGATGCGAAGAAGCCCAGCAGCTTCGCGCGGGTCAGCTTCCTGCTGAACAGCGCCGCGCCGCCGGCATCGGCCCCATGCACATGGAAAACTTGCTTTGCGATATCCAGACCAATCGTAGTAACCTGTTCCACGGGCGCCTCCCTGAAAGATGGTCGTTCAACACCACCATCTTGGCACATAGATGCCGTCGGGGGGCGTCCACCCCATCACGCGAAGACGCGAAGGCGCGAAGAAGAAAAGGGAAGGCGGACACCGCCGGCGTCAGCCGGCCGATATGGAATTCCGGCTTCGCCGGAGAGACGCGGGGCCAATCAGAAGCGCAGGCGCCTTCGCGTCCTTCGCGTCTTTGCGTGAAACAATAGGAAGTCGATCCCGGTACCGGGGCTTGCGAGTAATCACGGAGCCGACGGCGCTTGCAACCGCCCGCGCCGGGGCTAAAAGCGCCCGGCACCACCGGAGCCGAGCATGCACCGCAATCCCGACCGTCCACTGTCGCCCCACCTCACCGTCTGGAAGTGGGGTCCGCACATGCTGGTCTCGATCCTGCACCGGGTCACCGGCGCCGGCGTCGCGCTCGCCGGCGGCGCGGTTCTGGTCTGGTGGCTGCTCGCCGCCGCCGACGGCGCCGACGCTTATGGCGACTTCACCGGCTGGGCGACCTGGAAATGGGCTTTGCTGTTCTGGGTGCCGCTGAGCTGGGCGCTGTTCCAGCACAGCCTTTCCGGCCTTCGTCACCTCGTCATGGACATCGGCGCCGGCTACGAGCTCGACACCAACAAATTCTGGGCGACGATGACGATCGTCGGATCGCTGCTGCTCACCGCCGCGCTCTGGGCCTGGATCCTCTACGGGAGGGCCGCGGCATGAGCGACCTCTCGAGAAGCCCGAGCGAGGGAGCCCCGCCCGCGACGATGGCGACGCCGCTGGCCCGGGTCCGCGGCCTCGGCGCGTCCGGCGAAGGCGCCGAGCATTGGTGGCAGGAGCGGCTCTCTTCGGTCGCGACCCTGCTGCTGCTCATCTGGCTGGCGGTGTCGCTGCTGCGCCTTCCCGACCTTGCCCACGCCACCATCGCCGACTGGCTGAAGGAGCCGCTGGCGGCGGTGCCGATGCTGCTCTTCGTGGTCGCGACCTTCTGGCACGCCCGGATGGGCCTCCAGGTGATCGTCGAGGATTATGTCCATGACGAGGGGTCGAAACTGTTCTGGATCCTGCTGATCAATTTCGCCGCCATCCTCGCCGCCGCGCTCGCTCTGTTCGCCATCCTCAAGATCGCGCTCGGCGTCGACGCCGGCGCCGGTCCGGGTCCCGCTGGCTGAGCCTCCCGGCGCGGCGGGCGCCCGGCGTCGCGCGGCTTCGCTGCTGTCGGATCCGCGCCGCTTCGTCGCCTTGGCGCTCGTCATCTTCCCGCTGCACGTGATCGAGGAAGGCGAGAGGTTCGTTCCCTGGTTCAACTCGCTCGCTTCGCCGCCGATCACCCTGCCGCTCTTCCTGGCCGTCAACGCCGCCGCCTTCGCTCTCTCGGCGCTGGTGGTGGCGCTGGCCGCGTTCGGCGACTCGCGCGCCTCGCTGCTCGCCGCGATCGGCTGGTTCGGATTCCTGTTCTTCGCCAACGCGATCTTCCACATCATCGGCACGCTGGCCCACGGCCGCTACGCGCCCGGCACGGTGACGGCGGTCCTGCTCTATCTGCCCTTCTTTCTTCGTCTGGCCTGGCTCGCTGCGCGAGCCGGCCTGCGCCCGGCCTTGCTCGCCGCGGTCACCGCGCTGTGCGCCGCGCCGATGCTGGTGCACGGCTGGCTGATCGTCTTCGAAGGCGGCCGGCTGTTCTGAAGCGGGAGGAGCAAGCGCGTGACGACGAAGCACGGCCTCGGCCTTCTCCTCTTGCTCTTTGCGGTGCTGGCGGCGCCGCAGGCCGCCCGCGCCGAGCTCGACTTGAGCCGTGCCCAGGTCGACCCGCCTCGACAATGGCCTCACCGTCATCCTGCTCGAGGAGCGCACCTTCCCGCTGGTCAGCGTCCAGTTGATCTACCGCAGCGGCGCGCGCGACGAGCCGGCCGGACCGGCCTCGCCCATTTCGTCGAGCATCTCGCCTTCCGCGGCAGCGCGGCCTTCCCGAACGGCGCAGCGACCGATGCGATCTACGATGCCGGCGGCGAGTGGCACGGCTACACCTGGCTCGACCAGACCGCTTATTTCGCGACGGTGCCCTCGGACCGGCTCGACCTGCTGCTCGCCATCGAGGCCGACCGGATGGCGCGGGTGGAGATCGACGATGCCGCGGTCGAGGCCGAGCGCGGCGCCGTCCTCGCCGAAAGGCATTCCTACGAGAACGACCCCGGCTCGGTGCTGTTCGACGCGGTCGCCGCCGCCGCGTTCGGGAACCATCCCTATCGCACCAACACGATCGGCTCGGAAAGCGACGTGACCGCGCTGACCGCCGGCCAGGCCGGCGCCTTCTACGAGGCCCATTATGTGCCGGCCAATGCGGTGCTCGCGATCGCCGGCGACATCGATCCGGCCGCGGCGATGGCGCTGGTCCGCCGCCATTTCGGCGCGCTGCCGGCGCGCCCTGCGCCGGCGCGCGCGGCGGCGGTCGAGCCGGCGCGCCGCGGCGAGCGCCGCATCACCATCGCCGGAGCGGTCGAACGCCGGCATTTCGAGTTTGCCTATCCGGCGCCGGCCGCGTCGAGCCCGGACTTCGCCGCCTTCCTGGTGCTGCAGCAGCTGCTGTCCGGCGGCTCCGGCGTCAATTTCCGCCAGAATGACTGGGGCACGCCGGCCGTCCTCGGCTCGGCGCTGCACGGCGCCGCGGACGATATCGCCAGCTGGTTCATCCCGACCGCCGACCCCTATTTGCTGACGATCACCGGCTCGCTCCCCACCGAAGCCGACCGCGCCGCGCTCGAGGCCGAGCTCGAGCGCCGGATCGCGAGGCTAAGCGAGGCGCCGCCGCCGGCGCCGCGGCTCGCCGCCGCCAAAGCGGCGGTGGCGGAGCAACTCATCTTCGACCTCGAGACCAATGAGGACGCCGCCCACCAGCTCGCTTTCTTCGAAGGCCTCGGCGCCTCTGACGTGCTGCTTGGCCTCCCCGAAGCGGTGCGCGCCGTCACCCCTGCCGACGTCCGCCGCGTCGCCCGCGCCCATCTCGCCCCACGCATGCGGACGGTCGGCTGGTACGTCCCGGCTGAGCCGGTCCCGGCCGGCCCAGATCCTCCCCGGAACGGGGAGGGGGACCGGCCGGCGCAGCCGGACGGTGGAGGGGGCCCGCCGCCGTCCCAAATCCTCTCCGAGCGCGTCCCGGGGAGGGGGACCGCGCCGCGAAGCGGCGGGGCGGAGGGGCTCCCGCAGCTGCGTCAGCTGTCAGGCGGCCTTCCGGCGATCGTCCAGCCGAGCCCGCTCTCCCCGACCGCGACCGTAACCCTCCTGCTCACCGCCCCGGTCGCCGGCGAGGAAGCGCCCTCCGACCTGCCGGGCCTCGGCGCCGTCGCCCGCTCCGGCCTCGCCACCGACCTTCCGGAGCTGATCGCCGCTGCCCGCGCGGCGCTCACCGCCGGGCCCGCCGCCCCCGACACCACGCCGACCGACGATCCCGAAACCCGGCTCGAGCAGATGATCGCCGCCGGGATCGGCGCCACGTCGGCCGCGCGGCCCGCGCCGATCGTCGCAATCGTCAGCGGCGCGGTCGACCCCGAGGCGGCGTTCGCCGCGCTCGAGCGGGCGTTCGGCTCCCTCGCCCCCGCCGCGCCACCCCGCATCGCGACCGCCAGCCAGCCCACCGCCGAACCGGGCCTGCGCACCGTCACCGCCCGCATCGACCGCCCCCGCGCCCAGGGGATGCTGGGCTATGTCGTCAAGGCGCCGCCGCCGGCGACCCGCGAGGGCCTCGCCTGGCGGATGCTGCTTTACATCCTCACTCACGATTATGGCGGCCGCCTCGGCGACGAAGCGATCCGCGACCGCGGCCTGATCTACCATATCGAAAGCGCCTACCGCACCGATGGCCCCCGCGGCTGGATCACGCTGGCGACCGGCGTCGACCCCGCCCGCCTCGACGCGATGGAAGCCGCCCTGCGCGCCGGGCTCGCCCGCCTCGCCGCCGACCCGCCGACCGAAACGGAGGTTGCGGCCGCCCGCAGCCACCTCATCGGCCGCGACCTCAGCGCCGCCCAGAGCAACTCCGAGCTCGCCGCCCGGCTGGCGCGGATGTTCGTCGAGACCGGCGGCCTGCGCGCCCATTCCGCACTCGCCGCCGCGTTGGAAAGCATCGGTCCCGCCGACCTCGGCGCCGCCGCTTCCGCCTTCGCCGGCGGGACAATCCTCAGGATCGAGGTCGGCGCCGGTGGGGCGGCGGAATAGAAGGCGCGTTCGCCCTCCGGCGCGGAACCGGCGCTCGAGGGTGCGCCTAAACCCGCGCCCGCCTCAGCGCCTCGTTGATCCGCGACTGCCAGCCGGGGCCGGTCGCCCTGAACTTCTCCAGCACATCGACGTCGAGACGGATCGAGACTGCCTCCTTGTTCGAGCCCGGCGGCCGCCCGGGCTTGCGCAAGGCGGCCGCCATGCCGGGCGGGAGCTCGCTCGCCGGCCGCGCCCGCGCGAAATCATCCTCGGTCCATTCGGGATTGTCCTCGTCGAACACCACCTTCTTAGCCGGCATGGCGCTTCATCTCCTTGGCGTGGGCACGGCGGAGGCTGATCGCCCGAACCCTTTCGCCGCGATCGGTCGCGACCAGACAGTGCGGTACGCCGTCGATATGTCCATAGACGCGATAGCGCGGCTCCTCGAAACGGCCATCCGCCACAAAGACCAGCGGGATGAGCTCGGCGGCCCGGGAGAGCGAGATACCGTGCTTGGCGACATTGGCGGTTTCCTTGGCTGGATCGAATTCGATCTCCACCGTTTACGTATATACGAAAATGACCGCAGCCTTCAAGCGGCTCTCGGCCGACAGCGGCGATCGCCGGCCCGCCCTTGCAACCGCCGCCCTCCGGTTTAAAAGCCGGGCCAGCCATGGCCGCCACCGCCCCCTACAGGATCGTCGACCACGCTTATGACGTCGTCGTCGTCGGCGCCGGCGGCTCCGGCCTGCGCGCGACGATGGGCGCCGCCGCGCACGGCCTCAGGACCGCCTGCATCACCAAGGTGTTCCCGACCCGCTCGCACACCGTCGCCGCCCAGGGCGGGATCGCCGCCAGCCTCGGCAATATGGGTCCGGACCACTGGACCTGGCACATGTACGACACCGTCAAGGGCTCGGACTGGCTCGGCGACCAGGACGCGATCGAATATCTGTGCCGCGAGGCGCCGGCCGCGGTCTACGAGCTCGAACATTATGGCGTGCCGTTCAGCCGCACCAGCGAAGGCAAGATCTACCAGCGCGCGTTCGGCGGCATGATGCAGAATATGGGCGAGGGCCCCCCGGCGCAGCGCACCGCCGCCGCCGCCGACCGCACCGGCCACGCCATGCTGCACGCGCTCTACCAGCAGAGCCTCCGATACAATGCCGACTTCTTCATCGAATATTTCGCCCTCGACCTGATCATGGACGGGGACGGCGCCTGCCGCGGCGTCGTCGCTTTGTGCCTCGAGGACGGGAGCGTCCACCGCTTCCGCGCGCATGCGGTTGTGCTGGCGACCGGAGGCTACGGCCGCATCTACTTCACCGCCACCTCGGCCCACACCTGCACCGGCGACGGCAATGCGATGGTGCTGCGCGCCGGCCTGCCGCTGCAGGACATGGAGTTCGTCCAGTTCCACCCGACCGGAATCTACGGCGCCGGCGTGCTGATCACCGAGGGCGCGCGCGGCGAGGGCGGCTACCTCACCAATAGCGAGGGCGAGCGCTTCATGGAGCGCTACGCCCCTTCCGCCAAGGACCTGGCCAGCCGCGACGTCGTGTCGCGCTCGATGGCGATGGAGATCCGGGAGGGGCGCGGCGTCGGCAGGGAGAAGGACCATATCTGGCTCCATCTCGACCATATCGACGCCGACATCCTCGCCGAGCGCCTGCCCGGCATCACCGAGACCGGCAAGGTGTTCGCCGGCGTCGACCTCACCCGCCAGCCGCTGCCGGTGGTGCCGACCGTCCATTACAATATGGGCGGCATCCCGACCAATTATCGGGGCGAGGTGGTGACGCTCAAGGACGGCGATCCCGACAGCGTCGTGCCCGGCCTGTTCGCGGTCGGCGAGGCGGCCTGCGTCTCGGTCCACGGCGCCAACCGCCTGGGCTCGAACAGCCTCATCGACCTGGTCGTGTTCGGCCGCGCGATCGGCCACCGGGTCGGCGAGCTGATCAAACCCGGCGCCGCTTTGCCGTCGCTGCCCAGAGGCGCCGACGATCTGGCTTTGTCGCGGCTCGACCGCTTCCGCTTCGCCGACGGCGGCAGCCCGACCGCGGAGGTCCGGCTCCAGATGCAGCGCGTCATGGAGGCCGACTGCGCCGTCTTCCGCACCGAGAAGACGCTCGACGAAGGCAAGGCGAAGATCGACGCGGTCTGCCGGCGGATGACCGACATCGACGTCACCGACCGTGGCCTCGTCTGGAACACCGACCTTATCGAGACGCTCGAGCTCGACAATCTGATCGCCCAGGCGGTGGTGACGATGCACAGCGCCGCCAACCGCAAGGAGAGCCGCGGCGCCCACAAGCATGAGGATTATCCCGAGCGCGACGACGTCAACTGGCTGCGCCACTCGATCGCCTGGTTCGACGGCTGGGGCGGCAAGGGCGGCGCCGTCCGGCTCGGCTCGCGCCCGGTCCACGAATACACCCTCACCGACGACATCGCCTACATCAAGCCCAAGGCGCGGGTGTACTAAAGGGGACAGTCACTTGTGACTGTCCCCATTCAGCGCGCGGTATCACCGTCGTTTTGTTTCACGCGAAGACGCGAAGGACGCGAAGGCGCCGAGGCGGGTCACCGCGCCCTGCGCCCTTCCGGCGAAGCCGGAGCAGAATTCGACCGGCTGTCGCCGGAAAGGCGCCCTTGTCTCTTTCTTTCTTCTTCTTCGCGCCTTCGCGTCTTCGCGTGAAACAATCGGCTTCGGCTGCGGCGGGACGCTCGTCGAACCGCGCGGCGCCTTCGCCGAAATCCGGTACAAAAGGGGACAGTCACAAGTGACTGTCCCCATGCGGCGGACGAAGACTGGGGGAATCTGCTTATGCGCCTGTCCGCCATGCTGCTCGCCGCCTGGCTGTGCGCCGCCTGCGCGACGACGCCGCCCGAAGCCGCCACCGCCTGGCACCTCCTCCCCGGGACGTTCGAGCCGGACCGCGGGCCCGACGGCAACAGCGTCTTCCTCGACGCGCCCGGCGGGCTCATCCTGGTCGACACCGGCCGCCATCCGGCCCATCGCGACCGGCTGCTGCGCTATGCCCGCGAGCGCGGCCGGCCGGTCGCGGCGATCATCAACACCCACTGGCATCTCGACCACAGCACCGGCAATGCCGAGATCCGCGCCGCCTTTCCTTATGCCCCGCTCTACGCGACGAATGCGATCGAGGGCGCGCTGGTCGGCTTCTTCCCGCAGAGCCGGGCCGGCGCCGAGCGCTTCCTCGCCTCCGGCCGCGCGACGCCGGAGCAGCGCGCCGAGATCGCGCGCGGCTTCGCGGCGATGGACAATGCCGACGCGCTGCGCCCGACCCGCTTGGTGACCTCATCCGCCGACGTGGACATTGCCGGCCGGCGCCTCAGGGTGAACGTCGCCCGCTTCGCCGCGACCGAAAGCGACATCTGGATCCACGACGCGGCCGCCGGCCTGGTGATCGCCGGCGACCTGGTGGTGGCCCCGGTTCCGTTCATGGACACCGCCTGCCCGGAAGGCTGGCGCCGCGTGCTCGGCGAGATCGCCGCCACCCCCTTCACCTTCTTGGTGCCCGGCCATGGCGCGCCGATGGACCGCGCCGCCTTCCTCGCCTGGCGCGCCGCCTTCGACAATCTGCTCGATTGCGGCGCTTCGGACCGCCCGCGCGCCGACTGCGTCGCCGGCTGGCAGCGCGACGCCGCCCGCTTCATCGCGCCGGGCGACGAAGCCCGGATCGGCGAGATGGCCGGCTATTATATCGACACCCGCCTCCGCTCCGCCCCCGCCGAACGCACCCGCTACTGCCGCCCGCTCGGAGCCGCCGAGTGAACCCTCCGGCGGCATCGACCGGGCCGGACATCCGATGGGTTCGCGCAAAGGCGCAAAGCCTGTCCTGAGCGACGCCGCAGGCGGCGTCGAAGGGGCGCGAAGAAGAAAGGGAAGAAAAGCCACCTTTCCGGCGAAGCCGGAAAAATGGATGATCCGGCTTCGCCGGAGGGGTGCAGGCCGGGTCGCCCGCCTGGGCACCTTCGCGCCTTCGCGCCTTTGCGCGAAACAATCGGCTTCGGCGCCCCGCGCGGCGGGCGAAGGGACGCCCGGTGGATCTAAGGCGCCACGGCGGCCAGCGCCTTGCGGATCCGCGCCATGTCCTCGGCGAAGCGGCGCTCGAGCGCGTCGGCCGGGAGGCGGGCGCGCTCGACGATCTGCGCCATGGTCAGCCCGATGCGCAATGTCGCGCCCCAGCCGCCCCCCGCCAGCCGCACGCACTTTACCGGCTGGCCGAGCCGCACGCCATGGCCGATCAGCGCCTTGTGCCAGGCCTGCGCCTGCTCGAAGGTGGCCCCCCAGCCCGACAGGTCGAGCGTCGAGAGCGTGCGCATCTCGACCGGATGGGTGTCGGCTTCCTCTTTCTCGCCCGGCGGATAGGGGGCGACGCGCCGCGCCGGCGTCTTGTCGATGATCTCGGCGCGCACCGCGGCGTGGAAGGCGAGGATCACCCTTGTGGCGTCGGCCGGATCGAGCGACTGGAACCGCTCGAGCTCGAACACCGCCGCTTCGAGCCGCAGCAGCAGCCCGCCATTGGCGGTGTCGGGCAGCGCGTCGGCCCCCGGCCAGCCCGGCGGCCATTCCGCCCGGCGGAACAAAGTGGAGAGGCCGGCGGGCGCCGCCGCGGCCGGCGCCGCGCCGGGCGGCACCAGAGCGAAGCCGCTGAACGGCGGCGCGCCCATGAACTTCGAGCCCGTCACGAAGACGATCGCGCCCCGCGCCAGATAGTCGCGCACCGCCTCGCCGGTGATCCGCGCCTGGCAGGCGTCGACCACCAGAATGATCCGCCCTTCGTGCCGGGCCCGCAGCCGGTCGAGCTCGGCCGGCAGCGGCAGGATCAGCCCGGTCTTCGAGCCGTGGACGACATGGACCAGCACATGCCGCCGCGCCGCCTCGGCGGCCGCGATCCTCTCCTCCATCCGCGCCGCGATCTCGGCCGAGGGCCGCACCCGCCCGTGCGAATCGCGCACCGGAATGTCGACCAGGTCGACCAAGACGCCGTCCAGGCCGGCGACCGGCGCGCCGGGCCGGGTCGGATGGCCGAGCGCGGTCGCCGCGCCGAAATAGCGGCCATGGGCGCTGTGGATGCAGCCGCTGCCGACCTCGTCGGCGCCGAGCAATATATTGTGGGTGCCGCCGGGCGCGCGGCCGGCGGCGCAGGCCAGTGCGACATATTCAAGGTCGGTGCCGGAAGGCGCGAACGCCACCGCGACGTCGCCGGCGACGCCATAAGCGCGGCGGATGCGTCCGCGCAGCGCCTCGAGCGCCGCGCGATAATCCTGCGGCGACGGCTCGGCGCCGATTTCCGCCAGCACGTCCCGGACATAAGCGAACGCCGCGGCCGAAATGTCGTTGGCGGTCGACGAGGCGTAAGCGAGCGTGTCGGACGGGCGCGGCGCGCTGTGATAGCGGTTCAGTCCGGTCGCCGGATCGAGGATGATCCGCTCGTCGCCGCCGGTCGTCATGATCCGGGCCGGATCGGCCGATTCCTGCCGGCCGATCTTCTCTACGGAAACGGTCATCAATCTTGCACCGGCTCTTCCACGCCACTAACGCCGCCCTTATTGTCTGCGGCGGCGGCAATGTCGATGGGATTGGGGAATTGGCGAATGGCGATTGGCGAATAGCGAATGGAAGTCGGGGACCGGGCACCGATGCGAGTTCCTTGTCGGCGTGACCTGCCGTGATCCGCCAATCCAATCACCAATCACCCATTGCCAATGGCCAACCCCCCAACCCCAAACCCCAAAAGGCCCGACCCCGTCCGTGACTGTTCCCATCCAGCCTTGCTCTATCCCGGAGGAGGCGAAGCGGCGGCTTCGCATCCTGTTCATCGCCAAGCATGCCCGCTGGGAGGGCGCGCTTCACCCCGAGGACGGCAACCACGCTCTCTATCATGTCGAGACCCGCGAGATATTGCGCGGTCTCGGGCTGAACCTCGAGCTGGCCGACCGCTTCGAGGCGCTGTTCGAGCGGCCGGACGTCGACTTCGTCTTTCCGCTGCTCAACCGCGGCGGCTTCCTGAACAGCGAGATGCTGGCGCCTTTGCTCTGCACCCGGCTCGGCCTGCCGTTCCTCGGCGCCTCGCCGATCCTGCGCGGCCTCGCCGACGACAAGCATCTGACCAAGCTGTGCGCCGCCGCCCGCGGCATCCCCACCGCCCCCTGGGCGATCTACCGGCGCGGCGCCCCGGTCGAGGAATCGCGCCTTCCTCCCTGTGAGGCGAAGCCTCATGGGGAGGGGGACCAGGCGAAGCCTGGTGGAGGGGCCGGCGGAGACCCCCACTCGTCCCGCTGGGTGGTGAAGCCCAACGCCTCCTCCGCCAGCTGGGCGGTCCAGGACGCTCATGACTGGGCCGGGGTCGCCGCCGCGATCGCCGGCATCCACGCCGAGGGCCATGACGCGATCGTCGAGCCGTTCCTCCTGGGCAGCGACGTCGAGGTGCCGGTGATCACCCTGGGCGGCGAGCCGGTGGTGATGCCGATGATGCTGTTCGAGCAGGCCGATCCCGGCCATTTGCGCACCTATCACGAGAAGCGCGACCTGGTCGAGCGCGCCCACAAATACAGGCTGGTGCCGTTCGAGGATCCCGAGTGGACGCCGGTCATCGCCGAACAGACGCTGAAGATGGCCGCGGAATTCCGCCCGTTCGATTATGGCCGGTTCGAGTTCCGGCTCGACCGCGAGCGCGGCCGGCTCGACTTCCTCGAGGTCAACCTCCAGGCCAATCTGTGGTCGGAGAAGGTCTATGGCCGCTCGGCGGCGCTGGCCGGACTGAGCCAGTCGCAGCTGGTCGAGACCATCCTGTGCGAGAGCCTGCGCCGCCAGGGCCTGTTGGGGACAGTCACTAGTGACTGTCCCCCTCCTGACTGTCCCCCTCCTGACTGTCCCCCCGGCGCCGCCCGATGACTCCCGGGCCGGGCTTCACCGCCATCGTCCTCGCCGCGCAGCGCGGCGGCCGGCTCGACCCGCTCGCCGCCGAAGCGGGCGTCAGCCACAAATGCCTGGTGCCGATCGGCGGGCGGCCTTTGCTCGCCCACGTGCTCGGCGCGCTGGCGCGGGTGGACGGCCTCGCGCGCATCCGGATTTCGGTCGAGCCCGGCGCGGAGGACAGGCTGCGCGCGCTGGTGGGCGCCGCCTGCGGCGTTCCGGTCGAGTTCGTCGCCGCCGCCGGCACGATCACCGACAGCGTCTATGCCGCGAGCCTGGGGGCGCCGGGGCCGTTCATCGTCACCACCGCCGACAATGTGCTGCTGACCGCGGACGCGGTCCGCCGCGTCGCCGACCGCCTGCTGGCCGGCGACGACATGGCGATGGCGCTGTCGCGCAAGGAGGACGTGCTCGCCGCCCATCCCGAGGGCCAGCGCCGCTTCTACCGCTTCACCGACGGCAGCTATTCGAACTGCAACCTTTACGGCCTGTCGAGCCGCGGCCTGGCGCTGGCCGAGATCTTCCGGTCGGGCGGCCAGTTCGCCAAGAATCCGATGCGGATCGCGCAGGCGTTCGGGCTGATCAACCTGGTCATCCTGCGCTACGGCCTGATCTCGCTCGACCGGGCGTTGGCCAAGCTCGGCCGCCGCTTCGGCGTCTCCGCCTCGGCGGTGGTGCTCGAGGACGGCGCCCACGCCATCGACGTCGACAATCAGCGCACCTATTCGATCGCCGCCCAGCTCCTCGAGGCAAGAGCCGCCTGATTTCCCCCTCTCCCCTGGGGGAGAGGGCTGGGGTGAGGGGGCCAGCGGTCGAGCTGAAACGCCATCGCCTCCGCTCGCCACCTCCGCTGTTTTGCTTCACGCGAAGACGCGAAGGACGCGAAGGGACCGTGCCGCTTCCACCCACCTTCCCGGCGTCAGCCGGGCATTCCCTTTTCCGACGCCCGGTCAGAAGGGGACAGTCACAAGTGACTGTCCCGATCCCTTCCTTTCTTCTTCGCGCCTTCGCGCCTTCGCGCAAACCAATCGGCATCCGTGCAGCGTGCCGCACGACGACGTTCCACACAGGTCTTGAGCCCGAACCTCGATACGGCGTAAGCGGAGCGCGCGAAGAGGAGCGCACATGGCCGAATTCAGGCTGCCGAAGAACAGCAGGATCAGGAGCGAGGGCCGCACCCACAAGGCCCCCGCCGGCGCGAAGCGGGTGCGCAAGTTCAAGATCTACCGCTACGATCCGGAGAGCGGCAGGAACCCCCATTACGACCTGTTCGAGGTCGATCTCGACAGCTGCGGCCCGATGGTCCTCGACGCCCTCATCAAGATCAAGAGCGAGCAGGATCCGGGCCTCACCTTCCGCCGCTCGTGCCGCGAGGGGATTTGCGGCTCCTGCTCGATGAACATGGGCGGCCGCAACGGCCTCGCCTGCACCACCGCGATCGACGACCTCGACGGCGGCGAGGTCCGGATCACGCCGCTGCCGGCGATGGACGTGATCAAGGATCTGGTCCCCGATTTCACCCATTTCTACGCCCAATATGCCTCGATCGAGCCGTGGCTGAAGACGAAGACCCCCGAGCCTTCCGGCCGCGAGCGGCTGCAGTCGCCCGGCGACCGCGCGAAGCTGGACGGCCTCTACGAATGCATCCTCTGCGCCTGCTGCTCGACCGCCTGCCCGAGCTATTGGTGGAACAGCGACCGGTTCCTCGGCCCCGCCATCCTGCTCCAGGCCTACAGGTGGCTGGCGGACAGCAGGGACGAGCTGACCGGCGAGCGGCTCGACCAGCTCGAGGACCCCTTCCGCCTCTACCGCTGCCACACGATCATGAACTGCGCGAACGTCTGCCCCAAGGGCCTCAACCCCGCCAAGGCGATCGCCGAGACCAAGAAGATGCTCGTCGAACGCGCGGTCTGACTCCCTCTCCCCGGCGGGGAGAGGGTTGGGGTGAGGGGGCTCGGCGGCCGCGAAAACCCTCCATTGCCCGACCACCTCACCCTACCCTCTGCCTCGAGGGAGAGGTTTTTTGGGCCTGTGAATGTCGACACCCCCCCTACTCCCCGTCCGAGCGTTCGCGGCGCTTTCGCTCCGCTCGCCGCTGGCGCCGGCGCCGGCGCAGCACCCTCCCCAATTCCGGCAGGCCGACGATCGCCACCGCGATCGCGATCAGGATGATGGCGAGGCGGAAGGTGGAGAAGGAGAAGTCCATATCGCCCTTCATGTGGAGCGGCGGCGGCCGCCCGGCAAATCAAAACGGCGCCGGGATCCTCCTGACGACCGAGACCCGGTCGGGCCGGTCGATGGCGAAGCTGACGGCGGTCACGACGGACCGGCCGGGCTCGCTCACCCAAAGCTCCGCATTTCCCGATGACATCGACACCGCCCAGGCCGGCGCTACGCTCAACGCGGCGCGGATCGTGTCGTCGCTCGCGCAAAGACCGGACTCGACCTCGCTCCGGCAGGTGAAGGTGACTCTGCAGCGAGCCGCGCGCGATGCGCCGCAGCAGGCGCAGCGCCCCCAGCGCCTGGCGGACTTCGACGTTCGGCTGGACATGCGCGTAGCCGGCGCGCGGACAGCGCCCCCTCGCCCGCAGCGCGACCTGCCGGGTCGCAATCGCCTCGCTGAACAGCGCCGCTTCGGCCGGCGCGTCCGGCGCGCCGGCGAAGCGGGCGGTCCAGACGCGGCGGAAGCAGCCGCCCGGCACAAGCCGCGGCGCTTCGACCAGCTCATATTGGGCCATGCCGGGCAAATCGTGCCATCTTTCGACCTTGCGGCCGGCGGCGACGATCCGGCCATGGTCCCGGCCGCGCAGCAGCCGCTCGCCGGCGCGTTCGGGCGGCAGCGCCTCGACCTCGGCCAGCGTCGGCGCGTCCGCCAGCTGGATGGCCGCCAGCAGCAGGAAAAGGGCCATGCGATCGAGCTTTACCCACGCCGTGACATCCCGTCACCCCGGCGCACGCCGGGGCCTCGTGGGGACTCGCCGTGACTTCTTGGACTTGACGGTCTCACCGTGCGCGGGTTGACGCCGACCAGCGGCCCGACTTTCCCGAAGCCCGGCTATTTTGATCAGGAGGTCCAATGCGCCCCACTACCTTGCTCGTGCCGCTGTTGCTGTTGGCGAGCGCGCCCGCCTCCGGCCAGACACCCAACCGCCTTACCGGCTTATGGGACGTCACCGCTTCCTCCCCCCACGGCACCGCCGGCGCGCGCCTGACCCTGTCGGTCGCCGACGGCGCCGTGACCGGCACGTCGGGCCCGCTCGACGCCAACGGTTACTGGCCGCTCGCGGTGACCGGCGTCGGCGCTGCCGACGGGCTGACCCTCACCTTCGCCTTCGACGGCGAACCGGTCGGAACGGTGCGCGTGACCCCGAGCGGCGAACGCCTCGAAGGCAGCGGAACCTTGTACGGAACGCCGGTGCGGCTGACCGCCAGCCGGCCGCCCGTCCCGTCGCCCCGCCGATCCGCCCGCCCGGGCCGCACCCACAATTACGCCCCGGCCCAATATCAGCTCCATTTCTCGAGCCGCATCCCGACCGCGCTCACCATCGCCCCCGGCGACACGGTGGTGACGACGACGCTCGACAATGAGGGGCGCGATGCCGCGGGCGTGTGGCGGGCGATGCCCGGCAACCCGCTCACCGGCCCCTTCTTCGTCGAGGGCGCGATGCCGGGCGACACTTTGGTCGTGCGGCTCGATCGCATCCACCTCGATCGCGCCGCCGCGCACATGTACGGGCGCCAGCTCAACGGCCGGGCGGTCCCTTCGGGCTATCCGCAGACCCCGGATCCCGCGGCCGATCGCGGCTGGCTGATCGATCGCGAGGCCGGAATCGCCCGTCCGCGCCGGCCCGGCGAGCGCCTCGCGGGCCTCGCCGTCCCGCTGCGGCCGATGATCGGCTCGATCGGCGTCGCGCCGCCGGGCAACCAGGCGATCGCGGCCGGCGACATAGGCTGGCACGGCGGCAATCTCGATTATAACCGCATCACCCAGGGCACGACCCTCTATCTGCCGGTCTTCCAGCCGGGCGCCTTGCTGTCGCTGGGCGACGGCCACGCGGCGCAGGGCGACGGCGAGATAAGCGGCCAGGGCCTGGAGACGTCGACCGCCGTCACCTTCACCGTCGACCTGATCCGGGGCGGGGAGGGCGGCGCCGCCGCGCCCCGCCAGCCCTGGGCCGAGGACGAACGCTGGGTGATGATCTCGGGCATCGACAACAGCCTCGACGACGCGCTCGCCATGGCGACCGCCAATGCCGCCCAGTGGCTGAAGGACCGCTACGGCCTCAACGACAGCGAGGCCGCCACCTTCCTCAGCGCCGTCATCGCCTACGACGTCGCCTCGATCGTCAGCGGGCGGCCGCATGTCGTGGCGAGGATTGAGAAGGCGGCGCTGGCGCAGCTTCGGGGTGGGGCGGGGCAGGAAGAAAGTGAATAAGCGGCAGGCGCCCCGATCGCAGGAGGTCGGCTGTCGCCCTGACCGGCGGCATACCGTCGCCCCGGCGAAAACCGGGGTCCCGTGGAAGCCCAGCGTGTCACCTCAGCCCGGCTTGCGGGCCAGCGTGGCGATCGGTCCATGCCGCGCGCCGGAAGCCTGATCCGGGCCGGATGTCTGCCCGACCCTTCATGCGTGCTCACGCACGAAGTTTCCGACAGTTCCATCATTCATCATCGCAAACGTATTTGACTGCTTTGAGGCAAAACGCTTGGGTGCAGCATCAGGTGCTAAGTCAGTTTCGCTTCGAGACGCCCAGCCTCTGATACCCCCACTCGAACCAGTGCAGCAAGAATCAGATCGACATCATTCCGCTTTGCGGTTTCGACCTGAAAGGCCGGCGGTTCTAACTCGCTCATCCTATCGAGCCATTGGCAGAGTTTTCGCCCAATGCCGTAGTCGACCCAAAATGTTGAGTCATCGGCCCTGGCCGCAATCCACGCCTTTCCGATGGCTATAGCAAACGGAAGTTGCGCCGCTCGGGGCGCCAGCTCGAGCAGCGTCATGGTTTCTGTCGCAACGAGGATGGTCGGCGCTTCCGAGGCCAATGCCTGAAAAAGCGGCAGAAACACATCGGTCTTTTCCATCAGCGACGGGATCAAATAGCACTTCGGTGGGGCGAAACCGTAGTTATACATGTGGAAAAATATTGCCGAAATCGTGTCGCCCATATGCGTTTCCACGGACGCTGACCGATTGCGGGCGAAGCGGTCCCAGCCGTAATGGTCGCGCAGCCTGCGGGCGAGAGCTTCGCGAATATGCATTGCGACTGCAGAGTTGATGGTGCCGAAATCTAAGTAGATCACGTCTGAGCTGCGCAAGAATCTGGCGCTGGTGCTGAGAAATGCATTTGGAGATAGGTCGGAGATGAGATTCAGCGCGAAAGCGTCAACCTCGACCGTCGTGAGCCCAGGCAGGCACGCGGCCATCAACTTGAAGTAGGCGTCATTCCACTCGCTTGGCGCCCGTTCGACATCTTGGTCTTCATCCAAGGAGGCGCCGTTGGTGTCGCTGGTCCAGTCACGAAAATGGTTGATGACATCGCGAAGCCAGGGGCGCTGTGGCAATTCGGCCACGGCGCCGAGCGCTGCTAGCCAGGCCGCCGCCCCCTGACTGTCGACGTATAGTTCGTGCCGTGCTCGCGGCGACCGAGCCCTCTCTGGAGAATGACTCCCTAAACGAATGCCCCGCCTTGGCGCGGGGTCCTGCATTGGGAATTCGGGCCATTCCGGCTCAGGGTCACGTCCCGCAATCCAGTCGAGCTCTTGGTCGATTCCTGCCTCAATCTCGCGCCGGAGCTCAGTCTTTAGGGCTTCGTATTCGGATTCCTCTAGTTCCCAGTCCCGATGACAGTGGACCCGTGCCCTCAATGCGCACCGGATAACGGCCTTCAGGAGACGTTCGTTTACCTGGGCAATTGCAACGGCGGACGCCTCAAACCCTGGCGATGCAGCCGAGGAGTCATGACTGGCGATGCCTAGGAGTTGGCGAATGTGGTTTTCATCAGCGCAGTCACGAAGAGAGAAAGCGAAACCGGCAAACGACAGGGCCAGTGGGTTATACTGGAGGCGCGCGTTGGAGCCGCCCATCCGGTCGATTGGCCCGGAAAGGCGGTCGGCAAAGACCCCGTGAGCCCACTCCCGCGATTTATGCCGCACGTCCTCATCACCATCGCGCATTGCGATCACAGCGATGTTGATTGTGGTTTCGCGCATTGCCCACGCTGATAGGTCGCGCTCTTCCTCATCTTCGTCGAGAGGCTCGGCCATAGGCCTAGCCATAGCCCAAGCGACCAGAACGTTGACGGCATCAGCGGTAGCTCGCTCGGGAGCCTCCAAGATTTCCGCCGCAGCCTGCTGCACTTGCGTTTCGATCATGCGCTCCTGCGCTTCGGACTGAAACGGCGCTAAGTGCTCAGCCTCGCTTTGAGGTGCCACATACTCCTTGACCATCACCGTTCGACCATCTTCGAGTTGGTACTCTGCTGGTGACCAGTTGGCGGCATCGAGCTGGTTCAAAGCGTGGCGAACCATGAATTCCGGATCGCCGAAATTCGCTTCGGGTCCAGGGGCGGGGAGTTTTTCCATCGCCTCATTCAAGAGTGCCACGAGTTGGTCCCGCTGTGCCGGATCCTCATCGAACGTGTAAAACTTCAGCAGCTCGTAAAGCGTCGTATTACGAGAGGGCCGCGCGCTTAGGCTCTTTGCACTGACCAGCCCGATAGGCTCACGCTGAATTTCCTTGAGTCCGAATATGTCAGGAATCTCGACCCGCTCTCTCGTCTGCCGCTGCCGATCGAGAATGACGAGGTCTGGGTTGGCGACAAATGGAAATCGCCACCTCTTTGGATGAGGGCCAATGCGAAAGGATGAGGTCCACAACGATGAGGAGGTAAGCAGAGGGAACATCACCCTCCCCGAGGATGTCAATTATGACTGACTAACGGTTTCATCAGCCCCAATTCTCTCGTGCGCCCAGGCTTCGAGCGCCATCAGCCCCGAGGTTACTGCGTAAAATGTGGAATAAGATTCCCGCGACCAAAGAAAGGTGTGAGGCCACGTGAATTGTCGCGGGCCACTCGGCAGAGCTATTTCGATGGCTCCTATCTCGCCCGTGTATCCGCGCGTCTGTGTCGAGATGGCGTAGTCTAGCAATCGGCGAACAAGGCGCTTGCCTGTGTCCGGGGCCGCCGTGAGCAGGTCGTAGAACGGGCCTTGAGCAGGCGAGACAGGGAGATATTGGGAATCGAAGTGGGTGAAAACTCGGTTTTCAATCGAGCTGCGCGGATACCGATCGCGATTTTCGGGCCGAGGAGCCGGGATCAGTGCCGCCTCAAAGAGGTCGGCCAGTTCGTTCGGCGCTGCCGACGCCAACGTGCCTCTGAATTCATGCAGCTCTCGGACGATCCATTCCATCCTCTGCCATTCTTGACAGCGCGAAGATAGTCGGTGGCGAGCGCCGGTGCGCGGTTTGCGAACATTGCAAATCCCCGCCGCAGGTCGCCCTCAAGGGCATCAAGTTGGGCGGACGAAAGGGTGCCGCCGTATAAGGTATCGGTTCGCCTGTACCCCCGTTCATCGTGCGCAGCCTCGATCTCAGTCAGCCACTGATAGTGTCGAGCAAGCAGTCTTGGGGTCACCGGGTCGGACCCGAACATCGAGGTCTACGATCTGATGAAGAGATCGACCACGTCGGGCAACGAGCCTCCGGGGATGATACCGCCCAGCCTCAAGACCCAAGCGATCAAGCGCCCCCAACTCGGACCGGTCGGCACCACAAGGCTGTCAGGCAGGGCTTCCACATCGAGACCAGACTCAGCAAATGCTTCCCGAGCCACTTGCGCGTCTA
This sequence comes from uncultured Alphaproteobacteria bacterium, assembly GCA_963848555.1. Lineage (GTDB taxonomy): Bacteria > Pseudomonadota > Alphaproteobacteria > Sphingomonadales > Sphingomonadaceae > Allosphingosinicella. The sequence continues at coordinate 426,957 of CAWKEE010000001.1, read as the reverse complement.
CAGCGGTCGTTGTTCGAATTAGCTCATTGAGCAGTGCGCCATTGTCGGCAAGCAGCGTCGCTTGAGCCGTTTGCAAAGACTGGGCCGCGACTTCCGAGCGCACGAGCGCGAGAAGTACGCCGCGCCTCCATGTGCCGTGCACTCCCGCTTGGCTAAGCCTCGCTAACAATGATGACCAGGCGAGATCGTTAGCCGCGCGTTCGATTAACGAGCGAGCATACAGCTCGACGCTTCGGGCCAGATAGGTGGGCGCGGGCTTGTCCAGTGGAAGCCGATCGAGCGAGGCAGCATCCAGCCCGATAAATTTGGCCACAGCCCACTCTCGAAGCACGTCGTGACGGAAGCCCACTCGGTCGTTGCCATACTCCCTCAAGGTTTCGGCGATGACCAACTCATCAACTGCATTTGGCGGCTGAGTGCTGACATCAAAGACGGCCACTGCGCTAAGCGCTTGGTCAGCGAGATGCCTCAGTACGCGCTGGCGTTCGCGACGACCTTCCGGCAGACCATCGGCCGTGTCCCACCATTCGTCGGCCATATCAGTCTCGGTCCGCAGGACCGGAGCGCCTGCTGAACGGCTGGCCAACCGGGCCAGCCTGAACAGGTTCCGCGTTACGTCGCGAGCAGGGTGAGTGGAAGCTAGCAGACCCGCGATGGCTGGAGCTGCCGCGGCCATCTCTTCCACCTCTGTATCGCTTAGTTCAAAGACAAAAATCGCAGGCGCACGACCAAGCTTGTCCAAGCCGTCCTGCGCGACCCAGCCAACCTCATCCACGCCGAAATTGCGGCGCGCAGTAGCAACTACGGAGAAGCCGGGGACTGTAGCGGCTGCGCGGATGAGGTCATTGACGGTCGCCTGTTCCTCCGGGGAGAACAGGTCAAGGTTGTCGATGAACAGCAGGCCGGTTCCGTCGGCCGAGAGTTCGAGGACAAGATCCCTCGCCGAACCGTCGAACCCCAGCGTGTCCCGAAGCGCTGTCCAGCCCCGTGGCGTCGTTCTGCCCGGTTTGAGAACAATGATGCCGGACTCGATTTGCGCCTGGGTGGCGAAATGCTTCAGAATACCCGACTTGCCGACACCGGCGTCGCCGCGAATTTCAACGTAACGACCAACTTCAAGGCTTGCGTGCACCTCAGCCACTCGCGCCGGGCGGCCGATACTGACGCCATTGATTTGGTCGCGAATGTCGGCGAGCGCCGCAGCACCATTCTCGGCCAATGCCGCCAAAGCGAGTAGATGGCGCGGCTCCCCCGCCCACCTGAAGGCCTTGAGATCGGTGTCACGCCGCAAAGCCTCACGGGTCCGGTCCCCGCCTGATGCCGCGATCTTGAGGGTGAGAGCCGCGAGAGCGTCCCACAGGTCGCCGCCGCGACCGGCCTCCCCAGGATCGAGCGCACGGGCAGAGCGTTCACGGGCTAAGGCCTCGGAGGCGGACCCGGTGGCCGTGTAGTCGAAGATAAGGATCTGGAACCGGCGGAGCAGTTTCCAGACTATCTCATTGTCGTGAGGGAAATCTAACTCTTCAAGATGAGATTTGAAGGTGTTCACGAATGTCCGCATGTCCTCGCCCGCCGAGCCTTCGCGGGCGATGCGGCGTGCAAAGACCTCAGCCGTCCCTATCTGGCGAGCCCAAGTAAGTACGTCCTGATAGGCTCCGTCAATTTTTCGTGATGTGCGCGCCGTGGCCACAGCCAGCTCGTGCTTCGACGCCCAAAAGTCGGGCTTGCGGGCCGCCTCTACCATCTGAGCGACCATAGATTTGAAAACGTCATCAGACGGGGCGAAGGTGATGCTCCGCTTGACCTGAATTTCCAGTGTCGCCGCGTTGCCCGAGGTATCGTGCGCATGCACAATCACATCATCCAGGGGAAATCCTTCGCCAGCACGCTGGAGTTCGACGGTGTCAATGACCGTGCCGGGGAGGCCTCTCGGTTCACCACCGACGAGCATGGCGAGTAAGTAGGACGCGCCAACCTGTGCCTCGAACAAGCTGCCCGCAGGCCCACTTGATGCTGGGCTTGTCGCCTTTGCAGGTTCCCTCTTCTTCCTTGCAGCCATCTTCTTATTATTGAGCAATCGAGCCGGTCGCGCCAGTTCGCTCTGCTAGAAGCAGGATGGATAGGCTGACGATTTCCGAATGCTAAACCGCCTCAGAGGCCCCGGTTTCGGCCCTTTCGGCTTCGGGTATTGCTGCAGCCGTGGTACTCACCTGGCGGCGCCTCGCGCCGAGCGCGGACATTCGCCTTTCGGCCAGTTCCTGCTGGTCAGCTAAGCGCCCTGTCGGTCATTCGTTCACTCCAAAGCGGTTGCGGGAAGCATTCAGACTGCTTTCAAGCTGGTCTACACTCCTCTCAGCAGTCTGAAGCTGCTTGGTCTGGGCACCTTGCCGCCGCCATGCAGTGGGCGATTGACGTCGCGCGGCTCAGCGCGATCCGAGTAGGCCGGGGGCGATCTCGGTTTCTATGATTGCCGCCGGTCGGCCGTCGGGCGCGCGCAGAAGAACCATCTGCCGAAACGACGTCACCTGCAGCGTTGTGGTCGCGGCTTTGAGGTTGGCTGGCCCCCAATCCTGTTCAAGCCCAATTAGGATCGGCGTCGCTGACGTGTTGAGCGGTTCGGGCAGGTTGTTCGGGTGTGAGGGCTTGACGAGCCGAGCCGGCAGATACCAGGCTCGGAGGCGAGCGACCGGCTTGCCGGCACAGTTCAGGCGGATGAGGCGCGAGGCGCCGCGCTCGTTTCGGACTGGCGCGAGCGCCGCCGGGAGTGCGGTGATCGGAGAAGATGCGCCGGCGACCAACTGCAGCGTGTCACGACCGCCTGATTGTGCGCGGCACTCCTGGTTCAGCGCAGTCCAGGCGTCGGTGGTCCTCAAACGGTCGGCGAGGTGGTCAGGAGTGGCAATCACGTTTCCTGATGATCCCAGCGAGGGGCTTGTGGCCTGCCACACCAAGGCCACGAGATACCAAACGATGTTAAGGATCAGGAGCAACGAAAAGGTCACGAACGCGCGCAACAGGAAGGCGTGCGCCATCTTGATGCAGCTGACCTTCCAGTTGATTGGGTCTTGATTTAGCCGTGTGTAAAGCAGAATTCGCCGGGCGAACTCCCGGGCTGGATGTGGCTTCTTCCAAGCCAGCTCAAAATCGCCAAGTCCTGCTTCGTGCGATATCGTGACCTTCAGCACACGAAAGGCCCGAAGTCCGGCCGCAGCTGTATACGCTACAGCCAAGCCGAGGAGCAGCATGTTAAGCCAGTTTGGGGCGCTCCCGGCATTGTTCTCCCACAGCGTGCTCACCACAGTCAGGATCAGCGGAATCAAAGCGGCGACCAGAGGAAGATAGGTTGCGGCCTTTTGGTCGGTTCCGCGGCGTCGTTCGGCCTCGCTGTCCGCCATCCGGCGTGCCTCATCGAGGGCGATATCGCCGTCGCGACTCAGGGTTAGTGCTTCGATCCGCGCTCGTTCAGCCTCTCGCCGTTTCTTCTGCCTTTCATTCTCCTCCGCGGTGAGCTGCTCGAGCCAGGGCCAAAAGAATTCACGAAGGACGATGAGGATTTTCATGCGGCGCGTGCGGTGAGCTCGTCGACAATCGCTGCGGCGATGGGAAGCCCCGTGCGACGCTCGATCCAGGCCCATTGGCCGTTGGGGTTAATCTCGAGGAACCAGTGCCGGCCATCTTCGTCCGCGACCAAGTCAATAGCACCGTAGCGTAAGCCGAGCGCCTTAGTGACCGACAGGCACTTTTCTGCCACTTCGGTGGGGAGCGCGATCGGGTCATGTCTAAGATCGAGCCGTGTCCCCGAACGCCAATCGACCTCTGTCTCACTTTTATCTTGCGAGTGGATCGCTGCCGCGAAGACGCGCTCGCCGATGACCGTCGCCCGGATATCGTACGCCTTGCGGATTTCTCGCTGATAGATGACCGGCGCGAGGGCGACGGGTTGCCGGTCCTCTAACTTCAACGGTTCGAGCCGCGTGGTGAACAACACCTCGCCGGTCTCACCGCGCTCGATCAGCGAATGACGCAGCGGCTTTGCGATCGAGGCGCCTGCCCCGACGAACGCTGCCGCCGCGTCGAAATCGTTCGTGATTAAAGTGGAGGGGATATCGAATCCCAATGACGCCGCGAGCGCTAGCTGGCGCGGCTTGTCCTCGGCCCTGAGGATCGCGAAGGGGGAATTCAGCCAGCGGTCCTCAAGCGCGTTCCACAAGGAGCGGGTGACCGCCGACCATTCGTTTGCGAGGTAATCGCGCGTGGCGGCGCCCCTGACAACGGTTGGCTCGGGTATGCCTGGGCGACGATAGTAAGCGACGCGCACATCGCGGAGGGCCAATACGCCATCGCCGAAGTCGAGTTCCCAGCCTTGGTCAGCCCCCGGCCAAAAGCGCAAGGCGGCCTTGGGCAGGTCTTCGCTATTGAGGCGGTGGAAGGCGAGGCCACGCCGGCGCAGCTCCAGCACAATAAAGTCGGTCGTGATGTCCCGCTTGTTGGTGACCAGCAGGATCAAGGTGCAATCGACACTATTAGTGTGCTAGCGAACAGTCGTCGTCTTCCTCGACATCGACGAATGTCTTAGTCTGCAGCTCGAGCAGCATCCGCGGCCAGTCCTCGTCAATCCCTTCCTGGATCTGTTGGCAGTCCGAGTCTCCAGTTCCAGCAACCGCGACGCGGAAATTTGGTCATCGCTCTCCTGCTGCACATCAGTCTTTGTGGCGAGTTCCGCGAGGGCGCCGGCGCGCCGCTCGGCACCAAGCATCTCGTCACTCGAGAGATCGTCGTCATCGCCCTCCTGGCGAATCTTGGTGACCGTACTGGTGTCGACGATCATGGAATCACACGTTTGTACAACCGGCACGATCCCGGCGTTCGTTTCGATCACCCATAACTGAGCGTCGGGATCATAATGTCCCGGCAGCTCGCCCCACGAAGTGCGCGGCGTGGCATACCGAAACAGCAACGGCGAGGCGCTGGTGGGCGAGTTGGAATCGAGGGGCATCTTGTTGATCCTGACGTTCCGGTTTCCTTCACGGTGAAATTAGGCTGGATGGGCGTTCGTTGCAATTTCTATTGGTCCGGAACTTCGCAAAAGCGCATCGCGGGCAGAGCGCCGGCGCCACCGCCGCCTATGGCTTGGCTTCGCGTCCGGGCCACCGATTTTTCTTCTTGCAGTGAACCCGCCGTTAAGCGGCCGTTCCGTTTCCGCCCAAAAGCCGACCCGCGGCCAAACCCAGTCAGCTTTAAACAAGCCCGACCGCTTCAATTCTGGATCAGCCGAACCAACGACCCATCAGGGTCGACCATATATCCGATCGTCAGCCCGCTGCTTTCCTTGCGCGGAGGCTGCAGCCGGGGCTGGCCGAAACGCGTCTCCGGCACGCCCGCCTCGAGGCAAAGCGCATAGAAGCCCGCCAGATCGTCCAGCCGCAGGCAGCAGCTGAACCAGCTCTCCGCCGGCTTGAGCTCGGGGTGAGGGAAGAATTCCAGCTTCAGGGCGCCGCGGTTGAGGATCATCCAGCCCTCGTCGCGCCAGCCCTCCTCGAAACCGAGCTGCGCATAGAAATGCGATGTGTCCGCGAAGCTTCGCGACGGCAGGTTCGGCGTGGCATGGTCCATCAATTCTTCCTTCGTCGCCCGCATAGCAGAGCGAGCGCCCGTGCCCGCTACGGAAAGGGGCAGGCCGCACCGCTTTACCCGCCATCACTCGGGCCGCCCGCCCCGGCGCCGGCGCCCCCGGAACCAGCGCCTTCCGCCCCCTCTGACCGATCCGGCGCCATCCCATGATACGCCTCCGACCTCCACACGAAGTGGATCTTGTTGCCGTCCGGATCGCGGACATAGGCGCCGTAATAATCGGCGCGCCAGGGGCGGCCGCCCGGCGCGCCGTCGTCGCTGCCCCCGTTCGCCAGCGCCGCGTCATAGGCGGCGCGGACCGCGGCCCGGGTCTCGGCCATGAACGCCGCCATCCAGCCATTGCCGTGCCCGGCGCGGCTGAGATCGAACGGCTGCCCGACCCACAGCATCGGATAATATTGTCCGGGCCTGCGCCACATCGCCCAGGTCGGCCACGGGCTCTCGCCGCGCTCGATGCCGAGCGGCGCGAGCGCCGCATCGTAGAAGCGGATGGCGCGCTCGAGATCGTTGGTGCCGATCGTCACATGGCTGAGCATCTCCGGTCTCCTGCCTTCACGGCTGCCGAGCATCTCACTTGCGATGAAGGTCCGCAATCGGTCGCGGCGGCGAGTCGGCGCGTCACCGGGCCAGCGCCAGCCACGGCTGGATGACGATGATGATCAGCACATGGGCCGCGATCGCCGGGAGCAGGCTCCTTTTCGCCAGCACGACCGACCAGGCCAGGAAGGCGCCGAGCGTCGCCGTCCCCGCGGCCGGCCAGAAGACGCCCAGATTGGCGCTGCCGATATAGCCCAGATGGATGCTGGCGAAGGCGACCCCGGAAGCCGCGATCTGCGCCCAGACCGGCCATCCCGCCTGTCCCAGCCGCAGCATCAGATAGCCGCGAAAGACGATCTCCTGCGTCCAGCCGTCGGCGACCGGCAGCATCGACAGCAAGAAGTTGCGCGGCGACGGCTCGATCACCCGCGCCGGTTCGGGCAGGAAGAACAGGATGATCGTGGCGCACTGGATCGCGGCGGCGATCAGTGCCACGATCCAGGCCTGGCGCGGGGCCGGCCGGAAGCTGCTCGCGACGGCGGTTCGAAACTCCGGTATGGCAAGGGCGACCGCGGCGAGGACGAAGCCGAACTGCGCCAGCGCGCCGACCAGGAACACCCCTCCGACGGCCGCCTCATCGCGGCTCAGGAAACCGGGCAGCGCGCCGGACAGGTCGAAGGCTGAAACTGACAGGCGTGTGAGCGCGATATAGGCGGCCGTGACCAGCACGACCTCGGCCACGCTCCACAGCCGCTTCGCGTCCCCCATGACGACAGATTAACGCCGGCGGCGAACCGCACAACCGTCCGGAGGCTCGCCCGCCTGGCTTCCGGCCATTGGCCGCCGGCGACAGGTCCATCCTCGGACGAAACAGAGGTCCGGAAAGGCCTTCGCATTCATGCATAAGTCAGCTATTGCAAAATTAGCAAAATCATGCTATGGATTTCCCATGGAATTGACAGCGCCCCCATTGCCGGCCGTCTCGGCCGATCCCGCTCCGCCGGAAGGTCCGCTCCCCGCCGCCCGGGTGTCCGACAGGCTCGCGCCCGCTCTGATCGAACCCGCCGTGCAGGCAAGCTCCCACCGCCACCCAACCCGCGCGCCCCGCCACGACGGCTGGACCCCCGAGCGGATCCGCATCTTCCTCGACACGCTCGCCGATTGCGGCTGCGTCGCGGACGCGGCGCGGGTCGCCGGGATGAGCTGGCAAAGCGCCTACAAGCTGCGCAACCGCGCCAACGGCCACGCCTTCCAGCTTGCCTGGGCCGGGGCCGAGCTGCTGGCCCGCCGCCGCGTCGCCGCCGACGCTTTGTCGCGAGCGGTCCACGGCTGCGTCGAGATCATCGTCCGCGACGGCGAGGTCTGGGCCGAGCGCCATCGCTTCGACAACCGCCACACCATGGCGGTGCTCTCCCGCCTCGACCGCCTGGCCGCCGCGCACGACAGCGAAGGCCGCGCCGCCCGGATCGTGGCCCGCGAGTTCGACGAGTTCGTCGATCTCGTCTGCGCCGGGGGCGAAGGGGCGGACGCGTTCGTCGCCGATCGCGATGACGCCGGCGACGCCGGGGACGAACGCCCGCGCGATGCCGCCGCTGCCGGCGCCGAACCGGAGGACGTCGTCGACCTGTCGGACCTGGATCCGGAGGATCTCGGCGGCTGGACCGCGGAGCAGCGGGAACGCGCCCGGCGGGCGGGCCTCGTCGAGGATGTGCTCGCGGCGGCCGCGAGCGGCGATGAGCTGCAGACGGCGCGCTACAGCCTGAGCATCCTGGAGCCCGATACCCCTTCCGGCGTGCGGTTCATCGTCCGTCGCCACCCGTGGCCGGGCGACCCGGGCGTGTGGGGGCACCTTTCCGACGAGGAAAAGGCCGCTCTGGCCGCGAAATACGGCACGCCCTACCCGCCGCCGGTTCCGCCCTGGGGGACGGAACCCGTGATATCCCCGGTCTATGTGCGCCGCCCCGGCCATTGCGGGGAACGAGGGAAGAGGACGCGATGACGCCTGTTCGTCGCGCGCCGCCGCCGTCGGCCGGCTCGCCCGATCGTCCTGCTGCCGCGCCGGACATCCGGAGCGGGGCGGCGATGGCGGATTCCCGGCGCGACTTCACCCGATCCGACCTTCTGCCCGGTCGCGCCGCGAGGGAAGGCGCGTGACGAATGGCAACCCGCAACTTCCGCAACTTTACCTCTCCGCCGGAACGGGGAAGGACAGGCGGGTCTCGATCCCGGCCCGGCCCGGCAGCCCGCCTGCTTCACCCTCCGCCTCCCGCCCTGTAGGGCGCCTGTGATGATGTCCCTCGTCGATCCCGCCGGCGCGCTCGGCTCCGGCCTCGCCGCCATCCGCCGCCAATATGGCGTGCCCGACTCCTTCCCCGCCGAAGTCCTCGCCGCCGCTGCCGACGCCGCGCGCCGCGCCCCCACAGCCCATGCGGACCGCACGGACCGCCCTTTCGTCACTCTCGACCCGGCCGCCTCGACCGACCTCGACCAGGCGTTCGCGATCGAGCGCAGCGGTGGGGACCTCCTCTTATTTTATGCGATCGCCGACATCGGCTGGTTCGTCGATGACGGTGACGCCGTCGACGCCGAGGCGTGGCGGCGCGGCGCGACCCTCTATCTTCCCGACGGCAAGGCCGGCCTCTACCCGCCGGTGCTGAGCGAGCGGGCCGCCAGCCTGCTTCCGGACGGCCCCCGGCCCGCCATCGTCTTCACCACCCGGATCGCCCCCGACGGCGAGGTCCGCCTCGAGGGCGCCGAGCGGGCGATCGTGTCGAGCCGGGCCAAGCTCGCTTATGACCGGGTGGGCGAGGCCGACCTGCCGGACGGCTTTGCCGAGCTGGCGGCCCGGATCCGCGCCGCCGAGGACCGGCGCGGCGCGCGGCGCGTCGATCCGCCCGAGCAGGAAGTCGCGGCGGTCGCGGGCGGCGGCTTCGAGCTCGCTTTCCGCCCTTTGCTCCCCTCGGAGCGAAGCAACGCCGCTTTGTCGCTCGCCACCAACCTGGCCGTCGCCGACTCCTTGTTCGCCCACCGCACCGGCCTGTTCCGCACCATGGCCGGGCCCGACGCGCGCGCGGTCGCGCGGCTGCGCCAGACCGCCCGCGCGTTCGGCCTGGCCTGGCCCGAGGCGGCGACGCTCGCCATATTCCAGCGCGGGCTGGACCCGGCCGACCGCCGCCATGCCGCTTTCATGCTCGCCATCCGCCGCGCCGGCTCGGGCGCGGCCTATCTGCCCTTCCGCGACGGCATCGTCCCCCGCCACGAGGCGATGGCCGCCACTTATGTCCATGCGACCGCGCCGCTGCGCCGGCTCGCCGACCGCTATGTCGTGCGCGCCGCGCTGGCGGTCGCCAACGGCCGGGACGTGCCGCCGGCCGTCATCGAGGCGTTCGGGCGCCTGCCCGCGGTGATGGCGCAGGCGGAGGCCCGCGCCGGCCAGATCGAGCGGGCGGTGGTCGACCTTGCCGAAGCGGTGATGCTCGCCGGCCGCGAGGGCGAGACCTTCGCCGCTTTGGTGACCGACGTCGACGAGCGCGGCGTCCGCATGCAATTGAGGGACCTGCCGATCGTCACCCGGATCAGGGCGCACCGCGTCCAGCCCGGCGACGCGCTCGAGGTCGCCCTCGTTTCCGCCGACCCGGCCCGCCGCGCCGTCACCTTCCAGCGCGTGTCATAGGGGACAGTCACTAGTGACTGTCCCCATTCAGCGGTCCAGCGCGTGTCATAGGGGACAGTCACTAGTGACTGTCCCCATTCACGTCCGTAGGGGACAGTCACTAGTGACTGTCCCCATTCACGCGCTCGATGCGGGCGAAGACGCCTGAAAGCGCACCGGCGGCATCGAGCCGCCGCCGCGCTACCCACCCCATCCCCTCCCTTGAAAGGGAGGGGCTTTGCAGCCAGTGAGCGACCATGGACGTCCATCCCCTGATCCGCCACGAGCCCGATCCCGATCATCCCGGCTGGTGGAGCTGGGACCTCGCCGCCGGGCACGCGCCGGAGCGGTTCAACGCCACCATCGGCAAGCTCCTGGTCCGCGCCGACGGGCCGCGCCACGCCACCTGCCGGATGTTCCCGGAGGAGCGCCACGCCAATCTCGGCGACATGGTCCATGGCGGCGCCATCCTCACCTTCGTCGACATGGCCTTCTTCGCCGCCGGCCGGCTCGCCGGCGCCGACGTGATCCGGGCGGTGACCCTCGACTGCAATGTCCGCTTCCTGTCGCCCGGCCGGATCGGCGTGCCGCTCGACGCCGAGCTGGAGCTGCTGCGCGAGACCAAAAGGCTCGTCTTCTTCGCCGGCAAGGTCGTGCAGGACGGGGAGCTGATCGCCGCCTTCACCGGCGCCTTGCGCAAATCCTCCCCTGCCTTTGCAGGGGAGGGGGACCGCGCAGCGCAGCTGCGCGGTGGAGGGGCTTCTCCAAGGTCCGAATCGTGACTGTCCCCGTTCAACGCGCACCGCATACCCTCCCCCTGATGGGGAGGGGCAGGGGTGGGGTGAACCTCGGAGGCCGCGCGGGGGCGAAGGCGAGGAATGATACCCTCAGTTTCGTCATTGCGAGCGTAGCGAAGCAATCCAGTACGGCGCCTCGCTCCACTGGATTGCTTCGTCGCTTCGCTCCTCGCAATGACGGATGCGTTCAACCCCACCGCAACCCTCCCCCCTCGAGGGGGAGGGGGCAAAGCGTCCGCTCAGGCTGATGACGAACTTCCCCGCATCGGGGCCCGTCACCGAGCGCTACCGCGCCTTGCTCGCCGCCGGCGAGCTCAGGCCCGATCAGGACCAGGCGCAGGCGGTGGCGGCGCTCGACCGGCTCGCCGCCGGGCTCGCCGGCCGGCCGCGCCGCGGCGGCCTCCTCGCGCGCCTCACCGGCCGGCGCTCCAAACCCCCCGGCGGCGTCTACCTCTGGGGCGGCGTCGGCCGCGGCAAGTCGATGCTGATGGACCTCGCCTTCGAGACCATCGACCACGCGCCGAAGCGCCGCGTCCACTTCCACGAATTCATGCTCGAGGTGCACGATCGCCTGCGCGCCGCGCGGGCGAAGGAGGAAGGCGACCCGATCCCGCCGGTCGCCGAGGCGCTCGCCGGCGAGGCGAGCCTGCTCGCCTTCGACGAGATGGTGGTCAACAACAGCGCCGACGCGATGATCCTCTCGCGCCTGTTCGGCCGGCTGCTCGAGGCGGGGACGAGCGTGATCACCACCTCGAACCGGCCGCCCCGCGACCTCTATCTCGGCGGCCTCAACCGCGAATTGTTCCTGCCCTTCATCGGCCTGATCGAGCGCGAGCTCGAGGTGGTGCCGCTGAACGGCCCGACCGACTACCGGCTCGAGCGCCTCGGCGGCATGCCGACCTGGTACGTGCCGAACGGCCCGGCGGCGACCGCCGCGCTGCGCGACGCCTTCTTCCGCCTGACCGACTATCCGGTCGAGGACAGCGCCCACGTCCCCACCGATGAGCTCAAGGTGCCCGGCGGCCGCACTCTGCACGTGCCCAAGAGCCTCAAGGGCGTCGCCGTCTTCTCGTTCCGGCGGCTGTGCGGCGAGCCGCGCGGCGCCGCCGACTATCTCACCCTCGCCCGCCATTATCATACCGTCATCGTCGTCGGCATTCCGGTGATGGGCCCGGACAAGCGCAACGAGGCGGCGCGCTTCACCACTCTGATCGACGCCCTTTACGAGCAGAAGGTGAAGCTGCTCGCCGCCGCCGACGCCGCGCCCGACCGGCTCTATCCCGCCGGCGACGGCGCCTTCGAGTTCCAGCGCACCGCCTCGCGCCTGATCGAGATGCAGAGCCAGGCCTATCTCGCCGCCGGCCACGGCGAAGAGGCGTGACCATGTCCTCCCCGTTCCGGGAGGAGTGTGCAGCCGCGCCCCTCCCTCGTCATTCCCGCGAAAGCGGGAATCCAGTCGGGCGCTTGTGAAGCAAAAAGGCTGGACTCCCGCTTTCGCGGGAGTGACGGTTTGACAAGAAGGAGTTCCCTCGATGCGCCTTGCCCTGACCGCCGCCGCCTTGCTGCTCTCCGCCGCCGCCGTCGCCGCGCCGCCCGAGGTCGACATGGAGCCGGCCCACCCATGGCACCAGAAAGCCCGCGAAATCTACGAGCGCGCCATCTCCTTCCAGACCGTCCAGGGCCGCAACCAGAGCCCTGAGCTCGCCGCCTATCTCCAGGAGCAGTTCCGCGCCGCCGGCCTCACCGAAATCACCATCCACGCTTATGACGACACCGCCTCGCTCGTGCTGCGCTGGCCGGCGGCGCGGCCGTCGGGGCGCAAGGCGATGCTGCTCATGGCCCATATGGACGTGGTCGAGGCGCGCCGCGAGGACTGGTCGCGCGACCCGTTCACGCTCGAGCGAGGAGGACGGCTATTTCTACGGCCGCGGCACGCTCGACGACAAGCAGGGGGTGACCGCGATCACCACCGCCTTGCTGCGGCTGCGCGCCGAGGGCTTCCGGCCGCGGCGCGACATCATCGTCCTGTTCACCGGCGACGAGGAGACCACCGGCAACGGCGCGGACCATGCCGCCAACCAGTGGCTCGACGTCTCGACCATCGACTTCGCCTTGAACGCCGACGGCGGCGGCGGCGGCTTCCTCGAGGACGGCACCCTGCTCGGCTTCTCGATGCAGACCGCCGAGAAGATCTACCAGAGCTACACCTTCACCGCGACCAATCCCGGCGGCCACAGCTCGCGGCCGCGGCCCGACAACGCCATTTACGCGCTCGCCCACACGCTCGAGCGGCTCGAGCGGCACCGGTTCGAGCCGATGCAGAACGACACCACCCGCGCCTATTTCGCCCATCGCGCCGGCACCGCCGATCCCGCGCTCGCCGCCGCGATCCGCCGCTGGCTCGCCGACCCTGAGCGACGGCGAGGCCGCCGACCTGGTCGAGGCCGTCGCCGACCGAGGTCGGCCTCACCCGCACCCGCTGCGTCGCCACCCGGCTCGAGGGCGGCCATGCCGACAACGCGCTGCCGCAGCTGGCGCGGGCGACGGTCAATTGCCGGATCTTCCCCGGCGTCGACCCGGCCACGGTGCTGGCGACGCTGCGCGGGCTCGGCGCGCCCGACAACGTCGCGGTCGAGCCGGTCGACGTCGCCCGCCCGACCGACGCCTCGCCGCTGCGCGAGGACGTCGTCTCCGCCTACACCGCGGCGGTGCGCGCCCGCCATCCCGGCGCGGCGATCATCCCCGACATGTCGCACCGGCGCCACCGACGGCCTCTATTTCCGCGCCCGCGGCGTGCCGGTCTACGGCGTCGACGGCAGCTGGGCGGTGATCCCGGTCGACGAGCGCGCCCACGGCCGCGACGAGCGCCTGCCGGTGCGCGCCTTCTACCAGGACATCGACCACTGGACCGACCTGATCCGGCGGCTGGCGGGGTAAGCTCCCCTCTCCCCGAGGGGGAGAGGGTCGGCGTGAGGGGGTTCGGAGGCTGAGAGTAGGCGAAACGGAGTATTGAAGGACGTTGCCCGCCGCCCGCGCCGCGTCTAAGCGGACCCCGCGTCCCGGCCGCGTCCTGCGGCTCCTTCGCTACAGGAAATGAGGATCGGAGGGCCCATGGCTCGTAACAAGATCGCGCTCGTCGGTGCGGGCAATATCGGCGGCACGCTGGCCCATCTCGCCGTGACGCGCGAGCTGGGCGACGTCGTCCTGTTCGACGTGGTCGAGGGCGTGCCCGAGGGCAAGGCGCTCGATCTCGCCCAGTGCGGGCCGGTCGAGGGCTTCGACGCGAAGCTCAAGGGCACGCAGGATTATGCCGACATATCCGGCGCCGACGTGATCATCGTCACCGCCGGAATCGCCCGCAAGCCGGGCATGAGCCGCGACGATCTGCTCGGCATCAATCTGAAGGTGATGAAGGCGGTCGGCGAGGGCATCAAGGCGAACGCGCCCGGCGCCTTCGTCATCTGCATCACCAATCCCCTGGACGCGATGGTCTGGGCGCTGCGCGAATTTTCGGGCCTGCCGCATCAAAGGGTGGTCGGCATGGCCGGCGTGCTCGACAGCGCCCGCTTCCGCCACTTCCTCGCCGAGGAGTTCGGCGTCTCGGTCCAGGACGTCAGCGCGTTCGTGCTCGGCGGCCATGGCGACACGATGGTGCCGGTGGTCGAATATTCGACCGTCGCCGGCATCCCGATACCCGATCTGGTCAGGATGGGCTGGTCGACGCAGGAGCGGATCGACGCCATCGTCCAGCGCACCCGCGGCGGCGGCGGCGAGATCGTCGCGCTCCTGAAGACCGGCTCGGCTTATTACGCGCCGGCCACCGCCGGCATCGAAATGGCCGAGGCCTATCTCAGGGACAAGAAAAGGCTGCTGCCCTGCGCGGCGCATCTGACCGGCCAATATGGCGTCGACGACCTCTATGTCGGCGTGCCCTGCGTGATCGGCGCCGGCGGCGTCGAGCGCATCGTCGAGATCGAATTGAACGATGAGGCCAAGGCCAATTTCCAGGTGTCGGTCGACGCCGTCAGGGAGCTGCTGGAAGCGTGCAGGGCGATCGATCCGAGCCTGGGGGGCTAGACAGGTGGAAATTTGGCAGTCCCGCTCTTTGGCACCGACAGCCGTTCTGCTGCTGGCCATACCGGCGGTTGCACAGCCCGATTTCGTCACTGCGCCCGTCACGGCCCAAATGGCCGTTGCCGCAGTCGACGAATGCGCGCTCCAGCTTCGGGCGCCCGCCTTCGACCACCAGCGCCTCACCCAGGCCGGCTGGGTGGACGCGATCCGGAGCGATGGGGACGATCTTGACATAGTCGGCTATCGCCACCCTCGGAACATGATCCTGCTGAATATTTTCGACAGCGCCAATGGAGCTGACCGGTGTTTGGTCATGGCTCCGACCGGGCGCGGCTTGGACATGGAGAGCCTGCGCGCGGCGCTTCGCGAGCGGCTCGGCGACAGGCCGGCGCGCGAGGGTGACCGAAGCGTCTGGGAGCTCGACGACCTCGTCCTCGTCCTCGCCCCGATGGGCCCGGCCGGCGTCATCGTCGAAATCGATCGCAGGAGCGGCCATGCCGATTCTCCTTCGCGCTGATACGGGCGTCATCGACGGGAGCCTCGGCTGATGGGCATGCGGGCCGCCCTTGCCGCCGTCGCTTTGCTCGCCGGTGCGGTTCCAGCCGGCGCCGTGCCGCTGGCCGGCCGCTATGACGCCTTTGTCGAAGCGGCGAGCGCCTGCGCCGCCGCGACCGGTGGCGGCGAAGTCGACCGGACGATCCTCGCCGCGGCCGGCTGGACCGACCTGCGCACCGGCGAGATCGACCATTTGCCGGTCAGCATGTCTTTCAGCGAGCGCAATCCGTTCCCGCTGCGCACCAGCCATTCGGAGTTCCTCGCGCCCGAGGGATGCTGGTTCGTCGCCGAGTTCGAGGAGGGGGGCGATTTCGACGAGGTCCGGCGCCGGCTCGAGGCGCGGTTCGGCCGCGCCCCCGACAGCATCGACGCCGACGACATGCGCGGCACCCGCTGGGTCAGCGAACGCAATGTCGTCGAGCTGTGGATGCTGCCGGCGTCCGAGCTCTGCTCCGAATGCCCGCAAATGTTCCTCGACGTCCAGGCGCCCGCGCCCGATGAGGCCGCCGAGCGGCCATGATCGCGTTCGCCGCCCTGCTGCTTGCCCTGCAGCCGGCCGCGGCCGGCGCCGCGCCGGGCGACCGCGCGTTGCTCGACGCGTTCCGCTCCGCCTGCGAGCGGGTCGACGATTTCGACGCGGTCCGCGTCGACGCGCTGGCGAGCGGCTGGGAGGAGATCGACCCGTCCGCCGATCCGCGCGTCGAAAGGCTGAACGGCATCGGTCTCGGGCGGGCGGCCCAGGAAGGCGTCGCGATGCGCATCCTCAATTTCCGGCGCCGGTTCGGCGATCGGCTGATCTTCCTGATCACCTCGCGGGCGTCCAGCCCCTACGGTCAGTGGGGTAATGACTGCCGCATCTATCATTTCGAAGCCGGCGAGGAGATGGCGCCGCCGGCCCTGGAGGCGTGGATGGGGCGTCCGCCGACCGGGGTGCAGGGGCGGCCCGACCAGGCGGTCAAGCGCCTGTGGGAGCCTGCCTGGCGCGACGGCGTTTCGATCGACGTCACCCATATCCGTGCCGGCACGGAGGCGGCCGTGCTGTTCGAGGTCAGCGGCAACATCCTGGTCGCCAACGCTATCGGAGGATTCTGAGTGTCGATCCTGGTCAACAAGGAAACCCGCGTCATCACCCAGGGCATGACCGGCGAGACCGGCACCTTCCATACCGAGCAGGCGATCGCCTACGGGACGAAGATGGTCGGCGGGGTGACGCCGGGCAAAGGCGGCCGGACCCATATCGGCCTGCCGGTGTTCGACACCGTCGCCGAGGCGCGCGCGGCGACCGGCGCCGACGCCAGCGTGATCTACGTGCCGCCGCCCTTCGCCGCCGATTCCATCCTCGAGGCGATCGACGCCGAGGTGCCGCTGATCGTCTGCATCACCGAGGGCATTCCGGTGCTCGACATGGTGCGCGTCAAGCGCGCGCTGACCGGCTCGAAATCGCGGCTGATCGGGCCCAACTGCCCCGGCGTGCTGACCCCCGGCGAATGCAAGATCGGCATCATGCCGGGCAACATCTTCCGCAAGGGGTCGGTCGGCATCGTCAGCCGCTCCGGCACCCTGACCTACGAGGCGGTGTTCCAGACCAGCAATGAGGGCCTCGGCCAGACCACGGCGGTCGGCATCGGGGGCGATCCGGTCAAGGGCACCGAGTTCGTCGACATACTCGAGCTGTTCCTCGCCGACGAGGCGACCTCCTCGATCATCATGATCGGCGAGATCGGCGGCAGCGCCGAGGAGGACGCCGCCCGGTTCATCGCCGACGAGGCGAAGAAGGGCCGCGCCAAGCCGATGGTCGGCTTCATCGCCGGGCGCACCGCCCCGCCCGGCCGGCGGATGGGCCATGCCGGCGCGATCGTCTCGGGCGGGCAGGGCGGCGCCGACAGCAAGATCGCGGCGATGGAGGCGGCTGGAATAAGGGTGTCGCCGAGCCCATCTGAGCTGGGCCGGACGCTGGCCGAGCTTTTGAACGCCTGACGGATAGGCTAGAGGGCCGGCGCGTTTCTGACGGTCGAGTGGAAGGCGAGAGGCTGGTGGACACTTTCGGCGACGGCAAAGGCGAAACCGGCCCGAGCTGGGCGCGCGCGGGCTGGCCGCTGATCGAGCTGGACGAGGTCAATGCCGGCCTCGATCCCACCCTCATGGCCATCGAAGAGTCCGCGGCGGATGGCGCCGCCGCTGACGGCCGCACCGCCGCCACGTCTGCCCCGGCGGAAGCCCGGGAGCCCGCCCCGGCGCAGGCCGGGGTGGCCCAGGCGGCGCGGGACTCGGTCAACGCGCTGATGCTGATCCGCACCTACCGGGTGCGCGGTCATCTCGCCGCCGACCTCGATCCGCTCGGGCTCGTCCAGCGCGAGATGCCGGCCGAACTGACCCCCGAATTTCACGGCTTCGGCGAGGACGAGCTCGACCGTCCGGTCTATCTCGGCGGCGCGCTCGGGCTCGAAGAGGGCAGTGTCCGCGAGGTGGTCGAGATCCTCAGGCGCAATTACTGCGGCAAGGTCGGCCTCGAATATATGCATATCAACGACCTCGACGAGCGCCGCTTCCTGCAGGACCGGATGGAGGGGCGCGAGGCCGAGATCCGCTTCACGCCGGAGGGCAAGCGCTCGATCCTGACCAAGGTCATCCAGGCCGAGCAATGGGAGAAGTTCCTCGCCCGCAAATATGTCGGCACCAAGCGCTTCGGCCTCGACGGCGGCGAATCGATGGTGCCGGCGCTGGAGGCGGTGATCAAATATGGCGGCCAGTACGGCGTCGCCTCGATGGTGGTCGGCATGGCCCATCGCGGCCGCCTCAACGTCCTCGCCAACGTCATGGGCAAGCCCTACCGCGCGATCTTCTCCGAGTTCGCCGGCGGCGCCACCAATCCGGAGGATGTCGGTGGCTCGGGCGACGTCAAATATCATCTCGGCACCTCGTCCGACCGCGAGTTCGACGGCATCAACGTCCATCTGTCGCTGGTGCCCAATCCCAGCCACCTCGAGGCGGTCGACCCGGTGGTGCTCGGCAAGGCCCGCGCCCAGCAGATCGCCCGCGGCGACAGCGAGGGCGATTCGGTGCTGCCCGTGCTGCTTCACGGCGATGCGGCCTTCGCGGCCCAGGGCATCGTCTCCGAATGTTTCGGCTTCTCCGGCATCCCCGGCTACAATACCGGCGGCTGCCTCCATTTCGTCATCAACAACCAGGTCGGCTTCACCACCTCGCCCCAGTTCGGCCGGTCCTCGCCTTATCCTTCCGACGTCGCCAAGGCGGTCCAGGCGCCGATCCTGCACGTCAATGGCGACGATCCGGAAGCGGTCACCTTCGCCTGCAAGCTCGCCATCGAATATCGCCAGCGGTTCAACCGCGACATCGTCATCGACATGTGGTGCTATCGCCGCTTCGGCCACAATGAGGGCGACGAGCCGAGCTTCACCCAGCCGCTCATGTATGCGGCGATCCGCGAGCATCCGCCCATCTCCGAAATCTATGCGCGCCGGCTGGTTGCCGAGCGGGTGATCGAGCCGGCCTGGGTCGAGGCCGAGATCGCCGCCTTCACCGCCTTCCTCGAGGGCGAGTTCGAGGCGGCCGGATCCTATCTGCCCAACAAGGCCGACTGGTTCGAGGGCGCCTGGTCGGGGCTCGGCAAGCCGAAGGCGGCGATCACCGAGCGCCGCAACGTCGCCACCGGCTGCAGCGAGGCGCTGGTGCGCGAGATCGGCGGCGTGCTGACCCGGGTGCCGGACGACATCGCCGTCCACAAGACCCTGCTCCGGATCATCGAGGCCCGGCGCGAGATGTTCGAAAAAGGCGAGGGGTTCGACTGGGCGACCGCCGAGGCGCTCGCTTTCGGCACGCTGCTGCGCGAGGGCCATCCGGTCCGCCTGTCCGGCCAGGACAGCGGCCGCGGCACGTTCAGCCAGCGCCATTCGGTCTGGGTCGACCAGAAGAACGGCGCCAAATATATCCCGCTGACCAGGGTCGGCCCGGCCCGGTTCGAGGTGCGCGACAGCCCGCTGTCCGAATTCGGCGTGCTCGGCTTCGAATATGGCTGGTCGCTGGCCGATCCGCAGACTTTGGTGCTGTGGGAGGCGCAGTTCGGCGATTTCGTCAACGGCGCCCAGGTGATCATCGACCAGTTCATCGCCGCCGGCGAGGCCAAGTGGCTGCGCGCCAGCGGGCTCGTGCTGCTGCTGCCGCACGCTTATGAGGGGCAGGGGCCCGAGCACAGCTCGGCGCGGCCCGAGCGCTTCCTCCAGCTGTGCGCCGACGACAATATCCAGGTCGCCAACTGCACCACGCCGGCCAATTATTTCCATATCCTTCGCCGCCAGATGCACCGCGACTTCCGCAAGCCGCTGGTGATCATGACGCCCAAGTCGCTGCTGCGGCACAAGAGCGCCGTCTCCGGCCTTGCCGACTTCACCGGCGAAAGCCATTTCCGGCGCATCGTCTCCGATCCCAGGGCGCCGGCCGACCGCGACGTCAGGCGGTTCGTCTTGTGCACCGGCAAGCTCGCCTACGAGCTGATCGAGGCGCGCGACAAGGCCGGCGACGCCGACGTCTCGATCGTCCGCATCGAGCAGCTCTATCCGTTCCCGGGCGAAGCGTTCCTGGCGCGCCTGAAGCGCATGACCCATGTCGAACAGGTGGTCTGGGCGCAGGAGGAGCCGAAGAATCAGGGCTATTGGACGCATGTCGAGCCGCGCCTCGAGCGGCGGCTGGGCGAGGCGGGCCTCAAGCCCAGGCGACCCATCTATGCCGGCCGCGAACCTTCCGCCTCGCCCGCCACCGGCCTTGCCAAGCGCCACGCCGTCGAGCAGGCGGCGCTGATCGCCGAAGCGCTCGGCCACGAAACGGCCGCCGGCGGCCAGAGGAAGACAGGCTAGCGGATGCGCACGGACCAATCTCTACCGTCACCCCCGCGAAAGCGGGGGTCCAGTCGCTCCTGCAGGGCAGGACTGGATTCCCGCTTTCGCGGGAATGACGGGTTACCGACAAGGCAAATCGACTGATGAGCACTGAGGTCAAAGTTCCGACGCTGGGCGAATCGATCACCGAGGCGACGCTCGGCCAATGGCTGAAAAAGCCGGGCGATCCGGTCAAGGCCGACGAGGCGATCGCCAGCCTGGAGACCGACAAGGTCGCGGTCGACGTGCCCTCGCCGGTCGCCGGGGTGATGGGCGAGCAGCTCGTCGCCGAAGGCGGCACGGTCGAGGTCGGCGCGGTGATCGCCCGGATCGAGGCGGGTGAGAGCGCCGCCCCCGCGAAGGCGGAAGCGAGCGAACCCGCTGCGGCGAAGCAGCAAGCGGACGCCGGGGAGTCAGCCGAGCTGCCGAAATCGACGCCGGTCAATCCCGAGGGCGCCGGCGAGAATATCGAGGCGCGCGAGCCCGAGGCGCATGACGAGGAGGAGCCGCATCTGACGCTGTCGCCGGCGGTGCGGCGGGTGGTGCTCGAACATCATCTCGATCCCTCGAAGATCAAGGGCACCGGCAAGGACGGCCGGCTCACCAAGGACGACGTGCTCGCCGCCGCCGCCGCGCACAAACCTGCGGCCAGGCCTGTCCTGAGCGAGCCTGCCCCGGCGAAAGCCGGGGCCGCAGGCGGCGTCGAAGGGGCCGAGGGGGCCGAAGCTCCGGCGCCGGCTGCCGAGCCGACGCCGGCTCGGGCACCCACGCCGGCGCCGCGTCCCGCCGCGCGCGGCGAGCGCCGCGAGGAAAGGGTGCGGATGACGCGGCTGCGCCAGACCGTCGCCCGGCGGCTGAAGGAGGCGCAGAACACGGCGGCGATGCTGACCACGTTCAACGACGTCGACATGACGGCGGTGATGGACGCGCGCAGCCGCTACAAGGACCTGTTCGAGAAGAAGCACGGCATCCGGCTCGGCTTCATGAGCTTCTTCGTCAAAGCCGCGGTGCTGGCGCTGAAGGACATTCCCGCCGTCAATGCGTCGATCGAGGATGAGGAGATCGTCTACCGCGATTATGTCGACGTCTCGGTGGCGGTGTCGGCGCCGCAGGGCCTGGTGGTGCCGGTCATCCGCGACGTCCAGGCGATGAGCTTCGCCGACATCGAGAAGACGATCGCCGACTTCGGCCGCCGCGCCAAGGAAGGCAGCCTGAAGATCGAGGACATGCAGGGCGGCACCTTCACCATCTCGAACGGCGGCGTGTTCGGCTCCTTGCTGTCGACCCCGATCATCAACCCGCCGCAATCGGCGGTGCTCGGCATGCACCGGATCGAGGAGCGGCCGGTGGTCCAGGGCGGCCAGATCGTCGCCCGGCCGATGATGTACCTGGCCCTGTCCTACGACCACCGCCTGATCGACGGCCGCGAGGCGGTCACCTTCCTGGTCCGCATGAAAGAGGCGCTGGAGGATCCGACAAGGCTTTTGATTGATTTGTAACCGTCATCCCGGCGCAAGCCGGGACCTCAGGGAGAGCTCCCACTGAGACCCCGGCTTTCGCCGGGGAGACGCGAAAGGAAGCGAATGCCAGAGACTCACCCAGACACTGACTTCGACCTGATCGTGATCGGCGCCGGCCCCGGCGGCTATGTCGCGGCGATCCGCGCCGCCCAGCTCGGGCTCAGGACCGCCTGCGTCGAAAGCCGCGAGACGCTCGGCGGCACCTGCCTCAACGTCGGCTGCATTCCCTCCAAGGCCTTGCTGCACGCCTCCGAGCTGTTCGAGGAAGCCAATCACGGCGCGCTCGCCAAATGGGGGATCAGGACGAGCGGGGTCGAGCTCGACCTCGACGCGATGCACGCCGGCCGCAAGGAGGCGGTGAAGGGGCTGACCGGCGGCATCGAGTTCCTGTTCAAGAAGAACAAGGTGACCTGGCTCAAGGGCCATGCCCGCTTCACCGCGAAGGACGGGATCGACGTCGCCGGCACCGCCTACCGCGCGAAGAACTTCGTCATCGCCACCGGCTCGTCGGTGACGCCGCTGCCCGGCGTCGAGATCGACCAGCAGCGGATCGTCGATTCGACCGGCGCGCTCGAGCTCGGCAAGGTGCCCGACCATCTCGTCGTCATCGGCGGCGGCGTCATCGGCCTCGAGCTTGGCTCGGTCTGGCGCCGGCTCGGCGCGAAGGTGACCGTCGTCGAGTTCCTCGACCAGATCCTGCCCGGCATGGACGGCGAGGTCCGCAAGGAGGCGCACAGGATCTTCAGGAAGCAGGGCTTCGACATCCGCACCTCGACCAAGGTGACGGGCGCCAAAGTCAACGGCGCCGGCGTCGCCCTCACCGTCGAGCCGGCGAGCGGCGGCGAGGCCGAGACGATCGAGGCCGACGTCGTTCTGGTGTCGATCGGCCGGCGTCCCAACACCGACGGGCTCGACCTCGAAAAGGCCGGGATCAAGGTCAACAATCGCGGCATGATCGAGGTCGACCACGATTTCCGCACCGGCGTTCAAGGCATTTATGCGATCGGCGACGTCACGCCCGGGCCGATGCTCGCCCACAAGGCCGAGGATGAGGGGATCGCGGTCGCCGAGATCCTCGCCGGCCAGATCGGCATCGTCAATCACGAGGTGATCCCGAGCGTCGTCTACACCATGCCCGAGATTGCCGGCGTCGGCCTCACCGAGGAGGAGGCCAAAGCCCAGGGCCACGAGGTCAGGACCGGCAAGTTCCCGATGCTCGCCAACAGCCGCGCCAAGACCAACCGCGAGGTCGACGGCTTCGTCAAGGTGATCGCCGACGCCAGGAGCGACCGCGTGCTCGGCGTCTGGATGGTCGCCTCGGTCGCCGGCACGATGATCGGCCAGGCCGCGCAGGCGATGGAGTTCGGCGCGACCTCCGAGGACATCGCTTACACCTGCCACGCCCACCCGACCCACAGCGAGGCGCTGAAGGAAGCGGCGATGGCGGTGACCGGCAAGCCGATCCACATCTGATGCGCTGTTTCGTTCGAGGCCCCCTCCCGCTGTTCGCGGCCTTGCTTGCCGGCCTCGGGTCCGTCGCCGCCGCGCAGGAGCCGGCGCCCTCCGGCAGCTGGAACGTCGACTGGGGCGACCATCGCTGCTCGTTGATCCGCCAGGACGAGGCCTCGCCGCCCAATTATCTTGCCCTGCAGATCATCCCGGGCAGCCATAACCCCAGCCTTCGCCTCGTCAGCCGCGTGTGGCCCGAAGGGGCACTTTCGGACCTGGGCCGGATCAGGATCAGCTTCGAGCCGGAGGGGAGGGTGGTCGAAGGGCGGCAACAGCGCGAGGACACGGAGGGCGGCCCGGCCCTGGTCCTGTACGAGGCCGCGATCGACCTGCGCAGCGCGTTTGCCGCGGCCCGGTCGGTCCGGGTGGCAAGGGACGGCGCGACCCTGATCGAGATCGCGACGCCCTCGAGCGCACGCGCGCTCGCCGCGTTGCGCGAATGCGAGACGACCGTGATGCGGCAATGGGGGATCGATCCCGTCGCCCACGCCGCGGTGCGGGTGCCGCCGCGCGGCAACGCCGCCCGCTTTGTCACCAACGACGATTATCCGGCCGCCTCGCTGAGGCGTGCGTCGCAGGGAACCGTCACCTTCCGCCTCGATCTCGACCGCGAGGGCCGGGCCATCGGCTGCCAGGTGCTGGTCGGCAGCGGCGACGAGGCGCTCGAACTCGGCCACCTGCCGGATCATGCGGCAGCGCGCGCGTTTCGAACCGGCTCGCGACTCGGAGGGCAGGGCCATCCCCACCCCCTACGTCTCGAACATCACCTGGCGGATCATGGGCCGCTCGCCCTGACGCCGATGCCACCTGGTCCGCTTCCCGAAGCCCTCGGTCCGGCTCTCGAATATCTGGATCTGGCCGGGATCGCGGTGTTCGCGGTTTCCGGCGCCCTGCTCGCCGCCGAGAAAAAGCTGACCCTGGTGACCTTCATCTTCTTCGCGGTGGTGACCGGCGTCGGCGGCGGCACGGTCCGCGACCTGCTGATCGGCGCCCCTGTCTTCTGGGTCCACGAAAATGCGACCCTGCTGATCTGCTTTTCCGCCGCTTTGGCCGCCTGGCTGGCGCCGTCGGGCCTGTGGAAGGGCAAGGCTTTGGTCTGGTGCGACGCCGCCGGCCTCGCCGCTTATTCGACCTTCGGCGCCGCCAAGGCCCTGGCTTTCGGCCTCGCGCCGCTCCCGGCCTTCGCGATGGGCGTCCTCACCGGCTGCCTTGGCGGCATCGTCCGCGACGTTCTCGCCGGCGAGCCTTCGATCCTGATGCGACCCGAACTGTATGTGACCGCCGCGGCCTTGTCCGCGGGACTGCTCGTCGGCCTTCTTCTCCTCGGCGTGCCCGGCGGCGCGGCCGGCATGATCGCCGCGGCGGCGGGCTTTGCCTTGCGCGGCGCGGCGATCGCCCGCGGTTGGTCGCTGCCCGGCTATCGACGTCCGGTCGAAGGCGGGTAGGGGGTCAGTTTGAAATGAGCGGTGTCGTTTTTTTGAGGCTGTGGTAGTTTTCGCGCCTGCCCGTGGGAGAGCCGAATGACGACCGGAGAACAGAAGTTGCTTTGGCGCGGAGTAGCGGGTGGCACGCTTATAGGATTGGCCATCGGCGGCATCATAGCGTTGTTCATTGCGATGGGGCTGACAGGATGATTTGATCGGCGACTCTCTCCGGCCCGCGCTTCGTCGGCAGCCGGGATCCAGCCTTCTCGATCAACACCACGCTATCGCCGATCTCCCAAAGCCGGCCGGAAACGCCGGCGGCCGAAGGCGGGAAGCCTTGACTTTGTTCTCCTTTTGTGCTAAGGCAGCAGCCTCGAATCACCAGGCAGCGGATCGGAAAATTTTTCCGCGCCGCATTTCCCCGGACTGAAAGCACGGCAAGGCGAAGAAGCGGAAATCTACGATGCCTCTTGACTTGGTTGAACGATCAATCAAGAATGCCTCCATGCCGGATATCACCGCCGCCAGGGATACGCGCTCCCGCATCGTCGAGGCGGCGATGGAGCTGTTCTGGGAGAAGGGTTACGGCTCGACCTCGATCGCCGACATCCTCGGCCGCGCCGGCATCAACAGCGGCAGCCTCTATCATTTCTTTCCGGGCAAGCAGGACCTGCTGGTCGCCGTCCTCGAGGCCTATCGCGACGGCATCGGGCCGATGCTGCTCGACCCGGTCTGGCAGGGCGTCGACGACCCGGTCGACCGCATCTTCGCTTTGCTCGCCAAATATCGCGAGCTGATCGTCGACACCGACTGCCATTACGGCTGCCCGATCGGCAGCCTCGCGCTCGAGCTGCACGAGCCCGACCCGGTGGTGCGCGAGCGCATGGCCGAGAATTTCGACGCCTGGACCGGCGCCATCCGCGCCTGCCTGGACGAAGCCGGCGAAAAGCTGCCGGCCGGGCTCGATCGCCAGGCGCTGGCCGAGTTCGTGCTGACGGTGATGGAGGGCGGGGTGATGCAGGCGCGCACCCATCGCGACGTCGGCTATTTCGACCGGGCGGTGGCCCAGCTCAGGCTCCATTTC
Organism: uncultured Alphaproteobacteria bacterium; assembly: GCA_963848555.1. Classification (GTDB taxonomy): domain Bacteria; phylum Pseudomonadota; class Alphaproteobacteria; order Sphingomonadales; family Sphingomonadaceae; genus Allosphingosinicella. The sequence continues at coordinate 401,282 of CAWKEE010000001.1, read as the reverse complement.
GACCGGCTGTTCGATGGGAGGAAGGAAGCATGATCGCAGCTTTTGTTGCGCTGGCGCTGGCCGGCGAGCCGCCGGCGCTCCGGCCGGGCCTCGAGCCGCTCGGCTTCCTCGTCGGCCATTGCTGGCGCGGCGAGTTTGCCGAGGGTGAGCAGGACACCCATTGCTTCGAGAGCGTCTATGGCGGCCAGCATGTGCGCGACCGCCACGAGGTGACCGGCGGCGCCGGCGTCTATCGGGGCGAGACCCTGTACAGCGCGGACGCCTCCGGCGCGGTCGGCTTCACCTACTGGAACTCGCTCGGCGGCGTCAGCCGCGGCACGATGCGCGCCGAGCCGGACCGGCTGAACTTCGGCGACGAGACCTATCGCGATCCCGAGGGCCGCGAGATCGCCGTCTCCACTTTCTGGCGCCGCGCCGGCGATGATGGCTATGAGGCGGTCAGCGTCTCGGCGCAGGCGCCGTCGATGAACCGCAATGTCCGCTACCGGCGCGTCGACGAGCCGGTCGCCATTTCCTCGGCGGTCGACGGCGACGGCCGCCATCGCCTCGTCCACGAGACGGTGGTCGACGCAACCGCTGACGAAGTGTGGCAGGCGATCGCGACCGCGCAGGGCTGGACCGGCTGGGCGGTGCCGACCGCCTGGGCCGACGGCGACGTCATCGAGACCAGCTACGCGCCCGGCGCCAGCCGCGGCGATTCGACGACGATCCGGCAGCAGGTCACCGCGCGGATTCCCGGCCGGCTGCTCGCCTTCCGGACGATCGGGGCGCCGGACGGCTTTCCCCATTTCGACAGCTTCCGCCAGGTCTCGCACCTGTTCGAGCTCGAGCCCGCCGGCGAGGGCCGCACCCGGGTGCGGCTGACCGGTGCCGGCTATGCCGACGACGAGGCCGGCCGCCAGCTGCTCGGCTTCTTCCGCGAGGGCAACCGCGTCTCGCTCGAGCGTCTGAGGCGCCGCTTCCTCTCCGGACCGATCGACTGGAGCCGCGAGCCGCGGTGACTGGCTTTGTGTCCCGGCGAGGGCAGGGACCCAGCCTTGCTTCTCGCGCCGCTGGAGCCCGGCCTTCGCCGGGGAATTAGTCGCCCCGCCACACGGCGCCGACCATCTTCGGATCCTGCGGCGGGTCCAGCGCCGGCGCCAGCGGCCGCTGCCACAGGCCGACGCTGTGCCAGGCGCCGAGCTTGTAGCCGACCCGCTCGTAGGTGCCGGCGCGGGTGAAGCCGAGCGCCTCGTGCAGCTTCACGCTGGCAGCGTTGGGCAGGGTGATGGCGCCGATCGCCTGGGTGAAACCCTGCGCCGCCAGCGTCTCGAGCAACGTCCGGTAGAGCAGGCGGCCGGCGCCGCGCCCGATCACGGCGGGGGCCAGATAGACGCTGGTCTCGACGGTGAAGCGATAAGCGGGGCGGGTCCTGAACGCGCCGGCGGCGGCATAGCCGAGCACTTCCCCGGCCTCGTCGCAGGCGACCAGCCACGGATAGAGCCCGGCGCCGGCGGCGATGCGCGCGCCCATTTCGGCCGGGTCGGGCGGGTCGACCTCGAACGACACCGCGGTGCCGGTCACATAAGGCGCGTAGAGGGTGGCGATCGCCGCCGCATCGTCGGCGGTGGCGAGCCGGATCCTCACCCGCCCCGGATCGCGGCGAGCAATCGGCCGAGCAGCGAGCCCGGTTCGCCGATCCGGCGCACCGGCGCCGCCATCGGGCATTCGAGGCAGCGCGCCTGCAGCGCCGGCCCGGACAGCAGCGCCTGCGCGTCGTGCAGAGCCCGCTCGACCAGCGCCTCGGAGCGCCGCGCGGCGCGCGAGAAGATGTCGGGCGACGCCTGCTCCTCGGCGCCGCCGGCCATGTTGCGAAGCAGCTCGGCGAAGAAGCCCGGCTCGCGCTCGAGCCAGACGGGACTCGCATCCTCGGCGTCGATGCCGGCCCGGCGGGCCGCCTCTTCGATCGCATCGTCGAGCGAGCCGAACCGGTCGACCAGGCCGAGCTGATGGGCGGTGCCGCCGCTCCAGACCCGGCCCTGGCCGATGGCGTTGACCCGCCCCGCGGGAAGATTGCGGGCGCGCGCCACCAGCCCGACGAAACGCCGATAGGTGGTTTCGACGCTCGTCTGGAGCAGCCGGTCCGCCTCGTCGGAAGGCCCCCGGAAGATGTCGGGTTCGCCCGATAGCGGCGTCGTCCTGACGCCGTCGGCGCCGACGCCGATCTTGGCGAGCGTGCCCTCGAAGCTCGGCAGCACGCCGAACACGCCGATCGAGCCGGTGATGGTGGACGGCTCGGCGAGGATGGTGTTGCCGGCGGTGGCGATCCAGTAGCCGCCGCTCGCCGCCACCGAGCCGAACGACATCACCACCGGCAGCCCACGCCGGCGCGCCGCCAATATGGCGCGGCGGATCCGTTCCGATCCGGTCACCGATCCGCCCGGCGAATCGATCCGCACCACCAGCGCCCTGAGCCGGCCGGTGCGCAGCCCGCGCTCGAGATTCTCCACCACCGTCTCGGCGCCGGCGGTGCCCAGCGAGGCGTGGCCGTCGACGATCATGCCGGCCACGGTCAGAACGCCGATCTGGCCATAGGGCTCGCTCACCGGATGCTCTTCGGTCCAGGCGTCGTAATGGACGGCGCGGAAGCTGCCCGGGACCTGCTCGTGATGGGCGCCGGCGAGCTCGGCCATGCGCTGGCCGAAGGCGGTGCGATCGCCGATCCGGTCGATGAGGCCGGCCTCGAGCGCGGCCCGCGCCATGTCGCCGCCGGCCGCCTCGATGAACGCCGAGGGATTGGCGACATAAGGGGCGATCCGGGCTCTCGGCCGCGCCTGGCGGACATTTTGCTGCCAGGTCTCCCACAAGGCGTCGGCGAGCGCCTGGCTCGCCTCGCGCGCCTCCGGCGACATGTCGCTGCGTGTATAGGGCTCGACCGCCGACTTGAACGTGCCGACCCGATAGACGTTGGCGGTGACGCCGAGCCGCTCGAGCAGTCCGGCATAATAGAGATTGACGCCGCCGGGACCGGTGATCAGCACCGCGCCCAGCGGGTCGAGCCAGATCTCGTCGGCATGGGCCGCGAGCTGATAGCCGTCGTCGCTATAGCCGGTGGCGTATGCGACCACCCGCTTGCCGGAACGGCGGATGCGGTCGAGCGCCTCGCCGACATTGGCGAGCGCGGCCTGGCCGCCGCCGGTGAAGATGTCGAGGTCGAGCGCGACCGCCTTGATCCGGTCGTCGTCGGCGGCGGTGTCGAGCGCGTGGATCACCTCGCTCAGGCGGAACTCGCGGGTGATCGAGCCGCCGCCCAGCGTGTCGAGCGCGCTCGTCTCCGCCGGCTGCTCGACGATCGCCCCGGCCAGGTTGAGGTGCAGCGCCCCGTCCGGCGCGCTGTCCTTGTAGGGGCTCGCCGCCAGCGCCGCATAAAGGATTCCGAAGAAGATCAGCAGGAACAGGAGCACGAGCGCGTCCTTGATCCCGACCAGCAGCTTCCATACCTTGCCTGCGAACTTCATCCCGGCTGCGCCTCCTTGCGCCGCATTCCGGCTAGACGAGGGGCGCGCCCGAGTAAACGGCGGGGTTTCCCGCTCCCGCTCCCGCAACCCGCGCGAACGCCCTTGACGGGCGATGAACAGCCCCTAAATCGGCGCTATTGGCACTCGCCACCCGCGAGTGCCAACAAAGTTCAACCGAGCGCGGCCTTCCCGGGAGCCGGGAGGCGCCTGCGTGAAGCGAGAAAGGTGAACGCATGAACTTTCGACCCCTGCACGACCGCGTGCTGGTCCGCCGTGTCGAGGCCGAGGAGAAGACGGCCGGCGGCATCATCATCCCCGACACCGCCAAGGAGAAGCCGCAGGAGGGCGAAGTGCTCGCCGTCGGCGCCGGCGCCCGTGACGAGGCGGGCAAGCTGGTTCCGCTGGACGTCAAGGAAGGCGACCGCATCCTGTTCGGCAAATGGTCGGGCACCGAGGTCCGCCTCGACGGCGAGGATCTGCTGATCATGAAGGAGAGCGACATACTCGGCATCGTCGAGGGCGTCCCGGTTCCGGCCTGAACTCCCGTCGTCCCGGCGCAAGGGACCCCATCAAAGTAGTACTTTGATGGGAACCCACCCGGGATCTCAGGACGACAAGTCACGGCAATTCACGACGAGGCCCCGGCTTCCGCCGGGGTGACGTAGAAAGAAAGGTAGAAGAAAATGGCAGCGAAAGACGTACGCTTTTCGCGTGACGCGCGCGAGCGCATCCTGCGCGGCGTCGACATCCTCGCCGACGCGGTCAAGGTCACGCTGGGGCCGAAGGGCCGCAACGTCATTCTCGACAAGAGCTTTGGCGCTCCGCGCATCTCCAAGGACGGCGTCACCGTCGCCAAGGAGATAGAGCTCAAGGACAAGTTCGAGAATATGGGCGCGCAGATGCTGCGCGAGGTCGCTTCGAAGACCAACGACCTTGCCGGCGACGGCACCACCACCGCCACCGTGCTCGCCCAGTCGATCGTCCGCGAGGGCATGAAGTCGGTCGCCGCGGGCATGAACCCGATGGATCTGAAGCGCGGCATCGAATTTGCCGTCAAGAAGGTCGTGGAGGATCTGGCGAAGCGCTCGAAGGCCGTGTCCGGCTCGAACGAGATCGCCCAGGTCGGCATCATCTCGGCCAATGGCGACGAGGAGGTCGGCCAGAAGATCGCCGAGGCGATGGAGAAGGTCGGCAAGGAAGGCGTGATCACCGTCGAGGAGGCCAAGGGCCTCGAGTTCGAACTGGACGTGGTCGAGGGCATGCAGTTCGATCGCGGCTATCTCTCGCCTTACTTCATCACCAACCCCGAGAAGATGCAGGTCGAGCTCAGCGATCCGTACATCCTGATCCACGAGAAGAAGCTGTCCAACCTGCAGGCGATGCTGCCGATCCTCGAGGCGGTGGTCCAGTCGGGCCGGCCGCTCCTGATCATCGCCGAGGACATCGAGGGCGAGGCGCTCGCCACCCTCGTCGTCAACAAGCTGCGCGGCGGCCTCAAGGTCGCGGCGGTCAAGGCGCCGGGCTTCGGCGATCGCCGCAAGGCGATGCTGCAGGACATCGCCATCCTGACCGGGGGCGAGATGATCAGCGAGGATCTCGGCATCAAGCTCGAGAACGTCACCACCAATATGCTCGGCCAGGCCAAGAGGGTCACCATCGACAAGGACAATACGACCATCGTCGACGGGGCCGGCGCGACCGACCAGATCAAGGGCCGGATCGAATCGATCCGCCAGCAGATCGACGACACCAATTCCGATTATGACAAGGAGAAGCTGCAGGAGCGTCTCGCCAAGCTCGCCGGCGGCGTCGCGGTGATCAAGGTCGGCGGCGCCTCCGAGATGGAAGTGAAGGAGCGCAAGGACCGCGTCGACGACGCGCTCCACGCCACCCGCGCCGCGGTCGAGGAAGGCATCGTCCCGGGCGGCGGCATCGCCTTGCTCTATGCCGGCAAGGCGCTCGAGGGCCTCACCGGCGTCAATGACGACCAGACCCGCGGCATCGACATCGTCCGCCGCGCGCTGCAGTCGCCGGTCCGGCAGATCGCCGAGAATGCCGGCTTCGACGGCGCCGTCGTCGCCGGCAAGCTGCTCGACGGCAATGACGAGCAGCTCGGCTTCAACGCCCAGACCGAGGTCTATGAGAATCTGGCCCAGGCCGGCGTGATCGATCCGACCAAGGTCGTGCGCACGGCGCTGCAGGATGCGGCGAGCGTCGCCGGCCTGCTCATCACCACCGAAGCGGCGGTGACCGAGCTGCCGGAGGACAAGCCGGCGCCGGCGATGGGCGGCGGCGGCGGCATGGGCGGCATGGACTTCTGAGCGAATGGCGGCCTTCGCCGGCGCAGCGGACGCTTCAGCGTTCCGCCCGCTGGCGGAGGACTCGCCGGAGCTCGGCCGGCGGGGCGTGCGGCTCGTTGCCGCACGATCCCGTCCGACGTCAGCGCGGGCCTTGCCCGCGCGAGCCCAGGAGAAGGGCCGGAGTCCGCCTCCGGCTCTTTTTCTGTCCCCATTATTGGTTCTCGCCCGGCGGGCTCTCGGCGAGCGCGCCATCATTCGCCTCGATCGCCTCGATCTCCGCTTCGTTGGCGACCAGGCTGTCGGGCGAGACGTCGATCATATTGTCGTCGAGCATCTTCGCGGCATTTTCGAGCCGGCGCTGCTCCTCGGCGGTGATGCCGCCCGGCCCCTCCTCCTGCCCGCAGGCGGCCAAGAGGCCTAGAGCCGCCAGTGCCGCCATACCAAGATTGCGCTTCATCCGCCCTCCTCCTCGATGGGAGGCAGCCTAGCCCGATCCGACGGCAAAGAAAAAGGGCCGCGCGCCTCGGCGCACGGCCCTGCGAGGTAACAGCCGCAAGGCTTAGTCGGCGGCGTTCTCGACCGCTTCGCCGACTTCGTCGGCCGCATTCTCGACGGCTTCGCCGGCATTCTCGACCATGTTGCCCGCGGCGTCGAGCGCATTGTCGGCGGCCTCGAGGGCGTTGCTGGTGTCGTCGACGGCTTCGTTGGTGGCTTCCACCCCGTTGTCGGCCGCTTCGTTGGCGCCGTCAGTGTCCTGGCACGCGGCGAGGCCGAGAGCCGACATGGCGACGAGAGTGAGCACAATCTTCTTCACTTCAGTTTCCTTCAGTTGGTTGCGAGGAGAACCATTCATTCTTCGCCTCCGCGCCGAAAGGGCGTCAGCCCCTTCCCCCGGCCCTCGGGCGAACAGGCTTTGTAAGTGAAGCTGCAATCCGAGTCCAGAGTTTCTCTACTGTTGCGGTTGGCAAATGCGACAAGCGGCGATTCATTCCTCCCCGGGACGGGGAGGGGGACCGCCGCCGAAGGCGGTGGTGGAGGGGACCCGCGTTCGATCGGGCGGAGGCGTGGGACCCCTCCACCAGCCTGCGGCTGGTCCTCCTCCCCATTCCGGGGAGGATTTTACACCCGGACGAATCGGCTCGAAGGCGGGCGCCGGCACAGCCTTTTCGGGGCTTGCGTTTCCTCGCCGTCGACGATGACGACGTCGGTGACCGTCATGCACGCGGCGCCGCCCGGTTCCTCTTGGAGAGCCAGGACGGTCGACGAACCGGAGACGCCCGTCCGGGTCTCGCTGGTCCAGCTCGCGGTGGTGCCGACGCCGCCGCGCACCGCTTCCTCGGTGGCGGTGGCCGCCCGCTGCTGCTCGTCGCAGTCGAGCAGGCCCGCTATCGCCTCGCCGAGCAGCTCTCCGACCGGCACGATCGCGGTGACGGCGCTGACGACGCCGCCGCCGAACGGGATGAAGGTGCGGGCGACGAAGCCGAATACGCCGCCGGCCCGGCGCCCGCGGCGCCGGTTGCGTTCACGGCGCTGGTCGCACTGGGTCGTTTCGGCCCCCGCTGCGGCAGCGTCGCCCGAGCCGGCGACTGTTGCCGGCGCATTCGAGCCGCCCGACGGCGCGGCAACGGCAGGCGCGCCGGCTCGCTCGGTCGATGCCGGCGAAGTCGGCGCGGTCGGCGGCGTGGCGTTGGCGGGAGCGGCAGCCGCGGCCGGGCTGCTCGCAGCCGGCGCGGCCGGAGCCGATGGCTCGGTTGGCGCGCTTGCTGCGGCCGGTTGGCCGACGGGGCTCTCGGGATCACGCTCGCGCGACCGGCGGGGCACGCGCATCCCGCGCTCCACCTGCTGCCGGCGGATCCGTTCCAGGCGGTCCTCATGCTGCGCCCGGTCCCTCTCATACCTCTGCCGGGCTTCTTCGGCCTCGATCACGCTTTGCCGATGGCGTTCCTGCTCGGCCTGGTAGCGGCGCTGCTCCTCCTCATAGCGCAGTTGCTCGGCGGTCTTCGTGGCCGGCGGATTCGCGGCGCCGGCCTGGCCGCCCTGCGCGGTCGCGGACGCGTGGACGGCCGCCCCGGCCAGGCAGCATGCGGTCAGACCGGCTGTCAGAAGTGATCGGTTCATGTTCTGCTCCGATGCATCTTTTGCATCCTCTACCCTTGCGCCACCCCTGTCCAGCACGTCGCCAGCCGGCATGGGGGCCAGGTGCGGCGAAGCGCTTCGGCCATCGAGCACGGAAATGAGCGGCGCGCGGTGCGAATTGCCACAGCCCCGACCGATTGTCGCCGGTTCGTCCGACCGGCTTAACTTGACCGATATAAAGATATCTTTATATCCGCAAATATGGCTCCGGCGCCCAAGATATTCGCCTCGCTGGCGGACCCGACGCGGCTGCGCATCCTGATGCTGCTGCGGGCGATGGAGCTGTCGGTCGGCGAGATCGCCCAGGTGCTCGGCCAGAGCCAGCCGCGCGTCTCGCGCCACGTCAAGATCCTCGTCGATGCCGGCCTCGCCGAGCGCCACAAGGAAGGCAGCTGGGTGTTCGTCGGATTGGGAGGGCGCGCGCGGGTGGATCCCTTGCTCCAGCTGCTCGAGCGCTGGGCCGAGCTGGACGGCGACAATCCGATATTCCCGGCCGATGCCGTCCGGCTCGCCGCGGTCCGCGCCGATCGCGCCGCCGCGGCGGAACGCTATTTCGCGCAGCACGCCAGGGACTGGGACGCGCTGCGCTCGCTCCACGTCGCCGAAAGCGAAGTCGAGGCGGCGATCGGCCGCGCGCTGGCCGGCGCGCCGATCGGCCGGCTGATCGACGTCGGCACCGGCACCGGAAGGATGATCGAGCTGTTCGGCCCCGCCGCCGACCAGTCGCTCGGCATCGACCGCTCGCCCGAAATGCTGCGGCTGGCGCGGGTCAAGCTCGCCGAGGCCGGACTGGACGGCGCCGAGCTGCGCCAGGGCGACATGTATGCGCTGCCGCTGCCGTCGGGCTCGGCGGAGACGGTGATCATCCATCAGGTGCTGCATTATGCGCAGAGCCCCGCCGCCGCGGTCGCCGAAGCGGCGCGGCTGCTGACGCCCGGCGGCCGGCTGCTGATCGTCGATTTCGCTTCGCACGAGCGCGAGGAGCTGCGTGTCCGCGACGCCCATGTCCGCCTGGGCTTTGCCGACGAGGCGATCCTCAAGCATCTCGAGGAGGCCGGCCTTGCCGGCCGCGTCGTCGAGCATCTCGAGGGCGGCGAGCTCACCGTCACCATCTGGCTCGGCGAGCAGCCGGCCAGCAAGCTGAAAGTGGTCGCATGAGCCCGCTCGCCGCCGCTCTGTCCCAGCCGGGCAAGCCCTTGTTCGAGGACGCCGCCGGCGACATCGAGGTCAGCTTCGAATTCTTCCCGCCGAAGACGGAGAAGATGGAGCAGGTGCTGTGGGAATCGGTGAAGACGCTCGAGCCGCTCGGCCCGCGCTTCGTCTCGGTCACTTACGGCGCCGGCGGCTCGACCCGCGAGCGCACCCATGCCACCGTCGTCCGCATCCAGCGCGAGACGTCGCTGCACGCCGCCGCCCATTTGACCTGCGTCGAGGCGAGCCGCGGCGAGATTGACGACATCGCCCGTTCCTATTGGGACGCCGGCATCCGCCACATCGTCGCGCTGCGCGGCGACCCGCCCGAGCCGGGCAAGGGCTTCCGGCCGCACCCGGACGGCTATGCCAATGCCGCCGCGCTGGTGGCGGGGCTGAAGAAGATCGCGCCGTTCGAGATCTCGGTCGCCTGCTATCCCGAATGCCATCCCGATTCTCCGACGCGCGGCGGCCGACCTCGACAATCTCAGGCGCAAGATCGACGCCGGCGCCAACCGCGCGATCAGCCAGTTCTTCTTCTCGCCCTCCTGCTTCCTCAGGTTCCGCGACGAGGTGGCGGCGGCCGGCATCGAGGCCGAGATCACGCCGGGCATCCTGCCGGTCTCCAACGTCGCCCAGACCCGCCGCTTCGCTTCCATGTGCGGCGCCGAAATCCCGCACTGGCTCGACCGGCTGTTCGAGGGGCTGGACGACCTGCCCGCCGCCCGCCAGCTGGTCGCCGCGACCGTGGCGGCGGAGCTGTGCGGACAGCTTTACGCCGGCGGCGTCCGCCATTTCCATTTCTACACGTTGAACCGGGCCGAGCTGAGCTACGCCATCTGCCACCTGCTCGGCCTGAGGCCCAGGGAAGAGACGCATGAACGCCGCCGAACAGCTTAAGCGCGAGGCCGCGCAGCGCATCCTCGTCAAGGACGGGGCCTATGGCACGCAGATCCAGGCGCGCCGGCTCCAGGAGGCCGACTATCGCGGCGGCCTCGACCTCGCCCGCGACCAGAAAGGCAATAACGACCTTCTGAACCTCACCCGGCCGGAGCTGGTTCGGGAGATCTGCCGGAGCTTCGCCGACGCCGGCGCCGACATCCTCGCCACCAACACGTTCAACGCCAACCGCATCAGCCAGGCCGATTACGGCGCCGAAGGCCTGGTCGGGGAGATCAACGCGGCCGCCGCCCGGATCACCCGCGAGGTGGCGGACGGCGACGCCAATGCTGAGGGGCGCCGGCGCTGGGTGGCCGGCGCGCTGGGGCCGACCAACAAGACGCTGTCGCTGTCGCCCAACGTCAACGATCCGGGTTATCGCGAAGTCGATTTCGACACCTTGTCGGACGTCTATGTCGAGCAGATAGAGGGGCTGGTCGAAGGCGGCGTCGATTTCATCCTGATCGAGACGGTGTTCGACACCTTGAACGCCAAGGCGGCGATCCATGCCGCGCACCGGGTCTCCGAGGCGCTCGGCCGCGAGCTGCCGATCATGCTGTCGATGACCATCACCGACCTGTCCGGGCGCAACCTTTCCGGCCACAGCATCGAAGCCTTCTGGGCGTCGGTCCGCCATGCCCGGCCGCTGTCGGTCGGGCTCAACTGCTCGTTCGGCGCCGCCCAGCTGCGCCCGCACGTCGCCGTGCTCTCGGCGATCGCCGACACGCTGATCATGGCCTATCCCAATGCCGGCCTGCCCAACGATCTCGGCGAATATGACGAATGCGCCGCGACCACCGCCGGCCAGGTCCGTCAGTGGGCGGAAGCCGGCACCGTCAACATCGTCGGCGGCTGCTGCGGCACCACGCCGGCCCATATCGCCGCGATCGCGGCGGTGGCGTCCGACCACCAGCCCCGCAAATTGCCCAGACCCGCACGGCGGACACTGCTCGCGGGTATTGAGCCGATGTACCTGGCCGCGTGAAGGCTCCAAAGAAGATGACCGTCTCGCACAGCGCTTCCGTTCGCCCTGAGCCTGTCGAAGGGCTTTCCTCTCTTGCCGCCGAGGAGAAGGATCGGGATTCGACGGCCGCGGATCAGATCCGGGGCCGAACGGGTGGCGTGACTCAGGCCAGCAGCCGCTTCGTCAATATCGGCGAGCGCACCAATGTCACCGGCTCGGCCCGGTTCAAGAAGCTGGTCATGGCCGGCGATTATGCCGCCGCGGTCGAGGTCGCGCGCCAGCAGGTCGAGAACGGCGCGCAGGTGATCGACGTCAACATGGACGAAGGCCTGCTCGACGCCGAGGCGGCGATGACCACCTTCCTGAAGCTGATCGCCGCCGAGCCCGACATCGCCCGCGTGCCGGTGATGATCGACAGCTCGAAATGGACGGTGATCGAAGCCGGCCTCAAATGCGTGTCGGGCAAGCCGATCGTCAATTCGATCAGCATGAAGGAAGGGGAGGAAGAATTCCTCCGCCTCGCCCGCAAGGTCCGCGATTATGGCGCGGCGGTCGTCGTCATGGCGTTCGACGAGACCGGCCAGGCCGATACGAAGGCGCGCAAGGTCGGGATTTGCGCCCGCGCCTACGATCTGCTCGTCGCCGAGGGCTTCCCGCCCGAGGACATCATCTTCGATCCCAACATTTTCGCCATCGCCACCGGCATCGACGAGCATCGCCGCTACGCGCTCGACTTCATCGAGGCGTGCCGCGAGATCAAGGCGCGCTGCCCGCACGTCCATCTGTCGGGCGGCCTGTCCAACCTCAGCTTCTCGTTCCGCGGCAACGAGCCGGTGCGCCGCGCGATGCACTCGGTCTTCCTCTATCATGCGATCCCGGCCGGGCTCGACATGGCGATCGTCAATGCCGGCCAGCTCGACGTCTACGACACGATCGACCCCGAGCTGCGCGAGGCCTGCGAGGACGTCATCCTCGACCGGCGCCCACAGTCCGGCGGCGACGCCACCGAGCGGCTGGTCGCGCTCGCCGAGAAATTCCTCGGCAGCGATCCGGTGCGGGAGAAAGCCGAGGCCGAATGGCGCGGCTGGCCGGTGGCGAAGCGGCTCGAGCACGCTTTGGTCAAGGGCATCGATGCCTTCGTGGTCGGGGATACCGAGGAGGCCCGCCTCGCCGCCGCCCGACCGATCGAAGTGATCGAAGGGCCGCTGATGGACGGGATGAACGTCGTCGGCGACCTGTTCGGCTCGGGCAGGATGTTCCTGCCGCAGGTGGTGAAGTCCGCCCGCGTGATGAAGAAGGCGGTCGCCCATTTGATCCCCTTCATCGAGGAAGAGAAAGAGCGGAACGGCGTCACCCAGGGCAAGGGACGGATCGTCATGGCCACCGTCAAGGGCGACGTCCACGACATCGGCAAGAACATCGTCGGCGTCGTCCTGCAGTGCAACGGCTTCGAGGTGATCGACCTCGGCGTGATGGTGCCGTGGCAGGACATCCTCAAGTCTGCGAACGACAATGGCGCCGACATGATCGGACTGTCTGGCCTGATCACGCCGTCGCTCGACGAGATGGTGACCGTGGCCTCCGAGATGGAACGGGCCGACCTCAATGTCCCGCTGCTGATCGGCGGCGCCACCACCAGCAAGGTGCATACGGCGATCAGGATCGATCCCGCTTATTCGGGTCCGGTCATCCACGTCCTCGATGCCAGCCGGGCGGTCGGGGTCGCTTCGTCTCTGGTGTCGGATACCCAGAAGGCGCCGCTGATCGCGAAGACCGCGCAGGATTATGAGACGGTGCGCGAAACCCGCGCCGGCAGGGGTCAGATCGAGCTGGCGACGCTCGACGAGGCGCGCGCCAACGCTTTTCCCTATGACCCGGCGGGCAAGCCGCCGGCGCCGGCGCGGCCGGGGCTGCAGAGCTTTGGCGAGTGGCCATTGAGGGATCTGCGCGGATCGATCGACTGGACGCCTTTCTTCCGCGCCTGGGAGCTGGCCGGCAATTATCCGGCCATCCTCGAGGACGCGCTGGTCGGCGAGAGCGCCACCGCTCTGTTCAACGACGCCCAGGCGATGCTCGACAGGATCATCGCCGAGCACTGGCTGGTGCCGCGCGGCGCCGTCGGCCTGTGGCGATGCCGCCGCGAGGGCGACGACGTGCTCGTGCTTGCCGGCAACGACTGGACCCGCTTGCCCTTCCTGCGCCAGCAGGTGAAGAAGCGCGAGGGCCGCGCCAATATGTGCCTGGCCGATTTCATCGACCCGGATGGCGAGGACTGGATCGGCGGCTTCGCGGTCGGCATCCACGGCCTCGAGCCCCATCTGGAGCGGTTCAAGGCCGACAATGACGATTACTCGGACATCCTCCTGAAGGCGCTCGCCGACCGGCTGGCCGAGTCGTTCGCCGAGGTCCTGCACGCCCATGTGCGCGAGAGCGTCTGGGGCTATGCCGGCGCCGAGCATCTCACCAACCAGGAGCTGATCCGCGAGCGCTATGACGGCATCCGGCCGGCGCCCGGCTATCCGGCCTGTCCGGATCACAGCCTCAAGCCGGACCTGTTCCGGATGCTCGGCGGCGAGCCGGCCGGAGTCACGCTCACCGACAATTTCGCGATGCTGCCGACCTCGGCCGTCTCGGGCTTCTATTTCGGCCATCGCGACAGCCAGTATTTCGGCGTCGCCCGCATCGGCCGCGACCAGCTCGCCGATTATGCGAAAAGGCGCGGCGTTTCGGTCGAGGAAGCCGAGCGCTGGCTGCGGCCGAACCTCGACTGATCGTCGACTTCGCGACCCCGATCGGCTAATATGGCGGCGAAGAGGAGCGCGCCATGGCCTTTTTCCCGAAGATCCAGAGCCCCTGCCCTTACAAGGGCAATCTCGCCGCCGTGATGGACGGCGACCTTTGCCGGGTCTGCCAGCGCCAGGTGTTCGATCTCAATGCGCTTACCGACGGCGAACGCCGCGCTTTCCTCGCCGGCTGCGAGGACGAGGTCTGCCTGTCGTACAGCCTCAGGCCGGCGCTCGCCGCGGCGGCGCTCGCCGCAGCGGTCGCGCTGCCGACGGCGGCGCTGGCCCCGGAGGTTGCCGCGCCGGACATGGATCAGCCGGCAACGACGGCGTATCTTACCGAGGCGGACTATGCCGGGGCGGGCGCGCTCGACGATTACGAGCTCGAGACGATATTCGTCGGCGGCATCAAGGATCCGTCCAGCGTCGAATATATCGAGACCGCCGAGGATGCGGCGATTCCCGAACTGCCGGTGGTCTACGAGGACGCGCCGGCCGATCAGGCGGCGCCGGTCACCCCGTCGGGCGGGTCCTGATCTCCCTCATCCTTTCCTGAGGGGGCAAAGCCGCCGGCTGGCTCGACGCCTGCCCGACCACGGCCTGTAGCCGCCGAGCCTCGGCCGATCGTCGACTTGACGGCCCCGATCGCGTAGAATGACGCGGTCGGAGGAGCGCGCCATGGCCATTTTCCCGAAGATCCAGAGCCCCTGCCCGTATCTGGCGCAGCTTTCCTCCATCATGGACGGCGATTTCTGCCGGATGTGCCAGCGGCAGGTGTTCGATCTCACCGCTTTCTCGGACGCCGAACGGCGCGCTTTCCTGGCCGGTTGCGGCGAGGAGGTGTGCGTCTCCTACAGCCTGCGGCCGGCGCTCGCCGCGGCGGCGCTCGCCGCGGCGGCCGTGCTGCCGGCGCCGGCGCTGGCCCAGGAGGCCGCTCCCCCGGCGACCGACGCGGCGGTGGCTGCGGCCGACATGTCCGACGAGGTGATCTGGGTCATGGGCGGCGGCATCAACGATCCCGCGAACGTCGAATATATCGAGATCGCGGAGGATGAAGCGCTTCCCGAATTGCCGGTCGCCTACGAGGACGCGCCCGCGGCCGCCACTGCCGACCCCGGACCGGTCAGCCCGCCGGCCGGCTCCTGATCTCGGTCATCGCTTCCCAACGGAGCAACGCGGCCAGCTGGCTGGCCGCCATCACCGAGCGCGCGTCGCCGTCACCGATGGTGAGCGCGATATGGCTGCTGTCGAAGGCGTCGAGCGCCAGGTCGAAGCTGCGCCATTCGCCATCGACATAAGCCAGCGTCCAGCTGTGCGGCATGAAGGCGTTGCTGACGCCGTGATAGCGGGCGCGCGAATAGACCAGGCCGTTCGCCACCCGCGTCGGAATTCCCGCGGCCCGCCCCAGCGCGGCGAGCAGCACCGCGGCCTCGGTGCAATCGCCGGCGCGGCGCCTGACGGTTTCGAGCGCGGAATAGTGGCCGGTGAAGTCGATACGCGCGAGATAGGGCCGCGCCCGCTCGAGCAGCAGCTCCATCTTGCGGCGGTCCCCGGCGTCGAGCCTGGCCACCGGTGCCGCGATCGCGCGAATCCGTTCATGGTCGCTCTGCAGCCAGACGGTCGACCGCAACGCGTCCGCCAGCGTCGCCGGATCTTCCGGCAGCCCCGGACCGCACGCCGCGCAAATGTCCAGCGTCGCGCCGTCGGCGGTCATGCTCACCCGTTGCTCGCTGGTCTGCGGCAGCGGAAACACGATGCCCTGCGAGAAAGCGACGCGGTAGCGGACCTGACCGTTCAGCGCCGAAGGCGGAATCCGGAAGGGCGAGCGCACCAGCGCGTTGGGCAGCACCGAATAGGCCGAATGGGGACGAAGCGCACTCTCCCGGTCGGTGGCGCGGATGATCATGCTGGTGCCGAACATCGGCTGGATCACGGCGACGACGCGGCGATTGCCGTCGAGCAGCAGGCGGGCGACGCCGCGCAGCTCGTCGCCTTCATAGCGCCGGCGCAGCACCGCCTGCCGACCTTCGGCGTCGGGCGGACCGGGCGCCGCTTCGATGACGACGCGTTCCACGCTCATCGCGCCGACGCTGAAATTGTCGAATTCGAGCCGCGGCGTCGTCGCCGGATCCCAGCCGGCCAGCAGCGCCGCTCCCCCGTCGAAGCGGACGCCGGCGGGCAGCGGCAGCCGGATTGTCCGCCGTTCCGAAGCGGTTTCGCGCGCGATCTCGGCCCGATCGCCGTCGATCCGCGCCTCGATCCGCGCCCAGTTCCGGCCGGTCCGCACCTCCTCCTCGATCGCGACCGTCCGGCCCCGATCGTCCTGGCGAAGGACCGTGCGGCTCCGGATCCGCACCGGCGCGCTGTTCAGCTCCTGGATCAGCAGCACGCTGCTCTCGACGATCTCGACGCCGCCGGGACGCCGGTGCAGCTCGCGCGAGCCATAGCCGAGCCGGGCGCCGCTTTCGGCGGCGATGCTGTACCACGAAGCATCGTCGGCCGGCTGCGCCGCGATCGGGGCTGCGGCCAGCGCCGCCAGCACGGCAAAGGCCCGAAGCCGCCGCATGCGCCGCCAGGTCACGGGCCGAATCCCTTCCGTGTTTCGCCGGCCGGGAGGATCCCGCCGGTCGCCGGGACAGTCTGGGGACACTTTGGGGACAGTCAATAGACTGTCCCCAAAGTGTCCCTTTAGGAAAGAGGCGGCGAGGCGTACCGGTCTGGGGCGCCCTTTGTCATCGTCGAGATTGCGCCTCGACATCGGACGCCGCCGGGGCGATCCGGCGGCATGGGCCGGTTCCTGCTCGCCATCCTGCTCCTGCTCGTCGCGGCCGGCCCGCTTCGGGCGCAGCAGGCCCGCGCGCCTTTCGTGGTGGAGGAGAGCGGCGCCGCCTTCGCCACGCTCCAGCAGGCGGTGGCGTCGATCGGCGAAGGAAGCGGCACCATCCTGATCGCCCCCGGCCGCTACCGGCAGTGCGCGGTGCAGCAGGCGGGCCGGGTCGCTTTTGTCGCGTCGCGGCCCGGCACCGCCGTCTTCGACGGCACCGCCTGCGAGGGCAAGGCGGCTTTGGTGCTGCGCGGCCGTGCGGCCAGGGTCGCCGGCCTCGTCTTCCAGAACATCCGCGTCGCCGCCGCCAACGGCGCCGGCATCCGCCTCGAAGCGGGCGACCTTGCGATAGGCGATTCGCTGTTCCGCAACGGCGAGAACGGCCTTCTCGCCGCCCGCGATCATCAGGGGACGATCCTGATCGAGCGCTCGACCTTTTCCGGGCTCGGTCGCTGTCCGGAAGACCAGGGCTGCTCCCACGCCATCTACAATAGCGGCGAGGGCGAGCTGATCGTCCGCCGGAGCCGGTTCGAGCGCGGCACCGGCGGCCATTATGTGAAAAGCCGCGGGGCCCGGATCGAGATCAGCGATTCGAGCTTCGACGACAGCGCCGGACGCGGCACCAATTATATGATCGACCTCGCCAACGGCGCGACCGGCACGATCGCCCGCAACACCTTCGTCCAGG
Source organism: uncultured Alphaproteobacteria bacterium (assembly GCA_963848555.1). Taxonomy (GTDB): domain Bacteria; phylum Pseudomonadota; class Alphaproteobacteria; order Sphingomonadales; family Sphingomonadaceae; genus Allosphingosinicella. The sequence continues at coordinate 383,960 of CAWKEE010000001.1, read as the reverse complement.
GCGCCGACAAGGAAAATTACAGCGCCTTCATCACCCTCGCTCCGGAAGGCGCCGAGCACAGCTCGGCGGGCCTTTCCATCACCGACAATGAAGCCGGCTTCGCCCCCGGCCTCAATCGCCGCGCCGCCTTCGTCGCCGGCTGGCACGGCGAAACCGCGATCGTGTCGGGCAACCGGCTCGACCCCCGGATCATCCGCTTCGAGCGGCGGTAGAGGGTGATCGCCGCGATTGGTCCCGTCATTGCGAGGAGCGAAGCGACGCGGCAATCCAGTGGGCCTCGAAGGCCGTTCTGGATTGCTTCGCTTCGCTCGCAATGACGGAGTTAATCAGGGTAAGCCGATATTGCGCTAGCTTGTCGTTTCGCTGCACGCGGCAGGGCGCTTCCTCGCCCTGCGCCGCCGCCATGCTATAGCGCGCGCATGAATCGCCTGGCGGCTCTCTTGCTCTTCGCGCTGGCGCTGCCGGCCGGCAGCGCCGCGGTCGCAGCCCCGCGGCATATGCAGGTGAGCCTGGTGCCGGAAACGCGCTCGGTCCCGCCCGGCGGCGGCGTCACCCTCGCCTTCGCGATGCGGCCGGAGCCGGGCTGGCACGGCTATTGGCGCAATCCCGGCGATGCCGGAGCCGAGCCGCGCGTCCGATGGCGGCTGCCGGAGGGCTGGACCGCCGGGCCGCTCGAATATCCGGTGCCCGACCGGTTCGTCGCCCTCGGGCTGACCAATTATGTGTTCGAGCGCGACCATGCGCTGCTGGCGACGTTGCGCGTGCCGCCGGCGCAGGAACCGGGGGTGACCGTCCCGGTCGACGTCCGGATCGACTATCTGGTCTGCACCGAAGCGCTGTGCGTGCCGGAAACCGCGACTTTGTCGATCGAGCTCGCGGTCGGCGCCGCCGGCCCGCGCGAGCCCGCCTTCGACGGCTACCGCCAGGCGCTGCCGCGGCCGCTCGGCGGGGAGGGCCGTTTCGAGATTGCCGGCGGCCGGCTCCGGCTGGCCGTGCCGCTCCCGGCGAGCGTCGGCCTCGACGACCCCTATTTCTTCCCGGTCACGCCCGACGCGATCCGCCATTCGCAGCCGCAATATGTTTCCCGCAGCGGCGACTGGCTGATCGTCGAAACCGCCGCCGGCGCGCGGAGCGGATCGCTGTCGGCGATCGAAGGCGTGCTCAAGGTGGGGGAGGCAACCGGCCTCTCTCTCACCGCGCGTCCCGGCGCCGTTCCGGCCGCGGGCCGTCCCGTCGCCGGCGCCGCCGCGGCGCCGGCGCCGGGGGGCGCATCGGCGATCCTCGCCGCTTTGCTCGCCGCGCTCGCCGGCGGGCTGCTGCTCAACGTCATGCCCTGCGTGTTCCCGATCCTGAGCCTCAAGGCGCTCGGCCTGGCGCGCGCCGGCGAGACCGAAGCCGCGGCCCGGCGCGAGGCCGCGGCCTATGCCGCCGGCATCGTCCTCACCTGCCTCGCGCTCGGCGCCCTGCTGCTCGCGCTGCGCGCCGGCGGGGCGGCGGCCGGCTGGGCGTTCCAGCTCCAGGATCCGCGCGTCATCCTGCTGCTGCTGCTGCTCGTCACCGCCATCGCCCTCAACCTTGCCGGGCTGTTCGCGCTGCCGAGCCTGGCCGGCGGCGGCGGCGCGGCCGGCTCGGCCGGCGCCCGCGGCGCCTTTTTGACCGGCGCGCTCGCCGCTTTCGTCGCCACGCCCTGCACCGGCCCGTTCCTCGGCTTCGCGCTCGGCGCCGCTCTGGTGCTGCCGGCCTGGGCGGCGCTCGCGGTGTTCGCCGGACTGGGGCTCGGCCTGGCGCTGCCTTTCCTGCTGCTCGGCTTCGTCCCCGCCTTGCGGCGGCTTCTTCCCCGGCCGGGGCCGTGGCTGGAGCGGTTCCAGCGGCTGCTGTCGGTGCCGATGTTCCTCACCGCTCTGGGGCTCGCCTGGGTGCTCGGCCGCCAGAGCGGCGTCGACGGCATGGCGCTCGGTCTGGCGGCGGCCCTGCTGCTCGGTCTCGGCCTGTGGTGGCTGGGCCGGCGGCAAGGCGGCGGGCGCCCATGGCTGCCGCTCGCCCTCATCGCCGTCGCGCTGGCCGCGCCGCTGCCGTTCATCCGCACCGTACAAGCGACGCCGGCGGTGGCGCGCAATAGCCTCGCCGCCGAGCCGTTCAGCGAAAGCCGGCTCGCCCGGCTGCGCGCCGAGGGCGTGCCGGTGTTCGTCTATTTCACCGCCGACTGGTGCCTGACCTGCAAGGTCAACGAGCGGGCCGCGCTCGAGCAGGCGGAGGTGGCGGCTTCGTTCCGCGGCCGCGGCATCAGGGTGCTGGCCGGCGACTGGACCAGCGGCGATCCGGCGATCGGCCGCTTCCTCGAGCGCCACGGCCGCTCCGGCGTGCCGCTCTACCTCTATTATGCGCCGGGCCGCGACGCCGAGATCCTGCCCCAGATATTGACGGTGGGGCGGCTAACCCGGCTGCACTAGCAGGGTAGGACTTCGACATGACCCGCTGCGGCATAAGCCAGAATATTCCTGTCGCCGGTCGCGAGCGCCGCTTTCATCTCCCGCGCCATCGCGATCAACAGCCGGTCGGCCGGGTCGCCGTGAAGCGGCTCCGGGAGGAGAGAAGAAGCCAGCGCAGCCGACCAGGTCAGGGGAGCCTCGCGGATTTCCGGCTGTCGGACCAGATCGGCGAACCAGCTGAGCGGATCGGGCAGGAGTTGCAGCCCGCGGCGCCCGCTCCGGCCGGTGAGCAACCCGATTTCCCACGCATTCACCGGAGAAAGGAAAAGGCCATCCTGCTCGCTCGCATGCTGGAGCGCGTCGGTCACCGGTCGAGCGAGACTGCCCTGGGCGAACCAGATCAAGGCGCAGGTGTCGAACAGCACCGCGCGGGGAAGGCTCACCGGGAGATCAGCCCGCGTGCTGCATCGAGATCCTCTTCGCTCAGCGTCGGCGCCGTGAGGTCGAGGTCGGCAGCCACTTTCGTCCGGTCCTTCATAAAGCCGTGAAGATCGCGGATCGAAGTTTGCGGCACGGACGGCGGCGTGATCACCGCCACCACCTCGCCATGGCGGGTAACGGTGATGCGCTCCAGCCGGCGCTGGCCGACGCGCTTGAGCAGGTCGAGGCAGCGGGCCTTGAAGTCGGTGACCGAGATTGTCTCTTCCATGGCGTAGTCCGGGATAGTCAGAATTTCTGACCAGTCATACATTATGACTATAATGCGGGTCAAGGATCTTTGATCCTCCCCGTTCCCGGGAGGAATTGACTCAGCGCCTCTCCCACACCTTCCTGCCGCCGAGCCACGTCTCCAGCACCCGCGTCTCCCGGATCTGGCGCTGGTCGATCCCCGCGAAAATGTCACGGTCGATGAACAGGAAATCGGCCATCCGGCCCGGCTCGAGCGTGCCCAGCCGGTCCTCGGCGAAGGCGGCGTAAGCGGCGCCGCGGGTGAAAGCGTCGAACGCCTGTTCGAGCGTCAGCCGCTGCTGCGGCAGCCAGCCGCCCGGCGGGTTGCCGGCCGCGTCCTCGCGGCTGATCGCCACGGCGAGGCCGTGGAACGGGTTCGGACTCTCGACCGGGAAGTCCGAGCCGAAGGCGAGCGGCACCCGATTGTCGAGCATCGAGCGCCAGGCATAGGCGCCCTGCAGCCGCTCCAGCCCCATCCGCGCCTCGGCCATGCGCATGTCGCTGGTCTGGTGGACCGGCTGCATCGAGGCGATGATGCCGTGGCGCGCGAAGCGCGGCAGGTCGGCCGGATCGACGATCTGGGCATGCTCGATCCGCCAGCGGCGGTCGCCGCCATAGGTGTCGGCCAGCTCCTCGATCGCCTCGAGCAGCAGCGCATTGGCCTGGTCGCCGATCGCATGGACCGCGACCTGGAAGCGGTCCATCGCCGCCCGGCTCATCAGATTCTTGAGCATTGTGTCACTGACCAGCGGCAGGCCGTTCTGGCCCGGCGCGTCGCGATAGGGCTGCTTCAGCCAGGCGCCGCGCGAACCGAGCGCGCCGTCCAGATAGAGCTTGACCCCGACCATCCTCAAACGGCCGTCATAGAGCCAGGGGGTCGGGCGGCTGCCGGCGATGGCAAGCAGAGTGTCGATGCCGGAGGCGTAAGAGAGGATACGCAGGTTCAACTGGCCGGCATCGCCGGCGCGGCGCATCGCATTCCAGTCCTCGCCGCCGGTCCCCATGTCGGCGACCGCGGTCAGACCGTTGCCGAGCAGCAGCCGCTGCGCCTCGGCCAGCGCGCGGTCGCGCTGCAGCGGCAGCGGCGGCGGCACCGACCGCTCGACCAGCGCCATCGCGGCGTCGACGAAGATGCCGCTGGGGTTGCGGCCGGTCCGCTCGATCCGGCCGCCCGCGGGCGCCTGCGTCGCGGCGGTCACCTCGGCTTCGCGCATCGCCTCGCTGTTCGCCCAGCCGGCATGGCCGTCGATCCGCTCGAGCCAGACCGGCCGGTCGCGGACGACGGCGTCGAGGTCGGCGGCGGTCGGGAAGCGGCCCAGCCCCCACCTTTCCTGGTTCCAGCCGCGCCCGACGATCCAGCGCGGCGTGGGATTTCGCGCGGCATGGTCGGCGATCCGGCGCTGCGCCTCCTCCAGCGAGCTTGTGTCGGACAGGTCGAGCTGCAGCGCGGTGAAGCCGAGGCCCATGACATGGCCGTGGGCGTCGATCAGCCCGGGAATCAGCGTCCGGCCGCGCCCGTTGAGCAGATATTGCGGCCGTTCCGGACGGCGGTCGCGCTCGCGCAGCAGCTGCTTCACCCGGCCGTCGTCGCCGATCACCATGCCGGTGAAGCGGTACAGCCGCCCGTCCTCGCGCAGCGTGTAGCCGTTGACATTGTCGACCAGCGAATCGGCCAGAGCGGGCGAGACTGCGGGCGAGACCGCGAACAAAGCGGCGAGCATGACGAGAAGGATGCGCTTCATGGCTCGAGCCTCCGGATCAGGGAAGACGTGTCCTGCCGGCCGGCGCCGATCGCCTGCAGGTCGGCATAGAATTGGTCGACCAGGGCGGTGAGCGGCAGGCGGGCGCCGTTGGTCCGCGCCTCGGCCAGGGTCAGGCCGAGATCCTTGCGCATCCAGTCGACCGCAAAGCCGAAATCGAACGCGCCCTCGTCCATCGTCGACCAGCGGTTGACCATCTGCCAGCTCTGCGCGGCGCCGCCCGAGACCGCCTCGAACACCTTCTCCCGGTCGAGGCCGGCCGCCTTGGCGAAATGGATCGCCTCGGCCAGGCCCTGGACGATCCCGGCGATGCAGATCTGGTTGACCATCTTGGTCAGCTGGCCGTGGCCGGCGGGGCCGACATGGACGATGCGCGCGGCATAAGCGGTGATCAGCGGCCGGGCGGCGGCGAATGCGGCGTCGCTGCCGCCGCACATCGCCGACAGCGTGCCTTGCTCGGCTCCGGCCTGGCCGCCCGAGACCGGCGCGTCGACGCAAAGCAGGCCGCTTCGTTCGCCCTCCTCCGCCAGCCGCCGCGCCAGCCGCGCCGAAATCGTGGTGTGATCGATGAACAGCGCGCCCTCGCGCATCGCCGCGAACGCGCCGGCGGCGCCGAGCGTCACTTGCTCGACGTCCGCGTCCGCGCCGACGCAGGCGAACACCGCATCGGCTCCGGCGGCGGCTTCGGCCGGGCTCCCGGCCTGGTCGCCGCCATGCGTCCGCACCCACGCGTCCGCCTTTTCGGGGCTGCGGTTATAGACGATGAGTGAGTGACCGGCATTGGCGAGATGGCGCGCGATCGGCGCCCCCATCACGCCCAGGCCGAGAAATGCGACGCGTGCCATCCGGGCGGCGATAAGGCCTGTTTGCCGCCCGCGCCAGATCGGACTAGGGGCGCTTCATGTCGACCGCTCCCGACCTGCCGTTCGGCCTTGCCGAGATCGAGGCCGCGGCGGATCGGATTGCCGGCGCGGTGCTGCGCACCCCGACCCTGCCCAGCCGGGCGCTGTCGGAGCGGTTCGGCGCCCCCATCTACGTCAAGCTCGAGAATCTCCAGCATGCCGGCTCGTTCAAGGAGCGCGGCGCGCTCAACAAATTGCTGCTGATGGACGAGGCGACCCGGTCGCGCGGCGTGATCACCGCCTCGGCCGGCAACCATGCCCAGGCGCTCGCTTATCATGCCCGGCGGCTCGGCGTGCCGGCGGTGGTGGTGATGCCGGAGGCGTCGCCGATCGTGAAGGTCAGCCAGGCCGAGAGCCACGGCGCCGAGATCGTGCTGCACGGCGAATTGTTCGACGAATCCTTTGCCGAAGCGGTCCGCATCGCCGACCAGCGCGGGCTCGCCATCGTCCACCCGTTCGACGATTTCGAAGTGATGGCGGGCCAGGGGACGGCGGCGCTCGAGCTGCTGGCCGACGCGCCCGACGTCGACCTGCTGGTCGTGCCGCTGGGCGGCGGCGGCCTGATCGCGGGCGTCGGCATCGCCGCCAAGGCGCTCAAGCCGGGGATCGAGGTGATCGGCGTCCAGGCCGAGCTCTACCCCTCGATGTTCGCCCGTTTCACCCGCCAGACGCTGCCCTGCGCCGGCGACACCATCGCCGAGGGGATCGCGGTCAAGGCGCCCGGGCTGCTCACCGCCGGCATCATCAATCTTATCGTCGACGACATCCGGCTGGCGAGCGAACGCGACATCGAACGCGCGATCAGCCTGCTCGCCCGCCTCGAAAAGAATGTGGTCGAGGGCGCCGGCGCCGCCGGCCTCGCCGCCTTGCTCGCCGATCCGCGGATCGTGCAGGGCCGCACGGTCGGCCTGATCCTCACCGGCGGCAATATCGACGCCCACCTGCTCGCCAACGTGCTGCTGCGCGACCTCGCCGGCTCGGGCCGCCTCGCCCGGCTGCGCCTGCAGGTGCAGGATCGGCCGGGCGCGCTGGCCGCCGCCATGATCCTGTTCAGCGACCATCAGGTCAATATCGTCGAGGTCCGCCACCAGCGCATCTTCACCAGCCTGCCGGCCAAGGATGCGGCGATCGAGGTCGAGTGCGAGGCGCGCGACGCCGCCCGGATCGGGCAGCTGGTCGACGCCCTCCGCGAGGCCGGATTCGCGGTCGAGCCGGTAGCAATCTCCTGACCTCCCGTCCCACGCTGGAACGGCCGTCGAAATCGGCCTGCCGGGGCACAAACCGCCCTTCCCAACACTGCCGCTTCGCCTCATAAAGATCGCGTCAACCACCCTGGACCCGCTGGAGTCGAGTTGAGCGCACCATTTCGATTTCCCCGTTTCTTCGTGACCACGCCGGCGCCGTGCCCCTATCTGTCGGGCAAGACCGAGCGCAAGGTGTTCACCGAGCTGAGCGGCCCGCATGCCGGGGAGCTGAACGATGCGCTCGGCCGGATCGGCTTCCGCCGCAGCCAGAACGTCGCCTACCGGCCGAGCTGCCTCGATTGCTCGGCCTGCATCTCGGTCCGGGTGATCGCCGGCGAGTTCCTGCCCAGCCACACCCAGCGCCGCGTCATGCGGCGCAACGCCGACCTTGAGGTCACCGCCTGCAAGGCGTGGGCGACCGAGGAGCAATATCAGCTGCTGCGCCGCTATCTCCATGCCCGCCATCCCGACGGCGGCATGGTCGAGATGGACGAGCATGATTTTTCCGACATGGTCGAGCAGAGCCCGGTCAAGACCTATATCGTCGAATATCGCGAGCCGAGCGTCGGCCCGCTGCCGGGTCGGCTGGTCGGCGCCTGCCTGACCGACCAGCAGGCCGACGGCCTCAGCATGATCTACAGCTTCTTCGAGCCGGATGACGAGCGCCGGTCGGGGCTCGGCACCTACATCATCCTCGACCATATCGTCCGCGCGGGGCGGGCGAATCTGCCTTACGTCTATCTCGGCTATTGGGTCGAGGAATCGAAGCGCATGGCCTACAAATCGCGCTTCCGCCCGCTCGAGAAACTGGGGCCGGGCGGCTGGCGTCGATTCGACCCCGAGCAGCGCGAGCTGCCGCTGGTCTGACGGCGCGCCGGCGCCGATCCGCGACCGAAAGGGGACGGTTACTTCTTGCCTCGAAATGTCGCTGTCCCCATCACGCTAATTCCTTTTGACGGCTGCCGAAATTCCTGATTCAAGGGGCGCGGGGGTGTGCGCTTGCCGGCTATTGCGATCGATTGCAGGGGGTGCCGGGGGCGCGCGGCGGATGCCGGCGCGTGGCCGGGCCTTTGCCGCAAGCGCCGCCCCGTCTTCGGACAGAATCATCGATTTTCCGGCGGGTCAGGGGCGAGAGGGCGCTCGCCCTCGCAGGGGGATGAGATCAAGCTATGACTTTGATCACCGGCACTGACGGCGGCGACGTCCTGTGGGGCACCGTCGAGGACGACATCGTCAACGCCGGCGCCGGCGACGACGTCATTCAGGGCGGCTCGGGCGACGACCGGATCGACGGCGGCACGGGCAGCGACACGATCATCTTCGACCTGTTCGCCGCCTCGCTGACCGTCGACCTCGAGGCCGGCACGGCGACCGGCGAGGGCAACGACACTTTGGTGGACATCGAGAATGTCGAAGGCGGCTTCCAGGACGACGTGCTGATCGGCAATGACGGCGCCAACAGGCTTACCGGCAGCGCGGGCGCCGACACGATGATCGGCGGCGGCGGCAACGACGCGATCGACGCCGAATTCCTGGACTTCGCCCTCGGCGGCGCGGTCGACCGGGTCGACGGCGGCGACGGCGACGATGTCGTCATCGTCTCCGGCGACGACATCGCAGACGGCGGCGCCGGCTTCGACACGCTCAACATCGGGCTGTTCATGGCAGCGGACGGCGTCACCGTCGACCTGGGCGCGCTGTGGAGCGGCGGCGCCGCGACGGTCGGCACCGGCACCGCGACCGGGTTCGAAGCGCTCGGCTTCGTCTTCGGCAGCCGCGGCGACGACGTCATCTCCATCGGCACCTTCGGCAGCGCCGAAGACCCGGCGACGCTCGTCAACGGCCAGGACGGCGACGACCGGCTGACCGGCGGCGACCATCGCGAGCTCCTCAGCGGGGGCGAGGGCGACGACGCGCTGATCGGCCTTGGCGGCGACGACAATCTGATCGGGACGGAGGGCGACGACCGGCTCGAGGGCGGGGCCGGCGACGACAGTCTCAACGGTGGATCCGGGGCGGATGTCCTGATCGGCGGCATCGGCAACGACATTTACGAATATGGCAATGACGAAGCGCCGAGCGCCGACCGGATCGTCGAGCGGCCGGATGATGCGGGCATCGACCGGATCGTGGTGAGCTTCGATCAGGCGTGGGTCGACGACGCGAATTTTGCCGGGGTCCGCAACATCGAGATCGCCGAGCTGGTGGCGTATCGCGACCTGACCGGATCGGAGTTCGTGCTCGGCGCGGAGTTCGAAAGGACCGGCATCGGCACCATCATCGCGGCAGGGGACATCGATGCGACCCGGATGAGCGCAGGCGTCGAGTTCGTCGTGACCCACAAGAGCATCCGGCCGCTGACCGTGTCCGCCGGCAGCGGCGACGACAGTTTCCGCTTCGGCCCGCAAACGCTGCCGCCCTTCGTCTACGATTATGTGTTGTCCGGAGGGGAAGGTTTCGACACCCTCTATCTCGACCAGCCGATCAATCCCGGCTGGTGGGGCAATGAGGTCGTGCTTTCGGGCTTCGAGTTCGATCGTGCTGAACGGCGAGGAAATCCTCGACGCGCGGATGGCGGCGGTTAGCCGGTCGGTATCGCCCGATCCTTATCATGTCATCCTGACCGACGAGATGATGGACGCGGGCACCTTGTTCACCATCGAAGGCCGCGACCTCGGCGGCGCGCAGACCTTGCGGGTCGACGTCACCCAGCTGAGCGGCGGCCGCGCGGTCAGGGTGCTGGCCGGCGCCGCCGCGGACCGGCTGACCGGCAGCATCGGCGGCGACGTCCTGTCGGGCGGCGGCGGCGACGACCGGCTCGACGGCGCCCGCGGCGTCGACCTGCTGATCGGCGGCGCCGGCGACGACCTTTATGTGCTGAGCAGCCGCGCCGACCGGATCGTCGAGCAGCCCGGCCAGGGCGTCGACACCGTCGAAGCCGCGTTCGACTTCACCCTCCCCGCCGGCGTGGAGACGCTGATCCTGGCCGGCCGCTACGGCTATGACGGGCGCGGCAATGCCGGCGCCAACACCATCATCGGCAATGCCGGGCGCAATTTCCTCAATGGCGGCAGCGGCGACGACGTCATCCGTGGCGGAGGCGGCAACGACCGCCTCCTCGGCGGCCTCGGCCATGACGACCTGCATGGCGGGTCGGGCGCCGACCGGTTCGAATTCACGACCGCTTTGGGCGCCGGCAATGTCGACGACATCCTCGATTTCTCGGCCGCCGCCGACAGCATCTATTTGCATCGCTCGGTCTTCATGCGGGCCGGCGCCAACGGCGCGCTCGCCGCCGCCGCTTTCCACAAGGGCACGGCGTCGCACGACGCCGGCGACCGCATCCTCTACGATATCGCGACCGGCAGGATCTTCTACGACGCCGACGGCACCGGCGCCGGGGCGGCGGTCCTGTTCGCGACCGTCGATGCGGGTACGGCGCTCAGTCACGCCGATTTCATCCTCTACGGCTGACATGCACCTGCGCGAGACGATCGGCGAAGATTCGCGTCGGCGGGACTTGATATTGGCGCGGACCCGTCTAGTCTGCTGCCGCTAAGTTCGTGTTCTCTTGGGGGGAATCGCGCGCGCAGCGGAATTTCGCGGGACGGGACCGGCCGGCCCCGGCGATCTGCCGCTGTCCCGACGCGGCCGTCTCGAACCTGAAACCGGACAAGTCTGAAACCCCGCGCCGTGCGCGCGACACGAGGCAAGGAACGGCACGGTGGCGATCTTCAACGGCGACAGCGGCGACAACTGGATTAACGGCGGCAACGGCAATGATACGCTGAACGGCTATGGCGGCCAGGACCAGCTCGACGGCGGGCCCGGCAACGACACGCTGAACGGCGGCGCCGGCGACGACATCCTGTTCGGCGTCGAGGGCGACGACGTCCTCAACGGCGGCCTCGACAACGACATGGTGCTCGACGGCAGCGGCAGCAACCGGCTCTACGGCAATGACGGCAATGACACGGTCGAGGCAAGCGGCGACATCGCCGGCCCCTATCCGACCAACCTCTTGTCCGGCGGCGCGGGCGACGACAATCTCACCTTGAGCTACTCCAACGGCAGCCTGTCCGGCGACCTCGGCGCCGACACGCTGACCGGGCGGTACGGGACGATCAGCTTCAACGGCGGCGACGGCAACGACCGCCTCTATCTCGGCCAGTTCCTCCTGCCGACCGACGGTGTGCAGACCGCGACCGGCGGCGCCGGCGCCGACTGGTTCATCGTCGGCGATTCCTCCCGCTTCGGCGAGCGCGACCGGATCACCGACTTCAACGCCGCCGCCGGCGACCGGCTGGGCATCCACGACGTCTATAGCGGGCGCACGGGCGTGTACTGGTCATTCCATGACTCCGCCGCGCTCATCTTCCGCGGTAAGCTCAATGCCGCCAGCTTCTCGCTCGGCAGCGCGCTTCCCGGCGCCGACATGGGAACCGGCTTCGTCCAGATCTGGTACGTGCAGACCGGCGGCAACACCTATCTGGTCGCCGATGCCAATGGCGACCTGATCTTCGATGCCGAGGACCTGGTCGCCCGGCTCGACGGGACGATCGCGCTGACGGCCGCCAGCTTCCTTCCCGGCACCTTCGAGGCGATGGCCGGGACGGCGGGCGCCGACACGATGGTCGGGACCGCCGCCGACGACCAGATTTACGGCCTGGCGGGCAATGACAAGCTGACCGGCGGCGGCGGCCACGACTATTTGTGGGGCGGAGCCGGCGACGACATGCTCGACGCCAGCCTGTCCAGCTATGGCCTGCTGAGGGGCGATGCGGGCAACGACACGGTCAAGGGCGGCGCCGGCAACGACAATATCGAGGGAGGCGTCGGCGCCGATACGCTGGAGGGGCAAGGCGGAACCGACGACATGTTCGGCGGCGATCAGGCCGACACCGTGCGCGGCGGCGACGGCAATGACCGGCTGTTCGGTGACGGCGGCAACGACGTGCTCGAAGGCGGCGACGGCGAAGACGGGCTCGACGGCGGGCCGGGTGACGACATATTGCGCGGCGGCGCGGACGGCGACCGTTTCTTCGGCGGCGACGGCATCGACACGGTCGATTATTCCGACGCCCCCGGCGCGGTCACGATCACCCTCAACTCCGAGTCCTACCAGAACAGCGGCGCGGCCGGCTTCGATCTCTTCTCTCCCACCGTCGAGAACCTGACCGGCGGCGCCTATGGCGATACGCTGACCGGCGACGGCCAGGCGAACCGGCTGCGCGGTCTCGCCGGCGTCGACACGCTGAGCGGCGCCGGCGGCAACGACTCGCTCGACGGCGGCGCCGGCGCCGACAAGCTGAGGGGCGGCCTCGGCGACGACACCTATGTCATCGACGCCACCGACCTGCTCACCGAATTGGCGGCGGCGGGCAGCGACACGGTGCGGGCCGGCTTCGGCTATACTCTGGCCGACCATTTCGAGAATCTGATCCTCACCGGCGCCGCGAGCGTCAACGGCAACGGCAACGGGCTCGCCAACCAGCTCACCGGCAATGACGGCGCCAACCGGCTCGACGGCAAGGCCGGCGCCGACACGATGGCCGGCGGCAAGGGCCATGACGTCTATGTCGTCGACAATGCCGGCGACAGGGTGACCGAGGCCGGCAGCGCCGGCACCGATACGGTCGAAAGCTCGGCCGGCTTCACCCTGCCGACCCATGTCGAGAAGCTGGTGCTGACCGGCACCGCCGGTGTCGCCGGGCGCGGCAACAGCGCCGCGAACACGATCACCGGCAACAGCGGCGCCAATTTCCTCAGCGGCGGCAGCGGCAATGACGTGATCGACGGCGGCGCCGGCAACGACCAGATCGTCGGCGGGGCCGGCAGCGACACGCTGAAAGGCGGCGCCGGCGACGACCGCTTCTATTTCGACTCCGCGCTCGGCAGCCTCAATGTCGACCGGATCCTCGATTTCTCGGCGGCGGACGACGTGCTGCGTCTCAACAGCGCCGTGTTCGCCGCGGCCGGGCCGGCCGGCGCGCTCGCCGCGACGGCCTTCCATGCCGGCACCGCCGCCGCCGACGCCGACGACCGCATCGTCTACGATAAAGCGGCCGGCAGGCTCTTCTACGACGCCGACGGCAACGGCGCCGGCGCCGCGATCCTGTTCGCCACCGTCACTCCCGGCACGGCGCTCAGCCACGCCGACTTCACCATCTACAGCTGAGCCGAGCGGCCAGGGGAAATCAGTACATCATGGCTCAATTCTACGGCGGCGCGGGGGCCGACACCTATAACGGCACCAGCGGCGAGGACCATATCCACGGCGCCGGCGGCGCCGACCGGCTGTCCGGCGGCGCGGGCGACGACTATTTCGTCTATGGGTCCGTCAGCGACATCGTCGCCGGCGAGCAGGTGAATGGCGGCACCGGCCGCGACATCATCTGGCTCGAGATCGAGGACGGCTGGGCCGATCTGTCGAAGATCGCCATCACCGGCGTCGAAGCTCTGGCCTATCCCGGCCTTTACGACGTCCGGATGACGGCCGCGCAGCTGGCCGGCTTCACTTTCTCCCTCGACGTCGAGTCGGTGACCCTGACCACCGGCGGCTCGGTGACGATCGCCAACGTCCAGGGCACCCACGACAGGTTCAACCTGGCGCCGGCCGGCAACACCCTCGACCTTCGCAACGATGCCTGGTCGATCAGCATGACGGTCAACGGCGCGAGCGGCAGCGACACCGTGTTCGGCATCAGCCACAACAATAACGAGCTCTATGGCGAAGGCGGCGGCGATCGTCTGTACGGCGGCGCCGAGCGCGACCGCCTGTACGGCGGCGACGGCAACGACCAGCTGAGCGGCGGCGACGCCGAGGACTGGCTGTCCGGCGACGCCGGGGCCGATACGCTCGGCGGCGGCGGCGGCCTGGATCACCTGAACGGCGGCGCCGGGCTCGACAAGCTGTCCGGCGGCATCGGCGACGACGAGCTCATCATCGACCAGGAAACCGACATCGTCGCCGGCGAGAGCTATGACGGCGGCACCGGCACCGACACACTCAAGTTCGGCGGCGGCGGCACCTTCGACCTTCGCGGGGTCACCCTCGCCGGCCTCGAGCGGATCGACAACATCTACGGGACGGTGCTGCTCAATGCGGGGCAGCTGGCGGCGTTCAGCCAGCTTGCGGGCCGGATCCAGCTCGGGTCGACCGGCACCGCGACCGTGCTCGGAAGCAACGACGCCTGGCTGCTGCTCAACCCCGGCGGCAACACCATCAACGGCAGCGCCGCCACCGGCGGCTTCGGCGCCGAAGGCGATGAAGGCGCCGACACCATCACCGGCGGCGCCCATTTCGACCAGCTCTCCGGCGGCGGCGGCAACGACATCGTCCGGGGCGGGGCGGGCAACGATCAGCTGCGCGGCGGCGCCGGCCTCGACAAGGTGCAGGGCGGCGCCGGCAACGATTCCCTCTATTTCGATGCCGCGACCGACTATGTGGCCGGCGAGACGATCGAAGGCGGCGATGGCTTCGACGTCATCCGCTGGGGCTATTATGCGTTCGACCTCGACCTGTCCGGAGCCGTCCTCACCGGCATCGAGGGGATCGAGACCGGCGGCCCCTACAGCACGGTCTCCCTCACCGCCGCCCAGCTCGAGGCGCTGACCGCGGTCGGCGGCAACTTCCGGATCACCACCGGCGGCACCGTCCGGATGGCGGGCGTGGTTTCGGCTTATCCGGATGGCGCCCCGCCGGCGCTCAATTTCTGGCTGTCTCCGTCCGGCAACACGTTCGACATGACCGGCTTCCTGCTGCCCTCGCCCAACGTGTTCGGCCAGGGTGGGGCGGACACGGTCATCGGCTCGCCCGGAGACGATACTATCTGGAGCTGGGGCGGCAGGGACACGCTGAACGGCGGCGACGGCAACGACGTTCTCGTCGGCGGTCCCGGCGCGGACCTCCTCAACGGCGGCGCCGGCAACGACGTCCTGATGATGTTCAGCGTGGACGACGTCGTCTGGAACGAGGTCTGGGACGGCGGCGCCGGACGCGACATCCTCAAGCTCGACGTCGGCAGCCTGGCGACGGTCGACCTGACCGTGATGGACCTGTCCCGCCTCGAAGGCGTGCACGCTTTTTTCGCGACGGCGATGGTGACGGCCGCCCAGCTCGACGCGCTGACCGCGCTCAACGGACATTTCATCGTCTCGGACCCGGGAACGATCGTGCTCGCCGGTGTGGTCGCCGCCGGCCCCGGCCTCAACAATTTCAGGCTCGCCGACGGCGCCAACGTCTTCAATATGACCGGCTCGCTGTTCGGCTCGGCGCAGGTGACCGGCGGCAGCGGCGTCGATACGCTCACCGGAGGCTCGCAATTCGACTGGCTGATCGGCGGCGCCGGCAACGACATTCTCGACGGCGGCGGCGCCGGCGATCAGCTCGACGGCAATGAAGGCGACGACACCTTTCGGGTCAATCATGCCGGCGACCGGGTCAGCGAGGCGGTCGGCCAGGGCAGCGACCATGTCCTGTCCTCGGTGACCTTCTCCTTCGGCGGCCAGGAGCTGGAAAAGCTGACGCTGACCGGCGAGGCCGCGATCAACGGCACCGGCAACGACCTCGCCAACATCCTGATCGGCAACGGCGCCGCCAATGTGCTCAACGGCGGCGCCGGGGCCGACACGATGACCGGCGGGGCCGGCAACGACACCTATATCGTCGACCAGGCCGGCGATCAGGTGAATGAGAGCGCGTCCGCCGGCATCGACCGGGTGCAGAGCGAAGTGAGCTATGCGCTCGCTTCGACGCTGGAGAATTTGACGCTGACCGGAAGCGCCGCGATCGACGGCACCGGCAACAGCGCGGCCAATATCCTGGTCGGCAACGGCGCGGCCAACCAGCTGAGCGGCGGCGCCGGCGACGACGCGGTCGAAGGCGGCGCGGGCAATGACAGCCTGCTCGGCGGCGACGGCGTCGATACCGTCGGCTATGCGACCGCGACCAGCGCCGTCACGGTCAGCCTCGCTCTGGCGACGGCCCAGGCGACCGGCGGGGCCGGAACCGACACTTTGTCGGCGTTCGAGAATCTCAAGGGATCGCGCTTCGCCGACAAGCTGACCGGCAATGGCGGCGCCAATCTGATCGACGGCGGCGCCGGCGCCGACACGATGACCGGCGGCGCCGGCAACGATCTCTATTTCGTCGACAATGTCGGCGACAAGGTCGTCGAGGCGTCGGGCGGCGGCACCGACAGCGTCCAGAGCTCGGCCACGTTCAGCCTGAGCGGCAATATCGAGAAGCTGGCGCTGACCGGCATCGCGGCGATCAACGGCTTCGGCAACAGCCTCGCCAATGCGATCACCGGCAACGAAGCGGCCAATCTTCTCAACGGCGGCGCCGGCGTCGACATCCTGACCGGCGGCGGCGGCAACGACACCTATATCGTCGACAATGTCGGCGACCAGGCGATCGAGGCGGCCGGCGGCGGCACCGACACCGTCCGCAGCCTGGTCACCTTCACCCTCGGCGCGAATTTCGAGAATCTGGTGCTGACCGGCAGCGCGGTGGCCGATGGGACCGGCAACGCGCTGGCCAACAGCCTGACCGGCAATGATGCGGCCAATCTGCTCAACGGCGGCGGCGGCGCCGACACGATGACCGGCGCCGACGGCGACGACACCTACGTGGTCGACAATGAAGGCGACAAGGTGATCGAGACGAATGCCGCCGGCGGCCTCGACCGGGTGCGCAGCGCGATCGACTATGTGCTGGGCGCGAACCTCGAGAATCTGCTGCTGACCGGCGGCGCCGAGGTGGACGGCACCGGCAACGCGCTGGCCAACCGGGTCACCGGCAATCTCGCCGCCAATCGGCTCGGCGGCGGCGCCGGCAACGACATCATCGACGGCGGCGCCGGCGACGATTTCCTCCAGGGAGACGCCGGCAACGATCAGCTGAAAGGCGGCGGCGGCTCCGACCGGTTCGTGTTCAACGCCGCCCTCGGCGGCGCCAACGTCGACACGATCCTCGATTATTACGCGCCCAGCGACACCATCCACCTGCTGCGGACAGTGTTCACCGGCACCGGCGCCAACGGCCTTCTCGCGGCCGGCGCGTTCCACAGCGGCGCCGCGGCCCACGATGCGAGCGACCGCATCATCTACAATCCGGCGACCGGCAGGATCTTCTACGATGCGGACGGCAAGGGTGCCGCCGCCGCGATCCATTTCGCGACGGTGACCGCCGGCATCACGCTCACCAACGCCGATTTCCTGATCTACGGCTGAGTGGGGACAGTTTGGGGACAGTTAGGTAACTGTCCCCAAACTGTCCCTATCCCTCGGCGGGGACCAAAGCCGCCAGCTTCTTCGGCGCCACCGCGCGATAGCTTTCGGCGATCCAGCGCTCGATCAGCTCGAGGTCGGCCGCTTCGCCGGGCGCGAAGCGGCAGCTGATCCACCCCGACCGGCCCAGCCCGTAGCCGGCCGGCTCGGCGAAGTCGAACACCAAAGCGAAGTCGCGGCTGACCGGCAGCTTGACCGTCAGGCTCAACGCGCCGTCGCTCTTGTCGAGCCAGGCGAAGGTCTTGCCGCGCACCTTGAGCGCGGTGTGCCCCCAGGGGAAGTCCTCGACCGTCTCCGGCAGCGCCAGGCCGAAGCGGCGCAGGCGTTCAAAGTCGCTGTCGGCGGTCATTGGGCGGCGGCTGGTCGAGCTCCGCCATGAACGGCGGATCGGGAATGGCGGCGGTGGCGTGATGGAGCAGGTCGCCCCAGCGCGCCGAAAGGTCGTTGAAATAGGGGTCGTCGACCTCGACCCGGCGCATCAGGCTGCGCCCGTTGCCGGCCGGCATCACCACGACGTCGAGCGGGCGGCCGATCGCCAGGTTCGAGCGGATCGAGGCGTCGAACGACAGGAAGCCGACCTTCATCGCCTCGGCGAGCGAGGTGTCGGGCGCGATCGTCCGGTCGAGGATCGGCCGGCCATATTTATGCTCGCCGATCTGGAAGAAGGGAACGTCGGGCTTGCACTCGATGAAATTGCCCGCCGAGTAGATCAGGTAGAGCGACGGCGGCCCCTTGCCGATCCGGCCGCCGAGCAGGATCGAGGAGGAGCCGCTGATCTTGATCGAGGCGAGCGCCTTGCCGACCGTGGCATTGGCGAGCTGCACCGCCTCGCCGACCAGCTGGGCGGCGCGGAACATCGAGGTCGGCTCGGCGATGGTGCGGGTGAGCTTGCCTTCCTCGTCGCTCGGCAGGCCTTCGCGGAGCAGGCTGATGATCGTCTGGGTGGTGGACAGATTGCCGGCCGAGGCGGCGTAGATGCGGCGGTCGGGCGCGTCGGACAGGCAATGGAGCTTGCGGTAGGTCGAGATGTCGTCGACGCCGGCATTGGTGCGGGTGTCGGCGATCATGATCAGCCCCGCGTCGAGCAGCATGCCAAGGCAATAGGTCATAAGGGCCGGCTGTCCCCTCAGTTCTGACGCTGCGACTGCGACTGCGACCGGCGCCTCGCCTCGCTGACCCGTACCTCTACCGACAGTTCCTCCGCCCCGCCACCCGAACGTGCGCCGGCGACCGGCGCCGCGTCGCGATAGTCGAGTCCGCCGGCGACGCGGACATAGGCGTCGTCGGTGCAGATGCCGTTGACCGGATCGAAGGCGGTCCAGCCGAGGTCCTCGATCCACGCCTCCGCCCAGGCATGGCTCGCCTCCTGGACGAGCTGGCCGTCGCGGCGGAACAGCTGGCCGGAGACGTAGCGGGCGGGCAGGCCCATCGCCCGCGCGACGGAAATGAAGATGTGGGCGAAGTCCTGGCAGACGCCGTGGCCGGCGGCGAGCGCCTCCTCGGCCCTGGTGTCGACCGCGGTCGCGGCGGTGTCGAAGCGCAGCGCCTCGTGCAGCCGGGCCGCCAGCCGGTGGAGCCGGTCGAGCGTTCCGCCCGCTCCCGCCGCCGTCCAGCCTGCGAGGTCCGCGACCGCCGGGCCGGCCTGGGTGAGCGCGGTGGTCCGCGTGAATACCTGCGGCGGCAGCTCGTGCGGCAGGCCCTGGACGATCCCGGCGCGATCTTCGGTCAGCACCCGGCCGGCGACGGTGACCGAGAGGGCGCGCACCGGCTTGTCGATATAGAGCATGTGGATGACGTTGCCGCAGCCGTCGCGGCCCTCGCGCAGCCGGGCGTCGCAATCGACGTCGATCCGCCAGTCGAGCACGGTCTGCCCGGCAAAGCTCGAAGGCGTCGCCCGCAACAGCTGCACGATCCGGCGCGTCGGCTCCGAATAATGATAGACGGTGCTATGGACGACCGAGAGCCGCATCAACCGAACCGGAACTGCTGGGCGATCGCCTCGTCGAGCGCGGCGTTCTCGCGAATATAGCCTTGCAGCCATTCGTGCAGGCCGCTCTGGAAGACGGTCCTGATCTCGAGGTCCTGGATGCGGTTCAGGCGCTTGCGCGCCATCCGGTCCGCCTCGCCCTGGCGGCCGGAATGGCCGGCCAGGTCCGACAGCAAGGCGACGGCCTCTCCGGCCGAAGCGGCGAGCGAGCGCGGCATCTCGCGGCGGAAAATGAGCAGGTCGGCGACCAGCCAGGGCTGGAGCGGCCCGCTATAGATGTGGCGGTAGGCGCGCCGGGCGGAGACGATCTGCAGCAGCGTCGACCACTGGTCGCGGTCGAGCGCGCCGCCGACCCGCTGGCCGGGCGGCAGCAGCAGATAATATTTGACGTCGAGCAGCCGCGCGCTGCTGTCGCCGCGTTCGATCGCCGAGCCCAGCCGCAGGAACCAGTTGCCCTCGCTGCGCAGCATCCGGGCGAGCGCGCCCTCGAAGCCGCGTATCTCGGCCTTGAGCTCCTCGACCAGGTTCAGGGTCGCCTGGATGCCGCCGAGGCGGGCGCGGCCGCGCACGATCAGCCAGGCGCGGTTGATCGCTTCCCACACCTCGACCGAGAGTGCGGTGCGGGCGGCGCGGGCATTGTCGCGCGCCGCGGCGAGGCAGGAGCGGACCGAGCTCGCATTCTCCTCGCTCAGCGTCAGATAGCGGCGCACGGCGGCGGCGCTGAACCCGTCCTCGCGCTGGCCGAAGGCGGGCCTGGCGGCGACGACGCTCAATGCGCTGCGCCAGGCCTGATCGCGATGGGCGTGGTGGCCGATCGAATCGAGCCGGATCGTCGCCTCGATCAGCCGGCAGGTGAATTCGGCCCGCTCCATGTAGCGGCCGATCCAGTAGAGCTGGGCGGCGGTGCGGGCGAGCATGGCTAGGACGCCGGTGGAGCCGGCGCCGCGCCGAGCACGAAGCTGTCCTTGGTGCCGCCGCCCTGGCTCGAATTGACCACCAGCGAACCCTCGCGCAGCGCCACCCGGGTGAGCCCGCCGGGAACGATCGCGACGCCGTTGGCGCCGGTCAGCACGAACGGCCGGAAGTCGACGTGCCGGGGCGCCAGTCCGCTGTCGGTGAAGGTCGGCACGGTCGACAGAGCGAGCGTCGGCTGGGCGATGTAGCGGTGCGGCTCGGCCTTGAGCGCGGCGCGGAATCGTTCGAGCTCGGCCCGGGTGGCCGCGGGGCCGACCAGCATGCCGTAGCCGCCCGAGCCGTCGACCAGCTTCACCACCAGCTGGTCGAGATGGTCGAGCACATACTTCAGCGCCGCGGGCTCGCGGCACCGCCAGGTCTCGACGTTGGGCAGCATCGGCTCGGCGTCGGTATAGTAACGGACGATCTCCGGCATATAGCTGCAGATCGCCTTGTCGTCGGCGATGCCGGTGCCCGGCGCGTTGACCAGTGTGACGTTGCCGGCGAGATAGGCGGCGAGCAGCCCGGGCACGCCGAGCATCGTGTCGGGGTTGCAGAACAGGGGATCGAGGAAGGCATCGTCGATCCGGCGGTAGATGACGTCGACCCGCACCGGCCCGTCGATCGTCCGCATCCAGACGATGTCGTCGTCGACCACGAGGTCGCTGCCTTCGACCAGCTCGATGCCCATCGTGTCGGCGAGGAAGCTGTGCTCGTAATAGGCGCTGTTGAAGGGGCCGGGGGTGAGCAGCACGATATTGGGATCGCGGCCCCCGCGGGGCGCCACCGAGACCAGCGTTTCGCGCAGCATCTCCGGATAGGAATCGACCGGCTGCACCGGCAGTATCCCGAACAGCTCCGGGCACAGCCGCAGCATCGCCTCGCGATTCTCCAGCATGTAGGACACGCCCGACGGTGTGCGGGCATTGTCTTCCAGCACCCAGAACTGATCGGCGCCGGTGCGGACCAGGTCGATGCCGCAGATATGGGCGTAGACGCCGTGCGGGGGGCGCGCGCCGGCGCAGGCGATGCAGAATTGGGAATTGGCGAGCACGATGTCGGCGGGAATGGCGCCGTCGGCGAGGATCTGACGCTTGCCGTAGACGTCCGCGATGAAGGCGTTGATCGCGTGCACGCGCTGCTCGAGCCCGGCGGTCAGCTTTCCCCACTCGGCGGCGGTGAACAGGCGGGGGATGATGTCGAACGGGATGATCCGCTCGGCGGCATCCTCCTTGCCGTAGACCGCGAAGGTGATGCCGAGGCTGCGGAACGCCGCCTCCGCCGCCTGCTGCCGGCGCTGCAGCTCGGCGGCGGGGATTTCGTCAAGCCAGCGGCCGAGCGGCTCGAAGCCGGGGCGCGGCTTGCGGCCGCGGCTCGCGCCCCACAGTTCGTCGAACGGCTTGCCTGCGGCCATTGCCCCTCGCTGTCCGAACCGGCGGCGGACCCGCCGATCGCCTGACCATGCACCAAAGCGCGTGCCCCGCAAACGCGTTTCGCGGCGGCGCGAGGGGGAACGCATGGAAGCGCCGGGCGGGTCCTGCTATGGCGTGCCGATGAGCGTCGAACTGACCGTTCTCGCCTGGGGCTGCGTGCTCGCTCTGGTCCACGTCTTCGCCGCGGTGCGGGTCAAGACGCGCCAGTACGGCACGCGCTGGAATGTCGGCGCGCGCGACGAGGCGGTGGCGACGCCCGAGCCGCTGGTCGGCCGGCTGGCGCGGGCGCAGGCCAATTATTTCGAGACCTTCCCGGTGATGGCCGCCGCGATCCTGATCGTCACGCTCGCCAGCCTCGAGACGCGGTGGACGGCGATCGGCGCGATCGTCTGGCTGGGCGCGCGCCTCATCTACCTGCCGCTTTATGCCCTCGGCGTGCCGGTGGTCCGCACTTTGGTCTTCACAATCAGCGTGGCCGGCATCCTGACGGTGCTGTGGCCTGCTCTGACCGCGGCCTTCTAGAATTGGGGACGCATAGCTATGTGTCCCCAATCGCCAAAGGGCTGCCCGTCGCCGCGCCCGCCGCGCACGGCCGCCGAGAGACGCGGTCCGCAATGGCCGGCGCGCTGGCACTCGGCCATTTCCCCCCAATAAAGCGGAAAGTCTCTGGCAAATTGCGCTAAGCATGACTTTAGGGTTATTATAGACTCTCGGCTGCAATTTACTTGCTAAGTTTTAAAATCGGGGCCAAACTCACTTCCACGAGTCGGGTTGCGGCGGCGTGTTCATACCACCCGGATAAATGAGACTGAGGAGCTCACGGCTTAGAGCTGCCTTAATATCCATCTACCGTGGCAGGAACATTTTTGCCGTATTTGGTTTGCTGGCGATCATCCTGCGTTTCTGCGGGTCAGGCACTTGTCTTCGGCCGCATCGGCGCATCTGTCACGGCATTCGCGGCTCCCTCCTTGGGTGCTGTACTCTTGTCGTGCTGCCTTATCTTGAAACCGTCTGCCGACAGCCAGGAATTTAGTTCCCCGGCTTGTGGCGGAGCTTTACCGAAGGAATCTCACATGAACATCGTTCAACGATTCATCAACAACATCGCTTGGTACCTGCCGAGCAATGATAGTTACAGTTGGCAGTATTTCTACAACAACTGCTACAATATAGACTATTCCGATCCCAATGCAGAGCAGCTCAAGAGAGTGGCATGGATCAGCTCGCAGTTGCAGACATCGGGAGATGTGGGAATGTG
This sequence comes from uncultured Alphaproteobacteria bacterium, assembly GCA_963848555.1. GTDB lineage: Bacteria > Pseudomonadota > Alphaproteobacteria > Sphingomonadales > Sphingomonadaceae > Allosphingosinicella. The sequence continues at coordinate 360,971 of CAWKEE010000001.1, read as the reverse complement.
GGCCGATCGCCAAGCGAGACTGTTCAAGTTCCTTGCAGCTGACATCGCGCTCAGCGGCTTCGATTCCTTGGAAGCAGAAGCGATACAGTATGAATTCGTTGCCTGCTTTCTAAATGATTATAACAGCGCTGCCCACAATAACGATCTTTGGCAGTCGGTGAACGATTCAGCCGCAGGCGTGCTTGCCGACAACATTATCCCGCAGGACGTGAATAACCAGATCATGCGGTCTGTGCTTAGCCCCAACCAGCTCCCGGTCAATCCGAGATGGCTGCTGACGGCGATCCCGTTGATCCTCTACAATGCATTCAAGACCATCAACCTTTCCTATTATCGCCCCACTGAGGATAGCGATACCTGGAGCTATTTCCAGAATGTCGTGTTCGACATGAGCGTGTTGCCTTATTTCCAGTTCACCTACCGGCACACCTATCTGCTCAACAACATCAACAGCACGGTGGATTCGGGAATGTGGCAGACGCTTGCCTCCGCGGCGACCAGCTTCTTGAACGCCAATCTGGGGGCACCTCCGGCCAATGCTGCCGAGCAGGTGCAGCTGGCGATCAACTTCTGCGGCCTCTTCGCGTTCAACTACAATCGCGCTGCGCACAACGCGGACCTGTTCCAGGCCTACAATGAGGCATTTGCCAATGCGGCGCAGAGTCTCAGTCTACTGAAACCGCCTCTCGAAAAGGAGCCGCTGGCGCAAGCGAAGCCGTTTGCCATCCTGGTCTGACGGAGTTCTGCGCGAATGAAGCCGGCGCCCGCTCCCGCGGACGCCGGCCTCACCCCGCTCGCGTGTAAGTTCAGGCGACCTTGGCGGTCTCGACCTCTTCGGGCTCGCGCAGCACGTAGCCGCGGCCCCAGACGGTCTCGATATAATTGTCGCCGCCGCAGGCGAGCGACAGCTTCTTGCGCAACTTGCAGATGAAGACGTCGATGATCTTCAGCTCGGGCTCGTCCATGCCGCCATAGAGATGATTGAGGAACATCTCCTTGGTCAGCGTCGTGCCCTTGCGCAGCGACAGGAGCTCGAGCATCGCATATTCCTTGCCGGTCAGATGGACCCGGGCGCCGTCGACCTCGACCGTCTTGGCGTCGAGGTTGACCGCCAGCTTGCCGGTCTTGATCACCGACTGCGAATGGCCCTTGGAGCGGCGGACGATGGCGTGGATGCGAGCGACCAGCTCGTCGCGATGGAATGGCTTGGTGACATAGTCGTCGGCGCCGAATCCCAAAGCGCGCACCTTGGAATCGAGCTCGCTGACGCCGGACAGGATCAGCACCGGCGTGCCGACCTTGGCGGTGCGCAGCTTCTTCAGCACGTCATAGCCGTGCATGTCCGGCAGGTTGAGGTCGAGGCAGATGATGTCGTAATCGTAGAGCTTGCCGAGGTCCAAACCCTCCTCGCCGAGATCGGTGGTATAGACGTTGAACCCCTCGGTGGTGAGCATCAGCTCGATCGCCTTGGCGGTGGTCGGCTCGTCTTCGATCAGCAGCACGCGCATGAAATGCCCTCCTGTCGCGGGCGCCGACCGGCGGCCCCCTTCCGACTTCATTAACGTTTACAGGTGTGAACGCAAAAGGTTAATTTCTTCTTAATCGCATGGAATCCTTGGGAATCCGGCATCGTTGCGCCGGCGCCACAGTCGTGGCAGGGGCTGGCGATGATCAGTGACTGGCAGGATCGGGTGCTTTTCATCGACGGCGAGGCGATCGTCGTCGACAAGCCGGCCGGGCTTGCCGTGCATCCCGGGCCGAAGACGCGGGAAAGCCTGGAAGATTATCTCGACCTGCTGCGCTTCGGCTTCAAGCGCCTGCCGATGCCGGTCCATCGACTCGACCGCGACACGTCCGGCTGCCTGCTGCTCGCCCGCAACCCGAAGGCGCATAAGAGCTTCGCCGGCGCCTTCGCCGAGGGGCGGGTCCAGAAGCTCTATCTCGCCGCCGTCGAACGCGGCTTCCCGCATGGCGGCAGCGGCCTGATCGACCTGCCGCTGCTCAAGCGGTCCAGCCGCGAGCAGGGATGGCGGATGGTCGCCGCGCCCGAGGGGCGGCCGGCGCGCACGCGCTGGAAGGTGATCGTGCCGGGGCCGGCGCGGGCGCTGATCGCCTTCGTGCCCGAGACCGGGCGCACCCATCAGGTGCGCGCGCACGCGGCCTACGGTCTCGGCGCCCCGATCGTCGGCGATCCGATCTATGGCCGCGGCGGCGGGCCGCTGCTGCTCCATGCCGCTTTGCTCGGCGTGCCGCGCGAGGACAAGCCTCCGGTCCGGGCACGGGCCGAGCTGCCGGCCCATTTCGCCGAATATCGCGACCTGGTCCGGATGACCGGGGACGACGATGGCGGAGTTTGAGATCCCCGAAGAGGCGCTCGAGGAACGCTTCCTGGCCGCGAGCGGCCCCGGCGGCCAGAACGTCAACAAGGTCGCCACCGCCTGCCAGCTGCGCTGCGACGTCTTCAGGCTCGGTCTGGCGCCCGACGTCTACGCGCGGCTCAAGGTGGTGACCGGGAGCCGGATGAATGCTGCCGGCGAGATCGTCCTCACCGCCCGCAGGCACCGCACCCAGGAGGCGAACCGCGCCGAGGCGCGGGCGCGGCTGGCGGAGCTGATCGCGCGCGCTTTTGCCAGGCCGGCGAAACGGGTGAAGACGAAGCCCAGCCGCGCCGCCAAGGCGAAAAGGGTCGAGGCGAAGAAGCAGCGTTCGACGGTCAAGGAGAAGCGGGGCAAGGTTCGGCTGGACTAATCCCGTCATCCCGGCGAAAGCCGGGACCTCAGGGAGACTACCAGTGCGTTCTTGTCCCGAGGTCCCGGCTTTCGCCGGGATGACGAGGAGATGCGAATGTACGACTTCAAGATCAGAGGCGGCCGACAAGGCGCAGCTGTGGCGCGAGCTCACTCAGGCGGCCGAAGCGCTGACCGCCGGCGAGCCCGATCCGATCGCCAACATGGCCAATGTCGCCGCCTTGCTGTGGGAGGCGCTGCCCGACCTCAACTGGGCGGGCTTCTACCGCAATGTCGGCGGCGAGCTGGTGCTCGGGCCGTTCCAGGGGCGGCCGGCCTGCATCCGCATCCCGTTCGGCCAGGGCGTGTGCGGCGCCGCGGCGGCCAGCCTCGAGCCGCAATGCGTCGCCGACGTCCACGCCTTTGACGGCCACATCGCCTGCGACGCCGCATCGCGATCGGAGCTGGTCGTGCCGGTGGTCGAGAATGGCGCGCTGCTGGCGGTGATCGACCTCGACAGTCCGACCCCCGGCCGGTTCGACGCGGCGGACGTCGCCGGCTGTGTCGAATTGGCACAGCGGCTCGCGCCGATGCTGGCCGGCATGGCAAAGGCGCCGGCCGGGGGGTAAACAGCGGACCGATGCGGCCCCGGCGGTTCCCCGGCGGGGCGAGGCTCGTACAGGGGACCTGGCATGAGGAAGCTTATCCTGTTGACGCTGGCGGCGGGTGCCGCCTTCCCGACCGCGGCACTGGCGCAGGTCCACCATCCGGGCCCGCCCCCCGGCCATATGGTCCAGGGCGGCATGACCATGCATCATGGCGGCCGGGGCATGCATCCGGGGCCCAACTTTCCGCACCGCCGCCTGCATCGCGGCTTCGTCATCCATCCGTTCTGGTTCGGACCGCAATTCCACATCCAGAACTGGCAGATGTACGGCTTCGCCGATCCGGGCCGCGACCGCCGCTGGGTGCGCTATTATGACGACGCCTATCTGATCGACGGCGACGGCCGGGTGACGGACGAGCGTTACGGTCTCGACTGGGACGAATATGGCGAGCGCTGGGAAATGGCCGACGGCATCCCCCATTATTACGGCCGCGGCGACTATCATCCCGGCGACGAGGACCGTGAATGGGCCGAGCGCCATCGCGGCCGGGATCATGGCGGCTATGATCAGGGCGGCGGCTACGCCCATGCCGGCGGCGGCCATGGCTACGGCGCCGCGCCGCCCTGCGGCGGGCCCGCACCGTGCGGCGGCGGTTATGGCTATGGCGCGAGTCCCTGCCATCCCGCGCCCAATCCGTGCGGCGGCTACGGCTATGGATATTATGGCTGGGGAGTCGCCTATCCGATCGTGATCGAGACCACGGTCTGGGGCGGCGCCACTTATTATGAGGAGGTGACCGAGGAAGTGGTCGAGGTGCGCGAGCGTCCGCGCCGCCGCTACCACCGGCCGCCGCCGCCCCGGCCGCGTCCGCGGCCGCGCCCGCCGGCCGGAGAACGCGGCTAGGCGATCCCCCTCGCTGCACGCGGGAGGAGCATTCAGCTGAGCCGGTTCAGCGCTTCCTCGTCCAGCGCGCCGGGGACGATGATCAGCGGACAGGGCAGGGTGCCGGCGACGCTGCCCGCGAAATGGCTGACCAGCGGGCCGGGGCCGCCGTCGCTCGCCGCGGCCAGCACCAAAGCGGAAATGTCCTCGCGCTCCTTCAGGAGCTCGGTGACCGCCTTGACCGGATCGCCCTGCCTGACGGTGATCGACGGCTTGATCCCGGCTTCCTCGGCGATCGCGCTCGAGGCCTGGACGATCATCGCCTCGGCGCGCAGCCGCGCCTCTTCCTCCATCGCCGCCTGGACGCCGCTCCACTGGACGAATTCCTGCTGCGGGATCAAAGCGAGGATCTCGACGCCGCCGCCGGTGCGCGCCGCCCGCCGCGCCGCGAAGCGCAAGCGCCGCCTGCGCCTCCTCGGTCTCGTCCATCACCACCAGATAGGACCGCATGCCCCCTCCCCCGAGGCCGGACGGTGCGCCAGAAGCGGTCGCCGTGCAACCCTGTGCTCCTCCTGAGTAGCCGGTGACCCCGGACCTGATCCGGGGGAACCGGCGTATCGAAGGACCCCTTGACCGGGGCGGCCCTGATGCTGTTTGGACCGGACGGCCCTTGGAGGACGTCCCATGCCGATCGAGCTCAAGATGCCCGCTCTGTCTCCGACGATGGAGGAGGGGACGCTGGCCAAATGGCTGGTCAAGGAGGGCGACGCGGTCTCGTCGGGCGACATATTGGCCGAGATCGAGACCGACAAGGCGACCATGGAGTTCGAGGCGGTCGACGAGGGCACGATCGCCCGCATCCTGGTCCCGGAAGGGACTGACGAGGTCAAGGTCGGCACCGTCATCGCGCTGATCGCCGAGGAAGGCGAGGACGCGAAGACGGTCGGCAAGGGCGCGGCCCCGGCCAAAGCGGCGGCCCCCGGCGATGGCGGCGAGGTCGCCCGTCCCGCGGCCGAGACGCCCGCGCCGAGGCCCGATCCGGTGCCGGTCCGGAGCGAGTCGAAAGGCATCAATCCGGTTCAGCATCCCGAAGGGGCGGCCCCACCGGCGCAAACGACGTCGAAGGGCATCAATCCGGTCCAGCATTCCGAAGGCGCGGCGACGCCGCGGCACGACAGCGGCCAGCGGGTGAAGGCGAGCCCCCTCGCTCGACGGCTCGCTTCGGCCCAGGGCGTCGACCTTGCGAAGCTCAGCGGATCGGGCCCGGGCGGCCGCATCGTCAAGGCCGATATCGAAGCGGCCGCGGGCGAGGCGCCCGCCAGGCCCGCGCCCGCCCCGGCCGTCGCGCCCGCGGCGCCGGCGCCGGTCGAGACCGAAATCCCGCACGAAGCGGTCAAGCTCTCCAACATGCGCAAGACGATCGCGCGCCGCCTGACCGAGGCCAAGCAGACCATCCCGCACATCTATCTGACCGTCGATATCGAGCTCGACGCGCTGCTCGGGCTGCGCGCCGAGCTCAATCGCGGGCTCGAAGCGCGCGGCGTCAAGCTGTCGGTCAACGACATGCTGATCAAGGCGCTCGCCGCGGCCTTGGTCGAGGTGCCGGAATGCAACGTCTCGATCTCCGGCGACCAGCTGCTCAAATATAGCCGCGCCGACATTTCGGTCGCGGTGTCGATCCCGGGCGGCCTGATCACGCCGATCATCGTCGGCGCCGAGGCCAAGTCGCTGTCCGCCATCTCGAAGGAGATGGGCGAGCTGGCCGGCCTCGCCCGGGAGGGCAAGCTGCAGCCCCACCAATATCAGGGCGGCACGGCGAGCCTGTCGAACATGGGCATGTTCGGGATCACCGCCTTCGACGCGGTGATCAACCCGCCGCAGGGCATGATCATGGCGGTCGGCGCCGGCCAGAAACGGCCGTGGGTGATCAATGACAGTCTGCAGATCGCGACGGTGATGAGCGCAACCGGCAGCTTCGACCATCGCGCCATCGACGGCGCCGACGGCGCCCGCCTGATGCAGGCGTTCAAGCGGCTGATCGAGGCGCCGCTGGCGATGCTGGCCTGAACGGCGCCTGCCGGTCCGGCCGCCGCGCTGGAGCCGCCGGTGAGGACCATCCCGTCACAGCCGGAGGCCGAGGTCGGCATGTGGCTGGGTTTCGCCGTCGCGCTGGCCGCGCTGGCCATGGTGGCCGGGTTTGCGCGCCGCCGCAGCCGCAAGGCGCCGAAGCACATGGAAGAAGAGACCGGCCTGCGCCGGTTCGCTCGCCTCGTCTACAGCGCCGCCGCGTTCGCGTCGGTCCTGGCGGCGGCGCTCCTTCCCGAGTTCATCCTGCGCGAAGGCTTCTCCCGGCGCGACATCCCCATGACCCTCGTCGGCCTGGTCGTCTTCACCCTGGTCGGCATGCTCCCATTCGGCATCGTGCATTTCTGGCTCGGCCTCGGCGAGCCGCTCCGCGACCGCCGCTGGCTGATCCGCTCGCTACTCGCCTTCAACCTCATGATGCTGGCCTGTCTGCTGCTGATCGCCGGATTCGGCGGCGATCCGCTGCGCGTGCTGAACCCGATCCTGCTGCCCGTCTTCGCCGCGGCGACCGCAGCCGCGCTGGTTTGGTGGGCCTGGCTGCCGCCGCCGCCCGCCGACGTCGCCGCCCGGTTCGAATAGCCGGCTTGGACTGGAGGGAACGAGGCGATAAGGCGGCGCCGGCCCGCAGCGGCGGCGGCGCCCGGCGATTGGAGGAAGCATGGCTGACAGCTACGACCTGATCGTGCTCGGCTCGGGGCCGGGCGGCTATGTCGCGGCGATCCGCGCTAGCCAGCTCGGCCTCAAGGTCGCGATCGTCGAGCGCGAGAAACTGGGCGGCATCTGTCTCAACTGGGGCTGTATCCCGACCAAGGCGCTGCTGCGCACCTCGGAGATCAACCACTATCTGACCCACGCCTCCGCCTACGGCCTGTCGGCCGAGAAGGTCGGCTTCGACCTGGCGAAGATCGTCGACCGCTCCCGCAAGGTCGCCGGCCAGCTCAACGCCGGCGTCAAGGGGCTGATGAAGAAGAACAAGATCGCGGTGGTCGAGGGCGAGGGCACGCTGACCGGCAAGGGCGGTCTGAAGGTCGTCAAGGAAGGCAAGACCACCGAGCTGCAGGCGAAGCACATCCTCGTCGCCACCGGCGCCCGCGCGCGCGACCTGCCCTTCGCCAAGGCGGACGGCGACCGCATCTGGACCTATCGCCACGCCATGGTGCCCAAGGTGATGCCGACCAAATTGCTGGTGGTGGGTTCGGGCGCGATCGGGATCGAGTTCGCCAGCTTCTATTCCGACATGGGCGCCGAGGTGACGGTGGTCGAGATGCTCGACCGGATCCTGCCGGTCGAGGACGAGGAGGTCTCGGCCTTCATGCACAAGGCGCTCACCAAGCAGGGGATGAAGCTTCATGTCGGCTCCGGCGTCGACAGCCTGAAGCCGTCCGGCAATGGCGTCCGCGCCGCGATCAAGGGGGCGGGCGAGCAGGATTTCTCCCACGCCATCGTCGCAATCGGCATCGTCCCCAACAGCGAGGGGATCGGGCTCGAGGCGCTCGGCGTGAAGACCGACCGCGGCCACATCGTCACCGACGGCTATGGCCGCACCAATGTCGAGGGCGTCTATGCGATCGGCGACGTCACCGGCCCGCCCTGGCTGGCGCACAAGGCGAGCCATGAGGGCGTCGTCTGCGTCGAGGCGATCGCGGGCACCAAGCCGCATCCGTTCGAGACCTGGAACATACCGGGCTGCACCTATTCGCGGCCGCAGGTCGCCAGCGTCGGGCTGACCGAGGCGGCGGCGAAGAAGAAGGGCCGCAAGGTCAAGGTCGGCAAATTCCCGTTCATCGGCAACGGCAAGGCGATCGCCCTGGGCGAGGCGGAAGGATTCGTGAAGACGGTGTTCGACGAGGCGAGCGGCGAGCTGCTGGGGGCCCATATGGTCGGCGCCGAAGTCACCGAGCTCATCCAGGGCTATGCGGTCGCCCGCCAGCTCGAGACCACCGAGGCCGAGCTGATGCACACGGTGTTCCCGCACCCGACCTTGAGCGAGATGATGCACGAGAGCGTGCTCGATGCTTATGGGCGGGCGCTGCATTATTGATGAGGGCCCACGGTCCTCCGGTTGCTATAGGGTCCGTCAGGATCGGAGTGCGTCATGTTCTATGTGATTTCATTCGATGGCTGCGGACTTGAGAGTCCGCTGCAATCCAGGACAGCCGCCTCGGCCCTCGCCCTCGCTCAGGAAGCCGAACGGAACGGCTGCGATAATGTCGTCATCAAGGTGCCCGGCGGGGAGCCGCTGTCGATCGAGGAATTCGCCATACTCTATTGCCCCTCGGAGTCGGACGCCGGCGGATCGATCGCATCGTCGACGCCGGCGAAAGCGAGCGACTCCCGCCCGGCAACCCCGAAGGCCGCGACGGGCCGCGCGCGGCGGCGGGATCGGCAGGCGCGCGAAGTGGAGGCAAGTCAGGTCGCATTGCGCGAGAGCATCGCGACCACCGAGAAACTGGTCGATGAATTGGACACGATGCTGCGCCGTCACCGCAAGGAATGCGACGACGAGGATCAACAGGCTGGCGGGCAGTAAAGTCGGCGCGCCCGGCCGGCTCCGGCCGCTATCGGAACGTCGGCGAGATGAGGCGGCGTTCCGCGCCCGCCATCCGGACCTCGACATGCCGGCCGATCGCCTGATGCGGGGATTGATCGACGGCGCCTGCCTGCGCGGCCGCAAGGCGCGGAGAGGGGATAAGTGACCGGCGCCGGTCTGCACGGAACAGGCCTGTGCGGCGCCCGTTGTCGGCGGCTCGGGCGCCACGATCGGAGAGGCTTGATGCGCGCTGGACTTCTCACGGCTTCGCTGGCCGCGGCGCTGGCCGGCTGCGGCGATGAGCCGAACCTGTCGGCCGCCAATGGCAAAGGTGTTGGGGACGCCGCCGCGCCGGCCGCCAATGCGGCGGCGGCGGCGCCCGAGACCGCGGCCACCGGCCGGCAATATGCCGCGCTCGCCGGCGCCGGCGACCGGTTCGGGATCGAGGCGGCCCGCCTCGCCCGGGAGAAGGCGCAGCGCGCCGACGTGCGCGAATTCGCCGCCGCCCTGCTCGCCGAACATCAGCGCTCGACCGCCGGGCCTTGCCCGCGCCGCCGCCGCGGCGCGGCCGCCGATCCGTTTCGCGCCGTCGCTCAGCGGCGAGCAGCAGGCGAATCTGGATCTGCTGCGGCGGACCGGCGGCGCCGTGTTCGATCCGGTCTGGCTGCGCCAGCAGGTCACCGCCCACGAGCGGGCGCTGACCCTGGTCACCGCTTATGCCGCGAGCGGCGAATCCGAGCCGCTGCGCCGCCATGCCGCCGCCGTCGCCGAGACGATCCGCCTCCGTCTCGCGCGCGCCCGCGAGCTGGAGGTGCCCGCGCCGCGGCCGCAATGAGGCAAGGCCCGTCATTCCAGCGAATGCTGGAATCTCCTTTGCCTTGCTGCATAAGAACCCGATGAGATTCCGGCTTTCGCCGGAATGACGGATGGGGGGATGATCATGCGCAGGCTATTGTTCGCTCTGGCGCTCGCCTCGGCACCGGCGGCGGCGCAGGCCGACTCGGTCGTCGTCACCGCCGACCGGATGATCGACGTGCTGACCGGCCGGGTGGTCGAGGAGCCGGTGGTGGTGATCACCGACGGCCGTATCGCCGCGGTGGTCGGGCGCGGCGGCGCGCGGCCGCTCATCCCGGAAGGCGCGCGGCGGATCGACCTTCCGGGCATGACGATCCTGCCCGGCCTCATCGACATGCACGTCCATCTCGATTCGAGCCCGCTCTACGGCCCCTATGAATTGCTGCAGTTCACCGACCTGTTCCAGACGGTGATGGGCCCCGGCCATGCCCGCGACATGCTCGAGGCGGGCTTCACCACGGTGCGCAACGTCGGCGCGGACAATTATGCCGACGTCGCCTACATGCAGGCGATCGACGAGGGCCGGATGCCGGGGCCGCGCATCGTGCCTGCCGCCCACGCCCTTTCGGCGACCGGCGGCCATTGCGACGAGACCTTCCTCCCGCCGCGCTACCATGTCGCTCCGCCCGGCGTCGGCGACGGCCCGCAGGAATTGCGCGACCGGGTCCGCGAGCAGCGCCGCAACGGCGCCCAGGTGATCAAGGTGTGCGCCACCGGCGGCGTCTTCTCGCGCAACACCGAGCCCGGACAGCAGCAGCTGTCCGAGGAGGAGCTGCGCGCCATCGCCGAGGAGGCGCACCAATGGGGCTTGAGGGTCGCCGCCCACGCCCATGGCGCGGCCGGCATCCGCGCCGCGATCCGCGCCGGCATCGACACGATCGAGCATGCCAGCCTGATCGACGCCGAAGGGATCAGGCTGGCGCGCGAGCGCGGCACCTGGCTGGTGATGGATATCTACAACACCGAATATACCCAGGCGGAAGGGGCGCGGAACGGCATCCTCGAGGACAATCTTCGCAAGGACCGCGAGATCGCGCAGATCCAGCGCGACAATTTCCGCGCCGCCCATCGCGCCGGGGCCAGGATGGCGTTCGGCACCGACGCCGGGGTGATGCCGCACGGCCTCGCCGGCCATCAGTTCCGCTACATGGTCGAATATGGGATGACGCCGATCGAGGCGATCCAGTCGGCGACCCGCAACGCCGCGCAGGCGCTCGGGCGCGAGAATGACGTCGGCGCGATCGCGGTCGGCCGCTATGGCGATTTGATCGCCGTCGACGGCGATCCGCTCGCCGACGTCCGCCAGCTCGAGCATGTCGACGTCGTCGTGAAGGGCGGCGAGATCGTCAGCGACCGCCGCTGAAAAAGGTGTTTCGTCGAACCGGGGAGCGGTTTTGACGATGTCGAATGGTGGACGAGTCGCTCATTCTTTTAGTAAAGTGCCCTCTCATCCAGAGGGAGTTTCGCGATGAAACAGGCTCTCGTCCGATTTGCCCTGGGAACCATGCTGCTCGTCGTGCCTGCCGCAGCGCAGGCCGTCCCCGTCATCCGCTGGCACTGCGCGAACGGCCTCGCTTTTGCGAGCGTCACCGACGACGCCACCCGCTCAGTGACCGTCAGGCGGGCCGGATATTGCGCGTGGGATCCTTATACGGTGACCGTCGCCGTCGTGAATGACGGGGCCGAGACCGGGCAGGATCACAATCTGTACGAAGCGCAGGCCTACCGGTCGCTCACCGACCCCGACTGGCGCGCCGCCCGGGCGGTCGAGCCGTCGCCGCGCCTCAGGCGCGAGATCGACCGGGCCGAAGTCCGGGGCGCGATCACCGTCTCGCGCGACCAGTTGCCCAATTCCGTCGCCCGGGCCGTGCCGCGCGACTAGCCCCGGCCGCGGTCGATCTTGCCGGGCTCGCGGGAACGCCGAGCCTTGCGCGCGGTTCACGCCCCGACACAATTCTGCGATGGAGCGCCGGATGAAGGGCTATGCCGACAATATCGAGAGGGCGACGGTTGCCAACGAGGATTTCCGCCGCGTCCTCTATACCGGGAAGAATCTGCAGCTGGTGCTGATGACGCTGCCGCCGGGCTGCGACATAGGCGAGGAGGTGCATGACGACCGCGATCAGTTTTTCCGCATCGAGCAGGGCGAGGGCGTGATCCGGATCGACGGCGCCGACAACAGGGTCGAGGACGATTTCGCCGTGATCGTGCCGGCCGGCGCCCGCCACAACGTGATCAACACCGGCAGCCGGCCCTTGCGCCTCTACACGCTCTACGGCCCGCCCGAGCATCGCGATGGCGTCGTCCACAAGGACAAGGAGGACGCCGAGCGCGAACACGACCGCGACCATTGGGACGGCGGGACCACCGAGTAAGACGGGGACGGTTACGAGCAACTCTTCGCTGTGCTAGTCCGCGCCGCCATGGCGCAGAGCATGCACGACAGCGCGGGCGATCGGCGCAACGCTTCGATCCTGATCAACGTCAACGGCGAGCTGAAGCCGCGCGGCGAGGCGATGGTGTCGGTGTTCGATTCCGGCTTCGTGCTCGGCGACGGGGTGTGGGAAGGGCTGCGCCTCCATCGCGGGCGTATCGCCTTCCTGGGCCTCCATCTCGACCGCCTGTTCGAAGGGGCCAAAGCGATCGCGCTGGACATCGGCCTGTCCCGCGAGACGCTGACCCGGCGCCTCTACGAGACGCTCGACGCCAACTCGATGCTGGACGGCGTCCACATAAGGCTGATGGTGACCCGCGGGCTGCGCTCGACGCCCTATCAGGACCCGCGCGTCGTCGTCTCGCCGGCGACGATCGTCATCATCGCCGAACATAAGCAGCCGCTGCCGGCGACGGTCGAAAAGGGGATAAGGCTGTTCACCGTCCATGTCCGCCGCGGCTTTCCCGACGTGCAGGATCCCAAGCTCAACTCCCATTCGAAGCTGAACTGCATCACCGCCTGCATCCAGGCCGCCCAGGCCGGCGCCGACGAGGCACTGATGCTCGATCCGCACGGCTTCGTCGCCACCTGCAACTCGACCCATTTCTTCATCGTCCGCCGCGGCGAGGTGTGGACCTCGACCGGCGACTATTGTCTCGGCGGCATCACCCGGGCGAACGTGATCGCGCTGTGCCGCGAGGCGGGCATTCCGCTGTTCGAGAAGAACTTCTCGCTGACCGACGTCTACGGCGCGCAGGAGGCGTTCGTCACCGGCACCTTCGCCGGCCTGGTGCCGGTGCGCGAGATAGACGGCCGGCCGATCAGCGACGGCCGCGGGCCGATGGTCGAGCGGCTGCAGGGCCTCTACAAGGCGCTGGTCGAAGCCGACGTCGCCCAGGCGAAACGGCCGTGAGGGGACAGTCACTTTTCCGCACGGCGGTGTCGGCCTTGATGCGGCACAGGGAAAAGTGACTGTCCCCTGCCTGCGCCTCGCAATGTGGTCGGGGCCGCGCAACCTGTCGACGGCGCTGATGCGCAGCTTCGGCAACCGCGCCGACACTTTCGTCAGCGACGAGCCTTATTACGGCGCTTTCCTCGAGACGAGCGGCGCCGATCATCCGATGCGCGGGGAAGTGATCGCGGCGATGGACTGCGACTGGCACAGCGTCGCCCGCACCCTCGCCGGTCCGGTCCCTGACGGTTCGGCGATCTGGTACCAGAAGCATATGTGGCACCACATGGTCGGTCCGGTCGGTCCCGACGATTTCGCCGGCTTCACCCACGCTTTCCTGATCCGCGAGCCGGCGCGGATGATCGCCTCCTATCTGAGGAAGCGCGAAGCGGCCCGGTTCGAGGATTTCGGCCTCGAGCGGCAGGCCGATTTCTTCGCGCGCGAGGCCGACCGGCTCGGCCGCGCCCCGCCGGTGGTCGACGCCTCCGACATTCTCGCCGTTCCGGGCGCGGTGCTCACCGCCTTGTGCGAAAGGCTCGGTATCGCATTCGATCCGGCGATGCTCAGCTGGCCGCCCGGCCGCCGTCCGACCGACGGTCCGTGGGCGCCGCATTGGTACCAGTCGGTCGAGGCGAGCACCGGCTTCGGTGCACTGAAACCCCCGCCGGAGGACCTGCCCGACGAGGCGCGTCGCCTCGCCGACCGCTGCCGGCCTTATTACGACCGCCTGGCGGCGCATCGCCTGACGGGGACTTGAAGGGGGTAGTCTTCCGCTGAGCGGCGTAGAGCGGCCCGCGGCGACGCGGAAAAGTGACTGTCCCATTTCCCACTTGAAATTGACGTAGCGTCAAGCGCTACAATGGTCCGCATGGTCGAGATTCTCGATATACGGCAGGTGGTCCGGCGCACCGGCCTGACCTCGCGGGCGCTGCGTTTCTACGAGGCGCGCGGGCTGGTGAAGCCGCTCAGGGCGCATAGCGGCCGGCGGCTGTACGGGCCGGGCGAGCTCGAACGGATCAGCCAGATCGTCGCGCTCAAGCGGGCCGGCCTGACGCTGGCGCAGATCCAGCGCCTGACCGCCCGGCGGCCGCTCGAGCTGGCCTCGCTGGTCGACGCCCAGCTCGAGGCGCTGGACGCGCAGGCGCGCGAGCTGGCCGAGGCGCGGACCCTCTTGCTGGCCGTCAAGTCCCGCATCGATCGCGGCGAGCCCATCGATGTCGCGACCTTCTGCTCGCTGATCAGACAGGGAGACAAAGTGATGGAAGCCGAAAGCTGGAAAAAGGTCACCGACCGCTATTTGAGCGACGAGGAGAAAGCGCACTGGGCCGGGCAAGGCATGCCGGAGGGGTTCGACCAGGAGGCTTATAGCCGGCAATGGTCGGAGCTGTCGGCGCGGATCGAGGCGGCGCTGCCGCTCGACCCGGCCGGCGCCGAGGCGCAGGCTTTGCTCGCCGAATGGAACGCGCTGCTCGCGCCGTTCACTGCCGTGGCGACGCCCGGGATGATGTCCGGTGCCGCCAGGCTATACGACCGGATGGACGACTGGCGAAGCGAGCAGCAGCCGCCCTTCTCGATGGCGGTATGGCGTTTCATTCAGGAAGCGGGGAGGGCGCAACGCAGCTGAGCCGGTCGACGGTCGCTCTTTCGTTCCACGGGGCGAGCCTCGACAAGGCGGCGGAAAAGTGACTGTCCCCTGCCGCGCCCGTTCCGGGATAGGCCTTCACCCGCCGCTGCGTTAGAGCGGGCCGATGCGCCGCCTCGATTTCGCTGCCGCCCTTCTGCTCGCCGCGACGCCCGCGGGCGCGACGGACTGGCGGTTCGTCTACACGGGCGACGGCGAGGATTCGGCCACTTTCGTCGACCTGGACAGCATCGCACCGCGGGACGCGGCGGTGCGCCGCGTCTCGACCTATGCCGTCGAGCGGGACGACGCGCCGGACGGGACGGCCGCGACCTTGATCGACCTGGACGTCGATTGCGACCGGCGGCGACTGAAGATCGTCAGGATGGTGCGCTACGACGACCAGGAAGCGGAACTCGATGACGTTCACCTCACCCGCCCTTGGGTTGGCGATTTCGAAGCGGAATCGCAGGGCGCCGCGATGATCGACTATGTCTGCAGCAACGGCGCCTCGGACCCGGAGGTGGAGTCCTGGGGTGACACCTATCCGTTCCGGGAGATGCGCGAGCAGCTGCGCGCGCGCCGGGGATAGGATCCGCCCGAACGCCGGGTCCGGCCCTTCGACGGAAGATGGGGCACGCCTCGGCAGACGGGGTCCGGCGCCGGGGCGGCCTCGACCTGGGAGGTTCTGTTCCGATCTTGCAGCTCCCTCGCTCGAATCGGGTTGGCGCAGGGGCGCGGCTGACCCGGAACGCCGCACTTCCCAGGCTCAGGCATTTCAGGTGACGTCCGACGGACCGATGCTATCCACGGACAGCAGGCCGTAGAAGACCGCATGAAAGCGGGGAATGCGTTGAATTGACAGGCTAGGCGCAAGACTCTGGCTAGTTGCAGCTCGTTAAAACACCGAAATATTCAGCTTGGTGTCTTTTCGCACCGAGCCTGTCGTCGTGACCCGGCAGGGGCAGTCTGGGGGAGGCAACAAGCCGGGAGAATGAATCATGGCTAAGCTGTCTCACAAATTCTTCGCAATCGCCTCGCTTCTGACCCTGATGGCGCCCGCGTCTCCGAGCTTCGCGCAGGCGCAACCCTGCCCATGCATGACCAATGCAATATGCTGCCAGTGCGCGGACGGGAGCAGCAGGTCGGTGGATATCAGTACGGGGATCGCACCGTGGAGGGTAACCCGGCCCCACTCGAACACGTCCGAGCTGGCAATCGGCGCCGGTGGGAACGGAGCTTCGATCTGGCATGCGAACTTGCCTGGCGCCCAGTGGATTGTTCCGCCCGGCACCTACGCCTTCGCCGCGCCCGGGAATTACACCTACACGCTGCAATATTGGGTGCCGGACTGCGTGATCGTCCAGCCGGTCATCACCGTGCAATTCGCTTCCGACGACGGCGCGACGATTTCCGGCACGACTTTGTCGTCTTCCGGGTTCAATGCCACCAACATCCCTGCGCACATCCTGCCGGCGTCCTTTTCGACTCCCGGCGCGCACGTGCTCACGATAGTCGTCAATAATGGCAGCTCGCCTACCGGCCTCTTGGTGAAGGCGACGATGACCACCACCTGTCCACGGCAGCAATAACCGAGAGATGGAGCGGACCCTTTCTTCCACCCCCTGATGGGGGAGGGCAGGTGGGGTGAACATTCCCCCGCGCATGCTTCCATTCATCCATCTCGACCCTCCCCATCGAGAGAAGGGATTTCTGGCCCGCGCCCCTTCACAATCGCCCCCGGTTGACCCACATAGGCGTCGCGGTTATAGGCCGCGGCGCCCGGGGCTGGTGGTGGCTGACAGGCCAGACGCTGTCCCGTGACGGGCGCTATTAGAGCTTGAACACTGCTGCGCGTACGCAAAGGCCTGGGGGGCCGAAGAGGCCGCCGGGTCCTTTGTGCATTTTGCACGGCAGCAGAGTGACTTGAGGAAGTGAAGGGCTTCATGCCGACGA
The DNA here is from genome assembly GCA_963848555.1 of uncultured Alphaproteobacteria bacterium. Classification (GTDB taxonomy): domain Bacteria; phylum Pseudomonadota; class Alphaproteobacteria; order Sphingomonadales; family Sphingomonadaceae; genus Allosphingosinicella. The sequence continues at coordinate 344,322 of CAWKEE010000001.1, read as the reverse complement.
TCAATCAGCTGATCCGCAAGGGTCGCGAGCCGCAAAAGGCGAAATCCAAGGTTCCGGCGATGGAGCAGAACCCCCAGAAAAGGGGCGTCTGCACGCGCGTCTACACCACCACCCCCAAGAAGCCCAATTCGGCGCTTCGCAAGGTCGCCAAGGTCCGCCTCACCAACCAGCGCGAGGTGATCAGCTATATTCCCGGCGAAGGCCACAATCTCCAGGAGCACTCGGTGGTCCTGATCCGCGGCGGCCGCGTCCGCGACCTCCCCGGCGTCCGCTACCACGTCCTCAGGGGCGTGCTCGACACCCAGGGCGTCAAGGATCGGCGCCAGTCCCGCTCGAAATACGGCGCCAAGCGTCCCAAATAACCCGCGCGAGTAAGCCCCGGACAGGTTCCGGACCCGGCTGAAGAGAAAGGAAAAGAGTCAATGTCCCGTCGCCGCCGCCCAGAGAAGCGCGAAATCCTGCCCGATCCGAAGTTCGGGGACGTCGTGCTGACCAAGTTCATGAACAGCGTCATGCTCGACGGCAAGAAGTCCGTCGCCGAAGGCATCGTCTACGGCGCCTTCGAGAGCATCGAGAGCCGCGCCAAGAAGGATCCGCTCGGCGTGTTCCACGACGCGCTCAACAATGTGAAGCCGGGCATCGAGGTCCGCTCCCGCCGGGTCGGCGGCGCCACCTACCAGGTGCCGGTCGAGGTCCGTCCGGAACGTGCCCAGGCGCTGGCGATCCGCTGGCTCATCGCGGCCGCGCGCGCCCGTTCGGAAAAGACGATGTCGGGCCGGCTGTCGGGCGAATTGCTCGACGCGTCGAGCAATCGCGGCAATGCGGTCAAGAAGCGGGAGGACACGCACCGGATGGCGGAAGCCAACCGCGCCTTCTCGCATTACCGCTGGTAACAATTAGCACGCCGGGCCGAACCCCGGCCCTGGAGACAAGAAATGGCCCGCAGCCATCCGCTCGACCGCTATCGCAACATCGGCATCATGGCGCATATCGATGCCGGCAAGACGACGACGACCGAGCGCATCCTTTATTATACCGGCAAGTCCTACAAGATCGGCGAGGTCCATGAGGGCACCGCCACGATGGACTGGATGGAGCAGGAGCAGGAGCGCGGCATCACGATCACGTCCGCGGCGACCACCTGTTTCTGGAACGAGCACCGGATCAACATCATCGACACGCCCGGCCACGTCGACTTCACGATCGAGGTCGAGCGGTCCTTGCGCGTGCTCGACGGCGCGGTCGCGGTGTTCGACGGCGTCGCCGGCGTCGAGCCGCAATCGGAGACGGTGTGGCGGCAGGCCGACAAATATAATGTGCCGCGGATGTGCTTCATCAACAAGCTCGACCGGATGGGCGCCAATTTCGACATGTGCGTCGGCATGATCAAGGATCGCCTCGGCGCCCGGCCGATGGTGATGCAGCTGCCGATCGGCCTCGAGAGCGGCTTCGTCGGCGTCGTCGACCTGGTCGAGAACCATGCCATCGTCTGGCTCGAGGAGAGCCTCGGCGCCAAGTTCGAGATCCGCGAGATCCCGGCCGACATGAAGGACGCGGCCGAGGAAGCCCGCATGCATCTGATCGAGATGGCGGTCGAGCAGGACGATTCGGCGATGGAGGCCTATCTCGAAGGCACCGAGCCCGACGTCGCGACGCTGAAGAAGCTGATCCGCAAGGGCACGCTCAATTTCTCGTTCGTGCCGGTGCTGACCGGCTCGGCGTTCAAGAACAAGGGCGTTCAGCCGATGCTGGACGCGGTGATCGACTATCTGCCGAGCCCGCTCGACGTTCCGGCGATCAAGGGCGTCAGGATGGACGGCGTCACCGAGGACACGCGTCCCGCCGACGACGATGCGCCGTTCGCCGCTTTGGCCTTCAAGATCATGACCGACCCGTTCGTCGGCACGCTCACCTTCGCCCGCATCTATTCGGGCAAGCTCGAAAGCGCGTCGGTGGTGATGAACTCGGTCAAGGACAAGAAGGAGAAGGTCGGCCGCATGCTGCTGATGCACGCCAACGACCGCGAGGACATCAAGCACGCCTTTGCCGGCGACATCGTCGCTCTGGTCGGCCTCAAGGACACCACCACCGGCGACACTTTGTGCGCGCCCAATGCGCCGATCATCCTCGAGCGGATGGAGTTCCCCGATCCGGTGATCGAGGTCGCGGTCGAGCCCAAGACCAAGGCCGACCAGGAGAAGATGGGCATCGCCCTGTCGCGCCTCGCCGCCGAGGACCCGTCGTTCCGCGTCTCCTCCGATCAGGAGAGCGGCCAGACGATCATCAAGGGCATGGGCGAACTGCACCTCGAGATCCTGGTCGACCGGATGAAGCGCGAGTTCAAGGTCGACGCCAATGTCGGCGCGCCGCAGGTCGCCTATCGGGAGTCGCTCGCCCGGCCGGTCGAGCTCGTCTACACCCACAAGAAGCAGTCGGGCGGCTCCGGCCAGTTCGGCGAGGTCAAGGTGGCGCTGGAGCCGGGCGAGCGCGGCAGCGGCATCGAGTTCCTCGACCAGATCAAGGGCGGCAACATCCCGCGCGAATATATACCGTCGGTCGAGAAGGGCATGCGCGAGACCGCCGAGACCGGCTCGCTGATCGGCTTCCCGATCATCGACTTCACGATCCGGCTGATCGACGGCAAGTATCACGACGTCGACTCCTCGGCGCTGGCGTTCGAGATCACCGGCCGCGGCGCGATGCGCGAGGCCGCCCAGAAAGCCGGCATCAAGCTCTTGGAGCCGATCATGAAGGTTGAGGTCGTGACCCCCGAGGACTATCTCGGCGACGTCATCGGCGACCTGAACAGCCGCCGCGGCCAGATCCAGGGGACGGACAGCCGCGGCAATGCCCAGGTGGTCGAGGCGATGGTGCCGCTTGCCAATATGTTCGGCTACGTTAATGAGCTTCGGTCCTTCAGCCAGGGCCGCGCCCAATATACGATGCAATTCTCGCATTATGACGAGGTGCCGGCGAACGTGGCTGAAGAGGTCAAGGCGAAGCTCGCCTGATCGGCCTTAAAAGACTGAAATTGAACATTAAAGACGAGGTTAGGGAAAATGGCGAAAGCTAAGTTTGAGCGGACGAAGCCGCACTGCAACATCGGCACCATCGGTCACGTCGACCATGGCAAGACGTCGCTGACCGCAGCGATCACCAAGGTGCTGGCGAAGACCGGCGGCGCCACCTATGTCGATTATGCCAATATCGACAAGGCGCCCGAGGAGCGCGAGCGCGGCATCACCATTTCGACCGCTCACGTCGAATATGAGACCGATGCGCGCCATTACGCGCACGTCGATTGCCCCGGCCACGCCGACTATGTGAAGAACATGATCACCGGCGCCGCCCAGATGGACGGCGCGATCCTGGTCGTGTCGGCCGCCGACGGCCCGATGCCGCAGACCAAGGAGCACATCCTGCTCGCCCGCCAGGTCGGCGTGCCGGCGATGGTGGTCTATATGAACAAGGTCGACCAGGTCGACGACGAGGAGCTGATCGAGCTGGTCGAGCTCGAGATTCGCGAGCTTCTGACCTCCTACGGCTTCCCGGGCGACGACATTCCGATCGTCAAGGGCTCGGCGCTGGCCGCGCTCGAGGACAAGAATCCGGAGATCGGCGAGAACAGCGTGCTCGAGCTGATGAAGGCGGTCGACGAGCATATCCCGCAGCCGGAGCGGCCGCTCGACAAGCCGTTCCTGATGCCGATCGAGGACGTCTTCTCGATCTCGGGCCGCGGCACCGTCGTCACCGGCCGCGTCGAGACCGGCATCATCAAGGTCGGCGAGGAAGTCGAGATCGTCGGCATCACCGACACCAGCAAGACGGTGGTCACCGGCGTCGAGATGTTCCGCAAGCTGCTCGACCAGGGGCAGGCGGGCGACAATATCGGCGCGCTGCTGCGCGGCGTGCCGCGGGACGGCGTCGAGCGCGGACAGGTCCTCGCCAAGCCCGGCTCGATCACGCCGCACACCGACTTCCAGGCCGAGGTCTATGTCCTCTCGAAGGAGGAGGGCGGCCGGCACACGCCGTTCTTCGCCAACTACCGGCCGCAATTCTACTTCCGCACGACCGACGTGACGGGAGAGGTGGTGCTGCCGGAAGGCACCGAGATGGTGATGCCCGGCGACAATGTGAATCTCGGCGTCAGGCTGATCGCCCCGATCGCCATGGACCAGGGCCTGCGTTTCGCGATCCGCGAAGGCGGCCGGACCGTCGGCGCGGGGGTTGTCGCGGAGATCACGAAGTAATATATGGCTGCAGCCGCCCGGGTCCTGGATTCGGGCGGCTTCGGTTTTTTGTAGAGTGATTTGGCCGATCCGGGGCCCTGCTCCGGAGACGCCTTGTTGGTTTTGAGCCTTCGCTCCGGCGAAGGAGGGCTCTTTCGCATCGGTAGTTGGAATGGAAACGCAGAATATCCGCATTCGCCTGAAGGCGTTCGATCATCGGGTGCTCGACCAGGCGACCGGCGACATCGCCGACACCGCCCGGCGTACCGGCGCGCTCATTCGCGGCCCCATTCCGCTGCCGACGCGGATCGAGAAGTTCACCGTCAACCGCTCGCCGCACATCGACAAGAAGTCGCGCGAGCAGTTCGAGGTGAGGACCTATAAGAGGCTGCTCGACATCGTGCAGCCGACGCCGCAGACGGTCGACGCGCTGATGAAGCTCGACCTCGCCGCCGGCGTCGACGTTGAGATCAAATTGGCCTGAGCCAATTTGCCGTCATCCCGGCGCAAGCCGGGATCTCAGGGAGAAGGATCGAGCCTTCTCCGACCCGAGGCCCCGGCGTTCGCCGGGGTGACGAGAATAAGGGATACCGCACGGAGATTTTCCGTGGCTGCGTCCCCCGCTCCCCGCCACGGCGGGGAATAGCCCAGCGGGGCACGTATCGAGCTTGGGCTGAACACGCCCCCGGCAATGGTGCCGAGGGGCCTCTGTCGTGAGGAGTTTGGTCATGCGCACCGGCGTGATCGCGAAGAAAGTCGGGATGACCCGCCTGTTCCAGGAGGATGGCCGGCACGTGCCGGTCACCGTGCTGGCGCTCGACAACGTCCAGGTCATCGCCCGCCGCGAGTCGGAGCGCGACGGCTACACCGCCGTCCAGCTCGGCGCCGGCTCGGCCAAGGCGAAGAACCTTTCCAAGCCGCAGCGCGGCCATTTCGGCAAGGCCGAAGTCGAGCCGAAGGCGAAGCTGGTCGAGTTCGCGGTCGCCGAGGACGCTTTGCTCGACGTCGGCGCCGAGCTTTCCGCCGACCATTTCGTCGCCGGCCAGCTGGTCGACGTCCAGGGCGTGACCCAGGGCAAGGGCTTTGCCGGGGCGATGAAGCGCTGGGGCTTCAAGGGCCTGCGCGCCACCCATGGCGTCTCGGTCTCGCACCGCTCGCACGGCTCGACCGGCAATCGCCAGGATCCGGGCCGCGTGTTCAAGAACAAGAAGATGGCCGGTCATATGGGCGCGCGCAACCGCACCCAGCAGAATCTCGAAGTCGTCCGCACCGACGTCGAGCGCGGCCTGATCTTCGTCCGCGGCTCCGTTCCCGGCCACAAGGGAAGCTGGCTGCTGATCAAGGACGCCGTCAAGACCGCCCGCCCCGACAACGTTCCTTATCCGGCCGGATTGCGGGAGCTCGCCGCCGCCATCGCGCATGAGGAGGCCCCGGCCGGCATGGTCGAGGAGGCCGCGGTGCACGAGATTCCGCCGCTGCCGGGCGCCGACGAAGTCGCCGCCATCGCCGCCGAGCAGGAAGCCGGCGCCGCGATCGACGCCGAGGGCGCGGAGACCGCGCCGGCCGCCGACGAGGCGAAGACGGACCGGCCGGCCGCCGACGAGAGCAAGGAAGACTAATCATGAAGGTCAAGGTTCAGACCCTCGACGGCAAGGGCAAGGGCTCGGACATCGAGCTCGACGACGAGGTGTTCGGCGTCGAGCCGCGCGCCGACATCCTTCACCGCGTCGTCACCTGGCAGCTGGAGAAGCGCCGCGGCACCGCCCGCGCCGCGCGCGAGCGCAGCGACGTCGCCCGCACCGGCAAGAAGTTCGGCCGGCAGAAGGGCGGCGGCACCGCCCGCCACGGCAACCGCCGCGCCCCGATCTTCGTCGGCGGCGGCAAGGCGCACGGGCCGCGCGTGCGCGATTTCAACCCGTCGCTGAACAAGAAAGTGCGCGCGCTCGGCCTCAAGATGGCGCTGTCCGCCAAGGCCCGGGCCGGCAATCTGATCGTGCTCGACAGCCTCGACCTCAAGGAGGCGAAGACGGCGCAATTGCAGGAGCAGCTGGGCAAGCTCGGCCTCGGCCGGACCGCTCTGGTGATCGATGGCGACGCGCTCAACGTCGGCTTCGCCCGCGCCTCGGCCAATCTCGGCGAGGTCGATCTGCTGCCGGCGGTCGGGGCCAATGTCTACGACATCCTCAATCACGAAACCCTGGTGCTGACCCGCGCCGCGGTCGAGAAGCTGGAGGCCCGGTTCAATGGCTAAGGCAGCGAAGAAGCGCGAGGCGGCGGTCGACATCGGCCATTACGACGTCATCCTGAGCCCGCACATCACCGAAAAGTCGACCTTGCTTTCCGAGCATAATGCGGTGGTGTTCAAGGTCGCCGGCGGCGCCACCAAGCCGCAGATCAAGGCCGCGGTCGAGGCCCTGTTCGGCGTCGACGTCACCGGCGTCAACACGATCACCACCAAGGGCAAGACCAAGCGCTGGAAGGGCCGTCCCTATACGCGCTCGGACGTCAAGAAAGCGGTCGTAACGCTGGCCGAAGGCCAGTCGATCGACATCACCACCGGTATCTGAGGCGAGAGCGATGGCACTCAAGCAGTACAATCCGACCACCTCGTCGCAGCGCGGCCTGATCCTGGTCGACAAGTCGGCGCTGTGGAAGGGCAAGCCGGTCAAGGCGCTGACCGAAGGCAAGCGCAAGACCGGCGGACGCAACAACAAGGGCCATGTGACTTCGCGCGGCATCGCCGGCGGGCACAAGCAGCGCTACCGCTATATCGACTTCAAGCGTCGCAAGTGGGACATGCCGGCGACGGTCGAGCGGCTGGAATATGATCCCAACCGCACCGCTTTCATCGCGCTCGTCAAATATGAGGATGGCGAGCTCGCCTACATCCTCGCGCCGCAGCGGCTCGCCCCGGGCGACAGCGTGATCGCCGGCCGCAAGGTCGACGTCAAGCCGGGCAATGCGATGGAGCTGGGCCAGATGCCGGTCGGCACGATCGTCCACAATGTCGAGATGAAGCCCGGCAAGGGCGGTCAGATCGCCCGCAGCGCCGGTACCTATGTCCAGGTCGTCGGCCGCGACCGGGGCATGGTGATCGTCCGGCTGAACTCGGGCGAGCAGCGCTACATCCGCTCGGACTGCATGGGCACGGTCGGCGCCGTCTCCAATCCCGATAACCAGAACCAGAATTTCGCCAAGGCCGGCCGCACCCGCTGGATGGGCAAACGCCCGCTGACCCGCGGCGTCGCCAAGAACCCGGTCGACCACCCGCATGGCGGCGGCGAGGGTCGCACCTCGGGCGGCCGCCACCCGGTCACGCCGTGGGGCAAGCCGACCAAGGGCGCCCGCACCCGCAAGAACAAGGCGACCGACAAGATGATCATCCGTTCGCGTCACGCGAAGAAGAAGAGGTAAAAGATGGCCCGCTCCGTCTGGAAAGGTCCGTTCGTCGAGCTGTCGCTGCTGAAGAAGGCAGAGGCGGCGCAGGAAGCCGGTGGCCGCGCTCCGATCAAGACCTGGTCGCGCCGCTCCACCATCCTGCCGCAGTTCGTGGGGCTGACCTTCAACGTCTATAACGGCCGCAAGTTCGTGCCGGTGTCCGTCAACGAGGACATGGTCGGCATGAAGCTCGGCGAGTTCGCGCCGACCCGCTTCTTCCCCGGCCATGCCGCCGACCGGAAGGGCAAGAGGTAGATCATGGGCAAGGAAAAGGCTCCCCGCCGCGTCGCCGAGAATGAGGCGCTGGCCGTCGGCACCCAGATTCGCGGCTCGGCCCAGAAATTGAACCTGGTCGCCGGCCTGATCCGCGGCAAGAAGGCCGAGGAGGCGCTGAGCATCCTCACTTTCTCGCCCAAGGCGATGGCGCGCGACGTCCGCAAGGTGCTCGCCTCGGCCATCGCCAATGCCGAGAACAATCACAATCTCGACGTCGACAGCCTCGTCGTCGCCGAGGCCAGCGTCGGCAAGAGCCTGTCGATGAAGCGCTGGAACCCGCGCGCCCGCGGCCGCTCCGCCCGCATCGTCAAACCGTTCAGCCGCGTGCGCATCGTCGTCCGCGAGCAGCAGGAAGCTTAGAGATGGGTCAGAAGTCCTCACCGATCGGCCTCAGGCTGCAGATCAACCGCACCTGGGACAGCCGCTGGTTCGCCGAAGGCGACGATTATGGCCGGCTGCTGCTCGAGGATCTGAAGATCCGCAAGTTCATCATGGAGGCGCTGCCGCAGGCGGCGATCTCGAAGGTGGTGATCGAACGGCCCGCCAAGCTGTGCCGCGTCTCCATCTATGCGGCGCGCCCCGGCGTGATCATCGGCAAGAAGGGCGCCGACATCGAGAAGCTGCGCAAGCAGCTCGGCCAGATGACGTCGAGCGACGTGTCGCTGAACATCGTCGAGATCCGCAAGCCCGAGATCGACGCCAAGCTCGTCGCCCAGGGCGTCGCCGACCAGCTCGAGCGCCGGGTGGCGTTCCGCCGGGCGATGAAGCGCGCCGTCCAGTCGGCGCTGCGGCTCGGCGCCGAAGGGATCCGCATCACCTGCGCCGGCCGTCTCGGCGGCGCCGAGATCGCCCGCACCGAATGGTATCGCGAGGGCCGGGTGCCGCTCCACACGCTGCGCGCCAACGTCGATTATGCCGAAGCCACAGCGCACACCGCTTACGGCGTCTGCGGCGTCAAGGTGTGGATCTTCAAGGGCGAGATCCTCGGCCACGATCCGCTGTCGCAGGACCGGCTGATGATGGAAGCGCAGACCTCCGGCGTCCGTCCGGCCCGCTAGACGCTCATTGGGATAGAAAACAATGCTGCAACCCAAACGCACCAAGTTCCGCAAGGCGCACAAGGGCCGTATCCATGGCGACGCCAAGGGCGGCACCAGCCTCAATTTCGGCGCCTATGGCCTGAAGGCGATGGAGCCGGAGCGGATCACCGCGCGCCAGATCGAGGCGGCGCGGCGCGCGATCACCCGCCATATCAAGCGCCAGGGGCGGCTTTGGATCCGCATCTTCCCGGACGTGCCGGTTTCTTCCAAGCCGGCCGAGGTGCGGATGGGCTCGGGCAAGGGCTCGCCCGAATATTGGGTGTGCCGGGTCAAGCCGGGCCGCATCCTGTTCGAGCTGGACGGCATTCCCGGCCCGCTCGCCAAGACCGCGTTCGAGCGGGCGGCGGAGAAGCTGCCGATCAAGACCAAGGTGGTCGCCCGCCTCGGCGAATCTTTGCTTGAGGACGCATGAGCATGGCCCGGACCGACGATCTCAGGACCCAGACCGACGACCAGCTGGTCGACCAGCTGGCGGAGCTGAAGCGCGAGCAGTTCAACCTGCGCTTCCAGGCCGCCACCAACCAGATCGAGAAGCCGTCGCGGATCCGTGAGGTGCGCCGCACCATCGCCCGCATCCGCACGCTTCAGAGCGAGCGCGCCCGCGCCGAAGTTTCGGCCAACGGGGCCAAGGAGTAGAACGAGATGCCCAAGCGCGTCCTGACCGGCACCGTGGTGTCCGACAAGACCGACAAGACCGTGGTGGTGCGGGTCGAACGGCGGGTGAAGCACCCGCTCTACGGCAAGATCATCAGGCGGTCGAAGAAGTATCACGCCCATGACGAGGGCAATGAGTTCAAGGAAGGCGAGATCGTCCGCATCGAGGAGACGCGGCCGATCTCCCGACTGAAGACGTGGCGGGTTCTGAGCCGCGCCGACGCCGCCGCCGCCGATGCCCAGGCCGGGGAGAAGGCCGAAGCGAAGGCGAAGGGCCGCAAGGCGAAGGCGGAAAAGGCCGGCGCCGAGGCCGAGCCGGCGGAAGCGTAACCGTCATCCCGGCGGAAGCCGGGGTCTCAGCGCCTTTGGGGCGGCTGGGAAGGAAGAAACGAGATTCCGGCTTTCGCTGGAATGACGATTTGAAAGTTGGTCCGGCCCAGGCCGGGTCAGGGATTTGAAGAAGGAATGGATCGATGATCCAGATGCAGTCCAACCTCGACGTCGCCGACAATAGCGGCGCCAAGCGCGTCCAGTGCATCAAGGTGCTGGGCGGCTCGAAGCGCCGCTTCGCCGGCGTCGGCGACATCATCGTCGTCTCCGTCAAGGAGGCGGCGCCGCGCGGCCGCGTCAAGAAGGGCGACGTCCACAAGGCGGTGATCGTCCGGACCGCGAAGGACATCCACCGTCCCGACGGCTCGACGATCCGTTTCGATTCGAACGCGGCGGTGCTGGTCAACAACAACCAGGAGCCGATCGGCACCCGCATCTTCGGGCCGGTCGTCCGCGAGCTGCGCGCGAAGAAGCACATGAAGATCATCAGCCTCGCGCCGGAGGTGCTGTGATGGCCGCGAAGATCAAGAAGGGCGACAAGGTCGTGGTCCTGTCCGGCAAGGACAAGGGACGCCGCGGCGAGGTCGTGAAGTCGATGCCCAAGGCGGGCAAGGTGGTGGTCGCCGGCGTCAATGTGCACGCTCGCCACACCAAGCCCAGCCAGGCCCGCCCGCAGGGCGGCATCGAACGCAAGGAGGCGCCTTTGCACGTCTCCAAGGTGGCGCTGCAGGATCCGAAGACGGGCAAGCCGACCCGGGTCCGTTTCGAGGAGCGCGAGGGCAGGAAAGTACGGGTCGCGGTGCGGTCCGGGGAGCTGATCGATGGCTGAAGCCAAATATACGCCGCGCCTCAAGCGCGATTATGACGAGCGCATCGTTCCGGCGATGATCGAGCGGTTCGGCTACAAGAACCGTCTCGAAGTGCCGCGCCTCGAAAAGATCGTCCTCAACATGGGCGTCGGCGAGGCGACCCAGGACAAGAAGAGGGTCGAGACCGCCGCCGCCGAAATGGAGCTGATCGCGGGCCAGAAGCCGGTGATCACCAAGGCGAAACGGTCGATCGCCCAGTTCAAGCTGCGCGAGGGCATGCCGATCGGCGTCAAGGTGACCTTGCGCCGCGACCGCATGTACGAGTTCCTGGACCGGCTGGTCACGATCGCGCTGCCGCGCGTGCGCGACTTTCGCGGTCTCAATCCGCGCTCCTTCGACGGCCGCGGCAATTATGCCATGGGCCTGAAGGAGCAGATCGTCTTCCCGGAGATCAATTACGACCGCATCGAGAAGGTGCGCGGGATGGACATCATCGTCACCACCACCGCGAGGACGGACGACGAGGCGCGCGAGCTGCTGCGCCTCTTCAGCTTCCCGTTCCCGGCCGAGGAGCAAAAGCAGGCGGCCTGACGGCGGCCTGCGCGTGAAAGGAAGAGAACTTAAGTCATGGCGAAACTGAGTTCGATCAACAAGAACGAGCGTCGCAAGAAGCTGGCCAAGAGATATGCCGGCCAATATGCGAAGCTGAAGGCGATCGCGAACGACGAGTCCCGCGACGAAACCGAGCGGCTGATCGCGCGGCTGAAGATGGCCGAGATCCCGCGCAACGGCAATCCGACCCGGGTCCGCAACCGGTGCGAGCTGACCGGGCGCGCGCGCGCTTATTACCGCAAGTTCCGCCTGTCGCGCGTCATGCTGCGCGAGCTGGGCAATAAAGGCCTGATCCCGGGCCTCACCAAGTCGAGCTGGTAAGGTATTGACATGCCGATGACCGATCCTTTGGGTGACATGCTCACCCGCATCCGCAACGGCCAGCAGGCGAGAAAGGACAGCGTCCTGTCGCCCGCCTCGAAGCTGCGCGCCCGCGTGCTCGACGTGCTTCAGCGCGAGGGCTATATCCGCGGCTATCGCGAGGAGGCGCTCGGCGTCCATCGCGGCCTGCGCATCGAATTGAAATATTTCGAGGGCCAGCCGGCGATCCAGCATCTGTCGCGCATCTCGCGGCCCGGCCGCCGGGTCTATTCGGGCGCGCAGGAGCTGCCGCGCGTGCGCAACGGCCTTGGCATCACCATCGTTTCGACGCCCAAGGGCGTTCTGTCCGACGCCGAGGCGCGGTCGCAGAATGTCGGCGGCGAAGTGCTCGCGGAGGTGTTCTGATGTCCCGCATCGGTAAGGTGCCGGTGGCGCTGCCGGACAGCGTCTCGGCTTCGATCGACGATTCCGTGCTGTCGGTGAAGGGCCCGAAGGGCACGCTGACCATGCCGATGCTGGAGGATATCAGCTACGGCATCGAGGACGGCCGTATCGTCGTGCGCCCCGCCAACGACACCAAGCGCGCCCGCTCCTTCTGGGGCATGCATCGCACTTTGGTGCAGAATCTGGTCACCGGTGTCACCGAGGGCTTTACCAAGACGCTCGAGATCACCGGCGTCGGCTATCGCGCCGCCGCCCAGGGCCGGAACCTGCGCCTGCAGCTGGGCTACAGCCACGACATCAACGTGCCCGTCCCGGACGGCATCGAGATCAGGACGCCGGATCCGGTGACGGTCGAGATCAGCGGGATCGACCGCCAGCAGGTCGGCCAGGTCGCCGCCGAGATCCGCCGCTGGCGCAAGCCCGAACCCTATAAGGGCAAGGGCATCAAATATCGCGGCGAATATATCTTCCGCAAAGAAGGCAAGAAGAAATAGGCCATGGCGAAATTCAATCCCTTCGTGAAGCGGGCCCAGCGCGTCCGCACGGCGATCCGCCGCCGCGGCGGCGACCGCCCGCGCCTGTCGGTGCATCGCTCCGGCCGGCACATCTATGCCCAGGTGATCAACGACGCCGAGGGCCGCACCGTCGCCGCCGCCTCGACCCTCGAGAAAGAGGGACGGGCCACGACCGGCGCGACCGTCGCTTCCGCCCAGGAGGTGGGCCGCCGCATCGCCGAGCGCGCCAAGGCGGCCGGCGTCACCAAGGTCGTGTTCGACCGCGGCGGCTTCCTGTTCCATGGCCGCGTCAAGGCTCTCGCCGATGCCGCGCGCGAGAGCGGATTGGAGTTCTAGAAAATGGCTGACGAGAACAACCCGACGCCCGAGCCGGCCGATCAGGCGCCGGCGCCGACCGAAGCGGCGGCCGAGGCCGCGCCGGTCGAAGGGCGTCCCGCTGGACGCGGACCCCGCGGGCCCCGCGGCGGACGCGGGCGCGGCGGCGGCGACCGCGGCGGCCGCGGCCGGCGCGACGACCGCCGCGGCGGTCCGGGCCGCGACGAGGATGGCGGCGAGGAGCTGATCGAGAAGCTCGTCCACATCAACCGCGTCTCCAAGACGGTGAAGGGCGGCAAGCGCTTCGGCTTTGCCGCGCTGGTCGTCGTCGGTGACGGCAAGGGCCGCGCCGGCTTCGGTCACGGCAAGGCGCGCGAGGTGCCCGAGGCGATCTCCAAGGCGACCGCTGCCGCCAAGAAGGCGATGGTGCGGGTGCCGCTGCGCGACGGCCGCACCCTCCACCATGACGGCATGGGCCATTTCGGAGCGGGCCGCGTCTATGTCCGCTCGGCGCCGCAGGGGACCGGGATCATTGCCGGCGGCCCGATGCGCGCGGTGTTCGAAAGCCTCGGCGTCGCCGACGTCGTCACCAAGTCGGTCGGCACGTCCAATCCCTACAACATGGTGCGCGCGACCTTCGAGGCGCTCGGCGAGCAGACCAGCCCGAAGGCGGTTTCTCAGCGCCGCGGCCGCAAGATCGCCGACCTGATGGCCCGCCGCGACGGGCTCGCCCCGTCCGAGGCCAAAGCCGAGGCCGAGGCGGTGACGGAGTGAGCGCGATGGCCAAAGTGAAGATCACCCAGACCGGATCGCCGATCCGCCGCACGCCTGACCAGCGCAGGACGCTGATCGGGCTGGGCCTCAACAAGATGCACCGCACGGTCGAGCTCGACGACACCCCCGAGGTGCGCGGCATGATCCGCAAGGTGCAGCATATGGTGACGATCGAGGGCTGACGCCCGCGAACGCCGGGACGGCGGGAAAGCGCGACAGAAGCGAAAGCGAGTGCAAGACATGAAACTGAACGATCTCCGCGACAATAAAGGCGCCCGCAAGGGCCGGGTGCGGGTCGGCCGCGGCATCGGCTCGGGGCTCGGCAAGACCGCCGGCCGCGGCCAGAAGGGTCAGAAGAGCCGCTCCGGCGTCTCGATCTGGGGCTTCGAGGGCGGCCAGATGCCGCTCCACATGCGCCTGCCCAAGCGCGGCTTCAACAATCTGTTCGCCAAGGATTATGCCGAGGTGAATGTCGGCGCGATCCAGAAGGCGATCGACGCCGGCCGGCTCGACGCCAAGGGCACGCTCGACCATGACGCGCTCAGGGCGGCGGGCCTCGCCCGCGGCGGCAAGGACGGCGTCCGCATTCTCGGCAAGGGCGAATTGAAGGCGAAGCTCCAGCTGAAGGTCGCCGGCATCTCGGCCGGCGCGCGCCAGGCGATCGAGGGCGCCGGCGGCTCGGTCGAGCTGATCGAAATCGTCCCCGCCGCCGATAAGGCCGCCGCCAAGAAGGGCAGCGCGAAGGCCAAGGCCAAGGAAGAGGCGGCGGCCAAGGCGGACGCCTGACATCCGTCATTGCGACCCCGGACCCGGTCCGGGGGAAGCAAGCCAGTTTCAGCGTCGAGGACTGGATTGCTTCGTCGCTCCGCTCCTCGCAATGACGATATAGCGGCCTATATGAGCCCCCGGGTGTAGGGAAAATTCGAACATGGCAACCACCGCCGACCAGATGGCCTCCAATCTCAGCCTGGCGAACTTCGCCAAGGCCACCGATCTCAAGAAGAGGCTCTGGTTCACCCTCGGCGCGCTGATCATCTTCCGCCTGCTCTCGTTCGTGCCGCTGCCCGGCATCGATCCGACGCGGCTCGCCGCCTTGTTCGAGCAGACCCGCGGCGGCGTGCTCGATTTCTTCAACATGTTCTCGGGCGGCGGCCTCGAGCGGATGAGCCTGATCGCGCTGGGCGTCATGCCCTACATCACCGCCTCGATCGTGATGCAGCTGGCGACGACGATGTCGCCGACGCTCGCCCAGCTGAAGAAAGAAGGCGAGGCGGGCCGCAAGAAGATCAACCAATATACGCGTTACGGCACCGTCTTCCTGTGCGCGATCCAGGGTTATTTCATGGCCGTCGGCCTCGAGAGCGCCGGCGGCGCATCGGGCGGCTCGGCGGTGATGGATCCCGGCATGATGTTCCGGATCACCGTCGTGATCAGCCTGGTCGGCGGCACCATGCTGCTGATGTGGCTCGGCGAGCAGATCACCAGCCGGGGCATCGGCAACGGCATCTCGCTGATCATCATGGCCGGAATCGTCGCCCAGCTGCCGACCTCGCTCGCCCAGCTGTTCGAGGGCGGCCGCACCGGCAGCCTCGATGCGTTCGTGATCCTGGTCATCGTCGCCCTCGCCCTCGGCCTGGTCATATTCATCTGCTTCATGGAGCGCGCCCAGCGCCGGGTGCTGATCCAATATCCCAAGCGCCAGACCGAGCGCGGCCGCATCCAGCAGGAGCGCTCCCATCTGCCCTTGAAGGTCAACACGTCGGGCGTGATCCCGCCGATCTTCGCCTCCTCGCTGCTGCTGATGCCGCTGACGATCGTCCAGTTCAGCGGCCAGCGTGTGGCCGGCGAGAGCGCCTGGGGCGATTTCGTGATCAGCGTCACCACCGCGCTGCAGCACGGGTCGCCGCTCTACATGTTCCTCTACGGCGCCGGCATCGTCTTCTTCTGCTTCTTCTACACCGCCGTGGTGTTCAACCCGGAGGAGACGGCGGAGAACCTCAAGAAATATGGCGGCTTCATCCCGGGCATCCGTCCCGGCAAGCGCACCGAGGAATATCTCGATTATGTGCTGACCCGGGTGACGGTGGTCGGCGCCGCCTATCTTACCTTGATCTGCCTGATCCCCGAATTCCTGATCGCCCGGGCCGGCATTCCTTTCTATCTCGGCGGCACTTCGCTGCTGATCGTCGTCAACGTGACGATGGATACGGTGAGCCAGATCCAGAGCCACCTCATCGCCCACCAATATGGCGACCTGATCAGGAAGGCGAAGCTGAAGGGCGGCCTGCGCCGCGGCTGACGTGCTTGCTTCGATGCGGCATTTCGGCAAGCTCAATGCCCACTCAGCATGATCGGCATGCCTTGTTCCCTTGTTCCGCTCATCCTGAGTAGCGGCTGAGCGAAGTCGAAGACGCGTATCGAAGGACGGTCATGACGATGAACATCATCCTCCTCGGCCCTCCGGGCGCCGGCAAGGGCACCCAGGCCAGCCGGCTGGTCGAGGAGCGCGACATGGTCCAGTTGTCGACCGGCGACATGCTTCGGGCCGCGGTCAAGGCGGGCACGCCGATCGGCCTCAGGGCCAAAGCGGTGATGGAAGCGGGCGAGCTCGTTTCCGACGCCATCGTCTCGGCGCTGATCGGCGAGCGGCTCGACTGCGCCGAGGCGATGGGTGGCGCCATATTCGACGGCTATCCGCGCACCCACGCCCAGGCCGAGGCGCTCGACCTGCTGCTCGAAGAGCGCGGCCGGCGGCTCGACTTCGTGATCGAGCTCGACGTCGAGGAGGAGGCGCTGGTCGATCGCATCACCGGCCGCTTCACCTGCGCCGCCTGCGGCGAGGGCTATCACGACCGCTACAAGCTGCCGGTCGCGCCCGGTACCTGCGACATTTGCGGCGAGCACGAGTTCAGGCGCCGCGCCGACGACAATGAGCAGACGGTGCGCACCCGGATGGCAGAATATCGCGCCAAGACCGCGCCGATCCTTCCCATTTACGAAGCGCGCGGGCTGGTCCGCCACGTCGACGGCATGGCGCCGATCGACGAGGTCGGCGCCGCGATCGACTTTATCCTCGACGGTCGCTGATCCGCTAGCGCACGACCAGAAGCGGCGCGGCGCCGGCGCCCGAGGCGCGGCGATTGATCTCCGTCATCACCAGCACCAGATCGGGCAGCGCGAAGCTGACCAGGATGCCGTCGACCCGAATGAAGCGCGGCCACGGCTCGTGAACGGCGGCCCCGTCCGCATCGATCCGGTAGAGACCGTCATGGCCGGCCGCGATCAGCGCATCGCCGCCGACCGCCAGGCCGAAAAAGGCGACGGAACCAGAGCCGCCTTCGGCCGCTTCCGCGACTTGTTCGGCATCCTCGGGATCGATGCCGTCGGCGGCGGCGAAGATCTGTGCGATTCCGTCCGGGCATATGCTCACAATCCGCCCGCGCGCCCTCATGTGGATCAGCCCGACCGCGGCGGCCGCGCATTCTGGCCGCCACGGCAGGGTGACGACGCTATGGACGGGATCGCAGTCGGTGTTCAGCGGACCGTCGCACAGGTCTCCGGTGGCGTTGCGCTCGATCGTCTCGACCCGTCCGCTGCGGCGGTCGATGCGCCTGAGGCCGCCGCCCCATTCTCCGTGGTTGACGCCGACCAACACCGCCTCCGGCCTGATATGGACGGCCGAATTGACCCGCCCGGGCGGCAGTTCGTCCGTCAGCGCCAGCGCCTCGGCGGCGGGCCGCTCCAGATCGATCACTCTCCGGTTGGTGAGCAGGACGTGCCGGCCGTCGCCGCAGGCCATCGCGACCAGGTAATCGCCGGCTGCCGCCACGCTGCGCACCGTCCGCCACCGGCCGTCTTCGAGGCGGCGGACCGTCCAGGCCTCGGCGTCGGGGCGGCCGGTCAACAGCACCGGCGCATCGCCGCGTTCGCAAAGGTCGAGCACCTCCTCGCCCGGATCATGGGGCATGGTCGTCCGCTCGCCCTCGGCCAGGCTCGAAAGATGGCCGGTGTCGGTCAGCAGCCAAAGCCTGCCGCCGGCGAAGACAGCGCGCGAGATCATGCGGTGATCAGAGCGCCGGGGGCGCGCTTCCTCCGCCGCGAGCCGGGCGCGCATCGCCTCGCGGGTCTCGGGTTCGCCCGGCAACGCGAAGCGCGACGGATCGATCGCCGCCTGTTCGACGGCGCGCAGGCTCCAGCGGCCGAATATGAGCGGGGCGCCATCCTCGAGAACCCGCCGCAGCGCGATCTCGCCGGCCGCCATTTCCGGCGGCCAGTTTGACGTGAGCTGGATCAGCAGGTCCTGGGCGTCGAACAGGTGGCGCATGGCCGGGGCCAGGCCCGCCAGAGCGGGATCGTCGCTGATCACCGCGACAAGATGATCGGAGGCTGCGCCCTCGGCATTGCGCGAGTACCAGGCCTGGCCCGAGCGGCCGTTCACTTCCTCCTGGCCTTGCCGCACCGGCCCGAGCCCGGCGATGGGCGGCGGCCGGCGGTCGTCCGCATGGGCCGCTTCTCGCTCGGCGACGATCGCGGCCACATCCTCGACTCTCATCACCAGCGGACCGGTCAGCCGTTGATCGACGATGAACGCCTGGCCGGCCCGGACGATCAGGCGATCTCCCCACCCCATGTCGGCGCTGACGTCGCCATTGTCGCCGATCTCGACCAGCGCCGGTTCGTCCTCCTCGACCGCATAGGTCGCCCTGATGCCCGCCGCGGCCGGCAGCGCCACCAGGGCGAGAAGAAGGATCAGCAATCGAGCCACGCGGCCACAATGCCATCCGGCCCCGGCGATTGCAGCCGGATTCTCGATCTCGGCGCCTTCCCCTCGGGGCTATCAATCCCGCAAAAGCTGCTATGCTCGCCACCACAGCAACTCCGGCCGCTCGAGGCCGGGGCATCCGAAGGAGATGATGCGATGAACAGGGGTGGCGGGATTCCGCGCGAGTCGGAGCATGTCGATTTCGAAGGCTTCATGGAGGGCGTGAAGCGTCGCAACCCCGGCCAGACCGAGTTCATCCAGGCCGTCCAGGAAGTTTCCGAGGACATCTTCCAGTTCATGGAAGGGAAGCCCGAATATCACGAGGCCCAGATCCTGCGCCGCATCGCCGAGCCCGATCGCGTCGTCTCGTTCCGGGTCTGCTGGGAGGACGATCAGGGCGCGATCCGCGTCCAGCGCGGCTATCGCGTCCAGAACAACAATGCGATCGGCCCCTATAAAGGCGGCATCCGCTTCCACCCGAGCGTCAACGAGAGCATTCTCAAGTTCCTCGCCTTCGAGCAGACCTTCAAGAACGCTTTGACCGGGCTGCCGATGGGCGGCGGCAAGGGCGGCGCCAACTTCAATCCCAAGGGCAAGAGCGTCAACGAGATCATGCGCTTCTGCCAGAGCTTCATGACCGAGCTCTACCGCCATATCGGCGCCAATATCGACGTCCCCGCCGGCGACATCGGCGTCGGCGCGCGCGAGATCGGCTATATGTTCGGCCAGTACAAGCGCATCACCAACAGCTGGGAAGGGGTGCTGACCGGCAAGGGGCTCGAATATGGCGGGTCGCTGATCCGCACCGAGGCCACCGGCTATGGCGCCGTCTATTTCCTCGAGAACATGCTGAAGACCCGCGGCGACAACCTCCACGGCAAGCGCGCCGTCATCTCCGGCTCGGGCAACGTCGCCACCCATGCCGCCGAGAAGATCGTGCAGCTCGGCGGCAAGGTGCTGACCCTCTCGGACAGCGAGGGCTTCGTCCACGACCCCGACGGCATCACCCAGGAGAAGATCGACTGGGTCAAGGCCCACAAGACCAAGCGGCGCGGCCGCATCTCCGAATATGCCGACGAATATAAGTCGGCGACCTTCCACGCCGGCGAGCGTCCCTGGGGCGTCGAGTGCGACGTCGCCTTGCCCTGCGCGACCCAGAACGAGCTGCTCGGCGAGGACGCCCGCACTCTGGTCAAGAACGGCTGCATCGCCATTTCGGAGGGCGCCAACATGCCGACCGACCTGGCCGGAGTGCATATCTTCCGGGAAGCGAAATTGCTCTACGCGCCCGGCAAGGCGTCCAATGCCGGCGGCGTCGCCGTCTCGGGTCTCGAGATGAGCCAGAACAGCGCCCGGATGAGCTGGAAGGAAGGGGAGCTGCAGCAGCTGCTCAAGGACATCATGAACGGCATCCACGAGCGCTGCCTCGAATATGGCGACCGCGGCGGCGGCTATGTCGACTATGTCAAAGGCGCCAACATCGCCGGCTTCAAGAAGGTCGCCGATGCGATGCTGGCGTTCGGCGTGGTGTGAAAGCGGCCCCTCTCCCCAAGGGAGAGGGGATTTCACGGCTGAACGTCGATACGACCTAACCGGTGACGATGTTGAGGATGTTGCCGTCCGGGTCCTTGAACCAGGCCACCTTCATTCCGTAGCCGACATAAAGGTCGCCTTGGCGGGCGAGGCCGGGCAGGTCGTAATGCTCGAAGCTGATCCCTTTGGCGCGCAGCGCCGCGGCGACGTCCTCGATCCGGTCGCCGACCACCCAGGACATCGCCGTCGCCCGGTTGGTGCCGGCATATTCCGACCGGTAGACGTTGAAGCGGCTGTTGCCGCTGCGATAGGTGACGACCTCGTCGCCCTCCTGCGCCACCGGCTCGAAGCCCAGAGTGTCCTCGTAAAAGTCGCGCGCGAGCGCCAGGTCCCTCACCGCGAGGTTGGCGATCGCGTCGCTGCCGGACAGCGCGCCGGCGATGCTGGCCGGACGAATCAGCGTGTCGCTGCTGGCGTCGGTCATGACATGTCTCCTAATTGCCCCGCACGTGGCCAACCGATTGATCCATGTTGGGTTCCGGACGATGCGGCGGGACGCCGCCGCGGAGGGCCTAGCGCAATTTCGTGATCTTCAGCCCGTCGAGCTTGGCCCGGTCGCGGATCGATTCCTCGCTGCGGGTCAGCGCCTTGGCCAGCGCCTTCAGCGACAGGCCCTTGGCGGCGAGCAGATGCAGCTTCTGGATCTCGTCGCTCCGCCAGGGCTGGCGATGCCGCGCGAACCTCTCGGTCATCTCAGCCGCTCCGGCGTCCCACCGGTCAGGCCTCGGCCATTTCCTCTTCGTCCGCCATCACCGGACCGGAATCCTGGCCCTTGGCGTCCGGGTCGCGGTCGACCAGCTCGATGATCCCCATCGGCGCGGCATCGGACGCGCGGATCCCGGCCTTGATCACCCGCGTATAGCCGCCTTCGCGGCCGGCATAACGCGGGCCGAGCACGTCGAACAACTTGGCGAGCTGGGCATCGTCGAGCAGCCGCGAATGCGCCAGGCGGCGATTGGAAAGGCCGCCTTTCTTGGCGAGCGTGATCAGCTTCTCGACATAGGGCCGGAGCTCCTTCGCCTTGGGAAGCGTGGTCGTGATCTGCTCGTGCTTGATCAATGCGGCGGCCATGTTGCGGAACATGGCGGTGCGGTGACTGGAGGTGCGGCCGAGCTTCCGGCCGCCGACGCGATGGCGCATTTCTCTTCCTTTCGTTCGTCCGGAAGCCGTTCGAGGTACTTCCGGCCAGGCGGTCGCAACGGGAGACCGCCCAAATCCCAAAATAAAGGGCGGAGCCGCAGCCCCGCCTCGTGCGATGCGCAAAGCCGATCGGGACGCGAAAGTCAAGAAGCTGTGGTCCCAGGGCACTGCCCCGGTGGGCGCCGATCGGCTATCCTGGCCGAGCCTGAAGGAGCGATGCCATGCGCAAGGTGACCTACGGCGCCGCGGTCAGCCTCGACGGCTACATTGCCGGCCCCGACGAGGCGCTCGACTGGCTGCTGTGGAGCGACGACGCCAAGAAGATCAGCGGCGAAAGCTGGAAGGGCGTCGACACCATCCTGATGGGCCGCAAGACCTATGAGTTCGCCGCCCGGAGCGGCGGCGGCGGCGGCGGCGCGTCGAAGATGAAGACCTATATCTTCTCGACGACGATGCGCGAGGCGCCGGAAGGGGCGGAGCTGGTGAGCGAGGACGCCTCCGGCTTCGTCCGGGCGCTGAAGGCCGAGCCGGGCGGCGACATGATCGTGCTGGGCGGCGGCGAGCTCGCCATTTCCCTGATCGCGGGCGGCGCCGTCGACGAGGTCGGCCTTAATGTCCACCCGATCCTGCTCGGCGGCGGCGTGCCGATGTTCGCGCCGGCCGGCCTCCGGGTCGCGCTCGAGCTGGTCGAGGCGCGGCCGATCGCTCGCGGCTGCGTGTTCCTGCTCTACAAGGTCGCGGCCGAGACCGAGGCCGCCGCCGCCTAATGGTAGAAATAGGGGTCGAGCACCTGGACTTCGTGGATCGCGTCGACCGGCACCCCGTTCAGCTCCGCCGTCTTGCGGATCGCGTCCGGCGAGGGCGCGTCATAGACGCAGAAGGTGCGGGTCTTGTCGGGCGTGACGTAGGAATGGACCCAGGTGACGCCTTCGCCGGCATTGCGTTCGACCACGCCCCGCAGCGCTTCGGCGCCCTGTTTGTCGGCGGGGATGTGGAGGCCGTCGGGAAAGGTGCGTTCGACCATGTAGCGCGGCATTGCGGTTCCTCCTGATCTGGCCGGCGAGCGATAGCAAAGGCGGCGTGGCGGCGACAATCGGCCGCACGACGATTTCACCTTGTCAGAAGCGGCCTCGGCGCGGCTAAGGACCAGGATGACGTTCGAACTGCAGCCCGTGCTCGAGGGAGAGCATTTGAGCCTGCGTCCGCTGCGCCCGGACGATTTCGACTCGCTTTATGCGGTGGCCTGCGACCCGCTGATCTGGGCGCTGCACCCGGCCCGCCACCGCTACAAAGAGGAGGTGTTCCGCGGTTTCTTCGGCGACGCGATCGCCTCGGGCGGCGCGCTGGCGGCGATCGACCGCCGCGACGGCCGGATGGTCGGCTCGTCGCGCTTCCACGGCCATGACGCGGAGCGCAGCGAGGTCGAGATCGGCTGGACCTTTCTCGCCCGCTCGCACTGGGGCGGACGCTATAATGGAGAGATGAAGGCGCTGATGCTGGACCACGCCTTCCGCTTCGTCGACAGCGCGCTGTTCGTCATCGGCCCGGAGAATTGGCGCTCGCAGCGCGCCATCGAAAAGATCGGCGGCGTCCGGGAGGGCAGGATGAGACGGGACGATACCGGTCTCGAAAGCCTCGTCTATCGCATTCGCAAAGCGGATTGGCAGGCCTGATCGTCAACCCGGCGAAAGCGTCAACCCGGCGAAAGCGTCATCCCGGCGAAAGCCGGGATCTCAGCGAGAAGGATGGTGCCTGCTGACCCCGAGGTCCCGGCTTGCGCCGGGATGACGGATGGGTGCCTGCTGACCCCGAGGTCCCGGCCTGCGCCGGGATGACGCACCCAAACGAAAATGGGGCTGGTGTCGCCACCAGCCCCACTTCTCCTGGTCCGCATCCCGAGCCGGTGAGGGCGTGGGTGCTTTCCGGGAAAGGGTTCCGACCGGAGCCTTTCGGCCCCGATCGGTCCCTTGGGTTCCAGGTTCCGCCTGGCGGCTTCCCCTGGTTCCCTAACCGGATTCCCACCGAAATCTTGCGACCTCGCTGGATCCCCAGTCCCGGGTTCCCGACCAGGCATTGCTGCCCGCCAGGTTCCCGTTCGTGCTTCCCGACCCGAAGGTGGGAACCACCGGATGGCCGGGGAAAGTGGGTTCGGCTTGCGCCTCGCGCTTCTTCCTCGATCACCCGTTCCAGCGCTTCCGCAACGTTCATTCTTGCGAATGTCCGCCGCTTCCGCGATGGTCGCCGCCGCAGGTTCCACCCCGTTTCCGGGGGGCCGCTCATCGGCCGCGAAAGACCTGCATGACGGGCTTTCCCGAGTCGCTCAAGGAGAATCTTTCGCCATCCGGCTGTGGATAGCGGGGATAATGTGGATAAGTGGAAAATCGTCCCGGATCGGACCGGGCCGACCCGTCCGCCGGACCCGCGACTCGGCTCCGGCGCCGCGAAAAACTGTGCCTTGCCAAGCGCCGGACGGATGCCGATAAGGCGCCCGACTTCGAAAGGCGGCAGCAAAGCGGCGACAGGCTGGCGAGCGCCCGCCGTTTCAGCAAGACGGGGGTCGAATGGGCCGGGTCTACGGTTCGCGCAAACGGGTATTGGTGACCGGCGGCGCCGGCTTTCTCGGCTCGCACCTCGTCGACCGGCTGCTCGATCTGGGCCACGACGTGCTGTGCGCCGACAATCTGTTCACCGGCGCCAAAGAGAATATCGAGCATCTGCGGGCGCATCCGGCCTTTGAATTCCTGCGCCACGACATCTGCCACCCGCTCCATGTCGAGGTCGACGAAATCTACAACCTCGCCTGCCCGGCCTCGCCGGTCCACTACCAGCACGATCCGGTGCAGACGACCAAGACGTCGGTGCTCGGCGCGATCAACATGCTCGGCCTGGCGAAGCGGCTGAAATGCCGCATCCTCCAGGCCTCGACCAGCGAGGTCTATGGCGACCCGGCGGTGCACCCTCAGCCGGAATCCTACCGCGGCAACGTCAATCCGATCGGCCCGCGCTCCTGCTACGACGAAGGCAAGCGCTGCGCCGAGACCCTGTTCTTCGACTATAAGCGCGAGCATGGCGTCGAGATCAAGGTGGCGCGGATCTTCAACACCTACGGGCCGCGCATGCATCCCGGCGACGGCCGGGTGGTTTCGAACCTGATCATGCAGGCGCTCAAGGGCGAGCCGATCACCATCTATGGCGATGGCCGACAGACCCGGAGCTTCTGCTATGTCGACGACATGATCGACGCTTTCCTGGCGCTGATGGCCAGCCCGGGCGGCTTTGCCGGACCGGTCAATCTGGGCAATCCGCAGGAGTGCACGATCCTGGATCTCGCCGAGCGGGTGATCGACCTGACCGGCTCGGCCTCGGCGATCGAGCACCGCCCGCTGCCCGAGGACGATCCGATCCGCCGCATGCCGGACATCGCGCTGGCGCGCGAAGCGCTGGGCTGGTCGCCGGGAGTGGACCTGCGCGACGGGCTGGCCCGGACGATCGACTATTTCCGCCGCTTCGCCGATCCCGCCGCGGCGGATCAGCGCCCGCGGCTGGTGGCGGCCATGCGCCGCCCGGGATAACAGGCGATGAGTTCGGCGGCTGCGCCGGCGAGGATCAGCGTGGTGATGCCGGTCCGCGACGCCGGTCCCTATCTCGAGCACAGCCTGCGCAGCATCCTCGACCAGAGCTTCGCAGATTTCGAGTTCGTCATCCGCGACGACGGCTCGGTCGACGGGTCGACCGAAGTGCTTCGCGACTGGGCGGCTCGCGATCCCCGGATCAGGCTTTTCGTCGGCGACCGCCCGCTCGGCCCGGCCGCGAGCTCGAACTGGGTGGTGGGCAAGGCGACGGCTGAGTTCGTCGCGCGGATGGACGCCGACGACATTTCCCATCCCGACCGGCTGAGGCGCCAGCTGGCGGTGCTCGAGGCCAAGTCCGACGCCGTCCTGGTCGGCACCTTGTGGGAGGGCATCGACGCCCGCGGCCGCCTGATCCGGCCGCGCGACCGCTGGCGCCTGTCGCGATCCAGCCCGTTCGCGCCCTTCCCGCACGGATCGATCATGTTCCGGCGCGAGGCGTTCGAACGGATCGGCGGTTACCGGGTCGAGTGCAATTTCTGGGAGGATGCC
The DNA here is from genome assembly GCA_963848555.1 of uncultured Alphaproteobacteria bacterium. Lineage (GTDB taxonomy): Bacteria > Pseudomonadota > Alphaproteobacteria > Sphingomonadales > Sphingomonadaceae > Allosphingosinicella. The sequence continues at coordinate 318,889 of CAWKEE010000001.1, read as the reverse complement.
GACCTCTATATCCGGCTGGCGCCCCTGGGGCGGCTGCTGGTGCTGCCCGACGCGCTCTATCTCCATCGCTCGTCCGGGCTCAGCACGCGGGTCGTATCGCCGTCGGAGCAGGTGGAGCGCGCCGTCGACCGCATGTACCGGACGCTGGGCGGCGAGGCCGGCGCCGCCGCTCCGGATCCCGCCGCGCCGCCGCCGGACAAGCTGCTGCCGATGGTGTTCGTTTCACTGGGCTCGACCCGGCTGTGGGCCGGCGACCGGCCCGGCGTGCTCGGCCGGTTGTGGCGGCGCGGCGCGCTGGGGTTCAACACCGGCAGCCTGGCGGTGCTCGGGTGGGCGCTGTGGGGGGCGCTGAGCCCGCGCAGCCTGCGCTTCGTGCTGCGCTCGATGATCCGTGCTCGCGACTTCGCCGCCCGCGGCCGCTATCGCGACGGCCAGGCCTATGACTGGGTTCCCGCCGCGCCGCCCGCATTGGCCGCGGCCGCCTCGGCGGGGCAGGAGACGCCGCGCGACCCGGCCGAGACTGAAACGCCGACCTGACCTTCCCCGTCATTCCCGCGGGACGGATGGGGACAGTCACTAGTGACTGTCCCCTTTTCCTGACTGTCCCCTTTTTCCCTTTGTACGGCCGCCCGGCCGGCCTGAAATGGCCACAGTTGCGCTTCACTGTCCCCGGACGTCCTGAGCTTTGCCCTTGATTTGATTGGGGCGAGCCTTTCTACTGGGCGGCTGCGGGGAAGGAGCAGGACGTGCGCGTGACCGTCATCGATCTGGCCGAGCGGGGGCCGACGCGCGACCTGTTCAAGCTGAAGATGAGCCCGAGCTTCGCCAGCATCATGCCGCAGGCGGTGGCGGTGTGGTGCGAGGAGCTTGGCCATGAGGTCCGCTATCTCTGCTATTCGGGATGCGAGGACCTGGCGGCGCTCGCCGACGACACCGACTTCCTGATCGTCGGCGGCTTCACCCTGTCGGCCTTCACCGCTTATGCCGTGAGCCACATCTACCGCGCCAGGGGCGCAGTGACGGCGCTCGGCGGCCCGCACGCCCGCTGCTATCCTGAGGATGCGGCCCGTCATTTCGACTATGTGCTCGGCCTCACCGGCCGCGAGCAGATCGCCGAAATGCTGAAGGACGGGGCGCCGCACCGGCCGCTCGGCCGCCAGCTGGGCGCCCCGGTCCAGCCGCGCGAGATACCCAACCTGCGCCAGCGCTGGAAATATGTCGAGCCGACGCTCGCCAAGGCCGGGCCGATCAAGATCGTGCCGATGATCGGCAGCTTCGGCTGCCCCTACAGCTGCAGCTTCTGCATCGACGCCGTCATTCCCTATCAGCCGCTCGATTTCGACGAGCTTACCGCCGACCTGCGTTTCCTCGCGACGCGGGTCAAAAAGCCGCTGGTGGGCTGGCACGACCCCAATTTCGGCGTCCGCTTCAAGGACTATATGGGGGCGCTCGAGGAAGCGGTGCCGCCGGGATCGACGCGGCACATAGCCGAGATGAGCCTGTCGCTGCTGTCCGACGAGAACCTTTTGCGGCTCGAGAAAAACGGCTTCGTCGGTATGCTGCCCGGCATCGAATCCTGGTACGATTACGGCAACAAGTCGAAGGCGACGCGGACCACCGGCGCCGACAAGGTCGAGCAGGTGGCGGCGCACGTCAACCGGCTGCTCGAGCATATTCCGTTCGTCCAGACCAATTTCATTCTCGGTCTCGACTGCGATGCCGGCGACGAGCCGTTCGAGCTCACCAAACGCTTCCTCGACCTGACTCCGGGCGCCTATCCGGCCTTCTCGCTGTTCACCTGCTACGGGCGCGCCTCGCCGCTGAACCTCGAACTGCAGCGCGCCGGCCGGGTCAATGCGATGGCGTTCCATTTTCTCGACAGCAATCACGGCATGAACATCAGGCCCGCCCATTATGGCTGGCCCGATTTCTACGACCGGGTCGCCGACGTCACCCGACACGCGCTCGGCGCCCGCGGCGTCTGGCGGCGGCTGGCGGCGAACCGCCCCGGCGTGGCGGGCCTGTTCAACCTGTTCCGCGGCGCCACCACCGGCCGGCCGAAATATCAGGCGGCGATGGCCGAGCGGCTGCGCAGCGACCGCGACGTGCGCGCTTATTTCGAGGGCGAGACGAACGCGACGCCCGAATTCTTCCGCGCCCGCGTGCGCGCCGATCTCGGCGCGCTGTGGCCGGCGCTGCCGCCGGACGCGCTCGAACATGATCCTTATGCCTATCTCAACAGCGAAATGGCCGAAGTTGCATGAAGCGTAACCTTGTACCGCCGGCTGTGCTGGCGCTTGCCGCCGCTTTGGGCCTGGCCCGTCCCGAATCCGCCGCCGCCCAGTCGGACTGTACCGGCCCGCCCAGCCCGGTGCGGCTCAACGTCATAGTGGAGAATGTCCGCGCCGCGCGCGGGCTGATCGCCGTCACCCTTTATGCCGACGATTCGCGCCGTTTTCTCGCCCGCCGCGGCTCACTCTATGTCGGCCGCGTCCCGGCTTCGGCGCCGGTGACCCGGCTCTGCATCCATCTCCCCGGCACCGGCATCTATGCGCTCGCCGTCTATCACGATGCCGACGGCAACCGCAGCTTCAACCGCAACGCGCTCGGCATGCCGGCGGAAGGGGTCGGTTTCTCGAACAATCCCGCCCTCCTGTTCGGAATTCCCCGGTTCCGCTCGGTGCGCCTCAACGTGCCGCGCAACAACATGCAGGCGACGGTCAGGCTGCGTTATCCCTGAGCATTTTCAAGTCGGACGAACGCGTCAGACGAACTCGGAAAATGCGGAAACAAAGGGAAAGAGCATGATCCGATCCATTCAAATCGGTTCGTGCACCGGGCGAAAGGCGGTTTGCGCCAGCGCCAGGCTGCGCGGATCGTCCACGTCGATCCAGCTGAAACCGCCCGCATCGGCCGCATAGGCCAGGCGAGCGTCGGCGAGCCGCTGGACGCCTTCGGACAGGCTGCCGCCGCCGCCCGCCGCGACATCCTCGCGGATCGCATCGGCCAGAGCGGGGGTGGCGAGGAAGATGCCGGTGTCGATGGCGTCGAAGCGCGCCAGCGCCTTGCCGATGGCGAGGATCTGGCCGGTCGGGGCGATCTCGACCCGGGTCGCATCGTCGAGGTCCAGGAGCGGGCTCGAAAGGTTGCGGTCGACGGCCAGCGTCAGCGCGGCCTGGCCGGCGGTCCGCAGCAGCCGGCGGGGAATCTCCGGATCGAACAGATGGTCCGACATCAGCAGCAGATAGTCGCCGTCGATCGCGGCAGCGCCGGCCAGCACCGAAAAGCCGTTCGGCCGGTTCCAGTCCGGCACGCGCACGCAGCGCAGCGCGACGCCGAGCCGCGCCGGCAGGCCGGCGACGAACGCTTCGACGCGATCGGCCTGGTGGCCGGTGACGACGACGAACTCGCTGGCGCCCGCCGCGGCGGCGCGGTCGACGACATGCTCGATCAGCGGCACGCCGGCGACCGGCGTCAGCGGCTTCGATTCGGAAAGCTCCCGCAGACGGCTGCCGAGGCCGGCCGCGAGGATCAGGCACCTCATTCCGCCGCCAGCGCTTCGCCGGCGATGAACTCCTCGGTCAATTGGGCGGCGATGTCGTCGCTGAACTGCTCGGGCGGATGCTTGCAGTAGAAGGCCGAAGGTCCGATCAGGGCGCCGCCGACGCCGCGTTCGAGCGCGACCTTGCAGCAGCGGATGGCGTCGAGCACCACCGCCGCCGAATTCGGGCTGTCCTCCACCGACAGGCGCAATTCGAGGTTCATCGGAACGCCGCCGAACAGCGCGCCTTCGAGGCGCAGGAAGCACAATTTGTTGTCGTTGAGCCACGGCACGTAGTCGCTCGGGCCGATATGGATGTCCTCCGAGCTCAGCCGCTCGGCCATGATCGACTGGACCGCCTCGGTCTTCGATTCCTTCTTCGAGACCAGCCGCTCGCGATCGAGCATGTTCAGGAAGTCGGTATTGCCGCCGGTATTGAGCTGGTAGGTGTGGCTGACTCCGACGCCGCGCTGCCGGAACAGGCTGGACAGGACGCGGTGGACGATGGTCGCGCCGAGCTGCGCCTTGACGTCGTCGCCGACGATCGGCAGCCTTTTCTCCTGGAAGCGCCGCTCCCAGGCGGGGTCGCTGGCGATGAACACCGGCATCGAATTGACCACCGCCACGCCGGCCTCGAGCGCGCATTCGATGTAGAAGCGGGTGGCCTGCTCGGAACCGACGGGCAGATAATTGACCAGGATTTCGGCGCGCGAATCCCTGAGCGCGGCGACCACGGCGTCGCGATCGGCCTCCGGCGCCTCGGCGCGGACGAAGCCGCGGCCGTCGGCCACCGCCAGCATATGGTCCGCCATGCCGTCCAGCACACGCCCCATCATCACCGTGACGCCGGTCGGCGGCACGTCGGGATCGAAGATGGCGGTGCAATTGGGCGGGGCGAAGATCGCCTCGGCGAGGTCGCGGCCCACCTTGCGGGCGTCGGTGTCGATCGCCAGCACGAACTCGACGTCGGCGGGGCCGTAGGCGCCGATATGGTGATGGATCAGCCCGCGCCCCTGCCGGGAGGGATCCGCATAATGATGGACGCCCTGCACGAGCGAGCTCGCGCAGTTGCCGACGCCGACCAGTGCGACCCTTATCTTCCGCATTAATCCCCCGGACGAGACGATAAAGACGACGCTCTGGCACAAAGGGACCCGAAGTCAAGCGCTTCGCTCCCTTGGCGCGCGCGGCGTGCCGGTGCCGGACATGCCTTCTCATCCGGGCCGCTTTGACCTAGCCAAGGCAGGTGGAGAGCGACGGCAGCGCGATGGACCTCGGCCGCAAGGGCATGGCGACGATCCGGTTCGGCCGAGCCGGCGCGGCGGCACGCCCGGTCGCCGGCGTCGCCGCCGCCGCGCGCATCCTGCGCGAGGTCGAGACGGCGGGCCTCGCCGGAGCGCGGCTGCTGCTTCCTGCCGGCGAGACGCTCGGGCCCCGGGCGCTCGCCGACATTGAGCGGCTCGCCGGCGCGCTGAAGATCGAACTGGTCGCGGGCGCCGGCGACGGGCCGGCCGACTTGGCGGACGAGCCAGTGGTTCGGCTCGCCGGAGATCGGCTGCTGACCGCGAAGCGGATTTCCGCTCTCGCCGCCGGCGAGGCCGTCGACGCCAAGGCCGACGGCATCGCCCTCGACCGGCGCGGCGCATCGGCGGAGATATTGAGGCGGACCGGCAAGGCGGGCGACGGGCCGGTGTCGCGCTGGCTGAACCGGCCGATCTCGCGGCGCCTGTCGGCGCTGCTGCTGCTCGCCCCCGGCGTCCGGCCGATCCATGCCACGGCGGGCACCGCGCTGCTGGCGCTGGCGATGTTCGTCTCGATGATCGCCGGCGGCGCGCCCGGGCTGGTCGCCGGGGCGATCCTGTTCCAGGCCGCCTCGATCTTCGACGGCGTCGACGGCGAGCTGGCGCGGGCGACCTTCCGCAGCTCGCAGGCCGGCGCGGTGCTCGACAGCATCGTCGATGCGGCCACCAACATCCTGTTCGTGCTCGGCCTCACCATCAACCTGTTCCTGAGCGGCGCGCCGCTCGCCGTCCCGCTCGCCGCCTGGGGCTTCGCTTTGTGGCTGCTGGGTCTGTCGCTGATCAGCTGGCGCGCGGCGCGCGCGCGCGGGCGGTTCAGCCTCAACATGGTCAAGCACCATTACCGCCAGCGTTTCCCCGGCCCGCCGATCCGCTGGCTGATCAGCCTGATGACGATCTTCACCAGCCGGGATTTCTTCGCCTTGCTGTTCGCGGCGCTGGTCGTCGCCGGCGTCCCGATGGCGGTGATGTGGCTGTTCGCGGCCGCGGCGACGATCTGGATCCTGTTTGTCGCCGGCGCGATGCGGGTCGCGGGCTCCGGAGACCTTGCGTCGCGCTGCGCCTGATATCCTCCCTCTCCCCAAGGGGGAGAGGGCTGGGGTGAGGGGGTTCGGCGTCCGATATTTTCACGTCATCGCGAGGCGCGAAGCGCCGTGGCGATCCAGTGTCCGAGCTGGATTGCCGCGCCGCTGCGCGGCTCGCAATGACGCCTAGAGACCGGCCGCGATCCGACCGGGCTCGGGCGCCGCCGCAGGGGTCTCCGGTTCCACGACTGTCGCCGCAGCGGCAGCCTGCGTCTTCTTCAGGAAGGCATAGGGATCGTGATGGACCGCCTCGGGCGGCAGCATCGCCCAATAGGGGCCGAGGTCCGCTTTCAGCCTGTCGGTGTAGAATGACGGCAGCTCGCGGCTCCGGCCTTTGAGATAGGGCAGCATCGCCGGGTCGGCGGCGAGCGCCTGGCGGACCCGGCGATAGTGGTGGATCCGCCCGAAGCCCTCGCTGGACACCGCCCGGACGAAATTGACGACGCGCCCGGTCAGCTTGCGCGTGCCGCCCCAGCGCCGGGCGATGGCGCGGCCCGTGAAGCTGTATTCGGTGAGGTCGAGCAGCCGGTCGTAAAACTCCTCCCACCGATAGTTTCGCGGGATGACGTTCATCACCTGGTTGTTGTCGAGGAAGTGGAACGGGAAGCCGAGCACCCGTCCGGCCCGCTGCAGCTCGAGATTTTCCGGCGTCGCCTCGCCGAACGCGGTGCGCTGCGAATAAGCGGGGAAGGCTCCCGGCACCTTGTCGACGAACCTTTTGGTCAGCTCGAACGGTTCGGCGCCCTCGTCGTCGTCGAGGCCGAGCACGAAATTGGTCTGCACATAGGGGATATGGTCGAGCAGCATGTTGACGTGGTCGGAGACCTGCTCGACCTTGGCGAGCCCCTGGCTTGCGCCGGTTTTCGACTTGAAGCCCATTCCGTACCAGGATTCGATGCCGGGAAAAAGGCCGACGAAGCCGGCCGCCGCCATCCGCTTCACATTGGCCTCGGACAGCAGCGACAGGCTGCTCTCGGCGAGGAAGCGGAGCTTGCGGCGCGCCGAGGCGGCCTCGATCGTGGTCAGATATTCGTCGAAGCGGACGCCGAAATTGGGGTCGTGCCAGCCGATCACCGCGTCCGGCATCTCGCGCTCGATGAAGATGAGGTCGTCGGCGAGCTGGTCGCGGCTCAACGGCTGATATCTGACCGTCGAATCGATGCAGAACGGGCATTGATAGGGGCAGCCGAGGCTGCTGATCATCGGCACCACCTTGAGCATCGACGGCGCGCCCTTCAGCGTCGCGGCGATATATTTCCACCGCTCGCGCGCAGAGGGCAGTTCCTGCGGCTGACCGGGCGCCGCCAGATGCTGGCCGACGCGGGCGCCGGGCGCGGCGTCGCGCAGCATGTCGCCGACCAGATCGCGGTCGGTGAAGCCGAGCACATAGTCGAAATAGAGGATGGCGTCGTCGGGATAGCAGCGCGCGTGCGGCCCGCCGAGCACGGTGACCGCCCCCTGGCTGCGGAAATGGCTGCTCAGCGCGTAGGCGGTCTGGGCGGAGCGGGTGAAGGCGCCGATGAACACCACGTCGGCCTCGTTGCCGACCTCGCGCACTATGTCCTCGGCGCCGGTATAGCAGAGGTAGCGGACCCGGTGCCCCAGCTCCTCGCACCACACCGCCACCGCCTGGCCCATGATGCTGGCGAGGTTGGCATTCATGAAGCGCGAGTAAAGCGCACGCGTCGGCTTGTTGGTCACCAGATCGACGACGGCGATTTCGAGGCGTCTCATGCTTGGCCTGGGTCCGATCCGGTGCGCGTGCTGCGCCGCACTATCCCCGCGCGCGCGGGGAAAGGCAATGGCGGCAGGGGCGGGGTGCGCAATAGGGCCGCCTGCGGCGGCTGGCGCTGCCACCAAAGCCGTGCAATCCTGAGAAAACTCAACGGCGTGCTCCCGGCGTTAACCACGCGTCAACGGAACCCGGCCAAACGCGTTGGGGCGTCCGGTGGGGGGAGTTGCGTGCCTGGCATATTGGATTCGATCGACTGGGGCACGAGCATCTCCGGCACTTCGGTCAGCGTCTATTTCGCCGCGGCCGGCGAGGCTTATGACGGTTACACGTCGCTCGGCTGGAACGATTATGAGATCGGCCGGGTGATGGCGGCGCTCGGCGAATTTGCCGCGGTCTCCAACCTCAGCTTTTCGATCACCGCCGATTCCGCGGCCGCCACGTTCAAGCTGGTGACGGTCGATTCGGCGGCGTTCGGGGTGCCGGGGGTGCTCGGCCAGTTCAGGCCGCCGGGCGAACCCAATGCCGGTGTCGGCATCTTCTCGCGCGACGGCGTCGGCTGGGACATGAACGCGACCAATGGCGGGCTGGAAGAGGGCGGCTACGGCTATACGACCCTGCTGCACGAATTCGGCCACGGGCTCGGCCTCGCCCACCCGCACGACAATGGCGGAAGCTCGGTCGTGATGGACGGCGTCACCGCGCCGTTCGGGAGCTACGGCGCGTTCGATCTCAACCAGGGCGTCTTCACGATCATGTCGTACAACAGCGGATGGCGGCTGCATCCGCAGGGCCTTTCCGGCTGGACCCACTATGGCTGGTCGGGAGGGCCGGGCGCGCTCGATGTCGCACTGATCCAGAGCAAGTACGGCGCGAAGGCGAGCAATACGGGGAACGACAGCTACACCCTGTCGACGGTGAACGGCCTCGGCACCTTCTACCAGACGCTCTACGACACCGGCGGCACCGACACGATCGTCAATCCCGGCACCGCCGATTCCACCATCTCGCTGGTCGCCGCGACGATCGATTATTCCGCGACCGGCGGCGGCGGCATCTCGTGGGTGACCGGCGTGCAGGGCGGCTTCACCATCGCCCAGGGCGTGGTCATCGAGAACGCCGCCGGCGGCAGCGGCAACGACACGATCACCGGCAATTCGGTCGCGAACATCCTCTCCGGCGGCAAAGGCGATGACGTTCTGGACGGAGGCGCCGGCGCCGACCAGATGCAAGGGGGCGCCGGCGATGACACATATTCGGTCGACAACAGCCTCGATCAGGTGATCGAGACGGCGGACGCCGGCACCGACACCGTCGAAACCACTTTTGCCTATTACAACCTCGGGGCCAACCTCGAGCGGCTGATCTATGTCGGTTCGCCGAGTGCGGACTTCCGCGGCTTCGGCAACCCGCTCGATAATTATCTGCAGGGCGGGAACGGCGACGATTATCTGAACGGCTATGGGGGAGCCGACATACTGGCCGGCCTCGGCGGGGACGACACCTATCTCGTCGACTCCGCGGACGATCTGGTGGTCGAGGCGGCGGGCGCCGGGAACGATTACATCCAGACCCTGCTGACCGCCTACACGCTCGGCGCGAACGTCGAGCAGCTCGGGTTCTTCGGCGACGAGACCGGCGATGAGACCGTCGACTTCACCGGCACCGGCAACGCGCTCGCCAATGTGATCTCGGGCCTGCAGGGCAACGACACGCTCGACGGCGCCGGCGGCGTCGACATGCTGCTCGGCGGCGCCGGCGACGACACCTACAGGGTCGATCACGCCAACGACCAGACCCTGGAACAGGCGTCGGAGGGCACCGACACCGTCCAGACCGCGCTCACTTTCTACATTCTCGCTCCGCACATCGAGCGGCTCGTCTACACCGGATCGCCGACCGAGGACCTCTGGTTCATCGGCAATGCGCAGGACAATGTCCTCGCCGGCGGGAGCGGCGACGACCAGCTCGACGGCCTGGGCGGCGCCGACGTGATGCAGGGCTTCGCCGGGTGGGACTCCTATTTTGTCGACAACAGCCAGGATCAGGTGATCGAGGCGGCCGGCGCCGAGACGGACGCGGTCTTCACCACGCTCGCCGCCTATACGCTGGCGGCGAACGTCGAGATCCTCGCTTATGTCGGCGCCCAGAGCGGCGACTTTGCCGGCACCGGCAATGCGCTCAACAATCTGATCGAGGCGCGGGACGGCGACGACCAGCTCGACGGCGGCGGCGGCGCCGACCGGATGATCGGCTATCTCGGCGACGACACCTATCGGGTCGACGGCGGCGACGAGGTGGTCGAGGGCGTGGATGCCGGGACCGACACGGTCCTGGCCGCGCTCGCCGCCTACACGCTTGGCGCGAATGTCGAGCGGCTGATCTATGCCGGCACGCCGACCGCGGCTTTCCAGGGCACCGGCAACGGCATTGCCAACGTCATCCAGGGCGGGAACGGCGACGACGTGCTGGACGGCGCCGGCGGCCCCGACGAGCTGACCGGCTTGCTGGGTAACGACTCTTATGTTCTGGACCAGCCAGGCGAAACCGTCATCGAAGCGGCGAGCGGGGGCACCGACACCGTCTATGTCGCGATGACCGCCTACACGCTGGCAGCGAATGTCGAGAACCTCGCTTATCAAGGCGGTGGCGACTTTACCGGCACCGGCAACGGGCTGAGCAACCGGATCACCGGGGCGATCGGCAATGACACGCTCGACGGCGCCGGCGGCGCCGACCTGCTGATCGGCGGGGCGGGGAACGACACCTACAAGGTCGACCATGCGGAAGATCTGACGGCCGAGGAGGCGTCGGAAGGGACCGACACCGTCGAAAGCGTCCGCACCATCTACGCGCTCCTGGACAATGTCGAGCGCCTCCTCTTCACCGGTGCGGCGACCGACGACTTCATCGGCATCGGCAACGGGCTCGACAATTTCATTCAGGGCGCCGGCGGCGACGACACGCTCGACGGCGCCGGCGGCGCCGACGAGATGGTCGGCGGCGGCGGCCTCGACACCTATGTCGTCGACAGCCTGGCCGACCAGGTCGTCGAGCTGGCCGGTGGCGGCACCGGCGATCGCGTGACGACGGCGCTGGCGAGCTACACTCTGCCGGACCATGTCGAGATCCTGGTCGGCCTGTCGCAGGACGGCCAGCAGCTGACCGGCAACGCGCTCGGCAACGCGCTGTACGGCCAGAGCGGCGCCGACGCGCTCGACGGCGGGCTCGGCCACGACAAGCTGGTCGGCGGCGACGGCGACGACACGCTCGACGGCGGCACCGGCAACGACCTGCTCGACGGCGGCGCCGGCAATGACAGCTACAGCCTCGACAGCATCTCCGACGTCATCGTCGAGACGCTGACCACGGGCAGCAGCGCGGACGTCGCCAGCACCTCGGTCAGCTATGTCCTCGGCGTCGGCGTCCGGGTCGAAAATCTGATGACGAGTTCGATCGCCGGCACCTCCTCGATCGATCTCACCGGCAACGAATATGGCAATACGATCACCGGCAATGCCGGCGCCAACATCCTCAACGGCATGGGCGGCAGGGACAGGCTGAACGGCGACGCGGGCGACGACAATCTCGACGGCGGCGCCGGCGACGACACGCTCGACGGTGGAGCCGGCAACGACCGCTACGGCATCGACAGCGCCGCCGACATCATCGTCGAGACCGGGACGACGGGCAGCAATGCCGACATCGCCAAGACGACGGTCAGCTACGTGCTCGCGCCCGGGGTGAGCGTCGAGATGCTTATGACGACGTCCTCGGCCGGCAAGTCCCTGATCGACCTCACCGGCAACGAGTTCGCCAACACGATCAACGGCAACGCCGCGGTCAACATCCTCATGGGAATGGCCGGCGATGACGTGCTGAGGGGTAATGCCGGAAACGACACGCTCGACGGCGGCAGCGGCGACGACCTTCTCGACGGCGGCGCCGGCAACGACATCTTCATGCTCGACAGCGGCGCCGACGTCATCGTCGAGACGCTGACGACGGGCAGCACCGCCGACGTGGCGAAGAGCTCGGTGAGCTATGTCCTCGCCGCCGGCGTCCGGGTCGAGACGCTGATGACCGTTTCGACCGCCGCCACCGACCTGATCGACCTCACCGGCAACGAATTCGCCAACGCCGTCACCGGCAATGCCGCCGCGAACCTCCTTTTGGGTCTGGGCGGCGGCGACACGCTGAAGGGGGCGGCCGGCGACGACGACCTCCAGGGCGGCGGCGGCGCCGACAAGATCTATGGCGGCCTTGGCAACGACCTGCTGAGCGGCGGCACCAGCGTCGACCGTTTCTATTTCAACACGGCGCCGGACATCGCGACCAATCTCGACCGGATCGTCGACTTCAACCCGGCCGACGACTTCATCCATCTGGCGCGGAGCGTCTTCACCCAGATCGGCCCGGTCGGCACGCTCGCTGCCGACGCCTTTCATGTGATCGGCGCCGGCGCCGCCGACGCCCAGGACCGCATCCTCTACGACAGCGCCACCGGCGCCCTGTTCTACGATCCCGACGGCACCGGCGGCGCCGCCGCCGTCCAGTTCGCGACCCTCGCGGCCGGGCTGGCGCTGGCCAATATAGACTTTATCACCTTCTAGGATGGGTGCACGAATCAGGTCTCGCCGGAAGCTGATCGCCGGGCTGCTGCTCGCCTTGCCGCTGCTGCTGGCCGTCTATGAAAGCGTGGCCGTGCTTCGCGCGCGGGCGCGCACCGATGAAGCGCTGCAGAGCGTCCGTACGCGCGAAATCCCGCTTTCCGCGATACCGGAGCGGCGCATCCGGATGCTGCTGGCGGTCGAGGATCCCGGCTTCCATCGACACCGCGGCATCGACTTCGCCACTCCCGGCCAGGGCATGACGACGCTCACCCAGTCGCTCGCCAAGTTCCTCTATTTCGAGCGTTTCACGCCCGGCATCGCCAAGCTCGAGCTGATGCTGGTCGCCCGTTTCGCGCTCGATCCGGCGGTGAGCAAGGACGAGCAGCTCGAAATCTTCATCAACCACGCCCGCTTGGGCAGTCGCCGGGGCCGGCCGGTCATCGGTTTCGCCGACGCCGCGCGCACCTTCTACGGCCGCGAGCTGCACCAGCTCAGCGACCGCGAATATCTCACCCTGGTGGCGATGCTGATCGCGCCGGGCCGCCTCGATCCTGTGCGCCATCGGTCGGCCAATGCGGAACGGACGAACCGCATCGAGGCGCTGCTCGCCGGTCGCTGCCGGCCGCGAGGCTTGAGGGATGTTCATTATCCGGACTGCGGTGAAGCTTCGGATGGAGCCGGTGCGGCCGTTTCTGGATAGGTCACCGCATCGAAAGCGGGCGCTAACAGGCGATTGCCCCCGCCGAGCGGGAGAGTAAGGAGCATCCAGGGCAAGGGCGCGTTCGCCCGGCCGCTATCGGCCTGTGACCCGAATTTGCGGAGGAATCTTTTTCATGACGACCAGAGCCTATGGCGCGCATGCCGCGGACAAGCCGCTCGAGGCGATCGACATCGTGCGCCGTCCGCCCGGGCCGCACGATGTTCAGATCGACATCGCCTTTTGCGGGGTCTGTCACTCGGATCTCCACACGGTCCGCGCCGAATGGGCGGGCACGCTCTATCCCTGCGTACCGGGCCACGAAATCGTCGGTCGGGTCACCGCGGTCGGCGAAGCCGTGAGCCGATTCAGGATCGGCGACGCGGTCGGCGTCGGCTGCCTGGTCGACAGCTGCCGGCATTGCGCCTCCTGCAGCGATGGGCTGGAGCAATATTGCACGACCGGATTCACGGCGACCTACAACTCGCCGACCTCCGAAGCCCCTGGCCATACGCTCGGCGGCTATTCCCAGCGCATCGTCGTCGATGAGAATTTCGTGCTCAGGATCGGCCACCCCGAGGAGCAGCTCGCCGCGGTAGCGCCGTTATTGTGCGCCGGCATCACCACTTATTCGCCGCTGCGCCACTGGAAGGTCGGGCCGGGCAGCAAGGTCGGAATCGTCGGGATCGGCGGGCTCGGACATATGGGCGTCAAGATCGCGCATGCGATGGGCGCGCATATTGTCGCCTTCACGACCTCGGAGGGAAAGCGGCAGGACGCCCTCGACCTCGGCGCCGACGAGGTGGTCGTCTCGCGCAACCCCGGTGAAATGGCCCGGCATGCCGGCAGCTTCGACTTCATTCTCAACACGGTGGCGGCGAGCCACGACCTGGACGCTTACACCCGGCTGCTGAAGCGCGACGGCACGATGTGCCTGGTCGGCGTGCCCGAGGACGCCCATCCGTCTCCCGACGTCGGCACGCTGATCTTCGGCCGCCGGTCGATCGCGGGTTCGCTGATCGGCGGCCTGCCCGAGACGCAGGAGATGCTCGATTTCTGTGCCGAGAAGGGGATCGTCGCCGACATCGAGATGATTCCGGTCCAGCAGATCGACCGGGCCTATGACCGGATGCAGCGGAGCGACGTCAAATACCGGTTCGTGATCGACGGCGCTTCACTCGCCGGCTGACCGCCCGGGCATCGCCGGCGTCGGGCGGCCGCCCTCGCCGGCGGTGCGGGTTTTTTCGCTTCCCATCGGCTCGCCGTCACGCGACAAGCGCATCTAACCCGATGTTTTGACGACGAGCTCAGCCTGATGGCTTCCACCCACGCCGGCGCACCGCCCCTTCGCCCCAACGCGGCGGAAGCGCGCGCTCGCGCGGAAGAGCTGGAGGATCCGCTCAATCGCCGGCTCTACCACCCGCTCGCCCGCCGCCTGGCGCGGGCGCTGCACCGGCTCGGCGTCCACGCCCATGCGGTGTCGGTGGCGGGAATGCTGGTCGTCTGGGCGGCCACCTTCGCCTATGTCGGCCTCCCCTGGCCGCTCGCTTTCCTGATCGGCTTCCCGCTCCATCTGTGCTGGCACGTGCTCGACGGCGCCGACGGCGACCTTGCGCGCCTCAACGGCACGTCGAGCCCGACCGGCGAGCTGGTCGACGGCGTGTGCGACTATTCGGCCCACGTCCCGCTCTATTTCGCGTTCGCCGCGGTGCTTCAGGGGGAGCTTGGCGGCTGGGCCTGGGCGCTGGCGATCGCCGCCGGCGCCTCGCACATCGTCCAGACCAACCATGCCGAGAGTCAGCGCCGCTTCTATCTGTGGTGGGTCTACCGCATTCCCTGGCTCAAGCAGGCCAAGGCGGCCGGCCACGAGCTGTTCGAGGAGCGCGACTGGTTCAGCCAGACTTTCGGCTGGATGGCGCGCGACTATCTGAGGCTGGTCAACCTGATGACCCCCCACGCCGCGACCATCGATGCCGCGGTCGAGGCGGCGAACGACGACGAGCCGCGGCGGCGGCGGATCGCGGCGCTGGCCCGCCGCGCGTCGCGCCGCTCGCTCATCTTCCACAAGCTGCTCGGCCCCAATCCGCGCACGCTGATCGTCGGCGCGAGCATGGCGGCGGGCTCGCCGCTCTGGTTCTTCCTCGCCGAGGCGGTGGCGCTCAACCTGCTGCTGGTCTGGTCGGTGCGGCACCACAATCGGGTCGGCCGCGCGCTGGCGGCGAAGATTGGCTGAGCCGGCCGGCACGCTCGCCGCTTCCCCGGTCCGCGAGCGCCGGACGCGTCCCGGACTTCTCGATCTCTATCTGATCCGCGGCGTCGCCGGACCGTTCCTGATCCTGACGTTTGCGATCTGCGCGGCGATGATGCTGGAGCGGTCGCTGCGGCTGATCCACGAGCTGGCGGGGAGGGGCGCCGACCTTTCCTATTTCTTCCCGATCCTGCTGCAGCTCGTCCCTTATTATCTCGACCTCGCCATCCCCGCCGCGTTCATGGTCGCCCTGGTGCTGCTCGTCGCCCGGCTCGACGACAATCTCGAGCTGGAGGCGATGCTGGCGAGCGGCGTCTCGCTGGCGCGGATCGCCGCGCCGCTGGCGGCGCTGGGGCTGGTCATCGCCGCGGCCGGGCTGGTCGCCGGCGGCTGGCTCGAGCCGCTCGGCCGCTACAATTTGAGGACGCTGCGCGCCGAGGCGATCAATGCCGGCCGCATCGGCCGGCTCGAGCCGCGCGCTTTCTACCATCCCGCCGACAGCTTCGCCTTGACCTTCGACGCGCGCGGCGCGGCGGGCCGTGCCGATCATATCTTCGTCTGGCAGCGCCTCCCCGACGGCCGCGAGCTGGTGCTGACCGCGCGCTCGGGGCGGATCGGCTTCGACCCGGGCGAGCGCCGGTTCGGCATCGACCTCGGCGCCGGCCGCTATCTGTCGGAACGGCCGGGCCGGTCGGCGCCCGATCTGGTCGCCTTCGACACCCTCGCCTTCCGCGAATCGCTCCGCCTCCAGGAGGCTTCGTGGCGGCGCGGCTGGGACCAGCGGGAAATGACCCTGACCGAGCTGGCGGCGGCGCTCCGCTCGGGCCGAAGCCAGGTGCCGCGCAGCGCCCTCGAGGCCGAATTCTATGCCGGCCTCGCCCGCGCCGCGCTGACGCCGCTGATCCCGTTGATCGTGCTGCCGCTCGCTTTCACCACCAAGAAGGGGCGCCGCGGGCTCGGCATATTGATCGGCGGCGCCCTGCTCGCCGCTTTCCATCACGGCATGAACTTCGCCAAGCATCTCGGCCTCAGCGGCGCGGCCGACGCGCGCGCGGCGATCCTCGCCATGACCGCCTTGTGCGTGGCGGTCGTCCTGCTCGTCTTCCTGTCGGGGCGGCGGCTCCCCAGCCACAGCCCGATCCACGCTTTGCTGAGGCCGATCGCGCTCGCTTTGTCGCCGCTGCGCGCCGATCGCGGCCGGCGCCGTCCCCGCCGGCGCGGCCGCACGCTGGCCAGCTATCTCGCCTGGCAGCTGGCGAAATGGACCCTGCTCGCTCTGGTCGCGATCGTGCTGCTGCTGCAGATGATCGACCTGCTCGAGCGCGGCGAGGATTTCGTGACCCGGGGCCTCGGCCTCGGCGCGGTCGGCCACCACGTTCTGCTGCAGCTGCCGCTGATGCTGCAGCAGGCGGTGCCGATCGCCGCACTGGCGGCGGCGATGGTGGTGTTCGTCGGCTTGGGGCGCACCAGCGAGATGACCGCGATCCGCGCCGCCGGCATCTCGCAATGGCGGATCCTGTGGATGGCGCTGCCGGTGCCGCTGGCCTTGTCGCTGCTCGCTTTCGGCCTGTCCGAATATGCCGTCCCGCAAAGCCAGCTTCGTTACGCCATGTGGTGGGCGCGGACCGAGCCGGCCCGGGCCGAGGCCGGCGCCGGTTCGCGCTGGTTTCGGGTCGGCGACGAGATCGTCGAGGCTCGGCGCGCATCGCCCGGCGGCGACCGGCTGACCGGACTCGCCATCTACCGTCGGGACGGCGAAGGGCTGCTGTCCGAACGGCTCGGCGCCGCGGCGGCCGTCGCCCGGCCGGGCGGCTGGACTTTGGTCGACGTCGAGCGCAGCCGCCTCGGCGGTGGACGGATCGCGCGCGACCGCCTCGCCCGGCTGGACTGGCCGTCACCGCTGCAGCCGCGCGACGTCGCCGCCTTCTTCTCGTCGGTGCGGTCGCTGTCCTCGGCGGCGGCGCGCCGCGCGCTCGGTGACGAGGCGCCGGTCAACCGGAGCGAGACTTTGTTCGCGACCCGGATCATGCGCTCGGCGGCCGAGCCGCTGGCGCCGATCGTCATGCTGCTGCTGGCTCTGCCGCTCGCTTTCGTCGCGCCGCGCACCGGCGCCGCCTGGCCCGCCTTGCTCTACGCCGCCGGCGGCGGCCTTCTTTATCTGGTCGCCGACGGCGTGCTCACCGTTTTCGCCCAGGTCGGCTATTTGCCGGCCGCGGTCGGCGCCTGGGCGGCGCCGGTGATCGCCGCGCTGACCGGGGTCACCGTGCTCGTATATAGCGAGCGCTGAGCGGCGCGGCGGCTGGTCGCCGCGGCGAGCAGACGCTCCTGAAGGAAAGCGGCGATCTTCCCGGCGCGGTCGTCCCAGCTGAGGCCGGCGGACAGCGTCCGCGCCGCGCCGCCGAGCCGCGCCGCCAGCCCGGGCTCATGCTGCAGCCGGTCGAGCGCGGCCGCGGCCGCGTCGGGACGATCCGGCGCGACCAGCAAGGCGGTCTCGCCGTCGGTCAGCAGCTCGGCCGTGTCCGGCGAGTCCGGCGCCAGGATCGGCCGGCCGGCGGCGAGATAGGCGAACAGCTTCATCGGCAGCACGCAATTGCGGAACCGCTCGAGCGGCGCCCGCGACGGCGGGATCAGCAGCACGTCGGCCGCCTGCAGCCAGAGTGGAAGGTCGCGCGGCGCGACCCAGGGCAGCACCCGGACATTGTCCCGCGCCGCCGCCGACCGCTCGATCGGGCCCTCGCCTTCCGACCCGATCAGCAGGAACAAAGTCTCCGGCCGCAGGTCGGCGAGCGCGAGCAGCTGGTCGAGCCCCTTCTCGCCGTTGATCCGGCCGGCATAAGCGGCGATCGGCCGCGAGCGCGGCAGGCCGAGCCGCTCGCGCGCCTGCTGCCCGGCCAGCGCCGGCATCGGCGCGGCGCCGTTATGGGCGACCAGCAGCCGCGCTTCGTCGATGCCGATGCGGCGATAGGCGCCGGCGGCATGCCCGGAATGAAGGACGATGCCGAGGCAATGCGGTGCGGCGGCGGTGCGGCGCAGGAACGGCCGGCAGGTCGGGTGATCGTCGGGCCAGGGCCGGTAATGGTCGGTGGCGAACGGGACGGGCGACAAATGGCCGGCGCCGAGCATTGCCGGGATCCGGGAAAATACGAGGTCGGCGCCGCGCAGCTCCGGGTCGCGCACCAGCTGAAAGATCCACATCAGGCTGGTCAGAAATCCCTCGCCGACCCACCGGCTCGGCCGCTGCACCAGCTCGAGCTCGCCCTCGACCTCGAAATAGCGGGTGAGCTCGTCCGCGCTCAGCGCCGGGTCGCGCGGCCGCCGCGGCATCAGCAGGGTCACGTCATGGCCGCGCCGGGCGAGCGCGGCGGCGGTGTGCACCGTCTGCTCGCGGCAGGCGTGGCGGCCGAGCGTAGACCACAGCAGCGGATAGACGATGCGCACACGCTCTCCCCGGACGTCAGGCCGTCAGGCATCCGCGAAACCGCCGCCGCGGTCAACAAGGCCGCGATCGCATGCTATCCGGTCGTTCGGGAAGAGTGGGGGACCGATGCAGCAAAAGCAGGGCGTAGACGCGGGGGAGGAGGAGGCAGGGCCGCGCGGCCGCGACCTGTTCGCCGTCTCCTTCCGGCTCGCGCTGGCCGGCTGGCTCGGCTGCGTCCTGCTTCAGATCCTGCTCTACGCCCGGCCCGCCCCCTATGGCGGACCGTATCTGGTCGAGTGGCGGCGCTATTTCGGCCTGGCCGTTTATTACGACCTGCTCGGCGTCTGGCTGATCTCGCTGCCTTTCTTCCTGCTCTGGCTGGTCCTTTACCGGCGTCCGCTGCGCGCTCGGCTGTGGCGCTGGCTGCCGGCGCTGCAGGCGGCGCTGCTGGCCGCGAATCTGGCGCTGAGCCAGATCGACCATGAGCTGCTCCGCTTCCTCGGCGTCCGCCTCAACCTGTCCTTCCTGATCGCCTACGCCCAGCCGCAAATGCTCGGCGACGCCTTGTTCCTCGACCTGCTTCGCTCGGACCGCGGCGGCCCCTGGGTGGCGCTGGTCCTGCTCGTCGCGCTGCCGGCGCTCTTCCTCGCCGCAGCGGTCCGGCTGCTGCGCCGGGGCGGCGGCCGGAGCTTCGCTTTGTGGATCGCGATCCTGCTCGCCGTCGTGCCGCTGGTCGCGCCGGCCAATGGCTGGCGGATGGCGACCAGCCAGTTCCGGCTGCGCAAGGTCGAGCCGGTCCTGCTCGCCTTCGCCACCGACCTTTCGGCCGGATTCGAGGATATGGAGGCTCCGGAGCATTTCGACCGGCTGGTCGCCGCCTGGCGGCGCGACTGGCTCGCCCGCAGCACCGATCCCGGCTGGCGCTTTGCGGACCCGGATCTCCCTTATGTGCGGATCCCGGTCGGACCGCCTCCGTCACCGCCGGCCGAGCCCTGGAACGTCATCTATCTGCAGCTCGAGACGCTGCGCGGCGTCGATACCGGCTTCCTCCGCCCCGATTTGCGCCGTTCGCCGACCCCCTATCTCGACGCGCTCGCCCGCCGGCCCGACGCCGCCGTCTGGAGCCGGACCTCGAGCTTCGGCATGCCGAGCATCAACGGCGTGTTCGCCGCTTTCTGCTCGATCGCGCCGCCGTCGCAGCGCTACATCACCGCGCTCACCCATGTGGAATTGCATTGCCTGCCGGAGCGGCTGCGCCGCCGCGGTTACCGGACCGAGATGTTCAACGGCGGCGACACCGACTGGGACAATAGCAGTCCGTGGCTGCGGCGATGGTATGACCGGCTGTGGCGCTTCCCCGAAGCCGGCGGGCGCGACCGCGCCCTCTTCCGGGCGGCGGCGGCGGGCATCCGGCGGCTCGGCCGGTCCGGCCGGCCGTTCTTCGCCACCCTGGTCTCGGTCAGCAACCACACGCCCTTCACCAGCCGCGAGCCGGCGCTCGACATCGCCGGCAGCGCGACGCCGGCCGAACGCATCCTCAACACGACCCATTATACCGACGACGTCGTCCGCGAGTTCGTCGAGGGTCTGCGCGGCGAGCCCTGGTTCGCGCGCACCCTGATCGTCGTCGCCGGCGATCACGGCTTCAACACCGGCGAGCACGGCCAGCTGCCGGGGCAGCACAATCTCTACCGTGAGTCGGTCTGGGTGCCGCTGATCATCGCCGGCGCCCATCCCCGGCTGCCGGCGGGGACGCACGACGGGCCGGCGACCCTGCTCGACGTCGCGCCGACGCTCGCCGACCTGCTCGGCCTCAGGGAAGCCAATCCCTGGCAGGGCCACAGCCTCCTCGCCGTCAACCGCCGCGGCTGGACCGGCTTCGGCTTTCGCGATTCGCTGCTGGCCGACACCCCTTTCTGGTCGGCGGTGCGCGATCCGCGCGACGGCCGGGCGCGGCTCTACCGGCGCGACGACTGGCTGCAGGCGCGTGATTTGGCCGCTCGCCACCCCGGCCTCGCCGAGCGCCTGCTCGCCGCCGCCGAGCGCCGGCGGCGGCTCAACGATTTCCTGCTGCGTCAGGGCCGGATCTGGCGCAGCACCTCGTCGTAAAGCTCTTCCAGCCGGCCGGCCTGGCGCCGGGCGTCGAACTTTTCTTCCGCCAGCCGGCGGGCGGCCGCGCCCAGCCTGCCGCAAAGCTCGGCCGAGCCGACCAGCTTCGCCAGCCGGCCGGCGAGCGCGTCGGCATCGCGCTCGGCCGTGATGAAGCCGGTGCGGCCGTCGATCACCGCTTCGGGATTGCCGGCATGGTCGGTGGCGACCGCCGGCAGCGACGAGGCGGCCGCCTCGACGATCACCGTCGGCAAGCCCTCGGCGTCGCCGTCGCGCGCGGTGACGCTGGGCGCGGCGAGGGCCGAGGCGCGGCGCATCCACGCCGCCACCTCGTCCTGGCCCAGCGCGCCGAGGAATTCGACCCGGCCGTCGAGACCGTGCGCGGCGCTGCGCCGCTCGAGCGCGGATCGCTCCGGTCCGTCGCCGACGATCACCAGCCGTGCGCCCGAAGCCTGCGCGGCCAGCCGCGCGAAGGCGTCGATGAGAATTCTCGTCCCCTTCTTCTCGACCAGCCGGCCGGCATGGAGGATCAGCCCCGGCTCGCGCTCGCCGGTGCCGGCGCGGAAGCGGTCGAGGTCGACTCCCAGATAATGGGTGAGCGTGCGCTCCGGCGGAAAGCCGCGCGCGATCGCCTGACGGCGCACGGCCTCGGACACCGCCAGGAACAAGGCGCCGGAAGCGGTCAGCCGGCGCCGCAGCAGCGCATATTTCATCCAGGACAGCCGGCCTGAGAGGAGCAGCCGCCGGCGGGAGCGACTGACGTCATAGCCGTGCAGGGTCGTCACCAGCGGCACGCCGAGCGCGCGCGCCAGCGGCAGCGCGAGCAGGCCGTCGGTGGCGAAATGGGCGTGGACCAGTCGCGGCCGCGCCCGCGCCAGCCGATGCTCGAGGCTGCCGGCGCGGCCGAACAGCTTGAAGCGCAACCCCTCCCAGGGCGAGGCGGCGACCATTAGAACCGGCCGCAGCGGCGCCCAGGCATTGTCCTTGTCCTCGAGGCCGGCGAGCAGCGGCTGGTAGCGCCTCAGCCCGGCGGCATGGGCCTGGACGAACGATTCCGACGGGTTGAACAAGGGCGAACGGTAGATGGCGACGACCGGGCGGTCGTCGAGGCGGGGCAGGTCAGGGGAATTACGAACCATCGCTCGCTATTGGTCATCGGCTTTCGTGCCGCATACAAGCCCCTGATCGGAGAAGGGCGGGACGGGGCGGCGTGAGGCAGGGATTTTCGGATTGACGGCGGGAGCGCTGATCGTTCGCGGCGCCGCCGCTTCGGCCGGCGGCCTCGTCGTCCGGCTCGGTGCCCGGCTGCTGTTCCTCGTCGTCGCCGGACAGCTTTACGGGGCCACGTTGTTCGGCGCCTACAGCCTCGCCGTCGCCGCCGTCGAGCTGGCCGTGGCGATCGGCGGTCTCGGCATGAAGCGGCTGATCTTCCAGCATCTCGACCAGCGCGGCGAGCGCCCGGAGGTCCATATTCTCGCCGACGTCGCGATGCTGGTGACGGCGTCGAGCGCCCTTCTCGCCGGCGGCGTCATGGTCGCGGCCGCTTCGCTCCCGGCAAGCCTGATCTCCCCGAACAGCGCGTTCGCCCTGCTCGTGCTGGCGCCGCTGATCGTCGGCCAGACGCTGATCGACCTGCTGCTTGCCGCGACGCGCTGGAAGCATCTGATCCGTTACGAGGTCGCCGGGCGCAGCCTGGTCGAGCCCTGGGCCGCGGTCGCCGCGGCGGCGGCGGCCTGGTATGCCGGCTTCGACGAGGTCGGCCTCTTGATCGGCTATGGCTGCGGGACGCTGGCGGCGCTCGCTTTCGCTCTGGCCGGCATCGCCCGTGCTTTTTCGCTGTCGCCGCTGCCGGGCTGGCGCCCCGGACGCCGGCGCGCCCTGAGGCTTCTGCGCGGCGCCGCCGCCACCACCGCCGCCGACGGGCTCAGCGGGATGTTCCTGCGGCTCGACCTCTATCTGGTCGGCATGCTGCTCGGCGAGCATCAGGCCGGAATCTACGGCATGGCGCGCCAGCTGGCGATGCCGATCCGCCAGGTCCGGCAGAGCTTCGACGGCCTGCTCGCGCCGATGGTGGCGAAGACGCTGCAATTGGGCGGCCTCGAGGCGACCGGGCGGGCGATGGCGTCGGCGGCGCGGCTGATCCTCGCCCTCCAGATGCCGATGCTGATCGCTCTGGTCGCGGTCGGGTGGCCGCTGCTCCACTGGCTCGGCCCCGAATTCGCCGCCGGCTGGCTTGCCGCCATCCTGCTCGCCTGCGCCGAGGCGGTGCAGGGCGCGTTCGGCATTGGCGAGCTCATCTTCATTTATCGCCGGCCGCGGCTCGGCCTCGTCATCATGGCGTCGACCGCCTTGCTCGGGCTGGCGGCGGGCCTCGCTTTGACCCTGGCCTGGGGCATAAACGGAGCCGCCGCCGCCGTGCTGCTGACCTATGCGGTGCGGGCGTGGAGCCGCCGTGCCGCGCTCAGCGCCGCGCTGGGCGTCGGCGGGCCGCTGCTGCATAGCTCCGGACCGATCGTCGCCGGGCTGGCCGGGGGCGCCGCCGCCGCCGCCGTCGCCCGCGCTGCCGGGGCGGCCATGTGGCCGCCGGCGCTGGCGGCCGGGCTGCTGCTCTATGCGGCTTTGCTGTTCGGCTGGATGCGGCTGCGGCGCCAGACGCTGGCGCTGCAGCATTTCCAGTCCTAGGTTCCGCTCGTTTCGGCGCCGCCGCCACGCGTGCGCCGGCCGAAACGAAAGGAGCGGAGATGGCGAGGAAGAAGCTCGCGCTGCCGACCGACGAGTTCGAGCTTCGCCCCGCTTGGCGGCGCGACGACGCGAGGATCGAGGCGGACGCGATCGACTTCTGGCGGCGACTGGCGATCCTCCCGGGGAAGGTGTTGCCGGAGGCGCGGGCGAAGGAGCTGGTCGCCGCCGCCTATAAGGACGGCCGGCTGGTCGGCGTCACCACCGCCACCCTCGACCGCCTCGAATTCCTGCGCGCGCGGCTGGCGATGCTGCGCGGGGCGGTCGACCCCGAGTTTCGTCGCAGCCGCGCCGGCTTCGCGCTTGCCCTCTACAGCCGCGACCTGATCGAGCGCTGGTCGTACGACCATCCCGATGAACGGGTGGCGGGCCTCGGCGCGATCGTCGAAAGCCCGGACCTGGTCGCCCGCCAGCGCGAGCCGTTCTGGCCGCAGACCCGTCTCGGCCTGGTCGGCTACACCAAGGACGGCCGCCAGATCCGCGTTTCCTGGTTCGAGGATTTCCGGCTCGACTGAGATCGGCTCCACAAGCGGGAAGGATTTCTCCTTGCTGTGCCGGGGCTTATTCCTCGCGCGCGCTCGGTTCGGCTGGTGCGGCCCCGGATTTCTGATAGGGTGCGGCGATTCGGCCGGCTCGGGCATGGCCACAGAGCACCTGGCATCTGAAGCCAGGGCGAACAGGGGGGCAAGGCATGACGACGGTCCAGAGCCGAGGTGGGGCTGATGTTGCGAACGTTCCGGGGCTCCCCGCTTTGAGCGAGACGGGCCGGCGGCTGGGCCGGGCCACGCTCTTTCTCGGCACCAGCCTGATCGTCTACGCCGTCGCGGCGTCGCCGGCCCTCGCCCAGAATGAGTGCGGCCCGCCCCCGCCGGGCGGCGGCACCGTCACCTGCACCCCGGCCGGCAACCCCTATCCCAACGGCATCGATTATGATCCCGTGGTCGCCGACCTCACGGTGGTCCTGCAGCCGGGCGTCGTGGTCGAAAATAATGGATCGCCTGCCCACCCCAATGGTGTGGAAATCGGATCGAGCGTCGCGGGTGTCGACCTGAGCCTCCAGGGCGGCACGAATACCCAGATCACCACCGACGCCGCGTCCCACGACGCGGTCGACGTCGTCGCCACCGACGGTACGGTCGACGTCGCCGTCGACGACGTCGAGACCGGCCAGGCCAATTCGCGCGGCATCGTCGCGAGCGGCCGCGGCACCACCAGCGTCACCGCCGACACGGTGAGCACGCTCGGCGACAATGCCGACGGCATCTCGGCCGAGGAAGGCAATTTCCTCCTGCCCGATACGCCAGCCACGGTGGGCGGTACCAGCGTCACCGTCAATTCGGTGTCCACCGTGGGCGACACCTCCACCGGAATCATCGCCTTCTCGGAGAATGGAGGCGTGGTCGTGGACGTCGGCACCGTCACCACCGACGGCAATTATTCGAACGCCGTCCTCGCCATCGCCGCGATCGGCGACATCCGGGTGACCAGCGACGACATCACCACCGAGGGCACTGGCTCGGAGGGCATCAACGCCCAGCTCTTTCCCTTCCCGGATGAAGTGCCGGTGGGGACGATCGTCGTCGACAGCGGCACCGTCGCCACGTCCGGCTACGCCGCCTTGGGCATCATCGCCTTCTCGCCGACCACCGACGTCACCGTCAACAGCGACTCGGTCTCGACGGAAGGCGACTACGCGGTCGGCATCTCGGCCTTCATCACCGGCCAATATGTCGGCCCCGACACCTATACCTATGGCGATGGCGACATCGTCATCGATTCGGGCACGGTGACCACTACGGGTGAAAGAGCTGACGGCATCTATGCGCTCGGCACCGACGCCGTCACCATCACCAGCGACAGCGTCTCGACCGAGGGCGACGGCAGCACCGGCATCCTCGCCGAAAGCTATTTCGACGGGCCCATCGTCATCACCAGCGGATCGGTGACGACCGCCGGCGACACCATCCTCGGCCAGCCCGGAATCATCGCCGCCGGCGCCCGCGGCATCGAGGCGCTCTCGGACGCCGGGTCGATCACCATCGACAGCACCACCATCACCACCGGCGGCAGCAATGCGGACGGCATTCTGGCCGAGAGCGACAGCGGCGCGATCGACATCACCAGCGGCACGATCACCACCGCGGACGGCCGCGGCATCGACACCACCACCGTCTCCGGCGACATCAATATCGACAGCGGCGCGGTCACCACCATCGGCGGGCTGTTCAGCGACGGCATCTTCGCCGAGACCGAGAGCGGCGACATCGTCATCGACAGCGGCACCGTGTCGGTGGGTGACGGCGTCGGCCTGTTCGTGATCAACGAAAGCGGCGACACCAGGATCACCAGCGATGAAGTGACCGTCAACGGCTCCCCCGGCATCGCCGCCTACGGCGATTATTATGTCGGCGGCGACATCGATGTGGTCAGCGGATCGGTGGAGACGACCGGCGCCTTCGCGAACGGCATCGACGTGGAATCCAGGGGCCTCGTCTCGGTGGACTCGACCAGCATCGTCACCGAGGGAGACGGATCGAACGGCATCACGGCAACCTCCTATGTCGGCGGGGTCGTGATCGATAGCGGGACGATCGAAACCAGCGGCCCCAATGCCCGCGGCATCAGGGCCAATGCCTATAACCAAGCGGACATCTCCATCGATTCCGGCACCGTCACCACGCTCGGCGACAATGGCGACGGCATCGCCGTCGCCACTTTCGGGGACACCTCCACCGGCACCTTCACGATCGCCAGCACCACCGTCTCGACCGAGGGCCACCGCAGCCACGGAATCTATGCCTTCCATTATGGCAGCGGCGATATCGTCGTCACCAGCGGCGCCGTCACGACCGCCGGCGATACCCAGGACGTCGACTATGGCGGCTCGCACGGCATTGCGCTCCACGCCAATGAAGGGTCGATCAGCGTCGACAGCACCACCGTCGGCACCGAAGGGACCGACGCCTTCGGCATCCTCGCCACCACCAACAGCGGCGCGATCAACATCACCAGCGGCACGGTGACGACAGCGGGCGACGGCGCGATCGGCATTTCCGCCACGACCGGCCCGGGCTCGACCGTTCAGGAGAACCCGCCCGAGGACTATGCTCGCGCGTCCGGGCAAGTCGTCGTCGCCGCCGCGCCGGAGGCGACGCCGCCCGACGTCAGCATCACCAGCACCGAGGTCACCACCACCGGCGACTATGCGGTCGGCATCCTGGCGATCACCCAGGACGGCGACATCCATATCGAAAGCGGCACAATCGACACCGAAGGGCTTCGCGCCACCGGCATCGACGCGGAAACCGACAGCGGGGACGTCAGCGTCGTCAGCGGCACCGTCTCGACCAGCGGCGCCAATTCCGCCGGCATCTTCGCCATCACCACCCGCGACATCATTTGGGGAAGCGACGGGCGGACCGAGGTCGAAAGCGGCACCGTCACCACCACCGGCGACCGCGCCAAGGGCATCGCCGCTTATGGCGGCTCGGTCATCGTCACCAGTACCAGCGTTTCCACCAGCGGCTATCGTGGCGACGGCATCTTCGCCCGCTCCGGCGCCGCCGCCGGCGACCCGGACGGCGCTGACGGCACCCAGGTGACCAGCGGATCGGTCACCACCGAGGGCGACCAGGCGATCGGCATCGAAGCGATCTCGTTCAACTCGACAGTCCAAGTCACCAGCACCGGCACCGTCACCACCGAGGGCGACGAGTCGACCGGCATCTCCGCCACGACCGGGGACAGCGGCGGCACCGTCACGGTGACGAGCGGGACGGTCGTCACCAGCGGCGACAACGCATCCGGTATCGACGCCGCGAGCCCGGTCGACGTGACCGTGACCTCCACCAGCGTCACCACCGACGGCAATTACGGCAGCGGCATCATCGCTACCTCGGCCGGCGGCGCGATCACCATCGACAGCGGCACGGTGACGACCGACGGCGACAACGCGCCCGGCATCGCCGCTTCCACTCTGGACGGCGATATCTCCATCGAGAGCGGGTCGGTCGAGACTTCGGGCGTCGAATCGACCGGCATCCTCGCCGAGACCAAATATGGTTCGATCACCGTCGACAGCGGCACGGTCGCCACTTCGGGCGACGATTCCGCCGGCATCGACGCCCTGATCACCGGCGGCGGCGATATCGAGGTGATCTCGGCCAGCGTCACCACCGACGGCAATTACAGCAGCGGCATCGTCGCGGCCACGGAGGAGGGCGCGATCACCGTCGACAGCGGCGCGATCGACGTCAGCGGCAACGATTCCCGCGGCATCTCCGTCATCGTCGCGAGCGGCCTCGGCGCCATTTCGATCACCAGCGATACGATGAGCGTCGCCGGCCCCGACGCCGACGGCATCTATGCGCGCGGCCTCGGCGACATCATCGTCGATTCGGGCGACATCGATCATGCCGGCGCCGCCCAAGCGATCGACGTCCTGACCGCCTCGCCGGGCGGCGACATCACCATCACCAGCGGCGACATCGCCAAATCGGGCGCCCAGCACGCGATCATCGCCCATACGACGGCCGGCGACGTCGGCATAACCAGCGATTCGATCGTTTCGTCGTTCGACAGCGACGAATCCTATGGCGACGGCATTCTCGCCATTTCCCACGACGGCGATGTTACCGTCGACAGCGGCACGATCGTCACCCCTTCCGGTGGCGGCATCTCTGCCGTGGCCTTCGCCGGCGACATTTCGGTGACCAGCGATTCGGTAACCACCGGGCGCGACCTGAATCCCGGCATATTCGCCGATTCCGACGTCGGCGACGTCGACATCGACAGCGGCGCGGTCGTCACCACCGGCGACGACAGCCCGGGCATTTCCGCCACCGCCGATAGCGGCTCCGTGACCATTGACAGCGGCAGCGTCACCACATCCGGCGACCAGAGCTCGGGCATTGCGGCGTCCGCCCCCGAAGGTGACGTCGATATCTCGAGCACCGGCACGGTGCAGACCTCCGGCGACACCAGCGTCGGCATCGTCGCCAGGGCCCTCGGCGTGGTGACGATCGCCTCGAACGTCGTCGTCACCACCGGCGACGGATCGATCGGCATCCTCGCGGTCGAAGGCGATGCGCCGGCCCCGGGCGCCGCGGCCCGGACGGCCGGCGGCGCCACCGTCGCGGCGCTTGGACCGGATGGCGGCGTCACCGTCAGGTCGGGATCGGTGACGACCAGCGGCGACGGAAGCGAAGCCATCGCCGCTGTGGCCTTCCAGGGCGACGTCGAAGTCTACAGCACCGGCACCGTCACCACGACCGGCGCCGACAGCCACGGCATCTTCGCCAACAGCGACAGCGGCTTCGCCTTGGTCGACGCCGCCAATGTCAGCGTCAGCGGCGCCGGCTCGAATGCGATCGTCGTGGAAGGCGCCACCGACAACATCGTCATCGTCCGCGGCCTCGTTGAGTCGACCCAGGGATTCGCCGTCCAGGCGGACGGCGCGGCAGCCGACGTCAGCACCGCCGCCGGCGGCACCATCCGCGGCCGGGTCGACCTTACCGACGGCGACGACACGCTGGCCAATGCCGGCACGTTCGACGCGATCGGCACCAGCGCGTTCGGCGGCGGCACCGACGTCTTCACCAACAGCGGCATGACCCGCTCGGTGAACGGGGCGGCTTTGCTCGGCGGCCTCGAGACGTTCAGCAGCAGCGGCATCGTCACCATGGCCGACGGCGCCGCCAACGACCGGCTCACCGTCGGCGATTTCGCCGGTTTGGCCGGCAGCCGGCTGATCATCGACGTCGATTTCACCGCCAATGCCGCCGACGTCCTCGTCACCGGCGCCGCCACCGGATCGACCATCCTCCAGATCGGCGCCAGCGGATCGCCCTTGGGCTTCACCGGCGGTATTCTCGTCGTCGACGGCGGCGCCGGCACCTCGCCGACCGCCTTCACGCTTGGCGCCGGCGGCACGATCGAAAATGGCTATGTCACCAGCGGCCTCGTCTTCCGGCCGGCCGACTTCGATTTCCTGCTGATCAACACCCCCAACCAGCCGGTGTTCGAGACCTCGCAGCTCGGCGAGATCGTCACCAATGTCTGGCAGCAGAGCGCCGACGCCGTCTTCGCCCAGATCCAGTCGGCCTCGGACCGGCCCGAGGCGATGGCTCGCAATGGCCGCGGTTTCGGCGTGTGGGGCCAGATGTGGGCCGGCGGCGAGCAGCGCGACGGCAGCCAGGCCTTCACCATCGGCGCGACCACCACCGTGTTCGATACCGGCTATCGCCAGGATTATGAAGGCGTCCAGGGCGGCATCGACCATCAGTCGGGCAATCTCACCTTCGGCCTCACTTTCGGCCTCGGCTCGTCCGACGCGGAATTCGTCGCCACCTCGCTCGACATCGATATCGTCAATCTCGGCGCCTATGGCGGCTTCCGGGCGGGCGTCTTCTACGTCAACGCTTTGGTCAAATATGACTGGCTCGACGTCACCACCAATCCGGGGCCGGGCCTGTCGGCCGCCTTCGACGCCAGCGAGTGGGGCGCCCAGGTCGATGCCGGCGCCCGGTTCGAGTTCGGCCGGCTGTTCGCCGAGCCGTCGGTCGGCGTTTCCTGGATCAGCGCCGACATCGACGATTTCGGCGGCGGCGGCGCGGCGATCCGCTTCGACGAGGCGGAAAGCCTGCGCGGCTATGCCGGCCTCAGGATCGGCGGCGTTTTCGACACCGGCGACGGCGTGTTCGCGCCGTTCGTCGGCGGCCGGATCATCGAGGAGTTCAACAGCGAGAATGAGAACGACTTCATCCTCGGCTCGAACATCCATTTCGTCGACGAGGCGCCCGGCACCCATGGCGAATTGAGCGCCGGCCTGTCGGTGATCACCGGCCGGATCGAGGCCTTCATCCGCGGCGAGATGCTGGTCGGCGGCGACGACGTCGACGGCGAGGCGATCCGCGGCGGCGTCCGAATCCGCTTTTGACGAGGACCGGCCCGCTCCCCGTCATCCCGGCGCAAGCCGGGATCTCAGGGAGCAGTGTTGAGACTTGTCGTCCCGAGACCCCGGCTTTCACCGGGGCGACGATTTGCGCCGGTCGCGCCCAGGTCTACGCCGGCCGCAGCTCCCCGAATTCCGGCTCGAACGAGATCAGGCTCTGGATGTCCGGCGAATTCACGCCCAGCGCCATCGGGCAGATCGTGTCGGGGATCACCGCGATGTCGAACAGCTCCTTGATCGCGCCATTGAGGCGGATCCATTCGACCAGGTCGCCGCTCCTCAGATCGACGATGCACACCCCGCACCAGGGCTCGCCGTCGCGCCGGGCAAGCTCGTCCTGCAGCGCCAGGCCGGAGAAAGCGCCGTCGCGGGGCAGCGACACCGTCACCACCGCATAGCCCTTGTGCAGCGCCAGCCCGCGCAGGAAGCCGGGGCAGAAGGCGACATCCTCTTTCCGGCCGGTCTGCGGATCGACCCGCGCCAGCATGCCGCGGCCCGAATCGAGCAGCCAGACGCCGTCGGCGGCGACCCGCGGGCTGTGCGGCATCGACAGCTGGTCGGTGACGATGCGGTCGTCGGCCAGGTCGATCAGCACGCCGCCCTCGTGGCGCCGGTCGCGCCAGCCGTTGATCAGGTCCGAGCGGCTGACCGCGGTCACATAAGCGGGCGCGCCATCCTTCATCGCGAGGCCGTTCAGATGGCAGCGGTCCTCCGCCGCCAGCCGCGAGATGAAAGGGGGCTTCCACAGCGGCTTGAAGCCGTGGACGAGGCTGGGCGTCGCCAGGCAGCTATATTTGGTGTTGACGAAGATGACCCGCCCGGCGCGGTCGACGCCGAGCTCGTGCACGTCGATATCGCCAATGGTCTGGGCGTTGCGGGGGACGTAGAGGCGGTCGAAATTCTTGTTCGCCCGCTCGTGCGGCGCCAGCACATTCTCCAGCCTCCAGATCTGGAACAGCGCGCCCAGATAGAGGCGCTGCGGCGTGGCGTGGACCCCCATGGCGCGCGAATAATTTTGCTGGTGGAAGGAGACCTTCCCCTGCGGCAGCCGCCCGACCAGGAACAATTGCCCGGTCTGGTAGGAGGTGAAAGCGAGGCTGCAGCCGGTCCGGGCGAGCCAGCCGCCGAAGCCGCGCGACACGCTGATCTGGGTCTGGTCGGCGGCGAGCGGCGCCGGCTGCGGCGCGGTGCCGGCCTCCTCGACCGCGATCGGCGGGGCGCTGGCGGCGGCCTCCTTCTTCCCGGTCGGCAAATTCCCCCTCCCGCTTCGGGCGCTGCCGTCAGGCCGAATCGGCGGCGCAGGCGGCCAGCGCCTGGCCGAGCGCGGGAGCGACGTCCTTCAGCCTGAAGATGATGTCGAAGCGGCGATCCTCCATGTCGCGCGCCCGGATCACCAGCCGCTGCGCAGTCTCGAGGTCGCGCAGGAAGGCGGCGACCCGGCCGGCGCGCGACAGCGTCGCCCGCCGGTCCTTGATGTCCCACATCATTCGGCGCGGCGGATGATCGTCGAACCGGTAGATGAGCGGCCGGTTGCCGCTGAAGAGATGGCCGCGGCCGAACCAGCGGCGCGAATGGACGCTGATCCTCGGGCCGTCATGCTCGGCCGGGTCGCAGGTCACCATCAGCCTGTTGCCGTCCTCGCGGACGATGGCGTGGGCGCGCACCGCATCGGTGATCGGATCGCGCACCACCTCGACCGTCATCGGTCGCGGCGGCGGCTCGCTTGCGGCCAGCATCAGGGCGAACAGAAGCATCGGCAATTCCCTTCCTCGCCAGCGGCATAGGTCGCCAGCATCGGCGAGGCAACCGCCACTTGGCCGCACGGCTCCGAGCGGCAAGTTGGACTTGCGTCGCTAGGCCGGCGGGCTTACATCGCCCCCGGCACCGGCCGCTCCGCGAGGGGCGGCCCTTATCGTTTCTGGAGAATGTCCGTGGCCCAGCCGCTCATGCCCCATGCGACGGCCAGCTGGCTCGTCGACCATACCGCTTTGACCTTTCAGCAGATCGCCGAATTTTGCGGCCTGCACATCCTCGAGGTGCAGGCGATCGCCGACGACACCGCCGCCACCAAATTGACCGGCCGCGACCCGCTGCGCTCCGGCGAGCTGACGATGGAGGAGATCGAGCGCGGCCAGGCCGATCCGTCCTACCGGCTGCAGATGCACCGCGAACCCGACAAGGCGATCCGCACCAAGGGGCCGCGCTACACGCCGGTCTCCAAGCGCCAGGACAAGCCCGACGGCGTCGCCTGGCTGATCCGCAACCATGCCGAACTCTCCGACGGCCAGATCGGCAAGCTGATCGGCACCACCCGATCCACGATCCAGGCGATCCGCGAGCGCACCCACTGGAACATCGCCAACATCCAGCCCAAGGATCCGGTGACGCTCGGCCTCACCTCGCAGCGCGAGCTCGACGCGGCGGTGGCCAAGGCGGCCAAGGCCCACGGCACCGAAGCGGCGCTGGCCGACGCTTATATCGACCGCGACCGCGAGGCGCTGATCGAGGAGCTGCGCGCCGAGCGCGAGGCGGCGGCACGCGAGGCCGAGGCGGCCCATGCCGCCGAATCCGCCGAATCCGCCGAATCCGCCGAAGCCGTCCAGGGCGGCGGCGAAGCCGGGCAGGACTTTGTCGACCCCTTCCGTCGCTGAGCCTGCGGCCGAGACGCCCGCCTCGCCGGACGAATCGCTCGCGCCGATCGCTTATTCGCATCGCGGGCTGACCTACCCGCTGGGCCGCGCCGCGCCCGAGCCGGGAACGTTGCTGAGCCTCGCCGACGGCATCGGCTGGACGCGCTCGCCGGTGCCGGGTTCGCTCAATCACATCAACCTGTGGCTGCTCGACGACGGCGACGGCCTCGCGCTGGTCGATTCGGGGCTCGACATCGCGCCGGCGCGGGAAGCCTGGGAGGCGCTGTTCGCCGGCCCGCTGGCGGGCCGCGCGGTGAGCCGCATCCTCGTCACCCATTTCCATCCCGACCATCTCGGCCTCGCCGGCTGGCTGGCGCGGCGGTTCGATCGGCGGCTGTGGATGACCCGTGGCGAATGGCTGTTCGCCCGCATGCTGACCGCCGACGTGCGCGACGCGCCGCCGCCCGAGGCGCTCGCTTACTGGCGCGCGGCCGGCTGGAGCGAGCCGCGCATCGCCGCCGAGGCGGAGAAAGGCTGGGGCCGGTTCGCCGCGGTGGTGAGCGACGTGCCGGTGAGCTTCGTGCGCATGCAGGACGGCGACATCATCCGCATCGGCAAACGCGACTGGCGGGTGGTGATCGGCAGCGGCCATTCGCCCGAACATGCCTGCCTGGTCGACGATGACGGCAAGCTGATGATCGCCGGCGACCAGGTGCTGCCGCGCATCACGTCGAACGTCTCGCTGAACCTCAGCGAGCCCGAGGCCGATCCGCTCGGCGAATGGCTCGCTTCGATCGCCAGGCTGCGCGAGCTGCCGGACGACTTGCTGGTCCTGCCCTCGCACGGCGAGCCGTTTACCGGCCTGCACGCACGCCTCGATGCGCTGGCCGAGGGCCATCGCGGCCGCCTCGACGCGCTCCACGAGCATCTTGCCGAGCCGCGACGGGCGGTGGACTGCTTCACCATCCTGTTCGGCCGCATGATCGAGGACGGATCGATGGGCCTCGCCACCGGCGAGGCGCTCGCCCACCTGCGCCGGCTCGAGGTCGAGGGCAAAGCGATGCGCGACGTGCGGGACGGCGTCCACTGGTACCGCGCATTGTAATTGTGGCCATTGTGGCTACAATGGTATCATGAAACAGGTTTCGATCCGCGAAGCCAAGGATCGCCTGCCGGCGATCGTGCGTGCCGCGGAGGGCGGCGAGCGAGTGGTGATCACGCGCAACGGAAAGCCCGTCGTGGACCTCGTCGCGCACGAGCCGCAGAAAGGGGGCGTCGATTTTGAGGCTTTGCGCCGCTGGAAAGCCGAACGCGGAATTGAAAACATCGTCGAGTATATTCCCGACGATTTTGACGACCCGCTTCCAGAGGATTTCCTGATCACCCCCGAGCGTTAGCCGGTGCGATTGCTGCTGGACACGCACGAGTTGTTGGCGCTGCTCGACGATCGTTACGCGGGTATCCCCCGAAGCCACCTCGAAGCGATGGCTGATCCTCGAAATGAGGTATTGATCAGTGTCGCCAGCCTTTGGGAAATCGCCATCAAGGCACGCCGAGGTCGCCTTCCGCTTACCATCGACCTTGCGATTATTCCCGATCAGATCGGCACCGCTCCGGGTCTCAAACTTCTAGACATATCCAGCGGCCACGTCCTGGCCGAGATTGATCCAAAGCCATCGACGAACGACCCTTTCGACCGCCTGCTTCTCGCGGTTGCCGATGTGGAGGGTGCCCGTCTGTTGACGATCGACCGCGAGCTGGCCCGGCATCCGCTCGCGTGGAAGCCAGCCTCGGCTTGACCGTCGCGCGGTCCGGGACCAATGCTTGGGCGATGGCGGATGAACCCAATGATGTCGCCGAACTCTCCTTCGAAGACGCGCTGAAGCGGCTCGAGGAGATCGTGCGCAAGCTCGAGAGCGGCGAGGCGGCGCTCGACGAGGCGATCGCGCTCTACGGCGAGGGCGACCGCTTGAAGCAGCAATGCGAGGCGCGGCTCCAGGCCGCCCAGGCGAAGATCGAGCAGATTCAGTTCGGCCGCGACGGCGCGCCGTCCGGCACCGCGCCGTTCGGCGACGAATGACCGGCGAGGTGAGCGGGGAGCCGGTCACGCTCAACGCCGCGCTCGCCGAGGTCAGCGCCGAAATCGACCGCGGCTTCCTCGCTCTGCTCGACGCCCCCGCCGACGCCCGCGCGCGGCTCTACGATGCGATGCGCTATTCGGCGATCGGCGGCGGCAAAAGGATGCGCCCGCTGCTGGTGGTCGCCGGCTGCGACCTGTTCAAGGTCGACCGCGAGCGCGCGCTGCGGGTCGCGCTCGCCGTCGAATGCATCCACGTCTATTCGCTGATCCACGACGATCTGCCCTGCATGGACGACGACGATCTGAGGCGCGGCAAGCCGACCCTGCACCGCGCCTTCGACGAATATACGGCGATCCTCGCCGGCGATTCGCTGCATGCTCTGGCTTTCGAGGTGCTCGCCGACGAGGCGACCCACGAAGACCCGTTCGTCCGCGCCGAGCTGGTGGTCGAGCTGGCGCGCGCCGCCGGGCCGGCCGGCATGGCGGGCGGCCAGATGATGGACCTGGCCGCCGGCGACATGGCGCTCGATCTCGCCGCCGTCACCCGCCTGCAGCAGCTCAAGACCGGCGCGCTGATCGGCTGGTGCCTCGAAGCCGCCGCGATCATGGGCCGGGTGCCGCCGGAAGGGCGCACCGGGCTGCGCGGCTATGCCCGCGACATCGGCCTCGCTTTCCAGATCGCCGACGATCTGCTCGACCATGAGGGCGACGAGGCGAAAGCCGGCAAACGGGTCGGCAAGGACCATGACGCCGGCAAGGAGACGTTCGTGTCGCTGCTCGGCCCCGACCGCGCCCGCCGCCAGGCGCAGGCGCTGGTCGACCAGGCGATCGACCATCTGCGCGCGTTCGGCGAGGAAGCCGACCTGCTGCGGGCGGTCGCCCGCTTCGCGGTCGAGCGCGATCATTGACCCCCATCGTCATTCCGGCGAAAGGGGTACCCCGCAAAGTAATACTTTGCGGGGGCCCGAAAGCCGGAATCTCGGCGAGAGCTGTCTCCGCTTACCGACGCTGAGATCCCGGCTTTCGCCGGGATGACGAGGGGGTCGACATGCGCACAGGCGTCTATCCGGGCACGTTCGATCCGGTCACGCTCGGTCATATGGACATCATCCGCCGCGCGGCGCATTTCGTCGACCGGCTGGTGATCGGCGTCACCACCAATCCCGCCAAGTCGCCGATGTTCACGCTCGACGAGCGGCTGGCGATGGTCGAGCGCGAAACCGCCGGCCTGTCGGGCGAAATCCGGATCGTCTCGTTCGATTCGCTGCTGATGGACTTTGCCGAACGCGAGGGCGCGTCGCTGATCATCCGCGGCCTGCGCGCCGTCGCCGACTTCGAATATGAGTATCAGATGGCAGGCATGAACCAGCAGCTCAACGCCGGCATCGAGACGGTCTTCCTGATGGCCGACGTCTCGCTGCAGCCGATCGCCTCGCGGCTGGTCAAGGAGATCGCGCTCTATGGCGGCGACGTCTCGAAGTTCGTGCCGCCGGCCGTCGCCGCCGAGGTGCGCGAGCGGGTCGAGCGGATCGGACGCAAGGGAAGCTGATCGGCGCTTGAGGCGGACGGCCGGCCGGACTACAGGAACGAAGGACGGGGGACGGGGAATCGGGGTAAGCAAATGCGTCTGCTGTCTTTTCTGGCCGGGATCGCCGGCATGTTCATCGCCGCTGCCGCCGCCGCCCAGGCGCCGGCGCCGGCCGCTCGGCCCGGCGCGCCGCCGCCGCCGCTCGAGGCGGAGAATAGCTGGCATCTCGATCTGACCACCGGAGGCCGGGTCACCATCCAGCTGCGGCCGGACGTGGCGCCCGCCCATGTCGAGCGGATCAGGACGCTGACCCGCCGCGGCTTTTACGACGGCCTCGCCTTTCACCGGGTGATCGAAGGCTTCATGGCCCAGGGCGGCGACCCGCTCGGCACCGGCACCGGCGGTTCCGACCTGCCCGACCTTGCCGCCGAGATTCGCGGGCTGCCGCATTTGCGCGGCGCCGTCGCGATGGCGCGCGGCCAGGACATGAACAGCGCGAACAGCCAGTTCTACATCATGTTCGTGCCGCGGCTCAGCATGGACCGCAATTACACGGTGTTCGGCCGGGTGGTCGGCGGCATGACCTTCGTCGACGCGATCGAGCGCGGCGAGCCGCCGCTCAGCCCGACGCGAATCGTCCGCGCCTCGATCGGGTCGGACAATGTGCCGGCGCTGTCGGCCGAGGAATTGCGCGCCGCCGCCGAGCGGCTGGCCGCGGCCGCGGCGGCGCCCGCCGCGCCGGCCGGCTTCTCCGGGCTGCGGCCGGGTACCGGGCCGGCGGTGCCGCCGCCGCCGGCGCCGCCGCGCGCGCTCGAGCCGGTCCGCGGGCCCGATGCGGGACGGCCGCCCCAGCCATAATCTGGACCCTGGATGCGGGTCGACCTCTTCGATTTCGAGCTGCCGGCCGATCGGATCGCGCTGCGGCCCGCCGTCCCGCGCGACAGCGCCCGGCTGCTCCGGGTCCAGGGCGAAACCGTCTCCGATCATCTCGTCGGCGAGCTGCCGCGGCTGCTGCGCCGGGGCGACCGGCTCGTCTTCAACGACACGCGGGTCATCCCGGCCCATCTCGAAGGGGGGCGGGGGCAGGCGCGGATCGGCGCGACGCTGCACAAAAGAGAAGGGCCCCGTGCCTGGCGCGCCTTCCTGCGCAACGCCCGCCGGGTCAGGAACGGCGACCGAATCGACTTCGGCGCCGGCGTCGCGGCCGTGGCCCGCGAAAAAGCGGCGGACGGCTCGGCGCGGCTCGAATTCGAAGGCGACGAGCCGCTCGAGCACCTGCTCGAGCGCGCGGGCCGGATGCCGCTGCCGCCCTATATCGCCGGCCGTCGCGAGGCCGACGCGCGCGACCGCGACGATTATCAGACGATGTTCGCGCGCGAGCAGGGGGCGGTCGCGGCGCCGACGGCGGCGCTCCACTTCACGCCGCGGCTGATGGCGGCGCTGGCGGAGGCGGGGATCGGCCACGAGACCTTGACCCTCCATGTCGGCGCCGGCACCTTCCTGCCGGTCAAGGCGGACGACACGGCCGGCCACGTCATGCACAGCGAGTGGGGGCGGATCTCGGCCGAAGCCGCCGAGCGGCTCAACGCTGCCCGGCGCGCCGGCGGGCGGATCATCCCGGTCGGCACCACCTCGCTTCGCCTGCTCGAAAGCGCGGCCGGCGTGGACGGGACGATTCGGGCGTTCGACGGCGAAACCGCGATCTTCATCACCCCGGGCTATCGCTTTCGCGCCGTCGACGGCCTCGTCACCAATTTCCATCTGCCGCGCTCGACCCTGTTCATGCTGGTGTCGGCGCTGATGGGGCTGGAGACGATGAAGGCCGCTTACGCCCACGCCGTCGCCCAGGGCTACCGTTTCTATTCCTATGGAGACGCCAGCCTGCTGGTCCCGGATCCGGTCCGCCGGTGATGGCGCGGCGATCCGTCTCGTGTCATGAAAGGAGCATGCGCGGACTGAGGCTTCCGTTTCTGGCGTTGATGCTGATCGCGGCATCTCCGGCGACGGACGAAGTGCTGTCGCTGATGAACCGGGGCGACGAGGCGAACGCCTTCGCGCTGGCCGAGCAGGCGGCGGGGCGCGGCGACATCGACGCGATCGATTATCTGGCCTGGTTCTACGACGAGGGCCGGTTCGTGCCGCAGGATCCGGCGCGCGCGGCGACGCTCTACCGCCAGGCGGCCGAGCGCGGCCAGCGCCATGCCCAATGGCGGCTGGGGGTGATGCTCGACCTCGGTCTCGGGGTCGCGGAGAATCCGGAAGAGGCCGTCCTTTGGATAAGGCGCGCGGTCGATCAGGGCAGTCCGAACGGAATGGTCAGCCTTGCCGTCATGTATGCCAACGGCCGCGGCGTCGCGGTCGATTATGCGCAATCGATGCATTATTACCGGGCAGCCGCCGGGCTCGGCGTCGCCCACGCCTTTTTCGGCATCGGGCTGCTCCACACCCTTGGCCAGGGCGTCGACCGGGATCCCGGCGAGGGGCTCGCCTGGATGCTTTGCGCGGCGACCCTCGGGGACGAGGAGGCGGCCGGCGCGAGCGAGCAATATGGGCTCGACTCGGCGGCTACCGCCGCGGCGGCGGAGCGGGCCAACGCGATCTTTCGTGAGTTCGGCCTTACCGGATATGAAGTCCGCTTCCGCGACGTCGACGCCGAACGCGCCCCGCCCGAAACCTGAATCTCAGCCGACCGCCACGCCCTTCGGATCGCTGCTGCGCGACGACGGCTTCAGTCGCGCTGGCGGTCGCGCGCCCGCTGCTCGCGCCGGGCGCGTTCATGGGCGCCGCGCGAGTTGCGGCCGGGCATGACGAGCACGCGCTCGATGGTGCCGGGCACCGCGACGTTGTTCTCGTCGCGCACCGGCTCGGTCTGGAAGGCGCCGCCCATGAAGGCATTGCAGAAGTAGAAGCGCTGGGTGCGGTTGCGGATATTGGTGTCGGCGATCCGGCAGCGCAGCGGCCGACCGCGCTCGTCGAGATCGAGCAGCACCCGCGCCCATTTGTCGCCGGGGCGGATGCCCTGCTCGGCAAGCCACGGTTCGTAATTTTCCGGGTCGCGCGGCTGGCTCGGCGAATGCGCCGGAGGCTGGGCCGGCTGTTCGGCCGACAAGGGCGACGCGGCCAGCAGCAGCGCCAGAGGCAGGATCGACGTTTTCATCACTTTTCCCTCGCTTATCCGTCACTTAAGATGAGGAGCGGGCTCACGCAAGAGGAGGCTTGCCGGCGGCGGCTTGCATCTCGATGGGGCCGTGTCATGCTACAAAAGTAGCGGAGGAGGCGAGGATGAAGGCTCTGGCGGTATGGATAGCGGCCGCGCTGGGGGCCGGTGCGCCAGGCGAGGGCGTCGCCGAAAAGCCGGCACTGATGATCGTCGGCGCGCCCCATTTCGGCAATCCCGCTCGCGACGTCGTCAACGTC
Source organism: uncultured Alphaproteobacteria bacterium (assembly GCA_963848555.1). GTDB lineage: Bacteria > Pseudomonadota > Alphaproteobacteria > Sphingomonadales > Sphingomonadaceae > Allosphingosinicella. The sequence continues at coordinate 278,802 of CAWKEE010000001.1, read as the reverse complement.
CGAGTGCCTGACGTGCTGGCTCCCGAGCGGCAGCGCGAGATCGAGGCGATCGTCGACAGGCTCGCGGCGTTCCGGCCGACCCGGGTCGCGGTCGAATGGCCGGCCGACGGCCAGGACCGGCTCGACCGGCGCTACGCCGACTATCGGGCCGGCCGCTACGTGCTGACCGCCGACGAGCGCGACCAGATCGGCCTCCGGCTGGCGGCCCGGCTCGGCCTGGCGCGGGTCGACGCCGTCGACTGGAGCCGCGAGGCGCCGGGACAATGGTCCGACTATGATTATCCGGCCTGGGCCGAGGCCAATGGCCGCGGCGCCGAATGGCGGGGCTGGGTGGAAAGGTTCCAGACGGAGGCCGATGCCGACGCGCGGCTGATGGCCTGCACGCCGGTCTCGGCCTGGATCCGCAACGTCAACCGGCCCGAATACCGGCTTGCCAACCAGCGCACCTATTTTTACGTCGCGCGGCTCGGCGATTCGCTCGGGCCCAATCCGGGCGCCGCCTGGGTCGGCACCTGGTACACGCGCAACCTGCGCATCCTCAACAATCTGCTGGCTCTCGCGACCGGTCCGGAAGAGCGGATCGTCGCCATTTACGGCGCCGGACACGGCTACCTTCTCGACCAGCAGGCGCGTGAATCGGATGCGTTCGACGTCGCCGATACGCTTGCCTGGGTCCCAGCCTCGCCGCGCGACACATGGACGCGCTGCCCGTAAGCGCATTAGAGGCTGCGGATGCCGCGCTTCGCTTTCTCGATCGACGCGACCGACGGCCGCGCCCGCGCCGGCACCTTGTCGCTGGCTCGCGGCGAAGTCCGTACGCCGGCCTTCATGCCGGTCGGCACCGCGGCGACGGTGAAGGCGATGAAGCCGGCCGACGTGCGCGCCGGCGGCGCCGACATCATCCTCGGCAACACTTATCATCTGATGCTGCGGCCCGGCGCCGAGCGAATTGCGCGGCTTGGCGGCCTGCACGCCTTCATGGGCTGGGCCGGTCCGATCCTGACCGACAGCGGCGGCTACCAGGTGATGAGCCTTTCCGAGCTGACCAGGGTGGGTGAAGAGGGGGTGGCGTTCCGGAGCCATCTCGACGGTTCGGCGCATATGCTGTCGCCGGAGCGGTCGGTCGAAATTCAGCGGCTGCTTGGCGCCGACATCGTCATGGCATTCGACCAGCTGGTGCCGGCGAGCTCGCCGCCGGACGAGCAGGCGGCGGCGATGGAGCGTTCGATGCGCTGGGCGCGGCGCTCGCGCGACGCGTTCGACGCGGACTTAAACCATTCCGGGCGCGCCGCCTTGTTCGGCATCCAGCAGGGCGGGCTCGATGAGTCGCTGCGCGGCGCTTCGGCCGAGGCGCTCAGCCGGATCGGCTTCGACGGCTATGCGGTCGGCGGCCTCGCGGTGGGCGAGGGCCAGCAGAAGATGCTCGCCTGCCTCGATTTCGCGCCCGGCCAACTGCCGCCGGACCGGCCGCGCTATCTGATGGGGGTGGGCAAGCCCGACGACATAATCGGCGCGGTCGAGCGCGGCATCGACATGTTCGACTGCGTGCTGCCGACCCGGTCGGGCCGCACCGGCCAGGCCTTCACTCGCGACGGGCCGATCAATATCCGCAACGCCCGTTTCGCCGAGGATCCCGGACCGCTCGATGCCCAATGCGCCTGTCCGGCCTGTGCCGGCTGGTCGCGGGCCTATATCCACCATCTCGTCCGCTCGGGCGAGATTCTCGGTGCGATGCTGATGACCGAGCATAATCTTTTCTTCTACCAGTCGCTGATGGCGGCGTTGCGCGACGCGATCGCCACGCAGACCCTCGCAACCTTCGCCGGGAGCTTCCGAGCCCGATATAGGAAAAGCTGACGGACCCGCTGCGCGTTTTGACGCATACCGCCACGGGCGCCCGTGCTAGGCCGGTGGCGATGGAGGGACGGGCCGTGATTCGAACTGCAGGCAGGCTTGCCATTATGGCTCTCGTGGCGGGGGCGACGGCCTGCGCATCGCTGCCGGACACCAGCGGCTATACGGCGGCAACCATCCAGCTCAAGAGTTCGGCGGCCGCTGCCGGCACTTTGCTCGAAGGCGAGCTGAAGCAGGCCGATGAGCGCCTGCGCGCGAGGGACCCCAACGATACCCGCCTGTCGGACGTCGCGACGAGATTCAACACCGCCTGGGAGACCACGAACCAGTCGCTCGACGGCCTCGTTTCCTATGCCAACTCGATCGAGTTGATCACGCTTGCCGGGAACTCAGGGCGGGAAAACGCGCAAGGCGTCGCCCAAAGCGTGGAACGCCTTGCCGGCGCAGTAGGGTTTGTCCCCGGAGCCGCATTGGCGCCCCTGATCACCCGCACGGTCGGCGACATTTACGCCGCGATTGGAAATGCCCGCGGTGCGCGCTCGCTCAAGCGCTCGCTGGCGGCGACCGATCCGATCATCCAGGACATAGCGGTCCAGATCGCCTGGCAGGTCGAGAATGCCCAGACGACTTTCGCCGACTCGATCGAGCTCCAGCGCGACATTCTCGACAGCCAGTTCAATCCGGCCATCGAGCGCGACCAGAGGCTTCGCGCCATGGAGGAGGAAATAGCCCGGCGCCTGGCGGATCTCGCCCAGGCCGGCGCCGGCGGAGACCGCGAACGGGCGGCCGCGGACGAAGAGCTTCAGCGGGTTCGTGCCGGGCGGACTGCGCTCGCCCCGCAGATCGCCGAACATCAGGCGGCCGCCGAAGAGATCGGCCGCCGCGAGCGTGCGGGCCTCGCCATTTTCGTTGCGACCCGGGACGCCGTGGCGAACTGGCGCAGCGCCCACCAGAACATGGTGACGGCGATCCGCGAGCGGCGCCCGGTCTCCTTTCAGTCGCTTCAGGCCGCGGCGGCGGAAATCCGCGAAGTCATCGAACAATGGAGGAGTTTGTGACCACGATCCTGGGATCCGAAGCCGCCGAGCGCGAGCTGGACACCCTGCTGTCGACGATCCGATCCGAGCTCGAGGCGGTGCGGAATTCCGGCGTCCAGGAGCAGCGACAGGCAACGAGCGCCGCCAAGCAGAAGCTTCGCGACTTCGTCAAGTCGACGCAGCCGCAAAATCCGGGCGACCCGGCCGAGGCCGGCGCCGTCGACAAGGTCGATCAGGTCGCTTTCGACGTTCTGATCCAGCTCGGCGTGCAGCAGATTCAGCAGGACATCCAGCGCATCGAAGCCGGCGCCGCCAAGCTGCAGGCGCTGACCCCGGCGCTCGGCGCGCAGACCGCGGCGAACGTCAGCTCCGCAAGATCGATCAGCCTCCAGCCGATCAAGGCGACGATCGATTCGATGACGACGATGGTCGAATTGGTGAAATCGCTCAAGTCCAGCCTCAGCGCCGCGAACCCCGATGAAGCCAGGATCGCGGCCGAGATCCAGAAGCTGGTCGAGCAATTCGAAGCGCTGCGTTCCGCCGTGTCGGCCGTGAATTAGCCAGGCGAGGGCCGCCCGGCACCACCGGTCAGCTTCCGAAGCCCTTGCCGAGGAAGTTCGGGACCGGACCGTTCCAGCCCTCGTCGGCCGCTTCGAGATCCGGATCGTGCTGCCGCTGCCGCTCCCGGCGCGGCGGGCGCTCGCGCTTCTCCGCCCGGGGCTCGCTTTTCTCGTCCCGGGGCTCGCGCTTGTCCGGCCGGGGTTCGCGCTTCTCCGCGCGGGGTTCCGGCCTTTCCGGCGCGGGCTCGCGAACTTCCGCCTCGCGCCGGGGCTTCTCGGCGGCCGGCCTGCGTTCGCGCCGCGGCCGTCGCTCCTCGCGCGGCTGCGGCTCCTCGGCCGGGGCCGGCGTCTTGCCGCCGACTTCGGCGATCCGGGTGCCGGTCAGCTTCTGGATATTGTCGATCGCCTCGGCATCGGCGCCGGTCACCAGCGTGATCGCGATCCCGGTCTTGCCGGCGCGGCCGGTGCGGCCGATGCGGTGGACATAATCGTCCGGGTGCCAGGGCACGTCGAAATTGAAGACGTGGCTCACCCCCTTGATGTCGAGCCCGCGGGCCGCGACGTCGGAGGCGACGAGGATGTTGATCTCGTCATTCTTGAAGCGGTCGAGCTCCCGGATCCGGTCGGCCTGCGCCATGTCGCCCTGGATCTGGCCGACGTTCAGATGGCCGCGCTTCAGGCTGGTGGCGAGCTCGCGCACCGTCGTCTTGCGGTTGCAGAAGACGAGCGCGCTGCGGACCTCGTCGCGGCGCAGCAGTTCGGCCAGCGCGTCCCTTTTCTTGCGCGCGTCGACCCGGATCATGCGCTGGTCGATCAAAAGGTTCGAGGAAGCGGGCCGGGCCACCTCGATCGATTTGGGGTTGGACAGGAATTTGTCGGCGAGCTTCTTGATCGGCGGCGGCATCGTCGCCGAGAAGAGCAGGGTCTGGCGGCTGGCCGGCAGCTTGGTGCAGATCGTCTCGATATCGGGGATGAAGCCCATGTCGAGCATCCGGTCGGCCTCGTCGATGACCAGCAGGCTGCAGCCGGTCAACAGGATGTTGCCGCGGTCGAACAGGTCCATCAGACGTCCCGGGGTCGCGATCAGCACGTCGACGCCTTTTTCCAGCTTCTTCTGCTGATCGCCCATCGAGACGCCGCCGATCAGCAGCGCCATCGACAATTTGTGGTGGCGGCCATATTTCTCGAAATTCTCGGCGACCTGGGCGGCGAGCTCGCGGGTCGGCTCGAGGATCAGCGACCGCGGCATCCGCGCCCGGCTGCGCCCCTGCGACAATATGTCGATCATCGGCAGCACGAATCCGGCGGTCTTGCCGGTGCCGGTCTGGGCGATGCCGATAATGTCCCGGCCCATCAGCACCGAGGGTATCGCCTGGCGCTGGATCGGCGTCGGCGTGTCGTAACCCGCCTCGGTCACGGCGCGGAGCAATTCATCGGAAAGGCCGAGATCGGCGAAGCTCATGCAAAATCCGGGGGTTGGGCTGTTTTCAGGACCGAGCCGCGTTGCCGAGCCCGTTGTGCCATGCGGCCGGGCTTGTCAAGCGAACCGTCACCGCGGTGGTCAGGGCTGCTCGGCGGTCAGGGCGCGAAACGCCTCGATCTCGCAGACGCCGCCGGCCCGCGATCGGATCGCGTCGCGCGCCGCGCAGATCCGGCCGTCGGCGGTGGTGTCGATGTAGAAGCCGCGATAGAAATCGAGCGCCGGGCAGCGCCTCCCGAGATGGGCGCGAAAGCGGCGATTGTCGCGCAGGATGAGATCGACGCTGTTCGGGCCGAGCAGGGTCGCGCCGGCGAGGCTGCTGACCGGAATGCAGCGCGGACCCCGGCTCTCGCGCCAGCGCACCAGCGACCGGCCCGCCGTCGCCGTCCCCACCGCGGGCGCCGGCAGCCGGACGATGATCTGCTGGTGGCGCACCGTGACCGTTCCGCGCGGCGCGCGCGCGCCCTGCTGGCCGCCGCTGAAGGCAAGCAGCAGCAGGACGGCAGCCCCCGCCCGGATCAACCTTCAAGCTCCATCGCGCTTCGGCATTCGCCCACCCGCTTGAACATGCGATTAATTTGCCCCTCACGGCGGCGCGTTCTATCTGGCGCGGCCATGGTCTATCCCCGCCCGGCGCTGCTCGACAAGCTCCGCTCGCTGCTCGGCCCGAAAGGCTTCACCGACGCCGTCGCCGACATCGAGCCGTGGCTGACCGACTGGCGTGGGCGCTATCGCGGCAAGGCGGCGGCGATGCTGTCTCCGGCCGACCGCGACCAGGCGGCCGGGATCGTCCGGCTGTGCGCGGCGGAAGGCGTGCCGCTGGTGCCGCAAGGCGGCAACAGCTCGATGGTCGGCGGCGCAACTCCGGACGATTCGGGCGAGGCGCTGCTCTTGTCGCTGCGCCGGATGAACCGCATCCGCTCGATCGACGCCGCCGCCAATCTGGCGGTGTGCGAGGCCGGGGTGATCCTCGCCACGCTGCACGAGGCGGCGCTTGGCGTCGGCCGCCGCTTTCCGCTGACGCTCGGCGCTCGCGGCACGGCGACGGTCGGCGGGCTGGTCTCCACCAATGCCGGCGGCACCCAGGTGCTGCGCTTCGGCACGATGCGCAGCCTGGTCCAGGGCGTCGAGGCGGTGATGGCCGACGGCAGCCTGTTCGAGGGCCTGGCGCCCTTGAAGAAGGACAATCGCGGCTACAGCCTCGCCCATCTGCTGATCGGCGCCGAAGGCACGCTCGGCATCGTCACGGCCGCCAGCCTGAAGCTGGTGCCGGCGGTCGGCGCGCGGGCCGTGGCCTGGGCCGGCTGCCCCTCTCCGCAGGCGGCGCTCGGGCTGCTTCGCCATCTCGAGGCCGCGCTCGGCGACGCGGTGGAAAGCTTCGAGCTGGTGCCGGCGCGCGCGCTCGATCTGGTGGTCGCGCACATGGAAAGCGCGCGGCCGCCGCTGGCCGGGCCGCATCCCTGGAACGTGCTGGTCGAGGCGGTCGCGCCGATGGAGGCGGCGAGCCCGGAGCGGCCGCTCTGCGAGGCGCTGCGTTCCGCGCTCGAGACCGGCCTGGTCGCCGACGCGACGATCGCCGCCAGCGAGGCGCAGGCGGACGCCTTGTGGCGGCTGCGCGACAGCATTTCCGAAGCCGAGAAGAAAGACGGGCCGGCCGCCAAGCACGACATTTCGGTGCCGGTGGCGGCGATGGCGGATTTCATCGCCGACGCCGCTCCACAGGTGGAGCGCCGCTTTCCCGGCACCCGGGTGATCGCGTTCGGCCATCTCGGCGACGGCAACGTCCATTTCAACGTCCGCGCTCCGGCCGGCGCGGGCAGCGCATGGCCGGACGGCGATGGCGCGGCCGTCACCGCCTTCGTCCACGATCTGGTGACCGCCGCCGGCGGCTCGATCTCGGCCGAACATGGCATCGGCCAGATGAAGCTGGACGAGCTGGCGCGGCTCGGCGGTCCGGCGCGCCTGTCTGCGATGCGGGCGATCAAGCAGGCCCTTGATCCCAAGGGGATAATGAACCCAGGCAAGTTGGTTCCGCTTGCCTAAACGGCCCGGCCGCCATAGACGAGCCCCTGAAAAGCCCGGTCCGCCCGGCGGCCGGTTCCAGACCTTTGATGGAGAATGATCATGGCGACTCAGCCGCCGCCCAATTTGCCGCTCTTCTACAAGAACCTGCAGCCGCTCTCGAGCAGCCTTCATGCCGGCTACAAGACCCGCACCAGCGAGACAGCGCCCTATTTCGCCACCGCCCACGCGATTCCGCTGACCATCGACGAGTTCGTCCATGCCCAGCGCCACATGCCGATCGTCTTCTCGACCGGCGAGAATACCGTGCCGCTGGCGCTGACCGGCCTCAACGAGGGCGTCAATGTCTTCGTCGATGCCGAAGGAACGCCGCTCCATCCCTTCTACATCCCGGCCTATGTCCGCCGCTATCCCTATGTGCTCGCCCGCCTCGACCAGAATGCGCAGGAGCTGTCGCTCTGCTTCGACCCGGAAAGCGAGCTGATCGGCGAGATCGAGGACGGAACGCCGTTGTTCGACGACGGCAAGCCCACCGAAAATCTCAACAACATCCTCAAATTCTGCGAGGATTTCGAGATGGCGGGGCAGCGCACCAGCGCCTTCATCCGTGAATTGAACGAGCTCGACCTGTTGATCGACGGCGAGGTGTCGATCCAGCCCGGCGATTCCGCCCAGCCGTTCATCTATCGCGGCTTCCGGATGGTCGACGAGCAGAAGTTCCGCGACCTGCACGGCGATCAGCTGCGCAAGATCAACCAGAACGGCATCCTGCCGCTGATCGTCGCCCACCTCTTCTCGCTGTCGATGATCCGCGACATCTTCGCCCGGCAGATGGCGATGGGGAAGGTGCCGCAGCAGCAGCTGCAGCCGGTCCCGGCGGACGCGTGATTGGGCTTGGCCAATGGCGATTAGCAATTGGTGATTAGGGATTTGTGCCGCGTACGACGGCCCCAATTGCCAATTGCCAATTGCCAATCACCCGACCCCGTTGAATCCGGAAAAACCGCTCCTATCTAACGCATTGAGCGTCGTCGTATCCCCCTTTGCGGCGGCGTGATGCGCCCCCCTTCAAGGAGGGCGGGCGCTCCTCCCTGAACCTGGCCACCTCGCCTTGCGAGGTGGTCATTTTTTTTGCCGTTCGGCCGCTTTGTCGCCGCTTATTCGGCGGCGATGGCCAGATCCGAGCCCAGCAACCGCGCCTCGATCGCCTCCACCACCGCCGCGACCAGGCGGCAAATGCCGGCAAATCCCGGGCCCGGCGCGCGCAGCTCCATGTCGAGATAGAAGGAGCGGTCGATCTCCATCTGGATGGCGTGGATGCCGCGGTCGGGGCGGCCGTGGCGGCCGGCAATATAGCCGCCGGCATAAGGCGTGTTGCAGGCGGTGCGGTAGCCGAGCGCGCGCGATGCCGCCACCGCCGCCTCGAACAGGTCGCGCGCCGCGCTCGTCCCGTAGCGGTCGCCGAAGATGACCGCTTCGCTCTTGCCGCCGCCCGCGCCGCGCGGCGGCATCGAATGGCAGTCGAGCAGCACGGCGGCGCCGAACCGTTCACGCGCCTCCTCGAGCGCGCGTCCCAGCGCCTGGTGATAGGGGCGGTGGATTTCGGTGATGCGCCGGGCCAGCTCGGCCTGCGCGATCCGCTCGTTCCAGATCGCGCCGACGCCGGTGATCCGCGACGGGATCAGGCCGATTCCGCCGCGGGTGCGCGGCGACTGGACGAAGCTGCCGGGCGGCAGCGGCGGCGCCACCAGAGCGGGATCGATCTCGCGCTCGTCGCGGTTGAGATCGATCTCGGCGCGCGGCGCGCGGGCGACGAAGGCGGTCGCGCCGGCCTCGGTGGCGCGCCAGACCAATCGGTCGACCAGCCGGTCCTCGAGCGTCTCGAGCACCATAAGCGGCAACCGCGCCGCTTTGAGCAGCTCCGGACGATAATCGCGTCCGGCATGCGGCACCGACAGGATCACCGGTGAAGCCGGCCGTTCGGGTCCGATCCGGACGAAGGGAGGCGAAGCCATGTTGTCGCTCATGCCGGCGCAGAAGTAGAGCCAGGCTGGGACAGGCGCAATCGCGCGTGGCTGGAAAATATTAATGGCTTCGCGCATAAGCGTGGCGCAGCGGCGCGGCGATGCGCCGTCAGGGAGCGCGGATGCTGAGGATCCTCCTCGCCGAAGACGACGAGTCGATGCGGGTCTATCTGACCCGCGCGCTCGAGCGGGTCGGCTATCTGGTGACCGCGGTCGACCGCGGCACGGCCGCCTTGCCGCTGATCGAGAGCGAGCCGTTCGACCTCTTGCTGACCGACATCGTCATGCCCGAGATGGACGGCATCGAGCTCGCCCAGAAAGCGGCGGCGGTGGCGCCCGACATCCGGGTGATGTTCATCACCGGCTTCGCCGCCGTCGCCTTGAAGGCCGGCCGCAAGACCCCCGACGCCAAGGTCCTGTCCAAGCCGTTCCATTTGAAGGACCTGGTCGCCGAGGTCGAACGGATGTTCCAGTCCGAGGACCAGCACGGAAGGTTGTGACGCCGGGAAGGCGAGGACGCCAGCTCAGTCGTTCACCGTCATTCCCGCGAAAGCGGGAATCCGGCCGGTGGGCGCGCATCGAGGGAAATTCGATCCCCGCCCGCCTTGCGCCACGCCGCCCGCCTCACTAGATAGCCGGCCTCGTGGGCGTGTAGCTCAGTGGTAGAGCACTGTGTTGACATCGCAGGGGTCGCAAGTTCAATCCTTGCCACGCCCACCATTTTCCCCTCAAGGGACAGTTTGGGGACAGTTACCTAACTGTCCCCAAACTGTCCCCCGGGGAGGGAAGGTGGACGAAGCGGCCGACATCTACGACCCGGCCTTCGTCAAGGGCGTATTCGACCGCTGCTCCCAGCGCTACATCGCGTTCAGCTTCGTCTGCTCGTTCGGCTTCACCGAGATCTGGCGCCGGCAATGCGTCGCGGCGCTGCCGCCGCCGCCCTCGGCCAATCCCTCCGGCTACGACCTGATGGCCGGCACCGGCGAGGCCTGGCCGCATCTGCTGAAGCGCTTTCCCGACATCGCCTCGGTGACCGCGGTCGACATTTCCAGTGGCATGCACCGACGGGCGATGGCCCGGCTCCATCGCCATCGCCGCCACAGGATCGACTTCATCGAGGACGACGTGCTGGAAAGCCGGCTGCCGGCGGAGAGCGCCGATTTCATCATCTCGACCTTCGGCCTCAAGACCTTCCATCCGGGCCAGCACCGGCGGCTCGCCGGGCTTGTCGCCCGCGCGCTGAAGCCCGGCGGCGTGTTTGCGATGATCGAGGCTTCCGATCCCAAGGGCTGGCTGCTGCGGCCGCTCTATCTGTTCCACTTGAGGAAGGTGCTGCCCTGGGTCGAGCGGCTGTTCCTGCGCGGCGCCCAGGATTTCGCGATGATCGGCACCTACAGCACCCATTTCGGCGACGCCTCGGGCTTTGCCGGCATGCTGCGCGCCGAAGGGCTGGAGGTCGACTATCGCCGCTACTTCTTCGGCTGCGCGACCGGCGTCGCCGGCCGCAAGCCTGAAGCGGGACCGCGGGACTGAATCGTCATTGCGAGCCCCGAAGGGGCGCGGCAATCCAGCCCCGCGGACTGGATCGCCACGGCGCTGCGCGCCTCGCGACGACGGCATGTTTCCAGGTAGTGCGGACGGCGATCCTCGCCGGCACCTTGCCCAACTTCCCCTTATGGGGTCATTCGCAGAAACGCGCTGGACGAGGCTTCCGGCGAGGACGAGGAACGGGCCCTCGTTGCCGGGAGATATCCGATGAACAGACTGGTCCTGCCGCTCGTCGCCCTCTGCCTCGCCGGCGCGCTGCGGGCCGATCCGGTCGCCATCGAAGCGCCGCTGCCGCCGGCGCCCGCCTGGCACGGGGCCAGCGAGCGGCTCGTCGCCCCGCCCGGCGATCCCTGGATCACTCCGGCCGAGGCCGCCGGCTTCGAGACGACGCCGGGCTATGCCGACACCCGTCTTTTTGTCGACCGGCTCGTCGCCGCCTCGCCTTTGCTGCGCATCGAAAGCTTCGGGCGGACGGCCGAGGGGCGCGAGCTCTATGCGGTGGTCGCGAGCCGTGGCGACGGCCGCCGGCGCCCGTTGCTGCTCGCCCAGGCCGGGATCCATGCGGGCGAGATCGACGGCAAGGATGCCGGGCTGATGCTGCTTCGCGACATCGCGCTGCGCGGCAAGGATGGTCTGCTCGACCGCGCCGATTTCGTCCTCGTGCCGATCTTCAACGCCGACGGACACGAGCGCAGCTCGGCCTATCAATCGCCCGAACCAGCGCGGACCCCGATCGCAGGGCTGGCGCACGACCGCCCGGAACCTCAATCTCAACCGCGATTATCTGAAGCTGGATTTGCCCGAGATGCGCGCGATGATCGCTTTCATCCGCCGCATCGATCCGACGCTCTACCTCGACCTGCACGTCACCGACGGCGTCGATTATCAATACGACATCACTTACGGCCTTCCACGGCCGGGAGGGCCGCTATGCCCAGTCGCCGGCGATCGGACGCTGGCTCGACCGCAACTACCGGCCTGCCGCGGACCGGGCGCTCGCCCGCGCCGGCCATATTCCGGGTCCGTTGATCTTCGCGGTCGACGACCGCGATCCGGGGGCCGGGATCGCCGATGCCGCCTCGCCGCCCCGCTTCTCCAACGGCTATGGCGATCTTCGCCGTCTATCGACCATCCTGGTCGAGAATCACTCGCTCAAGCCCTACCGGCAGCGGGTGCTCGGCACCTATGTGCTCCTCGAGGAATCGCTGCGCCTGCTCGGCGCCCAGGGAGCCGGGCTGCGTCGTGCCATCGACCAGGACCGCGATCGGCGGCCGGATCATGCCATCTTGTCATGGCGCAACCTGCAGGCTCCAATTGCCGAGATCCCGTTCCGCGGCATTGCCCACGAGCCGTACGAATCGCCCATATCGGGGCGGCGGGAGATACGATGGCTCGGCCGGCCGGAGACGGTGCGGATGCGGGTCTTCGGCCAGGAGCCGGCCATCCAGGTGAGGCTGCCGCGCGCCTGGTGGGTTCCGGCGACCAGGCCGGAAGCTATCGAGCGCCTTTTGCGGACGCAAGGGGGACACTTTGGGGACAGTTACCTAACTGTCCCCAAAGTGTCCCCCAGCCGCTCGGCGTGCCAGCGCAGATGGTCGGCCATGAAGGTCGAGATGAAATAGTAGCTGTGGTCGTAGCCGGGCTGGCCGCGCAGGGTCAGCGCGATGCCGGCCTCGGCGCAGGCCTGCTCGAGCAGCTCCGGCTTCAGCTGCTCGGCGAGGAAATTGTCGGCGTCGCCCTGGTCGACGAGGATCTCGGGCACGCGGGCGCCGTCCTCGATCAGCGCCACCGCGTCGTGCCGCCGCCAGGCGGCGCGGTCCGGCCCGAGATAGCGCCCCAGCGCTTTCTCGCCCCACGGCACCTGGCCCGGCGCGACGATCGGCGCGAAGGCGGAGACGCTGCGGTAGCGGCCGGGATGGTTGAGCGCGAGGGTGAGCGCGCCATGGCCGCCCATCGAATGGCCCATGATCGCCTGGCGCGCCATGTCCGCGGGGAAGTTCGCCGCGACCAGCTGCGGCAGCTCCTCGGCGACATAGGCGTACATCCGATAGTTCGCCGCAAAAGGCGCCTCGCTGGCGTCGACGTAGAAGCCGGCGCCCTGACCGAAATCATAGGCCTCGTCGTCCGGCACGTCCGCGCCGCGCGGGCTGGTGTCGGGGGCGACGAAGATCAGGCCCAGCTCGGCGCAGGCGCGGCGATATTCGCCTTTGTCGGTGACGTTGGCGTGGGTGCAGGTGAGGCCGGACAGGTACCAGACCACCGCCAAGGGGGCGGCGCCCTCGGCCTGAGGCGGCAGGAAGACCGAGAAGACCATGTCGGTGCCGGTCTCGCGGCTGCGATGGCGGTAGACGCCCTGCGTCCCGCCATGGCTCTTCGCGGTGGAGAGGGTTTCGAGGGTCATTGGTCACCTTGCGTCATCCCGGCGCAAGCCGGGATCTCAGGACAGGAAGTCGCCGTCGTCCCGGCGAAAGCCGGGATCCCGGGACCGGGAATCGCCTTTCACCCGACGAGGCCCCGGCTTTCGCCGGGGTGACGGAAGCTAATAGATCACCACGCTCCTGATGCTCTCGCCGGCATGCATCAGGTCGAACGCCCGGTTGATCTCGTCCAGGGGCATATTGTGGGTGATCAGCGGGTCGATCGCGATCCGCCCGTCCATATACCAGTCGACGATGCGCGGCACGTCGGTGCGGCCGCGGGCGCCGCCGAACGCGGTGCCTTTCCAGACGCGGCCGGTGACGAGCTGGAACGGGCGGGTGGCGATCTCGCGCCCCGCCTCGGCGACGCCGATGATCGTCGAAACGCCCCAGCCGCGATGGCAGCATTCGAGCGCGGCGCGCATCACCTCGGTATTGCCGGTGCAGTCGAAGCTGTAATCGGCGCCGCCGCCGGTCAGGTCGACGATCGCCTGGACCAGCCGGTCGGCGCCGATCTCGTCGGGGTTGAGGAAGTCGGTCATGCCGAACCGCTCGGCCATCGCCTTCTTGGCCGGATTGATGTCGACCCCGACGATCCGCGCGGCGCCGATCATCCGGGCGCCCTGGATGACGTTGAGGCCGATGCCGCCGAGGCCGAACACGACGACGTTCGATCCCGGCTCGACCCCGGCGGTCCAGATCACCGCGCCGACGCCGGTGGTGACGCCGCAGCCGACATAGCAGATCTTGTCGAACGGCGCGTCGGCGCGGACCTTCGCCACCGCGATCTCGGGCAGCACGGTGAAGTTCGAGAAAGTCGAGCAGCCCATATAATGGTAGATCGTCTCGTTCCCGAGCCGGAAGCGGCTGGTGCCGTCGGGCATCACCCCCTTGCCCTGGGTGGCGCGGATCGCGGTGCACAAATTGGTCTTGCGCGACAGGCAGCTTTTGCACTGCCGGCATTCGGGCGTGTAGAGCGGGATGACATGGTCGCCGACCGCGACCGAGGTCACGCCGGCGCCGATTTCGCGGACGATGCCGGCCCCCTCATGGCCGAGGATCGAGGGGAAGATGCCCTCGCTGTCCTTCCCTTCCAGCGTGTAGGCGTCGGTATGGCAGATGCCGGTCGCCATGATCTCGACCAGCACCTCGCCGGCCTTCGGCCCGTCGAGGTCGACCTCGTGTATCTCGAGCGGCTGGTTGGGGGCGACGGCGATCGCGGCGCGGGTCTTCATCGGCGGCTCCTCCCTCGCCGCGCCCTTAGCTCAACAGGAACCGCCTGATCCACTCCCCGATGCGGCGATTGTCGTTCGGTCGGTCGAGCGAGGCGATCGCTGCATCGGGATCGGGAAGGCAGTCGCGCCGCGCCTCGATCAGCGCGCGGGCATAATCGGGCGCGAATTCGGGGTGGAACTGGAACGAGACGGCCGCCCGGTCGCGCCAGGCGAGCGCCGCATAAGGGGTGAAGACCGACGAGGCGATGAGCTCGGTGTTCGGCGGCTGGATCACCACCTGGTCCTGGTGCGAGGCGGGGACGGAAATGACCGGACAATCGTCCATCCAAAGCTCGCGCCGGACGATCGGATAATTGTGCAGGCCGACGCCCCAGCCCTTGTCCGATTTCTCGGCATGGCCGCCATAGGACTCGGCCATGACCTGGTGGCCGAAGCAGATGCCGACCAGCTTCGCCGAGCGCGGCAGCGAGCGCAGGAACATGACGAGCCCGCCAATCCACGGCAGCGGATCGTAAACGCCGGCCGGAGAACCGGTGATGAGATACGCCTCGTGGCTCGCCGGATCGATCGGCAGCCCGCCGGCGGCGACGTCGAAGCTCGCATAGTCGAAGCCGTCGCCGAGCAGCCGCTCGAACATCGCCGGATAGCGGCCGAAGCGGGGGATCAACTCGGGCGGCGGCGTGCCGGTCTCGAGGATGGCGAGCTTCATGGTCCACGGCTTGTAGGCTTTCCACGGACGCGACTCACTAGGCCTTGATTTGGACCATAGGATAGTCCATATATCGGGGAATGCAGGTATCCGTCTCTGACGCCAAAGGAAGGCTCACCGATCTGGTTCGGCGCGCCGAGGCAGGCGACGAAGTCGTGCTCACCCGCCACGGTCGGCCCGCGGTGCGATTGGTGTCGGTCGAGCGAAAGCCGACGCGCGAGGAGAGACGGGAGCTTCTGGAAGCGCTGCGCGGTTCCGGCAAGGGCAGTTTCGGTCCCGATGCCGCCCGCAGTCAGGATTTCCTGTACGACGACTATGGCCTGCCTGCGTGATCGTCGTCGACAGTTCGGCGCTCATCGAGATTATCGTCGACGGACCGCGAGCCGAGGCCTGCATGGCAGCTCTGGAGAATGACGATAAGGTGATCATGTCCGCGGGAACCATGGCGGAAAGCCTGATCGTTGCGATCGGCCATCATGCGGAGCGGCCGCTGATCGTGCTGTTCGAACGCTTCGGCATTGATGTCATTCCCGTGACGCAGGAGAGGGCGACAGCCGCTGCCCGAGCCTATCGTCGATACGGCAAGGGTTGGCATGCGGCGGGACTGAATTTCGGGGATTGCTTCGCCTATTCTCTGGCCAGAGAGCTGGACTGTCCGCTGCTCTTCGTCGGCGACGACTTTGCGCGAACCGACATCAGACCGGCGCTGTCCTGATCAGCCTTGCTGCCGCCGCGTCCGCTTCGCCGCGATCCTCAGCCTGAGCGCGTTCAGGCGGATGAATCCCGCCGCGTCGCGCTGGTCGTAACCGCCGCTGCCTTCCTCGAACGTGACCAGCTCCTGGTCGTAGAGCGAGAATGGGCTGGTCCGGCCGATCACAATGGCGTTGCCCTTGTAGAGCTTCAATCGCACGCTGCCGGTGACATGGTGCTGGCTCTGGTCGATCAGCGCCTGCAGCATCTCGCGCTCGGGCGAGAACCAGAAGCCTTCATAGATGAGCTTCGCATAACGCGGCATCAGCTCGTCCTTCAAATGCATCGCGCCGCCGTCGAGGGTGATCGATTCGATTCCGCGATGGGCGGAGAGCAGGATGGTGCCGCCGGGCGTCTCGTAGACGCCGCGCGACTTCATCCCGACGAAGCGATTCTCGACCAGGTCGAGGCGGCCGATGCCGTTGTCGCGGCCGAGGTCGTTCAGGCGGGCGAGCAAGGCCGCCGGCGAAAGCGTCTCGCCGTCGATCGCCACCGGATCGCCGCGCTCGAAGGCGATTTCGATCACCGTCGCCCGGTCCGGCGCCTGCTCGGGCGAGAGCGTGCGCTGGTGGACATATTCGGGCGCCTCGACCGCCGGATCCTCGAGCACCTTCCCCTCGGACGAGGAGTGGAGCAGATTGGCGTCGATCGAGAAGGGCGCCTCGCCTCTCTTGTCCCTGGCGATCGGGATCTGGTGCTTCTCGGCGAAGTCGATCAGCGCCTCGCGGCTGGCGAAATCCCATTCGCGCCAGGGCGCGATCACCCTGATGTCGGGCTCGAGCGCATAATAACCGAGCTCGAAGCGGACCTGGTCGTTGCCCTTGCCGGTGGCGCCGTGGCAGACCGCGTCGGCGCCGACCGCGCGCGCGATCTCGATCTGCCTTTTGGCGATCAGCGGCCGGGCGATCGACGTGCCGAGCAGATATTGCCCCTCGTACAGGGCGTTCGCCCGGAACATCGGGAAGACGTAGTCGCGGACGAACTCCTCGCGCAGGTCCTCGATGAAGATGTTCTCACGCCGGATGCCGAGCAGCTCCGCCTTGCGCCGCGCCGGCTCGACCTCCTCGCTTTGGCCGAGATCGGCGGTGAAGGTGACGACCTCGGCGCGATATTCGGTCTGCAGCCATTTGAGGATGATCGAAGTGTCGAGCCCGCCCGAATAAGCGAGCACCACCTTCTTCGGCGGGGGGAGAGTCATGGACATGCCTTCCTGATGAGGGTGAGGCGGTCGCTCATGCGTAAGTCGCCTTCTGCCGGCCGGTCATCCGCTCGAAGCGGTCGAGCATGGCGTCGGGCGTGACGCCGTCGCGGAGCGCGACGAACAAAGTGTCGTCGCCGGACACGGTGCCGGCGATCTCGGGCATGCGCGCCTGGTCGATCGCCGAGGCGACGAGATGGGCCGAGCCGGGCGGGGTCTTGAGCACCAGCATCGGCCCGGCCGCCTCGACCGAGACGACCCATTCGGCGAGGATCCGCTCGAGCCGCCCGGCGCTCCAGTCGGCGGCGCCGATCTGGTCGGGCAGCGCATAAGAGAGCACGCCGCCGCGCTTGACCTTGACCGCGCCGAGCTGGTCGAGGTCGCGCGAGACGGTCGCCTGGGTGACGGCGAAGCCCAAGGCGCGCAGTCGCGCGGTCGCTTCCTCCTGGCTGGCGAGCGTGCCGCCGCGCAGCAGCTCGGCAAGCGCATGGAGCCGCCGGGTCCGGGCGTCGGTCACGCGGTCACCGCCACCTGAACCGTCACCCCGGCGCAAGCTGGGGTCCATTGGCCATTTTGGTTCGCGCGAAGGCGCGAAGGCGCGAAGGGGTCGGCGCGCATGATTCGCTCCGGGTCCTTCCGGCGAAGCCGGTATCGAATCTTGCGTCCTGAAAGATGCCGGCTGGCGCCGGAACCAACATTTCTTTCTTCTTCGCGCCTTCGCGCCTTTGCGCGAAACCAGCAGCCTCCGAGCCTGCACCGGCGTCGCCCAGCGAATTCCGATTCAGCATGGATGCCAGCTTTCGCTGGCATGACGGTAAAGGGCAGGGCTCTCACGCCTCCACCCCCAGCATCCACGCCAGCGCGCCCCGCGCGGTGTGCATGCGGTTCTCCGCCTGCCGCCAGACCGCCGAGCAGGGGCCGTCGATCACCTCGGCGGTCACTTCCTCGCCGCGGCGCGCGGGCAGGCAGTGGAGGAACCGGGCGCCGGGGCTTTTCGCCATCAAGTCGGCATCGACCCGATAGCCGGCGAAGGCGCGCCGGCGCGCTTCCGCTTCGCCGTCCTGGCCCATCGACACCCACACGTCGGTATAGACGATGTCGGCGCCCGCCACCGCCTCGGCCGGGTCGACGACCTGCCGCACGCCCGCCGGCGGCGCCGCGAAGCCATAGCCTTGGGGGCTGGCGACGGTCAGCGCCGCGCCGGTCAGCGCGCACGCCTCGGCGAGCGACTTGCAGACGTTGTTGGCGTCGCCGATCCAGGCGATGCGGGCGTTTTCGGCGTTTCCGAGCAATTGTTTTATGGTTAAAATATCGGCCAGGGCCTGCAAGGGATGGTCGCGATCCGACAGCAGGTTGAGCAAAGGCGCCGCCGCTGCCTCCGCCATTTTTTCCAGCCGTTCATGGTCCTTGACGCGGGCAGCTATGATCGCGTGATAACAAGCGAGGGTGCGGGCGACGTCCGCCTCGCTCTCGCGCGTGCCGAGGCCGATCTCGTCGCTTTGGATGTAGACCGGGTGGCCGCCGAGCTGGACCACCGCCATCTCCATCGAGTTGCGGGTCCGCGCCGACGGTTTTTCGAACAGCAAGGCGACGCCGCGGTCCGCCAGCGGCCGGCCGAGGTCGGCGCGCTCCGACAGCGCCAGGATCCGGGCGAGATCGTCGCGGCCGAGATCGGATAAAGCGAGCAGGTGCCTCACCAATCGGCCTCGCGCTTGACCATGGTGCCGATGCCCTGGTCGGTGAGCAGCTCGATCAGCAAAGCGTGCGCCACCCGGCCGTCGATGATGTGGGCGGTGCCGACGCCGCCGTCGACGGCGTCGGCGCAGGCCCGAAGCTTGGGGATCATGCCGGCGACGACGCCTGGTCCGTCGAGACGCACCCGCAATTCGGCCGAGGTGAGGCGGGGGACGAGGGTCGTCTCGTCGCCGACATCCTCGAGCAGGCCGGGCGCGGCGGTCAGATAGACGATCTTCTCGGCCGCCATCGCCACCGCGATCGCGCGGGCCGCCTCGTCGGCGTTGACGTTGTGGGGCTGGCCTTTTTCGTCGGCGCCGATCGTCGACACCACCGGTGTCAGCCCTTCGTCGAGCAGCCGGTGCAGCACCGAGGCGCGCACCCGCGTCACGTCGCCGACAAAGCCCATCGCGGCATCGCGCGGCGTCACCGTGAGCAGCCCCGCATCCTCGCCGGAGACGCCGACCGCGACCGGCTCGTCGACCGCCTCGCGGTTGATCGTGCCGACCAGGTCGCGGTTGATCTTGCCGACCAGCACCATCCGCACCAGCTCCAGCGTTTCGGCGTCGGTGACGCGCAGGCCGTCGCGGAACTCGGGCTCCTTGCCGACCCGGCGCATCAGCGCGTCGACCTGCGGGCCGCCGCCATGGACCAGCACGCAGCGCACGCCGACGCTGCGCAGCAGCAGCACGTCCTGGGCGAGCGCCCTGTCCAGCGCGGCGTCGATCGCCGCCCCGCCCAGCTTCACCACCACCGCCTTGCCGGCGAAGCGGTAGATATAGGGCAACGCCTGGGTGAGGACGCGGGCGGTCTCGGCGGCGCTCGTCATGACGTTTTCACATTCTCTTTGATGTAGCCGGGGCCGAGGTCGATCCCGATCACCCGGGCCTGGCTTCGTCCGGCGCCGAGCCCGATCTCGATCTCGATCTCGCCTTGCGCCATGTGGGCGGCGACCGCGGCCCGGTCGTGGCCGATTTCGGCGCCGCCGCGCGCCACCGGGATTCCGCCATAAGCGACCGAGCTGCGCGCGACGTCGAGCGCAACCTCGGCCGAGCCGGCGGCGGCGAGCAGCCGCCCCCAATAGGGATCGCCGCCATGCCAGCTGCACTTGACCAGATTGTTCTCGGCGATCCGCTTGGCGGCGATCCGCGCTTCCGCGTCGCTGGCGGCGCCGGTGACCTTGAGCGCCACCACCTTGGTCACGCCTTCGGCGTCGTGCGCCATCTTGAGCGCCAGATCCTCGCACAGAAGGTGGACGGCGTCGGCGAATTCGGCGGGATCGGGCCGGCCGCCGCGGCCGCCGGCGAGCAGCATCGCGCTGTCGTTGGTCGAGGTCGCGCCGTCGAAATTGAGGGTGTTGAAACTGCGGTCGGCGGCGTCGGCGAGGACGCGCTGGAGCTGGTCGCGCCCGACCTCGGCGTCGGTGGTCAGGAAGGCGAGCATCGTCGCCATGTTCGGCGCGATCATGCCGCAGCCCTTGGCCATGCCGCCCAGGGTGAAGGTCGAGCCGCGCACCACCGCCTCCTTGGTCCGATGATCGGTGGTGAGGATGCCGCGCGCGGCGTCGGCGCCGCCTTCGGCCGACAGCCGCTTCGCCAGCCGCGGCGTCGCCTTCAGGATCGCGTCCATCGGCAGCCTTGTGCCGATGATGCCGGTCGAGCAGACCAGCACGTCGCCCGGGTCGATGCCGAGTGCGGCGGCGGCGGCCGCGCCCATCGCCTCGGCGTCGGCAAGGCCGGGGGCGCCGGTGCCGGCATTGGCGTTGCCCGAATTGACGATCACCGCCGCGGCGCGTCCGCCATTTTCCTTGAGCCGGCGGCGGTCGAGCTCGACCGGCGGCGCGACGAACTTGTTGCGGGTGAACACCGCGGCGCAGGCCACCGGCCGCCGGTCGGCGGTGGCGATCAGCGCCAGATCGGGCCGCCGCCGCTTGATCCCGGCATGGCAGCCGGCGGCGACGAAACCCGGGGCGGCGGTGACGCTCACCTCAATTCCTCCCCGGAACGGGGAGGGGGACCGTCCGCCGTAGCCGAAGGCGAAGGCGGATGGTGGAGGGGTCCCACGGCAACGCTGCACCCATCACGGCCACACCCCCGCAACCGTCAGTCCCGCGGTCTCGTCATACCCCAGCATCAAATTCGCGCATTGCACCATCTGGCCGGCCGCGCCCTTGACCAGATTGTCGAGCGCCGCGAGCGCGAGGATGCGTCCGGTCCGCGGATCGTAGCGGGCGGTCAAATGGACGGCGTTCGAGCCAAAGGTCCATTTGGTCGAAGGCGGCCGCTCGGAGACGTGGACGAACGGCTCGCCGGCATAGGCCTCGGCCAGCACCGCCAGCGGATCGCATGGCGCCTTCGCGGTCGCATAGCAGGTGGCGAGGATGCCGCGGTTCATCGGCGCCAGATGCGGCGTGAACAGCAAAGGTCCGCCAAGCTCCATCTCCATTTCGGCGGTGTGGCGATGGTTGAGCAGCCCGTAAGCGGTGAAGTTGCCGTCGACGGTGTTGAAGTGCGTTTCCTCCTTCAGCCCCTTGCCCGCCCCCGACACGCCCGAGGCGGCGTCGACCAAGATCGAGCCGGGCTCGATCAGGCCGAGCAGCGGCTTCAGCGCCAGGATGGCGGCGGTCGGATAGCAGCCCGCCGCCGCCACCGCCGGAGCGGCGGCGATCGCCTGGCGATGGAGCTCGGGAATGCCGTAGACGAAGCGGCCGAGCAGCTCCGGCGCCTGATGCGGCTCGCCATACCATTGCTGGTAGGCGTCGGCGTCGCCGAGCCGGAAATCGGCGCCGAGATCGACGAACGGTATGCCGCGCTCGAGGATGTCCGGGGCGATCTGCTGCGAACGGCCGTGCGGGAGCGCCGCGAACATTAGGCCGATGCCGTCGAGCGCCGCCGGTTCATAGGCCTCGACGGTGAGCGCCGACCCGACCGGCCCAAGGTGCGGATGCACGACGTCCAGCGGCAGGCCGGCGCGGCTGTCACCGAAGATCTGGGTCACGCACAGCTGCGGATGGCCCGCGCAGAACCTGAACAGCTCTCCGCCAACGAATCCCGAGCCACCGAAAATAGCCACATTGACCATTGCGGCGCACGTATGCGCAAGGATGCATAATTATGCAACTGCCGAATTTGGGGGCGCTGTCAGACCTCCCAGATCCTCAGCAATTGGCCTTGGTCGCTACAGTTCCAGACTGGGTCACAAGCGTTCAGGTTAGGCGGACTGATTCGACATGGGTTCAGCCATCAATTTCGGCGTCAGGTTGCCCGGCTATCAGGGCATTGATCCACGAAAGACATAGATCGCGGCTGCGATATTGACCCCACGTCGCTACCTCTTCGCGCTCCATGATTGGAAAAGTCGAATAGATATAGCGAATGTCGTCGCGACTTTGCGCCGGCTCGGCGGGATCGAAGACGCCGTAGAGGATGAAATAGAGCGCATCGAGCTTAGCGCGGAGGTGAAGTCGGCGCTCTTCATCCCAGACGAATGGCGGGAGCAGCTCCCCGTTCGCATCGACATAGCCCATGTCCCGCGCGAAAGCAGCGAGATCGTGCGCGGTATAGCTGAGTTCGAGAACGGCTTCCCGGACGATTTCGGCCACGGATTTGGGGCCGAACAAGCGGGCGTAACCACTTGGCGGGACGACGGGGAGTTGTTCTAGAAGATACCACGCGAGATGATTGCCATGGACCTTTTGGCGCGCCAGATAATCTAGGATCACCGAATTGAGGTTTGCGAGCACGAGCGGCGCAGTTTCCGTATAAGGTGGCCCGGCGTCGCCGATGGCAGGAAACAACACAGGCAGGGTGTGGCCTGCCCCGAAACGGGGAATGATCGCCGTTATCGTGGTCCGTGTATTCGTCACCGAGGTCACGTCCTTGAGCGAGAGGCACCAATCGGTTGGCGCATCCCATCCCAAGTCAGCCGACTTCACCCAGTAGCGCGGGGTCGGTTGACGGGCGGGATCACGGTGGTCGCCATCGGTTAAATCCGCGCCTTGGCCGGAGCGGAAAACATTGGCTTCAGCCAGAACAATGTCTGAGGCACGATGGTCGAAAGCCTGAACCATTTTGCCTTCATAGAGGGGCACCCATTCGCCCGCCTCCGACTGAAATCGGTTCCTCCCAATCGACCAAGCCCCTTCCCCGGTTCCCAGTTCGACGCGCGTCCTAAAGCGTCCACTATCATTCGCCATGTGCAGCATGGAGACATAGCGCAGCGGCCAGACGGCCTTCCCATCACCCGATGATCGATCGACCAAGACTGGCAATCGCGCATAGATGCCCAAAGTTATTTCCTTGTCACGGCGAGATCGGAATATCGGAGCCGTCCCACTGTTGGGATTGATCCGGCCAATCTCTTCTGACGTAATAGGAAATACTCGGTCAGGATCATTTATCTCGGCCAGGTCACGGATGAAAAATCCGTAGGAAGCGCCGTCAAAGGTTCGACTGGAGCCCCCAGCGATGAAGGCGCAGAATTTGAACCGATAATAGACGTCCGGGAAGTAAAGACTCCCGTCATAGCGTCGGTTGAAGAAATCGATAATCCGGTGAACCTGTTTATTGCCCGTGACCCTGCGGAAAAAAGCCGAAGAGCTTTGGTCCGAGGCGATGCCCGATGGGATCAATAGGCCGACCATTCCTCTGGGCTTCACCAGCGCATGGGCGCGCTCGACGAAAAGCGAGTTGAGGTTAGTGTCGCCACCGGACAGCAGCGGATAATGACCAGACCGCCTCGCTACGCGGGCGGTATCAATTGCGCGTTGTTCCGCATGGGTGAAGTCATCCCAAAGCGGATCGCCATCGGTCTTCAGCTTGGCGATCATGCGGTTGCGATCGGATGCCCTTGGTGCGAGCGCTATTTCCGGTCGTCGCGCAGCGAACCATTCGACCTGTTGCAGCTTGATTCGGTCCCACGGCGGGTTGCCGACGACAGCATCGAAGCCGCCTTCGCGCCCCTTGCTTGCCCAATTGTCCCAAACGCCGGGAAAGCTGATTTGCCAGTTCAGGAAGCGTTCTTCTCGGATAATCGCGCGAGCGCGATCCCAGATCACGGTGAAGGCTTCGACTTCTTCCGCCTTGGCCTTTCCGCCTTCGGGAGCCTTCTTACCTCGCGCGATTGGAATGGGATCGCCGAACCGCCCGTCGAGCCATAGACGCACCAGCGCGCGGCCCTTCGTGTTGAGTTTCAGCCAGTCTACCGCGTGGATGAAGCTGACGAACCCGTCGAGTTCGCCGGTCATCAGCTCGACATCTTGGTACATGGCGGCGGAGCGATGTGCCTCGGCAATCTCGACATCGGTGAGCGCCTCGATCGTCTTCATTGCTTCCGCCGAACGATGCGCGTTGCGGAGCGCCTCGTTCCAGAGCAGCTCGCCACCCAGCGCGCTCGCCTTGTCAATCGCGTCGCGCACCCACAGGCCGAACAGGCTGTCGCCGGCGCGGAGGTGATGGTCGATGAAAGAGAGCGGCGCGCCGACTGTGAAAGTGTGCAGCCATAGCGCGACCTTGGCGAGCTCGACGGCCATCGGGTTCTTGTCCACGCCATAGACACAGCGCTTGAGCACCATGCGTCGGACAATGTGTCGATCATCAAGCTGAGCTTCGTCGATCGTCCAGTTCGCGGCTTTGGAGTTTTTCAGGATCGTAGTGCGGATATCCTCGATTTTGTCCGCAAGCGGCGAGGTGTATGCGAGATCAGCGCCCAAGGAGGCCGCTTCCGCCATCGCATCGAGTACATGATCGGCGAGGGTATCGACTAGGCTGACAAGGAAATGACCCGACCCCATCGCCGGATCGCAGACGCGCAGAGAAAGGATCGCGTTTGCAGGGTCGGCAGCGCGCAGTTCCCGACGCTGGTAATCTTCAGCGTCCCTCGGGTTCAACTTGTTAAGCGCCGTTCGGAAGGCGTCGAGGCGTTCGGAGATTAGCGGTTCGAGCGTTTCGTCGAGGATCAGCCCGACCAGCTCGTCGGGTGTATAATAACTCCCCGTCTTCTTGCGCGCGAACAGGTTCGGACGGACCGCGAGCGCGCCCGCATCGTCGCGCACAATCTCGAATTCGAGGAGCCGCTCATAGATGGATCCGAGCTGCTGAACCGAGAGGTCGCGATAGTTGATATATCGCGCTCGCCCGCCGGATCTTTCATGGGAGAGGGCATCGAGTGCCGGCGCCATGACCGCATCGGGAATCCGTACCCGCTCAAGCAGCCCGCTCGCGGCGTCGGCAGTAAAGAGGCCACCATTGTAGGGTGGGATGCCAACCGGCGTGTCCCCCCGATCGATGATCCGCGACAAGTCGGTGATCCGGTTCCAGATGGGCGCCGCCGAAGCGGAAAAAATGTCGCCGTCCGAAACTCGCCTTGCCACTTCCTCGCGGAGCGGACGAAGCGCATAATCGTCATACCGTCGGTCGTTCACCGGCAAAAGGCTGCGGTCCTCGGCATAGAGGACGAACAGCAAGCGGTAGAGCAGCACCAGCGCGCCTTCGCGGACCTGCGCCAGCGGGGCGTCGGGCGCGGCCTGCGAGATCGAGGCAGCGAGGCTTGGGAACACCCGGCCGAACACCAGCTCGGACAGGCTTGCGGCGACCCGCTCTTCGTAGAAGACAGCCGCAACCCGCGCTCGCTCGTGGAAGCTCCTCCGCTCCGGCCCTTCGCGGAGGAAGGAGTTCCGCGCGAACATGACGCCGAATACGCGCAGCCAATGCTCGCGATCGGCATCGTTGGCAAAGAGATCCCCTTTAACATCCCCGAGCCCGAGTATGCGAGAGAGGTCGATTTCCAGAAACTCTTCCGAAACTGACCGCGCGCCGGCCCAGTAGAGCCGCCATTTTGTGCCGTTGGTGAGGATGCCCCAGCGCAGCCGCCCATGCGTCAGGTCGTCGATCCGCCGAAGGTAGCGCAGCATCTGCGTCGAGGGCGCCGTGACCTCATCGCGACCAGAGGCTCGGTCGAGCGGACGCCCCCAGCGCTTGCTCTCCACCACTGCCAAGCCGTGACCATAGCGCTTCCACTCTTCGGCTTCCGCGTTCGCTGCCGCCTTCGCGGCCGCGTCGGCGAAAAGCAGCCCGTCGGGCACGTCTTCGCGGCCCGTGACGGTGAGGTTCTGCTGGCGAACACCTTCGCTCCACCCTAAAGCGGCAAGCACCGGCCAGATGAAATCATCCTCGGTCTGGCTTTCGTTCGTTCGCTGCGATTGAGGGAATGTGGTAGCAATCTCTTCTAGGCGCGCTCGCAGCTGCGACGCGTCCAAGCTGAGATACTCTTCGGTCTGCGCGATCCCCTCGACCAGATAGTCGAGCGTGAACAGGCTGCCGGAAGTGAAAAGGAGCGGATCGTGCAAGTTCTAACCCCTGCCGTACCTTGGCCGGAGAAGCCGTTAGGGGGAAGAGGGAAAGCTTGATACCGGCCTTCGCCGGGACGATGCGAAGCGACTCGTTCAATGGGGGATCAGCTTTGTAGCTAGCCCATCCGCGCAGCCGTCCACTCCGCCACCACGGTCGCCAGCACCTCGAGCGGCATGTCGCCGTTCAGCAGCACCGCGTCGTGGAACGACTTGATGTCGAAGCGGGGGCCCAATTGGGCGCGGGCCTGCTCGCGCAGCCTGACGATCTCGTTATGGCCGATCTTGTAGCTGCACGCCTGGCCCGGCCAGACCACATAGCGCTCGACCTCGCTGGTCGCGGCGATCGGATCGAGCCCGACCTGGTCGGTGAAGAAGGTGATCGCCTGCTCGCGGCTCCAGCCCTTGGCGTGCAGCCCGGTGTCGAGCACGATGCGGGCGGCGCGATAGAGAAAGCTTTGCAGCATGCCGATCCGCCCGGTCGGGAAATCGGCATACATGCCGATCTCGTCCGCCAGCTGCTCGGAATAGAGGCCCCAGCCCTCGCCATATGCCGGGATGCCGATATTGCGGTGGAGCAAGGGGATCGACTGGTTCTCGAGCACGATCGACCCCTGCCAGAGATGGCCGGGCACGCTCTCGTGGTAAGTGAGGGTGGGCAGCGCCCAGCGGGGCCAGATGCGGGTGTCGACGAGGTTGATATAATAAGCGCCCGGCCGCGCGCCGTCGAGGCTCGGCCCCTGCGCATAGCCGCGCGGCGCGCCCAGTTCGATCGCCGGCGGCACCCTCTTCACCTCCATCGCCGAGCGCGGGATGGTCGCGAAATATTCGGGCATCCGTGCCTTGACCCCCTCCATCTGGCGGTTGAGGTCGGCGAGCAGCTGCGCCCGCCCGGCGTCATTGTTGGGATAGAGGAAGCGCTCCTGGCGGCTCAATTCGGTCAATCGCGCGCCGACGGTGCCGCGGCTGAGCCCTTCGCGGCGCAGCAGCGGATCGGCTTCGGCGCTGATCTCGGCGACCTGGGCGAGACCGATCTGGTGCGCCTCCTCGGGCGACAGGCTGGTGCTGGTGTGGAAGCGCAGGCACAGGCTGTAGAAGCGCTCGCCGTCGGGCAGCCGGCCGGCGGCGGGGCTCGGGCCGGCGCCGCGGCGCAGCTCGGTCAGCGCGCCGATCTGGCGGTCGAGCGCGGCGGCGAGGCGCCCGTCGACGATCGCCGCCGCCTGGGTGCCCCATTCGCCTTCTATGCCCTTGTCGCGCGTGCGGCGGACCAGCGACTGGACCAGGCCCGCCTCGAGGCCGCGCTCGGCGCGCAGCGCGCGGGTCTGGGTCAGCGCCTTGTCGAGGATGAAGGCCGGCGGCACGACGCCGCGGCCGGCATCGGCGCGGGCGCGGTCGACCTCCTGGTCCACCGAGCGGGCGAACTCCTCGAGCCGCGACACATAGGCCTGCGCGTCCGCGCGCGTGTCGATCCGGTGCTGGCTGTCGAGAAAGTCGGGCACCTCCTGATAGGCGCCGCTCAGCTGCGACAGCACGTAGGGGATCGGATAGGCATAGCCGCCGATGCCGCCATAGGGGAAGGTCGCCGCCTCGCTCATCCGGTCGCCGAGCCACAAAACGGTGTCGAGCCAGGCGCGCTCGCGGCCGTGCAGCCGGCCGCGGTCGATCTGGCGCAGCCGTTCGAGATGGTCGAGCAGCGGCTGGTAGGCGCCCATCCGGCCGGCCGGCGAGGCGTCGCCCAGCCGGCTCTTCAGCCAGGCGCGCTCGCCCGAGTCGAGGCCGAGCCCGGTCGCCATTTCCGGCGCTGTTCGCAACATGCCTTCGAAGATGCTGTCGTAAAGCGCGTGCGCCGCGGCGGTGTCGGAGCGCGGCGCCAGGCCGGCGCAACCGGAAATCGCCAGCGCGCCGGTGGCGGCCGAGCCGAGCAGGAACTGGCGGCGGTCGAAGGTAAAGCTCATCGGCGGGTTCCTCGCACTGATCCTCCCCGGAGCGGGGAGGGGGACCGCGCAGCGAAGCTGCGTGGTGGAGGGGGCCCGGTTCGGCGCGCTTCAGACTGTGGTACCCCTCCACATGCTGCGCATGGCCCCCCTCCCCGTTCCGGGGAGGAATTTCAAGGCTCCAGCCGGTGCACCTGCCCGCGCGCCATCACGAACGTCATGTTCCTCAGCACGCCGACGTCGGTCAGCGGGTCGCCGCGCACGGCGACGATGTCGGCGGACTTGCCGGGCTCGATCGTCCCCACCTCCGCGGCGAGGCCGAGCAGGTCGGCGGCGTTGACGGTGGCGGCGACGATCGCCGCCATCGGGTCCATGCCGTGCTCGACCATCAGCAGGAATTCATCCGCATTCCGGCCGTGCATTGACACGCCGGCATCGGTGCCGAAGGCGATCCGGACGCCGGCGGGAAAGGCGCGCCGCAGCGCCTGGCCGGTGATGCCGATCCGCCATTCGATCTTCTCGCGCACCTCGCCGGTATAGGCGTTGGGATTGGCGCGCAGCCGCTCGATATAGCCGTTCACCGTCGACAGGGTCGGCACGTAATAAGCGCGGGTCTGGCGGAACAGCCGGATGCTTTCATCGTCGAGCAAAGTGCCGTGCTCGATCGAATCGGCGCCGACGCGCAGCGCCAGGTTGATGCCGTCGGCGCCGTGCGCGTGCACCGCCACCTTCTTGCCGTAGAGATGGGCGGTCTCGACGATCGCCCGCGCCTCGTCCTCGAACATCTGCGCGCCGAGGCCGAGGCCGATGCGGCTGTTGACGCCGCCGGTGGTGGCGATCTTGATCAGGTCGACGCCGCGCGCGATCTGGCGGCGGACCGCGCGGCGGCAGTCGTCGGCGCCGTCGCAGGTGCTGCCCGACCGGCGCAGCGCGTCGTGATATTCCTCTCTGACCCCCAGCGTCGGGTCCATATGGCCGGTGCTCGCCGAAATGCTGGTGCCGGCGTCGACGATCCGCGGGCCGGTCGCCCAGCCGCGCACGACGGCGTCGCGCAGCGCCAGCGTGACGCCGTCCTCGGAGCCCAGGTTGCGCACCGTGGTGAAGCCCGCGTCGAGCGTCTTGCGCGCATTCCACGCCGCCTCGAAGGCGCGCAGCGGCACGCTGTCGGTCATCTCGGCGAGTATCCCCTCGACGCCGGCGCGGTCGGAGGTGAGGTGGACATGGGAATCGATCAGGCCGGGCATCACGAACCGATCGGAAAGGTCGATCAGCCGCGCGCCCGGCGGCGCCGGGATCAGCCCGTCCTGAACCGCCTCGATGCGACCCGCCCGGACGATGATGCTGGCGTTGCGCCGCGGCGCGCGGCCCGGCCGGTCGAGCAATGTGCCGGCATGGATGACGATGGTCTCGCCCGCCGGGGCCAGCGCCGGCGCGGGCTGGGCAGGGCCGGGCGCGTCGAGCAGGAGGAGCAGGAGCAGGCAGGGCAGGAGCTTGATGAGACGCATGGCGGCATTCCCGGCTGAGCAAGGCGAGCTGGATTCCGATGCGCCTTCTACTCCTCGTCATTCCCGCGCAAGCGGGAGCATCCAGACAGACGTGCCCGCCCCGCTCCAGGGCAGACTGGAATCCCGCTTTCGCGGGAATGACGGAGACAGCCAAGCCGACGCCCCACCCAGGCCCACCGCTTCCATTGCATTGCCCATGAGTGCGCCCCCCGAGGCTGTTGCTGCAAAGCAACATAGGTGTAACCTTCGTGCGACTCCGCTTCGCGCGTCCTTGTGAGGGGCCGCCCGCCCGCGTTATTTGTGCGGCGAAACGAAACAGGGGGAAATCATGCTTCGCCGCATCCACGCCGTCCGCACCCGCATTCTGTTCACCGCCGCCTCGGTCGCCGCGCTCGCGGTGGCGTCGCCGGCTTACGCCCAGGATGAGGCGGTGCCTCCGCCGGGGGTTGCCGAGGCGGAGGACGACGAGGAGGGGATCGTCGTCACCGCCACCTTGCGCGAGCAGTCGCTGTTCGACGTGCCCTTCTCGATCAACGCTCAGACCGAGGAGGACATCCAGCGCTCGGGGGCCAACACGATCGAGGATCTGTCGCGCAACGTCGCCGGTCTCTCGATCCAGAATCTCGGGCCCGGGCAGAGCCAGATTTCGGTGCGCGGCGTCTCGGCCGGCCAGGTCGTCCGCGACCAGCCGGGCGTCAAGGAGCAGGTCGGCGTCTATCTCGACGATTCGGTGATCTCGCTCTCGCTCTTCCAGCCGGACCTCGACCTGTTCGACCTGAACCGCGTCGAGACCCTGCGCGGCCCGCAGGGCACCCTGTTCGGTTCCGGCTCGGTCGGCGGCACCGTCCGCTACATCACCAACCAGCCCAACCCGGACCTGTTCGAAGGACTGGTCGAGGCCAATGTCAACCTCGTCGACGGCGACGATTTCGGCGGCCACATCAAGGGCGCGATCAACATCCCGCTCGGCGACGGCATGGGCGCGATCCGCGCGGTCGGCTATCACACCACTTATGGCGGCTTCATCGACGCGCGGCGCGAAGGCGGCCGCGTCGACGAGGACATCAACACCGGGCAGCGCACCGGCGGCCGCATCGCGCTGAGGTTCGAGCCCAGCGACAATATCTCGATCACGCCGCGCATCGTCTACCAGATGGTCCGCGCCAACGGCTTCAACCGGCAGGAGGTGTACAATCTCTTCGCCAATCCGTTCACGACGACGCGGCCGGCGATCCAGCTGGGCGAGCGCGAGCAATTCCTGCTGCTCGACGAAGGCTTCGCCGACGACACCCTGATCGCCGACTTCACCGCCAGATTCGGGTTCGGCGGCGTCGAGCTCACCTCGATCAGCAGCTACATCGACCGCGATATCGTCGTCAGCCGCGACGCCAGCGCGCTGACGGGCAGCGTCTCGGTCGATCTCGGTTTTCCCGACGCGGGCGTGCTGCTGCCGTCCAACCTGGTCGATACCACCGACCTCCAGTCCTTCACCCAGGAGCTGCGGCTGGGCTCGACCGGCGATGGTCCGCTGCAATGGGTGATCGGCGGCTTCTATTCCGACGTCGACCGGCTCTATTCCCAGCGGCTGCCGACGCCGGGTTATGACGTCTTCATCGACGCGCGGTTCGGCGCGGGCACCGCGGTGGCGGTGAGGAACGGCTTCGGCGCGGATTCGCCCTACAATGCCGATCTGCCCTACGACATCGAGCAGAAGGCGGTGTTCGGCGAGGCCACCTACGATTTCGGCCGGTTCGAGGTGACCGCCGGCGCCCGCTGGTACGACTTCAGCGAAGTCCGCGAGTTCAATTCGGGCGGCCTGTTCTCGAACGGCGACAACAACACCGACCGCACCAGCTCGGACGGCATCTCGCCGCGGCTGCTGCTGAGCTACGAGGCGAGCGACAATTTCCGGGTCAACGCCCAGGTTGCGAAGGGCTTCCGCCTGGGCGGCGTCAACGATCCGCTCAACGAACCGCTCTGCTCCGACGAGGACGAGGCCACCTTCGGCAACTTCCCGACCTATGACGACGAGACGCTGTGGAATTACGAGCTCGGCGTCCGTGCCCGGCATCGCCGCCTCAATTTCGCCGCCGCCGCCTTCTACACCGACATCAGCAATCTTCAGATCACCGCCGATGCCGGTTCCTGCTCCTCGCGGGTCGTCTTCAATGCCGACAAGGCGCACACGATGGGCGCCGAGGTCGAGGTCTCCGGCGAGGTCGTCCCCGGCCTCAACGTGGCGCTTGCCGCGAGTTGGGTCGAGGCGGAGTTCGAATTCGACGCTGCTTTCCGCGACCGGGGCGGTGATCGCGGGCATTCGCGAGGGCAACCGGCTGCCGTCGGTGCCGAACTTCCAGCTCTCCGCCAGCACCAGCTACAGCTTCCCGATTTCGGACAATGCCGAAGCCTTTATCGGCGGCGCGTTCCAGCATGTCGGCAGCCGCTACACCCAGCCCGCCGACCAGGAGGGAAATCCGCGCACCTTCGTCCATGGCCTGCCCTTCGGCGGCGCCCCGGCCGGCGCATCCACCACGCTCGACCTCAAGCTGCCTGACTATCAGCTGGTCAATCTCAGCGCCGGGATCGATTGGGACAACGGCATCGGCGTCATGGTCTACGTCACCAACCTGTTCGACGAGAACGCGCTGCTGGCCTTCGATCGCGAACGTGGCGGGCGTGCGCGCCTCGGCTTCCATGTCAACCAGCCCCGCACCTTCGGCATCACGGTGAGGAAGCGGTTCGGGAACTGAGCCGGGCAAGCCCGGCGTGGCCGGAATGAGCCGCCGCACCCTGCTCGCCGCCGGAGCGGGGGCGGCGCTGGCTGCGGCCGCGCCGCGAAGGGCGCGCGCCCAGCCGCGGCAAGGCTGGGACGTCATCGTCGTCGGCGCCGGCGTGTTCGGTGCCTGGACCGCGCGCCGGCTGCAGCAGGCGGGGCAAAGGGTGCTGCTGCTCGACGCCTGGGGGCCGGCCCACGCCCGCGCCTCGTCGGGCGGCGAGAGCCGGCTGACCCGCGGCGCTTATGGCGCCGACGAGGTCTATACGCGAATGGCGCTGGACTCGCTGCCGGAATGGCGCGGCCTGTCGGCGCGCGCCGGATTGCCCTTGTTCCACGACATCGGTGTGCTGTTCTTCTTTCCCCGCCGCGAAGCCTTTCTCGAGGAGACGATGCGCGCCCATCGCCGGCTCGGCCTGCCGACCGAGCTGATCGAGCGCCGTGCGCTCCGGCGCCGCTTTCCCCAGATCGACTTCGACGGCATCGAGGCCGGCATCTTCGAGCCGCAATTCGGCGTGCTGATGGCGCGCCGGGCGGTGCAGACCGTTGTCGCCGAGTTCGTCGCCGCCGGCGGCGACTATCGCCGGGCCGCGGTCGAGCCGCCGGGCGACCGCCGCCGCCTCGAGCGGGTCGTCACCACCGGCGGCGAGCGTCTCGAAGCCGATCGCTTCGTCTTCGCCTGCGGCCCCTGGCTCGGCCGGGTCTTCCCCGATCTGCTCGGCTCGCGCATCTTCCCGACCCGCCAGGAGGTGTTCTTCTTCGCGCCGCCGCCCGGCGATGATCGCTTCCTGCCCGGGCCGCTTCCGGGCTGGGCCGACTTCAACAATGGCGACATCTATTACGGCACGCCCGACCTCGAGAATCGCGGCTTCAAGATCGCCCATGACCGGCATGGCCCGCCGATCGACCCGGACAGCGGCGACCGCACCCCGTCGGCCGCCGAGCTGGCCGACGTGCGCGCCTATATGGAGCGGCGCTTTCCGGCCCTCTCCGGCCGGCCCCTCAACGAGGCGCGGGTCTGCCAATATGAGAACAGCTCGAACGGCGACCTGCTGATCGATTTCCATCCGCGCTGGCGCAACACTTTGCTGGTCGGCGCCGGCTCCGGCCACGGCTTCAAGCACGGCCCCGCCGTCAGCCGCTACGCCGCCGACCTCTTGCTCGGCACGCTGCGCAGTCCCGAGCGCCGCTTCTCGCTGGCCACCAAAAGCGAGGCGGCCAACCGCGCCGTGCATTGAGTTCCTCCCCATCGCCGCGGCGATGGGGAGGGGGACCATCCGTGGCTTGGCGAAGGATGGCGGAGGGGTAACTGACAAGGCCTCGGCCAATACCCCTCCACCATGCTC
This sequence comes from uncultured Alphaproteobacteria bacterium, assembly GCA_963848555.1. GTDB lineage: Bacteria > Pseudomonadota > Alphaproteobacteria > Sphingomonadales > Sphingomonadaceae > Allosphingosinicella. The sequence continues at coordinate 245,331 of CAWKEE010000001.1, read as the reverse complement.
CGCAGGGTCCCCTCCCCATGCTGCGCATGGGGAGGAATCCCGTTAACCATGCGGGTTTGGCCCTTGGCGGATTTCTGGTCTATGCACCCTGCCAAGGGCGGCGCCGGCCGGGATCGCCAATAGTCGATCGACGACTTCCCGGCCCATTTTGCGCGGTAACGCGGGAGGATCACAACATGCCGATTTTCGGAACCCCAGGCGACGACACATTGCTCGGCACGTCCGGCGACGACGAGATTTTCGGGCTGGGGGGCAATGACGGCCTGTTCGGTTTCGAGGGCAACGACCTGCTCGACGGCGGCGAGGGCCACGACTTCATGCGCGGCCATGAGGATGACGACGAGCTGATCGGCGGCGACGACGACGATTATCTCGACGGCGGCCAGGGCAACGACATTCTGAACGGCGGCAACGGCATCGACCGCGCCACTTTCGCGCCGAGCGCGCTGGCCGGCGTCACCGTCGACCTCAACATCGTCGGAATCGCCCAGGACACCGGCCAGGGTTTCGACACGCTGACCGGCATCGAGCATGTCTCCGGCACCCGCTTTTCCGACACTTTGATCGGCGACGGCGGCGACAACTGGATCTGGGGCGGTTCGGACGGATCGGGCGTCACCGGCAACGACACGATCATCGCCGGCGGCGGCAACGACCTGGTCCAGGTCGGCACCGGCACCCACAGCCTCGGCGGCGGGTTGGGGACCGACACATTGTCGTTCTTCGGCAACGGCACCGACATCACCGCGGACGGCGTCACCGTCTCGCTCGCTTTGCAGGGCGGCGCCCAGGACACCGAGCAGGGGATGATGACGCTCACCGGCTTCGAGAGTCTGTCGGGCTCGCCGTTCGACGACAATCTCGCCGGCGACGGCGGCGACAACGCGCTCTACGGCCATCTCGGCAACGACTCGCTGAGCGGCGGCGGCGGCAGCGACAGCCTCTATGGCGACGGCGGAGTCAATCGTCGACACCCACGACACCGGCGGCTCGGGGCCGATCGTCACCTATACCGACGTCAGCCTGCTGCCGTTTGCCGACCCGCCCGGCGACGACGTGCTCGAGGGCGGCGCCGGCGACGATTTGATCGACGGCGGAGGCGGCATCGACACGGCGAGCTATGCGAACGCGCCGAGCTTCGTCCAGGTCGATCTCGACGTCGGCTTGCCGAGCGGCGGCGACGGACGACGACACCCTGGTCAACATCGAGAATGCGATCGGCTCCGCTTTCGACGACTTCCTCGTCGGCGACGACAATGACAACAAGCTGCTCGGCCTCGACGGCAATGACGGCCTGCTCGGGCTTCGGCGGCGCCGACACGCTCGACGGCGGCAACGGCCACGATTTCCTCCGCGGCGGGCTCGGCGGCGACACCTTGCTCGGCGGCGCCGGCGACGATTTCCTCAACGGCCAGGACGGCGACGACATCCTCGACGGCGGCTCGGGATTCGACCGCGCGACCTATACGACCGGGGCGGTCGCCGGCGTCACCGTCGACCTCAACATCCAGGGCGTCGCCCAGAATACCGGCACCCAGGGCTTCGACACCCTGATCGGGATCGAGCATGTCTCCGGCACGCGCTTCAACGACACCCTGACCGGCAATGGTGGCGACAACTGGATCTGGGGCGGCTCCGACACCAGCGGCGTCACCGGCAACGACATCATCTCGGCCGGCGGCGGTAACGACCTCGTCTGGGTCGGCACAGGCAACCATGTCCTCAATGGCGGCAACGGCATCGACACCTGGTCGCTTTACGGCAACCAGTCCGACATCACGCCCGCCGGCGTCACCGTGTCGCTCGCCTTGCAGGGGGCGGCGCAGGACACCGAGCAGGGGCTGATGAACGCCACCGGCTTCGAGAATCTGTCGGGGTCGATCCATGCCGACAGCCTGACCGGCAATGACGGCGCCAACCTGCTCGCCGGCGACCAGGGCGCCGACATTCTGGTCGGCGGCAAGGGCGCCGACACCCTGCTCGGCGACGGCCGGGTCGAGCCCGACACCCACGGCACCGGCACCTCCGGGCCGATCATCGTCCGCGACGATGTCGGCGTCGACCTGGGCGAGCCGACCGGCAACGACATACTCGACGGCGGCAAGGGCGACGACACGCTCAACGGCGGCGGCGGCGACGACGAGCTGACCGGCGGCCAGAACCATGACGATTTCGTGTTCGGGCCGAGCTCGGGCGACGACACGATCACCGATTTCTCCAACCAGGACACGATCGTGTTCGACGGCGTCGCCGGAGTCGACGATTTCTCCGATTTGACCCTCACCGCGGTCGGCGGCGACGTCCTCATCACCTGGGGCACCGCCGACTCGATCCTCGTGGAGAGCACCGCGCTGCACACCCTCAACGCCAGCGACTTCGCGTTCATCTGAAGGTGCGGCATTACCGGCGGCGGCCCTGGGACCGCCGCCGGATTTCGCGGAGTTCCGATCCCTCCGGCCGGGCCGGCCATCAGCGTGAATCGGCAGGTCGCCGCTTGCGGCGGGTTTGACGGGTGCAGAGCCGGTGCTTAGACCGCCGCCACTTGCTCACCTTTCGGAAAGCGATCCCATGCTTCGTTCACTCGGTCTGCTGCTCCTGCCCCTTGCCGCCGCGGCCCTCGCCCAGCCGGGCGGAACGGCCCTCACTTACCCTGAAACCGCCCGGGAGGATGTCGTGGAAGACCAGTTCGGCGAGCGCGTTGCCGATCCCTATCGCTGGCTCGAGAATGACGTACGCGAGGATCCGCGGGTGCGCGCCTGGGTGACCGCGCAGAACGAGGTGACCAACGCCTATCTCGCGGGCCTGCCGGCGCGCGCCGCCTTCCGCGCCCGGATGCGGCAGATGTACGATTATGAGCGGTTCGGCATCCCGGAAAAGGCCGGGAGCCGCTATTTCTACTCCCGCAATGACGGCCTGCAGAACCAGTCGGTCCTCTATGTCCGCGAGGGCCTGGACGGGCAGCCGCGGATGCTGATCGATCCCAACACATGGTCGCAGGACGGCGCCACCGCGCTCGCCGAATGGGACCCGTCGGACGATGGCCGCTACCTGGTCTACGGCATCCAGGACGGCGGCACCGACTGGCGCACGCTGCGCGTGCTCGACGTCGCCACCGGCCAGCCGACCGCGGACGAGATTCGCTGGGTCAAATTCTCCGGCATCGACTGGGCCAAGGACGGCTCGGGCTTCTTCTATTCGCGCTTCCCCGAGCCGGCGCAGGGCCAGCAATTCCAGTCATTGAACGAGAACCATCAGGTCTATTTCCACCGGCTCGGCACGCCGCAGAGCGAGGACCGCCTGCTCTACGCGACGCCGGACCGGCCGCGCCTGAATCATGGCGCCGAAGTATCGGACGACGGCCGCTGGCTGATCGTTTATTCCTCGGAAGGCACCGACGCCCGCTACGAGATCGTGCTCATAGACCTCGGCCGGCCGGACGCCGAACCGCGGCGGATCGTCACCGGCTTCGAGAATGACTGGACCTATCTCGGCAACCGGGACTCGCTTTTCTACTGGCAGACCAATCGCGGCGCCGCCCGCCAGCGGATCGTGTCGATGGACATCGCCCGGCCGGACGCGCTGACCGAGATCGTGCCCGAGGATGAAGCGACCCTGGCCGGCGCGTCGATCGTCGGCAGCCAGCTGATCGCCAATTATCTGGTCGACGCCAAAAGCGAGATCAGGACCTTCACCCTCGACGGCCGCCGCACCGGCGCCATCGCGCTGCCGGGAATCGGCGACGTCGCCGGTTTCTCGGGCGACATGAGCGACAGCGAGACCTTCTACAATTTCGCCAGCTACAACCGGCCGGCGACCATCTACCGCTATGACAGCGCGACCGGCGAGAGCCGGGTCTTCGCCGAGCCCGAGCTCGCTTTCGATCCGGCGCGCTTCGAGGTCCGCCAGGTCTTCTACCCGTCGCGGGACGGGACGCGGGTGCCGATGTTCCTCGTCCACCGCCGCGACCTCGACCTTGCCCGGCCGCAGCCGACCCTGCTCTACGGCTATGGCGGGTTCAACATTTCGAGCACCCCCGCTTTCCAGCCGCGCTGGATGACCTGGGTCGACATGGGCGGCGTGCTGGCGGTCGCCAATCTGCGCGGCGGCGGCGAATATGGCCAGGCCTGGCACGATTCCGGCCGGCGCGCGCTCAAGCAGAACGTGTTCGACGATTTCATCGCGGCGGCCGAATATCTGATCCGCGAGGGCGTCACCACCAACCGCCAGCTCGCCATCGAGGGCCGTTCGAACGGCGGCCTGCTGGTCGGCGCGGTGATCAACCAGCGGCCCGACCTGTTCGCCGCCGCTTTGCCCGGCGTCGGCGTGATGGACATGCTGCGCTTCGACCGCTTCACCGCCGGCCGCTACTGGGTCGACGATTACGGCTATCCCGACCGCGAGGCGGACTTCCGCATCCTTCGGGCCTATTCGCCCTATCACAATATCCGCTCGGGCGTGCGCTACCCGGCGGTGCTGGCGACCACCGCCGACACCGATGACCGGGTCGTCCCCGGCCACAGCTTCAAATATATCGCCGCTCTGCAGGCCGCCGACGCCGGCGACCAGCCCCATTTGATCCGGATCGAGACCCGCGCCGGCCACGGCTCGGGCAAGCCGACCGACAAGCAGATCGAGGAATATAGCGACATGTACGCCTTCATCGCCCACCACACCGGCATGCGGGTCAGCGACGCGGCCGCCGGCGGAGAAAGGGGCGCGCGCTAGCCTCGAGCCCACGGTGCCGGGGTCCCATTGACTTTTTGCGACAATTGTCGTATCAGAAACGACACATGTCCAACAATGACGGCACCAGCAAGACACGCGGCAAGCTGCCCCCCACGACCGCGCGAGCGGCCGAGCCGGAGGCCCTTCAATTTGGCGCGTCCGCCCAGGCGTCCGCCCAGCCGTCCGGAAGCGACCGGCTGGTGGGAATGGTCCGTGAGCAGGTCGAGCAATTCAGACGCCGAAATGCCGAACGGGAGCGTGTGCCGACGTCCGCTTCCGAACCAGCCGCTTTCGCGGCTGTCGCCGGCTTGCTGGGTGACGACCGCTTGGTCGATTCGCCCGGAGACGATCCCGTCGCGGCGCATGACCGCCTCGTTGCCGGCCTTCCTGGCGAGGCGCTCGAGCATCTGAGCCGGCGGATCACCATTTTGTCAAAGCAGGAGCTCCTCGAACAAGGATTGGGAATAAGCCTGCGCACCTATCAAAGGCGACGGGAGGCCGGCGACAAGCCGCTCAGCGCCGAGCAGAGCGGGCGCCTGTGGAAATTCGCGGAGATCCTCGTGCAGGCCGCCGAGTTGTTCGGTTCGCGCGAGGAAGCGGAGATCTGGCTGGCGCGGCCGGCGGTCGGCCTGGATCAGCGGCGGCCGATCGACCTGCTCGCGTCGCCCGTGGGCGTGGCTCTCGTCGAAGAGCATCTCGGGCGACTTCGGCACGGCGTCTACACATGACGCCGCTTCCGGCCGCCCTCGGCGGTGGGGACCTCCTTGCCTGGCGACTCGATCTGCAATCCTTCGCCGCCGGCTGGGATCGTGGCGAAGGGGCATTCCGCTTTGGCGGGCGTTGGAACAGCCGCGGCGTGCGGGCAGTCTATTGCTCGCTGGATCCTGCGACCGCCATTCTGGAAGTCGCCGTTCACAAGGGATTTCGAGCGCTCGACACGGTTGCCCACATGCTCACCGCGATCCTGCTGAACGATGCGGCCGCAATCCACGTCGTGCAGCCCGAGGATGTTCCCAACGGCAACTGGCTGAATCCCGGAATTCCAGGCGCCGGTCAGCAGGCTTTCGGCGACGCATTGCTGGCTGATCATGACTTCGTGCTCGTGCCCAGCGTGGAGTCGAAGCACAGTTGGAACATCGTGTTTCTCGCCGGCCGCGAGCCGCCCCGATACGAGTTGCAGCTGCAGGAGCCCTTCGCGCTCGACCCGCGGCTGCACCCGGCCTGAGCGAGCCGCGCCGGCTGACGAACGGCTACGCTTCGGCGGCAGGCCGGTCCTCGTCTTCGGCTTCGGCCAGCTCGGCCAGCATCCGGTCGCTGCACGCAATCTGGGCGGCGAGGCGGCGGCTCCGCCACAGCTGCCAGAGCCAGACGCCGAATGCGGTGCCGGCCCACACTCCCGTCAGGAACAGGGCCTTGCCGCGATCGGCATATCCGCCGGCGGCCAGCACCCAGGCTGCGGCGGCGCAGGCGAGCAGGATGACGGCGCTCCAGCGGAAGCCGACGAGCAGGCGGCGCGCGGTCACGGCACGGTGACGGGCCTCGAGCAGCACGCCCTTGGGCGTCGAGTCGTAACGAAGCGACAGGCTTTGGCGCTTGTCGATCGCTTCGACGATGAGCAGCGGCACCGCGATCAGCAGGCCGGCGGCGCCCAGCATGGACACCGCATCGCCGGTTGCGGCCGCGCGATAGCCCAACCAGCCCGCGGCAACGACCGCAAGGACAGCCGTAGAAAGGCTGAGGAGCATCGACAGGCGCATCAGCCGGCGCCGGCGCTCGCCGTCGCGACGCATCGCGACCAGGTCGGGAGCCTCGCCCCGCCAGTCGGCGCGGAGGGTGTCGAGATACTCGTCAGTCATCATCCAGCATCGCCTTCAGTTGCGCCTTGGCGCGGTTCACTCTGACGCCGACGTTCGAGAGGCTGAGCCCCAGCGCCTCCGCGATTTCGGCATAGCTCAGTTCTTCCAGCAGCAAAGTGATCACCTGGCGGTAGGGCAAAGGCAGCCGCCTGATCGCCGCGCCCACCCTGCGCGACCGATCGCTTGCGATCATCAATTGTTCCGGCGTTTGCGTCTCCGGTTCAGGGTCATGAAGCTCCGCTCGGCGGCGTTCGCCCGCGCGCTTCATCACATGGGTGACGCTGCGATTGTGGGCGATGCGGAAGACGAATGGCGCGAGCCTCGCTTCATTTTCCAGCGAGGGCAAGGCGCGGTGGATCGCCATCAGGATTTCCTGCAGCAGATCCTCCTGCAGCGTCGGATTGGCCTCGTATGACGCGGCGACGCGCGCCAGACCGGGCCCATAGTCGCTGATGATCCGCTCGATTTGGGCCATGACCTCACAGCCAGTCTCCGCCCGGCGGAGGCTTCTTACAAAATATTTTTTGCTCCCCGATTGTAAGGCGCGCATCGGCGGCCGGGACTGAAGGGGCGACTTTTTGAAAGGAGTCCCGGTCATGAAAGCCTGTCTGCTTGCCGCTTCGCTGTTGCTGGCGCTGTCGCCGTTCACGGCCGCCCGTGCGGCTGAGCCCGTCGGCACTCTCTATGTCGGCGTCACTCTCATCGATCCGGCGACCGAGGCGGTGCAGCCGGACAGCTACATCCTGGTGGCGGACGGACGGATTGCCGAGATCGGCCGCGGCCGCCCGGCGGACGTGGCGGGGATGATTCTGCATGATTTCAGCGGCCTCTATGCGCTGCCGGGCCTGATCGACACCCATGCCCACGTCACTTTGGGGCCGGTTGGCGTCGTCACCGGCGACGGTCCGCCGCGAATGGAGGCCGTGCGCCGGCCCGACATCATCGCTCACAACGCCCGCCACTTATTGTCCTTCGGCGTCACCACCATCCGCAATCCGGGCGGGGACATGGAATTGAACAATATCTATTCCGGGCAGGTGGCGGCGGGGACGCTCCAGGGTCCGGAGGCTTTCCATGCCGGGGAGGTGATCGACCGGAGTCCGCTTGCGTTCGACGGTCTCGTCGTTCGGCCGTCGCCGGAATTGCCGGTGGCGGAGATCGTCCGCCGGCAGGCCGCGGCCGGCGCCGACTTCATCAAGCTCTATACGAGCCTGACGGTGGCCGATCTTCAGGAGGGGATCGCCGCCGCTGAGGCGAGCGGTCTCAGGACGATCGCGCACCTTTCGGACGTCAGCTGGACCCGCGCGGCCGAACTCGGCATCGACGCGCTCGTCCACATGATGCCGGCCAGCCCGGACCTGCTGCCCGAAGACCGGCGGGAGGCGTTCCTCGCCAGCCGGCGGCCCGCCGGATTCGCCTTCTTCGAATGGTATGAGGCGGCCGATCTCGACGCGCCGCAAATGCGGGAGATGATCGCGACGCTGGCGCGCGAGCGGATCTCGATCGATGCCACGCTCATAGCCTTCCAGCCCGCTTTCTGGGGCGACGACGAAGCCATGCTGTCGCGCGACCTCGCTTACGTCCACCCGGACATGGTGACCAACTGGCGGACCGTCTTCCGGTTCGACCTGGGCTGGCGGCCGGACGATTACCGCCGTGCCCGCGCGGTCTGGCCGAAGGTGCTCGAGCTCACCCGGCGCATGTACGAGGCCGGCGTGCCGATGACGATCGGCACCGACCTCGCCAACCCGTTCGTCGCGCCGGGGATCAGCATGTCGCGCGAGATGGCGCTGCATCGGGAGGCGGGTATCCCGTCCTGGGCGGTGCTGCGCATGGCGACCTCGGACGCGGCGCGGCAGCTCGGCATCGGCGATCGCGTCGGCCGGCTGGCCGCGGGCTATGAAGCGGACATGTTCTTCATCGGCGCCGATCCGCGGTCCGATCTTTCCCGCCTCGCCGACGTGCGCGCGGTGGTGAACAATGGCGAGCTCCTCTCGCCGGAGCGGCTGCGCCGCGGCGAATGAGGCGGGGACAGTTACTTTTTCGCCCCTCGGTCTGATATGTCTCCTCGAAGGGGGGAAAGTAACTGTCCCCGAGAGGCGCCGCGATGACCATCCGCAACGACGTGCTCGAGGCGATCGGCCACACGCCGCTGATCCGCTTGCAGCGCGCGTCCGAGGAAACCGGCTGCGAGATACTCGGCAAGGCCGAGTTCCTGAATCCGGGCCAGTCGGTCAAGGACCGGGCGGCCCTTTTCATCATCCGCGACGCGCTGGAACGCGGCACGCTGCGGCCGGGCGGCGTGGTGGTCGACGGCACCGCCGGCAATACCGGCATCGGCCTGGCCATCGTCGCCAACGCGCTCGGCCTCAGCACCGTGATCGTCATCCCCGAGACGCAGAGCCGGGAGAAGAAGGACACGCTGAGGCTGCTCGGCGCCGAGCTGGTCGAGGTGCCGGCCGTGCCCTATTCCAACCCCAACAATTATGTGAAGGTGTCGGGGCGGATCGCCGAGCGTCTGGCCCTCGAGCATCCGAACGGCGCGCTGTGGGCCAACCAGTTCGACAATGTCGCCAATCGCGAGGCGCATCTGCGCACCACCGGTCCTGAAATCTGGCAGCAGACGGACGGCCGGGTCGACGGCTTCGTCTGCGCGGTCGGCACCGGCGGCACGCTGGCCGGCGTCGCCGCCGCGCTGCGCGAGCGCAACCCCGGCGTGGCCATCGCCATCGCCGACCCGTTCGGCGCCGCGCTCTATTCTTATTTCACGACCGGCGAGCTCAGCAGCAGCGGCAGCTCGATCTCGGAAGGGATCGGCCAGGGCCGGATCACGGCAAATCTCGAGGGTCTCGAGGTCGACGCTGCCTTCCGGATCCCCGACGAGGAGGGGGTGCGGATCGTCTTCGACCTGCTCGAGCATGAGGGGCTGTGCCTCGGCCTTTCCAGCGGCATCAACGTCGCCGGCGCGATCCGGCTGGCGCGCCGGCTGGGCCCGGGCCGGACCATCGTCACCATCCTCGCCGACTACGGCACCCGCTACCAGTCGCGGCTGTTCAACCCCGCTTTCCTGCGCGAGAAAGGCCTGCCGGTGCCGCAATGGCTGGAGCGGGCTCCCACGGTGGAAGCTGATTTCGTTTAGTTTCCTCCCCAAGCTCGCTTGGGGAGGGGGACCATCCGTAGCCTTGGCGAAGGATGGTGGAGGGGTAACTGACGAGGCTTCGGAATATACCCCTCCACCACCCTTCGGGTGGTCCCCCTCCCCATCGCGCCGCGATGGGGAGGAATATCGCCCCTCGCGCCGGCTTCTGCTATTCGGGCGACTCGCGGATTTCGGGAGGGCATCCCCTTTCCCAAGGAGACGAACATGGCATTGCGCATCGGCGACCAGGCCCCCGATTTCGAAGCCGAGACGACGCGGGGGCGGATCCGCTTCCACGACTGGCTCGGCGACAGCTGGGGCCTCTTATTCTCGCACCCCAAGGACTTCACCCCGGTCTGCACCACCGAGCTCGGCTATCTGGCCGGGTTGAAGCCGGAGTTCGAGAAGCGCGACTGCAAGGTGATCGGCCTGTCGGTCGATCCGGTCGACGATCATGAGCGCTGGCTCGGCGACATCAGCCGGGTGACCGGGCACGAGGTCGATTATCCGCTGATCGGCGACCATGACCTCGCCGTCGCCAAGCTCTATGACATGCTGCCGGCCGATGCCGGCACCACCGCCGAGGGCCGCACCGCGATCAACAACCAGACGGTGCGCACCGTCTATCTGATCGGCCCGGACAGACTGATCAAGGCGATGCTCGTCTATCCGATGAGCACCGGCCGCAATTTCGACGAGGTGCTGCGGCTGCTCGATTCCTGCCGGCTCACCGCCGAATATAAGGTGGCGACGCCGGTCAACTGGTCGCAGGGCGAGGATGTGATCATCGTGCCCTCGGTGCCGGACGAGCAGGCGCGCGAGCTGTTTCCCGCCGGCTGGAAGACGGTGACCTCCTATATGCGGGTGGTGCCGCAGCCCGCCGCCGAGCCGGCGCGGGTCGCCGAGCCGGTCCCGGCTTCGGAATGAGGAAGAGCGGGCCGCCGGCGCCGGCCGCCGGCGGCCCGGCGCCGCACCGATGATCTTCCACCAGATTCCCACCGGCGGCTGCTTATCCTATCTGGTCGGCTGTCCGGCCCGGTGCGCGGCGGTGCTGATCGACCCGGCGCTGAGCCAGATCGACCGCTATGTCGGGCTGCTGGCGCGCGAGGGCCTGCGGCTGCGCTACGTCGTCGACACCCACACCCATGCCGACCATTTCTCGGCCGCCCGCCAGATCAAGGAGAGCTTTGGCGTGCCCGCGGTCATGCACCGCACGAGCACGGCGCCTTATGCCGATTTGCGGCTCGACGACGGCGACATGCTGATCGTTGGCGATCTGCGGCTGCAGGCGATCCACACGCCCGGTCATACCAGCGATTCGATGTGCCTCGTCGTCGAGGATCGGATATTCACGGGCGACACGTTGCACATCGGCGGCACCGGCCGCACCGATTTGCCGACCGGCGATCCCGACGCGCTTTACGACAGCCTGTTCGGCCGGCTGCTGAAGCTCGATCCCGACCTCAGGATCTTCCCCGCGCACGATTATAAGGGCCGGCAGTCGAGCACCATCGGCCGCGAGCTCGCCGACAATCCGCGGCTGCAGAAGCGCGACCGGGCCGAGTTCGTCGAGATGATGAACTGCCTGAACCTGTCGGCGCCCGACCATATGAATGCGGCGCTGCGCGCCAATATGTGCGGCGGAAAGACCGTCGAGCAATTGCTCGGCGAGGCCGCCGCCCACGTCCCCTTCATATCGCAGGAGGAACTGCGCGCGCGGCTCGGCCGGCGCGACAATGATTTCGTCGTGCTCGACGTGCGCGAGCGTGCCGCCTACGACACCGACCATATTCCCGGCGCCCGCCATTTGCCGCGCGGCCAGCTCGAGCTGCTGGTCGACAGGATGCTGCCCGATCCGACGCTGCGGATCGTCGCGGTCTGCGAGCAGGGCCGCATATCGACGCTGGCCGCGGCGACCTTGCGCGAATTGGGCTTTCACCGCGCCGCCGCGCTCGACGGCGGCATGAAGAGCTGGCGCGACGCCGATTTCCCGCTCGAGGCCGGCATCGCCCAGCCCTGGCGCGGCGAATATTCGCCGGAGATTTGAAGGCTCCCGGAGTCATCCCGGCGAAAGCCGGGACCCATGAACACCGTCGATGGTCAAAGGGCGGCGGTCGATCGATCCGCCAACTCTTCGGTTCATGGGCCCCGGCTTTCGCCGGGGTGACTCCCCTGGGTCACGTTCATCCGCGGGACAGCAAATCCGGCGCATCCTCGCCTCCGGCGACCCGGGGAGGCCGCCGGCGTTTTTCTCGAGGAGCCCGTATCATGCTCAGCAAATATCTGGTCGGCGCCGCGGCGTCGCTGTGCGCCTTGGTGATGCTGCCCGGCGCGGCCGAAGCCGGCCGCCGCGACGGCTATTATGACGGCCGCTATTATGGCGGCGGCTATGATGACGGCCGCTATTATGACGGCTATCGCCACCGCTACCGGCCCGGCGATTATTATCGCGGCCACCGCTCCCGGCGCGGCTATGGCTATGGCTACGGCAGCTACGGACGCGGCTACAATTACGGCTATGGCCGGCGCTATTATCGCGGCCGCTGCGGCGACGGCACCACCGGCGCGATCGTCGGCGGCATCGGCGGTGCGCTGGTCGGACGTGAGATCGCCCGCGACGGCGGCCGCTACCGCCGTTATCGCCGCGGCGGCGACGGCACCGCCGGCGCGATCATCGGCGGCGCGATCGGCGCGCTGGTCGGCCGCGAGATCGACCGCAGCTGCTAGGCGGCACGGCGGGTTGCCCCCGTCATTGCGAGCGCAGCGAAGCAATCCAGCCGGGCGGCTGGATGGCTTCGTCGCTCCGCTCCTCGCAATGACGGCCAGGGCAAGGCGCCATTAGCTGAACTACTCGACCTGACCGGCCAATCCCGCCAGGATCTTCTTCCACCCTTCGCGGGTGCGCTCTTCATAATCGGCCCATTGCGGATCCATTTCGTGCACCAGGGTCAGCCGCGACCCGTCGCCGTCGGGCACGATGGTGACGGTGACGCGGGTATAGCCGGCGCCGTGCATCGCCGCGAAGCTGAACACGAGGCGGCGCGGCCGGTCGATCTCCAGATATTCGCCGAAATGCTCGGCAAGCTCGCCGCCGCGCCGTTCGTCGATCTCGAAGCGGCCGCCCACGCGCGGATCCACCTCGACCTTTTCCATCACGCCGTCCGGGGTCGCGAAAAGCCAGCGGCCGACGCTTTCCGGATCGAGCCAGGCGTCGAACACGCGCTCGGGCGGCGCGGCGATGCGCCGCGAAACCTCGAGCCTGATCGCTTCGGTCATCCGGCCTCCTCCCGCTTCCATCTCTCGCGCCGCGCCAGCTCGGCCTCGGAGGGCGGCTGCGTCGCGAACGATCCGGTATGAACCGGGCCCTCCGGGACGTAGCGGCCCATGACCACGCCGGTGCTCGAGACCTTGCTGTCGACCAGCTTCAGCGCGGCCGGCACGGTGCCGCCGCCGAACAGCCTCTTGCCGGTGCCGAGCACCAGCGGAAAGGTCATCAGGCTGAGCGAGTCGATCAGCCCGTGGGCGAGCAGCGACCGGATCAGCACGCTGCTCCCCTGGATCAGCAGATCCGGTCCGTCCGCCTGCTTGAGCGCCGCCACCTCGCCGGGCACGTCGCCGCGCAGCGCCACCGAATTGACCCAGGCGAGCGGCTCGGCCGAGGAGGTGGCGACGAACTTGGTGCAGGCGTTGAACTTCTCGCCGATCGCACTGCCTTCCTGATAGGGCCAGTAGGCGGCGAAGATCTCGTAGGTCCGGCGGCCGAGCAGGAGGTCGAACGGCCGGCCAAGCAGGCCATCCATCCATTCGCCCATGGCGTCGTCCCAATAATCGAACGCCCATCCGCCATGGGTGAAGCCGCCGGTCCTGTCCTCTTCCGGCGCGCCCGGACCCTGCATCACCCCGTCCAGCGTCACGAACGTGCCGGAGATCACCTTTCTCATCCTGCTCTCCTTCCCGGAGCCGCTCGCCTACACCGTCTCGCGCAGGCTCCGCGCGACCTCGCCGAGCTGGTCGGCGCAGGTGCCCCAGCCCTCGTGGAAGCCCATTTTCTCGTGGACGTCGCGATCGGCCCGGTTGCGGTGCAGCGCCACCGCTTTGTAAAGCGTGCGGCCGTCGCCGCTGTCCGCGAACGTCACGATGGCGGTGAACGGAAAGCTGTTGCAATCGTCCGGATCGGTCTGCGGTCCGAGGTCCTGGGGGCGGTAGCCGGGCCCGAGCGCGCTGGTCCAGACGATCCTCTCGCCTTCGACCACTTCGAGGAAGCAGCCGGTGCCGCGCGCGTCGAAGCCGTCGGGCCCGGTCATCCGCGTGTAGAAGACGCCGCCCGGACGAAGGTCGAGCTCGACCTCGGGCGTCTGATAGGGACGGGGCGCCCACCATTGCTTGAGATGCTCGGGGTCGGTCCAGGCCCGCCAGACCAGCTCGAGCGGCGCATCGAGGGTCCGTTCCAGCACCAGATCGGCACGTTCAGCCATCTTCTTTCTCCTTGTCCTTCAGCGTTTCGAGATAGGCTTCGAGCCGGTCGAACCGGCCCTCCCACAAGGCGCGCTGCTCGGCGATCCAGCTTTCGGCCCTGGCCAGCGCGCCGGGCTCGATCCGGCAGGTGCGCACCCGGCCCTGCTTTTCCGATCGCACCAGCCCGCTCGCCTCGAGCATCTGCAGATGCTGGAGCACCGCCGGCAGGCTGATCGGCAGCGGCCGCGCCAGCTCGCTGACCGAGGCCGGCCCGCGGCTCAGCCGCGCCACCATCTGGCGGCGCCTCGGATCGGAGAGCGCCTGATAAGCGAGATCGAGCGCGGGCGATTCGTTAAGCACACGCTTAACTAACGCCCCGGCCTGCGGTGCGCAATTGAAACTTCGGCGAACGGTTAACTATTCGGGGCAGCTCGATTCCGGCCCCTCGATCAGGTCGAGGCATCGGCCGTCGATCGTGCCGGCCGGGATCGTCACCCCGATCAGCGCGGCCAGCGTCGGCAATATGTCGACCGTCTCCACCGACATCGGCTGCTCGAACGGCGTCATCCCCCGTCGCCAGAACAGGATCGGCACGCGACGGTCATAATCCCACGGGCTGCCGTGGGTCGCGACATAACCGCGACTGGTGTCGAAGATCGGGGTGATGCGCGGGTCGAGGACCACCAGCAGGTCGCCGGAGCGATCCGCGGCATAGGAGGCGCGGGCGCGCTGCGGCAGAGTCCAGGTTTCGGGCGGGCCGGATGGGGCAGGCGTCGCTTCGATTTCGGCACGGGTGAGCACCGCCGCCACCTGCGGCTGGTCGCGATAATAAAGGATCGCCGCGTCGAGCACGCGCTGCCGCATTTCCGGCGGCAGGTCGATATTCACATAGCGGTCGCCGGAAGCATATTCCCCGACCAGCGGGTCCACCTGCAGGCCGAGCTCACGCCGGAGGCGCCTGTTGACCTCCCTCATCTCGAGTGGCTCGAGCGACCGCGCGGCTTCGCCGGTCGCCTGCTGGCGCGCGCGCTCGGGAATGTCGAGGCCGCCATGATCGGCGGTCAGCATCACCGCATAGTCGATGCCGGTCGCGTCGAGGCGATCGAAGAAGCTGCCGAGCATGCGATCGAGCTCGACCAGCTGGATGCACATCTCGCTGCCCTGGGTGCCGTAATTGTGGCCGACATAGTCGGTGGCCGACAGGCCGAGGATCAGGAGATCGGTCGCCTGTCGCTCGCCGAGCCCCATGTCGTCGCGCAGGCCGGAGGCGATGGCTAGCACGGCGGCGTCGAGATCCGGCGAGTAGCGATATTCGTCCCGCCGGGCTTCCGGCAACGGACCGCGCGCGAACCGTCCCGTCCCCATCCGGCGATCGCTGCGGTCGATCCTGATCTCCCGGCTTCGGGCCTCGCAGACCGCCGGAAGGGGGAAAGGCTCGCGCGACCTCGTCATCGCTCCGGCGATGCGCTGGTTCTCCCGCGCCACCGCCGGCGGTGTCGCCATTTCGTCATGGCTCTTGAAGGCCCCGCGCCACCACCACCAGCGCTGGTCGGGATCATGGCCGCCCATCATCACCGCCGAGCGGTCCTTTCCGGACACGACGACGACGCGGCTCGCCGGATTGGCGCGCTTCATATGGTCGCCGAGCGTCGGCACGCGCAGGTGGAAGGATGAGACGACGGGATTGGCGGGTGAGCTTTCGGCCTCGCGTTCGTCCTCGGCGCAGTAGATTCTCTTCTCGTTCCGCCCGACGTCGAGATCGAACCAGTCGTTGGCGATGATCCCCGTGCGTGCCGGCCTCGAGCCGGTGAGGATGGTGGAGTGGCCGGGGCAGGTCTCCGTCGCGCCATGCGACTGGTAGCCGGCGGGAAAGACGACGCCCCGCGCCAGCCGCGCCAGCCCGCCGGTGAAATGCTGGCGATATTGGGCGAACAGGTCGGCCGAGAACTGGTCGACCGAGATGGCGACGATCAGCTTCGGCGCGGGCGGCCGCTGGGCCTGCGCCGCGGCGGCGGCGAAAGGAAGCGCGATCAGCGCAGCGAACCTGGCGAGCTTGATCATCCTGTTTCCCCTGCTTGCCTTTCCGTCCATGCCATAGCAGTCGGCGGAATGACATTCCTCCCCTGCCTTTGCAGGGGACGGGGGTCCCCCTCCCCCGGAAAACCGGGGGAGGAATGAAGGGGGGAAACATGGACAGCACCGACGCCGCGGACCTGATCGCCGAAATCCATGAGGACCGGGCCGAGCATGAGCAGTCGGAGCGCTTTCGCAACCGCGCCGCGCTGATGATCGCTTTGCTCGCCGCAATGCTGGCGATCGGCGGGCTGGGCGGCGGCAACGCCACCGACGACATGATCTTCAACAATATCCGGGCGAGCGACACCTGGGCCTTCTTCCAGGCCAAGAACATGCGCCAGACCCTCTATGAGGTCGCCGCCGACGGCCTTGAAGCACAGATCGCCGCTTCGGGAACCGCTTCGCCGGCCCAGGCCGCCCGCCTCGCGGCCTATCGCGCCACCATCGCCCGCTATGAGGACGAGCCGGATCCGGCGGCTCCCGGCGACCCGACCCGCGGCGAAGGCAAGAAGCAGCTGCGCGCACAGGCCGAGGCCTATGAGGCGGCGCGCGACCGCGCGTCGCTGCAGGACGGCAATTTCGACATGGCCGAAGTGCTGCTCCAGCTCGCTCTGGTGCTCGGCTCGGTCGCGATCCTGGCGGTCAACCGGTCGATCCTGATCCTGGCCGGCCTGCTTGGCGTTGGCGGCGCACTGCTCACCCTCAACGGCTTCCTGCTGCTGGTACCTTTGCCGGTTTGAGGCGTTGTAGTCGGGCATCGTCATTCCAGCGAAAGCGGGAATCCATGCTGAAATCGGCCTGGATCCAGCCGAATCGCTGGGGTGGCGACTGAGGCGGAGCAGCCGCGACTGTTCAGCTTCAACCGCAGAAACCTGAACGCCAGCCTACGATCCAATTCAGGACGAGGTCAGGGCGACTCAGCCATAAAGCATCTCAAGATTTGGAAAATCCTGAATCTTTTGAACAGGAGGACCGTTATGAAGACCCTCACCAAATATCTCGCCGGCGCCGCGACCGTCGCCGCTTTGACCCTGTCGGCCGCCAGCCCGGCCGCCGCCCAGAGCTGGGACCGGCGCGACCGCGACGGCATCGATGTCGGCGATGTCGCCACCGGTGTCGCCATCGTCGGCGGCCTTGCCGCTCTCATCTCGGCGTTCGACAATGACGGCGACCGCTACGGTTACGGCTATCGCGACGACCGTTATGGCTATGGCAACGACCGCTATGGCTACGGCAACGACCGCTACCGCAACGAGCGCTACGGCATGGGCAGCGCCCGCGCCGCGGTCAATGCCTGCGGCCAACAGGCGCAGCGTTACGGCGGCAATGTCGAGATCACCGATATCGACCGCGACGACGGCTATTACCGCGTCCGCGGCCGGATCATGGTCCGCGAATATGACGGTCGCGGCTGGAACCGCCGGGTCGACTATGACCGCGAGCGTTTCACCTGCCTCGCCCGCAACGGCCGGATCTACGACTTCCGCGTCTGACGCGGCGGCCTGACACGGCTGAACAAGGATGCGCGCGGGCCCGGCCCGCGCGCATTTTTCATGGAAGGGCCTGCATCCGCACCAGCTGTGCCGGCAGCTTTCGGTAGCCGTGGACGAAGCAGTTGTTGACCCGCTCGGGCTCGCCGTCCTGGACCGGCATCAGCCCGCGGTCGAGCAGCGCCTCGAACAGGGTCGTGACCTGCAGCTCGGCGAGCCGGGCGCCGACGCAGCGGTGGATGCCGAAGCCGAACGCCAGATGACGCCGCGCATTGTCGCGCGCCGCGATGAACCGCTCCGCCTCGACGAACACCGCCTCGTCGCGATTCCCCGACATGTACCAGAGCACGACCTTGTCGCCCTTGCGGATCGTCCTGCCGCCGACGTCGTGATCCTCGAGCGCGGTGCGGCGCATATGGGCGAGCGGCGTCTGCCAGCGGATCAGCTCCTGGGCGGCATTCTCGACCAGCCTGCGGTCGGCGGCGATCGCCGCATATTGCTCCGGCCAGCGCCGGTTGACGATCGGCAGCGCGCTCATCGAGTTGCGGGTGGTGTCGTTGCCGCCGACGATCAGCAGGATGAGATTGCCGAGATATTCCTGCGGCGTCATGTCGCGGGTCGCTTCGTTATGGATCAGCCGGGAGATGAGGTCGGGCCGAAGCTCGCCCGCCTGCCTTTCCTTCCATAGCCCGGTGAAGCGGCCGGCGCATTCCCACAATATGGCGAGCCGCTTGGGCCCGAGCTCCGGATCGAGCGCCGCCTGCAGGTCGCCCGCCCAGTCCGACCAGTAAGTGAGCTTGCGCCGCTCCTCCCACGGAAAATCGAACAAGGTCGCCAGCATCTGGGTGGTGAGCTCGATCGAGACGCGATCGACCCAGTCGAACGTCTCGCCGACCGGCAGCGACTCGATCAGCGCTTCGGTCCGCGTCCGGATCGACGGCGCCAGCCGTTCCATCTCCGACGGCGTGAAGGCCGGCGCCACCGCGCGGCGCTGGCCGCTATGCTCGGGCCGGTCCATGGCGATGAACATCGGCAGCAGATCGTCGCCCCACAGCGGCTTGCCCTCGCCGAGGATGGTGATGCCGCCGAGCGTGTAGGAGGAGGAGAAGATGTGGGCGAGCGCCTCGATCTGCATGATGTCGGCATGGCGGGTGACCGACCAATAGGGCCCGAACTCGCTGTCCGGGCAGAAATGGACCGGATCCTCGGCCCGCAGCCGCGCGAACAAAGGCGTGAACCGGTCCTGCTGCCACAGCTCCGGCCGGCTGACGTCGATCGGCGCGATCGCGGCGGCGGCCGAGGGCGGCGGTACGAGCGTGGCCATGACTGTCTCCCTCCCGCCGGCGCAGGATAGCCCCTTATGCGGCGGCGCGGAAGCATCTGGCCGACGCGGCGCGGCCGCCCGACTGCCTGAAGGCAGCGTCGCGGCGCTTTACGGCCCTGCCGCGCCGTCGTCCGGCGGCGACTCGTCGTAAAGCTGATCGGCATTGGCGAGGACATGATCGGTCAGTGTCTGCACGAACGCCCGGATGTGCGGCTGCTTGCGCGCGCTCGGATGGGCGAGGATCCACAATTCCGGCCGGCTGGCGCCGCCGGCGTCGAAGCATTTCAGCAGTTCCGGGTCGTTGCGGCCGAGCAGGCAGGGCAAGGTCGCCACGCCGAGACCGGCGCGAACCGCGGACTGGAGGCTGGCCAGCGAGTTGCTCCGCCACACCACCTTCGCCGTCGGCGCGACCTGTTCGAGCCACAACAGAGCCGGGAACGCCCCGACCTTGCCCTCGCTGCCGAGAATCGCATGGCCTTCCAGGTCCGCGACGCTGTGCGGAAGCCCGGCCTGGGCGGCATAGGCGCGGCTGCAATAGACGCCCCAGGGCGCCTTGCCGAGCCTTCGCCCGACCAGCTCCGAATTCTCGAGACCGTTGATCGTCGCCCGCAGTGCGACGTCGGCCTCGCCGGCGGCGAGGTCGAGGAACTCGTCGGAAAGCAGCAGCTGGACCTCGACGTCGGGCTGGGTGCGCCGGAACGCGACCACCGCCGGAGCGAGGAACAGGTTGGCGAGCGGCTCGGCCGCCGTCACCCGGATCGTGCCGGCCAGACGCCGCGAGCGCGAGGCGAGGGCGTCCTCGAGCCTGCCCATCGCCGACTCGGCGGCTTCGGCCAGCGGCAGGATCTCGCGCCCGGTTTCAGTGAGCGCGTAACCGGTCCGGCGCCGGTCGAACAATTGGGTTCCCGTCGCCCGCTCGAACGCGGCGATGCGGCGAACGACGGTCGGCTGGCTGATGCGCAGCCGCCGCCCCGCGCCAAGCGTGGTGCCGGTCCTGGCCACGGCCAGAAACAGCCTGAGGTCGTCCCAGTCGAACACCGCCGCATTATTCGGCAATGCATAACCGGCGCGCAACAACGTTGATTGAGGCGAAAGCGGTCGCGCCGGTAGAATCGAGGCAAGAGGGCGCGACATCAGGCGAGCGTGCGCGCTTGCCGGGAAAGCGGGACGATGGCCTCCGGAACATCCACGGATCGCCGCTTCGAGCTGGGCGTGCTCGGCACCGGGCGGATGGGGGTACGGCTGGCGGCCATGTTCGCCCGCGCCGGCCGGCGCGTGATCCTTGGCTCGCGCGATCCCGGCCGGGCGAAGTGGCTGGCCGCCAATTCCGGCCTCAGGCTCGGCGGCGGCTCCTATGCCGAAGCTCTCGAAGCGGAAGCGATCCTGCCGGCGATCTTCATTCGCGACGGGCTGTTCGATCTGCTCGATCGCTGGCGCCGGCCGCTTGACGGAAAGCTGCTGATCGACATCAGCAATCCGTTCAACGCGGACTATAGCGATTTCCTGACGCCCTGGGACAGCAGCGGCGCGGAGGAGCTGCAGCGGCGATTGCCGCAAGCACGGCTGGTGGGCGCTTACAAGAACGTCTTCTGGGAGGTGTTCGACGCGCCCCTGTTCGACGGCGAGCCGAGCGACGTGCTGGTCGTCGGCGACGACGAGGAAGCGAAGCGGCAGTTTCTCGGCCTGACCGAAGGGACGCCATTCCGTTACCTCGACGCCGGACCGCTCCGCAATGCGCGGACCGTCGAGCGTCTCACCCTGCTGACCGGCCGGCTCGGCCGTCAGCTCGATACCTGGCCGCGGATGAACTGGCGGCTGCTCGGCCACCGGAAAGCGGCCTGCCCGGCCTGACTGGAAGGAGAAGCAGGATGAAAAAGACGGCCTTGCTGTTTGCGTTTCCTTTGGCTCTGTCGCTCGCTGCCGCCGCGGCGGCCGCCGAACCCGACCTCGAAGCGGTGCGGGCGGCGACCGAGCGCTTCCGCGACGTCAATGTCGCGCTCGCCGAGGGGTATGTGCGCGACCCGATGGACCTTTGCGATACCGCGGAGATGATGGGGCGGCCCGCCGAGCTCGGCGCGATGGGCATCCACTTCTTCCGCCCCGATCTGCTCGGAATCACCGCCCCGCCCGATCCCCGCGTCGACGGCAACGGCACCCACACCGATTTCCTCAGGCCCTCGATCCTGATCTACGAGCCGCAAAGCGACGGCAGCCTGGCGCTCGTCGCCGTCGAGAATCTGGTGTTCCAGGCCAGCTGGCATGCGGCAGGCCATGCGGAGCGTCCGAGCTTTCACGGAATCCCCTACGACCATATGTTCGACGATCCGGCCACCGCGGTGGACGAAGCGCATTTGTTCGAGCCCCATTACGACCGTCACGTGTGGGTTTACCGCGACAATCCCAGCGGCGTGTTCGCGCCGTTCAACCCCGACGTGACCTGCCGCTTCCATCGGTCGGCGTCGGCCGCCGCCGGCGCGGCGCCGCATCACGGCGCGGGCGCAGCCGACTGATCGTCGGCTGCCGCCGGCTACTCCCTTCGGGCCGCGGCCGACCGCCGGCAGTCACGCTGCAGCCGCCTGGCTTCGGCATGCCGCTCCGTGAGGAGGTCCAGCTGGCGGCCGGCCGCCACGGTCGCCGAATCCGACCCTCGTCCCCTGGCGCGGTTCCTTTCCAGCCTCGCCCGGACCATGATCGACCGGAGCTGGCCGGCGGCCGCCGCCAGCGCCTGCTCGTCACAACTGGCGGCGGCAAGCTGCGCCCGTGCAAAGGCGGCGGAAGCGCGCTCGGGCAGGGACTGGGGTTCGGTTGCGGCCACCCCTTGCGATGGCAGGATCGTGGCGGTGCCTCCCGGCTCCAGGCGCGACTGGCCGGATTCCTGTGGCGGTGGCGGTGGCGGGACCGGCGCCGGGGGCGCTGGCGGAGCAGGCGGCTCCGGTGAACCCGGCGGCGCCGGCGGTGCGGGCGGGGCCGGGGCCGGGGCGGTCGGCGGTGCCGGCGGCGACGGCGTACCGGGCGACGGGGGGCAATTCTTCGGTGGTCGCGCGCGTGCGGCGGTGACGAAGGCGCTGACCCGCCGCAACTGGGATTGCGCCTGGCCGAGGGTGATCACCGCCCTCTGCGGATTGGTCTGGACCAGCTGCAGCACGGCTCGCGCCTGCCGTTCGAGCTGCTCGAGCTCGCGCACCAGCCGCTGCATCTCGTTGCGGTCGCAGCGCTCGGCCGCCGCGATGTGGAGGTCATCCAGCGCCAGCGCCTTGTCCGCCAGCGACCGTCGTTCGCAATCGTCGAGCTGTCCCTGATATTGGGCCACCTTCGCCCGCAAATCGGTCGCGAGGGCATCCGCGTCGGCGGCGTTGACGGTGCTGAACTGTTTGGCGGCGGCCGCGGCCTGGGCGACTTGTCGTGCCTGCCGCGCCAGATCCTGGAGCTGGGCGAGCGCCGTCTGATAGGCGCGCTGCCGGCACAGGCTGTCATCGTCGTTGAAAGCCGAGTTCAGCTCGGCGATTCTCAGGTCGCGGCTGGCCTTCAGGTCATCCAGCACGCTGCTCGCGGGCTGGGCTGTCACCACCGCCGACAGGGCCAGCAGCAATGCCGCCGCGATCGTCCAGACGAGGTTATTCGAGCTTGCGGTCCGCATGGTCGGCTCCCCCTTTCAAAAGGCGGTTTGATACGCAGACTGATGATGGTCCCCGCCCGGTCACCAGCCCGCTTGTAGCGAGGCGGTTCAGGGACCGGTTGCCGGACGATACGGCTGGATGAGAGGGTTTGGATGCAGTGCCCCGATCGCGGGCGCTGGACAGGTCGCGACGCTTGCGACTAACGCCCCGCCATGACGATCCAGCCATCCGAATCCATCCTGATCGTCGATTTCGGCAGCCAGGTGACCCAGCTGATCGCGCGGCGGGTGCGCGAGGCCGGCGTCTACAGCGAGATCGCGCCGTTCAGCCGCGTCGTCGAGGCGCTGCGGCGGATGCGGCCGAAGGGAATCATCCTCTCCGGCGGTCCCGCCTCGGTCACCTTCGAGGACAGCCCGCGCGCCGACCCCGCTCTGTTCGAGGCCGGCGTGCCGGTGCTCGGCATCTGCTACGGCCAGCAGCTGATGGCCGCGCAGCTGGGCGGCCGCGTCGCCGCCGGCGACCATAGCGAGTTCGGCCGCGCCTTCATCGACATCCGGGAAAGCTGCGCCCTGTTCGACGGGCTGTGGGCGCCGGGCGAGCGTCACCAGGTGTGGATGAGCCATGGCGACAGGATCGAGGCGTTCCCGCCGACCTTCCGCACCGTGGCGACGTCCGAGGGCGCACCGTTCGCCGCCACCGCCGACGACCAGCGCCGTCTCTACGGCGTCCAGTTCCATCCCGAGGTGGTGCACACGCCGGACGGCGCCCGGCTGATCGCCAATTTCGTCCGCCACGTCTGCGGCCTCGCCGGCGACTGGACGATGGCCGAGTTCCGCGCCGCCAAGATCGGCGAAATCCGCGCCCAGGTCGGCCAGGGGCGGGTCATTTGCGGGCTCTCCGGCGGCGTCGACAGCGCGGTGGCCGCGGTGCTGATCCACGAGGCGATCGGCGAGCAGCTGACCTGCGTGTTCGTCGACCACGGCCTGATGCGGAAAAGCGAGGCCGAGCAGGTCGTCAGCCTGTTCCGGGGCAGCTACAACATCCCGCTCGTCCACGTCGCCGCCGAAGCCCTGTTCCTCGACGGCCTCGCCGGCATCGCCGACCCCGAGGCCAAGCGCAAATATATCGGCAAGACCTTCATCGACATTTTCGAGGAGGAAGCGAAGAAGCTCGGCGGCGCCGATTTCCTCGCCCAGGGCACGCTCTATCCCGACGTGATCGAGAGCGTCAGCTTCACCGGCGGCCCGTCGGTGACGATCAAGAGCCACCACAATGTCGGCGGCCTGCCCGAGCGGATGGACATGGCGCTGGTCGAGCCGTTGAGGGAGCTGTTCAAGGACGAGGTGCGCGCGCTCGGCCGCGAGCTCGGCCTGCCGGAAGCGTTCGTCGGCCGCCACCCTTTCCCCGGCCCCGGCCTCGCCATCCGCATCCCCGGCGAGGTGACCCGGGAGCGCTGCGAAATATTGCGCAAGGCCGACGCCATCTATCTCGAGGAGATACGCCATGCCGGCCTGTACGACGCCATCTGGCAGGCGTTCGCGGTGCTGCTGCCGGTGCGCACCGTCGGCGTGATGGGCGATGCGCGCACTTACGACCATGTCTGCGCGCTGCGCGCCGTCACCTCGACCGACGGCATGACCGCCGACGCTTACCCGTTCGACGCCGCTTTCCTCGGCCGCGTCGCCACCCGCATCGTCAACGAGGTCAAGGGCATCAACCGCGTCGTCTACGACTGCACGACAAGCCGCCCGGCACGATCGAGTGGGAGTAAGGTTGCTCGATGCCCAACTAAGCAAGCCGCCCGGGACGATCGAGTGGGAGTAAGGTTGCTCGATGCCCGAACCTCATGGCATTGGTGCGGCTGAGGAGAAGACCAATGCAGCTGACGGCGATACTCACGCCAGCGATCGAAGGCGGGTATTCCGCGCTCAATCCAGAGACCGGCACGGCGACACAGGGGGAGAGTGTTGAAGAGGCGCTGCGAAATCTCAAGGAAGCGGTCGAACTCTATCTGGAAGAATTCACGCTCTCCTCATCAGGTCCCCCCATCGTGACGATGCTGCAAATCTCAGAGCATGCCTAAGCTTCCGGTTTTGTCTGGCTCCGAGGTGATTCAGGCGCTGGAACAGCTTGGATTTGAGAAGATGCGCCAAAAAGGGAGCCATGGCTAACGCCCGGAGAAGATGCGCCAAAAAGGAGCCATGTGGTGATGCGGCGCGGTAGCACCGGATGCGTGGTTCCTCTCCACAAGGAAATCAAGACTGGTACGCTGGGCGGAATTATCCGCCAGGCTCAGCTTTCACAGGAGGAATTTATGGCGGCCGTTGCGGAGTGATTGCACCAGGTCGATGACATCGAAGGGGTGGCTTGGGCTGGACTTAGAAGGCGCCCGGGACGACCGAGTGAGAGTGAGTCCCTCTCACCCTTCCTCCCAGCTGAACACCTGATCGAGCCTTACACCGAACACGTCGGCGATGCGGAAGGCGGTCTCGAGCGTCGGCGAATATTTGCCCTGCTCGATCGCGGCGACGGTCTGGCGGGTGACGCCGATCCTCCCGCCCAACTCGGCCTGGGTCATCTCGCCGGCATGGAAGCGCAGCATCCGGATCCGATTGCTGAGCCGGCGCTCAGCCATGCCAGCCCCGGCGGTAGCTCAGCAGCACGATCGCATGGCGCACCGCTTCGGCGAGCAGGATCGCGGCGAGCGCGGCATTGACGATGCGCCAGGGCGGTCGCCGAACGGCATCACCACCCCGACCAGGATCATCCCCGCGAGCAGGACGTAATAGCCGACGCTCGCCCCGCGCCGCGCGATCGCGCGGTCGCGTTCGTCGGCCGGCAGTCGGGCCTCGCCGCTCGACCGCCAGGCAAGCAGCATGCTGCCCAGCAGGACCGCCAGTCCGTGCAGCACGGCAACCGCGCCGAACGTCCAGAGGATGTCGACCAGGCGGGGCTCCCCGCGCCGCACGGCCATGCCGATCAGCGTGAAATACACGCCATAGGCGATCAGCATCGTCGCGAGCGTGAGCCACGCGATTCTCTCGCGATGGGCCATTCCTTTCAGTCTCCATGTCAGGAATACACAACTCGAAGTATTATGAACATAACATCATGTCAAATACTTTTAACAAGCAATCTGGATCCTGACAGCCGGTGGGCGCTCTGCCAGTCTGGCGCGATGAGGGGACGTGATCCGGCCAGGCGGTTCGGCTTCGGATTGGCGCTTCTGAAGAGATTTCCGAATCGTGGAGGCGAGGGTCGGAGCGTTCGAGCGGATCGAGGACGTTTGCGCGCCGGGCCCGCTGACCGGGTTGGGGATCCCGAACAGCTGCTGCCGCTGAACGCTCTCCTGCAACGCCGTCCAGGGGATTGAATTGCGACGAAAAATGGAGTCCCCTCGCCGGAACGAATATGACCGGCGGGCTTTGTGCCTTCAGCCGGGGAGGGTAGTGGCGTCGTGGCTGGACCGACCGAAGACGAGGGCATTGTTCATGACCCGGATTTCGGCGACCCTCGGCTCAGCGAACTCGAGGCCGAGAATGCGCGGCTGCGCGCGACGCTCGCCGAGCGCGATGCGCTGATCGAACGGCTCAGGGGCGCCGGCCAGCTCGATTCGCAGATCCGGGTGGTCGCCGACGCGCTGCCGGTGCTCATTTCCTACATCGATGCCGACGAGCGCTACCGCTACAACAACAAGGCTTATGAACGCTGGTTCGGGCGCAAGCGCAGCACGATGGTCGGCCGGCATCTGCGCGACGTGCTCGGCGAGGACGCCTACCGGCAGCTGCGCCCGCTCATCGCCTCGGCGCTCTCCGGCGAGCATGTGAGCGTCGATCTGCCTTTGCCCTATCGGGATGGCGGCCAGCGCTATGTCCATATCGATTACGTGCCCCACCGGCTGGAAGGTGGCGCCGTCGCCGGTTTCTACGCGCTCGTCCACGACATCAGCGAGAGCAAGCGCGCCGAGGCCGAGCTGCGCGAGAGCGAGGCGCGCTTCCGGGCGATGGCGGACTGCGCGCCCGCGCCGGTCTGGGTGACCAACCGGGCCGGCATCGAATTCGTCAACCAGGCCTTCGTCGACGTCGCCGGGCTGCCGCGAGAGCGGCTGACCGGCGAGACCTGGATGAGCCTCATCCATTCCGACGACCTCGCCGCCGTGCTCGACGAGCGCACCCGCGCCTGGAGCGAAGCGCGCGGCTATGGGTACGACGCCCGCTTCCGCCGCGCCGACGGCGAATGGCGGTCGATGCACGTCAGCTGCAACCCCCGTCGGGACGAAGCAGGCGCGCTGATCGGCTATGTCGGAATGGCGGTCGACCTGACCGAGCAGAAGGAGGTCGAAGCCGAGCTTCGCGAAAGCGAGGCGCGCTTCCGGGCGATGGCCGACAGCGTCCCGGCGCCGGTCTGGGTGACCAATGAGCAGGGCATCGAATTCGCCAATCAGGGGCTGGTCGAGTTCACCGGCCTGTCGGTCGAGCAGCTCAAGGGCGACACCTGGATGAAGCTCGCTTGTCCCGACGATCTGGCTGCCGTGACCGAGCGTCGCGCCCGCGCCTGGCAGGACAAGGCGCCCTATGATTTCGAGGCCCGCTTCCGCCGTCACGACTGCGCCTGGCGCTGGCTGCGCGCCACCTGCAGGCCGCGCGAGCGCTCGGGCGTCTTCCTCGGCTATGTCGGCATGGCGGTCGACGTCACCGAATCGCGGCGGGCCGAAGAGGAATTGCGCGCCGAAAGCCGGATGCTCGGCACGATCAACCGGGTCGGCGCCGGCCTCGCCGCCGAGCTCGACCTCGATCGCGTCGTCCAGATGGTCACCGACGCCGGCGTCGAGCTCAGCGGCGCGCAGGTCGGCGCCTTCTTCTACAATGTGATCGACGACAGCGGCGAGAGCTACATGCTCTACACGCTGTCGGGGGTCGACCGCTCGGCGTTCGAGAAATTCCCGATGCCGCGCAAGACCGCCATCTTCGCGCCGACCTTCAACGGCGAGGGCGTGGTCCGCTCCGACGACATCACCCGCGATCCGCGCTACGGCAGGAGCGACACCCATCACGGCATGCCCAAAGAGCATCTGCCGGTCTGCTCCTATCTGGCGGTGCCGGTCGTCTCGCGATCGGGCGAGGTGATCGGCGGCCTGTTCTTCGGCCATCCCGAGCCGGCGCGCTTCAGCGAGCGGCACGAGCAGCTGCTGGTCGGCATTGCCGGCCAGGCGGCGGTGGCGATCGATAATGCCCGCCTGTTCGAGGCCGCCCAGCGCGAGCTCGCCGAGCGCAGCCGGGCCGAGCGCGCCTTGCTCGAGCTGAACCAGTCGCTGGAGGCGCGGATCGCCGCCGCCATCGCCGAGCGCGAACGCGCCGAGGCAGCGCTGCGCCAGGCCCAGAAGATGGAGGCGGTCGGCCAGCTGACCGGCGGCATCGCCCACGATTTCAACAACCTCCTGACCGTGATCAGCGGCAATCTCGACATGGCCGCGCGGCGGCTGGGCAGCGGCGCCGACCCCCGGGTGCTGCGGGCGATCGGCAGCGCCACGATCGGCGCCGATCGCGCCGCCACGCTCACCCAGCGCCTGCTCGCTTTCTCGCGCCGCCAGCCGCTGGCGCCGAAGGCGATCGACCCCAATGCCCTGCTCGCCGGAATGAGCGAGCTGCTTCATCGCACGCTCGGCGAGACGATCGAGGTCGAGACCCGTCTCGCCGCCGGCCTCGGCCGGATCGAGGCCGATCCGCACCAGCTCGAAAGCGCGATCCTCAACCTCGCCGTCAATGCGCGCGACGCCATGCCGGAAGGCGGCCGGCTGGTGATCGAAACTTCCGCCGCCCGGCTCGGCCCCGGCCAGGCCCAGCAGGGCGACGAGATCGTCCCGGGCACCTATTTCGTGATCTCGGTCGCCGACAGCGGCACCGGCATGAACGCCGACACGCTGCGGCGCGCGGTCGAGCCCTTCTTCACCACAAAGGAGGTGGGCAAGGGCACCGGTCTCGGCCTGTCGATGGTCTATGGCTTCGTGCGCCAGTCGGGCGGCCATTTGCGCATCGATTCCGAAGAGGGACGGGGAAGCCGGGTCCAGATCTGCATGCCGCGGATGCAGGCGCAGCCGGGCGAGGAGGAGCAGGCGGAGGCGGCGATCGCGCCGCGCGGCGCCGGCGAGGAGACCGTTCTCGTCTGCGAGGATGACGAGGAGGTCCGCGCCTACACGGTCGAGCTGCTCGGCGAGCTCGGCTATCGGGTGCTGGAGGCGCCCGACGGCCCGGCCGCGCTGCGGCTGCTCGAGGATCGGGGCAAGAGGGTCGACCTGCTATTCACCGACGTCGTCCTGCCCGGGGGGATGAGCGGGGCCGAACTGGCGCGCCACGCGCTTGCCGCGCGGCCCGGCCTCAAGCTGCTGTACACGACCGGCTATGCCCGCGACGCCATCGTCCATGAAGGCCGGCTCGACCCGGGCATCGAGCTGGTGAACAAGCCGTTCGGCTTCGCCGAGCTCGCCGGGCGCATCCGCGAGGTGCTCGACCGCTAGGCCCTTCAACCGCAGAGCTTCGGCAGCGGGAGGTCGATTCGCCCTGGCGCTCGCAGCCGGATAGACGCGGGCAACCGCCGGCGCTGTAACATTTGGAACGCATTTCACCGGGCCCCGGCATCCGCCTGACACCCGGAGCGCCCAGAGCGCAGCCGACGATGACGAGCAAAGGCCCTTCGCGCAATTTGGAACTGCCGGAAAGGCCCCATCGTTGTGGCCGCATGACGAATTCCGACAGCTTTCGGGTTTGGCGCCGGCGCCTTGGCGCGCTCGTCTCGCTCGCCTTGCTGGCGGCGCCGGCCACGGCTTTGGCCGGCGCGCTCGACGTCGGCATCGTCTATGCCGATCCCGACCTGGCCCGTCCGTCCCCCGCCAGGGGCGCCGCCGCCGCCAATCCGCTTGCCGGCGAGCTGAGCGACGGCCTGCGCCGGTATCGCGAACGCTGGGGAAGCCTGCCCCAGCTGGCCGTGCCCGCCGGTCCGGCGTTGCGGGCCGGCGCGGCGGGCGCGCGGGTGCGGGCGCTGCGCGAGCGGCTCGGCCTTGCCGCCGACGGCGATTTCGACGGCGCGCTGATCGAGGCGCTGCGCGCCTGGCAGTCGGCGCACAATCTTCCCGACGACGGCATCGCCGGCCCCCGCACCATCGCCTCGCTGAACCGGGGCACGGCTTATTATGAGCGGCTGATCGCGCTCAACATCGAGCGGGCCCGGGCGCTGCCGGCGGACCTCGGCCGGCGCTATGTGCTGGTCGACGCCGCCGACGCGCGGCTGTGGATGTATGAGGACGGCCGGCCGGTCGATTCGATGCGGGTGATCGTCGGCAAGCCCGAATCCCAGACCCCGATGATGGCGAGCCTGATCCGCTATGCCGTCCTCAATCCCTATTGGAACGTGCCCGACGACCTCGTCCGCTCGCGCATCGCGCCCAACGTGCTGCGCGACGGCCTCTCTTATCTGCGCGAACGTGGCTACGAGCTGCTTTCCGGCTGGGCCGATGATGCGCCCGGGATCGACCCGGCGAGTGTGGACTGGGCGGCGGTGGCTGCCGGCCGCGAGCGGCTGCGCGTCCGCCAGCGGCCGGGCGAGGGCAATATGATGGGCGAGATCAAGTTCAGGATGCCGAACGAGCTCGGCATCTATCTGCACGACACGCCCGACCGGTCGCTGTTCGACGCCGCCGATCGCCGGCTGAGCTCGGGATGCGTGCGGCTCGAGGATGCCCGGCGCCTGTCGCAATGGCTGTTCGGCCGCCGCGTCGCCGCTTCGTCGGCCGCGCCGGAGCAGCGCGTCGACCTCGCCGAGCCGGTGCCGATCTACATCACCTATTTCACCGCGGCGCCGACCGAACAGGGCATCGCCTTTCGCGACGATGTCTACGGCCGCGACGAGGCCCAGCTCGCGCGGCTGGGCGTGCGTACGGAGATGGCCTCGAACGAGTAGCGGCCCTTGCTTCGCCCGGAATAATCGCTGAACTGAAACCCACACCGTTCGGGCTGAGCGTCATACGTCCGATGAGGGGCTTCGATGCGGCTGATCGCCTTGATATTTGCCGGTCTCACGCTGGTTCTTGCGAGCCCCGCTTCAGCCCGGACCGACTGGGCCGCCCGGCTCACCGAGGGCGACGTCACCCTGCGCGATTTCCGTTTCGGAAGCGGCGAGCGGCTGCCCGAGCTGCGCCTGCACTATGCCACGCTCGGCACGCCGCGCCGCGACGCCGAGGGTCGGATCGCCAATGCGGTGATGGTGCTGCACGGTACCGGCGGCAGCGGCCGCCAGTTCCTGCAGCCGTACTTCGCCGACGAATTGTTCGGTCCGGGCCAGCCGCTCGACATCTCCCGCTTCTACGTCATTCTGCCCGACAATATCGGCCATGGCCGGTCGTCCAAACCGAGCGACGGCCTCCGCACGCGTTTCCCCGCTTACGATTATGACGACATGGTCGAGGCGCAGCGGCGGATGCTCGCCGAGCTCGGCGTCACCCGTCTCAGGCTGCTGATGGGCACGTCGATGGGCTGCATGCACGGCTTCGTCTGGGCCGAAACCCATCCCGATTTCGCCCGGGCGATGATGCCATTGGCCTGCCTGCCGGTCGAGATTGCCGGCCACAACCGGATGTGGCGCCGCGCCGCGGTCGAGGGCATCCGCCGCGACCCCGCCTGGCAGGACGGAAACTATGCCGAGCAGCCGCTCCAGGGCCTGCGTACCGCAGTCAGCCTGCTCCAGGTCGCCGGCTTCGCGCCGCTCTATCTCCAGCAGGCCTATCCCGACCGCGCCGGCGCCGAGGCTTATATCGTCGAGCGGATCGATCGCGACCTTCCCACCCGCGACGCCAACGACCTCATTTACCAGCTGGAATCGTCCCGAAACTACGACCCCGAGCCGCGCCTCGACCGCATCCGGGCGCCGATGACCTGGGTCAACAGCGCCGACGACTTCATCAATCCGTCCGAATACGGCATCGCCGAGGAGGCGATGCAGCACATGCCCACGGTCCGCTACGTGCTGATCCCCGCAAGCGCCGAAACTCGCGGCCACGGGACCCATAGCTGGGCGCGTTTCTGGAAGCAGGAGCTGGTCGACCTGCTGGCGCGGACGGAGGAATAGGGTGCGCTGGATGGCATGGGCGGCCGCCCTGACCGGGCTGATGGCGGCTTCGGCCTCGGGACAGGACATGAGCGAGCGGCGCTGCACCGACAGCGGTGGGCGCGACCGCTGCTCGCCGGAGCAGCAGGCGCGGGTCCGCGCCTTGTTCGGCGTGCGCGCGATCGAGGAGCATCGCGACGCCGGCGACGAAGTGCTCCGCGCTTTCTATGTCGACGGCTACGGCCATGACATGATCGCGATCGCGTTCGTCCGGCCGCGCGGCGCCGATCCCGAGCTGCGGGTTCATTTCAAACAGATCGAGGGCGAGCCGGACCTCGAGCCGCTGCGGGCGCCGGTGCCGGAGGCTGCGTGGGACGAGATCATCGGCCGTTCGGAGCATTTCGACCGCGAGCTGGTCCCGGTTCCGCCGACGCCCGGCGAGATCGTGCTGTGCGTGCACCCATGGGTCTATACCGTCGAGGGGACGAGCCCCGCCCGGTCGGAGGAGGGTTCGCCGTCGCTGAGGCGCCGCACCGAGGGCGCTTGCGCGAACGGCCTCACCGCCGCTTTTGCCCGCGAGCTCTATCGCGCGGCGCTCGATTTGCTTCCGCATTGCGCACGTCTGCGCCTGGTCGACCGGCGCAGCGACGTCGCGCAGCTCAGCTGGTGCGGGATCCTGCGGGGCGATCGCTTCGCCGCCGCCGCCGTCATGAGCAGCGCGCAGCCGCTGCTGGAGATCGACCGGATCGAGGATGCCGAGGCGATCGATGCCCTGCTCGATCCGCTGGCGACCATCGACTGGGACGGCGCAGGACCGGCGGGGACGGGAAACGAGGCCGCGGCCCGCTTCCTGGTCGAAAAGGCGCTCGAAGCGGGCCGGTACAGCTTCTACGTCGACAGCGTCGACGGGCTGAGCGCCGATCGCGTGCGGCTTCGCGGCGGCTTCGCCCGCTTCATCGAATATCCGGGTGCGGCGGAACCGGTCATGGAGGTGGCTCCCGCCGAGCTGATCTGGCGGCGCGACGGGCGCGACTTCGCCGTCACAAGCGTGACGGTCGGCCGCTATGCGCCCGCTGCCCGGCGCTAGTGCGACACCTCGCGCGACGAGACGTGGTTGAGGGCGATCACCCAGCGGCCGTCGACCTTGCGCATCAGCCTTGTGTTGATGCCGTCCTGCGGCCGCTCGCCGCCCTCCAGCCGGTAGCGGCTGATCAGCTGCGCGGCGTCGGGGGCCAGCATTTCAACCCTGATGTCGAAGAAACGGAGCCGTCCGCGCCGCTCGGGCGCGCCGCCATAGTCGCGGACATAATGGTCGAGCGTGCCCTGCCAGTCGCGCTGGAACTCCCCGCGCGAGACGAACACGACATCGGGATTCCTGAAGCCGGCCATGTAGCCGCGGAAGTCGCCCCGGTTCCAGGCCGCCTCCATGCCGCCGATCACCTGCCGGATCGCCGCTTCCTCGGCGGCCGGATCGGAGGCCGGCGGCTGCGCGCAGGCGGCGACCGCAAGCAGCAGGGCAGGCGCGAACCTCATGCCTTTTCCCTTGGGAGCGACGCGGCCGGCGAGCAAGCCGAAACGTCTTCAGGTGAAGCAGAGCCAGTCCAGCGTCCATCCGCCCGGATTGCCCAGATCGGTCCAGCTCTGCCCGTTCCAGAAGCCGACATTCCCTTCGGTGCCGACGCACCACTGGCCGCCGCTCGCGTCGAACGCCAGCATCTTGAGCGTCCATCCGCCCATCAGCCCCTGTCCGCCGGACCAGCCGATCCCGTTCCAGGTGCCGACATTGCCTTGCGTTCCGACGCCGACAAGCTGCGCCCCGGCATTCCAGGTCAGCATCCTGAGGGTCCAGCCGCCCATATTTCCCTTGTCGAACCACCGATCGGTTCCCCATATGCCGACTTTGCCGCCGGTCCCGACGCACCAGAGCGTCCGGTCGTACCGCACAGCCAGCATGTTGAGCGGCCAATTGCCCAGGGTGGAGGCACTGCCCCAATTGCCGGCGAACGTGCGGACATTGCCGTCGACCCCCACCCCCATGACCTGGCCATATTGATTGAGCGCGAGCGATTTCAGCCTCGACCCGCCGGCCGTTCCAAAATCGCCCCAGGCGCGCAACGCCGCATTCCAGATGCCCACATTGCCTTCGGTTCCGACGCCGAGCGTCCCCTGCGGCAAGAGCACGAGCGGCGGCGCCACTCTTTGTGAAATGGGAGACGCCATTCTGCTGGCTCCGATCCTGTCCGGGCTGCGCGCGCTTGCGGCCCTGCTTTTCCCTCTCTTCCGACTCTGAGGCAAGGCAGCTCCGCGCCCGGCCGGTTCGCGCGAGATCGCGCTCGCCCAAGCCGGCGCGCGGAGATAGGCTTGCCGGCCATTTTTCCGCAAGGAGCGACGGATGAAGGAAAGGCCGGAACTGGTGCGGGCCGCGGACCTCGCGGCCCAAACGGGGCGGCATTCGCACCCCTGGAACCCGAAGTCGGAAATGACCGGCGTCCAGCTCGGGCGGCTGGCGGGCCTGAAGCGCACCGGCGTCAGCCTGGCCCGGATCGCGCCTGGCAAGGAATCGTTCGTCTACCACAGCCATGAGCGCGAGGAGGAATGGCTGTACATCCTCGCCGGCACCGGCACCGCCGAGATCGACGGAGGGGATTATCCGGTCGGCCCCGGCGACTTCATGGGTTTCCCGACGCCCTCGGTCGCCCACCATCTGCGCAACACCGGCAGTCAGGATCTCGTCTACCTGATGGGCGGCGAGCGCCATGAGACGGAAATCGCCACTTTCCCGAAGCTCGGCAAGAAGATGGTGCGGATCGGCGACAAGGTCGAGATTTACGATATCGCCGATGCGAAACCCTTCGGCCCGCTGGCCGCAGAAGAGGGGACAGGCACGGAGTAAACCCTCTCCCCGACGGGGAGAGGGTAGGGTGAGGGGGTACTGCGCTCGAGATTTTCCCCGAAGCAGAACCCCCTCACCCCCAACCCCTCTCCCCCTCGGGGAGAGGGGCTTAACGCGTGAACTTCTCGCCCGCTTGCGCCTTGCTGACCAGCAGCTCCGACAGGCTGAAGTCGCTGCCCAGCCTCTCCTGCTGGCGCTTCAGCCCCTCGACGATCTTGGCCAACCCTTCAGTGTCCGCCCAGAACATCGGGCCGCCGCGATAGACCGGCCAGCCGTAACCGTAGACCCAGACGACGTCGATGTCGGAGGCGCGCTGGGCCATCCCTTCCTCGAGGATCTTCGCGCCCTCATTGACCATCGTGTAGAGCGTGCGCTCGATGATCTCCTGGTCGGAGATGTCGCGCCGCTCGACCCCCTGCCTGCGCGAGAAATCCTCGATGATCTCCTGCACTTTGGGAGAAGGCGAGGGCCGCCTCTTCTCGTCATAATCGTAGAAGCCGGCGCCTTTTTTCTGGCCCCAGCGGTCGATCGCGCACAAGGCGTCGCGGATATTCTCGATCCGGCCGGGGTCGCGGTGCCAGCCGATGTCGACGCCGGCGAGATCGGCCATCTGGAACGGCCCCATCGGCATTCCGAACTCGACATGGACCCGGTCGATCTGCTCCGGGCTCGCGCCCTCGAGCAGCAATTTCGTCGCCTCGACCTGGCGCGGCATCAGCATGCGGTTGCCGATGAAGCCGTGGCAGACGCCCGCCACCACCGCCACCTTCCGGATCTTCTTGGCGAGCTGCATCGCGGTGACCAGCACGTCGGGCGCGGTCTTCGCGCCGCGCACCACTTCCAGGAGCTTCATCACATTGGCCGGCGAGAAGAAGTGCAGGCCGAGCACGTCCCCGGGCCGCGACGTCGATGCGGCGATCTCGTCGATGTTGAGATAGGAGGTGTTCGAGGCGAGGATCGCGCCCGGTTTGGCGATCCGGTCGAGCTTGCCGAATATCTCCTTCTTGACGTCCATATTCTCGAACACCGCCTCGATGATCAGGTCGCAGTCGGCAAGGTCGTCGAGCTTCAGCGTCGGCGTCAGCAGCCCCATCGCGCCTTCGACCTCACCGGCGCTCATCCGACCCTTGGCCGCGCTCGCCTCGTAATTTTTCCGCATCACGCCGGTGCCGCGGTCGAGCGCCTCCTGCGCCATTTCGACGATCGTCACCGGCACGCCGGCCGACAGGAAGTTCATCGAAATGCCGCCGCCCATCGTGCCGGCGCCGATCACGCCGACCTTGCGGATCTCGCGCGGCCTGGTGTCCTCGGGCAGGCCCTCGATCTTGGCCGCCTTCCTTTCGGCGAAGAAGAAATATTGCTGGGCGCGCGCCTGGGTGCCGCTCATCAGCTCCATGAACAGCCGGCGCTCGTCCTGCACCCCTTCCGCATAGGGCTTAGCGACCGCCGCCTCGATCGCCCGGACATTATATTCGGGGGCGTCGAAGCCGCGGAACTTGCGGGCATTGGCCTTGCGGAATTCGTCGAAGATGGCGGGATCGGCCCGGGCCTCGGCGAGCTTGTCGTCGCGCTCGCTGGTCTTCGGGATCGGCCTCACCTCTTTGACCTCCTCGGCGAAGGCGACCGCATGCTGCTCGAGATCGCCCTCGATCAGCCGGTCGACGAGGCCGATTTCGCACGCTTCCTTCGCGCCGATCGGATTGCCCGTCGCCGCCATCTCCAGCGCCTTCTTGACGCCGGCGGCCCGGGGCAGCCGCTGGGTGCCGCCCGCTCCCGGCAGCAGGCCCAGCTTGACTTCGGGCACGCCCAGCTTCGCCGCCGGCACCGCCACCCGGTAATGGCTCGCCAGCGCGACCTCGAGGCCGCCGCCGAAGGCGGTGCCGTGGATCGCCGCCACCACCGGCTTGGTGCAATTCTCGATGATGTCGACCACCATCGGCAGCATCGGCATCTGCATCGGCTTGCCGAACTCTGTGATGTCGGCGCCGGCGAAGAAGGTCTGGCCCTGGCAGATGATCACCACCGCCTTGACCGCCTCGTCGCCGTCGGCCTCCCCGATCGCCTTGACCAGCCCCTCGCGCACCGCATGGCCGAGTGCGTTGACCGGCGGATTGTTCGAGGTGACGACCAGCACGTCGCCGTGCCGCTTGGTGGATATCGGGCTCATGTCTTCAGGTCTCCGAATAGGGGACAGTCACGAGTGGACTGTCCCCATTAGAATGAGGTGCGTCCATATTCCTGGCGGTAGAAGGGAAGCGACGAGGTGAGGCCGCCGTCGACCACCAAAGCGTGGCCGTTGACATAGCTGGCTTCGTCCGAGGCGAGGAACAGGGCGGCGCGGGCGATCTCGTCGGGCACGCCGCCGCGCTTCATCGGATTGAGGTGGCCGATCATCGCCTCCTTGCCCTCGGCGCGGGCGCGATCGAACAGGCCCTGCGTCATGCCGGTCTCGATCAGGCCGGGGCAGATGGCGTTGACGCGGATATTGGCGCCGCACAGCTGGGTCGCCGCGACCTGGACCAGCCGGATCACGCCCGCTTTCGAGGCCGAATAAGCCGGGCCGCCGGCGCCGGCGCGGATGCCGGCGACCGAAGCGGTGCAGATGATCGAGCCGCCGCCGCGTTCCTTCAGCGCCGGCGCCGCATGCTTGATCGCCAGGAACGGCCCGATCAGATTGACCCGCAATATCTCCTGCCAGTCCTCCGGCGTCTGCTCGAAGATTCCCGCGAGGCCGCCCGATATGCCGGCATTGGCGAAGAAGATGTCGAGCCCGCCATGGTCGCGCACCGCCTGGCCGACGAGCCGGACCACATCCTCCTCGCGCCCGGCATCGGCCGCGACCACGCCGTCCGAAGCGGCGACGTCGGCGCCGATCACCGTCGCGCCCTCGCGGGCGAACAAGGCGGCGGTGGCCTTGCCGATCCCCGACCCCGCCCCGGTGACGATCGCGACCTTGCCCTGAGAGACGCCCAGTCATTCATCACCTCTCCAGTCATCCCGGCGAAAGCCGGGACCCATGAACACGGAATCCGAAAGTTCTGCACCCACGGTGTCCATGGGTCCCGGCCTTCGCCGGGATGACGTCGCGCGTCACAGCCCCACCCCTATCGTGCTCCCGCCGTCGACGACGATCGCCTGGCCGGTGACGAAGGTCGAGGCGCGCGAGGCGAGGAACACCGCCGCGCCCGCAATCTCCTCGGGCTCGCCGATCCGCTTCAGCGGCGTCATGCTCGTCACCATCTGCAGCGTCTGCGGATTTTCCCACAGCGCCCGGGCGAAATCGGTGCGAATGAGGCCGGGCGCGATGCAGTTGACCCGGACCTGGTGCGCGCCGAACTCGGCGGCGAGGTTGCGCGCGAGCTGGAAGTCGGCCGCCTTGGAGATGTTGTAGGCGCCGAGCACCGGCGAGGCCTTGAGGCCGCCGATCGAGCTGACGATGATGATCGAGCCTTCCTTGCGCTCGATCATCTCGGGCGCGACCATCTGGATCAGCCAGTGGTTGGAAAGGATATTGTTGTCGAGGATCTTGCGGAACTGGTCGTCCGATATCCCCGCCATCGGCCCGTAATAGGGGTTGGAGGCGGCGTTGCAGACCAGAATGTCGATCTTGCCGAAGGCGCGGCCGGTCTCGTTGACCAGATTCTGCAGCTCGCCTCTGGCCGAGATGTTGGCCGTGACCGCGATTGCCCGGCCCTCGCCGTGCCGCGCGTTGATCGCGTCGGCGACCTCGGCGCAGGCTTCGAGCTTGCGCGAGGAGATGACGACATTGGCGCCCTGGCCGGCCATCGCCTCGGCGATCGCCCGGCCGATGCCGCGCGAGCTGCCGGTGATGATCGCGGCCTTGCCGGTCAGGTCGAACAGGCTCATCTTTCCTCCTTCCGTCATCCCGGGAGGGACCCCATCAAAGTAGTACTTTGATGGGAACCCCCGAAAGCCGGGACCTCAGGGGGACTCCCTGAATGTTCTTGTCCCGAGGCCCCGGCGTCGGCCGGGGCGACGCTTTCTCATTCGAACACCACCACCGATCTTGCCGCCTCGCCGGTGCGCAGTTTCGCCAGCGCGCCGTTTATGCCCTCGAGCGGGATCCGCTCGGCGATGACACTGTCGAGGTCGAGCCGTCCGGCGAGATAGAAATCGACCAGCCGGGGAATATCGACCGGGAAGCGGTTCGAGCCCATCAGGCAGCCCTGCAGCCTCTTCTCGGCGAGCAGGTCCAATGCGCGCATCGGCAGCTTTTCCGAAAGCGGCATCATGCCGACGATGGTCGCGGTGCCGCCGCGCCGCAGCAGCGACAGCGCCAGCTCGCCGGCGGCGATCTGCCCGACCGCCTCGATCGCATGGTGGACGCCGCCTTTGGTCAGTCCCGTCACCGTTTCGCGCAGCCCTTCCGCTTCCGGGCTGAAGCTGTCGGTCGCGCCCAGTTTCTCGGCCAGCGCGCGCTTGGCCGGCACCGGGTCGATCGCGACGATCCGGCCCGCGCCGGCGATGCGGGCGGCGTTGATCGCGGCGAGGCCGATGCCGCCGCAGCCGATCACCGCGACATGCTCGCCGGCCTTGACCTGGGCGGTGTTGAGCACCGCGCCTGCTCCGGTCACCACCGCGCAGCCCATCAAAGCGGCGCGGTCGAACGGCATTTCCGGATCGATCGCGACTGCGCCATTCTCATGGACCAGCAATTGCTCGGCATAGCCGGCGACGTTCAGGAGCTGGTGCGCCGGTGCGCCGTCCAGCGACAGCCGCGGTGCTTCCGCCGGCCTGCGCTTGGTCGAGGCGTCGACGCACAGCGACAGCCGCCCGGTCACGCAATGCTCGCAGCGACCGCAAAAGGCCGAAAAGCAGGTGACGACATGGTCGCCGGGCCTGAACGCGCTGACCTCGGCGCCGACCGCCTCGACGACGCCGGCCGCCTCATGGCCGGGCACGAACGGCAGCGGCGCCGGATAGAGGCCGTCGATGAAATGGAGGTCGGAATGGCAGACGCCGCAGGCGCGGGTGCGGATCAGCACCTCGCGCGGGCCGGGCCGGTCGATCGCCACTTCCTCGACGCTGAGCTCGGAGCCGAGCTGGCGAAGAACGGCGGCTTTCACTGCATCTCCTCCCTGCGCCGAAGGCGTGGGGAGGGGGACCATGCGAAGCATGGTGGAGGGGCAAAAGGCGCCTATGGCCCCTCCACCGCACTTCGTGCGGTCCCCCTCCCCAGAGCTTCGCTCACGGGGAGGATCGCGTAGGTCTCAGCTTCCCGGCGCATGTTTCGCATATTCCGACCTCGCGATCGCCCGGGCGTGGACCTCGTCCGGCCCGTCGGCGAGCCTCAATGTCCGGATTCCGGCATAGCTTTTCGCCAGCTCGAAATCCTGGCTGACGCCGGCGCCGCCATGGGCCTGGATGGCGTCGTCGATGATCCTCAATGCCATGTTCGGCGCGTGCACCTTGATCATGGCGATCTCGCCCTGCGCCGCCTTGTTGCCGGCCTTGTCCATCATGTCGGCGGCCTTGAGGCACAGGAGGCGCGAGCATTCGATGTCGATCCGCGCCGCCGCGATCCTTTGCTCCCAGACGCTGTGCGCCGACAGGGGCTTGCCGAAGGCGATCCGGCTCTGCAGCCGTTTGACCATCGCCGCCAGCGCTTCCTCGGCGACGCCGACGGTGCGCATGCAATGGTGGATCCGTCCCGGCCCGAGCCGGCCCTGCGCGATCTCGAAGCCGCGTCCCTCGCCGAGCAGCATGTTCGAGGCGGGGATCCGCACGTCCTTCAATTCCACTTCCATATGGCCGTGCGGCGCGTCGTCATAGCCGAACACGGTCAGCGCCCGCTCGACCGTGACGCCGGCCGCGTCCAGCGGCATCAGCACCATCGACTGCTGCTGGTGCTTCGGCCCTTCCGGGTCGGTCTTGCCCATCACGATCGCGACCTTGCAGCGCGGATCGCCGGCGCCCGACGACCACCATTTGCGGCCGTTGATGACATAATCGTCGCCGTCGCGCTTTATCTCGCACTGGATGTTGGTGGCGTCGGACGAGGCGACCGCCGGTTCGGTCATCAGGAAGGCCGAACGGATCTCGCCGTCCATCAGCGGCCGCAGCCATTCCTCCTTCTGCTCGGCCGTGCCGTAGCGGTGCAGCACCTCCATATTGCCGGTGTCGGGCGCCGAGCAGTTGAACACCTCGCTCGCCCAGCCGATCCGCCCCATCTCCTCGGCGCACATCGCATATTCGAGGTTGGTGAGCTGGGTGCCCTCGAACCGGAAGCTGTCGTCGACATGCCTGCAGCGCGTGGCCCGGCGGCATGAACAGGTTCCACAGCCCTTCGGACCGGGCGAGGGGCTTCAGTTCCTCGATCACCGCGACCGGCTGCCAGCGGTCGCCGGCGTCGAGCTGCGCCTTATAGTCCTTGTTGCGGGGCCGAATCCGAGTCTCGATGAACTCGCGCACCCGGTCCCGGTAGAAACGTTCGCGTTCCGTAAGGTCAAAGTCCATCCGGCCCGTGTCCCTCGCTGAGGCTGCGATTCCCCGCTGCCAGAAATGGCGGTTTCGCGCCAGTGGGTCGGAGTATCGGCCTGGCCGCTATTCGCGCTCACCCGCCGGTGATTTGGTAGAGCGGTCCGCGACGACCTTCAGCTTCAGTCCGAGCGCGCCAAGCACCGTCATCATCGTCTGCAGGGTCGGGTTTCCCTTGCGGCTCAGCGACTTGTTCAGCGTCTGCCGCTTGATGCCGGTCACGCGCTCGAGCCCGGTCAGGCCACGCGCCCGGGCACGGGCGACGGCGCCGATCGCGTTGGCGATATGGCCGGCATGGCCGCTCTCGAAGGCGTTGCGCAACATATGGATTTGAGAGCTTTCGCGCTGCAGATAATCGGCGGCGTCCCAAGGCGTGAAAATGAGGTCCTCATCGGTGATGACTGGTTCGTCCACCTCGGCGGCATAGCTTGTGCGCCGCTCTTTCACCCGGCTGGCGCTTTCGCCTTTCTTCTTCCGACCGATCTCTTTCGCCATCTCCTCCGCCTTTCTGATGTCCGCCTTCTGGGTCTTCTTGGTTCCGCCGCA
Organism: uncultured Alphaproteobacteria bacterium; assembly: GCA_963848555.1. GTDB lineage: Bacteria > Pseudomonadota > Alphaproteobacteria > Sphingomonadales > Sphingomonadaceae > Allosphingosinicella. The sequence goes on along the minus strand of CAWKEE010000001.1, from coordinate 203,616 downwards.
GAGCAGAACGACGTGAGACTGGCCCCCCATTGTATAATAGATCCGGTAGCCTCGGCCGACGTCGATCCTGAGCTCACCGATCTTCGCGCCAACCTTCTTGCGGTCACCAAGCAGCCCGGATCGAATTCGTTCGATGCGATCCGTGATGGCGCCCTGGGCAGCGGCATCCCGGACGCTGCTCAGCCACTTGTCGAGGGCGGGATTCCTCACAACCTTGAAGGTCACTTGACGCTTATAAGCTTCAGTGGGCGGCGACGGAAGGCCCCTCGCAAAAAAGGCGCCCCGGCCGCTTCCGGCCGAGGCGCCTTCATAGGCTTCGATCCGGCGTGCCGGATCGAATCCGCTTACATGCGGAAGCCGAGGGTCAGGACCGCCTGGTGGCGCTCGAAGCCGGCCTCGTAGTTCGAGTAGCGATACTCGCCGCCGATATAGGCGCTGGTGCCCAGGTCGAACTGCACGCCGACGCCGGCGCGGACGCCGTCGGCATTGGCCGAGTCGACCAGCTGGGTGGTCGGGCCGCTGACGGTCGCCTTGACGCGGGCGTTGGTGTAGCCGGCCTTCAGATAGACGTTGGCGGTCGGCGACACCGCGAAGGTGGCGCGGCCGCCGGCATAGAGGTCGCGGCCGATCGAGATTTCGGCGCTGTCGGTGCCGTCGACGATGTCGATGTCGGCGGTCGACAGCGTGCCCTCGATGTCGACGCCCAGCGACACGCTTTCGCTCGCGGCGAAATCGTAGCCGGCGCCGAGGCCGAACACGATGCCGTCGCTGTTGAGGTCGCCGTCAATGCCGAAATCGCCCAGGTCGACCGAAGCATGATCCCAGCCGGCGACGGCTTCGATGCGGCCGCCGCTCTTGACCGCCGCCGCGGCCGGGGTCGCCAGCGCGAGGAACGCCGCTCCGGCGACGAGACTAGTCACTATCTTCTTCATTCTTCTTCCTTTTCCCCCGGAATTGGGGACGGTGCGCCATGCCAAAGGCAGCGCGGCTTGTCATCGAAAGATTGTCCACCGGAGCGATTGACAAAAGACCGTGGCCGGCCTGCCACAGTCGGCACCGGGCGCCGGCGCGGGCGGTGCGGCCTTAGCCGACCTCGACGTCGGGCCGCACCCGCGCCAGCGCGTCGTAAAAGCCCTGCCACTGCTCCCGGCTGAACGCGGCCATGGCCACATTCGCCTTCACGGCGCGGTCCGGGCCAAGGAAATAGACATAGGCACGGCGGATCGGCGCGGTGCCGGGAGTTGCGGCGCTGACGCTCGCCGCCTTGATCGCGGCCAGTTCGCCGGGCGCCAGCCGGATCGTTTTGAACGGCAGCGCGACCTCGACCCAGCCGGACCGCCCGACCCGCAGCGCATGGCGCCCCATCAGCCGCCGCAGCACCAGCAGCACCGCCAGCGGAAAGAAGGAGACCAGCCAGAAAACCGGCAGCCAGATCGGCGCCTCGCCCAGATCCTGCCAGGTCATCGCGATCAGCGCCAGCGGCATGCCGCCGAAGACGATGAACATCCACAAAGCGAGGCAGCCGCCGACGCCGAGCTGGCCGCTGTTTCGCGCCTCATATTCGAGCCCGTCCGCTCCGTCCGCCATCGCCATGCCTTCTTGATGCCGCCGCTGCGGTCTCGCTGCCATAATCGCCAGCTTGAGGCCAGCGGCGCGGACGGGACGACCGCACGCCGAAGCGCGCCGGCGGGGATCAGGTTTGCGCTGCCGGTCCTGCTATCCGGCGGCCGTCGCCCGGCGACTTCGCCGCGCCGACCGGCGTTTCACGCCGCCTTCGCGCGAAGGCGCCACGGCAGGCCGGGCAGCTTGACCATCGCCCGTCCGCACTCCGTGCAGCGCGTGACGAAATAGCCGCCTTCCCAATGGCTGAATTGGGTGTCGGCGACGTGTCGGCCGAACCAGTCGTGCAGGCTCATGAGTCGTTCTCCGGCGTTCGCCCGCGGCGCCCTTCCGCGATCGCGTCGGCGAGACGGGAATAGCGATAGGACCCGACCAGGAAATGCTCGCTCGCCACGCGCCGGATGCCGAGCCGCTCGAGCTCGGCCGGATCCGCCTCGGCGGTCGTGTCCGGTGCGGCCGGACCCGGGCCGGTCATGGCCGGTCCTTCGGCGAGGGCGGCGGCGGCGGCGGCAGGTGCAGCCGGAGCGCGGTCCGCTCGCCCTCGGTCGCGGGGCCCTTGCGCGGCAGCATGAAGGGCGGACAGTTCGCGGCCTTGATGCTGTAGCGGCCCGCCAGATCGTAATGGATGAGCCGGGCCTCGGCGCTGCTCGCCGCGCGTGCCATCGCCATCGCCGCCCGCTTGCGGCCGATCCAATATCCATTTTCCATCTGGGTCACCCAAAGGCTGGCAAGCGGGAGCGCGAAAAGTCTCTCAGTCACTGGTCGCTTGCGGGAAAAACCCGGGTGATGGCCGCCATCCTATCAGAGACGCCCCGCAATAGCGACTTCAATCGGCGTTGCCCGCTCATTTCTCCCCGGTTGTAAATGAACCCCAAAACGCCCATATGCGAGGGGCTGACGTCGCCGACGACGGAACCGACAGGCCCTTTTGGGCCTCTCCTTTCCCTTCAAGCCGCCCGCCCCGCGCCGAAACCGGCGCGCGGAATCCGCCCAGCCGGAAGGGGAGTGCGCGTGAAGGAAGAGTTGATGACCCTGGAGGGGCGGATCGACGAAATCTTCCCGGACGGCCGCTTCGGCGTCACCCTCGACAACGCGCATCGCATCATCGCCTACACCGCCGGACGGATGCGGCGCTTCCGCATCCGCTCGATCGTCGGCGATCGCGTCCATGTCGAGATGAGCGCCTACGACCTTTCCATCGGCCGCATCGTCTTTCGCGAGAAGCTCGAGGGCCAGGCTCCCGGCCGGCGCAAATTTTTCAGGAAGAGACGCTGATGAAGAAGCACCGCATTTCCTGGCCGCCGCGCCGCGACCGGCTCGACCCCCTGGCCGCCGATCTCCACCACGAAGCGCCGAACGCGCCGGCAACCGCCGCGCGGGAGCTTCGCCGCGTCGCCTTGGGGTCGGCGTCATGAGCGGCAAGCCCGACCATGACCGCGCCTCGATCCGGCCTTTTCTGATCGAACGCGACGATAGCGAGGGCTATAGGCTGGTCATCCGCGAGACCCGCTACAACAGCCAGAATTATCCGATCGTCACCGCCACCCCGGTCGGCGGGACGTTCAGCTCGCCTTCCGCCGCGCGGGCTTACGCCAAGGAGAATCTCGGCGCGCAGACCGGGGAGTTCGCGACCAAATGAATCCTTTTTGTTCCGCTTGAGAGGAGAATGTGATGAGCACCCCTCCATTTGCCGCGCCCGCCAGGCTCGCGCGGTCGACCGATCGCTGGGAAAATGAGGGGGGATTGCTGATCGCGATGAAGCCGGCGCCGGCCCGGCCGGCCGTGCGCAGCGGCAAGCGCGAGGAGGATACGGCCGCCGGCTGCCGGGCTAAGGCCGCCGCCGATCTCGTTCGCGCCGAGGCGCTCGGCGCCGACCGCATGCGCTGGCGCATGGAGCAAAGCGCCGCCGCCTGGACGGCCCGGGCCGAGATCCTCGAGATGATCGAACGCAAGGCCGACGCGCGCCGCTGCGCCGCCAGTCGCGCCGCCGCCGGCTGACCGTGGCCCTCTTCTCCCGGCAGGGAGGGGAGCTCCGAAGCGCCGGCACAATTGACTGCGGCGGCCAAAGACCGCAGCCATCGGGCTCCAGCACGGGAGCCTCCGCCTGCACGTCCCCACCGACCCCGGTCTTCACTTGGTCTTCGACCTCGCCGCCTGGGCGTCGGCGGCCTTGCTGGCGCGCTGGCTCTATCGATGGCGGCTCGGCGAGACGGCGGCGCGCAGCCTCGCCGGCATCACCCCATTCTATGTCGTTGCGCTCGCCGTCGGCGTGATCGCCGGCGCCTGGGGCTTCGGCACGCTCGGCGGCGGGCTCGCCCGGCCGTCGCACAGCCTCGCCGGCGCGCTCGCCGGCGGCATCGTCGCGGTCGAGTTGTACAAGGCGGCGCGCGGCATCAGCGGCTCGACCGGGGCGATCTGGGTCGGCCCGCTCGCGCTCGGCATCGCCGTCGGCCGCTGGGGCTGCCTGTTCGCCGGCCCTGGCGACGACACCTATGGCACGCCGGCCGACCTGCTCTGGGCGGTCGACCTCGGCGACGACGTGGCCCGCCACCCCGTCCAGATCTACGAGAGCCTGGCGATGCTCGCTTTCCTCGCCGTCTATCTCGCCGCGCTCGCCCGCCGCGCCGCCTGGACCCGCGCACGCGCTTTCTATCTGTTCGTGCTCTGCTACGCGGTCCAGCGCTTCGTCTGGGAGTTCTTCAAGCCCTATCCCGACCTGGTCGGCCCGCTGAACCTGTTTCAGCTTCTCGCGCTGGCGATGATCTTCTATGCCCTGATCTTCGATGCACGCGCTCGCCGAAGCCTCTGACCTGACGCGCAAGAGCGTTCCGTGGATCTTTTACGGCCAGACCACCAGCCTGTGCGAGACCTGCTGGGAGCTGGTCCCGGCCAAGATCATCGGCCAGCAGGGCCAGGTCTATTATCAGAAGCGCTGCCCCGATCACGGCGTGAGCAGGACGCTGATCGAGGAGGATGCCGATTATTGGCTGGGCATCCGCCGCTGGCTCAAGCCCGGCGACCGCCCGATGTTCAACGCCACCCGAACCGAGCGCGGCTGCCCCTGGGATTGCGGCCTGTGTCCCGATCATGAGCAGCACAGCTGCCTCGCTCTGGTCGAGATCAACGACGCCTGCAACCTGACCTGCCCGGTCTGCTTCGCCGACAGCGCGGTCGGCAAGGGGGGGCACCGGCCGCTCGCCGAGGTCGAGGCGATGCTCGACGCCGTGGTGCGGGCCGAAGGCGAGCCCGACCTCGTCCAGCTGTCCGGCGGCGAGCCGACCCTCCACCCCGATTTCTGGGCGATCGTCGACGCCGCCCGCGCCCGGCCGATCCGCCATCTGATGGTCAACACCAACGGGTTGCGCATCGCCCGCGAAGCGGGTTTCGCCGAGCGGCTGAAGGCGATCGGGCCCGGGTTCGAAGTCTATCTCCAGTTCGATTCGCTCGACGACGAGGCGCTGGTCGAGCTGCGCGGCGCCCGCCTCGCCGCCATCCGCCGCCAGGCGCTCGAGCGGCTCGAGGCGGCCGGCGTGTCGACCACATTGGTCTGCGCCGTCCGCCGCGGCGTCAACGACGCGGAATGCGCCGCCATCGTCGATCATGCCCTCGGCTGGTCGTGCGTTCGCGGCGTCGTCTTCCAGCCGGTCCAGGATGCCGGCCGCAATCTCGGCTTCGACCCGGCCGAGCACCGGGCGACCCTGTCCGGCATCCGGCGCCGGATAGCCGAGGGCGGCGTGTTCGAGGCCGCGGACCTGGTGCCGCTGCCGTGCAATCCGGATCAGATCTGCATCGGCTACGGCATCCGCGCCGGTCAAAGCGTCGTCCCCGTCACCCGGCTGATGGGGCGTGAGGACATTGTCGCCGCCGCGCCCAACACGATCAGCTTCGAGCGCGATCCGGCGCTCAAGCAGCGCGTGTTCGACCTGCTGTCGCTGTCGACGGTCGAATCGAACGGCGAATCCCGGCTCGCCAGCCTGTTCTGCTGCCTGCCCGGGGTCGAGGCGCCGGCCAGCCTCGCTTATCGCGACACGTTCAAGGTGGCGATCATCCAGTTTCTCGACCGCCACAATTTCGATCTCGGCACGGTGAAGCGCAGCTGCATCCATTTCGCCACGCCCGACGGCCGGATGATTCCGTTCGACACCTACAACAATTTCTACCGGCCGGGCGCGCCCGGCGCCGCCGCGCTGGTCGCCAAAGGCGGCGTGCCGGCATGAGCGGCAGGCTCGGTCCCGGCGACCTCTTCGTCGGTATCTTCCTCTGCCTGTTCGGCGCCGTCTTCACCTTTGCCGGCAGCGGCGGCGCGCTCATCGTCCTGGGCGAATGGCTGCCCGATCCGCATGGCTATTCGGGAATGAACGCGATGATCCTGCTGCTGGCGCTGTCGGCGCTCCCCATCGGCCTGCTTTGCCTGTGGGGCGGCGTGGTGACGATGCGCGGCGGCACAGCGCGGCGGCATCGGGGAGACCAGGAATGAACGACGGACCGAACACCGCCAGCATCATCGCCGGCATTTTCCTGATCCTGTGCGGCCTGTGCCTGACCCTGCTCGGCGGCGGCTGCACTTTGTTCCTGTTCAGCGAGTCCGCCATGCTGCAGGGCGGCGGCATGCTGTTCCTGCTGCTGTCGCTGGTCATCCTCGGCGGCGGCGTCGCGATGATCTGGCTGGGGGTCAAGGTGATGCGCGGCCGCTTCGAGCGCTGAGAGCGGCGGGAGGCCGGTCGATGGATTTTCCTTCTCTTTACGAGCGGCTGATCTTCTGGATCGGCGACGGCACCGGCGCCTCGGACACTTTGCTCCACGTCCATGCCGGCCTCGCCATCCTGTTCCTCGCCCGGATCGTCACCCGCCGCTCGCTGGCGACGCCGGTGCCGTTCCTGATCGTGTGCGCGGCCGAGATCGGCAACGAGCTGATGGATTATCTGAGCTATGGCAGCTGGCGCTGGCACGACACATTGTTCGACGTCGTCAACACCTTGTTCTGGCCGCTGATGCTGATGATCGGGCTCAGGCTGCGCCGCGCCCGCGAATTCGAACCCGCCGTCCGGCCCGCTTGAGCTCCAGGGCCTGGACCCTAAGCGCGCGCGGTGACCACCAGCGCCGACATCGGCGCCTCCGCGCCCTCGGCCGCGCCCAGCGCGGTCAGCGCCGCCGCCGCCGCCCGCGTCGCGCGCTCCAGCGCGCCGGGCCCGTGCGCCTCGATCTCGGCGCGCAGCGGCGATCCGTGGCAAAGGCCGATGGCGGCTTCCTCCGCCGATCCGATCGGGCTGCTCAGCTGCACCGTCTCGGCGGCGACCTCGCTGAAGCCGGCGAGACGCAGATCGGCCTCGATCCGGTCTCGGTCGTGATAGCCGAACGGCACCCGGGTCAGGAAGCTGGGCGGGGCGTCGGGGAAGAGGTCGGCCACCGCTTTGGCGAGGCGATCGCTGACCGTGTTCAGCTCGATCCGGTCCCAGACGTTGAACAGCAGGGTGCCGCCCGGGCGCAGCACCCGGCGCGCTTCGCGATAGCCGGCGACGCGGTCGGGGAAGAACATCACCCCGAACTGGCAGACCAGGGCATCGAAGACGGCGTCGTCGAACGGCAGCGCCAGCGCGTCCGCCTGGGCGAAAGTGACCCGCCGCGAATCGACGCGGGTCGCCGCCACGTCCAGCATCGCCTGATTGAGGTCGGTTGCGACGATCTCGGCGTCGGGAACGGAACGCGCCAGCGCCGCGGTGACGATTCCGGTTCCGGCGGCGGTCTCGAGGATTCGCCGCGGCTGCAGCGCCGCCACCCTTGCCGCCAGATCCTCGGCGTAGGGCGCGAACAGCATCGGTACCAGATGGCGGTCGTAAAGGGCCGGGATCGAGCCGGCGAAGACGCTGTCGGTCGCGGTCACCGCCCATTCTCCCCAAGCCGCCCGTGCCCCGCCTGCTGCGCCGGCGTCAGGCGCAGGAAGCGGGCGGCATTGTCATAGAGGATGGCGCGTTTCTGCGCCTCGCTCAGGAACGGCGCCTCCTCGATCACCCGCACCGCCCGCTCGAGCGCCTCCGGCCACACCATCTGGTCGGAGCCGAACAGGATGCGGCTCTCGAACCCCGCTTCGACGATGCGCTGGAGATAATTGTAGAAAGCGGCGCGCGGCTGGGTGAAGACGATGACGCCGACATCCACATGGACCTGCGGATGGGCGTAGAGCACAGCCAGCAGGTCGTCGATCAGCGGATAGCCGGCGTGCATCAGATAGACGCGCAGCCGCGGGTGGCGCACCAGCACCTCCTCCATCGTCATCGCGCTGTGGAGCCGTGCCCTATAGCCTTCGGCGCCGAGATAGATCGCGCCGGGCGGACCGGTGCCGACATGGATGCCGACCGGAATGTCGAGCTCCTCGGCCAGCGCCCAGAACGGCTCCAGCCGCGCATCGTCGGGCGCGATGCCGGCATATTGGGTGGTGACCTCGCCGAGCACATCGAGCCGCCCGGCCTCGCGCAGCGCGCGCAGCCGGTCGGGCGTGTTCTCCGGCTCGAGCGCGAATTCGAGCGCCGGGATGAACCGCTCGGGACGCGTCCGCCGCCACGCCTCGACCCGCTCGGCGGTTCCGCTCAGCACGCCGATCACGTTCAGTCGCTCCATCACCGCCAGCGTCCGGCTGCGCACCTCGTCGTCGGCCACCGGCGACCAGATCGGGTCGGGGCAAGGCGGATGCTGCAGCATGTCGAGGAACTGCTCGCTATAGGGGCGGCCTTGGTCCCAGGCGGGGAAAGCGGGGATCGGCGTGCACAGGCCGAGCGGCGGCGGACCCTGCGCGTCGGCCGGCAAGGCATGCATGTGCATGTCGATGATCGGGGGCCGGCCCGCCGCCGCGGCCGGCACGAGGATCAGCAGCGCGGCGAGCAGGCGTTTCATCGGCGGACCTCTTCCCGCCTTGGTCTAGGCGCGTGGAACGCGGCTGTCAGCCCGGCGGCGCCTGGTCGTGGGGCCGCGCTGGGAATTCGAACCCGCGACCGGCTTACCGGCGGCCAGCTCGCGCATCTGGCCGACGAAGCTCAGCCAGTCGTCGTCGCCGATCGTGCCGCTCGCGCGCACGATCAGCGGATCCTCGATGAAAATGTAGAAGGGGACGGCATTGTCGGGGTTGAGCCGCCGGCGGGTCGCCTTGTCCAGCACCAGCACATGCTCGACCAGGGGCGTGTCGCCGACCAGCCGCGCGACGTCGTGCACCGCGTCGGCCGGAACGATCCACAATGCGATGCCGGCGCTCAGCACGTCGGGCAGGATATCGGCGAGCTCGGCCACTTTCTCCCGGCAGGCGGAACAGCCCGGCGAGACGAAGGCGAGGATAGCGGCCTGACCCGCCAGGTCGGTGGAAGTGATCCGCTTCCCGTCGAGCCGCCGCTGCCCCGCGAAGGCCGGAACCGGCTGTCCGGCCGGAAGGGTGCGCGGCCCCGGGTCGAAGGCGGCCCGGAACTTCGCCGCCAGCCTTAGGGTCAGGAAGAGATTGAGCGCTGTCGCCAGGGTAAGGACGGCCAGCACGATCAGGATCAGATTGCCGTCGGCCGGCAAGGTCATGCCGAGCGCGCCAGGCTCGCGATTTCGTCGAGGTTCGTCGTGACCAGGAACAGGATGACGGCAATTCCGGACAGGAGCAGCCAGCCGGCTGCGTCGATCGGAGCGCCAGGCGCGCCGTAGCGCAGATAGAGGCCGCACGCCGCCATCAGGACTCCGTTGCGCGCCAGATCGTGGATCGAAATGACATGACCGCGGCCCCCGAAACAGCGGCATTGGACCGTCCTTCCCTGAACCAGCGCGACGAGGATGGCCGCGGTGAACAGGATGAAGAGCATCAACGCGGCGGCCATTCCGGCCCTGGCCCAGCTCCCGCCCGCCGCCAGCAGCACGGCGGTCAGCGCCTCGGCCCCGGCGATGGCGACTGCAACGGCGCGAACGCCCGGTGCGGAGAGGGGAATGAGAGCGGCGATCGTGTCGCGGAAGTCGGCCATCGCCGCGAGCTTGCCCGCCGCCGCCGCGATCAGGACGAACAGGATATAGAATCGGCACGCTTCCGCAACATAGGTGACGGTCTCGATCATGAGATTTCGCCGGCTTCCCAGCTCGGCCCCATCTCGCTTGGACTCCGCCGTCGCCGCCGCGATCCATCCCGCGTCGCCAGCATCGCATCGATCCAGTCATCCTCGGGCGTCGCGCGGGCGCCGCCGCCGACCGAGCGGCGCAGCTCGCCCGCGACTTCCCAGCCCAGATCCTCGATCGGGGGGTCGCTGATCAGCGGCAGCCCCAGATCGCGCATCTCCTCCCGCGTGAGGGCGAAAGAGTGGGAGTGCCGGCCGAAAAGCAGCCCTTCCACGATCCTCGCTTTGAGCGCCGCGTCGCTGTCCGGCATGTGCAGCGAAAGCAGCTCCGAGCAAACCGCCTCCACCTCCAGCGTCGAGCGGTAGAAGGACGTCAAGGTGGTGGGAAAGATATTCTCGCAGAGGACCGCCATCGCCCTCGTCCGCGCTTCCTTTTCCTCCAGGCCGAACCACTTGCTGCCCATCTCGCCGAACAGGCGGACGTCCTCCGCCGAAATGGCGAGCGGCCGCTCCTCGGAAGAAGAGGGTGGACCCTGCAGCAGCGGATCGACCGGCGAGAAGATCGCAACCGGGCCGGCGATGATCTCGTGCGCCGCGAGCGCCGCGATCGTGCCCGCCAATTCGCACCGGTCCGGCACGATGAAGGCGAGGCGATCGGTGAACTGGTGAAGCAGCAGGGCGATGCGCCTGGCCGCGTTCACCACGCCGCCGCGAATATAGACCAGGACGTCGAGGCGCTTCGTCGGCCCGATCTCGCGTAGCATGTCGTAAAGCGGCGGCAGGAACTCGATCTCCATGTTGGAGGCGGCGAACACCAGCACGCGGCTGCTCCGCCTCGCTTCGATCGCCTCGATCGCCTGCCTGATCTTCATCGATCGTTCCGCGCCGCGCCGGCACCGTCGATCAGGCATTGCGCGACCGCGTCGCACATGCGCAGCTCCGGCACCAGCTGCTCGACGAACAGGAACTGGCCCGCCGGATTGTTCTCCAGAAAGACATATTCGCCTTCCGGAGTGACGATGAGGTCGATGGCGCCGTAGGTCAGCCCATAGCTATGCACGAGCTGGATGCACCGCCGCTCCATCTCCGGCGGCAGGATCGCCGCTTCGTAGAGAATCTCGGCCGAAAAATCGCGAAAGTCGGCCGCCGTTCGCGGATCGTCCTGCGAATGGATCCGGGCGGCGAACAGGCGGTCGCCGATCACCGTGACGCGCAGCTCGTGCCGCTTGCGCACATGGTGCTGGAAGAAGCAGGGCAGCTGAGAGACGGCGTCGAGCATCTCGTCATGCTCCTCGGTGATGCGCGTCGTCGGCAGCGCCGCCGCGATGCGCTGGTCCGCCTCCACCTCGTCCGCGGCCAGAGCCGGGGATGACAGCGCCTTGAAGACGATGCCGTCCCGCGCCGAGGCCCTGAATGCGTCGACCCTTGCCCGGCTGTTGGTCACCAGCGACGACGGCACGGCGAACCCCATGCGCGCCGCGCGCAGCAACTGCTCTCCCTTCCAGCTCGCCCCGCGCAGGGCGACAGGGTGGCTCATCCAGAAGCCGTCGAGCGAATAGAGGAGGCTGAACAGGATATGCTCGGTCTCGCCGACCGCAAAAGCCTTCTCCTGCGGCGCGAGCGCCGCCGCAGCGAAGCTGAAATCGGCTTTCTTGCGCATCCAGACCGCGCCGATGTGCGCGATGTCCAGGTGCTCGCCGGTAGGCGCGTAGGTCAGCCCGCCTGCCCATTGCCCGTCGGCAAATTCCAGATTGAGCTCGAAATCCTTCGGGAATTCGTCGAGATTGAGCCGGAATGCAGGCGGGCCGAGGGCCGCGATCCTGGCGGCGACGAGGTCGGCATGAAGGTCGGCGCGGTTGGTGACGATCAGGATGCGCCGGGACATGATTCGGTTCCGGCGGTCGGCACGAGGCGCGGCTTCAGCATCGGCACGGCGCAAAGGGCCCCCCGGAAAACCGGGGGGCCCTCTGCAGCCGGGAATCGATCAGCACCAATATCCCTTGTCATACCCGACGAACTGGCCCGAATAGTTGCTGCCTGACCGCCACTGGCCCATCGCCACCTCGGTGCAGGCGGCCAGCGAAACGCCGTCGCGCGCCTGCCACTTGCCGCTGCGGGCCGGCCGCTTTTCGGCCAGTTTGAACGCAAAGGACTTGTCGCTCATCACACTCTCCTTCGATGTCCATCATGACAATTCCCGCACCGGGCAGGCCGGTGCGAACGCAAGCGCCCAACGATGGACAGAAGGGCCCCGCGAAGGGACTAACAATAAAATCCCGAGTCCGGCGGGCCCGACGGCCCGCCCGGGAAAGTCCGTTCGTCGCTCCGGTAATTGCCGTTCGCCAGCTCGGTGCACGCGGCCAGCGCGACGCCGTCGCGCGCCTTCCACCTGCCGTCGCCAAAGCCCCTTTTGTCAGCCAGTTTGAAGGCAAAGCTCTTCATCTTGCAGCCCTCCATCTTGGTCCATCCAATTGCCGGTCCGTCTGATGTTGCCGGGCGACTCCGGTGCGTTGAAGCTATGGCCCGCGCCATCGCCGTCAATCACCCTTTTGGGTCAGGTAATCGCCGGGCGAGTCACGCTATCAATCGGTCCATATGCACCAGCCCGTTTCGACGACTCCGGGCCGCGGTGGCAGGGTTCTGCCGACCGGAGCGCAGTCAACACCAATAGCCGTAGTCGTTGCCGCCTCTCGGCAATGCGCCGCCGGCTTCGAAAGGCCTCGATGACCGGGCCGGGCGACCGCGGCTGGATCGCGCAGCGGCTGCTCGCCCTGATGTGGCCGCGCGGCGAACCGCGGCTGAAGCTGCGGGTCGTCGGCGCGATCTCGCTGCTCGTCGCCGCCAAGCTGATCGCGATCGGCGCTCCGCTGCTCTACAAATGGATCATCGACTCGCTGGCGGGCGGCGGCGTTGCGATCGTCCCGGTCGCGCTGATCCTCGCTTATGCGCTCGCTCATGTCGGCGCCCAGGCCACCGCGGCGCTGCGCCAGCTGGTCTTCATTCGGGTCGCGCAACGGGCGGTCCGGCTCACCGCGCTCGAGGTTTTCGAGCATCTTCATGCGCTGTCGCTGCGCTTCCATCTCGACCGCAAGACCGGAGGCCTGTCGCGGATCGTCGAGCGCGGTACGGTCGGCATCGAATATCTGCTCGAGTTGCTTCTGTTCAACGTCCTGCCGACCCTGCTCGAGCTCATCCTGGTCGCGGCGATCCTTTGGACGCTCTACAGCCCGGGCTTCGCTCTGGTCACGCTCGCCACCATCCTTCTCTATGGCGCGTTCACGATCGCCATCACCCGCTGGCAGGTCCGTCTCAGGCGGGAGATGAACGCCAGGGACGTCGCCGCCAGCGTCAGGGCCGTCGACAGCCTCCTCAACTATGAGACGGTCAAATATTTCGGTGCCGAGGCGCATGAGGCGGCGCGCTATCACGATGCCAGGCGCGCTTATGAGAGCGCCGCCGTCCGGCGCGAATCGGTCGAGACGCTGTTCGCCGTCGGACAGGCGCTGGTGATCGCCGCCGGCCTCGCCTTCATCATGGTGATGGCCGGCCGGGCGGTCTCGGCCGGGGCGATGACCGTCGGCGATTTCGTTCTGGTCAACGCCTATCTGCTTCAGCTCTACGCGCCGCTCGGCACGCTCGGCATGGTCTACAGCACCGTCCGCCAGTCGCTGGCCGACGTCGAGGCGATGGCGTCTTTGCTCGCCGAGCCGGCCGAGGTCGAGGACCGCCCCGGCGCTCCGGCTCTCGCCGTGCCGCGCGGCCATATCGTCTTCGATCGTGTGTCCTTCGCCTACGATCCGCGGCGGCCGATCCTCGACGATGTTTCCTTCGAGGTGCCTTCGGGCCGGACCGTCGCCCTGGTCGGCGCGAGCGGCGGCGGCAAGTCGACGCTCGCGCGTCTGCTGTTCCGTTTCTACGACGTCGATGCCGGCGCGATCAGCATCGACGGCCAGAACCTGCGCGACGTGACCCAGGCGAGCCTGCGCGGCGCGATCGGCGTGGTCCCGCAGGATACCGTCCTGTTCCACGACACTATCTATTACAACATCGCCTACGGCCGGGTGGGAGCGACCCGCGACGAGATCGAGCAGGCGGCCCGCTCCGCGCAGCTCGAGCAATTCATCCTCGGTCTGCCCGACGGTTACGCCACCCAGGTCGGCGAACGCGGGCTGAAATTGTCGGGCGGCGAGAAGCAGCGTGTCGCCATCGCCCGCGTCATCCTGAAGCGGCCCTCGATATTGGTATTCGACGAAGCGACCAGCGCGCTCGATACCCACACTGAACGGGAGATCCAGGCCAGCCTGCGCGCCGTCTCGGCCGACCGCTCGACCCTGGTCATCGCCCACCGGCTGTCGACCGTCGTCGACGCCGACGAGATACTGGTTCTCGCCGGCGGCCGCATCGTCGAGCGCGGCAGCCATTCCGCCTTGCTGGCCGCGCGCGGTGCTTATGCGGCGATGTGGCGGCGCCAGCGCCGCGCCGCGGAGCGGCAGGCATCGCCGGCCGAGACCGGCGAGTGAGGGGTTCGGCGGCCGCGAGAATCCTCCGTCGCCCGACACCCTCACCCTACCCTCCCTCTCGAGGGAGAGGTTTCTTGGGTCTGCTAATGGCGATACACCCAGGCTCGCGCGACAAGGCCGTGCCCTCGCGAAGGAGCGTGTCATGAGGCCGTTCACCAATCTCGCCATCCTGATCTTCTCGCTGATGGCGCTTGCCCATCTCTATCGCCTCGTCCGGCCGTTCGAAATCGTCGTCGGCGGAACCGAGCTGCCGCAATGGGTCAGCGTGGCCGGCCTCGTCGTCGCCGGCGGCCTGGCGCTGATGGTCTGGCGCGAATCCCGGCGCTGAACGGTGCGGCGCCGCTGTTCCGGCCGAGGATTCGCACCGGGCTTGCCGGCGGTCCTTCTTCTCGCCGCCGCCTGCTCTCCGGGCGGTCGGATGACGATGCCGAAGATCGGCGATGTCGTTTCCGATCATGTCGACAAGAGCTGCCAATGCCGTCTGGATGAGGAAAGCTGCTTCATCGTCGACGCGGTGGCCGGCCGTTACGAAGGGCGCGATCTGAGCTGCCGGATCGTCAGCCGCGACCGGCGGACGGTGCGCTGCCGGTTCGAGGAACGCTTCGTCGAGTGGCTTTCGGAAGACGGCGAACGGCCGGGCGAGTGGCGCAGTCGGGACGCCGTTTTCAGGAATTTCGACGGCTCCCTCTGGTGTCTGGAGTCCTGAACGCGGCCGGCACGCCGCGCTTGCCGAGGTGCCCGCCTCTCTTTAGCCTTTGACGATGGCAGACGCCGCCCCGAATGCCGGATCCGAACATGTCGACGTGCTGATCGTCGGCGCCGGCATTTCCGGCATCGATGCCGCTTATCATCTGCAGAGAAGCTGCCCCGGCAAATCCTGGCTCGTCCTCGAGGCGCGCGGCGCGATCGGCGGCACCTGGGACCTGTTCCGCTATCCCGGCGTGCGCTCCGATTCCGACATGTACACCTTGGGCTTTCCGTTCCGGCCCTGGGCTTCCGACCGGTCGATCGTCGATGGGCCGTCGATCCGCGCCTATGTCGAGGAGACCGCCCGCGAATTCGGCATCGACCGCCGCATCCGCTTCCGCCACAAGGTGACGCGCGCCTCATGGTCGTCGGCGGACGCGCTGTGGACGGTCGAGGTCGAGGCCGAAGGCGGGCCGCGCCTTTTCACCTGCCGCTTCCTGTTCCTGTGCAGCGGCTATTACGATTATGGTCAGGGCCACCGGCCGCAATGGGCGGGCGAGGAGGCCTATGGCGGCCGCATCGTCCACCCGCAATTCTGGCCCGAGGATCTCGATGTCGCCGGCCGCAGGATCGTCGTCATCGGCAGCGGCGCGACCGCGGTCACTCTGGTTCCGGCGCTGGCCGAAGCCGGCGCCGAGGTGACGATGCTGCAGCGCTCGCCGACCTATATCGTCGCCCGGCCGTCGCGCGACGGCATTGCCCGCCGGCTGCAACGCTGGCTGCCGCGCCGGCTCGCCGACCGGGCGACGCGCTGGAAGAACGTGCTGCTCGGAATCTTCTTCTTCTCCCGCGCCCGCAAACGGCCCGACAAGGTCAGGCATCTGCTGCTGAAGCTGGCGGCCGAGCGCCTGCCGCCCGCTTACGACGTCGAGCGCCACTTCGCCCCGAGCTACAACCCCTGGGACCAGCGCCTCTGCCTCGTTCCGGACGGCGACCTGTTCGAGGCGATCAAGGCGGGGAGGGTCGCGATCGTCACCGACCGCATCGACCGGTTCACGCCGGAAGGCCTCCGCCTCGCCTCGGGGCGCGAGCTCGCCGCGGACATCGTCGTCACCGCGACCGGCCTGGTCGTCAAGCTGCTCGGCGGAATCGACCTCGGTGTCGACGGCGCGCCGGTCAATATCGCCGACCGGATCAGCTACAAGGGGATGATGCTGAGCGACGTTCCCAATCTCGCGGTCGTGTTCGGCTACACCAACGCCTCGTGGACGCTCAAATGCGATTTGAGCTCGCGCTATGTCTGCCGGCTGCTCAACCATATGGACGCGCGCGGTCATCGGATCTGCGTGCCGCGGCTGCCGCCGGGGCCGATCGAACGGCGGCCGATGCTCGATTTCAGCTCGGGCTATGTCCGCCGCGCGCAGCCCTTTCTTCCCACCCAGGGCGCGAACGCGCCGTGGCGGGTCCACCAGAATTATCTTAGGGACCTGGTCGCAATGCGGTTCAGGCCGCTCGACGACGAAGTGATGGAATTTACCTAAACGACGATACGCCATAGTGCGGGAGGAAAGGCAGCTTCCAAGCCCTAGGTCCTATCGGCCGCGAAGCGCAGCATGGCCTCGATGGAACCGAAGACGTAGCCATTGTCGAATCCGAAGAAGCTTTCGTTGACGGCTTGGTAGCCGGTATCCTGTAGCGCCAGGGCCGCCCGGCGGGGGAAGCTTCTGCGCTGCTCTTCGATAACGTCGAAGGTAAGGTTGTACATGACGTGCGTTATCTGATCGTCCGGCATTATCCTGATGAGGCCGATGCCCGTGTTCTTCGCCGTCTTGAGACTTCCACGCGCGAAGCCTTTCTCCGTCACCACATACGCCTTGAGCGCGAACCCATATGAGGGCTGAATGCGTCCGCGAACCTCATCGATCTCGCCAACCTCCACGTTTCTCCCGTGATTCTTGCACTCGAATATCGCGACTGTGGATGGTTGCGCTCCCGGCACATCGACAGTCTCCGGGAGGAAAATCTCGATTACATTCTCGAAATTGACGGCGCCTTCCCGGTCGGGCGAAACGTAGGATTTTCGGCGATGAAGCTTGCACAGGTGGCTTTGCCAGGGGAGGCCCCCTTCGCAAAGCATCCGTTCGAGCATCCGGTGCACTCGGTCCTCGAAATCCTCGCCCTTCCCCATTCCGCTCTCCATCTGCGGCGACGATGCAGTCACCCACCCATAGACTTGAGTACCCGAGCCCGCTCTCGTTGCGGGAGGAGCTGGACGACGAGGAGGACGAGGTCACCAACGGCACGATGAAGCTGCGGACTTCCTCGTCCCTTTCGAGCTTCGTACCACTCGCGAGAGACGTTGATCCGGGCCAACGCGCTCGGTGCCTTTCCGTAATTGGCAAGAAAAGCAATCAGCTTCTGCCTGAGCTCATCCGCCAATGCATCTTGCAAAGGTACGACCATGAACCACGGCTGCAATTGGCGTTCGGTTCGACGTCCGTCACGCGGGTCATTGTTAAGATATTCCGCCGGAGTCATCCCACGATAACCTATGAATTTCGAAGGCCCGAAGTACCATTCCCCCTGCTCGTCGGGGTGAGCATACCATGCTCGTGCGTAGGGAAGACGGTCACGCAATTCCCGGTTGCGATGAAGATGCCTCTCGAATGTGAGGATGTTCGCGATCGCTTCATGCTCATTCGCAATCAGGACGGACATTTTATCCTCCAAAGCCTCTACCTGAACAACATCAACGACATGATCTTCATTTTGTTCCAGCATAAAATGGTCATCGCTTTTTCGACATCAGCGAATCCTTGACGGTCTTCTTCAGCTGCGCCATCGCCTATCCCAACGAGGAGACGACGATGAGCGAAACAGTCGATCTGGAAACGTTCCGGAGCGACACCCGTGCGTGGCTGAAGGCGAATTGCCCGCCCGAGATGCGCGAGCCGATCCGCGACGAGAGCGACATGTGCTGGGGCGGCCGCCACCCCGTCTTCAAGAACGACGCCCAAAGGCAATGGCTGGAGGTGATGGCCGCGCGCGGCTGGACGGGGCCCGACTGGCCGACCCAATATGGCGGCGGCGGCCTGTCGCCGGCCGAGACCAAGATATTGAAGCAGGAAATGGCCGCGATCGGCGCCCGCAATCCGCTGATGAGCTTCGGCATCTCGATGCTCGGCCCGGCTTTGCTCAAATATGGCTCCGAGGAGCAGAAGAAGCGCTTCCTGCCCGAGATCGCGCGCGGCGAGATACGCTGGTGCCAAGGCTATTCCGAGCCCAATGCCGGCTCCGACCTCGCCTCGCTGCAGACCAAATGCGAAGACCGGGGCGATCACTGGCTGGTCAACGGCCAGAAGGTCTGGACCAGCTATGCCGACAAGGCGGACTGGATCTTCTGCCTGGTGCGCACCGACCCGCAGGCGCCCAAGCATAAGGGGATCAGCTTCCTCCTGTTCGACATGGCGAGCCCGGGCGTGTCGACCCGCCCGATCCTGCTCATCTCCGGCAATTCGCCTTTCTGCGAGACCTTCTTCGACGATGTGAAGGTGCCCAGGGACCAGGTGGTCGGCGAGGTGAACAAGGGCTGGGACGTCGCCAAATATCTGCTTGGCCACGAGCGCGAGATGATCTCGGGCATGGGGCTGGGCGGGCAAAGCGGATCGCTCGGCGAGGCGCTCAGGGAGGCGGTGGCCGGCGATGCGGTGCTGCGCGCCGACGTCGCCCGCTTCGACGTCGACGCGATGGCGTTCCGGGCGATGTCTGAGCGGTTCATCGACGAACTGAAGGCCGGCCGCGCCCATCCGGCGCAGCCGTCGATGATGAAATATGCCGGCACCGAATTGAACAAGGCGCGCCACGAGCTGGTCATGGCCGCCGGCGGCTCGGACACGCTGGAATGGGAGAGCGGCCGCTCGAAGCAAGGCAAGGCGGCGCGCGAATGGCTGCGCACCAAGGCCAATTCGATCGAGGGCGGCACCAGCGAGATCCAGCTCGGCATCATCGCCAAGCGGATATTGGAACTGCCGGGAGCGTGAACTGGATTGCTTCGCTGCGCTCGCAATGACGGTTCAGCTTTCGTCATTGCGAGGAGCGTAGCGACGAAGCAATCCAGTCGTACGGAAGGACAGCACATTGCCCCTCTACCTCACCGACGATCAGGCGATGCTGCGCGACACCGCGCGCGGCTTCATCGCCGGGGAAGGCGCGATCGCCAAAGAGCTGCGCCGCTGGCGCGACAGCGGCTGCAGCGACGGCTTCGGTCACGCATTGTGGAAGCAGTTCGGCGAAATGGGCTTCAACGGCATCCTCATCGACGAGGCCGACGGCGGTCTCGGCCTCGGCCATGTCGAGGCCGGCATCGTGCTCGAGGAGATCGGCCGCAACCTGACGCCCTCGCCCTTCCTGGTCAGCGCGGTCGCCTTCGTCGAGGCGCTGAAGGGCACCCGGCAGCGCGAGCTTTGGTATCCCGGCATCCTCGCCGGCGAGACGGTCGCCGCGGTCGCGATCGACGAGGGCCCCAAGCACCGGCCGGAGGCGGTGGCGATGCGCGCCGAGCGCTCGGGCAACGGCTTCCGGCTTTCGGGCCGCAAGCAGTTCGTCGTCCAGGGCGCCTCGGCCGACGTCATTCTGGTCGCCGCCCGCGCCGACGATGGCCTGACCCTGTTCGCGGTCGAGCGGGAGGCGAGGGGCCTCGAGGTGGAAGGCGTCCGCCTTGCCGACAGCAGCATCGGCGCGCGCCTGACCTTCGACAAGGTCGAGGTCGACGCCGACGCGGTGGTCGGCGAGGTCGGCGGCGGCGAGGCCGTCCTCTCGCGCCTGCTCGATGCCGGCCGCGCCGGCGCCGCGGCGGAGCTGGTCGGCCTCGGCTCGGCGGCGATGGACATGACGGTCGACTATCTCCGGCAGCGCCGCCAGTTCGGCCGGGCGATCGGCGAGTTCCAGTCGCTGCAGTTCCGTGCCGCCCACCTCTATTCCGAGCTGGAGATCGCGCGGGCGGCGACGCTGAAGGCGCAGCAGCTGCTCGACGAGGGCAGCGACCAGGCCGAGGCGATGGTGTCGGTCGCCAAGGCCAAGGCCGGCCGGACCTCGATGCTGGCGGTGCAGGAAGGCGTGCAGATGCACGGCGGCATCGGCATGACCGACGAATATGATATCGGCCTCTACATGAAGCGCGACCGGGTGCTGAACGAGCTGTTCGGCGACCCCGCATACCATGCCGACCGGCTGGCGCGGATGAAGGGTTATTAGCTTCGCTCCGAACACGTCTGGGGCGCTCGGGCGACGCCTCCTTTACGGCATCGCGAATGTCCGCAACGGGTGGAAAGCGGACATTAATTCCACTGTTTCCCCAACCGGAGATCGTAGAGCGCCATCGGTTGATCATATACGACTCGCACCAGTTGCCGGTCGTCAAAATAATAGGTCACAAAGCGGTAGGGCTCGACGCCGTGGAAAACCGTCTCGCGATCGTAGGGGTAGGCCCATTCCAAAACCCGAATACCCCCATCAGCCAGTTCATAGAACTGCAGATGCCCGACCGAATAGTTGATCCTCCTGCCCCCCAGTCCTCTTGGCGAGTTGAGAGCAGCGAGCCAGTCAGTTCGATTCGTGAAGGCGATCTCATCCCTGTGGTAAACCTGCACGTCAGCAGAGATGAAGCGCGCCCAGGACTCCAGGCTCGCAGCAGGCAGATTGGTCGGTGCTAAGTTGAAGAAGTTGGAGATCAGTTCAACTCTGCCGGGAGGCGGAGGCGGAGGCGGCGCGGCCAAGACCGCGGTAAAGCTCGCGCCAAACAGGAAGGCCAATAACATCAGTTGCCTCATCCGACCGCGCTCCTCAAGTGATAGCATTTTAAATAGACGAGGAGCTCGAACGTCTGCAACGGAGCCATACCGGACGCTGCGGGAATGTCCGCAATGGGTCGAAAGGCGACATTCCCGCCAAAGGTCCGCACTCGGTGGAAAGGACCAGAAAGCAGGTCCGTGCTTTATCGAACGCGGCAAGATCGGGTTTGTGCTCCCAGGCATGCCGCTCGTGCCGAGATCGATCCGCCACGACCCTCGCCACCCCTTGCCGCTCGTTGACTGACGGCGGATAAGCCTGCGGGTGCGCACCCACCCGGCCATCGCCACCTCCAACCGCGATTATGCGCTCGGCCTCGCCCGCGCTTTCGCCGGCGCGCTGATTTTCGGCCTGCCTCTGCTGATGACGATGGAGATGTGGGCGCTGGGCTTTTACGCCCATCCCGCGCGCCTGCTGCTCTTCTACGCCGTCAACTTCCTCATCCTCGTCGGCCTGTCGCGCTTCGGCGGTTTCGAGCGCACCGCCAATCTGTTCGAGGATTTGCTCGACGCGCTCGCCGCTCTGGCCGTGGCGATCGTCGCTTCCGCATTGATCCTCGCTCTGTTCGGAATCCTGACGCCGGAGATGAACCTGGACGAATGGGCCGGCAAGGTCGCGATCCAGTCGATCCCGTGCAGCTTCGGCGCGATGCTGGCGCGCAAGCAATTGAGCGGCGGCGAGACCGCCGGCGACGCGATCCAGGCCGAGCGCACCGCCGGCTATCTCGGCCAGCTCTTCCTGATGCTGGCCGGCGCGCTGTTCCTCGCCTTCAACGTCGCGCCGACCGAGGAGATGATCCTGATCGGATTCATGATGACGCCCTGGCACGCGCTGCTGCTGGTCCTGCTCTCGCTCATCCTGCTCGACGCCTTCGTTTACGGGGTCGGCTTCGCCGGGGGCGTCGAAAAGCCGGAGGGTGTTCACCGGGCGAGCCTGTTCCTGCGCTTCACGGTCGCCGGCTATGGCATCGCCCTGCTGGTCAGCCTCTACGTGCTGTGGACGTTCGGCCGGATCGAAGGCGGCGATCCCGGCCAGGTCGCGGTCATCGTCGCGGTGCTCGCTTTCCCGGCGGCGATCGGCGCGGCGATCGCGCGGCTGGTGGTGTGAAGGGAGGGGCGATGGCGCGAGGGCGAAAGGAGCAGGCGAGCGAGCCGCTGCTCGAATGGATCGCCGCCGCGATCGGCCTCCTCCTGACTCTCGGAATCGTGGCGGTGATCGGCCGCGAAGCGATAAGCGGCGAGGCGGCGCAGCCCCCCGCGATCGAGGTGAGGGCGGAGAGTCTCGTCCCGATCCAGTCGGGCTACCGCGTCGGGATCGCCGCTATCAACCGCTCCGGCGCCACCGCTGCCGACGTCCAGCTCGAGGGCCGCCTGATGGCCGGCGACACGTTGGTCGAGGCCAGCAGCCTCACCCTCGATTATGTCCCCGGCCACGCGACCCGCAAAGGCGGCCTGTTCTTCACCAGGGACCCGCGCCGGCACCGGCTCGAGCTGCGCGCGCTCGGTTATCAGGAGCCCTGAAATGCCGCTCGACGCCGAAACCTTCGACGCCCTGATCGACACCGTCCGCCGTTTCGTCGCCGAGCGCCTGCGCCCGCTCGAGGAGAAGGTCGCCGACGAGGACGAGGTGCCCGGCGAGATCGTCCGCGAGATGCGCGAGCTGGGCCTGTTCGGCCTGTCCATTCCCGGGGAATATGGCGGCCTCGGCCTCACTATGGCGGAGGAAGTGCGGGTCGCGCTCGAGTTCGGGCGGACGACGCCGGCTTTCCGGTCGGTGTTCGGCACCAATGTCGGCATCGGCAGCCAGGGCCTGGTGATGGCCGGCACGCCCGGGCAGAAGGCGCAGTGGCTGCCGAAGATCGCCTCGGGCGAGATCGTCACCAGCTTCGCGCTGACCGAGCCCGGAGCCGGGTCCGACAGCGCCTCCGTGCAGACCCGGGCGATCCGCGAGGGCGACCATTATCGGCTCAACGGCAGCAAGCGGTTCATCACCAACGCCGACAAGGCGTCGCTGTTCACGGTGATGGCGCGCACCGGCGGCGAGGGCGCGCACGGCGTTTCCGCCTTCCTGGTGCCGGCCGATCTGCCCGGACTCAGCGTGGGCCGGCCGGAGAAGAAGATGGGCCAGCAGGGCGCCCATGTCTGCGACGTCAGTTTCGACGACGTGGCGGTCCCCGCCGCCAACCGGCTCGGCGAGGAAGGGGAGGGGTTCAAGATCGCGATGCGGGTGCTCGACCGCGGCCGGCTCCACATCGCCGCGGTCTGCGTCGGCGTCGCCGAGCGGCTGATCGCCGACGCCGTCGCTTATGCCGGCGAGCGCCGCCAGTTCGGCAAGCCCTTGAGCGACTTCCAGCTCGTCCAGGCGATGATCGCCGATTCCAAGACCGAGGCGCTGGCGGCGCGGGCGCTGGTGCTGGAAAGTGCCGCGCTCAAGGACCAGGGGGCGCCGATCGTGCTCGAGGCGGCGGCCGCCAAATATTTCGCGAGCGAGATGGTCGGCCGCGTCGCCGACCGCGCGGTGCAGATTTTCGGCGGCGCCGGCTATATCGCCGATTACGGCATCGAGCGGCTCTATCGCGACGTCCGTTTGTTCCGCATCTACGAGGGCACCAGCCAGATCCAGCAGCTTGTCATCGCCCGCGAGACGATCAAGAAGGGCGGCTGAAAACCGGCGGGTGAGCCCTCGGAGGGGATTGGAATGAAGAGAGCGATGATAAGCGCGGTCGCGATGCTGCTGGCGACGCCGGCGGCGGCGCAGCAAAGCGGCCTCTCCGCGGCGGTGGCGAGCGATTATCGCGCCAACCTCGCCGGGTTGTTCGACCATTTCCACCGCAACCCGGAGCTGTCCGGCCGCGAGGTCGAGACCGCCGCGCGCATGGCGCGCGAGCTCAATGCGCTCGGCTATGAGGTCACCACCGGCGTCGGCGGCACCGGCGTGGTGGCGCTGTTGCGCAACGGCGAGGGGCCGACGGTGATGATGCGCGCCGACATGGACGGGCTGCCGCTCGAGGAACGGTCCGGCCTGGCCAATGCCTCGCGGGCGCGCCAGGTCGACGCCTCGGGAACCGAGCAGCCGGTCATGCATGCCTGCGGCCACGACGTCCACATCACCTCGCTGGTCGGCGCCGCCCGGCAGATGATGGCGCGCCGCGATCTTTGGTCGGGCACCTTGCTGCTGATCGCCCAGCCGGCGGAAGAGACGATCTCCGGCGCCCGGGCGATGATCGAGGACGGCCTCTACACCCGCTTTCCCAGGCCCGATTACGCGCTCGCTTTCCATGTCGCCGCCGAGGTGCCGGCCGGCCGGATCGAGGTGCCGCCGTCGATCGTCGCCTCGAGCGCGGATTCGGTGACGATCCTGGTTCGCGGCGTCGGCACCCACGGCGCCTATCCGCATATGGGCGTCGATCCGGTGCTGGTCGCCTCGCAGATCGTCGTCTCGCTCCAGTCGATGGTCGGCCGCGATATCAACCCGGTCGAAGGCGCGGTGATCAGCGTCGGCTCGATCCATGGCGGGGTCAAAAGCAACATCATCCCCGAGCAGGTCGAGCTGCAGATGACGGTGCGGTCGAACAATCCGGAAATCCGCGCCCGGCTGCTCGACGGCATCGACCGGGTCGCGCGCGGCACCGCTTTGGCGCTCGGCGTGCCCGAGGACCGGTTGCCGACCGTCACCCGGTCCGCGACGGAGACGACGCCGCCGACGCTCAACCACGGGCCGACCGCCGCCATCGTCCGCCAGGCGATCGCCGCGGCGATGGGCGAGGCGCGGCTGATCGAGACCCCGCCTTCGGGCATGGGCGCCGAGGATTTCGCCTATTTCGTGACTCCGGAGAGCGGCGTGCGCGGCGTCTATTTCAGCGTCGGCGGCACCCCCGAGGCGGAGGTCGCGACCGCGCCGGGCCACCATTCGCCTTTGTTCCGCATCCAGCCCGAACCGTCGGTCACCGCCGGCGTCGAAGCGATGGTGGTCGCCGCCGAAGCGCTGATGCCGCGGCGGTAGGGATCCCTTCACTCGTCATTGCGAGCCGCGAAGCGGCGCGGCAATCCAGTCGCCCGGCCCCCTGGATCGCCACGGCGCTTCGCGCCTCGCGACGACGGCGGCATTTTCCGGCTCAGATCGCCTCACCCCCGCCGCAGCAGCAGGTTCATCTGCGCCGCCGCGATCGGCCGGGCGCGGTCGGTCTGCCAGGCGTGGGCCTCGACATTGGCGATGCGGTTGCCGAGCCGGGTGACGGTGGCGGCGGCGAACGTGTCATGGTCGGTGCCGCCGCGCATGAAGCTGACGGTGACGTTGATCGGCTTGACCGTCACCCTCTCGCCGGCGCCGATCTCCTCGAACACCGCGCCGATCGCGGCGAATTCGAGCAGCCCGGATATGGCGCCGCCATGGAGATAGCCGGGCCGTCCCAGCACGACGTCGCCGAACGGCATCATATAGATGAGCTCGCCCGCCTCGGTCCGGCGGGTCTCGATGCCGAGGAAGCGGGCATAAGGCGGCAATGGCTCCATCGCCCGCCTGCCTATCCGCGTCGGTCAGGGCGCGCAACGCTCGCCGCGGGCGACGAAATGCAGGTCGGCGAAGGCGGCCTGCGCCGAGCTTCCTGTATTGTCGGTGTCGCTGGCCACCGCCAGCTGGATCGGGCGGCCGGGCCGGTCGCCGAAGGCGCGGGCGAAATCCCCGGCGACGTCGGCGCGTTCGGCGACCCAGCGGCCGGCGGCGCCGGTGCCGGTCTCGGCGACGATCATCTCGACCTGGTCGGTATAAGCGCTGCGCCGGCTTGTCCCGACCGGCTGGCGATTGTCCCAGACATAGTTCAGCGCCGCGTCCGGCACCGCCGAACCGAACAGCCGCCGGCCGAGCGCGATCCGGAGGCGTGCCGCCAGGCCGATCGCGCTGTCGGGCATGTCGAAGCTGACATAGATTCTCGCCGCATAATCGTCGCCGCTGCGCCGGCGCATGTCGGCGTCGGCGACCGGCGCGTCGATCCGCCAGCGCCAGCACAGGATCGGCGTGGCGGCGAGATCGACGCTCAAGGGCCGGGCGAGCAGAGCCATCGAATCCTCGGCGCGCGCCTCGACCGCGGCGACGCCGTCGACCGTCGCCAGGCGATAGATCGTGGCCGCGACATTCTTGTCGAGCCGGACCACGCGCCACGGCGCCGGCGGCACCCCCTCGCCGGAAAATCGCCCGACCCAGACCGGCGTGGCCGACGCCGTCAGCGCGGCGGCGAGGATCAGCCGGATCATCGCCCCGCGGCCGCATCGAGGTCGGCGGGCTCGTCGATGTCGCGCAGGGTGTCGCCGATCAGGATCGTCCAGCCGAGCCTGCGCAGGCGCTCGAGCGTCTGCCCGGCGACGGCGGTGGTGCTCCACGCGATTCCCTCGAACGGCGACGGATCGAACCGGCCCAGTCCGAGCAGGGCATAGCCCCCGTCGCGGGCGGGATGGATGACCGCGTCGTGGCTCGTCAGCGCCGCCGCCGCCGCAGCCAGGCGATCGGCGTCGAGCTCGGGGCAGTCGGTGCCGATCAGCAGCAGTTTTTCGCCGCCGTCGAGCGTCCGCCGCGCGGCCCGCGCCAGCCGCCGGCCGAGGTCGCCATCGCCTTGCGCCGACAGCTGAACCTGCTCCGGCAAATGGCCGGCCCAGGCCGGATCGCCGGGATCGGGATCGGCGCACAGCTCGACCGGCCCGACCCGCGCCGCGAGCGCGGCGGCGATCGTGCGCGCCAGCATCTCCGCGGCCAGCCTTGCCGCCCCCTCGGCGCCGAGCGCGGGAATGAGCCGCGTCTTCACCCGGCCCGCAACCGGCGCCTTGGCGAAGATGAGGATGCGCACGCTCATCGGCGCCGCCAGCGATGATAAAGCTCGACCCAGCCGAGCAGCCGCTCGGGCCGATGCGCCTTGCGCCACTCGCCGGCCGCCATCCTGCTGGCCTCCGCCATGGTCGGATAGGCGTGCACCGTTCCGAGCAGCTTGCCCAGCCCGATGCGATGCTTCATCGCCAGCGCCAGCTCGGCGATCATCTCGCCGGCATTGTGGGCGAGGATGGTGGCGCCGATGATGCGGTCGGTGCCGGGCCGGACCAGGATCTTCACGAAGCCCGCATTGGCGCTTTCGGTCACCGCGCGGTCGAGATGCGCCAGATCGTAGCGGACCACTTCGCAGATCAGGTTCGCGGCGCGGGCGCTCTGCTCGTTATGGCCGACATGGGCGAGCTCGGGGTCGGTGAAGGTGCACCAGGGCAGCACCCCATAGTCGACGCGGAACCTCTTGAACCTTCCGAACAGCGCGTTGACCGCCGCATGCCAGGCCTGATGGGCGGCGGCGTGGGTGAACTGATAGGAGCCGGCGACGTCGCCGACCGCATAGATGTTCGGGAACAGCGTCTCCAGCCGGCCATTGATCTCGAGCGGCCGGTCGGTGTCGAGGCCGAGCGCTTCGAGGCCGTACCCCTTGAGCCGCGGCTTGCGGCCGACCGCGACGATCAGCTCGTCGAACGGCAGGGCGGTTTCCCCATTTCCGCCGCCGACGATCAGGCTCTTGCCTTCGCAGCGCAGCGCCTGCGCGCCGGTGCGCAGATCGACCCCTTCCGATCGCAATATCGCGGCCACCGCCGCCGCCGCATCTTCATCCTCTTTCGGCAGGATCCGCTCGCCCGCCTGGATCAGCGACACTTGCGATCCGAGCCGCGCGAACGCCTGGGCCATCTCGACCCCGATCGGTCCGCCGCCGAGAATGACCAGCCGGCCCGGCAGCTGGCGCCGCTCGCCGAGCGCGTCCCACATCGTGTCGCTGGTCAGATAGCCCGTCTGCTCGAGCCCCGGGAGGTCGGGGATGATCGGCTCGGCGCCGGCGGCGACCACGATCGAACGGGTGGTGAGCCGCTCGCCGCCGACCTCGACCGTCCAGGGATCGACGATGCGGGCAAAACCGGTGCGGACGTCGACGCCGAGCCCGGTATAGCGTTCGACGCTGTCGGCGGGCTCGATATGAGCGATGATCCGGCGGATCCGCGCCATGATCGCGGGGAAATCGACCTGCGGCTCGCCCCGCTCGAGGCCGTAAAGATCGGCGGTGCTTATGTCGCGGGCGAGGCGGGCCGAACGGATCAGCGCCTTGGAGGGAACGCAGCCGGTGTTGAGGCAGTCGCCGCCCATCCTGCCGGCCTCGATCAGGGTCACCTTCGCCCGCACCGCGGCGGCGATATAGGCGGTGACGAGGCCGCCGGCGCCGGCGCCGATCACGATCAGATTGCGGTCGAAGCGGCGCGGCCGGCGCCAGCGGCGGTAGAGCCGGCGCCGGCGCAGCCAGTCGGCGGCGAACTTGCCGGCCAGCGGGAACAGGCTCAACAGCAGCAGCGAGCCGATCAGCGTCGGCGAGGCGATGTCGGAGAGCGAACGGATGCGGGCGATCTGGGTCCCGGCATTCACATAGACCAGGGTCGCGGGCAGCATGCCGAGCTGGCTGACCAGCGCGAACTTCACGACGCCGATCCGGGTCAGGCCCATCGCCAGGTTGACGAGGAAGAAGGGAAAAGCGGGATTGAGCCTGATGAACAGGAGGTAGAAGATACCGTCGCGATCGAGGCCGTGGTCGATCGCTTCGAGCCGGCGGCCGAAACGCTGCTTCACCCAGTCGCGGAACAGATAGCGCGAGCCGAGGAAGGCGAGGGTGGCGCCGAGCACCGAGGCGAAGGAAACCAGCAAGGTGCCGTAGACGAGGCCGAAGATCGCGCCGCCGGCGAGGGTCATCACCGCGGCGCCGGGGATCGAAAGCGCCGCCACCGTGACGTAGATCAGGAAGAACAGGCCGGCGACGATCAGCGGGCGGCTCTCGAGCATGAGCGCCAGCTCGCTGCGCCGCGCCTTCAGCGTGTCGATCGTCAGCAGATCGCCGGCGCCCGAAGCCAGCGCGATCGCGACCGCCGCCACGACCAGCGCGAGCAGCGCGACCCTGCCGAACAGGCGTTTCTTCATGCCGGCCGCAACGTACGCCGCCGCGACAGCGCGGCGAGCAGGATGACGAGCAGGACCGCGCCGAAATGGACGGCGAGATCGACCATTGTCAGCGCGAACGGGTGGAAGAATTGCAGCAGCAGCGCCGACAGCGCCGCCGCGCCGAGCCCGCCGAGCAAAGCGACCGGCAGCGGGTCGATCGGCCGCGCGCGCGACAGAAGCCACAGCAGCGGGGCCCCGACGACCAGGCTCGCGCCGAGGATGAAGGTGAGGCAGTCGGTGCTGTGTCCCCACAGCCAAATTCCCGGACCGAGCCGGCCGATGTCGCCGATGCAGCCGGCGCCGCTCAGCGCCAGCCACGCGACGAACGGGCCGATCGGCGTGAGCAGCCAGCGCCGCGACCGACCCGGCACCGACAGGAAAAAGGCGCCGGCCACAGCCAGCAGGGCGGTCAGCAGCATCGCGCCCATTTCGAGCCACATCAGCCACTGGCTGCCGCGATAGCGGGAGAGAAGGCCTTCGACGTTCCCGGCGAGCAGCACCATGACGGCGCCGCCGATTCCCAGCGCGGCCAAGGTCGCCAGCGCCCGGCGCAACGGCGAAGCCAGCGGCTTGACCGGCCGCGCCTCGCGGGCGAGATCGGCGATCAGCGTCTCGGTCGAGCGCCCGCTCATCGCGTCTCGTCCCGGCCGAGCCCGCGGCGCAGCCGCCGGATGGCGCGGTGGATGTTGACCTTCAGCGACGCGACCGACTGGCCCGACGCGGCGGACGCCTCGGCCAGCGACATCTCCTGGAGCTTGACCAGCTCCAGCGCCTGTTTCTGCTTCGGCGTCAGCTGCGCCATCATCCGGCCGATCTCTTCCGTCGCTTCCGCGCCTTGCGTCCTGTTCGCTGCCGGGTCGGGATAGGTTTCATAAGCGGCCGGATCGGCGACCTCGCGCGCGCCGATCCGGCCGCGCCGCCGCCCGGCATCGATCGCCCGGCGGGTCACGATCGCGGCCAGCCACGGTCTTGCCGGACGCCCCGGCTCGTAGGTGTGGCGCACCCGGTGGACGGTGAGCAGCGCGTCCTGGACGATGTCCTCCACCTGGTCGTCGGAACGGCCATGGCGGCGCGCGACGGCGCGCAGGAAGGGCAGGATCGCCCGCAGGAAATGGTGATAGGCCTGGCCGTCGCCCTGCTGCGCCGCGGCGAGCAGCCCCTCCCAGCCCTGATCGGCCCTGCTGTCGCCGCCGTCGGTCAGTTCGGCCTCCTCGCGGGAATCGTGTAACCTGAAAGCGCCCGCGGCCGAAATAGGGGGCGAGGAGCACGAGAAGCGACATGAAAATGAGCAAGCGAACCTTCCTTGGCGGCGCCGGCGCGGTCGTCGCCGCCGGTATCGCGGCGATCCTGGCCGGCCGCGGCAGCGAGGCTTCGGCTGAAGCGTTCGAGGTCGATCTTACGCCCGACCAGTGGCGGCGCCGGCTGAGCCCGGCCCAGTATCGGGTGCTGCGCGAGCAGGGGACCGAGCGCGCCGGGACCAGCCCCTTGAACGACGAGCATCGCCGCGGCACCTTCCTTTGCGCGGGCTGCGACCTGCCGGTCTTCCGGTCGCAGGACAAATTTGACAGCGGCACCGGCTGGCCGAGCTTCATCCGCCCGATCGCCGGAAATGTCGGGACGCGCCCCGACGACACCCTGCTGACGAGCCGCACCGAGGTCCATTGCCGCCGCTGCGGCGGCCATCTCGGCCATGTGTTCGACGACGGGCCGCCGCCGACCGGCCGGCGCTGGTGCATGAACGGGGTCGCGCTGAAGTTCGTGCCGGCGGGGGGCTGAGGCGATGCGCAGGCTATGGCTGCTGCTGCTCCTCCTGGTCGCCGGCGTCGCCATCGCCGGCGTGATCGCCGACCGCCCGGTCGATCCGGGGCCGAGGCCGGCCGCGAAGGCTCCGGGGCAGGCGCATGCCCTTTTCGCCGGCGGCTGCTTCTGGTGCACCGAAGCGGATTTCGACCATGTCACCGGGGTGATCTCGACCATTTCGGGCTATTCCGGCGGCCGCGTCGCCAACCCGACCTACGAGCAGGTCTCCGCCGGCGATACCGGCCATATCGAATCGGTCCGGGTCGTCTACGATCCGCGGCGGGTGAGCTATGCCACCCTGGTCGACCGTTTCTTCCGGACGATCGATCCGTTCGACGCCGGCGGCTCGTTCTGCGACCGCGGCCCTCAATATCGCTCGGCGATCTTCGTGCGCAACGCCGAGGAAAGGCGGATCGCCGAAGCCGCGAAGGCGCGGGTCGAAAGGCAGCTCGGCGCGCCGGTCGCGACCCTGATCCTGCCCGCCGGCATGTTCTACCGGGCGGAGGATTATCACCAGGATTATTATCTCCGGAATCCGGTCCGCTACCGCTTCTATCGCTGGAATTGCGGCCGCGACCAGCGCCTCGAGGAGGTGTGGAGCCCCGCGCGCTAAGCGCTTATGGTGCGCGCCATGGACATGCCCGCCGCCAGGCCGTCGCCGTTCGAGCTGGCGGACGCGCGGGCGCTCGACCCCGCCAAGTTCCGCGATCCCGATCTGACCGCCGGCGGCGAGCGGCGCGCCCGGGTGGCGCTCGGGCGGCTCGAGACTTTGTGGATCAACACCGGGACGCTGTGCAACCTGGCCTGCCCGACCTGCTATATCCACAGCTCGCCGACCAACGACGCGCTCGTCTATCTCAGCCTCGCCGAGGCGGAGGCCTATTTCGACGAGGCGCGCGCGCTCGGCACACGCACGATCGGCTTCACCGGCGGCGAGCCGTTCATGAATCCGGACATGGTGGCGATGATGCGCTCGGGTCTGGCGCGCGGTTTCGACCTCCTGGTGCTGACCAACGCGATGCGGCCGATGCGCCGCTTCGAGGCGGCGCTGGCGGCGATCGGCCGCGACCATGGCGAACGCGTCGTCATGCGGGTCAGCCTCGACCATTACCGCGCCGAGCCGCACGAGGCGGAGCGCGGCGCCGGCAGCTGGCGAAAGGCGCTCGACGGCCTGGCCTGGCTCGCTTCGAACGGCTTTCGCGTCGCCGTCGCCGGGCGCCGGCTCGGCAGCGAAGCCGAAGCGCGCGCCGGCTACCGGCGGCTGTTTGGCCGGCTTGGGATCGAGGTCGACCATCTCGTCCTGTTCCCGACCATGGACGCGAGCGCCGACGTCCCCGAGATCAGCGAGCATTGCTGGGAGATTGTCGGCGTTTCGCCCTCGGCGATGATGTGCGCGTCGAGCCGGATGGTGGTGAAGCCGAAGGGCGCGGCGCGGCCGCACGTCGTCGCCTGCACCCTGCTCCCTTATGACGAGCGCTTCGCGCTTGGCGACACGCTGGCCGACGCGGCCGGGCCGGTGCCGCTCAATCATCCGCATTGCGCGCGCTTCTGCGTGCTCGGCGGCGCCAGCTGCTCGGGCTAGGGGCTGATGCTTTCGGTCGTCATCCCCACCCTGAACGCTGCAGGACATCTGCCCGCCTGCCTCGAGCGGATGCGTGCCGCCGATGAGGTCATCGTCGCCGACGGCGGCTCGTCGGACGCGACCGCGGCGGTGGCCGAGGCGGCCGGCGCCCGGCTGCTGGCTGCGCCCCGGGGGCGGGGAACGCAGCTTCGCGCCGGCGCCGAGGCGGCGCGCGGCGACTGGCTGCTCTTCCTCCATGCCGATACGCTGCCGGGGCGGCGCTGGCCCGAGGCCGTGAACGCGCACATCGCCGGATCCGACACAGCCGCCTGCTTCCGTTTCCGGCTCGCCGATCCGGCCTGGCAGGCGCGCTGGGTGGAGCGCGCGGTGGCGGCGCGGATGGCGCTGTTCGGCCTTCCCTATGGCGATCAGGGGCTGCTGATCCCGCGGCCCCTCTATGACCGGGTCGGCGGCTACCGTCCGCTGCCGCTGATGGAGGATGTCGACCTCGTCCGGCGCATCGGCCGGCGCCGCCTCGCCTTGCTCGAGGAGGAAGCCTGGACCGGCGCCGAGCGCTGGCGCCGCGACGGCTGGCTGAAGCGGCCGGCGCGCAACCTTTTCTGCCTCGGCCTCTACGCGCTCGGCCTGCCGCCTGAGCGGATCGCGCGCTTCTATGCCTGATGCCGGCCTGTTGTTCGAACAGGCGGCGGCGCGGCTGCGGGCCGGCGACCTCGCCGAGGCGCGCGAGCTGTTCGGCCGCGCCGGTGCCGCCGGCCGCCGCGACGCCGCCGCGATCCACGCCAATCTCGTCGCCCAGCACGATTGGCCGCGCGGCCTGGCATTGCTCAGGGCGCTGGCGCCGGTTGATCGGCTCTGCCGCCGCCAGCTCGGGATGGTCGAGGCGATGGCGCTCGCCGCCGACGGCTCGCCGCTGTCGGTGCCGGAAGGCGAGCCGGTCAGCGAGTCGCCCTGGGTCAGGCGGTTCGGCGCCCTCTTCACCCCCGCCGAATGCCTTTATCTGGTCGAGGCGGCGACGCCGATGCTCGAGCCTTCGGTGGTGGTCGACCGCCGCAGCGGCCGGCAGCTGCGCGATCCGGTGCGGACCTCCGACGGCATGGGCTTCACCTGGCCGCTGGAGAATCCGGCGGTGCATGCCCTCAATCGCCGCATCGCCGCGGCCAGCGGCACCGGCGTCGAGCAGGGCGAGCCGCTGCAGGTGCTGCGCTATCGGCCCGGCCAGCAATACCGCCCCCATCTCGACGCCATCCCCGGCTTCGCCAACCAGCGCATCATGACCATGCTGGTCTGGCTCAGCGACGATTATGAGGGCGGCGAGACCTCGTTCCTGAAAAGCGGCCTCGAATTGCGCGGCGCGGTCGGCGACGCCGTCCTGTTCCGAAACGTCGACGCGCAGGGCCGGCGCGATGAAGCGACCGCCCATGCCGGCCTGCCGGTGACAAAAGGCGAGAAAATGATCGCCAGCCGATGGATCCGGGAGCGGGCGTTTAATCAGGCGGGGGAAGCGTCCGGCTAGCGTCATCCCGGCGAAAGCCGGGATCTCGGGGGGATTATCCGCGACTTCTGGTCCCGAGATCCCGGCTTCCGCCGGAATGACGTCCCCTAACCCCCCAGCACCCGCCGGCACACCGCGTCGAGCCTGGCCAGCATCGCCGGGTCGCGCGCCTCGGCGGCGGTGATCAGGGCATTGTCGAGAACGGTGTCGATCGGCGATTTTTCGCGCCGCTCCGGCAGGCGGCGGGCGAGCTCGACCACCAGCCGGCGCGCGGCGCCGGCATTGGCGTGGAGCTGGGCGACGATCTCGCCGACCTCGACCGGCTCGCAGCCGTCGCGCCAGCAATCATAGTCGGTCACCATGCCGATCGAGGCGTAAGGCAGCTCGGCCTCGCGGGCGAGCTTGTATTCGGGGCTGCCGGTCATGCCGATCACGTCGCAGCCCCAGGCCCGGTAGAGCCGGCTTTCGGCGCGGGTCGAGAATTGCGGACCCTCCATCGCCAGATAACAGCCGCCGCGCGTCACCGGCGCGCCCGCCGCCGCGGCGGCGTCGGCGGCGAGCGCCGACAGCCGCGGACAGACCGGCTCGGCGAGCGAGACATGGGCGACCAGCCCGGGTCCGAAGAAGCTCTTCTCGCGCGCGAAGGTGCGGTCGATATACTGGTCGATGACGACGAAGCGTCCCGGCTCCAATGCTTCGCGCAGCGAGCCGACCGCCGAGATGGCGACGAGGTCGGTGCAGCCGGCGCGCTTGAGCGCGTCCACATTGGCGCGCGCATTGACCCGGCCCGGCGGCAGGACGTGGCCGCGGCCGTGGCGCGGCAGGAAGACGAAGCGCACGCCGTGGATGCGGCCGGTCAGCAGAGCGTCGGACGGCGCCCCCCACGGCGTGTCGACCTTGATCCACTGCGCCTCGTCGAGCGCGTCCAGCGCGTAGAGGCCGGAGCCGCCGATGATCCCGATCGTCCATTCGCTCATCGGGGGACCGTTACGATAGAAAGGGGACGGACAGAAAGGGGGACGAAAGGGGAGGGGACAGTTTGGGGACAGTTACGTAACTGTCCCCAAACTGTCCCCAATGAGGATGATCCTGAGGTCGTTGACGTTGGTCCCGGTCGGGCCGGTGACCAGCTGATCGCCGCGGCGGGCGAAATAGCCGGCCGAATCGTTCGCCGCCAGCGCCGCCTGCGCCTCGGCGCCGACGTCGCCGCCGAAAAAGGCGCCGGCGGCGGCGCTCGTCCCGTCGATGCCGTCGCTGTCGGCGGCGAGGCCGGATATGCCGGGGCGCCCGGCCAGCGCGATCGCGGCGGCGAGCGCATATTCCTGGTTGCGGCCGCCGCACCCTCCCCCCGTGACCTCGACCTCGAGCTCGCCGCCGGAAATCAGCGCGGTCCGCGGCGCCGCCGCCAGCGCCTGCTCGGCGTGGCGCCGTGCGACCATCCGGGCCTCGCCGCGGCATAAGCCGAGCGGGACCGGCCGGTAGCCGAGCGCGCGGGCCTCGGCGGCGGCGGCGGCGAGCGCGTCCGCGGGACGGGCGACGATCCGATAGTCGCCGGCGATCCGCTCGGGCGTCTCGGACCAGCCGCTGCGCGGCGCGGCGATGGCGTGGCGTTCGAGCACCGCGCGGGCGTCGCTCATGCCGGTCGGGTCGGCGGCGGTCGGGCCCGAGCCGATATCCTCCGGCCGGTCGCCCGCGACGTCGGAGATGGCGAGCGTGAGCAGCCGCGCGGGCGCCGCCGCCAGCGCCAGCCGGCCGCCCTTGATCCGCGACAGATGGCGGCGGACGGCGTTGATCTCGCCGATCGCCGCGCCCGACCGCAGCAGCGCCGTCGTCAGCGCCTGCTTTTCGGCGAGCGTCAGGCCGTCGCCCGGCAGGCAGGCGAGCGACGAGGCGCCGCCGCTCAGCAGCACCAGCACGAGGTCCCGCTCGCCCGCCGCATCGGCGAGCGCGAGCAGTCGGACGGCGGCGGCGACGCTGCTTTCGTCGGGAACCGGATGGGCCGCTTCGATGAGCGCGATCCGGTCAAGCTCGGCAGCCGTGCCGCGCGGCACCACGGCGACGCCGTCGAGCGGCCCGGCCAGCCGGCTTTCGGCGACCCGCGCCATCGCCGCCGCCGCCTTGCCGATCGCCAGCACGATCGTGCGCCCGGCCGGCGCGGGCGGCAAATGCGGCGGCAGCACGCGCTCCGGCCGGCAGGCGTCGACGCCGGCCCGGAAGATGCGGACGAGATCGGATCGCATGGCGGGGCTTTCTGTCCTCCGTCCGCCGGGTTAGCACAAGGTCATGGGCAAGGCGGCGGTGAGACGGGCGTTGAGGATCCTGGTGAGGATCGTCCTCGTCATCGTCGCCATCCCGATCACCTATTTCGTCGCCGCTCTGGTCCTCGGCACCGTGCCGGCCAACGTCGCCTGGCGCGAGGCCGATCGCGGCATCACCATCTTCGTGCGGACCAACGGCGTCCACACCTGGATCATGATGCCCAAGGTCAACCAATATATGGACTGGAGCGCTTATGCGCCGGGCGCGCATCTGCGCGATCCGCGCTACGGCCGCGGCGATTATGTCGCGATCGGCTACGGCAATCGCGAATTCTATCTGAACACGCCGACCTGGGGCGACCTTTCGGTGCACACCGCCGCCAGCGCGCTCGCCGGCCGCGGCACCACCTTGCTCCATGTCGAGCACGAGCATCGGCCCTGGCCGAGCGAGTGGCAGCGCCCGATCGTCGTCACGCCGCAGGAATATCGCCGCCTGGTCGCCTTCATCCGCGCCCGCTTCAGGCTCGACGCGAATGGCCGGACGATCCCGCTGATCGGCCGCGGCTATCGCGAGTGGGACATGTTCTACGAGGCCAATGGCGGCTACAGCCTCGTCCTCACCTGCAACGAATGGACCGGCCGGGCGCTGCGCGCCGCCGGCATCCGCACCGGCCTGTGGACGCCGCTCGAGCAAAGCGTGATGTGGCGGCTCGATTGATCCTTCGATACGGCGTTTCGGCAGGCTCAACGCCTACTCTGGACAGGCCGGTATTGAATTTTCCCAACCGCTCATCCTGAGTAGCGACCGAGCTTGTCGAGGGCGCGTGTCGAAGGACCGACTTATCATCGGTCACCCTCTGGGTTAGGGGTGAAGCCGATCATCAAAGGGGAGCTCGAGCATGGCCAGGATATTCGCCAACTTCCATCTCGCATTGGGCATCGGCGTGCTGCTGCTGCTGGCGGCGATGTTCGGCCTGCACCAGGCCGCTTTGGGTGAGCAGGGTTATTGGACGGAATTCGTCCGCTTCCTGCACGTCTTCGCCGGCATATTATGGATCGGGCTGCTTTATTATTTCAATTTCGTCCAGATCCCGACCATGCCGAGCGTGCCGGCCGAGCTCAAACCCGGCATTTCGCGTTATATTGCTCCGGCGGCCTTGTTCTGGTTCCGCTGGGCGGCGCTGGCGACGGTGATCCTCGGGCTGCTGGTCGCGGAGCTGAAGGCGCCCGGTTACGCCCTGGACGCGCTGACGCTGCAGGAAGGCGTCCGCACGATCGGCATCGGCATGTGGCTGGGGCTCGTCATGGCGGCGAACGTGTGGTTCGTGATCTGGCCGAACCAGAAAAAGGCACTCGGCATCGTTGCCGCCGACGATGCGGTGAAAGCGCGTTCAGCTGTGACGGCGATGATGGCGTCGCGAACCAACCTGATCCTGTCGATCCCGATGCTCTACTGCATGATCGGGGCAGCGCATATCGGCGGCTGATCCTCTTGTTCCTCCCCACGCGGTGCGTGGGGAGGGGGACCAGCCGCAGGCTGGTGGAGGGGTGATCACTCCGAGCTCGGGTCAGGCACCCCTCCACCGCCCTGCGGGCGGTCCCCCTCCCCATCGCAGGGCGATGGGGAGGAAAACGCCTAGGCGAACAGGGTCGGCAGCACCGCCTCGATCAGGCCGGTGCGCGCGTCGACCTGGTAGATGTCGCCCTCGCTGTAGCGATAGAGGCGATCGTCCCCGTCGACATATTGGTCGCGATACTGCCACGGCAGATTGTAGGCGTCGTAGCCGGCGGGGAGCGGCTGGCCGATGCCGAACTCGCTGCCCAGCGCCGTCACCACCGCCTCGACGATGCCGCTCCCGGCATTGACCTGATAAACGTCGCGGCCGTCATAGCGGTACAGATAGTCGTCATTGTCGACATAGGCGTCGCGATACTCATAAGGCAGGTTGTAGGCGTCGTAGCCGGACGGCATGGGCTGGCCGATGTTGAACGCGCCGGCGAGCATCGTCACCACCTCCTCGATCAGATTGGTGCGCCGGTCGACCCGATAGAGGGAGTCGGCGCGGTCGTCGTAGCGGAACGCATAATCGGGCGTGTCATAATAATTCCGCCGGTACTGGGCCGGGACGTAGCCGCCATAGCCGGCCGGCAGCTGCTGGCCGACGACGTAGACGATCACCGGCTGCGGCTGGCGCCAGCCGCCCCATGCCGCCTGGCGGAACAGCGACAGCTCGTTGGCGCGCTGCCGCCGCAGCCAGCGCTGATAGTCGCGCCGCTCCAGCCGCGCCTGCCACAGCCGCTCGTTGCGCAGCCGCGCCCGCCACCGCGCCTGCTCGCGCAGCTGCGCCCGGATCACGGTCTCCCGCCGCTCGGCGCGGTAGCGCCGCTCGAGCCCGGCGGTGCGGAACCGCTCGTGCTGCAGCGAGCGGCGGAACAGGGCCGATTCGCGCTGCGCCTGGGCCCGCATCAGCGCCGCGCGGCGCTGGCTGAGCCGCTGCTGCCGAAACTCGGCGTGCCGCAGCGTCTCGCGCCGGTCGGCCCGCGCCTCGCGCCGGGCCAGCTCACGCCGGCGCTCGGCCCGCTGCTGGATCAGCGCGCGCTCGCGCCGGGTTTCTTGTCCGGCCGCCTGCTGGCGCCGCTGCGACTGCAGATCGGCGCGTATATGGGCCTCGCGCCGCGCCTGCGCCTGGGCCCGAGCCCGCGCCCGCTGGCGCTCGGCGCGAAGCTCGGTGGCCGCCGCGACGCGGGTGCGGTCGCGCCGGACGTCGGCACGCGCCTGGGTGGCAACGGCGGTGCGCCGCTGCGCCGCCTGCGCGCGGCGCTGCGCTTCGCGACGGGCGGCGACGCGCTCCTGCTGCTGCGCCTGGGCGCGGCGCTGGGTCGCC
The DNA here is from genome assembly GCA_963848555.1 of uncultured Alphaproteobacteria bacterium. Taxonomy (GTDB): domain Bacteria; phylum Pseudomonadota; class Alphaproteobacteria; order Sphingomonadales; family Sphingomonadaceae; genus Allosphingosinicella. The sequence goes on along the minus strand of CAWKEE010000001.1, from coordinate 164,858 downwards.
TGTCGGGCGGCGACGCGCTGCTGCTGCTGCGCCTGCGCGCGGCGCTGGGCCGTCTGTCGGGCGGCGACGCGCTGTTGCTGCTGTTGCTGGGCCTCGCGGCGCTCGGCTGACGCCTGGCGCTGCGGCCGCTGTCGCGAAGCGACCCGGGCCTGCTGGGTCTCGCGCCGTTCGGCCTGGGCCTGGCGGCGCTGGTTTTGCCGTTCCGCGGCGGCGTCGCGGCGCTGCTGCGCCCGCTCGTTGGTGACTTCGGCGCGCGCTTTGACGCGGAAATCGGCCGGCGGATCGGCCAGCACCGGCGTCGCCGCGGTGGCGGCGAGCAAAAGGGCGATCATCGAAATCTTCATCGGGTCTACTCCTCACAACATCCGGTTCCCCGGTTGGTGAGGCTTATGGACCCGCGCCGCTGAGCCCGCCCTGAACCCGTTGTTCACACGAGGGAAATCGTTCAGCCGTGAGGCGCGCCCGAGCGACGGTGCGCTCCAGCGCCGGCGTCAGCGCGCATCACATTGGTTCGATTGGGTCGTCAGGGCCCCGACGGAAAGTCCCGATCATGGCTCTGGCGGATCGACCGGGTCAGCGTCGATCCGGCTGGCTCAGGCTCGGTTTGAGCTGGGCGAGAAGCATCGCGGCTCGGTTCTCGTTCCCTGCCAGCTTGCAGGTCAGGACCTGCAGCAGCTGAAGGAGGATGAAAAAGCTGTTTTTCTCTGGCGGCTGGTTCAGCAGCCACCATTCCTCCGCTTCCCGATACATGCGGCGGCGCAGGAACAGCATGCCGCGGCGCAGAATTTTCCGCTCCTCGAGGGTTGCCGCGCCGCGGTCGAGCAGCTCGTTGAGACGGCTCCCCTCCTGAGCGAGGTCGCCGACCCCGTCGAGCGACAGCAGGGCTTCTATCTGCCGCAGGGATTCCTGGGCGGGCGCGCCTGCGCTTGCCGGCGGCGCGTCGATCTCGGCCACCCTCGGCAGCGCGAGTCCCCGCCCTCATTTCGAGATCGAGCGCGATTGCCGCGCCGGCGTCGGATCGGGCCATGAGCCGATCAACCAGCGCCCTTTCCAGGTCGATTCGCGCGCCGACGCCCGGATCGCGCGCAAGCCCGAGCTTCGCACGGCGTGCGTCGTCTTCCGCTGGATCGGGAACGGGATCTTCAGTCACCGCGGGTCTTCGCCAATGGCGCCAGCGGCTCGAGCAGCGAATCGGCTCCGATATCGCCAAGGCTGGCCAGATCCTGTTGGACGTCGAACGCGTCCTTGGATTCCCAGTTGGACACGCTCAGCAGCGGCAATCGCGCCAGCAGGCCGTCGCGGAAGGCCTTGGATTTCCGCGCTGGGAAATTGGCTGCCGCTTGCGGACTTGTGGTCAGTTCCTTCGACATTCCTGCTCCTGCAGCCGTCCTCGCGGCCGTCCCGTCAATTCAACGTCAGAACGCTGCCCAGCTCGCGGACCACCGACCGCTCGAGCGCCTCCAGCGATTGGGCGGATTCTTCGAGCGCCGCCAGCGACCGGGCATATTCGGCCCGCAGCGTGCCGAGACGGTCGCTTCGGCCGGCGTCACCGCGGCGGGTCACGCTCTCCATCAGGTCGGAGAGATGCCTGGCGCGCTCGCGCAGAATGGCGACGGTCGGCTCCTGCGGTTCCTGCTCGGGCCTGCCCTGAATCGAGACCAGCATGGGTTCGAACTCCTGGAACCGGCTGAGCTCCTCGATCAATGCGCTCCGCAACTCGGCGGTGAGCGAAGGATCGCGCAGGAAACGCGCCGAAGTGGAGCGGAAGAGTTCGAGGACGCCGCGCCTTTCGGCCTCGACCGCCCGGTCATGGGCCAGAATCATGCGTGCGAACTTGCTCTCGCTTCCCATCACGACGGCGGCCTCGACCCATTCGCGTGCCTTGGCGCGAAGGTCGGGCCGCATCCAGTAATAGAGTCCGCCGATCGCCGCGAGCAGCTCGCGCTGCCGGGGCTGGATCTGCAGCGCGCGCAACAGCGGCTCGGCGATGCCGGCGATATCCTCCTCGGTCAGCGCCGGACCGTGGCGAGCTGCAAGGCGGCAGCGCGCGATCGCCTGAATGAAGAGGATGTTGCTGTAGACGCTGCGGGGGAAAGCCAGGTCGGCGTCCAGGAACGCCGAAAAAGGTTCGTCGACAACATCGTCGTCGAGCGCCGGCAGGTCCGGCGGCAGATGGTCGGCGACGAAGCGATCAGCTTCCGCGGCCGCGCGCGCAGGATCATCCTGCGCGAGCGCGTTGCGGGCGTTGATCTCGATGCGGATGACCTCCATCGTCGCCTTCTGCTCCCGCGTCAGTCCGGCAAAGCCGATAATCTTTTCCAGCGTCGATTCCGCTGCGGCGATCGCGCGCCGGCTCATGGCGGTGCGCAAATCGATCAGGCCGATCTTGATGCGCACTTGAAGCACCGACGAAGTGAGCGTGCCAAGGCCGGCAACCTGCGCGAAGCAGGCTTCCGCGGCCTCGTTGTCGCCGGCGATGAGGTGGCGCTCGGCGCTGCGCAGCAGGCAGACGCTTTCATTGTGCGCAAACGAAAGGTCCTGCGTACCAAGCCGGGGGCGCGCGCGGGCGAACATCGCCAGCGCTTCGTCGTCCCGCCCGGCAAAGCCGAGCGCGAGCGCCAGCAGATAGAGCGCCGGCCCTCGCTTCGGCGCGATCTCGACTACCTCGCGCAAGTCCCTGACGGCATCGGCGAGCAAATCGTTGCGGAAGGCCTCGGACTCATCCGGCTTTGGAAACGCATAGACCTGGATCCCGGCGTAGCTGCGAAGATAGAACAGGTCGAGAATCTCGCTCTGGCGCAGCTTGAGCTCCAGTATCTCCGAGGCCTTGGCCAGCGCCCCGCGATAATCTTCGCCCCAGACGAGGCCGGTCAGCTCCTCCAGCGCCTTGAGCTGCTCCTCCCGCCGCGAATTCGCGCGTCCGAACGGAAGCATCGCGATCAGCCGGTCCGCCATGAACAGGACCGCGAAATCGGCCGCCAGCAGCAGGAGCATCAGGACGAGCAGGAGCCTCTGTGGACCGTCGGGTGCAACTTCCGGCGCCGTTTCAACCACCGGCGCAGTCGGCGCGGCCTTGCCCTGCGGGACCGCCAGCCGCTGACGCAGCCTCGCCTCGGTGCGCCGGGTTTCCTGCAGCTGCGCGGACAATTCCCGGGAACGGCGTTCCACCTCCGCCAGCCGGCGCTCCGGAGTCCGGGCTGCAGGTCCCGACGTGCCGGACCCTGTGATGAGCGGGGCGTTTGCCGCCAGCAACGCCGTCGCGGCGGCCAGCACGGCCACCGGGATCGCCAGGCGCACGACCGATACGCCTTCGTGCCGGCGGGTGACCGCTCTGCCGATCGCGATGGCTAGCGCGGCAGCGGCGGCGGCCCAGAGCAGCCCCATCAGATAGATCATCGACCCTCAACCAAGTTGGCGGCCTCCTTCAATGGCTGAACAGCCGCTGGTCGTCCGGCCAGGTCAAGTCGCCTTCGGCGGAACCGCCGAGGGCCGGCGCGACGTACTTGCTCCCGCGCGCGGCGTCGATCTCGACCGCGAGCGCGGCGAGCTGCGGAAATCGGTCGACCTGGCGCCGGAGCTCGGCAATCCGGGCGTTCACCTCCGCGGCGAGCGGTGCGAACGAATTCGCGCTGACCAGCGGCCGGGCGCGATCGAGCCTGTGCCAGGCATCTTCGAGATATTCGGATGAACTGCCGGCCGCGACCGCCGCCATGTGCGCCTGGGCATCGAGCAGCAGGGCATAAGCCATCGCATAGCTGCCCCGCTCCGAGCCGCGGCCGGGCAGGCCCTGGATCAGCTGAACGCAATCGCGGCAATGGCTGACGGTCTGCAGCCAGCCCTTCTCGCCGGCATGCAGCCGTGCGCGGAGAAGCGCGCGCACGGCGCGGTTCCAGCTGGCCGCGCATGGGCGCGACAGCAATTGGATGGCGTCGGCGCCCGCGTCGAGCCAGCGCGCTTTGGCATAGGCGACATACAGATATTCGTCCTCGGAGAGAGTCGGCAGCTCCGGTCCGAGCAGCTCGGCCAGCAGGCAGGCGAGCTGCTCGCGGCCAGGCGGGCCAAGATCGGCGGCGGCGCGGATCCGGGCGATGACCGACCTTGCATTGCCGGCGGCAACGGGCAGCGGCACCGAATCGTCGGAGGGATCGCGACCTCCGTCCGTCCGTCCGTCCCCGGCGCGCAGGCCGCGCAACCGCGTCAAGGTCTGCCAGGGCACTTCCTCCTCGGGCGTCACTCGCGCGTAGGATTCGAGAATTTCCAGCGCCAGGTCCGGCCGGCCCAGGCTTTCCCAGGCTCCGGCAAGCAACGGCGCCGAAAGCGCGGTTTGGAGTCGCTGCAGCGCTGCGGCGGCCTGTGCCTCGGTCAGCCGCCGTCCGACGCTCGGCGCCAGCGCCCCGGTGACGAAGTCGAACAAATCCCTCGCGCCCGCCGCCAGCGACGGTGGAATGGCGGCGTCCAAGGCCATGCGAAGCCTCGCCGCATTGCCGGCGCGGTAGGAGATCAGGCGCTGGAGGCGATGGATCCGCGAGGATGCCGGCAGATATGTGTCGCCGACCAGGCTGTGATAGAGGACCGCACCGAGAATATGCGCGCGATCCGGACCCCTCGCGCCGAACATGTCGTTGCCTCCGAGCCAGCTCGTCAGCACGGGTGACGCGGTGGCCATGTCCCGGAAGCGGGCGGTCTCGATCGGCAGGGGCAGCACTGTCCAGGACTGGCGACCGTCTGCCGAGGACTCGAGGAAGACCTGTGCGGGCGAGAGCAGGAAGCGCGACGGCGCGAGATGCTGAAGCTCGCCGATCGCGCGCGAGACGCAGGCCGCGGCACAGAGAGCGTCGGCGAGGTGCCGTTCGGGCGCCTCCCGCCAGGAGGGCGCGAGGCTTTCCAGCGACTGGCGGACCGTGCCGCGCGCGGGCCAGACGACCGAAAACCCCTGCTCGCCCCGTCTCAGCCCGCCGCACGGCAGGAACGGCGCCTGGGTCAGGCCGGCTACCGCATTTACCGCCGCCGTCACCTGCTCAGCCGTCCTGAGACTGGTGCGGACGAAGGCGGAGATTGTGCCATCCTTGGCCACGGCGAACGTGCCCAGCGGCGTCGTCCACTGTCCGGTCGAGGCGATGGCCTGCATGGCGGTCTCCGGCTGCGTCAGGTCGCCGAATAGCGGCCGACCAGCGCCTGAATGCGCAGCATCGCCTGCGCCTGGGTCTGGGGGTTGTTGCCATGCTGCGCCAGCATCAGCTGCCCCAGGGCCTCGTTGAGCTCGGCCTGGGCGCCGGCGGGCATGGCGTTGAGCGACGACTGGGCGCGGGCGATCAGGGCGGCGACCGGATCCTCCGCGCCTGCCGATGCGCCACCGGCGGCGGCGGCCTCGGCCTCGGCTGCGCTGACGACATTGTTCTGGTCGAGCATGTCGGCAAGCTGCAGGCGGCGCTTTTCGACCAGCGCGTCCTGGCCCCGCTGCAGCTTGATTTCCTTGCGGGATTCGGTCTCGGTATGGCGCAGCTCGCCATTGAAAATCCCGTTTGCGTCGAGCGCGAACGTCACTTCGAAATGGTGAGTGCCGACCGGCGCCGGCGCCAGATCGGAGATCACCACTTCGCCGATCATGTAGTTGAGGCTGGCCTTCGGATTATCGCCTTGATAAACCGGGATATAGATGCTGGTCTGATTGTCTTCCGCGGTCGTGTAGCCTGTCCTGTGCACACGATGCGGGATATACTTGTCTTTCTCGATCAACGGATCGTACCTGTCGTCCTTCAGGCCGATCCCCAGCGTGTGACTGACCACATCCTTGATCTGGGTGTCGTGCAGGCCCTGAGGCACGTTCGCCTCGGTGTCGATCGTGATCGGCTTGTCTTCGTCGGGCTCATGATACTGGCTGGGCGGATAGTCCGCGGCGAGGCGCGCGGCGCCGATCGACACGATCTCGTCCGGATTGAGATCCGCCTTGATCGGCTTCTGATAGGCTTCGGCCAGCATCCGACGCACGTAAGGCATCTTGCTTGAGCCGCCGACAAGCACGAAGGCGTCGATATCGTCCCAGGTGATTCCCGCTTTCTTGCCGGCGCTTTCCATCGCGACGTCGACCTGGCGCCGGGTCTTCTCGAGGATCGGGGCGACCCGTTTCTTGAACTCGCCCGGGCCGATGAAATAGGAGACATGCTCGATATCCGGGGCGGGCTGGTCGAGCTCGAACTCCTGCTCGGCGTCGGCGTTGCACAGGTTGATTTTGACCCGTTCCGCCTCGAGGCGGATCTTGCCCAGCAGTTTGGCGTCGCCGCTGAAGTCCCGGCCATGCTCGGCGCGCATATTGGCCAGGGCCCAGTCGATCAGTATCTGGTCGATGTCGCCGCCGCCGAGATTGGAATCGCCGCCGGTGCCGAGGATGTCGAACTGTCGGCCATTCTTGACCTTGACGACCGACACGTCGAACGTGCCCCCGCCAAAATCGTAGACGACGAAGGTGAGGTCCTCATCCTCCTCGAGACCGTAGGCGACTGCTGCTGCGGTTGGCTCGTTGACCAGCAGACGCGGATTGAGGCGGGCCAGGCGGGCAGCCTCCTCGGTGGCCCGCTTCTGCGGTTCCTTGAAATAGGCGGGAACCGTGATGACGGCGTCATGGATCGGCTCGCCGATGAAGCGCTCGGCATAGCCTTTCAGCTCCTTGAGGATCGCCGCCGAGATGAACTCCGGCTCGAACTCGCGGCCGGCGGCCTTGATCATATGCTTCGCGCCGCCGGCATCGCGCTCGCCCATCAGCCTCTTGGCCTCGATGATGACGCCGCCCGGATCGCGCTCCAGGCGCCTGCGCGCCGCCTCTCCCACGGAAATCTGGCCGTTCTTCGCGATGTAGACCACCGATGGCGTCGTCCGCTGGTTTTGCGGGCTCGGAATGACCACGACCTCGTTCTTGCCGAGCGCCATCGCCGAGACCACCGAAAAGGTCGTGCCGAGATCGATCCCGATGACTTTGTGATATTCGGCCACGTTCAGTCCCCCTTCGTCAAGCTGTCGAGATCCCGGATCGAAAGCGTGGTGGTCGGTTCCCCGGATGGCGGGTCGGCCGCAGGCTGGAGCAGATCGAACTCGCTCAGCAGTTTCTGGACCGCCGGATCGATTCCCGAAGGCGCCCACAGCTTGAGACAACGGGGGGTCGGAAGCAATGCCTCCTCGCCGGCGATGTCGTACAGCCAGTCCGAGATGAGACCGGCGCGGCTGTGGCGCCGCCATGCCCGTTCGGAAGCGCTTTGCTGAACGGTGAGGAGGATGTTTTGGGGATGCCGTTCGTCATATTTCGCGCGACGTCGGTCGTCGCCGATCAGTTCGCCAATGGCGTCGAGCTCGAGGATCGCCGCCTCGTCCGGATCATCGGCCGTGCGCGACGCCTTGGCTTTGAGCCGTTTGTTGGCCTCGCTGCGGCGACGGTCGATGATGTCGACGATTTCGCTGGTCGGGACGAGCGGCGAGACCTTGAGCTTGGAGTAAGGGTTGTCGAGGCTGAGCTTCAGGAGGGCTTTGGCGCGAGGCTGCGAGCGCGACCGCGGCAGTTTTTCCCGTTCATCCGACATGCTGATCGGCCTCCATGTCCAGCCGGTCAAACAGCTCGGCGACATGCGGCGGCGTGCCCGGCCGGCCGGCATGCGGCTCGAGCAGCAGCAGCGCCTGCCCGAAGCGCTCGCGGGCACCGCCCGGGTCGCCCCGCTTGCGCGCCGCATAGCCTTCGAGCGTCGTCGCGAACGCCCGGCAATAAGCGAAGTCCACTTCTTCCTCGGGGCCGGGCGGGCTGAGGTTTCGCAACAGCTCGAGCGCTTCCTGAGCCTTGCCCTCGCGCAGCATCCCCTGCACCAGGGCGATGCGCTGGCGAAATGCGAAGGACGGATAACTGGCCAGAAAGTCCTTCAGCTCCGCGCTGTTGGTCTCGCCGAAATGGGCGACCGCCTCGTCCGCCTCCCTGAACCGGTGGGTTCCAAGCAGCGCCAGGATGCGCAGGCGCCGCAGGCGCGGCTCGGCGGCGATCGCGGGATCGAGGTCGGCCAACAGCGCCAGCGTCTGCTCGAACTTGAGTTCGGTCAGCATCTGCCCGGCTGCCTTGAGGGCCGCCACCGACGCCAGGCGCTGGCGGAGCGCCAGCGCGCGTTCGACGATGAGCTGGGCGCGCTGCGCCGAATGCGGATGCAGCACTCCGGCGAGGTCGGCCACAGCCAGCGCCCGCTCGACATCGGAGGGCGCCGCCAGCGCCTGGTCGAGCCGCCCCCGCCAGTCGGCTTCCAGATCGAAGCCCGGAATCGGGGATCCGCCGCTCTCCGCCTGCGCCCGGCCGAGCGCGACGCTGTAAAGGACGCGGGCGATGTCGACCAGCCACGCCTCGGGAGACTTGAGCCGGCCGAACACCTCGCAGGCGCCGGCGACCGCTTCGTCATAATCTCCGGCCCGGACCCTGGCGTCGATGGCGTTGCGCGCAACGGTCAGATAGGCGTGGTCGATGTCGTTTGTGAGTCGCTGCAGGACCGAACGGTAGATCGGCTTCTCGCAGGCTTCGAAGGCCGCTCGGAAGCTCGCATTGGCCGCGTCGGGATGGCCCGCGTTGAGCTGGCATTGGCCCAGCAGATAGCGAAGCGCGAAATCGGTTGGCCCCTCCCGCGCCGTCAGCGCCTCCAGCGCGCGCCGGGCCGCGTCATAGGCACCCACGGCATAGAGTTTCGCGGAGCGGGGATTGACCGCCATCAGCGCCTTCAGCCCCCGCGTCTCGATCGCCAGCTCGCGCGCGCTGACCTGCTCGGAGCGGCCCAGGCACCGGGCGACGCAACGATCGGCCCAGACGATCGCTTCATCGACGCGGTCGCCGAGCACCAGCTCCCTGACGAGAGACGCGTAGAGCCGCCAGGAATTCGGCGCGCTGTCAATGTCGGCGAGCAGTTCGCTGACGCGCTCGGCATCGCCGGTGTCGGCGAAGTCGGGGTCGGCTTCGCGCTCGTATTTGTGGCCTGTCGCTCCCTCCGTGCGATGCTGGTCGAGCGCGTTGTCGAGCCTTTCCGCACGATCGAGAGCATATTGGTTGTCCGGCTCGACGAGGCAGCGAAAGCGCGCCAGCGCCTTGCGCGCGTCATCGAAGAATTCGCCGCCGGCCAGCAGCTCGGCAGCCGCCAGTTCGACGTCCGCATTGGCCGGACGGAAGGCGCGCGCGCGATGAACATATTCCATCGCCTGCGCCGCGCCGGCCTTCCTGGTGCCGCCGAATCCTGAATGGGCGGCATATCCCATCTCGACGAGGAGAAGGGCCATGCACGATTCCGCCGCGGCCCGGCAATCGTCCGCCGCCAGGTCGGCGAGGCTGCCCTGACCTCGTTCCAGGCGCAGCCGGGCGGCGAAAACGGTCTGCGCATAGGGCAGCTTGTGGCCTTGGTCGCGTTCGAGGCGGGCCAGCAGCTCGACGTCGACGAACGCGATCGCCTCGCGCGTCCAGTCGAGTATCTCCTCGGCGATCCAGAGGTGATCGTGATGCGGTTGCCACTGGAGACAGATCAGGCAGAGGTCGGCCAGAGCGGCGAGGTGCTCTTCCTTGAGCTCGCGGACCGCATCGTCAGGCGGCGGCTCGGTGCCGGCCGCCTTGGGCTCGCCTTCACCGGCTTTGGCCGCCGTCTCGCCGGCCCCGGCCGCCGGGTCCTCGTAACGGGTACGGACGTCGAGCGCGCATGCCGCCCAATGGCGGTTCAGCGCGTCGCGCAGGGCATTGCCCTCTTCGGGGGTGAGGACGCCCAGCGATGCGGAGAGCGACTTGAGCGCTTCGACCCGGGCGAGGGCCTCGTCTCTGTCCACCGGTTCCAGAAGGACCCGTCGCCCGTCTGTCCCGATCGCGAGATGGCGGAAGACGAGCTCGGCGCGCTTGTGATGAAACCATTGCCGCAGGATGTCGGGATCCGACGCGATCGCCGCGCCGTTGACGACTTCCCGTGCGCCGCCGTCGTCGATCGGGATCAATTGGAAGACGCTGCCGCGTCCGAACCGTTCGGCGCCGCCGCGAAATTGCTGGGCGAACAGCCGGTGCGTCTTGATGATGTGGCCGATCACCTGCTCCTTCAGGCCCAGCAGCACCAGCCTGTATTGATGGGCGTTGAGCGCGGCCCAGGCCTCATAATAGGCCTCCGGCTCCCGCATGAGCGTGAACAGCGCGGCCCGGTTCTGGTAGTGGATGAGGTCGTGCGGCGCGTCGCGCAAGCTTCGCTCGGCAAAGCGCAGCGCCTCTTCATAGCGCTCGTCAGCGGCAAGCTTGGCGGCATGCCCGGTCTGGAAGCCGTTGAAGACATGGCGAAGCGCCGTCCGCTCGGGGTGCCGCTCCGTCTGCGCGCGCAGCATCCGCACCGCGCCTTCGCTTTCCTCCGAATCGAGCGCCATTCGCTCCAGGCGTTCGACAAGGGTGCCGAGCAGCACCGCCTCGCCGCGCGAGTCCGCCGGCTCCAGGCTCAACTGCTCGAACAGTTGCTCGATCGAGGCGCCGGACCAGGCGACGGCTTTCGCCAGCACCTCCCGCATCGGCGAGTCGGGGGAAATCCGCTTGTCCTGGTAGCGCGCCGCGAGCGCCGGGCCCTCGTCGGGATGAAGCAGCACCAGCTTCACGAGCAGGTCCGTCCAGGACGGCTGCCATTCTTCGCCCGTCGGGAGGCCGCGCAGATAGCGCTCGATGGTGGCCACGCGGCTGGTCATGACGATCTGCGCCTCGGCGCGCAGGAACTTGGCGGGAAGAAAGTCGGGGTGGGTTGTCTCTACCGAAGCGGCGATCGAGCGGGCCTGGTCGGCGCGACCGCCGCGCAGCGCGAACAGCGCCCGCAAATAGGGGATGATGGGGGCCGGAAGGTCGTAGCGCTGGAGTCGCTGCAGCGTCTCGTTGGCGTTGTCGAGATCGCCGAAACGCGCGTGCAGCAGGGCCTGCCTCAGGTCGTGGATGGGGTTGAAGGGGTCCGACTGCCGCGCTTGGCGGACGAGCTGCAGCCCGTCCTCGAAGTCGTCGGCCGACAATGCCGCCAGGCTGCGTAAGGATGCCCCCCCGATGGCGTCCACCGGCTCGACGCGCGCGGCCGCTGCGACCCAGTCGACCGAAGCGAGCGCGGGCGTAGCCATCAGCCCGCGATCGTCCTCACCGCGGCGCCGCGCGCTTCGTCCCACAGAATGGCGGCGAGGCCGCGCCCGTCGGGCACCGGATAGGCCAACAGGACCTGGCCGGAGATCAGGCATTCGGCCGGGTGATCCGGCGAGACGATCCGATACAGGCTGCCATCGCGCGTCCAGACCGCGGCCACGCCGCGGCCGCCGGTTCCGCAGCAACCGACGGGGATGGCGCCCGCCGGCAGCTTGACGGCTTTGCTCGCTGCCAGGGCGGCGTCGATCAGCACGATCTCGTCATGATCGGTGAGGACGGCATAGGGCCAGCGCTGCGGTCCGAGGAACTCGACCCGGCTGATCCATTGGTCGAAGGCGATCGGACAATCGATCACCGTCTTCATGGCCGGGTCGACGGCCCCGAGCCGGTCCTGGCCGAACAGGCCGATGAGATGGGGTTCCGCCATCGGGAAGAAGCCGACGGGCCGGCCGACGCTTCCGCTTTCCAGCCATTCCAGGGCCATCCCGTCCCGGTTGAGCGGAAGACGGCCGAACATGCCCTGCGACCCAAGCGCCACCAGTCCGGTCTCATAGGATGCCAGGCCGATCACGGGATCGCGCAACTGACACAATGATCGCGACTGGCTGCCCTCGAGCCGGATGATCGTCCCCGCCGCCGTTCCGGCATATTCGCCGTCCGGACCGACGCAGAAGGACAGGGCCGGCGCGGGAAGAGGCTGATACTCCCATGCCCTGTCCTGGAGTCGGGCGATCATCGGATCGCACAAGCCGACCAGCGGCCTGTCGCCGCCGCCGACCATGCAGGCGATATAGTTGGAGAGGCGCGGGAGCGGCGCGCGAAACTCGCTTCCCCGGATGCCGATCCATTCGTCGAGGTTGGTGACCAGGAACGTCCATTCGTCCCCGACGAAGCAGTCGACCGGTTTGCCGTCGCAGGGTAGCGGGACGAAATTGTCCGGCCGCGGCCCGGCCCTCACGGGGGACTCGGGGCGGTCCGGCGGCGGGCCCTCGCCGGTGACCGCGCGGCCCCTCTCCGCCCATGTGGCACGGGGCCCGGGAGCTTTGCGCTCGATGCCGCAATAGACTTCCCAGAAGCGGGCGTCCGGCTCCTCGTCCGCCTCCGGCCATGTGATGCGATGCAGGCCGGAGAGATACGGGCCCAATTGGCCGATATCGATTTTCTCTCGCTCGATCACCACGAGGCTGACATCGTCGGGCCGCTGGCCGAACAGGCGGACTTCCTGCCGGGTCCAGGGCCGTTTCGCCCAACGCGTCGTTGCGACGAAGATCGCGACTTCGGACAGGTTGGCGGCCTTGGTGATCTCGAGCTCGAATTCGTCGCCCGGGTGAAGTTGTTGTTCATCCACCCAAACGGAAAAGCCGGCGACGGCAAGCCTGCCGGCGAGATTGCGCACGAAATCGGCGTTCTGCTCGGGCTCGCGCGAATAGCTGATGAAGATCTGCTTCTGCGACGAAGTCGTGTCGGCAGCCTCTTTCGTCGCCATTTGCGCTTGCTCCCCGAGCCCAGGCATCATCGGAAGCTAAGCTTGTTTGATACGCGCGACGGCGTCGGTGTGCCAGTCGGGAGTCACGCCATATCCTTGCCCCTCCAGTTCAGTGCAGGCCTTGGTGTCCTTGTAGGAGCCCACCCGCCGGTGGTCGCCGGGCGTCAACAGGAAGGCGATCAGCCACCGCCAGAAGGCAAAGATGCCGACGACCCCGAGCCAGATGCCGCCCGCGACCGCGAACACCGTCAGCACGATCAAATAGCCTTCCATGCGAAATCTCCCGACGCTGTCTGTTCGGCGATGCTCCGGTCCGCCGCTTCGGAACGGGATCGTTCACCGCACACGGGCCCGGCCCTCCGCTTCCAGTGCCGACCGCTGAGCTTCCACCTGCGACTCCGCCAGCGACTTGTCGCTCTGCTGATACTGCGAGGACGCGCAGAACCTGTTATAATCGGCGATCGCCGCGTTGAACGGTTCGACGTTCCGATTGTATTTGTCGCCGTCGATGGACCGGATGCGTTCCATTTCGGCATCTGCGGCGTTGATCCTGATATCTTCTGCAAGGCAGTAACGAATCTCGGGGACAGTCAGGGGAAGGATGCGGTCTTCGGCCGGCCTTGTGGTTTCGAGGGTAGCGACCGGTGTGGCGATGTCGGCGGAATCCGGGGATTCGGTCGGCTCGGAATAGTTCATGTCCGGGGGGCCAGCGTACAGATTCAGGTCGTCCGATCCGAGGGGCGGATAGCCACTGTCGTACGTGGTCGAAGCCGCCGGCGGCACCGTGGTGAAGGCTGTCCAGGCGATCAGGGCGATCAGCGCCATGCTCAGCGTCGCCAGCCATCCCGACACTTTTCGGACGAAGGCATGGAACGTCGCGCAGCGGGCGCATCTCAATATCAGGGAATGCCTGATTTCATAAAAGATGGTCGTCGAATTGAATGAATGCTCCCGCCCCGTCTCCTTCTTGCCGGTGAGGACCACGGACTTGTCATAATCCGGATCGCGCGTCTTGCAGAACTGGCAGACGCGTTCCCGCATCTCCTGCTGCTGTATTTTCAGCGATGCGATCCTCTCCCGCAGCGACTGCGCGGACGCGGCCTCGCTCGCCCGGTCGAGCAGGGCGGCGACCTGTTGGCCGGGCTTGCGCCACTGGCGCAGCCTCACGTAGATCCGCTCCACCGCCCGGTCGATAATGTCCCTCAGGCCCAGCACGCCCTCTTTGTCGAGGGTGAGCCAGCGCTCGCGGATGATCGACAGGCGCTGCAAATAGCTTGTGATCGGCGGGAGCTGATCCTCCTGCTCCCGTTCGAGCAGCGGATCGAGCTCGCCCAGCTCGGCCTGGAGGAACTGCCGGACCGGGCGCATGGCGGGCGTCAGCACCCGCGGTTCGAGCCCGCTCTCCGCGATCGCGTCGACGAGCGCGCCGGCCAGAACGTAGCGGCCTTCGACGAGCAGGTAGCGCAGCTCCTGCGCGCACAGGTCGGCGAGAAGGGTACGGACGCTCTCTTCGACCGCTTCGGCATCGGCGATTTGCGCGAAATCGTCGTCGAGGGCGCGGATATGCGCCTCGACGAGGGCGCGGAACGCCGGGTCATTCAATATTTCCGTCCAGCGCCACAGCCCGTCCGCCCAGAGTTCTCCCAGCTCGCCCTTTTCGTCCGGCAGGGCGCCGAGGACGTTCAAATGCGCCTGCGGCAAGACGCGAAGGCCGCCCAATGTCTGCCATGCCTTGTCGCCGAGCGGCTGGATCGGGCTGGGGAGCCGCGCCTCGTCGGGCCAGAGCCCGTTGACCTTCGCCGAGGCGAGGAACAGCTGCAGGTTCGCCTGATTGACCGCCTGCGCCACCTCGCCCGGTTCGGCAGGGTCGGCAAAGGGCGGAACTGCCGGGACGGTGAGATAGCTGGCGAGCGCCGGCTGATCACGATCGCGCAGCGCTGCGGCGAGAGCGGGGCCGCAGCGATCAAGCGTGAAGTCGAACCACAGCAATTGGTGGCGGAGCCGCAGCAGCGGCTCCTCGATCGATTGCGCCGCCTGCTGGAGTTCCGGGAAGCCCGGGGTGGGCAGCCACGGAAGGGGATCCGGCTTGTCGGGGGACATCTCCGCCCGCGCCAGGGTGAGAACCCGTTCGGCGCCGAACGCCGCTTCGGCCGTCGTCGCTGAGGTCGCAACCCGCAGGATTCGGAAAGGGTTCAGGGCAAAGGCCAGCAGCGCGGGAGAAAGATGCCGCGCGGCCGCCGTATCGGCGCCGGGGCTGCCGGCTGCGCCCGCATCCCCAGGGTTCGGGTCACGCCACATGGGAAAGGATCGCGGCCGGTACGGCCGGCTGCTCCGGCAGCAGTCGTATCAAGGCGAGGCAGGCCTCGACCAGCGCCGACAGGTCGTTGCGCGCGGCGGCGGCCTTGCCGGCGTCGATCGGTATGCGCGCCTCGGCGGCATTCGGCCCGTTCAGCACTTCGCCGCACAGATAGTTGAACAGATCGAACCAATATTGGGGTTGTCGCTGGATGAGGCCCCACTCGAGGTCCTCCACCGCTTTCACCTTGGTCTCGGCAAGCTCGAAATCGGCGCGCCCGATAGCGGCGTGGAATTCGGCGGCGAGCGCGTTCAGCTCCCTTTCCGGCTCGACTTCGCCCGGCTCCAGCATGGACCAGCTGCGGGATTCCGAGCCCGCGAACCGCTGGACCAGGTTCGCTTCGACATCGAGCGACACCATCGAATCCACCAACCCTGTCATCCTCTGCAGCAGCTCGCCGGCCTGCAGGCGTTCGTCGGCCCCGCCTTCCTCGAGCAGCTCGCCGATCATGCGGACGTTGGCGTCGACCTCGCCGTCCTCCGTCTGGTCGAGATCCTCGGCCAACCGTTCCAGCTCAGCCAGCCGACGCTGCTGGTCCGCGACCCCGTCGCGTATCGCCTCGGGGCTTCGCGCCTTGAGCTCGAAGCGGACGATCTCGCCGAAGGTCTGGTCGAGCAGCGGGATATAGGCTTCGGCGCTGGTCGCGGAATGCTCGTCGACGCTCAGCGTGACGAGGACTTCCGAGCCGCTCGCGAGATTGCGCGCCACGTCGGTCGCCTTGATCTGGATCTCGCCGATCACGGTGTTGCGGTCGCCCTGCTGGCTTTCGCCCTGAATGAGCGGGACATGGACCGCCAGGCCCGACTGGCCGCGCTTCAGCGATCGGGTGGTCGTGTGGGAGACGGTGTGCCGTATCGGCAGCACGCTGCCCTTGCGAAGGTACCAGCGCACCGTGTTGTCGGCGAGCATGACACCGACCGATTGCGACAGCAGCGGCTTGGCCACCGTGGTGCCGTGGACGATGACGAACGAACCCTGCTCCAGCGGCACCGCCGCGCCGTCACGCTCGGCGATGAGCGTGAACGCGTTCAGCCGGTTTTCTGCCAGTTCGACCTGGATGACGAATCCGCCGTCGTCGCGGACGTCGGCGAGGTTCGCGGTGTCGGCGCCGTGCGCCACGGCCCCGACCCGCCAGTGGCCGGGCGCGCGCTCGCCGACCAGCTTCCCGGCGACGATCGGGTACCGGTCGTTGGTCATCGATTCATAGGAGATGTCGGCCGTGAGCCGGCCCGGCGCCGGCGCGTCGCGACGCTCCGGCGGCAGCCGCTGGGTGGCGGCGTAGATTGCCGCCCCGGTCACAACCGCCTGCGTCGGATCGACATGATGGCGCGCGTCGACGCCGAGCTCGTCCGACAGCACCTTCTTCAGGCAGGGGGTCAGCGTCGGACCTCCGACCAGCACAAGCCGGCTGAGCGACGCCGGCTCGAGCCGGTTGCGGCCCAGTATCTCGCGGCAGAGCCGCACGGTTCGCGACAGGGTGGGCAGCAGCAGCGCCTCGACCTCGGCGCGAGTCACCGGCAGCTCGAACGGATCCCCGCTGCCGGGTTCGACGCGGAACGGCTCCATTTCCCTCTCCGAGAGCAGGATCCGCACCCGTTCGGCCTCGGTCCGGAGCCGGGCGAAGGTTTCGGCATGGGCGGGGTCTCCCCGGCTGAAGCCGCCGAGGCGGCCGTCGTCGCGGATGCGCTCAGCGACGTGCCGTGCCAGCGCGCGGTCGAAGTCCTTGCCGCCGAGATGATTGTCGCCGTCATGGTCGAGCACCTGGAGACGCCCGCCGCGCGAACGGAGCAGGGAGACGTCGAAAGTGCCGCCGCCGAGGTCGTAGACGAGCCAATAGCCGTCCTGCACCTCGGCCGAGCCGATGCTGGCGATCGCCGCGGCGATCGGCTCCTGCAGCAACGGTGCATGGACGAGGCCCGCCAGCTGTGCGGCGCGGCGGGTCGCCTCGCACTGGGGCAATTGGAACATGGCCGGGATGGTGACCACCGCGGCCCTGACACTGACCCCGCAGGCGGCCTCGGCGCGGGCCACGAGCGCTTTGAGTATTTCGGCCGAAAGCTCCTCGGGCGACAGGCTGCGCCCGTTTCCAAGGGCGATTCGCTCGGACGTCCCCATCAGGCGCTTGAACTCGGCGGCGATGTTCCCGCGATCCGCCGCGCGCCGTGCGACCGCCTCCCGCCCGACCTTTACCGCGCCATCGGCCGCGACATGGACAACGGAAGGAACAAGCACGTCGCCGGCACCGCCGATCACCTCGGTGCGCAGGCCCGCCTGACGCGCGATGGCGGAGTTGGTCGTGCCGAGGTCGATCCCGAAATCGATGCTGCTCCCCATGCGACTGCCCCTTCGGCTCAAGCGGCCAGCTGAAACTCCATTGTCATATCGAGCGACTCCACTGTCTCTGTTCGCGTGGCTCGAGCATCGAGCAGCGATATCGGGACGCGCATTCGCGTCCGGTCGGCGAACGACAGGAGGAGCGCCGATTCGCCATCGTCCGGATCGAGAAAGAAGGCGAATACGATAAGGTCCGCACCGTTGCCGATCATGTTGCGCAGTGCCGCGAGGTGTTCGCACCAGCCGCTGGTGAAGGCGGGGTGCCGGCGCAGCGTGGCGGCGTTCTCGTAACGGCAAGGCACCACAAGGAAGTAGCTATGGACCTGGCCTGTCCTGACCAGCAGCGAGGCGGTATCGGCAGATGCGAGGGCCTCGACGAAAAGCGCCTCGACGGCCGCGGCCGACGGACCTGATTCCTGGATAGCGGCGAGGGCGGCAAGCGCGCTTTCCGCTTCCGGCGCCTGCCGCGTCGCCAGCCAGTTGCGGGTGAACCGCAGGATGCGCGCAACCCGTTCCGGGTCGACGGCGGCGGCATGGCCGTCGAACCAGGGGTCCTTTTCGTCTTCGAACGACAATTCCCCCTTCAGCGTCTTCCAGCGGGCCCGCGCCCAGAGCGTTACCACAGCGAAGCCGGCGGCTATCGCGACCCATGGAAGAGCGACACTGAATGCAGAATTCTCCAACATCCGCGGTTTCCCTCCACTGAACGATAATAGGTTTCCGAAGAGAGGGAAGTCATTTCTTGAGACGGTCTATGATTTACCTGTCGCAAGCCGCTGCCGGGACCTTGGACTAACTAAGCAAGTCGAGGATTTGTTATCGCACGCAGCTGGCGGCTGCGATCCGAACGATGCCGGACGGCAGAGGAGCTGGCGCGCGCGGCAGGATTCGAACCCTCCCGCCGACGGATGCCGGCCTTCAACAGGCAGAGCAGGTTCGCGTCCGCGGCAGAGGAGCTGGCGCGCCCGGCAGGATTCGAACCCCCCGCCGGCGGATGCCGGCGTTCAACAGGGAGAGCAGGTTCGCGTCCGCGGCAGAGGAGCTGGCGCGCCCGGCAGGATTCGAACCTGCGACCCCGAGCTTAGAAGGCTCGTGCTCCGTCCAACTGAGCTACGGGCGCCCGATGCCGCTCTCTTTGTGGGGATGGAACATAGGGATGAACGGTTTGGATATCCTTAGTCGCTCTTGGCAGGAATTAGACTGTCTGGATGGCAGGTGATTGCTAAGTGATTGCTAGAAATGACTTCAAGAGCAACGTCGTAGCGCCTAAGCCCGGAATCGCCCTGTCCTCTGCACGAACTCTGCTCCCTGGACTACAGCGCGCATGGCCATTTCAAGCATTTGCGCTACGTCAAGAAGGGACGGATTGAACCCCATATCGCCATGCCGATCGGGCACCAGATAGGTTCTGCCGCGGTTCTCCACGGATACGAGACGAATGATGGTTCCAGAGCCCCCGGAGTAGTGGCCACGACCATCGGTAAACAGGACAATGCCTGGTCCCTTCTCCGTCACTCTCGACAAGCCATGGTGCTGAACGTTCCGCGCTTGATGCGCGTAGCAAAGCAACGGGTCGCTGGTGCGGGTTTTCGTGAGCCGGCCGTACCAACCTTTTTCGGGTCCTGACTCCACTGCCTGCCGGAGCTTCTCATAGATTTGATCTGAATAGTGGAGAAGCAGTCCCCATTGCTTCTCGGCGACGCCCAGATCTACCGCTCGCTCAAGTAGCTCGAGGTGGCGCTGCAGTTCAGTGAGCGCTTCTCGCGCCTGGATGACCGCGTCTTCTTTCACACTCTCTGACCCGGGCTCAGGAGATGCAGAGGTTGCACCCGTTCCTGATCGAAGGCAACGTGTGCCTTGGGTGCGGGAAGCCCGGACCGGGCTAGGCATGCGAGGCGATCGCGCCATACGGTGGGAATTAGTGCGAGTTTACTAACCTCCGATCGCTCAGTACCAAACCGCTCAGATGACGAAGAAATCTGCAGCAGACAAGGAAAGCCCGGTGTCAAGTGTTGCGAACTGCACTGCGCCACCAGCTGCATTACCATTGCTGTCGTATATGAGCGCGCCTGAGGATGGATTGTAAATGATCCGATCGTCAGCCTCGGCAGCACCAGTTCCTACTTTAAAGGCCGCAGCAGAAAGTCGCCCAAGCGGCCCCGCAGCAGTGAAGATTGCGCAACTCAGCCAAAACGTGTCGTCGGCGGGCGAAAAGTCGGAGATAGTGTCTACGTTTGTCGCCCCAAGCGCGGTTGTGAAGACAAAGCGATCATTGCCAGCGCCGCCAGCTAAGACATCGCTGCCAAGCCCACCATACAGAAAATTGTTTGCTCCGTTTCCTGCAAGCGTGTTGGCAGCTGCAGTCCCGAATATGACTCCATTTATAAAGTCAGACGGATCAACAGTGTATTGAGTTGACGTCGGCCACTGAGTTGGGCTGTCATACCCGCCGCTGAGCATGGTAGTGCCGTTGAGTCCGCCGATGAACTTGTTCACGTTACTGATCTCGAAGTGCAGATGGACCCCATTGGCAGCCCCGGTTTCGCCAATTATCCCAATTTGTTCGCCAATTGAAACAGTATCACCGTGTCTGGCATTGACGTATGACAGGTGTCCGTAGAGCGTGTAAATCTTTCCCTGGCCCGGCACAGTATGCTCAATAATCACATAGTTTCCAAAGCCCGTAGTAGGTGATGTGTCTACTATGGCAACTACTTTTCCGTTTGCCGCAGCCAGAATAGAGCTTCCAGCTGCACCACCGTAGTCTTCGCCCAAGTGTTTGTAGGTGGGAAGATGACTTAATTCGCCAGGAACGCCATATTCTTGGGTCAGTTGCAGGTTCGTAAACGGCATACGAAACGTGGATGCGATCTGTGGCGATGTCGCCGACGAGAAACTCGTCTTCAAGCCATAATTCGATGACACAGCCTGGTAGGGATAAACGTGAAGAAAATAGGTCTGTCCAGCGATCACGTCGAAGCTCACGAACTCGCGAGCAAGTCCACCAGCCTCGCTCGTATCGATCTGCGCGCCGTTGCTCAGCGCCCGCAGATCGAGGTCGGCTGACAGACCGGTCAGGTTCGCAGTCACCCGGCCATTTGCCGTTGCCGTAAAGCGGAAGTAGTCGTTCGTGTCAGGGCTGATGCCGACCGACTGCGTGACTGTGCCGCCAACTGTCAGCGCTGTTGCCGTCCCCAGCGTGTTGCCCGCATCCGTCGTCGTCGCACTTGCCGTGGTGAAGTTGAACTGGGTCGTGTTGGTGATCCCGGTGAAACTGTTCCCGGCGGTGTCGCGCACCACGCCCGAAGCCATCTTCACATAGTATCCCGCGCCCGCCGCCAAGTTGACTGCGGGGTTGATCGTCATCGTCGAACCCGAGAAGGTCACCTGCGTGGTGTCCGTCACCGCGATCGTCCGGAACACGGTGCCGTTCGCGTTGTAGATGACGACGTTGCCCGTGCCGGCCCGCACCGCCTCGTTGAAAGTCAGCACCACGTTCGCGCCTACCGCCACTCCGGTCGAATTGTCCGCAGGCGACAGGCTCGAGATGATCGGGGCCACAGCGTCGGTGGGCCGCGTGGTCACGGTCAGCAAGACGCCGCTTGAGGCGTTGTTGTCCTCGTTGGCCTCGGTGATGGCGTCGGCCCAGTCCGCCACCGCGCCGATGTAATAGGTGCCGGCAGCCCACCCGGTAGTGTTGATGGTGAAGGTCTCGGTTCGGCCGGTATTGGCGGATAGGGACGCGTTCGGGTCGGTGCCTATCGGCGTATCGCTGGTGGATATGGTGCTGTTAGTCGAGCGGTAGATGCCCGTGGTCGAGGACGGGGCGCCGCCGGGTCCCCAGTTGCTGAGACGGTAGGTGAGCGTGACGGTCTGGCCAGCGGTGACGCTGGAGTCGCTCAGGGTCGGCGGGAACGAGCCGCCCGCGTTCTGAACGTCAAGGTCGGGAAGCTGCACAGGCGCGGTCACGGTCAGCAAGACGCCGCTTGAGGCGTTGTTGTCCTCGTTGGCCTCGGTGATGGCGTCGGCCCAGTCCGCCACCGCGCCGATGTAATAGGTGCCGGCAGCCCACCCGGTAGTGTTGATGGTGAAGGTCTCGGTTCGGCCGGTATTGGCGGATAGGGACGCGTTCGGGTCGGTGCCTATCGGCGTATCGCTGGTGGATATGGTGCTGTTAGTCGAGCGGTAGATGCCCGTGGTCGAGGACGGGGCGCCGTCGGGTCCCCAGTTGCTGAGACGGTAGGTGAGCGTGACGGTCTGGCCCGCGGTGATGCTGGAGTCGCTCAGGGTCGGCGGGTACGAGTCGCCCGCGTTCTGAACGTCAAGGTCGGGAAGCTGCACAGACGCGGTCACGGTCAGCAAGACGCCGCTTGAGGCGTTGTTGTCCTCGTTGGCCTCGGTGATGGCGTCGGCCCAGTCCGCCACCGCGCCGATGTAATAGGTGCCGGCAGCCCACCCGGTAGTGTTGATGGTGAAGGTCTCGGTTCGGCCGGTATTGGCGGATAGGGACGCGTTCGGGTCGGTGCCTATCGGCGTATCGCTGGTGGATATGGTGCTGTTAGTCGAGCGGTAGATGCCCGTGGTCGAGGACGGGGCGCCGTCGGGTCCCCAGTTGCTGAGACGGTAGGTGAGCGTGACGGTCTGGCCCGCGGTGATGCTGGAGTCGCTCAGGGTCGGCGGGTACGAGTCGCCCGCGTTCTGAACATCAAGGTCAGGCATCATCACCCCCTATTCACCCATTGGAATCTGTCGGGACGATCGCTTAGCCGACATTTCCCATTTGAGCGGCCCGCAAGCCTCCGTTGGCAGTAGAATGACACGCTTCCGTCTCAACCGGAAGATGAAACTGCGTTGTGATGACCTCTGTCAGGCCGTAATTGTGGTGTCGGTCGCCATTATCGGCTCGGATGCCTAAAATCCTGCCCATTTTTTGTGACATGCCGGGCACACTTTGTCTGTCGCTCGCCTGGTGCGGATGCTCCTAAGCGTTGGCATAGTTCGGGTTCTCGTACGTGAAATCAAGTTGAGGATGCGGCGAAATAGGTCACCGGGCACCGAGACCTCGGCCATCTGGAGGACGGCGCAATGGGCGTGGACGCCGACCTTCGCGCCAACTACCAGCCTTTCGCTGACCATGAACGAACGTTGATCTCTGAGCGCACCAAGGCTGCCTTGGCCGCTGCCCAGGCAAGGGGCGTGCGACTGGGAGTAAACGGGCACAAGCTTGCCGCGGCGAACAGGGCCGCCGCCTGCCGTAGTGTGGGACTTCCCCCCTCCGGGCATTCCACGCGACATCGCGAAACCGCGTCTCGTGATTGTTGGGTGATTGCTAGGAGCAACGCGGACGCCTTTCTGGCTGGCACAGGATCTCCATAAACGGCGGAAAACGGGCGCGCCCGGCAGGATTCGAACCTGCGACCCCAAGCTTAGAAGGCTCGTGCTCTGTCCAACTGAGCTACGGGCGCGTGGCTCCCGCCCTAAACCGAAACGCTGAAGATCGGAATTCCGATTCACCCATCTCTCCACTATGCTGCGCGGGCTTGAAGGAGACGGGATATGGGCTCGCAACGGAAGCTGACGGCGGGCGAGGTCGCGCTCGCCCGCGCCGCATTCGGCGACAAGATCAAATACGACCGGGTCAGGCTGTCCGACGGCCCCGGCAACAGTGCCTTCGCCCACATGGCGTTCGCCAAGGGCAATCCGGCGATCACGGTCGGCTCGACCATCTATTTCAAGCGCGATTACTGCCCGGATTTCTCCGCCCCCGGCAAGAACCGGAAGAGCTACATGCACGAGATGACCCATGTCTGGCAGTATCAGACGCTCGGCATGCCGGCCTTCTTCGCACGCTATGGCGCCGAGTTCTTCCAGGCCGATTGCAAGCCGAACGACATGTACAAATATGAAAAGGGCAAGACCAGGTTCGCCGAGGCGATGCTCGAGGCGCAGGCCAACATGATCGGCGATTACAGCGAAGCGCAGTGGGCGGGCAACGCGACGGGCAAGGCGACGATCGCCCGCAACCTCGCCGGCAGCGGACTTTACGGGCTTTAGCGAGACGCCTGCGCGCCGTCGGGGCGAACCGTCTTTCCCAGCGTCGCCAGCGCGGTCAGCGCCGCCGCGATCGCCAGCGCCGCGCCGGCGACCGCGGCGCCGTGAAACCCCTCGACCAGCTTTTCACCCTGCCGGGCGAGCACCAGCCCGATCAGCGCGGTCACGATCAGCCCGCCGGCGCGCGAGACGGCGCTGTTCAGCCCCGAGGCGGTGCCGATGTGGCGCGCGTCGACCGAGGCCAGCACCGCCGTCGTCAGCGGCGCCACCGCGATCGCCATGCCGAGCGAGATGAGGACGATGGCGGGCAGAACGTCGCGCCAATACTCGCCTTCGCCGCCGATCCGCAGGAACAGGAGGAAGCCGCCGGCGACCAGCAGCGGCCCGATGCTGAGCGGCGCCCGCGGGCCGATGCGGGCGGCGAGCCGGCCCATGAGCGGCGAACCCAGAGCGATGATGATCGGCAGCGGCAGCAGCGCCGCGCCGGCCGCCATCGCGCCATAGCCCGCCGCCTCGATCAGCAGGAAAGGCAGCAGCACGAACAGCCCGCCCAATGCGCCGTAGAGCAGGAAGGTGACGAGGGTCAGCCCGATGAAGGCGCGCGATCCGAACAGGCCGAGCGGCACCATCGCCCGCGCGTCGAGACGGCGCTCGACGATCAGGAAGAGGACGCACAGCAGCGCCCCGGCGCCGATCGAGGCCAGAGCGGTCGGATCGGGCCGATCGCCCGCGGACCACAAAGTGAGGCCCCAGGTCAGCGCGCCGAGGCCGAAAGTGGCGAGCAGCGCGCCGAGCCAGTCCGGCGCCGCCCGCGCCGGATCGGCGCTCTCCGGCACCGCGCGCAGCGCCAGGCCGATCGCGGCCAGCGCGATCGGCACGTTCAAAAGGAAGATGGCCGGCCAGCCGGCGCCGTCGACCAGCCAGCCGCCGAGCAAAGGCGCAGCCGCCCCCGCCATCGCCCCGGCCGCGGCCCAGCTGCCGACCGCGCGGCCGCGTTTCTCGCCCGCAAAGGCGTCGCCGAGGATGGCGAGGCTGTTGGGCAGCAGCATCGCCGCGCCCACGCCCTGCAGCGCGCGCCCGGCGAGGAACAGGTCGAGGTCCGGCGCCGCCGCGCACAGCAAGGAGGCGGCGGTGAACAAAACGATGCCGCCGATCAGCAGCCGCCGCCGGCCGTAAAGGTCGCCGGCGGCGCCGCCGATCAGCAGCAGCGCCGAGAGCGGCAGCAGGAAGGCGTTGATCACCCACTGCACCTCGGCGGTGGCGGCCCGGTAGCTGTGAGCGATCGCCGGCAAGGCGACGTTGAGCACCGACCCGTCGATGAAGGCGAGGCTGGAGGCGAGGATGCAGGCGGCCAGCACCAGCCGCGGATGCTTCGCTTCGACGCCGTCGCGCCGCGCGGCCGGAGCCGCGGCGTCGCAGGGACCGGGCAGGACGGCGGTCAGCGCCCGGGCCCGCAAAAGGGCTTCAAACAGTCCCGCCGCGCCCATGCCGCCGCCGACGCCGTCGTCGCCACGGCAAATCCGGCCGCGCGGCGCCGGAAGGTCAGTGCGTGGTCGGCCCGCATATCCCCTTTCCGCGGCCTCAGTCTCGCCGGCGCGGCGTCTGGAGCGGAGAATCGCTCTTGCGACGCCGGTTACCATAGGACCGCCTGTCGGGCGACGATTGAGATTCGGCGGATTTTCCGAGCAAATCGGATCAAACGTTTCACGGCAACCCGGCAAGTAAGCGGACAAAGAGGGGATGGATCAGCTTGAATCCCGGCCGAGAACTCAGGACTTGCGTGGCAACGACCTCCAAGTAAGCAGCGAGGAATAGCTCGGCTTTGGATTAATCGTTTCTATGTGCCCGACCGCTTGCAGGTTATGTTTGCTGTTTCCGAAATCGGTCCGGTACGGCTTCGCAATTCCGTCGCCGGCGCCGGTGTAGACGAGAGAAGGGACAGTCGGATGATAGGATCGGGCACGCTGCTGGCGCAGGGCACGTCGGTCCCCAACACCGGGGTATATGCGAATACGGACGGCTTCGCCGTCGCCCAGGTGCTGTATCCCAGCGACAACAGCCAGATGTCCTACGCTTATGGTCAGATCTACACGGCGGGAACGTGGTTCCAGAATCAGGGCGGCACGGTCGGCTCCTTCGGGAGCGGCTGGAGCTACGCGATGAACAACAATCCGAACGCGATGACCATTCCCATCGCCGCCAATAGCTACTGGCAATATTATGGCGGCAACGCTCCCGACAACCAGATGGATTCGGTGATCCAGATCTGGTGGTTCCCGCTCGGCGGCGGCGCCGACGAAGAAACCTGCCGGATCGTTTCGGAAGACGAACCGGACTTCCAGCTGGCCGACCCGCCCCCGATCGGCCCGGTCGCCGGTAATGGCTCGGGCGGCGGCGATGCGGGCGGGCAGCAGGAGTAGAGTTCAAAGCACTTCGAACAGCCCGGCCGCGCCCATGCCCCCGCCGACGCACATCGTCACGACGACATATTGGACGCCGCGGCGCCGGCCTTCGATCAGCGCATGGCCGGTCAGGCGCGCGCCCGACATGCCGTAGGGATGGCCGATCGAGATCGCGCCGCCGTCGACGTTCAATCGGTCGTCGGGGATGCCGAGCTGGTCCTGGCAATAGAGGACCTGGACGGCGAAGGCCTCGTTCAGCTCCCACAGGCCGATATCGTCGACCTCGAGGTCGAAGCGCTTCAATAGCTTCGGCACGGCGAACACCGGGCCGATCCCCATTTCGTCGGGCTCGGTGCCGGCCACCGCCATGCCGAGATAGCGGCCGAGCGGCTCGAGGCCGCGCTCGGCGGCGAGGCCCGCTTCCATCAGCACGCAGACCGAGGCGCCGTCGGAGAGCTGGCTGGCATTGCCGGCGGTGATCATCGCGTCGGGACCCATCACCGGCTGCAGCGCTTTCAGGCCCTCGATCGTCGTGTCGGGACGATTGCCCTCGTCCTTGTCGATCGTCACCTCGCGCATCGAGATCTCGCCGCTCTCCTTGTTCTTGACCGCCATGGTCGCGTTCACCGGCACGATCTCGTCGTCGAACCGGCCGGCGGCCTGGGCGGCGGCGGTGCGCTGCTGCGAGCGCAGCGCATATTCGTCCTGCCGCTCGCGGCCGACGCCGTAGCGCTTGCCGACCACCTCGGCGGTGCCGATCATCGGCATGTAGACGTTCTTGTGCATCGCCAGCAGCTCGGGGTCGGGCCCGAGCCGGATCTCCGGCGTCTGCACCAGGCTGATCGATTCGACGCCGCCGGCGACCATCACGTCCATCCGGTCGACGATGATCTGCTTGGCGGCGGTGGCGATCGCCATCAGGCCGGACGCGCACTGGCGGTCGATCGACATGCCCGCGACGGTGACCGGCAGGCCCGATCGCAAAGCCGCGGTGCGGCCGATCGTCGCCTGCACGCCCTGCTGCAGCGCGGCGCCGATGATCACGTCGTCGACCTCGCCCGGGTCGATCCGCGCCCGCTCGACCGCCGCCCTGATCGCGTGGCTGGCGAGCGTCGGCGAAGGCGTCGCGTTGAACGCGCCCTTATAGGCCCGGCCGATCGGCGTGCGGGCGGTGGAGACGATGACGGCTTCGCGCGTGGGCATGGTGGGTCCTTTCTATCTGTTCCTCCCTGCCGCGAAGCGGTGGGGAGGAATCATACGAACATCATCCCGATCCAGTCGGCAACCAGAGCGGGCTTGTCCTCGCCCTCGATCTCGACGGTGACGTTGTGGACGAACTGCCACTGGCCCGGCCTCTTCTCCTCGAACCGGTCGAGCCGGAATCGGCCGCGGACGCGCTTGCCGGAACGGACCGGCGCCATGAACCGCACCTTGTCGAAGCCGTAATTGACCCCCATCCGGATGCTCTCCGGCCGCAGCATCGCGTCGGCGGCCATCCGGCTCAGCAGCGACAGAGTGAGGAAGCCGTGGGCGACGGTGCCGCCGAACGGCGTGTTCGCCGCCGCCTCGGGGTCGACATGGATGAACTGATGATCGTCTGTGACGTTGGCGAAGGTGTCGATCGCCGCCTGGTCGATCGGGATCCAGTCGGAGACGCCGATCTCCTCGCCGACCCGGGCCTTGATCTCTTCTGTGCTGGCGATGGGCATGGAGGCCGTCTAGAGGCTCGCCGATGAGACTCAAGCCCCGTGAGGAAGTGGCCATGGCGGACGCTACGGCAACCGCGCGTGCCGGGATCAGGCGCCTGCACCGCGCCGCCGAGCCCGATGTGCTGGCGCCGTTGCTCGCCGACGCCGCGCTCGACGGCGATTCGCGCGCCCGGGTCGAGCGACGCGCGCGTGAAATGCTCGCCGAGCTGCGCGCCGGCCAGTCGCGCGGCTGGGTCAACCAGTTCCTGCAGGAATATCGCCTGAACACCCAGGAGGGCGTCGCCTTGCTGTCGCTGGCCGAGGCGTTCCTGCGCGTGCCCGACCCCGAGACGGCCGACAGCCTGATCGCCGACAAGCTCGGCGAGGGCGACTGGCGTTCGCACAAGGGCCGCTCGCATTCGCCCCTGGTCAACAGCGCCACCTGGGGGCTGGTGATCGGCCGGGCCCTGGTCAGCGAGAGCGAGGAGGCGAGCGCCTTGAAGCGGCTGATCGGCCGCGTCGGCGAGCCGTTCGTCCGTCAGGCGGTCGGCGCCGCGATGCGGATGATGGGCGAGATCTTCGTCATGGGCCGCAATATCGGCGAAGCGATCGAGCGGATGCGCAAGCGCGAGCATTCGGGCTTCACCGCCAGCTTCGACATGCTCGGCGAGGCGGCGCGTACCTTCCCCGACGCCGACCGCTATTTCACCGCTTATGAGGAAGCGATCCGGGCGGTCGGCAAGGCGGCGGGGGAGGGGCATTCGATCTCGGTCAAGCTGTCCGCTCTGCATCCGCGCTACGAGGTCGCGCAATATCCGCGCTGCGTGCCGTCGCTGACCGAAAAGGTCGAGGCGCTGGCCGGCCTCGCCGCGAAGCTCGGCATATCGATGACGATCGACGCCGAGGAGAGCGAGCGGCTCGAGATGAGCCTCGACATCATCGAGGCGGTCGCCGGCCTGCCGGCGCTGAAGGGCTGGGACGGGCTCGGCATGGCGGTCCAGGCCTATGGCAAAAGGGCGCGGCCGAGCGTCGCCTGGGCCGACGCGCTCGGGCAGCGGACCAGGCGGCGGATCGGGGTGCGGCTGGTCAAGGGCGCCTATTGGGACACCGAGATCAAGCGCACCCAGGAGCAGGGCCTGCCCGATTATCCTTTGTTCACCCGCAAGGCGGCGACCGACGTCTCCTATCTCGCCTGCGCGCGCGACATGCTGGAGGCGACGCACATCTATCCGGCCTTCGCCACCCATAATGCGCTGACCGTCGCCACTTTGCTCGAATGGGCCGGGATGAGCCGCGACTTCGAGTTCCAGCGGCTGCACGGCATGGGCGAGGGATTGTACGAGCCTTTGGTCCGCGAGCAGGGCTATCATACCCGCATCTACGCGCCGGTCGGCGGCCATCGCGACCTGCTCGCTTATCTGGTCCGCCGTCTGCTCGAGAATGGCGCCAATTCCTCCTTCGTCCACCAGCTCGCCGACGAGACTTTGAGCGACGATCAGATCCTCGCCGATCCGGTCGCCAAGATCGCAGCGGTCGGCGGCACCCGCCACCCGTCCATCCCGCTGCCGCCCGATCTGTTCATGCCGGAGCGCGCGAACAGCGCCGGCATCGACCTCAACGACCGGCCCGAGCTCGAGCGTGTCGCCGGGGCGGTGGCGCCGCCGCTCAACTTCCGCACCGCGATCGGCCCCACCGCCGAGGATGCGGTGAGCCGCGCGCTCGCCGGCTTCGCCGACTGGTCGGCGCGTCCGGTCGAGGAGCGCGCCCGCATCCTCGAGCGGCTCGCCGATCTGATGGAGCGCGACCGCGACATGCTGATGCGGATCGCGGTCCAGGAAGCGAAGAAGACGATCCCCGACGCGCTCGCCGAAGTCCGCGAGGCGGTCGATTTCTGCCGCTATTACGCGGCCCAGGCGCGCCGGCATTTGCAGCCGGTCGAGCTGCCGGGGCCGACCGGAGAGCGCAACGTCATCCGGCTCGAGGGGCGCGGCGCCTGGGTGTGCATCGCGCCGTGGAACTTCCCGCTCGCCATTTTCTTGGGCCAGGTCAGCGCGGCGCTGGCGGCGGGCAACAGCGTCGTCGCCAAGCCGGCTTCGCAGACGCCGGAGATCGCCGCTTATGCGGTCGGCCTCGCCCATTCCGCCGGCGTCCCGGAGGACGCTTTGGTGCTGGCGGTCGGCCGGCCGGACATGGGCCAGAAACTGATGGAGGACGTCCGCATCGCCGGCGTCGCCTTCACCGGATCGACCGGCACCGCCAAGCGCATCGCCCGCACCCTGATCGCCGACGACGACCGTCCGATCATCCCGCTGATCGCCGAGACCGGCGGCATCAACGCGATGATCGTCGATTCGACCGCGCTCCCCGAGCAGGTCGTGCAGGACGTCATCACCTCGGCCTTCCGCAGCGCCGGCCAGCGCTGCTCGGCGCTGCGCCTGCTGGTGCTGCAGGAGGAGGTCGCCGAACGCACGCTGGAGATGCTGAAGGGTGCGATGGACAGCCTGATCGTCGGCGACCCGGCCGACCCGGTCACCGACGTCGGCCCGGTGATCGACCAGCCCTCATACGACAAACTGATGGCCCACCGCGCGGCGATGCAATCGCGCTGGCTGAAGTCCATCAGGGTCCCGGAGGAGGGCCTGTTCGTCCCCCCGACCCTGATCGCGATCGACGCGATCGAGGACCTCAGGCAGGAATGGTTCGGCCCGCTCCTTCACGTCACCACCTGGCCGGGCGGCAAGCTCGCGGAGACGGTGAGGCGGGTCAATTCGAGCGGTTTCGGCCTCACCATGGGCCTGCACAGCCGCATCGCCCGCGCCGCCGAGACGGTCGAGGAGGCCGGCACGGTCGGCAATCTCTACGTCAACCGCTCGATGATCGGCGCCATCGTCGGCTCCCAGCCCTTCGGCGGAGAGGGCCTCAGCGGCACCGGCCCGAAGGCGGGCGGCCCGCACTATCTGCCGCGCTTCTGCACCGAGCGGGTGACGAGCACCGACACCACCAGCTCGGGCGGGAATGCGACTTTGCTGAGTTTGGAAGATGTGGGTTTCTAGGGGCGCAGATCGATCGCGCTTCGTCCGCTTCACCGCCTTTCGATGGCGCGAACATGGCGCATTCACGCGCGCGCCCCCAGTCCATCAAAAGGTGGCCAGCTGCCCTGTGTAAGGCAGGGGCGCCTTGAGGAGTGACAGATGAAATTGTTTTTCGTGGGCGGGCTCTACGAGGCTTCACCGCCGGATACCGGCCCCGATCCGAACCTGCTGCGAACTTCCATGCAGGAATTGGGGGCGCAGGTCGCGCAAGCGGGGCATGAGCTCGTTTTGTGCAGTCCGTACGAGGGTTCGATCGATGTCGAAATCCTCAAGGGCGTGAGCGCTTCGGGTTGCTCCCCTCGAATCCAGATGTATTTCCCGGCAACGCCCGACAACCGGGCTGCCGTTCGGCAGCTCGCCGGCACGCTGAAACTGGAAGTCCAGGAATTCGTCCAGGCCGCCATGCCTGGTGATGACCGGCAGGCCCAGCGCTATGCATGGCTGCTGTCGCAATTGTCCGCCATGGACGAAGCTCAGGTGGTCATTGCCGCATCGGGAAATCCCTCCGGCTCGGCGAATATGCTGCTGCATCTTGCCGAAGCTCGAAGGCGCCCGATCCTGCCGTTCGGACATTTGAAGGGCGCGGCGTCGCTGTCGCTTGATCGCCAGACATATGCGCTCGCTGCTCGGCTTGGCGAGCTCAAGCCTTGGCTCCACAATCCCGTGCCGATGGACCGGATCTCCGAGGCACTCGACCGTCTCGTCGCGCCGGATTTCGAGGCGGAACAGCGCGAACCCGAGCCGATCCGATTTTTCCTCAGCTATCCACGCGACAGGGAGGCAGAGGCCGATCTGGTCGAGACCCTGCTCCGCCGCCGTCAGGTGGAGGTTCTGCGGGATGATCCCGACTTCGACCCGAGCGGCGATCTCACGCAGGAGATACGCGAGGCCATTCACAGGTCGGACGTTTTCATTGCCCTGTGGTCCGCGCAATATGCCTGCAGCCCGTGGTGCTATGACGAAATTGCGCTTGCGCTGAAACTGCGCGAAGCCGGCAAACTGAAAATCTGGCTTCTGCAGCTCGACGATACGCGCGTCATTCCGCCGGAAGCACGCAAGCTCATCCTTCAGCCCTGCCTTTCCCGTCTGCAACTGCAGAATACGGTGTTGAAGCTTTTCGAAAAGGCACGCACCGCTGCCTGAGCCCGCGACCGGCTTTTGGCGCCCTGGGCGCTTCCCAATGGAATCCGCGACCTTGCCGGCTGCCGTCACTTGGCATTCGATGCCGTCGCCGCATAGGGCGTCACCAATGTCCCGTCCGGCGCGGCGGTGAACGTCGTCTGGGTCGGATAGGCGAAGGCGATCTCCAGCTCGTCGAACCGCCGCAGCATTGCCAGCATCAAGGCCTGGCGGGTCGCCATGAACTCGACCACCTCGGCGGTCTCGACGAAGAAGACCAATTCGAAATCGATCGACGAAGGCGCCAACATCATAGCGTGGCAGCGGTCGAAGGTGGCGAGCGGCTGCTGGTCGACGATCCGCTCCAGCTCTTGCGGCACCCTGGCGAGCAGCTCGGGCGGCGTGTGGTAGACGAGGCCGAAGGTCAGCAGCGCGCAGCGGCGGCCGTTCAAAGCCCGAATTTGCATCTGCTGCTCGCGCAACTTGGTGATGGAGATCACCGCTCCCTCGCACGACAGCACCCGCACCCGCCTGCTCTTCAATTCGAAATGCTCGACCATACCGGCGGGCGCGCCTGACTTCGCGGATGTTTGAAGGGCGGCTTCGGAACTCGCGGATCAATCCCGACCGTTCGAAAACCAACTTTTTTTTCACCGGCTCGAATTGGTCGTTCACGTATCATACTGCTGAATAACAAGGCCTTATGCGATCAGGATCGATCAATCCGCGATTTTCGAATGTCGGAAATGCAGTGTCGCGAAATGAAATGATTGACGGATCGCGATTCAACTGCAAGACATTTAGGATAACTATTTGCGAGTCGTTTCAGTATCTTAGCTGAAGTGACCGCGAGCGGATATCAACTGCAGGCAGGACTAATGGAGGGCTGAAATGGCTCCATCCAGCGAGGTGTTGTGCCTCGGAGTCGCGGAACAGGGAAAGCTGTATGCGCTTCAGGGCAGGCACGGCGAAGCGCTCCGCCATTATCGCGAGGCGCTCCGGCTCGCCATTTCGTGCCAGGACAGCGAGCTCTTCTTCCACCACTGCACCCAGTGCATCATGGAAAGCCTCGAGCTTTCCGGCGCGCACGAGACGGTCGCCGACTATTGCATCCGCGCCGAGGACCATTTCGCCACCATCGATATCGACGATCCGCTGGTCAACCGGCAGCGCGGCGCCAATCTCGAGCGGCTCGCCGTCGCGCGCCTGCAGATGGGCGACGTCGAGGAAGCGAAAGACCTGCTGGCGCTCGCCATCGAGACTGGCGGCAAAGGCACGCTGCCGCTGTCGGAAGCGCTGCTCGGCTGGCTGAGGCGGGGCCTCAGCGTGGGCGACGCCCGGCTCCGCTCGGCCCAGCATCAGCATCGTTATTTCGTCGTCCGCAAGGACCTCGTCGACCCGGCGATCGCGGTCGAGCTGCCGCAGGGGGTCGGCGCCCCGGCGATGTAGGACGCGGCGGTTTCAGGAGGGAAGCAGGATGGAGCTTTTGTCGCACTTGAGGCCGGGCGATGTGTTGGGCCAGGTCGACCTCGCTTCCTATATCGGCGCGATGGCGAAGGGCGTCGCCGAGGCGCAGCGCGCCCTCGACGACAATACGATCGGGCTGCTCGGCCAGTTCACCGAGAAGATCGATGCGCTGGCGGGCAAGTCGCTGCTCTCGCTCGGCCTGTCGCCGGCTTTCTATCATTTCCGCTCGGCGACGATCAGCGCCTCGGTCAGCATGTCGATCCGCGTCCGCCAGGAGATCGACGTCAGCATCCATGTCGAGGCCGGCAAGTCCCAGGATTCCACGACGAAGGTCATGTCCGGTTCGAAGGCGACAACCAGCGCCAGCCAGACCATCCACCTGTCGGCCAGCCAGAAGATCGAGGCCGCGCAGTCCGGCAACGCGATGCAGAAAATCGATTCCTATTCAGCCGAGAACAGCGCGCAATCCGAGCATTTCGTGGTGGCCGAGCGATCCGCAGTGACCAATGCCGCTCAGTTCAGCGCCTCGGGCCTGGCACGATATGATGCGAGCGCCGCTTTGTTCGTGGTTCCGCCCGCCGGCAAGCACTGGGCGGTTCTGCGCTTCACCGGAGGATCGGCGCAGGGCGAGACCTTTGCCATCGAGTCCGCGGCAAGCGCCTATCCCGGCACGCCGGCGCCGACGGCCAAGGCGCTCGCCGAGGGGGTGGCGGCGCATGCAGCGGGCTTCTTCGTCGCCTTGCTCTCGCCGATCGATGATCCCAACGATCTCAGCGTGGTCAAGTTCGACACCGGCTCCCACGTCGTCAAGACCGTCGCCGGCCAGGATTATGCCGCGCGCCTGCGTGCGCTCGCCCACATCATCGCGGCGGCGGGAGTGACCAAGGTGGAGCTGGTCGGCCATACCGATGGGGTTGGGCCAAAGGCCTATAACAAGCGCCTGTCGCTGCTGCGCGCGCAGGCGGTCGCAGCAGTGCTCAGGGCCAACGGGGTCCCCGCGACGATTACCGTCGAAGGTGTCGGAGAGATCGAGGCGGCCGACAATATTCCCGATCAGGACGCACGCAACGTCACGATCACCCTCACCCCCGCCCTCACCCCCTATTTCGTCTTTGTTTGCGAGGAGACGGGGACGCTGAGTTCCGCGATCACCCCTTCAGCCGGTTCCGGCAACGGCTGGGCCGATGCCGGGGCCTATTCCGCGCTGGGTACGGTAAGCGGGGTCGCGGGGACGCTGACTTCCGCCTCGCAGGTCGCCACCGAATTGCACGATAGCGGGCAGATTGAAGCCTCCGATATCGGCGAGCTGGTCTATCTGACCAACAAGGAAGACGGCACGACCAAGATCGCCAATGTCACCGTCTATGCCAGCGAGTCGTCAAGCCTGAACAGCTCGAGCGCGTCGGACTTGACCTTCGACCAGGCCGTCTCGAGCAACACCGCCGCCGCCGCGTTCAGCGAAACCGAGATCAAGCGCGCCGTCGCGATCGCCGGGTCGGTCGACGCGCGGTTCGCGCGGATGTTCGACGTGTCGATGGCGGGCAACATGTCGATCGCCGCCGAGCTGGTCAGCATCCCGGCGCCGCCCGAATTCCTGCAGTTCATCAAAGACTATCTGGAGGACTAGGCGATGGCAGACGGCACCAAGGTGGCCGCGTCGCTGACGACGATGCTCACCAACGCGCCGCTGCCCTCGATCGTCGAGCAGCTCGGCATCGCCATCGCCAACGCCCAATATGCGATGGACCATAATGGCGTGCGCATCGCCAAGGAGATGGCGCGGACCGAGGTCGAGATCGGCGCGAACACCTACACCTTGCTCGGCCTCGGCTTCACCCCGGCTTTCTATCATTTCACCGAGGCCAATGTGGAGGCCAAGCTCGCTTTCTCGATGACCGAGTCGACCGAATTCTCGATCGGCGGCAAGCTCGAAGCCAAGATCTACTGCGTGGCGGCCAGCATCGAGGCCTCCTATTCGCGCAAATTCTCGATGAGCGCAGAGGGCGCGAGCTCGGTCGCCGCGCGGCTCGTTTCGCTGCCCGCCCCGCCAATACTCGAGGAGATATTGCGCCGCGAATATCAGTCCACGCACACGCCACCCGCGGCGGATGATGACGCCAACAGCTGAGGAAGGAACGCACGATGGCAATCGGTCAAGACCTGCTCAACGTCCCGATGGGGGAGATGATCTATTCGATGGCGAGCTCGATCGCCAAGTCGCAGATCGAGCTCGACCGTGCCTCGATCGAGGTCGCCGAGATGATGGGCGGCCTCAGCACAGTCTACGACGACCAGGGAAAAGCGTCCTTCACCGATAGCCGGGTGTTCTTCGGCCACGAATATATGACGGTCGCGGAGGCCATGGTCACACAAGGTACGGGCAATCCGCCCGCTCAGGCGATGATCGCAGCCGAAAAACTCAGTTACAAGACATACACGGACCCAGGCGCGACGACGATCGAAACTGCGACTATCAGCGGCACCCAGAACGCTGCCGGCACGGACACGCTCAACGCGACCAACATCGCCGCCTACCAGGCGAACGCGAAGACCATAAGGGACCGCATAGCCTTCCTGCAGGGAAAGCTCGCG
The DNA here is from genome assembly GCA_963848555.1 of uncultured Alphaproteobacteria bacterium. GTDB lineage: Bacteria > Pseudomonadota > Alphaproteobacteria > Sphingomonadales > Sphingomonadaceae > Allosphingosinicella. The sequence goes on along the minus strand of CAWKEE010000001.1, from coordinate 129,137 downwards.
GCTGCGACCGTGAAGGCCACCATCGCAAATCTCACCGAACGCCTGAAGGATCTCAAGACTCTGCAGGAGGCCAACAAGACCAGTGTTGCCAACATCTTCGAGAATCAGATTCAGTTCCCGACGCGGCTCTCGCTGCTGGAACTCGGGTTCACGCCGACTTTCTACCAGTTCGTCGACACGATCATCGAAGTGAAGATCGCCATCTCGATCACCCAGGAGAATTCGTCGACGGTGAGCACTTCCGACACGGGCACTGCCCGGGCGGCGAGCATCGGCTTCCGCTTCACGCCGTTCGGCAGGGGCCGCGGGTCGGCCCAGACGCAAACCACGACCTCTCAGGTCAACGCGACCTATTCGAACCGCTATTCCTACACGGCCGAGGGCAGCAGCCTGCTGCGCACCAAGCTGACCCCGCTGCCGGCGCCGGCGGTTCTCGAGGAGCGAATCCGGGCGATGATGGCTGGCGACCAGGCACGCCGGGCAGCCGAGCTCTCGCTGCTGACCACGGTGGCGGGCACCGCCTGAACGCGTGATGCGTCTCCCCGCCTTGGCGCCGGCGATCGAGCCGATGATGCATGCGTTCGGCACCGGCATCGCCGAAGCCCAGCGCCGGCTCGACTATGTCTCGCTGCGCATCGCCCGGGCGATGGGCGGGCTCGATCCGGCGGCGTTCGCGCCGCCGGGCGAGCAGCCGCGCGAAGGCGCCGCGCCCGCGCCCGCTTTCACCGGCCCGAGCGGACGAGGATTCAATCTGCTCGAGCTGGGATTGAGCCCGACTTTCTATCGCTTCACAGAGGCCGTTCTCGAGCTGCGCATGGCGGTCAGCACGTCCGAGGAGGTGGCGCGCACCGATCCGCTCAAGCCCCGGGTGAAGGTCGCGCTCAACCTCGGCCACGGCGGGGTAGGCGTGCGGGTGAGCACGATCACCGGCACCTATTCGTGTCGGTACCAATATGCGAGCGAGAGCAGCGCGCGGCTGCGCAGCAAGCTCGTCTCGATTCCCGCGCCGGCGCCGCTCGAGGCGCGCATCGCGGCGATGGCGGCGCGCGGCCGCGCCGGCGGCGGGCCGGCCTGAGATGGCGCTGCCGCCCCAGGACCCCGCGCCGGATCCGGCGGCGGCTTTGCTGGCGGCCGCGGCGGTCAATCCCGAGCTCGAGCGGCTGCTCGCGGAACGCGACCTGCTCATGCGAAGGATGGAGGAGATCGCGCAGCGCTCGCCGGGCGCGTTCGCCGGCCACGACACGGTGCGCTTTCCGGTCGAGCCGCTCGGCGAGCGCCAGAGGCGCGACTCGCGCTGGGCGCAAACCCGCGACGAGAACCGCTCGGCCGCGATCCAGCGCATCCTCGAATCCCGCCGCCGCGATGCCGCGGCCAGTCTCGACCAATGGCCGCAAGCGCGCGAGCGCCAGCGGGTCGAGGCCGCGAGCGACGCCCGCGCCGAGCGGCAGGAGGCCGAGGCGCAGGCGCGGGCGCTGGACGAGCGCATCGAGCGGGCGCGCCGCGACCTGCTCGCCGAACGCTGGGCCGGCCGGGCGCCCGGGCCCGGCGACGATTGGCACGCGCTGCGCGAGCAGCAGGCGGCCGACGCGCTCGCGGGGGCCCGCGCGCGCACCGCCGAGGCGGCCGCGCGCGAGCAGGCGCTCGAGCGCCGGATCGCCCGCGACCGCGCCACCCGCCCGCACGACTGGTCCGAGCAGCGCGAGCGGCGGCGTGCCGAAGCGCTCGCCTTCGCCCGCCGTCAGGCGCTCGAGGCGGCCGCGGCCGAGCAGGTGCTCGACCAGCGCCTCGCCCGCGCGCGCGAGGACCGTCTGCGTCAGGACCGGGCCGCGCACGATCCCGAGCGGGCGCCGATCTGGGTGCCCCCTTCCGAACGCCCGGACGGCGATCCGCCCCCCGAGCCGTCGCGGCGGCTGCCGCGCACCGCCGCCGAACGCTCGCTCGACGAGCGCATCGCCCGCGTTCGCGAACCCGCCCCCCGCGCCGCGCCCGCCGCCCGCGGCGATCAACCCGCCGAACGCGTGCGGCGCGAGCCCGAGCCTCGCCGGGAGGCCCGGCGCAGGGCGGATCCTCCCGAGCGCACGCCGCCCCGCCCCGACGAGCCCCTGCGCTCGGTCGCCCACCGCGAGAAGGACGATCCGGACGAGCGCCGCGCCGCGCGCCGCGAAGCATCGGTCCGTGCCGTGCCCGGCCCGGCCGAGCCGCCGGTCCGTGCGCGCGCCGAACCCGCCCGCCCGGCCGCGCGCGCTCCGGCGCCTGCCGCACGCCTCGACAGGTCCGGTCCGGAGCGGCGCCGCGAGGCTGCGCCGCCGGCCGAGCGGCCGCGCGGGTCGGCCGAATCGTTCGAGCAGCGCCAGGATCGGCTGCGCGAGACGCGCGCCGAAGCGCGGCGGCGGCAGGCCCGCGCCAGGCGCATCGGCGAGCCGGCCGTCCGTCAAGTCGAGCGCGCCGCCGGCACGGTGCGCAGGCTTGATGCGTCGCTCGACCGGATCGGCCGCGAGCTTCGCGAGATCGGCGCCGACGACGCGACGCTGCGCCGGATCGACCGCGGCCGCGGCGCCACCGCCGGGCTTTCGTCGGGCGCCGAGCGCGTCCGGCGCGCGACCGGCGGCGGCCGCGACGCGCTGCGCGCCTGGGAGGAACGGCGCGACCGCATCCTGCGCGCCGCGCGCAAGCCCGACGATCTCGGCTTCCGCGCCGCGAGCGAGCGCAGGCTCGGCATGGCGATCGGCTCGGTCGACGAGCTCACGGCGCTGCGCGACAAGGCGCGCGAACTCTGGCCGGAGAAAAAGAAAGAGGAGGAGAAGGAGCCGGACCGGCCCAGGACCGCGGCCGATCGGCTCCAGGACCTCGACAAGCGCCGCGAGCAGGCGGTCGAGCGGCTCAAGGCCCGGCGCCGGGGCGAGCAGCGCGACGAGCGGCGGCGGGCGTTGTCGCTCGATCGGCTGGCCTCGATGGGCGACCGTTTCAGCGGCCTGGGAGGGTGAGGCGATGAGTGCCACCGGAAGCCTGGTCGCCGGCACCATCGAGGACATATTGGTGGCGCTCGCCCAAGGCATTCGCGACGCTCAGGATCGGCTCAACCAGCTCGAGCCGTTCGACGAATATGGCCGGCCGCGTCCGCAATATTATCTGCCTCAGCTCGATTTCTCGCTGAAGATCAATGCGGTCGAGACCAGGACGACCGAGAGCGGGCAGCCGCCGGCCAATGCGGCGCCCGCTTTCGCCGATCAGCGGTCGGAGATGATCGGCTTCAGCCTGCGGCGGACAATGCCGATCAGCTTCGCGCTGGCCAGTCCGGCCCGAACCTCGAGCTCGGCCACCACCGAGGTCTACAGCACCATTTCGGGCCGTTTCGTCGCGGTGCCGCCGAACGAGGGCATGCCGCAGATCGCGCTTACCATCGCCGCGGCGCCTCATAGCCAGGGCGGCCGCCGGCGCAGCCTCACCATCGCCGCGGCCCATGGCGCGGGCGAGCCGGTGGCCGGCGCGACCGTCGAGTTCAACGTCGATCCGGTCGCCACCGCCGCGCTGAACAACCTGCCCGCCCCGGTTGCGGTCGACCATGTCCGCTTTTTCGAGAGCGGGACGGTGGTGACCGACGCCGCCGGGCGCGCCGCCACCGCGATCGACTTCGCCGACGCGCCGGCCGGGATTTCGAAGCTGCTGGTAGTCGCCAATCTGGGACCGGTCCGCGCGTCGCTGCTGATCGCCGAGGCGCCCTGACCGTGGAGGTGATCGCCCGCGTCCTGCTGACGGGTTTCGACGGCCAGCCTGCCGAGGCGGACCTCGCGCTCGAGGCCTACGACCTGTCAAAGACCGAGTGGCGCGGGGTCGCCGAGATCCTCAAGCCGCTCCGGATCGTTGCCAGGACCAGCCGGGACCAGGGCCGATACGAAATCGCCTTCCGCCTGAACGCGCCCGCCATGGCGGCGCTGTTCGGCGCCACCGCTTCCTTCCGGCTGGTGACGGCGCCGGTCCGCGACGACGGTCGGTCCGAGGTCATCCTTGCCGCCGAGCGTATCGCGGCGAGCCTCGAACGGGTGGAGATGGATTTCGGGACCGTCCTGTTCCTGGGCGATCGCGGGTTCGTCACGGTCTCGGGCGAGGGGGGCACCTTCTGTTCCGGCCTGGCGCTGGCCGCCGAGGATCCGGTTCTGGCGGCGGCGCAGCGCCGTTTCTACGCCCGGCCCCACGAGCTGGAGGAACTCGCGGCGGCGAAAGAGGCGCTCGGCGCCTGCGAAACCGCCGCCGCGAAGCTGACGCGCCAGAACGCCACCCTCACCCAGCGGGCCCAGCAAGCCGCGGCCGATCTCCGGGCCTGCGTCGCCGAGCGCGGCAAGCTCACCGAGCAGCTGGCTGCCGCCACTGCCCGCGCCGCAGCGGCCGACACCAGCCTCAAAGCGTGCGCGGCCGAGCGCGATCGTTTGACCGCGGAGCTGGCCGCCCGGACCAAGGCCCTCGAAACCGCCACCGCGGCCCGCGACGCCTGCGCGGTCGAGCGCGGCAAGCTGGCCGAGCAGCTGGCCGCCGCCACTGCCCGCGTCGCGGCGGTCGACACCAGCCTCAAGGCCTGCGCGGCCGAGCGCGATCGTCTGACCGCGGAGCTGGCCGCCCGGACCAAGGCCCTCGACACCGTGACCGCGGCCCGCGACGCCTGCATCGTCGAGCGCGGCAAGCTGACCGAGCAGCTGGCCGCCGCCACTGCCCGCGTCGCGGCGGTCGACACCAGCCTCAAGGCCTGCGCGGCCGAACGCGATCGTCTGACCGCGGAGCTGACCGCCCGGACCAAGGCCCTCGACACCGTGACCGCGGCCCGCGACGCCTGCGCGGTCGAGCGCGGCAAGCTGGCCGAGCAGCTGGCCGCCGCCGCCGCCCACGCCGCCACGGCCGACACCGGCCTCAAGGCCTGCGCGGCCGAACGCGATCGTCTGACCGCGGAGCTGGCCGCCCGGACCAAGGCCCTCGACGCCGCCACCGCGGCCCGCGACGCCTGCGCGGTCGAGCGCGGCAAGGTGACCGAGCAGCTGGCCGCCGCCACTGCCCGGGCCGCCGCGGCCGACACCAGCCTCAAGGCCTGTGTCGCCGAGCGCGGGCGCTTGTCCGTTGACCTTGCCGCCCGCACCAAGGCCCTCGCCACCGCCACCGCAGAACGAGACGCCTGTCTCGGCGAGCGAGGCAGGCTGGCGGAGCAATCGGCCGCGGCAGCCGCGCGCGCCGCCGCCGCCGAAGCGAATTTCGAAGGCTGCGTCGCCGACCGCGAGCGCGCGGTCGGCGAACTGGCCGTCCGGACCAAGGATCTCGCCGACGCGGTCGCGCGGCTCGACGACTGCGCACAGGCCCGCGAGGCTCTGGATGCCCAGCTCGCGGAAGCCCGTGCCGGTCTCGACGCCACGCTGCAGCAGTTGCAGGCGCTCCAGGCCGAATTCCGGGACGCCGTCGGGGCCAGGGCTAGGGCCGAGAGCGATCTGGCGGCGTGCCGGGGGCGGACCGCCGAGCTCGAGACCGCGGTCGGAGAGACCGGCGCCGCTCTCGAGGCCTGCCGCCTCGCCGAGGCGGAGGCCGGCCAGCGCGCGAGCGCCGCCGAGCTGGCGCGAGTGGCGCTGAACGACCGCCTGCTCGCTTTGGAGGCCGAGACGCAATTGCGCGCCGCGGAGCTGGCCGAATTGCGCGAGCGCGTGTCGAACGAGCGCTCCTATGTCGATCGCCTCAGGGACATGGTGACGGTCGAGACCGCCAAAGCCAACGTCGCCACCGAGCAGCTCGAGGCGGTTCGCCGGCAGCATCAGGCCGAAGTGCCGGCGACGCAGCTGATCGCCGGACTGGCCAGCTCGATCGGGGCGGTCAACCGCGAGCTGGTCGCGGCCGACATACCCTACCGGCTCGGCCGCACCGACTTGACGATCAGGACATTTCTCTCCGACGGCGGCGGCCGCATGGCCCTGCCCGATGCGGCCTACCGGGTCGAGGACGCGGCGCTCAGCGAATTCTCCATGGAGCTGATCCCCGACGAGGCTCCCGCCGCCGCCGCCGCCGGCGAGCTGATTGTCCCGGACCTGCTCGGCCTCACCGAGACGGCGGTCATCCGCGTGCTGTCGAGCCTGTTCCTGAAAGCCGACAAGGCGATCGAGACGGTCGCCGACCCGGCCCGGCACGGGCGCGCTCTCCACCAGATTCCCCGCGCGGGCGCACCCGCGCAACGGGGTCAGACCGTGCTGGTCGTCTACGGGGCGCAGGAGGGTCCATGACATGAGCAACAGCCCCAGCCAGTTCCTGTCGGAAATCTTCTCGATCCGGTTCGGCGACATGATCGCCTCGGTGGGCGAGGGCGTGGCGACGGCCCAGGGAGCCATGGACCAGGCCTCGCTGCAGGCGACCCTCGCCGTCTATTCGGATGATCAGGACCCCGGCCTCGCGATGTTGCGGGACATCGGCTACCAGCCGACTTTCTACGTCATTCCCAAGGCCAGCGGGAAGTTGATGGTCTCGCTTTCCATGTTCTCGGAAACCAACACCGAAGGATCGCGGCTGCGCTTGATGGCTTCGCCGCTCAATCCGACGCTGGCCAACAAATATGGCTATACCGGCAGCGCCAGCGCCGAGGTCTCCTTCGACATCGTGCCGGTCCCGCCCAACGAGCAAATCCGCCGAACCCCGGACCTGATCGGGAAACCTGCCGATCTTGCCGCCGCGGCGCTCCTCGGCATCGGCCTGAACCCGATCTTCGTCGATGCGGCAGGCGCCGGGGTGGCATCGCCCGCGCAACTCTCCGTCAAGCTCCAGTCGCCCGCGGCCGGCGCCATCGTCAAGATCGACACCAACGTGACACTGACCGTCTAGGAGTGTCGAGGCAGTTATCGGCTCTGCCATCGGAGGCTTGGGCTGCCTGTCACTTGGCCGTCGGCGCCGGTGGTGGCCACGGCATGACGAGTGTCCCGTCCGGCGCCGCGGTGAACGTCGTCTGGGTCGGATAGGCGAAGGCGATCTCCAGCTCGTCGAACCGCCGCAGCATTGCCAGCATCACGGCCTGGCGGGTCGCCATGAACTCGACCACCTCGGCGGTCTCGACGAAGAAGACCAATTCGAAATCGATCGACGAGGGCGCGAACATCACGGCGTGGCAGCGGTCGAAGGTGGCGAGCGGCTGCTGGTCGACGATCCGCTCGAGCTCCTGGGGTACCTTGGCGAGCCGCTCGGGCGGCGTCTGGTAGACGAGGCCGAAGGTCAGCAGCGCGCGGCGGCGGCCGACCAGCGCCCAGTTCTGCACCTGCTGCTCGAGCAATTTGGTGTTGGAGATCACCACCTCTTCTCCCGACAGCGCGCGCACGCGAGTGCTCTTGAGGCCGATATGCTCGACCGTGCCGGTGGTCGGCGGGCTGCCGAAGGTGATCGTGTCGCCGCGTCGGAACGGCCGGTCGAAGATGATGGAGAGGGCCGCGAACAGGTCCGAGAAGATGCCCTGCGCGGCCAGCCCGATCGCTATGCCGCCAATGCCGAGGCCGGCGACCAGCCCGGTCACGTTCACGCCCAGGTTCGACAGGATCAGGATGATCGCGATCGCGAACAGGGTGACGGTGACCAAGAGGCGGATGATGCCGATCGCCGAACTCAGCCGGCTATGCTCCTCGGCGTCGCCGACCCGGTGCTGGATGAAGCCGAGGATCAGCTCGCGCCCCCAGATCGCCGCCTGGAACGCCGCGGTGACGATGAACAGGATGTCGATCGTCCGCTGCAGGAAGGGGGGCGCCGCCGCCTGGGCGGAGACCAATTTGACCGCGCTGAACGCGATGAACAGGAAGCTGGTCCGGGCCAGCACCCGGCCGAAGATGGTCCGCCAGCTGATCGCCGCGTCGCGGTCGCGGATCAGCCGGTGGCCGAAATGCCTGAGCCCGATCAGCAGCAGCGCGATCAAAACCGCGGCGATCGCCGCCAGCGCCAGGTCGAGGCTGTTGGCGCTGACCCAGTCGGCCACCTCGTGCCAGCGCTGCGCGCTGCGCTCGTACAGATTATGCGCTCGTCCGGTCGCGGCCATTGACGATCCCCTTGGTCAGTCCCGGTCCGACCGAACCGCGATCGTCATGGCGAGCCCCGAAGGGGCGCGGCAATCCAGCCTGAAGCGGGATGGATCGCCACGGCGCTGCGCGCCTCGCGATGACGGCTCCGGTCCAGATGGGCGGACCCTAGCCGCCTAGCGAATCGAGGAACTCGATCAACCCCCGCTCGGCGCCGCTCAGATATTTGGTCGCGCGCGGCAGGCCCTTCTCGCCGATCGCGCCGGCGTCGGCCGCGGCTTCGATCAAAGCGGGATGGACATAGGATTTGCGGCTGATCGCTTCGGTATTGCCGAGCGCCTCGGCGACCGGCTCGATCATCTTGTTCAGCTTGACCCGGCCGTGCTTGCGGCCGCGGCGCACCATCTCCTTGAACGCGATCACGCTCGCGCCCCAGGTGCGGAAATCCTTGGCGGTGAATTCCTCCCCCATCGCCTCCCTGATATAGGCGTTGACGTCGCTGGAGGTGACCGCGCGGCGTGTGCAGTCCGCGCCGACGAACTCGAACAGATTCTGGCCCGGAAGGTCCTGCGTCCTCCTGGCGATCCGGGCGAGGTTGCGGTCGGTGACCGTCACCGTCCGCCTGACACCGTGCTTGCCGGCATAGCTGATCTTCACTTTGCCGCCCTCCACCTTGGCGTGGCGGTTGCGCAGGGTGGTGGCGCCGAAGCTCTTATTGGCCTTCGCATATTCCTCGTTGCCGACCCGCATCTGGGTTTCGTCGATCAGCATGACGACGGCGGCGATCACCGCCTCGCAGCTGGTCGGCCGGCCTTTCATGTCCGCCTCGACGCGCTTTCGCAGCTTGGGCAGGTCGCGGCCGAACTCGGCCAGCCTGCCGAACTTGCTCTTCTCCTGGCGAGCGCGGAAGTCCGGGTGGTAGCGATATTGCTTGCGGCCGCGTGCATCGTAGCCGACCGCCTGGATGTGGCCATTCGGGTCGGGACACAACCAGGCCCGCTCATAAGCCGGCGGCAGGCCGATCGCGTTCAGCCGCTCGATCTCGTCGCGGTCGGTGATGCGCCGGCCTTTGGCGTCGAAATATTGCCAATAGCGGCCGCGCCGCCGGCGGGTGATGCCCGGCGTCGAATTGTCCACATAGCAAAGGCTTCGGCGCTTCCTGGCCATCGCAGCGCTAAAGCGTCGCGCCCGCGGCCGGTTCCCTCGAAGCTGCCCCCTCGCAGTTTCCCGATCGCCGATCAGGGTCTCGGTCGTCGGTATTCGCCGATCAGGAATTCTCCATCCGGTGCGTATTGCCGCTCGCGGTCGATCAATGTCTCTCCGCCGGCTACGCCGTCCAGCCCGGGCGCGGGAGGCATGGAAAGGTTGGTCGGATAGCTCTCGCCATCATAAGTGAGCTCGGCTTCAAGACCCTCATCGAGGCCGCTGGCCTGCACCCTCACGGTCAGGTTTCGCCAGCCGTGCGTCCGGGTGTCGAGGACCCGGATCGGAACTCTGACCATCGACGTTTCGGTAACCACGCGAAACGAATCTGCTTGTGCCGTCAATATGAGCAGATTGCAGCAATTGGCTTCGAAGAGGTCCTTGCGACCGACATAGACCAGTAGCTCGTCGACATCGTCGCCGTTCAAGTCAGTGGCCGCGGCAAGATAGACGAGGCGGATCGGCGGCTGCCCTTCATAATAAGCGCGCCAGTAATAGGCGTCGAGGAAACGGTCCAGTCGCGCAAAGACGACGGGCTTGCCGATCAGCACTTCTCGATTGTGTGTGCCATACCGATCCTCGTCGAACAGTATCTCGCCACTCGCTATGCCTTGCAGCCTGCGCGCGGGAGGCATGGACGGGTTGGACGGGTAGCTCGCGCCGTCATAGCGAAGCTCGGCTTCATACCCTTCCAGGATTCCGCCGCCCTGGACCCTGACGGCCAGGTTTCGCCAGCCGTTCGATCGGGTGTCAAGGGCGCGGACAGGAAGCCTGACGATAGTCGCTCTGGTAATGACGCGATACGAATTCCCCCGGGGGGTCAATATAAGTAAAGTGCAGCCGCCGCTTCCGCAAAAGCCATCGGAATTGAGATAGACGAGTAGTTCATCGGCATCGTCGTCGTTCAGGTCGGCGGCGGCGACTAGATATGTGAGGCGGATCGGCGGTTCATCCTCTCGATACGCGCGCCAGAGATAAGTGCCGAGGAAACTCTCAAGCCGTGCAAAGTCGGTCCGGTCGCTTGCGTCGTGCTGCCAGCTCGCGCCCATGCCGACGCAAGCGAAAATGAAGGACAGAAAGGATGAGCCCCTCGACATTTGCTCACAGCTCTCAGAAGCAGGTTGCGATATCCCGGACGTTGCGCCCATAATTGTCGCCGGGACTTCCATCGTCGATCGTGGCCGGGTTCCCACTGATGCCCCTTGTGCCGAGATTGTAGGCCGCGACCGCCGCCTGCATGGCCTGAGCCTGGGTGAAGCGCGGAAAGCGAGACTGGATGTCTCTCAGGTTCGCGGCGATTTGCGCCGCGGCCCAGTTGGCCGCCCAGGCAACGTCCATGGCCTGCGCTTCGGTCACGCCGGGATTGGCCCTAAGATCGATCTGGAACACGCCTCTGCCCATCCCGTTGGGCTGACGCATATTACGATATCCGGTCTCCCGCACGCCGATGCCGGCGAGGATCCCCGGGTCGATGCCATGGCGGGTAGCGGCCGCGGTGATGATAGGCCAGCCGGTCAGCGCTCGCAGGACGGCCGCTTTGTCCTTTTGGGCTTCGACAAGGCCGCTCGGGCAGGCGCTGGGCGGATGGGCGGTGTTGTAGGTGAGCGGACCCCTCCGGATGGATCGGGGAAGCTCCGCAGCGGCGAAGCGGGCGCGGTTGGATGAGATTCCCATGGTATCTCCTCGGCTTCTCTTTGCCGTGCTGCGCGTGGCGGGCAGGGAGCCCGGGGGGAAACTCACGCGGTTTCCGGGGCTCTCATCCAGCTTCCGCTTGTGCGGCCGCGGCGGCCCCGTCGCGCGGCCAAAGGGATTCGCCCCCCGCGACGAGGGTTTCCTCCTTAGCATGTTGTGGGGGGAAAGTCAAGAACAAAACGAGAACCGATGGGTCCGGCTCGATGGCCGCTCACCCCGTCATCCCGGGACAAGAAGTCTCCACGGGTCTCGCTGAGATCCCGGCTTGCGCCGGGATGACGCTTTTCAGACGGCGGCCGGCGCCTCCTCGGCCCAGCTCCGGCGGCGCTGCGGCCGCTCCTGACGGCACACCCAGTTGTCGAAGCCGATCTGGACCGCGATCGCCATCCAGATGAAGGGCTGCCAGGCGACCGCGACGAACAAGGCGCCGACCAGGAAGATCAAATGGAAATTCTGCAGCGCGGTCGCCAGCGGCGACACCCAGGCCATGTCGTCGGTGCGGCCGCGATAGCGGCGCCGCAGCCTTTCCATCCGCACCAGCCCGGCGCCGTGGATGATCAGGAACAGGATGAGGCCCGGCCAGCCCTGCTCGCCGAGCATCTCGAAATAGGCGCTGTGCCAGGCGCGGCCATGGTCCGCCTGGGTCTGGGCGCTGACGATCTGGACGTCGCCGGCGTCGCGCGAATCCACCGTCTGCACCTGGATCCGGTTCTGCAGATAGGCCTCGAAACCGCCGCCGAACGGGCGCTGCTGGGCATATTCGAGGGTCCACGCCCAGACGGCGAGGCGGGTATTGGCCGATTTGTCGGCCTGATAGCCCTGGATCGTCTCCATCCGGCTGGTGAAGGACTGGGGCAGGAACGGGATGGCGGCGAGCGCGAGCAAAGTGGCGCCGGTCATGTAGAGCAAACGGCGCCGGACGTTGCGCAGCATCAATATCGCCAGCACCGCGATGCAGACCAGGCCGGTGCGCGCCTCGGTGCCGACCGGGATCAAGAGGCAGGCGAAGATCAAGGCGCCGCAGAACGTCTTCACCCGCCAGTCGCTCGGGAAGATCGTGCCGTGGCGGGCGAACCAGAGGATGACCGGGATCAAGGCGATCGCGAAGGTCGAGATGATGCTGCCTTCGTAAAGGCCGCTATTGTTGCTCACCATCAGATTGAGCGCGCCATAGCCGCCGCCGGACAAAGCGGTCTTGATGCCGCCGACGATGATGATCGCCGCCGCCGACAGCGTCATGAACAGGAGGAAGGCCTCGATCCGCAGGCGCGTGCGCAAGGTCAGAGGCAGGAAGATGGCGAAGGCGATCGCCTTCCACGCCCATTCCCATTTCTCCAGCGCCTCGACCGGCATGTCGGCATGGAAGGTGGTGAAGGCCGCATAGCCCAGAAGCAGCAGCATCAGCCCCTGGCGCGGTGCGACCCCGCTGCCTTTCTTGTCGTCGGCGATCAGCCAGCCGGCGATCGCCAGCCCGGCCATGATCAGCGAGACGCCGCCCGGGATCGAGTTGAGCAGATAATAAGAGAGGCGCTGCGGCGAGACGATGTCGGCATAGGCATAGCCGAGCACGAGCAGAAACGGGCGCTTGAGCCCGAGCGCGATCAGCGCCGCGATGAAGCCGAGGAAAGCGAGATCACGCACCGGGCGCGCTCCCGGGCTCGGGCGGTCCGCCCTTCGGCGCCGCGGCGGCGGGCGCCGCCGCGTCGTCGTCGAGATCGGGCCGGCGGAACAGCCGCCAGGCGGCGAGCAGCATCAGGCCGTGGCTCAGGGCGAGCGCGAAATTGTCGATCATCGTCCGCGATCCTCAGCGCCTGCCATTGCGGGCCTGATAGCCGCGTCCGGTTGACGGCCCGTTAAGCTAAAGCTGGCAGGAATGCCGCAATGCGCATCCTGCATGTCCTCGACCATGGCCTGCCGCTGCACAGCGGCTATGCCTTCCGGACCCGGGCGATCGTCAAGGCGCAGCTGGCGCGGGGCTGGGACGTCGCCTGCCTGACCGGCCCGCGCCAGGGCGCGAGCGGGCAGGACGTGGAGATTGTCGACGGCATCACCTTCTACCGCACGCCGCATCTGGCTTCGCGGCTGCCGTCGCCGCTCAGGGAATGGCGCGAGGTGCGGGCGCTCCGCTTGCGGCTCGACGCGGTCGTCCGCGACTGGCGGCCCGACCAGCTCCATGCCCATTCGCCGGTGCTGACCGCGCTGGCGGCGCTGCCGGTGGCGCGCCGCCATTCGCTGCCCCTGCTCTACGAGATCCGCGCCTTCTGGGAGGACGCCGCGGTCGGCAACGGCACCGCGCACCCCGGCTCGGCGCGCTACCGGCTGATCCGCCGGCTCGAGACCCGTGCCGCGCGCCGCGCCGACGCGGTCGCGGTGATCTGCGAGGGGCTGCGGCGCGACCTCGTCGAGCGCGGCATCGCCGCCGACAAGATCGTCGTCGCGCCGAACGGCGTCGACATGGAGCTGTTCGGCCGGCCGGTGACCGCAGACCAGGATTTCGTGCGCCGGCTCGGCCTCGCCGGAGCCGACACGGTCGGCTTCATCGGCTCCTTCTACGATTATGAGGGGCTCGACGACCTGATCGCGGCGATGCCGCGGCTGATCGCGCGCCGCCCGAGCGCGCGGCTGCTGCTGGTCGGCGGCGGACCGATGGAGGCCGCCTTGCGGGCGCAGGCGGCGGCCTCGCCGGCGGCGCACCGGATCGGCTTCGTCGGCCGCGTGCCCCATGAAGAGGTCGAACGTTATTATGCGCTGATCGACGTGCTCGCTTATCCGCGCAAGGCGATGCGCCTCACCGAGCTGGTGACGCCGCTCAAGCCGCTGGAGGCGATGGCCCAGCGCAAGCTGGTCGCCGCCTCCGACGTCGGCGGCCATCGCGAGCTGATCGAGGACGGAGTCACCGGGACCCTGTTCCCGCCCGGCGACCCGGCGGCGCTCGCCGATGCGCTGGCGGCCCTGTTCGAACGGCGCGGCCAGTGGGACGCGCGCCGCGACGTCGCCCGCGCCTTCGTCGAGCGCGAGCGTAACTGGTCGTCAAACATTTCCCGCTATGCGCCCGTCTACCAACGGCTCACCGGCAAGGCGGCATGATGGCTTCCACTTTTCTCAGCGCTCCCAAAGGCGGCAGCAAGAATTTCGATGTCCCGGTGGCGGCGCTCGCCGGCCTGTCGGTCGCCTTCGCCGTCTTCGCCGCGCCGCCCGACCTGCTGGCGGAGCTGATCCGTGCCAGCGGCCTGCCCGCGATCCTGCCCGCCGCCGAGCCGCCGCTCGGCCTCAACGCCCGGATCGCGGTCGGCGCCGCCGGCGCCATCGTCATGTTCGCTTTCGCCTTCCTCCTGCTGCGGTGGCTCGACCGGTTCGGCCGCCGCCGCGCCGATCGCGACGAGGCCGAGACCGAGGCGGAGATGCCGCGGCTGCGCCGCCGCGATTTCCATCCCGACGCCGCGCCGCGCCCGCCCTTGTTCGCCGGCAGCGAGCTCGGCGAGCCGGAGCTCGAGCTGACGCAGGAACCCGAGCCGGAGACGGAAGTCGAGCCGGCTCCCGAGCCGGAGCTGCAGTTGACGCCGCGGCTGCGCCGGGCCTGGCTGCCGGAGACCCCGGCGGAAACGGCGGAGGAGCCGGCGCAGGAACCCGAAATCGAGCCGTCGCCCGAACCGTTCCCCGCTCCGGTGGCGAAGGAAGTGCCGCGCGCGCAATATGGCTCGATCAGCGAGCTGCTCGATCGCCTCGAACAAGGCCTGGCCCGTCGCCGCCCCGGCGCCCCCGCCATGCCGGCGCCCGCTCCGGCCGAGGAACGGGCCGCGCCGCCGCCGGTCGCCGCCAATGCCGCCGACGACCGGTTGCAGAGCGCGATCGACAGCCTCCAGCGCCTCGCCTCGCGCCAGGACTGATCCTCCCCGGAACGGGGAGGGAGACCGGCCGGCGCAGCCGGACAGTGGAGGGGCTTCACAGCCCTAATTTGGGACTGTCCCCATTATGGGTCCGCATCGGAGATAATTCCTACTTGCCTAGGAATATTCCTAGGCACAGACCCTTGGGATGACCGACGACGAGTCGCGCGCCGCCCTCCAGCGGCTGATCGACCGAAGCGGCGAGGATTATGCCGGCCTGTCGCGGCTGCTCGGCCGCAACCCGGCCTACGTCCAGCAATATATCAGGCGCGGCAGCCCGCGCCGGCTGGCGGAAGCCGACCGGCGTTTGCTGGCGCGCTATTTCGGCGTCGACGAGGCCGTGCTCGGCGGGCCGGCGGCGGAGAGCGCCGCCGGCCTGGTGGTGGTGCCTCGCCTCGACCTGGGCGCCGCCGCCGGCGCCGGCGCGCTCGGTGACGATGAACGCGCGCGGCCGCACATCGCCTTCGATCCGGCCTGGCTGCGGCGGATCGCCGCCGGCGCGCCCGATGCGCTCTCGATCATCCGGGTCGAAGGCGATTCGATGGCGCCGACCTTGGCCGACGGCGACGAGATACTGGTCGACCGCGGCGACGCCGCCGGCCGGCTGCGCGACGGCATTTACGTGCTGCGCCTCGACGAGGCGTTGGTGGTCAAGCGGCTGGCGATCAACCCGGCGGCGCGCTCCGTCTCGATCCGTAGCGACAACCCGGCCTATCCCGCCTGGCCCGATTGCGATCCGGCGGCGGCGACCATCGTCGGCCGCGTCGTCTGGGCGGGCCGGCGGATCGGCTGACGCCTGAACGACAAGAAGAGCTCTGCTATCAAGCGACCATCGGTTTCGTCGAGGACTGTCGCTGTTCCACCGCGCAATAGCGTCGCTCTACCCATCGGCAGATTTTTTAGCACCGAATTGGACCCTTACCCTTGTGGCGCCTTTCGCTTTCGCTAAGTTCTTGTCTTTCAATCGAAAAACAGGAGAGCGGATTTGTCGAGCGTTCAGGAAATTGTCGTTATTGGGCGCATACAAAGGGAAGGGGAGAGCACGGCCAATGTGTCTTATACCTCGGTCCCCTATAGTTCGAATGTGGGGGCGGACTGGGCCGACCGATATCAGAGCTGGGCTGACAATACGGATTACGCCTCGGCTTCCGTCCATGTCGACGTGTCTACGAGCAGCAGTCTTTCGGCTGCCACGACAGCAGCCCAGAATATCGCGCGCGCGCTCGCGAAAATCGAGGCGGAGCTTCAGTCGCTGGACCCTAGCACAGTGATCAACTGGGATGGGAATTCCATGACTGCTGGTGAAATTCTCACCACCCTCAATTCTACGAAGTTCGTCGTGACCGACAACCCGAATTTCAATAATGCGGGAGTTGGGAGTGCAGATGGCGACACGAACACTGTCACACTCTATTATGGTGCCTATGATGGCATTGGAACTAACGATTACGCCAGTCCAAATTACCAAAATGACGCCGGGCTGGTGGGTATCCTCCTCCACGATATCGGGCATATGACGCCGGCAGGAGAAGAGTGGCACGACATGAGTCTCTATTACTATAAAGAAGAATTTGGCACGGAATCAGGTTATTACGATTCTAGTAACGTCCTTGCCTTTGCCTACGCCAGGAACGATGAGAAGTTTGCTAACGACTTTGCTTACGCGACCGGAGCGGCGTTTGGAGCGGACACGTTGACCGGAGTCAACCTGGCCTATGGCACAGGAGCCATCGATCCCTTAACCATCTACAATGGCCACATCGGTAATTAACTGGACAGACACTTGAGGCGAGGTGGTCGCATGTTGACGCATCTATTGTTGGCTGGCAGTTCCATCGTCCTGGCGGCCTGTGCAACGCCCACTTCTTCCGTCCAGCCGGCAACGTCGCAGCGAGTTGAACTCAGCGTGCGGAGCGCGATCCACTTTCGGGACAGGAGCCGCAGGCCCCTCTTTGAACGGGCACGCTGGGAGCGTACGCCCTCACAAGAGCGGCTGGATGCGATCTATCGGGATCTGCCTCGGGGACTGTTCGGTCAATTCGATTGCGAAGTCGCGGCCGACCGTTCGCTGCGCGACTGCCGATCCGACCGCATGGACACGCCGCCGGATCCGGGCGCGGAACCGATACTGCTGGAGTTGACGCGAGAGTTCCGGCTCGCCGCGGATTCGCCGCCGCCAGCGGATATTTCCTACGTCAGCCTTGGCTTGTGGTTGCGGAAGGGTGACGAGCAGGCGGTCTGTCCGTCCAACTTCTGCGTGCTTCATCGGGCTCCGCCTCCCCCGCCTCCCCCTGCGCGAGATGCACCTGACGATCCGAACCCGCATATATCCCAGGCCCTGGAGGCGGAGATCGTCTTCAGGGACGGGAGTCGCGCGCCCTTCCATGAGCGGGCCGAGTGGGCCGACCTGCCTTCGCCGGACGCGCTGCTCACCGCTTATTCTGGGGGTGCGATCTCCGGCGACGCGTCCGGCATGGTGACCTGTCTGGTCGGGCGCGAACGACGGCTCGAAAGCTGCCGTCTCGACAATGTTGATCCATCCGATCGGGGATTCGAGCCGCTGCTGCTGCAGACGGCGCACAGCCTGACCATCCAGGCGCCGTCGACCTTGCTCGATCAAATCCGGGAGATCAGGCTGATGATACGATTCAGCCAGGGACTTGGTCCGGACTGACGCCTCGGAGAGCTCTCGATCGGCCTGCCGCTGCGGCATCGGCTTAGCCGCAACCACTCAGCCGGATCAGCGGTCGAGCAGCCAGACCGAAGCGAGCAGCAGCAGGCCGGCGCCGAGGCCGGCCAGGAAGCCGATGCTGGCCTGGCCGGCGAACAGGCCGGCGAGCGTGCCGACCAGGATCGAGGCGGCGAGCAGGAAGCCGCCGGCGCGCGGGAAGGGGCGTCGGTTCACGCCCGCCTCATGACAGCCCCGGCGCGCTCCGGCCAGCGCCAAAACGGGTGGTTTACGCCGCGTTGAGCATCGCCGTCGGCGATTTGGCAACGGCGCGCCAGTATGGCGGCGGGCAACCGGAAAACACGGGGAAAGCCTTGTCCAGCCACGTTCATCTTCCCGACCGCTCGGCGGCGACCGAAGCGGCCGAGCTGATCGCACGCTTCGGCGTGCATGCCGCCGGCGAGGCGGCGGCGCGCGCCGATCACAGCCGCGAGGTCGGCAATGTCGACCATTTCTGCCGCTGGCGGCAGATCGAACGGTTGATCCTTTTGCTCTCCGACGGCCGGGCCGGGCACAGCCTGCATTAGGGACACTTTGGGGACAGTTTATAAACTGTCCCCAAAGTGTCCCTCTGCACCAAGGGGACAGTTAGGTAACTGTCCCCCAAAAGGGACAGTTACCTAACTGTCCCTAGGGAAAGGGGAAATCCGTTCTGGCGCGGTACAGATGCGAGCGCTAGGATTCCCTTATGTTGCAAGTCGTTGCGGGGCGGCGTGCAGCGGCCGCCGCGGCCGCCCTTGCCCTCATCCTTTCCAGCGCCGCCGCCCCCGCGCAGACGGGCGCGCCGGCAACGGCCGAGCCCGACCCGCTCGACACGCTCGACCAGCCGCTCGACCCGTCGGCGCCGCTCGATCCCTGGCCCGGGCTCGAGGTCGAATGGCCGGACATGGCGGCGCCCGACGGCGAGATCGCCGACGCGCCCGCCGCCGCCGCCGCCGATGCCGGCGCTTCGCGGACCTACAGCTACCGGATCGAAGGCCTGGACGAGGCCGCCCCCCTTTCCCTGCTTGTCCAGTTTCGTGCGCTTTCGACGCTCGAGGAATATCGCGGCGAACCCGCCAATGCCGCGCAGGTTGACCGCCGCGCCCGCGCCGACGCCGAGCTGCTCGCCGAGCTGATGCGGGCCCATGGCTATTATGCCGCGCTCGTCACCACCCGGGTCGATGCCGCCCCGGACGGCGATTATGCGGTGACGCTGAACGTCGAGCCGGGGCTGGTCTACACCTTCACCGACGTGCGGCTGCCCGGGCTCGACGAGGCCGCCGGCGCCGACGCGGCGGCGTTGCGCGAGGCCTTCGCCGTCGCCGTCAGCGATCCGGTCGACGCGATGCGGGTCACCCAGGCGCAGGCGGCATTGCGGGCCGAGCTCGGCCGCCGCGGCTTCGCCTTCGCCGAGGTCGGCGAGCCGGAGATCGTCGTCGATCACGACACCGGCACCGCCAGCCTGGAAATGCCGGTGCGGCCGCAGGGCGTCCGCCGGTTCGGCGGCATCCTGGTCGAGGGCCGTCCCTTGTTCGGCGCCGACCATATCGAGACCATCGCCCGGTTCGACGAAGGCGACCCCTGGCGCGCGCCTCTGGTCGAGGATCTGCGCCAGGCGCTGGTCGCGACCGGCCTGGTCTCGTCGGTGACGATCCGGCCGGTGGCGCGGCCCGGCTCCGATCTGGTCGACCTCGCCGTCGCGCTCGATCCGGCGCCGATGCGGACCATCGCCGGCGAAGCCGGCTACGGCACCGGCGAGGGCGTGCGCGCCGAATTGAGCTGGCAGCATCGCAACCTGCTGCCGCCCGAGGGCGCGGTCACCTTCCGCGGCGTGCTCGGCACCCGCGAGCAGCTCGTCTCCGCCATCCTTCGCCGCAACAATTTCGGCCGCCGCGACCAGGTGCTCAACGCCCAGGTGGCCGCGGCCCATGTCGACCGGCCGGCGTTCGACGCGGACACTTTCATCCTCGCCGGCGGCATCGAGCGGCAGAGCAACATCATCTGGCAGAAAGCCTGGACCTGGTCGGTCGGCGCCGAGCTCGCCGCAACCGACGAGCGCGACGTCGACGTCGCCACCGGCACCACCCGGCGGCGGACCTTCTTCATCGGCGCGATCCCGGCTTACCTCGGCTATGACGGCTCGAACGACCTGCTCGATCCGACCTCGGGCTTCAGGCTTTCGGCCCGTTTCTCGCCGGAAGCGTCGCTGCAGTCGGGCAGCTTCTTTTATGCCCGCGCCCAGATCGACGGCAGCTTCTACCAGCCGGTGTCGCCGACGGTGACCCTGGCCGGCCGCACCCGGCTCGGCGCGATCTTCGGCGCCAGCCGCGACCGGATCGCGCCGTCGCGCCGCTTCTATGCCGGCGGCGGCGGGTCGGTGCGCGGCTACGGCTTCCAGGCGCTGGGGCCGCGCGATCCGGTGTTCGACGATCCGATCGGCGGCCGCAGCCTCGCCGAAATCGCGATCGAGGCGCGGATCCGCTGGCGCGACTTCGGCATCGTGCCGTTCGTCGACGGCGGCAACATCTCGACCTCGCCATGGCCGCGTTTCGACAATCTGCGCTTCGGCGCCGGCCTCGGCCTGCGCTATCATACCCGCTTCGGACCGATCCGGGTCGACGTCGCCACCCCGCTCAATCCGCAGACCGGCGATCCTCGCGTCGCGGTCTACGTCTCGCTCGGGCAGGCCTTCTGATGAGCGACGTCGTCCTCGATCCGCCCCCGGCGGCGCCCGAGGCGGAGGCCCGGCCGGCGCCGCCGAAGCGGCGCGGCCTCGCCGGCTGGGTCTCGAGCCTCGCCAAGTTCGTCACCGGATTCGCGCTCGGCCTGCTGCTGCTGACCGGCGCCCTCGTCGCCTTTCTCGATACCGGCCCGGGACACCGCTTCATCGTCGACCGGATCGCCGCCATGACACCCGCTTCCGGGCTGCGCGTCCGCATCGGCCGGATCGAAGGGTCGATCTGGGGCCGGACCCTTTTGAAGGACGTGCGGGTCTACGATCCCGACGGCCTGTTCGCCGAATTGCCCGAGGTGGAGATGGATTGGCGGCCGATCTCCTTCCTGTTCAACCGGCTGCTGATCCACGAGCTCGAATCCGATCTGGTCATCCTCCATCGGCTGCCCGATCTGATCGAGCCGGAGGAGCCGGGGCCGGTGCTTCCCGAATATGACGTGCATGTCGGCCGGCTCGACGTGCGCCAGCTGCGCATCGGCGAGCGGGTCACCGGCCGCGAGCGCATCGGCAGCCTGAGCGGCGAGGCCGAGATCAGGCGCGGCCGCGCCCTGATCGGCCTTTCCGCCGAAATCCGCGACGGCGGCGACCGGCTGCGGCTGCGGCTCGATTCCGAGCCGGACCGCGACCGCTTCGACCTCGAGGCCCGCATCCGCGCGCCGGCCGACAGCGTCGTCGGCGCGATGCTCGGCACCCGCCGGCCGGTCAGCCTCGACGTCACCGGCGACGGCGGCTGGACCCGCTGGACCGGCACCGCCCGGCTCGACATTTCCGGTCGGCGCACCGCCGATCTGGCGCTGGCGATGAACGAAGGGCGCTTCCGGATCGGCGGCTGGGCCGCGCCCGCGCCTTTCCTCAGGGGGCGCAAGCAGCGGCTGACCGCGCCGCGGGTGCTGGTCGACGCCGCCGGCACCTTCGCCGACCGGCGGATCGACGGACGGCTGTCGCTGCGCTCGCCGTCGCTGCGGGTGGAAAGCCGCGGCGCCGTCGACCTCGGCCGCGGCCGCTATGACGGTGTCGAGATCGCCGCCGAGGTGCTGCGGCCGGCGGCGGTCTTCCTCAACATGACCGGACGTCAGGTCCGGATGACCGCTTTGGTCGACGGCCGCTTCGGCCGCGCCGATTTCGTCTATCGGCTGACGGCGCCGCGCATCGCGTTCGACGACACCGGATTCGAGGAGGTGGAGGCGACCGGGCGCGGCCGGCTGACCCGCTCGCCGGTGACCGGGTCGATGCGGGTGTCGGCGCGGCGGGTCACCGGGGTCGGCGACGTCGCGGGCGCCATCCTCGCCAATCTCCGGCTCGAGGGCTATCTTCAGCTCACGCCGCGGCAGCTGACCGGCGAGCGGCTCGCTTTGAGCTCGGACCGGCTGCGCGGCCAGGCCGGGCTGGCCGTCGATCTGCGCACCGGCTTCTATGTGGTCGTCGCCAATCCCGGCATGCAGGCCTATCCGATACCGGGCTTCGGTCTGGTCGACGTGCAAAGCACGCTGCGCGCGGTGCCGGGGCCAGGCGGGCGCGGCACCCTCGTCACCGGCGACGCCCGCTCGCAGGTGCGGCGGCTCGACAACCGGTTCCTCGCCTGGGTGTCGGGCGGGCTGCCGCGGCTCGAGACCGCATTGAGCCGCGGGCCCGACGGCATCGTCCATTTCTCGAACCTGCGGATCGCCGCGCCGAAGCTGACGCTCGCCGCTGCCGGCTTCCGGCGCCGCGACGGCACCTTCTCGCTCGAAGCGGCCGGGCGCCACGGCGATTACGGGCCGCTGCGCGTCAATCTGGAGGGGCGGCTCGAGCGGCCGCAGCTGGCGGTGCGGCTGGACCGGCCGCTCGATACGCTCGGCCTTGCCGACGTTCTTCTGAACCTCGAGCCCAATGAAGCCGGCTTCGCCTGGCGCGCCGAAGGGCGCTCGACGCTCGGACCGTTCACCGGCGCCGGCGCGATCCTGCTGCCGTCCGGCCAGCCGGCCTTGATCCAGGTCGCGGCGCTCAACGTCTCCGGCACTCGCGCCAGCGGCGCGCTGCGCTCCGATCCCGGCGGCTTCACCGGCCGGCTCGACGTCGCCGGCGGCGGCCTCAGCGGCCGGCTGCTGTTCAGCCCGCTCGGAGCGAACCAGCGCATCGCCGTCAATCTGGCCGCCAGCGAGGCCCGTTTCGTCGGCCCGCCGCCGATCCTCGTCCGGCGCGGCACGATCGAAGGGGTGGTGGTGCTCGACCCGGCCGGGACCTCGGTGGAGGGCAGGGTGGTCGCCCGCGGCCTCAGCCGGGGCCGGCTGTCGATCGCCGGCCTCGACGCCACCGCCTCGCTGCGCGGCGGCGTCGGCCGGATCGGGGGCCGGATCACCGGCTCGCGCGGCCGCGATTTCGCCTTGAACCTCGCCGCCGACGTCGCGCCCGGCCGCTACCGCATCACCGGCAGCGGCACGCTCGACCGGCGGCCGCTCGAGCTGGTCGGCCCGGCCGAGCTGACCAGCACGCCCGACGGCTGGCGGCTGGCGCCGGCCCGGTTCCGCTTCGCCGGCGGCAGCGCCAGCCTCGCCGGACTGTTCGGCGATCGCACCGAGATCGAGTTCGCGGCTCGAGGCGATGCCGTTGACGGTGCTCGACATCTTCTATCCGCGGCTCGGGCTCGGCGGCATCGCGTCGGGCACGCTGTCTTACCGTTCGGCTGCCGCCGGCGCGCCGCCGACCGGCGCGGCCAATCTGCGCGTCCGCGGCCTCACCCGCGCCGGCCTCGTGCTGTCGTCGCGGCCGATGGACATCGGCCTCAACGCCCGATTGGACGGCGTCAATGCGGCGCTGCGGGCGGTGGCGGTCAGCGACGGACGCACGATCGGCCGGGCGCAGGCGCGGATCTCGCCGATCGGCGCTTCCGGAACCCTGCTCGACCGGCTGTCGCGGGCGCCGATGCGGGCGCAGATCCGCTATAACGGCGCCGCCGACACCTTGTGGCGGCTGACCGGCATCGAGCTGATCGACCTGTCCGGTCCCGCGGCGATCGGCGCGGACCTTACCGGCAGCCTCGAAAATCCGCGGATCAACGGCTCGGTCCGCACCGCCGGCGCGCGGCTCGAAAGCGCGGTCACCGGCATGGTGATCGACGATCTGCAGGCGGTCGGCCGGTTCGGCGGCTCGCGGCTCGAGATCGGCCGGTTTCGCGGCACCACGCCGGGCGGCGGCACGCTCACCGGATCGGGCGCGCTCGACTTCGCCGCCGCGCGCGGCGTCGGCATGCATTTCGATCTGCGCGCGGAGAATGCGCAGCTGCTCGATCGCGACGACATCAGGGCTTCGGTCACCGGCGACCTCGCCATCCGCTCCGACGGCGAAGGCGGCACCATCTCCGGCGACGTCCGCATGACCCAGGGCCGCTTCCAGCTCGGCAGCGCCACCGCGGCGGCGCAGGTGCCGCGCCTCAACGTGCGCGAGGTGAACCGCATCGAGAGCGATTTTGCGCCGGTCGTCCGCCGCATCGAGCCGTGGCGCCTCGCGCTCGCCGTCGCGGCGCCCGAGCGGCTGATGGTGACCGGGCTCGGCATGAACAGCGAATGGAGCGCCGACCTCAATGTCCGCGGCACCGTCACCGAGCCGCGCATCACCGGCGACGCCGAGCTCATCCGCGGCACCTATGATTTCGCCGGCCGCCGCTTCGACCTCATTCGCGGCAATATCCGCTTCCAGGGCGAAACGCCGGTCAACCCGCAGCTCGACATCGCCGCCGAGGCGCGGGTGCGCGGCCTCAACGCCCAAATCCGGGTGAGCGGCCGCAGCCAGCGGCCGGAGATCGCCTTCAGTTCGACGCCGATGCTGCCGCAGGACGAGCTCCTGTCGCGGATCCTGTTCGGCACCTCGATCACCAACCTGTCGGCGCCGGAAGCGGTGCAGCTCGCCGCCGCCGTCGCCTCATTGAACGACCCGCGCGGCGGGCTCGACCCGATCAATGCGCTGCGCCGCTCGATCGGCCTCGACCGGCTGCGCGTGCTTCCCGCCGACGTCACCCAGGGCATCGGCACCCAGCTCGCCGCCGGCAAATATCTCGGCCGGCGCGTCTATGTGGAGGTGGTGACCGACGGCCGCGGCTATTCGGCGACCACCGTCGAATATCAGATCAGCCGCTGGCTCTCCTTGCTGTCCAGCATCTCGACGATCGGCCGCGAGAGCGTCAATCTGCGCGTGTCTCGAGACTATTGAGCACGCCATCATGGTCCGACCGGTATCCTTGACGCATACACCTTCAAGGTGTATTAACAGGTGACGGTCAAACGTCGCCCACACCACCCGCTGGACGGAATCCAGGCCAAGTTCGCCAGTGTCGAAACCCTTGAGATCACGACCAGTGCGCTGCGCGGAGCGCAGTCCTTGGGCTACGATCTCGCCGCGGTCGTGAGCATTGTGCAACAACTGGAACCGGGCGATTTCGTCAAATCGGAGACGGCTCATCATCCACCGAATCATCGTGTGTGGCACGACAGCTATCGTGCGCCGTTCGACGATCAGGAACTCTATCTGAAATTCGCCGGCGAGACGTTGATCGATGTCGCCCTCGTCTCTTTCAAGGAGGCATGAGATGAATTCACGAGTCCATCCCGAAACGGGCGAGCCGCTCCGCCGTGACAATCGTCCGATGACGGTGCGGATTGGCCCGTTCAGCGAAGAGGTGATGGTCGGCGGCTGGTACCCGGAGGGTTCCGGCGACGCGATCCATACCGGCCAAGACCTCGCCGCCCTCGAGGAAGCGCGCAGCCGCTTGGCGATGGAATATGCTGCGCACCTTCGCGCCAGCCGCAAGCGCTGGCGGCTCACGCAGGAGCAGGCGGGGAAGTTGATCGGCGGGGGCAAGCGCGCATTTCAGAAATACGAAACAGGAAAGGCAGTGCCCACCGAAGCGGCCGTGGGCCTGATCGAGCTTCTCAATGCCGATGCGGCAAATCTGGAGCGTCTGCGGCGGATTCGAGCGCGGTGAACCACGCATCGGCACAGGACCAGCATCGCCACCGCATCCGCAACGTCGTCGGCGGGTCGGTCGGCAACATGGTCGAATGGTATGACTGGTACATCCGCTAGAGCGTCAATCTGCGCGTCTCGAGGGATTATTGAAGATGACGATGAAAAATGGCAGCCGGCACCTCGGCATCGCGGCCACGCTGGCCCTGGCTGCCTGCGCCGATCGCGCCGGAAACGATGAATCCGCGGCGCGGGCGCAGCTGCCCGAGGCTCGCGCCGCCGCAAAGCCGGCCGCCGAGACCCTTCCGGCGCCCACCATGCCCGGTCCCGATCTGGACGCGGTGCTGGCGCTGACGCCCGATTGCCAATTCGGCGAGCCGCTCGCCTCGATCTTTGGAAGGATGACCATCATCGATCCGCGCACCGGCGAAAGCCGGCCCGGCAATCCGATCGAGGTTCCCGGTTTCGCCGAGCCGCTTATTCCGACCTTCGAACGCGCCGTCATCGGCACCGATCATGGCGAGGAAAAGCCGGTCACCGCCGAGCTGGCGATCCCCGGAACCTGGCGGGGCCTGCGGATTGCCGCCCTTCACCTCTATTATCTCGAGGAAAGCGACGTTT
Source organism: uncultured Alphaproteobacteria bacterium (assembly GCA_963848555.1). Taxonomy (GTDB): domain Bacteria; phylum Pseudomonadota; class Alphaproteobacteria; order Sphingomonadales; family Sphingomonadaceae; genus Allosphingosinicella. The sequence goes on along the minus strand of CAWKEE010000001.1, from coordinate 103,343 downwards.
CGTCGCGGGAGGTCCTTTTCCTCGAGCCGCCCGAGCGGGTGCTGGATCTGCTCAACCGCCGGGGCTTCGCGCTCGGAGTCCTGGGGCAGGGCCGGCGGGTCGATGACGGCCAGCTGATCGAGACTTGGATCAGCGTCAACCACGATCCCCGGGGCGCCAGGCTGCGGTGCGCGACGGGATGAAGGGCCTCGACGAAAACAGTGGGGAGCGAAGCCTGGACGGGGCCGCCATGGCGACGATCGCCGCGCCGGCTGACGAGAGCCACCGCATCCGCAACATCATCGGCGGCTCGGCCGGCAACATGGTCGAATGGTATGACTGGTACATCTACGCCGCTTTCTCGCTCTATTTCGCCCCGTCCCTGTTTCCGCCGGGGGGCACGGTCGGCCAGCTGAGCGGCGCCGCTTTGATCTTCTGGGCTGGCTTCCTGATGCGGCCGGTCGGCGCCTGGATCATGGGCGTCTATGCCGACCATAAGGGTCGCAAGGCCGGGCTCAGCCTCTCGGTCGCGCTGATGTGCTTCGGCTCGCTGCTGATCGCCTGCGCCCCCACTTATGCCCAGGCCGGTGCCTTCGCGCCCGTCATTCTGGTCGTCGCGCGGCTGATCCAGGGGCTCAGCCTGGGCGGCGAATATGGTTCGAGCGCGACCTATCTGAGCGAGGTTGCGGGCCGGCGCCGGCGCGGTTTCTATTCGAGCTTCCAATATGTCACCCTGATCTCGGGCCAGCTCACCGCTTCGGCCGTGCTGCTGCTGCTCCAGTTCACCATGTCGGAGGCGGCGCTGGAAGCCTGGGGCTGGCGGATCCCGTTCGCGATCGGCGCCGTGCTGGCTTTGGTCGTCTTCTACATCCGCCGCCGGCTGAGCGAGACCGAAAGCTTCCACAACGCCAAGGCGGCGGGCGCGCCGAAATCGGGCGGGTGGCGGCTGGTGCGCGAGCATCCAAAGGAGGCGTTGCTGGTGATGGCGCTGACCGCCGGCGGCACGCTCGCTTTCTACGCCTACACCATCTATTTGCCCAAGTTCCTGGTGACGACGTCGGGCTTCGACCGGCAGCTGGCGGCGCAGGTCTCGACCGCCGCGATCCTCGTCTTCATGTGCCTGCAGCCGCTGATCGGCGCCTGGTCGGACCGGATCGGGCGCAAGCCGGTGATGGCCGCGTTCGGCATCTCCGGCCTGCTGTTCACCGTGCCGGTCTTCACCCTGCTCGAGACGGTGCGAAGTCCTTATCTCGCCTTCGCCCTGATGATGTTGCTGCTGGTCGCGATCAGCGGTTACACTTCGATCAACGCGGTGGTGAAGGCGGAGCTGTTCCCCGCCCATATAAGGGCGCTCGGCGTCGCGCTTCCCTACGCGCTCGCCAACGCCGTCTTCGGCGGCTCGGCCGAATGGGTCGCGTTCGAATTGAAGCAGGCCGGCATCGAACGCGCTTTCTACTGGTATGTGACTTTCATGATCGGGCTGTCGCTGATCGTCTATCTGCGGATGCGCGATACAAGGGATCACAGCCTCATTCGCGAGGACTGATTTGGGAGAAGCATCATGATGGTCCGTCTGGGTGTCGGCCTGGCTCTCGTCGCAGGCGCCGCGGGCGCCTCGGCGCAGCATGACCACGAAACCTCCGATCCCGCTTTGCCGCAGGCGGCCGCCGCGGCATCGGCGGACCGCGACGCGATGATCGCCGATGCCTTGAGCGCGGCGCCGCCGCAGGTCGCGGCGACGGCGCGGGTGGTGGCGATGGACGGCACCGTCCTTCGCGAGGGGAGCGGGCCGTTCACCTGCATGGCGACTCCTCCGGGGATGCCGGAAGGCGCGCGCTCGCCGATGTGCCTCGACGAGGAATGGCTGGCGGCGATCCGGGCTTATGGCCGGCGCGACGCGAGCTACCGGCCGTCGCGGATCGGCATCGCCTATATGCTGGCCGGCGATAATGGCAGCAGCAACGTCGATCCCTTCGCCGCGGGTCCGAGCGCGGACAATCAGTGGATCGTCGAAGGACCGCATTTGATGGTGATCCAGCCCGATCCGGCGGCGCTGGAGGGTCTGCCGACCGATCCTCATCATGGCGGTCCCTATGTGATGTGGGCCGGCACGCCGTTCGTCCACGTCATGATCCCCACCGCGCCGCGGCCGGCCCGGCCGGAGCGGTGAAGCCAGCCCGCCCATCCGTCATTCGCCGGGATTGAGCCGTCTCGCGCCATATTCGATCAGCAGCAGGGTCGCCGCCATGAAGACATAAGCGACGATCAGGTTGGGGAGCAGAAGCGGCAGCCCGACCAGCAGCATCGTGTCGTTGCCGCCCGGCACGAGCGCGGCGCCCGCCGCCATCAGCGCGCCGCCGAGGGCCGAGCGCAGCCATAGCGAAAAGCGCCCCGGCGCCAGCCGGAATTCGCCGCCGGCGACGGCCCCGGCGACGGCGCCGGCGAGGAAGAAGAGCGCCATCAGCGCTCGCTGCGGAAGGTCCTCGCCGGCCATCCGGGCGACGTCCATCAGCAGGCTGGTGTACGGCCAGCGGGCGGCGAGGACGAGCAGCAGCGCATTGACGGCGCCGATCAGCGCCATCGCCGCCGCCGGCGGCCAGCCGCGCCGGCGGCGGGAGCCGCGCCTGACCAGCTCGATCGCCAATGCCGTCGTCATCCCGGCGGCGACGATCAGGATGGTGAGCGGCGGCCAGCCGGCGAGCGGCGAGACCAGAGCTTGCGGCGGCGGCACCAGGCCGGCGCGGAAGGCGAGCGCGGAGCCGCCGAGGAATCCGCCAAGGGTGGCCAGCCGCGCCAGCCGCCCGGACCCCAGCTCCGCCACCGTGCCGAACGCGCAGGCGCCGTTCAGCCAGGCGCCGGCGCCGAACACCAGCCCGCCCAGCGCCGGCCCCAGCACCAGCGCCGATCCGGCATGCGCGGCGAACACGCTGCGCCCGGCCATCGCCGCGGCGGCGAGCAAAGTCAGGCCGATCGCGGCGCAGAACAGGAAAGCGAGCAGGCGGTCGGGGCGGCGGCGGCGGACCAGAGCCTCGGTCGCCGCCACCGCGCAGATACCGCCGCGCTGGGTCGCGTAACCGGCGACCAGGATCAAAGCGAAGACGAGGAAGAGCATCGCCGCAGCCTAGACCCGGTGCGAACAGCGATCGACCGTCATTGCGAGCCCCGAAGGGGCGCGGCAATCCAGCCCTGCTTCGGTGGATCGCCACGGCGCTGCGCGCCTCGCGATGACGGCGGTGTTTTCCCGGCGCGGTACGTCAGGACGAATAATACATGTCGTATTCGACCGGGCTGGGCGTGGTCTCCCAGCGCATCACTTCCTCCCACTTCAGCTCCATGTAAGCGTCTATCTGGTCGTCGCTGAACACGTCGCCCTTGGTGAGGAAGCCGCGGTCGTTGTGCAAAGCGAGCAGGGCCTCGCGCAGCGAGCCGCACACGGTCGGCACGTCGACCAGCTCCTGCGGCGGCAGGTCGTAGAGATTCTTGTCGATCGGCTCGCCCGGATGGAGCCGGTTCTGGATGCCGTCGAGCCCGGCCATCAGCAGCGCCGAATAGGCCAGATAGGGATTGGCCATCGCGTCGGGGAAGCGCAGCTCGACCCTCTTGGCCTTCTCGCCCGAGCCGTAGGGGATGCGGCACGAGGCCGAGCGGTTGCGGCTCGAATAAGCGAGCAGCACCGGCGCCTCGAAGCCCGGCACCAGCCTTTTGTAGCTGTTGGTGGTCGGGTTGGTGAAGGCGTTCAGCGCCCGGGCATGTTTGATGACGCCGCCGATGAAATAGAGCGCGGTGTCCGAAAGGCCGGCATAGCCGTTGCCGGCGAACAGGGGCTTGCCGCCTTTCCAGATCGACATGTGGGTGTGCATGCCCGAGCCGTTATCCTCCTTGATCGGCTTGGGCATGAAGGTCGCCGTCTTGCCGTAGGCGTTGGCGACCATGTGCACGACATATTTGTAGATCTGCATCCGGTCGGCGGTCTGGGTGAGGGTGCCGAAAGTGAGGCCGAGCTCGTGCTGCGAGGCGGCCACCTCATGATGGTGCTTGTCCATCGGCAGCCCCATCTCGATCATCGTCGAGACCATCTCGCCTCTTATGTCCATCGCGCTGTCGACCGGCGCGACCGGGAAGTAGCCGCCCTTGGCGCGCGGCCGGTGGCCGAGATTGCCGGTCTCGTATTTCTGGCCGGTATTGGTCGGCAGCTCGATGTCGTCGACCGCGAAGCCCGAACTCGCATAGCCGTCCTCGAAGCGGACGTCGTCGAACATGAAGAATTCGGCCTCCGGGCCGACATAGATGGTGTCGCCGGTCCCGCTCGCCTTCAGATAGGCTTCGGCGCGCCTGGCGGTCGAGCGGGGGTCGCGCGCATAGAGCTCGCCGGTGCCGGGATCGACGATGTCGCAGAACAATATGCCCATCGGCGTCGCGCTGAACGGGTCGATGTACCAGGCGTCGAGATCGGGCTTCAGGATCATGTCCGATTCGTTGATCGCCTTCCAGCCGGCGATCGACGAGCCGTCGAACATGAAGCCGTCGGTGAGATTGTCCTCGTCGACCACGCCCGAGCACATCGACAGATGCTGCCACTTGCCCTTGGGATCGGTGAACCTGAGGTCGACCCACTCGATCTCCTGCTCCTTGATGCTCTTGAGGATCCTGCCCGCGTCGTTCGCCATCTGATTGCCCCCCGGTCAATTGCCGCGTGTCGATCGCGCCCCCGGCGAATCTCCGAAGGCGCCGCTTCATCCTCCCAAGGCCCCGGAACCGCGTCCAGACGTCGAGCGCGGCCCGTGAATATTTCACGTGGGCGAAGCGGCGGATCGCACCCGCTCTCGTCATTGCGAGCGCAGCGAAGCAATCCAGTCGACCATCGTGCAGGCTGGATTGCTTCGTCGCTTCGCTCCTCGCAATGACGGGGTTCGTTCAGAATTGCCGGCGCTGGGCGGCGATCAGCATTCGCAGCAGCATCGCCACCGGCCGCGGCACGCCGACCTTGCCCTCCAGCCACAGGCTGACCGCCGACCGGCTGACCCCGATCGCGCCGGCAAGATCGGCCTGGGTTTTGTAGCCCAGAGTGCGCATCGCCGCCTTGAGCTCGTCCGGCGACATCGAGGCGAGGCGGGGATCGTCCACGCGGCTTCCCTAGCCTGAAGCGTCATCCCGGCGGAAGCCGGGACCTCAGGGGGAAGTGCCGAGCGTCATCCCGGCGGAAGCCGGGACCTCGGGACGGAAAGGCGCCGGACTCCCCCCGAGATCCCGGCATCCGCCGGGATGACGGGGCTCAAATCGCGTCCGACCCGCGTTCCCCGGTGCGGATGCGCAGCGCCTCCTCGATCGGCGAGACGAAGATCTTGCCGTCGCCGATCCTCCCCGTGTGGGCGGCCTGCGCGATCGCCTCGACCACCCGCTCGGCGAGCCCGTCCTCGACCACCACCTCCAGTTTCACCTTGGGCAGGAAGTCGACGACATATTCGGCGCCGCGATAAAGCTCGGTATGGCCCTTCTGCCGGCCGAAGCCCTTGGCCTCGGTCACGGTGATGCCGGACACGCCGACCTCGTGCAGCGCCTCCTTGACCTCGTCGAGCTTGAACGGCTTGATCACCGCCTCGATCTTCTTCACGCCGCTTCTCCTGCTGCGCTGCAGCATAACCGCAATGCCGCGAGTTGGCTAGCGGCCGCGGCACCCCGACCAGGCCCATCGTGTGTCAAACGCCACCGACGGATCGTCCGCAAACGCCTCAGAGCGCCGGCGGCTGAGGTCTCCCGCAGGTTCGACCCCGGCGATCGGGACAAGGCAGTGGGGACAAGGGTCCCACGGCCGGGAACGATCCGGGTTCGAACCGTGCGGGCGAGAATCTGCCGGCAGAATGGGGTGGGCCGAAAGGGGTGGGCCGAAGGGAATGAAGTGATGAACAGGATCATGTTCGCGGGTGGGGCGATGTTGGTTTCGATTTCAGCAAGCGCTTTCGCCGAGCCGCTCAACACCGGATACAACCATGGGCTTCCCGGCCCGTATCCGGTGGGGGCAGCCGACAATTACTGGATAAAGATCGCGTCCTATGAGCCGCCCTCCTCGGGCAACACCGTTGTGCCGGTCGGTCCTGCATGGGTAGTTGCTCCTCCCACTGCATGGACACCGGTGCCGGGCGCACAGTATATCAGCCCCCGTCAAACAATATTCAGCTCGTCCGGAACTTCCCCGGCCCGGCCCGCCTACAGCATCTACCGGAAGTGCTTCTGCCTGTTGCCGGGATTTGCGAATCCGCGGCTGGAATTCCGGGCGCGCGGCGACGACAACATGCAGATATGGTTCAACAGCATGAGGAACACCCTGGTCGCGCCGGGTGCTGGAAATTTCAACGTAAACGACGGTCCCGTGTATCACCGTGTCACGACCAACATGGCGCATTTCCGGGCGGGCCGGAACTGCCTCTACGTGCTGATTGAGGACAATGTGGCTTTCGGCGCCACCGGTTTCAGCCTGGCCGGCACGATCACCGCCGCCGGGCTGATGCCGGGCGCGGCCTTCGGCCCCGAGGGCCGCTTTGGCAATTGCGGCTGTCCAGGCGAGACCACCCCGGGCGGAGCTGCGCCCGAGGCGGCGACCGCCGCGAACGACACCGAAATGGTGCGGGCGATCGTCCAGTTCGCCGAGTCCCGCGACCTGCGGGGATCGGCGACGTCCCGGGCCGATCCCGGTGCGGCAGCCGGGTCCGCCTTGGGCCGGTAGCCGCAGGTGCTTCGGACCTGGCACCGGGAGAGGCTCGGCACTTCGGTCTTGTGTCGATCGCCTGATCCGGTGCCGGGTCAGCCTGCGTTCAGCCGCGCCCTGCCATGGCTCCGCAGGAGCCATTTCGAGAAAGGTGCCCCATGCGCAAGCTTCTTCCCCTGATCGCCGGAACCGCGCTGTTCGCCACCTCGGCGATGGCGGCGCCGGACCGCGAGGCCCAGCTCGCCCGCGCGCTGGACGGGCGGGTCGCCGGCGATCCGGTCGACTGCATCGACCTGCATCGGGTGCGCGGTTCGCGGATCATCTCCGACACCGCGATCCTCTACGAGGTCGGCAGCACCATCTACGTCAACCGGCCTCGGTCCGGCGCCAGCTCGTTGAACCAGTGGGACGCTTTGGTGGTCCGGCTGCCGTCGACGCGGCTGTGCAGCATCGACGCGGTGCGGCTGGTCGATCCGCAGACGCGGATGATGACCGGCGTCGTCATGCTCGGCGATTTCGTCCCCTATCGCCGGGTGCGCGACCGCGACTGAGACCGACTGCCGGTCGCAACGGTCATTGTCTTCGCTGCGCATAAGGCGCAGATTTCCCCTTGGGCAACGCATCGGTGGCGTCGAGCGAGGGTCCGCAAAGCAGGACTTTTGCGGGTGCCCGGGAGGGAGGCTCAAGATGATTGACCCTTATATCGGCGAGGTCAGCCTGTTTCCCTATGAATGGGAGCCCGAGGGCTGGGCGCGATGCGACGGGCGGTTGTTGTCGATCGAGAAGTATACGGCGCTCTTCTCGCTGATCGGAAACCGCTATGGCGGCGACGGCATGCGCAGTTTCGCGCTGCCGAAGATGAAGCCGCTGTCGACCGAGGAGAATGCGACCCTGGGCTATTTCATCTCGATAGGGGGCATCTATCCGCGGCGACCGTGACCGGCGGGAACCTCAGGCGTAAGGCGGCCGGTCGAGGCCCTTCGGGCTCTTCGTGAAGATCTCGCAGCCGGTCTCGGTGATGCCGACGCTGTGCTCGAACTGCGCCGAAAGGCTACGGTCGCGAGTGACCGCGGTCCAGCCGTCCTCCAACAATTTGCAGTCGGCCTTGCCGACATTGATCATCGGTTCGATCGTGAAGAACATGCCGGGCTTCAGCTCCGGTCCGGTGCCGGGGCGGCCGGCATGGACCACCTCCGGCGCGTCGTGGAAGACACGCCCCAGGCCGTGGCCGCAAAAGTCGCGCACGACGCTGTAGCGGTGCTTTTCGGCATGGCTCTGGATGGCGTGGGCGACGTCGCCGAGCCGGTGGCCCGGCCGCGCCGCCTCGATCCCGAGCATCAGGCATTCATAAGTGACGTCGACCAGCCGGCGCGCCTTCAGCGGCACGTCGCCGACCAGATACATGCGGCTGGTGTCGCCGTGCCAGCCGTCGAGGATCGGCGTCACGTCGATATTGACGATGTCGCCGTCCTTGAGCGTCCGCTCGCTGGGTATGCCGTGGCAGACGACATGGTTGATCGAGGTGCAGCAGCTCCTGGTGTAGCCGCGATAGCCCAGAGTGGCGGGGATGGCGCCGCGGGCGCGCATCCCGGCGAAGACGATGTCGTCCAGTTCCTGGGTCGTCACTCCCGCAACGACGTGCGGCACGAGGTCGTCGAGGATCTCGGCGGCGCAGCGCCCGGCGGCGCGCATCCCGGCAAACCCTTCCGGCCCGTGCAGCTTGATCGCGCCGTTGCGGCCGATGACGGCGTCGTCGCGATCGAGGAGATGGGTGTCGGGCATGGCGGGAATATAGGCTCGTCTCAGCCTTTTGGGGAGGGCTTGCCTACCATGCTCACACAGGTTAAGTTATGGCTTAACTCAGCGAGGGAGTGGGTGGGGCACATTCCCGTTTGAAGTCATCCCCATGAACAGCTTCGATCAATTTGCGCAACGGGTGCAGGCGGAGCTCGCGACGGGCGGCGACTGGACCGTGGAAATCGACGAACCGGTAAGTTCGGATGGGAGCTGGTTCCTCGCCCTTTGCCGATCGGACGGCTTCATGATCGACGTCGAGTGGCGTCGACACCGCGGCTTCGGAATCGTCGCCGGGCGCGAGATCGTCTTCGGGAGCGGAGTCGACGAAATATGGGGCTCTGTCGATGGCGCCTTCGATCGCGTCGCTTATTTGGCGACGACCGGTGAGGGAACCTCCAGTTCGGAGACGCTCGATCTCGGCGAGCTTCGCAAGCTCCGCGGTCTCCTGCAGAAGGACGTCGCCGAGCGCCTCGGCATCAGCAAGAGCGGCCTTGCCCAGATGGAGCGCCCGGCCGCGCTGACGTCGATGCAGGTGGATACCTTGCGCAAGCTGGTCGCCAGCCTTGGCGGCGAACTGGTCCTGAAGGCCCAGTTTCCGGACGGTCGCGAACGCACGATCGCCGTGGACTGAGGGCGACCGCGCGTCGGCTTTGCGAATTCCGGGGCAGCCGCTAGGGCTGTCTTATGGCATCCGAGCGGATCTGGACGGCGGCATTGCTGGTGATCGGGGACGAGATTCTCTCCGGCCGCACCCAGGACCGCAACATCTCCCCGGTCGCCACCTGGCTCAACCTGCAGGGCATCCGCCTCGCCGAGGTGCGCGTCGTGCCGGACGATCTCGGCCTGATCGCGGCGGCGGTGAACGCGCTGCGCTCGGCGCACGATTATCTGTTCACCACCGGCGGCATCGGCCCGACCCATGACGACATCACCGTCGACGCGATCGCCGCGGCGCTCGGCGTGCCGGTGGTGGTCCATCCCAAAGCGCGGGCGGCGCTCGAAGCTTATTATGCGGACCGCGGCGGCGCCACCGAGGCGCGGCTGCGCATGGCGCGGGTGCCGGAGGGCGCCGAGCTGATCGAGAACCAGGCGTCCGGCGCGCCGGGCATTCGGCTCGGCAACATCTTCATCCTCGCCGGTATTCCCCATATCGCCGCGATGATGCTCGAGGCGCTGTCCGGCACGCTCGAAGGCGGGCGGCCGCTCCTGTCGCGGACGATCGGCTGCTGGGTGGCGGAAAGCGAGGTGGCCGAGCTGCTGGGGGAGACCGAGCGCGGCCATCCCGGCTGCCGGATCGGCTCCTACCCCTTCTTCCGCGAAGGCCGCGGCGGAGCCAATTTCGTCGTCCGAAGCACCGACGAGGCGCGGCTCGAAGCGTGCCGGGCCGACCTCATCGCGCGGCTCGAGGCGGCCGGACGGGAAGTCGTCGCCGAGGGCATCTGACGCGCGCCGCCCCGGCCTGCGGTCGTTTTGGCGGGGGAACATTCGTCCCTGCACGCGCTTTAGCGCAGGTTAGTTGCGTGATGGACCGCTTTTTCACCTGGTTTGCGGGGCGCGTCGCCTCGATCGTCGGTCAGCCGGCGGCGTTCGTCGTCGCCTTCCTGATCGTGCTGCTCTGGGCGGTTTCCGGACCCGTCTTCGGTTTCTCCGACACCTGGCAGCTGGTGATCAACACCGGCACCACCATCATCACCTTCCTGATCGTGTTCCTGATCCAGAACAGCCAGAATCGCGACGCGGCGGCGATGCAGGCCAAGCTGGACGAGCTGCTGCGGGCCGTCGACAAGGCGCGCGGCGCGTTCATCGGCATCGAGCATCTCACCGACGCCCAGGTCGAGGAGATCAGGGCGGCGCTGGAGCGGGAAGCCGGCGAGCGCCGGGGCGTGAGGAAAAAGAAAATGCCGGCCGACGAGACGGTCGAGCAGCTGCTCAAGCGCTACTGATCAGCGGCTCAAACGCACGATCACACCTTCGGCGGGCGCCAGCTCGACGGTGCCCGACATCCGCTCGCCGTCGCGGTCGAGGCGGGTGGACAGCAGCACTCGGCCTTCCGGCGCGTCCCCCGGCAAGGCAAGCTGCTTCGGCTCGGTGCTGAAGTTGAGCCCGACCAGCAGCCGCACGCCCTCATGCTGGCGCTCATAAGCGAGCACGTCACCCTGGACCCGCGCATTGACATAAGCGCCCCGGTTCAGCGCCGGCAACTGGCGGCGGATGGCGATCAGCCGCCGGTACAGGGTCAGGATCGAGCGCGGGTCGGCGCCGAGCCCGGCGACGTTGCGCTCGCCGAAGTCGGGATTGAGCGGCAGCCAGGGCGTGCCGGCGGTGAAGCCGGCATTCTCGCCGCCATCCCAGGGCATCGGCGTCCGCTGCGGGTCGCGGCCGAAGCCGAGGCCGGGCTCGTTCTTCTCCCATTGATCGTGCACCAGCTCGGGCGGGATCGGCACGTCCTCGAGGCCGAGCTCGTCGCCATAATAAAGCGTCGGGGTCCCGCGCAACGTCAGCAGCAGCATCGCCGCGAGCCGTGCCTGGTCCTGGCCGACGCGGGTCGCGATCCGCTTCTGGTCGTGATTGCCCAGAACCCAGTTGGGCCACCTGCTGCGCCCCAGCTTCTCCTCATATTCCGCGATCAACCGGGCGATGTCCTCGGCATGCCATCGGGTGAAGATCAGCTGGAAATTGAACGGCAAATTGGCTCCCTTTTTCCGGGGGCCGTAATATCTGACCAGATCCTTGATCGGCAAATAGACCTCGCCGATGAGAACGCGGTCGGGATAATCGTCGATCACCGCCCGCAATTGCGACACCACTTCGTGGATTTCCGGCCGGTCGCAGGAATAACGCTGAAGCAGCCGGTCGATACCGGGCATGCCCGGGTGCCAGGCCGCATTGACCGGATTGTCGCGGAATTGCTCGTCCTTCATCAGGTGCCAGATGACGTCGACGCGGAAGCCGTCGACGCCGCGGTCGAGCCAGAAGCGCAGCACATCGCACATCGCCTCGCGGACCGCGGGATTGCGCCAGTTGAGGTCCGGCTGCTCGGGCAGGAAGGCGTGATAATAATATTGGCCGGTGGCAGCGTCGAAGGTCCAGGCGCTGCCGCCGAAATTGGCCAGCCAGTTGTTCGGCGGTCCGCCGTCCGGCGCCGGATCGCGCCAGATGTACCAGTCGCGGCGGGCATTGTCGCGCGAGGATCGGCTCTCGAGGAACCAGGGATGCTGGTCCGAGCTGTGATTGGGAACGAAATCCAGGATCACCCTCAGCCCCCGGGAGTGGGCTTCAGCGAGCAGCCGGTCGAAGGTCGCCAGGTCGCCGAACAGGGGATCGACGCCGCGATAGTCGGCGATGTCGTAGCCGAAGTCGGCCATAGGCGATGGGTAGAAGGGGCAGATCCACAAGGCGTCGACGCCGAGCCACAGGAAATGGTCGAGCCGCTCGGCTATGCCGCGCAGGTCGCCGACTCCGTTGCCGTCGCTGTCCTGCAAAGAGCGCGGATAGACCTCGTAGACGATGCCGTGCTGCCACCAAAGGGTGTCCGCCATGTTCGCTTGCGCTCCGCTGCTGCCCCTCAAGGTCCCGTCTCATGATTGAGTTCGGACCTTCCTGTCAGCCGCCAACGCATGCTTCGGCCGGCGGCTCCCATCGGAACCGCGCGGATACAGAATTGGTTAGCATGTGCAAGCAGCGGAGGACCGTCAGTGCCCGATATGCGGGATTTGCCCCCTCGGCGCCTGCCGGTGGGGGCCGAGATTTTCGACGGGCGGAGCCATTTGCGTGTCTGGGCGCCGGAACGGCGCCGGGTCGAGGCAATGGTCGACGGCGGCTCCGCCCATCCGCTTGCGGCCGAGACGGGCGGCTATTTCTCCGGCTGGATCCCGGGCGGGGCGGGGACGCGCTACCGCTTCCGGCTCGACGGCGACGGGCCGTTCCCCGACCCGGCCTCGCGCCGCCAGCCGGACGGGCCGCACGGCCCGTCGGCGGTGGTCGATCCGGCCGCTTTCGCCTGGACCGACGAGAGCTGGCGCGGCGTCCCGATCGAACAGGCTTTGATCTACGAGATGCATGTCGGCACCTTCACCGCCGCAGGAACATGGGCGGCGGCGGCGGAGAGGCTGCCGGACCTCGCCGAGCTCGGCGTCAATGTGCTCGAGCTGATGCCGGTCGCCGATTTCCCGGGCGAGTTCGGCTGGGGCTATGACGGCGTCGACCTGTTCGCGCCGACCCGGCTCTACGGCACGCCCGACGACATGCGCGCTTTCGTCGACGCCGCCCACCGCCTCGGCCTCGCCGTCATCCTCGACGTCGTCTACAACCATCTCGGGCCCGACGGGAATTATCTGGCGCGCTACGCCTGCGCTTACTTCACCGAACGCTATCAATGCGAATGGGGCGCGGCGATCAATTTCGACGGGCCCGGCTGCGAAGGGGTGCGCGAATATTTCGTCGCCAATGCCCGCCACTGGATCGCGGAATATCATCTCGACGGGCTCCGGCTCGACGCCACCCAGCAGATTTTCGACGCGTCGGACGAGCATGTGCTGATCGCCATCGGCCGCGCCGTGCGCGAGGCGGCGGGCGGACGCCATACGCTCCTGGTCACCGAGAACGAGCCGCAATGCGCGCGGCTGGTGCGGGCGCCGGCGGCGGGAGGCTACGGGCTCGACGCGATGTGGAACGACGATTTCCACCACAGCGCGATGGTCGCGGTGACCGGCCGCAACGAGGCCTATTACAGCGACCATCTCGGCGCGCCGCAGGAGCTGTTGTCCTGCGCCAAATGGGGCTTCCTGTTCCAGGGCCAGCGTTACGCCTGGCAGAAGCAGCGCCGCGGATCGCCGGCGCTCGATTTGCCGCCGGCGGCGATGATCAACTTCCTGCAGAATCACGATCAGATCGCCAATAACGGCCACGGCCTGCGCGGCCACGAGCTGGCCGGCCCGGGCCGCTGGCGGGCGATCACCGCTTTCGCGCTGCTGATGCCGGGCACGCCGATGCTGTTCCAGGGTCAGGAATATTCCGCTTCCACGCCGTTCCTCTATTTCGCCGACCACCAGCCCGAGCTGGCAAAACTGGTCGAGCAGGGCAGGGTGGATTTCCTGCGGCAATTTCCGTCGCTCGAATCGGCCCGGCTGGCGGCGCCGCACGACCGCTCGACCTTCGAACGCTGCCGGCTCGACCATGACGAGCGTCTTCGGCACGAACAGGCTTCGGCCTGGCGGATGCATCGCGACCTGCTCGGGCTGCGGCGCGAGGATCGGGTGCTGAACGTCGGCGATCGCCGGCGGATCGACGGAGCGGTGATCGGGACCGAAGCGCTGCTGCTGCGCTGGTTCGGCGCCGGCGGCGACGACCGGCTGCTGCTCGTCAATCTCGGCGGCGGCTTCGAGCTGCTCCATGCCCCCGAACCGCTGCTGGCGCCGCCCGAGGGCCGAAGCTGGGCGATGCTTTGGACCAGCGAGGATCCGCGCTACGGCGGCGGCGGCGCGGTGCCCCCGGAATCGCCGGAGGGGGTGTGGAGCCTCGCCGGCCAGGCGGCGACGCTGCTGCGCGCCGAAGGAACGAGGCCCGGCAGGCGGAGTTAGTCCGCTTATGCCGGCGATAAGGGGAGGCGACGATCGCGCTGCGACTGCTGTCGGTCAGTGACAATCAGGCCCTGGACGGGCCGGGCGCGCGGGCGCTCGGCTTCGACGCGTTGCTGCTCGCCGATCGCCCGGCCGCCGATCCCGGCTTTCCCTGGCTGCTCGACGTCGAGCCCGATCGCTTCGCCATCGACGATCCGCTGGTCGGCGCGCATCCCCGCGCCTTCACCATGCGCCGCCGACGGCCGGTCAGGGGGCCGGTCGATCCCCGCCGGCCGGGGCCGGCCGCGGGCGAGGCGCGCGCGCGATTGCGCTCGCCCGAGGCGGCAGGCCCGGTCGTCGCGGCGATCGTCGAGCGCCTGATCGGTCACATCGACGCGGGTGCCGCCGGCTTCCGGATCCTCAGGCCCGACGCGATCGAGCCGGGGCTGTTCGTGCGGATCGCTTTGTCGCTGCGGGAGCGCAAGCCCGATCTGCTGCTGGTCGCGCAGACTCCGGGCCTGGTCCGCGAAGCGGCCGCGGCGCTGCGCGGCTTCGACCATCTGGTCTCGTCGTTCAGCTATTGGGACCTCGCCGCGCCCTGGCTCGCCGAGGAATATGAGAGCCTGAGGATGGTCGCGCCGGTGCTTGCCGAGGTGACCGCCGACGCGCTGCGGCGCGCCGGCACCGCGCCCGAGGTCGAGCGGCTGGTGCGGGCGGCGGCCGCGGCCGCCGGCGGCCTGATCCTGCCCGCCGAATTGCTGGATCAGGCGCCGCAGGCGGCGCGCGCCGCGCTCGATCTGGCCGATGCGGCGAGCCGCTTCGGCGGCGAGATGCGCCTGTTTCCGGCGGGCCATCGCGTCACGGCGATCGTCCGCGCCGATGCTCCGGACATGCGCGCCGCGACCGAAGCGATGCTGGTTCTGGTCAACCGCAGCGGCAGCGACGCGACTTTGCCGCACGAGGCCGAGATCCTGGCCGCGTCGGGGGCCGGGTTCGAGCCGTTCCGCCGCCGGCGCGGCCGACTGCCGCCCTTTGCCCCGCTCGGTCCGGCCGAGGTCAGGGCGCTGTCCGCCGGGCGCGCCCGGCCGATCGCGGTCGGACGTCCCGGCAAGGCGCAACAGGCGATGGACGCGGCCGCGCGGCCGCGGCTGGTGATCGAGGCGATCAGTCCGGACGTCGATAATGGCCGGTTCGCGATCAAACGCACCGTCGGCGACGTGGTCGGCGTCGAGGCCATCCTGTTCGGCGACGGCCATGAGCAGCTCGCCGCCGAGCTGCGCTGGCGCGCGCTCGACGAAACCGGCTGGCAATCGGCGCGGATGTCGGAGCGCGGCAACGACCGCTGGACCGCTTCCTTCCCGCTCGCCCGCCTCGGCGGCTACGAATTCCTCGTCTCGGGCTGGGTCGACCGGTTCGGCAGCTTCCGCCGCGACTTCGGCCGGAAGCTCGACGCCGGCGTCGCGCAGCCGGTCGACTGGCGGGAGGGGAGGGCGCTGGTCGAGGCGGCGCTGCGGCGGCAGCCGCGTCTCGAGCCCTTTCTCGACGGCCTCGATTCCGGCGACGAGGCGGCGGCAGCCGCTCTGCTGCTCGACCCGGAGCTGCAGCTCTTGATGGACGAAGCGGACGAGCGGCCGTTCGCGATCACCTGCGCGCCGCGCCGCGTCGAGGCGGAGCGCATCGCCGCCCGCTTCTCGAGCTGGTACGAGCTGTTCCCGCGCTCCCAGACCGACGACCCCGCCCGCCACGGCACGTTCGACGACGTCATCGCCCGCCTGCCGCGGATCCGCGACATGGGCTTCGACACCCTCTATTTCCCGCCGATCCACCCGATCGGGCGCACGCACCGCAAGGGACGCAATAACAGCCTCGAGGCCGGGCCCGACGATCCCGGCAGCCCCTATGCGATCGGCGCCGCGGAAGGCGGCCACGACGCCATGCATCCCGAGCTCGGCACGTTCGACGATTTCAGGCGGCTGGTCGCGGCGGCGCGCGATCACGGGCTCGAGCTCGCGCTCGATTTCGCGATCCAGTGCGCGCCCGACCACCCCTGGCTCGAGCGGCATCCGGGCTGGTTCGACTGGCGCCCCGACGGCACCATCAAATATGCCGAGAACCCGCCGAAGAAATATCAGGACATCGTCAACGTCGACTTCTGGAAAGAAGAGGCGATTCCGGACCTGTGGATCGCGCTGCGCGACGTCGTCCTGTTCTGGATCGGTCACGGCGTCAAGGTGTTCCGGGTCGACAACCCCCACACCAAGCCTTTTCCGTTCTGGGAATGGATGATCGCCGACATACGCGGCGCGCATCCCGACGTGATCTTCCTCGCCGAGGCCTTCACCCGGCCAGCGGTCATGTATCACCTCGCCAGGATCGGCTTTTCGCAGAGCTATACCTATTTCACCTGGCGCAACAGCAAGAGCGAGCTGACCGAATATCTGACCGAATTGAGCACGACCGCGGTCGCCGACTTCTTCCGGCCCCACTTCTTCGTCAACACGCCCGACATCAACCCGACTTTTCTTCACACTTCCGGCCGCGCCGGCTTCCGCGTGCGGGCGGTGCTGGCGGCGACTTTGTCGGGGCTGTTCGGCGTCTATTCCGGCTTCGAGCTGTGCGAGGCCGAGCCGGTGCCGGGCAAGGAGGAATATTGGGAGAGCGAGAAATATGAAGTGAAGCCGCGCGACTGGCGCGCGCCCGGCAACATCATCGCCGACATCACCCTCCTGAACCGGTTGCGGCGGGCCTGGCCGGCGCTGCAGACCCATCTCAACACCGTCTTCTACAACGCCTGGAACGACCACATCCTCTATTACGGCAAGCGTTTCCCGGACGGATCGGAGATGATCCTGGTCGCGGTCAATCTCGACCCGAAATATCCCCGGCAATGCGATTTCGAGATCCCGCTGTGGGAATGGGGGCTGGGCGACGACGGCAGCCTCGAGGTCGAGGATCTGGTCGGCGGCGGCCGCTTCCGCTGGCAGGGCAAGATCCAGCAACTGCGGCTCGACCCCGACCGGCCTTTTGCGATCTGGCGCGTCGGCCCGCCTGGGGAACGGGCATGAGGCACGCGCTGGACCGCGACCCGCTCTGGTACAAGGACGCGGTCATCTACCAGCTCCACGTCAAGAGCTTCTTCGATTCCAACAATGACGGGATCGGGGACTTTCCCGGGCTGATCGCCCGGCTCGACCATGTCGCCGAACTGGGCGTCAACGCCCTCTGGCTGCTGCCATTCTATCCCAGCCCGCGCCGCGACGACGGCTATGACATCGCCGAATATCGCGGCGTCAGTCCGGATTACGGGACGATGGAGGATTTCCGGCGCCTGGTCGACGAGGCCCATGCCCGCGGCCTCCGGGTGATCACCGAGCTCGTCATCAACCACACTTCGTCCGACCATCCCTGGTTCCAGGCGGCGCGGCGGGCGCCGCCGGGAAGCCCGGAGCGCGACTTCTACGTCTGGTCGGACAGCGACGACGCTTATGCCGGAACGCGGATCATCTTCTGCGACACCGAGCGGTCCAACTGGACCTGGGACGAGCTTGCCGGCGCCTATTACTGGCATCGCTTCTATTCGCATCAGCCCGACCTCAATTTCGACAATCCGCGCGTGCTCGAGGAAGTGCTGTCGGTGATGCACTTCTGGCTCGACACGGGGGTCGACGGGCTGCGGCTCGACGCCATCCCCTATCTGATCGAGCGGGAGGGCACGTCGAACGAGAATCTGCCCGAGACCCACGCGGTGCTGAGGAAGATCCGGGCCGATCTCGACGCCCATTATCCGGACCGGATGCTGCTCGCCGAGGCCAATATGTGGCCCGAGGACACCCAGCCCTATTTCGGCGCCGCGGGCGACGAATGCCATATGGCGTTCCACTTCCCGCTGATGCCGCGCATGTACATGGCGGTGGCGCAGGAGGACCGCTTCCCGATCACCGACATCCTGCGCCAGACGCCGGCGATTCCCGACAATTGCCAGTGGGCGATCTTCCTCAGGAACCATGACGAGCTGACCCTCGAAATGGTCACCGACGCCGAGCGCGACTATCTGTGGAACACCTATGCCGCCGACCGCCGGGCGCGGATCAACCTCGGCATCCGCCGCCGGCTGGCGCCGCTGATGGAGCGCGACCGCCGCCGCATCGAGCTGATGAACGCTTTGCTGCTGTCGATGCCGGGGACGCCGGTCCTCTATTATGGCGACGAGATCGGCATGGGCGACAACATCTTCCTCGGCGACCGCGACGGCGTGCGCACGCCGATGCAATGGTCGCCGGACCGCAATGGCGGCTTTTCGCGGGCCGATCCGGCCCTGCTCGCGCTGCCGGCGATCATGGACCCGCTTTACGGCTACCAGGCGGTCAACGTCGAGGCGCAGCGGCGCGACAGCCATTCGCTGCTCAACTGGACCCGGCGGATGCTGGCGGTGCGCGGCGAGCATCGCGCCTTCGGCCGCGGCGGCCTGCGCTTCCTGCGCCCCGCCAACCGCAAGGTGCTCGCTTATCTGCGCGAGCATGACGGCGACACGATCCTGTGCGTCGCCAATCTGTCGCGCACCGCCCAGGCGGTCGAGCTCGACCTCGGCGACCATGCCGGCCGCACCCCGGTCGAGCTGACCGGCCGCGCAGCCTTTCCGCCGCTCGGCCATTTGCCCTACTTGCTGACGCTGCCGCCTTATGGCTTCTACTGGTTCATGCTGAGCGAAGAGGCGGCGCCGCCCGAATGGAGCAGCACGGCGCCGCCCATCGCCGTCGAGCAGCACACGTTCGTGCTGCGCAAGCGGCTGATCGAGCTTGCCTCCGGGGACAATCGCTCCGTGCTCGAGCAGGAGATCCTGCCCGATTATGTCGCCCGGCGCCGCTGGTTCGCCGGCAAGGACGTTGCCGTCGCCTCGGCGCGGCTGGCGAGCGCGGTCGAGCTGCCGGGGGCGGAGGACCTGGTCTTCGCCGAGATCGAAGTGACCACCGATCGGGAGATTTCGACCTATGCGCTGCCGCTCGGCATCGCCTGGGAGGAAGAGGCCTCCGGTCCCTATGCGCCCAATCTCGCTCTGGCGCGGGTGCGGCGGGGGCGGACGGTCGGCCTCCTGACCGACGGCTTTGCGGTTCCGGCCTTCGCCAAAGCGGTGGTCGACGGCCTGCGCGCCGGACGCAGCATCGAGACCGCCGGCGGCACGATCCGATTCCTGCCCGGCGACGAGGTCGACCTGCCCGAGCCGCTCAAGCCCGAATGGATCGCCGCCGAGCAGTCGAACAGCACCCTGATCCTCGGCCGGCGCGCGGTGATGAAGCTGCTCAGGCGGATCCAGCCCGGCATCCATCCGGAGGCGGAGATGACGCGCCACCTGCGCGCCAACGGCTTCGCCAATGTCCCGCCATTGCTGGGCGAGGTCGTCCGCACCGGCGCCGACGGCGTGCCGCACACTTTGATGATCGCCCAAGGCTTCGTCTATAATCAGGGCGACGGCTGGCAATGGACGCTGGAAATGCTGTCCCGGCTCGCCGCCGAGGCGGGCGCCGACGGCGGCGACTTCGAGAATTACGAGAGCTTCGCCGAAACGCTCGGCTTCCGCCTCGCCCGGATGCACGCCTTGCTCGCCGCCCCGAGCGACGATCCGGCGTTCGCTCCGGAACCGGTCGGCGCGGCCGAGGCGGCCGCGCTGGCGGCGCGGGTGCGCGACCAGCTCGACGGCCTCGACGGCGTCGGGCCGGCGATGGCGGCGATCGACTCGCTCGCCGCCGGCGCGGTCGGACAGGCCCGCATCCGCGTCCATGGCGACCTGCACCTCGGCCAGGTGCTGGTCGCCGGCGGCGAGGTGGTGTTCATCGATTTCGAGGGCGAGCCGGCGCGGTCGCTGGAACAGCGCCGGGCCAAGGACCTCCCCTTGCGCGACGTCGCCGGGCTGCTGCGCTCGTTCGATTATGCCGCGGCCGCCGCGCTGCGCGCGCTGCCCGAGGGCGACGAGTTGCTGCACCGCCGGCCCGAGCCGATTTTCGCGGCGTTCCGCGACAGCGCGATCGCCGCCTTCCTGCGCGGCTATGCCGCCGTCGCCGGCGACCCGGTGGGGCCGCTGCTCGACCTCTATCTGCTCGAGAAGGCGGCCTATGAGCTGCGCTACGAAGCGGCCAACCGGCCGGACTGGATCGGCATTCCGCGCGCCGGCCTCGACCGCATCGTCGCCGGCATCGCCGGAGCCGGGCGATGAGCGCCGAAGGCCTCGCCCGCGCCGCCGCCGAGGCGGTGGCGGGGCGGCTGACCGATCCGTTCGCCTTGCTCGGGCCGCATGGCGGCACCGTGCGCAGCTTCCAGCCGGATGCGAAGCGGGTCGAGCTGATCGCGCGCGACGATCTTCGCCCGCTCGGCCGGCTCGACCATTTCCGTGACGGGCTGTGGGCCGGCGCGCTCGCCGAGCCGGTGCCCTATCTGCTGAGGGTCGCCTGGCCGGACGGCAGCGAGCAGGTCACCGAGGATCCCTATGCCTTCGACCCTCTGCTCGGCGAGCTCGACCTGCATCTGTTCGGCGAGGGCCGCCATTTCGAGCTCGCCCGCAGCTTCGGCGCGGTGCCGCGGCAGCATGACGGGATCGCCGGCACCGGCTTTGCGGTCTGGGCGCCCAATGCCCGCCGGGTGTCGGTGGTCGGCGACTTCAACGGCTGGGACGGCCGCCGCCATCCGATGCGCCTGCGCCGCGAGGCGGGGGTGTGGGAGCTGTTCGTGCCGCGCCTCGGCCCCGGCGAGCGCTACAAATATGAGATAATCGGCGCCGACGGCGCGCTGCGATTGAAGGCCGATCCGGTCGCCCGCGCCACCGAATGCCCGCCGCGCACCGGCTCGGTGGTGGCGCCGCTCCCCGACTTCGCCTGGAGCGATGCCGAATGGATGGCGGGCCGCGCCGCCCGCCATGCCGCCGACGCGCCGATCGCGATCTACGAGGTCCATGCCGGCTCGTGGCTGCGTCCGCACGGACCCGGCAGCGCCCCCGACTGGGCCGGCCTCGCCGAGCGGCTGGTTCCCTATGTCGCGCAACTGGGCTTCACCCATGTCGAGCTGCTGCCGATCATGGAGCATCCGTTCGGCGGCTCGTGGGGCTATCAGCCGGTGTCGCAATTCGCCCCGTCGGCGCGGTTCGGGACCGCGGCCGGCTTTGCCGGCTTCGTCGACGCCTGCCATCGCGAAGGGATCGGCGTGATCCTCGACTGGGTGCCGGCCCATTTCCCGGCCGACGAGCACGGCCTCGCCCGGTTCGACGGCACCCATCTTTACGAGCATGCCGACCCGAAAGAGGGATTCCATCCGGACTGGAGCACCCTCATCTACAATCTCGGCCGGAGCGAGGTGGCCGGCTTCCTGATCGCCTCGGCTTTATGGTGGCTGGAGACCTTCCATGTCGACGGCCTGCGCGTCGATGCCGTCGCCTCGATGCTCTATCGCGATTATAGCCGCAAGGCCGGTGAGTGGGTGCCCAACAAACAGGGCGGCCGCGAGAATCTCGAAAATGTCGACTTCCTGAAGGCGCTCAACCGGATCGTCGCCGAGCGCTGTCCCGGCGCCGTCACCATCGCCGAGGAATCGACCGCCTGGCCCGGCGTCTCCGCCCCGGTCGACGAAGGCGGCCTCGGTTTCTCCTACAAATGGAACATGGGCTGGATGCACGACACGCTCCAATATGTCGGGCGCGATCCGGTTCACCGCGCCTGGCACCATGATGAGATGACCTTCAGTCTGGTCTACGCCTGGACCGAGAAGTTCGTGCTGCCGTTGAGCCACGACGAGGTCGTCCACGGCAAGGGATCGCTGCTTGGCCGTATGCCCGGCGACCGCTGGCGCCAGCTCGCCACCCTGCGCGCCTATCTCGCTTTCATGTGGACGCATCCCGGCCGGAAGCTCATCTTCATGGGCGGCGAGCTCGCCCAGGAAAGCGAATGGGACCATGACGGCGAGCTCGCCTGGCAGCTGCTCGAGCGGCCCGGCCATGCCGCCGTGCAGCAGCTGGTCGGCGATCTCAACCGCCTCTATCGCGAAGAGCCCGCGCTCCACCGGCGCGACGCCGATCCCGGCGGCTTCGAATGGCTCGTCGGCGACGATGCGGCGAACAGCCTGTTCGCCTTCGCCCGCCACGGCGGCGACGGCGATCCGCCGGTCGTGCTCGTCCTCAACATGACGCCGCAGCCGCACCTTGCCTACCGCCTCCGGCTGCCGCGCGCCGGCCGCTGGCGCGAGCTCATGAACAGCGATTCCGCTTTCTACGGCGGCAGCGGCCGCGGCAATGAAGGCGGCGTCGAGGCGGCGGGCGACCCGCCGATGGCCACGCTCGTCGTCCCGCCGCTCGCCGCCTTGATCCTCCGCCATGACGGAGAGGTGAACTGATGGCGCGGCCGGCGCGGCTCGAGCCGGGCTATGCCTGGCCGCTCGGCGCCACCTTCGACGGCACCGGCATCAATTTCGCCATCTTCTCCGCTCATGCCGAGAAGATCATGCTGTGCCTGTTCGATCCGGCCGGGCGGCGCGAGGTGGCGCGCTACGAGCTGCCGGAATGGACCGACGAGGTCTGGCACGGCTATCTGCCGGACGCGCTGCCCGGGCTGGTCTACGGCTATCGCGCTTACGGGCCTTACGAGCCCGAGCAGGGCCATCGCTTCAATCCGAACAAGCTGCTGCTCGATCCCTATGCCAGGCGGCTGGCCGGCGCGCTCCGATGGACCGACGCCTTGTTCGGCTACCGGCTGCGCTCGCGGCGCGAGGATCTGAGCTTCGACCGGCGCGACAGCGCGCCGGCCATGCCCAAGGCGGTGGTGACCCACGATCCCTTCGTCTGGCCCGAGGAGACCCGGCCCAACATCCCCTGGTCGGAGACGATCATCTACGAGGCCCATGTCCGCGGCCTCACCCGCTTGTTCGACGAGGTGCGCCCGCGCGAGCGCGGCACCTTCGCCGGCCTCGCCAGCGGACCGGTGATCGATCATTTGAGGCGGCTCGGCGTCACGGCCGTCGAGCTGATGCCGGTCCACGCCTTCGTCTCCGAGCGCCACCTCCAGGAAAAGCAGCTGACCAACTATTGGGGCTATAACAGCCTGGCCTTCTTCACCCCCGAGCCGTCTTATTTCGCCGGGGGCAGCCATGACGAGCTGCGCCTCGCCGTGCGGCGGCTGCACGCCGCCGGCATCGAGGTCTTCCTCGACGTCGTCTACAACCACACCGCCGAAGGCTCGGAGCGCGGCCCGACTTTGTCCTGGCGCGGCCTCGACAACGCCACATATTACCGGCTCGAAAAGGGCGATCCGCGCCGCACCGTCAACGACACCGGCACCGGCAACACGCTCAACATGTCGAAGGCGCGGGTGATCCAGATGGTGGCGGACTCCCTGCGCTACTGGGTCACCTCGTTCGGCATGGACGGCTTCCGCTTCGACCTCGGCACCGTGCTCGGCCGCACCGAGCAGGGCTTCGAGCCGGGCGCGGCCTTCTTCAAGGTGCTGCGCCAGGATCCGCTGCTGCAGCGGACCAAGCTCATTTCCGAGCCGTGGGACGTCGGCCCGGGCGGCTACCAGCTCGGCAACCACCCGCCCGGCTTCGCCGAGTGGAACGATCGCTATCGCGACTCCGCCCGGCGCTACTGGCGCGGCGATGACGACATGCGCGGCGAGCTGGCGGCGCGGCTCGCCGGCTCGGGCGACCTGTTCGACCGGCGCGCGCGCCGGCCGTGGGCGAGCGTCAACTATCTCGCCAGTCATGACGGCTTCACTCTCGCCGACCTGACCAGCTTCGAGCAGCGCCGCAACCAGGCCAATCTCGAGGACAATCGGGACGGCCATGGCGAGAATCTCTCGCGCAACTGGGGCGAGGAGGGGCCGGCCGGCGACGCGGCGGTCGAGGCGCTGCGCGGCCGGCTGCGCCGCTCGATGCTGGTCACCCTGTTCGGCTCGCACGGCACGCCGATGCTGCTGGCGGGCGACGAGTTCGGCCGCAGCCAGAGCGGCAACAACAATGCTTATTGCCAGGACAATGAGACGAGCTGGCTCGACTGGAAGCAGGCGCGCTCGGCCGAAGGTGCGGCGCTGACCCGCTTCGCCGCCCGGCTGATCGCGCTGCGCCGGGGACGCGAGTTGCTGCGCAGCCCCCGCTATCTCTATGGCGACGACGTGGCGCCGGGCCTGCCCGACATCGACTGGTGGGACGAGCGCGGCCTGCGCCTCGCCGCCGGGGACTGGGCCAACGCCCAGGGCCGGGCGCTGGTCATGCGGCTCGCCCGCCGGCTCGATCCGGGGCGCGTCGAGATCGTCTGCGTGATGCTCAACAGCTCGCCCGAATTGCTCGTCTTCAACCTTCCGCCGCCGTCGGCGTCGCGCCGCCTGCTGATCGACAGCGCCCATCCCGAGCTCGCCGAGCACGAGATACGCGATTCCTGGCTGCTCATGCCGCACGCCGCCGCGATCGTCGCCTGGGAAGCGGAAGCCTGAGTGGCGCCTTTTCGCCGCCGGCTTCGTCACCATCCGTTAACCAAAAGGATGAGAAGATGCGCACCGGCACCGGGAGACGGCCGATGTGTGAGCCCAGGATATTGCGCATGATCGCGCTGATCGCGCCGCTCTATGCGGCGGCGGTGTGGGCCGGCATCCGCCTGGTCGCCTAGCGGCCCGCTTCCCGCAGCCTTTCGTACAGCCGTTCGAGCCTTTGCTCCGCCTCGCGCGGCCAGGTCGCCGCGTTCGCGAACGCGAACACGTCGCCCGGCGCCGGCCGCATCCGCTCCGCATGCGCGTCCCACAGGCTGAGCCAGACGTCGTAATGGCCGACCAGCGCGGCCGCGCAGTCCTGATACTGCGGCGGCAGCCAATGGCCTTTGTCGAGCAGCAGCGCGCGGGCCGACAGGTTGATCCGTTTGAGGATGCCGGCGTGGCGGAAGGTCCGTCCCTCGTCGAGATAGGCCGAATAGGCCGCGCGCGCGCTCTGGAAATGGATGTGGAGCGGCTCGAGCAGCTCGTCCAGCAAGCCTGGGTGAGGGTGCGGAGGCGACAAGCTAGGCTCCGGGCGGCTGGCTTTAACGCCAATTGTCCGATTGCTCGCGCGGCTCCGGCGCCCGGCCGAGCGGCGACAGCACGCACAGCGCCTCCCACCTTCGGGGCTCGGCATTCACTTCGGCGAAGGTGACGCGGCGCGCGCGCTCGGTCGTGCAGGGTATGGCCTTGTCGGCCTCGGCCGCTTCGCTGAGCGCCGGCATCTCGCCGACATGGAGCCAGGGCAGCGGCGATCCCGGCCGCCACGGCCGGGGGCTGAGCGTGCGCAGCGCGTCGAGCGCGGCGATATGATAGAGGCTGCCATGATGCTCGCTGTTGCGGCGGTCGACATAGGTCCATTGCAGCTGGCCGGCCGCGTCGGTGCGCAGCGCGGCCAGCAGCTTGTCGAGTCCGCGCTGCATCGTCCCGCCCTCGCCGGCCATGGTGACGTAGAGCCGCCTGCCGCTATAATCCTGCGCCGACAGGAGCTCGGCGGCGCGGTTCCCGAGCTCCTCGCGATTCCACCACAGGCTCGGGCTGATCGCGATATAATCGTGGAACAAGGCCGGCTCCCTGAGCAACGTGTCCACCACGAACAGGGCGGCCAGCGACTTGCCGAGCAGGGTGCGGCGGCCGTCGGTGCGGTAATTCGCCTCGACGAACGGGATCACCTCCTCGCCGATGAAGCGCCGGAAGGCGACCGAGCCGCCGCCGGCGGCGAAGTGGATCGGCTGGCCGTTCGCCCGGACATGGGTGGTGTAGCGCTCGTCCCGGGTGGGGAAGG
Source organism: uncultured Alphaproteobacteria bacterium (assembly GCA_963848555.1). GTDB lineage: Bacteria > Pseudomonadota > Alphaproteobacteria > Sphingomonadales > Sphingomonadaceae > Allosphingosinicella. The sequence continues at coordinate 77,528 of CAWKEE010000001.1, read as the reverse complement.
TCAGTTCCCAGATGCGATTGCGGGTCGGGATGCCGACGACGATATATTCGTCGAACGTGCCGCTGATCTCGCCATGCTGGGCAAGGCCGGCAATATGGGGGAAATCCTGGTCGACGCCGCCGTCCAGCAGGTAGAGGATCGGGTAGCGGCGCGACGCACCGGCGGCGGCATAGCCCGCCGGCACCCGGACGTTGATTTGCCGCGCCTCATTGAGCGCCTGCGAAACCAGGCTGTGCGACGTGCCGAGCACGATCGTTTCGCCGGCCGCCGGCTGAGCCGGAACGGTGCCATGCGCCGCCAGCGCCAGCCCGGCCGCGACCATTGCATTCAACCCCTTAGGCACGGCGGTCCGCCTCCTTGTCCCGACCTGGCGGCCCGTACCTATCGGAGACGCGGCAGGGAGCAAGAGGCATCCGCCCATCCTTGGCTATCAGGCGCTTGGTTGAACTCGTCGCTTGGGGCAAGCTGACTTGGCGATGACGATCCGCGTCAACATCGGCGAAGCCAGGTCTCGGCTGTCGGAGCTGCTGACCGCGGCGCTGCGCGGCGAAGAGGTCATCCTGCAGAAAGCGGGTGTCCCCCAGGCGAAGCTGGTTCCGATCGAGGAAGCCAGCCGTGCCGAGCGGAAGGAGATTGCCCGGCGGCGGGTGGCCAACATCGGAAAATACCGGGACGAGTATCGCGGGTTCGACCTTATCGTCCCCCCTTCGATGACCGACGAAGAGGTGGAAGAGCGCGATCGTCGTAAGTTCGGTCCTGCTTTCCCGTCGACAGACTAATCCGACACGCTGTTGAACAGCCGCCACGGATGCGCCCGCGGCGCGCAACCTTGCTCGCCCTGTGCCATTGAGACCGCATGACGGGTGAAAGCGCGCTTCACCGCCGCGCGCGCGAGGCGGGGGTGGTCAGGGACTGGGTCGACGCCGCCGGCGTCGCGCGGCGGGTCGAGCGACGACACGCTCGCCGCCGTGCTCGACGCGCTCGGCGACACGGCAACCGGCGACGTCCCGCTCGTCACCGCCGAACTCGGCGAGCCGGTACCGCTGCCCTCCGGACGGACGCTGCCGCCCTTGTCTCGAGCCGGGATATCACGAAGCGAACGGCGTCACCGTCGCGGTCGCGCCGGCGCGCGCCTGGACGCTGGCCGACGCGGCGCCCGGCCGGCGGATCTGGGGCGCGGCGGTGCAGCTGCCGTCGCTGAGGGACGGGCGCGGCGAGGCCTATGGCGATTTCACCACCCTCGCCCGCTTCGCCGATGCGCTCGGCCGGGCCGGCGCCGACGCGCTGGCGATCAGCCCGGTCCACGCTCTGTTTCCCGCCGATGCCGGCCGTTACTCTCCCTACGGCCCGTCGACCCGGCTGTTCCTCAACGGGCTGCTCGCCGATCCCGGCGACGGCGCGCCGCCGTTCGAGGCGCAGGGCGACCTGATCGACTGGCGCCGGGCGATCCCCGAGCGGATGGCGCGGCTGCGGCTCTCGTTCGACGCCCGCGGCGAGGAAAGCCGCGCCGGCCTCGAAGCTTTCCGGCGCGAGCAGGGCGAATCGCTCGAGCTCCACGCCTGCTTCGACGCTCTCCATTCCCGGTTCGGCGGCGGCTGGCGCGACTGGCCGGCCCGCTATCGCGATCCCGGCGGCGAGGCGGTCGCGGCCTTCGCCGCCGAGCATCGCGACGAGGTCGAATTTTTCGCCTGGCTGCAATGGCTTGCCGACCGCGGCCTCGCTGCGGCCCAGCGGGCGGCGAAAGATGCCGGCATGGCGGTCGGGCTGATCGCCGATCTCGCCGTCGGCATGGACGGCGGCGGGAGCCACGCCTGGAGCCGGCCCGACTTTTTGCTGTCCGGCCTGTCGATCGGCGCGCCGCCCGATCTGCTCGGCCCGGACGGCCAGGACTGGGGCCTCACCGGCTTCTCGCCGGCAGCGCTCAGGCGGACCGGCTTTGCCGACTTCATCGCCACCATCCGCGCCGCCATGCGCCATGCCGGCGGCGTCCGCATCGACCATGCGATGGGGCTGAGGCGGCTGTGGGTGGTGCCCCGCGGCTTCGCCGCCACAGAGGGCGCCTATCTCACCTACCCCGAGCGGGATCTGATGCGGCTGCTCGCGCTCGAATCGTGGCGGGCGCGGGCGATCGTGGTGGGCGAGGATCTCGGCACCGTGCCGGCCGGCTTCCGCGAGGCGATGGACGCCCGCGGCCTCATCGGCATGCGCGTGCTCTGGTTCGAGCGCGAGGCGCGCGGCGGCTTCAGGCGGCCCGACCGGTGGGACCGAGGCGCGGCGGCGATGACCTCGACCCACGATCTGGCGACGGTCGCCGGCTGGTGGTCGGAGCAGGATATCGACTGGGCCTGGGCGCTGGGCCGGACCAGCGCCTTCGCGTCCGCCGCCGGGGAGCGGACGGCGCGGGCGCGGGACCGGCGGCGGCTGTGGCGGGCGATCGGCGACGGCGGGCGCCAGCCGCCGGCGCGGCTGCCGAAGCGGGCGGTGACCGCCGCCATCGGCCATGTCGCGGCGAGCGCCTGCGACCTCGCTTTGATCCCGGCCGAGGATTTGCTCGGGCTGGCCGAGCAGCCCAACCTTCCCGGCACGATCGACGAGCATCCCAACTGGCGCCGCCGGCTGCCCGTTCCGGTGGAGCAGATGCTCGAGGGCGCCGACGTCGCCGAACGGATCGAACGCCTGAACCGGGCGCGCGGGCGGTGACCGTCCGCCCGGTCCGCGCCACCGGGCGGCTCCAGCTCGGCCCCGATTTCACCTTCGCCGACGCGGCAGCCCTCGTCCCCTATCTCGACGCGCTCGGCATCAGCCATCTCTATCTGTCGCCGGTGACGGTGTCGGCGCCGGGCTCGTCCCATGGCTATGACGTGATCGATCCGACCCGGGTCGCCTTTGAGCTGGGCGGGGAGGAGGGGCTGCGCGGCCTCGCCGCTTCTGTGCGCGCGCGCGGCATGGGCCTGATCCTCGACATCGTCCCCAACCATATGAGCATCGCCGGCGGCGTGAATCGCTGGTGGAACGACGTGCTCGCAAAGGGCCGGGACAGCGCCTGGGCGCGCTTCTTCGACATCGACTGGGGCGAGCGGATCCTGCTCCCCTTCTTGGCCGAGCCGCTCGAACGGGCGCTGGCGCAAGGCGCGCTGTCGCTGGAGCGCGACGGCGAGGGACGGCTTTGGGTGGTCGCCTATGGCCATGACCGTTACCCGTTGCGCGACGAGGACCAGGCGGGCGGCGACATCGAGGTGCTGCTGGCCCGCCAGCATTACCGGCTCGCCGCCTGGCGCGACGCGGCCGATCAGCTGAACTGGCGGCGTTTCTTCACCATCACCGGCCTCGCCGGCGTCCGGGTCGAAGACGCGGCGGTGTTCGAGGCCACCCATCAACTCTATTTCCGTCTGTACGATGAAGGGCTGATCGACGGCGTGCGCGTCGACCATGTCGACGGCCTCGCCGACCCCGGCGAATATTGCCGCCGGTTACGGGCGCGGCTGTCCGAGGCATGGATCATCGTCGAGAAGATCCTCGGTCCGGGCGAATCGTTGCCGCAGGACTGGGGCGTCGACGGCACCACCGGCTACGATTTCATGGACGAGGTGTCGCGGCTGCTCCACGATCCGCGCGGCGAGGCGCCGCTCGGCGAATATTGGACGAAGCTCAGCGGCCGCCCGCTTGCTTTCTCCGACGAGGCGGTCGAGGCGCGCCGGGAGCTGCTGGCCGCGGAGTTCGGCGGCCAGCTGCGCGCCTGCGCCGCCGCGTTCGAGGCGAACGGAAAATGGTCCGCCGGTGAGATCGAGGGCGCCCTGCGGCACCTGCTCTGCTTTTTTCCGGCCTACCGGACCTACGGCGCCCCGACGGCGATGCGCCGATCCTCGCCGCCGCCCGCGATCGCGCCGCCGCGGCGGCAACGGCGGCGGAGCGGCCGGCGATCGAGCGGCTGGCGGCCGAGCTCGGCCGCCTGCCGCCGGACAGCGACGCCGGCCGCCGCTTCCGCCAGCTCTCCGCCCCGCTCGCCGCCAAGGCGGTCGAGGACACCGCTTTCTACCGCTATGGCCGGCTGATCTCGCGCAACGAGGTCGGCTCGGACCCGTCCCGTTTCGCAATGACCGCGGACGAGTTCCACCGCGCCATGGCCGGCCGGGCTGAGCGCTGGCCGCGTGCGATGCTCGCCACCGCCACCCACGATCACAAGAGCGGCGAGGACGTGCGGGCGCGCCTGGCGGTGCTGAGCGAGCTGCCGGACCGCTGGGTCGCCCGGGTCGAAGGCTGGCGGGCTATGAACCGGGCGGTGGCCGCGGGGGTCGATCCGGGCGACGAATACAGGCTCTACCAGATGCTGGTCGGCGCCTGGCCCGGCCCCGGCGGCGGGCGGGACTTCGCCGCGCGCATCGGCTCAGGGTTCGAAAAGGCGCTGCGCGAGGCGCGGCTGCGCTCGTCATGGACCGCGCCCGACGCGCGCTACGAGGCGCGCTGCCGCGCTTTGGCAACCGACTTGCTCGACCCCGATCGCTCCGGCCCGTTCCTCGACGACCTTGAGGATTTCGTCCGCGGCATCGCTCCGGCGGGCGAGGCGAATTCGCTGGTCCAGGCCTTCCTGCGCTGCACCGCGCCCGGCGTGCCCGATCTCTATCAGGGCTGCGAATATGCCGATCTGAGCCTGGTCGACCCCGACAACCGCCGGCCGGTCGATTTTGCGAGCCGGATCGCCGGCCTCGGGGCCGCGCCGCGCGACTTCGACACGGAAAAGCAGCGGCTGATCGCCGACCTGCTCGGGCTGCGCCGGCGCCACCCGGATTTATGGGAGCGCGGCGACTGGCAGCCGATCGAGGTCGTAGGCGAGCGCGCGGCGCATGTGCTGGCCTTCACCCGCCGGCACGGCGACAAGGCGATAGTCGGCGCGGTCGCGCTGCATTGCGCCGCCGAGCCGATCGAGACCGCACAAAGGACACCGCGGCGGCTATGGTGGGGCGGCACCCGGCTGCTGAGCGAAGGCGCTCCCCGTGCGGCCGATATGTTCAGCCGACTTCCGGTTTATCTGTCGCTGTCGGGGGGTGGAGCGGGTGAAGCCGATCACGCATAGGCATAAGCTTCTGAGACCGAAGGTGTAACGCTTTTGAGCTGGCGGAGCTGCTGATTATGAGTCAGCTTCTCTATCAACTGAGCTATGTGTCCAACCCGGCATCCATGATGCGGCGGTGGAAGGAAGGCCATCTAGGGGCGCGGCCTCCGTAAAAGGGCGATTTTTGCCGGTCGAAAACCGGAATTCCGCTCTGTTCTGTGAGTTGGCGACGAGGGCGCGATTAGGGAGCATCGAAGGCGGCGGCTGGTCCCGGTGATGCCCGGCAGCGAATGGCTCATCTCCTCCGAAGGCCGAGTGGTCGGATCGGGTTTCCTGCCGGGGAGAGCTTGAAATTACTTCGGCTTCACTTCACTGTCGACGCGGCAGGATTTAATATGACTTAGGTCCGTAGGGGGGCGGATGGCGGATTCAACTGCGATAGCCGATCGGCTATTGAGTTCCGATGCGGGCGTCATCGCTTGCGTCAACATACTCGATGGGGTCGATGTTGGCCTCTACGACGAGGCTTTCGCGGCGACGGTCTTTTGGTGGTGGGGGGAGTATGTTGTCCAAACCGGCAGTTTCGGGCTCGATATCGCGAGCGCCTTGGGGAAGCTGATCGACCTCGCGAACGGCAGGGGCCCCGACGGTTTCCTCCCCCCGGCCATTCCGCTGGCGGGCGTCCACATCCACTGTCGGCGCGAGGACGACCGTTTCGCGACGGAGGAGAGGGGAAGCGTGCGGGACGCCGCCTCGCTGGGCTATTGGGCGCATCCGGAAGATCGCAGGGATCTGAAGGATGATGGGGTGAATTTGCGCGCGCGCGACGGCACGGAGGCCTACAAAGAGACCATGGCCGCGCTGAGGAAGCGGGGGAATGTCCGGTCTGTCCGGTTGGACCTGCATTCGAATGCCACATTGACCAACAAGGAACGCGGTTCCGACGCGATCCTGTTCTTCACCCTCGCTCGAGATTTGATCGCGCTTATTGCGGCCTGCGGGGAAAGGGCGCGTGCCGATCGGGCTCGCGATTCCCTGGGGCTGGTCCATGTGGAGCCGCGAGTTCAGCACATTCTGGTCGTCTTCCCCAGCGGCAATGCGGAGGACCGGGCCGATCGGGGTCGTCCGACGGTGCTGGATTCGGGCGGCAACACGCGGTTTCTCTCATTGCCGTCGGGATATGACGGTGCCGACGCCTGGGGCCGCACGGCGGACCTGGAGCAGATTCCAGCCGGCTGGCCTGACGTTGGCCGTCTTCCCGAACGGGTATGCGGCCCCTATCCCGATTATGCGGGAAAGGCCCCGGTGCCGGCTGCTGTCGATGTCCACTTTCTCGGCGCCGCTTCCGTGCCCCGGGACGATGGCATCGGCAAACATGACGACATATATGCGGGTTTGCTTCACGACCGCCGCCTCGCGACGCACGGTAAGCCGCTCAGAAAGGTTATTGAGGACTTGCTCCAGGGATATCCCGCATGACTGACCTGCGCGGCCACAATCTCGAGCAGTTCGCGCAGCAAAGCTCCGCGGACATGGCGAGGTGGCTTGAAGCCGCGCTCCTTCGCTTCGCCAGCTCGGGCGACGACATGACTTCCTTTTCGCCGCTGGACACGGCCTTTGGGACGGCGGACACCACAGCGAGCGGCTTGGCGCGGGTCTTGACGCCTCTGGAGCCGGCGCCCCTCGTGCGCTTCAGGGAGGCATTGTCGCAGCTCACGGCCATTTGGCCGGCCGATCTGAAATCCGGCTGGCTCGTTCTGGTCGAGCTGTGCTGGCGGCTCGAGGCCGGCACTGCGATGGAAACACTCGCCGCCAGAGCGTCGGAGGCGTTTCTCGATGCGCTGTTCGGGGCCGACGACGCGAAGCACTTCGCCATCATTCTTGAGTGTTGCAGGGAGACAATCCCGTTCGATCGGCCCGCGGCGAGCGCCTTCCTCCACAGGCTCGCGGAGCATCGCCTATTCGACGATTCGGAAGCGAGGCTGACCTTGGCGAGTCTCTGCGAACGCGACCCCAAAAATTGGCCCCTGCATATGGCGGTCCTCCGCGGCGCCCTCCACGCGCAGGCGCGCAGGATTGAAAAAAATAGGGGCTTGGAGCGCCAGATTGAGTTCTACCATGATTTGGCGAGGCACATTATCTCATGTATCGGCATCGATAGGCTTATAGATGGCTTGAAGGATTTGTACTTCACGCGCGAATATCTTCCGCTTGAGCCGGCCGACAATTGGTTCATAGATCAAATACCGGTTTTGTTTTACGTAAATCGTTCGGATGATCGATTGCTGGTGGCGCCGAAAAGGCACAGGTCGAACTATAGATATATTAAGAACGTGGAGATCTCGGCGACAGTCACGGGCTATCCGGAGGGAACCTTAGACGATCCGAATTTTGCTCTTGGAATTGTCGCCGCCCAAAGGGTGGAGTTTCAGTTTTGAGTGCCGTCGATGAGCTCGTGACCTATGTGACCGCCGGGGCGCGGTTGCGCAGTGAGCTCGCGCCTTTCGAGGCCGATTTCGCACTTCACCAAGAAGGCGGCAAGGTATTTTATGCGGTCGATACGAACATCATCTGGTTCTATCTGAATCCTGGATATTACGGGCCGAAGAGAGACGGGATCGGTGGCTATGCCCATGTCTTTCCTGGCGATGATGACGAACGGGTCAGGGTGGCCGAGGCATTGGCCGCCGCTCTTTCTCGCTACATAATCCATCATCTGAATAGATTTCCGTCGAATGGCTCGTATGTCGAGGCGCCGCTGCTCCTCTTGGATGGCCATGACGCCGAAGTAAGGGCGACCTACGATCGGCTCGTTACTGGCGTGAATAGGCAAAGCAAGACTAAGCTTGTTCACGTCGCGCGATTGAAGGAGGCTCTGCTTGCTCTGGAAAGGGTCGATGAAAAGGAAGAGCAGGCTGATCAGATAAGGAGCTCTGCTCAATATATCATTGAATGGCTGTATCTTGACACATCCGAGCTCGCACAGGCGAAACGGATTTCCGGTTTGCTCACTCGGGGCAGGCTGGCGCGGCTGCCTGCGGCCGCCGAGCGCGTGATTGGAATTGTCGGCGAACGGAACAGGCGGGAAATTTCAAAAGCCTTCAATCCGCCGGCCGATCTGATCGATCGCCTTTGGGAAGGCAAGCTCAGGCAGGATTGGGATCAGCGGCTTCGGAAAAGAAAGCGGGCGGACAGGGAGCTCAACCTTCGCGCCGATTCCCATGCGCTCGCGCGTCTCGAGGCGCTGAATACAGCGCTCGCCCCGCTCAAGATCCGCGTGTGCCTCATCACGGGCGATCGGAGCATGATCGACGCGGCGAGCGCTCATCGGGCCGAGAATCAGGAGCAGACATTCTTGGAGATGTACATTCGCCATCCCCGCGCCTTTCTCGCGGCCAGACAGGTTCTCATGCCAGCGGTGCAGGACAAGGATTATGCGGAAGATCTCGGCCTCGTGAGCAGCTGGCTTGATACTCTCCTTGCCCGCTTCTCATCCGACGACAGACCCAGTCTCAAGCAATTGTCGCAGATCACGAGCGGAAAACTGGAGCTGCGTCCGAAAGCGGAGCGCGTGCTTGAATTGGATCCGCAGGCGATAGGGACCCTCAAGGCCGATTGGGCGCGGCATACGCTGGCCGTAAGAGATGAGCATGCCGCGTCCAGCGCCCTTGCCCAGGAGGAGATCAGGCGTGTCGTCGGCAAGCAGGCCTATTCCGAGCTGCATGGCATTCTCGACAGCGTCGAGGAGGCTTTGAGCAGCGCGAGCGACGATACCTGGGACTCCTATTATCTTGCATTGGTGCGAACCGGTTTCGATTTGGTGCAGGCAGGTGGCGGTGAACCGAGGAAGAGACGCAGGCGAAATGCCCCGCCCATCAACTTCGAGACGTTTACCGAGGCAAAGGAGTTCGTGCGCGCCATCGTCGCAGCGAGAGGCGAAAATCCGTTCGCGGCCGACGAGATCGAGCGGCGGCTCCGCCTCATCGAGTGTCAGGGGGGCGGATATGCGGTTCTGCTCGCTTATGCCGTTCTTTTCGCTGATTCCGGACGGTGGCACGTTGCGTTATTGACCGCTCAACGCGCGATAGCGGTAGCGGAACTCTATGATCAGGGTCGCATATCCCTGAGCGGCGACGAGAACCTCGATAAGGCAATCCGCGATAAGATTTCCGGTCGCGAGGCGTTTTTTTTCGCCGCGGTGGCGCAGAGGATGACCGCTCGCGATGCGGATGACCTTGACAAGGCGGAGTGCTTCCTCGCCGAGGCGCGGAAAGCTCTTGAACGTGACAACCGCCGCCGCGATGCTCCTGCGGACAGCATGCTGCGCTTCGATTCTGAGGGGCTCGCGCTTGCCCTCACGCGTTATCTCTTCCGACGCTTCTCGAAGGGGAACCAGGACAGTTCGTATCTTTCGGGAGAACCACGACGCCTGAGGGAGGAGGCGCTCCGAAAGGCGAACGAAGCCGCCCTTATCACGGATGATTGGGCGCGAAGGCTGGTCGAAAGAAACTCGCTGACCAACGTATTCACCTGCCTCGCGTTTGAGGATCCCGATGCCGCTCCGCGCGATGACGATCCCGCGATATCGAATGCCGCATCGCGGCTCGTTCAGATGTTGAAGGATGACAAGAGCGCGCCGAAGCCGGATGTTCCGGTCACGGAACTCGTCGCCATCGTCGGGATGTATGCGGAGGCTGCCTATCTTCCGCTTGACCGCCAGCGCCGGCGGCAACTCCGGAACGGTCTTCTGGCCTTTGAGGAAAGCTGCAAGTCCGAGCAGGCGGACCTGATAATGCCCTATGATTTTGACCGCTACATGCACATGGTGATGGTGAGCCGAAGAGCCTTGGCAGACCGCTAGCTTCTTCTTCGCGACTTCCTGATCCAGGTCACTGAACGCTATGGTGGACTCACCAGGCGGGAGCCCAGCGTGAAGCGCTGAATTAGGAGGTAGTCCCGATCGCCGGTGAAAGTGTGATCGCCCTGCATCCGACGGTAGCTGCGGATTATCGGTGCGCCGTTGCGGCGCTGAACCGCACACTGCTGGTCAGCGACCTGCCCGAGACTCGGGAAGAAGCGATATCGCGGGTTCACGCGCTTATAGACTCGATTGCCGTCACTCCTGCGCGAACCCCGCGCATAGTCCGGAAGGACGGAGCGCCGTGAAAAACTCGAGGGTTCGACAAATGTCGGTGGGGAATGGAGCGGGTGAAGGGAATCGAACCCTCGTCGTAAGCTTGGGAAGCTTCTGCTCTGCCATTGAGCTACACCCGCTTCGCGCCTGTATCTAGGCAGGCCTCCGGGGCTTGTCGAGAGCGGCGGGGAGGCGCATAGAGCCGGCGCTTTCATTGGAGACAGGGCGATGGTGGAAGCACTCCGCAAAAGGCTGTGGGCGGGCCGTCTGACCGGGCTGGCCGCCTTGCTCTGCTTCGGCTCGGTGGCGGTCGCTTTGGTCGCGGCGATCGGGACCGGGCGCGGCGCCTGGGACTATCGGACCGGTCTCAGCCTGCTGCGCTACGCCTTCTTCGCGGCGGCGATCGGCGTCCTCATCGCCCTCATTGCCGTTTTGGTCGCGCGCCGCGCCCAGCCCAGACTGGTTCTGGTCAATGTGGTGGCGCTCATCGTCGCCGGCGCCTTCGCCGCCTTCGTCGGCAATCAGGTGCGGATCGCCCGTTCGGTGCCGGCGATCCACGACATTTCGACCAACCTCGAGGACTGGCCCCGTTTCTACCGGCTGACGGTGCGGCCCGACAATCTGGAGAATGTGCCGGACATGGGCCGCGCCGAGCTGGCGGCGCTGCCGCCGCGCGAGCGCTGGCAGGCGATCCACCGCGAACATTATGGCGATATCGCCACCATCCGCGTGCCCTGGCCCGTCGCCGAGACGGTCGATCGCGCCCGCGCGCTGGCCGAGCGGCGCGGCTGGGAGATCGTCACCACCGATCATGAGGGTGGCATCATGGAAGCGGTCGACACCAGCTTCTTCTTCCGCTTCAAGGACAATGTCGTCGTCCGGGTCCGGCGGGCGGGGGAAGGCAGCGGTTCGCTCGTCGACATGCGCTCGATCAGCCGGGTCGGGGTCAGCGACGTCGGCGTCAACGCCCGGCGGGTGCGCGAATTCCTCGCCGAGCTTCAGCGCAGCTAGTGTGGCGATTCGGAAATTCGCCCGATCTTGGAGGCGCGTCGGAGCGAATTTCCGAATCTCCAGCCACACTAGCAACCTAATGAATGTAGTGTGCTATTTGGATTTGAAGTTCGCTCCGAGCGCGCCCCGATAATCAGGCGAACATAAATCCAGCACACTAGGGGTCAGCGAAAAAATTTCCGCCTGTAACAACTGAAACACTCTTGAAGCGCGCGCGGCACATTTCGGCAACGCAGCGGCCCTAGCGGCGTCCCGGCAACGAAACTTGAAGACAGGATGAAGGCCGCGATGATGACTCCGAGACAGATCTGGCTGGTAAGGGAAAGCTTCGAGGCGACGGCGCCTCATCGGGAGCGGCTGGCGGCCGTTTTCTTCGCCGATCTGTTCGCCCGCGATCCGTCGCTGCGGCGGCTGTTCGACGGCGATCTCGCCGAGCGCGGCGCCGAGCTCGATTACGGCCTCGCCGCGGTCGTCGGCTCGCTGCGCCGGCTGGACGCCTTCCTGCCGGCGCTCGAATGGCTTGCCCTGCGCTATGCCCAGCGCGGCCTCGGCGCGCCGCAATATGCGGCGATCGGCTCGGCCCTGCTGGCGACGCTGGAGCGCGGCCTTGGCGCCGCTTTCACCCCCGAGCATCGCGCCGCCTGGATCGCCGCCCAGGACCTCGTGTCGGGGCTGATGATCGAATCGCTCGAGGACCAGCTGCTTGCGGCCTGATCCCGATCGTTCCGGCCGGCGCGGAACCGGCCACTCACATCCCTCTCCCGAGCGGGAGGGTAGGCTGGGGGCAGGGCGCTGCGCGCATCGCCCGCCTCCAGCCTTCTTCCATATGCTGAAGCTGTTCGGGGCGGTCGGTCCGCGCCCGGCGCTTGTTCGGGCGCTTCGCCGGACGCCTGCTCCGCTGCCTCGCGCGCGTTGCGCTCGCGGCGGCGCGTTTCGCGGCCGCTTGCTGAAGCTCTTCGGAGCCCTGGGCCGGCACCCGGCCCTTATTCGGGCGTCTGCGCCGCCGCCCGCTCGCTAGCCTCCTCCGCCGCCTCGCGCTCCTTGCGCTCGCGGCGGCGCGCCTCGCGGCCGAGCCGTTCCTCTTCCTCGCGAATCTGGCGTCCGCGGCGCTGGTCGGCCTCGGACTGGCTGGTGGTGACGGCGTCGACGCCGGCGCTCGCCACCCGGACCGGCAGCGTCGCCAGGCTCACCGCGGTCCGGGCCAGACAGCCGGACAGCAAAAGGGCCGCAAGCGGGAGGAGAATCGCGCGCATGGTCCTCCTTTTAGCAGGGAAATCTTGAGAGAGGTTGAACAAAGAGCTTGACACTTGGACGTGAATGTCAGATATTTCTGTTATGACAGAAATTACGATAGAGTCGCGAAAACTGGCGCCGGCGGTCGAGCGCTTCATCCTCCACTGGGGCGACATGGGCGGCCAGTGGGGCGTCAATCGCTCGGTCGCCCAGATCCATGCCCTGCTCTATCTGTCGGAACGGCCGCTGACCGCCGAGGACATCGCCGAAACGCTCGGCATGGCGCGCTCCAACGTCTCGAACAGCCTCAAGGAATTGATCACCTGGAAGCTCATCCGCCGGGTGCCGGTGATGGGCGACCGGCGCGACCATTATGAGGCCGAGACCGACCTTCTGGAAATGGTCACCCGGATCGCCCAAGGGCGCAAGGAGCGCGAGATCGACCCGGCCGCGGCCGCGCTTCGCGCCTGCGTCGCCGAGGCCGACGGCGATTCGCAGGTCAGCCCGGTCGCCCGCGAGCGGCTGGCCGAGATGCAGCGCTTCGTCGACACGCTGAACCGCTGGTACGACCAGATGCTCGGCGTGCCGCCGGCCAAGATCATGGCGCTGATCGGGATGGGCGCGAAAGTGGTCAATTTCCTGAGCTTCGGCCGGAAAGGCGAAGGCCGGCCGGACGGGGGCTGATTTTTTTGCCCGTGCATTTCTGACCTTTCAGAAATGAGAGATTGAGGAGGCGGCGATGGCGAGCGAGCGGACCGAGGCGAGGATCATTCCCTTTCCGGTTCGCCCGCGCGGCCCGCAGCCGGCCGAGGATATCGGCGATCTGCGCTTCCGCTCGCTGGTCGGCGCCGGGGGCTGGGCGGCGCTGCCGGAGGCGACCCGGACGCGCTTTTCCAGACGGGTCTGCGACGGCCGCCCGATCGTCTATGCCGGCGAGGTGATCGAATGCCGGATCAGCGCCGCCGGCCGGCTGCTCGCCCAGTTCGCCCGGCTGATCGGCGCGCCGCTCCCCTTGCATCGCGACGTCGATGTCGCCGCCGCGGTCAGCGTCAGCGAGGATCGCCACGGCGGCGGACAATATTGGACCCGGCTTTACGGCCGGCGGCGGGGCTTTCCCCAGGTGATCCGGTCGAGCAAGCGTTTCTGCGGGCCGACCGGCCTCGAGGAATATGTCGGCCGCGGCTTCGGCGTCGCGCTGCGCGTCAAGGTCGAGGAGGGCGCGCTCCACTTCGTCAGCGATCATTATTTCTTCGCGCCGTTCGGGCTCCGGCTGCGGCTGCCGCGCTGGCTCGCGCCCGGCGCGCTCCGGGTCAGCCATATCGACTGCAATCACGGCTGGTTCGCCTTCATGCTGGTGCTGCGCCATCCCCTGTTCGGCGAGCTGATCCGCCAGACCGCGATGTTCACCGAGCTCGCCAGGGACGAGCGGCGATGAGCCCGGGGGACGCGCGAACGATCGATCGTGGCTCTCCGGTCATCGTCTTCGATGCCCTTTGCCCGCTCTGCTCGGCGCATGCCGGCTTCGTGCTCCGCCGCGACCGGCGCCGCCGGTTCCGGCTGGCACGGATGCAGGACGGCGCCGGCGCGGCGCTCTACCGCCGCTTCGGCCTGGATCCGCGCGATCCGGAGGCGCTGATCGTCGTCGCCGGCGACCGCGCGCTTATGGGCAGCGACGCGGTCATCGCGATCTGGCGCGGCCTGGGCTGGCCGTGGCGGCTGGCCGGCGTCCTGCGCTTCGTGCCGCGCGCCCTGCGCGAGCCGGTCTATCGCTGGGTGGCGCGGCACCGCTACCGCCTGTTCGGCCGGCGCCGCACCTGCTGGCTCCCGGACGCCCGGGGCAGCGAGCGGCTGCTGTGAGCCGGATCCTCGTCATCGGCGGCTATGGCGGCTTCGGCGCGAGGCTGTGCCGGCGGCTGGCGGCGGCCGGCCACCAGCTCCTCGTCGGCGGCCGGGACGCCGGCAAGGCCGCGCGCTTCTGCGCCGGGCTGGCCGGCGCCGAGCCGGTCGCGGTCGACCGCCGGGGCGACGTCGGCGCGGTGCTCGCGGCGCGCCATCCCGATCTCGTCATCGACGCCGCCGGCCCGTTCCAGGGCAGCGAATACCGGGTGCCGCGCGCCTGTATCGACCTCGGCATCCCCTATCTCGACCTGGCCGACGCCCGCGCCTTCGTCACCGGCATCGCGGCGCTGGACAAGCGGGCGCGCGTCGCCGGCGTGGCCATCGTGTCGGGCGCATCGAGCCTGCCGGCGCTGTCGGCCGCGGTCGCGCGCAGCCTCGCTTTGGGGCTCGACACCGTCCATTGCGTCGACATCGCCCTCAGCGCCGCGAACCGGGCGAGCGGCGGCGATTCGGTGGTGGCGGCGGCGTTGAGCTATGCCGGCAAGCCGTTTTGCCTCTGGCGCGGCCGGCGCTGGACCCGGGTGCACGGCTGGCACGAGCTTCAGCGCGAATCGTTCCAGCTCGGCGACGGCAGCGGCCTTCGCCGCCGGCTGGTCGCGCTCGCCGACGTTCCCGACCTCGAGCTGCTGCCCGCGCTTCTTCCCGGTCGGCCCGGCGTCACGTTTCGTGCCGGAACCGAGCTGGGCTTCCAGGTGCGCGCCCTTTCGCTGGCGAGCCGGGCGGTGCGCCGGGGCTGGCTGCGATCGCTCGAGCCGGCCCGGCCGTGGCTCGCCGCGCTTTACCGCCTGACCGGCGCGATCGGCGGCGCCCGCTCGGCGATGAAAGTGACCTTGCGCGGCAGCTCCGGCGGCCGCGGCGTCGAGCGGCGCTGGACCCTTGTCGCCGACCGGGGCGACGGCGTCGAAGTGCCGACGCTGGCGGCGGCGATCCTCGCCGGACAGATCCTCGCCGGAAAGGTTGCGCCCGGCGCGCGCCACGCCGCGACCGCGCTTTCGCTCGACCAGTTCGAGCCGGCTTTCGCCGCGCTGGCGATACGGCACGAAACCCGCGAACGCTTTTTGCCGCCGCCGCTTTATGCGCGCGTGATCGGCCCCGCTTTCAACGCGCTGCCGGAGCCGGTCCGCGCGCTCCACCGGGTCTGCGGCGACGCCGGCGCCGAAGGCGAAGGGAAGGTGTCGAGGGGCGGCGGCGCGCTCGCCCGCCTGATCGGCCGGGCGATGCGCTTTCCGCCGGCCGGAATCGTGCCGCTTCACGTCGCCTTTGCCGAGCGCGACGGCGTCGAGACCTGGACCCGCGATTTCGGCGGCCATCGTTTCGCCAGTGAGCTCAGCGGAGCCGACCGGTTCGTCGTCGAGCGCTTCGGCCCGATCCGTTTCACCTTCGCGCTGCCGTCCGGTCCGCGCGGACTGGAGATGGAGCTGCGGCGCTGGACCTGCTTCCGCCTGCTTTTGCCGCTGGTGCTGGCGCCGCGCATCGGCGCGCGCGAATGGGCGGAAGGCGGCCGCTTCCGCTTCGACGTCCAGGTGTCGATGCCGTGGCTGGGCCCGATCGTCGCTTATTCCGGCTGGCTGGCGCCGGCCGGGGGCGAGGAGGGCGCCTGATGGACGATTCCCCGTCCGGGGCCCGGATCACCCTGGCCTTCGCGCTCGCCGCTCTGGCCTCGGCGGCGGCCGCCGCTCTTGTCGTCGCGGTCATAAGCTGGCCCACGGTGTCCGTGCCGATGGCCGTGAGCACGCTGATGGTCGGGTTCCCGATCGCGGTGGCGCACGCGATCCTGCTGGCGATGCCGGCTTACGCGCTGCTCAGCCGGCGGTGGCGGCTGCGCGCCTGGAACGCGGCGCTCGGCGGCTTCGTGGTCGGCGCGGTGCCGATCGGCCTGCTCTCCGTCTCCGCCGACGTCGCCGCCGTCACCGGCGGCTTCGGCGCCGCCGGCGGGCTGGCCTTCTGGCTCCTATTGCGTCGGACCGTGGCATCGCCCGGCCTCTGAGCGGGGACAGTCACTTTTACGCGCACGTCGAAATCGAAGACGTGCGAGCGTGAAAGTGACTGTCCCCATTCCCGATCAGCGCTTGGAGAACTGGAAGCTGCGGCGGGCCTTGGCGCGGCCATATTTCTTGCGCTCGACGACGCGCGGGTCGCGGGTCAGGAACCCGGCCTGCTTGACCTGCGGCCGCAGCGCCGGCTCGTAGCGGGTCAAGGCGGTGCTGATGCCGTGGCGGACCGCGCCGGCCTGGCCGGAAAGGCCGCCGCCGGACACGGTGCAGACCACGTCATACTGGCCCTTGCGGTCGGCGACGTCGAACACCTGGTTGATGATCAGCCGCAGCGTCGGCCGGGCGAAATAGACGCTCTGGTCGCGGCCGTTGACGGTGATCGTGCCGTTGCCGGGCTTGAGCCAGACGCGGGCGACCGCGTCCTTGCGGCGGCCGGTGGCATAAGCGCGGCCCTGGGCGTCGAGCTGCTGCTCGCGCAGCGGAGCGGCCGGTCCGGTCGGCTTCGGCGGCGGGGCGGGCTCGCCCGCCTCGTCGTCGGCGGCGGGCCGCGGCGCCTCGGTCAGCTCGGCGAGATCGGAAAGCGATTGACGGGTATCGGACATCAGGCACCCACCTTGTTCTTGCGGTTCATCGCCGCGACATCGAGAAGTTCAGGGCTCTGGCCGCCGTGCGGATGCTCGGTGCCGTTATAGAGGTGAAGCGAGCGCATCTGCTGGCGCCCGAGCGGCCCGCGCGGGATCATCCGCTCGATCGCTTTCTCGAGCACGCGCTCGGGGAAACGTCCCTCAAGCACCTTGCCGGCGGTGACGCTCTTGAGGCCGCCCGGATAGCCGGTGTGGCGGTGATATTCCTTTTGCTCCAGCTTGCGGCCGGTGAAGCGCACCTTGCCGGCATTGACGATCACGACATGGTCGCCGCAATCGACATGCGGGGTGTAGCTCGGCTTGTGCTTGCCGCGCAGCAGATTGGCGACGATCGTGGCGAGACGCCCGACCACCAGTCCGTCGGCATCGATCAGATGCCATTTCTTTTCCACCTCGGCCGGCTTGGCGGCCTTGGTGGTCTTCATCAGCGCCTTCACGGGTCACCTCTTTGAAAAAATGCGCGACGCCGCCCGTTACGGAGCGGCGCGACGCCGGGCAAATGGCAATGAAGGCTCAAAAAGTCAAGGCAGACCGCGGGTTTCGTGAGAGGTAAAATGATACCTCGGAGGCGCCGTCAATCCACTTGCTCGATGATGATGGTCGTCGTCTGTTGTTCCCTTCGACTGCCCAGGGTGGCGTCGACCCGTTCGACCGAGTGATGGCGCCGGGTCAGGCCAGTATCGATGGCGACCTCGTAATGCGCGTCCGTTTCGCGGGTCAGGGCGACGCTCCGCAGCTCGGCAAGCGAGCGGGCGCGTCCAGCCTCCGTATTCTCTCCCTGGCCGGTGATCGGGATCCGCGCAAACAACGCCTCGACGTTTCGGATCAGATCCTCTCTCGGCACCGAGCTCCGAAGCCTGATGAACAACAGTCCGCCCTGGATCCGCTCCGGCAGGATGTGAAGCTGGTGACGGACGGTGACGCCGAACAGGCCGGGGCCCTCCACTTCGTTCGTCAGTGCCTCGCCCGGTGTCAGTTCGACCGACCCGAACTCCACGATCGGCGCCGCCGCCTCGGCGATCGTGGCGAGGCGGGCCTCGGGCGGAGGGTTGCGGAATAGCCCGACCATATGGTCAACGGCCGCCCGTTCCGCCGGCGTCGTCGGGTTGTGCGCCTCGCGGACCATTTGCTCCGTTGCCCGCAGCATTTCGGCCCAAAAGGCCTCCTCATCCTCCATCCCGACAATCGCGCCCCGCTCGTCGAGCAGCAGGATGTACGGGCGATTGAAGCGCCGGGCGGCGCGCAGATATGCATCCCGCATGGCCGTGTCGCCCCCGTCCATGCCGGTGTCGATCGGCCTGACATGGAGGCGAAAGCCATCCTCGCGCCGCGAGAAGCTGTATTCGTCCAGGGTCCAGGTCGACTGTGTCTGGCCCGCCTTGGTGACTTCCTTGGTGCGCCGATAGCGCAACGGACGCTCGAGCGGCGGATCGAACGGAATCGCGATCGTCTCCCCGGAAGTCGCTGCAGGCGCCTGCTGGTTCGCCGGAGCGGCGCCGGCGAGGGACAGCAGCACGGCGGCGGCCGCAGCCGCCAACAACTTGAAAGCATGCCTCATTTTCGTATTTCCCCGATCCGCGGCTGATTTAAGCAGGGAAATCGGAATGTGCTAGCCCTCGGCTTCCGCGATCACCCAGTCGCGATAGCCGTCGAGCGCATCGGCGATTTCCCACACCACCGCGGCGGGGACGTCGTAGCTGTGCAGCTCCGCGATCCGCGCCAGCAGCTTCGGCGCGGTGTCCGCGCGGGTCTTGAAAAGGACGGGCACCTCGGCGGCCTCCTCGATCTTGCCCTGCCAGCGGTAGAGGGAATGGCACGGCGCAAGGATGTTGGCACAGGCGGCGAGGCCCTGTTCGACGACGGTCCGGGCGACGCGGCGGGCTTCCTCGTCGCTGCCGAACGTGGCGTAGACGCTGACGATCGCGGCTGGCACGGTATCGGTCATATGCTCTTCTCCCCGAGCCGGTGCGCCGCCGTCACCATCGCGATCAGCAGCAAAGCGGCCATGCCCTGATGGGCGACCGCGATCTCGATCTGCACGCCCGACAGCAAGGTGAGGATGCCGAGCAGGATCTGGGCGACGACCGCCGCGGCGAGCGCCACGGCCTCGCCCGCCAGGCCCGCCCGCCAGGCGCGCCAGGCCAGCCACAGCGCCAGCGCGGCGACGGCGAGGGCGAGCCAGCGGTGGACGAACTGCACCACCACCGGATTGTCGGCGAGGTTGCGGAGGAGCGGCTCGAGCCGCGGCGTGTCGGCGGGGAAGAATTCCTCGCCCATCAGCGGCCAGCTGTTGAAGGCATAGCCCGCCTCGAGCCCCGCCACATAGGCGCCGAACATGAACTGGAGGAACAGGAGGCACAAGGCCCAGATGGCGAGCAAAGGCAGGCGCGCCGCGCCGCTCAGCAGATCGAGCGCGACCCAGACGATGCCGGCCAGGATCAGCAAAGCGACGAGCAGATGGACGGCGAGGCGGACATGGCTGACCTCGGGGACGTCGACCAGGCCCGAGCGCACCATCCACCAGCCGATCGCGCCCTGCAGCGCGCCCAGCGCCAGGAGGCCGCCGAGCTTCCAGCCATAGCCGGGCGGGATCGCCCGGCGCCACCAGAACCACAGCAAAGGCAGCGCGAAGGCCAGCCCGATCAGCCGGCCGAGCAGGCGATGGACATATTCCCAGAAGAAGATGGTCTTGAAATCCTCCAGCGTCATCGCGTTCGCATTCTGTCGGTATTGCGGCGTCGCCCGGTAATGGTCGAACTCCCGCTCCCAGTCGGCCGCGCCGAGCGGCGGGATCGCGCCCGACACCGGCTCCCAGCGGACCATCGACAGGCCGGATTCGGTGAGCCGGGTGATGCCGCCGACGATCACCATCAGGACGATCAGCGCGGCCACGGCGAGCAGCCAGCCGGCAAGCGCGCGCGGGCGCGGGCGGGGACGCGGCTCGGCGGGGCGGATCGGCATCGCGGCCCTATGGCCGAGCCCGCCGAATGGGGACAGTCACTTTTTCGCGCGGTGGCACCAGAACGATCGGGCGGGGTCAGTCACTCGATGACGGTCTCTTTGCCGGAAACACTTCCCGTCACTCCCACGAAAGCGGGAGTCCAGGCGGCCTCGGAGACCGCGACGACCTTCCGCCGGATTCCCGCTATTGCGGGAATGACGGGGAAAGGGTGAAGGCCGCCAATGCCGTCCTTCATGGTCGCGCGGCGACTATCGCGGGCGGGAACCACTTCATCGATGATATGTTGTATCTTTACGATTGCGCGATTATAGGGCGGGCGGAGGAAGGGATTCGCGTGCTTCAGACGGCGATCAGGAACGGCATCATCGACCGGCTCGCCATCGGCGTGTCGGGCTTCTGCCTCGTCCACTGCATCGCCAGCGCGGTGCTGATCACCATGCTCGCCTCGGCCGGCGGCGTGCTGCTCGATCCGATCTTCCACGAAGTGGGAATGATGATCGCGCTGGTGCTCGGCATCATCGGCCTCGGCCGCGGCATGCTCGATCACGGCTTCATGCTTCCCGCCGCGATCGGCAGCCTCGGCCTCGGCACGATGGCCGGCGCGCTCACCCTCGATCATGGCGGCGTCACCACCCTCTATTCGGTCGCCGGCGTGCTGATCCTGGCGCTTGGCCACGACCTCAACCGCCGCGCCGTGATCTGAGCCGCGTTCGCGCGGCAAGCCATAAGCCGTCGGCTCTGCTATCCTGCCGCGCTCAGGCGGGAGACAGGGCATGGAATCGGACGACACGCCCGCAGTCCGGGTGGGCGAGCAGGCCGCCGTCGCGGCGCCGGTGGTCGGCGTCGCCACCGCGATACCGGCCTTCATCGGCTATACCCAGCGGGCGCAGGACCCGGCCAGCGGCCGGACGCTGACCGGCTGCCCGACCCCGATCGATTCGGCGGCCGCCTTCGAGGCCTGCTTCGGCGGCGGCGCGGCGACCATGTTCCGGCTCGAACCGGCCGACGACGATGCCGGCCCCGACATCGTCGATCCGGACGGAGCCGCCCAGGCCTACCGGCTGGTCGCCTCGAGCGGACCTTTCCGGCTGTTCGAGAGCATCCAGCTCTTCTACGACAATGGCGGCGGTCCATGCCTGATCGTCTCGGTGGGCGGCTATGATGGCGCTGCCGTCAGCCTCGCCGCGCTCGAGGCCGGTCTGCAGGCGCTGTCGGCGGCGTCCGGACCGACTATCCTCGCCGCGCCCGACGCCGCCGCTTTGCCTCCCGCCGACGCGCCGACTTTCGCCGCCGCGATGATCGCCCAGGCCTCGGCGCTGGCGGACCGCGTCGCCCTGATCGACGCGCTGCCGGGCGAAAGCGTCGGCGACTGGACGGTTCAGCTGCCGGCGATCGAGGCGTTCATGGCCGGCGCGGGGGCCGGAACGGCGCAGCGCAGCTTCGGCATCGCCTACTTCCCGTTCATCGACACGACGCTCCATTCGCCGGACGACATCACCTATCTCAATCTCGCCGGCGACGCCGCGACCAGGGCGACCGTCGCCCGGCTCCTCGCCACCGACGCCGCCGGCCTGAATGGCGGCACGATACCGGCGCCGCTGGCGGCGGCGATCGCGTCGGCCGTCGCCGAGCTCGGCACGCCGCTCGGCCCGGATCCGGCGCGGCGCGCCGCCGTGGCGGCGCTCAACGCCGAGCTGCTCGACGCCTCGCCGTCGCTGCGGCAGATCGAGGCGGCCATTCTCGGCCGGATGAATCGCCTGCCGCCGTCGGCCGCGATCGCCGGCGTCTATGCCGCGGTCGACGACGCCCGCGGCGTCTGGGAGGCGCCGGCGAACGTCAGCCTGAACGCGGTGACCGCGCCGGCTGTCGCGATCGGCGACGATCAGCAGGCCGATCTGAACGTGCCGGCGAGCGGCATGGCGGTGAATGCGATCCGCCCGTTCGCCGGGCTCGGCACGGTCGTCTGGGGCGCCCGGACGATGGACGGCGACAGCCAGGACTATCGCTACATCCAGGCGCGCCGCGCATCGATCTACGTTTCGCAGTCGATCGAGCAGGCGCTGCGCGCCTTCGCCGCCCGGCCCAACGACCCCGCCACCTGGCTGGCGGTGACGGCGATGATCTCCGGCTTCCTCACCGACTTCTGGAAGCAGGGCGCACTTCAGGCCAAGACGGCCGCCCAGGCTTTCGACGTCCAGTGCGGTCTCGGCAGCACGATGACCGCGCAGGACATGGTCGACGGGCGGCTGGTCGCCCAGGCGAAGCTCGCGCTGAACCTCCCTGACGAATTCGTCGTGCTCAGCTTCGTCCAGGCGATGCAGCAGTCGCCCGGCTGACGCGGAGCTTGCCCGTGCCCCAGCGAGTGCCTACTTAGGAAAGATGGCGCAGCACCAGCACCACAGCCATTCGGGCGCCGACCTCGCCGACGCCGCGCGCTCGACGATGGAGCGGTCGGGCGAGCAGTGGACGCCGATGCGCGCCGCCATATTCGACGCGCTGGCGAGCTTCGAGCGGCCGGCCTCGGCCTATGACATCGCCGAGAAGGTCTCGCAGGACCAGGGCCGCCGGGTCGCCGCCAACAGCGTCTACCGCATCCTCGACCTGTTCGTCGGCGCCAACCTCGCCCGCCGCGTCGAGAGCGCCAACGCCTATGTCGCCAACGACCACCCGGACTGCCTGCACGACTGCATCTTCCTGATCTGCGACACGTGCGGCCAGGCCAAGCATATCGACGACGACAGCCTGTCGCGCGGCGTCCGCGAGGCGGCGAAGCGCACCGGCTTTTCGCCGGACCGGCCGGTGATCGAGGTCCACGGCCGCTGCGGCGACTGCGAAGCGCAATAAGGTCAGCTCCGCTCTCCCGCTATAAGCGTCACACCGCCGGCTTGGGTCGATAGGCCGGTTTGTTTCATCTGTGGACGCCCCCTTTAGCGCAAGAGGGTTTTGGAAGGGCTGGGCACGTTGTCGGTTGCTGCCATCTGTCCGGCCTCTTGATGCAGCGATGTTGGCTGCGGGCCTGCATGGGAGTTCGCGGACCGGATCCAGATCACGCGAGCGTGCTCGAGGCACAGTGAAACCAACTGGTTCTTCCGGTCCCGTCTCGCCGACTGTTGTGCCATGCCCTCCTTCGCTCTCTTGCGCTTCGACGACCTCGCGGTCGGGGCTGCCGTCAGGCCGCCACGGCCGGAGCCTTGTAGACGCCGCCCTTCGCGAGCAGCGCCCAGATGATCCGCGCGGTCTTGTTGGCCAGCGCGACGGTGACCAGCATGCGCGGCTTGCGCGCCAGCATCTTGGCGAGCCACGACCCCGTCGGAGCGCCGTGCCTGCTGGCTTGGCGGACCACGGCTGATGCGCCGATGATCAGCAGCCGGCGCAGCGTTCGCTCGCCCGCCTTGGTGATGCTGCCGAGCCGCTCCTTGCCGCCGGTCGACCGCTGTCGCGGCGTGAGCCCAAGCCAGGCGGCGAAGTCGCGGCCGCATCGGAACAACTCCGCCGGCGGCGCCAGCGCCAGCACGGCCGTTGCGATGACCGGCCCCACGCTGGGGATCGTCACCAGCCGCCTGGCATCCGGATCCTGCTTCGCGCGGCCGGCGATCTCGCGTTCGAAGCCGTCGATATGGCGATCGAGCGACCTGATCGTGTCGATCATCACCCGGAAAGCGCCTCGAGCCGCCTCCGGCAGCGCGCAGGCGGGGGCTTCGATATCGGCCATCAGCTGCGCCATCCGGAACCGCCCCTGCGGCGCCACCCAGCCATGTTCGGCGACCAGGCCGCGCAGCGCGTTGATCAGCTGAGTGCGCTGGCGGACCATCAGATCGCGCGCCCTGAACACCGCCGCGCTGGCCTGCTGCGCCTCGTCCTTGACCGCGACGAACCGCATGCCCGGCCGCTGCGCCGCCTCGCAGATCGCCTCGGCATCCTTCGCGTCGTTCTTCTGCCGTTTGACGAACGGCTTCACATAGGCCGGCGGGATCAGCCGCACCTCATGACCCAGAAGCTTGAGCTCGCGCGCCCAATGATGGGCGCCGCCGCAGGCCTCCATCGCCACCAGGCAGCGCGGCTGCGATGCGAAGAAGCTCAGCAGCTTCGCGCGGGTCAGCTTCCTGCTGAACAGCGCCGCGCCGCCGGCATCGGCCCCATGCACATGGAAAACTTGCTTTGCGATATCCAGACCAATCGTAGTAACCTGTTCCACGGGCGCCTCCCTGAAAGATGGTCGTTCAACACCACCATCTTGGCACATAGATGCCGTCGGGGGGCGTCCACCCCATCACGCGAAGGCGCGAAGGACGCGAAGGTGCCGAGCGGGCCATGATCCGCGGCGTCCTTCCGCGAAGCCGGAAAATTCATTCCGGCTGTCGCCGGAAAGACCCTTCCCTTTTCTTCTTTCTTCTTCGCGCCTTCGCGTCTTCGCGCCTGCCCCGGCGGAGGCCGGGGTGAAATAATCGGCGGCGAAGGCCCATGAAGTGCTCGAGGCAGGTGCTCGGATTCAGCATGGATGCCAGCCGTAGTTTATCCTGAGCGACGCCGCAGGCGGCGTCGAAGGGCTGGCATGACGGGGAGGGTTGACTAACCTGATAGAGTTCTTGGATTTTTCCCGATAACGCGCTAGCTTGCCTCCCTCCCCGGGAGTGCGCCCATGAGACGTGGTTCGATCCTCCTCGCCGCCGCCGCGATCGCGCTTGGCGGCTGCGTCCAGACCCGCCAATATGCGGACGTCGAATTCACCCCGCCGCAGGGCGATTACGATTTGGTGGTGATGCGCCCGACCGTCGAGGTCGGCGTCGTCACCACCGGCGGCCTGGTCGAGCCGCGCGCCGACTGGACCGAGCAGGCGCGGACCAACCTCATGCAGGCGCTGCGGCAGCAGCAGGCCGGACATGGCGGCCGCATCCTGGTGATGGAAGGGCGCGGCGACGTGCCCGGCGTCGCGCCCGAAGCGGTCGCCGGCCTGGAGCGGCTGTTCACCGCGGTCGGCGGCTCGATCGTGCTCCACCGCTATCTGGGCCAGCAGCTGCCGACCAAGCGCCGCCAGGGGATCGACTGGACGCTGGGCGAGGACGCGGTCGCGTTCGGCCGCGCCACCGGCATGGAATATGCGCTGTTCCTCTACGCCCAGGACAGCTTCTCCTCGACCGGCCGCACCGCCATCCAGGTGCTCGGCCTCGCCGGCTGCATCGTCGGCTTCTGCGCGCCGCAAAGCGGCGGCGGCCAGGCCGCTTATGCCGCCCTGGTCGATCTGCGCACCGGCGAGGTCGCCTGGTTCAACCTGCTGCGCACCGGCAGCCTGCTGCCCGGCGTCCGCTTCGGCGACATCCGCACGCCCGAGGGCGCCGCCCAGATGGTCGAGCGGCTGCTCGGCCGGATGCGGCCCGGCCGCAACGTCCGCGAACGGCAGGAATGATGACCCTTTCGGTCAGTCGCCGCGCATGGCTCGGCGGCCTCGGCTGCGCCTGCTGCGCCGGCCTGATCGCCGCGCCCGCCGCGGCGCGGATCCGGCCGCGCGACATGGAGCCGCTGGTCGGCCCCGGCTACCGGCCGGTCGACGAGGACGAGCGCGGCCTGTGGCAGCAATATGAACGGTTCGAGCGCGACGTCGCCGATTCGAACCTGCTGCTCGGCGATCCCGCGCTCGCTTCCTATCTGGGCGGCCTGGTCGAACGGGTCGGCGGGCCGGCGGCGCGGGATTTGCGCGTCTATCCGGCGCATGTGCCCGAATTCAACGCCTTCATGGCGCCGACCGGCTTCATGGTGGTCTTCTCCGGCCTGCTCACCCGGATGCGCGACGAGGCGCAGCTCGCCGGCGTGCTCGCCCACGAGGCCGGCCATTTCCTGCGGCGCCACCATGTCCGGCGCTGGCGCGATCTGAAGCGCCGCACCGACTTCTTCACCATCCTGGCGATGGGCGCCGGCATCGGCGGCGCCACCGCCGGCACCTATCTCGGCGACTGGGTGCGGCTGGCCGGCATCGGCACCACATTGAGCCTCGCCGCCTACAGCCGCGAGCTCGAGGCCGAGGCGGACGCGATGGGCGTGCGGCTGATCGCCGAAAGCGGCTACGATCCTGAGGCGATGCCGAATGTGTGGCGCCAGCTGATCGGCGAGCTGGACGCCAGCGCGGCGATGCGCCGCCGCAGCCGCCGCGCCCATTCGCTGCTCGCCACCCATCCGGCGCCGGAATCGCGGATGCGCGACCTCGGCCTTTCCGCCGGCGAGGTGAAGGATCCGGCGCGCGGCTACGAGACCGGCCGCGACCGCTTCCTCGCCGCGCTCGCGCCCCACCGGAGGCGGCTGCTCGACGATCAGGTCAAATTGAACGATCCCGGGGCCAGCCTCTACATCATCCACAAGCTCGCCGAGGACGGCTGGGACGGCCTGCTGCGTTATTATGAAGGCGAGGCGTGGCGGCTGCGCGGCCGCGCCGGCGACTCGGAGCAGGCGACGCAGAGCTATGCGCTGGCGGTCGCCTTCCCCGATGCGCCGCCCGAGGCGTGGCGCGCGCACGGTTATGCGCTGATCGGCGCCGGCCGCCGCGACGAGGGCCGCGCCGCCCTCGCCCGCTATCTGGCGCTGGCGCCGGACGCGCCCGATGCGGCGATGGTCCGCTATTCGCTGCAGCAATAAGGAGGCAGATATGGCCGCCGGACGCACTCTCACCCTGCTCGCCGCCGCCGCCGCCGCTCTGGCTCCGGGCTGCGCCTCGGGGGGCTTCGGCCCGGGCGGCGGCTTCGGCGCCTATTCGCTGATCCAGCCGGGGCCGGAGGATGTCGCGCGCGGCCGCATGATCGTGACGCCGAGCGTCCCCTGGAACCGCGCGCGCCGCACGCCCTTCGACGTCTCGCGCGAGGAGAATTGGACGCTGAACGGGCCGCTGCTCGACAATCTCTCCTTCATCGGCGGCCTCGCCAGCGGCAAGGCGATCGTCCGCCAGCGCCGCCGCGCCTTGCGCCAGGTGCCGCGCTTCCGCGCCGACATGTCGCCGCCGGAGATCGCCTCGATGATCGAGACTTTCTACCGCGTCCGCGCCGGCGCGGTCCGCTTCGACATGGCCGGCCTGCAGCCGCGCACTTTTCTCGGGGCTCCCGGCTTCCAGCTCGACTACAGCCACCTCGACGGCGACGAGGTCGAGCGCCAGGGAAGGGCGGTCGGGACGGTGATCGACGGCCGTCTCTACCTGATCCTGTTCGACGCGGTGCGCTCGCATTATTTCCCCGCCGGCATCCCCGAGTTCGAGCGGGTGGTGGAAAGCGCGCGGCTCGGCGGCTGAGCGGAGTCCGCACTAATCGGTTCGGCATTGCCGCGAACGAGTTCCCAGTCGCCAGTAGGTCTCTGGATGCTCGTTCGCTGTCTTCTGGGGTGCTTTGCCTGCCCTAGAATTACCGCGTGCTAACCGGAGGCGGTCACCATCTCCCTAGAGTTGTCCGGAGAGGCTAGGCCGCCTTCAGAAGATGCATCGCGACAGTCATGGTCACGCCGGGTGCGTTCGGCGAAGTAGCCTTCAGGGTGGCATTCGCATCGTCGCCGGAGCCGCTGAAATCCAGCGTGAAGTTGCTGAGAGGCCCGAAGACCGAGGGCATCGACGGATCATGCTTTTGCACGTTCAACTGCCCGGTCAGCGCGTCATTGGCGCTGGTCAGGTTGCCGTCCCACGCAAAGGCGGTGTCGCCGCCGTAGAGGCGTTCACCGATCTTTACGACCACGCCGGATCCAGCTCCCAACGGGGTTGCAAATTTCACACTGTAGAGACCGTCCTTCATCGTTTCTGCCCTTCCGTTTCTCAAGGCCCATACTGAGCCATGTTCAACCTTCGTTCCGCCCCCGATACAATGTCTAGTATCTGGAACG
The DNA here is from genome assembly GCA_963848555.1 of uncultured Alphaproteobacteria bacterium. Lineage (GTDB taxonomy): Bacteria > Pseudomonadota > Alphaproteobacteria > Sphingomonadales > Sphingomonadaceae > Allosphingosinicella. The sequence continues at coordinate 49,756 of CAWKEE010000001.1, read as the reverse complement.
CTGGCTTTCTACTATTACAGGTGGTTAGTCGTGACAACCGAACTTTAGAACATGCTGAGAACAAGGGCTATTTCGACCGGCTGCGGAGTACCCGATCCTTGATATCATCAGCGACTCGACGATGCGGGCGCGCTAGCATCAGCTATCTGGTGGCTATTAGCCCGGCTTGACCACGGGCGGGCAAGGGACGCTGGCGATCCGCGAGTTCGCTCTCGGCCTCGAAGCGCTCCACCTCTTCGTCGAGCACGCCCCTTTTACGCGCGTCCATCAACGCATTTTCGGCGTGCTGGCAATGGAAAGCGAGCGGGTGGATCCGAGACAGTGAGGGCTCAGACACTGCCAAGTGCACGGCCGCTCTTAGCTGGGCCGCGAACCGGGAGTCGGGCTCACACGGAGTTTGGACTGCGATCCTTGCAGGATCAGGATTTCTGGACGCGGTCCTCCCATTTCGCATCGGACGATCGTAGATTGGCTTCCAATCCACAGCACGCGCCCGTTGCCATTGCAGACAGTTGGGTCGTCGACAATAGTCCTGCTCCTTTGAAAGCCCTGCGCTGCCTGGATATTTATGAAGCTGAACGCAAAAAGCACCACAAAACCCAGCCCAAGATAGACTGTTAATATAGCGATACCACTGGAGTCTTCAGAGCGATGGGAACGTTCCTGTTTGCGTGTCGCTGACACGCCGAAACCGATTAAGATCACGCCGATGTATACTAAGACGTTTGTGATCTCCCGATCTGGATTGTCTTCCATGGTGATAAAGTAGTATGGAAGATCCGGGCCTGACAGAATCCTCCATATTATTAGCAACAGTAGAATTGCTGCTATAACGTAGATTACCTTAACCGCCTTTGACGTTGTAAGCTTGGTTACAGCCTTCATAAACTTCGATCTGTCGCTGACTTCCAATTTAGATATAACAGTCGTGGCGCCAACGACAAAAGCGATGGAAAAGAGTAGCGGAATACCCATGCCAATCGCGAAGCCCATTCCAGACATCAGCACATCTGACGGCGAAGCGACATGGAGAAAATCAATTCTCCATTGGTTGAACACGAGAATGTGTAGGCAGATCGATATTAAGAAACCAACAAACGCCAATCCCGCTGACACCTCAGCAATCAGTTTCAAAGCCGAGCTGAGTGAGTCTGGAGACGATTCAGCACCATCCGTGTTTGCTGTGCCGTTCACCTTTTCTTCGTCGACTTCGGGCGTTTGCTCGGCATTGGTCATAGTTCTAACCTCCGGTTCACATAATATCCGCCGATGCCAGTGGACTTGCAATGGGATTGCGGAGGATGGACCCTGTGGCGGGGAGCGGTTCCGAAGTACGGACTAGCTGAACGCGCTGACTGCCCCCGTTTCGGTTCGACTTCCCTTGGGCGGCGGCCTATGTAAAAGGCGCCTGCCGGGAGCCAGAATGACCGATAAGCCTGCCACGCCTTTGCTCGATACCGTCGCCACGCCGGAGCGGCTGCGCGAGCTCGACAAGTCGCAATTGCGCCAGCTCGCCGACGAGCTGCGCGACGAGACGATCGCGGCCGTGTCGGTGACCGGCGGCCATCTCGGCGCCGGCCTCGGCGTCGTCGAGCTGACCGTCGCCCTCCATTACGTGTTCGACACGCCGCGCGACCGGCTGGTCTGGGACGTCGGCCACCAGGCCTATCCGCACAAGATATTGACCGGCCGGCGCGACCGCATCCGCACCCTGCGCCAGGGCGGCGGCCTGTCCGGCTTCACCAAGCGCTCCGAGAGCGAATATGACCCGTTCGGGGCGGCGCACAGCTCGACCTCGATCTCGGCCGCTCTGGGCTTCGCCGTCGCCAACAAGCTGGCCGGCGCGCCCGGCAAGGCGATCGCGGTGATCGGCGACGGCGCGATGTCGGCCGGCATGGCCTATGAGGCGATGAACAATGCCGAGCAGGCCGGCAACCGTCTGATCGTCATCCTCAATGACAACGACATGTCGATCGCGCCGCCGGTCGGCGGACTGTCCCACTATCTCGCCCGCCTGGTCTCGTCGGGCAAATATCTCACCGTCCGCCACGTCGCCCAGCGTTTCGCGCGCAAGCTGCCCAACCGGCTGCACAATCTCGCCCGCAAGATCGAGGAGTTCGCCCGCGGCCTCGCCACCGGCGGCACATTGTTCGAGGAGCTGGGCTTCTATTATGTCGGGCCGGTCGACGGCCACAATGTCGACGCGCTGGTCAAGATCCTCGAAAATGTCCGCGACGCCGACGAAGGGCCGATGCTGGTCCATGTCGTCACCCGGAAGGGCAAGGGCTATGCCCCGGCCGAGGCGGCGGCCGACAAATATCACGGCGTCCAGAAGTTCGACGTCATTTCGGGCGTCCAGGCCAAGTCCGATCCGGGCCCGCCCAGCTACACCGCGGTCTTCGCCAAAGCGCTGACCGCCGAAGCGGCGCGGGACGACAAGGTGGTGGCGATCACCGCGGCGATGCCGTCGGGCACCGGCCTCGACAAGTTCGCCGCCAGTTTCCCCGACCGCTGCTTCGACGTCGGCATCGCCGAGCAGCATGCGGTGACCTTCGCCGCCGGCCTCGCCGCCCAGGGCTACCGGCCGTTCGCGGCGATCTATTCGACCTTCCTGCAGCGCGCCTACGACCAGGTCGTGCACGACGTCGCCATCCAGAATCTGCCGGTGCGCTTCGCGATGGACCGGGCCGGGCTGGTCGGCGCCGACGGCCAGACCCATGCCGGCAGCTTCGACCTCGCTTATCTGTGCACCCTGCCCAATTTCATCGTGATGGCCGCCGCCGACGAGGCCGAGCTGGTCCACATGGTCCACACCATGGCGCTGCACGATTCCGGCCCGAGCGCGGTCCGCTATCCGCGCGGCAACGGCACCGGCGTCGCGCTGCCGGAGGTTCCGGAGCGGCTCGAGATCGGCAAGGGCCGCATCGTCCGCGAGGGCAAGAAGGTGGCGATCCTGTCATTGGGCACCCGGCTCGCCGAGGCGCTCAAGGCCGCCGACATCCTCGACGGCAAGGGCCTGTCGACGACCGTCGCCGACCTGCGCTTCGCCAAGCCGCTCGACCAGGAGCTGATCCGGCGGCTGGCGACCAGCCATGAAGTGTGCGTCACCATCGAGGAGGCGTCGATCGGCGGCCTCGGCGCCCACATATTGACGCTGGCCAGCGACGAGGGCCTGATCGACGCCGGCCTCAAGCTGCGCACGATGCGCCTGCCCGACCGCTTCCAGGAGCAGGACAAGCCCGAGAAGCAATATGCCGACGCCGGCCTCGACGCCGACGGCATCGTCGCCACCGTCTTGAAGGCGCTGCGGCACAACAGCGCGGGGGTCGTGGAGGGCGCGCGAGCGTGACCGGCTGACGGCAAGCGGCATGGGTGGCCACTCATGCGGGTCGGCCGCCTATGCAAAAGCCGCCGGGAACCCGGCGGCTTGCAGAGCGGACCCCGAGGGGCGCGTCCGCTTTAGATCATGACCGTCCCGACCACGAGGATCTGGGCGGCAAGGGCGATCAGCCCGCCCGCGGCGGTTTCGAAGAGACGCATTTCATTGTCCTTGGTTGAGGGGAGCAGGCTTGGCTCCCGCTCAGAGATAGGGATCGGCAGCGCTATTCTCAACTGCAAAGGTAGATAAACCTGGATGCACAGACTGCATCTGCTTGCAGCTGACATTTCGGTGACAGTGCACTCATTTGCCGCAGGTCGTCGTTTGCGCCGCACGGAAAAGGCACTGTCACAGAATCGGCCGCAGCGAAATGGAGGGCGCGCGAGCTTAGTCCGGGTGAAACTGGGGACGGTATATAGTTTCGGCCCCACCGCGTACGATCCACGGCAAGGGTCGACCGAGGCGCATGGGCCTGATCCTAATCGGCCAGCCCGATCACGAGCGCCAGAGCTTCATCGAGACGCTGAAGGACTGCATCGTCGATCCTGCCGACGACCTTTTTGCATTTTGATCGCGGCAACGATGATAGCTTCTCGACCATGATCTGGGATGGAACGCGAAGACCATTTTCGGCCGTCGGGGCAACCGTGATGCGAAGAGTTTCGGGAGCGACTGGATCGCTTGTGAAGGGGCAGAGGATCACGCTGTCCGATCGGGCAAACCGATCCGACTGTATGACAACCGCGGGACGAGGCTTCCCATAGTCGCGGGGCAGCGAAATGATGACGACGTCGCCGCGCTTCAATCGCCGTCGTTCCAGACCTCGGCGGCCGCCGCCTCGCTCCATTTCATCACTTCGGCATGGTCCTTCGATGCGTTGATCGCTGCGATTTCGCGATCGAGGCGCTCCTGAAATCCGGGCGCGTCAACGTCAGGAACCCACATCCGCAGCTCGCGGAGGCCTTGCGCCTTCTTGCGCGCACGATAGCGTGCGAACTTGCTGGCCTCGTTCATGGCGCGGGGTCCTCGGGATTGATCGCCTCTATGAAGCGCATCGTCTCTTCTTCTTCCGGCGCATCGCGCAATATGGCGGCGGCCAGGACCGACCGCTCCCAGAAGCCCGGCGCGTTCACGTCCGGCAGCCACAGCCGGATTTCCCGCAGCCCCTTTGCCTTCTTGCGGGCGCGGTAGCGAGAAAACTTGCTGGCCTCATTCATATTGCCAAAGGTAGCGCGCAACCCGGCTTTCGTCTAGGCCATGGCCATGCCGAGGCAACGCGCTGACCTGCCACTCGTCGATCGCGGGCTCGCCCGGAAGCGGCACTACCCTGCCTTCGCATGGCTGCTGCTCGCCGCCTCCTGCGGTGACGACGCGCGCGACCGGGAATTCGCCTGCCAGCAGCGGCTGGTCGAGATCGCTCGGGGCGGTGTCGCGCGGGGTTCGCCGCCGCCCGAAGCCGGCGCCGCTTTTCGGATGATGAGCGAGCAGCTGGCGCGGATGCCGCTCGACGGCTGTACCGATGGTCAGCGCCGCAGCGCCGACCTGTTGTCCCGGCGCGCGCTCGATCTCGCTGCCGCTTTCGCCCCGTTCGACGAGACCCTCGGCGCCGCCGGCCCGCGGACCGGCGATGTCCGCGCGTCGCTCACCCGGCTCGAACGGGCCTACGGCGCCGGCGAGTCCCGGCAACTCGTCGAGTTGATGATTGCGCTCGAAAGCTATGAGGCGATCCGGCAGCCGCTGTTCGACGATCTCGAGCGGATGAAGGCAGAGCGGCGCTGACGGCCGCAAGGATGATGGGAAAAGCGCCTTTGTCCCCCACTCTCCCGCCCGGCGGCGAGGAGCGATGGGAGGAGCTGTCGCCGGACGGGCTGACCCGGGTGCGCTGGCAGATCACCCACGGCCGCATGAGCCACATGATCGTCACGCCGGCGCTGCACGACGCCGCGACCGACGCCCCGCTGCTGCGGCTCGATTCGGGCTATGACGGACAGATCGAGTGGCTCGGCGAGGGCCGCCTGCGCCTTGTCCTGCGCCATTATGACCGCGCCGGCGGCGTCTCGGCCGTCATCGACCGCGGCGCCGGCACCTTCGTCCTGGCCGGCGATGCGGAGCCGGGCGCGACCGAGCCGCTCGCCCGGCTCGCCGAGCGGATCGAAGAGCGGTTCGCCGGTCGCAGAGGGGAGACTCCCTCGCCGGCGACCGAGGGTCATCGCCGCGCCGATCGCATCCGGCTCGCCATGCTGCTGCTCGGCGCCGTCGCCGCCGGCCTGTGGTTCGTGGCGCGTGGCTAGGCTGCGCGCCGACCAGCTGCTCGTCGACCGCGGCCTCGCCGGGAGCCGCGCTAGGGCTCAGGCTTTGATCCTCGCGGGCCTCGTCTTCTCCGGCGAGCGCAAGATCGACAAGGCCGGGCAGCCGCTTGCCGGCGACGCGCCGCTCGAGGTGCGGGGCCGGGACCATCCCTGGGTGTCGCGGGGCGGGATCAAGCTCGCCCATGCGCTCGATACTTTCGGCTGGGACGTGGCCGGCGCGGTCGCGCTCGACGTCGGCGCCTCGACCGGCGGCTTCACCGACGTGCTGCTGCAGCGCGGCGCGGCCAGGGTGTTCGCCATCGACGCCGGCACCAACCAGCTCGCCTGGAAGCTCCGGCAGGATCCGCGCGTCCTCGTCCACGAGAAGACCAACGCCCGCTATCTGACCGCCGAGATCGTCACCGAGCCCATCGACCTCATCGTCTGCGACGCGAGCTTCATCGGCCTCGCCAAGGTGCTCGACGCCGCGCTCGATTTCGCCAGGCCGGACGGGCGGCTGATCGCCCTGATCAAGCCGCAATTCGAGGCCGAGCGCCACGAGATCGGCAAAGGCGGCGTGGTGCGCGACCCGGCGGTCCACGACCGGGTCTGCGCCGCCGCCGCCGAATGGCTCGGCGCGCGCGGCTGGACCGTGGCGGGGATCGTGCCGAGCCCGATCACCGGCCCCGAAGGCAATGTCGAGTTCCTGATCGCGGCTGAACAGGGCTAGGTTGCTGACCGGATGAATGATCTGGATTTGGCGCCGACGGCTGGTTACCAATTTACCTGAAGTCGGTGGAGAGAAAGGCAAGCGGACGAGCGGCTTCCCTCCACCAAATACGGGGGACGAGAATGCGCTGTCATATTATCTGCACCGCGCTTGTCATAGCGAGTTGTTCGCCCCAGGCGCCCCGGACCGAAGAAACAAACCTCGCCGCCGCAGGCAATGCAGTCGACTTGCCAGCGACGTCCTCGAGCACCGCAAATGATCAGGTCGCTGACTCCGCGCCCGGCAGCGCATGGGTGTACAGAAGCGAAGCTGATCCGATGAGCGACCGCGCGACGAAGCTCGCTTGCGTGCGCTCGAACAACGAAGTGCACCTTGGATTCCCATATGGCAGCCTTCATGGGCGCCTGTGCCTGCGCAACAGCCCGCAATATGGGCGCGACGCCTATGTCGCCCTCGAAGGCGAAGGCCAGATCCTCTGCTACAGCTACCGGGATTGCACCGTCCGCATCCGGTTCGACGATGCGGAGGCCCGAAGCTTCCCTGCCGTCGGCGCCTCCGACAACTCGTCCAACATCATTTTCATCCGCAGCCGTGATCGGCTGGAACGGGAGCTCGGATCGGCCGACCGCACCGCGATTCAGCTCGAATTCTATCAGGCCGGGCAGCAAGCCTTCATCTTCCCGACCGCAGGGTTCGACTGGGACGCATGAATTCATGCTGCGGGGGAACCCGCGTGGGTCGGATGACGGTCCGGATCATGCAGATGAGAGCCGTATGAGCGAGAACATCGAAGCGCAGACCGACGTAGCTCCGACCGTGCCGGACGGTCCGCGTCGGTGGCGCTGGCCGTGGTGGCTGGCGGGCGCCCTGCTGCTGACGGTCATCGTTGCCGCGTACAATGCCACGATATGGCTGCCGGTCTCATCGGCTTTGTCGGATGAGCAGGACGTCTCGATGGTCGCTTACCGGCGCTGGCTGGTGTCGCCCGACACCGTCGTCTTAGACATACGCAGCGTCGACGGCACAGCCAGTATGGCCGATGTCGACCGCAACCTCTTCAAGGCGGCGGAAGCGCTCAAGGACCATGACTTCACCAATGTCGTCCTGGCCTATGAGGGCAATGCGAAGTGGCTGATGGATGGGCCGCGCTTCAGGAGGATCGGCGAGGAGCGCGCATGGCAGAACCCCGTCTTCGTGATCCGGACGATGCAGCAGGACATCAGCAATCTCGACGGCAGCCCTGCCTTCCCTCCGACATATGGTGGCTGGCTCGGCGTGTTGAGCCGCGAACTGGACCAGCACAGGGAATTTCATGAAAGGTGGTGGCTCACCGAGGCGCTCGGCGGCCATTCAGGGGCTTGATGGAGGGTCGGCATTGCGCCGACCCGAACGATCCGATCTCCGGCTCGAGACGACGTGACCCGCGGGCCCCGCGCCCGCAGCGATTCCTGCCCCGGAAGCCGCCGAAGCCCGCCGGCTGAATTGCCCGGCGCGAGATCGTGCTGCTATCACCGCTCGCCATCCCGGAGATACTCGACGTGAAAAGACGCACCTTCCTCGCCGCTGCTCCGCTTGCCACCCTCGGCATCGCCTCGGCTCGCGCAGGTTTCGCGCAAACGGCTTCGACCGCGCCGCCGCTGACGCCGTCCTTGCCCGGGACCCAATCCTACCCCGACGTCGGAGCGGGCGACCGGCCCGTGGGTCCGAGCTTCGGCACGCGCTCGGAAGTGTTCGGCCGCAACGGGGCCGCCGCCTCCTCCCACCCGCTGGGCACGCTGGCCGGCATCGAGATATTGAAGAAAGGCGGATCGGCCGTCGATGCGGCGATCGCGATCAACGCCGCGCACGGCTTCCTCGAGCCGACCGCCAACGGCATCGGCGGCGATCTCTATGCGATGCTGTGGGACCCGGCCGCCTCGCGCGTCGTCGGGATCGCCGGTTCCGGCCGCTCGCCGCGCGGGCTCAGCCTCGCGGCCGCCCGCTCGCGCGCCCGGGGCGGCGCGCTGCCGCCCTATGGCGCGGTCACGGTGACGGTGCCGGGCACGGTCGACGCCTGGTGGCAGCTTCACCGGCGCTACGGCCGGCTGCGCTGGGCCGAGCTGTTCGAGCCGGCCATTTCTTATGCCGAAGGCGGCGTGCCGCTCTCGCCGGTCGTCGCCTTCTACATGAACCGCGCCATGGCGAACTTCGCCCGGCCGGAGCTCGGCATCGAGGAGATCGCCAACGCCCGGGCGACTTTTGCTTCGGGCGATCGCGCGCGGGCCGGCGAGATCTTCCGCAATCCCGACCTCGCCCGCACCTACCGGATGATCGCCGAAGGCGGCCGCGACATCTTCTACGAAGGCGAGATCGCGCGCACGATCGAAGCCTATTTCCGCCGGATCGGCGGCTGGATGACCCGCGCCGACCTCGCCGCCCATCGCAGCGAATGGACCGAGCCGGCCGCCACCCGCTATCGCGGCGTGACCGTGCACGCGATCGGGGCGAACACCCAGGGCATCGCCACGCTGCAGATGCTGAACATGCTCGAGACGTTCGACATGAGGGAGGCGGGCTTCCAGACGCCGCTGTCGATCCATCTCCAGGCCGAAGCCAAGCGCCTCGCTTATGAGGATCGCGCGCGTTATTATGGCGACCCGGACTTCTCCCGCATCCCGGCCGAATGGCTGGTCTCCAAGGCCTATGCCGCCGAGCGGGCGCGGCTGATCCGTCCCGACCGGATCAACCCGTCGGTGGCGCCGGGCGAGGCGCCGAGCCAAGGCGACACCACCTATTTCAGCGTCGCCGACCGGGACGGCATGATGGTGTCGCTGATCCAGTCCAACTTCCGCGGCATGGGCTCGGGCCTGGTGCCCGACGGCCTCGGCTTCATGCTCCACGACCGCGGCCAGCTCTTCACGCTGCGCGACGGGCACCCCAACCTTTACGCGCCCGGCAAGCGGCCGTTCCAGACGATCATCCCGGGCTTCGCCACGCGCGAGGGCAGGCCCTGGCTGTCGTTCGGCGTGATGGGCGGCGACATGCAGCCGCAGGGCCAGACCCAGATCATCCTCAATCGGGTCGACCATGGCCTGGACGGACAGGCGGCGGGCGATGCGCCGCGCTGGCATCATGAAGGCTCGTCGGAGCAGATGGGCGAGGACGACAAGAGCATCGGCGGGACCGGCCTGCTTCGGCTCGAGACCGGGGTTCCTCCCGCCACGTCCCGCGCGCTCGCCGACATGGGCTGGCGCCTGGGCCCGTCGGACGGCGGCTTCGGCCGCTATTCCTCGGTCGAGCGCCGCGAAAGCGGCGGGGAACGTGTCTACGCCGCCGCGTCGGACGCAAGAGCCGACGGCATCGGGCTGGCTTACTGATCACCGGGCGCGGACCGGGGATCGTCAGCTTGCAGGCCTTGCGGCTTGTCCGCCCGGAGCGTTGGAGCCCGATCGTCTCGGGTCGATCCGCTCGTCATGGCGAGCGAAGCGAAGCAAGCCGGCATTGCGGGAGGGAACTGACGTTCACTTGGGGGCTGCTTGAACGGCAAATGGGTCGGTGGCCTTCAGGGCGTCCAGGACGGACACCTGCTCCCACCATCCCTGCAAGGCGGGGTGGAGGGAAAGCGCCGCCTGTCCTTCGTCGGCGCGCACGAAGTAATCGATCATCGGCGCGAGATGACAGTCGGCAAGGGTGATATCGCGCCCGGTCAGGACTTCGCCCTCTGCTGCGACACGGTCCAGGAACGACAGGACTTTCCCTGACGCCTCCAGGCCCTGATCGACCTCCTCGCGGTTCGACGGCTCGCCGAAGAACGGGCGGAAAAAGGCATGTGAGGACACCTGCCTCACCATCGGCCAATAAGCGTAGGCATCGATGACCGCGATGACCTGGTCCATTCTGGCCAAAGCGACGACACCCTCCGGCTGCAAAAGCGGGCCGTCGAAGGCCCGATCGACATAGCGTGTGATCGCGCTGGTTTCGAAAAGCGCGAACGCCCCATGGACGAGGACGGGGACCCGGCCGAACGGATGCAGCCTCAGATAGGCTTCGGAGAGCTCGGCGAACGGATCGACCTCGACCGTCACGTGCCCGACCTCCTTCGCGAGCAGGGCCAGCCGGGCGATCCGGTTGTAGACGCTGTATCGGTACCCATGAAGATGGACCGGGTCCGCCATGCACACCTCTGCGCGCCCTTTTGAGCCAGGCCGGGGGTGATGGCAATTGACACAGCGGCCTCGAAGCGGACGTGCCGCTTTCGGTCGGAACGAGACGCTGATCCGGATTTCCCCGGCCCGGCGCGAGCCTGGGGAGCCGGGCAGCAGTCCCACCATCCGCTTGACACGCAAGGAGATTCATCGGCTTCCTCGCCTCGTGCGGTTCACCTTGCTCCTGCGCCCCTTCGCCGTCGCCGCCATGCTCCTTCCGGCAGCGCAGGGCGCGGCCCAGCTTTCGCCTTATCCGGGGCGGCCGGGCGAGCGGCCGATGCCGGTCGCGGCGGCGCGCGCCGCAATCCAGGCCTGCGGCAACGCCTCGCTGAGCGGCGTCGAGGCGCTGAGCCCGCAGGACGTGGGGCTGCTCGCCTACGGATTGCAGCACCCCGGCTGGGAGCCGGCGCGCTGTGTCCGGCGCGATCCCGATGCGGCCCTCGCGATGCTGGAAGCCTATGCCGGCGACCCGATCCCGCTCGACACGGGCAGCCTGGCGCTGGCGCGGCTGTCGGATTTCTACCGCGCCCGGCCTGCGGACCGGCGTGCGCAGCGCCGCCTCGACGACATACTGCGGATTCTCTGGCTTCGGGGCTATCATCATCCCACTCGGGACGATCCGCTGTTCACGCCGGCCGAACGGGAACGCCTGCTGTCGGACCCGGACAATCTGGCGTTCCTGCGCTTCTGGGTCGCCGGATACGAATGGGACGGCAATGCTCGCAACATGCTGGCGCGCGGCCTGCTTCTCGAGAATTCGCCGCTTCACGATCCCGTGGAAGCGGCATCGGTCATACATCATAGCGCGCCTCTGAACCTGCGCCTGCGGCTGCTCCTCGGCCTCCTTGCAAACGCGCGGACGTTCGGCGCCGCCCTGGAGCAACCGCCGCGTATGACTATCCACCACGGGTGGATCACCAGCGAGGATGCGCGGCTCATCGAGGCCGTCATCGCAAATGCGGTGCGGCTGTTCGAACAGGGCGGCGAGCCGGAACGGACGACCGGTGCGCGGGTCCTCGCCGCCCTCGCCGAAAAAGAGGTCTTCGAGGCGCAAGGCGCGCTTCGCTCCCTGATCGATCGCAATGGCTGCTGTCTGGTGATGTCCGGCTTCCCGCTCGAAGCCGGCGTTCGCCCGCTGCTGATGTCGAACGACGACTATCCGGACGACCTTGTCGGCTCGGGGATGAGCGGCACCGTCCGGCTGGAGGCGTATTTCGGTCCTGACGGCAGGTTGCTCTACATCGACGGCGGCGGCGGCGAACCCTCGTCGCTGCGGCGACAGGCCATCGCCCTCTGGCGGCGGCGATCGCTTCAGGATGTCGAGCTGCGCGGCCATCGCGGATCCTATGTGCGGATCGCCGGGCCCACAATCATATTCCGCATGCCCCGGTGCGAGCTCGGCGTCGCCCGGCCGATGCCGCCTCCGGATCCGGATGTCGTCACGGTGGATGGACCCTGTTTCCACCCTCGCATGTTCTAGCCGGCCGGGGAACCGGCGCCGTCCCGGCAAGGCCGGGTGTCCCTTCGCGGCCGCGAGGGTCTGAACGGCAGCCATGGGTTGAAAGCGGATAGAGGTCCCACCCGCTTATCACTTCCGCAGATTGAGCGCATAGCGCCTGTGCCTGAGCGTGCCGCTGCCGACGAGCACGCCTTTCTCGACCAGGTCGGCGAGATCGCGGGTGGCGGTCGCGCGCGAGGCGCCGGTGATGCTGATGTAGTTGGCGGCGCTCAAGCCGCCTGTGAACCCGTCCGGACCCTCGCGGAACAGGCGCGCCACGGCGCGCGCCTGCCGCTCGTTGAGCCGGTCGCGCACGCGGTCGTAAAGCTTCGTCTTGGCGATCAGGAAATCGATGAGGCGCTGGGTCTGCGCCTGGGCTTCGAGGACGGTTTCCGCGAACCAGACCAGCCAGTCGCCGATCTCCATATCCTTGTTGTTCGCTTCCAGCCTGTCGTAATAGGCGCGGCGCTTGTGCTGAATGACCGGCGAGAGCGCGATGACGCTGGGCTGGCCGACGGCCTGTGCCAGCGCTTTCTCCGCCAGTGCGCGGGCGATCCGCCCATTGCCGTCCTCGTAAGGATGGATGCTCACGAAATGGAGATGCGCAAGACCGGCGCGCGCGAGCGCGGGCTGAGGATGCGCGCCGTCCGCCGCGCTGTCCGCGAACCAGGCGATGAACGCATCCATCTCGCGCGGCACGGCGTCCGAAGGCGGCGCCTCGAAATGGACCTTGGGTCTGTGCAGGTAGCCGGACACGACCCGCATCGGGGTCTGATGCGTGCGATAGGCGCCGATCCGCTCAAGATCGCGACGACCGCTCGCGATCATCCGATGCCAGCGATGCAGGGTGTCATGGGAGAGGGGCTCTGCGAAGCCGCGATAGAGATCGACCATCATCTCGGCGATGCCTGCCTCGGCTGGCGGGATGCGGCGCCGGTCGGTCTCCAGGCCGAACTGGCGACGCAGCGAGGATTGGACGCTGTCCCGGTTGAGCAACTCGCCCTCGATCTCGGAGGTTTTCACCGCCTCGCCGGTCATCAGGTCGATCAGGATAGCGGTGCGGTCCTCTTCATCGACATGCTTGATGGAGCCGATATGTTCGCCGACATCCTGGAGAAAGCGCGCCTCCCACCGGGCGAGCGCCGACGCCTCCCAGCGAAAATGCGGCCAGTCCGTCTGTTGCCAGTTCCACGTCATGAGTTATAAAACCGCCTTCTATAACTCATATTCTGCCCGATTCTGAGTTATAAAGCGAGCGCCAATGGCTCAGGCTGGAAGCTCCGGCCGGCTGACGGCGGCTCGCCGGCGCCCTTTCTCGTCTCGATGACAAGCCCTGAATCCCGTTCCTGGCGCCGCCCGAAAGGCCGGAAGCGGCCGCTTCGCCAACGGGCAGACCCCGAGTTTCTGCTAAGCGCAAGCTGCGGATGCTCAGGGGGCAGATGAACTCCCCAAAAGAGGATGCTCGTTCGGTTGACCGCTAGGTCCGCTTGCGACCGGAACGCGCCTGAATGTCCGCTATGGGTCGGAAACGGACATTCGCCAGTCGCCAGGAGCTGTGGCGGCTTTCCCGCACCGGCGCCTGAAGGCAGGCGGTCCGCTAACCGCCATATTCTGAGCATCGCTGAAGGTTGACGAGACCCATGAGCCGAAGCGAATATTGCCGCCGGTTGCGTTGAGAATGAGAACAGAGGCTATTGAAAGCAGCTGGTGTGGCGATTCGGAAATTCGCCTGATCATGGAGGTGCGTCGGAGCGAATTTCCGAATCTCCAGCCACACTAGCAACCTTATGAATCTAGTGTGCTTCTTTGGATTTGAAGTTCGCTCCGGGCGTGCCCCGAACATCAGGCGAACTTCAAATCCAGGACACTGGCGTACCAACCCCCTGACGCTCTCGAGCTTAGGTCCCCGAGCAGGTCAACCGCTTTGATTGGAACCCGTGATGTCCAGCAGCCTTGCCGGCCAGGACCAAAGACAGCGCGTCGCGCTGCTGCTGGGGATCGCGCTCGCCTCGATCATGCTGTGGCAGACCACGCTCGGCAGCCTCCTGCTCTATCCTTTCACGATACTGGCGACCTGGTTTCATGAAATGGGCCATGGCATCGCTGCGATGCTCACCGGCCGAGGGTTCGAACGCCTGCTGATTTTCGCTGACGGTTCGGGCGTCGCTCAGTCACTGCGCCCTGCCGATGGGTACAGGCTGACCGATGCGCTGGTCGCGGCAAGCGGACCGCTCGGACCGGCGATCGCAGGAGCGCTGCTGATCATCTCCTCGCGCTCTCCCACCGCCACGCGCAACGCTCTGGCGGTGCTGGGCGTCGCGCTGGTCGTGTCCACATTGATCTGGGTCCGGTCGCTGACGGGTTGGTTGGTTCTCCCTGCACTGGGAGTAGCGATCGTCGTGCTCGCGCTGCGCGGATCCCTGCCCTGGCGGCGCTTCGTCATCCAGCTCATCGGCGTACAGGCGGCCATCAGCGTGTGGAAACAGTTCGACTATCTGTTCAGCCCGGGTGGAACCGTCGGCGGCCAGCTGCATCGATCGGACACCGGCGCCATCGCGGATGTTCTGCTGCTGCCTCATTGGTTTTGGGGCGCGAGCATCAGCGGGGCGATCCTGGCCTTGCTATGGTGGAGTTTCAGGCTCGCGTTCCGACGCTGAGGCAGGCGCGAGGACAGTCCGCAGGCGTGGCGGGGATGATCCCGACCCACCGGCCCGGAAGGCCATGTCGGGTCCTGGTCGCGGGCGTGCGAGGTTCCGGCTGATCGCCGGCAGCATCCGCCCCTTGCCATTGCGGACCCTGGACCCGTGGGGCAGCTTCCTGCACGATCGGACGTTGCCGGGAGGCTGAGCGACCTTGAGCGCCGAGACGATAAGCTTCACCGCGCCGCTCCTCGTGTGGCGCACCGAAGACTATGGCGACATCGGCTATGTCGTCATCGCCGGCGAAGCCGCCGAAGCGATCGGCGCGCACGAATTGCTGCAGCGGCTCGAGCTCGGGCGACGGCGGGGGTTCGGCTCGGTCAAGGTCGACGCGATGGTCGGCGGCAGCCGCTGGTCGACCTCCGTCTTCCCCCGCAAGGAAGGCGGCTGGTTCCTGCCGGTCAAGAAGGCCATCTGCCGCGCCGAAGGGCTGGAGGCGGGCGGCGAAGTCGCGCGTGCGGCTCGAGCTGCTTTAAATGCGCGCGCGGCAGGTCCCGGCCGGCAGCAAATCCGGCGGAGCCGGAGCGACGGTTCAGCCGGCGCCGGGCGGGAGCGGCGCGATCGGCAGATGGACCTCGGTGCGGCTGACCGGCCGCGTCGTGCTGACCGTCTCGTCGTCGTAAATCTCGATCACCGGCAGGCCGATGAGGCCGGGGGCGGCCGCCAGCGATTGGGCGAAGATGCGGGGATAGGCCTCGGGGAGGGTGGAATAGGACCCGACATGGGTCGTCACCGCGCATCGAAAGGCGGGCAGCTTTCCGATCCGCACGCGGCCGGCGGCGGCGCGCGTGCCGGCGGGGACCGCGATGGCGGCGTCGAAGCGCAGCCTGGCGGGGTCGGTGATGCCGGGGGCGTCGTGGCCGATGCCGAGCAGGGGACGCTCGGGGGCCAGCCTGGCCTCGTCCGCCCAGCGGCCGAGCGCGTCCCACAGGTCCGGGTCGACCGCCTCATAGGGGCCGACATGGCGGATGAAGGCGATGGTCTGCGCGTTCAATGTCCTGATCCGCGTCGGCGAAAGCGTGCAGCCGGCGGCGGCTTCGTCATGGTCCCGGTCGCGGCGGGCGCGGGACGGGAAGCGCCCGGCCCGCCGCCAGTCGCGCGGCGAGAGGCCGTAGCGCCTGCGGAAGGCGCGGCTGAACGTCTCATGGTCGGCGAAGCCGCAATCGAGCGCGATAGAAAGGATCGAATCGCCGTGGAGCTGCAGCCGCCACGCGGCCCGCTCGAGGCGCAGGCGCCGGACATAGCAAGCGGGAGTCTCCCCGAAGGCGGTTCGGAACCGGCGGTGGAAGGCGTGGACGGAGAGATTGGCGACGCCGGCCAGCCTCTCGGTCGGGAGCGGGCCGTCGAGATGGGCGTGGGCGAACAAAGCGGCGTCGGCGAGGCGCTCGTCCCCGGCCGGTGTCACGCTTTCGCCCGCTTGATCCCGAGCGCCGTCCCGCCGAGCTTCAGCACGGCCCCGCCGAGGAAATAGAAGATGACCGGTTCGAGCAGCGCGCCGGCGGCGGCGATGATGAGGAGGTCGCTGAGCAGATAGAGAGCGGCGCCGATCCAGGCGGCCCGCCCATTCGCCGCGCCGGCGCGCCAGCCACGAGGCGACCAGGTAGAAGACCGGCCCGCCGGCGACGACGGAGACGATCGGGCTCGAGACGCCGGCATAGGCCTCGTAATAGGCCTGGTCGTGGCCCGGCTCGACGACATAGGCATAGAAAGCGACCCAGGCGAAGGCGAGCGCGATCATGATGGCGTGCAGGAGCAAGGCGGCGCCGAGACCCCAGGCGGCGTCTCGGGAGAAAGAGTGTGTGTCGCTCATCCGCTCTCTCTAGCCGATCGATCCCGGCGGTTCTTGACAATTCTTGCGGGGCGGCGTCCACGGGGACTCGAGCGGCCGATTCGCGAAGGCCTTTTTCACCGGCGCCCCACCGACCGGCCGACGGACGTGCGCCACGGGTCGAGCCTGAAGCATTTCATGTCGGGCGGGCACCGCCCGACGACTGGGAAAATGCGGCAAGCAAGAGGAATCTCGAGCGTGATCCGATTCCGTCGAATCGGATCACGCTTAGCCCAGATGCCCCTGCTGCAAGGCCTTGAGCGCTGCCCGGGTTCTGTCGCGGGCATCGAGCTTCAGCAGGAGGTTGGAAACGTGGTTCTTCACGGTCCCCTCCGCCAGCGCCAGCAGATCGGCGATCTCCCGGTTGCTGTAGCCGCCGCAGATCAGGTGCAGCACCTCCCTTTCCCGACCGGTGAGCGCCTCGGCGACGTAGCTGTCGGACGAAGCCGAAGGGCTGCGGCGGATCGCCGCCATCAGGCTTTCGGTCATGGCGGGCTGAAACGCTGTTTTGTTGTCGGCGAGGGCCCGAATGGCCTGGGCCAGGTCTTCGAGCGACACATCCTTGAGCATCAGGCCTTTGGCGCCGGCCTTGATCGCCGCGATCGCGGCGTCGCCGTCGTCGAAGGTGGTCAGGACCAATGTGGGCGGCAGCGCGTCCGCTTCGCGCAGAGCCTCCAGAACGGCGATGCCGTCGAGCCGGGGCATGCGGATATCGAGCAGGAGCACGTCGGGCTTGAGCTCCGGAACCATCTCCAGCGCCTCCTCGCCGTCGCTCGCCTCTCCCACCACCTCGATATCGGGCACCAGCTCGAGCAGGCCGCGCACGCCCTGGCGGACCAGCATCTGGTCGTCGACGAGAACGACCCGGATCATGCGGCTTGCGGCGCCCCCGAAGGCAGCCAGGCGGTGATCGTGAAGCCGAGCCCGGCGCCCGCTTGCACCGCCAGCCGGCCGCCCAGCGATTCCACCCGCTCGCGCATCCCGAGGAGCCCGGTGCCGGGAGCGGAAGCGGCGGGCCGCGCGCGGCCGTCGTTGCGCGCGACGAGGCGCACGCCTTCACCGTCCGCGGTCACCTGAAGCCACAGGTTGGAGGCCTCGGCGTGCCTGACGGCGTTGGTGACGGCTTCCTGCGCGCAACGGATCAAAGCGTGGGCCTGGTCGGGGCTGGCCCGCAGGCCGGGAGAGACGTCCACATGGATGGCCGGAGCCGGGACGCTTTGCGCCAGCGCCTCGAGCGCAACCTTCAGATCGCTGCGTTCATCCTCGCGCAGTGCGGCGACGACGTCGCGCACCTTGGCGAGCAGGGCGCGGGCCAGGCCTTTCGCCTGCATCACATGATCGATCGCCCGGCCGGGCTCGGTGACGTGGCTGGCGATCTCGAGCTGCAGCCCGAGCGCGGTCAGCTCGTGGCCCCAGGCGTCGTGCAGCTCGCGCGAGATGCGCAGCCGCTCCGCGTCGCGGACCGTGGTGGCGATGATGGCTTGTGCGGACCGCAGCTCGCTGTTCGTCCGGGCCAGCGCGCGCGCCGTTTCCGCCTCGCGTCGCAGCGCCTGTGCCGTGAAGACGAGCAGCAGCTGCAGCGCGATGGATTTGGCGAGCACCCAGCACAGATCGGGATTGAGGGCTTGCGCCAGCGTGCCGATGATCGCCAGGTTCTGAAAGGCGACCCAGCTCAGCGCTCTGCCGGGCGCGGCCATCATCGCAACCTGCCATGCGGGAATGATGAGGAATTGCGACATCCCTGCCCAGGGAACGATGACCGTCATCGCCACGACCGCCGCGACCTCGACGCCCAGCAAGGTCCATTGCAGGCTCGTTCGCAGCTTCAGGACCATCGAGCCGAGGACCGCCGCGCCGAACAGCGTGAAAGGGACGAGCCAGAGCGCCGACACCGGAGCGCCGCGCACCGTCATGCCGTTCATGAAGTTCTGAAGGACCGGCCAGCCCAGGGCCAGCCACACGGCCAAAGCTGCGACGCAAAAAATCCAGTGATGCCGATATCTTAGATGGTCTGCCATCGGGGACGCCTGCCACAGAACGGGCCGCATTGCCATAGGCCGAAAGTCACGGTGCCGGGGTGCGACCTGTGGCACTTATCCGGATCGGAGGGGAGAGGCACAGGGGACGGACCAAAGTGAAGGAGCAGTCATGCTACGGTCCGTCAGCCTTGCCGCCATCATGATCGCCACCGCGACGCCGGCCTTCGGCCAGCGCACGGGCGAGAATGCCGTGGCCTCCGCACAGGATGCGTTCGGCACCAGCGTCGGCAACGAGCGCGTCGGCCTCTATTCCCCCTCCAGCGCCCGCGGCTTCAGCCCCGTCCAGGCCGGCAATGTCCGCATCAACGGCCTGTATTTCGACTTCCAGACCGACCTGAACGAGCGGCTGATCTCCGGCAGCAACGTCCGCGTCGGCCTCACCGCCCAGGGCTATCCCTTTCCCGCACCGACCGGCGTGGCCGACTTTTCGCTGCGCCTGCCGGGACCGGAGGCCGTCGCGAGCACCGTGATCGGCATCGGCCCGTTCGGAGGACCGCGCGTCGAGGTCGACGCGCAGCTCCCCGTCAGCGAGACGCTCGGCGTGGCCGCCGGCGTCGGCGTGAACGCGGAGGAGATCTATCATGGCGGCGAGCGGCGCCTCGTCACCGCCGCCGCCGCCGCGCGCTGGCGCCCGGCCGACAATGTCGAGATCATTCCCTTCTGGAGCATGCAGGACAGTCGCGGCCGTCAGGCGCAGCCGATCATCTTCACCGGCGGCGCCTACCTCCCGCCGCGCTTCGAGCGGCGGCGTTATTTCGGCCCGGACTGGGCGCGCAACGAGATGCAGGGGTTCAACTACGGGCTCCTGACCACCCTCGGCTTCGGTGACTGGACGCTGCGGGGCGGCGCCTTCCGATCGGTCGCGGAGAATCTGCGCAGCTTCAATCCCCTGTTCCTCAACACCTCGCCCGACGGCGAGGCGGACCGGGTGGTGATCTACGAGGAGGGGCGCCGATCCGCTTCCACTTCGGGCGAGCTGCGCCTCACCCGGCAGCTGGTCGACGGCGACCGCCTCCATTTCTTCCACCTGATGACTCGCGGCCGCATGCAGGACCGTCGCTATGGCGGCAGCCAGCGCTTCGAGTTCGGCCGCGGCCGCATCGACGAGCCGATCATCGCGCCCGAACCGGCCTTCTCGCCGGGCGCGCAGACCACCGACCGGGTGCGCCACCTCACCGCGGGCCTGGGCTATGAGGGCCGGTGGCGCGACGTCGGCGAGCTCAGCCTCGGCATCCAGCGCACCGTCTATGAGAAGTCGGTGGTCCGCCCCTCCGGCGCCTTGCCGGTGTCCGAAGCGAGCCCCTGGCTGTTCAACGGCACGCTCTCCGTCTTCGCCGGCCGCGACCTCGTCTTCTACGCCGGCTACAGCAAGGGACTGGAGGAAAGCCCGGTCGCGCCCGAGATCGCGGTCAACCGCGGCGAGGCGCCGCCGGCGATCATCACCGAGCAGATGGATGCGGGCTTCCGATTCAATCTGAGCGAAAGGCTGCGGCTGGTGGCGGGCCTGTTCGACGTGCGCAAACCCTATTTCGCGCTCGACCCGGCGCGCCTGTTCCGCGAGCTCGGCGAGGTGCGCAACCGCGGCATCGAGCTGTCGCTGGCCGGGCAGGTCACGCCGCGGCTCAGCATCGTGCTGGGCGCCGTCTTCCTCGACGCGACGGTCAGCGGCGATGCGGTGGACCTGGGGCTGATCGGGCCGCGGCCGATCGGCTCCATCGGCCGCAGCGTCAACGGCGCGCTCAACTGGGACCTTCTTTGGGTGGAGGGCCTCTCGCTCGACCTCGCTTATGAGAGCACGTCCGACCGGATATCCAACCCTGCGAACAGCCTGGTCATCCCGGCGCGCTACGCCGCGGCCGTCGGCGGCCGCTACCGGTTCGGCCTGTTCGACAGACCGGCGACGTTCCGCGCGCAGCTGGCGTCGTTCAACAATGCCTACGGATTCAACAATATGGGTGAGGGCTTCTATTACAACCTGCCCCGCCGGTTCCAGATGAGCCTGACCGTGGACATGTGAGCCGTCCCGATCCACGGACGCCATGGCCCCTTGCGGTTCAGTCCGGGCTCCTGACCCTGCACTGGCCGGTCCAGTGCCGGCTTATCGCCGGGATGCTTCCCGAGGCGAAGACGACGAAACCCAGAACCGGCCCCCAGATCTGAAAGGCGATCCAGAACAGGTCCGAGCTGTGACGCCAGACGAGCTCGTTGAGGAGCGCCATCCCTCCGCCGAACCCGATCAGCAGCCACGTCATCCTGCTCTGTCCCGCACGGTCGAAGTCCAGCCCGTTGATGCGCAGCAGCGCTTCGAGCCGGGGGCGAAACGCGACAAGATGCAGGGCCAGGAAGGCCGCGGCTCCCGCATAATAGACTGTGGGCCTCATCTTGATGAACGTCTCGTCATGCAGCCAGAGCGTAAGGCCGCCCATGGCCACGACCAGGGACATGGCCCACGGAAATGGCCAGAACCTGTGTTTCGGCATGCCGCCGGCGAGCATGCGGCACAGGACGGCCGTGATCATGAACACGGCCGTGGCGATGTAGATTTTCTCCTGTTCGGGGGCCGGCGCGGCCAGATAGCCGAGCAGGAAGGATAGTCCGGGGCCGAATCCGAGCACCAGCGGGAGGATGACGCCAGGCTTTGGCTTGTCGGCGTCGGCCATTCGGGCGGTTCCGGACAGAGGATGCGGAATGTTCGCAGACATTCCTTAAGCCCGGGTGTGCGGCCGCGCGAATGTCCGTTTTCCACCCTTGGCGGACCGACCGCAAGCGACCCATTGCGGACACAAGTCTGTCGGACTTCGATCACCCCGTACGTCGGTTCAGGGCACGCGAACTTCGGTCAAATGCTGATCCGGCTAAGCGCAGCGGCGATCGCGTCCGCGACAGATTTCAGGTGTGATATCGTCCAAAGGCACGGATCCCGGAACGTTCGTATGCGGAGAAACGGTACCCGCTCCACCGTCGACCTCCACGGCCCAGATCGTGATCCCATTGGCGGCCAGTTTCGCGGTCAATCGAGCGACTAGGTGCTCCGGTTTGAGCGTCAGAACGAACCCGCGAGCATCCATCGCCTTGGGACCGGGCTGAACCTCAAAGTCACTCTCGAGCCGCAAAAGTTTGCTGGATAAGCTCAGCCACTTTGTCGAGCTTGGCGCCTTCGTCTTTTGCCCAACGGCGGCGTTCGTGCCCAGCTGGATCAATCCCGTTGGCAAGGCGGTCACAAGCTTTGTTGAAGGCATCGGTGGTCATGAGCGCTCCTTGAGGCAAGTTGCCGTTGCTGGTTAAGTGGTATGGATGATCGCTCAGTCAATGCAGACTGCCGGACGCCCCGCATGTACGGTTTCCTCCCAAAGCAGACATCCGCCTGTTTGATCCGCGGCGGCAAGAATGCCGCAGGTCGCACCCTGGAACCGTGACTTTCGGCATATGGTAAAGCGGCCCGCGCTGTTGCAGCATTCCCGCATTCGCAGGGAGGAGCGTGCGGTGCGCAGGATGACGAAAACGGGTTCCGGAGCATATGCCGGCGCTTCGGCGCTCGCGCTGTCGGTCGCGGCCATGGCCCATGCCCAGCAGGCGGCGCCCCCGGCGGCGGCGGCGCAGCAGGGCCCGGCAGGCGCGGCGCCGGCTCCCGTTCCGGCCACCCCCGTCCAGGAGAACGAGCTGGTCGAGACCTGGAACGAGCGGGTGAGCGCCGGTCCCCCCGTAGGTTCCTTTCCGGAGTTCGACGGATGGAGCCTGGGCCACGCCATGCCGCTCGCTCGCTCCGAGCATGCGGTCGTCGAGCTCAATGGCAGGATCTGGGTGCTCGGCGGCTATCCGCCCGGGCGGCTCCCTTCCAACCTCGTCCAGATCTATGATCCGGCCACGAGCCGCTGGTCGCTCGGCCCGCGCCTGCCCCAGCCGATCCACCACATCATGGCCAAGGCGGTCGACGGCCGGCTCTATGTGATCGGCGGGGAGATCGACGGCGCGAGCACGGGACGGCCCGAGATTTTCGTGGCGCACGTCTGGATGCACGATCCGGCGGTCGGCGGCTGGGTTCAGCGGGCGCCGATGCCGACGCCAAGGAGCGGCGGCGGCGCGGCGGTGATCGACGGCAGGATCTACGTGGCCGGCGGTCGCCCGCCCGGCGGCTCCGCCTTCGAGGTCTACGACCCGGCGGCCGACCGCTGGGAAAGGCTTCCGGACCTGCCGACCCAGCGCAATCACCTGGCCATGGCCGCGGTCAACGGGCGGATCGTCGTCGCCGGCGGCCGCACGGGCCCGGGCGCCATGGCCGAGCGGGTCGACGTGGTCGAGATCTACGATCCCGCCACCCGCCGCTGGACCCGGGGCGCACCGCTGCCGGCGCCCCGCGGCGGCATCACCGGCGCGGTTCATGCCGGCTGCATGTTCGTGTTCGGCGGCGAGGGCGAGCGGACCCACGTGCTGGGCCTGACGCCGACGACTTATGCCTATGATCCTCGCGCCGACCGCTGGACCCGGCTGCCCGATCTCCCGATCGCCGTCCACGGCCTCAAGGGCAGCGCGGTGATCGGCGGCCGGATCTTCCTGCCGGGCGGCGGGATCACGCTGGGCGGAAATTCCGGCACCAACGCGATGCAGGTGTACCGGCCGACGATGCGCTGCGAGTGAGGCCCAGGGACGTATCGACAATCAAAATCCCCCTCTCCCCGGCGGGGAGAGGGTTGGGGTGAGGGGGCTCAGCCTCCGAGAATGTTTTCCGACGCTCGATACCCTCCCCCTGGATGGCCACGATGCGCCCTAACCGGTCGTTTCGGGCTTCAACCACGTGCCCTGAAAGCGGTCGCTGCAGTTCGAGCACGAGACCCAGGGGCGGACATTAGGGCTTTGCGTCAGCGAGCGGTGCACTGCGACGACCTAGTTTCTTACGTCTGGTGCAGTCTGCCGAGCGCTTCGATGACTGACACAATCCACGCTTTGCGATAGCCAATTCGTCAAGTTGTGAGGGTTGGGAGCCGTCCGGTTCGGTGCCTCTCGCAACGCCTAATCAAGTGGGCTAAGCACCCCGGCATGGCATCTCGCGCGCCCGTCGATGCAGGCATTCTCACTGACCTTGTCGAGCGCCGAATCGAAGCGCCTGACGTCGAATATAAGAGCTGGATGCCGCTCACCGCCGGCGTTGAGCGTGCCAACATAGCGCGGCATCTCTGCGCACTCGCCAATTCCGGGGGTGGCTGGCTGGTCTTCGGGTTCAACGATGACGGCACGCCGAGCGAGCCTTATCCCGACAACCTCGATGCTTATGGCCAGGATGCGATCAACGCGATCGGAGAGCGTTATCTCGAACCGCAGCCTCACTGCAGGGTGCATCGCGTCACCACGCAATCGGGGCGCGAGTATCCGGTAATTCGTGTTCCATCTCATGGCGAAGTTCCGGTTTGCGCCAAAGCTGACGGCCCGCAGGAAAAGGGGAGGCCGCAAGGCATCCGCAGCGGTGTCCATTACGTCCGCGCGCCAGGTCCGCGCTCCGTTCCGATCGAAACACCCGCTCTTTGGCGGGACGTCATTCGGCGCTGCGTTCTGGCGGAACGCTCGGGGCTGCTGGCGTCCATTGGGCAGCTCTTCGACGGGCCGCAGCCCGCTGCTAAGGAAGTAGAATTGCTCGACCAGTGGTTGAGCGATGCGCTTGCTCGATGGAATGAATTCGAAGCCGTCTGGCCGGTATCGATCGCTGAGAACCGCTGCGCGTTTGCCTTTCGGTTGCTCGCGACGGACGGCAGTCCGCCCGCACCGCTTCCGCTCAATGTGCTTCAAAAGGCTATACGGGAAGCTTCGTTCGCAACCAAAGATGTCGTGCCTCAGGGTGCGCCGTTCGACATTGGCTGGGATAACAGGGCGAGTGTTGCGCTGCCGATGGAACGGGAGACCTACGAACATCGCGACTTGCCCTCAGCCGAGAAGCGATACAATCTTCCCGTGCTGTGGCGCGTCAGTGTCGATGGTCTGGGCGTCGAGGTCACTGGCCTTCCTGAAGACAGTCCCTGGGTACAGGAGGCGGTACAGGAGAAATCGACGCGGGTCTGGCGACCGGGGCATGAGTTCACGCCATCTTTCCAGGCCGAGACGATAATCCAGCATCTCGCGTTCGTTCGCGAACTTGCGAAGAGCTATCCTGGCGCGACGACCTGCGAGCTCATCCTCGATTATTCAGGCCTCGAAGGTCGGACGATCGGCGATCCGAGACCCAGCGTATATTTCGGTGCGGTGCGCCGTAGCCACGTCGATGCACGACGGGTGTCGATCTCTGTGGGCCTTGCAGCGCTTGACGCGGAGTTCCCCGAAGTTGCTGGCTCGCTGATCGGTCCCGTGTTTCGTTTGTTCGATGGCGCCGAGCTGGGGGCTGATTACATCGCCGCGCTGCTCAGAAAAGCTTAGCCGGGCGGATCGCGCCCGACCGGCGGGTTCGATGGCCTCTATCCGCTCTAGCGCTGCCTGCGATGGCCAACTTTCATTCGCTCCGCGCCTAGCCGCAAGACCAATCTGGCGGTCTCCCGATCGAACGTGACTCACCCCTGCGAACCACGCGCGGCCAGATTCAGCCGCCAGTCGGCTCGGGGGCCCCTTGCGGTCGAGTAATACGTCCAGCATCCTCCCTGGAAGCGGACGTTAGCGGCGCCAGCCGGTCGTGAAGCCGAGAGCGCGGAGCATGGTGAACGTGTCGCAGCAGCTCACCCCGAGCGAGGCGCACACATCGGGGATTCTCCGGTTCTGCCGCTGTTTGCGTGGTGCCGAGACTTCGGTAGTCACGACGCAACGCTCGGCCGGCGCCGCCAATGCGTAAGCGATCAGGAAGGGATCGCGACCGATTTGCTCGATTTCCTGGTCGTTGAGGTCCGGCGCATAGCCGTCGTTGACGATTCGAGCGACGAGCTCGGGGTCGACTTCCTCTTCGAGGACGAGAGCGGTCCTGTTGTCCTCCTCCGAGATCCAACCGAAAAGCAGGTCACGCTCTTCGTCGGTTCCTCCGTCTCTGACCTCCTCATAGACTTCCAGCGGCATCTTGATATCGCCAGCGGTTGCCCGAAAACTGAGCCAGGCCCAGAACTCTGGGACGCCGTTGACGGGATAATAGAGATTGTGCGCCGTGATCAGCACGTTGGCATCAATCAGGTACGGCATCCGCTAGCCGATCTGACCGGCCGCCAGTGCGGCGCCGCTAAGCAGCGGTTCGACACTGCGCGGCTTCACTCCAAGCACCTTGCTCGCCTTAGTCGGCGTCAGAGTGCCCCCACTAATGCTGCGCGCCACGAACTTTAGCAGGGCGGGTCCAAGCCGGTGCCGCCGCACGACGTAGTAATTCGGACCGCCCTCGCGGTCGCGAGCCTGTTGTCGCTGTGCCGCCCGGCTTTCCCGCCAGAGCTGGCGGAACGTGTTTCTGAGCTGCTTCCAGGTCGGCTCGCTGATGATGTCGGCGGCGAGTAGACGATAGGCGACCATCGAGCGGCTCAGCAAGCGCGCCGCCGCGAAATCATTGATGAGACGGGTGGCAGCCGCGACGTCAGTGCGGCGATCGACCCCCACCAACACCAACTCGTTCGAAGGAAGCAGAAAGGCGCTTGCGACGTCATTGCAGAACTTTTCGATCCGCGCCTCGGCGAAGCTGCCGCTGACCCCTGTAGTTCCAAGCCAGAGATGGACCAGCTCATGCAAGAGAGTGAACGACCAGGCGGAACGCGCATCCTGGTCATTGATGACGATGAATGGGGCGAGATCGTCCGACAGCGCGAATCCGCGGAACACGTCGACATCAAGCGCGGTGTGATGGCTGCCGAGATTGCCCGCGAGCAGCACGAAGATGCCGGCCGCCTCGACCTTGTCGCGCAGGAGTGCGAAGGCTCCTTCGGCCGAGGCCTGCGCTCGGAACTCGGCGAGATCTAGGCCGAGTGTGCGCCGAATGGACTGGAGGAGGGGCGCGATCCCGTCGCTCATCGATGCGGATCCGATGAACGGCAGCGCCATAGCATCCTCGTCATCCTCGACGATCGCGCGCACCATTGCTTGGCGCGCGCGGATGTCGCGCACGAGCGCGTCGACGAGCGCCTCGGCGTCGCTGTGCTGCTCAGGCAGGTTGCGGTAATCCTCGCCGCGGTCACCGCGCCGGGGCGGTGCGCTCAAATAGAAGGTTAACAACGGACGACGATAGACCTTAGCCATCCTGAGAAGCGTCGGCCGGCTCACGACGACTTCCCCGGCCTCGAGCGCACGAAGCCGGTCGGCGCCAGGGACGCCGCGGGCGTCCTTGATGTTAAGGCGCTGCGCCGCGTCCTCGATTGAGAGGCTGGCCGTCTCCCGCGCCCAGGACAGAATTTCAGGCTTTACGGCCGGCATTGGCTCACTGACGTTTCGACGCTCCCCCCATCGCAAGGTCTTACCGTTGCGCGCCAAGCCTGTCGAATATTTGCTTCCAGCAGCGAGGCGCAGACTGACGACAGCTCTAGTGAAGTAGGTCAAGGCGACACCTATGACGTCGCCCGCTGCGGCGATCCTGAAAGGTTGCTAGTCCGCTTTCGGCCAAACCGAGTCCGCACGCGCTGCATTCACTCCTTCGGCCATCTCGGCCCGAGGAGAACTGCAATGGGCTACTCATCATTGGATGGGCACACCAAGCCGGCATGGAACGCTGCGCGTCGAGTAGGCGCCAAGCGCCCGCTGAAACAAAAAGAGGTCTGCGCGATCCGCTTCTGGTTAGAGCAGGAGGGCCGCGCGCGGGACCGGGCGTTGTTCGACCTGGCGATCGACAGCAAGCTGCGCGGGTGCGACCTTGTCCGCATCAGGATCGGCGATTTGGTAACGGGTAACAGCATAAAGGACCGCACCCTCGTCGTTCAGCGAAAGACCCGGCGACCGGTTCAGTTTGAGATTCTCGAGACAGCGCGAACCTCGGTACGCGCATGACTCGAACGGCGCGGCGGCACTATCGAGGACTATGCCTTCCCCAGCCGTTGCGATCATTCGAGTCACCTCAG
The DNA here is from genome assembly GCA_963848555.1 of uncultured Alphaproteobacteria bacterium. Classification (GTDB taxonomy): domain Bacteria; phylum Pseudomonadota; class Alphaproteobacteria; order Sphingomonadales; family Sphingomonadaceae; genus Allosphingosinicella. Next base: position 22,121 of record CAWKEE010000001.1, on the reverse strand, counting down.
CACTCGCCAATATGGTCGACTGGTCGACGAGTGGGTGGCGGCGATCGGCCTGAAGACACAGGACTACGGAACGCACTCGCTGCGCCGAACCAAAGCCTCGATGATCTACAAGCAGACAGGCAATCTGAGGGCCGTTCAAATCCTGCTCGGTCACACGAAGATTGAAAGCACCGTTCGATATCTGGGCGTTGACGTTGAAGACGCCCTGGAGCTCGCTGAGGCGACAGAAGTCCGACGAAACGCGCCGCCGCGACGCGGCGGCGCAATGACGTCTAGGGGTGGTCAGCCGACATTACTGATCCCAAAATTTAAACTCGCAATAAGCCTCCTTGATCCTTACTAGCCTTGTAAGGCTCAAGGAGGCTTATATGGCTGTTGTCGCTCACGCAGATACGTTCTCCGCCCGCTTCGCAAACGGCGCCCGCCTAGTAGGACAGCACGTATGGTTGGACAAAAAGCTTGGCCTCGTGACGGGCACCTATCCGACACCCGACGCCCAGTTCGATTTCGGAGAGGAAAAGCTGGTTTCCGTACAAGCCGAAGCCGCAAATTTCGACAAGAAGCGCATTTCGCATCTCGCTCAAGCTCGACGCGTGGTTAAGCGATACGAGCTGGAGACCGAAACCGAGATTCATACCTTCGGCAGCGCCACGCAACTTCTTGTTGAAGGTTTGAATTTGGTCGAGGAATTGGCACCGGGCACCCTCGAAAAGTTCGCTCAGCAAAAGGGCCGGTCCAAGCGTGCCGTGGCGAAAACGCGGGAAGAGCTATATAATGTGCCGCACCCGTCCTCGCACTCTCAAAAGCTAAAATCTGGCTTCTACGTTGCTACCAACAACAAGAGCGCGGAGGCTCGCGACTATTTACGCCAAGCTGTGGAGATCGCTGGTTTGCAGTGGGGCAAGAACTTCACAGTTCGGCGCCAAACCTAGCCGCTCGGTCCGAATGTCCGCGATGCGCCGATGCCGGCCATGGGTTGGCCGCAGCAGCAGAGCGTTAGCTTTCCTTTCGCCTTCCCTGAAGCAGACCGACGGCTTTCGGCCAGCTTCGGCTGCGGCTGCTGAGATTGAAAGGGGCACCGTACCTGGCTTGTAGGATGCGTTGACCGGAGTCCAACATCGCAAGGAGCGCAACAGCAAGGGGACAGCAAGCCCCTGTCACGTTACTGCCGGGAGATGATTCGCAGATCCGCGCCCCGTTGATCAGCCGCCGCACCTTCGTGGCGCTGGCTTCGGCCGCAATGGCGGCTCCCGCGCTCGCCTTTCGCGACGCCCCGCAAGGCCGTATCGAGACGCTCCCACGGCTCGGCCCCGGCGACGATCGCGAGCCCCGTGTCCGGGTCTGGCTGCCGCCCGGCTACAAGAATAGCGGGCGCGCCTGCCGCACCCTCTACATGCTCGACGGGCAATATGCTTTCGCGGGCGACAGCGACGGCGTGAACTTCGCGGCCGATCGCCGCCTCGCGGGGCTCGCGGCGGCCGGCAGCATCCCACCGACGCTGATCGTGGCGATCGACAATCTCGAGGAAGATCGCTTCCGCCAATATATGCCGCAGACGATCTACGATCGGGCCGAGGGCGATTTGCGGGCCGCCATCGACCGCGAGCTCGCCCGGCACGCAGAGCGGTCGCTCCTCTCCACGCCATTCATCCAGTTCCTCTCGACGCGGCTGAAGCCCTGTATCGACACGCACTACCGGACGTCGGCGGACCGGCTCGACACCGCCATTTTCGGAGCGAGCATGGCCGGCGTGATGGCCGGCGCCATCTTCGTCGAGGCGCAGCAGGCTTTCGGCCGCGCCGCCTGCATGTCGCCGAATTGGCCGATCTACGATGTGCGCATGATCGATCACCCGCAACTCCTTTCGATCTGGCCCGATTACTTCGCGCGGCTCGGCGCCCCGGCCGGGCGGCGGCTGTGGCTGGACCATGGCACCCTGATGATGGACGCCGGCATGGCGCCGCATCAGACCGGCATCGCGCGGCGGCTGGCCGAGCTGGGATGGCGTCGCGGCCGTGATCTGGAGACGCGCGTCTACCAGGGTGCCGGCCACGCCTTCGCCCAAACCGCCGTGCAAATGGACGAGCTGCTTATCTGGCTGCTCGCCTGAGGATGGTCGAGTTTAGAGACCCCGCCTTGCCTGCGCGATCACGCGAAGGAGAATGCGGTCGGCGCGCCCCCGAAGCGGTTCGGAACGGTTGAGCCCTTCTTGAGGAACAGCCTCAGCAGGTTCGCGAACACTGCCAAGGTCATCCCCAGGAAGCCGAGCGCGACGATCTGGGGCAGGACGCCGCGAAACGCAAAGGCCAGCGGGAGTGCCAGGAACATGATGCACGGCACGAGCAGTTCGCGTCCGCTCTTGCCCACATCGTGGAGGCGGCGGACCGCCACGGCGAGCTGCGGGATGATCAGCAGCGCGCTCACGATGCCCGAAAGCAGCGGACCCACACCGAACAGCAAGCCGACGAACCCCGCCACCGCCTGCAGAATGATGACCAAACCGAGAAAGGACCAAAATTCCTCCCGAGACGCCCGACTTTTGAAGTCGGCATATTTCTTCAGGCCCTGGAAGGCGCTCTCGATGATCGACATAACCTGCCTTTTCCGCACTGGTGTCTTCAGGAATAATGGCGGCGCCGGCTTAATATTCGGTTAGACGGGTGCCGGCTCGCAATGACGCTCCTCTGCATCCATCGCAGGGTGAGAGGGATCCCGAAAGGTCAGGAGGCGCCAATCGTCGCCGCGCGCTGCCTTCGATCACCTCGCCGCGGTTTTGCGGGCCGCCATCGACCTCGAGCTCGCCCGATAATTGACCTGAACATGGGTCGTAGGCGGCGCAGGGCGCCCGGCCATCCTCGCGAGCCAAGCGCAACGGGCGTATCTTGCGGCTGAGGATAGCGATCTGTATAGATCCTTGAAGCTGTATCATCAGGAAGTCCGACATGAATGCGGAACGCGGCAGACTGGTCAGCGGCGGCCGGCTCCAGATACCGGCCCGGGTGCGGCGCGAGCTGGGGCTTCGCGACGGCGACGCGGTGATCATGGAGACCGTCGAAGGCGAGCTGCGCGTGCGGCCGTATCGCGATGTGCTCGCCGGGATACAGGCGCGCCTGCGCCAATACGTGCCGGAAGGCGTGTCGCTCGCCGACGAGCTGATCGCCGACCGTCGCGCCGAGGCGGAAGGTGAGTGAGCATGTGCTCGACGCCTCCGCGCTGCTGGCCGTCATGCTCGGCGAGCCCGGAGCCGAACCGATCCTGGAGGTTCTTCCCGGCGCGGTGATCGGCGCGGTCAACCTTGCCGAGGTCGTGGCGAAGCTGCAGGAGCGCGGCGTGCCGGACGCCGAGATCGAGCGGAATATCGCCGAGCTCGACCTTCCGGTCATTCCGTTCGATGCCGGGCAGGCCATGTCGGCGGGGAAGCTGCGCACGCGCACCCGAGGCCTGGGCCTGTCGCTCGGCGACCGGGCCTGCCTCGCTTTGGCGATGGCGCGTGGACTGCCCGCGGTGACGACCGATCGCAGATGGACCGCGCTCGATATCGGCGTCAGCGTGATCGTCGCGCGCGACTGATCCCTCCACCCGTCGCTCGGACTGTCGGAGCGTTGGACAAAGGCGTTTTCCGATTGACATGACGCCAATAGTATGCTACTAGACAGTAGCTGTCCATTTGCCCTCTTTTTCAGGTCCGAGCTTGAATTGTCGCTGCCCGCTTTCCTTCGCTTCGACCCGGTCCCCGTCCGCGCCCGCCACGACGGCTGGACGCCGGAGCTGCAGCGCCGCTTCATCCTGCATCTCGCCCGCGGCTCCAACCCGGGCGAGGCCGCTCGGCGTCTGGGCCGCAGCCGGCAGACCGCCTACAATCTGCGCCGCAAGCGCGGCGCCGAAGGCTTTGCCGCCGCCTGGGATGCCGCTTTGCAATTTGCCAATCAGGCGGAGGTCGTCGGCCGCTCCTCGCCGCCGCTGGCCTACGGCCTGGAAACCATCCTGGTGCCGCGTTTCTATCGTGGGCGGCTGGTCGGCTTCGTCCAGCGCGAAGATGCCCGGGGACTGCTGCAGACGCTGACGCGGCTGGACCGGCTGGTGGCGGCCTTCGAAGACGACGAAGAGACGGTGGCCGCCGGCGAAAGGCTGTTCGACGAGCTCTATCCGTCCGACGCGGATCCTTCCGAAGATGACAAGGATGACGAGATTCGCCGACCAGTCCCTCACCCTGTGTAAGGTTTCGCGGCGGCGGCGGAGCGCCGGCCAATACAAACTGATACAATGAGATTTCTCGACAAACGCCGGAAATTGGGCATTGAGCACGGCACCCATGGCACGTCGCCACAATCCGTTCGCCGCCGCCCGCGGCTTGCTCGCCGTCGCCGCCGCGGCGGCGCTCGCCGCCTGCGGCAGCGGCAATGCCGAGAAGAAGGGCGACCGCCCGGCGCCGCTGGTCAAGGCCGAGCCGGCGCGGCCGATGCGCTTCGCCGACCGCATCGAGGCGGTCGGGACCGCGCGGGCCAACGAACAGGTGACCGTTTCCGCGCCGGTCACCGAGACGATCGTCCGGTTGAATTTCGACGACGGCAGCTTCGTCCAGCGCGGCCAGGTGATCGCCGTGCTGCAGCAGGGCCAGGAGGGGGCGCAGCTGCGCGAGGTCCAGGCGCGCGAGCGCGAGGCGCAGCAGCAGCTGCGGCGGATCGAGCAGTTGAAGGCGCGCGGCTTCGCCACCCGCGCCGATTATGACGCCCAGGTCGCCGCCGCCGCCGCCGCCCGCGCCCAGGCCCAGGGCGCCCGCGCCGAGATCGGCGAGCGGGTGATCCGCGCGCCTTTCTCGGGCTGGGTCTCCCTGAGGAACATCTCGGTCGGCGCGGTGGCGGGGCAGGGGACCGAGATCGCGACGATCAGCGACGTGTCGACGATCAAGCTCGACTTCACCGTGCCCGAGACGATGCTGCGGGCGATCCGCCCCGGCCTGCCGATCGAGGCGCGTTCGGCCGCCTTTCCCGATGTGCCGTTCCGCGGCACCATCCACACCATCGATCCGGTGATCGACCCGAACACCCGCGCGGTGATGGTGCGGGCGCGGCTGCCCAATCCCGAGCGCCAGCTGCGGCCGGGCATGCTGATGACCGTGGTCATCGAGAATGCGCCGCGCATGGCCCTGTCGGTGCCCGAGCTGTCGGTGATCGGCGAGGGCGAAAGCCGCTTCGTCTATGTCGTCGACGAGGCCGGCCGGGCGCAGCGCGTGGCGGTGAGGACCGGGATCCGGGCCGGCGGCCGGGTCGAGATCCTCGAAGGGCTGCGGCCGGGTCAGCGGGTGATCACCGAAGGCGTCGTCAAGGTCGCCGACGACATGCCGGTGCGCCTCGCCGGCGCCCGCAACGCGCAGCCGGCGGCGCAGCGCCGCCCGCCCGCGGCGCCCCGGCCGAGCGGCTAGACGATGCAAGTCTGTCGTCATTGCGAGCCCCGAAGGGGCGCGGCAATCCAGCCTGGCGGAGCTGGATCGTCACGGCGCTTCGCGCCTCGCGATGACGCCCTGCTGGACGCGGTGTAGCATGCAGCTCTCCGACATCTCGGTCCGGCGGCCGGTGTTCGCGGCGGTGCTGGCGATGCTGATCGCGGTGGTCGGAATCGTCGGCTTCTTCGGCCTTTCGGTGCGCGAATATCCCGACGTCGATCCGCCGATCGTCTCGGTCGAGACCCGCTATATCGGCGCCGCCGCCAGCGTCGTCGAAACGCGCGTGACGCAGGTGCTGGAGGAACGGCTCGCCGGCGTCGAGGGGCTCCAGACGATCACCTCGCGCTCGCGCGACGGCCAGTCGGACATCACCATCGAATTCGCGCCGGGCCGCGACGTCGATTCGGCCGCCAACGACGTGCGCGACCGGGTCGGCGGCGCCGCCGAGGATCTGCCGGACGAAGCGCTGCCGCCCGAGGTGCGCAAGGTCGACGCCGACGCCTCGCCGATCATGTTCTTCGTCATCTCCAATCCCGATTGGGACCGGATCCAGTTGAGCGACTATGTCGACCGCAACATCGTCGACCGCTTCTCCTCATTGGACGGCGTCGCCCGGGTGTTCATCGGCGGCGAGGCGCGCCCGGCGATGCGGGTGTGGATGCGCCCCGAGCGGCTCGCCGCCTTCGGCCTCACCCCCGCCGACGTCGAGGGCGCCTTGCGGCGCCAGAATGTCGAGCTGCCCGCCGGCCGGCTCGAATCGCAGCAGCAGAACGTCACTTTGCGCGTCGATCGCCCGTTCCGGACCGCTCAGGATTTCGCCCAGCTGATCGTCGGCCGCGGCGCCGACGGCCATCTGGTGCGGCTGGGCGACGTCGCCCGCGTCGAGCAGGGTCCGGAAAACCCCTACACCGCCTTCCGGCTCAACGGGAATCCGGCGGTCGGGCTGGGGATCGTCCGCCAGTCGGGGGCCAACACGCTCGCGGTCGCGCAGGCGGCGCATCAGGCGGTCGAGCAGCTGCGGCCGACGCTGCCGGAAGGCATGGAGATCGCCGTCGGCTCCGACGAATCGCAATTCATCGACCGCGCGATCGAGAAGGTCTGGGTGACCCTCGCCGAAGCGGCGATCCTGGTCGTGCTCGTCATCTATTTGTTCCTCGGAAGCTGGCGCGCGACCCTGGTCCCGGCGGTGACGGTGCCTTTGTGCATGCTGGCCAGCTTCGCGGTGCTTGTGGCTCCTGGGCTTCTCGATCAACCTGCTCACTTTGCTGGCGATCGTGCTGTCGATCGGCATCGTCGTCGACGACGCCATCGTCGTCCTCGAAAACGTCTATCACCGCATCGAGGAAGGGGAGCCGCCGCTCGCCGCCTCGTTCAACGGCGCGCGCCAGGTCGGCTTCGCGGTGATGTCGACGACGATGGCGGTGTGCGCGGTGTTCGTGCCGATCATGTTCATCGCCGGCCAGACCGGCCTTCTGTTCCGCGAGCTGGCCGCGGCGATGATCGGCGCGGTCGCTTTCTCCGGCTTCTTCGCGCTGAGCCTGGCGCCGATGCTCTGCTCGAAGCTGCTGCGGCACGAGGCGCGGGGCCGGATGTCCGGCTGGGTCGAGGCCCGTTTCCGGCGGGTCGAGGAGGCCTATGCCGGCATGCTGGACCGGGTCATATTGCGGCCGCTGGTGCCGCTGGTCGCGGTGGCCCTGTTCCTCGCCGGCGCGGCGGCCCTGTTCGCGACCCTGCGCTCCGAGCTGGTGCCGGCGGAGGATGTCGGCATCCTTTCCGCCACCGTCTCGGCGCCCGAGGGCACCGGCTTCGCCGAGATGGACCGCTACATGCTCGACGTCCAGGCGCGGGTGCTGCAGCTGGTCGGCGACGAGGGCGCGGTGCGTTCGGTGATCACCCGCACCCCCGGCGGCTTCGGCGCCAGCGACGACTTCAACAGCGGCAACGTCACCGTCTTCCTGCGGCCGTGGGAAGAGCGCGAGGAGACCACCGAGCAGGTGGTGGCCCAGGTCAACCGCATCGTCGCCCAGATACCGGCGGTGCGCGGCAACGCCCAGGTCCGCTCGTCGATCGGGCGTGGGCGGGGCCAGCCGGTCAGCTTCGTCATCGCCGGCGCGACCTATGAAGCGCTGGCCCGGGCGCGCGACCGGATCATCGCCGCCGCCGCGCAGAATCCCGGCATCGTCAATCTCGACAGCGACTATAAGGAGACCAAGCCCCAGCTGCGCATCGCCGTCAGCACCGCCCGCGCCGGCGATCTCGGCGTCTCGGTCGAGGATGTCAGCCAGGCGCTGCAGAGCCTGCTCGGCTCGCGGCGGGTGTCGACCTTCGTCGACCGCGGCGAGGAATATCGGGTCGTCGTCCAGGCCGAGGAATCGGCGCGTGCCACCGAGGCCAATCTCGCCTCCATCTACGTGCGCAGCCGCACCGGCGACCTGATCCCGCTGTCGAACCTGGTCACCTTGCGCGAAATGGCGGGGGCGCGCGACCTCGGCCGCTACAACAAGCTTCGCGCCATCACCTTGTCCGGCGGACTCGCGCCCGGTTACTCGCTCGGCGAGGCGCTCGAGTTCCTCGAAGCGCAGGCGGCCGCCTCGCCCGAAGTGGTCGCGGTCGGCTATCGCGGCGAAAGCCAGGCGTTCCGCGAGACCGGCGGCTCGATCTACCTCGTCTTCGCGCTGACCATCCTCGTCGTCTATCTGCTGCTCGCCGCCCAGTTCGAAAGCTTCGTCCATCCCGCCGTGATCATCACCACCGTGCCGCTCGCGGTCGCCGGCGGCGCGGTCGGGCTGGCGGTGATGGGCCAGACGATCAACCTCTACAGCCAGGTCGGGCTGGTGATGCTGGTCGGGCTCGCCGCCAAGAACGGCATATTGATCGTCGAGTTCGCCAACCAGCTGCGCGACGCCGGCCGCGACGTCGGCCAGGCGATCCGCGAGGCTTCGCGGCGGCGGCTGCGCCCGATCCTGATGACCTCGATCGCCACCGTCGCCGGCGCGGTGCCGTTGATGATCGCCACCGGCGCCGGCGCCGCGGCGCGCGGCACGATCGGCACCGTCATCGTCTGGGGCGTGTCGATCTCGACCCTGATCACCCTGTTCCTGATTCCCCTGCTCTATTCGCGGCTGGCCCGCTTCACCGGCTCGCCGCTGGCGGTCACCCGCCGGCTCGAGAGCCAGCTTGAGCCGGCGCCGGCGGAATAGTGGCCGGCCTCGCCTCGAGATCGCAGCTCAGGATGAGCCTGCTGCGTTACGCGCTGGTGACGGTGCCGCTGGTGCTGCTGCTGGGCACGATCTCGGGCCGGATCGCGGGCGCCGGCGGCGGCAATCCCTGGTTCGACGCGCTCGCGAAGCCCGGCTTCATGCCGCCGGGCTGGCTGTTCGGCCTTGCCTGGACGATCCTCTACATCCTGCTCGGGCTGGTGCTGGCGATGCTGCTTCATGCGCGCGGCGCGCGCCGGCGCGGCGCGGCGATCGCCTTGTTCCTCGCCCAGCTGCTTCTCAATTATGCGTGGCCGCCGCTTTTCTTCGGCTTCCACCAAATCGGCGCCGCGCTGCTGCTGATCGCGGCGATGATCGCCGTCACCGTCGTCCTGACCGTCCTGCTTGTGGTGGATCCGGCGCGGCGCGGCGCTGCTGATGCTGCCTTATCTCGCCTGGCTGGTCTTTGCCGCCTTGCTCACCGCCTCGATCGCCTCGCTCAATCCGGGGGCGGAGCTTGCGCCGCAACCGCCGAGCACCGATATCGTTCTTTGACCCGAAGGAGGACGCTCAAGATGCAGTCCCAGAACCGACTGTTCGACGATTTCGTCAAGGTGATGAACGGCGCCGCCGGCACCATCGCCGGCATGACCCGCGAGGCGCAGACCGCGATGCAGGAGCGCGCGCGCGAATGGATCGGCGGCCTCGACATGGTCGGCCGCGAGGAATTCGAGGCGTTGAAGCTGCGCGTCGAGGCGCTCGAGGCGGCGCTCGCCACGGCGGCGAAGCCCGCACCTGCGGCCTCGCGCCCGCGCAAGAAGCCGGGCGCGGCGGGCGAGGGTGCGGCCTGACCGTCACCCCGGCGAAAGCCGGGGTCTCGGGACAAGAAGTCGCGGACCTTCTCCCTGAGGTCCCGGCTTCCGCCGGGACGACGGGTTGGACCTATCCACAGTTTATTTATGGGAGAATCGCGGCTTTTCTTGCGCTTTTCGCGAGACGAAGGCAGATTCGCCGGAACAGAAGAGGACCGGGGACCGCTTCATGAACATGGATGAGTATGAGCTGGAGCGCGATGCGAGCGCGCCGATCGACATGCTCGAACAATATTTCAGCGCTCTGGGCTGGGCCTATGAGCGCAATGGCGAGGACGAGATCGTCTCGAGCTTCCAGGGCAGCTGGACGCAATATGAGCTGCGCGCGATCTGGCGCGACGAGGATCATGTCCTGCAGTTCCTGGCGCTGCCCGACGTGCGGGTGGCCGCCGACAAGCGCGACGCCACCTATGAGACGATCGGGCTGATCAACGAGCAATTGTGGCTCGGCCATTTCGAATTGTGGTCGGCCTCGGGGCTGGTGCTGTTCCGCCACGCCGCTCTGCTCGAGGGCGACGAGGGCGGCACGCTCAGCCTCCAGCAGGCCGAGACCCTGGTCGAGGCGGCGATCGAGGAATGCGAGCGCTTCTACCCGGTCTTCCAGTTCGTGCTGTGGGCGAACAAGACCCCGCAGGAAGCGATCGCGGCGGCGCTGATCGAGACCCAAGGGGAGGCGTGACCCTCTCCCGTCATTGCGACCCCGGACTTGATCCGGGGGAAGCAATCTAGTCGGTCGGGCCCCGTACTGGATTGCTTCGTCGCTTCGCTTCTCGCAATGACGGCACGATGGCTGACCCTCTCCTCCCCGGCCCGCTCTGGCTCGTCGGCTGCGGCAATATGGGATCGGCGATGCTCGACGGCTGGGTCGCCGCCGGCGTCGATCCCGCCCATGTCAGCGTGGTCCGTCCGAGCGGCGCGCCGGTCGGCCATGGCGTGCGCGTGCTCAAGGATTTCCCGGAGGACGAAGTGCCGGCGATCGTCCTGCTGGCGATGAAGCCTTATCAGCTCGATTCCGTCGCGCCCGAACTGGCGCCGATCCTCGATCCCAACACCATCCTGATCTCGATCCTGGCCGGCGTCGAGCTGGCGTCGCTGCGCGCCCGCTTCGCGGCGCCGGAAACGATCGTCAAGGCGATGCCCAATCTTCCCGTTCGCCTGGGCAAGGGCGTGGTCGCTCTCCACAGCGACGCCGACAATGTCGCCGCGAGGAACATCGTCGCCGGGCTGATGGCCGCGCTCGGCCATGCCGAATGGTTCGAGGAGGAGGAGCTGTTCGGGCTCGCCGGAGCGCTGACCGGCGCCGGTCCGGCCTTCCTGTTCCGCTTCCTCGAGGCGCTCGCGGAAGCGGCGGCACGGCTCGGCCTGCCGCACGATCTGGCGGCGCGGCTGGCGGCGGCGATGGCCGAAGGCGCCGCCGCGCTCGCCGTCCAGTCGGGCGAGACTCCGGGCCAGCTGGCCGAGCGGGTGGCGAGTCCCGGCGGCACCACCCAGGCCGGGCTCGAGGTGCTCGACGCCGATCGCGCGCTCGCCGATCTCGTCGCCCGCACCCTCGAAGCCGCGCGCCGCCGCAGCCTCGAAATGGCCGCCGAGGCGCGGTTGGGCTAGAAGCCCATTCACCGCGCAATTGCGGTAAGCACCTCCGCTTTCATCCGGGGTGTTGCGGCTCGTTATCGTCGACTGGATCGGAGCCGGGCCGCGCCAAATCACCCGGGTTGAGCGGCGGGAGAGTGCCCGGACTTAGTGGCAAAATCCCGGTGCCGACAGGTGGAAGAATTCCCGAAAGAAGTCCCGGCAGGTTGCGCGGATCGATGCTCGGCTGCAATGACCATTTGCGGCTGCGGGGCCGCACGCCCCAGACCGTGGTCGGCGTATGCAGCACTCCGGTCGCGTTGAGGTCGTCGATGCTCACGGTCACCGGGGCGAACCGGCCGAAAGCCTCGAATAGGCCGGGTGGAACCGAGACGGGAGAGCGCAGCAACGAGGCGTGCCGCAGCACGGTCATCACCGCATTGGTCAGCAGATTCGCGGCGGTCCCGCAGACAGCGTAAAGCAAGGCAACGGCCACGACGCCGACCGCTGGTCCGACGAGCAATAACCCGCCGATCAGCAGGCCGGCGACGAGTGCGCTGTTCGGCCAGACCGTTGCCCTCACATTGCGCGCTTCGAGCAGGCGCAGTCCCGCAAGTGCACCGAAATCGTCAAGGTCGAAGGTGATCGGCAGCTCAAACTGCACGCTGATCGCGGCTGCGGTCGTGAGCTGATCGAAATAGCCGATCAGCGTGAAGGACTTGGGTGAGCCGGGCATGCCGTCCAGACAGGCGGAGAGGCCGCCGACCAGCGAGACCGGGCCGAGACTGAGTGTCGCGCGGTTGAAGTTGCAACAAGAAGCGTGCGTGCCGCCCCTGATGTCCGTAGTCGACGTCGTTGCTGGCAAGGGGAACGTAAAGGCGGGCAGGCGCACGAGCAGGCAACAGAGCAGCTCGAGCAGCAGGCCGTTGCCGACGAGCAGGTTGCAGTCGACGATGCCGGCCGGCTCGAACCGCGGCCAGTCCGCGATGTCGCCGGTGCCCCGGCCCCGATTAATCCGACCTGCAGGATATATGTGCCGCTGGCGGCGACGGTCAGCCGGCCATCGCCCGCGGTCGGCAGGACTGCCACGTCGCAGGACGCGCCGGTGCCGGCCGGAGGATAGAGCAGGCGGCCGGTTTCAGCAGTCAGCCCGCTGAGAGCCTTGACCAAGGCCGCACCGACCACGGCCGGGATCGGGCTGAGCAGCCCGGACACCGCACTGGCCTCGAGCGGCACTTCCGGCGTGGGCAGGTCCAGCCGGGCCTGGATCTGGTCGGCGGCCGCTTGCAAAACGGAAGTGATCTGGCCGACCAGGGCATTCGGATCGAAATGGATCGGGTCGAGGGTCACCCCGCTGACGTTCAGCTGCATTCCGTAACGGGTCGTCCAGTCGATCCCGGCGACGGCCAAGACGAGCGACGCGCCGATCGCCAGCGGTGCCGGCGTCAAATCAAGCGCGACCGGAACCACCGCCGGCAGCGGCAGGCCGAGGCTGAGCGCGTCCGGCAGGTTGATCGTGCCTTCCAGCTGCCCGCCGGTCAAGTTTGCTGCGCCGGCCGGCACCGACAGGCTGCCGGTGCCGCCACTGAGGTCCACCCGGCCGATCGGCGGCGCAATGTTGCCGCCGATGGCGAGATTGGTCAGGTCGACATTGTGGGCGGGCAGGTTGATCGTGCCGGTGAGGTTGCTCAGGTCTAGAGCCCGAGGGCCGAGCGGGACGGTGACCTCGCCGGTTGAGACATTGACCTGGAGCATGGCCTCGGCGGTCAGCGCGACGCTGGCGAGCACCGCGAAAGCGCCTGTCGGCGGCGGCGAACCCTGGACCGGCACCACCCCCTCGATCCGCATCACTGCATTGGTGAAACCGGGCAGCACGAGCGGCAACGGGCGCACCAGGTCTTCGAGCGCGGGCCCGAACAACCGCCAGATTCCGTCCACCAGCGATTGGCCGCCGATGCTTATTACCATTTCATAGGGTCGAGCCATACTGATCCCCATTCGCAGGAATGTGGTTGTTCAACACGGCCTGTTGCAAATCCGAAGTAGACTATCGAAATAAATTTCCGCGAACTCGGGCGGCTGGTGATTCTGCGTCCCCAACATAGCATAAATTCATCACGGTAGCCTATCAATTTAGAGGCAACATCTTGGCGGAATCCATGTTGATCGCAGATTGGCGACTGTATCGAACGTTTTACCTGAGAGGAGCGCTGTTCTGCAGGACGGCCGCGGATTGTGACGACGGAGTGCCTATTGGTTGCCGCGTCGACGGGACACGAATCACGGCCCCGACTTTGCGCTGTCCCGCCCTTGTGGTCGAAGTTGACCGTTTCGGCCCCGCGCCCTAATCCGGCGGCGCATGGGCGATCTCCCCACCTTTCGACGACCGCGACGGCTGGATCTGGTTCGACGGCAAGCTGGTGCCGTGGCGCGAGGCGGAGGTCCATGTCCTCACCCACGCGCTCCATTATGCCTCGTCGGTGTTCGAGGGCCAGCGCGCTTATGGCGGCGAGATCTTCAAGCTGACCGAGCACAGCACGCGCCTGCGCCGCAGCGCCGCATTGCTCGGCTTCGAGATACCGTGGAGCGTCGAGCGAGATCGACGAGGCGTGCCGCGAGGTGCTGCGCGCCAACGGCTCGACGGACGCCTATATGCGTCCGCTCGCCTGGCGCGGCTCCGAGCAGATGGGCGTGTCGGCGCAGCGCTCGAAGATCCATCTCGCCATCGCCAGCTGGCCGTGGGGCGCCTATTTCGGCGACGAGGCGGTCGCGCAGGGGCATCAGGCTCGACATTTCGCAGTGGCGGCGGCCCGCGCCCTACACCGCGCCGACCGAGTCCAAGGCCGCCGGCCTCTACATGATCTGCACCCTGTCGCGGCACGCGGCGCAGGCCAAGGGCCATGACGACGCCTTGATGTTCGACTGGCGCGGCCAGGTCGCCGAGGCGACCGGCGCCAACGCCTTCTTCGTCAGGAACGGCTCGCTCCACACGCCGACGCCGGACTGCTTCCTCGACGGCATCACCCGCCGGACGGTGATCGACCTCGCCCGCCGCCGCGGCGTCGAGGTGGTCGAGCGGGCGATCTGGCCCGAGGAGCTGGAGGGGTTCGAGCAATTCTTCCTGACCGGCAGCGCCGCCGAGGTCACCCCGGTCGCCTCGGCCGGGCCCGTGGAATTTCGAGGTCGGCGAGCTGACCCTGCAGCTGCGCAAGGACTATCTCGACCTCGTCAACCGCCGGCTGTCCAACGCCTGACGCAAGCCGTCACCCCGGCGAAAGCCGGGGTCTCAGCGGGACCCGCAGAGCCTTCTTATCCCGAGGTCCCGGCTTTCGCCGGGATGACGGGAGGTGCGTTGGGATTCGCAGGTTCGAATCAAAGATCGGATTTGCCGCGCGGGCAGGCTGCATTGCCCGTCGACGGCGGCCGGTGCAGAAGGTAGCCTGGGATTTCGAGCGAAGCGATGCTGAGCGATTTTCGAAGGCAGCTCACATATTATGGAATCCTCGACGATGTCGTCCAGCGTTATCCGTGGCCGGCCCGGATCAACTTGCGTTCGATACAACATCAACTCATAACCTCGGCCATCTACGGCAAGCGGATCCTCATCAACGACGGTTATCTGCTCGCCAACCCAATGCTGGTCGATGACCTGAGCGATATCGGCCATTCCCTCACGGGTGCGCTGCTTCGCAGCGGTGTTGCGAGGCTGTTTACGCGTAGCGGCGACAGCAACCTGGCCGAAGGTATCGAACGCACCGCCGAACATGTTGCGAGCCACCGCGCGCTGATCAACGACCGGAAGCGCTGGCCTCGATTGCGTAGTGAACTGGAAGCGCTTGCCGACGACGTCGGACATCGCAATGTCCCCTGGCCGCGCGACAAGAACATGGGCCAGATCTTCTACCTGCTGATGGAGCGCATCGCCGGTCTCTCCGGGCGCGAGAGCGAAGCGATCGTGCCCAGGCAGCTGCGCGGCGATTTCGACGCGATCTTCGAGCTGTATCGGGGTCTGATGAATCCGACCTATGATGGGGCTCGCAATTACTGGGAAGAGGCGTGTTGGCGCCATCTTGCCGGTCGCGACGTCGACCCCGGCGCGCTGGGTACGCTTCGGCTGCAAAGAGCGCAGCTCGCCGCTTTCCCGGAATATCCGCGCGTGGTGCCGTTCATGAACGTCGCGAATGAAGTCTACCATATTGCCTATTCGGCAGGCGCGGCCCGGAGTGTCGCCCTCAGCTCCGATGCGGCGCTCACGGACTCGACCGTCGGCGTCGCGACCGCGCTGGTCAGCGCTTTTCCCGACCTCGTCGGGGAGGAGGCGGTGACTGCGGATGAGGGCATCGACGAGGCCACCCTCGAAAGAATGAATTAACTCATCATAACTCTTCCTTCCGACGTGGAGTTCGCGAGCGACTTCGACTTTGTTTATGACATGCGCCGCAAGACCGAGGTGAGAGAGGCGGCGGACGCCTACCTTGAAGCGCTCGTGCTCTTCTCCCGACGAGGAATCGGCTTCGATGAGGGGATTCGAAAGCGGGATGCCTACGTCGATGCGCTGGCGGAAATCATGGCGTCGAAACTGAGATTCAAGAGGCGATGGGTCGCCGTGAAAGGATTCAGCGACCTGGTTCTCGCCGGCTTGACCAGCCCGCTGCACTTTGCTGCGGGCTGGTTGTTGAGCTTCGGCGTGGACCCCTTGCGCAACCGGCTCATCGAGCGGATGTTGAAAGCGCGCGTCCGGACCGCGCTTTGCGACGAAGGTGGGCGGACCGCCTCCGCAGGTCTCACGCCGGACGGGAAAGGAACGATGCCTCTGGCGCGCAAGCTCGGGCTCTATCTGGGGCCGCTCAGCGGCGAGGGCGTCAAGCGGCTTGTCGCAACAATAGACCCGCATCCGGCAGTGAGATCAACATTGCCTGCCCGCCCTTCGCCCGATTGAGGCAGTTTGCATCCGGCTGATTTCGTTCCGGCGCAAGAGCTGGAGGGCTGTCGCCTCGGGCTTGCGCTACGCGGCAGTGACCATCATCAAGACGCAATGTACGTCATCCATGAGGGGACGATCACCAGCGGCTTCCAGTTCGCTTCGGGCGCTGCCGTGGGGCGCGAGACGAACCCGTCGCCCTATGGGGCCGGCACGCTGTTCTTGCAGCATCCCCATTTCAAGGCGCGAGGCTTCGACGTCGAGGCCGAAGTGCCTGGCATGGTCTGGGGCACGATCAACTTGGAGCTCGAGCGCGACCTGGCATTGGCAAGAGCCGACCACACCTTCCCGAACGTCGACTGGACGGCTGAAGGAGCCGCGACGCGGATTGCTCCGGAGACATTTTCATTTGTGCGATGCTGCTTCGCCTTTGACGAGCGATACTTTCCTGGCCTCATCTACTACCCGCACCCTGAAACCAAGCCCAACACCAATGTCCATCGCTTCAATGTACTCGAAGTGCTGACAAGCCGCGTCGAGGGACTGATGAACGGCGCGGCGGCCGCGATTGTTTGCAGGAAGGACGCGTTCCGAACTCGCGCCTGATCGGCCGGTAGCTTGAGCCGGGATGGCGGTGGGGGGTTCCGACCCGGCCGCGCATCTCTATATAGCGCGGGCGCCTGCTGGGGCGTCGCCAAGTGGTAAGGCACCGGTTTTTGGTACCGGCATTCGCAGGTTCGAATCCTGCCGCCCCAGCCAACCGAATCCTCATGATTCGGTCCTAGAACAATGACTTGCACTCAGATCGGCTGACAGACCAGCTAGACCCGGTTCGCCTGAATTGGCCCGGATTCGACGCCTCTTGTGTACCGATTTGTGTCCCGATTTTTGTTCTGCCGAAGGACCGCTTGGAGTCGGTATGGCAGGCAGTCTCGCGCGCGTAAGCTCTTCGAGCCACAACGTAATTGAGTTAGATAGGGTTCGACCCGGCTGATCCGGGCGCGCCTCAGGCGACCGCAATTTGTGTCCCGATTTGTGTTCCGATTTTCCGAAGAGTCCCACTCCTCGAAAGGCCAAAAAGTCCAGGAAAAAGGAGTTAACTCCGGCACTTATCGACGATCTGAGGGTCGGCAAGCTGGACGACTCAAAAACCGGTGCCCTCTCGATCGAGGTGCTCCCGAGCGGCAAAAGGAGGTGGCTCTACAGGCGGCGGATCGCCGGCCGCGGAGTGGTCGTGAAGCTCAGCCTGGGCCTTTATCCAAGCTACTCGATCGCCGATGCGCGCGAGTGGGCGAACCTGCAGGTTGACGCAGGGATAGATCCCCGCGAGACGGCCCGGCAGGAGCTTCGCCTCGCGACGATGACCGTCGATCGCGCGCATGAACTCTACATGGAGGCGGTCCGCGAAGGACGGTCCTCGCGGGCCAAGCGTCTCAACAAGCCGCGGACCGTGGCGGACAAGCAGGACATCTACCGGCGGGACATCGCCCCGAAGCTGGGGCGAAAGATCATCTACGACGTCACCGAAACCGACCTCATCAAGCTGGTTGAGGCCAAGGGCAAGACGGCGAGGGTGCGGGCAAATCGCCTTGCCGCGCAGCTCGCCCAGCTCGAGCTCGGCCACCTGAAGGTCGAGCGAATCGGGAGCGCCGTCGGCTCCGAACCGCCGGACCCGGAGGCGGTCACGCAGACCCTCGCCGCCATCTGGTCGGATCTTTTCGCCCTGTTCCCGGAGACGGCGCTCGAGGACGATGCCGAGGAGCTCGCCTGGGGTCTGGTCAACCTATTCCACCGCGCCGGGGCGAAGCGCAGCGCGCAACTCGACCGCGCCACCGACGAGGTACGCTGCCTCCTGGCCTGCGCCGACGGCTCGGAGGTCCACACCAGCGAGCTCGAGACGCAGATCGACCGGGCCCGCGCCGCCGAGGTCGCGATGCTCGGCCTGGAAGCCTTCCGCGAGGCGGCCGCGATCCTCTACATGAGCGAGACCGGCTCCTCCTGGCGCCCGGTCGGCGGCTCCCGGCTCAACCATTCGCCGGCGCTGACGTCGGCGGTGGTCGACGGGCGCGACTTCCTGAAGGCGCGTTCGGAGGCGCGGCGCCGCGCGGCGATGCCGGAGGGAACGCCGGTCCTCTTCGCAGGCGGACGCCTGTCCTTCGGCACGGACGAAGACGCGAAGACCTTTGCGGCGAGCGTCTGGGACACGCTCGACAAGGTACGCGAGCGCGTCGCCGACCTCGTCCTCGTCCATGGCGGCGACTCCAAGGGCGTCGACCGCCTCGCGGCGGCCTGGGCCGAGCGCCGCAAGGTGCCTCAGGTCGCGTTCGGACTCGGCAGCCGGCTTGGGGCGCGCGCGGGGTTCAAGCGCAACGAGCAGATGCTTTCGCTCGCTCCGCGCTACCTTGTGGCGTTCGCGGGCAATGGCGTGCTTGAGCGCCTCGTCATCCAGGCGAAGGAGAAAGGCGTTGCCGTGGTGGATCGTCGCGGACCGCTCGGCACGCATCCGAAGCGCGCGGCGCGCGAGGCCGCGGCCTAGCGGCCGATGAGTTCCGGACGGAATACTCTCCGGCGGAAATTTCGACAGAAAGAACCCCAGCGCGAGCTGCCCATAATCTCGGAGTTTGATCTCGTTGGTAGCGTTCACGCCGAAGGCCGAGCGCTTCTTATCCGTAACCCATGGTGGAGCGCGACGCTCGCGGGATTGGTCGTCCTTGAGATCGCCCAATCGCTCCATGACAAGGTATTTACCCGAGGCGCTCATCGCAAAGCACCTCCCAAAGGAGGGTGCGAGTGCCGCTTCATCCTTGATTTGGTGCCAAAGGTTCCACTCGGTCCAGTTGCTTCCATCAGCATGGCGGAAGCTCACCTTTATGACCAGCTCAGGTTGGCCGACATATTCGAGGGTGATGCGAGCCGAACCGCTCCCGATCACAAGGCCCATCAATGGCGCGAATACGGCCTCATCGATGATCATTCCCGAGAGTGGCCGTGCCGTCGCCATCATACTCCCCCTGTCTATGTCAGAAACAAGCCATGACCGCAGATAGCAGCATCTTGAACGTCCGCTATGGGTCCAAAGCGCTCAGTGATTGAGTGTCTCAAATCCACGGGAGCGGCGCGGCCGGCGTCGCTCCCTTTTTTTGTCGATCAAGGGTGGGAGAAGCGGAGGGGGGCTGGGCGGAAGTAGAAAGGGGCAGGGGGAAGGCAAGATAATGGCAGTTGCTCTCGGCAACTGCTAAGTTGTTGTCTGCACGTCGTTTCTTTTGGAGACAATCGACCTTTTGGGGAGCATTTTGTGCTCCCACCTTCATTGTCGAACGAAGCCGCGTCAGGTAGAAGCGATAAGCTAATGCAGCGCCGAGGTAGCCCCAGCCTCGGGGCTCGGGCGAGGATACTTGTCAAACTCAACATCCGAAAATGTCCCCTTGGCCGACCTCGGGATTACACCCCGCGATCGTGGCGACGCGACGGCACGAAACTTCCGATATCAGCATGCCTACCAGAGCGCGCGACTAGGTGCTTACGAGGCCGCGGGTCTCCATTGAGAATATAAAGGGCTTCCATGACGGCGAGCCGCATGGCGGTCCTCAAACCCATCTCGAAGTGGGTTTTCATAGCTCCGCCTAGCCCAAATATCCCGAAACTCCGCCACGTTCGTCGCCCCAAAATCCGAAATATGCGTTGGGGTCGAGCAGCCGCTCGAAGAGCGGCAGGCCGCTTCGACCCGGATTTCCAGCAAGGGCGCGCGGAGCGGCGGCAGCTGACGACGGGCGCGGCAAAGCATGGTGGCAGCATCCGACGCTAGATCTCAGGTTCCTGAGCAATAAACCGGGATCATCCCGACCTCCACCACTCTGCCGCAGAGTTTGACTTGGTGTCCTGCCGCACGCTTACGGTTCAGAATCGATATTCGTGCAGCGTGCCTTTCTAAGTGAATCGTTTATTGTGTTAAATAGGCGAATAAATTGATCCCGTAGATCCTCTCGGATAACCTGCATATCAGCAGAGTCCCTTGCCTTGTCCATCATTCCCTTGAGCATGCGCAAGTTGTCTGGCCTCCACGCCTCCTCTGGCTCTTCTGGATGCAGTAGATCAATGAACAGCGTGTAATACTGAATCAATAATGACAGAAATGCTGCTTCGACGGCCGCCCTAGGGTTCTTATGGATTTCATTAATTCTGTCCCAACAGCCCCTGATGAGGGCACGGATCATATCCCATTCTTCTTCATTTGGAGCGATTGAATAAGCCTGCTCTACAGGATCATCCCGCTGTAAGCAGGTCAAGTTTCCCGAAAAACCAAGATATGCTGTTCCAAATCTTCCTGGATCCACAGGAGATGAAACAATAGCCGTGAGCCCGTCGATTTATACCAGTTCGGGAAGCCCTTTGCGATTTGCCGGTGTAATGGGCTGCTGGCAGTACCGACAAAGCGTCGCAGCCGCCAAAATCTCTTCGGCGCAATGATAGCAGGTCATCTTATCGGATTCTGCCGCCGACTTTTGACCGTCCTTACATTGGCGTAATGATGGTAGACGCGTGACCTGTGGGAAGCAAGTAGGGGGTCGGGGCTGCTCCATCCAGAGATTGGAATGTCGCGTGGGTCCTTCCGAGACACCTTCTCGATCCTCGAGGCGGTCATCTCGGTATCCGGGCACTGGGTCTCCTGGAGCCGCAGAACAGCCGCTGGCGGACTAACGTCTGCGGTCTGATGTTTTTAGTACGAGGACTTTTGGGCCTATCCCAACCATTGGCATCGTAGCACCTCCGAATTGAACCGGTTTTTCCGTTAGACGCCAGCGGTCTTTCTATCGCAAATCGCCAATGAGCGACCGATTTCGGTTCGCTCTTCTCCAGCGAGGCACTTCCGTGCACCCGCAAGTGCCTGGCCGCCCACTTGATTGAAGCGCAACCTAAGAGGCGTGAGCGCATCCCCAGGAAAGGTCAAAGTGACGGCATTGGAGGCACTAGAAAGGGGCTTAGCCTCGACCGCTCTCATCACTGCGGATGAATTCGCCCGCCTCGCTCGATTGTCACGTCGCCAAATCGATCGATTACGGCGGCGCCGGCCACACGGCTTCCCAAGAATATGGGTTGGGAAACGGCGGGAGCAAATATCGGCGCTGCCCGCGCTTCAAGCTCGCCGAGGTCCAGCGCTAGCTGATTCGCGCGCTCTTTGGTGAGGTGTGGAGCGCTTTCATGCACGCAATGGCAACCGCATAGGCGCTGGCATCGCCCTCCCGACTGACCAGGCCCTTCGATCGGCGGCGCTGTCGCCCCGCGACCGACCGGCGACACGTAGCGATGCCGCTCTGTTGGCTTTGCCGTCACGCGTTCAACACGCGCGCTCGAGATCCTCAAGAGCTTCGAAAAGCCTGTTCCCGGCAGCGCCCGATTTCGGCCCGAACACCGGTCATTTTGTGTTCCGGTTTGTGTCCTGATTTTTTCTTGACCTCAATGCAGACGATTTATAGTGCTGAAAGCCGCAGATTTCTGGGGTTTTCGGTTGGCCGGAAAAAACGGCAACAGGTTTTTAGTTCCGGCATTCGCAGGTTTAAATCCTGCTACCTCAGCCAAGCGAATTCTCATGATTCGGTCGTGGAACAAGGACTTCCAGGCAGATCGGCTGACAGGCCAGCCAGACCCGGCTCGCCTGAATTAGCACGGATTCGACGCCTATAGCGTGCGATTTGTGTCCCGGCTTTTCCTCTACCGAAGAAGCTGGCCTCTATCGCTTATCTGCATGTGATCCTTCAAAGAGTTAGGCGATTTCTCAATATCTCCATTAGGAGTACAACAGCCTGAAAACTCTGCGCAGGTTGTAGATGCCAATTCGCCAAATATTTTGGGCCGGAAGAGCAGGAAGCGGTATTCATCTGGTCGCGGGGTGCGTCCGCGATCTCCCCACCTCAGGCCTCGCGGTAGTCGAAGTCATGCCCACGGGCGCGGATCGTGGCGTTCTTGCCCGCCCGTACCTGACTGCCCATCCCGAAGTGCAGATCGAGTTCCGGCCGCTGTTTCGGGCACAGAACAGGGGCACGACTTAGGAAGGCCTGGGCATCGTGGTCGACAAGACCACCGGCGTGGTCAGTTTTCTTCCAGGCGCGGTGCCCGTCCCG